>NZ_JAKCLJ010000009.1 GCF_021412565.1 Shewanella sp. AS1 | reverse complement strand
ATATGTGACGGGGTATTACAGTCAGCTGAGACCACATCAATATAACGGTGGGCTGACACCCAATGAGTCAGAGCGAAGATATTGGCTTGAATACAAAACCGTGGCCAATTTTAGTTGACCACTACACTTGCAACGAACCGGCAATTGAAGACGGTTTCGAGGTTTTTCTCAATCAGGGATTGCAAGTCCTTTTCCAGTGCAAAGTTCTTCTGCTCTACGGCGGATAACTTGTCACCTGAAATATCGAAAATTGGCACTTGATGATTACTCCATTTCTTCCTTGAAGGCTATAACGCCGCCATATGGGGCGCATAAAAGCTTGGCTAAAACTAGTGACGAAAGAGCGCAAGCCAAGCGTTTTGCGTCCCTTCCATAATGGCTTTGTTAGGCTTCGATATTATGAGCACATTTAGCTTCTTCGAATTCCCACAAATCGGCTTCTTCACCTGCCTCAAGTAATTTATAAGCATGGAAAATATCTGTATTGGCAGGAACATCAATAGCCAACAACTTTGATTCTGAACCCTCGTAGGTACAACCAATACTTTCTAATTTTTTCCAAGCTTGGGCAAACTCATCTGTGTCTAGAACCCCGTCCTTTACCAATATGCGGTAAGTAGAACGCCCCGAATTTTCATGAACACCTAAAACATTAGGTATTTCATTATCATCGGCTATTACAATATCTTCAAAGCTATAACCATATGCACCAAATGGTGAATTTTGGAGTTTAAACAATCCCTTCCCAAGTGGCTCAGCCCAAAGTGTTTCGGCAGATGCATTGAGAACATTTTCAGGTGGTAACTCAATTCTAACTTTTACTAATTTGCTCACAGTTAACACCTAGAAGCCTAACAGCTTATTAGTGAGACCTTGCAAGGTAAGCTACCTTGTAAGGTAGGAGGCCAAGCATGTATAGACACACTAGTAAGACTCAAAAAAATTATCTTAAATCATACAGTAAAGTAAATGCTGCTTCAGCACAATATGGTAAGCCTCTAGAAAAGTAGACACTTTGTAGCATTACTAAAATTAGATCGACAGTCCAATACTAAGCAGAACTAGTTCAGCCATGCGAAACAAGGAAAGGGGCAAATTCTTGTTAGATTGAATAGCTGAAAGGCTAGTTAATATTGGCATTGTTGATACCAGTGACCTTCTAAAACAAGGATGTTTTAGTAGAGCCCTCATGGAAGAGTTTATGGCGTGTCACTGGGGAAACAATGACAATAAACACAGATCGACAATCACTTCCTTACCACACTTTGGGGCATAAATCACTTAACCCTTTAAATCTCAACTCTCGCAAATACAGTCAAATGAAAAACATTAGGTTATGAGTGTAAGCACGATTTTGGCCTTCGAAAACAGGGCAGAAAATGTTCCCGACATTTTTCCATCCGTGGAGGTCAGATGATTTCGCAGAGTTCACAGGGATGTGCTCGCAGCGTGCAGAAAGAATGCTTGCACTTCCCCCGCCGGGCAGGCGATTGATAACAGCAACGGCTAACGCTACACAACCTAAGCCAACGCAAATTCACTTAAACCAATTACACAGTAGCAACCCGATACCGTTAAATCGGAGAGATGAAATGACCAGGTGTAGATGCATCTGCGGACGTCGATGGCAGCGATGCCATCGTCGAGCCTCCAGGGAGGGATTCACGGCGTGTAGCAGATGTATCTGCACATAAGCGAGCCGCAGGCTATTAACAACAGCAACGGTTAACGCGACACAAAAGAACGCACTCAGATTCCCCATCAGGTACAAAAATGCCGATGAAGTTTACCCTCATCGGCATTTCTCGAAGCTGAAGCTATTGGCCTAGGTCTACTAAAGGCCAAAACACAAATTCAACAATCAATTCCCGCTCACGCCAATCTTTGGCGAACCGCTTCGAACAGGCAGATGCCGGTGGCGACGGAGACGTTAAGGCTGGAGACCGAGCCAGCCATAGGGATAGAGGCCAGTGAGTCACAGCTTTCACGGGTCAGGCGGCGCAGCCCTTTATCTTCGGCTCCCATGGCGATTGCCAGTGGCCCCTTGAGGTCGGCCTTGTAGAGATCGTGCTCGGCTTCACCCGCCGCACCCACAATCCAAACGCCCTTTTCTTGCAGTGCTTTCATGGTACGCGCCAGGTTAGTCACCTGAAACAAGGGCACCACCTCGGCGGCGCCGCAGGCCACCTTGCTCACGGTCGGCGTCAGGCCCGCCGAGTTATCCCGCGGCACAATCACACCGTGCACTCCAGCCGCATCGGCATTACGCAGACAGGCACCTAGATTGTGCGGGTCGGTAACGCCATCGAGGATCAGCAGAAACGGGGTATCGGTTTTCTCTAATAGCGCTAATAAGTCGTTATCGTTAAGCTGTTTCACCGCCTTAACCCGCGCCAGCACCCCCTGGTGCTGAGTGCTGCCCGCCTTCTCATCCAACACTTTGCGTGACGTTTTTTGAATCGATACCCCGTACTGCGCGGCAATTTCAAGCAAGGGAGTCAGACGCTGATCATCACGCCCCTGCAGCACCCACATCTCAATCACACGTTCGGGACTGTGTTTCAGCACGGCTTCCAGTGCATGTATGCCGAAGGTGATATCTTGTTTTTTCATCTTTAACTGTCTCTATCTCAACTGATTATGTTTGGCTTTTTTACCGAGTCCCGTGAACCTGAGCCTATTTTTTCTTACGTCTGGTGCCGGTTTTCTTACCGCTGACCGCCTTGTCGCTCCCCTTGGCTTTAGTGCGGCTCTTAGTGCCCGCTTTTGACTTGGTTCCGGACTTTCCTTTAGTGGGTGCGCCGCTGCGAGCGGTTTTTTCCGCTCCCTTACCTAAGCCCTTACCTGAGCCTTTCGCGGCGTTTTTTCCCAGCTTGGCGCCTTCGAGGTTCACCCGCTCGCGGGCGGTTAACGGCTTCTTCGCCGCGCCGCGACGGCGGCCAGTGGCGCGCCCCTCATCATCGACCATCATCAAATCGATCTGCCTGTCATCCAGGTTGACCCCGGCCACTTTCACCGTGACAGGATCGCCGATTTGGTATACCCTGCCGGACGCCTCACCCACCAAACGTTGACGCATATTATCATAGTGATAATAGTCGCCGCCAAGGCTGGAGATATGCACCAGGCCATCGATAAACAGATCCTGCAGGCGCACAAACAGACCGAAGTTGGTCACAGAGGCGATCACCGCCTCGAAGGTGTCGCCCACATGATCCTGCATAAACTCGCATTTGAGCCAGTCGCTGACATCACGGGTCGCCTCGTCGGCGCGCCGCTCCGTCATGGAGCACTCTTCGCCCAGTTTATCCAGTTCCTCTATCTGATAGTGATAGCCGCCATCGGGCGTCCACTTCTCATTGCCTTCGCCGCGCTTCTTGGCCAGTAGGTAGCGGATCACCCTGTGCAGGATCAGATCCGGATAGCGGCGGATCGGCGAGGTAAAGTGGGAGTATTCCTCCAGCGCCAGACCGAAGTGACCCGCGTTATCCGGGGTGTAAGTCGCCTGGCGCATGGAGCGCAGCAACATCACCTGAATAAGCTCCGCATCGGGCCGGTCGGCGATCTGCTCCATGATCTCCTGATAGTCGCCCGGCGTCGGCTCCAGCCCACCATTCATATGCAGGCCGCGCTCTTTGAGGAAATCCTTAAAGTTGGCCAGCTTCTGCTCCGAGGGCGCCTCGTGGACACGATAGAGCACTTCGCCCTTATGCTTCTGTACAAACCTGGCCGAGGCCACGTTCGCTAGGATCATGCACTCTTCGATGATCTTATGGGCCTGATTGCGGCTTCTCGGTTCGATGCGATCTATCTTGCGATCGTTATTGAAAATAAACTGGGTCTCAATGGTCTCGAAGGCGATGGCGCCCCTTTGATTGCGGGTCTGATCCAGGGCCAGATAGAGCGACTGCAGGGTCTGCAGGTGGGGGAAGATAGGCGTTAATGGATCGCTGACCTCGCCGCCTTCGAGCATATCCGCCACCTGAGTGTAGGTCAGGCGCGCATGGGAGTGCATCACGGCCGGGTAGAACTTATAGCCAGACAATTTACCCGCAGCCGAAATGGTCATCTCGGCCACCATACAGAGCCGGTCCACATTGGGATTAAGGGAGCAGAGGCCGTTAGACAACTTCTCCGGCAACATGGGAATCACCTGCGATGGAAAGTAAACCGAGTTGCCCCTGGCCCTCGCCTCTGTGTCCAGCGCTGATTCGGTGCGCACATAATGGCTCACATCTGCGATGGCGACCCACAGGCGCCAGCCGCCGCTCTTCTTGTTCTCGGCATACACGGCATCATCGAAATCCCGCGCATCCTCACCATCGATAGTCACCAGCGGCAGATGACGCAGATCGACCCGCCCCAGCTTATCGGCTTCGGTCACCTCATCGGGGATCTTGCGCAGCTTCTTCTCGATCACATTCGACCATTTATGGGGCAGATCGTAATTGCGCAGGGCAATCTCAATTTCCATCCCGGGCGCCATCTCTTTGCCTAACACTTCGGTCACCTTGCCTGCGGCCTTGATATGGCGGCCGGGGCGACGGGTCAGTTCCACCACGACCACATCCCCCTGACGGGCGCCATTTCTATCTTCAGTGGGGATCAGGATCTCCTGGGTGATACGGCGATCGTCGGCGATGACAAATCCCATGCCGGAATCCAGATGAAAACGCCCGACCAGCGCCGCACTGCGCTCATGGGTGAGACGCACGATACGCGCTTCCCGGCGGCCTTTTCTATCGACACCGGCCTTCTGAGCCAATACCTTGTCACCGTGAAAATACATCAGCATGTCACGATTATTGATGAAGAGATCGTCGCCGCCTTCATCCAGCTTAAGAAAACCAAAGCCTTCGCGGTGACCGATAATGGTGCCGCTGAGCAGATCCATGCGCTCTGGCAGGCCATAGGCCTGACCGCGGGTAAAGACCAGCTCACCGTCACGCTCCATCGCCCGCAGTCGGCGACGCAGGGCTTCGAGGCGCTCCTCATCATCTAGCTTGAGCGCCTGGGCAATTTTTTCACGATTGAGGGGTGAGGTCTGGGAGCGCAAGTAGTCTAAAATATACTCGCGGCTGGGAATGGGGTTATCGTACTTTTCCTGTTCACGCTGTTTATGCGGATCTTTGATCATTCAATATCCAAAATGTCAGCCCTCATGCGGGACTCGGGCAATTACTGGGATCTCAGGTGTTCCTGCCTGGCCCGTTCTACCGCACTGGGGGGCATCTTAGCAGCGAGCACCTTCAACAATTTCACGGCTTCCTGTTTGGTCGCCTCATCACTAAATACATCATTGTATAGCCAATGATAGCCCATCTCATAATCTCTGGGGCTACCATAACCTTCGCCAAACAGTTTTACCAACATCATACGCGCCGGTAGATCGCCGCTGGCGGCTGCGGGCAATACATATTGCACTGCGCGCTGTCTATCCTGAATAACAAACTTACCATCATGGTAATACTCGGCAATACGCACCATGGCTTCGGCGCTACCTTGCTCTGCTGCATCGCGCAACATGGAAATCCCACGAGGCGGATTGGCTTTCACGCAGATCCCATGACTGAGCATCTCTGCCCACAGATACTGGTACAGCGGCTGTTTTAACACTTCGGCGCGCGCCTCGATGTCCTGCACCAGCTGGCACTTATCGCCCTTGACCCGGATAAGGTAGGACTTATCGCGGATCATATCGATCAACTGCTCCTGACTGTAGATATCCACAGCCCGGGGGAGACTTGTCGCCTTACTATCACTGTCTGCCTGAGCTGAGCCGACAAGAGATAAACCACTAAAAATAATAAGGAATACTAATCGCAACATACCAGATTCTCTATAACAATTTCACCTATCCCACAAATTTTGTGGCATCTACACGGGTGGGACTTGTTATCTTATCGGCAATTCTATCGAGAGCTTGACCCATTTGCTGACATTGAGGCGACTGTGAAGGCTTAGTGCGCTAATCGCCGCCGTCAGCCTAATTCCGACCTAAGAAAAAGGCCGCTGAGTGCGGCCTTTCATCATTAATTAAACGGATTCACCAGAATCATGGTCTCGTTTCTGTCGGGACCCGTCGAGATAATGTCGACTGGGGTTTCCAGCAGCTCTTCGATACGCTTGATGTAATTGATCGCCGCCTGAGGCAGTTGATCAATAGAGGTCGCACCGAAGGTGTTTTCGCTCCAACCTGGCATAGTCTCAAGTACAGGAGTGACCTGCTCATAACCTTCGGCCGCTAATGGCGTCACAGTTGAGATGCTGCCATCTGGGAATTGGTAACCGACACAGATCTTCACCTCTTCCAAGCCATCTAATACATCCAACTTGGTCAAGCAGAAGCCGCTGATGCTGTTGATCTGTACTGCGCGTTTCATAGCAACAATATCTAACCAACCTGGACGACGCTTACGGCCGGTAGTGGCACCAAACTCGTGACCCTTAGTACCTAAATGATCACCAATTTCGTCACTAAGTTCAGTTGGGAAAGGACCCGCACCCACGCGAGTGGTGTACGCCTTCATGATACCCAGAACATAATCCAAGTGACGTGGACCGAAACCGCTACCCGTGGCCACACCACCTGCAGTCGTGTTCGACGAGGTCACGAAAGGATAAGTACCGTGGTCGATATCCAGCAGCGTACCTTGTGCACCCTCAAATAGGATTGGTTCACCCGCTTTACGTGCCTGATCGAGCAGCTCGGTCACATCGGTACACATGCTCTTAAGGTAATCGGCGATCCCTAAGGCATCTTTCAACGTGGTCTCGTAGTCAACCGCTTCACAACCATAGTATTCTGTCAGCATGAAGTTATGATAAGTCATCACTTCTTTCAGTTTGACGGCAAACAGCTCTGCATTAAACAGATCGCCCACACGTAAACCACGACGTGAAATCTTGTCTTCATAAGCAGGACCGATACCACGACCTGTCGTACCAATGGCTTTATTACCGCGCGCTTTTTCGCGAGCAATATCTAAGGCACAATGGAATGGAAGAATGAGAGGACATGCTTCAGAGATAAGTAAACGCTCCTCAACCGGAACGCCACGCTCTTTAAGCATATTGATCTCTTTCATCAGAGCGTCTGGCGCAAGCACCACACCATTACCGATAATGCATTTTACATTATCACGTAAGATCCCTGATGGAATAAGATGAAGAACGGTTTTGTCACCATCGATAACAAGTGTATGGCCTGCATTGTGGCCACCTTGATAACGAACGACATATTTAGCCTGTTCGGTAAGAAGGTCGACTATCTTACCCTTTCCTTCGTCACCCCATTGGGTGCCGAGAACGACGACGTTTTTGCCCATTTTTTGCTGCATGGTAGTGATTAAAACGGGATTCTAGCAGATTTTTCGCAAAAGGTGGCAACTAATTTAAGAAAAAATAATCAATAAGACCACTCCTGCCGTCACTAATCCGCCCCCGAGCCTTTGCAATACTCGCTGATTTTGAGCAGAAATTTCCCTTAAATAGGCCTGCCAGCGGTTCGGAAATAATAGCGGTCCTATCCCCTCAATAATTAACACTAACGCCAGCGCGAGCATGATGAGTTGAAACGACATAGGCCTCCCTATCGATCGTGAAATTATTTTATCCAAAGAACCAATAACACAAGTCTACCTTATGATTCTTACAAGCAGCTGAATATATTCCGGAAAGCACAGCGCTTTCAACAGACATAAAAAAACCCAGCAAAAATGCTGGGTTTTTTTGAAATTGTCGAAGCGAAATATTAACGCTTAGAGAATTGTGGTTTACGACGTGCTTTACGTAGACCCACTTTCTTACGCTCAACCTGACGAGCATCACGGGTAACGAAACCAGCAGCGCGTAGAGATGGACGTAGAGCTTCATCAAGTTCCATCAGTGCACGAGTGATACCGTGACGGATTGCACCTGCTTGGCCAGTGATACCACCGCCTTTAACAGTTACATAGATGTCTAGCTTGTCAGTCATTTCAACTAGCTCTAGAGGTTGACGAACAACCATACGAGCAGTTTCACGACCAAAATATTCGTCAAGTGGACGTTGGTTCACGACGATGTTACCACTACCTACTTTAGCGAATACGCGAGCAGTAGATGTTTTGCGACGGCCAGTGCCGTAGTACTGAGTTGCAGCCATTAGCTTACTCCCGGATTAGATATCAAGAACTTGAGGTTGTTGTGCAGCGTGGTTATGTTCTGCGCCAGCGTAAACTTTCAGTTTACGGTACATGGCACGGCCCAGAGGACCTTTAGGTAACATACCCTTAACTGCCTTCTCGATAATCATCTCTGGCTTATGCGCTTGCAGCTTTTCAAAGCTGATTTGCTTAATGCCACCAGGGAAACCTGAATGCGAGTAGTACATTTTGCCTTTCGCTTTATCACCAGTAACAGTTACTTTATCAGCGTTGATAACTATGATGTAGTCGCCTGTATCAACATGAGGTGTATACTCTGGCTTATGCTTACCACGTAGACGTAGAGCAATTTCAGTAGCGATACGACCTAAAGTTTTACCTTCAGCATCAACAACATACCAGTCGCGAGTAACGGTTTCTGGCGTAGCAGTAAAAGTAGTCTTCATTTACAAAAACCCAATGTTAAAATTCTGTCTCACATGCCATTATTTATCATTAAATAACAACACAAAAAATGCCATTCTCCGCCCCTTCGAGCAAAGAATAAGGCTTTATAACTTCCACCTTTTCGGTGGAGTAACGAGGGCAGGTCGCGAATTATAGACAAAGCTGACTTAAAAATCATCTAATTTTTTAACTAAATTAAAATGTTCTTCTTTGAGGGGAGAATCGGTGATCAAGATCGAAAAACGCCGCGCCCTCTCCCCTCTTTTCATGCAGTTTTGCCCTCGCGACTTATATTGCCTCCACATATATAAGAAGCAAAAAGCAAGCAGCTAGAAGACAAGTGTCAGCGTCAAATCGGTTAAGGCAGATGTTCTAGCGCCAGATATTCCCGCGACTGCATTTCAATCAAGCGCGAACGACAGCGTTTGAATTCGAAGGACAATAAGCCAGAAGTATAGATCTCCTCCAAGGTAACTTCGGCAGAGATGATTAGTTTGACATTACGCTCGTAAAACTCATCCACCATGGCTAAAAATCGCCGCGCAATATCATCACCGGTTGACTGTCCGCCCATCTGCTCAACATTACTGAGCAAAACTGTATGATACAGACAAGCCAGCTCCATATAGTCGCGCTGACTGCGTGGGCCATCGCAAAGATCCCTGAAGTTCAGCAGTAACACACCTTGCGCCTGGGCGCGGATAGCTATCTCCCGGCCATCGATTTCAATACTCACAGAATCATCTGCGCTCTCTGGCGCTAGCTGCTTAAAGTAGCTAAGTAGATTCTCATCGGCCTTCGCATCCAGCGGATGATGGTAGATCTCCGCCTGCTCTAAGGTGCGCAGACGATAATCGACCCCGCTATCGACATTTAATACTTCACAATGCTGGTTAATTAAGGCGATAGCCGGCAAGAAACGCGCTCGCTGCAGCCCATTGCGATACAAGTCATCGGGAATGATATTGGAGGTCGCCACCAGCACTACGCCCTGAGCAAACAGCGCCTCAAACAGTGTGCCCAGCAACATGGCATCTGTGATATCGGAAACGAAGAACTCATCAAAACAGATCACCTGATAACGTTCGGCCATACGCTGGGCAATAATAAGCAGGGGATCTCGCTGACCTTTCAGGCCATCTAAATCCTGATGAATTTGATGCATGAAGCGGTGGAAGTGAGCTCTGAGTTTTTTATCGCCCGGCAGCGCCTGATAAAAAGTATCCATCAGATAGGTCTTGCCCCGTCCAACCCCACCCCAAAGATATAAGCCTTTGACCTGCGGCTTTGCCGCGCCAAACAGCCCCTTTACCTTCCCCAAAACCGACAAGGGCTGTTGCTGCGCAACTAATTCATCATAAACCCGCTGTAAAGATTTAACTGCGCGCTCCTGGGCACTGTCATGGGAGAACTCAGCTTTTTGCAGATCTTGTTGGTAATACTGCCAGGGGGTGAGGTACGACACTGTTACGATTCTCTTCTATCCTTAAAAATAAACCTGCCGATGGTAGCATGATCAGGCGAATTCCCCATAGCTATCTCCTGCATCTTTTAGGTTCAGACTCTGGTTCTGGTTCTGGTTCAGGTTCAGGTTCAGGTTCAGACTCTGGTTCAGGTTTAAGTGCGCGGCCATCTTGCCGTTCATCTTTATATTTCTGGCACACTTTATATTTCTAGAACAAAACAAGTATCGCCATTATATCCATGACCGACTTAGCGAGTGGACGGTATCAAGATTAACTAACGAAAAAGCATTGCATGATCAAAAAATTAACCTTTGTTAATAGAGCTGAACTTTACTCAAATGCCTATAGTCGGAATGAATAACCTGATTTAAGATTCGCTATCAGATTGGAGAGGCAGAGCAAAATGCCAACGCCCTGCTTCTAGCGTGATCATAAATCCATTATCCCCAATTTGGAGTCATGAATTGATGAAAACAAAACTATCACTAGTGTCTGCCGCCGTACTAAGCGCCACCCTGTTGGTCATGCCTGCCGTGTCACAAGCAGCCATCCCCCTCGCCGTTGATGGTCAGCAGCTGCCAAGTCTCGCCCCTATGCTAGAGAAGACCACCCCGGCTGTTGTCGCAGTCGCTGTGGAAGGCACTCATGTATCCAAACAACGCCTTCCCGATGCATTTCGTTATTTCTTCGGCCCCAACGCCCCTCGGGAACAAGTTCAGGAACGCCCCTTTAAAGGCTTGGGTTCTGGGGTCATTATCGATGCCAGCAAAGGCTATATAGTCACCAACAACCATGTTATCGAAGGCGCCGATAAGATCTTAATCGGCCTGCACGATGGCCGTGAAATTGAAGCTAAATTGATTGGCACAGACGCCGAGACCGACATAGCGTTACTACAAATCAAGGCAAAGAACCTCACCGCACTTAAACGTGCCGATTCCGATGAACTGAGGGTCGGGGATTTCACAGTGGCCATAGGTAATCCGTTCGGTCTGGGGCAAACTGTGACCTCGGGGATTGTCAGTGCCATGGGTCGTAGTGGCCTAGGCATTGAGATGCTAGAGAACTTTATTCAAACCGATGCCGCTATCAACAGCGGTAACTCTGGTGGCGCCCTGGTCAATCTCAATGGTGAGCTTATCGGTATCAATACCGCTATTGTTGCGCCCGGCGGCGGCAACGTAGGTATCGGCTTTGCTATTCCTGCCAACATGGTCAGTAACTTAGTCTCCCAATTAATCGAGCACGGTGAAGTTCGCCGTGGCGTATTGGGCGTGAGCGGACGCGACCTGGATAACGAGCTGGCCCAAGGCTTTGGGCTGGATACCCAGCACGGTGGCTTCGTCAACGAAGTGATGCCGGATAGCGCCGCCGATAAGGCGGGCATTAAGGCCGGTGACATCATAGTCAGCATCAACGACAAGCCCATTAAATCCTTCCAGGAGCTCAGAGCCAAGATTGGCACTATGGGGGCTGGCGCCAAGGTGAAACTTGGCATCATACGCGATGGCGACAAGAAAGCCGTTACTGCCGTTTTAGGTGAGGCCAGTCAAACCACTGAAGCTGCAGCTGGCGCTGTACACCCAATGTTAGCGGGAGCCACCTTGGAGAATGTCGATAAGGGGGTCGCAATCACTGAGGTCGCCCAAGGCTCGCCCGCCGCATCCATAGGTCTGCTAAAAGGCGATGTGATTGTCGGGATTAACCGCAATAACATAGAGGATCTGAAGGAGCTTAAAGCCGAGCTGAAAGATAGCCACGGCGCTGTCGCCCTCAAGATTCGTCGCGATAACAATTACCTCTATCTGGTATTGAGGTAATTTCACTCAGGCAGAAAAGGCCAGCCTTTTCTGCCTCTGTTTTTACCTATGGCACTGCCTATGACATTGATAGTTAACCTATCCCTATGCCGGATTATCCCTATATAGTGCCATATAGATAAACATGTTAATCTACAGCCACTCATCCCATAAAAATCATCAATATGACGCTAAAAGAGACTGGGTTATATATAGCTAAAGCCGTATTTTTTGGCCTGATTATGGCCGCGGTCTTTTTAGTCATCACGCCATTGATTAATGGTAATAACCAGCAGAATAGTTTTTTTCAGCCACGCGGTGCCAATGGAGTAGAGCTCTCTTTTTCCAAGGCAGTAAGACGCGCTGCACCTGCGGTTGTCAATATCTATAGTCTGAGCATAGAACAGGGACGCCCGCTCAGTTCTGGCTCGCTACAGGGGCTAGGTTCAGGTGTGATCATGAGTAAAGAGGGTTACATACTCACTAACTATCATGTGATCAAAAAGGCCGATGAAATTGTTGTGGCGCTGCAAGATGGCCGCAAGTTTACCTCAGAAGTGGTTGGTTCAGATTCGGTTACCGATCTTGCTGTGCTCAAAGTCGAAGGCGACAGCCTGCCCGTCGTACCGCTTAATCTCGCTATACCGCCTCAGGTGGGCGATGTGGTACTGGCTATCGGCAACCCCTATAACCTTGGCCAAACTATCACTCAGGGGATCATCAGTGCCACGGGCCGAAATGGTCTTAGCTCGGGTTATCTGGACTTTCTGCAAACCGATGCCGCCATTAATGCTGGCAACTCGGGCGGCGCACTTATCGATACCAGCGGCCAACTCATTGGGATTAATACTGCCGCGTTCCAAGTGGGTGGTGAAGGCGGTGGTCACGGGATCAATTTTGCCATCCCCATTAAGCTGGCTCACAGCATCATGGGCAAACTGATCAAAGATGGCCGGGTTATACGTGGTGCCCTGGGGATCACCGGTGAGCCTATTAATCCTGTGATGGCGCAGATCCTCAATCTGCCGGATCTGACTGGCGTGATGATAACAGATGTGGATCGCCTGGGACCCGCAGCAAAAGCCAAGTTACGCCCTCGAGATGTGATCACTCAGTTTAACGATGAAACCGTTCCCGGCGTCGAAATGCTGATGGACAGAATTGCCGAAACCCGTCCGGGTACCCAAGTGATCATGACCATTATTCGTGAAGGCAAATACTATAAGGTGCCAGTCACCATAGGGGAAAATCTGAGCGGCGATCAGCCTCAATAACTAGGGGCCCCAGATAACAAGATTCACATAGCAAATCCCAAAGAACAGGGACCAGAAAACATAAAAGCCAGTAAATACTGGCTTTTATGTTCTGTATAACACTCGGTTCAGAATGATTTTTTCGAGCTTCGCCTAAACAGCTGTAACCAGAAAATCGTTTCAAACAGCGCACCGACAATGACTAAACCCAAAGCACTGTTATGCATGCCTACGCCGTAAAAAACAAACGCCAGCACCAATAGGCAAATTAAGAAAACAATCCGTTTGTTATGTTCCATATCCCCTCCTTGTCATGATGAAACCAAACATAAATGACACAATTAATTTTAGTCGCCAACTCGTCCTAGAGCCGAAATAAAATCGATTTTTATCGGGCGACTCGCCTCAGCATACCCCAATAGAAAGCAAAAAAGCCATTACATTTAATGGCTTTTTGTTTATCAAAATAAATAACCTGGCTAAAGTTATTGAGTACGGATCACCTCACCGCCTAGGCCTTTAAATTTATCTTCGATATGCTCATAACCCCTGTCGAGGTGATAGATGCGATCGACCGTGGTCACACCATCGGCTACTAGACCTGCGATAACCAAACTGGCAGAGGCGCGCAGATCGGTTGCCATCACCTGAGCACCGTTAAGCTTCTCTATTCCCTGGATAATACAAGTATGGCCTTCGAGCTCCATCTTCGCGCCCATACGGATCAGCTCAGGCACATGCATAAAGCGGTTCTCGAAGATGGTTTCGGTAATGGTTGCCGTGCCTTTTGCCAACACGTTCAGCACACAAAACTGTGCCTGCATATCGGTCGGGAAACCTGGATAAGGCATGGTCTTGATATTCACGGCCTTGGGCTGCTGCCCCTGCATATCCAGCTCAATCCAATCATCCCCGGTTGCTATCTTGGCACCGGCATCTTCCAGCTTGGCGATCACCGCATCCAGGGTAGATGGATCTGCGTTAACGCAGCGGATTTTTCCACGAGTTACCGCCGCAGCCACCAGAAAACTGCCGGTCTCGATGCGATCTGGCATCACTCTATAGTGGCAACCCTTGAGCGACTCGACCCCTTGGATCACTATGGTGTCTGTACCCGCGCCGCTGATTTTAGCGCCCATGGCGATAAGACAGTTAGCCAGATCCGTTACCTCAGGTTCGCGGGCGGCATTTTCAATCACAGTCTCACCATCGGCGAGTGCTGCAGCCATCAGCAGGTTTTCAGTCGCGCCAACACTGACCATATCCATAAAGATGTGAGCACCTTTAAGACGACCATCGACACGGGCCTTGATATAACCCTCTTTCACATCTATCTTGGCGCCCATCTGCTCCAAACCGTGCAGATGCAAGTTTACCGGACGCGCACCGATAGCGCAGCCGCCAGGCAGAGACACATCGGCTGTACCGAAACGTGCCAGCAGCGGACCTAAGATAAGAATCGAGGCCCGCATGGTTTTCACTAATTCATAGGGGGCGCAGTAATGATTAAGGTTAGCGCTCGAAATCTTAATCTCACCGTTTTCGCTGCGCTCAACATCGGCACCTAAACAGCGCAGCAGCTCACAACTGGTTTTAACGTCTCTGAGGTTAGGCACGTTGCTGACCACAAACTCAGAGTCAGCCAATACCCCCGCCATCAGAATGGGTAAGGCGGCATTTTTCGCCCCGGAAATCACCACATCACCGGCGAGCGCTCCACTCGCCTGAATTTTTAATTTATCCACAATGGCCTCTAAGCTTACATATTAAAGACTTTTTCACGCTTCCATTGCGTCGGTGTAAAGGCTTTGATGGTAATCGCATGCAATGCCCCACTGGTTACCTGCTCCATCAGTGGAGCATAAATCATCTGTTGTTGTTTGACTCGGTTAACGCCGTCAAAACAATCGCCTACTGCGATAATTTTGTAGTGAGTCCCCTCTTGACTCACCTGAACCTCGTCTAAAGAAAGTGCTTCAAGAAGCAACTGCTCTATCTCTTTACATTCCATTAATGGTTAACCCTTTTTGGCTTCTTCTGCGAAGAAGTCTTGTAAATCATACAAATCAATTAGTTTCTGTAACTGCGAAGGCGCCCCCTGCATCATCAGGGTGACACCCGTGCGGCGCTTAAGCGCCATCAAATGTAATAGCAGCGCGACACCAGCCGAGTCGCTGCTCTCTATTCCACCAAGATCTAATGACTCAACCTTGTTATCCAGCAAATTATCGACATTCGGCCAAAGCTCGACCACTGCCTGCTGCGACAGATGGCCGCTAAGATAACACTGAGTTTGCTCGACATTAAACTGCAGTAAGCTCTGCTGCGGCGCCGACATAATTACTTGCTACCCTTTTTCTGCAGGCTGATGTGGCTATCGCCATGCTGTTTAAGCAGACCAATCACATGATCGATTCCCTGCTGGCGAATAAGGTTAGTCAGCTCGGCACTCTTAGAAGAGAGCAGACTCACCCCCTCGGCAACCAGATCAAACGCCTTCCAGCTGTCATCTTTTAAACGACGCGCCCGAAATTGCAGTTTAATGGGTGGACGGCCCTGCTCAATGATCTGCACATTCACATCCACCATTTTTTCATTGGAAAAATTCTTGGCAGGCTCGAATTCTACGGCCTGGTTGGTGTATTCGGTAAACGCCTGAGCATAGGTGGCGATAAGATACCCCTTAAACGCCTCGGCAAATGCTTCCCGCTGCTCAGGTGTGCTCTCTCTAAGGTGGCTGCCCATCACCTTATAGGCCGCATATTTATAGTCAATATAGGGCATCAACTCTTCTGAGACTATCCGCTTAAGGTGGTCAGGATTAGACTTAATCAAGTCAATATCCTGATGAAAACGGGCAAAAGTCTTATTGGCCACAGATTCGACCATGGCATAGGGATCTTGGCTATTTATCATAGCCTCTTGAGATTTGGCCTCTTGAGACTTGGCCTCTTGAGACTGAGCCTCCGCAGAAAAAACACTCAGGCTAATCGATAGGGCGACCATGCCCAACATAAGTTTCCATAATGATTTCATAATAATCCCTACTACTTACTCTTTGGATTTTACACTGTATAAGAACTGGCCTATCAGATCTTCAAGCACTAAGGCCGAATGAGTATCATTGATGCGATCCCCATCCTTGAGCATAGCCACATCGTCCATAACAAACCCAGGGGTCAGCCCCAGGAACTGTTCGCCCAGCAGACCAGATGTCAAAATCGACAGGCTGCTGGTGTCGGGGAACTGATCATACTCTTTATCCATAGACAACTCGACCACGGCCACCAACTCTTGAGGATCCAGATGAATATTGCTTACACGGCCGACAACCACACCGCCGACTTTGACAGGTGAGCGCACCTTGAGTCCCCCTATATTGCTGAATTTAGCATACAAGGTGTAATGACTTTGACCCGGCTTGACCTCAACATTGGCCACGTTAAACACCAGGACCAAAAATGCCAATAAGCCAGAGAGAATAAACAGTCCCACCAACAATTCTATTTTTCGAGTCAACATACTCACAACCACTCATTCAAATGCATCAGTTAAACTGTGCTCAGGTTCATCCATAAACTTCGATTAACGGCCAAACATCACGGCCGTCAACAAAAAATCTAACGCTAATACCGCCAGGCTCGACTGCACTACAGTCTGTGTGGTCGCCCGGCTGATCCCTTCCGGATTTGGGATCACATGATAACCACGGTACAAGGCTATCCAGGTAACAACCACGGCAAACACAGCGCTCTTAATCAGGCAGTTCACTATATCCTGACGCCACTCTACCGATGCCTGCAAAATCGACCAGAAGCTGCCAGCATCGATCCCTTTCCATTCAACCCCAACTAAGTGGCCGCCATAGATACCCACAGCGGTAAACATCAAGGCCAATAAGGGCAAGCTTATTACCCCAGCCCAAAAGCGGGGCGCGATGATCTGCCGCAGAGGATCGATCGCCATCATCTCGAGACTGGAAAGCTGCTCTGTGCTCTTCATCAGGCCAATTTCGGCCGTCAGCGCCGAACCGGCGCGCCCAGCAAACAGCAATGCGGTCACCACAGGTCCCAGCTCACGCAGCAGACTCAGCGCCACCATGGGCCCTAAACTCTCTTCTGTGCCGAAACCCACTAAAATATTATAGCCTTGTAGCGCCAATACCATGCCGATAAACAGACCTGAGACCAGGATGATCACCATAGACTGCACGCCGACCACATAGAGCTGGCGTACCAATAACGGCAATCCTTTTCGTGGCTGAGGCCATCTGACGACCGCTCCCCACAACATCAAACCGGCTCGGCCCAGGCCAAGCACATTCTCGATGGCACTACGCCCCAGATTGGCAATCTGATCAGTCAAGCTCACCTAACATCTCCTTTTGGTAATCTTGAGCGGGAAAATGAAACGGTACAGGACCATCCGGTTCTCCACCAATAAACTGTTTCAATTGAGGATTATCCGCCTGTCGTAAACTCTCTGGTGTGCCATGGGCGATCACCCGCTTGTCGGCCAGGACATACACATAATCGGCAATACTCAGCACCTCCTGCACATCGTGAGACACCACGACCGAGGTTAAATTCAACGCATCGCTCAATTCACGAATAAGCTTTACCAGCACCCCCATAGAGATAGGATCCTGGCCAGCAAAGGGTTCATCATAGAGGATCAGCTCAGGCTCCAAGGCGATAGCCCTTGCCAGCGCCGCACGTCTTTGCATCCCGCCAGACAGTTCGCTTGGCATCATATTCGCCGCGCCGCGAAGACCGACGGCTTCAAGCTTCATCAGCACTATGCGTTTAATAATGGCTTCGGGAAGATCTGAATGTTCACGCAGCGCGAAGGCAACGTTATCGAATACGTTCATGTCGGTAAATAGGGCGCCGCTCTGAAACAACATGCTCATTCGCTTACGCAGGGCAAACAACTGGCTGCGGTTACATTGATGGACATCTATGCCATCGACCAAAATCTGCCCCTGCTCTGGCTGCAGTTGACCGCCGATAAGCTTTAAGAGGGTGGTTTTACCTATACCACTGGGCCCCATGATGGCAGTAACTTTGCCTCGTGGGATAGACAGGCTAACATCTTCATAAATCACATGTTTGCCACGACTAAAGCCGAGATTACTTATCTCGACCAGGGGCTTGATGTCATCACTTACCTGTTTATGACTCATAACAAAGACCTAAAAGAATGCAGGATAAAATGCCACAAAAGAGGCAAATTGTACGAAATTGACCAATTGTGCACAACCGAATCGACACTATCTTATCGCAATACTTTCAATTTTGTTCAATTACGGCGAAAATGCGCCCCAGACATTCAAATAATTATGACTCTCAATGCTATTTAATATCTTTCTTTTGGTAGCCGGACTTGCCGCCTTGGTCTGGAGTGCCGACAAATTTGTCTACGGCGCCGCCGCATTTGCCCGCAATCTGGGGCTGCCGCCCATGCTGATCGGTTTAACCATTGTCGCCATGGGCAGCTCTGCACCAGAAATGTTTGTTGCGGCCACGGCATCGATGGAAGGCATGACAGATACAGCAATTGGTAATGTGTTAGGCTCAAATATCGCCAATATTACCCTAATCTTAGGGATAACCGCCCTACTTGGCGCCATTGCCGTCACCTCACAAACATTGAAGCGGGAGATCCCCATGATGTTGGGAGGCACCGCCTTAGCGGGTTATCTAATGTTTGATGGCCAGCTCAGTCGCCTCGACGGGGTCATCTTAATGGGCTTATTCCTGCTGCTGATGGGATACCTTATCTGGCATGCCATCAGCAACAAGACGAGTGATCCTTTGGTCGATGAAGCCGAGAGCGAAGTGCCCAAAGATGTGCCAACCTTAAAGGCAATTTTCTGGTTAATTGTGGGTATTGTGCTGTTGCCGCTCTCGGCAGACTGGATGGTACAAGGGGCGGTGGGCATAGCCAAAGCCTATCAGCTGTCAGATCTGGTGATAGGACTGACTATTATCGCCGTCGGTACCAGCCTGCCGGAACTCGCCGCCTGTGTCGCCGGCGTACTCAAGAAAGAGGACGACCTGGCCATAGGCAATATTGTCGGCTCGAATCTGTTTAATATTTTAGCCGTATTGGCCATTCCGGCATTGATAGCTCCAGGCGAGATAGATGCCGCCGCCAGTACGCGTGACTTCTATATGGTGATGGCAACCAGCGCAGCCTTAGCCATACTGGTCTTATCGACAGGTAAAGCTCGTCAGTTGAAACCTTGGCACGGTGTTATGTTATTAATCACTTTTATCGCCTACCAAACGGCCGTTTTCCTATCCTAATAAGGCGCGACAGAGATATATAGAGAGAAAAGAAGATGGTAGATGCAAATCAATTACGTCAATGGGGACGCAATGTTATCGATATCGAACGCAATGCGTTGGATAACCTGTACCAATATGTCGATTCAATCGAGTTTGCCAAGGCATGCCAACTGATCTTCTCCTGTACAGGGAAAGTGATCGTCATGGGCATGGGGAAATCCGGTCATATAGGCAATAAAATTTCCGCCACCCTGGCCAGTACCGGCACCCCCGCCTTTTTCGTTCATCCAGGTGAAGCCAGTCACGGCGATCTTGGGGTGCTGAGTGAAAACGATATCATTCTCTCTATTTCTAACTCGGGAGAGGCTGATGAGATTTTAACTCTGATGCCCGTTATCAAGCGCATGGGACTGCCGGTAATTGCTGTGACAGGTAACCCAAACTCCAGCATGGCAAAACACTCAGCCGTGCACCTGTGTATCGAAGTACCGGAAGAAGCCTGCCCACTGGGCCTAGCTCCCACCTCCAGCACCACGGCAACCCTAGTGATGGGTGATGCCCTGGCCGTTGCACTGTTGCAGGCACGCGGCTTTACCAAAGATGATTTTGCCCTCTCCCACCCCGGTGGCAGCTTAGGCCGTAAACTGCTGCTTAAGGTGAGCGATGTGATGCACAGTGGCAGCGAACTGCCGTTAGTGCAGCAAGATATCGGCATTACCGAAGCCCTGTATGAGATCTCCAAGAAAGGACTCGGGATGACGGCCGTTACCGATGACAAGGGGTTCTTAGTGGGTATCTTTACCGATGGCGATCTGCGCCGGGTGATCGATGCCGAGATAAACCTGCGCACCACAGCCATCAATCAGGTGATGACCCATGGCTGTGTCACTGTCAGCGACAATATCTTAGCCGCCGAAGCCCTCGCGATTATGGATAAGAAACAGATCAACGGCTTAATTGTGATAGATAATCAGCAGCGCCCAATTGGCGCACTTAATATGCTAGACCTGGTCAAGGCGGGAGTGATCTAATCATGGCACATCAAGGTTTCTATGGCCCCATCAGCGATGCCCTCTGGAATAAAGCAAAACAGATCAAACTGCTTATCTGCGATGTGGATGGCGTCTTTTCCGATGGTCTTGTCTATATGAGTAATTCGGGCGATGAGCTCAAAACCTTCCACACTCGCGATGGTTATGGTGTGCGTTCACTGCTGACCAGCGATATTCCCGTAGCCATTATCACTGGCCGTAAGTCGAAAATCGTCGAAGATCGCATGACGGCACTGGGAGTAACTCATATCTACCAGGGCGTAGACAACAAGCTGGAGCCCTATGAAACACTGCTTAAACACTATCAAGTCACACCCGAGCAGGTCGCCTATATAGGTGATGACATGGTGGATCTGCCTGTGATGCAAAAAGTAGGTTTATCTGTGTGTGTCGCCGACGGTCATCCCTATGTGAAACAGCATGTGGATATGATCACCTGCATTAAAGGTGGCCACGGTGCCCTAAGAGAACTGACAGATCTTATTCTCTTGAGTCAAGATAAGTTCGACTCTGCCCATGGAATGAGTATATGAACAGGGTTACACTCGCCATCTTAGCCTTCTTCAGCGCCGCCCTGATACTCTACTGGCAGGTGCAGGTGAAGCGCAGCACTCAAGGCGAGGTCACCACAGTCTCGGATCGCCCCGATTATATAGTCAATAATCTACAGAGTGTGCAGTTCGATGAGCTGGGACAGGTAAACAGCCGGGTCAGTGCCAGCCACATGGAGTTTTACTCTGAGCAGAACATGACCTATTTCTCCGAGCCTGTGTATCTGGTTTATCCCGATAGTGGCAATGCTCAATGGCGTCTAAGATCCACTAAGGGCACTTTGGATAAAAACAAGGGAAAAGTCACCCTGGAAAATGATGTTATTATTGATGCCATCAGCCCTGAAGAACCGATCCAGACAATAGAGACCAACTACCTAGAGTTGGATCTAAATACTATGATAATGACATCAGATCATAGCATTAAGATCACAGGCAAAGACTTTCTGATCACAGGTAAAGGCCTACGAGCCGATCTCAATGCCCAAAATGTACGACTGAACAGTCAGATAGAAGGAACATATGAAACTAAATAAACTGCTCCTTGCCGGCGCCTTAAGCCTGTGCGCTTTTACCAGTATGGCCAATGAAGCCGACCTTTTGCAGGAGGTTAAGATCTCTGCGGCGAGCCAGGAAGCCGATATCAAGAATAACCAGGTCATCTTTCATGGTCCGGTTGAGATCTCCCAGGGCTCAATCAAGATTAAAGCCGATGAACTGCGAGCCTTCACCAAAGAGAATGACAGCGGCAAGATACTGGTTGCCACAGGCAAACCAGCCACCTATTCGCAAATCATGGAAGATGGTCGTCCCGCCTCGGCCAGCGCCAATGAGATCCGCTATGAACTCTCCACCCGCACCCTAACCTTGCTGGGCAATGCCACCTTAGAACAAGACGGCAGTCAGGTGACAGGGAATCAGATCCGTTACAACATAGAGTTGCAACAACTGATCGCCGAGAGTAAAGAGGGCGATCGGGTGATCACCATAATCAAACCCGAGAACTATCAGGAAGCGCTGCCTGTCAAAGACCAGCCTAAGCAGGAGAAGCAATGACAGATCTCACCCTAAAAGCGACCAATCTTGCCAAGAGCTATAAAAATCGTGCCGTGGTGCAAGATGTGAGCCTGATGGTCAAGACCGGCCAAATCGTCGGTCTACTCGGCCCCAATGGCGCAGGGAAAACCACCACCTTTTATATGGTTGTCGGCCTAGTCAAAAGCGATAAGGGACAGATCTTCATCGATGAAGATAACCTTACCCTAGACCCTATGCACCTTCGGGCGCGCAAGGGGATAGGCTACCTGCCGCAAGAAGCCAGTATCTTTCGCAAACTGAGCGTCAGAGATAACATCATGGCCGTGCTGCAAACCCGTCGCGATATCAATAATGATGGCCGCGAAGAGGAGTTAGAGCACCTGCTGGAAGAGTTTAATATCACCCATATTCGCGACAGCTTAGGCATGGCGCTCTCGGGCGGGGAGCGTCGCCGAGTCGAGATCGCCCGCGCACTGGCCGCTAACCCTAAGTTTATCCTCTTGGACGAACCCTTCGCCGGCGTCGATCCAATTTCGGTTATCGACATTAAAAAAATCATCGAACAGCTGAAAAATCGGGGACTCGGGGTACTGATCACAGATCATAACGTGCGCGAAACCCTGGATGTTTGTGAAAAAGCCTACATAGTTAGCCACGGAAACTTGATCGCCGAAGGCACTCCTGCTCAAATCTTAGATAACCAGCAAGTAAGGGCTGTATACTTAGGCGAACAATTCAGGCTATAGTTAAAGATAAGTAAGCATGGTTTGTGCCAAGCTGGCCAAAAATCTCCCGATAGCATCACTCTACATTATTAAATCGGCTTTCTTGCTTTATAAATAGAAACAAGGAAATGGCAGTAAGATGAAAGCGTCACTTCAGCTCAAAATGGGTCAACACCTGACTATGACCCCTCAGTTACAGCAGGCAATCAGGCTGTTACAACTGTCATCGTTAGAGCTGCAACAAGAGATACAGCAAGCCTTAGAATCTAACCCCTTGCTAGAGTTGGATGATGAACTGGAAGCTGACAATAATGACACCAAAGAGATAGTCAACGACAATGACACCAGTTATGATTTCGATGACGCCAAGCCGCTCGACTCGAATCAGGACAGCTCGGGAGTCGAGACCTCAGATGCGCTCAATCAGGACTCCATGCCGGACGATCTCCCCATAGACACCACCTGGGATGAGGTTTATACCGCCTCCCCCAACTCCAGCTCAGGTGCCATGCGCGATGACGACATCCCATTCCAGGGCGAGACTAGCGAGGGCCTCTATGAGCATTTAGAGTGGCAAAAGAACCTCACTCCCTTTTCTGACAACGACTTAGCCATAGCGACCGCCATCATAGAGGCGATCGATGAGCGCGGTTACCTCACCCAAACCTGTGACGATATCCTCGAGGCCATGGGCAATCCCGATATCGAACTCGACGAAGTGGAAGCCGTTTTAAAACGGGTACAGCATTTCGATCCCATAGGCGTTGCCGCCCGGGATCTGCGTGAATGTTTGCTACTGCAACTGGCACAATACAGTGATAACACACCCAATATTACCAATGCCAAACTGCTTATCGATGAGCATTTAGATCTAATTGCCAGTCGTGACTTTCGCTTATTGATGCGAAAAACTAAACTCAAAGAAGATGAGCTGCGGGATGCCATCGCCTTGATCCAGACCCTCAACCCACGCCCAGGTTTAGCCATAACCGCCAGCCGTGATGAGTATGTGATCCCCGATGTCACCGTCAGCAAGAAAAAAGGCCGCTGGGTGGTTGAGCTAAATCCCGACAGCACGCCTAAGATTAATGTAAACCAGCATTACGCCTCCATGGCTCGCAGCACCAAGAGCCAAGCCGATAGCCAGTTTATTCGTGGCCATCTGCAGGAAGCCAAGTGGTTTATCAAGAGTCTGGAAAGCCGTAATGAGACCCTGCTTAAGGTCGCCAACTGTATTGTCGATTTCCAGCAGGGCTTTTTTGAGTTTGGTGAAGAGGCGATGAAACCTATGGTGCTCAACGATATCGCCGAAGCCGTAGAGATGCATGAGTCCACCATATCCAGGGTGACCACACAGAAATATATGCATACCCCAAGAGGGATTTTTGAGTTGAAATACTTTTTCTCCAGCCATGTCGGTACCGACGATGGCGGAGAATGTTCGTCGACGGCGATCCGTGCCTTTATCAAGAAACTGGTGGCCGCTGAGAACCAACAAAAGCCATTAAGTGACAGCAAGATGGCACAACTGCTCGCCGAGCAAGGCATCAAAGTCGCCAGACGTACGATCGCCAAATATCGTGAGGCTATGCTGATCCCACCATCGAATCAGCGTAAAAATCTATAATCAACAAGGGAAACCGGAGGACTGATTTTATGCAAATTAACCTGACTGGGCACCATATCGAGATCACCCAATCTCTACGGAACTATGTTGAAGAGAAGTTTTCAAAGCTTGAACGACATTTCGATCAGATCAATAATGTGCACGTTGTTTTAAATGTCGAAAAATTGCTGCAAAAAGTTGAGGCAAAGTTACATCTTCGAGGTGGAGAAGTTTTCGCGACATCGGAACATGCGGATATGTATGCCGCAATAGACGCCCTGATAGATAAACTGGATCGTCAGGTAATTAAACATAAAGAGAAGCTTACTAAACATTAACGATGGAACTAAGTACCATCCTGCAGCCGGGGGCCACAACCTGCGCGACCCCGGGCAGTAAGAAAAAGGTACTGGAACTTATCAGCGATTTAGCCGCTGTCCAGTACCCAACCCTTTCCTCGCAAGAGATTTTCGAAAGCCTGTTGGCGCGAGAGAAGATGGGCAGCACAGGTATAGGCAACGGAATCGCCATCCCACACGGACGGCTGACCAATATCGAACAACCTGTGGCTGTATTTATCAAATGTACCGAACCCATAGCGTTTGACGCCATAGATAACCAGCCGGTCGATATCCTATTCGCACTATTGGTTCCTGCTGAGCAATGTGAGCAACACTTGAGCACCTTGGCCGCCATGGCGGAAAAGCTAAATGACAAGGCGATAGTAAAGCAGCTCAGGAAAAGCCAGGATGAAGCCCAGCTCTATCAGGTGATCACTCAATGAAATTAGTCATAGTATCGGGGCGTTCAGGCTCAGGAAAATCAGTTGCACTGCGAGTGCTTGAAGACCTCGGATACTATTGTGTCGACAATCTGCCACTACAGATGATGAATTCACTACTGGCTCAACTCAAAGACAGTAATGAACTGGTCGCCATCAGCGTCGATGTACGTAACATGACAGGCCAGAACTCCCATCTGAGTAAGCAGTTTGCCGACCTTGGCAAAGAGGTTGAGCTGCAAAGCTTCTTCTTAGATGCCTCTGATCAGGTGCTGCTAAAACGCTACAGCGAAACCCGTCGATTGCATCCCCTCTCCCGGTCACAGGTCTCGCTAAGAGAAGCGATCAAGCTCGAAGCCAAGATGCTTGACCCCATAGCCAAGCTGGCCGATCACTATATCGATACCTCCAATCTGAATATCTATGAACTGAGCGATCAGGTCAGAGAGATACTGCTAGGCACGGTCGATAAAGAGTTGGTGATCAACTTCGAATCCTTCGGCTTTAAATATGGCCTGCCAGCGGAAGCGGACTTTATGTTTGATGTGCGTTTCCTGCCCAATCCTCACTGGGAAGTGGAACTGCGCCCACTCACCGGACTCGATGAACCTGTACAGCACTTCTTGCGCCAGCAACCCCTGGTAAATAAATTCATCTGGCAGATAGAAAATCTTATCGGGACCTGGTTACCTCACTTAGAGCGTAATAATCGCAGCTACCTTACGGTTGCTATTGGTTGTACAGGCGGCCAACACAGATCTGTCTATGTCACAGACCAACTTGCCAAACTCTTCAGCCAGAGTAAACATAAGGTACAGGCGAGACATCGCGAGCTGAAACAAGATGAAACTTGAACGCCAGCTCACCATCTGTAACAAACTTGGCTTACACGCCAGAGCCGCTACTAAGCTTGCAGTGCTTGCGTCTCAGTTCGATGCCCAGGTAACCCTTATCCAGGGTGACAAACAGGCCTCGGCCGCCAGTGTGCTGGGATTACTCATGCTAGAAACCGGTATGGGTAAAACCATTACCGTCACCAGTGAGGGCAAAGATGCCCAAGCCGCACTGGATGCCGTCAGTGCCCTTATTGACGCCAAATTCGATGAAGCCGTATAATCTGCGCAGCTTGCGTCATTCGTCAGTATGATCCCGCTTTATAATCAAAAATTTATACATATCTGAATTCATCGTTTCACTGCTAAGGGGGAGCTATGCCGATCGAAGTATTAGATAGCGAAACCACAGATCAACGCTTAAACCAGCTCACCCAAGCCCTTAGCAGTGGCATGTTTGTCCATGTTCGCAATATGCTACATGACATGGCTGCCTCAGATGTCGCCTTTATTCTCGAATCCTCACCGCCCCGTACCCGCCAAGTGCTATGGCAATTGATCGACCAATCCCATACAGGCGAGATCTTAGAGGAGCTGGGAGAAGAGCTAAAAGATCACCTGATCACCCAGATGAGTCCAGAGCGCGTCGCCAAAGCGGCCGAAAGCATGGATACAGACGATCTGGCCTATATACTACGCAGCCTGCCAGACAGCGTTTTCAATCAGGTGTTGCAATCGATGCGCTCCCAGGACAGGGCGCGTGTCGAGCAGGCGCTCTCCTATCCTGAAGATACCGCCGGCAGTCTGATGAACACAGATACAGTGACCCTCAGACCGGACGTCAATATCGATGTGATCCTGCGTTACCTGCGCATTCGCGGGCAATTGCCCGAGGCCACAGATACCCTCTATGTGGTGGATAAGGATGACAGCCTGCTTGGTGGGGTAAGGATTGCCGATCTGCTGACCTGCGATCCCAGCGCCTCGGTGCGCGATATCATGAACGACGATCTCGAAGGGATCCCCGTTTCCATGGACGATGGTGAAGTGGCGCAGCTGTTCGAGCGACACGACTGGGTATCCGCGCCCGTAGTCGAAGAGCAGACCAACCGCCTGCTGGGACGTATCACCATCGATGATGTGGTTGACGTGATCCGTGAGGACGCCGAACACTCCATGATGGGGATGGCGGGGATGGATGACGACACAGACACCTTCGGGCCGGTATTGAAGAGTACCTTCAGACGCTCGCTTTGGCTGACGGTCAATTTGTTTGCAGCACTCTTGGCCGCCTCGGTGAGCAATATGTTTGAAGGCACACTGGAACAGTTTGCCACTATCGCGATTTTGATGACGATCGTGCCCAGTATGGGCGGCGTAGCCGGTAATCAGACCCTGGCACTGGTGATCCGCGGTATCGCACTGGGTCAGATAGGCCAGAGTAACTCCCGCTGGCTAATCGGCAAGGAGCTTGCCATCGGTTTTCTCAATGGTTTGTTATGGGCAATATTAGTGTTTGCCGCCGTCTCGCTGTGGAAAGGAGATTTGCAACTGGGCGCACTGATAGGCGGCGCTATGTTAATCAATATGACGGTCGCGGGTTTTGCGGGCGCCAGCATTCCGCTGCTACTGAAAAAATTCAACGTAGACCCGGCCTTAGCTGGCGGTATGGTGCTAACCACAGTGACAGATGTCATTGGCCTGTTCGCCTTCTTGGGACTCGCGACCCTAGTGCTGCTTAATTAGATCAAGCTGGCTTATCCCTATATGTGATCTGGCTAGCTTCGATGTGATGCTAGCCTAACACTTTCACCGCTCACTTAATCCCCTTTAATCCCCCGCACCAAAATGGTGAAATTTGGCAGATATTTGTCCAATTTAAGGCATACGCAATCAAGCTGTCACCCTATTTCTCTAAACTTGGCTCTCTAAAATCAGCCTTCTAAACTTGGCCGGCAAAATTTGGCATAAGTTTCGCCTATCAAGTGAAACAAGATAAAAAATGAGGGAAGAATGATGCGAGCCAACAGCAGGGAGTTTACCCAAATGCTTAAGAGCGAGGTGGAGATGGGACACCACTTACCCTCGGAGATAGTCACCCAATTCGGCCTATCCAATAGAGAAGTGTTTCTCTGGTTAAAAGAACAGGAAACTCACGCGGCTAACGCTCCGGCGGATGCCCTGCAACAGGAAATAGCCCTAATCCAGCGGCAGATGCAAAGGTTGAATTAATCCCCTTAAGTCGTCATTAACAGACAGGCCCGTTAGCAAAAAACGGCTGCGCTCTCTAGCGCGCCATAAAGACCACAAACGCCTGCTGAAGCCCCAGCTTATCCTGACGGCCATAAGAGATCAGCAGATCGCTCTTGCCGTCATGATTAAGATCATCACTCTGTACCAAGGTGCCATCGCTGGGCAGGGTAAGTTTGAAGCTTTCACTGCTCCTGGAAAACAGCCGCTCCCCTCTTTGATCCGAATCATGCTGACCCAAGTAGATCCGCAGCGCCTCATTACCATCAGATAACAAGAGATCTTTTAAGTCATCCCCATTCATATCGGCCAGTAAGATCACAGGTGCGCCGCTCTGGCCCGAAGTCAGACTGAAGTTCAGTTCCACCGACTGCTCAACATTAGGCTCATTAGGAAACTTGCCCTCGCCGTTCATCTTAAACAGGAACACATCCTGATCTATGCTGCCGGAGATTAAGGCGCCTATGATCTGCGACAGCCCGATATCAAAACCTGAAACCAAAACTTCATCCACCTTATCCTGATCTATATCCACCAAGGAAAACCCGGTTAAGGTGCCCTCGGCATGGATCACATTGTGGGCAGACTTGGCAAACTGCACGCCTTTTTCTGAGCGCTGTCCTAGGTAGATCTCATAGTCGTTTACTCTATCGAGCACACCACGGCTCTTGGTATAACGCACCACCATATCCACCAGCCCATCTTGATTGGTATCTTTCAGCTGCTCCACTTTGCGATAAATCAGGTTGCTTTGATCCAGAGCCTCACCATAGGCATCACGCTGATGCCACCAATCCAGGCCGTTAATCGCCTGACTCATAGAGACAAAGGTAGCCGAAGAGGCAAACTTACCATCGGCCAGCTGAGGATAAGACTCCAGCTCGCCCTGCCCCACCTTGATAATATCCTCCCTGCCATCGAGATTAAGGTCGGCGAAAAAACGGCTCGCCTCTATGTATCTGGCGCCATCCTGATACTGAAGCACATCGGCGCGAATAGGCAGGGTCTGTGCTCTGAGTCCCTGGGATTGCTGAATCAATACCTGGGTCTTATCTATGCCGCCGATAATAAAATCATCCAAACCATCTTTATTGAGATCGCGAACAAAACTGCCCCGCGTCAGAAAATCCCCTCTCGCACTTTGCACTAAGGGAGAAACAGGACTGAGCGAGGAGAAGGCTATTCCTTCTGGGCTTAACAGCAACTTAAACAGCTCACTGCCACTTAAAAAATAGAGTGATTGCAGACGCTCTGGGGCTGTCTCTTGATACTCGGAAAAATCGAAGGCTAAAAAACCGATAGGCAGGGGGTGAGAAAACAGCTGTCGATAGCGCCTATCCTGTGTATCTAAACCACCCTGTGCATCTAAACCACCCTGTTGCTCTAAACCATAGACAGCAAGATGGCGCTGATGATTGTCATCTATACCAAGCACCACCAGCTCTTTGGTGGCATCTCCCGACAGATTCAGGCTGAGCACGGGGTGAGTTAGACGAAATTCCGCCTCGACCATGTAGGGCGCCATTTCCGGTAACGGCACCTGGGCGGCCGTAAGACTAAGAGGTAATAAGCTAAGAGAAAATAGGCTAAGCGGTAACAGGCTAATGGAGACGAGCACCCTTGCTTTCCTGACAAGCCAAGACCACAACTTAGCCTTAGTAAACCCTAGCCCAATGTCTGACATGCTCAACTCCTTTGCTTTGTGCCGCACACTTAATCCTTTCGCCGAAACGCTGAAACACTCACTCTCGAAGTGAGCTCAACTCATCTTCCATGCCCGCGTCATCTCCCGCCGCCCTAGGGCTCCGGGATGCGCTTTTACGCTAAATCCCGCCGCCTTGAGATTACGTTTAAATTGACCATTCGCGCAATAACTGACGAGCATTCCCTGGTTCATCATCATAGGATAGAGGCGATCGAAATTATCCTGTGTCCATAACTCTGGCTGTTTACTCGGTGCAAAGCCATCGTAATAGACTAAGTTAACCGAATTATCGGCACCTTGGTAGTCGGCCAATTTCCCATGCACCTTATGCAGCACAAAACCTGGGATAATCTCCACATCTGTATCCCAGGGCGCCAGATGCAATTGATCAAATAACGAGGCTAAAACGGGTGAGAGTTGCTGCTTGTAATTAAGCTGGACAATCACATCCCAGGGAACCGGATAAGCTTCTATCGAGGTATAGTGGATAGGAACTTCTATCTTAGCGGTTTCAGCCAGTGCCTGTTTCAGCGTCAGTATGGCGTTCATGCCTGAGCCAAAACCCAGCTCTAAAATACGCACCAGCTTAAACTCGGGCGAGAGCGCCTGTAAGCCTGACTCGATATAGACATGTTCAGACTCGCTCATCGCCCCATTATGGGCATGGTAGCTGTCATCGAACAGGCTGCTCATCAGGGTATGGCTACCATCTTTTGTCATCTGAACATAGATATTATTGTTTGTCTCTGCGCATTTGCTCATGATTAGGGCGTGTTTATCTTTCAAGGTGGCCAGGATTATAACCTAATTCAACAGCCCCATCAGCGCCTAACCAGGCAAGCTGAATCGAGACTTAAAACCGCAAAAAAACGGAGACGTTTTTAGATGAAATTCTCATTCTTGCAATCAAGCTCACACAAAACTGACGGTTAATACTGAGGCTGACTAGAGCTGAATAAAAAATAAACGTATAGTAATCTGCTGGCTGTTTACCCGACTCACAAACGATATTTACTGTATTTATCACCAGCTTACTTCTCCCCTGTTACACTTAAGTAGCTGAACCGCGACGCATCACAGTAATAATTGTGATTAACGCCCTTTGGCAGCGCATAAGGATAAGCAGTGAACATAAGATAAGCAGTGAATATAGGATCAACAATTAAGTGACCACAATGACAAGTGTACTCAGGTTTATATTATCTCTGCTATTGATACAGGCTTTCGCGGTACATGCGAGCTGGGAACAGGACTCACAATCTGAGCCAGTGAGCATCTCACCCGCCGCCGAAGAGCTCTCCGCCGCGGTAGAAGCCCTGCCCGATCCGCTGTTTATCAGTGACGCTGAGCGGCAGCAGATAGACAGATTGCTGGGCGCCACAATCAATCAGATCCAAGGGGATATCGCTAACTTTAAGACACTGCTAAACCGCTACCACACCAATAACAGCGATGAAAACTGGCTTGAAGTACAGCGCCAACAACTGACACTGCTGAGCCTAAGCCAGTCCAAACAGAGGCTACTCAAGCTCAGCTCAACCGATACCTTTAATAAGTTAACCGGCTTTGGCCCCCGGGGCGTGACGCAGTTTAAGAAAGAGTTTCAGCTGGCCAGACTCAATACTGAGTATCTTATCCTGTTTCAGATTCAGAGTTTCAAAGCCTTTTTACGGGATCTGACCATCTCACCCGTACCCATTCTCGCGGCCTTTTTCAAACTGCTGCTGCTTTATCTGCTGCTTAACTGGTGGCTGAAAAACAGCAAGAAAGTGATCCAACATCTGCGTCAGCCTAAGCCAGATCAACTGACCCAGCCCTGGTGGGTCAAAATCCTGCTCTATTTAGGATCGGCCAACCGCCCTATCGCTTGGCTGATTGCCATCACGGCATCACTGCGGACCCTCAGCAGCCTACCGAGTCTGCAACACCTGATCTTCCTCGAAATCATCGTTTGGTGGATCTTAGGCGGCTCGATTGCGATTAAATTTATCCTCGAATTCGCCTATCGCAACAGTCGTAACACCAATAAAACCATCACGGCGCTGCGTTTATCCACCATACGTTATTATGTCTGGAGCATCATTGTCACTGGCGTGATATTACAACTGGCACAACGCTCTATCGGTCAGGGTACCATATATCACTGGATCTCTAATCTGGTGTTTTTCTGGTTTGCCTTGATCACCATACTGGTTATCCACAAATGGAAAAACCATGTATTCAGTCCGAGCAATGAACAGCTCGACGCCCCCCTGGCTATCCGCTGGGCCATCAATAACAAAAACAGTTTCGGCCTATCTATCATAGCTACAGCCATCATGATGGGTTGGCTCCTTGAGCGCAGCACCAAGCAATACATCATTGCCAGCCTGTCCAACTATGCCTTCTTCAGTCAGGCGCTCGCCTATCTGTTTCGCATCGAAGTGGCGAAACAGACCCAGAATAATGGCGGCAACAGCAATCTAGTGCGCGTCAAGAAAGATGAGGTATTCCAGTATATTCTGCCCGGCCGTGAAGATAGCGAGCTGATTGATTACCCGGCCAATGAGATAAAACAACTGTCGAAATACCTGTTATCGGATAATCCGGCCATGTGTGTTGTCAGTGGCGAGCGCGGTATAGGCACAACCACACTGCTGAAACAGCTTGAATACAAAGTTAAAAATGCCACTGCCATCTATATTAACTGTCCCATTGCCGGCTACAGCGAGTTATTAACCCTGCTCGCTACCGAGTTAGGCCTAAACAACGATGCCAGCGAGATCCAGATACTGAGCCACCTGCGAAAGAGCGAGATCTGCTATTTTCTGGCCATAGATAACGCCCAGCGGCTGGTTAAACCCAGAGTAGGCGGCCTGGGCGATCTGATCAAATTTGCCAACCTAATGCGCCGCTCCAAGAAAAACCACCGTTGCGTGATGGCCATCGAAAAGTCCAGCTGGCGCTTTGTGGATCGCGCTCGGGGCGAGCGCCTGCTGTTCGACCATGTGGTATTCCTCCCCAGATGGAGCGAGGCCCAGATAGCCCAGTTGCTCACTTCTCGCATCAATACCGAGATAGAAAATCCGGTAACCTTCGAGGGGTTAGTCGTGCCCAAACAGTGGGATCAGGAGGAGATTACCGAAGAGGAACGGGCCCGCACCGGCTTCTTTCGCATACTCTGGCACTATGCCGATGGTAACCCAACTGTGGCGCTGCGCTTCTTCCGCCTGTCACTCAGACGAGATAAGAGTAACGACAAGGTGGTAGTACGCCTGTTTAATGCTCCGGAAAATGAAGATCTGGAGAAGATGCCCAAGCCCATGCTCGCCATACTGCGCTCTGTGGTACAACTTGAGGTTTCCTCACCGGAAGAGCTATCTGAATGTACTCAGCTCACTATCGCCGAGGTGATTGGTACCCTAAGGTATTTCGAGAGCCGAGGGTATATTGAGTGGACAGATGATAAGGCGCGTATTTCCGATCACTGGTATCGCTACATAACCAATGCCCTCCACCGTCAGCATCTTTTGGTGAAATAAGATGAATAAGTTTTTAGTCACACTCATATTATTGGCGTTCAGCTCAGCAGCCTTGGCGGCCAATGAAGATCCGGGTTCACACCTAGAGAACCTGACGCAAATCACCAGCCTGATCCGCTGGAGTGGAGTGATATTCTCCTTTGTGGTGCTGCTCGCCGCCTGGTTGCTGCTGCGATTTGTCAGCAAGATGGTCGATGGGATCAGTAGCCAGTTTGTGCAGTACCGCATGGTGTTACAGAAGCTGCAATCCTTCTTCCAGTTCTTCGTCTACATGACCGCAGGTATAGTGGTCTTTATGATGAGTTTTCGTATTAACGAACAGATCCTGACCCTGATAGGCGGTACGCTGGCTGTCTCTGTCGGCTTTGCCATGAAAGATCTCGCCGCCTCCTTTATCGCAGGGCTAACCGTGATGATAGACAGGCCCTTCCAGGTAGGCGACCGGGTGACCTTCGAAGGCCATTATGGCGACATAGTCACTATCGGCCTACGCTCGGTGCGTATGCGTACCCTGACCGACGATATCATCACGATTCCCAACAATAAGTTTTTAAGCGAAGTCACCATCAGCGGTAACTATGGTGAGCTGGATATGCAGTGCGTGATCCCCTTCTATGTCGGCATGGATCAGGATATCAATTTAGCGCGGGATCTTATTCAAGAAGCCGCCTCCTCCAGCCGCTATATCCACCTACCAAAACCTGTGGTGGTGCTGGTCAATCAGTCTATGGCAGATAACTATCTGGCGATTAAACTCACCTGCAAGGCCTATGTGGTCGATACGGTTTATGAAAAATTATTTGAAACTGATATTACCTTAAGGGTAATGAAGGAGTTCAAAAAACATGGTATCAATCCTCCTGAAATTGCCGTTCGCAGCCATGTTAACAACGGTAATTCCTGATCGCTTTGCGACTCACCTGAGCGAATAACTGAATCGGGCTGCGTCTTAATAAGGGTTTATCATGAATGTGCTTTTAGCCATGATCCCCGCTTTTTTCTGGGGAACCACCTATGCAGTGACACAACTGACCCTGCCAGACTGGCCACCCTTACTGCTGGGCATGCTACGGGCGCTGCCTGCCGGGCTGATACTACTTGCCATCCATCCCAGTCTGCCCAAACGTTCTGAGTGGCCAGTTCTGGCGCAGCTCGGCCTGCTTAATATCGGTATCTTTCTGAGTTTAATCTTCGTCATGGCTCAGACACTGCCCTCAGCCATTTCCGGGGTGGGTATGGTTTCTACACCTGTGTTTGCCATGCTGTTTCATTGGCTGGTCAGCAAGAAACGCCCCGATAAAAACCAGTTAATTTTTGGCGCCCTGCTTATCATCTTGGCCTGGTTACTGTTCGATCCCGACGCCATCAGCCTCAACCCAATAGGCCTTTTAGCCATGCTGGCGGCCATCGGCTGCATCATAGTCGGTAGTACAATCACAAAATCCTTGGGGACACGCATCCATTGGTGGACTGTTTTGACCTGGCAAATGATTATCGGGGGCCTGATAATGCTGCTTGTCTCATCACTCCAGGCACTGTTTTCCCCCGAAGCCTACTTGAATATTATAGCTGAAGTTAATCAATTAAATATCATAGGTTTAGTCTGGATTATCTTGCCAAACACTGTCATTAGTTATGCTCTTTATGTCTGGCTGTTGCAGCGCATGAGTGTGGTTGACTTTACTTTTGGCGGCATAGCCAACCCGATAGCAGGGATTCTGGCTGGAATGGTATTACTGGATGAGAGCTTTAATACACATCAATATTTGCTGATGGCAGGCATGATACTCGCCTCCCTGATGCCGCAAATCTTGCTGGTGATCAGACGTAAGCGAGATAAGACTAGCTCATCTAGACTCGATTAGCTGTTAATCTAGACTCGCTACGCTTGATATTATGCTGGAATATACAAGGCTGGGATGCTTGTTCACCCGAACAAGCCTCAGCAAATCCTAAGCGTCAGTTATTGCTTGTCAGTTATAGCTTAAAACATAACAATCGGGTTCTTCGTCTTTCAGGTCGGTTTCATTGCCATCGAGCATCTGTTCAAGATATTCGATACGCTCCTGACGCCCATTGTCACTTTCAAATCCCGGCATACTCTTTTCTTCACCTATTGCGCTTTTCATCATCGACACCCTAGCCTCAGCCCATCAACAAAAATAAAACACAGTAAAATGTTTTATTTTTTAAACACCCACTATTGATTTAATGACCATTAAATAGGCTTGTCAATGAATTATATTGGTCAAATAAATATACCAAAAAGAAAAACAGAGGCAGAATAATTAAGTGCAAATATATGAATATTAAACAGTTAAAACTAATCTTCATTGGCAGGAGTAAAAAACCAAGCGTTTAAATCTGGTGTTAATAAATAAAAAATAATTTACTTGCTGCTAAATTACCCAAAGATGCTTGCTCAAAAAATAAAACAACCGTTTAACTTATGTCAGCAACTGGCTTATTATTTTCGTTAAGCGGTTTTGGGATCAGGAAGCAATATAGGGCAGTTTTCTGGCAATGCCTTTTTACCATTGAGCAAAACCCTAAGTGTCATCTCCCCCCTCCATGCGTTTTCTCGAGATCAAGGTAAAACCCTCATCTTTCTAACAGGCTAATCTTTTTAACAAGCTAAAATATAAGCGACAAAATCAAAACGATGAGCCTTTCACTCTGAAGATAACAAATTTGCTGACACAGGGTACAGAGGATATCCTCAGTAATATCTTCTCCTTACTTTTGGCTTTTACTATGACCAAACCTATTTTGGTATCACTGCTTACTGGCATCTTTCTGAGTGCTTGCACCAATCCCCCTTCAGAGGCAAAGCAAGAACACTTAAGAATAACTCCCAGCTTCGATTGCGCCGCACCAGAGCTGAGCAGTGTTGAGACCCTTATCTGCCAGCAAACAGAGCTCGCGGTACTCGATAATCAGCTGGCTCAGGTTTATGCCCGAGCACAGGCCAAGGCAGAGAATCAACAACCCCCTCTGCTTGAGGCAGAGCAGCGAGGTTGGATAAAAGGACGCAACGAATGTTGGAAGAGTGCAGATCAACGGCTGTGTGTTAAGGAAAGCTACCAAAATCGCATCATCACGCTCCAAGCCAAATATCGCTTAGTGGACTATTCACAACCTGTCTATTTCGCCTGTGATGGCAATCCCGCCAAAGAGGTAGTTGTCACCTACTTTAAGACTGAGCCGGCAACCCTGATCGCCGAATATGGTGATAGCAGCAGCTTAATGATCATACAGCCCAGTGCCAGCGGCACTCACTACCAGGGCCGTAATGAAGCTTTCTGGGAACATCAGGGCGAGGCGACTATCACCTGGGGTTATAATGCCCCCGAGATGCTATGTAAGCCTAAATAAAATCATAAAAATGAATGCCCGACAAATCATAGATCTGCCGGGCATTTTAGCTTGTCAGTGCCAGTAGCAGGCTTACTCTTCCGCCCTTGAGCTTCTCGCATGGGACTTGATCAGTTCGAGCACAAAATTCATCGTCTTATGGCAGTCGGGCTGATTGACCAGCACCTGTTTGTCGCGATTATAGAGAGGCAACACCTCCAGCCAACGCTGACTGACCCAGGTTGCATCGTCCAGATGCAGATCTGAGTAGAGATCAAACAGCGCCGGATTAACCTGATAAAACTGCTTTAAGGCCGCACTGATCAGCTCAAACTCACCTCGAATCGGCTCCTGCTGCCAGTTATTACTGGCCATGGTTCGGGCGATCCAGTTACCGTCACGGCGCTGAGCCGCGGACAATATTTTTACCCTCTGCTTGCCCTCAAGCACTAAGCCGAGCGCATCATCTTCGAGTTGATTAAAATCGATAATTTCACATTGAGTCGCGATTGGATAACAGGGAGGAATGGCATTGGCTTTTTGCATGGCAAAAGCCAGTGCATAATGTCCCTTGAGCACTTCGGCAATTAGACTCAAGGCACAGGGACCTGCAACCCTAAGCTCCAGGCGGCCGCCGGGTAACAACAGATCATCGCGCGTAATTAATGCCATCTCATGGGTTAACATAGCAACCTCCTCCACATGGTCGGTGCCTGCCGTGTTACGCGATCCTTGGCAGAAATCAGTGACCAGGAGCAATATCTGTAAAGTGTAGCAGTTGATAAAATTACTGCTTGATGGCCAAGATCTATCCTCCCTCTTCCCTGCTTAACCATCTACAAATTAGACCTAAATTTTAGTCACTTTGTTGCATAAAAACTAACCTGAGCCTGCAGCACTAGCTAAGTGTTTATTAGATAATAACAAACTGCTTTGAGCCACTCGGGCTATAGTTTAAGATGCAGATCCCGCGACCATAGATGATGGGCGGCAAAGAGCGTGAACCCACAATCAACCAAGCTGAGCTGGACGCCATGATAATAGATACCTTAGATAATATTGCCCTGTACACACACCTCAGCCCACGCATAGCTGCAGCACTTAAGCATCTGGCCGATACCGACTTTTCTAAGCTGGAGGTGGGAAGCTATGAGCTCGACGGCAAAGATCTGTTTGTGATAGTCAACGACTACCAGACCAAGCCCAAAGAAAACCAGCCCTTCGAAGTACATAGGCGCTATATCGATGTACAGTTTGTAGTCTCGGGTGAAGAGGAGTTCGGCTATCTGCCCTTAAAAGATCAACTGCCCTCTAAGCCCTACCATGACAAACATGACTACGCCGAATTTGATTATGAGCCCAATCAGGCCGATGCTGCCTTTATCCCGTTAAAGGCAGGCATGTTCGCCCTCTTCTTCCCCCAGGATATACATATGCCGGGCACAGGCAGCACGCCGACACAGGTCAGAAAAGTGGTGATAAAAGTTAAGGTCTAATATAAGAGCCATAAGAGCCTAAGGCCGGAGGCTAAGACCTCCGGCCGAACTAGATCAATTAAAGATCTCGCCGATAGAGCCACAGATAAAGGGTTGGCAGCACGAGCAAAGTCAGTGCAGTCGAACTGAACAGGCCACCCATTATCACCACGGCCAGCGGCTTTTGTATCTCACTGCCCACGCCACTGGAGAGCAAAATCGGCAGCAGCCCCAGCGCCGAGGTCAGCGCCGTCATCAACACGGGACGCAGTCGACCTATGGCACCCTCATACACACAAGTAAACAGCGGATCATTTGTCTGCCTGCGCTGATTAATGGCATCCACCAGCACCACGCCATTAAGCACGGCCACACCGAACAGAGTAATAAAGCCGATGGAACTGGGCACAGACAGATAGGTACCACTAAGATATAAGGCCAACACACCACCAATCAGCGCCAGCGGCACATTGACCATGATCAGCCCCACCTGCTTTATCGAGGCGAAGGAAAAATAGAGCAATAAGGCGATAAGGACGATAGAGACAGGCACGACCAAGATCAGCTTCTGCTGGGCGCGCTGCTGATTCTCATACTGCCCCCCCACCACTAAGGTATAGCCGGGCGGCAACTGAACCTGAGGCACCAGAGCATAAATGTCGGCCACCACAGACCCCATATCGCGCCCGGAGACATTGGCCTGCACCACGACGCGTCGCTGCACATCATCACGGCGAATATTGGGCGGCGCCATCTCTACCTGCACCTCGGCCACCTCCCCTAAACGCACGGTAGCCCCGTTCACTCCTTCAAGCAGCAAGTCTCGTAATACATCGGGCGAGCGACGATATTCGGCTGCCAGGCGCACATTGATATCATATCTGGCGTTCCCCTCTATCACCTGACCTGCACTGACACCGCCCACGCCTTGACTCACCAGGCTCATCACATCATCGACGCTGATCCCATAGCGTGCCAACAGATCCCGTTTAGGCCTCACCACCAGCTGCGCTTCGCCGGAGACCTGTTCTAGGGACACATCCACTGCGCCTGGGATCTGCGCCACCAGCTCGGTGAGCTGCCCCCCTTTCTGGGATAATACATTCAGATCTGGCCCAAACAGCTTGATTGCCAGCTGCGCCTTGACGCCCGAGAGCAGCTCATCGACCCGGGTCGCGATAGGCTGGGAGAAGGTGAGCAGCAGACCGGGAAACTCACTCAACTTCTGTTCCATCAGCCGCTGCAACGCTAGGCGATTGTGAGCCGATTGCCATTCCTCTATCGGTTTGAGGCCGATATAGATCTCAATATTGCTCACAGGCTCAGGATCGCCTCCCAGCTCGGCGGCACCGATCCGGCTCAGGGCGTACTCCACCTCGGGAAACTCAAGCAGTAATTGCTCCAGTTTCGGAGCCACCTCCAGAGCCGTGTTGAGGCTGGCGGTTGGCGCCAGCGTCACCCTGAGGTTGATTGTGCCCTCCTCCAGCTCAGGCACAAACTCTGTGCCGAGTCTTGGCAACAGCACCATACTCAAGGCAAACAGCAGTACAGCGCAGAAGAAAACGGCCTTAGGTCTAGCGATCACTTGGGCCAGCAGCCTGCGGTATCCCGTCTCTAGCGGGGTCAACAGCACACTGCGCCTTAAGGTGACACCACGGCGAAACAGATACACAGCCAGTGCCGGCACGGCAATCAAGGCCACCAGGAGTGCCGATAACATGGCCAGAATAATACTCACGGCCATGGGCTGAAACAGCTTACCTTCGACCCCTTCCAGGGCAAACAGAGGCGCAAACACTAAGATAATAATAGCGGTAGCAAAGAAGATAGGTTTACCCACTTCAAATGCCGCCAACATGATACGCACCTTGATGCCGCTGGCCGTACCTTCTGGCACACCATCTTGATCGCCATGATAAGGGTCAAGCACATTATCTGCCCGCACCCGAGCGTCCTGTAGATGACGCCTGTCTGGCTGGGTCAGATGCTTAAAGATATTTTCCACCATCACCACAGAGCCATCCACCAGCATGCCGATGGCGACCGCCAGACCGCCCAGAGACATAAGATTTGCCGACATGCCTAAATAACTCATCAGCATCAGAGCCAGGCCGATAGAGATAGGAATAGAGAGCAGCACCAGCAAGGTGGCACCGAGATTGACCAGAAACAGGGCCAAGATAGTCAAAATAAACACAAAGGCCATCAGCAGGGCATCCGTGACTGTGGTGACCGCCTTATTGACCAGATCCGCCTGATCGTAAAACACCTCGAAAGCCACGCCTTGGGGCAAAGCCTGTTGAATCATGGCGGCCCGCTTATTGATATCCTCTATCGTGGCATTAGTATTGGCACCCATGCGTTTTAACACCACGCCCGCCACGACCTCGCCCAGCGCCTGCGGCTGACCTGAATCATCCCTACGGGTCATAGTCACGGCGCCGACACGGACCTCACTGCCATAGGCGATGTTGGCAATATCCTCGATGCGCACTGGGGTTCCCGCCACTTCGGTCAGGGGGATTTGCGCTATCGCCCTCAGCCCAGCGTCACCGGCAGGCAATAAACCATAGCCGCGCACCACCAGCTGTTCCTGGCCTTGTTCCATAAACCAGCCGCCGGCATTGCGATTATTGCTCTCAAGCGCAGCTGTCACCTGCTCCATAGACAGCTTGTAACTGCGCAGTCGGTTGGGATCCACCTGCACTTGATATTGACGTACATCGCCGCCAAACGAAAGCACCTCTGTCACCCCGGAAACCGGCATCATAAGCAGCTTAACCAGATAATCGTTGAGAGATCTGAGCTCAAAGGCTGAGATCCCCGCTCCCGGCTCGGCGCGAAGAATGTATTGATAGATCTGCCCCAACCCCGAGGTATTGGGGCCGATTTCAGGCACACCGACCCCCGATGGGATCATCTCCCGTGCCGCCTGCAACTGCTCAAACACCTGCTGTCTGGCAAAATAGATATCTGTGCCCTCGGCAAATACCACAGTCACAATCGACAGGCCCGTGCGCGACAAGGAACGCACCTCTGTCACCCCAGGCAAGGCATACATGGCCGACTCCACTGGATAACTGATAAGTTTCTCCACCTCCTCAGCCGCCAGCCCCTGGGCATCTGTGTTCACTGTCACCTGCACATTGGTGACATCGGGAAAGGCATCCAGATTCAGCTTGGGCAGGACGATCATACTGGTGATCACAGCACCCAACAGCGCCAGCACCACCAGCAAGCGGTGGCGCACCGCCGCGGCAATTATTGTCTCTAACATAACCGCCTCCTACTAGTGGCTGTGTATATCGAAGCCAGACTTAGCTAGCTCAGAGGCCAAAAAGAAGGCGCCGGAGATCACCACCTTCATCTCTGGCTCCAGCCCAAGTACCAGACTCAAACCATGCTGACGCTCTATCACCTCAACCTCGACCGCCTCGAAGCCATCTTCATCTTCGACAAACACCTGCCAGTCACCATCGGCGCCTCGGGTAAGCGCGGCATCGGGCAACACCACACCCGCCACACTGGGATCATGCAGATAGATCTCGGCAAACTCTCCTGCATGTAATTCATGCCCCGGATTGGCCAGCGCCAGCAGTATCGACTCAGTGCGGGTCATCAGATCTAACTCATGGGAGCGACCGATTATCCTGGCTTCACGGCTGAACTCACCCACCTTGACCAATGCACTGTCACCTAAGTTGACACGCTGGGCCTGCTGCGGCGTCAACTGTGCCTCGACCCAGAGATGCGACTCATCGGTCAGCTGCATCAGAGCCGTACCTGCCGCGACCAACTGACCTAACATCGCCATATCCTGCTGCACCCGACCGGCGATTGGCGCCAGCAACTGATAACGGCCAATGGCCGCCGGAGAGGATTGCAGATTGTTGATCTGCTTTGGCGTCATCTTCAACGCCTCCAAGGTGGCACGGGCAAACTCGGCGTCCACCTGTGCCTGCAAGCGTTCACTCTCACTCACAGTGCTCTGACTCATACGCCGGATCCGATCCCACTCCGCGGCAGCCTTAATATAATCAGCCTGAGCCTGAGCCACTGCGGCGCCGCCCAGAGTAAGCAGTGCCTGTCCCGCGACCACTTCCTGACCCGGCACCACATGGCGCTTAAGCACTCTGACTTCAAGTTGAGGCGCTAGAGTAACGGTTCTATCTCGATCCACTTTAAGGGTCGCGGTTGCCTGTGACGCCAGGCTGAACTGCTGCTGTGACACCTGCTGCACTCGGATTGCCGCCAGTTGGCGCTGTTTTGGCGATAACATGAGTGCCTGGCTGTGTTGCTCCTGCCCAGCAGTGTCTTGCGCCTTATCATGCCTCTGGTTATGAGAGTGATCATCTTCGCCCGCGGCGAGCACAGAGAAAGAGAACAAGCAGGCGAACCAGCCTGCCGTTATAGTGACTGTTTTTTTCATTAAGATTGATTCCAAGCAATAGCCTGAGCGACGCACAACTGAATGCGTACTCGGCCCAAAACAACGACTCGCCCTTGCGACTAAAGGCCACAAGCGAGCAGTAAAAAGATCAATAAGCTTGAAATCAGGCTATGGGTGGGCGGTAACTGGGTTGTGTATCGGGCGGGAAGTAAAGTTTACTAGGGGAAGCAGGCCGATCAGCCAGCGCCATCACGGGGGTTGCGAACATCTGGGATAACAGGCTCAGATGACCGCCATGGCAATGGCAATCGAGACACAGGTCTGTCTCCTGGGTCTGTATTTTTTTGATCTTATGGGCATGGGTCGCCGCTTTGGGGTCGGTCTCGAGTTCACACTGGCAATCTAAACACGGCTCGAAACTGATAATTTGTGTGGTCAGCTGCAGATGCGGGTGGTTATCGTTTTCCTGCTCATGGTTACCCAGATGCAGCTGATGGGCGCTAAAATTTGCCACGGCAAACTGCAGCGTCACTAGCATCACCATCAGCATCTGGGCGATGCGCCCTGTCCGATAACCACAGATTCGATTCAAACTAAATCCATCACTCGTTCACTAAACCTAGCACTCATTAACCAAAAACCTGGATACTCATACCCTGTCAGGGTAGACAGACCCTGCCTGCCGGCAGAAGTTCAATCACCCGGGTGATCACTGGCTTAGAGGGCAACTCAGCTTGGCCGTGATCCACTCGATCGCCTGAGCCTTCTCTTCCAGCGGATACCAAGCCACTTCGCCTTGCATAAAGGGGCCCATCAGACGCACCGCATTACCGAACCAGTCCGGGCCGCCAACTAAAACCAAGGCATCAAAACCAGGCAACTTGACTTCACCCACGCCAGAAAGCGACTGGCTCTCCCAACCCTCAAGCAACACATCGGCCTCGATATAAATACAGGTTTTTCCCGACTGAGTCTGGTACTCTGCAAGAATTGGCGCTATCTGCTGACAATAATCTTTCGTCGATAGACGACCACTGGCAAATAGGCTGATCACACCATTGGTGATATCGGCAATTTGACATAACATAAACCTGACTCCGCAAGGCGAGTTAACATGATTTGTTGAGCATTCTGCCTCATTTCATGACCTTAATGATATGCCCAAGCGCAAATAAACGCACAAAATGATCAAAATCAGCAATCGCATACTACTGGAAGATAAGGAGATAGAATGGCAATTTATTCGTGCCAGCGGCGCCGGTGGCCAGCATATCAACAAGGTCTCTACCGCCGCGCAGCTGATCTTCGATATCAATCTATCCTCTTTGCCGGAGTTTTATAAGACCCGACTGCTCAATAAGCGCGATCATCGCATCACCAAGAGCGGCAAGATCATCATAAAATGCCAGAGCAGCCGCAGCCAGGAGAGCAATCGCGAGCAGGCCTTAGCGCAGTTTATCGCCCTAGTGCAGAGCGTGAGTGTCATAGAGAAGAAACGCATCGCCACTAAGCCCACCCGAGCCAGTCAGCAGCGACGGGTCGATACCAAGAAGCAGCGCGGCGCCACTAAGGCGCTCAGGCAAAACAAGCCGAAAATCTGATCCTATCTCCCGGCAATCAGCCCACCTTTGCCTACACAACGCAGGATTTTTATTTTCGGTTAACAAGATCCCGCCCAATTATGCTAACTTGCAGTTATCTATCAAAAATCAGATGCGATAACGCATCCCTCTCAAGGGTATTGGCATGAGCAGTCAGGCAAAAATATTATTGGTGAATGGCCCGAACCTGAATCTGTTGGGCAGACGCGAGCCGGGGCATTACGGCCACCACAGCTTAGATGAGATAGTGGCGCAGTTAACTCAGGCGGCCAGTGCGGCTAATGTAACACTGACCCATATACAGTCCAATGCGGAACATGAATTGATCGAGGTGATACATCAGACCGATGCCGACTTTATCATCATCAACCCCGCCGCCTTTACCCACACCAGCGTGGCGCTGCGCGATGCGCTCTTAGGCGTCGCCATCCCCTTTATCGAAGTGCACCTGTCGAACGTGCATGCCCGCGAGCCCTTCAGACATCACTCCTATTTCTCTGATAAGGCGGTGGGGGTGATCTGCGGCTTAGGCGATAGCGGCTATCACTATGCGCTGGATGCGGCGATCAAAAAGATCAGGGCTAAACAAACAGCTTAAGACGCAGATGACATAGCGTGAAAACGAGACTCGAGAAAACAAGACTTTAAAACAAGCTCAGCCAGTGACACCTTAAAAAACTATTCAAATGCCGAAAGCCTGCCAAGGGTTTTCGGCATCTGTGTTTTTATGAGTCTCAAGCATCAGGCACTCTTCTTACGCCAGCCTTCCGGTAACGCTACCTGCTGCCACAGGCTTTGGCATAAGGCCTCCTTAGTGTGCCAGCGCCCTTGCTTTATCCAGCTCACCAGAGCATCCCCCACCTCAGGGTATTTGATAGGCTCGGGATTTGAGGCCTTAAGCCAACGCTTTACCACATGAGGCTCGAGACGCATCATACTCTCAGCAGCGCCCAACAACTGCAGCGCGGCCACATTGGAAAGCTGCTCAAACTGACCATGCAGGGGCTTAACCAGCAATTTCTTGCCTAATGCTAAGGCTTCACTGGCAAGCTCAAACCCGGCCCCCGAGATCACCCCGCCGCAGCGCGCCAATTGCGCCTTAAATTTATGGCGACTGAAACCACACCAGAGAATATTGGCGCTACAGTTCGCAGGCCTCGGCGCGCCGTGATAGACATGAAAACGATAGCCATCGAAACTGTGCAGCAGGCTGACAATGTCCTCGGGCGACTCGAATGGCAGATAGACCAAGATCTCATGGGGCTCATGACTCACAGACTTATCGACCTCAACAAAAGGCGGCAAAATGGGGTAGCCGAAATGGTGCCAGTGACAACCAAGAGAGATTTGTACCGGTGCAAAATAATTCAAGATCATCTGATTAAACCAGTTATCACCCACCTTGGGCACATCGTGCTGCAGCGCCGCCTGATGGCTTACGCCAATTGAGGGAATCCCCTGATTGCGCGCCGCCCAGGCAGAAACCGGTTCAAAATCATTCAGCACCAGATCATAACCACTCAAATCCAATTCGCGCACATCTTTAATCAAGGCCGTTAATGAGTTCTGCCAAGCCGTTTGCGCCACATTGACTCGCCCATTCTGAGTCGCAAAAGTGAGCCCGGCATGAGCGCGATAGCGACCAAAGCACTGCATATCGAAATAGTGGCTCACCTCTCGCCCGGAGAAGAAAAAATCCACCTCGACTCGCTGCGCCTTCAGCGCCTTTGCCATCACCCGCGCCCGGCTAAGGTGACCGTTGCCCGTACCTTGTACTCCATAAAGAATTCGCATAATTTATGACTCCATAGCCAATCAATAAACGGAGGCAAGCCAGTGGATAGCAAGATAGCCGCTGCCGCCTCCGAGCAGAAAACCCGCCGCAATATCCAGGGGGTAATGTACACCCAGCACAATGCGCGACAGGCCGATAAGCAGCGCCCAGCCGTAAACGAATAACATCATCTGGGGATAAATTGCGGCAATACTCGTGGCCATGACGCAAGCTGCCGCACTATGACCCGAAGGCAGACTGAATTTATCTGATGGCTGAAAATCCAGCCTGAGCTGCAGCCCATCGGCCAGAGAGATGCGATCGCAAGGACGCGTGCGGCGTATACTGTTTTTCAGTAGCAGATAGAGGGGAAGTTCCAGCAGAAATCCCACCAGCGCGGTATTAAATAACTGAAAGCCCCGCGCATCGAAATAGCAGAGCGCCAGAATGAGCAGGAGGTAAAGGGGACCATCGCCACTGGCGGAAATCCATCTGGCTTGAATATGAAGCTGCTTTTGATGGCCAAAGTGGTTAATTAGGGCAAACACTTGGCGATCAAGCTTAATCAGGGCAGTAAACATAAAGGCTCCGGATCGCGTGTTATCGATCAGGAGCCTAAAACAGTGCTATGACGGCTAAGTGACGCCTAGCCTAAAGATTTATGACAGAGACAATTAAGCCTCTGCGGGGATCCCTGCTTGTGGACGAGCACGGAAAATCTTGAACAGATGATAAACGTTAATACAGGCAACAAAGGCGTTCATGCCTGCTACAGGCCATGCTGAGATATAGATCCCGTAGATAACAAACAGGGCACAACCGGTAAAGTTTAGACATCTTAACCAAACAATGTCTTTCATCATCAAGGATATAGCAACCATTACTGACGCAGAGTATCCAATGAGTTCAATCGTATTTAAAGCTTCCATAAGGCACCTTTTTTCAGGCCCTCTGCCATCCGTAAGCTAACTGGGGGGTCCGTGCCCCTAAAGCAAATTAGAGATAAATGAATTAACAACGGAGCAATGCTAGCAAACTTCAACCCTAAATGTAATTTTAAAACGTCATTTAATGAGCTTGGTCATGGTTTCGAATAAAAAACAAACAACTCAAGAAATATTACAACCACAGGGCTAATTGACACTTATATCGCCAATTGCGTGATTGATAACGCTTTTCTTTTTAAGAATCCCTTATATACTGGCAATGACTAAACTATGCTGGTTTATCCAGGCGAAATGCTTTTCTACGGGAGTATGACTATGGAATACAACACCTCAGAACTTTGTGACACTTACCTCGATGTGGTCGATGTGGTTGAGCCCATGTTCAGCAACTATGGTGGCTGTAGTTCTTTTGGCGGTTCGATCAGTACCATCAAGTGCTTTGAAGACAACGGATTAATTGCCGAAGTACTCCAACAAGATGGCGAAGGTAAAGTGCTGTTGGTCGATGGTGGTGGCTCATTGCGCCGCGCCCTTATCGATGCCGCCATTGCCGAAATCGCAGTCGACAATAACTGGGAAGGCATTATCGTCTATGGTTCGGTACGTGATGTCGATGCACTGGAAGATCTCGACATAGGTATTCAGGCCCTGGCCTCAATCCCTGTGGGCGCAGACGGCCACGGTGTCGGCGAACTGGAGATCCCAGTCAACTTTGGCGGCGTGACTTTCCTACCCGCCGACCATGTCTATGCCGACAACACTGGCATAATCCTGTCTCCCGAGCCGCTAGATATCGAATAAGTTATCCTGAGCTCTGACAACAAAAAGGATGACCTAGGTCATCCTTAAAATCCTAGGCCGCAATCTTGTCACAGCCAAGCTGCTCATCATTCGAGAGCCGTTTAAGCATTTAAAAACGGAAACCTAAACCAAAGCCATAAGCCACAGCGCGATAAAATTTAAAGTCTTCATAGCCCACTGTAAAGGCAAGATTAAATCCGCTATGAAACTCAAGCCTCAACCCTGTGCCTATATATGCACCTATTGAGTCATCATAATGTGGTGAACTACCTTTATTATCAAAATTTTTACTTAATCCACCGTTTATAATTAACTTTAGTCGCTCAGTCGCAGAGTATTTAAACTCTCCTCCAATTTTCATATTGTACTGGGATTGGGATGGTTTTGAAAAACTGAGAATGTACTCATTAAACTGAGTTTCAATCCCCCAATTATCATTGAAGTTATAACGGTAACCTAAGAATGCTCGACTAAACACATTAGCCTCAATCCCATTGAATTCCTCTTTAATTTTTCCTGCACCACTAACGATACCTATTTCAATAGCATTATTTTTCCATTCTTCTGCACTGATATTGAATGAAATAACTAGACTGATAAGATAAATTGTGTGTTTTAAACATTTCAACATAAAATTTTCTTCCCTCTTGCCTATATGGCAAGTAAAACTATATGAAACAACTGTCAAATACAGTGTCGCAAGTTTAAATTATATCTTTGTTTAAATTGAATAAAATTACATTTAAAGATGTATCAAACAGAACAATGATGGGTAAAAAATGGGATGGGTGGAAATATCTGCGGAATAATTTTTATTTGTTATCCATGTGTCATAACTACTTGCATGAACTTTAACTATTAAAGAAATTAACAAACCAAGCAATAAAAGCAATCTCATAATTCGTCCTTAAATATATAGATATTATATGCAATTGGAACATTAGAACTGACCGGTTTCTTTGATCAAGATCACGCGATTGACCTTAAGCTAAAAAAACATATTCGTAAACAACTATTGTTACCACACTAGCCATCTAACTAAGAGCAAAAATAGGAATAATCGCAGTATCATAGATTATCAAAGCATTAATAAAGCAATGTGACAATTTGTAACGATAAGGCTAATCTTTGCTATTAAATATTCGCGTTAAATAAATGTGGGAAATAATATCGGATATTGGCAATTCTGACCTGCTTTACCCTAACCCTATGGCAAAAGCCCCAACAGCACTCGCGGCCAAAAATCTTCTTACTTTCTCGCAATTATCTATTACTATTGTCGGCAGACATGGACATCACAACTAAAACAATTATGCAGACTTTGATCCCTTTTACCCAAGACCTGTGCCTTCAATACACCAACACCCGCGAGGGTGAAACCAAGCTCGGTCAGAAACTCCATTGCTATGATGGCAAAACGCCATTAGCCGACGCATTAACCGCAGCCAAAAACAGCGGCGTTCGCTTTGTGATTCTAGGCGTAGGCGAAGATATCGGCCCAAGGGCCAATCTTGGTCGTGGCGGCGCCACCGATGCTTTCGAGGCTACGCTCTCGGTTTGGTGTAACCTGCAGTCCAACCAATTTTTCAGCGGCGAGTCTTGTCTGGTATTGGGCCAGATAGCCACAGACGATCTGCAACTCGAGAGCGATGCCACAGCCGATGTGCTTCGAGCGCAAGTGGATGTCTTGGATAAACGTGTCATAGAAGTCGCCACTCAGATCATTCAGGCCGGGCTCGAACCCATAGTGATAGGCGGCGGCCATAACAATGCCTATGGCCTGTTGATGGCGACCAAAAACGCCACCAATAAGGCAGTGGCGGCGGTGAACCTGGATCCCCACAGCGATTTTAGACCCAGAGAAGGTCGCCACAGCGGCAATGGTTTTAGCTATGCCGCGGCCAGTGGCGCCTTGGGTTACTACCATGTTCTCGGGTTACATGAACTAAAGAATAGTCAGCAGACCCTTGAGCAGTTAAGCGCCTTCGGCGGTCAGTGGCACAGCCTGCAGGCTATCTGGGTAAGACAAGAGCTGAGTCTGGAAAGCGCACTCAATGAGATCATCACCAACCTGAATGATTCAGGTCTGCCGGTAGCGATAGAGCTGGATCTCGATGCCATCAGCAATATGCCCAGTAGCGCCTCTACCGCCGCTGGAGTTCCGCTGCTGGATGCACTTAAGTATGTGAATCGTATCGCCAGTAAGACCAATGTCAGTTACCTGCATCTGGCAGAAGGCGCACCAAGCTGTCATGTGGCTGGCAGCGTCGCCGGACAAAGGGAAGTGGGCCAGAGTATTAGCGAGCTTATCTATGCTTATATTCAAGGCCGCTCGGCGCAGCAATCCATAGGTTAGGAAGTTGGCATATTACTAATATTATGATGTAATGCGCCGTCATATTGTCTCAGCCGGATGAGTAAACTCTGCGTCAGCACGCATTTTTTTCAAATCCAGGCGCGGATTATTAACGCCGATCACAATGTGGTCGCTTAATGATTCAGCAAATTTGGTCAATCACTTACACTCGCTCTATCAGAGTCGCATACAGGAATACACAGATGTCAGAGGGCACACCAAACAGTACTCACTTCGGTTATAAAACGGTTGAAGCAGAGAAAAAAGCGGATCTCGTGGCCGGTGTTTTCCATTCTGTTGCCGCAAAATATGACATCATGAACGATGTTATGTCCTTTGGTATACACCGTATCTGGAAGCGTTTCACCATAGAGAGCGCCGGTGCGCGTCCTGGTATGAAAGTACTGGATCTGGCCGGTGGCACAGGTGACTTAACCGCCAAGTTTTCCCATATTGTGGGACAAACCGGTCAAGTGACGCTGGCCGACATTAACGACTCTATGCTGAAAGTGGGCCGTGAAAAGCTGCGTAATCGCGGCGTGATTGGCAATGTCAACTATGTGCAGGCCAATGCCGAGGCGCTGCCCTTCCCAGACAACCATTTCGACATCATCACCATCGCCTTCGGTCTGCGTAATGTGACAGACAAAGATGCGGCAATTCGCTCTATGCTGCGGGTACTAAAGCCAGGTGGAAAGCTGTTAGTGCTTGAATTTTCTAAGCCACAGCATGATCTCATGCGTAAGGTGTACGATCTTTACAGCTTTAAAATCTTACCTAAAATGGGTGATATCATTACTCAGGATGCTGGCAGCTACGAATACCTGGCCGAGTCTATCCGTATGCACCCGGATCAGGAAACCCTGAAAGCCATGATGCAGGATGCCGGTTTTGAGCAGGTGGAATACACCAATATGACCGACGGTATTGTGGCACTGCATAAGGGCTATAAATTCTAGGTTCGCAACACTCTGGCCTCTCACTGATTAGGGTTAATATGAAACGAGATATTGCATTACTGATCTGTGCGGGACTGGAAACCGTACTCCAACAAGCGGTTAAACATGCGCCTCAGGCCTACGCCAAGCAACATGCCCTGCAAGGCAAGGTATTATGTATTCGCCTAAGCCAGTTAAGCTGGCCCCTCTACCTGCTGTTTTCCAAAGAGATCCAAGTATTTAGCCATTATGAAGGCGAGGTCACCACCCAAGTGGAGGCCGATCTCACCACCCTCTATCGACTAAAAGAAGGGGCGAACCTGACCGAGCTAATCAAACAGGATAAGCTCAAGCTCGAGGGGGATCTCAATCTGTTGCAGAGTTTCAGCCAATGGTTGCAGCAGATAGAGTTCGACATTGCCGAGCCCCTATCCCGTTACATAGGTGATGCCCCAACACACCGTCTCACCCAAGGTGTTAAGCAGTTAAAACAAGACCTTAGCGATATATTTCACAAGAGCTGCGATCACATTGGCCAATTAACCACCGAAGAGTATCGCCTCAGCCCACATAGAATCGAATTTATCCATTTTAGTGATAGAATCGAACAGCTTAAGGCAGATACTGACGCCCTGAGCCAAAGGATCGATCTCTTACTCAACGGGGCGAACAGGACACGATGACAGTCAAAAGCATTCGACGCGCATACCAGGTTATTAAAATAGCGCTTAATTACGGCCTCGACGGTCTTATCCCCGCTAAGCTGAAACCCTGGTACTTTAAACTGCTGCGTCTGTGCTTTTTCTGGTTGACCAACAAACACAAAGACAAAGTAGGCGGCGAACGCCTCAAGCTGGCGATGCAGGAACTCGGGCCTGTCTATATTAAATTTGGTCAGATGCTCTCGACCCGCCGTGATCTGCTCAGTGACGAGTGGGCCGATGAGCTGGCCATGTTGCAAGACAGGGTGCCGCCATTCGATTCTGCCCTTGCCAAAGAATTGATTGAGCAGGAACTCGGCGCCCCTATTGAGACTTTTTTCGATGATTTCGATGACACGCCGCTGGCATCGGCCTCCATCTCCCAGGTGCATACCGCCAGGCTCAAATCCAACGGCGCCGAGGTGGTGCTCAAGGTCTTACGGCCAAAGGTGGAGCAGAAGGTGCAGGCCGACCTGTTATTGATGACCCAGAGCGCCCAGTTTCTCGAGACCCTGCTCGGCCAGGGCAACCGTCTGCGCCCCTTAGAGGTGGTCGAAGATTACCGCACTACGATAGAAGGCGAATTAAATCTTAAACTCGAAGCCCTCAATACCATCAAGCTGCGTAACAACTTTCTCGACTCCGACGCCCTCTATATTCCCTATATTTATGAAGAATATTGCTACACACGATTAATCGTGATGGAGCGGATCTACGGCATTCCGGTTTCCGACAAGGCCGCCCTTATCGCACAGGGCACCAATCTGCAACTGCTGGCCGAGCGCGGCGTCGAACTCTTCTTTACCCAAGTATTTCGCGATAATTTTTTCCATGCAGATATGCATCCTGGCAATATTTTTGTCAGCACAGAACATCCGGACAACCCTTTCTATATCGGCCTAGACTGCGGCATCATGGGCACACTGTCGGAGCAGGATAAGCGCTATCTGGCAGAGAACTTCCTCGCCTTCTTTAACCGCGATTACACCCGCATCGCCCAACTCTATATCGAATCTGGCTGGGTCTCGGCCGATACAGATATAGTGGCATTCGAGCAGGCAATCAAAGTCGTGTGCGAACCCATGTTCAACAAGCCGTTAGATGAGATCTCCTTCGGCCATGTGCTGCTCGAACTGTTTCGCACGGCGCGCCGTTTCGACATGGTGGTGCAACCCCAGCTGGTACTGCTCGAAAAAACCCTGCTCTATATCGAAGGTTTGGGGCGTCAGCTCTATCCCCAACTGGATCTGTGGAAAACTGCCAAGCCCTTCCTCGAAGGCTGGATGGCCGAACAGATTGGGCCGATTGGCATAGCCAAGAAGGTTAAAAAACAGTTCCCCTATTGGGCCGATAAGCTCCCTGAGCTACCTGAGCTCATCTACGACAACCTCAAAGTGGGTAAAAACTTTGTAAGCAGTCAAAATCAACTGTTGGAACGCTACTTAAAACAGCAACAAAAAGTCCATAAAAGTAATTACCTTTTAATCACATCGGCGGTTTTAGTGATCTGCGGCACTATTTTGTTTGTACAACACGCTACACTATGGGCCTCTTATGGTGCTATGGGCGCTGGAGCACTACTCTGGCTGCTGGGTTGGCGATCTAGACCAAAGAATCGCAAATTTTAGCTAGCACTAAATAACCAAAGGTTCATAATAAAAACTGTAATACATTAAAAGAGGAAAGTTTCATGGGTGGTATTAGTATTTGGCAACTTCTTATTATTGCGTTAATTGTTGTCTTACTTTTCGGAACGAAGAAATTACGTTCTCTGGGTGGCGACTTAGGTGGCGCAGTGAAGGGCTTTAAGAATGCCATGTCTTCTGAAGAAGAGAAGAAAGCCCTCGAAGACACAAAGGCAGAGAAAACAGCTCAGAGCGACGAGAAAAAGTCTGAGTCCAAGGATAAAGAACAGGCGTAATTCCTTATGTTCGACGGTATCGGCTTTATGGAGTTACTGTTAATCGGTGTTTTGGGGCTAGTGGTACTTGGCCCTGAAAGACTCCCGGTTGCAGTGCGCTCAATTTCAGGCTGGATCCGCGCCATGAAGCGCATGGCTAACTCGGTAAAAGATGAGCTTGAGCAGGAGCTGAAGATAGAACAGCTGCATGCCGATCTTAAGAAGGCAGAGAGCCAAGGGCTTAAGAATCTGTCTCCCGAGATACAGGATTCCCTTGATCAATTAAAACAAGCTGCTGAATCTGTTAATCGCCCCTACAAAGTTGAAGAGGTTGTCGAAAGCAAACCCGCTGGCGACACGGTGAAACCCAAGACGGCCGAGACAGATAAAGCGAGCAATTCTAACGAAAAATCTGACGGATAATCCATGTCGCAACAACAGCCATTAATTAGCCACTTGCTTGAGCTGCGCAACAGATTGCTCAAAGCCATTGGCAGTGTGCTTTTTGTGTTTATTTGCCTGGTCTACTGGGCAAATGATATTTACCACTATATGGCAACGCCGTTAATGAATGTTCTGCCAGAGAGCGGCAGCATGATTGCGACCGACGTGGCAGCGCCCTTCTTTGCTCCCTTTAAGTTAACCCTGATCCTGGCATTTTTCATTGCCATCCCCTACGTGCTTTTCCAGATCTGGTCCTTTATTGCGCCCGGTTTATACAAGCACGAAAAACGCCTGATGATGCCACTGCTGGCCAGCAGCACCATACTGTTTTATCTGGGGATTGCCTTTACTTACTATGTCGTCTTCCCTGTGGTCTTCGGCTTCTTTACCAGCGTGGCACCAGAAGGGGTTCAGGTCGCGACCGATATCAGCAGCTACCTCAACTTCGTGCTTAAGTTGTTTTTTGCCTTCGGCCTGGCCTTCGAGATCCCTATCGCCGTTATCCTGCTCTGCTGGGCAGGCGTGACGACACCTGAGGATTTAAAAGCCAAACGTCCCTATATTGTCGTGGGTGCCTTCGTTATCGGCATGCTGCTCACGCCACCGGATATTATTTCTCAAACCATGCTAGCAGTTCCCATGTTAGTATTGTTTGAAGGTGGTCTGTTGGCGGCGCGCTTCTACAGCAAGAAAGAGGCTGACGATGAAGATGATGAGCATAGCCAGCAGGATCAGCCCAACTCGTAAATGAATACCCAGAGCGAGCTAATCGGATTAGCTCGCTCTGGTATTACTCGGCGCTCAGAATAATAAAAGGAACTCTTTATGCGCTTACGTCATGCTCAATACCTGCGCTGGCTTATGCTGCCTGCATTAGCCATCTCTCTTCAGGCCTCGGCCTCAGTCGAGCAGCAACTGGCCCAGTGCGCTGCCATCAAGGACAAATTAGACAGATTAGTCTGTTATGATGAGCTTGCAGCCCAAACCATCACCCCAACAGTAACCAAGCAGGCAAAGCCGGGCGCACAAGTCGTCACTCCAGCGGCTTCTGTAACAGCCCCAGTCACTGCAAAGGCGACAAAGCCTGCCACCCCAGAGCCGACAGCTGCACTTTCTCCCGCATCGGAGCAAAATTTCGGTAAGGTCGCCCGTGAAACCCCTCAAGAAATCGACAGGATCAGTGCCAAAGTCGCATCTATTCAGAAAGGGCTGCACGGAGGGTTAACTATCAAGCTCGATAATGGCCAGGTCTGGAAACAGAATGGTGCTGATCGCTTCAGATTAAAAGTGGGCGAAACCGTCTATATCGAGAAAGGCACTTTGGGGTCATTTTTCTTAGGTAAAGAAAGTGCTAACGCCACCATTCGAGTAAAACGTATCGACTGATGCCAAGTTACATAGATATCGCTGTCAACCTGGTTGGCAGCGTACTCGAAAAAGATCTCCCGCTGGTGATTGAACGCGCACGGGATAAGGGCGTCTCTCCCCTGATAGTGATTGGCAGCAGCTTAGAAGAGAGCCAACAGGCGATCACTTGCAGCCAGCACTACCCCAACGCCCTGTACACAACCACAGGCGTTCACCCTCATCATGCCAGCGAGTGGGATAAAGACAGCCCGCTAAGCTTACGCCATCTGGCACAACAGGCCAATGTGGTCGCCATAGGCGAATGCGGCTTGGACTATAACCGTGATTTCTCCCCTCGGCCAAAACAGCGCGAAGCCTTTGCTGCCCAGCTTACACTGGCGGTAGAACTGCAAATGCCGGTATTAATGCATGAACGCGATGCCCATGAGGACTTTGTCGCCATCTTAAAAGAGTATCGTCCCCATTTACCCGGTGCGCTGCTGCACTGTTTCACCGGCAATGGTGAGCAACTTGCCAATTACATTGAGATGGATCTTCATCTTGGGATCACCGGCTGGGTCTGTGATGAGCGCCGGGGACAGCAACTGGCAGCCATAGTCGCCGATATTCCGGCTAACCGCATCATGATTGAGACAGACAGTCCCTATCTGTTGCCACGCAGCATGCGCCCCAAGCCAAAATCCAGTAAGAACGAACCACAGTATCTACCCTATATCTGTCAGACTATTGCTAAGCTCAGAGGAGAAACAGAGAAGGATTTTGCCGCTCAGGCTTATCATAACAGCTGTGAATTTTTTGGCTTGCAGGCAGAGTATGAGGCGATCTAAGCAGCTGCTCACTCTGCTGATTTTGTGGAGCATCTCTCTGCTTTGCTCTGCTCAGTCCCCCTTGATGCTAAACCAGGAAAAGTCGCTGGAACTCACTCGCTGGCTCTATTATCTACAAGACCATCAGCTCAGCAGCATAGATGAGGTTAAAGCCTTAGGTGATAAGCAATGGAAACATTTTCCACCGAAGCTGAATAGGAATGTCTCTATGGCGCCCTTCTGGATCAAATTCAGTCTCTATAATGCGAGTCATGAACCGATGCGCCGCTATCTCTCTTTGAATAACCCGCTGATAGATAAAATAAGTTTGTATCACCTGCACGATGGAGAGGCGCCAATTCATATCGAGATGGGCGATAACTACCCTTTTTCTCAGCGACCCGTCGAGAATAACCATTTTGTCTATGGATTCGATTTACCCCCTAAAAGTAACGCTACCTTCTTTATTCGGATAGAATCTGAGGGCAGTGCCGATCTGCCGCTGATCCTCTATCCGTCACAGGCGCTGATTGAGCAGACTCAGCGTCTCTCTTTTTATCAAGGGCTTCAGCTCGGTGGCCTGCTGGCTATCGGCCTGTTCAGCCTATTTATGGCCATGGTAACCCGCTCCTTCAGCTACGGTTATTACGCTGGCTATGTGTTGTCAGTCACCCTATTGCTCGCCAGCCTGCATGGTATCGCCTTTCGCTATTTCTGGCCCAATCTGCCGATGTTACAACATCATCTTATCCCGGCACTGATCCCGCTCTCTTTAACTTTTGCCCTACTGTTTACCGAGAAAGTATTGCAGCTTAAATACCATAGCCTTGGGATGCTGAGGCTGTGTCGCTACAGCACCTTATTAACGGCTCTGCTGATCCTAGTTACGCCGCTGCTCTCCTATTCGCAGGCATTTGAGCTCATCACGAGTGTCACCTTATTGCTGATCACAGCTTTGATGCTGCTCTCCATCACTTTAAGCCTGCGAGATCATAAACTGGCCAAATTCTACACCCTGGCCTGGGCGGGGATGTTTGCCGGCACCCTAATTACAACATTAATGTATCTAGATATCATAGAATTACCACTGCTACATCAAACACCTATGCTAGTTGGGCTCACCTTCGAGGTAGTATTTATGACGGCTGTGCTGGCAGTGCGTTACGATAATGAGCGCAAAGCGAAACTGAAAATCCAGCAGGAAGCCTTAGCCCAGGCTGAACGTCTCCGTCAGAGTAGAGAAGATGCCCTCAAGCTCGAGGCGCAAACCAATGAAAAACTGGAACAGATGGTGCAGCAGCGAACCTTAGAGCTAGAAATCGCCCTTAGGGAGCTCAACGAAGCCAACCAGAAACTGACCGAACAGAATGCTACCGACAGCCTCACCGGTGTTAAAAACCGCGCCGCGTTCGAGAAACGCCTTCTGGCCGAGGGGCGGCTAAGTCGTCGTCAGCAGACGCCACTGGCGATATTGATGATAGACATAGACCACTTTAAAGCCATCAATGATACCTATGGTCACCTAGCCGGTGACGAGACATTAAGGCTTATCGCTCAAGCATTAAAACAAAAAATAAGACGCCCAAGTGATCTGGTGTCACGTTTCGGTGGTGAAGAGTTTGCTATGATATTGCCAAACACCTCTGAGGAGGGAGCCCGAAATATGGCCGAGTTGATGCGTCAAACCATCAGCCAGTTACCCCTGTCATGGGAGCAAAACAGCATACAGCTGACCATAAGTATTGGGCTCTGCGCCGAAGTTGTCACAGGGGATGAACATCTCCACTGCTTGGTTGAACGGGCAGATAAGGCACTTTATTGTGCAAAGAAAGCGGGGCGTGACCGTGTTTGCGTTTACAGCCCGGAACTCGAACAATAAAACACACACTCTAAACATTTGCATCTTGGCGTCAGTCAATTTAAAACAGTGTAAATGGTTAAAGTCAGTAACCCTAAATTAGGAGTCGAATGTGAACATTATTACCAGTGCTTTTCCCCAGCGCAGAATGCGCCGCATGCGTAAACACGATTTTAGTCGCCGCTTAATGGCCGAAAACCAACTGACGGTCAATGACTTAATCTATCCTATGTTCGTACTCGAAGGTAACAACCGCACCGAACAGGTGGCTTCTATGCCAGGGATTGAGCGCTACTCTATCGATCTACTGCTCAAAGAAGCGGAAGAACTGGTTAAACTGGGGATCCCGCTGGTCGCGCTTTTCCCTGTGACACCGGCAGAAAAGAAAACTCTCATGGCAGAAGAAGCCTATAACGCCGACGCCTTAGCTCAGCGCGCGGTCCGAGCCTTGAAAGAAGCCTTCCCTCAGCTGGGTGTGATGACAGACGTCGCACTGGATCCTTTCACTACCCATGGCCAGGACGGTATCATAGATGACGATGGCTATATCCTTAACGACATCACCACAGAGATCTTGGTTAAGCAGGCCCTGTCTCACGCCGAAGCCGGTGCCGATATCGTGGCGCCATCGGATATGATGGATGGCCGTATCGGTGCCATTCGCCAGGCCTTAGAAGAAGCGGGCCACGTCAATACCCAAATCATGGCCTACTCGGCTAAGTACTCTTCTAACTATTACGGTCCTTTCCGTGATGCGGTCGGTTCTGCTGGCAACCTTAAGGGTGGCAACAAGCACAGCTACCAGATGGATCCCGCCAACAGCGATGAAGCCCTGCATGAAGTGGCGCTCGATATTCAAGAAGGCGCAGACATGGTGATGGTGAAACCCGGTATGCCCTATCTGGATATCGTTAATCGCGTCAAAACTGAGCTTGCCGTACCGACATTCGCCTATCAGGTGAGTGGTGAGTACGCCATGCACATGGCCGCCATCGAGAATGGCTGGTTAGCCGAGAAAGCGATAGTGATGGAGTCACTGCTGTGCTTCAAGCGCGCGGGCGCCGACGGCATCTTAACTTACTTCGCTAAACGTGCCGCTCAGTGGCTCAAAGAAGCGGAAGCTAAGTAAATCAGTCGCAATCAAATAGACAAATAGACAAAAAGACAAAAAAAGCCAGTTGCTAACCCAACTGGCTTTTTCTTTTGTGATTGCGTTACTTAATCAGATAATCGCCGCTTAGGCCAATAAACAGCGCCAGACCCGCCCAATTATTATTGAGAAACGCCTTAAAACAGGGGGCGCGCTCCCGGCCAAAGATCAGCTTTTGTTGATAGGCACTAAACCCGATAAAGGTGATGATGCCGAGCCCAAACAGCAGGCCGCGATCGGCGCTGACACCCGCCATGATAAAACAGCCCAATGCGGCCAGCTGAAACAGCCCTATGATCTGCCTATCGAAACGGCCAAACAAAATCGCCGTCGATTTAATGCCGACTTTTAAATCATCATCCCTGTCCACCATGGCGTACATGGTATCGTAGGCCACAGTCCAGCACCAGTTTGCCGCAAACAACCACCAGGCCTCAACGGGAACCGTACCTGTCTGTGCCGCATAGGCCATAGGAATTGACCAGCTCCACACCACACCGAGAAACATCTGCGGCATATTGGTAAAGCGTTTGGTAAAGGGGTAGATGATGGTGAGTAGGATACCAACCACAGAGAGCTGCACCACCAGCGGATTTAGCATCAACACCAGGGAAAAAGCCAGCAGACCTAAGATCACAAACAGGGTCAACGCCTCTTTAACACTCACCTCACCGCTGGCCAGTGGTCGGGACTTGGTGCGATCCACATGGGCATCTAGGTTACGGTCGGCGTAATCATTGATGATACAACCACAGGCGCGCATCACGACCACACCGATAACAAAGATAATCAATACCTTAATGTCTGGCATGCCGCCCGCAGCCAAAAGCAGTGCCATCAGACAGGGCCACAAGAGCAACAGGGTACCGATTGGGCGATCCATACGGGCAAGACGCAAGTAGGCGTCGAATTTATTGCTTAACTGCATTGAGGCTCTCCTAATACCACTTGGCCACTTTGGTGATAAAACCCATATCATGACGGGCGATTATTGTGATCTATCAGGCATTATGACGAACATGATACCAGTTTCAACCTCTTTGTTGCCGCCAGCGAAAAACCTAGCGCTTCTCGAGTCGGGCAAAGGCAATTTTCAGCCGCTTACGGCCCACATCATCGAAATTCACCTCGATCACAGCCTGATCGCCATGGCCCTCTAAATCCAGCACCTTGCCCTCGCCAAATTTGAAATGGTACACCTTATCATTCACGGAAAAGCCTGAATCGTGTCCAACGGCCAGACGAGATTTAGGCGCCGCACTAAAGCCCGATGAGCGGCTATCATTGATCGCTGAGCTAATACGCTGACTGAAACGATTCACCGGCGCATTAACCTGAGTTTTTAAGCGGATCTCCTGCACATATTCACTGGGGATCTCCTTGATAAATCGTGACGGCCGAGCAAAATTTTCCCGGCCATAGATGCGCCGCGATTCGGCATAGGTGATATAGAGCTGCTTCATGGCGCGGGTCATACCCACATAGCACAGGCGCCGCTCTTCATCGAGTCTGTCCCCCTCATCCATCGCCATCTGGCTGGGGAAGATCCCCTCCTCGACACCGGCCATAAACACCATGGGGAACTCGAGCCCCTTGGCCGAGTGCAGGGTCATCAGCTGCACCGCATCGCTATGGGCATCGGCCTGACCTTCACCGGCTTCTAACGCCGCATGGGAGAGAAACGCATTCAACTCGCCCATATCTTCCAGTTCTTCCGGCATCACGAAGGTGCGCGCCGCGGTGACTAATTCCTCTAAGTTCTCCACCCGTGCACGGGCCTTTTCCCCTTTTTCCAGCTCATACATGGCTTTTAGGCCAGATGTCTGGATCACATGATCTGTCATGCGGTGCAGGGAAAGATTTTCTGTGTCCTGCTGCATCTCGACAATCAGATCCATAAAGCCACGCACCGCATTGGCGGCGCGGCCACTGAGCAGCTTCTCATCCAACACCCGCAAACATGTCTGCCACAGGGTTAATTCTTGCTGGCGCGCGGTGGAGCGCAGTATATCTAAGGTGCGATCCCCTATGCCCCGAGTCGGGGTGTTGATCACCCGCTCAAAGGCGGCGTCATCATTCTTGTTGCTAATAAGGCGCAGGTATCCCATGGCATCTTTAATCTCCTGACGCTCGAAGAAGCGCAGGCCACCATAGATGCGATAGGGCATACCTTTATGCAGCAGAGCCTCTTCCAGTACCCGCGACTGGGCGTTGGAGCGGTAGAGGATAGCGCAGCCGCTCAGATCGCCCCCCATGTCCTGCCAATCGATGATGCGCCCGACGATAAAGCGCGCCTCATCCATCTCGTTAAAGGCGCAGTAAACCCCTATGGGCTCGCCGTCCTTATCTTCTGTCCACAACTCTTTACCTAATCGATCTGGGTTATTGGCGATCAACTCGTTGGAGGCATTGAGGATATTGCCGCTGGAGCGATAGTTCTGCTCCAGGCGTATGGTTTGCGCCTTGGGGAAATCGGCGAGGAACTTATGCAGGTTTTCTACCTGGGCACCGCGCCAGCCGTAGATAGACTGATCGTCGTCCCCCACTATCATCACATTGGCGCTATTGCCTGCCAATACACGGATCCAGGCATACTGAATGGCGTTGGTGTCCTGAAACTCGTCCACCAAAATGTTGGTAAAGCGGTTCTGGTAATGCTCAAGAATATGGGGCTTATTGAGCCAAAGCTCATGGGCACGCAGCAGGATTTCGGCAAAATCCACCAGACCGGCGCGATCGCAGGACTCCTGATACACCTGGTAAATTTTCAGCAGATTCTGTTCGATAGGGAAGCCGCCGGCATCGATATGTTTCGGCCTTAAACCCTGATCTTTTTTACCATTGATATAGCCCTGAGCCTGACGGGGAGGATACTGTTTCTCATCGAGATTCAGGCTCTTAAGGATACGTTTTATCAGCCGCAGCTGATCGTCTGAATCGAGAATTTGGAAACTCTGGGGCAGATTGGCGTCTTGATAATGGGTACGCAGCAGGCGGTGGGCTAAGCCGTGGAAAGTACCTATCCACATGCGCGACATATTGCTGCCGCTGACCTTTTCGACCCGCTCGCGCATCTCGGCGGCCGCCTTATTGGTAAAAGTTACCGCCAGAATCGAGTAGGGACTCTGCTGCTCTTCCTGCATCAACCAGGCGATTCTGTGGGTCAATACCCGGGTTTTTCCACTGCCGGCACCGGCCAATACCAACATGCTCGATTGCGGTGCACTCACGGCTTCGCGCTGTTTGTCGTTTAAGCCGTCCAGTAAAGAAGATACGTACATTCTGCCTCCCAAAAATCAGGCTGGCAGTATAACAGGAGCCCAGGCTGAGGTCAGTAAACTCTGACCGAAACAACCTTGGGCTCCTTTGGCGATTAGTCGCGGCTTTCCTCTAAGCCCATGCTGTCCATCCAGTGTTCGAAATCCATCATATTACCCGGCAACACCACCTTGCTTGGGTTGTTACTCAGGCCATCGAACTGCTTGAGGTATTGGGCGCCAAGCTGCATCCTGACCACATTCTTGCCGCCAGGGGCGGAGATCACTTGGGCCATACGCTCAATTGATTCGGCCGTGGCTTTGGCTATGGTTAAGATCTCTTCCGCCACCCCTTCGGCTTCGTTGATGCGGCGCTGCATCTCCCCCTCTGAATGGTTGATGGTTTCTGCCTTCACACCCTCAGAGCGGTTGATCTTACTCTGCTTATCCCCTTCACTCTTGGCCAGCAAGGCGCGGCGCTCCCGCTCGGCATTGACCTGCATCTCCATGGCATTTTTGACCGTCTCCGGCGGGGTGATATTCTTGATCTCATACCTATGCACCCTTATGCCCCACATGGCGCCAGCCTGATCCAGCACCTCCACCACCTTGGCGCTGATCACGTCGCGCTCCTCGAAGGTACGATCTAAATCCAGAGTGCCGATGACCGAACGTGTGGTAGTCTGCGCCAGCTGAATCGCCGCATAGCGATAGTCGGTGACGCCATAACTGGCCTTGACTGGGTCCACCACTGAGATATAGATAACCCCGTCGACCTCGACATTAACTTCATCGCTGGAGAAGCACTCCTGGGGCGGTACATCGATTGTTTCCTCTTTGAGATCATGGATATAAGCCACTTTATCCACGAAAGGCACCAGGGCATGAAAACCGGCATCTAAGGTGGCGTGATACTTACCCAGACGCTCGACTATATAGGCCGACTTAGTAGGCACCAAACGGATAGACTGAAACAGCTTTACCAGGAAGATGGCGAAGATCAGCCCCCAGATAGCCAGTACTATTAAATCGGTATCGATATTGGCAATCATGAGCGACCTCCAGTTGTGCTAGCAGTTTGAGAATGGGTCTGCTGACCAACGGCATGGGTCACCTGCTCCATCCCCTCGAAAAAACCTTCCAGCTTGGCCAGCTCTGCGGGCACAACCGAAATATCCGCGCGATTGAGTATCTTGCCTATCTGCACGATAAACTGCTCTTTTAGCTGCATATTCATCGCGTCATTGCCGCCCTCTAACGCTAAGGCCTCGGAGACCAGAGTCATGGCCTGCGCCTTAGCGCGGGCGACGATAGCTATCTCTTGTGCCGTCCCCTTAGCTTCGTTGATCCGTTTTTGTTTCTGCCCTTCGGAAAGATTGATCGCCTCCTGACGCTCCCCTTCCGACAGGTTAATCATCGCCGCCTTCTCAGCATTGGCCAGGGTGATCTCGGCGCGTTTACGCCGCTCCGCCTCCATCTGTTTCTCTAGGGTGTGGATCACCTTGCGTGACGGAGTGATGTTCTTAATCTCATAACGCAGCACCTTGATCCCCCAAGGATCTGAGGCCTTGTCTATCTCCCGTACTATGGATTCATTAAGGTTATCCCGCTCAGAGAAGGTCTCACTCAGGCTCAGCTTACCGATTTCCGAACGCATAGTGGTTTGCGCCAGATTCACTGCGGCGCGGCGATAATCTTCGATGCCATAGCTGGCCAGGCGGCCATCCATCACCTTAAGATAAACCAGGCCGTCCACTTCTAATTGGGTGTTATCTTTAGAAATACAGCTCTGAGGCGGCACATCTAGCACCTGCTCACGGGTATCGTGCCGATAGGCGACGCGGTCGAAAAAGGGGATCAGAAAATGAAATCCGGGCATTAACACTACCCTGAACTTACCAAGACGCTCTATCACATGCACTTCGCGCATGGGTACAATCAATAGCAGCTTATAGAGAATAAAAAAGACAAACAGTATGACTAACGTAAATATGAACATAGATCCCTCCCTAATCAATCGTTAATGGGTTCAACCACTAAGGCAATATTTTCACGGCAGATCACCCTGACGTTGCTACCCGCTTCAATCAGGCTGCCATCACCTAAAGCTGGCCACTCAGAGCCCTTAAACTCGACCCGTCCCTGTTGCTGACCAGGGCCAATAGTGACCTTAACCAACGCTGTTTGATGATAAATATCCAGCTCTTCATCGGTATTACCCACATGGGAATCACCACCGACCCACCTTTGAGTAATATGACGAAAACTGAGTAACAAGACGATGGATGCGATAAACCAAAGTGTCATGGATTGCACTAAACCATGCACAATCCCCAGCGCCAAGGCACTTGCGACCACCAGACAGGCGAGTCCTAAGAAAATCACTATACCGCCAGGCAGAATGATCTCCGCCAGCATCAAGATGATCCCCAGCAATAGCCAGATAAAGATAAGACTTGAAAACTCCATATTTCCCCCTGAAATGAGAGTGTCCATTAATTGACTATATCAGGTCTTTTTTAGATTGGCGACATATTATGTCAACATTGACGCCTGTCTCAATATGAAAAAAAACTGTTATCAATCGTCGACTAATCCACTGTTTAGGATTTTGCATAATAGTTAAATCCCTTATACTCCCACGCAAATAACCTCTTGGCGAATAAAAAAGCAGCAATATATGGCTAACCAGGGCTAGATTGTTCGCAAAATAAGCCTAACCCCAAAATAGAAGGTACCCGATGAAGAAGTATAATTGGCTAGCACTAGCACTCCTTGCGGCGCAACCTGCCGTCGCTGACGATATGATCCAATGGTGGGATGCAAGCGTGACTGCGCTACATGGCAGTGACTATGATTTAGCACCATCTGACAAACAGACCACTTTCACCCTAGAAACGGCCGGTGGCTGGAAATACGGTGACTGGTTCGCCTTCCAGGATTTCATCTTTTTCAATAACTCAAACGGTGAAAGCAATACCACCTATGGTGAACTCTCTCCCCGCTTCAGCCTAGGTAAGATCACTGGCCAAGAGTTTAAGTTTGGTCCTATTACCGATGTCTCTGTCGCCCTGACCCTTGAAGAGGGCGAAGGCCCAGTAGAGAGCTTCCTTTACGGTATGGGCTTAGACTTCGCTATTCCCTATTTCACCTACTTCAGCCTGAATACTTACCGCCGTGACGCCATCAGCAATGGCAATCTCAGCGATGGTTGGCAGCTGACCCCAGTATTTAGAATGGATTTCCCTGTTGGTGATTCGGCCATCGTATTTGACGGTTTCATCGACTGGGTATTTGCCAGCAGCAACAATAGTTATGAAGAGAACCTGCACATCAACCCACAAATCAAGTATGACTTAGGTGCAACCATTTTCGGTTCACAAAAGAAAAACAAACTCTTAGTGGGCTTTGAGTACGATTACTGGAAAAACAAATATGGCGTGAAAGGCGTGGATCAGAACACCTACTCAGTGATCGCTCAGTACCACTTCTAATCCCCTAACTGGTTTTGTACCCGTTATGGGATCAAAAAAGGCGCTAATTGCGCCTTTTTTATTGGATAAAACCTGAGATTAAGCCAGTAGTTTTCTCGCCGCAGCTACCACGATAGATACCGCGCTAGTCTCGGTTTTCTTCATGGTTGCTTCATCAGGGATCTCTTGTTGGGTACGGTTAACTATCACCCCAGCCACACAGGCTGCACGCCAGCCCTGGGTCGCACACATGGTAAACAGAGTCGCCGACTCCATCTCGTAGTTGAGCACGCCCATCTCCTGCCACTCTTTCATCGAACCGGCAAAACGTCGGGTTACTCGGCCAGATACGGTATCGTAACGCTCTTGGCCTGGGTAGAAGGTATCCGATGAGGCGGTAATGCCCACATGGGGCTCGATACCCGCATCGCGACAGGCGGCAACCATGGCCGTGGTACATTCGAAGTTGGCCGCTGCAGGAAACTCGAGTGGCGCAAAATGCAGACTGGCACCATCGAGGCGAACCGAGGCCTGAGTCACTATCACATCCCCCACATTAACCTGAGGCTGAATCGCCCCCGTGGTACCGACGCGTAGGAAAGTGCTCACCCCTAACTGAGCCAACTCCTCCACTGCAATCGATGTAGATGGGCCGCCAATACCGGTCGAGCAGACCACCACAGGCTTACCATCCAAATAGGCGAGGTAACTTGTATATTCCCTATGACTGGCAAGGAAGGTGGGATTATCCATCAACTCGGCAATACGCTTCACTCGCTCTGGATCGCCCGGAACGATCGCCAGAGTGGCACCGTCGAGCATGGCTTTGGTCAGGCCTAAATGAAATACATCTGACATTATGTAAACCCCTTTCATTTTTGAATATAAAATTCTTACACCTTGGACTTTAACTGAGTAACCAAGGCGATAAGGTTAACCTCATCACATTTTTATTGAAACGCAATCCCGTGATTGATGTAAAAAATTAACCAAACTTGTTTATCTATCGCTGTGAAAATATAGCAATTACACCCAGTGATGCCAGTTTGTTTAGCGGTGAGCGCAAAACCAATCGGGGAAAATCATACTCGCATGATGGCAAAGCCACACAAGATTAAAAAGCAGAGTTTAAAAAGCAGAGTTAAAAAAACAGAGAAGAGTGCCTAGACGAGGAGCAAAAACAAAAGGTCGCTGGCTCAAAATCGAACCAGCGACCAGACAAGCTTAGAGGTAGTAGTCCTTAAGCGGTGGGAAACCGTTAAAACAGACTGCCGAATAGGTGGTAGTATAGGCACCGGCGGTTAACCAATACATGCGATCGCCAATGGCTAAATCTGTTGGCAAACCATAGCTGTAATGCTCATACATGATATCGGCACTGTCGCAGGTAGGGCCGGCGATCACGCATTTATCCAGCTCACCCTGACGCTCGGTGTAGATGGGGAATTTGATCGCCTCATCCATGGTTTCAATCAGACCCGAGAATTTACCCACATCGGTAAACACCCAGCGTTCCAGCGCCGTATAGGATTTCTTGCTGATCAGCACCACCTCAGAAACTAAGACACCTGCGTTAGAGAGCAAGGAGCGGCCAGGCTCCAGGATGATCTCAGGCAGATCGTCACCAAAGTCGTCCTTAAGAAAGTGAGTGATCTCTTGGGCGTACATCTCCAGTTCATTGGTTTTATCCAGGTAATTGGCCGGGAAGCCACCGCCTAAGTTGATCATCTTCAGCTTGATGTCGTGCTCTTCCTGCAGACGGTCGAAAATCACCTTCACCTTGCCGATGGCAGAATCCCAAGCGCCGATATCACGCTGCTGCGAACCGACGTGGAAAGAGATGCCATAGGGCTCAAGACCAAGCTCCTTGGCTAACACCAAAAGCTCATAGGCCATCTCATTCTGACAGCCAAACTTGCGCGATAAAGGCCAGTCTGCCGTGTGAGTCCCTTCGGTCAGGATACGCACATAGATACGGGCACCCGGTGCTTCTTCTGCCAACATACGCAGATCCGCTTCAGAATCCGAGGCGAACATACGCACGCCTCTGGCGTAAAATTCACGCACATCTTTACGTTTCTTAATGGTGTTACCATAGCTGACTCTGTCTGTGGTGACACCAAGGTTCATCACCATATCGAGTTCATAAATAGAGGCGATATCGAAATTCGACCCTCTATCGCGCAGCAGACTGAGCACTTCGGGGGCGGGGTTTGCTTTCACAGCATAATAAACGTTGGCGTAAGGAAAATTACGCACCATGTCGTCATATTGTTTCGCAATAATCTGGGTATCGATCACGACAAACGGGGTGGGTTTGTCGGCGGCAAACGATTTAATACGTTCAAAGGTGTTAGTGTCGTAATACTCATTGACATCAATCGCTTGAAATTGGCTCATCTCGCCAGTATCTCCATAACAAAGTGAAAGTGATGTGGTTAACTCAGTAAAAAAAATCGTGCGAAGTAAACGCTATTTTTTATCTGATAGCAATGAATTTTTATGCTTAAAAAGCAACTTTTTATACCTTTGAATATAGTCAAACAAATACCTTAAATAAAGGCGTTAATAAACAGCAAGTTATTAAGCTGAAAACGAGATAAGATGGGGACAAAAATAAGCAGGATATAGAGAGAGAAATGAAAATTTATTTAATGGCCTCAAGCAAGGCTTCGCTACTGCCGACCTGAGTCATAGAGATAACAGTCAAACGCTCAAGCTTAATCACAGTGGCGCGCTTAGCATCGCCGGGCCAGTCTCGGGTTAGCTCCCCCTCGCTGTCCAGTGCAATCCTAAAGGGCAGATCACGCATCTGCGGCAGGGCAACAAACTTAGCTATCAATGAGGGCATAGCGCTGATATCGGCCACATAAAGCAGATCTTGCGGCAGCTTTTCTGAGCTCAAAGAGGTCAAGGCCTGATTGATTGTCTCACTCGCCTGCATTCCCCGGCTAAATAGCAAGATGCGCGTATCCTCAGTCAGTCTCATGGTCTGTTCATGTTGATCCTGCAGTTCAAAGGCCGGAAGTGTGTCGTCCATTGCCAGTTCTGCTGCCCATACAGTTAGGGAGATCAAGATACCTAGAGCCAGTAGCATCACTTTTATTACAGTTGCTTTCATACTTTTTCCTAATCAATTTTTATACCCGATTGGCTCGTTTCAACTATAACCTAATCAGAGGCAGCTTAGGCGACATGATAAGCAGAGCTTGAAGCCTCTCACGCTTTGAGACTCTGGTTGACAAGTATCAGATTAGCGTTATCAAATCGTTGAAAATTAAGTAACATGAATGAAATCGACACAGAGTTCAGGGACAAAACGATGAATGAAAATGGTTTAGAGCAGGAGCTGGCACAGCTGCAAAATGTCTACGATCTACTGACCGAATTTCTGGTCAATTATAGCTTTCAGCTGGTTGGGGCGACACTTATCTTACTGCTAGGACTTTGGGTCGCCAATAAGAGCTCCCATATCGTCGCCAATCAGTTTAAGAAACATGATATCGACATCACCCTGAGCAATTTTGTCTCTAACTTAGTGCGTATTTTAGTGCTCATCATCTTCGCCGTGATAGCACTGGGAAAACTCGGGATCAGTATTACCCCTATGGTCGCCGCGATAGGTGCCGCCTCTCTCGGTGCGGGTTTAGCCCTGCAGGGGATGCTGTCTAACTATGCCGCCGGGATCACCATAATCGTCACTCGCCCTTTTGTTATAGGCAATACTATCGAAGTCAAAGGGGTTAGCGGTGTCGTCAAAGAGATCCATTTAGGCTTGACCCTATTAACCAACGAAGAGGGGGAAGTGATCTCTATCCCTAATAAACACATTATTGGGGAGATACTCCACAACTCCTTCGAGTTCAAATTAGTAACTACTCACTTTAATCTGCAATACGATACAGATGTGGATCGAGTGATCGCCATACTCAACAATCTACTGGCGAATAATCCCGCCATCAGCCAGGAGAGAGCGGCCCAGATAGGCATTGAGGGGTTTAACAGCATTGGCATTGAACTTGGCATACGTTACTGGATCCCCACGCAACATTACTATCAGCATAAGTATCAAGTGAACTTAGCACTGATAAACGCATTGCAAGAAGCCGGGATCACCATCCCCTGCCCAGTACGGGAGATCCATATAGAAAGAGGATAAAAAGGCGATCATCAAGCGATACCAAAGCAGTCAAAAGCTATTGCTTAAATGAGCATTAACCACTTTTAAGCGAAAATTAAAAGACAAAAACAGCAGACTTCACTATTGGGGATAGATTAAACAGTGTTATGTTCGACACAAAAGAGTCAAAAATACTGAGAAATTGACCGATAAATTGATCTCGTTCAATTAATGCGCAGATATAAAAAGCTAGACTGCACAGGTAAATTTTAATCGAGCAAGATTTAGCTGGATTAAGGCTTACCTTTTAAAGAATGGCTGCATTAGCCTTCATACGCATAAAGATAATAAAGATGCAAATAGTACAGCAACTGCAAGACAGGCGTGGGATAGTACGGCATAGCGAAGAACATTGGACTTTGATGAGTGCCGAGCAAAAAATTTCCCTCTATAACCTGCACCGATTTGGTTATCGGCTGTTGTTCGTCCGTCATTTGCCATCTGGACCTCTGGCCGTTATCGCGCAACACGATCGACTATCTACCATAGATAGATACGGGGATATTGACGATAGTCCAAAGATCCACTTGAGGAACTAACATCTCCATAGCTTAGCTAATAAGAAGATGATTTCCCGACATAAAGGAGCACCATTTGTGCTCCTTTATTCTGTCAGAAACAGGCTCTAATCCATTGCCGCCAACCGCATGTCCACGTGAGGAATACCGTCCTCCAGATAAACCGCCGACTCGGTGACAAACCCCAGACCTTGATAAAACCCTTGCAGATGTGCCTGAGCGCCGATCTGAATCGCCGTCTGTGGCCATTGACGTCTGGCGATAGCGATAGCGCGCTGCATCAACTCAAAGGCCAGTCCCTGATTGCGCGCCGCTTCGACCACTAATACTCTGCCAATGCTGGCATCTGAATAACTCACCCCGGGCGCCAGCACTCTGGCATAGGCCAAAACTGAGCCCTGTTCATCTGTGGCCAGTAGATGGCGGGTATCGGACAAACAATCTTTACCGTCCAGCTCAGGATAAGGACAGTTCTGCTCCACAACGAAAATATCCACCCGAGTTTTAAGTAACTGATACAACTGCTTTGTGGTCAGTTCTGCAAAGCCATAATCTTGCCAATTCACCCGCGACTCCTTCTCCAATTAAGCCGACCTAGCATACAGACAAAGCCACAGGATAAACAGCACTAGGCCTGAGTCGGTTTTCTGATCAGCACCACAGACAGGACGGCGATCAAAAGTAATCCAGAGATGATCAAAAACACATCGTTGTAGGCCTGAATATAGGCCTGCTGCATCATGGTTTTCGCCAGCAGCGCATTGGCCTGCGCCTTGGCAGTAATGGGATCGGACCCGCCCTGAATTAACATCTGAGTGGTTTGATTAAGATATTCATAGGCTTGGCTGCTCACGGCGCTGACCGTCTGCTTCATATCGGCAAAATGGGTACGGTACTGCACATCGATAAGGGTCGACACCAAAGCAATGCCGCAGGCGCCGCCTAGGTTGCGTATCACGTTAAGCACGGTCGAGGCCGATGCGTTCTCACTCTTATGCAGATGCATGGTGGCCACTATGCCTATGGGCACAATCACAAAGGGCTGTCCTAGTGCGCGCACTATCTGCGCCAGCACCATCTGATCACCTGCAAAATCCAGCGTCATCTGGCTGTTCAAATAGTTGCTCAGCCCGAACAGGGCAAAACCGAATGCGGCAAGATAGCGGGCATCGAAACGCTCCACCAGCCGAGGCACCAGGGGCAATACCAGTAACTGGGGGAATCCCATCCACATGATCACTTCGCCTATCTCCAGCGGTGTATAGTTGTGGATCTGCGACAGGTAGAGGGGGATCATATAGATAGAGGCAAACAGCGCCAGCCCAAGCAGAAAATAGGCGATAGTGGACAGCGCAAAATCCCTCTGCCCTAATAATCTGAGGTTAACCAGAGGCGCACTTTTCTTCAGCTGAATATAGACAAACAGGCTTAAATTGAGCGCCGCGATAATCGCCAGAGATTGGATAAGATCGCTGCCAAACCAGTCTTTGCGGTTGCCCTCCTCCAGCACCACCTCCAGACACCCCATCCCCAGCGCCATGGTAAGGATCCCCGAATAGTCGGCGTTTTTCAATTGTTGCCAGGCTATGGGTTTAGCCTGCAAGCCATAGGCGAGCATCCCCAGCACCAGCAGTCCGGGCGGCAGATTGATGTAGAACAGATAGTGCCAGCTAAATTGCTCGGTCAGCCAACCGCCCAGTGTCGGGCCGATAGAGGGCGCAAAAGTGGCTGTCACCCCAAAGAGCGCCATGCCGGTCGCCCGTTTATTATCGGGCAACAGCTCCAGAATCAAGCGAAACGCCAGGGGAATAAGCGCGCCGCCGAAGAATCCCTGCAGGGCGCGAAAGACTATCATGGACTCCAGATTCCAGGAGAGAGAGCACAAAATAGATGCCAGAATAAAGGCCGTTGTGCTCCACAGCAGGTAGCGCCTGACCGACAAGCCCTGACTCAGCCAGCCCGAGAGAGGAATGGCGATCATTTCGGCCACCAGATAGGCGGTGGAGATCCAGGAGCCCTCCTCCAGAGTCGCCCCCAGACTGCCCTGGATCTCCTTCATCGAAGCGTTGGTGATCTGAATATCCAGAATCGCCATAAAGGCGCCGATCAGACCCGCCATCACCCCTATCCAGGAGCGAAAACTCCCCCGCTCATAGCCTTGAGGAATGTCGGTCTGTGAGTCCAGGGCAAGCTCGCTCATTGTGCAGCCTTAGTGTTATTAGCGAGGGCACGAGACTGAGGGTCGTCGCGGGTATCGACCTTAACCACGGCACTCAGGCCGGGGACGATACGCTCGCTCGAATCCAGCTCCAGGCGGATACGCACCGGAATTCGCTGCACTATCTTAGTGAAGTTACCCGTGGCATTCTCCGCCGGTAACAGACTGAATTTGGCACCAGAAGCCGGTGACAGACTATCGATAACACCTGTAAAGGCTTTGTCGGGAAACGCATCGAGATAGACCTGTACTTGCTGCCCTGGCTGCATATGTTGGATCTGGGTCTCTTTAAAATTGGCCGTGATCCACACCTTGCCCTCTGGTACCAAACTATAAAGCGCTTGTCCTGGCTGTACATATTGGCCGGACAGGGCGCCACGCTTGCCTATCACCCCATCGAAGGGGGCGCGGATCTGAGTATCCGCAAGCTGAATTTGTGCCAGATCGAGCCCGGCCTTAGCTAAATCCACCTGAGACTGACTCTGCACAAATTGCGCGTTCAGCACCTCCAGCTCCGCTTGCCTGGCCACCAGCGCGGCGTTGGCCTCATCGAGATGCCCCACCGCCGAATCGAAGTCCGCTTTGGCCTGATCCACTTCATCCTGGGAGCTGTAATCCTGATGTTTAAGCTGATTGGTGCGTGTTAACTGCTGAGAGGCGCGTACCTGCTCGGCCTTGGCCGTGGTAACCGCCGCACTCGCCTGGCGGATAAGTGCGTGTTGCAGCGCGACTTTCGCCGCCAGGGTCTGCAGTTCGGCATTGCTGCTGTCAAAATTGGCCTGGCTCTGGGCAACCTTAGCCCGGTATTGATCTGACTCTAACACCGCCAGCAACTGGCCTTTCTTAACATGCTGATTATCTGTCACATCTGTGCTGACCACATAGCCTGGCACCTTGACACTGATGTTGGAGATATCCGCTTCCACGTAGGCATTGTCTGTGGACTCGACAAAGCGGATCTGCTGCCACCAATAAACCCCTCCCACAATGAGAGTCAGTCCCACTAGAGGGAACAAAATTAACAATCGGCGCTTTGACATTGTGACTCCAAATAAATCTTGATCTAGGTCACACAGTTTACTACTGTCTTATAATATTTATTAGATACCTAAAAAATTACTAACTGTTTCACTGGTGTAACAATAATGGATTTAAACCGTATTCAGATGTTTGCCCAAGTGGTGGAGAAAGGCAGCTTTACTAAAGCCGCCAAAGCCCTAGGTTTGACTAAGGCCACTGTTAGCCGAAAGATTGCCGAGTTGGAAACCGACTCAGGTGTGCAGCTTTTGTATCGCACCACACGGGCACTCAAGCTCACCGAGGCGGGAAGTGCCTATTACAATAAGATCCAGCGGATCTTAATCGATCTGCAAAGCGCCGAAGATCAGCTCAGCGCCAGTCAGGACACTATCACGGGCAATTTAGCCATAGTTTGCCCCATAGAGTTAGGTCAGCTGTTTTTTGGCCGCATCTTCGCTCGCTTTTTAGAACGCTATCCCGAGATAAAGATGGAGGCCGAGTTAACCAACCGCAAAGTGGATGTGATTGAGGAGGGAGTGGATATCCTGTTCCAGGTCGCCGAGGTGGCCGATCCCAGATTACAGTCCTATCGGGTGCTCAATACGGTCAAATCTTTGATGGCCAGCCCTAGCTACCTGGCAAAATATGGCGAGCCTAAAACCCCAGATGAGCTGCAAGATCACAAGGCAATCCAATTAAAATCGACCCATATCGATGGCGGCTGGACCCTGTTTGATGGCAAAAAATGGCTCACGGTTGAGCCAGAAGCCCAGCTGTCGGTCAATAATGTGACCCTAGCACGAGAAGCGGCAATCGAAGGTTTGGGCATAGCCACAGTGCCGAATCTCATCGCACAAAACGCCCTACAGGAGGGCACATTAGTCAGCCTGCTCCAGGATTTCCCCATGGCACAAACCTGTGTCACGCTCAGCTTTCCTCGCCGCGCCTACTTACCCCGAAAATACCGCGCCTTTATCGAGTTTTTCTATCAGACACTACTGGAGAACAGGCCCGATGAAGTGCTGGAGATCCCAGAGTTTCTCGAACTCAAACGCTAAAAAACTCAGCCCAGGCCAAGGAATCGATAAAATCCGGCTTCAAGTCTGCAAAACTGCCAATAAAGCTGCTAAAATTGCCGCAATTTTTTTAGCACAGAGATTGAGCAAAGATGGGAAGAGCGTACCAAAACCGCAAAGAATCTATGGCCAAAACGGCTGGACAAAAAACGAGACTTTATTCTCGCTACGGGAAAGAACTCTATGTTTGCGCAAAAAATGGCGGCCCCGATCCCGACGGCAACTTGTCCCTGCGCCACATGATCGCTAAGGCGAAAAAAGATCAGGTGCCTGCTCATGTGATTGAGCGCGCATTGGAAAAAGCCAAAGGCGGCGCTGGTGAAGATTATGAAACCGCACGTTACGAAGGCTTTAGCCCTGGCGGCGCTATGGTGATAGTCGATTGTCTTACCGACAACGGCAAACGTACTTTCACCGAAGTGCGTCAGGCCTTCGTGAAAAACGATGCTAAGCTTGGCGGCCCAGGCACTGTTGGCCATATGTTCGACCATCAAGCCGTCTTTGCCTTTAAGGGTGAGGATGAAGAAGCCGTACTTGAGCTGTTAATGATGGCCGATGTGGACGTAGCCGACATCGAAGTGGAAGAGGGTATCATCAGCGTCTTTGCACCTCACACAGAGTTTAACAAGGCGAAAACCGCACTGAACGATGCCATGCCAGATACTGAGCTGGAAGTGGAAGAGATCGCCTTCGTGCCGCAAACCATGACAGAAATAACCGATCCTGAAGTGATTGAGCAGTTCGAGAAGTTTATCGCGGCACTGGAAGATTGTGACGATGTGCAAAACGTCTATCACAATGCGGAATTAAAAGCTTAAGGCCGATTTCCCCCCCGCTAAGCGAGTGTTAATTCAAGGGTGAATTAAGCTGTAAACTTGGCTGCAGTCTAAAACAAAATCTAAAACAAAATCTGAATCGATTTATCATCAATGTCTTGGTGATAAATCGATTTTTTTATGGTTAAAACGCCCGTTTTTTAACCCTATTTTTTTGACTATAGTCAATGCTTTGTCGCTTTACGTCATTGAGATAATTTTCTCAACAATATTTTCACGAAAATGCGACAAAAAGCCCATAAATAGTGGACTTCACCTTATAATCCACTATCCTAAATTCTATCTACAAAGCGTTTTAGTGGCGCAGTGTGGGTTCACTTTTTATGTTCAACAGTGACCTGCTGCGGCGCTTGAGCACTGTCCTTAACCCATGATTCTAAACTGATGAATAGGTATCTTATGAAGTACACTAAATCAATAATTGCCCTCTCACTCACAGCTCTGCTCGCCGCCTGTGGTGGTGATGATAAAAAAGATGATGTTGGTAAGGTAAGCTTAGGGGTTTCAGATAATCCAGCCAATGCCAAAGTCGTCAACATCGCCTTTAAACAAGTGGTACTCAAACCCGTTGACGGCGGCGATCCACTCTCTTTCGATGTCACCGAAAACGGCGAACTGAAACATGTGGATCTGCTGACGGTTCAGGGGCAAGAGATAGAGCCTCTCATCACAGGTGTCGAAGTGCCTGTGGGTGAATACCAGATGTGTATCTACATGCAGCGAGATGAAGTCGCTAATCCAGATGGTTCTTATGTAGAAACTGACACAGGTATCGAAGGTTTAACCACCAACAGTAATGGTAGTTGTGGCGGTGTCGGCGCCGATGAGGCAAATTCGGGTCGCCTCTTCTTCAATAAACAATTCACCATAGCCGCAGGTAACAATGACTTCGTGGCCGAGTTTGACCTAAATCAGGGCCTGCAGGCGCCACATGGCAATAAAGCCTACTGGACACTCAAACCTACCTCAGTGCAATTAGTCAATAATGCCGAAGTGGGCGCCATCCACGGTATGGTTAGCGATACAGCCATGACGGATTGTGAAACCGATTTTGGCGGTTCAACATTTAGCCATGCAGTGTACCTCTACCCGGATGCTACCGATCTGGCTAACATGGTCGATTTCCGTCCAGCTGCTGACGTTGTTGCTCCTCAGGTCGCTCCGCTCTCTGCCGCCCGCGTTAACGAAGTGCTAGATGAGAATGACAATGTGACCGGCTATGAGTACGAGTTTGGTTTCGTAGCTGCTGGTACATACAGCCTAGGTTATACCTGTAGTGCCCAGAATGATGATCCTGAGTCTACCAACCCTGCCGATGATCTTACTGCACCGGTGAAGATCTTCAGCGATCAGCAAGCCATTGCTGTTACTGAAGGTAATACCACAGAAGCCGATTTCTAAGGATTTGGGCTTTTAACGGCATCATTGCCAATCAGATCAACAAAGGCACTCTTATGAGTGCCTTTTGTTTTTACTGCCATACTTTTCCTGTCAGGCTTTTTCTTGTCGCACTTTTTCTTGTCTCGCTTATGAACAGCAATCTCGGCGCCACCAGTTTTTCGGCAATTTGTTGAATAAAACTCTTAGCATCAAGAGGGCTAAGATGATTCCGGATGTATAGACTACCGGCGCGGGCAACAGACTGTGCTGCTCACCCACTTGCGGCATCACCACAAAGCCAAAGGTCGCCACCAGGTAGTTGACTATCACCCCTGAGATCAGCGCAACCCCGAGTACACCGCCGAGATAACCGTAAAGCGCACGCTTCCCCAGCTCCTTGGTGACCACACCTAAGGTGGCAATGTTAGTCGCAGGACCGGCCAGCATAAACACCAACACGGCGCCGGGCGAGACACCGGCCAATAGCAGACCAGCAGCAATTGGGGTCGATGCCGTGGCGCAGATATACATAGGCACAGAGATCAGCACCATCACCAACATAGCCAGTATGCCATCGCCCCACTTGGCCATGAAATCACCGGGTACGTAAGTTTGCACTAACGCTGCGAAGAACAGACCGATAAGCAACCAGACTGTGGTATCGCGCACTAGATCTGTGGCGGCATACTGTAGACCTTTGCCCATACGTGATAACACTGATCTGTTTTCCAATTCTGTCTTCGCTTCCTGCTTACTGCTACAGCAGCTGGAGGTCTGCTTAGTCTCTGGCTTAAGTTCTGTCTTAAGTTCTGACTCAGACTTAGCCTCTTGCTTACTGCTACAGCAGCTAGAAACGGGTTCTGCCTTAGCCTCTTGTTTACTACTGCTGCAACAACTAGAAACAGATTCTGCCTTAGCCTCTTGTTTACTACTGCTGCAACAGCTAGAAACTGACTCTGCCTTAGCCTCTTGTTTACTGCTGCTACAGCAGCTAGAAACGGGTTCTGCCTTAACGACTTCTCTGTTTGCGGCATTCTCTTGCGACTCAATCTTCGCCTCGGCTTCATCCCGCCCAACTAATAAACCGGCGACAATGGCACTGCTCACGGCCGCTATGGGTCTTACCACAGCCATAAAAGGTCCAAGCAACACATAAGAAACACTGACCGAGTCGATGCCAGTCTCTGGGGTCGATACTAAAAAGGAAGTGGTCGCCGCCTTAGATGCCCCCGAACGCCTCAGCCCTACCGCAGCCGGGATCACCCCACAAGAACACAGAGGCAAAGGCGCACCTAGAAGGGCCGCCTTGATCGTGGTTTTTACCCCATGCCCGCCGAGCTGCTTATGCATCCAACTCATAGGCACAAACATCTTTAACATACCGGCCAGGATTAATCCCATCATCAACCAGGGGGCCGACTCTAAAAACAGATCGATAAAATTACTCAATAACATGATGTTTATTACCCTTTAGCTCGATTGGCTGATTTGTTCACTGCTGAGTGAGTTTCACAGGTCACCTGATTATCATTTTATCATTCGATTCCAGCGCCTCTAGAATTGAGCAGTGCTCCGCGCTTTCCGGTCCGCCACAACAGGCATCGGACAGGCGTTGCAGTGACACTCTAAAGGCGTCCAGCTCGGCAATTTTGGCTTCCACTTGGGTCAGCTTAATATCCACCATCCCCTTTACATCGCTGCAGGCCCAATTGGATTTATCCAACTCGATAGAGAGCAGCTCTGTGATCTCTGCCAGGGTAAAGCCCACCGCCTTCGCCCGCAGGATAAAGCGCAAACGCTGGGCATCCTGCTGGGTGTAAAGGCGATAACCGGCATCGCTGCGCATCGATGGGGCCAATAAGCCATGTTTCTCGTAGAAACGCAGGGTATCGGCCTTTACCTCACACTCACTCGCCAACTCACCGATTCGGTACATATCCAGTTCCCGTTACTTTCCACATAAGCCTTAGTATAAACCTTAGAGTTAAATCCAAGGTCAAGGGTTTATCACACTTTTCTTACCCGCTTTTTATCCCCGAGCTTGTTCGCCTAAGCGTATTGTGAAATCACACAGAAAAAAACAGCACGGCAGGGCATTTTACGATAAAATACGCGCGCTACGAAAAGGTCATCCATTTGAGGGCCTTTTGGAAAGCATAACTAGGCCCTTGATGCCGCTGTTACTGTTCTGCTTTCCGAAAGATCCTTAAACCCTACAAAAACTGGACCCATGACCCAAATGAATAATGCCAGACCTATTCGTCGCGCGCTGCTTAGCGTTTCAGATAAAACCGGAATCCTTGAATTTGCACAAGCCCTGCATGCTCAAGGGGTTGAACTGCTCTCTACAGGCGGCACGGCTCGCCTGCTTGCAGACAATGGCGTGCCTGTTATCGAAGTCTCTGACTACACAGGTCATCCCGAGATCATGGACGGTCGTGTCAAAACATTACACCCTAAAGTGCATGGTGGTATCTTAGGCCGCCGCGGAATCGATGAAGTGGTGATGGAGCAAAATGCCATCAAACCTATCGATCTGGTGGCCGTTAACCTCTATCCCTTTGCCGACACAGTCGCTAAAGAAGGCTGCACCCTGGCCGATGCCATCGAGAATATCGATATTGGCGGCCCGACTATGGTGCGCTCGACGGCGAAAAACCACAAAGACACCACTATTGTTGTGAACGCGAAAGACTATGATCGCGTTATTGCCGAGATGCAGGCCAACGACGGCAGCACCACCTTAGAAACCCGTTTCGATCTGGCCATCGCGGCCTTCGAACACACGGCCGCCTACGACGGCATGATAGCCAACTACTTCGGTACTCTGGTTCCGGCCCACAGCCAGGATGAGTGTCACAGCGACTCTAAGTTCCCGCGCACTTACAATACCCAGTTGGTGAAAAAACAAGATCTGCGTTACGGCGAAAACAGCCACCAGAGCGCCGCCTTCTATGTAGATCTGAATATTGATGAAGCCTCAGTTGCCAGCGCAGTGCAGCTGCAGGGTAAGGCCCTCTCTTACAACAATATCGCCGATACCGATGCCGCACTCGAGTGTGTGAAAGAGTTCAGCGAGCCCGCCTGTGTTATCGTCAAACACGCCAACCCTTGTGGTGTTGCCATAGGTAGCGATCTGCTCGATGCCTACAACCGTGCTTACCAGACAGACCCGACTTCAGCCTTCGGTGGCATTATCGCCTTCAACGGCGAACTGGACGCTGCAACCGCCAGCGCCATAGTTGAGCGTCAGTTTGTTGAGGTGATCATCGCGCCAACAGTGAGCCAGGAAGCCCGTGATGTAGTGGCAGCCAAAGCCAACGTGCGCCTGCTAGAGTGTGGTCAGTGGAACAGCAAAACCCGCAGCTTAGATTACAAACGCGTCAACGGCGGCCTGCTTATCCAAGATCGCGACCAAGGCATGGTTGAGCAAGGCGACATTAAAGTGGTCACAGAGCGTCAGCCTACCGAGGCCGAGATGAAAGATCTGATGTTCTGCTGGAAAGTGGCCAAGTTCGTTAAATCGAACGCCATCGTCTACGCCAAAGACAAGATGACTATCGGTGTCGGTGCAGGCCAGATGAGCCGTGTATACAGCGCCAAAGTGGCCGGTATCAAGGCCGCCGATGAGAACTTGGAAGTGGTTGGCTCTGTGATGGCATCAGACGCCTTCTTCCCCTTCCGCGACGGCATCGATGCCGCGGCGGCCGCTGGGATCAGCTGTATTATCCAGCCTGGCGGTTCTATCCGTGATGAAGAGATCATCCAGGCAGCTAACGAGCATGGTATGGCCATGGTATTTACCGGCATGCGTCACTTCCGCCACTAATTGAAAATTAATGAGGTAGATAAAGATGAAGGTTCTTGTTATTGGTGGCGGCGGCCGTGAACACGCGCTCGCGTGGAAAGCGGCACAGTCAGCACAAGTTGAAACCGTATTTGTTGCACCGGGTAATGCAGGCACGGCACTGGAGCCTAAGCTGGAAAATGTGGCTATCAATGTTGAAGCGATCCAAGACTTAGTGGAATTTGCCCAGCAAAATGCCATCGCGCTCACCATAGTCGGACCAGAAGTGCCCCTATCTCTGGGTGTAGTCGATGCCTTTAATGCCGCAGGTTTGGCCATTTTTGGCCCAACCCAGGGTGCAGCGCAGCTGGAATCTTCCAAAGCCTTTACCAAGGATTTCCTTGCCCGCCACAATATTCCTACGGCAGCTTACTCCAACTTCACCGAGATTGAGCCCGCTAAGGCTTATGTCGCCGATGTTACAGCTAGCACAGGTTTTCCTATCGTGATCAAAGCCGATGGTCTGGCCGCGGGTAAAGGGGTGATCATAGCTCAAGATCAGGCTGAGGCCGATGCAGCAATCGAAGATATGCTGGCAGGAAATAAGTTTGGTGACGCCGGTTCTCGCGTGGTGATCGAGGAGTTCCTCAAGGGCGAAGAAGCAAGCTTCATCGTGATGGTGGATGGTAAGAATATTCTCGCAATGGCCTCAAGCCAAGATCATAAGGCACGCGATAATGGCGACAACGGTCCAAACACTGGCGGCATGGGGGCTTATTCACCTGCACCAGTGGTGACCCAAACTGTACACGACTGGACCATAGACAATGTTATCCGCCCAACAGTGGATGGCATGGCAGCAGAAGGTAACACCTACACAGGTTTCCTCTATGCCGGTCTGATGATAGCGCCCGATGGCAGCGCCAAGGTATTGGAATACAACTGCCGTTTTGGCGACCCAGAAACGCAGCCTATCATGATGCGCTTAAAGTCGGATCTGGTTGAACTCTGTCTGGCGGCCACCCGTGGCGAGCTCGATAAAGTCAGCGCCGAGTTCGACTCGCGCGCCGCAGTGGGTGTGGTGATGGCCGCTGGCGGTTACCCTGACAGTTACCGCAAGCACGATGTGATTGATGGCCTGACTCTGGGTAATGATAACGCCAAGGTGTTCCATGCTGGCACCAGTATGAAGGATGGTCATGTGGTCACTAATGGCGGGCGCGTCTTATGTGCCACCGCACTGGGCCAGAGTGTTACCGAGGCGCAGCAAGCCGCCTATGGCTTAGTGGATGCCATCCATTGGGATGATGTCTATTTCCGCACCGATATCGCTTATCGCGCAATCGCAAGGGAAGCGAAAGGCTAAGCCTAGCTCCACAAGAAAAACACAAAAATGCCCAGTTCGACTGGGCATTTTTATTCAGCGTATTCGAAGAAAAGGCCTAGGCCATCAGACGGGCACGTTCCGGCATCTGAATATGTTCATCCAGCGGTTGTGGCCGCCCTATGGCGTAACCCTGGGCATAATTGATCCCTATCTCATTGAGTTTATCTATGATTGCCTGGTTCTCTACAAACTCGGCCACGGTTTCAATTCCCATCACCTGACAGATATGGTGGATAGATTGCACTATGGCGTGATCTTTAGGATTGCTCGCCAGTGTCTTAATAAAACAGCCATCAATTTTCACATAGTTGACCGGCAATTCCCGCAGGTAACCATAGGACGCAAAGCCGGTACCAAAATCATCCAGCGCAAAAGAGAAGCCGAGTTTGCGTAACCGGTTTAACATATCGATGGCACGATTACGGTTTTGAATCGCGCTGGTTTCTGTGACTTCAAAACAGATACACTCACTGGGCAGGCCAAAGCGGATCAGCTGCGCGGTAATGTATTCCACCATTCCCTCTGCGCCTAAGCTGTTACCTGAAAGGTTAATGGATAGACAGTAGTCATCCCACAGCTCCTCATGCAGAGACAGCCAGAGGAAAGTCTTGCGAATGATCTCTTTATCCACATCTATCATCAGCTTAAAGCGCTCGGCTGCCGCAATAAACTGCGCCGGCGGCAGCATACGTCCATCGGGTTCTTGAATGCGCATCAGGATCTCCAGCCTTTTGCGTTGACCCTTGGTATTTATCCCCTCAATGGGCTGGGCATAGAGCAGCAGCTCATTATGTTCAATCGCCTGGGCAATGCGGGTCGCCCATTTGGAGGAGTTGCGCTGATCATTGAGTGCTTTATCTTTATTATCATAAAAATGGATCTGATTGCTGCCCAACTGCTTCGCCGCGATACAAGCACTGCCGGCATCCTTGAGCATCTCCTGAACATCAATCTTAGGCAGTTCAGCCATGGCAATACCGATACTACAGCCAACTTTATAGTGACTACCCTGAGACTCTATCACCTGCATCCCTATGCTATCGACTATCCGCTTAGCCTGCTGCGCCACCTCATGCATGCTGATATTTTTCAATGCCAGACCAAAGTCGTCACCCGCCAGACGGGCCAATAGCACATCCTCACCCACAACAGCCTGAATCGCCTTAGCGACCATTTTCAACATGGTGTCACCAGCGCTGTAACCACAGGAGTCATTAATCAACTTAAACTGCTCTAAGTTCAAATAGCATAAGATCAATTGCTGCGCCCCGTGACCATACTCCTCAATGCGCTCTTCAAATGCAGCGCGATTGAGAAGACCCGTCACAGGATCATAATTTGCCCTGTGTCTTAATTGATGCTTGAGGCGCTCCTCTTGGGTAATGTCCCGAAGCACAATCACTGTGCCTATCACCTGCTCCTGTGGATCGCGCAGATTACTGATACTGCGCTGCATGATTTTGCCACCCTCATGGCTAAACTTCACCTTGCTCACCTGCGGCTCAGTCGCGCCCTCCTGCATCATAGCGAGCAAGGCTTGGGTCTCACTGCTATCTTGTTTAAATACGCGCTCGACTGGCATACCAACGGCATCGACCGAATTGAGCTTTAATAAACGCTCCGCCTGAGGATTAAGGTAGACCACCTTGGCCCAGGCATCCGTCAAGATCACGGCTTCTACAATCGCTTCTAAAGTGGTTTTCGATCGCTCTTTTTGTCGATAAATTCGTGCCAGTAGGCCGTTGACCTGATCGGAAAATACCCTCAGTTCATTACAGCCATAACCCTGCAGCGGCTGATAGGTTTTGGCTGTGGGATCAATCATCTTCAGCTGCTTGAGGATAAGCTTAAAAGGGCGAACTAAACTTGCCCTAAGCCACAAATACCCCAAGATCAGCATCAAGAGGCTTAAACCCCAAATCAGATAGATAGCCAGATCGCTATGACTCTGCAGCAGGGTAAACGGCTCTTGCTTGATTGAAATATGCAGATGCAGTGGCTTGGCATCGAGCAGGCTGGGGACATCGAATTCACCACTGAGGTTAAGCTTTGGCGCCGCGACCTGGGTGGATACCTTACCCGGCTTTAATTCGATGAGATGGGGAAATTCACCCACTTGAAACTGATTCAACAACCGCTTATCGACAGGTTTCACCAGAGCAATAAAATCTGTCGCCGAGATAGGCGTCACACTGGCCATAAAGCCATGATCATGGAGTAACAGGAAACCCGTCTTTTGTTGTTTGATACCAAACAGCTCGCTGGGGAAATGAATGAAATCGATTTCTGATGCTTGTTTGGCGACAGCGATGGGAATCGCGCTGCCTTCACGCAGCTGAAACAGATCAGCCTGCTCAGCAAAGCCAATCTCTTGCCAGGTCTGCTCGAATTCCTGGCGGTGGGCGATATCAATATTGGTGATGGCGGCGGCGTAGATGCGGGTGATCACTGCCAGCTGTTTCAAATCCTGGCTAACCAACTCCTGAACCGTGCGAACCTCACTCTGAATCGAGGTTTGTACCAACTCGTCGATACGATGCTGAAACCAGCCATGCAAGGAATAGGAAGCAGCCAGAATCGCAGGTAAGCAAAAACCTACCACAAAGACGCTTAATTTTTTGCTAATACGCATCTATCAACAACTACCTAATGTTCGCTGGTGTTACAGTGACTATTCTGAACCTGCATAGATTGCATGGTTATTCGATTCTGGACTTTGATGTAGCACAGCTTTTTAAGACTCAATTGCTTTTTAACGCAAGATTCACCGAGGAATGAGATCTTGCCCATCACAAGATAAACCAGAGTCGAGCGCAAACCTTAATCAGTCAGAATGAGCAACAAAAAAGCCCGCGATGCGGGCTTTATTCGCTGTTATCAGCAATTACTTGTGATATTGCTTAGACAGTTCATGCACTGAGTTAATAAATGCACCGGCATGCTCTGGGTTCACGTGTTGATGAATACCGTGGCCAAGGTTAAACACATGGCCTGTGCCTTCACCGTAAGAAGCCAGGATCTGCTCAACTTCCTGATGGATACGCTCAGGAGATGCATACAGCACTGAAGGATCCATATTACCCTGTAGCGCCACTTTCTCACCCACACGGCGACGGGCATCGCCGATATCCACAGTCCAGTCCAGACCCAGAGCATCACAGCCAGTTTCGGCCATGGCTTCTAACCATAGTCCGCCACCCTTAGTGAACAGAGTCACAGGCACTTGGCGACCTTCGGCTTGACGAGTCAGACCATCGACAATCTTCTGCATGTAACGCAGTGAGAATTCACGGTAAGCGTGGTGCGACAATGCGCCGCCCCATGAATCGAAAATCATGACTGATTGTGCACCATTTGCAATCTGTGCATTCAGGTAAAGCGTGACCGAATCGGCCAGCTTATCTAACAGCAGGTGCAGTGTTGCAGGCTCTTCGTAAGCCATCTTCTTGATCTTCTCGAACGCCTTGCTCGAACCGCCTTCAACCATGTAAGTGGCCAGCGTCCAAGGTGAACCTGAGAAACCAATCAGCGGCACTTCGCCCTTAAGCTCGCGGCGAATAGTGCTTACCGCATCCATCACATAACCCAGCTCCAGTTCTGGATCGGGGACAGCCAGCTTCTTGATCGCATCGATAGTGTCGGTTGGACGCTCAAAGCGTGGGCCCTCACCGGCTTCAAAATAGAGACCTAACCCCATGGCATCGGGAACAGTCAAAATATCAGAAAATAAGATAGCAGCATCTAGGTCATAACGACGTAAAGGTTGCAGTGTTACTTCACATGCCAGCTCTTTGTTCTTACATAGCGACATAAAATCACCGGCCTCAGCACGGGTCGCCTTGTATTCTGGAAGATAACGACCAGCTTGACGCATCATCCAAATAGGAGTTCTATCAACAGGTTGCTTTAGTAAGGCTCGTAAATAACGATCATTTTTTAATTCTGCCATTTGGCTCTATTCCTACGCTTATTGATTTCTGCTGGGTCCGTAGTTTAGCATTTACGCGACTAAAGTAACCTCCAGCAGTACATTTATGTGACAAACGCCGCTGGATTATTTCATTGTTCTGCACGGACGCACATATTCAAGAAAATATCGCGACAATAATTTAACACTCGGGTTTCTTTTTGACAGAAAAAAGTTGCACCATCGAATTGGCTTTGATATAAAAAGTCTGCGCTAGCAAGAACAATCAAGAAGCTCGTCCCATCGAGCCCGCAAAATCTATACTCGCCCAGCGATGGAATTCCGTCGCTGGGCATTTTATTTTTAATACCCCTTTAATCGCATATTTAATACCTTAGATTGACGCCGCTTCCCACCAGTTGACTCCCTAACCCGGCTATAACTTTTTAATTAACAACCTGGCTACATTAGTTGCCTCTGAGGATGCGAAAAAGGTTGATCAAAATAGCCATTCTCACCTACATTAGAAGTCATAGGATTACTCCGATGGGGATCATCATGCTAAAGCAATTAGAAAAAGCTGAAGAAAAATGGAAAGGTTCCAATCAACTGGTTGATCAGTGGCTCAATAATCGCCGAAAGCTTCTGGTGCAATATTGCCAGATTGCTGGCCTAGCCCCCTATGAAACCCTGGATAAATCCCTGCCGTCATTTGAATCGGTAAAAGACTTTTGCGATCTCCTGGTCGATTATGTTTCTGAGGGACATTTTGAGGTCTACGACAAAGTCGTCAGCGGCTGCGCCAAACATGGTAAGAACAGCCAAAGCCTAGCGGAAAATATCGTCCCTAAGATCAGCCAGACCACAGATGTGGCGCTCGATTTTAACGATAAATACACCACATCGGATGATGATCAGGTCTTATATCAACTCGATAGCGACCTCTCCTCCCTTGCCGATGTAATGGAAACCCGCTTTCAGCTGGAAGATCAGTTACTAGAAGTGCTCCACAGTAAACACTCTTAGCATTCAGTTTTTATCACCCAGTTCTTAGCACTCGGATACTGATTTATTTTCCAAGACAAACAGACAACAAAAAGGCCAGCTAATCAGCTGGCCTTTTTAATCACGGATAAACTAGCCGATTAAACGGCTGTCTGGAAGATCACTTCACCCGCTTTTTGAGTATAAGACTCGATCTGATCGAAGTTCAGATAACGGTAAGTATCTGCCGCCGTCGCATCTAGCTCTTTGGCGTATTCCTGGTACTCATCCGCCGATGGCAGACGACCCAATAGCGCCGCAACCGCCGCCAGCTCAGCCGACGCCAGATAGACGTTAGCACCTGTACCTAAACGGTTAGGGAAATTACGGGTAGAGGTCGACACCACAGTGGCTCCTTCCGCGACGCGGGCCTGGTTACCCATACACAGAGAACAACCTGGGATCTCAATACGCGCACCGACGCGACCGAAAATACCATAGTAACCCTCTTCGGTCAGTTGATCGCGGTCCATCTTAGTTGGCGGTGCGATCCACAGACGAGTTGGCAGTGACTTGGCAAACTTATCCAGCATCTTACCTGTAGCGCGGAAGTGGCCTATGTTGGTCATACAAGAACCCACGAACACTTCATCGATCTTGGTTTCTGCCACAGAAGAGAGCAGCACGGCATCGTCAGGATCGTTTGGCGCACACAGAATAGGCTCTTTGATCTCGTTCAGATCGATCTCGATCACTTCGGCGTACTCGGCATCCTTATCCGCTTCCATCAGCTCAGGGTTGGCAATCCACTCCTGCATCGCTGTAATACGACGCTCGATAGTACGGCGGTCGCCATAACCTTCGGCAATCATCCACTTCAACATAACGATATTTGAGTTGAGGTATTCGATGATAGGCTCTTTATCCAGCTTGATAGTACAACCGGCGGCGCTACGCTCGGCCGATGCATCAGACAGCTCGAACGCCTGCTCAACCTTCAGATGCTCCAGACCTTCGATCTCCAGCACGCGACCTGAGAAGGCGTTAATCTTGCCTTTCTTCTCAACGGTCAACAGACCCATTTCGATCGCTTTTAATGGGATGGCATGCACCAGATCACGCAGAGTGATACCAGGTTGCATCTTACCCTTGAAGCGAACCAATACAGACTCAGGCATATCCAGTGGCATCACACCGGTTGCCGCCGCGAAAGCGACCAGACCAGAACCTGCAGGGAAAGAGATACCGATTGGGAAACGGGTGTGCGAGTCACCGCCTGTACCAACAGTATCAGGCAGCAGCATACGGTTCAGCCATGAGTGAATAACACCGTCACCTGGACGCAGCGATACACCGCCGCGGTTCATGATGAAATCAGGCAGAGTGTGGTGGGTGTTCACATCCACAGGCTTTGGATAGGCCGCAGTGTGACAGAAAGACTGCATGGTCAAATCGGCGCTGAAACCAAGACAAGCTAGATCTTTAAGCTCATCACGAGTCATAGGACCGGTAGTATCTTGCGAGCCAACAGAGGTCATCTTAGGCTCACAGTATTGGCCAGGACGAACACCGGCAACACCACAGGCTTTACCGACCATCTTCTGAGCTAAGGTATAGCCTTTACCAGAATCGGCCACATCTTGTGGACGCACAAATACATCAGAGTGCGGTAATCCTAAGGTTTCACGGGCACGGTCAGTCAGACCACGGCCGATGATCAGCGGAATACGGCCACCGGCACGTACTTCGTCCAGTAACACTTCTGTTTTCAGTTTGAACTGAGAGATCACTTCATCTGTGCCGTGACGCTTAACCACACCTTCATAAGGATAGATATCAATCACATCGCCCATGTTCATCTCGCTCACATCGAGCTCGATTGGCAGTGCGCCCGCATCTTCCATAGTGTTGAAGAAGATAGGTGCAATCTTACCGCCTAAGCAGAAACCACCAGCGCGCTTATTAGGCACATAAGGGATATCATCGCCCATAAACCACAATACTGAGTTGGTCGCAGACTTACGTGAAGAACCCGTACCAACAACATCGCCCACATAAACTAGTGGATGACCTTTTTCTTTTAATGCTTCAATCTCATTGATAGGACCTTTAACACCGGCCTCATCAGGCACAATACCATCGCGGGCGTTTTTCAGCATGGCTAGAGCGTGCAGTGGGATATCTGGACGTGACCAGGCATCGGGTGCTGGCGATAGATCGTCAGTGTTAGTCTCGCCTGTTACCTTAAATACGGTCAGGGTCACTTTCTCGGCCAGCTTAGGACGATTCAAGAACCACTCGGCGTTCGCCCATGATTCAACAACTTGCTTGGCAAAGTCATTGCCAGCCTGCATCTTCTCAACCACATCGTGGTAAGCATCAAACATCAGCAGGGTATTAGACAGTGCTTTTACGGCGATAGGCGCTTGGGCAGCGTTATCGAGTTGAGCAATCAGAGGCTCAATGTTGTAACCGCCCTGCATAGTGCCCAGCAGTTCAACCGCACGCTCTGCAGAGAGGATTGGCGATGAGACTTCGCCCTTGGCCAGTGCATCTAGGAAGCCAGCTTTAACATAGGCGGCTTCATCAACACCTGGTGGAATTCTGTTTTCCAGCAGATCAAGGATGAAGGCTTCTTCACCCGCAGGTGGATTTTTTACTAATTCGACTAATTCGGCCACTTGATGGGCATCTAATGGCTTAGGGACTACGCCCTCTGCAGCACGTTCTTCGACGTGTTTACGATATGCTTCTAGCACGGCAACATTCCTCTTTGTTTGGCGTTCTAACAGCGAAACTGCACGTCTTCAATAATGAAGCTCACAGTCAAGCAGGCTCAACCCGGATTTCCGGGCGCATTATACTACAGCTTTGCAAAAGTATGAATCAGATCACACTCCGATAAGTAAGATATTCAAATGATTTAACAGGATAAAAAGCAATTTAACTCAATGATCTAAAGGAAGAAATTAGACAATAGTTTGAAATAAGTCACAAATAGTTGATAAGTATCAATTTTTATTAATACGTCTATTTCAACATAAGCAGACAAAATATCGATAGCATCGATTAAACTAATCTAAAAAATGTCACTATTTAGCATTCAAGCTAAGCGCCCCTAAAGGCGACACCGCCAGATTTACAAGGATCCCATATGAACCCAACTCCCCTATCAGCCGTTATTTTCGATATGGATGGCGTATTAATCGACTCAGAGCCACGCTGGCAAATTGCCGAACTTGAGGTGCTGGGCAAGCTTGGCGTTCCCATCTCGCTCGCCGACACCTTGCAGACAACAGGGCTGCGCGTCGACCAACTTGTGGAATTTTGGTATCGGAGGCATCCTTGGAGCAACTATGACAATCAGGCGACGGCACAGGCCATTGTCGACAGGGTCGCTGCGGCGATATTAACCGATGGCGAGCCGCTGCCCGGCGTGGTTGAGGCATTAACGGCATGTCAAAAGCGGGGACTCAAAATTGGCCTAGCCACCTCGTCACCGACTCAGCTGATCCGCGCCGTCATGCAAAAGCTGGCCATAGGCCACTATTTCGACGCCTTTTGCAGCGCCGAGTCCCTCACCTGGGGCAAACCCCATCCTGAGGTCTATCTCAATTGTGCCAAGACGCTGCAAGTTGCGCCTGAGCACTGCATTGCCGTTGAGGACTCCTTTAACGGCGTTATCGCCGCCAGAGCCGCCAATATGCATACTCTGGTGATCCCCGCCGTCCATGAGTCCAGCCAAGCCCGTTGGGCCGCGGCCCACCAGCAGCTAGAGGATCTGACCCAATTAAATGCCTATCTGCAACAATGCCTTGGTTAACTGTGGCACTTAACCAACAAAAAGCCCATCGATCACTCGATGGGCTTTTAATTCACTTATAACACTGAACTAGGCTTACCAGATCTTGACACGATCTTCTGGTGCCAAGTACATACCATCGTCTTTTTTCACATCGAAGGCCTTATAGAAAGCTTCTACGTTACGTGGCGTACCCATTGCGCGATACTGGCTAGGTGAATGTGGATCGACCAGTAAACGTGTAACCATCTCTTCATCACGATATTTACGTGCCCAGACACGTGACCAGCTGATAAAGAAACGCTGCTCGCCCGTCAGTCCATCCATTACCGGCGCTTCTTTGCCTTGTAGACTCAACTCGTAAGCCAGATGAGATACTGTCAGACCACCTAAGTCGCCGATGTTTTCACCTAAGGTCAGGTCACCATTAACAAACTTACCTGACAGAGGCTCAAACTTGCTGTATTGAGCAGAGAGCTGTTTGCCACGCTTCTCGAACTCCTGCTTGTCTTTCTCTGACCACCAGTTGCGCAGGTTGCCGTCACCGTCATATTTCGCCCCTTGGTCATCGAAACCATGGCTGATTTCATGACCAATTACCGCACCAATACCACCATAGTTAACCGCATCATCGGCGTCCATATTGAAGAACGGCGGTTGCAGAATGGCCGCAGGGAACACAACTTCATTCATCACTGGGTTGTAGTAAGCGTTCACTGTTTGTGGCGTCATATGCCACTCGGTGCGATCGATAGGCTGGCCTAGCTTGTTGATCATATCCGTATAAGAGAAATGAGAATATCGCTGGATATTACCAAACAGATCATCGGGTTTGATCTCAAGCGCCGTGTAATCTTTCCACTTGTCTGGATAGCCTATCTTGTAGGTGAACTTAGATAGTTTCTCCTGTGCGGCCACTTTTGTTTCGGGTGTCATCCACTCAAGGTTATTGATGCTGACTTCAAAGGCTTTGAGCAGATTATGAATCAAACCTTCCATACGAGCCTTAGCTTCTGGAGTAAAGTTTTTCTTCACATACTCTTGGCCCACAAGCTCACCGAGTACGCTGTTAGCCGTATCAACAGCATTCTTCCAGCGCGGTTTTTGCTCTTCAACACCTCTTAAGGTCTTGCTATAGAAATCAAAGTGAAGATCAACGAAAGCCTTACTCAGAAAACTTGAGTTGCTATCCACATAGTGGAAGGCTAAATAATCTTGCCAGGCCGATACAGGGATCTTGTTAAACTCGGCACCGAACTTCTCAAAATAAGAAGGTTGACCTATGATCACTTCATCGGTTTTACCCGCAAGGCCTACAGCTTTAACAAAACGATCAAAATCGAAACCACCAGTTAGCTTCTGAACCTCGGCAAGACTCATCTTGTTATAACGCTTGTTGGCATCACGCTGTTCAACGCGGCTCCATTGATTTTCGGCGATAAAGTGCTCGATATCAGCCACACTCTTAGCGGCACGTTTAGCATCTTTATAACCCGCCAGCGTCATCAAGTCGGTAACATACTTGCTCAATGCCTTACGGTAGGCGACATTTTTTTCGTCATCCTTCAGGTAGTAATCACGATCCGGTAGAGTCAGACCCGACTGATTAACATACACGCCATATTGGGTGGACTTTTTCGCATCATTGTTGACATAAAAGCCCAGCGGAATACCAGAACCATTAATCAGCAAGCTCCCCATCAAACTGACCAGTTCATCATGGGTTTTCACATTAGCAATGGCGGCTAATTGCCCCTTAAGCGGCGTAGTTCCCAATTTTTCTATGCTGTCGGTATCCATATAGCTGGCATAAAAATCACCCACTTTCTGCTCACTTGAACCGGCGACATTATCTGTTTTCGCCGCTGCGGCTTCGATAATCTGTTTCAATTCACTCTGGCTGTGCTCATACAGAATTGAGAAGGTACCATAGGCAGACTTATCCGCAGGGATAGGTGTGTTAGCTAACCAGTGACCATTAACGCTGTAATACAAATCATCCTGGAAACGCACTGCTGGATCAAAATTTTCTTTCTCAACACCGGACACTTTCGCCGCTTGTACACTCTGTGTATTAGCACCTGTTGTAGGCTCACTACTACAAGCTGTGATACCTAAGCCTAAAGCAATAGCAAAGGCTAGATGACTTACTTTCTTCATGTTATCTCCCCCGATCTCTCAATTAAGATATTAATTTGATGAAAACAATAATTTGACTGACACACTAACATCGTCCCAATCTCAAATGTAGTGCCATTTTGTAACCATCTGTGACTTGCCACAAACAATTAACCACTGTTCCTCAATAAGGTAACACTATGAAAAAAATCAATTCAACTCATTGATGATTCTAATAAAATAGCAACTGGATTTACCAATTTTTCCCTAAAAATAAAAACACTGACATCTCGCCATCATCGGCCCAGCCAAAACCTAAGGCGGCAGGGCCGACCGAGGTATCGGTACCAAAGTAGAGGCTTCCACCATAGATAAGATCGTCGATATCGACACTATCACGTTGCTGCCACACATTGCCCGCCTCGAAACTGGCGCCCAGATAAAGAGGATAGTCCTTCATCCCCAACATGTCCCGGCCCAAATCGTATTGATAGACAAAAGCACCGAATACCTTATGGGATCCCACCAACGCCTTTCTGTGATAACCAGACAGATTTAAGAAACCACCCAACTCTGCCACATGCACACTCAGTTCGGTTTCATTATCCACAGTGGTAATAGAGGCAATCCCCACGAAGGCATGGTTGTTGAAGCTTAACGCTCCACGCCAATCGGCTTCTATCTGCAGTGAAGTTTCAGGGAGGCGATCCCCAGTCAGGGTGGGACTCTCATCATTGCGGTAATAGAGATCTAGGGTAAAACGATTACCCGAGGTGGGGAAATTGATGCTGTCTAAGTTGTCGAAACCAAATTTGAGGTAAGCGCCATAGGAGGAATAATCCAGATCATAGGGAAAAATCGCATTCTCTAAATAGCCGGTCTCTGCGGTCATGCCCAGCTCAATCGCCCCTTCTTTGATGTAATTAATCCCCACCCCGATATCGCCGCGATAGTTGGTCTGCTCCAGGTTGAACACCCGCATATTATTGGAATAGAAAGCCCAATCCTTGTTTTCGTAGGAAAGCTCGGTACGGGCAAAAAACAGCTGATCCTTATCCAATGGCTGATAAAACTCGGTCGATAGCAGTTTCTCAAACCCGAGCCTGACTTCATTACGCCACTCGCCACCATACTCGGTCAGATCTGTCATGGTATAGGCCAGATCCAGCGCCACATAGGAATCCAGTCCGAAGTTATCTTCCCAGCTGAATCCCAGTTGAAAATAGTTAGGCCCCCAGGATTTCGCCTTGGTTTTTAGCAGCAGCACCCGCCCCGCTTCGCTGTCGATAAATTCCGCATCGACCCGCTCAAATTTGTCTAGGGCATAGACATTGTTGATCCCCTCTTCCAGCTGCGCCTTGGTCACAGTCTCGCCCGCTTGAATACCCAGGGTTTCCCGCAACACTTTATCACTCACCTTAGAGTTATTATCGAAGCGCACAGCAACAACTGGCTGCTTGAGTCTGTCGTGCCACAACTCACCGGACTCGGCTTTCTCTGCCTGATAAGCACTATACGCCTCATCAGAGACAGCCAGATTCCTTAAGTTATCGAGCTGGGATAGCGCCGCCGCTTCCCCTAAACGATAAGCATCTGGCATGACGCTAAAATCCGTGGTACTCATCTCCCCCACATCGGGACGGATCAGAATATCTTTATCTGTTAATAACTGTTTCTGGCGTTCAGTACTGGCATTGGTCAACATGGTGGAGAGCTGATTTAGTACAGCCACTGTGCTTTGTAGCTGATCCCGTTTCACCAAAGATGAACCTATATCCACGGCGATCACCACATCTGCCCCCATAGCCTTGACCACATCCACAGGCATGTTATTGGCTATCCCGCCATCCACCACCAGCTTGCCATCATAGGTAGCAGGTTGCAGTGCCCCAGGCACAGTTGCCGATGCCTGCATGGCCTCCACCAGACTACCACGGCTGATCACCACAGGTTGACTGGTTTCAAGATCGGTCGCTACAGCACGGTAAGGAATAGCCAACTCATCGAAGCTATCGAATCTATGCACCAGATCGGTGGAGTTTTGCAGTAACAAAGACATGGACTGACCACGCAGCAGTCCCGAGGGCATCTTCACTTCGCTATCGCTATAACCCACATTGATTGGAATATTAAACCTATCTCTCTGCTGCTTATTGCGATAGCTCAGGGCTTCTCGGGGAATGGTGTCGTAATAGCCCGAGTCCCAATCTTCCCCCATCATTATGGTTTCTATCTCACTGGCGCTATAACCCAAGGCGTACATGCCTGCCACATAAGCCCCTATGCTGGTGCCGGCAATATAATCGACTGGGATATGGTTCTGCTCTAATACCTTGAGCACGGCGACATGGGCCGCGCCTTTGGCGCCGCCGCCACTGAGTGCCAGCCCCACTTTAGGACGGACATCGGCTGCAGACACTGCGGCCATAAAACCGAGGGAAACAGACAAGATAAGAAAACGTATCATAAACGGCCAGGCTCAAAAGTTTGTGGTCAAAACATCTATTTTAGCTAGGCATAGATGTAACTTTTACTATAAAAATATAAAGTTAAAAAATCATATTCGGGCAGCTACCCCATAGTCGGCAAGGGAGATGGCCAGCACATCTCCACATTGCGATCCTTTAGCTCACCCGGTTCGAACTCAGCAAGCTCGTCTCACCAAACACAAAGGCTTCCAGCGCACTCACTGTCATGGGTTTGGCAAAATAGTATCCCTGAATAATATGGCAGCCACGGCCGAGCACTTGCTCCAGCTGCTCCTGGGTCTCGACCCCTTCCACCACGACGCTGAGTTTTAAGTTACGTGCCAGTTCGCTGATACTGCTCACTATCGCCTGATCGGCCTCATTATTGGCAATGTCGATAATGAAGGCGCGATCGATTTTCAGCAGACCCACATCGAAATTACGCAAATAAGCCAGGGAGGAATATCCAGTCCCAAAATCATCGATCGCCACATCTATCCCCAGCTGCTTCAGTGCCTTCAGATGCTCGCGGGCGACCCGCAGCTCTTTCATCAAGACCCCTTCGGTGATCTCCAATCCCAGACGATGAGGCGACATGCCTGACTCGGCCAGAACCCGGCTGATCCCCTGAATAAAGTCTGGCTGCCTGAACTGTACTGCGGAGACATTCACCGAGATCCTAAATCCATCCCCAAGCCGCTCCCCCCACTTAGCGCCCAACTGACACACCTGCCCTAATACCCAACGATCGATATCCAGGATAAGGCCTGAAGATTCGGCAATTTTAATAAACACATCTGGGGGGATGTATCCCTCTTTGGGGTGCAGCCAGCGCAGAAGCGCCTCGACACCCAACACCTTATTTCCATCGGCAACATCTATCTGCGGCTGGAAATTCAGCTCAAGCTCGTTGCGCTCAATGGCTTTGCGTAGATCCCGCTCCAACTTAAGATGATAAAGTGCCGTCACATTACGCTCGGCAGAGAAATACTGAAAGTTGCCTCGGCCAATCTCTTTGGCGTAGTACATAGCCTGATCGGCATTTTTAATTAATGCCTCCGGCCTGAGGGCATCATCAGGCCAGAGACTGACGCCAATACTGGTGGAGAGATAGAACTCCCGTCCGTTTAACTCAAAGGGTCTTTCTATCTGTTCGAGCAAGGTTTCACACAGATGATTTATCTCATCTATGTCATTCATATTACGCAGCAGGATAACGAACTCATCACCGCCGAACCGGCAGAGAATGTGTTCCTCTCCCACGCAGGTCTGCAGGCGGTTAGCCGCTTCGATCAGAATCCCATCCCCCATGCTATGGCCAAAGGAATCATTCACGTTTTTAAACCTGTCGAGATCCAAAAACAGCAGAGCCAATTGTTGATTTTGAGACTGGGCCTGGGCAATCGCCTTATCCAGACGGGCGGAAAACAGCGAGCGGTTGGGTAATCCGGTTAAGACATCGAAATTCGCTAGGCGGCGCAGATCTGCCTCTGTCTGCTTGCGCTGACTGATATCGGAAAATACCGCCACATAGTGAGAAACCTGGCCACCCTTATCTTTCATGGTCGAGAGGTTTAACCAGACAGGACGAAGCTCCCCATTGGATGCGTAAAAATCATGCTCACCGGTCCAGCTGCTTTCCTGGTCAAGCAACTGCTGAACCTCATTACTGCGCTCCTCTGTGCCATGCACAAGGACAGAAAAGTCACGGTCAATCAGCCCATCGGCCCCAATATTGAGAATGGTTTGCGCGGCCTTATTAAAGACCTTCACCTTCTCTTCGCCATCCAAAATCAATACACCTTCGGAGGTGTTCTCAAATGCCTGAGCCAGCAGCTTAACATTGTCCTCAAGACGCCGGCGACTGGTAATATCTGTGTAGATCCCAGAGACTTTATTGATCTCGCCTGTGGCTGGGTCCATCTCCACCGGACGGCCACGAACCCGCAACCACCCCATGGCGCCATCTTTACGCCAATAGCGATAATCCTCATCGAACCTGTCATCCTGCTTATTGAGCAGACGTTGCCAGGCAAGCACTATCCTGTCTCTGTCCTCCTGATGGATTGGCAGACTCTCAAAACTGATCTCAGACAGATCTTTAACCAATAAATGCTCATAGGCATGGGGTTCCATACTGAAAAGCTGAGTATCGCTATGCCACTCCCACAGCTCGGAATCACTCCCCCGCAGAGACTGCCTTAATCTGGATTTACTCTCGGTCAGCGCCTGGTTTATCTGTCTAAATGCCTTTATCTGGCGCTGCCTTAAGATGAAAAAACTCAAGCCGCTTGAGATAAGCAGCACAAGTGCCAGGGTCTTAAACCAGGTGCTATTCCACCAAAACTCCTCTATCGAAAAGGCGTAGCTGAAGGGGGTTTCCAGCCAGATCCCGTTCCGTTTGCTGATAACTTCCAGGATATAATCGCCAGCAGAAATTCCCGTCATATTGATCTGAGACTGGCCGTTGAGCTGCAGATAATTGCCCTTGTTCGCCCCCTTCTTATACAGGCGATACTTGAACTTAATAGGAGAATTAGTCAGATAATCTGTTCTGGTTAACTGAAAGCTGAGCATCTTAGCGCCGGGAGGGATACGCTTATTCTGCAGAGGGAGCAGATCTGTGCTAATTTCATCATCAAAATAGGTCTGCACTGACTCAAGCATCACTTCTGTCTCTTGCAGCCTATTTTTCAGCAAGTCAAGGTCCAGCAGATCCACGCCATCCGGGCTGCCAACATAGAAGCCAACCTCAGGTGCATAAAATGCCGCGCCATCATTTAGCTCATTACTTACCAGACCATCTTGCTGCCTGAACACAGACAGCTGCCCCGTCTCTATCTCCTGTCTAACTAAAGAGTTGGAGCAACCTATCAGCCGGTAATTTGGGGTACTTTGTATAAAATAGACAGCATTACAATCGAGCTGCCACTCCTGGGTCAGCATCCGGGTCACGCCTGTCTGAGTGTTATATTCAACTAATCCTTTTGGCGATGTGCCTAGCCAGAGTAAACCCGGAGTCACCTCATTGATATAGCTGACACTGACCACTGTCTTATCATCGAAGAAAATATCTCTGCGGGAATAGAACACCCCTTGCGTATCAATATAACCAAACTCGCTCTCACCCCCTAACCACAACTTGCCATCACTGGCCCTAAAAATGGTTTTCAAGGGACGGTTATACTGGGCGCCATCTCTGTCTTTGATGATAAATTCTTGCGGGTTTTTGCTGCCTTTATCCCAGTAAAACAGCCCGGTTGCGGTAACGAACCACCAGCGCTGGGGCAGCAAAGTATCCTGGTACAAGGCGTAGAGCACCTTACTCTCGAGGGAATACTCACCGCCTGTCCACTGTGCAAATGGCACTATGCTCTTATCATCAAGCCGGTACACAAACAGGCCGTTCGTTGTCCCCACCAGCAGATGCTTATCATCTAAGGGCCGTACTATATAGATGCTGTCATTTACCTCTAACTGGGCAGGACGCACCAACTGACTGGTCTTCTTCTGCCTGTCTATCTCGATTAACCCTTTATCTGTCCCCAGCCATAGCCAGTGTCCCTCTTCATCGCCATGAATAGTCCACACCATCTCGCCATCTAATCGATAGGGAGGCTGACTGGTAAAATTTTCCAACACAAAATCGGGAGCATCGGCGAGCACAGCCAGGCCATCACCTGAGCCGCCGACCCAGATTAATCCATTGTGATCTACGGCTATGTCATACACATAATCCAAGTCTGCCGCAGCCTTTAATTCATCGAAGAAGACTTTCAGCTGTGCTGTATCAGGATGCCACTTAATGACACTCTCACGTCCGGATAGCCACAGAAACCCTTCATGATCCTCATCCATGTGGGACACATAGAAGGGAAGCTGCTCTACTCTTTGTACCGTCATCGAATCGGGAAAGACTCGATACAGCCCCTTACTCGACCCTAACCAGATCCGCCCTGCACTGTCTTTAAACAGACTACGCATCAGCCCCATAGACTCATCCCAGGGAAAAACAGCCCGCAACATACCTAAACTGTCTCGCAGCTGAAGTTCATGACCATTACCGACGATCAGCTGATCCATCTCATTTTGTGCGAGCAAAAACCAGCGCTGATCTGGGTTGCTGGGCAGTTGAATAATGGCCCGTAGGCTCATCGCCTTATCATCGAAACGATACAATGCACCCGAATAGGTAAGCAGTAGATAACTGCCGTCAGCTTGCTCAATTACCTCAAAAAAGCCATCGGCTTTGAAATCGGTAAACAGCTCACTGCTGCCAAAGCGGATAAACTCGTCATTGAATTGATCGTAAAGGTAGGTATTAGCCCCGCTGCTGACCAGCAGATACTTCTCGTTCAGGGGGCGGCTAAGCCAGATAAACTCATCGGATAGGCGAATATCTTTGCTGTTTTTATCGATACGCCTTGCTGTGGTATCGCTGAGACGATAGAGGCCTTGTTCGGTCGACAACCAGGCATAACCATGTTCATCGAAACTGATATCGTTGATAGTGGCGTTATTTAACCCATCACGGGCGTCGAATACCCGCTGAACCAGATTTCCCGCCCAGACAGGCGACGCCAGCCCAAGCAGAAATATAACGCAAAAGAGAGTAGCGAACCTGTTATGACGTTCCATCGAATTAAAATTTTCTATTGTTATTTTTTTGAAAAAACAGATCACCTCTTCACCTTATCAAGCTTGTATCCCTAAGGCGAATAAAAAAAGCACTCATAGAGTGCTTTTTTACTTATAAATCAAATTTTACTCACCTTTAATCTCAAGGCGCGAGCAAAAGGATTACTTTTTCTTCTTTGCCTTTGGGTTTGGCAAGTCAGTGATAGAACCTTCATAGATCTCAGCCGCTAGGCCTACTGATTCATGTAAGGTTGGGTGCGCGTGGATGGTCAATGCTAAATCTTCAGCATCACAACCCATCTCGATTGCCAGACCGATTTCGCCTAACAGCTCGCCGCCGTTAACACCGACAATGGCACCACCGATCACGCGGTGAGTCTCTTTGTCGAAAATCAGCTTAGTCATACCGTCAGAACAATCTGAGGCGATTGCACGACCGCTGGCTGCCCATGGGAATGTCGCAGTTTCGTAAGCAATACCTTGCTCTTTCGCTTCTTTCTCAGTCAGACCAACCCAAGCTACTTCAGGATCTGTGTATGCAATCGATGGGATCACCTTAGGATCGAAGTAATGCTTCATGCCCGCAATCACTTCGGCAGCCACGTGGCCTTCATGCACACCTTTGTGTGCCAACATTGGCTGACCCACGATATCACCGATAGCATAGATGTGTGGCACGTTGGTGCGCATCTGCTTGTCGACATTGATAAAGCCGCGCTCGTCAATCTTAACGCCTGCTTTCTCGGCATCGATAGACTTACCGTTTGGCGTACGGCCAATGGCAACCAGAACTGCATCGTAACGTACAGGCTCAGCAGGTGCCTTCTTGCCTTCCATTGAAACGTAGATGCCGTCTTCTTTGGCTTCAACCGCAGTCACCTTGGTTTCAAGGATCAGGTTGAACTTCTTCTTAATCTTCTTGGTGTAGACACGAACGATATCTTTATCGGCGGCCGGGATCACCTGGTCGAACATCTCAACCACGTCAATCTCACTGCCCAGTGACGAGTAAACTGTACCCATCTCTAGACCGATAATACCGCCGCCCATCACCAGTAACTTGCCTGGTACTTCTTTCAGTTCCAATGCATCGGTCGAATCCCAAATACGGGGATCTTCATGAGGAATGAAAGGCAGTTGGATTGGACGAGAACCGGCAGCGATGATCGCCTGCTCGAAATGCACCACTTTAACGCCATCTTCGCCAGCAACTTCAATCGTGTTTGGACCTGTGAATTTACCCAGACCATTAACCACGTTCACTTTACGCATCTTAGACATGCCGCCTAAACCGCTGGTCAGCTGGCCGATCACGCTCTTCTTGTATTCGCGTAATTTGTCTAAATCGATTTGAGGCTCACCAAATACCACACCGTGGCTGGCTACCGCTTTGGCTTCTTCAATCACTTTAGACACGTGCAATAGTGCCTTAGATGGGATACAACCCACGTTCAGACACACACCACCTAAGGTGCTGAAACGCTCAACGATCACAGTCTCCAGACCGAGATCCGCAGCACGGAATGCCGCTGAATAGCCCGCAGGACCCGCACCTAATACCACTACCTGAGTTTTGATTTCGTTACTCATGTTTTCCTCTATTCTTCTTCATTCCGTTGGCTAGTCCAACGAGAGTTCACGCCAGCTACAGAACTGAATTCCCGTAAGGTGGGCGCATTTTAACCTGACATCAAATCAAACAAAAGGCTACTCAACGCGAGTAGCCTTCATCATTACAAAATAAGTGTGCGGATATCGGACAGCATACTTGACAGTGTCACGCTAAAGCGTGCCGCCATGGCGCCGTCGATAACCCGGTGATCATAAGATAAAGAGAGTGGCAACATTAACTTAGGCTCAAACTCTTTACCATTCCACTTAGGTTTAATCTCAGACTTGGACACACCCAGAATCGCCACATCAGGATAGTTGACGATAGGGGTAAATGCCGTACCACCAATGCCACCTAGGCTGGAGATGGTAAAGCAGCTACCCTGCATGTCGGCCGCTTTGAGCTTACCATCACGGGCTTTCACCGAAATATCCATCAGTTCGGCAGACAGCTCGAGTATGCCTTTCTTGTCTACATCGCGCACCACAGGCACAACCAGACCGTTTGGCGTATCAACCGCCACACCTATGTGGTAGTACTTTTTCTTGATCAGCGACTCACCGTCTGGGCTCAGGCTTGAGTTAAACACAGGGAACTGCTGCAGCGTCTTAGCGACCGCCTTCATCATAAACACCAGAGGGGTGATCTTGATGCCAGTTTTTTGCTTAGCGGCAAGTTCATTTTGCTGCTTACGGAAGTTCTCAAGCTCGGTAATATCCGCCTCATCGAACTGAGTCACATGGGGAATCGTCACCCAGTTGCGGTGCAGGTTAGGGCCTGAGATCTTCTGAATTCGGCTCAGTGGTACTTCTTCCACTTCACCAAACTTGGCAAAATCCACCTTAGGCGCGGCAATCACATTCAGACCACCAGCACCACCAGCAACCGCAGTAGCCGCAGAGGCTTTTGGACGGCTCAACTCATACTTGATATAAGCCTGAACGTCCTCTTTAAGAATACGCCCTTTCGGACCCGTACCCTTCACTTGGCTCAAATCGGCACCAAACTCACGGGCCAGACGACGCACTGCAGGGGATGCATGCACCACACCTGTTACAGGCTGACTGCCGGCACTTGGATGATGAGGTACAGGCGGCTTATTCGCAGCCGGGGCAGGAGCACTTGGCGCGAGAGCCGCTGCGGGCGCACTTGCTGCTGGCGCTGGTGCTGGTGCTGATGTTGGTGCTGATGTTGGTGCTGATGTTGGTGTTAGTGAAGCGCTAGCTCCAGTCTCAATCGTAGCAATCACGCTGCCCTGAGACACCTTGTCACCCACTTTAACGGTTACCGAAACCAACTTACCGGCGAAAGGTGCAGGCACCTCCATGGTCGCCTTGTCGGTTTCTAAGGTGATTAAGCCTTGGTCGGCTTCAATCACATCACCGGCGGCGACTAAGACTTCAATCACGTCCACATCGGCAGCATCGCCGATATCGGGCACGGCAATCTCTTTCACTTCAACTGTGGCTGCTGTAGCAGGCGCCGCTTGCTGTGCTGGCGCACTAGCGGTAGGGGCTGCGGTCGGTGCAGGAGCGGCTTCGCCGCCGCTCACTTCGAGCATGAGTACCAGTGAGCCCTGAGAGACTTTATCGCCTACGGCCACTTTAAGCTCTTTAACAACACCCGCTGAAGGTGCAGGCACCTCCATGGTGGCCTTGTCGGTTTCAAGAGTGATTAGCCCGCTGTCGACATCGATACTGTCGCCCACGGCCACCAGCACTTCAATCACATCAACATCTCTTGCATCACCTATATCGGGCACAGTCACTTCGATTACTCGAGAACCTGTTGCCACTTGAGAACCTGTTGCCGCTGCTGCCGGAGCAGCAGGCGCCGCTTCAGTCACAGGAGCTGGGGCTGGCGTTTCAGCTACTGGCGCAGGCTTTTCTGCAGCAGGCGCTGGCTCGGCCGCCGCTTCGCTGCTGAGCATAGCAATCAAGGTGCCTTCTGAAACCGTATCTCCTACAGCCACTTTCAACTCAGCTAGAGTGCCGGCGAAAGGCGCAGGAATATCCATGGTCGCCTTGTCGCTTTCGACCGTAATAATTGAATCTTCTGCGGCCAAAGCGTCACCCACAGAGGCACAGATTTCGATAACCTGTACTTCATCCCCGCCAATATCGGGGACTAAAACTTCTTTTAATTCAGCCATCTTTTATCCCCTTATGCGTACTGTGGATTGATCTTGTCAGTATCGATACCGTACTCGCTAATCGCCTTAGTCAAGACATCGACCGGCAACTCGTTACGATCCACTAGGGCTTTAAGTGATGCAATCACGATGAACTTGGCATCCACTTCGAAGTGATGACGCAGGTTGGCGCGGCTGTCACTGCGGCCAAAACCGTCTGTACCCAGCACTTTATAATCCGTTGGGATATAAGCACGTAGCTGCTCACCGTAGAGCTTCATGTAATCGGTCGCCACAATCGCAGGCGAATCGGTTGCGATCACTTGGCTCACATACGCCTGCTTAGGTGTCTCGGTTGGGTGCAGCATGTTGTAACGCTCAACCGCCTGACCATCACGGGTCAGTTCGTTAAAGCTGGTGACACTGAACACATCTGATGAAATACCAAAGTCTTTAGCTAAGGCCTGCGCCGCTTTACGCACCTGCTCAAGAATAGTGCCACAGCCCATCAGCTGAACCTTACCCTTACCGCTGCCGCTAACCGATTCAAGCTTATAGATACCCTTAACTATGCCCTCTTCAACGCCTTCTGGCATTTCTGGCTGAACATAGTTTTCGTTCATTGTGGTCAGGTAGTAGAAGATATCTTCCTGATCATCGCCATACATGCGTCGGATACCATCCTGAACAATCACCGCAATCTCGTAACCATAGGTTGGGTCGTAAGAGATACAGTTAGGAATTGTGTTGGCCAGAATATGGCTGTGACCATCCTGATGCTGCAAGCCTTCGCCGTTCAAGGTTGTACGCCCAGACGTGCCGCCCACCATGAAACCACGGGCACGCATATCACCAGCCGCCCATGCCATATCGCCAATACGTTGGAAACCAAACATAGAATAGTAGATATAGAAGGGGATCATAGGCATGTCGTTAACCGAGTAACTGGTCGCCGCCGACACCCAAGATGACATAGCGCCCAGCTCGTTGATACCCTCTTGCAGGACCTGACCCGACTTGTCTTCGCGGTAGTAAGCCACCTGATCAGAATCCTGCGGCACATACTTCTGCCCTTCGTGAGCATAAATACCCACCTGGCGGAACAGACCTTCCATACCGAAGGTACGGGCTTCGTCAGGAATAATTGGCACAATATTCTTGCCAATCTTCTTGTCTTTCAACAGTGCGGTAAGAATACGCACAAAGGCCATAGTGCTTGAGATCTCACGACCATTTGAGCCTTTTAATACGCCATCGAAAATCTTCAGTGAAGGCACTTCAAGATCTTCTGAGAACTTCTCAAGACGTGCAGGCATTGGGCCATGCAGCGCCGCACGGCGTTCTTTGAGGTATTTCACCTCTTCGGAATCTGGACCTGGGTGATAGAAAGGAATTTCGTCTAACTTATCATCAGGGATAGGGATGTTGAAACGGTCGCGGAAGTAGCGGATCGCTTCGATATCCATCTTCTTCACGTTGTGCGCGATATTCTTACCTTCACCGGCATCACCCAGACCATAACCTTTAACGGTTTTGGCCAGAATAACCGTTGGGCGACCCTTGGTATTTTTCGCGTGTTCCAGTGCAGCATACATCTTCACCGGATCGTGACCACCACGGTTTAAGCGCCAGATATCGTCATCTGACATATTGGCCACCATCTCGGCGGTTTCTGGATACTTACCGAAGAAATGCTCACGGGTATAGGCGCCACCTTTGGCCTTACAGTTCTGGTATTCACCATCAACTGTCTCTTCCATCAGCTGCAGCAGTTTACCGCTGGTGTCACGGGCCAATAGTGGATCCCAGTAACGACCCCAGATAACCTTAACCACTTCCCAGCCAGAACCACGGAATTCGCCTTCAAGCTCTTGAATAATCTTGCCGTTTCCGCGCACAGGGCCATCGAGACGCTGCAGGTTACAGTTAACGATAAAAACTAGGTTGTCTAACTCTTCACGAGCCGCCAGACCGATAGCACCTAAGGCTTCTGGCTCATCCACTTCACCATCGCCCAGGAAGCAGTAAACAGTTTGCTCAGAACAATCTTTCAGACCACGGTCGGTCAGGTATTTAAGGAAGCGTGCCTGATAGATAGCTTGAATCGGGCCCAGACCCATAGAAACAGTGGGGAACTGCCAGAAGTCAGGCATCAATTTAGGGTGCGGATAAGATGACAGACCCTTACCATCCACTTCCTGACGGAAGTTATTCATCTGCTCTTCGCTGATACGACCTTCGAGGAAGGCACGAGAGTAGATACCTGGAGCGATATGGCCTTGGAAATAAACCAAATCGCCGCCATCTTTCTCGTTCGGGCCACGGAAGAAATGGTTAAAACAGACGTCATAGATGGTCGCGCTAGAGGCGAAACTGGAGATATGACCACCAAGCTCAAGATCTTTTTTCGAACCACGCAGCACCATAGCAAGCGCGTTCCAACGGACGATGGCGCGAATACGACGCTCCATCTCCTGATTCCCAGGCATGTGAGGCTCTTGACCTGCAGGAATTGTGTTTAAATAGGCAGTCGTCGCCGTGTAAGGCAGATGAGTTCCGTTACGACGCGCCTTGTCGATCAGCTTCTCTAGCAGGTAATGAGCACGCTCGGAACCTTCCTGTTCCAACACGGCTTGCAGTGAATCTAACCACTCCTGGGTCTCTAATGGATCTAAGTCTTGTAGCATATGTTCAGACATATCGCAGTCCTTCTCTATATACATTAATGTATGAATTAATTAAAAAGGTGACGACTTAACCTACGGGTTAAGCGCCACTCTTCAAACGGCGCAGACTACGCTGCAACCGGCTATCTTCTTCCCGCACAGACAACATCACTTCCTCGATGTAACTTAAGTGTTCATTCGAGGCTTCTCTTGCTGCTTCAGGATCGCGGCGGACAATCGCAGCGAGCAGGTCCCGCCTATGATCATTTGCCATCTTGGATGCTTCGGCGCGGCGGCTGAGCAGTTCCAGGTTTTGTGCCACATTCTTATGCAGCACGGGAGATAAACTGAGTACCAGATGCAGCATGGCCACATTGTGTGATGCCTCGGCAACGGCGCGATAGAAACGAACAATCGCCTCCGCCTGTGCCTCAATATCTTTCGCGGCTTCTACTTCCTGGATTTTTTGCTGGATATTTTGCATGTCCGCATCGGTTCCCCGCAGCGCCGCAAAATAGGCCATCATGCCTTCGGTGGCATGACGAAACTCGAGCAGATCGTATTGACTCTCGGAATCGCTGTGCATCAACTCGACTATGGGATCGGCCAGACTCTGCCAAAGTTGTTCTTTGACATAGGTGCCACCGCCCTGACGGCGTAGCAACAGGCCTTTTGCTTCTAACTTTTGAATCGCTTCACGAAGGGAGGGTCGCGAAACTTCAAACTGCAGAGCCAATTCGCGTTCTGGCGGTAATTTTTGACCAGGTTGCAGACTACCTTCTAAGATCATCTGCTCTAACTGATTCATAATCACGTCAGAAATTTTTGGCTGGTTAATTTTGCTATAAGCCATATGGCTCTCAGCTCCTATTGTAAATTGGTCTTACCAATTTAATTGACTGAGCGCACTTTATCAAATCACATTTGATATGTCCAGCTTGTGATCCACATCAAGCAATCACTCGATTTGTGAGCATAGCTAACACTTTGATAGAAAGAGATTCGACCATTTAAGATAGGCCAAGATCCGCAACTGAGCAAATTCGCTCCTCTTACATAGAATCTAGAATCTAGAATCTAAATTCCTCGCTCCCCGCTCCCCGCTCCTCGCCGCCCTTAGCTCGAAGCTCGAAGCTCGCAACCCGTAGCTCGCAGCCCGTAGCTCCTAGCCCGCTAAGGCACCACCCCAAATATGGTCAACAGCGACAGGCCTATCACAAGCAGAATAAAGTTACGCTTACTGAGGCGCAGCAAAGAGATGGTCGATTGCACACAGATGGGCGCATCGGAATCCACTTCAAGGGTCTCAGCCTCCAGCGCCACCTCAGTGATAATCTCCCTAGCCGAGACACGCCAGTTAAACGCCCGCTGACTCCATTGGTTTAACGCCGAGGTAAAATGGCCGCTAAGCACATAACCACAGGCAATTAAGCGACTAGGCAACCAATCGAGCAAGGTCAGCAAAGGCTCCACCAAGGGCAGCTCCAGCCCTTTCACTTTCGCATCATCGGAAAAATAGCGCACAGTACAGTAGAACACAGCGCCAGCTGGGCCTAAGAAGATGAGATACAGGGCCACCGCGCCATAGAAACGGTAGTTAAGCCAGGCCACCGTCTGGCCCACTTTCGCCCCTAGATCCACCTCGGAAACAGCCTCCAGCGAACTGTATGGGTCCAGCTGCTCGGCATAATGAAAACTCCCGCTCACATCGCCGCGACAGGCCGCCTGAATATACTGCTTAAAAATCTCTCTCTGCTTGAGATGACTAAAACAGAGGATCGCAACCGCGGTCCAGAGCGCCAGACTCAAAACGCCCCAAAACAGCCCAGCGACAAACCAGGCCAGCACCTGCACCGCCAATGTCGGCAGTAACAGAGCAACCGCCATCATGGCCGACTGATGCAGTGGCTCACGACCAAAAAAGGTCTTCACATACAGACTCAGCAAGGTTTCTAACTGCCATGCCTGGGGCAGCAACTTTAACCTTTCAATCAAGATCGCCACTAACAAGGAAAACAGTGCCATCGATATCTCTTCCTTTATCTCTTTTTTAAAAGCAGCTGCGAGTATCTAGCTGCGAGCTTCGAGCTACGAGTCGCGAGCAGCTCGAAGTCCGTCGCTCTTAGCTCTTAGCTCGTAGCTCGTAGCCCGTAGCCCGTAGCCCGTTGCTCGTAGCCCTCAGCTCTCAGCTCTTAGCCCGTCGCTCTTAGCTCTTAGCTCTTAGCTCGTCGCTCTTAGCTCTTAGCCCGTCGCCCGTAGCTCGTAGCCCGTAGCTCAGCCCTCAAGCCCTTTCTTATATCTTGTCCAATCGAAACTCTCACCGGGATCGGTTTTTCGCCCCGGCGCAATATCACAGTGACCTACGATAGCATCAACATTGAGCATAGGATAAGCATCAAACAAGGCCAAAGTTAATTGCACCAGCTGCTGATATTGTGCATCGCTATAGGGCGTATCATCCGTGCCTTCCAGCTCGATGCCGATGGCAAAATCGTTGCAACCTTCCCGCCCCCGGTAACTCGATACCCCAGCATGCCAGGCTCTGTCATCACAACTGACATACTGCACCAGCTCACCGTCACGGCGAATAAGAAAGTGGGCCGATACCCTCAAGCCATCAAGTTCACAAAAACTGGCATCAGCGTCCCTATCCAGACAGCCCTGAAACAGCTGGTCTATATAAGGCAGGCCAAAACAGCCCGCAGGCAAGCTGATATTGTGGATCACCAGCAGACTGACTTCATTGTCAGGCCGCCGATTAAAATGGGGCGACTCGCACCTTCGCGCCGCCCCAATCCAACCTTGAGAAAAACCGATTTTACTCACCACAGAGACCATATAAGTTAATAAAAACAAATTAAAAAAATCTTAAACCCACAGCGCCATCGAAACAAGCTGCTTTTATAAAATCTAGCTGCGAGCAAAAAGCAAAGAAGTTGCGAGCTACGAGTCGCGAGCCGCTCGCAGCTCGTAGCTCGAAACCCGTAGCCCGTAGCCCGTAGCTCGAAGCCCATAGCTCATAGCTCGTAGCCCGTAGCCCGTAGCCCGTAGCCCGTAGCTCAAATAAGATCAATTTATCCTGCTTTTTAAACCTTAGGTTTGCTATGATCAAGCCAAACAAATTTCAGGCTCACAGCAGGCTAATGGGCTAAATCTTATGGGTAAATCATTTACTCATAATCCTCCTGCAGTTAAAGCCCTGCAAAAGTAGGCATAGCCATATAAAGGCATATAGAGGAAAGCAAGATGCTGGAAAATGATATTCGACTCGCAGTCAAAGTCGCACTAGAAGAAGATTTAGGTTATCAGGCTGACGCCAATTTAACCCCACAGCAAAAATTGTGTGCCGATATTACCGCCCAACTCATCCCCGCCGATAAATATGCCCAAGCTACATTAATCACCCGCGAAGAGGGCGTGTTCTGCGGCAAAGCCTGGGCGGAACAGGTATTTAATCAACTCGGCGGCGAAGTGGCCCTACACTGGCATGTGGACGATGGCGATCTCTTGGTGCCCAATCAGGTACTGTGCGAGCTCTCAGGCCCGGCCCGCGCCATCTTAACCGGCGAGCGCACCGCGATGAACTTTATTCAAACCCTATCGGGCGTCGCCAGCCTCACCAAAATCTATGTGGATAAAATCGCCGCCACCCATTGCAGATTGCTCGACACTCGCAAAACCCTGCCCGGTCTGCGCACCGCACAGAAATATGCCGTTACCTGCGGTGGCGGCAAAAACCACCGTATCGGCCTGTTCGATGCCTTTTTAATTAAAGAGAATCACATAATGGCCTGCGGCGGTATCGACAAGGCCATTAACGCCGCCCGCGAATTGGCCAGCGACAAACTGGTCGAAGTGGAAGTCGAAAGCTTGGATGAGCTAAAACAAGCACTGGCAGCTGGCGCCGATATCGTGATGCTGGATAATTTCGACATTACCATGATGCTAGAAGCGGTCGAGCTCAACAATCGCTTTCATAAAGAGCAAGGTTATCCGGAAGATCGCCGCGCCAAGCTGGAAGTCTCAGGCAATGTCACCATAGACACCATCAGCGATTTTGCCAAAACCGGGGTCGATTACATCTCAGTCGGCGCCCTCACCAAACATGTCAAAGCCTTGGATCTGTCTTTAAGATTGAAATGATGTTTTACTAACACGTCACATCATAAAACAACAATAAAAAGGATTTTGCATGGCAACTGCATCACAACGTTACTTCTATATCGTTTTCGCTCTTATGTTTGCAGTTGGCATGCATTATTTTCAACATAACTTTGGGGGTGTGGGTCTCGAACTTCCCTTTAATTTGGTCGTTTGGTCATTTGTTTCTATATTGATTGGCTTAGGTTTATGGAACAGCACCAATAAAAACACATTAGTTTACTCGCCACTATTGATCTCAGTTTGCCTCTTCACCCTCACACTTTTTATACCCATTTTATTTGGCAAAAATGAGCTAATACATAATAGCTATCAAAGGCTCATGGGCTTAGTGGCTGGACTCGTTTTTCTCTTTAGCCTTTATCAAATAAAACTTTCAATCAAAACCTTACAAAAGCTGACATTCTGGATACTGATAGGAGTAATCTTGGAGGGCTCACTCGGGCTACTTCAGCACTATGTTCACACGATGGGAAGTTTGCTGGCATTTGATGCTAAGACGATGAGACCATTTGGAGTGTTTAGACAGCCCAATGTTGCAGCGACATTTTTCGTGATGGGGATTGCACTTACTGCCTATCTATTAGCTTTTATGAAAGATCTAGATAAGAAGCAACAAACAATCATTTACCTTGCTTCAACACTCGCAGCCTGGCTAGTGATATTAAATAGCTCCAAAACCGCGACTATTGCCCTATTCGTTGTCTTACTCGGTACGGCGCCTTTACTGTTTCGCAGTGCAGATAAAAGAATTCTTCGCCGCTGGTATTTATCCATTCTGGTTGGATTATTGATTCCATTTTTGTTGAATCTCTTCAATGAGCAATACTCCCCAAGAGAAATTGCAACAATCGTCAGGCCTACCTTGTACCTGATCTCCTTGATCATTATCAGTAAGAATCTTCTTACTGGTACCGGTTATGGCAGTTTTAGCCATAGCTTTTATCAGGAACAAGCAGGCTATATAACAAGCAATGATTTTAGTGCAGCACAATTTGCCAATAATGCAATTCATCCTCACAACGAGCTTTTATTATGGGGTGTGGAGGGAGGAATTCTCCCTATTCTGGCAATTGTCGCCATAACCATATTTAGCATATATCGCTATTTTTCAAATTGTTGGGCTAGCGGAGCATTCTTTTTAGCCATCTTATTTCCTTCACTGTTCCACTCAATGACAGAGCTTCCTTTTTACCATTCTGCCATCGTATATATCACTTTCATTTTTACAATTTATCTAATTGAAAAATCAGTTTTTAATGAAAAAATAACTACTATGCCTAGGTATCTGAACTTCAAATTCAGCTCACTATTAATCCCTCTGTTAACTATAGTTTTTATGTTAAGTGGATTACATACCCATAGTCGTCTCAGTAAATTCGTAGAGACTAAATACAGCCAATACAGCTATCTACAAGAGATAATAAATCCTATTCCTATCCCAGAAAGTATCGAATACTCATGGTTTTTATCCCCTCTACTAACCAAACAAAATGATCCAGAATCATTACTATATTTTTTAGAATCTACAAAAAAAATAGTGAGCTATTGGCCTAAAGCAAGGCTATACAAAGATCTATCAACAGCCTGCGGACAGCTTGGAAAGAAAGAACTATCTAGAAAATTCTATGATGAGGGTCAGCGACTTTTTCCCTACAGCGATTATTTCAAAGGTAATTCGAGTAGTGATCTATCTCATCCACTTAATTCAGCATCATCAACACAGCACTAAAATTTAAAACAAATTTAACAAATAATGCTTGAATTTTATGCAGACCAAAATTATTGGTCTGCATAGAATTCACATCCGTCTAAAATTCATCCGCGATAAAATTTTGACACCAAAACCCCAAGCGCCAAACTTTCTGACAAAGCCAAATTCTTGCTATAACTTTTAAGTTTTAAAAAATCCCCTCTTAGACAAATTTATATAAATATTAACTATTTGAGGCTTTTTGAGACATATAACTATTTTATTTATTAATACTTTGTAATAAGTTTGCTTTCAGGCGAACGGGTCGCAAGATCTGTTCATCGGCAGTACAAAAACTGGTCTAAAATCAAAAAGATTCAAGCCAATAAAAAACAGACTCAGATCACACTATTCAGATACAAGTGTTAATGCTAAAGTTAAAAAGTTAACATTCTGATTTGACACTAGCCTGCTTTTGACTAGCTTTTAACTTATCAGACTAATTTCGTTGCAGTTTCATCCCTGCAGCTAACAGCTGATAGTAAAACAGATAGTAAAAGGTGATGTTAAAGATCATGTAAAAGAGTGGTAAGCGAGAAACGAGGGGCTAGAGTCTAGGTTTCTAGAATCTAGAATTTCAAGTGAGTCAAGAAAGGATGCAACATCAACGACGCAGTTAGCGGTTAAGTAGCGGTAAGGGGTCGTTCTGGGGCTGAAACCTAGCTGTGATGCCATTGCACAAAACAAGCAAGAGCTGAAACAGCCTGTTTTATTTTCTGTTGTAAAGAGTTGTAAATTTAAAAAGTGTTATCAAACGGAGAGAGTACAAATGAAAGGTATTAAACTAAACAAGGCAGTTAAGAATGCTAAGGGTTTCACCCTCATCGAATTGATGATCGTGGTAGCGATCATCGGTATCCTGGCCGCCATCGCGCTGCCCGCTTATCAAAATTACACAAAGAAAGCTAAATTCACCGAAGTTGTAAACGGAACTATGGCACTTAAGACAGCTGTAGATATTTGTTTTCAGTCAGAAGGATCTCTAGCTAACTGTGATACTTTTGCCAAAATTGGTGAGGTTGCACCTGAAGCAACCACTTTTTTGGGAGGCGTAACAATTGCTACTGGTACTGCAGCAATCCAAGCTACAGCTGCAAATACAAGTCCATTCGCAGGAACCGAAACATACACTATGACTCCTACTGCGACAGCAAACGGTACGACTTTAACTTGGGCAGGTGTTTGTAACCCAACCAACCTTTGTTAATTTCTAAATGCCAACTACCGGTCTACATTTAGGACTATCCACGCTGTTTTTGCGTAAAGGGCTGCTCGATGAGAGCAGCCTTTCCTCTGCTATTACTAAAAGCAGAAACACCAAGCAATCCCTCGTCTCTACTATCGTTTCAGAAAAACTGATCCCGGCCAAGCAGATCGCCGAACTCTGCTATGAAGAGTATGGCACGCCGCTACTTGATCTTAACGAATTTGATATCAGCAGCATCCCCGAAGAGTTCGTTAACCGTAAGCTCATCGAGAAACACAAATGCCTGCCGCTGTTTAAGCGCGGCAACCGCCTCTATATAGGCACATCGGACCCGACTAACATTGCCGCGCTTGAGGATTTCCAGTTCAGCGCCGGCCTGCACGCCGAGGCCATATTGGTCGAAGACGATAAGCTCACTAAGGCGCTTGAGAAGGTGCTCGAAGAAGATCTCTCGGCGCTGGATTTAGAGGGCATAGATGAAGAATCCCTCGCTGGCATAGAGATCACAGACACAGATAAGCGCAACGAAGAGCAGGCGGGTGATGGCAGCGACGATGCGCCGATTGTTATCTATATCAACAAGATTTTGACCGATGCCATACGTAAAGGGGCATCGGACTTGCATTTTGAACCTTACGAGAAACGCTATCGCATCCGTTTTCGAATCGATGGCATCTTACATGAGGTCTCAGAGCCGCCGGTGAATCTGGCCGCGCGCATATCTGCTCGATTGAAGGTGATGTCCAAGCTGGATATCGCCGAGCGCCGTGTGCCCCAGGATGGCCGCATCAAGATGAAGCTGTCGCGCACCAAGTCTATCGATTTTCGTGTCAGCACCCTGCCCACCATCTGGGGCGAGAAGATAGTAATGCGTATTCTCGATTCCTCTTCGGCCCAACTGGGTATCGAAAAACTCGGCTATGAGGAAGATCAGCGTAAACTCTATGAAGAGATGCTGGCCAAGCCCCAGGGGATGATCTTAGTGACTGGCCCGACGGGCTCGGGTAAAACCGTCTCCCTCTATACCGGCTTAAATATCCTCAATACCGAAGAGCGCAACATCTCTACCGCCGAAGATCCGGTAGAGATTAACTTAGAAGGCGTCAATCAGGTTCATATTAACTTAAAAGCCGGTCTCACCTTCGCCTCGGCGCTGCGCTCCTTCTTGCGCCAAGACCCGGATGTGGTCATGGTGGGTGAGATACGTGACCTAGAAACCGCCGAAATTGCCATCAAGGCGGCGCAGACAGGTCACTTGGTCTTATCTACACTGCATACCAACTCCTCGGCCGAAACCCTGACCCGTTTAATTAACATGGGGGTTCCCGGTTATAACATCGCCAGCTCGGTGAATCTGATTATTGCCCAGCGTCTTGCTCGGCGTTTATGTACCGAGTGCCGCGAACCCGAAGATGTCCCCGAACATGAACTGCAGAACTTAGGCTTCACTCAAGCACAGATTAATGAGGGCTTTACTGTGTATAAGGCCAAGGGCTGCGAATTATGCTCAGGCGGCTACAAGGGGCGTGTGGGTATCTATGAGGTGATGAAGATGTCAGATGAGATTGCCCGTACTATTATGGAAGGAGGCAACTCGCTGCAAATCGCCAATCAAGCCAAAGAGCAAGGGATGCGGGATCTGCGACAATCTGGCCTACGTAAAGTGATCGATGGCGTCACCAGCATTGCCGAAATCAACCGGGTAACCAGCTTCTAGGCTCGTAGCTCGTAGCTCGTAGCTCGTAGCTCGTAGCTCGTAGCTCGTAGCTCGTAGCTCGTAGCTCGTAGCTCGTAGCTTAGCAAAACTTAAAACTTCTTTTACACAAAGGATCTTGTATGGCTACCGCCTCACTTGCCAAACCAAAAACATCAAGCAAAAAGCAAAAAGCGGCCAATAACCAGCCTAAGGTCTTTACCTTCGAGTGGAAAGGCACCAACCGCGACGGCAAAAAAACCACGGGTGAGCTGCGCGGCACCTCAAGCAACGAAATCAAGGCCCTGCTCAAGGCCCAGGGGGTTAACCCCAAAATAGTCAAGAAAAAGCCCGAGCCGCTGTTTAAGAGTAACCCTAAGATCAAGGCGATGGATATCGCCATGGTCACCCGACAAATTGCTACCATGCTGGCGGCGGGTGTTCCCATAGTCACCACTCTTGAGATGCTCGGCCGTGGCCATGAAAAGCCCAGAATGCGTGAACTGCTGGGCACTATAGTAGGCGATGTGCAGGCGGGTATCCCCTTGTCGGATTCATTAAGACCCCATAAACAGTATTTCGACGATCTCTATGTGGACTTAGTGGCCGCAGGGGAACACTCAGGCTCTCTGGATGCCGTGTTTGACCGCATTGCAACTTACCGCGAGAAAGCCGAGGCGCTTAAATCCAAGATCAAGAAAGCCATGTTCTATCCCGCTGCCGTTGTCGTGGTGGCGATTGCCGTCACTACTCTCTTGCTGCTGTTTGTAGTTCCTCAATTTGAGGATATTTTTAGTAGCTTCGGCGCCGAGCTCCCCGCCTTTACCCAGCTAATCATAAACATATCACGCTGGCTACAGGGTTCTTGGTATTTCTTCGTTATTGCCATAGTTGTCGGCGTATGGGCATTTCGGCGCACCCATCTGAAATCGGAAAAATTCCGGAACAAGGTCGATGAGTTTGTGCTGAAAATCCCGGTTATCGGCGAAATTCTCCATAAAGCCGCCATGGCGCGCTTTGCTCGCACCCTAGCGACTACTTTTGCCGCAGGTGTGCCTCTCATCGATGGCCTGGAATCCGCCGCCGGCGCCTCGGGCAACTATGTCTATCGCAGCGCCCTGATTAAAGTGCGCACAGAGGTGATGTCTGGCATGCAGATGAACGTCGCCATGCGCACTGTGGGGCTGTTCCCTGACATGCTGATCCAGATGGTGATGATAGGTGAAGAGTCCGGCGGACTGGATGATATGCTCAATAAGATTGCTAACATCTATGAGATGCAGGTGGACGATGCCGTCGATGCGCTATCCAGCCTGATTGAACCTGTAATGATGGTGGTGATAGGTACTGTAGTAGGCGGTTTAATCATAGGTATGTACCTGCCTATCTTCCAGTTAGGTAATGTGGTGGGTTAACGGCAGCGGCGGGTAGCGAATCCCGAGCTGCGAGCTACTAGCTGCGAGTCCGTAGCCCGTAGCCCGTAGCCCGTAGCCCGTAGCCCGTAGCCCGTAGCCCGTAGCCCGTAGCCCGTAGCCCGTAGCCCGTAGCCCGTAGCCCGATAGACACTATCGCCTCGGTTATATAAAATCCAAAATACTAACTCATTAAAAATTAAGCTAATTAGTAATAATAAAAAATGACCCAATTTATTCAGGTAATGACGCAGCACCCTTGGCTGTTTGTCGCCATTGTATTTATCTTCGCCGCCACCATTGGCAGTTTTTTAAATGTCGTCATTCACCGTCTGCCTGTGATGATGAAACGGGAATGGCAGCAAGAATGCAATCACTATCTCGATGAGTATCATAAAGACACAATCAAGCCGATAGCCTCAAAACTGGCTCAGCCAATCGATGACTATCCTGAAAAATACAATCTGGTTGTGCCAGGCTCAGCCTGCCCCAAGTGCAAGACAGATATCAAACCCTGGCATAATCTGCCCATTCTGGGTTGGCTGATGCTCAAAGGTCGCTGCGCCAGTTGCCAGACCCCAATCTCAGGTCGATATCCCGTGGTGGAAGCTCTGACAGGATTAGCCCTGGCCTATCTCGCCTACCATTTTGGCCCAAGCTGGCAGTTTCTGTTTGCCGCCATCCTCACCTTCACCTTAATCCCGCTGATTGGCATAGATCTCGATGAGATGCTATTGCCCGATCAACTCACCCTACCGCTGTTATGGCTGGGGTTGATCATCAACCTAAACGGCACTTTTACCTCGATCCATGATGCTGTTATAGGTGCGGTGGCAGGCTATCTGAGTCTCTGGTCTGTATTCTGGGGCTTTAAGCTGCTTACCGGCAAGGAAGGCATGGGTTATGGTGACTTTAAACTCATGGCGGTATTTGGCGCCTGGCTCGGCTGGCAATTTCTGCCGCTGATTATCTTACTCTCATCGGTCGTCGGTGCAGTTGTTGGCGTGGCGCTTATCGTCAACAAAAAGATTAATTCCGGCAATCCCATCCCCTTTGGCCCCTATATCGCCGTGGCAGGTTGGATCGCGCTAATCTGGGGTGAGCAGATCATAGACTGGTATCTTTCTACTCTATAACGGGCGTTCTCACCAAAAAAGTAGGTAAAGCAATGGCAAATTTTATCGTGGGACTCACAGGCGGGATTGGTAGCGGTAAAACCACGGTTGCTAACCTGTTTGCCGAACTGGGCATAGACCTTGTCGATGCCGATATTGTCAGCAGGGAGGTGGTAGCCAAAGGCACCCCTGGCCTGCAAAAAATCGTCGAGCATTTTGGCGATGAGATTTTGTTAGCAGATGGTGAGCTGAACAGATCGGTACTGAGGGAAAAAATCTTCAATACCCCTTCAGAGCGCGAATGGCTCAATAATTTGCTGCATCCCATGATTCGGCAAAAAATGTTAAACCAATTACAAAAAGCTAACTCTCCCTACGCAATCTTAGTTGTGCCCTTGCTATTTGAGAATGGTTTAGATAGCTTAGTCAATTGCACTTTAGTGATTGATATTTCACCAGAGTTACAAACCAAACGCACAATGGAACGTGATGGCGTTAGCGCACAACAAGTCCAGAATATTATGGGCAGTCAGGCCAGCCGGGCAGAGAAGTTAGCTAAGGCTGACGATGTCATAGACAATCAGGGAACGATTTCTGAATTAACAAGCAAAGTAGTTAGCTTACATAATAAATACATAAAATTAGCAGAATGCACTTAGGGCGTGTTTATCTTTACTGTTTAATTTTTGTTCAAGATAAAAGCGTTTTAATCACGGCATGAGCTGTGACGCCTAGTCATCTAAGCAAATCTGCTCATAACAAAGAGTAAAACGCTTTTAGCCGAACCCGTAGGGCAGCGTTTGTTGTCATTTCTACTGCGTTAGCACTTTCTCATGTGGAATAACCACACATCAAAAGTGCTGCCTTGTATAAATTTCCAACAAACGGCTGCAAAAACAAACTTGAAAGATAAACACGCCCTAATAATGTCATGAATGAATTGATCTATGAACAACCACTAAATGAAAAGACTCGCAGCTACCTGCGACTCGAATATCTTGCCGAGCAATTGGCAAGCAATTTAGAGCAAGATCATCAGCATAGATGTTTTAATCCGCTATTTTCTCTTTGCGAATTAACCGAGCGTTGTGATTATCGCGGTGAACTGATCAAAGATATCGACAAGCAACTACTCAGTTTGAAACAGTGGCAGACTGAGCCCAATATAGATGCTCAGCAGGTCGCTTATTATCTGGATAAATTACAGGCCGCCAGAGAAGGTCTGCTCAACTGTGAGCGTCCGGGGCAAGCATTAAAGCAAGACAGATTTTTGTCTGCACTGCGACAGCGATTTGGTATGCCGGGCGCCTGCTGTAACTTCGACCTGCCGCAACTGCACTATTGGCTCGCCAAACCTTGGGAAGTTCGCCAGCAGGAATATCAAACCTGGACAAACCAATTCGACTGCCTTCTAACCCCTGTAAAACTATTGCTCGAACTCATCCGAAAAGCCACCCATTATCATCCCGCCAAGGCCGTTGCCGGTTTTTATCAAGGCAGCAGCAATCAGGCCCTATCCTTAATCAGGGTCAAGCTGGATGCCGATAAAGGCTGCTATCCAACCATAAGCGGTCATCGCAACCGATACGCCATCCATTTCGTCCTATTCGAGCAGCAGAAACACTCGAATCAATCGATCGACTTTATGTTGGCAACCTGCGCCTAAAGTGATTACCATTGGCACAAATGTGATTTTCGGAACGCTATATGCCAACAGTCGTCAACTGCCCAACCTGCCAAACCCCTGTCCAGTGGACACCTGAGTCAAAATTCAGACCCTTCTGCAGCGAACGCTGTAAACTGATCGATCTCGGAGACTGGGCCTCAGAGAAACATGCCATTCCTGTGAAGCCTGAATTCGATGCGGAGGATTTAGATGCCCTCGGCTATGAAGAAGCCGATTTCTTCAAGGATGACGACAGATGAAGCGCATCCATGTCGCCGTTGGGGTGATCTTAAATAGCAACAACCAGGTACTATTAGCCAAACGCCCGCAAAACCTGCATCAGGGCGGCAAATGGGAGTTTCCGGGGGGTAAGGTCGAAACCGGAGAAACCACCTCACAGGCTTTGGTAAGAGAGCTTAAAGAGGAAGTTAACCTCACTATCGAACTAACAGAGCCACTAATGGTCATCTCACACGATTATCCTGACAAACAGGTTCTGTTAGACATTCACACTGTAAATCACTTCTCAGGTGAAGCTGAGGGCTTAGAAGGCCAACAAGTAGAGTGGGTCGAACTCACCCAACTAGCAAACTACGACTTCCCCGAAGCCAACAAGCCCATCATAGATGCTTTGAACAAGCTTTAAGCCATAAGCGGTAAGCGGTAAGCCGTAAGCCGTAAGCCGTAAGCCGTAAGCCGTAAGCGGTAAGCGGTAAGCGGTAAGCAAGAATATCTTAACGCTCGTAGCTTATGGTGCATCAACTTTGCTAAGTCCAACACTGCAAAGAAATGACTTCTCGGTTCGCGTAGCGAACACATGGGGGTGGAGAAGCCCTGCAATGAATGCAACGCACTCAAGGGCTTTGTAGCGCGAAGCAGCTGTGCTGCAAGCTGAGGGGCCCACCCACACAGTGGCTGTGGGCTGCATGTGAAGTAGAGGTTCGCGAAGCGTATATACGAAAAAGCCCCAGTAACTCTGTGTAAGAGTTACTGGGGTTTTTCGTGTATTAGGCGTCTGGAAATGACCTACTCTCACATGGGGAGACCCCACACTACCATCGGCGCGATTGCGTTTCACTTCTGAGTTCGGGATGGGATCAGGTGGGGCCACAATGCTATGGTTTCCAGACAAAATTGTTAAA
>NZ_JAKCLJ010000099.1 GCF_021412565.1 Shewanella sp. AS1 | reverse complement strand
GGACCGACGCGTCTCGGCATCTTCGGCTACGTCGGCAAGGAGCGCGGCGCCCTCGAGCGGATCAACACGACGACGTGGTTCGGACCGGACCTCATCTGGGACATCGGCGAGAAAGTGCAGCTGAACCTCCAGTACTTGGACCGACGGGATGACGATCCGTTCTTCCTGGGGCCCGGCTCCCCGGAGATCGTCACCCGCGGCGGTTTCGCCGAGCTTCAGGTCTTCCCCCAGGGCCAGGACGGCCGCTTCGCGCTCTCGTTCCTCTACAACAAGGTCGACTCGGACG
>NZ_JAKCLJ010000098.1 GCF_021412565.1 Shewanella sp. AS1 | reverse complement strand
GGTGCGGCCGCCGCTGCCCCGGCTCGGCTGGCTCTAGGCGTCAGGCCGGGCTCCCGCGCCGGGGCACGAGGCCGAGGACGAGGGCGCAGCCGATCCCGATCGCCGCGGCACCGGCGGCCTGCACCGCGGTCAGGCGCTCGCCGAGCGCGATCGACCCCGCCACGACGGCGATCACCGTCACCACGAACTCGACGCTGATGGCCCGGGTGGCGCCGATCGACGCCACGAGGCGGAAGTAGACGACATAGGCGGCGGCGCTCATCAGGCACGCGAGGACGACCAGGAA
>NZ_JAKCLJ010000097.1 GCF_021412565.1 Shewanella sp. AS1 | reverse complement strand
GCGAGATTGAGGAACTGCGCGCCCAACTCAAGAAGGCGAAAGCCGAAGCCGAGTCGAAACCGGAGCGTGGCCCCCGCGACGGGGATCGCAAACCCTGAAGCCGTCCATTGAAACCAGCAAAAAGGGCGCGGTGTTTTGCACCGCGCCCTTTCTGTTTAGAGAGGTTCCGATCGGATCAGGCGATGACACCCAGTGGCTTCGTGGTTTTCCAGTTGCCGCGGGTGAAATCCGGGAAATCCTGCGGCATCCCGTCCTCGGCCACCGATTTGCGGGAAAGCGGGGTGAC
>NZ_JAKCLJ010000096.1 GCF_021412565.1 Shewanella sp. AS1 | reverse complement strand
TGGCTCGACGTCGATGGCGAGTTCCTGCTGCGACTCGGGGTCGAGGAAACGCACCAACCGGTCGCGCGCGCCGATGCGCATGTGATGGGTGCACTTGGGGCAGACCTGCAGGTTGCGCTCGAGCTCCGCGCGGTAGAGCACGGCATCGCAGGCCGGACACTTGACCCACAAGCCCTCCGGGACGGAGCGGGTGCGGCGTTCCGTCTTGACGCGGGACGGCATGATCTTCTCGAACCAGGTCACGGCGGATCTCCCGGGGAATCGCTGCCGAGTCTACCGGAAGCGC
>NZ_JAKCLJ010000095.1 GCF_021412565.1 Shewanella sp. AS1 | reverse complement strand
ACCGGTACTAACGATGCGCCAGTGCTCAGCAGCATTGCCGCGCAAACTGTAGCGGAAGACGCCAGCATCTCAGGTAAAGTCACTGGCAGCGATATCGATACCGGCGACAGTATCAGCTATTCCATTGCAACACCTGTGGATGGATTAACCGTCAACACAGATGGCAGCTGGGCATTTGATGCTAGCCACAGTGCTTATCAGTCGCTGGGCGTAGGTCAAACTCAAGTACTCAACATTGATGTCACTGGCAGCGACAGCCAAGGTGCGTCTGATGTACAGACCCTAA
>NZ_JAKCLJ010000094.1 GCF_021412565.1 Shewanella sp. AS1 | reverse complement strand
GCTAAAGTCACTACGCCTTTTGCGGATTCTGATGCGCACTCCTTTGACCAGATCAATCACTGGGGCACGGCCCAGCTCGCCTACTCAATAGAAAAGTCATCTGTATCCAGGGTCATCTACATGAGCAGCATCGCCATCTATGGTCATCATGATTCTCCCCTTCAGGAGGAATTGACTCCGGCACCGAATTCATTTTACGGTCGTTCTAAATGGGATGGAGAGCGCCAGCTGGATGTATTGCGCCGCGACCGCGAAGTTTTTATCCTTCGTTCCGGAAATGTGTATGG
>NZ_JAKCLJ010000093.1 GCF_021412565.1 Shewanella sp. AS1 | reverse complement strand
CAGCCGGTAGGCGACCTCGAGGGCGGCTGCCGGCTGGCGCAGCCCCGGCGCGTGGATGCCGGCCGCGTAGCCGAGGAAGGCCGAGCACCACGGCTCGTTGAGGGTCGCCCACGAGCCCACCCGGTCACCCAGGCGGGTGGCCACCGCATCGGCGTACTGGCCGAACAGCTCCCCCGTCCGCGGGTTCAGCCAGCCGCCGTCGGCCTGCAGCTCGCTGGGCAGGTCCCAGTGGTACAGCGTGACCAGCGGTGTGATGCCCCGGGCGAGCAGCAGGTCGCACAGGCGGT
>NZ_JAKCLJ010000092.1 GCF_021412565.1 Shewanella sp. AS1 | reverse complement strand
CACGGCGTCATACTGCTGCTTCAACTCAGCCAGGGAGATATCCTTGCCGACGCGGGTGTTGTACTTTATCTCGGCACCCACCGACGCGATGATGTCCACGTCGCGCTGCAGGATCGGGCGCGGCATACGGTAGGCCGGGATGCCGACGGCGATCATGCCGCCGCCGTAGCCTTCGGGCAGCGCTTCATAGATGGTCGACTTGTAGCCTTCCAGCCCCAGGTAGTAGGCACAGGCCAGTCCGGCAGGGCCGGCGCCGACGATGGCGACCTTCTTGCTCTTGGCCGGCT
>NZ_JAKCLJ010000091.1 GCF_021412565.1 Shewanella sp. AS1 | reverse complement strand
ACGGCCAGGAACAGGCCCAGGGCCTCGGAGGTCCGGGTATCGGTGCGCGAGATCTGGGCGCCGAGGTAGCCGCCGAGAGCCACCCGCGCGGTGGGGGAGTTCTCCTGGGCGGCCTGCGTGGCCGCTGCCAGGATCGCGTTGCCCACGTCGGCGTCCCCTGCGGCCTGCTCGGCCAGGGTCAGCTGCAGGATCGCTGCCCTCCCGTCGTCGGAGAGGAGGTCGCCGTTGTCCTCGGGCCCCCGGACCGCGTTCACCCCGCGGACCGCCGTGACCGCCTCGGTGATCGC
>NZ_JAKCLJ010000090.1 GCF_021412565.1 Shewanella sp. AS1 | reverse complement strand
CGTGCCCGTGCGTCTGGGCCAGGAATTCAGCGGCTATGCTTCGCAACTGGATCATGCTTTGACCCGTGCTGCCCAAGTCAAGTCGCATTTGTGCGAGCTGGCGCTGGGCGGGACGGCGGTCGGTACCGGCTTGAATGCCGAACCCGGCCTTCCGGCGCGCGTTATCGCGCGGCTGGCCAAAGACATGGGGCTCCCGTTCAAGCAGGCGCCAAATTTGTTTGAGGCGCTCGCAGCGCGCGATGCGTGCGTTGAGGCTTCCGGCGCGCTGAAGACCATTGCCTGCTCAC
>NZ_JAKCLJ010000008.1 GCF_021412565.1 Shewanella sp. AS1 | reverse complement strand
GCAGCGACAGCCAAGGTGCGTCTGATGTACAGACCCTAACCATTACCGTCACTGGCACCAACGATGCACCGACTGTCTCGGCGGCACTGACCGACCAAGCCACAGACCAAGGCAGCGCCTTTAGCTTTGGCGTGCCTGCAGGCACATTTGCGGATATCGACACCAGCGACAGCTTAACCCTGTCAGCAAGCGGTCTGCCAACCTGGCTGAGCTTCGATGCCAGCACCGGCACCTTTAGCGGCACGCCTGGTAATGGCGATGTGGGTACTACCGCTATCACAGTCACCGCGACCGACAGTCAGGGCGCAACCGTCACCAGCAGCTTTAACCTATTGGTCAACAACGTTAACGACGCACCTGTGCTTGACCCCATCGCGCAAGTCAGCGCCAAGGAAGATGGCACACTCGTTTCTGGCAACATCACCTCCACCGATATCGATGTGGGTGATACGGCGACATACTCCATTGCCAACGCCGTTCCAGGCTTTACCTTAAACGCCGATGGCAGTTACAGCTTTGATCCTAGTGATGCAGCCTATCAATCTTTGTCCGAAGGCGATCCACTGACCCTAACCATTCCGGTGACGGTCACTGATACCGCAGGTGACAGTGACACCCAAAACCTGGTCATTACCCTCACAGGTACCAACGATGCGCCGGTTATCTCTGGCGTTTCATCTGGCACGGTTAAAGAGGACAATAAGATATCGGCTAGTGGGAAATTAGATATTGTCGATGTCGATAGCGGTGAATCTCAGTTCCAAGCGGGAAGCTTGCAAGGTCAATATGGTGTCTTAACTCTGGATGCGGCTGGCAACTGGATTTATGACTTAGATAACAACGCCGATGTTATCCAACACTTGGGTGCTGGCGATAAGCTGACAGATATCATCACAGTTCAGTCTGTCGATGGCACCACTCAGGATATTACTATCCAGATCAATGGTAGCAATGACAAACCCTATATAGATCGGGCTGTCGTTGATCAAAGTGCCACCGAAGAGAACAGTTTCACTTTCACACTACCCACTGATACTTTTGCGGATATAGATGTGAGTGATACAACTAGTTTAACGGTAAGTGGATTACCCAGCTGGTTGAGTTTCGATGCCACCACAGGCACCTTCACAGGCACCCCACATGATAATGATGTGGGCACGACTCAAATTACTGTGACTGATACAGATTCACAGGGCGATTCAATATCGGCTATTTTCAGCCTTGTTGTCGCTAACACCAACGATGCACCTGTGCTGAACCCTATTGCGAGTGTATTTGTCACAGAAGATGGTCAACATGCAACCGGCAGCATCACGGCTACAGATCCTGATGCAAGCGATACTCTGACCTACAGCATCGCCGCTCCAGTTGATGGACTCACTTTCAATCCAGACGGTACCTGGACATTTGACCCAGCCGATGCAGCCTATCAATCGCTGGCCGCTGGCGTGCATCAAACCCTGACTATTCCTGTCACTGTCACCGATACGGCAGGCGCTACTGACACCCAAAACTTAGTGATTGAAATTACTGGGACTAACGACACAGCGATAATTAAAGGAATTGCACCTGCTCAAATACAGGAGGATGATTCTCCGATTGAGCTATTTGTGCAGGGACAACTTACCGTTGCCGATACCGATCTTGGTGAAAATGCCTTCCATCAAATTTCAGGCAAAACCGGCGATAATGGCTATGGCTATTTTGAATTAAGTTACAACGGCAAATGGAGTTATACCGCCCAAAACCAGAACCCTAGCATACAGGCACTAGGAGAAGGCCAGAAAGTAACTGATTCCATTGTGATAAGTAGCGTTGACGGTACACAACAAACGCTCACAGTGACGATAGTTGGCACCAACGATGCGCCGACTGTGGCTTCTGCGATCACCAGCCAAACTGCGACCCAGGATGCCGCCTTTAGCTTTGCTATCCCTGCTGGCACCTTTGCCGATGTTGATACTGGCGATAGCTTAACCCTGAGCGTTACTGGCCTACCGGCCTGGTTATCTTTCGATGCAAGCACAGGCACCTTTAGTGGCACACCTGCGAACGCCGATGTGGGCACAGTTCCTATCACTGTGACCGCCACAGATAGTCACAATGATCTGGTCGCCACTAGCTTCAATCTGGTGGTGAACAACGTCAACGATGCACCTGTGCTGAACCCGATTGCGCGTGTGACTGTAACTGAAGATGGTTCACACGCTACTGGCACTATCGTTGCCACAGATCCTGATGCAGGCGATATTCTGACCTACAGTATTGCCGCTCCAGTTGATGGACTCACTTTCAATCCAGACGGCACCTGGACATTTGACCCAAGCGATGCGGCATACCAATCGCTGGCCGCTGGCGTGCATCAAACCCTGACCATTCCTGTCACAGTCACCGATGCGGCGGGTGCGACTGCTACCCAAGATCTGGTGATCGAAATTACCGGCACCAATGATGCTGCAATCATCACAGGTACAGATACAGGTACAGTAACTGAAGATCTCAATCCCGATAGCCTAAATCGATTGGTTGCTACTGGCACTTTGACATCTTCCGATCCCGATGGCGATAGCCTATTTACTGCCGTAAATTATGCAATTGGCGATAATGGCTACGGGCTATTTTCGCTGCAGCCTGACGGTACCTGGACTTACCTAGCCGATAATCATGATCCGCATATTCAAAGTTTAAGCGCGGGAGATTCACTCACAGATTCGATCACAATCACTTCATCAGATGGTACGCCCCATGTGATTAGTATCACCATTAACGGTACTCTGGATGCGCCAGTGCTAACAGCAACAGTATTATCCAGCACTGCGCAGACCCCGGTGTTGCCAACTACAGCAAATGTGATGGTCGATTTCTCCGCACCTCATATTATAAGTGGGCCAACGCTGAGTCCGACCGTCGCGGAAATGGCAGACTTACTGATCCAGCAGATGGGATCGAGCACCTCCGTGTCATCAACTTATAGTGGTACCGATAATGTGGATGATGTGCGCACGGCCGCTACTACAGCCCAATGGGACTTGAAAAAAGGTGATGATCAGATGATCGTTACTGGTGACGCACAAGACATCATCAAGGGTGGTGAGGGTAATGATATTGTGGTTATCAAGGGCATAGCCTGGGATAACATCAATATGGAAAATGACGAAGATCTGCTGTACATAGGAGGCAAAGCCTATGGAACAATAGATGGCGGCGGTGGCACAGATACCCTGATTCTAGGCGGCTATACCAGTGCCAACTGGCAAACCATTTCTTCCCAAATCAAAAACTTCGAAAACATCATGACCAGTGATGGTGTGGTGGTGCAAGGCAGCAAGTCGGCCTTCCCACTATTTCAGGCGCCAGATGAATATCATTATGCCATGCACCTGGATACGCAGATCTATAGTCCCGATGAGTCTATTACCGCCATTACTATAGATCCCCTGCCTGCCGGTCTAACCCTACAAGACAGCAATGGCCAGGTACTCACCGCCAATGCAGATGGCACTTACAGCATCATGCCCTCTGCTGGTGGGGTTGATTTGGTCATAGTGGCGGATCAACCGATTGTTCCGGCAAATATCAACTTCGACACCTACTTTGAAGTGACGAATGCTGCCACAGGCGCCACCACAATATTGGTGGTAGATCAGACGGGTACTCAACTCAACCCGCAGGCCATTCCGGCCGCCAGTTTTGACACCAGTATCAGCCTTTCTGCGACCCATAGCGATATAGGTAGTTCTGCAGTGACCTCCTACCTCGTCAGCGGGCTTGCGGCCGGGGACACGCTTAATCATGGAACCCTAAATCCCGACGGTACCTGGAGTCTAACTGCACAGGATGCTGTCGGCTTGGTACTGCATCACAGCGGTTCGGTGCAACTATCCATTGAAGCCACCGATAGCCAGGGTGGCCAAGTAGCCACCAGTCGGCCGTTAGTCTTGAACATAGATCCCACCGGAGTGGCACCACACCTGGATGTACAGGTGGACTTTAGTGCGCCAAATGTGGTCTCAGGCTCAGCCCAACCCAATGCAGCCGAAGTACTTATTCAACTCGAGCAACAGATGGGACCCAGCACCTCAGTGCCGGGCAATTACAGCGGTAGTGATAACGTGGATGACGTACAAACAACAGATGTGACCCATAATTGGGATCTGAAGAAAGGCGACGATCAGATGATTGTTAGCAGACATGTACTGGCAGACATTAAAACAGGTGAAGGTCAAGATATCCTGCTCGTCAAAGGGGGTGTCCAGCAGAACATCAATACCGAACAAGACGACGATCTGATTTATATCGGTGGCCAAATCATTGGCGATGTAGATGGCAGCGGTGGTACTGATACCCTGATTCTCGGTGGCTATGATAGCACCACCTGGACAAGCATTTCTAACCACATCAAGAACATCGAAAACATCATGACCAGTGATGGTGTGGTGGTTCAAGGCGACCCTGCGGCCTTCTCGCAGTTTCATGGTTTGAATGAATACCATTACAATCTGCATCTAGATGCGTTGACCCTGTCCGCAGATGAGTCAGTGAGCGCGATTACCATTGCTCAGCTGCCTACCGGGGTAACGCTGGAAGACGGTATAGGCCAGGCGCTAACCGCCAACCCAGACGGCAGCTACAGCATCACGCCGTCAACAAGCGGCGGCATAGATCTGATCTTAGTCTCTGATCATCGCTTGGATCCTGCGACAGCGGATTTTGAAACCAGCTTCGATGTCACCAACTCGGCGACAGGTGTAATGACAACCACAGTGCTGAATGCCGATGGTCAGGTTCTGGGCAACAATCCGCCTCCTGCACCACCAGCGTATCAACAACATGATATGGCAGAAGATCTGATCACCGACGAGGTCACGCTTTTCGCCGCTGATACCTCAGTTGCAGATACAGCGGATATGGCAGCAGCGGATAGCCCGGATACCGATATAGCAGCGAGTCTGACCACAGACACTGACTCACCTATCGATTATTATCTGCAAATGGTGGGGCTGACACAGCAGGAAGTTAGTTCATCTGACACTGGCTCAACCACTGATCTGCCAGATATGCAAACCAGTGTCAGCAATGATATTGATGCCGATATGCTAGATTCGACTCAAGTGGATCTCTTCGACAACCCATTGTTGGATGATGATACGCAACAAGATAAGGATGCATCCTCTGCGGCCGAAGATCCTGTAGAGAGCCTAGATCATAATGTTAATGACGACGATCTATTACACAGTGCATTGAACGATATGCACAATCAGATATAGCCCAGTTGCCATGGGGCAGTTTTGCCCCATGGCCCCACCTCTCCTCTCTGTTCTGCTGGTGTTTTTCACCTGGCATCACGCCTAGCTCAGGATCCCTAGCTCCTCTTTTCACCCTCATAGTGTCTCTGTTTTTACTGGACTCAAATACAATAAATCATAAATTCAGAAGATGCTGAAATAACAAACTGTGATCTATTACCACATAAAAATAACACAATTTTAATATTAAACGGCAAACGCGAATAAGCTAAAGCCCATTAAAAACAACATATTAATCACATATAATTAGATTTTTATTTATGATATTTTTTTCAATTAGATTTTTTTAATGAAAGTGATCAACATCAAATTTACATCTGTAGCCTTTTGCTAAATTTTCCGACCAGAAACAAACCTGTTGTTTCGTGCACATAAATCGCTGCCAAATGCGATAAGGAAAATGATGATGAAAAAACTCGCTACCATTACCACCTGCATGTTACTGGCTCTGTCATTCGCTGCCCAGGTACATGCCGTCGAAGGCGGAAACCCGAAAAAAGGCAAACACCTCTATAAAAAGGAGTGTAAAGCCTGCCACAGCAAGGGCGATGCCGCCGGCGAACTCACCCCCATGAGCAAAACCATGAGCCAATGGGATCGCTTCTTTAAGCGCGACATGCACAAGGTGAAGCCAGACGTATTTCAAAACCTCTCCGAAAAAGATCGTTTAGATATTCAGCAGTTTCTTTACGACCATGCAGCCGATTCTGATCAACCACAAACTTGCGGTTAATCAGATACCTAAATCGATGCACACCAACCAACGCCAATAGGCGCTACAGGAGAGACTTGCATGCGCACTACTCTATTATCCGTACTGATAGCTAACGCCCTCGCCGTGTCCGGCGCGGCCTATGCCGCCGACAGCGACAGCCAAAAAATTGCTGAACTGCAACAACAGATTGCCGATTTAACCGATGAGATAGACGATATCCATGGCCGTATCGACAAGAATGAACGTCACAGCGCCCTGGATCGTCTCGAGATCACCGGCGATTTCCGTACCAAGGCCCATTCATTGCACTACCGAAATGTCACCTGGAACCCTGCAATCAAGGTCGACTTCAATGATTTTGGTGCCAAGGCCATGTCTGGTGCCTTCGGTACACCCAACGATCCCGACTCGCCACTGGGCAAGATGCTCGCCGCCAACCCTGACCTGGCCAACGCCTTCCAGAGCGGCATGCTGCAGGGGGTGATGCCCTATGTGCTGGCACCTAAGACTGTCCAGGACATAGACAATGAGATCTTCTACACCACCCGCCTGAGATTAGATCTAAAGGCAAAGGTGTGGGACAACGTCGGCTTCGCCGGCCGCCTGAGCATGTATAAGAACTGGGGCGATTCCACCGGGGTACAGGTGTTCGACTCATGGCGTTCATTCACTATGGATGGCACCAGCAGCGGCAATACCAGCGGAGACTGGCTAAGAGTCGAACGCGCCTATTTCGATTGGAAAAACATCGGCGGCACCAATACCTACCTCTCCATCGGCCGTCGACCATCCACCTATGGTCCCCCCTCTCAGTACCGTGAAAACGAAAAGCGTGGCGGCACACCATCCGGGCATCTGGTTAACTTCAACTTCGATGGCGCGACCTTAGGTTACAACCTGGGCGAGATCACCGGCATCGACGGTCAGGTCGTCCGCTTCTGCTACGGCCAGGGTTTTGAGTCTCAATGGGGCAACGGCGAGATGTTTGGCGATATAGTCACCAAAGACACTCACCTGGGGGGATTCAATATTGATGCCATCAACAACGGCAACCACTTCCTGCAACTGACCCTGTTCGGCGCCAAAGATATCAACGATGGCTTTAAAGGCACCATGGCCTTCCCGACCCAACTTGCAGGTATCTTCGCCCCCACCATGTATCAGGATCTGCAGAAGTTCACTAACTTCAACTTCCAGACCCGGGTACAGCCCAGCGGTGTGATCGGCGATATGTACTTAGGTGGCATCGGCTACGCCTATGAAAGCGATAACGAGTTCAAAGCGTTCGCCTCATTAGGCTGGACCCGCGCCGAAGGTAACGGCAATGCCGGTATGTTTGGCGGCATGTTAAGCGATGCCGTATTCCAGGCACAACTCAATGCCGACAAGAGCGAAATCATCATGATGGCCAACTCGGCCGAGGAACAAGACACCAAGGATGGCTATGGTGTCTATGTGGGTGTTCAGATCCCAGCGCCTTACGGCAAAGTGGGCTTCGAATACAACTATGGTTCGAAATACTGGACGCCATTTACCCAGGCTCAGGACGATCCTATCGGCAGCAAGCTCGCCACCCGCGGCCATGTTGCCGAAGCCTACTACATGTTTGATATCAACCCGCGCATGTTCATCAAGCTAGCCGGCCTGTACTACGACTATGAGTACACGGGCAGCGGCACCCCAGTGGGCGCGCCACAGAAGATCGACGATGTGATCCAAGGCTCTGCCTTCTCTATGTTGCCTGTGGTCGATACTGCTTACGACTTCAACGCGTCATTAGTTGTTAATTTCTAAACACTTATCTCCCCCAGGCATCTGCCTGGGGGTAGGGATAAAATAATGAAACACTCATTCTATTTAGCCGCCACGCTGGCCCTGTTGGGGCTCACCAGTCTGAATGCCGCCGCCAGCAATCCGCACAAAGAGGCGATTGTGGGGCCATTTACCCAGGGCTCACAAGTGACAGAGCAGTGTATTGCCTGTCACGAAGATCACGCCAAAGACTTTATGAAATCGTCACACTGGACCTGGGAGCTGGAGCAAGATCTGCCCGGACGCACAGTGAAACGGGGCAAGAAGAACGCCATCAATAACTTCTGTACCTCTATCTCGGGTAACGAGCCAAGATGTACCAGCTGTCACGCCGGATATGGCTGGAAAGACAGCAGCTTTGATTTTAGCGATATGACCAAGGTGGACTGCCTCGTCTGTCATGACACCACAGGCACCTATATCAAAGATCCTGCAGGGGCAGGCGAGGCCTTGGAAAAGGTCAATCTTGAGCGGGTCGCACAAAACGTGGGGATGCCGGTACGTGACAACTGTGGCAGCTGCCACTTCTACGGTGGTGGCGGGGATGCCGTCAAGCACGGAGATCTCGACTCCTCTATGGCCTATCCGGATAAAGCCACAGATGTGCATATGGACAGCGACGGCAATGATTTCTCATGCCAAACCTGTCACGCCACTAAGGAGCACCAGATCAGCGGCAATGCCATGGGGGTCTCCCCTGGTGGTCAAAACGACATCGGCTGTGAAAACTGTCACGACGCGGCGCCACACGCCAACAAGCGTCTGAACACTCATACCACCAGTGTGGCCTGTCAGACCTGTCATATTCCCTTCTTCGCCCGCAACGAGCCAACCAAGATGGAGTGGGACTGGTCTACCGCAGGTCAGGACAGAGAGGAAACCACAGATCAATATGGCAAGCACACCTTTATGAAGAAGAAAGGTGACTTCGTATGGGCGAAGATGGTGCAACCTGAATACGCCTGGTACAACGGTAAAGCCGATGCCTACATGCCTGGTGACAAGATGGATCCCGCCAAGATAACCAAGCTGACTTATCCCCTGGGCGACATCACAGACAAAACCGCCAAGATCTACCCCTTCAAGGTGCATACAGGCAAGCAGATCTACGACAAGAAGCAAAACATTTTTGTCACGGCAAAAGTCTATGGTAAAGGCGGATACTGGAGCGATTTCGATTGGGATAAGGCCGCCAAACTCGGTATGGAAGCCAACGAGACTCTCAAGCAGCAAGGGATCAGCTACAGCGGCGAACATGGTTTTGCAGCAACCGAAATGTGGTGGCGTATCAATCACATGGTTTCACCTAAGGAGCAGGCGCTTAAGTGTAACGACTGTCACAATCAGGGCACACGCTTAGATTGGCAAGCTTTAGGTTACCAGAGTGACCCAATGAAAAATAAACAAGGTCCGAAACACGCCAAATAGGCAAAAGTCATATCTCATCACCCTCATTTTTTCTATGAGGAAAATTCTCCATAAAGTTAAGAGGTCTAGCATGCTAGGCCTCTTATATATTCAGCCCTTGTGGTGACACCTAACCATTAAGCGGTATCTTCGATGTCTTTCACTTGGACAGCTTGTCCCATTTTTAGCTATGACTGTGACAAGCTGTCTCACAAAGCTTGGTGGATGGGGCTTTCCTCCCTTTTAAAGCCCCCAAACTTACTTCTAAAAATGGTATTAAATTTGCAGTCGGTGAAATGATGATTTCCCACGGCAAGTTATATGAGATGTAAATCCAACCGATTCCACAATATCAACCATTTTACAGGCGAATGCAGCGGCGCCTTCGCCGATCTGGGTACTTTCCTGCCCCTAGTTCTCGGACTGATCGCCGTTAACCATTTCTCCCCTCAAGGGATCTTTATGGGCTTTGGCCTGTTTGCCCTATTTAGTGCCTTTTATTACCGCAGGCCCATCCCAGTGCAACCGATGAAAGTGATCGCTGCCCTAGTGATCGCCCAAGGGTTAACGCCTGGGATGTTACAGGCTAGCGGTATTATGATGGGAGCCATCCTACTTATCCTGGCCTACAGCGGCGCTATTAGCTGGATGGCGAAACAACTGTCACCGGCCATCAGCATAGGGATCCAACTGGCCATAGGTTTACAACTGATCTGGATGGGCGGCGAGATGATGAGCGATAACTGGTCTATCGGTATTATTGCCTTTGGCGCGCTGTTTTTCAGCCGCTTTATCTCCTTGCCCTACCTTGCGATGCCTTTGGTCTTAGGCTTAGGGATCCTCTGGCAATACACCTATGGATTTGCGCCCAGTTTTACTCTGTCCGGCACTACCCCATGGCAATTGGGAGTGCCCAGCCTAGAAGAGTGGAGCTCAGCCGCTGGACTGCTGGTTTTACCGCAATTGGCTCTGACACTGACCAATGCAGTGATTGCCACCTCAGCCATGGCAAAAGAGAAGTTTCCTCAAGATAAGAGTGAGCAATTTTCACCCAAGCGACTGGCCACCAGCTCTGGTTGGGCGAATCTATTACTCGCCCCCTTTGGGGCTGCGGCCATGTGTCACGGCGCGGGCGGTCTGGCGGTGCAATATCACTTCGGCGCAAGAAGCTGGCTGGCCCCGGCTATTTTCGGTATTAGCTGTATACTTATCGCCCTGTGCTGGGGAGAAGGTGTTGCCGGTCTCTTATCACTGATCCCACTGGCGGTACTGGGTAGTCTGCTGGGCGTGGCTGGATTGCAACTGGCCTGGTCGAAACGCTTCACCGATGGTAAGCCTTTTTGCATGCTGGTTATCATGACCACAGCGGCGGTTTGTTTGCTAGTTAACACGGCGGCAGGATTGGCTACCGGTGTGCTAGTTGAGATGGCGCGCCGTCAATGGCTGCTCTATAAGGACTTAACGTCTTAATTGAACTGTGCTTACCGTACGCACTAAGCCAATTTCAAACGCAGACACGCATTAACCTTCCTTGGTGCTCCGCCGCGCCGTCCATGGCGCGAAGGGTCTGCTTATTTATCTTGGCTTATCGCTTTTCACCCAGAGTCTCAGGCTGCATAAAGTCCCAGATTACGCGCTTTGCGCCTCGGCATAAGCCGGATAATCGGTGTAACCTGCATGGCTGCCACCAAATAACGGACCTTTATCAAAATTAGCCAGCGGTAGCTGATACTGCAGACGATAAGGCAGATCCGGGTTAGCGATAAATGAACGGCCAAAGGCCACTAGATCCGCAAACCCCTGCTCTATAATTTCACTGGCCCTGATCACGTCATAGCGACCGGCAACAATTATGGTGCCGCTAAATACCTGTCTCAGTTCAATGCGAAATGTCTGAGGGATCTGCGGCGCATCGTCCCAGTCGGCTTCAGACAGATGCAAATACGCTATGCCTCTGTCATTGAGTGCTTTCGCCGCCAGCAAGATGGTATCGACAATCTCGGGACAGCCCATGTCTTTAAAGGTGACGAAGGGGGCTAAGCGTACACCCACCTTATCGGCGCCGATCTTGAGACTGACGGCATCGACCACCTCGAGCAGGAACTGGATCCGTTTTTCTGGCGAACCACCATAGGCATCGCTGCGATGATTAGAGTTGGTCCGCAGGAACTGGTCAATCAGATACCCATTGCCGCCGTGGATCTCGATACCGTCAAACCCGGCATCGATGGCATTTTGCGCCGCATTGGCAAAATCTTGAATCACCCTATGGATATCGGCCTGGGTCATCTCTCTTGGGGTAGGACAATCGACCATCTGCCCTTCGGGATGGGCTTCATCCACGATCCACACCTGAGTCTGTACCGGCTTGATGGCCGATGGCGCAATCGGCGCCTGGCCTTGCTGAAACACAGGGTGAGAGACACGGCCAACATGCCAAAGCTGATTAAATATCTTCCCCCCCGCCTGATGCACCGCATCTGTCACCAATTTCCAACCCGCCACCTGCGCCGGGGTATAGACGCCCGGAGTAAAGGAATAGCCTTGGCTATCATCGGAGATCTGCGTGGCTTCTGTGATGATCAGTCCGGCCGAGGCGCGCTGGGCATAATAGGCGGCCATCATCTCATTGGGGATATTGCCAGGCTGAGTGGTGCGAGCCCGTGTCATCGGCGCCATCACCATACGGTTGGCTAAATGGAATCCTGATTTTTGATAAGGTGAAAACAATGACATAACGACTCCTCTGACCCATTAAGGGATCTTTCAATTCTGTAGCTCTGTCTGCTCAAGTGAAGGTGAAAATCTCCTTTTATGGGAAAATGCGCCTTCACGGCAAGCGACATCGCCTGATAGAGGACAGCATAAATATTTTTTATATTTTGATAATTGAGCTAGTATTAAAATCATTTTCAAAAATTATTTGATATGTACCATCTCAACGATCTCAAACTCGCCATCCGCATTGCCGCCCTGCAGAGTGTCTCGGCCGCCGGACGCGAACTGGGCATGACCCCGGCTTCTGCCAGCGCGGCACTACAACGCTTAGAAAAAAAGCTCAATTGTCAGTTATTTGCCCGCTCTACCCGCAATATGACCTTAACCGAAGAGGGCAAGCTGTTCATCGATACCGGTCGGCAGGCGCTGAGTCTGCTCGAAGGGGTGAATGATGCGCTGGCAGATAATCGCCGTGAGTTAAGGGGCGAACTGAGGATCGCCATGCCATCGGATCTGGGACGCAATATCATTCGTCCCTGGCTGGATGAGTTAACCCAAACGGCGCCGGAATTATCCCTCAAGCTCTATTTCAGCGACGATATGACAGACCTTATCGGTCAGAATGTGCATTTAGCCATACGTTATGGCCAGCTCGATGACTCTAACCTGATCCGCAGACAACTGGCGATGATGCACAGGGTGGCGGTCGCCTCGCCAGCCTATCTGAAGGCACATGGAACGCCAGCCCATCCCAGGGAGCTCAGCCATCACAAGATCTTACTGCTCAATCGCAGCGGTCAGCCCTGGCATAAATGGCGCTTTGCCGAGAAAGAGCAAGCCTATGATGTTGAAGTGAAAGCCAGTAAAAGCTGTAACGATGGCGCCGTGATCAAAGAGTGGGCCTTAGCGGGCGAAGGGATCGCCTATAAGAGCTGGTTCGATGTGGCCAGAGAGGTCGAAAGTGGTCAACTTGTGTTGCTGTTCGATAAGCAACTGAGCGAGAAAATCCCGCTGCAACTGCTTTATCTGCAGACGGATTACCCCAGCCACAAAGTCAGAACCGCCATCGATTTTCTCAAACAAAAATGTGTGGACTACCTGCAACAGTACCCACTTTAAGACAAATACAGGGCGCTGCTGCGCCCTTGCATCTTATTCGATATGCAACAGTGTAGTGTGTCCCTCCTGCAACTGGGCCGGATCCAGTTCATGCAGATCTCGATGACGGATAATACTGCGCAGATCGTCCACATACAGCTGGCCACGCTCGCTGTAATGTTGCAGCGCTTGGGCCAATACCGGGCCGCTTAACTCTTGTTTCAACTGCCGCGCATCGTGGCGCATCTCTCGCAGATGATGATAGGCATGGTTTGTGTTGAGATTATGAACATATTCGATACAGGTCTCGAGTATGGTGTCGAATGCCGCTAATTTCACATCGGCGCCTCTGGCCTGAATATATTTTTTTGACTTCGAATGGGGCGGCAAATGCTCACCAAAGAGCGCATTGCCTTCGATGGCAAAATGCGACGTTCCCCAGGCGCTCTCATCGATGGCCTGGGCTAAGGCCAAAGAGACGGGAATAATGTCGACACGCTTGATCAGTTCATCGAAACTGGCGCTCTCATCGAATCCATAACGCAGTGATAGCTCATGTACCCAAAGGCGCTCCTCTTCATCTAAACTGCCATCGGCAAACGCCGCCTCTAACCGGGCGCGATCTTGCTGTACATGATAATTAGCCTGCAGAATATTGGTTAAGATCATGCGTATAAAGGTACGGGTTTTAAGATCCACATCTAACTCGGCCAAGTCATGGGGCACATGACTGACAAAGACACGGGGAACCGCTCCTTCCTTCCTGACGGCGTGTAACTGCAAACCTGAATTATCCAGATGAGCCGACAACTCAGATGCACTGGAAAACTGCAAACGTTTGTCTGCGTCGCCATACACTTCAATGCCAGCAAAACTATTCATGCTTCCTAAGAGCAACAGAGCCAGGCTCATACCCACGCCAAACAGTCTGTTCATTTATCCACCTCTTACGCTTCCATCTCTCTAAGAAAGTCCCCAAGGACAATAGATTATTCTGATAGAGTAAATTTAGTCGCTATATTGAAGTTTATCTAACAGCTATAAGAAAAAAGGATACCGATTTTTATGCTATTCACTAACATAGGGAAGTGCGCCAATCGATGACAAATCCCAGAGAAGGAAATGATATGAGTGCTGCCGAAACTTACTTTTACCGCCCCAGCGAAGGCCATGGTTTACCCCATGATCCTCTTAATGCCATCATAGCGCCGCGCCCCATAGGCTGGATCTCTTCGCGCAACCAGCAGGGAGAGGCCAATCTCGCCCCTTACAGCTTCTTTAACTGTTTTAATTACCATCCACCCATTATCGGTTTCGCCAGTGTGGGCTATAAAGACAGTGTCGCGAATATTATTGAAACTGGCGAGTTTGTCTGGAACTTGGTCACTCGAGAACTGGCGGAGCAGATGAATCAGACCTCGGCACCGCTACCCAAAGGCGTGAGCGAGTTCGAATTTGCCGGACTCACGCCTATCCCAGGCTCAGAAGTGAGTGTCAGCCGGGTCAAGGAGAGTCCGGTGAATTTCGAGTGTAAGCTCAGCCAGTGTATTCAGCTACAGGCGGCCAATGGCGATAAGATAGACACCTGGCTGGTCTTGGGAGAAGTGGTTGCCGTCCACATAGCCGAACGACTGCTGGACGCCTCCGGGATATATCAAACCGCTCTGGCCGAGCCAATACTGCGCGCCGGAGGCCCCAGCGCCTATTATGGGATCTCAGAAGAGCAGCGACTCGACCTTCACCGCCCTCAGCTCTAGCACCGAGCCATAAAAAACACGCCAGCACTGTGGCTGGCGTGGTTAAAACAGCGCATGGGCAAAGATTATTGATAGCCGTGACGACTCACCTCAGGCCAATGTTTATCCACCTCTTGTTCAATAAATGCCTGCTTCTCTTTGGTTAATTTTTCCACTTCTATCCCTACCGCCTTTTGCGCGCTCTCCTTAGTAGAGATATCGGGATAATTCACCTTAGACACCTTCAGCATACTCAAGATTTCTGCCAAAGCACTGCGCGCATAGGTGGCTTGCTCAATCGCCACATTAAGCAATGCTATTCCTTCCTGAGGATTATGGGCATATAAGCCATGAGATGACATGGCAAAATCCCAACGCCACTGGCTGTGGCGGATCGCCATAATGGCATCATTCATGATCGCCCAACTTGCGCCCGCATCCCAGGCTGCGCCCGCCTCATAATGGGCTTTGACCAAGAGTTGTTCGACCAGCCGCGCCTTGTCTTCTACCTCGGCCTTGTTGGTATCCAGTCTGGACACTAAGGCCTGCTTATCGCTGTGGCAGGCCTGACACGCCTGTTCATAGTTAGGTAGCGCCTGACCTATCTGATGGTTAGTAAAGGTTTTCCCTTTCTCATCGACGGACTCTGGCATATGGCAATCGATACAAGTCACCCCAGCCTTGGCATGAGCACTGCGACTCCAGTGTTCAAACTCTGGATGACGCGCCTTAACGATTGGGGTTCTGGAAATCGGATGGATCCACTCATAGAAACGACGGGTATCATAATATTTCTCGATCAGATCTGCCGTGCTGCCAAAGATCCAGGGAATATTGACTCGATTGCTGCGCTCGGGCTGAAAATAGTAGGTTACATGACATTGACCACACACCTGAGCGCCCTGCATATGGCGACTCTGTTCATCGAATGGTAGATGGATCTTGGCCATCGCCTCTTGGGCATGGGGACGAGGCAAGGTCAGCTTGGATGTTCCCTGTACATGGCAATCTGTACAATAGACGACGCTCTTCATCTCGGTGCCGAGATCGGTGAAGTTTTTTGCCGAGAAGCCTTCCACCCCCAACTCACCAATCAAACGAGGCACATCCGGCGACTTACAGGTCCAGCAACTGGCAGAGAGTCCCTTGGTGCCCTCGGCGGGGGCAACACCTGTGCGAAGGGTGTGAGTCACATCGGCGACCGCAAAATGGTGACCTCTGGGACTGTGATACTCTTTGGCATAGGAGGAGCCTGCCCATAACACGATTGCCGCAGGATAGCTAGCCAGCATATCTTTGCGCTCTGCTTGCTCGGATGTCGCCAGCCAAGACTGATACTGATCAGGATACTTTGCCTGCATCGCTTCCGGGCTGACATCTTCAGCCTGCAACACCAGGGGAGAAAATAACCCCAGCAAACCGGCCATGACTACAGATTTTTTCATCATCTCAATTTTCCACTTCTTCAAACTGCTTTCCTTAACCTGGGCGGCCATCGATACGGGGACGGGTTAAAATAGGCCCATAACAGATCACAAACCAACCAAAACCTAGGCTCCAACAACTGCCCGCCAGCCAGAGCCACAACTCGGCGTGGGCAGGCCACCAGAGCGGCATCAAGGCTCGAAACACAGCCGCCATGGCGATGGCGACAAAGGCCAGAGACATCTTAGGCCCCTGATAAATATTACGGCTGGTATGCCCAAGAGAGACACGGGAGATCATAGACAGACACAATCCAGCCATAGTGCCTATGGCAAACAGATGCAGCAGATGGCGATAGGCACTTTCATCGGCGATCTGCCAGGCTAACGCGCCTAGGGTCAGAGGCAAACACACATAAGCCAGATGCAATGACCACAACAAAGGTTCCTTTAGCGTCTTATGGGGATACCAACGTAACCAGCGGCCCAAATGCAACAGCGCCGCCGTTGCCAGCAAGATCTGTTCTGCCTCCAGAGGCATAAACTTCAACAAACCTTGCACTATTAACAGCAACATCACTCCTATCAAACTATAGTCCAAAAGCTTAATAGGTTCGGGCTTTGGCTGACCGATCCGCACTGCAGTGAAGAAAGGGATCACCCTACCGCCAACAATAGTGATCACTAAGCCCAACCACCACAGCATCCCCTGCCAAATCTGATGACTTAAAATGAAATCAAGCTGACTAAGGGCATAATAACTCAGTAAATTAATTAGCGCGGCAAACAGTAACATGATGGGGAAACCGATATTACGCCACTGTTTTACCTTGTAGATACAAGACCATAATTTGGCGGCACTCAGGAGTAAAAACAGCGTGTCGAACAGTGCTGGTAGCCACAATGGGATATCGAAAGGCGATAACAACATCAACCTTGCCAGTAACCAGCAGATGAAAGTAAACATGAGTGACCGGCCTTTCAAGCTGGGCTGGTTAGTCCAGGTCTGCACCGAGGTCAATAAGAAACCACACACTATGGCTAGGGCGAAACCAAACAGCATCTCGTGAGGATGCCACCATAGAGGCACTACCCTGACCCAGAACTGTTCCCTCAATAAACTAAACTCAGGCAGATACCAGGTCACCAACCACAGGGGAATATAGAGCGCCGCTAGGGTTGCACCGCCGAGAAAGAAGGGTCTGAAACCGAGTCGCCAGATCGCCGGTGTCCGTTCAACATCCTTAGGGTCGTCAATATTGAGCATGATTTCGCTCCCGATCACTTATCACAGACTGATATCAATCAGCTAGCCATTGCACTATCACTCGACTAAGCCGATTGGATTCATAACAATAAAAACTAAAACGTGCATATATAAAGCATGATTAGTCTACTCAGTCAGCCTAAGACAGACAACCGATATTGTTAAGCAGATAAATAAGTGTGAACTATGACGCTAAGATTCGCTATTTTATTGAATATAAATACCTATTTATGAGTATCAAAAAGAGTAGCGGCCTGCTCGCAGGCATAAAAAAGCCGACACCTGATTAGGGGTGTCGGCTTAAGTTAAAGCCTCAACTTGAGTGTTATGCCTTAAGCTGGCACTGCACGACGCTTCTTATCTGCGATAATCAAACCGACTAAACAGATAATCGCGGTCGCGATACCGATAGGATTGCTCAGAGAGAGCTCTAGACCCAGACCAATACCCGCGGTGGCGATATAGGAGATAGTCACTGCCGTACCCACAGTCGCCGGCAGACTCACGATCCAGTGGATAGTACCGCGGTCAAACAGATACTTAGTCGCCAACCACAATACGCTGGTCGACAGCAGCATGTTGGAGAAAGCAAAGTAACGCCATACCAGAGAGAAATCGATCTTAGTCATAAAGTAAGCGATAACCAGAATAGGCACAGCTAAGAACAAACGGTTACGGATACTTTGCGGGATCTTAAAGGCATCGATAATGGTCAGACGCAGAGAGCGGAACGCCGTATCACCAGAAGTGATAGGGAACACAGCCACGGCGATAATCGCCATTACACCACCCGCGACACCTAAGTAAGTGGTCGCTACCTGATTAACCACAAGACCTGGACCACCCGCATCTAAGATGCTCTTAAGTTCGGCGTAACCACCTGGGAAAGCCGCAATACCCGCAAGTGCCCACACACAGGCAACGATACCTTCTGACATCATGGCGCCGTAGTACACAGGACGCACATACTTCTCATTGGTCAGACAGCGCGCCATGATCGGAGCCTGGGTCGAGTGGAAACCACTGATAGCACCACAGGTGATAGTCACAAACAGCAGCGGCCACACAGGCAGACCGTTTGGATTAGGCTTAAGCAGCTCTTCGTGATAATGGCTGTGATCAAAATAAGCGAAAAAGTCATTCGCCACAGGCAGATGGGGAGCATTAAACAGCAGAGCCGCCGCAATCGACAACGTCATCACTATCATCAACAGACCAAACAGCGGATAAAGCTTAGTGATGATCTTATCGATAGGCAGTAGCGTCGCCAGGAAGTAGTAACCTAAGATCACTAACACCCAGAAGGTGTTGCTCGCAAGGATAGTGCCTTCAAACATATCCAGATTACTCAGTAATCCGGCAGGGCTCATGATAAATACCACACCCACGAAGAACAGCAGCATGGCGGTGAAAACCAGCATCAAACCTTTGAAATAGATGTTAAAGTAGTGACCGGCAATCTCGGGCAAGCTCTTACCATCTTCCTTGATACTCAGCACACCTGAGAAGTAATCGTGAACCGCACCGCCAATAATGTTACCCAAAACAATCCAGACTAAGGCAACCGGACCATATAAGGCACCTAGAATAGGACCAAAAATCGGCCCCACGCCCGCCACGTTCAGAAACTGGATCAGATACGCTTTTAAGGGATGAACTTCGACATAGTCGACGCCATCGTTGAATCTTGCTTGTGGAGTTTGTGCATTGGGATCAATACCGGCCTGACGTTCTACAAAGGGAGCGTAGAACTTAAACGCCAGCACCAATAGTGCAATACAGATAAAAAATATAAGCATTGTTATACCATCCGTCGGTTTTATGTTGGTTTTGTACTAGTTTTCGATTTTCTCTGACTCTGTTCAACCAAACAATTAACATTAGGTCGAATTGCCAAGACCCCATAAACCCTGTTAAAGTCTTAGCTAAGTCCGGCCACAAAACTCAAGCGTGACCTAGATCACAGACTACTACAGTCTCCCACCAAAGCAATAAATACTCATCAGACAGCCCCTGTTTTGCTAAATCAAAACGGAATAATACCCAACCAAGCGGCCTAAAGCCGGAATAATCGGCTATATCTGCCTTAAATTTTGCTATTTTTAATCAAGCCTAGGCGATCGCAGCACGCTGTGATAAACCTTGTTATATAAACATCTCTGTACAGTGGAGATTCAGTGTTAACCGATCCCCTATTCTGGCTGGTCGCCATTCCCGCCGTGTTGATCACAGGTATCTCAAAATCGGGCTTCGCCGGCGGCGCGGGCGGGCTTACTGTGCCGCTGCTGGCGCTGGCGGTCAGCCCCACCACGGCCGCGGCCCTGATGCTGCCGCTGCTGATCTTTATGGACATGCTCAGTGTGCGCTCCTGGTGGGGTGAGCAGAATAATCACCATCTCTTCATCCTGCTGCCCACCGCCATAGTGGGGATAGGGGTCGGCTATCTGCTGTTCGATAAATTAAATGAGGACTATCTGAAAGGGATCTTGGGCGCGATCGCCCTGCTCTTCGGTCTCTATGGCCTGGCGACTAATGGCCGCTTTAACAAGCCGCCCTCGCACCTGTTTGGTCTCATCTGTGGCACCCTCGCCGGTTTCACTAGCTTCGTCGCCCATGCAGGCGGGCCGCCACTCAACAGCTACCTGCTGCCGCTACGACTGCTGAAGCGGGAATATCTGGCCACCGCCGTGCTGTTTTTTGCCGTAGTGAATGCCGTCAAGCTCATCCCCTACAGCCTGCTGGGGCAGATCAATCTAACCAACCTGCAGGCCTCCTTAGTGCTGGCACCCATCGCCTATCTGGGGGTCAGGCTCGGACTTAAGATCCAGGACAAGATAGATGAACAGCGCTTTAAGCAGATCATCTTTGGCCTGATGATCATCATCGGGCTGCGATTGCTGTGGAACCTGTTTGACTAACAAAACTGGGCATGAGATGTGGTAAGATGCCTGCTCTTCACAGTCACCAGGTAAATTCAAGGTAGAGTAATGAACCCAATTATTGCCCTCTTAAAAGAGCATAACGTCAGCGACGAGAAAATTAACGAGCTGTTTCAGGCGCTCACAGACAACCCCTTGATGGCCATGGGGATTATTGGACAGCTGGGTATTCCACCAGAAAAACTGCAACAACTGATGGCGCTGGTAATGCAGAACCCAGCCCTGATTAAAGAAGCGGTAGTAGAACTAGGGTTAGACTACAACAAGGTTGAGGCCGCTAAGGCGCAGCTAGAACAATAAGTGATGCCGCTGCCAAGGTGAATGTTCGCATTGGCAGCGATACAACAGCTTTCACTTCGCTCCAAATTAACAAGCTCACCAGTATCTCCTGTCAGCAATCCACGTCAGTTCACATAAATCGCTATCTAAAGCTTTGTTAATCAACTGACAAGTCATTCTTCATCTTAGGCCCACTAGAATCTCGCTATCAAAACAATATCCGAGATTTAACCATGCAAGGTCGTCAATTTTTAAAAGAATGTACTGTACTAGGCACCAGCTTACCCTTGATTCATCTAGCACAAGCTGAACCATTTACCTCAGAAATCAACAACGGCATTTCGCCTGAGAACCCAAACTTCACTCCCGACCTGCAACAGATCAGAAAGCTTGCGCATGCCGTCCCTGGTGAATTACCGCAGCGTATCAACATAGTAAAAATTGCCAACACCTTCAGAAATGAAGATTTAGTCATGCAAGGCGGCGATCTGAATAAGAAGGTGACTCTGGCTCGCGCCGCCCATCAATTGGTTTACCCCAACGGCAGCATTATGATCGACAGTGGTATGGATGCCGTCACCCATGACTTCTTCGGTGCTAAGACAGACCCTTTCTATCAAGATCAGTTCGAGCGCTTAAATCAGGCACTGTTACAAGCCAACTTAATCGTCCTCAGTCACTATCATGCCGATCATGTGGCAGGGGTGGTACGCTCAAACCATTTCGACCAAATAGCCCATAAGGTCTTGCTGGCAAGCGATACCGCTGATTTGATGGTAAACCAACCACATAAAGCCTCCGTCGCCATCACTCAGAAAAAGGTCGATCGTTTTATCCAAGCCGATTTTGCCCGCTATTACCCTATCGCCCCAGGTATCGTTGCCATTAAGGCGCCAGGCCACACTCCTGACTCCAAGATGTTCTATATCAAACTGCAAAACGGCCAGGAGTTTCTGCACAGTGTCGATACCGGCTGGACCATGGATAATATCCGCCAGCAGAAGATGAAGAGCGCCCCTTGGGTCAAAGAAGATCAACAGGCCTTACAGGCGCAATACCACTGGATCAATCAGCTGGAGCGGGATCAGGCCAATATCATTCAGTTTAACAGCCATGATACACCGAACTATTTAATGCTGAAGCATCAGGGACACTTCGGTGATTTGGAAATTTAACCGCTGCCGACTTGTGATATTTCAATTTGTAAGGTACGCCTAAGCACCCGAATAATTCACCAAACACAAAAAGTGTCTCAAAAATGAGACACTTTGTGCAAAAAAACAATCTTTTTATAATTCATATATTTATTTGTAAAAGTGTTTCACTTAAGGTTGTGAACACTTCTAATAATTATTCGCAAAATATTTTGTATTTATAAATCAACGTCTTAATTTGCTGGCATGGTTAATGCTCCAAAATGGGGAGAGCCTTAATACGCTTCCCTATTTAGCTCACACTCCACCTCTTCGATAAACCGCTAAATAAGCGACGCTATTAACGCTTTAAGCGAGCAAAAATTGGAGGCTGCGATGAGTAAATCATTCAGATTTAAAGTAACGCCATTGCTGGCCAGCGGTATCATCACCCTGGCAGCCATTCCGTTTCTAGCAAATGCATTATCCGGTGCCATTTTCACCACCACCGAAGATGGTTCAATCGTCAACGAAAATGTGAGGTATCAAAGTAAATTAGATGTTTATTTAGATGGCGGGCCCAAAATAAATGCTCCCGCATCGGCTGCGGCACTGCCCGACGGCCACTACTATTTTCAGGTCACAGATCCCAGTGGTAAAGATCTCTTATCCAGTGACCATATCAGTTGCCGTGAGATTGTCATTACCAACGGGGTGATCACCGACTATCCCGGAGCATCCGGTAGCAATTATACCTACAGCAACAAAGACAAAGAATGGTCATCACAATCCTGCACAGAATATTCAGGCAATGGTAATAGCATTACTTATGTTCATGCCTTTAATAGCGATATCGACCATGGTGGCGCACCACTGAATGCAATGGTCATCCAGCTCTATCCCTATGACGACACGCCAAACAATGGCGGGGTCTATAAGGTATGGATCACTCCAGTCGATGAATATGATCCGGTGAATAATTTTGACCCGCTCGGTGGAAAATCCCAACAGGTCAATCAGGAAGGTTATCAAGCCGGTAACTTCCACGGATTTATTCCTCGTTTTTCTAAAACCGATAACTACAAGGTGAAAGAACGTAAACCCCAATACGGTATTATCGCCCTGCGTAACTACCACGATGCCAACCTCAACTGCCGACTCGACCCCGGTGAGAAATTTATCTGGCGCTGGGAATATGGGATTGAGGATGGTTTAGGCGTACGTAACCAAGACGTTACCGTCGATGAATCTAACGGCGACCCTAGCAGTATTTTAATGAAAGAGGCGCTGGGGATGTTAGATGAGCAGTGGATATTAGACCACTTCCACTGGACCAATGATGAGGATAAAAACCTCGATAGTCGCTACATTACCACCTCGGGCTATGTGCATCAGTATCAAGCCTTTATTGGCGATAACCTCGGCCCCGAAGACCCTGCACTTTGGGATGGTGACCAAGCCAGTGATTATATTCAACGTTTCTTGATGAAGATGGTGTGTTTAGATCAGGTAGACGATGACGGCCTTGGCCCACAAACCGCTAACGAGTTTGCCGGCTTTACACCTTCAGCGCTAGGTGTCACCTCGCAAACAGGTAGCGACCCACAAATTACCCTCACCTTAGGTGAAGTGGGTTTTGCCGATATCAAGGTCTCTAAAATCTTCGACACCAATAACAATGGTGTTGTCGACGAAGGCGAAATGGGCATTGAGAATTGGCCCGTTAGAATCAAATATGCGCCTACGCTGTTACAGTCCAATGGCGGTCCAATACCCGACACCATCAGCCCCACAGAAAACGCTGACCTTTATGATGAGATCATCACGCGCTTCAGTCCCAATGTGCCCTTAGGCGAGCCTTTACTGGTTAATGGTATCGCGACGCGAATGACCAAAGCAGACGGTACCCACACCTTTAAATTGTTACTGCCTAATGGCTATGGCGACGCCACCCTTACTCCATATCCGTCGGATTTCTATACCGTGGAAGAAGCCGGTGCGCTAGGCTGGATAGCAAGTTCACCGACGGCAATCGATTTCGATGTTCGCTCTGAAGCCAGTGGGAGCGAAGGTAGGTTAACGCCAATTGTTGGTAAAACCTATGAGAACAATAGCGATACACCAATCAATGAGATTGTGTTTACCAACCTGTGTTATAACGAGGTCGGTTTCGGTACTAAAGGTTATTGGCACAACAAGAATGGTCTGGGAAGGATAGAGGAAAGCTTTGTCACTGGTTATATCAACACCTTAGATCCGTACAATAGCGAAACCAGCTATTTCGGTGCGGGTGATGAGCCATTTGACGGTAAGTTCTCTGACAACACAGACGTCGCTCCAGCCTTTAATAACGATAAGATCACCGACGGCATATCTGCCGGAACGGGTACCATTAAAGCCGAGGTTTCACACTTCCTGATCGATTCCAATGCTGGCGGTGATCCCAGAGAGCAACTGGCTCAGCAATTACTCGCCTTCCTATTCAACATTGAATATAACCTCGGTGGCGATGCGGTATTAATGCTACCTGGTGGCGGCACTATTTCCACTGTCGACTTAGTCAGCGGGGCAATAAAGGCTTGGCAAGGCGTTAATGGATATGACCCTGAATATTACAAAACCTTACTCGATGCCTTTAATAATATGAAAGTGGGTGAAGGTGAAGGCGGGGTTAAATTTATCCCATCTAACCCAGAAAATTGCCCGGCAATACCAACAGAATTTACTGACATTCAGTAAATTCATATTCAATTAAGTCATACTTATCGGCATCTCATATTGGGATGCCGAGTTTTAATCAGTATCATAACTGCCTGCATCAGCCAAAAGGATTAGAAGGCAAATCAGATTGCTCAACAAACTGCTGGCCGCTGAAACACAAACGCCATGAGCACATGCGAAGCACTCATGGCGGTAATATCATTTCTCTCTAAGTCGACCGGTTAACGTACCCAGCGCATCAGCTGGTTGGCGTCTTTCACCGCAAACTGACGCTTAATCAGCTGACCTTGACCATCAAACAACAGTAATTCGGCCGCATTGGCATGATACTTAGCAATCAAGTGATCGCCTTCAGGCGTGCCTGGTCTGGCAAGCAGAAAGTGGACATTGTCTCCTAGGTGATCTCGTGCCTCATTCATCTGCTCAGTCTGAGCATGACTCGATGCCAGATTAGGATCATACACAAACACTAAGGCAGGCTTACCCGTGCCTATCTCCTCGTGGGTCGCCTTAAAGCCTTTGGGCATCATCATCACCAGCAATGTAAACAATACCACCACAGAGGCGATCACCCCCAGCGCAATCCAAGGCTTTTTAGTCGTCTTTTCTGAATCCTGTTTTCCCATCACCGCTCCCTCATCTTATTCTTAAAATGCAATTGACCCAGAAGTGTAGCCAAACTAGCTGAGGTGGAGATTAAAAAGGTGAACCAATACACTCTTGGTTGTTTGCATTATAAGGTGATAGTTTTGATTTCAGATGCGATACCCAAGTAGCGTTCACACCTTGCCAATAATTGTGACTGATATTTAGTAACAAAGATCTGCTCTTCGCTATTCAATTCATTGAGCATGGCGATCACACCATCTAATTCTTGTCTTATCTTAGTCACCATCTTAATTAAGCTATTAACTACTAAGGTTCTGGATAATCCTACCTCCTCGCTAAAAGCTGCTAACTGATAGGCATAAATCTTATTTGGATCAAATTCATCATCAATCGCCATAGCCAAATCTTGCTCAAAGTCCCCATATAAGGCGACGCAAACCAAATCATACCAAGGCGTGGGTTTCATCCCATTAGGGGTCATATAAAACGAGTAGTTTTTCCCATGAGCATCGGCATTACCACTCAGTAGATTAAACAAGGTCCACTGCAACATATCTAGCTTGGCCGCGGCTGGGTTAATGCATTGGCTCGCAAGTTCAAACAACCTTGGTAAACTCACGCCTTCACGAATATCCATGACATCTCGGCCGCTACCAAAGTTACGTTCATATTTCTTATTTACGCTAAATCCAAGTGCTTGACAGCTATCGATAATATGCCGCCTCTGCACCCGGTTTTCATCGACAACATATCGACGATCGAAACGTTCTACGCATAATGATTTGTGTCGGCCAAAACAACGGATCTCGACATTGGCAACATTCATGGATAGCGCCTTAGCCAAACGCATAGTTAAAAACTCATTGATAACGAGATGCGGATGTTTTTCAAACTTCAAGATATGAGTCGACGACAAGGCACCTTCGCCAAAACCAAATTCTTCGCCGTTAAAAAAGAGGTTTAACTTCGACTGAACTCCTGCCACCGACAACCTGGGCTTAGCATCCCAAATCTCCATCGGCCAGAACTCAGGGTCTTCCAGTCGCTGAATGATCTCATCATTACTGATTGGCCTGAACCTTGTCGGCCCAAATGTTGCCCTCTTAGCAGCAAAAACGATAGCACCCGCAGTATCAAGACCGATAGCACGGATAAGCGCAAAGGTATTTCCCCTTGCGACACCAAGCGACTCAATGAGGTAATCCAATCCCTTGTTTTCAGGCAGTAAATTAACCAGAAACATGGCAATCTGCACACTAGTACCAGAGCCATCAAAGGGGATCATAGGTGAGAGGGGGAAGCCATTTTGCCGCCAAGCTTGGGTGTAGCTCACGGCAAAATTCTCGGTGCTAGAGTTAAATGACAATTCACCAATAATCTGATCGCCAAGGAGCATATCTAAGACAAAGGTTGAGGATTCAGCCATGGCTAGTACCACTCACTTGAACCAGCATCCGGCTTTGACTCGACAGCCAGACTAATCCCTAGGCCATCAAGTATCTTAAATAGAGTAGAGACGTAGATATCTTCCCCCTTCTCAACACGGATCAGGGTTTTTTTAGTGACGCCACACAACATTGCCGCCACCTCTTGAGTCAGTGCAGCTTCCTTTCTGCGAGTTTTAATCAGTAATCCCAATGAATCTTGGGTCATCGAACGGCTCATAAGATCATCTTAAAGTGTACTTTACTACACTTTAGCTAGCCTCAACGCATAACTCAACAAAAAAAGTGGATGAAGATACACTTTTAGGGAGTAAATACAACTGATAGACATAAAAGTGTAATATAATACACTTTAATGCCTAAAAACTAAATTACAGATAACAAAGTGTCACTTGTTACACTTTTTTGAAATAACTCTGCTAAGCCAATCATCACCTATGACGCTACTCTGACAATAACCGTTGCCCTCTAAACATTAGCCAGTGGCTTGCTGTTATTACCTTGCTAGCTATTGCCTTGCGCGGCGGCGATATTGTAAGGTAGGTTTTTAGTGTTAAAACAAAATTTAATCGTTCGCCAAAGTTGTGAATGAATCTCAGGGATGGCGCCGCTCTTAAAGCGCAAGCATAAGGCAAGGATAGCTTTCAATACCTCACCTATAAACCACCTTCCCGATGATTTAACCAGCCTAAGCATCTTGATAAATTTGCACAATTTTTGACCTTGGATAAGGTTTTATCTGTGGTAGCCTGATAGCTTCAACCTTGTTTTTATTAGCATTAATTGGATTTGTCTCGCTCTGGAATAGCTTAGAATTTCGGGCGGTAGCTATCGCTTGTGGTAGGCATGACAGCCCTGATGCTGTTTTAATGCCTGATGCCAAGCTGCGCTTGGCTAAAGTCGTGGTGCTCCACACCACACCGGGATAAGGGGCAGTTTCGACAAGAAATTGCGTCCATGCAAAAGAGCCACCTCCCCATCCTTGGTTCGCGCTCATAAACGCTCTACGAGCAATTGCCCTTATCGATCCCCTCGCGACCCGCGACGAAGCGGAATTTGCGATGACTGAAACCCGTCCTTAAATTCTATATTCACAATCAATAGGGAATATTGGTGGCTCTATGAAATCAGAACTTTATAGAAATTGGCTTATGGCTCAAAACTATCAAGGTGGCACAATAACAGCCCAGATGCACAGAGCTGGAAGAGTCGAAGAACACTATGGAAATCTCGATGACCTTTACAAAGAAGATAGACTTGAGAGCTTAATTGCAACGCTAACCTATACCACTCAAGACCGCATGAGCAATAGGCCCAACGAAACCAAGATTCCATTCAATGGCAATGCATACAACAATTTAGCTTCTTACAGAGATGCTGTGAGACGCTACAAGCGATTCCTAGAAGATAACGAAGACTCTATAGATTTTGACTCAGTAAACGAGGAAATACATGAAACGACTTTCGACAATGAACCTCCTCAAACCATAGGGCTTGAAAAAGATATGCAGGCCGCCATTCGCCACAATATTGAGCAAGTAGAACTTGGCTTACGAATAACCGATGGTGGCAAAGAGCGTTCTGTGGAAACAGGTTTCATCGATATAACAGCCGAAGATGCTGAAAAAACTCCAGTCGTCATAGAACTGAAGACAGGTATCGCTGGTCAGCGAGCCGTCGCACAAATACTGAGTTACATGGGAAGTATTATGGATGAAGAGGAACGCGATGATGTAAGAGGTATTCTTATAGCCTCTGACTTTGACAAGAAAGCACACGCTGCTGCGAAAGTAATCCCTTCGCTAACTCTCATGCGTTACGAATTCTCCTTTCAGTTTTTTGCTGAGTAATCAGCAATTCTGGATGCCCTTACTTTCTCCAAACGCAATAAACCACAACCCTACAACCATAAGTAATGAATAATAAACTCCCTGAGAAATAGACCATGTCAGAATCCATAAAAACCTTTGAACGAGCGTTAAGCGATGCAGAGGCACTGCTCAAATGCTATGACGACTTAAACATCGATGTGGATAAGACTATCCCCCCACCTGAAGCATTAAAAAGAGCATCACTAATTCTGGTACTCACAGCATGGGAAACCTATGTTGAAGATATTGCTGTAGAGCTGTTTAACAATAAATTCAGCTCTATCAAAGGGTGTCAGATCGGTACTTTCATGGAGCGACAGTTCTCGGAAAAACTCAAAATGTTCCATAATCCAGACTCACAAAAAACCAAACACCTATTCTTTGAATTCTTTGGGGTAGATGTTACTTCTAGCTGGGTTTTCAACAACTACTCAACACCGAAAGAAGTTAGCACCATGCTGAACCAATGGATACGCAAACGTGGTGATGCGGTACATAGAGCACAAACAGATAAACAAACGACACACATTGTCAAACGTACGGACCTCGATAAATGCCTGTTCTTCTTTAGAACCCTGGTTAAGGCAACTGATAATTACCTTGCTCAAATTTAATAAGGATTTGATATGACCCGTTCAGAACGTGCAAGTCAGATATGGGCTGTTTTGGCTCTTGCCGCAAGCAACCGTCAATCATTGACATATGGAATCCTATCTAAGCTGACAGGCGTACCAGCTGCGGGCTTAGGTCAACTACTAGAGCCCATACAGTCGTATTGCCTAGTTCACGGCCTGCCACCATTAACCATTTTGGTGGTTCAGCAAGAATCAGGGCTTCCAGGCAGCGGTTTTACGGGCGCACAAGCCACCGAATATGCCAAAGACCAGATGAGAGTATTCAGCTTCGACTGGCTGGAGCACCGCAATCCACAACCGGAAAGACTTGAAGAAGCTGTACTGAAGCGCCCATCAAACGGCTAAGCGTATTGAGTTTTGGATGTCCCGACATTCTCATTATAAACACTTTCGAGTTTTCTATGGATTGGAGTAAAGCATCAAAGGTTGGTGGCCCTTCTGCGGTTATCACTTACGTTTTCTATAGCTTAATAAACTGTTTAATATCAAAATATTAGGTATTTAGAGTGTAGTGTTCAAGTTGAAATAGGCGAAACTAAGAAAGTCAGGACATCCACAACACTTACTACCGAGGATTGCACCAATCCCGCTCGAAGCGGCCGTAGGGCATAGGTGTCTGTTGCGTGGCCGAGGCATGGAGCCGAGACAGCGTCAGTCGAATCAGGGATGAGCGTCTGACGCGATAGCAAAAGGACACCTAATGCCCAAGGAGTCGTCCGCTTCGTTGCGGGTGTCCTTTGGGATGCAAGGGGCTTTGGACAAGCAAAGCCCCTTGCCCGGAGGCGGGCTGGAAGGCCGCGACTTTAGGCCGCTGCAAGCGGCTACCATTCATAGAAGTGGTTCCCGAAAAGCCCGGCAGTCATACCAATCCCAAACCACTCCCCCTGCAGAAACCTCTGAAATGGAAAAGGCCCGCGTCGATACGTGGGCCTTGTCCTTGGTATATAAAACTAAACCCAACTGAAGCTGGGTTTAGTTGTGGTATCAAAGAGACCAAGGCAACCGCCTTGATCAATCTGCGGCGGGTTAGATTTACATCATGCCCATTCCGCCCATACCGCCCATGCCGCCACCCATACCGCCCATATCTGGCGCAGAGTCTTGTGGCAGTTCACCCACCATAGCTTCTGTGGTGATCATCAAACCAGCGATAGAAGAGGCGAACTGTAGCGCACTACGGGTCACTTTAGTTGGGTCAAGGATACCCATCTCTAGCATGTCGCCGTAGGTGTCGTTACCTGCGTTGTAACCGTAGTTACCAGAGCCGTTCTTCACGTTGTTGGCAACTACAGAGGCTTCTTCACCTGCGTTGGTTGCGATTTGACGTAGCGGCGCTTCCATGGCGCGCAGTGCGATAGTCACACCGTGCTTCTGGTCTTCGTTAGCCACTTCAACTTCGCTAATCTTACTAGCAACGCGAACCAGAGCGACACCACCACCAGCAACCACACCTTCTTCAACGGCGGCGCGGGTCGCGTGCAGGGCATCTTCTACGCGGGCTTTCTTCTCTTTCATCTCGACTTCGGTCGCTGCACCGACTTTGATCACGGCAACACCGCCGGCCAGTTTCGCCATGCGCTCTTGCAGTTTCTCTTTGTCGTAGTCAGAGGTCGATTCTTCGGCCTGTACTTTAATCTGAGCTACACGGGCAGAGATCTGCTCTTGCTCGCCGTTACCGTCGATGATGGTAGTGTCATCTTTAGTGATAACTACGCGCTTAGCTGTACCTAAGTCTTCTAAGGTCGCTTTTTCAAGCTCAAGACCTATCTCTTCGGCAATTACAGTACCACCGGTCAGGATAGCGATATCCTGCAGCATAGCCTTACGACGGTCACCGAAACCTGGCGCCTTAACCGCAGCCACTTTCACGATACCGCGCATGTTGTTCACAACTAATGTTGCTAAGGCTTCGCCTTCAACATCTTCGGCTATCAGCAGCAGAGGCTTACCGGTTTTTGCCAGGCCTTCTAGGATAGGCAGCAGTTCGCGGATGTTAGAGATCTTCTTGTCAACCAAGAGGATATATGGGCTGTCCAGTTCAACACTGCCAGTTTCTGGCTTGTTGATGAAGTAAGGAGACAGGTAACCACGGTCGAACTGCATACCTTCAACTACGTCCAGTTCGTTTTCCAGCGCCTGACCTTCTTCAACTGTGATCACGCCTTCTTTACCGACGCGCTCCATGGCGGTAGCTATGATTTCACCGATTGACTCGTCAGAGTTTGCAGAGATAGTACCTACCTGGGCGATCGCCTTAGTGTCGGCACACTCTTGTGAGAGAGCTTTAAGCTCGGCAACGGCGGCCACAACGGCCTTGTCGATACCGCGCTTAAGATCCATTGGGTTCATGCCCGCAGCAACGGCTTTTAGACCTTCGGTTACGATAGCCTGAGCCAGAACTGTTGCAGTAGTGGTACCGTCACCAGCAGCGTCGTTGGCTTTAGAAGCAACTTCTTTCACCATCTGCGCGCCCATGTTTTCGAACTTGTCTTCAAGCTCGATCTCTTTTGCGACTGACACACCGTCTTTAGTGATCAGCGGCGCACCAAAACTTTTGTCTAATACGACGTTACGGCCTTTAGGGCCTAGGGTTACTTTTACTGCGTTAGCTAAGATATTTACGCCCGCTAGCATTTTTACGCGTGCGTCATTACCAAAAAGAACTTCTTTAGCTGCCATCTTCTGTATCCTTTTAAAAAAATAGGGTTAGCTGGAAAATTAACTCAGTGGATTATTCCACTACAGCCATCAGATCGGCTTCAGACAGGATCAACACCTCTTGGCCGTCGATCTTCTCTTTCTTCGTGCCGTAACCTTCGTTGAAGATCACTATGTCACCTACTTTTACGTCGAGAGGCTGAACCGTGCCGTTTTCAAGAATTCGGCCATTGCCTACTGCAAGGACTTCACCACGACTTGACTGTTCTGCGGCGCTACCTGTCAGCACAATGCCACCGGCAGATTTTGATTCAACTTCAGAACGCTTAACGATGACGCGGTCATGTAATGGACGAATATTCATCTATGAACTCTCCTAAAGATTTTTGCCCAACATCAAGTTGGCGGATTATCGAATTATTACGACAATGAGCTTATGTCGTCGATGTTTGCTATATGGGGTCATCGAGGTCAGATTCAAGGGCTTTACAAAAAAAATTTTAAAATTTTAACTCGGGTTTATTAAAGCTAGGTCAATCCTGATAGAATTGCCCTCTTGTATAAATGAAAGCCTGCCAGAGTTAATGAGAAACAGATACGGGATCCTAACCCAACCTATCGGCCAAGTGCTGCTAAGAATGAGTCTGCCTAACCTGGTTGGTATCCTGACAGTTCTCGGTTTTAGTCTGGTCGATACTTTTTTTATCAGTCAGTTGGGTACCGAATCCCTGGCGGCCATCAGTTTTACTTTTCCAGTCACTCTTATCATCTCTAGCCTGGCGATAGGCATAGGCGCTGGGGTGTCGACCAATCTGGCCAGACTCATAGGCAGCGGCAACGGCGAAAAGGCCAAGGTCTTTCTGCACGATGCTCTTATCCTCACAGTCACACTGATCAGCGCGCTCTGTATCATAGGCAGCCTGTTTATCACGCCGCTTTTCGGTCTGCTCGGTGCCAACCAGCACAGTTTGCCGCTGATCCACGACTATATGAGCATCTGGTATTTTGGGGCGCCGCTCTTGGTGCTGCTTATGATAGGCAATCAGGGACTGCGCGCTACAGGAGATACGGGCTCGCCAGCCAAGATCATGGCCCTGGCCTCCTTAATCAATCTGGTGCTGGATCCCCTGCTTATCTTCGGTATCGGCCCCTTCCCTCGCCTGGAAATTGAGGGCGCGGCCATCGCCTCGCTTATCTCCTGGCTGGTTGCTTTGTCACTCTCAGGTTACCTGCTGATCATTAAATATAAGCTGATCCACTTGGTCGGCCTCAATGTCGACAGGATGCGCAGCAACTGGCGACAGCTGGCTCATATCGCTCAGCCTGCGGCCCTGATGAATCTGCTTAACCCTCTGGCCAATGCGGCCATGATGGCCATGCTGGCGCGTATCGATCACGGCGCCGTCGCCGCCTTTGGTGCGGGCACGCGTTTAGAATCTGTACTCTTGATTGTAGTGATGGCCTTAGGTTCTAGCCTAGTTCCCTTTATCGCCCAGAACCTGGGGGCGGGTCAGACTGAGCGTGCCCACAGGGCGCTGATGTTGTCGCTGCGTTTTGTGCTGGTATTTCAGACCTTGCTCTATCTGCCGCTGCTGTTTCTCGCCCCGACCATCGCCCGGCTGTTCAGCGACGATCCCCAGGTGATCGAGTGGCTGAGTTTCTATATCATCGCCCTGCCTGCGGCTTATGGCCCGCTGGGGATAGTGATCATCATGGCGACGTCACTGAACGCCTATCACAGACCCATGAGTTCCTTGGTGCTCAATATCTGCCGTCTATTTCTTATCCTGCTGCCGCTGGCTGCCCTTGGATCCTATATCGGCGGCGTTAAGGGGCTACTGCTGGCGCTGCCCGTGACGAACACCCTGATGGGGATCGCCTGTTATTTTCTGGCCAGCCGCATTAGCGAAGGCAAACGCGCCGCACTGCACGCCCAGCGGATCCGTAAATGATTAGCATCACAAGCGAGTATTATGTAGACCATGATTTCAGCGGCGAAGATCTGCAGGATCACCACTTTAGTGATTGTCACTTTTACCGCTGTAATTTCAGCCGATGCGAACTCACCGACAGCCTGTTTGAACGCTGCCAGTTTTTACAAACAGGCGAGCCTGGACGTGACGAGCCTGGACGTGAAGAGCTTAGCGGCTGCGATTTTAGCTATGCCACACTCACCAACTGCCAGTTCAAGGCATGCAACTTAAGCCTGAGTCAGTTCACCGGTAGCCGCTGCTTCGGCGCAGAGTTTCACGCCTGTAACCTCAAAGGCAGCGATTTTCAGCGCGCCAGTTTCAGCAACTACATCTCACAGAAGCACTATTTTTGCAGCGGTGCGATAAAAGAGAGCAATCTAAGTTACGCCAACCTAGGCGGCCTGCTGCTCGAAGAGTGTGAGCTAACAGACAACCGTTGGAGCGGAGCGGATTTACGCGGTGCATCCCTTCGCGGCGCAAACCTCAGCGGCGGCGAATTCTCGCCCGAGCAGTGGGGTTGTTTCGATCTCAGAGGCGCAGATCTCACCCGAGTGGAGCTAAGTGAGCTAGATCCCAGGACGGTCGCCCTCGATGGCGTGATCATCAGTCATTGGCAGCAGAGTCAGCTGCTTGAAACCCTGGGCTTAATCATCACCTCAGATTAATTGTGTTTCATTCAGCCTCTTGTGGCTGTTCTCCAGACTCACTTTAAGATAAGTTTCCAATTAACTGTTCCTTCTTATTAGCCATACCGTCGAATTAGCCATGCCGTCGAGGCCAAGGGAGTCCCATGAACAAAGCCGTTATCGCCGCCCTGCTCTCAGCCTTTGTCTGTCCTGGCAGTGGCCACTTCTATTTAAAGCGTCCCAACATGGGCACCCTGCTCTCGGGCATCAGCCTGTCAGGGCTGGTCTATCTGCTCTTTAAAGCTGTCGAGCGGGCACAGGCGATATCCGATCGCATCCTCGCTGGCGAGATCCCGCTGGATTTCACCCTCATCTATCAGCAGATCACTCAAACTCCCCCTGGCAGCGATACCCTTTGGATCAACCTGGCCACCTTGGCCTTTATCGCCGCCTGGGTGGTCGGCATACTCGATGCTTATCGTATCGGCAGGCAAGCGGACCAAGAAAAATAAGAAAAAAAGGGCACCACAGGCGCCCTCTTTCAATGACTCTCTCTTTTATTTTTAGCTGGCGCCACGCGCCGCATCGGTTTTAGAAAAGTCATGTTGGCTCGAATCGAGCCTGGTTTCGCCGCTTGAGACGGCATCGTTATCGCTAAAATTGTACTGGCTATTGGCCGCCGTCGTCTTAGAAAAATCATGACGAGTGGTACGCTGCATCTGGAAGTTATATTGTGCAGGTTGATTATCGCTGAAGCGATAATCCGATTGAGCGGCTCGGGTTTTTGAAAAATCCGGCCTCTCAGCTAAAGCGGGGGCTGAGACGAGTACAACAGAAATAACGAGGGTCGCGCTGGTTAATAGATTCATAAATGAACTCCAATCTTCTTGACCACAATCTTTGTTGAGCAAACTCTTGTTGAGCAAAGAGCTCTCCGATACTAACCCAAGGGGGTGGGTATGTGAATCAGCACACAGAATTGGCTGATGTGCCATTGTAAAACCAGCAGAACAGAAAGTCGCAAGTATATGAAAAATATCAATAAAAATCTCTTGTGAAAAGCGCCTGCAAAAAACTACATAAAAAGAGAAAGAGAGAGAAAGCGCTGTAAAAAAGCCCCTGCATGGCAGAGGCTTAATCTCAACAAATCATGGCTGAGTGCAAAAGGTTAGATGGGCGAGCCGGGCGGCATGATCTTAGGCTTCTCTATCAGCTTAAATTCCTTCTCTTTCAATCCTCGCTCGACGCCTAGGCGCAACCATTCGAAATGGGCCGCCTCGAAGGCACTGCTGCGTTTGGCCTTGCGACTCAGCTGTTTCAGGGAATAATCCAGTCGCTCAGCGAGCAGGGCCTTCACTTCAGGGGAACTGTCTGGGCTGTGATAACTTGCCAGAAGCTGATCCAGCACCACGGCATTGACCCGCATCCAGACCGCGAGCTCCGAGCCAGTCGGAGTCTCTGTATAAAGCGTTGCGCCCATTAGTTTATCCACTATCTCCACGACAGATAGTTGCTCTCTGTCGGCCATAAATCCCTGCTGCACCCGATTAAGACGCTGAGGCGAGAGCAGCGCCTGGGACACATGGCGGCTAAGCACCTCTGCCATGCCTACAGGGTCGATAATCACCCCTGTGGCTGAGTCGAAACTCTCTCTGGTCGAGCTGTAGTTACCCGATTTTGGCACCAGGGCATTGACCAGATTGACCGGGATCGTTAAGTCTTGCGCTTTTAGAGTCGCCACCAGACTGGACAGGGCATTTTTCTGCAGCTCAGGGGCGATAAAGTGCCACTCTTTGCCCAGATCATTGCCTGAATAGCTGTAATCTGTGCCGCCGATAAATTTCGCTGCGGCGGTGATCTGATAACGCGTCAGCAGATAGATGGGGACGAAAGCATCGCGCAGCTCGCCATAGGGCTGATCATCGAGCAGCGCAGAGGCGGAGAACTGATCGATCGCCTGTAGCCGCACTGTGCTTAGCCTGTCCAGCTCGGCCACGGGATCGGGGCCGTTGTCCCACAAACTGGCGTAGGCGTTGCTGGCATCAGCCCTGCGCGAATCGGCCTCGCCGATATAACGCAGCCCGGCATGCTCTACATCTCGCATCAGGGTGGCTAGATGCGCGGCCTGACTCTCTTTGCTGAACTGACCATAGCCATAGGCGATGGTGAATTTATCCCAGGGGCCGACACCCACACCATAGGGAGCCGAGATATCGATATGGCTGCCTTTCAAGCTGATCTGCGGATGGGGGTAGTCCATCACTGAGGCATTGTTATTGCTGGAGGCGGCAAAGTTATGATCCAGCCCCAGAGTATGACCCACCTCATGGGCGGCGAGCTGACGAATACGTGCCAAGGAGAGCGCCGTGGCAGCATCTTTCGCCTCTTGCCTGTCGGCCCAACCGGCGGTGAGGCCGCGGGCGATCAGATGATCCTGCCTTACCCTCTGGCTGCCTAAGGTCACATGGCCTTTGATTATCTCCCCCGTGCGCGGATCGGCAATGGCGCTGCCATAGGACCAGCCGCGGGTCGCCCTGTGAACCCACTGGATCACGTTATAACGAATATCCTGGGGATCGGCATCCTGAGGCAGTAACTTCACCTTGAAGCCATCGATAAAACCGGCGTCGGTAAAGGCTTGCTCCCACCAGCTCGCCCCATCGAGCAAGGCACTGCGAATAGGCTCAGGCACGCCGGGATCCAGATAATAGACGATAGGCTGCTTCACCTTGGACGGCCCATCGCCGGGTGTGACTTTCTCCAGCCGGTGACGCAGCAGATGGCGCTTAACTATATCCTCATCTATGCCAGTACCGTAATCGAGATAATCATCGGAAAGGTAACCGCTGTTGGGATGATAGGCGCGGGGCTGATACTTGTTGTCTGGCAGCTGGATAAAAGAGTAACGCATCCGCACCGACAGCTGCTTGCCCTCCGGGGTGACCTCTGCCACCTGAGCGCCCGCCTTGCTGCTATTAAAGGTCAGCAGCACATCCACATCGCTGTTGCGCTCGAAGGATTTGACCCACTTAGGCAAGATCAGCGAATGGGCCGTGTCGAGGCGATAATGTCCCTGCTTGGTTCGCTCCAGCGCCTCTGTGATACCGTGCAGATCATTAATCACCAGATCGTTGATAGCCACCAGCAAACGCTTGCCTTCGACCAGCTTGCCGCGCCACAGCACAGACTCGGCAAAGGCTTCCTTGACGGCGCGCTGCTCGGCGGCATTATCCGTCTGAGCGCGATAGCCGGTATTGAGCTGTTTTAAGATAAGGTAGGGGCCGTGGCGCTCAAACTGCACCAAACGGGTTACACCCAGTTGGCCGCGATCCAGGCCGATATCGTTTGAGCCAACCCCATGAGGCAGACTGGTCAGCAGCAGAAAGGGCTGATTGAGTCGCTTGGCTTCGAGATAGAGTTCACCCGAGTCCTGCTGATAGAAAAGATTGAAAAATCCCTGGGCGGCTTGACCGCTCTTGATCAGCGCCGCGCTGTCATTGTTGGCATTCTTATCGTTGGCGGTGAGGGCGTTGGCGGCAAGGGCATTGGCGGCGGGGAGGATCGCAAGTGCGACGGCCAATGCGAATGAAGAGGGTCTCATGATGGCTCCTTGTCCTTGGCAAATAGTCATGCTTGTACTGCCAAAAGTCGTCTTTGATTCTATTAGGGATAGTTTTTGAAATTTAGCGCTGAACTAGCTTAACAGGTATTTATCAAGCCTCAAGTGCTAATCTGCTCCCTGTGCGAACAAGGTAAATGCCAGCAAAAAAAGAAGGGAGCCTAAGCTCCCGTCTGGTATTGCTACTGGCGCTAGGCCTAAGGCTAAGTCAATCGATTAGTCTTGCCTGTTAATCCAGTGGCTCAGGGTGCTGAAAAGTTCGTCGAGTACGATTGGCTTAGTGATATGGGCGTTCATACCCACCGCCAGACTCTTCTCCCTGTCGCCGGACATGGCATGGGCCGTCATGGCGATAATGGGCAGCTCAGTCTGCGAGTATCGCTTACGCAGTTCCTTAGTGGCACTCAGACCATCCATCACTGGCATCTGAATGTCCATCAGGATCGCATCGTACTTTTTCTTCTCCACCATATCTATGGCAATCTGGCCATTCTCGGCCACATCGACTTCGTAACCGGCACTCTTGAGCAGTTCGGTCGCTACCTGCTGGTTGATAAAGTTATCTTCCGCCAGCAATATGCAGCCAGATGCCTCACTGGTGCCCTCTTTATTGGGCAGTTCCAGGGTCGGATTCAGCTCGGGCTTATCGATAAAGGCGGCGATGATCTCATTAAACAGCGACGAGGCCTTAAAGGGTTTCTGTAACATGGCATAGATGTTCAGATCGCCTAAATCCTCTTTTAAAGGCTCGGAGGCATAGGCTGTCATCATGATGATCACCGGGCGTTTTTCCAGACGACCATCGGCCACCATGGCATCTATCTCACGGATCACCTCGACCCCATCCATCTCTGGCATCATCCAGTCCAGCAGCAGCAGATCCACAGGGCGACGCGCCAGCTTGTATAAGCCTTCGGCGCCACTCGAGGCACTCTCTACATCGAAATGGAAGTCACGCATAGTGCTGGAATAGATCTGCAGCGCCGTCGGGTTATCATCCACCACGAGTGTCTTAAGGTTGCCTAAGACTTCGGGCACGACCAGGGGCTTCACCTCGGCCTCTTCGGCGATCTCAAAACTGATGGTAAAGCTGAAAGTACTGCCGACGCCCAGCTCACTCTCCACCTGCATTGTGCCGCCCATCATGGAAACTAGGTGCTTACTGATAGAGAGCCCTAGGCCAGTGCCGCCATATTTACGTGTGGTAGAACCATCGGCCTGAGCGAAGGCATCGAACAGGGTTTCCTGCTGCTCCTTGCTGATGCCTATGCCGGTATCACGCACCCAGAACTTGAGAGTAATGCGATGATCGCGCCCGCCCACATCTTCACAGCCCAGCTCAATCTCACCGCTTTGGGTAAATTTCACCGCATTGCTCAGCAGGTTAATCAACACCTGACCCAGACGCAGCGGATCGCCTTCGAGGATAAGACCCGCGGTCACAGGAGCATACAGCAGAAGCTCGACCCCTTTCTCCTGTGCCTTGAGGGCGTTGAGATCGAGCGCATGATCCAGCACCTTATCCAGCGGGAAGGAGACACGCTCCAGTTCCAGCTTACCGGCCTCAATCTTAGAGAAGTCGAGAATATCATTGATGATGCGCAGCAGAGACTGAGCCGAGAAGCCCGCCTTTTCCAGATAATCCATCTGCTGCGGCGTTAACGAGGTGCGCCGCGCCAACTCCAGCATGCCGATAATGGCGTTCATTGGGGTGCGGATCTCATGACTCATGTTAGCCAGGAATTCACTCTTATAGAGGTTGGCCGATTCCGCATCTTGCTTGGCTTCCAGCAGCGCCACTTCGTTGCTCTTCTGCTTGGTAATGTCCTTATGGGTTCCCACCATACGCTTAGGCTGCTTGTCGGCGGTGAACTCCACCACACGGCCACGGCTAAGCACCCAGTGGTACATGCCGCTCTTACCCAGCATACGAAACTCAATCTCATAGGCGCCGACGGGATCGGCCAGATACTGCTCACGGTACTCTTCGACCCGAATTCTGTCATCGGGATGAGTCAGATCGTCAATCGCCGACACTAACGCCGGGAACTCATTGGTCTTATAGCCCAGCATAGAGTAGTAAGCCGGGTTACAGATGATCTGCTCCGAGTCTAAATACCAGTCCCACAAGCCATCTTCCACCGCATCCATAGCTAAGTGATAACGCTCCTCCGACAGACGCAGCTGCTCGGCGGATTCATATTCCCTAGTGACATCACGCCAGACGGCGATCAGGCCTAAGAGTTCGCCGCGGCGGTTATAGAAGGGGATCTTTAGGGTATCTAACAGCACGGGCTTGCCCGCAAGCTCCACTTTCTCCTGATAACGCAGCGGCTTACGTTCATTGAGCACCCGCTCATCCTCGGCACGAATGCGTACCGACTGCTCATTGGGGGTCATGGAGATGGAGTCCTGACCTATGATCTCACTCTCGGTGAATCCCAGCATGCGCTCGGCAGACTTGTTACAGCCCAGGTACTTGCCCTCTTTATCCTTAAATACAATGGCCTCGGGGATAGAGTCCAGCAGGGAGCGCAGCAAGGCGTATTCGCGCTCGCGCCGCTCTGTGGTCTCTTTTAAGCGTTCGGTGCGCCGTGCCACCAGCTTATCCAGACGGCGATTCTGCTCGGCCAGATGGCGGGTGTATTGCTGGTTCTCTTCGAAAATACGGCTCACCAGCTGGAACCAAGGCTCCCAACCCTTGGTGATCTTTTGTGGCGGCTTACGGGGCTCCTGTGAGCAGCCTTCGAGGTGAGTCAGCAGGCGCGAGGCCGGGCTCACAAAGGAGCGGCGAGTCTGCCAGTGTACTATGGTCACCAGCACAGACAGGGCGATCACCACCAGCAGGAAGGTCAGCTCAAGCTTCTCCCAGGAGTCTTTAAACAGCTCATTCTCGTTTTGCAGATAGAGCAGACGCCAGGGAGCATTTTTCAGTGCCACCGAATGGATATAGTAACCGTTACGCATTATCCCTTCGTGGGCATCGAACAGCTCAGACTCTGACACAGAATGCAGCTCAGAGGGGATCTTCTGGCTAATGTGATAGACACGGTTGATGTCGGCGGTATCGATATCGCTGTGGGACAGAATGTTATTCTGCTGATCCAGCAGAATAACTGTGCCCGGCATCTTAAAATAGAGGCGAATTTGCTTAGCCAGCGAGGCCAGGGTCATATCCAGGTTGATGGAGCCGATAAACTCATCTTCCAGATAGATGGGCACACCTAAGGTGGTCAGCAGCCCCTTGCCTGTGGGCTCGGCATAGGCCGGGCTCCAAAATACGCTGCGCTGGGGGTTCATCGCAGGTGTCGCTAACTGGAACTGGTTCTTGTTAAGCAGCTCTTCGCGAAAACGCTGCTCATCCGATGGCCAGGGATAGTAGGACATCATCTTATGTTTAGAGATGTAGTAGATAGAGGAAGCCTTGGGCGCCGCTTCTGTGGCCACTGGAAACGAGAGCGACAGCTCGAACAGCATCTCCAGTTCCTGATAGAACTTCTCGCTGCGACCGTTGAGCGATCCCGCACCTGTGATCCGTCCCATATTGGTAAAGGGTTTACCACTGGTGGCGTAGTTAGGTTCTAGGGTGAAGAACTGGCCGCTTTCGTTGAATTTCTCATACTGAGGCAGGCGGTCGGCACGCACCAGCTCGCCCAGCTTTAAGTGATCCACAGCGACATTACGCAGGCTCTTTACCGCACGGATACTGGATTCGAGCAGCAGGTCAATCTGCAATACATGGCGCTCAACCAGCTCTTCGCGCTGGGTGATCATCTGGGCTTTTTGACGTTCAAAGAAGACCCATGCCGTTAACAGGGCCATAATGATCACGCCTAAGTAAGTGTAAAATACGGCGCGGTTATAGTTCTTTTGAATAGGTGACTTTAACTGTAAGTCTGGCTCTGTCGCTTTCATTCATTACCTTTGAGAATACACAGCAACCACCGACAAAGTGTGGCTGCGCAAGGTGCTATAGTAGCAGGAAGCTAGGGCTTTGGAATACTTAGCATAATAGACTTAAGTAAAAGGAAAAATGACTTATATCTAGTCTGCAGGAAAAAGACCCTGACTGGCAGGGTCTTTTGGCCTTAAACGGCTAGGCTTGCGTTAGAGATTCTCTTCGGCAAACTCCGCCAGACGCGAGCGCACCACGCCATTAAGGTAGATGTTGGCGCTGCCATCGAAGTTCTTAAATCGCTCCACTATATAGGTTAATCCCGAGGTCACAGCGGTTAAGTAGTTGGAGTCTATCTGCGCCAAGTTACCGCTGCAGATAAGTTTAGTCCCCTCACCCATTCGGGTGATCATTGTCTTGATCTGCGATGCCGTCAGGTTCTGACATTCATCGAGCAGTACCACAGAGTTCTGAATGGAACGCCCGCGCATAAAGTTAATCGACTTAAACTGGATATTGGCCTTGTCCATTATGTAGTTCATGCTGCCTGATGGATTCACATCATGCTTATGCAGCACCTCTAAGGTATCAGTGATCGCCGCCAGCCAGGGCGCCATCTTCTCCTCCTCTGTGCCGGGCAGGAAACCGATAGACTCGGCAATTTCCGGGGTATTACGTGTGACGATCACCTTGTCATACAGGCCGCGCTCCACCACCATCTCAAGCGCCGCCGCCATCGCCAGCAGGGTCTTACCACAACCGGCTGGGCCTGTGAGGATCACCAGATCGATATCCGGGTCCAACAGTGCCTGCAGCGCCATCCCTTGATAGATATTCTTAGGTTTAATCCCCCAGGCATCCAAGTGCAGCAGTCGCTCGCGGCCGAGGTCTAAGATCTCCAGTTCCTGGGAGTCATTACTCAGCACCCGGCCGCAGAAGTTGGAGTCCTGATCTATGAGGTATTGATTAATATAGAAGTTTTCATCACCGACCTCAGCAAGTGGCACCTTGTGCACTGTATGGCGTCCCTGTCCGTCGGTTTGGACATGTTCTTTGCGTGCCCAAAAATCCCCTTCAAATTGATGGAAGCCTTTGGCTAGAAAGCGAATATCGTCAATAAGCTGATCGGTACGGTAATCTTCGACAAAACTGATGCCAGCACCCTTGGCCTTGAGGCGCATATTAATGTCTTTGGTAACCAGAACGACTTTCTTGGGGTAGTGCAGATTCTGTAGATGCAGTGCGGTATTGATGATGCGATTATCGTTATTGTCACCGGGCAGTGACGCTTGGGTAAATTCCAGTTGATGGTCGGGGAAGATGGACAGATGGCCGACCGCATCGCCATGTCCTTCACGTTTGGGTAGTTCAACCCCCTTAACTATCTGCTCAGGGGTGGTTTCGCCGCCAAGAATATCTTCTAAGGCTCGAATCGCGACTCTGGCGTCGCGGCTAACGTCTCGCTTTCTATCTTTTATCTGATCCAGCTCTTCCAGAACTGTCATGGGGACTACGACATCATGCTCCTTAAACGAATAGATAGCTAAAGGTTCATGCAATAACACATTGGTATCCAATACAAACAATTTTTTGTCGTCTGATTCCATGGCGCCTCCATTTGTGCGTAGGGATAAATTGTCAATTAAATAAGCCCAGCGATAATTTTTAACCCTCTTCTTGTAATAACATCAAATTAACAATCCTAAATCCATACTACATCAAATTGGCTCGGCTTCAATGGAAAATTCAGATCATTTTTCGCTCGGGTTTTAGCGGTAAATTGCCCATAAAAAATGACACTAAGATGAACAAAACTCCCCCTAAAAATTCGATCGGTTAATTTGTAATCTAGGTATTGAACTATTAGGCTTTTATAGCATGCCATCGCGTAAGATTTGTGTTCGACATCACCGTCTCGATTGGATAACATACGCGCCCTTTCTAGCCCTGTAATTGAGTATTTGTAATGCCTTTTTCCTTAGGTCAGCGTTGGATCAGCGATACCGAATCAGAACTTGGTTTAGGTACTGTGGTCGGTTTAGAAGGCCGCATGGTTACCCTGATGTTTCCTGCCACCGACGAAAACCGCATGTTTTCCCGCAGTGACGCCCCCTTAACCCGAGTCATCTATAATCCAGGCGACAGCATAGAAAGCCATGAGGGTTGGAGCCTGACGGTCGGCGAAGTGGAAGAGAAAAATGGGCTGGTGATCTACCACGGCACTCACAATGAGACTGGTGACGCCGTGAGCCTCAGAGAAACTCTGCTCAACCACAATATCCGTTTTAACAAGCCCCAGGACAGGCTGTTCGCCGGTCAGATAGACCGCCTGGATCGCTTTGGCGTGCGCTATCAGAGCCAGCTGCTGCGCCACAAACTGGCGACCTCCGACCTACTCGGGCTGCAAGGCCCGCGCGTGGGCCTTATTCCCCACCAGCAGTGGATCGCCCACGAAGTGGGTCAGCGTTATGCCCCAAGAGTCTTGCTGGCAGACGAAGTGGGGCTAGGTAAGACCATAGAAGCGGGTCTTATTATTCACCAGCAGCTGCTGACCGGCCGCGCCGAGCGTATCTTAGTGATAGTGCCAGACACTCTGCGCCATCAATGGCTGGTAGAGATGCTGCGCCGCTTTAACCTGCGTTTCTCTGTCTTCGATGAAGATCGCTGTATCGAGGCCTATGCCGATCACGACAACCCTTTCTATACCGAGCAGCTGGTGATCTGCTCATTAGAGCTGCTGCGTAAGAAAAAGCGTCTGGATCAGGCCTTAGATGCCGACTGGGATCTTATGGTGGTGGATGAGGCCCATCACCTTGAATGGACCGAAGAGGCGCCAAGCCGCGCTTATCAAGTAGTCGAAGCCTTAAGTCAGGTGGTGCCCGGCGTTTTGCTACTGACGGCCACCCCGGATCAGCTTGGCCATCAGAGTCACTTTGCCCGCCTGCGTCTTTTGGATCCGGATCGTTTCTACGACTATCAGGCTTTCCTCAAAGAGGAGGAGAGCTACAAAGAGGTGGCCAGCGCCGCCGATGCCCTCGCCAAGGGCGACAAACTTCCGGACAGCGCGGTGCAGAGCCTGACCGAATTGCTGGGTGAAAAAGATATCACTCCCTCACTACGGCTGATCGAAGATGACAGCATAGACATAGATCAGCGAAATGAAGCCCGTGACGAGCTGCTGCAGGAACTGCTCGACAGACACGGTACGGGCCGGGTGCTTTATCGTAACAGCCGCGCCTCGGTCAAAGGCTTCCCCCTGCGTCTGTTCCATTCCCACCCTCAGGCCCTGCCGGAGCAGTATGTTACGGCGGCAAGAGTGACGGCCATCATGAACGGCAGAGACGATCTGCAGGCCAAAGTCAAACAGGCCTTGAGCCCGGAAAAACTCTATCAATCCTTCGAAGCCGAGAATGTCACCTGGTGGAAATTCGATCCTCGGGTCGACTGGCTGATCGACTTCCTAAAAAGCCATCGCAGCAAGAAAGTGTTGATCATCGCCAGTCAAGCGGAAACCGCCCTGAGTCTGGAGGAGGCGCTGCGCACCCGTGAGGGGATACAGGCGACCGTATTCCACGAGGGGATGTCGATTATCGAGCGGGACAAGGCCGGCGCCTATTTCGCCCAAGAAACCGGCGGTGCCCAGGCGCTGATCTGCTCGGAGATTGGCTCGGAAGGGCGTAACTTCCAGTTTGCCAGCCACTTAGTACTGTTCGATCTGCCGCTCAATCCGGATCTATTAGAGCAGCGGATCGGACGTTTGGACCGTATCGGTCAGGCAAACGATGTACAGATCCATCTGCCCTACCTAGAAAATACCGCCCAGGAACGCCTGATGCAGTGGTATCACAAGGGGCTAAATGCCTTCGAGCAGACCTGTCCCATCGGCCATATTCTGTTTAATGAGTTTGCCGATGAGCTGCTTACCCAACTGGTTGAGAATGATAGCGACCATTTCACTCAGCTGCTTAACCATACCCAGACCGGTTACAAAGCCCTGAAAAAAGCGATGGAACAGGGACGGGATCGTCTGCTAGAGATCAACTCCCACGGCGGCGAGAAGGCCGAAAAACTGGTTGCCGAATTGGCGGCGCGGGATCAGGATACCCAGTTGATAGGCGCTGTGATCCGCCTGTGGGACATTATCGGCGTCGAGCAGCAGGACAGCGGCGAGAATGCCATAGTGCTGCATCCGAGCGAACACATGATGTTCCCCACCTATCCGGGCTTGCCGGAAGATGGCCTGACGGTGACCTTCGATCGTGAGATGGCCCTGTCACGGGATGATATCGCCTTGATCACTCAGGAACATCCGCTGGTGCAGACGGGGCTGGATTTAATCACCTCCTCAGAAACCGGTACCACAAGTGTCGCCATCTTGAAGAATAAGGCATTGCCCGCCGGCACCTTGTTCCTCGAGCTTATCTATATGGCCGATGCGTCTGCGCCGAAATCGAGTCAGCTGTACCGCTATATGCCGCCGACGCCTGTGCGCATCTTACTGGATAAAAACGGCAATAATTTGTCTGCCAACGTCAGTTACGACAATTTCGACAAGCAGCTCAGTGCGGTGAATCGCCATATCGCTAGCAAGCTAGTGAATGCCTCGCAAACTCTGCTGCATCCACTGTTTGCCAAGGGGGAAGATTTCGCACAGCTTGAGCTTGAGCAGCTGGTGAGTGATGCCCGCGCTAAGATGACGGGTCAGCTGACCGGCGAACTGGAAAGACTCGAGGCGTTAAAAGCGGTCAACCCCAATATCCGTGACGAGGAGATAGATCACCTGCGTGAGCAGATGAATGAACTCGGCCGCTACCTCGATGGCTGCCAGCTGCAGCTGGATGCGGTGCGCTTAGTGCTGGTGAGCCACGCTTAAGTTAATTGCGCACGTCCATAAAAAACGGCACTCTTTAGTGCCGTTTTTTTATGTTTAAGCTGTTTTCAACCTCAGGTTATTATTTCTTATCTTTGCTTAGCATCAAGGCCAGCGCCACCAGCACCACGATAAGGCCCATATAGAGGAGTTCCAGCATGGAGGCGGGTTTCATCTCGGTAAAGTAGGAAAACACCTTGATGATCAGCATCATCAAAATCACCTTGCCCAGCTTGCTCTTGAGCGAGTCGATACTGCCGATCACCAGGATCTTACCGCCGGCAACACTGTCTTCGGCGGCCTTGAGGTTACTGATAAACAACTCATACAGGCCGAAGGCGAAGATAAGCAGCACAGAGCCAAGCAGGAAGGTATCTAAGATCTCCACCACTACCATCACTAGCTCGTTACGCACCTGATAGCTGCCTGTCGTGAGATAACTTAAGATCAGCTCCAGCATGTGCAGCACATCTTTCACCCCCATGATAAACACCACAAAGGCGGCGACGATACAGGCCAGCACGCCTATCATCACAGACAGACGGCTACTCCATAAAAAACGTTCAAACAGTTCACGCATTGTTATTATTCCCTTTCCTTTACCCTATGTGGGCGGATCCTAACCAGCTAATCCGGCGGCGTCACCGCGAGCAGTTTAGAATGTGATGCAACTCACCTTGACTCGGCATGCTCTGAGTCATCAGCTTAGTCCAGACAATATCATTGAAAAACAAACACAAAAAAGCCCATAGTCAATGGGCTTTAATTAAAGTCACGGGTTCATGCAAACGAGTTAATGAAACTGCGATTCGTCATCGAGCTCATCCTCGTCAAAATCGGCCTCATCGCCGATAAAGTAAGTGCCCCAACCGTCATATTCCACTTTGACCTTAGCGGCCAGCAGGATGAGCTCTTCACAGGCCTTATCCAACAGATCAGTATCCAGCTTATGGTAGGCGATGGCATCGAAGCAGAAGATCACCGAACCATCTTCCAGCTCAGTCTCTTCGGCATCATTGACCTCGTACCCCATCTTAAAGGCTTCCACCGCTGCCTTCTCCAGCTTGTCGAAGTTGGTGGCCGAGAAATGGTGTTCAATTGTGTATTCAGCATCAGGCTCAGAGCCGTCGTCGAGGATCGCCTTAACGATCTCCTGATTCTCTAATTTCTGTTCCTGAATCTGCTGTTGTGTCGACATGGATCTCTCCGGATATAACGAAAATAGTATGAATTAAACCGCTTTTTTAGCCATTAACGCCATGGCTTCCTGATTGAGCTGCGCTAACTTGTCTGCCATCATGGCATGAATACGGTCCGAAAGCTCTTTCACCTGGCTCTTGGCCAGCCCCTTGGTCGCTACCGGTGGCATCACTTCGATGATCACCACGCCGTTATTCCAGCGATTAAGCTTAATATGCTCTTGGTTAGATGCCAACACTGGCACCATGGCCACCCCCGCATCGATCGCTGTGTGAAATGCCCCCGCCTTGAAGGGCAGCAAGCCTTTGCCTCGCGAACGGGTACCCTCGGGGAAGATCCACACAGACAGACACTTATCTCTGATCTTTTGCGCCGCCCTGGCCATGGTTTCGAAGGCACGGCCACGATTTTTCCTGTCGATCAGCAGATTACCCGATAACCAATAGATCTGTCCAAACAGAGGGATCCAGGCCAGGCTTTTCTTACCTAAACTCACTGTGCCCTTAGGCACGGCGGCCGTATGGGTAAAAAGATCAAAATTATTCTGGTGATTCGCTAAATAGATACAGGGCTCATTGCTGGATGCCTTAGGCTTGCGCAATACCACTTTGACGCCCAATACAGGCGCAGCCCAGGAGAAAATTTGAGCAAACAAATAGACATTATCGCGATGGCGCGGCCTAAGCAAACAGTACAGCCCACCAAACACAAAGGCCAACAACAACATGATCGCCAAGATCAACGAGCGGATAATTAACAGCACAACCAACCCCTATGACTTAAGAGGCGCTAGTATACCAGCTCGCTATCCGGCTCGCTATGGCTTAAAAAAACAGGCCGTCTACCATAAGGTAAGCGGCCTGTTTCATTTCAAAAAGGGACGAGAGTGCTATTCAATCACACTGGCTCTAGTCACACCTTTCCTGCCATAGGCACCGAACAATAAACGAAACAGTACAGTGCTAATCGCCAGGGTCGCCACTATGGCCGCGCCACTGGGCAGATCGAATACCGCCGAGAGGATCAGTCCAACACTGTAACCCACTATGCCCACCCCATAGGCCATCACCCACTTTCCGCGCCCAGGATACTTGTTCACCGCCAGGGCAGGCAAAATAAGCGAACTAAACACCAGATAGACACCCACCAGCTCCACCGACAGTGTGATCACCAGGGCGAACATCAGATAGAAGGCCGCGCCATCGAGCAGCCTTGGCCGATAGGCGATCGTCCCCAGTACCAGCAGGGAGACGATAGTCGGCACCAGCAGCTGTGACCAGTTAACCCATAAAATCTGCCCCGACATCAGCTGCTTGAGCATCTCGGCGCCATGGGGATCGTTAGAGAGCAGTAGCATGGCCGCCACCGCCGACAACACATAGAAGCAACCGATAATCGCCTCAAGTTCGTCTGCCATACGCTTGGATAACCAGGCGATAAAGCCCGCCCCCAACAGCGCAAACAGGGCCGGCATCCACACATGCACATAGGGAATATGCTCAATCTCATGGTGAGTATGGGCGATGATCGCCCCCAGGGCGGCCACCTGGGCGATGGCCAGATCGATAAAGATGATGCCCCGCTTCAGCACCTGGCTACCCAGCAACACATGGGTCGAGAGCACCAGTACCCCTGCGGCGAAGGCCGGCAGTAAAATGGACAGCAGATCTAAGTCAAACATAGTCAATCCTAGTGCCAGACATACTTGGTATCTGGCTGTGCTTTAAATAGATATTGCGCTAGCGCCAAAAATGCGACGCCAGCGCACGTCCCTTATTTTTGTGCCATCTTAAGCAAGAGATCGATGACACTCTGATAGAGCGAAAACAAGTCCTGACTGTCATCGTTACCGCCAACTGACATAGGCAATACCTGTACGGGCAAGCCGGTACGCTCGCCTAACCAGTCGGCACCGCGCTCATCCTGATAAGAGGCGACGATAATCCCCATCACATCCCCCTGGCCTGCGCGTTTCTGCAGGCTGGCCAGGTGACTGGTGGTGGGCGGCAGACCCGGCTTGGGCTCGAGATCCCCCACCTGCTCCATGCTCAACCAGTTAAACAGGTAACGGAAGCTGGTATGGTAGGCGAATACCTTCTTGCCCTTGAGCGGCGCGGCCTCTGCCTGCCACTTCAGCATCTGTGCCTGCCAGCGGCTGGAGAAATCCGCCAGCGCCGCCTGATACTTGACCTGCCCCTGAGGGTCGAGCTGGATCAGCCTGTCCGTTAGCGCCTGCGCCACCTGCAATAGACGCTCGGGATCGAAGTGCAGATGGGGATTGCCCTGAGCATGGACATCGCCCATGCTGCGATCCACCTTATCCAGCTTGTCCAGAGTCTGGATCTGCTCGGCCGCATAGAAGAGGCCCTCATCGGTCGAGCGTACCTTGGCATTGGCGGATTTCATCTGCAGCATAGGCAGCCAGCCCACCTCCAGTCCGGCACCGGCACAGACGGCAAGATCCGCACGGCGCAGCTTGGCGATCAGACTGGGTCTGGCCTGCACCTGATGGGGGTCCTGCATGGCTGTGGTCGCCCCGTAGATGTCGGCATCCGGTGCCAGCTCTTTGGCCAGCGCGGCATATTCGGGTTCACAGGCAAAAATATTCAGCTCTGCCTGAGCAGCCTGCGCGAACACCATAGCCATGGCCGCGCAGCTTAACTTGATGAGTTTAGAATTGATGTGCACCGTGAGCCCCCAGAGTCATAACATATTGTAGTGTAATAACATTATCATCTTCTATCCCTTCGAAGTTAGTGCCATCCTGACGTGTGTATTGCAGACGTACTGTGGAGAAATGGCTGTTGTGCCAGGCCAGACTCACCTCAGTCTCTTTTAGCTTCTGCGCCTCGAAATCATCGTCATGATGCTCCTGAGTATCGACTTGTCCATAGCGCACTCCGGCAGACCAATTAGGGCTGAACTGATACACAGTGCTGACATACCAGCCTGTCTGATCATCTGGCTCAACATGGGCTGTGGCTGTTGCATGATCTTCCTCAGGAGCAAAGTCGGTCACCAAGAAATATTCACCGCTCAGCGTTAGGTTCTGGTATTTGTAATTACCGTTAGGTGCCCATTTGTAGACGAAATCCGCCAGATAGAGGTTTTCCCCCGTGTATTTGGCCTCATGTTCATGGTCATGATCATCTACAGCGCCTGGGGTGGCATTGGGATCATGCTCAGACAGACGGCCATTTTCATTACGCAGGTAGCTCAGTCCCGCCATCCAGGAGCTGCTGATGCCGATATCGCCACCAAATTTAGTGAAGGCGGTATAGACACCAATATCCTTATATTCGCGATCCCCTATCTCATCGACCGCGCGCATCCCATCGCCTTTGAGTGCCTCGGCGCCCAGGGTCCAGTAGAGCTCGGTTGGCGCCACATAAGATAAGCGCACACCATCATCGAAATAGTGACTACCGAGGAAGGCGCGGTAGGCCGCAGGGCGGTCGGTAAAGGAGTCTGCATGCACATGCTGGTTATTCATATAACCTATGTCGGAGAGGAAACGACCGGCGCGGATAGCAAAGCCTGCCGGCATGGCCAGGGTCTGAATAAAGGCCTCTTCCAGCCCGAGCTCAGTCTCGCCCTCATGCACTTCCAGCACTGTGGTTAACTTGCCATAAAACATATCGTCGATATTGGCACTGAGCGCCAACTCGGTATGGCCCAGTCCAAACCCTGCAGCACGCTCCGCCATAGGGCGCTCTGTGTTCTGATAATAACCATCGAGCACGCCGCTGATGGCCGGATTGCTCAAGCTCGGGCTTTCCGCCATAGCTGAGGCTGAAACTAAAATGCAGGTACAGGCAAGTGCCACCCCTGTTAAGCGGGGAGTTAAAGTTGTCATAATGTCTCCAAAATCTAACAAAGCTTGCTCTTGCCATCTGGGCAAGAGTTACATAATCAATCGTTAATTTAAATTACCATCACGACAGATAAGGCGGCGCACGACTTTGGAAATAGCTAGTATGAGTGCTGAGTGTAGCAAAGATCGGCTCAGCACTGACAACAGAGACAGATTCGGGAAGGGAAAAATGAAAATCGCTGCTGGGCAGCAGCTGATTGAAATGGGCCTTATGAATACAGAGAGTACAGTGTACTTGAGCCGTCGTATCATCGAAATGCTCGAGACTATGGGCGGGGGCAGTAACAGACAAGCACAGCAGTATGGCACAAAGCCATAAGGCAACTCCTCTTGCTAACCCTTGTTTGACTATACCCATAATGATAACGACTGTGATTCAACTATTGGCAACAACTAAAGGGTGAAGTTTTATGGAATCCATAAGTTAAGTCAAGCAGCAAAACAGCTTGTGTACTGAGCGTTTGTAACAAAATTTAGCAAAAAGATTTACAGATCTAAACTACTGGCGACAAGCCCCGCTTAGGATTGACTAAAATTAAGTCTGTATTAAGTCTGTGTAATTAGACTTATGCTAATAAATACTCTGCCAGCTAAACACTCTAGCCCGCTAACTAGGATACAAAATGAAAGAGTTCTTTCGTGAAAATTTCAAAATGATATTTTGGACTTCGGTTTTCTTTATCGCCGTATTAGGCGGTATCTACTATGTGGAAGCCGCACTCGAAGCTCAAGTCCAAGTCATAGAGTAATTGCGGTTTCTCTACTACTATGCTGATTTCCGGTGAATCCAGCTCACCGGAAATTGATCTTTTCAGCCCTTACCAGTCAACTCCTTGCCACCATTAACCTATCTGACTTACCGGTATTTACGCCTGTGCTCGCTATCGTCCACCGTCTCTATTTCCGGCGCTTCTGTCACCTTAAGGTGATCCATCATATGGCTAACCAGTAGCGTCATCACCGCCAGAATGGCCACGGGGATTGTCACACCGCGCCAATCAGGCAGAAAGTAACCCACAACGAGCATCAGCACGGCCAAATAAAAGCCGCACATCTTCAAAATGGACAGGGTGGGATTTCTGCCTAGCCAGGCCTGACAATGGGGACACTGGATCTGGGCATTTAAACCTTTGCCACGCTGAGATTTAACAGCATCGGCGAGAAAAGTTTTACTACAATGGGTACACAACACAATTGGAATCTCTCTTGATCGGCCTGCAAGTTTAGCAGATCGCGGCGGCATTTCGCAGTTGTTATTTTACAGGCCGAAAAAGAGGGTTTATGATTCAAAACTCTATCTATCAAAGGATCTTATCTATGTTGCGTGCGCTGATATTTGTCTTGGTAGCAGTATGGAGCCTTAATTCTCAACCCGTTTTCGCAGAAACTACAGCTTCGGTTCAATCACCCAATCCTTTCCCCACAGAAGACTTACACAGATTACAAGAGGCGATCAACGTCGATATCGATCAACTTCCGGGCAGCAGTGGCGAGATGCGTCAGTTTATCGAATACCGCATCAAGAACCACACGGCCGAGTTTCACAATAAGCTCAAACTCCTTATCTCAGATAGTCACAGCGATAAAGCCGCACTCATTCCCTTAATCCGGGAGCATCTGGCCTTTATCAACCAGATAGGCCAATATTTCTCCGACAATATCGAACTGTTTAAGGCCAAACTGGGTAAAGACAACGATAACAATGTAATGGTTGAGCTGGCCAACCGTGAGAGCGAACGTGACCAGTTTTTCAAGGCCAAATTCGAGACGCTTAGCTGGCTCAAGCAGCTGGACGTAGATGTCTCGGATGAGCAAACGGCACTGACCAACAGGCTGCTAAAGCGTGCCGACATACTCAACAGCCTGGTGCTCTTCACTCAAAATAAACTGAAACTCGCCGTCGATAATGCCAATGCTGCTGGTAAAAATGTCAGCAGCGAGCAAACTGCGCTAGTCAGCCAGCTCAAAGAGCGTCTGGCACTCACCAGTGCCAGCTTCTCTGTGGCGATCAATCTGCTGGATAAGTTAGATCAAGACACCGCCATCTTGAAACAGACGCTTTTTAGTGTTTCAGGCGATATCACTCAGGATGTACTCAATATAGATGTGGCCGGCAGTCTGCTAGGACAGTGGTGGGACAGCGCCGTTGGCCATGCGTTCGATAGTGGCCCCAACCTGCTCTTTAAAGTGTTTATCTTTCTGCTGATCCTATTTTTGGCCAGCCTGGCGAGTAAAGCCACCCGGAGGATCATCAACAAAACCGTCAGCACTTCGAAGCTCAACTTTAGCCAGCTGCTGCAGGATTTCTTCGTCTCCCTCTCGGGGAAAATAATCTTCGCCGTGGGCCTGATGATCGCCCTATCGCAACTCGGGTTCGAACTTGGCCCGCTGCTGGCAGGCTTCGGGGTCGCGGGTGTGATCATAGGTTTCGCCCTGCAGGACACACTGTCTAACTTCGCCTCGGGCATGATGATACTGATCTACCGTCCCTATGATGTGGGCGATCTGATCAATGCCGCCGGGGTCACTGGCAAGGTGAGCCAGATGAGTCTGGTCTCCACTACCATCAAAACCACGGACAATCAGCGACTTATTATTCCAAACAACAAAATTTGGGGCGACATCATCAACAATATCACCGCCGAGCATGTGCGCCGGGTGGATATGACCTTCGGCATAGGCTACGGCGATGATATTCCCAAAACCGAGCAGATCTTAACTGAGATAGTCACTAATCATCCTAAGGTGTTGCCCTCCCCAGAGCCCACTATCAGGCTGCATAACTTGGGCGAGTCCTCGGTGGACTTTATCGTGCGTCCCTGGGTGAAGCCGGAAGATTACTGGCTGGTTCACTGGGAGATCACCCGGGCAGTCAAGATGCGCTTCGATGAAGAGAATATCACCATCCCCTTCCCGCAGCGGGATGTGCATATCTATCGCACTCAAGCCAAGTAGCGAAAATCACTCAAGAAAAAGGGGACGCATTATGCGTCCCCTTTGCTGTATCTAGTCCACTTGGCTTAAGCCAGACCCACTATCTGATTCTCTTCATTGATGTCGATATTCAGGTAGCCAGGCTTAATCCCCAACCCAGGCATGGTCATCACCTTGCCGACTAAGGCGGTGATAAAGCCAGCGCCGGCATTGAGTTTCAGCGCCACAATCGGCAACTCAAAGCCCTGAGGCGCACCTTTCTGCTGTGGCTCATGGCTGATAGACAGTGGCGTTTTCGCTATACACACAGCCAGATTATCGAATCCATGCTGCTTCAAATCCGCAAGCTGCTGCTTAGCCAAATCTGACAGAAGGATAGAGGAAGCGCCATAACCCACTTCGGCAATCGTCATCAACTTAGATTCCAGGCTCTGCTCCAGATCATAGAGATGCTTAAATTGGCTTGGGCTCTGGGTCGCATCAAACACCAGATGCGCTAACTTCTCTGCACCCACACTGCCCAGTGCAAACGCTTCACTGGTTTCACAGCCAAAGACGCCAGGCTGCTCCATCACCCTGCTTTGTAGCCAGTTGAGCTCTTCGCTTGTGTCTGTGTGGAAACGGTTAATTGCCACCACAACAGGAACGCCATACTTGCGGACATTGGCAATATGCCATTGCAGGTTCACAAAACCAGCCTGCAGTTTCTCCAGCTCACTGGCCTGCTCGCCCAGATGGGTGGCATGGGATTTCAGCGCTCGCACTGTGGCCACGATCACGGCCGCATCCGGTGCTTTACCCGAGTTGCGCGACTTGATGTTGGCGTATTTTTCAAAGCCCATATCTGAGCCAAAGCCGCCTTCTGTCACCACAATATCCGCCAGCTTGAGCGCGATATCGTCGGCGATGATCGATGAGTTTCCGTGGGCGATATTGGCAAACGGGCCTGCATGGATAAAGCAGGGCGCACCGCTCAGGGTCTGCATCAGTGTCGGTGCAATCGCATCACTCATGATCACTGTCATGGCACCGGCCACACCCAGATCTTCGGCGGTGATGTAATTACCCTCGAAATTCTTAGCCAGCACTATGCGGCCAATGCGCTGACGCATATCCTTAAGATCCCGGCTAAGAGCCAGAATCGCCATCAGTTCAGAAGCGGCACTGATATCGAAACCGCTCTGATGCACAGGGCCGTTATTATCGCCATAGCCGACATTGATGGTACGCAGGCTACGCTCATTTTGATCCACTACCCTACGCCAGAGGATCTGCTCAGGGTCGATATTGAGCGGCGCCAGACCAGACTGCAGACGGAAATCTTCAGCCCCGAGGCGTTGTTCGTGGAACAGACGCGCATCGATTGCTGCAGCCGCCAGGTTATGGGCACTGGTGACGGCATGGATATCGCCAGTCAGGTGTAAATTTAACGCTTCCATAGGCACAACCTGGGCGAAACCACCACCAGCCGCACCGCCCTTGATGCCAAAAACCGGTCCCATACTGGGCTGGCGGATACAGGCACAGGCTTTTTTACCAATGGCCTGCAGACCCTGAGTCAGGCCGATAGTGGTCACGGTTTTTCCCTCACCGAATGGTGTTGGCGTTACCGCTGTCACTATGACTAACTTGGCATCTGAATGGCCGGATAAGCGTTGTTTGATCTTAAGATCTACTTTGGCCTTGTAGGGACCAAAATGGGTCAGCTCTGAACTGTCAATGCCCAAATTAGCGGCAATGTTATCAATAGGTTGCAGTTTAGCTTGTCTTGAAATGTCAATATCTGATAGCACAGGCACCACTCCTAATTATTAAAATAGTTATAGGTAAATCAGGTGTACGCTAATAGTAAGTTAAAAAAGGTGAGCAACAAACCGACTAGATCAAACAAAGTGAGGAATTTAGATTTTTACAGTTAAATGGCTAACGTCATGCCGAACAAACAAAAAAGCCAGCATTTATACTGGCTTTCATCCATTTAAGCGCTATAAATCAATTGTGAAAACGCACGCTACCAGTTAAATGTGGTCGACGCCCCTTACTGTCTCTGAGCTCAAAATCCAGCCCTGAGTCCGCTTCATCGACACCGAAGCTCACCTGAGCAGGCATCAGCAGCGGCAGCTTAAACGCCACCTCTACTGTGCAGGGTTTATCGCCAATCTGCGGCATCAACTGGGCGACACTACGCGCCTTGGACCACATACCGTGGGCCAGCACCCGATCGAAACCAAAACGCTTGGATAAAATAGGATGCAGGTGGATGAGATTGTAATCGCCGGACGCCTTGGCATAGCGGCGACCGAGATCCTCACTCAGCTCCCATAAAACCGGATCCTGCCAATTCATCGTGCTGGCTTTAGGCGGACGTACGCGCCGACCCGTACTTTCGATACGATACAGGTAAGTCGATAGCGACTCCCATACCAGTTCATCGCCCACAAATGCCTTAGACACCAGCTCAAACTCCAGTCCCGAATCTGTCACTGTGCTACTGGTCAATACACACTCGATATCGAAAGTCTCGCTCGCCTTAACCTGATGATACTGACTGATGCTGTTTTTCAGATGGATCATTCCAAGCAAAGGGAAGGTGATCGCATCATGAGTAAAAATCACCGCATGGAGACGAAACGCCATCACATACAGGTAGGTTAATGGCAGTGCCTGTCCTTTGTAGTCGAAACCACACACCTTGGCATACTGGGCCACTTTATCTTCGCTGACACTCACATTGGCACAAGCGACACGAATTTGCGGCAGTGGCTGCTGATCCCAACCGGGTTTACGGCCAAAAAAAATCTTGCGATAAAGCGATAACAGAGAGGGCATCGCCTTCAGTTCAACAGAAATTTCTTTATTCACGCGTCAAAAACCCTTCACTATTTAGCTAATTAACCCACTAACAAGCGGACAAGTATACCCTAAAAATCATAAATGTTACCTAAATCTTACATAGCTAGATGCTAAGTAGCATAGGCTATGGCAGAATAGTCCGTCTATTTTCCCGGCACATTATTCTCTTGATGGGTCACTCAAGTGCAAGATAAAAACTTCGATAAACTCGCCAGTAAGTTTGCTAAAAACATCTATGGAACTCCCAAAGGTGAGATCCGCGCCGCGGTGATCTGGCGCGATCTGACCCAGGCTATTCCTCAGCTTCAGCAAGGCAAACTGCGCATCTTAGATGCGGGGGGCGGCTTTGGTTTTTTCAGCCAGAAGCTAGCAAAACTGGGACATAAGGTGACGCTATGCGATATCTCGGCTCAGATGTTGGAACAGGCTAAGCTGCAAATCGACGAGTATGAAACAGCAAACCAGACAAAACTGGACATAGAGCTGGTACATGCCCCCATCCAGGCGCTGACGAGCGAGCAATATGGCCAGTATGATTTGGTGCTCTGTCACGCGGTTGCCGAATGGCTCAGTAATGCACAGCAGACGCTAAGGGAGCTGACCAAACTGGTTAAACCCGATGGCCTATTTTCACTCATGTTCTATAACAAGGAAGCGATGCGGTTCCACAGCCTAGTTTCAGGCAATTTCGATTATGTCGCCGCCGATTTTAAGGTGAAGAAAAAGGTTGGTCTCACCCCGACCCATCCGCTGCAAATCGAAGATGTGACACACTGGCTCGACAACTGGCAGATGCAGCTGGTGAGCCAATCCGGCGTCAGGGTGATCCACGATTACCTCAAGAGCAGCCAACCGCTAAATTTCGACTTTAATCAGCTACTCGCGATGGAACTGCAATATTCTCAGCATCCCGCCTATATCGGCTTAGGCCGATACGTGCACTTTATCTGCCGCGGGCGAGATTAAGATAAGCTCGCGTGATTCAAGTACAGGCTTACACCAGCAATGATCTGTGCTGTACGGTTATCTGGCTATATGTTTGCGTATTTTTATGACCGCATGCAGTATGACTGTGTTTGCATCAATGGACACATTGACTAACAAAAAGGATGACCTAAGGTCATCCTTTTTGTATCTGGTTTATCCTTGCCGCTCTGTTTTAGTAATGCTTAACATCTGCCGTCTCAGTTGCTCGCTTTAAGTTTGCAATATCTTCTTCAAGCAAATCTATTTTTCCTAATAAGGGACTGATGTAATAGTGATTTATTAAAGTATAAATAAAGAGGCCAAACGCGATAAATTGAGGAAACGTATCCTCAGAAAATAATACTAACAAAACAGCGAACCCTAGCCCCCAGACGGCAAACTTACTGGTATTACGTTTACGAATATGACTCAGTTTTTCATCAATTTCTTCAACTTCAATTTTGTACATAGCCGCTCCATTTTTAGCCAAAATATGTCCTTAATAACTCATAGGCTTGGGTATCACAACCCGCCGCATCTTTTATAACCAATAAAATCAACACAAGTCAAAGTCCTACTTCAGTCATCTTCTTAACATGGTATGTATTCTACTGATTGTGAATCCTCTCATACTCGCCCTAGAGACAATGTTGCTGCCAGCAGTTTTGCACTTTGGCATCGAACAGCTGCTCCATTTTGACTGGGATCCCTTTCTCTCCCACCACATGCCCTGCACCAACGACAATAAACAGTGGTCCCTTGTTTGCTGAAGCCGTCATTATCTCAGCTATCTTCTGACTCATGGTCAGGTTACGCTGCCACAGCATCTTTTCCAGTATCTGTTTGTCTTCATCCTGCTCTATTTTTCCTGTGATGAGGCGCTCAAGTTCCGCTTCATCCCCCGTGCGCCAGGCACTCACTAGGGCAAGCATCTCACTGTCTGGGATTTCGATTGCGTCCAATAGCATGTTCCACTGGATCTGAGGTTCAAATGATGAGAGCAGCTGAAATTGAAATTCTGCACTTTCGAGTTCAATCACAGGCCTGGACGCATTTTTCATGACCAGAGTCTGATCCACACCAAATTCGGGTTGATAACCCAGCAACTTAAATCGCATTAGGCTCAATTGAGTTGCCTGCATCCAATGGGAGTAGCCAGAGAGGGCTTTGCAAATGGCCTTGTTATCATCGCAATACTGCTGCAAACGCTGGGCGCTGGGATTATCGGGATCCTGCTTCATCGAATATGGCGACATGGCATAACGGCGGAGTAAGGATGCCACATCGGCATTTTCAATATCCACCTCAACCACTAGGGCAGTGGCTTTTTCTAAGGCCGATTCGATCTGCTCAGCCATGGGATAAAAATCATCACGGCCGATATGGATGGAGCCGAGCAGATAGGCCTGCTGACCCTGGTAACTTATTTTGTAAAATGGGGGGTGATCGCCTGGGGCTGCATCCGACACGGCAGGGTTTAATAGCGTCCATACACCAAACAGTAGTGGTAAAACCCAATGTCGACTTGTTGCCATCTCGCCAGCCCCTTATAATTCGCCTAAATTTTTTGATGAGAGGCAGTTATGCCACATTCACAACTGACAGAGCAACTGAAGCAGAATCTCCAACTGGCATACCGCCAAGCTATTGATGCCGATGCTAAACTCGATGAGTTAAAAAAAGCGGGGCACGCTAAGTTTAGTACTATATTCACCCAGGATGAAGGCTTTAGCACCCGCAGCAACCGCTTCACCCCCTATGTGCAGGAGCTAGCCGAGGAGATGACACAACTGCCAACCGAGCAGACGGCTCTGGCGCCCACCCTGGAAAAGTTTGTCCGTAAACTTGGGGTGGTGCTGCAAACCCTGCATGCCTTTAAGACTCAAGCAAAATAGGCAAGTGGTTCTTAGCTTGTCTTAGTGCTGTCATCTATTGCCATAAGATCGCTGCCTATTTTCAGCCTGCGACCCAAGATGACAGCCACAAATCAAATTCCACCGCTTTAAAACCCCGTTAGCACCAGACACAGCAAACATGCTGCAGATAATGCTTAGGCTAAAAGCGCACTTAACGCCTTTAGCCTGCAAACTAATAGACTATGTCAATATTATCCAGCCAGTAAGATCGCCTAAAGCTGTGGAGCTACAGTTTTCTTTAGCCAGCCATCCAGCATATTCGTCTCATAGCGAAATGGCTTATCATTCACCACACCTATGGTTTGCATAAATCCCATATCTCTGAGCTTTTCATCGCCGGCGATTATCACCTTACCCTCTTCCAGCACTTGGTAGCTAAAGACGATAAGTGGTGGATAGATATCTTTAACAAGCCGAATATCGTTGGGCGTTGCACCAAATGTGGGACGCACATCGCCGGCCAGATCCACATCTGTCACCACCATCTCTAGGGTTTGGTTAGGCTTTAAGATCTTACTAGCGGATTTGTTGATGTTTTTAGTCAAAGTATCAAAAACTCGCTGCTGATAGCGAGACTGAATATCACTAACAGCCTTCACATCTTGGTAATCATCCACCTTTTTCCAGGTGATTTTAACCACGCCCTCCTGGGTAACAGAGTTCTCATCAGCTGTATTGGCAGCAAGATTCCAAGACGCTAGAGTTGCCAACAGGAGTAATAATTTACGCTTCATTCTTGCCTCCTTCAGGCGGCCAATTTTTCCGCCACTGTATCTATACAAGCTAAGCTGAATCTAAGCTAAATGCCAAGATGTACAATGGATTTAATCTCTATAAATCCATTGGTTACCTTTCACAGTTCAGCCGCAATCCTTATTAGCATTAGTCTTATCCGGATTAGCCTACTCTAGCGGTTATAACTTAGGCTGTTAGCAAAAGACAGATAATTTAAATAACTTTACCTACGCTAGCGCCTTGGCTCAGTTCCTGAAAAAACAAGCAAAAGAAGTGCATTGAACGAAGCGCGAGTGAGAACTGGCCAGCCACCTCAGTAACAAGGGTTGTTACTTTTGCCGCGAAACTTGTCACTTGCCCTGTCGCCTTGCCACCCAACAAATATTTAGAAAGGAAAACGCTCAAACAGCTGAGGATAAGCCAACTTAAGCTGTTTCTTCTTGTGGGAAAATTTCTTACCCTGAGGTGTCGCCTGCCCGGAAGGAACAAAAGGCAGCTCCTCCCCGGTTCGCTGTTCATAAAGCTCACCGGCAATCAGATCGTATTCATCCACAAAGGGATAGGCATAAGCATCCTTCAACGGCCATTGTGTCAGCAAGCCTAAGGCATCCGGATCGACCAATACCTTTTCAAACCATTCCTGCCCTAAAGAGATAAGAAAACAACGAAACTCGGCAAATTCATATTCACTGTCACAGCCAGTGACCAAGTAGGCTGCACCCCACAGAGACCAGAGGTAAGCACGGCGCATCTGCTGAGCAAAAAATTTGTCGAATGCTGCCAACTCCTCATTACTTAATTGATTAAGCTTAAGTCGTAAATTTTCGGTCAGGCTCTGCTGATCTTGCTCCGGCGTGTCTCGAGTCACCAGCTGCCAAAATTCATTTTCTGTCATGTTACGCACTCGGCAAAGACTTGCCTTAATAACTAATGATAAAAGAGTGACCACATACTAACCCAAGTCAGCACATTCCCCTAAGGCTGGACCGACTGATGGAGTAAGGAATAGGCAATATGTTATCAACCCAGGCATACTGCAGATGTGTGTAGATTGTAGACATGCCATCTCGCCAATAAACTACCAGGCTTAAGCAAAAATCATCAGACCTTAACGCTTTTTTGTGTCAGACTTAAGCAATAGTGCAGCGCGCCCCAATCCGGGGACGTTATAGACAGCAGCAGAGCAATAAAAATAAGGGCTCCAGCGACCATGCAGTTTTCGACATCCGATCCCAAACGCCCGCCCATAAGGCTATCTATATTAATTTTCTTATATTTTCTCGGCTCCCTGTTTGCCATCTACCGCATGATATCCACAGCCTCGTTGGATCTGTTTAGCGCCGGAATGCTACCTGTATTAGTGGGCCTGATACTAAGAACCCAATGGGCTGGCGTGGTATTAAAAATCTACCTTGGCATACAAACCCTGGGCTTTACCGCTTTAGGGGTGACGGCTGTGATCGCTTACCAGGTCTCACCCGAGGATGTCAGGCTCAGCCTGTTTGGCCGCGAACTTTCTGTCCCTATTATTGCGCTGGCCGTCTTGTTACTGCTGCTGTTTCAGTGGTGGATTGCCTTTAGTAAGCCAACAAGGGAATACTTGAGCAAGGTGAGAAACTCAGCTTAAAGCGTCATCTTGCCGTAACTTATCTTCTCTATCGTAACTTATCAGAGCTAATCTTTGCCCTAACACACAACCTGCACCAATTAACACTTGTGCAACATCACAATTTTCAAACATAACTTATATGACAATGAGTTAATTAAAACTGACCTAAAAATTCCTTTTCAACACCTTTATATTTAACATTTTTGTAAAATTTTGCTAAAAGCTGCAGATATCGACTTAAAACCACTTTCATTATAGGGATGCTTGTGGCATGTTAAGTTCAGCAATTGCAAGTAATAGTGTGATCGCTGGACTTAAATCTACGGAAAGAAGAGACTATCCAAATGAATAAAACAGAACTTGTTGCAAAAATCGCTGAAAGCGCTGAACTGACCAAAGCAGAAGCTGCCAGAGCATTAAAATCTTTCGAAGAAACGGTAGCGGAAGCAATGAAAAACGGCGAAAAAATCTCTATTGTAGGTTTTGGTTCGTTTGAAACGACTAGCCGCGCCGCTCGTACTGGCCGCAACCCACAGACAGGTAAAGAGATCCAGATCCCAGCAGCGACTGTACCTAAGTTTAAAGCGGGCAAAACCCTTAAAGACAGCGTTAACTAACTAGCGCTTGTATAAGTAAAAACCTCCTTCATGGAGGTTTTTTTATGCACAATTTTTGTGCAATTCTGCCTCATTTTTAACCACACCTCATTCCAACTTGGGTGCATTATTTGTTAAGGCACTGAAAAATAGTAATTAAATAGTTGGCACACTATTAGCTATTTTTTATTCGCAATCCACAATACTAAAAACAATAAAGCGAGTTTGCTCCCATATACCAATTAAAAGGAATGAGTATGAAACAAGCACTTCGGAACTTAAGCATCCTAGCGGGTACTTTGATGATCGCTCTGCCAGCAAGCGCTAGTGTTACCGGCAATGTGGGCGTAACCTCCAACTACTTATGGCGAGGCGTAACTCAGACGGGTAATGAAACGGCGGTTCAAGGAGGTATCGACTATGAACACGACAGCGGCTTTTATCTAGGCACCTGGGCCTCTAACGTCGATTTCGGTGATGCAACCAGCTATGAGCTAGATATCTATGGCGGCTACTCCGGCAGCATAGGGGAAGATTTTGGCTATGATGTCAGTTACCTCTACTACGCCTATCCAGACAGCGATGGCGAAATCGACTTCGGCGAAATCAGTGTTGGGGTCAGCTGGAAATGGTTTAGCCTGAGTTATTCCACCATAGTCAACGCGGGTGATGATGTCGCGTCTGCTCCACTGGATAGCGAAGATATGAGCTATATCAATGGCGGCGTGAGCTTCCCCCTATCAGAAACCCTTTCAGTGTCAGCCCATTACGGCTATTCAACCGGTGATGTGGTAACCGCCTGGTTTAGTGAAGACAGCTATAGCGACTACTCGGTATCGCTCGATAAAGAAACCGACTATGGCAGCTTCTCCTTTATGGTCAGCAATACCGATCTGGATGACGATGACCCTAAGGTCATTCTTAGCTACAGCTATGGCTTCGATATGTGATCTTAATCCCCATGAGTTGCCACACAATCCATGTGGCAACTCAGATTAAATGCTTTTATTTCAATCTAATAATCAAAAACAATCAGCATCCCCTCTACCCCGACGACAAATGTCATTTTGTTAACTCGATCCCATCATCATTTTTACCACCCTGCTATTTTTCTTATTAGTGCTGGCTAATATGACGCTAATCAATTGAAGCAGCGTACATTTATGCCCATTACTGGCACAACAACTTGCTATAGGTTTATTTTCAGAGATTGAGGGGTCCAACATGACTCAAATACTTGATGTTATTCCTAACGATGCCGAGATTGATGCGATCAGCTCGCCAACCAATGTCAAAGCGGCAGATGAACTGCAGCAGAGACGTAAAGTCAAAAAGCGCTTGGATGATCTTCTCGAAGCGGCCGCACTTAGACGTGCCATGGGAGACGACTTCTAAAGGCTCGCCGTCTTAGGAACGAGGGCGTCTCTGGCGCCCTAAGTTGCTCTCGACTCAGCCACATCAAGGCTAAAAATACCCAAGATTAATAGTGGTTTAGCCCATCAATAATTGATGCTAAGCTTAATGAGTCTCAGGCGTTCACAGATGAGGTTCACATGAAGCAACTCAAGATCGATGCACTCTTATTGACCTTCATCACCCTATTAATGACAGGCTGCGAGCCTAGCGATCCCCCTCAGGCCTTAGGCACACTCGAACGAGACAGGGTACTGCTGCGCGCCACGGCGGCCGAACTGATCACTTCCCTGCCCAAAAAAGAGGGCAGCATGGTCGAGCAGGGCGAGCTGCTACTGCAATTAGATCCCCGTAAACAGGCCACCAGAGTCGCCATAGCGAAAGCGGATCTTGAGCAGGCACAAGCCTATCTTCTCAGACTCACCAACGGCGAACGCCCCGAAGATATTGCCAGCGCCCAGGCCAATGTGGCCCGCACCACGGCCGCCATGGTGCAAGCAGAGAAAAGCTATCAGAGAATCAAAAGCCTTAAAAAACAAAATCTTGTCAGCCAGTCCGATCTGGACGATGCCACCGCCAATCGCGATCGCACCCGTGCGGAGCATAAGGCCGCCAATGAGAGCCTGGCCAAGCTGATTGTGGGGGTACGCCAGGAAGATATCACCCAGGCTCAGGCAGCCCTCGATGCCGCCAGGGCAAAACTGGAACTGGAACAGCAGACCTTATCCGATCTCAGCATCACAGCCACCCGCAGCGGACGTCTAGAAAGCCTGCCCTTCAACTTAGGCGAGCGCGTCCCCATCAACGCCGTTGTAGTGGCGATTCAGGCCGACGATGCTCCCTATGCCCGTGTCTATATTCCCGAGGCCAAGGTCGCGCGAGTCGCCATAGGCCAGCAGTTGAATGTCTATATCGACGGGGTCGAGAAGCCACTTAAAGGCAAGCTGCGCTGGCTGAGTAAGGAGCCGGCATTTACTCCCTATTACGCGCTTAATCAGCAGGATAGATCGCGCCTCGTCTATCTGGCCGAGCTCGATCTGGGGCTGGATGCTGCCGCACTGCCAACCGGCATTCCCGCTCAGGTGGAGCTGCCTTAATGAGCCAGCCCATAGACAAAGGCCAATCCAAAGACTCCGGCAGAGCAGAGCTTGTGGTCAATGCCAATAAAATAGGCAAAGTATTTGGCGAACTGCATGCGGTATCGGATCTCAACCTAAAGGTGGAGAGAGGTCATATCTATGGCTTTCTCGGTCCCAATGGCTGCGGTAAATCCACTACCATACGCATGCTCACGGGCTTGTTAATACCGACCCAGGGAGAGATCGAGGTATTGGGATTATCTATCCCTCGCCAGGCCGAGGCGCTCAAGCAGCGCATAGGCTATATGACGCAGAAATTCTCCCTCTATGAGGATCTCACGGTTACTGAAAACCTGTATTTTATCGCAGATATCTACGGCCTGACACCCAATGAGCGCAAGCGCAAAACCGAGCAGTTACTCTCCACTTACCATCTTCACTCCCAACAGAAACAGCTAGCCGGCACCCTAAGCGGTGGCCAGAAACAGCGCCTCGCCTTGGCCTGTGCCTGCATCAACTCACCAGAGCTTTTGTTTCTAGATGAACCCACCTCAGCGGTGGATCCACAAAATCGCCGCGACTTCTGGGAACAACTGTTCGATCTGTCCGAGCAGGGCACCAGCATCTTAGTCACCACCCACTATATGGATGAGGCCGAACGCTGCCACAAGCTGGCAATTATGGAGCAGGGCTATATCCGCGCCGATGGCAGACCCAAACATCTGATGGCGCAGATGGGGGTCAATGTGGTCGAGGTAATCGCGCCGGATCTACGCAGGATCAAGCAACAGTTGCTATCACAGCCGGAAGTGCGTTCGGCCGCGCAGCTGGGGGAACGCCTTAGAGTTCTGATTAAGCAAGAAGTGCAGCACCCCATAGAATGGCTGCAGCAAATTCCTATCGATTTGAGTCAGGCGAGACTCAAGCGAGTCGAGGCCAATATCGAAGATCTGTTTGTCACTGTAACCGGCAAAAATCCCATCAAACTACACAGTGAACAGGATGAGAGAGCATGATGAGAATACTCGCCAGCCTCAGGCGCATCAAGTCGATCACCCTCAAGGAGCTACGTCAGCTAAAACGCGATCGTATCACCTTCGCCATGGTGGTGATGATCCCCCTTATCCAGTTGCTACTGTTTGGTTATGCCATCAACACAGATGTGCGTAACGTGCCGATTGTGGTGGTCGATCAGAGTAACTCGGCCGCCGGACGCTGGATAGTTGAGGCGGTAAAAGTGACTCAAGTGGTATCGATTAAGGAGTATTACACCAATACGCAAGAGGCCCAGGCAGCCATTACCCGTGGCGAAGTAAGGGCCGCGCTTGTACTTCCCCCTAATCTCACCGAGAAACTGGCCAATAACGAGACCATAGGCCAATGGATAGTCGATGGCTCAGATACCATGGTGGCAGGAGCGATCGCCCAACTGAGAAATATGCCGCTGGATCAGCTCACAGGTCTGAACACCAGCCGTCCACCAACCTTCGAAGTGGCGCTGTTTTATAATCCTGAGCAGCGTTCTGCGGTGAATATCGTTCCCGGTTTAATTGCTGTGATCCTCACCATGACCATGATCCTCTTTACCTCAGCCGCCATAGTGCGCGAACGGGAGAAGGGTAACCTAGAACTGCTGATCACCACGCCCATCAAGCCGTTAGAGCTAATGCTAGGTAAAATCCTGCCCTACATAGTGGTTGGGCTGATCCAGATGAGCATAATACTCAGCCTAGGGCATTTCATCTTCGATGTGCCGATAAACGGCGGCGTAGGCCAACTGCTGATGGGCACCCTGCTGTTTATCGCCGCCAGTTTGAGTCTGGGTCTTATCATCTCCACCATAGCGAAAAGTCAGTTGCAGGCGATGCAGATGACCATCTTTATCATCTTACCCACCATCTTACTCTCGGGTTTTATGTTTCCTTTCGAAGCCATGCCACAGCCTGCTCAGTGGATAGCAGAGCTGCTGCCGGCCACTCACTTCATGCGCATTATCCGCGCCATAGTGCTTCGCGGCGGCGAACTGGCGGATATGCGCTTCGATGCCCTCTGGTTGGTTGGCTTTACCGGACTGGGAATACTCGTGGCCTCAGTGCGTTTCACCAAGAGACTCGATTGAGCCTATGTTACACACAAAAAAAGCGCCCAGAGGCGCTTTTTATCTGTCTGAAAGTTTAGGCTTTTGCCTCAGCTTCCTGCTGACGCTTCTTGATAAAATATTCCCGGGTCAACCCAAACACCACTGGGCTTAACAAGGCCAGGGCGATCAGGTTAGGTATTGCCATCATGGCATTGAGGGTATCGGCCAGCAGCCAGATAAAGTCCAGTGAACTGATAGCCCCCAGCGGCACCACTAAGATCCAGATAAAGCGGAACGGCTTAACGGCGCGCACCCCAAACAGGTACTGCACACATTTCTCGCTGTAAACGCTCCAGCCCAGAATCGTGGTGAAGGCAAATATCGACAGCGCCACCGCCACAATATAGTTACCCATAGGTAGGGCGTGGCTGAAGGCGTAGGAGGTTAGCGCCGCACCGTTCTCACCGGATGTCCAGGCGCCGGATACCACAATCGCTAGGCCCGTGATAGAACAAACAATCAGAGTATCGATAAAGGTGCCCAGCATGGCTACCAAGCCCTGAGCCACAGGGTTATTGGTCTGCGCCGCCGCATGGGCAATTGGTGCACTACCCAGACCCGCTTCGTTAGAAAATACACCGCGAGCCACACCGAAGCGGATCGCCGCCCACACAGCCGCACCAGCAAAACCGCCCTGCGCCGCCACAGGATTAAAGGCGCTGTGGAAAATCAGTGCGATCGCCGCTGGGATCTCGGCCGCATTGACCACAAGCACAGCCAGACCGGCCATGATATAGAAGACAGTCATCAGTGGCACTAATTTACCCGCCACATCGGCGATACGCTTAATGCCACCCACCAGCACGGCGCCCACCAGCAGCATCAGTATCAGGCCTGTCACCCAGGCTGGCACACCGAAATTACTGCTCAGCGCATCGGCAACCGAGTTAGCCTGCACTGTATTACCAATGCCGAAACCGGCGAACGAACCAAACAGGGCAAAGGCGGTGCCGAGCCAAGCCCATTTACTACCCAGACCATTCTTGATGTAGTACATGGGGCCACCGATATGGTTGCCGTTGTCGTCCACCTCACGGTATTTCACCGCCAGCACGGCCTCGGAGAACTTGGTCGCCATCCCCACCAGCGCGGTACACCACATCCAGAACAGGGCGCCAGGACCACCAACAAAAATCGCCGTTGCCACACCGGCAATGTTCCCCGTACCTATGGTCGCCGAGAGGGATGTCATCAGGGCATTAAAGGGGCTGATCTCCCCTTTCACCTCTTTATCTTTATCTGGGATGCGTCCGGACCAGAGCAGCCTGAAGCCTGTGCCCAACTTTAAAATGGGCATCAATTTCAAACCAAATGAGAGAAACAGCCCCACCCCTAGGATCATCACCAGCATGGGAGTGCCCCACACAAAGCCGTTGATCGTACTGACAAACTCAGTAATAGCTTCCATGAAAACCTCGTTATTTTTATCTTTATCCGGTGATCTGCGCCACCCCTGTTAATTGCTTCTCAGGGTACAACGAAACCACAGGCAAATGAAAGCCAGTTGTTAATAAACACAACAAAAATGCTACATACCTCAGCCGGACACATTTGGTAAAGATTAACCCCTTGAATCATAAACACGGTTAACACAATAATCGAAGGCAACTCCAAGCAATAACAAGAGTAACCCTATGAAAAACAATAATAAGAAAATCGCCAACCTACTGGGTATGGACAAGGCGATCACCCGTCGTGACTTTGTTAACGGCACGCTTGCCAGCAGCGCACTGCTCTTATCTGGCCTGTCGAGCACCACCCAGGCCGCCGCGCCAACCAATCAGAAGCCGTCGAGCGGTAGCCCAAGCTGGGATCCTTGGACAGGCTTTGGCGGCACGGGCGACTATGCCAAGTCCAACGGCAACACCCATGATGTGGTCACCTCTGCCCACCGCATTCGCGATAATACCTGGTCACAACTGCCCCAGAGTCCGGAAGCCGCCGAGCATTATGATCTGGTGATCGTCGGCGGCGGCCCGGCGGGCATGTTAGCCGCCTATGAGTTTCAAAAACTCACCCAGGGCAAGAAGCGTTGTTTAATGCTGGATAACCATCCCATCTTCGGCGGCGCCTCGAAACAGAATGATTTTGTGGTCGATGGCGTGCAGCTAATCGGCCCCCAGGCCGCTAATGATTTCTCCGTTCCTGCACCGGGCTCAGGCACCCAGATGGATAGGCTGTTTACCGAACTTGAACTGCCACGCCAATATGAGTTTTCTCAGCCGGTCGCCCCCTATCAGGATATTCGTCTCTCCACAGACAACTACACCAACATGGATGGCATAGGCGAAAATCTAGTGGATGTGGCCTACTATTTTGACAATAAACAGGGCGCATCCCGCCCCTATTTCAGCAAGAATATCTGGAGCGACAAGCTACAAAATACTCCCTTTAGTGAACAGGCGAAAAAGGATCTCTTAGCCTGGCGTCAAAACAAGGGCGGCACAGAAAACCTCAGTGACTTCGAGCTGGACAACATGAGCTACAGCCATTTCCTCAGCCAGGTGAAAGGCTATGACGATGCGGTGCAGGATATGTGTCGCCCGCTGGTTGGGCTACTCACGGGCCTGTCCCCCGAAAACGCCTCGGCCAAAGAAGCCAGCCGCTTCGTGATGAACCTTAAAAACGCCATTCCCTCCTTTCCCGGCGGCAACAGCGCCTTCGCCCGCGCCCTGGCGAGAAAAATCAATCCCAAGGCGATTGATGGTGAAGATGCATTCGGCGATATGCTGTTTGGCAAGGTCAATTTCGCTGCCTTAGACAGCCCAGAGCAGGCTACCCGCATGCGCTTGGCTGCGACTGTGGTGAAAGTGGAACACAAAAATCAGGATCACCAGAGCGACAAGGTAGAGATCACCTACGAGAAAGGCGGCAAGCTACATAAATTAACCGCAGGACAAGTGATCATGGCCAGCGGCGGCTGGGTCAATCGCCATATCCTCACCGACATGCCAAAGGTGATTAGCAATGCCTACCAGGAATTTATTCATGCTCCGGCGCTGGTGATCAACGTCGCCCTCAGCAACTGGCAGTTCCTCGCTAAGCTGGGAGTAGGTGCGGTGCGCTGGTTCGATGATGAGAACCAGCTCGGTTTCTGCGGTAACCTGCGCGCCCCGATGCAGGTCGATGGTCATACGCCGCCGATGGATCCCAGTAAGCCTGCGATTTTCACCCTCTATATGGGACTCTATGACAAGAATGAGACGGACGCCAGACGCCAGACCCTGGGCGGCCGTATCCGCATGTTCAGCACTCAGTATGCCGATTATGAGTTGCTGCTGCGCCACCAGATGACCCGCATGTTCGGTAAATACGGTTTCGATGCCAAGCGCGACATTGCCGGTATCGTGCTCAACCGTTGGGGACACGCCCGTTTAGCGCGCCCGGCAGGCTTTATGATGCGCAAGGATGGCTCGCAAAACCCGCTGGATATAGTCAAGCAAGGATATGGCCGCATCATCATAGCCCACTCAGAGCTAAATGGTGCCCAGAATGCCCACGGGGCGTTTGAACATGGCGCGCGCGCGGCTAAACTGGCGGCAGAACGAGTATAGCTCTAAGCGTTTGCAGGAGATGCTAGAGGGATGGGATTGTCCATCCCTCATCCAGATACTCCCAAGTGTCGGCGCCATCTAGGTAGAGGATCTTGATATCGGCCAGCTGCTCACGGGGAAACATATTGTAGTTCACCGCCAGCCGATCACCTTTACCCTCAGTGGCAATCTGTTTATAGCGCTCGGTGCAGACATAGTGGGTCACGCAGCCACAGTGTTTGCAACGCTTCACACTCAGAAACCTGTCACCCTGTTCATAATTGTCAAGCCCATGCTCACCGACTGTTACTGTCACTTCCGCCTCAGTTAAATAGCCCCAAAGCCCGGCATAGCGCTGACAGATGGAGCAATTACAACAGGTCGCGGTATCCGTTAACCGGCTAATACTCAGCTGCACATTGCCACAATGACATTGCCCCTGATACATGGTCTTTCCCTCGATTTATTAGTTACACTCTCGGCTTTAAAATGCGCTATCACTGTAAGATAAAGCAGTTAAGTCATCTTTTAACTTCTCTTTTAAATCATCTTTTAAATAAGTGTTTTACAGCAAAATAAAGCCAGACCTTAGCCCTAACGGCTCTGCTCCGCTTCAGCGTCGACACAGCGGATGTTTTTAATCGCCACATTCAGGGTGGAACCGTCGCCCCCCTTGTCTATGTTCAACCTTAGCTGATTCTGCTGGCATAGCTGCTGCACTATGGATAAGCCCAGGCCATGCTTTTGTTGTTCGGTTCGGGCTGAGTCTACCTGGTAAAGCGGCTCGGTTAACTGCTGCAGTTGCCTATCGGTTAACACTTCATCCAACTCATTCGTCACGATCAGGGTTAAACTTGCATCGGCGTCCAGATCCAGGCTAACGCCGACCAAGCCTTGGTCTTTGCCGTAATAGAGCGCATTATCGAGCAGATTGAGCAAAATGGTATAGAGGCTGAAATAGTCCACTATCACCAATTGATGCCACTCTTCCCCTTTCCTGACGACCCGCTGTTTTATATCCGGGTATTTAAACATCAGGCTATTTTGAACCTCTAACAGCAGATCTTCTAACTCGACCTCCTCTAACTGCACCACAAACTGATCAGAAGATGCCCTTTGTAACAAGAGTAAGTTATCAACAATTTTTTTCATCCGCAGGGAGATTTTAAGCATATCCTGCTGATAGGTTTCGCTGATACGAACATCATCAGGGAAATTAAGCGACACCTCAGTCAAGCTGATAATTTCCGCGATCGGTGTCTTGAGTTCATGGGCAATATCGGCGGTGATTCGCTGCTCTTTTTCAATCAACTGCTGATTGGTACGAATAAAATTATTCAGTTCATTGCGGATCGGCTCGATCTCAGCAATAGGTGGCTCAAAGGGGGAAATATTCAGAGAGAGGTTGTGATTATTTTGCCGAGCCAGACTGAGACTCTTAATCTGCTGGTTAATAAAATCAAGTGGCTTTAAACCGTTAGAAACTATGCGAATCGCCAGAGTGCGCATAATAAAAATGGCCACAAAAAATGAGATGAACAGCAGGATATCCACGCCCCAAAGAAAAGTCTCTAAAGCATTATCCGATTTATAGACGGTCAGATAGATAGGTACAGGGTTATTTTTCTGAGGAAGGTTAATCGCAAAATAGCTCATCACAGCTCGGCCGGAATCCCCATTTGGCAACTCAACATTCACTAGCTTAATACTGTTAATCGGCTGCTCGAGCCTAATCAGTTCAACATCGGGAAAATCCTGCAATGAAGGGGAGCGTTGAAGGGTTTGCTTCTTGTCATCCCAGACCTGAAAAAAGCTTAGCTCTGGATGTTCCTTATCGGCAAACTCTTTGATCAACAAGGTATCTATCTTGAGCGTTGCGGTCTGCTCCTGCTCTTTAATCAAATTCTGGAGATAGCTGGCATGACTCATTAAATCATCTTCAAATTGTTCGTCTGCCCAGTTATCCACCAGGAGATCAACGACGAGGAAAATAATAAAAATAAACAGTGAAAACACAGCCAAGAGCGAGTTGACCAAGCCTCCCATGATTGATGCGCTTCGTTTCATTTTTACATCGCCTTGTTGGAACAAGATCCCTATTAAAGCACTTCGACTATATAGCCAAAGCCCCGCTTATTTTTAATGGGCAGCACGGCCCCCTTCTCGCGGACTTTGCGCCGCACCGCAGATAAGTGCGATTCTATGGTGTTTTTAGAAACATAATCAAACTCACCGACCAGGGCGTCACTTATCTGTTCTAGGCTGACCACTCTGCCGCGAGCATTAAAGATACACTCTACGACTCGAAATTCATGGGGAGTCAGCTCAATCTCTTGCTGTTGATAAGTTAGCCGCTTTTTCTCGCCATCGATGCGAAAACCATTAACCTCCCCCTGGCTTGTCGACTCGGTCAGTTCACCTCGTCGTGTCAGGGCGATAATACGGGCGTGTAGCTCTTCAAAAGAAAAAGGCTTGGCTAGGTAGTCATCTGCACCTTGCATCAGACCATCAATTTTATCCTTAACCTCACTTTTGGCAGATAAAATCAGCACCTTAATCTGCAGCCCCTTTTGCCGTATTTCGGCTAAAATCTGTAGGCCATTCATCTTAGGTAACATCAGATCTAACACTATCAGGTCATATCGCAGACTTAAGGCCATCGCGAGCCCTTGTTCACCATCAGCGGCTTCATCAACCCGGTAACCCAAGTTCTGTAATCCGACCATCAGGCCCCGTCGTAAAGGTTCTGAGTCCTCTATTAGTAGCAACTTCATCGGTGGCTTTACCCTGAATGTTTAAATCGATAGCCAAACAATCACCCCCATAGCGTTAAGCCGCTCTTTAAACGCTACAACGGGCTGTTAAATCTAAATCACTTTGTTTGGCAGCCGTTTTAACCCCGTACAACCCAAGTAATGTATGAAACAGATTATCGTGGGTCACCTGGGTTTGTCCCTCTAAACAACCGGGGTCAATGTGTTTCTGCTCAGCATATTGCTGCGGCATCCAGATTAACCAGGGGACTGTGGTTTGCTCTTTCGGCGCAATCGCGTACGGCGTGCCGTGTAAATAGAGCCCATTTTCGCCTAAAGACTCACCGTGATCTGAGATATACATCAGAGCCACATTGTATTTATCTGAGTAATTTTCTAACTTTTCAACTAATTTCGAGGTCACATAGTCCGTATAGGCAATGGTATTATCATAGACATTTCGGATCTCTTCATCACTACATTTTTCGATATCACTGCGATCGCAGGACGGAGTATAGCGTGCCATAGCTTTGGGATAACGCTGCCAATAAGTAGGACCATGACTACCTATACCGTGTAGCACTAATAGCCTGTTCTTGACATCATCTCCTGCTAAAAAATTGTCTATATGGCGAAGCATTTCGGCGTCATAACAGGTTATGCCGTTACAATTTTCAACCTTTTGCTTAGGATCTATCTTAACCTTAGGGAGCCGCTTTGCGACGCCTTTATCACCGCCATCGTTTTCGACCCATAAGACCTCAACTCCCGCTTTAGCAATTACATCCAGCACATTGTCCTGATTGTAGGCTCGCTCTTTATTGTAATTTTCTCTCGTCATATTAGAGAACATACAAGGGACTGATAATGCGGTATAAGTACCACAAGATTGCACATCGGCTAATGAAATAAAACCCTGATTCTGAGTATAGGGATTGGTCTCTCTGTGGTAGCCATTATAGGCATAGTTCATACCCCGGGCCGTTTCACCCAAGATAAAGATCATCATGGTCGGTTTGCCATTGTCATTGGCAATCAGCTCGGCGTCATCACCTATCTGTTTATATTCCAATGGCGTCGATAAATAGGTGCGCTTAATGTATTTGACCCCATTAAAAACATGAGCCGGAATAATCATCTTATTTAAATAATGATTATTACGTCCCACAGAGGCGTAATTTTTGTAGCTGCTGGCCACAATCATCAAAATCACCAGTAATGCGCTAATCACCAAAACAATACGGGAAAACAGCTCCTGCCCTAGCGTACTGCGATACTCAAAACGCACCAATGCGATCACTATGGAAGGCAGCACACCATAAAGCAGCACAAACAGAAGAGAGGTGCCATTAATATAGAATGAGGCTTCGGCTGAATTAGTTTCAAACAGGTTTTCCATCATGGTCATATCAAACATAACCTGAAAGGTTTGGGAGGCATAAAGCGCCGCTGCCGATGTTAACACCAGAAAAATCGCAAAGGGTTTAATCAGATAGGGAATGGCAAATAAGGAGTAGATAATTACAAAGGCAGCCAATAACAGTATTGGCGCCGTATAGGGGAACCACCAGTCTGGCACTGTGCTGCCAAGCGCAAATATCTTACCAATCACTGGCTGATTTAATACGAAAGCAAAATACCCTGAGAGAAGAAGAATAAATGTCGTCACTTTCACTGTAAGCTTTTGACGTACATTTTCAATAAATTCATTCATATAGACTCATCTCAACAGTTAAATTAAAACTAATTGAGTAAATTCTACAAAACGAAACTTAAGATTAGGTCAAGCTGTAAGCCCCAACTTGCACTTTCTCTCCTGGCAAGGCTGTAATACTTTTAAATACAACAAGATACCATTTTTTTTAAAGGCTTATCTTAAACACTTCACTTAAGCGCTTCCTTCAAAGGCCTGGAGATGCTGTTTGCCTGCATCACCTATCTCATCCCAGCTGGCCTTCGAGTCCACCCAGATATGATGCTTTACCTGCAGCTTATCCCCGCCCTCGATAATGCTGCCGGCGGGCACCGCCATACTGGACTCACTATTTCTCATCGGCAGTGATGATCCGCAGATACGACAGAAGCGCGACTCCCAATCGCCCACAGGCTTGCGCCAGGTCGTGACCTGCTCAGCCCCTTTGAGCCAGCGAAATTTGTCATTACTGGCAATCACCACGGCCACGCCATTATTACCCGTATATCGGCGGCAGATAGAGCAGTGACAGACATAGATATCTGTCACCTCGCCATCGATCTCGAACGCCACCGCGCCACAATTACACTGTCCCTTAGCCATAGCTTCTCCGGTTTATAAACTCATTGCTCGAGTCAAATCTAAATGTCCGTTTCTGATGCAATCCACACAGGTTTGCCAAACGCTTTTATCTGCTTATCATCCACATACACAGCATCTGAGTCGCTACACATAACAAGCTTGTTTCCCGTCTTGGCTGAAATTTGTAGCGCCAACTCCTGTTCGGCAACATCTTTTGTTGAATGGGCACAAAATAAGCTAGGGATAAGCCCAAGGGCCGAATCGTCTGACAAGTCAACTTCATTAATATCGCCGCATAAGGCAGCCGAAGCAATTGAGGGGGTCAATAGCATTGCACCGGCACTCACACCGACCATGGGCTTACCATTTAATGCCAGGGCACGTAACTGAACGTCTAACCCCCTATGTTTTAGCCAAGATAAAAACCTATAGGTATTCCCACCTGACAGATGTATGACACTTTTCGACAAAACCTCTGTTGCCAACACCTGGCTATAGCCATCCTCTAATTCCAGATAGACCACATCCGCTATTCCCAGTGATCGGTAAAACGCCACTGTTTGCCCAAAAAAGAACTTATCTGGATCGGGAGATGAGGCAATATAACCGATAGAAATATCGCTTTTCGGTACCCCAATACTCTTCAATAAATAATCGACAGCCTCTGTTCCCTGGGCTGTCGAATTGTCGCTAACCAAGGCTAATTTCACTGAAACTCCTTATTCTCTGCTATATCAAGCCACTTAAAATGGCTTGTAAGCCATGATGATTCCATAGCGTCCAAACTTACTATCGAGGCGAGATGTTGTTTATATCTTTATGATATTAATAACAAACTAATAAATATCACGCCAGCAGAGAACTTTGAATACCCAAAAATTGACTTCTTACTTAAAGAAAAGCCAAATTGTAGAGATAACACCATGTGTTGTTGCAGCTGCGAATGTCGATGGCATGGATGCCATCGTCAAGCCTCCAAGGATGGATTCACGGCGTGTAGTAGATGCAGTGACACATAGAGTCCTTCGGGACGCTTTTCGCCATCCATAACGGCTTAGTGAAAACATCCTGTTTTCGCTCCCTCCAGGCACATCTACACTCGATCACCCCTTTCTTGGCAACCAAAGGCTAATCGCCGCAGTTAAGGCAAGTAACCCAGCCGAGATCCACAGGCAGGCGGTTAACCCATACTCCTGATACATCCAGCCGGAGAGCACAGTACCGAGCAATCGGCCAAGGGCATTGGCCATATAGTAGAAGCCCACATCCAGGGAGACACCATCGTCGCTGGCATAGCTGACAATAAGATAACTGTGCAGGGAAGAGTTGATCGCAAACACGGCGCCAAAAATCAGCAGACCTAGCAGCAAAACAAGCTGAAGATTCTCAGGCGCAGCCGTTTTCGCCATCAACACAGCAATCGCGGCCGGAATAAGGGTTAATAGCGCCGCCCAAAGCAACGCCGCGCGGCCATCAGGCACCTTGCCTGCTTTCTTGCCCGTCACCTGGGGCGCCATGCTCTGCACCGCGCCATAACCTATGATCCACAGCGCCAGAAAGCCACCGACGGCCGCATGATCCCAGCCAAACTGGCTGTCGAGATAGACAGGCAGCGCCACCACAAACCAGACATCGCGGGCGGCGAACAGGCAGAGGCGCGCCGCCGATAAGATATTGATGCTGCGGCTTTTTGAGAAGAGCTCGCTAAATTTGGGCTTGTTCTTCGCCTTACCTAGATCTTGCTTGAGTTTTATCAGGCTCAGCAGCCAGATCAAGCTCAAGCCAAGCGCCATAGAGGCGATCGCCCCCTTGAATCCCAGCCAGGAGAGCAGCATACCGCCGAGGAAGAACCCTACCCCTTTCAGGGCATTCTTCGAGCCGGTGAGCATGGCGACATATTTATAGAGAGTGCCCTCCTCCCCCTTGGCCACCAGCATCTTCACGCTGCTCTTGGCGCTCATCTTATTGAGATCTTTGGCGATCCCGGATAGCGCCTGCGCCGCCATCACCCAGGCTACCGTCAGCCAGGAAGCAGGCACCAATAACATGCCCAGCGCCAGCACTTGCAGCCCCAGGCCGAGGTTCATGGTGCGATTCAAGCCCATACGGGCGCCAAGATAGCCGCCCAGCAGATTGGTGACCACACCGAAAATCTCATAGAAGAGGAACAGCATGGCGATGGCGAGTGGCGAGTAGCCCTGCTGGTGAAAATGCAGCACCACCAGCATGCGCAGCGCGCCGTCGGTCAGGGTGAAGGCCCAATAGTTGCCCGTCACCATCAGGTATTGCCGCATCTCAGACGGCAAGGCGCGCAAACTGGCGAACATCAGATATTATCCTTTAGCCCTTGTCTAGACGGCCGACCAGGCGCGCCAGCTCGGCGGTGCGGTTGGCATAGCCCCACTCGTTGTCATACCAGACATAGAGCTTGAGCTGAGTACCGTTGATCACCATGGTCGACAGGGCATCGACTATGCTGGAGCGGGGATCTGTCTTGTAATCCACCGACACCAGCGGGCGCTCCTCGTAGCCTAAAATCCCTTGCAGCTCGCCCTCGGCCGCCTGCTTGAACAGGGCATTCACCTCAGCCTCAGTTACCGGACGCTGCATCTCAAACACACAATCGGTAATAGAAGCGTTCGCCAAGGGTACCCGCACCGCATGGCCGTTCAGCTTGCCTTTGAGCTCGGGGAAGATATGGGTGATGGCCGTGGCAGAACCTGTCGTAGTCGGAATAAGCGACTGACCGCAGGCGCGGGCGCGGCGCAGATCCTTATGGGGCGCGTCCAAGATAGTCTGAGTGTTAGTGATATCGTGAATGGTCGTCATAGAGCCATGCTTGATGCCGATATTTTCGTGCAGCACTTTGACCACAGGCGCCAAACAGTTGGTGGTACAGGAAGCGGCGGTGACTATCTGATATTTATCTTTATCGTACAGCTGCTGGTTCACCCCCATGACGATATTCAGTACCCCGTCCTCTTTGACCGGCGCTGTCACCACCACACGTTTTACCCCTTGATCCAGATAGGCCTGTAGTAAGGCTTTAGAGCGCATCACGCCCGAGGCTTCGATCACCAGGTCACAGCCAGACCAGTCGGTTTCGGCTATGGTGCGATTGCGACTGCTATTGATGCGCTTATTATCGATCACTATCTGATCGCCCTCGGCTGTTGCCTCGTGACACCAGCGGCCGTGGACAGAATCGAAGGTGAGCAAATGTGCCAGGGTCGCCGCATCACCGGCAGGATCGTTAATATGCACAAACTCCACGTCATCCCACTCCCAGGCGGCGCGCAGTGCCAACCTGCCCATGCGGCCAAAACCGTTGATCCCGATTTTAATTGTCATCTCAGTTCCTACATACCAGAAAAAATAATGGATTCTATTGGTTCATTATTGTCGACCAACAGAGTTAATGCCTGTTGCTACGACCGCTTAGTTCGGCCACATATGCCGCGCGATCATGATTGACAAACGCCACTAATGACAACATAACCGGCACTTCCACCAGTACACCCACCACAGTGGCTAAGGCGGCTCCAGAATGCAGACCAAAGAGAGAGATAGCCACAGCAACGGCAAGCTCAAAAAAGTTCGAGGTGGCTATCATGCAGGCTGGCGCGGCGACCTCTTGTGACAAGTTCAATCGCTTCGCCGCAAAATAGGCGATAAAGAAGATGCCATAGGTCTGAATCAACAAAGGAATCGCGATCAGCAAAATATTTAGTGGCTGCGCCAGAATAGTATTGGCCTGTAATCCAAACAATAATAGGACTGTGGCCAACAAACCCAGCATGGACCAAGGTTTGATCCCGGCAATAAAGGCCTCTACCCCAGTCTGCTTATCCCGGCGATTGAGCCATTGACGTGTAATGATACCGGCAATCAGAGGCAGTACGACATAGAGGATGACAGAGAGTAAGAGTGTCTGCCAGGGCACCTGAATATCACTCACCCCAAGTAGAAAACCGCACAGAGGGGCAAAGGCAAACACCATAATGAGATCGTTCACCGATACCTGCACCAAGGTATAGTTTGGATCGCCCTTAGTCAGCTGACTCCAGACAAACACCATAGCGGTACAAGGGGCAACACCCAATAAGATCATGCCGGCAATATATTCACTGGCGGTTTGAGCATCCAGCAAATGGGCGAAAAAGAATTTAAAAAACAACCATCCAAGCAGCGCCATGGTAAAAGGCTTAATCAGCCAGTTAACCACTAACGTCAGCAATAACCCCTTAGGTCGCCGGCCAATATGCTTGACTGCAGAGAAATCGATCTGCACCATCATAGGGTAGATCATCACCCAAATAAGCAGGGCGATCAGCAGATTGACACTGGCATATTCGAAGCTTGCAAGCAGGCTAAAAAAGCTAGGGAAGAGATGACCCAGACTCACGCCAAACAAGATGGCAAGCCCAACCCAGACACTCAGATAACGCTCAAATAATCCCATAATTTGTTATCCCAGACTTATTGGCAGCAGGCCTTGCTGCGTTCGGGGCGTTGTCCCATCACTTGTAACCGCGCCACAGGCGGTTCGATGAAGGCCGGATTGCCCGCCAGCGTCTGCTGCAGTACGGCCAGCGCCCAGTCGGGCAACTCAGGATTGAGCCGATAGAACACCCATTGTCCCTGACGGCGATCGCTTAGCAAACCCGCCTTGCGCAGCTGCGCCAGATGACGGGAGATTTTCGGCTGACTCTCATCGAGCGCCGCCATCAGCTCACAGACGCACAGCTCGGTTTGCGACAGGATCAGCAGCAGACTCAGTAAACGGGTCTCATCGGCCAAGGCTTTAAAGAAGAGGCTGGTCATCTTACTGAACTCCTGCAGAGCAAAATATGCGAATAAGCATATATATGAAAATCCATATATTCAAGAGAAGAAGGAAACGCAGACATAAAAAAACGAGCAAACTATGCTCGTTTTTCCATTTTAGTATTCAGCGGTTTAATTACCGGCAATCTTCATCTCACCGAGCAATATGCCACCGGTGCGAATGGATGAGCGCAGATCCCTGTCCTTACTCACGGCGACTATATTGCGGTACATCTCCTTGAGGTTCCCGGCTATGGTGATCTCCTCGACCGGATATTGGATCACGCCATTTTCAACATAGAAGCCTGCCGCGCCGCGAGAATAGTCGCCGGTCACGCCATTAACCCCCTGCCCCATCACCTCAGTCACTATAATGCCTGTGCCCATGAGTCCTATCAGCTCATCGAAACTCTGGCCGCTGTGGGACAGGGTCCAGTTGTAAATACCACCCGCATGACCTGTATTGGTTAGACCCAACTTGCGCGCCGAATAGCTAGTTAACAGGTAAGTCGACAATATGCCCTTGTCGATAATATTGCGATCCTGAGTTGCCACCCCTTCGCTGTCGTAATAGGCACTGGCGAGGGCGCCTTTCAGGTGAGGCTGCTCGGCAATAGTGAACCAGTCAGGGAAGATCTGCGTGTCGATAGCATCCTGCAAAAAGCTGGATTTACGATACAGGCTGCTGCCGCTGATGGCGCTGACCAGGTGCCCCATCAGACCGGTTGCGATATCCGGTGCAAGCAACACAGGCAGTTTAGTGGTGCCAATCTTGCGAGCGCCCAGCCTGTCTACCGTTTTCTTGGCCGCTTCTAATCCAACTTTTTCCGGGGTCCAGAGCTCATCAAACTTACGGGCAACAGTGTAATCATAATCACGCTGCATGTTGCCATCCTGCTCACCAATCACCACACAGCTTAAGCTGTAACGCGAGCTGAGATACCCATCGAGAAAACCATGGCTGTTACCATACACCTTGACTCCGGTATGAGCATTGGCGCTGGCACCATCGGAGTTTTTAATCCGGCTATCGCTGCTCAGCGCCGCTTCTTCGGCGCGCACCGCGAGCTGCTCAAGCTCACCGGGATCGGTATCATAGGGATAAAAAAGCGCTAAATCTTCAATCTGTTTGGCCATTAAGTCGGCATCTGCCAGGCCATTAAAAGGGTCTTCCGAGGTAAACTTGGCAATATCATCGGCGGCCTTGACCGCACGGCGGATCGCTTCAGGGCTTAAGTCAGATGTCGATGAGCTGCCCTTACAACCGTCACGAAACAGGGTAATACCTAAGGCACCATCCTTATTAAATTCAACGGTTTCAACCTCTTTCAGACGCGTCGAGACAGACAATCCCTGCTGCTTACTGATGGCAACCTCTGCGCTCGATGACCCTAAGGCCGCGGCGTACTCTAATGCCATAGAGACGGCATCTTTTAATGAATCCAATTCAGTTTCAAGGCTAGGTGAAGACACAAATCTACTCTTTCATGACCAATAATGGCTGTAGCATAACAAACCCATCTGGCTTTCACATTAAATAACTGTCATCAAACACCAGGCTCAATAGGCGATAATCCGTTGAGATGGTATGATTAACCCAAGTATCATTTTTAAGTCTGTTTATCTAAGGGCTAACCCTGAAGCCCAAAGACAGCAGTTTGCAGTATCACCCTTACCTGCCTACCGCTTCACATCAGACAGACGACAACAGGGTGTTAACCTTAGAGATTTTATTATGAATATTGTTGGTGACTCAGAACATTTTAAGCAACCTTTCGACCATGACGAAGATTATGTCAGCCGCGCCGACATCAAGCGGGAACTGGTGATCTATCAAGAGCTAGGGAAGAAGCTGACCGAACTGAGCAAGAGCCAGCTAAGCAAACTGGAGCTGGATGAGACCCTGTATGACAACCTGCTGAAAGCCAAGACGATTCGCATCAATACCGAAGCCCATCGCCGTCATATGCACTATATTGGCAAGCTGATGCGCAACGTGGATATTGAGCAGTTGCAGGAAGAGCTGAAAAATGTGCTCAATCAGAATCGTAACGAAAGCTCCAAGCTCAATGTGGCCGAGAAGATTAAAGATCAGCTGCTCAGCGAAGGCGATGACGCTGTACAGGCGCTCATCGAGCAGCACCCAACCCTGGACAGACAGAAGCTGCGTCAGCTGATCCGCCAGGCCAACAAGGAGCTGAGCAAGAAGCCCGATGAAGCCTCAAAGTCGGCCAATGAACTGGTGAAATATATCAAGGCCGAAACCGCCGAATAAGCCAATTTAGAAATTTAATGACAAAACGCCTCAAATTGAGGCGTTTTTTGCACCTGTTTGGCGCTTTTTTGTTGTAAAATCACAAAATATTCACTCGCTGGTTAGCACCGAATGGAGTCTATGCTAGCCTGCCAGAACAGCTAAGGCCACTCGGTCGGCTTGGCCTAAGCCTTGCTTTATTCCAGTTTCATTAAACGACTCAAGAGAAAAAGATGCTACCACTGCACACCTCCCTGAGAGGTTTACGCTGTTTTTGTGTTGCGGCAGAATGTTTAAGTTTTAAAGAGACGGCCAAGAAGCTGTTTCTCACCCCTTCCGCTGTGAGTCATCAGATAAAACAGCTGGAGGAAAACCTGCAGCAGCCCCTGTTTATCCGTCAGACTCGTTCCATCTCACTTACGGAAACCGGCGTGCGCTTCTATGAGCAGATAGAACCTTTGATGCAGCAGCTGACCCATACAGTCAATGAGTTCAGCCATCAGGATCAGATGCTGGAAGTCAGCATAGAGATGCCAGAGTTTTTTGCCAGTGAGCTGTTTGTGCCACAACTTGTGGGTTGGTCGACCCAATACCCCAAGATCAACCTCAAGCTGGAAACCGTCAAAACCCGAGCCGAACAGCAGGCCCATACGGATCTTTCTATTCTGTTATCGGGCAATCGTCCAACCCATGAGCACACCTTCGATCTATTTCCTCTCAATTATGTGCCCGCCTGCAATAAGAACCTCTATCGACAGATTGCCAGTAAGGGTTATAGTGCCTTAAAAGAAACGCCACTGATTTTGCATCAGGCGCGTCCCTATGCCTGGCACCAATGGGCGGAAAATATCGGCTTTGAGGATTTTCAGCCCAAGCAGATCATCCAGCTCGACAGTATGTTCAGCGTTGCCCGCGCCGCCGAACAGGGGCTCGGGGTCGCCTTAGTGCCTCTGCCCATCAGCCAGGCCTGGTTCGACAGCGGCAATCTAATCCAATTATTCCCACAGGCGCTTAACAGTCATGATCGCTATTTTTTGATCCATCATGGCAAAGAACAACCGAAAAAAGAGGTACAGCTACTCATAGAATGGATCGTAAAGCGCTTCACATATCATACTAACTAATTGTTAAAAAACATATTATCAACATACACTGCTAACGCTAGTGCATCACAGCGAAAGCAACAGATGAAAAAATTTAACCTGTCGGTGTGATTTTTCTCGTTTGTCACTCATCACAGATCTCACTAAATTTATCCCTGTAGCGAGGGGCTACCAATGACAAAGGGATAGATGAAATGAAAACATTAGAATTATTGGCCGCAGGTATTCTACTTAGCATTTCCAGCTCCGCTTTTGCTGACCTAGAAAACAGTCAGTATAAGATGGTGGTGATTAAAAATGCCCCCGGAGTCGAAGCCCTGCAGTCAGGCGATGTCGCCCAAGGCATAGCACTCACAAAGTCGGCCGAAGCAAACGAGCTGGACAAATATTCCCGTAACCTCAACCTCTGCGTTGGGTACACTAAACTCGCTCAATTTGATAAGGCAGAGAAAGCCTGCACAGCTGCCGTCAGCAGCGCACTGCACGCAGACACATCAGATCGTCACGATATTCGAGCCTACGCCTTCAATAACCGCGGCGTCATGAAGCTAATGCAAAACGATAACCTGGGCGCACTGGAAGATTTTAAACGTGCAGTTGATGCCACAGATGACAAGATCTACAAGCACAACCTAGCCCGCCTAGAGAACGCACTGAACAGCGTGCAATTGGCGAGTCGTTAATTTGCTGTGGGGCAAGCTCCTGACAAGGAGCCCTAATGCGAGCAAACAAGCAGTTAGCAGACAGGAAAATAGAATAGGCAGTTAAACGCGACTTAACTGCCTATTTTTTTATTCGCTGACTAGTGTTCATACTGATGAATTTGACCAAGGCGCCAACGCATCCCCAGCAGCGCCAGCAGCAGATAGCCCAAGGCTAATCCCCACAGCTGCAGCCATAGCGGCGCAATGGCCGACCAGTCTGCCCCCATCTGATTAAGCTGCAAGATCCCCTGAATGCCAGGTACGGCAGGAATCAAATCAGACAACCAGATAAGCGGCATAGGAATCAACTCTAGTGGCCAGATAAATCCAGACAAAAACAGGATAGGCATAGAGAGCAGCAGCATGATCTGAGTCGGTTGATCCCGGCGGGTAAACAGGCAGCTTATCGCCACACCCGCAAGGCTTGTGGCCAGAATAAAAGGCAGCAGAAACAGCGCCAGTTGCCCCAGCTCTGCCTGAGTATTTACATCATAGGCGTAATAACAGATGCCAAAGTAGAAGCTGGTAAACAAGCTGTAGATAAGACCAAAGGTGACAAGCCGCGCCGCAAGTAAGCGTCCAATCGTGAGCTGTCGCCAGTAACCCTGCTTTCGCCACTGGCCAGCCCCCAAAATCCCCGTGCCGATAAGCAGAGTCTGATGCAACACCAGCAGCAACACGCCGGGCACCACATAGGCCGTATAGCCGAGGCCGGGATTAAAAGCGGGCACACTGTTGAGATGGATAGGCGCAACATCTCGCGCCACCTGCTTTGGGCTCTGACCATTGGCCAGCAGGCCGATAGTTCGCACCGATTTTTCGCTCTCCATCCCCACGGCAACCAGACCTTCGATGATGGTCGAGTAGATAAGAAAGTAGTTGGCATCGCCGCCATAGGCCAAGGTCACACTTTGTCGGCGCAGTAGATCCCGGCGAAATCCCTCTGGGATCACAATAAAACCGTGGGCGCGCTCCTTTGCTATCATGACTCTGGCCTGCTCGATATTGTCAACCTGAGCCACCACCGCCAGCTTGGGACTGGCATCAGCGTGGCGAATCAACTGCCGGCTTAAACTCGAATGATCTTTATCTACCACCACAAGTTGCTGCTCTACGGGCACCTGATTCAGATAAGGCAGAGGGTAGAGCAGTGCATAGAAGACCACGCCACCAAACAGGGTGATGGCGATCGCCCTGTCGCTTAAAATCGCCTTAAACTCGGCGAGCACCGCTTCCCAGAAACCCATGCTAGCTTACCTCGCCCTTGCCTGTCTGGCTCACTTTCATGCCGGTCTGACTTAGCTGCATGCCGGTCTGACTTAGCTGCATGCCGGTCTGACTTAACTGCATGCCGGTGCGGCGGATAAGCAGGGCAAGCACAGGCAGCAGAAGCAGAAAACCCCAATAGCTGCCAAGCTGCGCGGCGACATCGCTATAACTCTGATCATGGCTGGCAACGGCCAGATGGGTGTCGATATAGTGGCTCGATGGCATGATCTCCCGCCACCACTGGGCCAGTAATGGCATCTCCTTGGCTGGATAAGTCACCCCCATAAAGGCAAACGCCGGGGCAAACAGGGCGGTGCAGAAACTGATCACCCGCGCGCTCTCCTGCAAGGCAAAGAAGATGCTCAGCACGATTAGCCATACCGCCAGTAACATCACGCCTTGAGCCAGCAGCAACTGCCAATAATCGCCGGCCAACGGCAGGCCAAGATATTCATACAGTAGGGTGAAAATAACCAAGCCATGCAGCAACAGCAGCGGCATAAACAGCAGCAGTTTGGCCACAATCACTCGGTACGCCCCCAGAGAAAACCACTGCGCCAGCGTGTTAAGCCGCAGTTCGCGGTTCAGTGCATTGGCAAACACCAGCATAGCTAAAATCTGCACTATGGCGAGTAACACAGGCGGCAACAAAAACTGCAGGTAGTTGGTGCTGGCGTTATAAATCGGCGTCAGCTGGGTCTCAATCAGGTTGAGGTTGATCTTCGCCTGTCCCATTGGCACGCCATGACTCAGCTGTTTAAGCAGTCCCTTCTGTTTGAGACCGGAGGCCAGCGCGAGCTGAATTTGACTGGAGAGCAGCTTTCCCACCAGCAGATACTGACCGTTGTAGCGAATATCGATAGTGGGCTGATTGGAGGTGATAAGCTCTCGGCTCAGGCCGCGGGGCAGAAGCACAATTGCATAGGCATTGGATGATTGCATCGCCGCCTTCGCATCAAACAGCGACTGATAATCAACTGGAGTGATACTGGGGCTGGCATCGAGTTGCCTAAGGAGCATGCGGCTGAGCTGGCTATTGTCCAGATCCACAACCGCTACCGGCAGTTGACGCGGCACCCCAGCACTAAACAGCCACCACAAGGCTAACACCCCAAGCAAGGGAATATAGCTTATCAGCGCCAACTGCCAGGGATCTTGCCAGAGCGCCTTGAGTTCACGCCGTAAAAGCTGCCACATATTCGCTTACCCGGATCAGAGCGACAGCAATGCTGTCATGCCGACCCTCAGATCCGCGATCGGCGCCGTCGGCCTTAACTCCATCTCGAAGGTTCGCAGGTCAAAATCATGGCCGCTCTCGGTGGCGCGCCAGGTAGCAAAGTGCCCCATCACGCCTATGTGAGAGATAGTAAAAGGAAAACTTTTACCCAAGGCGGGGATCTCAAGCTCAAGGGTTTGCCCCACCCTAAAATCCTTTAGCCTATCTTCACGCACTTGAATCACAGCCCAGGCGTCCTGCATATCGATAATGCTGACCACAGGAAATCCGCTGGGCGCCAGCTCGCCAGCCTGCAGCAATACTTCGCTAACCTCACCCGCTTTAGGCGAGCGCATCTGGCTATCGGCCAGAATGGCATTCACCTCATTGACCGCCCCTTCGGCCATACGGGCATTCCCCGCGGCAGCAGCTTTGGTCTCGGCGCGCGCACCTTCATCAGCCATCTGATACATGGCAAAGGCGGCCTGCTCTGTGTATTTGGCGGCCTGCCACTGGGTAAAGGCTTCATCGCGCTTCTGCCTTGCTAGCACTCCCTCTTTAAACAGGGCTTCGACCCGCTGATATGTCGTATCGGCCAAGGTTGCTGCGGCTTTGGCCTTGAGCCATTGCTCTTTGGCGGCGGTCACCTGTTGTTTGCGGGCGCCGTTATCGGCTTCCTGCTGCATCGCCTTGGCGGCATCTCGCCCGCCCTGGGCCTGCATCAGCTTGGCATCCAGCTCTGGACTGTCGATGGCAAACAGCAGATCCCCCACTTCGACTCTGTCTCCCCGTCGCACCAGCACCTGGGATACTCGGCCTGGCACTTTTGATGAGATATTGTATTCCCGCGCCTCTATCTGCCCCTGCAATCTTTCCGCCTTGGGGCTGTAAGCCAGCTTCAGGCCATAGGCGAGAAACAGGATTAGGGCTGACAGGGCAACCAGGGCGAGTATCCTATTGGCGCGCATCTTCTTCCTCCTGAACGCGGCTGGCACGGGCGACAAACTCATCGAGCTGACCACTTACCGCCATCAGCCTGGCATAGGCCAGCAGATAACGATAACGAGCCGCCAGCTGTTTAGTCTGCACGGCGCTGAGTTTTAATTCGGCGTCGACTTTATCGATTGAGGTGGAGAGTCCCTGACTGAAGGCCAGATCCCTAAGGCGTTTATTCTCCTCGGCCAGTTGCTGTGAAACTTGGAGCGAGTCTACCTCCTCCTTAGCCTGCAGCAACTGACGATAACTCTGATCCAGTAGCAGACTGAGATCTTGCCGGGTCTGCGCCTTGGTGTATCTGGCCTGCAGCAGCGCACTGCGGGCTGCCTGAACCTTGCCGCTGCGGCCATCGCGGCTAATAAGAGGAATATTGACTCCAACCCCTACCAGCCAGTCTGGCTCCATCTTGGCCAGCAAGCTGTCATCCTCATACAGGGTGTAGTTACCGTAGAGATAAACCGTGGGATGATAGCTGCCCTTTTCCACCTCGACCAAGCCCTGAGCCTGCGCCTCTTTGGCTTCAAGCAGTTTCAGCGCCGGATGTTCGGCCAGGGTCATTTGGTTAAGCTGAGACAAGGATGGCTGATCGCGCAAAATAAAGAGTGTGGATGCGGTATCGACATTCTGCTCGTGTAACATGCGTGACAGGGCTAGCTGCGCCATCTCCAGCTGACGCCGAGCACTGGCATAATCCACCTTGGCATTTTCCAGCGCCACCTGAGCATTGAGCCGCTCCACCTTGGCAATCTGCCCCTGCTGTTCCAATTTTTGGGCGTGCTCGGCATGTTGATTTAGGGATAAAAGCAGCTGCGACTGAGTCTCGGTAAGCGCATGGCTGACGGCCACGCCGTAATAACGCTCCACCAGTTGCAGAAATAGCTCCCGCTGGGCGATTTGATGCTGCTGCTCTTTCTCCATCACCTGGGCGGCATGGATCCCCTGAGCCGCCGTCACCCGCCCGCCAGTATAGATGGGCCACATGGCCTGCAGACTGGAGCGGAACAGATCCTGCTCGGTGAAGGGGGTGACAAACAGTGAGCCGGGAATCGTCCCCAAGGCACCGGCAAGGGCGGGTGGCAGGGTGGTGGGATCCAGACTGGCTAAGGGATTGAGATCCCGCAGATCCAGCTCTATCGGGCTTTCCAGTCGGGTGTAGCTGCCGTTGATGGACAATGAAGGCCAGTTAAGATCCTCGCTGGCTTGACTCTCGGCCTCGCTGCGCCTCACCTCCTCCTGGCTGGCCTGCAGTTTATCGCTCACTTTAAGCAGCTGTTGCCAGGCGTGGGCAAAACTCATCTCGCTCCCCTGGGCCAGGCCGCAGCTGAGAAATAAAAGACAAATTAACACCCTAAATTTAGATTGCATTCACACCTCTAGAGTCATAGCTCTAATTCCTTGGTGGAGATTAACATCCACAGGGGATGAAATGAAATACGCTTTACTATAGTGAGATCATAAATTAAGCAAATACAAGCTAAGTCTATAAAAAAACAGGATGAGATTGTGTAATCTTCATCCTGCTGTGGGATTTGTTTGAAAGAATCTGAGTCTGTAAAACTGCAGCTTAAGCCGTACCGCCCACGGTTAAACGATCCAGTTTCAGGGTGGGCTGACCGACCCCGACAGGCACGCTCTGGCCATCCTTACCGCAGACACCCACACCTTTATCCAGCTCAAGATCATTACCTACCATGGAGATCTGCCCCATGGCTTGTGGGCCATTGCCAATTAAGGTCGCGCCCTTGATCGCCTGAGTGATCTCACCCTTCTCGATGAGATAGGCTTCCGATGCCGAGAACACAAATTTACCCGAGGTGATATCCACCTGACCGCCGCCAAAGTTAGGCGCATAGATCCCTTTCTCGACCGACTTGATGATCTCGGCCGGATCCGACTCGCCCGCCTCCATATAGGTATTGGTCATACGCGGCATAGGCATGTGGGCGTAGGACTCGCGGCGACCGTTTCCGGTTGAAGTCTCTCCCATCAAGCGGCCATTGAGTTTGTCCTGCATATAGCCCTTGAGTATTCCTTTCTCAATAAGCACAGTTTTCTGACTGGGCACGCCCTCATCGTCGATACTCAAAGAGCCTCGGCGATTGGTCAGGGTGCCATCATCCACCACAGTCACCAGGGATGATGCCACTTGCTGCCCCACCATGCCGCTAAAGGCGCTGCTGCCCTTACGGTTAAAGTCCCCTTCCAAACCGTGACCCACAGCCTCATGGAGCAGCACTCCAGGCCAGCCCGCACCTAATACCACTGGCATCTCACCAGCGGGCGCATCTATGGCAGTTAAGTTCACCGCCGCCTGACGTACAGCCTCCCGAGCGAAGGCAAAACATTGTGGCAGACCATCGTCTCCCTCATCAAAAAGCAGCTGGTAATCGTGACGACCACCGCCACCGCTGGCGCCCCGCTCCCGCTTGCCATTCTCTTCCAAAATCACGCTGCAGTTAAAACGCACTAAGGGGCGAATATCGGCGGCCAGTGTGCCATCGCTGGCGGCCACTAAGATCTCTTCATGCACACCTGAGAGGCTGACCACCACCTGAATGATGCGGCTGTCGAGACTGCGAATATAGGCATCGGCCTGTTTCAGCAGCGCTATTTTTTTCACCTCTTCCATGGCCGCGATAGGATCGACACTCTGATATAGGCTGTTGGCCTGAGTGCGTTTCCAGGCCTGCACCTGACCATTGTGACCGGCAGCCGAGATACCGCGCGCCGCGTCAACTGCGGCATCGAGTGCATGTGGGGTGATCTCATCGGCGTAGGCAAAACCGCACTTCTCGCCTGTGATAGCCCGCACGCCCACACCCCGCTCGATATGGAAACTGCCCTCTTTGACTATGCCATCTTCAAGCACCCAAGATTCATGACGACTGCCCTGGAAATAGAGATCGGAAAAATCGACTTGATGCTGATGGATACGCTTGAGGTAGCCCTGCAGCCTTTCCAGTGATAGTCCATCTTGCAGTAAACTTTGCTCGACTCGAGTTAAAAATGGCATTAATTCTCTCTCTTGTGCTCCATCGAAACGGAGCCTTAACTGTTATTGCAATGAGCCATTATGCTTTTAATTTGGGCTCAGCGAAACGATTATGCTTAACCACAGGGATATTACGCCGAATATCCTCTAACTGGTTTAATTCGATAGCCGTGTTTAACCAGCCGCACTCCTCGGGTTTAATGGCTAACACCTTGCCCCAGGGGCTCACCACGCAGCTGTGGCCCCAGGTTTCCCGGCGGCCATTGTTATGCATGCCCCACTGCCCTGCGGCCAGGAGAAAACATTGGGTCTCTATGGCTCTGGCCTGCAGTAGTGGCAGCCAGTGCGCCTCGCCTGTCACCCGGGTAAAGGCCGACGGCAGAACGATAATGTCGGCGCCTTGCAGGCGCAGGGCGCGAAACAGATCGGCAAACCTCAGGTCGTAGCAGATAGCCATCCCCACTCTGCCAAAAGACGTGTCTATCACGCTCACCCGCTCACCAGGGCAGAAGGTATCACTCTCACGATAGCTTTTTGTGCCATCGGCTACTTCCACGTCAAACAGATGGAGTTTGTCGTAGTGACCTAAGGTTTGCCCGCTTTCATCGAACAGATAACTGCGGCTGTATACCCGGCCATCTTCGGCCAGAATCGGGATAGTGCCCGCCACCAGATAGATGCCATAACGCGCCGCGAGCTGAGCCAGTCGCTGCTTAAGCTCGCTCTGTTCATCGCTGCCGGCATGGGCGAGCTGATCGCTCTCATGGCCGCCAAACAGCAGGCAACACTCGGGCAGGACCACCAGATGGGGCGAGCGCACAGTTAGCAGCTCAAGCTGCTGCTCGATAAAGTGAAAGTTCGCCTGCACATCGCGGCTGCTCTGACACTGTAATAAGCTAACCTGCATCTTCTCGCTCCCGTTCAGACCTTTTCCTGTTAGTGAATCGTCCCTGTTAGTGACTCGCGCCGCTTTCAGGCAAGGCCGCTTCGACATCTTTCTCTTCCGACTGCGGTTTTTCCAGCTGGGGTTCTTCCTGCTGCTGATTTTCCTGCTGAGCAGGCGACTGTTCCTCTGCTGGCTGCTGTTTACGCAGATGCTCAGGCAGAGCCGAGTCGGGGATCTCTATCTCCTTACTCTTACGCTCCACCTCTTCAAGTTTAGGATCTGACATGGTGCCGGTTAATCTGAAACGTATCTCAGAGATCACCTCAATCACAGGTTCCAGCACCTTAGTCAGGGCGAAGGCGCCCAAGCCTAATCCCCAGCCGCCTGTACTGAGCAGCACTACGGTTGGCACACTTGAGGCCAGCTTAGGCACGAAACGAATGTCGTAATTCAGGCTCTCTGTGGTGAGATCTGTATAACCGCGCATCTTCATGTTACCGGCCACCGCCTCCATCTCCGAGTCTGTGGTCTTCATCACGCCATTATCCACTGTTAAGGTGCCGCTAAAGGAGTCGAAGTAGAGCCCCTTACCAAAGACGTCGGAAAAGTCGAGCGACAGCTTGCGCAGCAGCGAGTTGAGGCTGAACAGGGAGAAGATACGCGCGCCCTTGTCGCTCACCTCAGACAGGTGCCCTTTGCCCAGCTGATATTTTACCTGACCGTTCAGGGTCGCCAGCGAGAAGCCATAGGGGGCACCGTGCCAGGACAATTTTGCCTGCAGATTTAAAGGCGCCTCCCGCAAACCGCCGCCTAACTTTAGGCGATCGGCAATATCATCGAAATTTTTGGCCTTGAGATCCAGCTCAAGCTCGGTCTGGTTCTGCCCTTCGCTGTTTAGCCAGGCGCCTTTACCGTTGAGGGAGGTGTCCGGCGTTTTCAGCGAGATGGTCTGAATATGGTAATCACCATCGACCGGCGTGCCCTGCAGCACAAGATGCCCAAGCGGCTTGCCATAGGTACTGAACTGATCCACATCCACCGCCAGGGGGGGTAAGTTACTCAGCACAGTATCGCTGGAAAACGCTGCTTCATTCGCGGGTTTGATCTCGGGCGAAAAATCGAAGCGTTTGGCCACTATCTTCAGCCCCTGGGATGACCAGTCGGGATAGAGATCCACCCGGCCGTCAAACTCATCGGCCTGACCCTCGAAGCGCCAGCCGTGCTCGGTGGGCTGCGCCGTCAAATTAAGCTGAGTCAGAGGCAGACCAAACAGCTTAAGCTGCTCGACTTGGCCCGCGATAGAGATCAGTGGCGGGAAGAAAGGATGAGCGCCCTCGGCTCCAGGCGCCAGATCAGCAGCCGGCTCCTGCTCTGGCGCCACCGATGATTCTACTGCCTCTGGTGCAGCCGACGCCGGCGTTTCAGGCACAGAAAGCGCCGATGAATCATCCGATGGAAGCTCATCAACAAAGCCCTTAATGATAGGCAGCCACTGCGCAAAATCTGTCTCAGGCAGATCCAGCTGCAGATGCCCGCGATCGCGACGAATGGCATCTCCCGGTCTGAAGGTACGTCCCAGCAGGAGATCGAAGTGAGACAGAGAGGAGCCGGATTGCTCATCGAAGCCACCCCAAAACTCGAGCTGATCATCAAGCTTAGCGCCCAGTGACGACTGCTTATTATCGCCAATCATCTCCAGGGACAGTGACCTCTTGCTATCAGCCGACTTAGCAAACTGCCCGGGCAGATTTAACGTCACCCCCTGTAGATCGCTGCTGACCTGTGCCTGAATGCGATAGCCTGTCGGGTCGAAAATAAGTGACATGGCGCCATGCCAATCCGCCTTGCCCTGATAATAGTCTTGGATGGGATTATCCAGCATGGCTGGCAGGGTCTCCAGCTGCCACTGCCCATCCATATCCAGGTTAAGGCCGTAATTGTTATTCAACCTGCCAGTATCGAAGTTCAAGGTCAGCGGCTGGTCGAATAAGCGGGCGCTGATCGACTCCCCGGTCACCACATCATTGACGAAGTAGACATCGCCATTGACCTTCTCCAGCTGCACGCCGGGCTGGCTGATATAGACAGGGGTGTCCTTAAAATGCACTTTACCGCGAATATCCTCTTTGCCCCCTTCATACAGAGGTATGGTCAAATCCAGCTTGCCCTCGACCTTGCCCTGCACCTGTACCACCTCTAAGGTCGCGCCCACGCTCTCTCTCAAGGGAGAGGCGAGCAATACCTGTTTGGCGTCCTCGCCCGAGGTATGGAGATCGGCTTTGACCCTAAGCTCGGATTCCAAGCTCATCAAGGGAATGCCCACGTAGGCACCATCGGCGGCCACATTGAGCAGCTTGCCTTTATCAACCCAGATATCCATAGAAGCGTTTTCAAACAGCGCATTGAGACTCAGGTTAGTGACTTCTGGCCAATCAGGCTGAAACTGATATCTGGCCTGCTGCAGCGAGAAGCCTGCCTGAAAAACTCCGCTGTTATCCTGATAGGGAAAATCAGCAAAGGCGCCATTCCAGACAACTTTGGCATCCTGACTGCGCCCCTCTTTAATCGCACCTGAGAGATAATCCACCAGGGCTTTACTCATGGCATGCAGCGGGAAATAACGATCCGCATGACCGGCATTTTTCACCTGCACATCGGCCGCCAGCCTCAAGAGCGCCGCCGATGAGAACTCCATTTTCATTGCCGCATTCAGGGCTAAATCCTCATTTTCAAATTGGAGTCTTGGGGCGATAAGTGCAGCTTGATCCATCTCATATTTAACAGTGAACGCCTCGCCATCCAAGTTGATCGGCGCCTTAAAGCCACTGGCAAAGTCGAGGCGGTAGTGCTGTTTTGGCGCGCTGAGATAAAGGTCATTGCCCTGCAGTCCCAGGTTAAAATCTAGCGGATCGCTACCAGGGATACCCTCAGCAGCTTGCCAGCCTAGCTGCTGTATCCGGGCGGCGAAAGCCAGTGGCTCCCCCTGTTGATAATCTAGGCGCAGATCCTGTAACTCACCACTGGGCGCCATAGTCTGCCAGGTTTTCAGGCCCTCGAGTGTCATGCCGGGGATCAAAGGCAGCAGGGGCAAGAGTACCTGAGTATCCAGGTTGGTTAGGTTCGCCCTGAGATGATCACCCGTTTGATAAGCTTTGATCTCAAGGTCGGGCCAGGGAATATCATTGGTGGCAAACGCCAGATCCTGACTGTGTAACCGCCAACCCGCATCATAGGGTTGCCAGCTCAGCAGGCCGGATTTAAGCTCAAACTTCTGCGGCTCGCCCTTGAGCTGCCATGCCAGCCAGCTCGGCCTGAAGGCGACCGTAGCCGAAGTGACTTCCCGGTTGGCAAAGACCATCCAGGCTTGCAGATTCACCACACCTTCCAGCGGTAGCGGCTGCTTCTTGTCGTAGGGATTCACCTGCCTTGATGCCCACTTGCCTAAATCGAGGGAGTTGGCCGCCACATAGACCTGCCCCTTGAGGGTGTCGGGTTGATTACCGTCTCCCTGAACATCGACCAGTAGCGAGAGACTCTCCACCTCAGATGCCTGCTTATCCAGATAGAGCTGGCCCTGGGCCTTATGGGAACCGCCACGATTACGCCAGCGCAGGTTGTTGATATGAATCGGACGATATTGATGGGAGCGACTCAATAACTGCACGCTCACATCTGTGATAGAGAAACGCCCCAGCTGTTCGAGCAGCAGGCGATAGAGCCAGTCCATATGATGCTCAGCCGCCACAAGCTCGCCGCTCGGCTCTGCATCTGGGGCTGGGGTCGCCTCTTCATCGTCAAGCTTATCCATATCCAAGGCGACATTGACCCCTTCGAAGATCACATTCTCAATTTGAGGCGAGGCGGTCACCAGGCTCTGCCAGAAGTCCAGCTTCACATGCACCTTGTTGACGATTAAAGTAACCGGCAGGTTTTCCTGGGGCGGCAGGATAAGATTATTTACCGTGAGGGCGGGACCGAAGGCCTGCCACTCCGCCGATAGCTCAGACACATGCACTGTGACCTGATACTCCTGTTCGATATAATCGACCAGCTCATGGCGCACCTGATCCAGCTTAGGCAGCAACCCCCTGAACAGGCTGACACTCAAGGCAAAAATCACCAGCACTATGGCGATGGTTTGCCAGAAATAGCGTATGAGGTTGCGGGGGCGAAGGAAAGGTGGCACTACATTATCACCACATCAAATTTATTCTGCGCGTACATGGGCTCGCTTTGCAGTCTGACTCGTTTACCTATGTAGGCGCCCAGCTCGGCCACCTGATGGCTCTCTTCTCCTGTCAGGCTGGCGTACACTGCGGGCGAGCAGTACACCAGAAACTCATCGGCATCATAGCCGCGATCTAGGCGAATAATCTCTCTGAAGATCTCATAGGAAACCGTTTCCACGGTTTTTAAGGTGCCCTTGCCCAGACAGGCGGGACATTCGCCACAGAGCACATGTTCCAGACTCTCGCGGGTGCGCTTACGTGTCATCTCGACCAAACCCAGCCCAGAGAAGCCACTGACATTAGTCTTGACCCTGTCACTGGCCAGCGCCGTTTCCAGGGTCGACAAGACCCGCTTCTTATGATCTTCGTTAAGCATATCGATAAAGTCGATAATGATGATACCGCCCAGATTACGCAGCCTCAGCTGGCGGGCGATGGCGTGGGTCGCCTCCAGGTTGGTATTGAAAATGGTCTCTTCAAGATTACGGTGTCCCACGAAGGCACCGGTATTGATATCCACTGTGGTCATGGCTTCGGTCTGATCGATAATCAGATAGCCGCCGGATTTCAGCTCCACCTTGCGGCTCAGGGCGCGCTGGATCTCGTTCTCCACATCATAGAGATCGAAGATAGGTACCCGGCCCGAATAGTGCTCTAGCTTATCGGCAATCTCGGGCATAAACTCCTGGGTAAACTGCTGTAACTCCTGGAAAGTCTGGCTGGAGTCCACCTGGATCTGATCTAATTGCGTGCCGACAAAGTCACGCACTATACGCACAGGCAGCGCCAGATCCTGATAGAGCAAGGCCACACCTGGGCGTTTGCGCCGCTCCATCACCTTGGCCCACACCCGGCGTAGAAATGCCGCGTCCTGCACCAGTTCCTGCTCGCCAGCATTCTCGGCCGCAGTACGAATAATAAAGCCGCCATCTTCATCCACGAAAGGCTCGGTCAGCCCTTTTAGGCGCGAGCGCACCTCTTCAGACTCGATGCGTTGAGACACCCCCACATGGCTGGAACCGGGCATAAATACTAGATAACGGGAGGGCAGAGTGATGTCTGTGGTCAGGCGCGCACCCTTAGTTCCCAGGGGATCTTTGACCACCTGCACCATGATATCCTGCCCCTGTCGCACCAGCTCGCCAATGTCGCGCACCACGAAGTTACCCTTCTCGACGTCGGCCACACATTCTGTGTGAGGCACTATATCCGAGGCGTGCAGAAAGGCGGCCTTATCCAGACCTATATCCACGAACGCCGCTTGCATACCCGGCAGCACCCGACTGACCTTGCCCTTGTAGATATTGCCGACCAGACCGCGCTTCATGCGACGCTCGATATGCACTTCTTGGAGTATGCCAAATTCGACCAGTGCGACACGCGCCTCTGTCGGCGTCACATTGATCAGTAACTCGGCCCCTATTTTGCCTTGTACTCTGTTGCTAAACTGGTGACTCATGAATACTCACTCAAAGTCATAAAGGAGCATCGCTCCTCAACCACTTAAATTTAATGCAATTATAAAATTTTCATCTGAGCTAGCAGGGCTTTGGTCTCAACCAGAGGCAGACCCACGACAGCAGAGTAGCTCCCTTCAATGCCTTGCACAAAACAGCCGCCCAAGCCCTGAATCCCATAGGCGCCGGCCTTATCCATAGGTTCACCCGTGGCGATATAGGCTTGGATATCTTGATCGCAAAGCTGGCAGAACTTCACTTTCGTTTCAACCAGATGTGACAGGGTCGTTTCACCATCGGTCAGGGCCACAGCCGTCATGACACTGTGCTGTCGCCCCGAGAGCGCCGCCAGCATGCGCTTAGCATCCGCCTCATCTTGAGGTTTACCTAAGATCTGCCCATCCAGCACTACTATAGTATCTGAGCCCAGTACCTGAGCGCCGACCTCAGTGCACAGAGCCAGACCCGCCTTGGCTTTCTCTATCGCGAGCCTAAGCACCAACTCCCCTGGCAGCTCGCCCGCTCTGGCAGTCTCATCGATATCCGCAGGTAAGATCGCAAAACTAAATTGTGCCTGCCCCATACCCAGCTGCGCCAACAGTTCTTTGCGGCGCGGAGAAGCGGAAGCCAAAACCAAAGACATCTTAATTTATCCTATTACTCAAACCGATCCCGTCTCAGGATTAGGGATTATCTTACCTTATAAATACGCCGAATTCGTCTCAGGATCCAGAACACCCATGGCCAGATAAACAGACTGGAGATCACAGGCAGGAAGATATTGAACTCAAAGCTCGCCACATTCACCACAAACTGCAGCCAGAACACCAAGAGATGATAGAGACAGACCAGAGTAGACATCATCAACGCCTGTTGCCACATGGGGAAATTACGCAGCCGCTGAAAGTGCAATACCACCACATAAACGGCCAGAGAGATGGCAAAGGCGCGGATCCCAAGGTGGGCGCCCAGCAGAATATCCAGCAGCACCCCGAGTATCCAGGCGGTTAAAATATTGTATCTGTGGGGTAAGGCCATGGCCCAATAGAAGATCACCAGCAGTACCCAGTCGGGGCGCCAAGGCTCGACTATGCTGGGCAGAGGCATGATCTGAAACACCATGGCGACGAGTAAGCTCAGCCATACGATCCAGCGGCCTCTCGCAATTTGCATACTCATTGCGTCTTATTCTCCCCGTCATTGCTGCCCGCTTGCACCTCACTCTTGGCTTCAGCTTTTGTTTCTGGCGCCTCACCATCGGGCCAGAGCAGCAGCAGATAACGAATTCTGTCCAGTGCGGCTAAGGGCTGTGCCGTGACTGTGGCATAGCTTTGGCCATCATCTTTATCAACCTGCATAATACGCGCGACGGGATACCCCTCAGGAAAGCGTTTCCCCAGACCCGAGGAGACCAGCAGATCGCCGACGCGCAGATCGGTACTCTTGGCCACATGGCGCAGTTCCAGCTCATCAATTTCACCGGTTCCCTGGGCGATAAGTCGCACATCGTTACGAGTAACCCGCACCGGGATGGCGTGGGTCACATCGGAGATCAATAGCACCCGACTGGTGAGAGCGCTCACCTCCACCACTTGGCCGACCACACCGTGAGCATCGACCACAGGCTGACCCACATAGACGCCGCTGCTGGCGCCATGATTTAACACCACATAATGACGAAAAGGATCGCTGGCCACCTCCATCACCTCGGCAACCATCTTCCTGGCATCCATATGCACAGGCGAGCCCAGCAAGGCGCGCAGGCGCTCATTCTCCTGACGCAGATGTTCAAAACGCTGCAGGCGCTCACTCATCAGCAGTTGCTGTCTAAGCAGTTCTTTATTCTGTCTTTCGAGCATATTGCGGGTGGCTATGGTTTCTGCCGACCAATCGAGAAAGGCACCGGGAATATTGGCCACATACTGCATGGGACTGAGTAGGGATGAGATAGATTTTCTCGCCGGCTCCAGCCTGTCGTTGGCCACCAGCAAGATCACCGACAAAATAATTGCCAATGTCAGTCGGAATTGATTTGAAATACCGCGTGCGAAAATGGGTTTCATAAAACACTTAAGGCAGCAAGATGCGGCGACCGTGACCAATCAAAATAAGAAAGGTTTGATTATATGGGTAAAATAACGCTCTGTCCCATTAAATCAGGTCACCGGCATATCACTGCCTCTAATTAGCGTCTAAATCGACTTAATTAGTTTTCTTCAGAGAAGAGATCACCACCATGCATATCGATCATCTCTAACGCCTTGCCGCCACCACGGGCCACACAGGTTAACGGATCGTCGGCCACCATCACAGGAATCCCCGTTTCCTGCATCAGCAGGCGGTCAAGATCACGCAGCAACGCGCCACCACCGGTTAACACCATGCCGCGCTCAGAGATATCCGATGCCAGTTCAGGTGGAGACTGCTCAAGCGCCACCATAACCGCACTGACGATACCCGAAAGGGGCTCTTGTAGCGCCTCTAAGATTTCATTGCTGTTTAGGGTAAAGCTGCGTGGTACACCTTCGGCCAGATTACGGCCACGCACTTCAATCTCCAGCACTTCATCGCCAGGATAAGCGGTACCGATAGTGTGCTTGATGCGCTCGGCAGTCGCTTCACCAATCAGGCTGCCGTAGTTGCGGCGAACATAATTGATGATGGCGTCATCAAACTTATCACCACCAATACGCACAGAAGAGGAGTAAACTACGCCGTTTAACGAGATGATGGCCACTTCGGTTGTGCCACCACCAATATCAACCACCATAGAACCTGTGGCTTCAGACACAGGCAGACCGGCACCAATCGCAGCCGCCATAGGCTCTTCAATTAGATAGACTTCGCGAGCACCTGCACCCATGGCAGATTCGCGGATCGCGCGGCGCTCAACCTGAGTCGCGCCAACAGGCACACACACCAGCACGCGGGGACTTGGACGGAAAACACTGTTGTTGTGCACTTGCTTGATGAAGTGCTGCAACATCTTCTCAGTCACATAGAAATCGGCAATCACACCGTCTTTCATTGGACGAATCGCCTGAATATTACCCGGCGTACGACCGAGCATCTGCTTTGCTTCTGTACCTACGGCTGCGACAGATTTCTGTCCATGACTGCCGCGTTCGCCACGAATAGCAACAACTGAAGGCTCATTTAATACTATGCCCTCTTCGCGAACGTAAATTAAGGTGTTAGCTGTACCCAAATCGATCGATAGATCGTTAGAAAAAATGCCACGCAGCTTCTTGAACATGTAACTTAGCCTGTCTCAGTGGAGTCGGATGAATAAAGATCAGGTAACTTTAACAATGCCCCCCGGATTCCACAAGGAGATTATGCGGATAGTTTGATAAATATATCTTCATCTTCAAGCCGTAAGCATCAAGCTCCCCAGTGGTAAATTCAGCAAGGGCTAATACAACTCAAAACCCTGATGGCTCAACCAGAGCGCTTATTGCACCTCGCGCCAGAAAATCACCTTATCGTGGCCACGGTAAGTGCCAAAATAGGCGGTCGCCCTTGGGTCATACAGAGTATCTGGCGCCGTGCCATCGAAGTTCCAGTACCACTTCAACCAGGGACCGATATGAAGTTTTAACGGCACCTCCCCAGCACTGCTTGGGACAGCGAAATAGAGATACCCCTGGCCGAGCCCTAGGCTGCCAAGTTGAGACGAGAGATTAGGATCGCTATAGGCATTAATTGCAGAAAAGCCCGCAGGAAACTGCATATTAAGCCCGCTTACGGCGCCCTCGCCCGGATCGCTCGAACTAACAGTCTGGTACACAGTGCAGTTATCCTGCTGATTCGTCTCCCAATTTGCCAAACCTTGAGCATCAATGCTGGTGACATATTCGCTGCGAAGGGGCAGGCGCAGACTCTCAGTCTCAGGCCCATAGCCATTTTCCAGGCGTAATCGACCATACCTGAATTCGACCCCCTGCCCCTTGCCTATCTCATCGAACCGATAGGGCAAACAGCTGCCCGCAGCGCTGGCTTGATAGCAGATACCATCTTCATCGCTCACATCTAGGCTGGAAAGCTCAAGATAAAACTGGCCTTCAAAGGGGACGAGAGGCGCTGGAGTACGCACATACTTAAGCTCGCTATCTCGCAGCTCGGCGACATTGGGCGAAAGTTGATAATTGACCCTGCCCGACAGAGCAGGAAACGCGAAATCGGCCAGATTGGCACTGCCGCTCTGATCCTGATACCGCCGCCCCGACCATGGGTTCTGCTCGGCCAGATCTCTGTGTCTATAGCGCCACCACTGCCCAATTTGATAGTTACTGGTGACAGTGCCAAGTGTGCTGTAGCCCGCCACCTCAATGCGTGGCTCCAGCCCGGCGATAAATCCAAAGGGCTGCTCCAGATAGCTAAAGTGCTGGCAGCTCGCCGCGAGCTGGGGAACATTGCCCTTTATGTCCAGATAGGCTGGGGTGAAGCGGCCAAAAATTTCGCTACTGGAACGCCCCGCATCGATAGTCACCCCCTCATAATGCAGATCGGCGGCGAGGCTCACCTTCATGGTGCCGACCTCACTCCAACTTTGGTTATCTATCTTAAGCCCTGTGTCATTGGCCGTTATCTTAAAATCGGCCGCCGTTACCCCCAGCGCACCGTCGGCGCCCGTGCTGGGCTGCTCCACTTTCACATCAAACTGCAGGCTAGCATATTCAAAATTTTGCAGCGCACCATTATCACTAAAGTCGCTGTCGTTATCGGTTTGCCAACAGGCGGCCATCACCTGCATGGCAAAAGGCTCTCCCGCTTTAGCGAAAATAGCGCAGTTGGGATCATAGGGATCGCTGCTATCACAACGCACATGATTCATGGGCGAGAAATGAAATCCAGCCGGCGCGGCAGTGAAGGTATCGCTGTGAGTCAGAAATAAACTCTCAGTCGCTCCGCTCGGCTGAGTCACAAAATGCAGATATTGGGCGTTTAACCTGACCACCCCAGCCTCGGGATACCTGGCCGTCAAGCTGGCCACCCCATTGGCATCGAACTGAACATTCATGTTCTGTATGCTGCCCCCCGAAATCGTCTTAGTCTGAGCGGGGGCGTTGACACTGCTAAGCGTCAGTTTCGCCGGGTTGTTCACACTCGATGGGCGCTCATAATCGAAGCTGAAGTTGATCGAGCGACTCTGATTAGTGAACAGCGGCTGACACTGCTGGGTCTGGGTATTTTTGGTCACGGCATACAGATTGAACTGATTGCTGGTCTTGCAGGAGCTGGTATCGGGCACCTCGAAATAGAGCCCTGTATCTTCAAAGTTGAGCTGGCAGGCAGCATTACTCACCAGAGCGCCATCGATATAACAGCGATAAGGCGCCGCTGGGGATGTGCCTCCCAGCCCTAGATGCACGATCCCCCCAGCAGGATGCAGAAGCTGAGTCTGAGTCTGACCGGTAAAAGTCACATTTTGGTAATGAACATTGGCCTTAGTCAACTCAACGCTGGAGGTAACTGTCGCCTCAGTTGAGCAAGCATCATTGACACAGGCGCGCAGACCGATACTTTTCGCCGTGCAGCTAAGGGCATCTGAGCTAAATTCGATACGATAATGATCGACACTCACGGGGCCTTGATTACACATGCCGCCAAAGTCAGCCTTATCCACCGCATCCTGATCGAAATTTACCTCACTTTTATTGTGAAGTGCTAACGCGCCCCCCGAGGCAACGGCCCCATCTATGATGGTTTGCGGCTGAATATCCACTGAGCCACCCACATAGATGATGCCATTAATAGAAACATGGCCAGCGAGTGATAAAGCATTTCTGACAAAGATGATCAACTCACTGGCATCGCCACCTAAATTGATATTTGAGTTATTAATAGAGAGGGTATCGAAATAGAGCCGGGTCGTTCTGCCACTGGTCTTAACATAATTTCCCTGATGAAACCTGCCTGAGCTGTAGTTATAGTCTCCTGGCTGAAACTCATAGGTGCTCGGGTCATAGGCGACAGGTGTACAGGAGCCATTGCTGCAATCCAGCAGGCCTAAGCTTGGCCCAATATTCGCTGGCGGAATGAGTCCAGGCTGAATATTACCGCGCGGAGGATCCTTAAAAATATCATTACACTGAGGCGCCGCCGAGGCTTGCAAGCAAACCACCAACAGGCCAGTACAGAGTAAAAGGCAATTTCGCAGCAGGCTAATCACGGGCCAGCACCTCCACCTTACGGTTAACTCGAATACAGCTGTCGCCATCACAATTGCCTGCGGCGCAGTTCGCCTCACTGGTGATCGCATATTGAGTCACACCATCAAGCAGATGTTCGCTGCAAGTAAGACTCACACTGCAACCAGAAAAACCCACAAGATCGGGCGGCGTCCAACTGCTGCTGGCTAAGCAAACCCTGTCTGCCGCTAAACCGCTTAAGGGAAACAATTGCGCTAAGGCGGCATCGGCACCACTGTTCGCCGCCGCCAAGGCCCGAGTACCCATCACCTCCAGACTCACCTGCTCGTCGCTATCCTGCAAGATATGAATTAAGGCGCTGGCCATCAGAAACATCACAGTGATGACGAAGATACCTATCACCAGCGCACTGCCTCGCTGGCCTTGTCGGTTCAATCTGTGTATGGCGATAGAAGCGTTAAGGAACATTGATCACCTGCACCTGATGTTGATAGTGAAACACCTGACCATTGACCGAAAATCTAGGACTGAGCTGCACCACGGCATGATTCGTAAGCGTGCCAGGCGTGAAGCTAAGGGCAGGCTCAGTCTGCAGATGATTGGCGAGATTCTGCGCCATCAAGACGCCAGGTCCCAGGGTAGCGGGCGTACCCTGCAGTGCCCGCAAGCCATAATGGTCGTAACGGCGGATCTCGCCTGCCTGTAAAAAGCAGTAACTGACGGCATCATCGACTAGATAATAACGTTTCTGTGGTGAATCTTTAGCAAACTGTACTGCTCGCTCAAACTCAATAATGTCCCCCGTCAGCTTCTTGATATTGAAAAGCTGTCCCACAGTGCCCGAGGGCTGGCTTGCATAAAAGTCAGCGGGTCTCTGAGGATAAACCAGCAGCTTTTCAGTGCCCGACACAGAAATTGATGCGGGCATGATATTGCCGCTACTGGCTGGCGCAGCCGGCGCGACCGGCAGTTGCAGATAACTGCCACCCGCCAGAATAGGGACAAACTCCACACATTGATAATCGGCCGTGCTGGTCACCCGCAGGCTGTTAGGCGCGGCGTTACGCAGCTCCCGGGTGAGCCTCTCAATCACGAAACGGCTCTGGCCGAGCACCTGATCGACCGAGGTGGACTCAACAAAAATCCGCGTGCCGAAAATGAGAAAGCTGCTACTGCCGATCACCAGCACGCCTAAGATGATGATCACTGTGACCATCTCCACCAGGGTAAAGCCTAGCTGCTTGGAGCAAGTAAGAAGGTGCCCAGAACGACCGAGAAAGTAGGGACCGTCAGAATAACCATTGCGCTGCATCAATAGTTACTCCTCAGGGCGTTGTAAGTGATCACTTCCCCATTGGGCGTTGTCACATCTATGGTGATCAATTTGCTATTTTTATTAGTGTTAGGGTAAGTCACAGACACATGTAAACGGTAGTTGGGGTAACTCTCCTTGTAGGTCTGAGTGGAGTTGAGCATCAAATCATTTTCGGTCAGGCCGTCATAATCATCCAGATCCCGAAAGTGATTCCTGTCCAGCCCCTGGGGACCGAAATCGGCGGCATCTGTGCACTCTTCCCCTGCGGGCAAGCCAGCATCCGGCCGGGCGAGCGCGCCGCAAGCGGGTACGCCGCCATTGGGATTAGTATGTTCATCGAAACGTTTGCCCCAGATCTCATTGAGCAGCGAATGCGCCAGCTCGGCCGATCGCACCCTGTGCAGGGTTTCGGCGACGCGATCCGCCTGGGGAAACAGCATGCTAGTCAGCATCACAAAGGCGATACCCAGCACCAAGATCCCGACAATCAACTCCACCAGGGTAAAGCCCTGGGCGCGACTTGAATTCTTGTGAAAATTAGCGGCCATGGATATACCCCTGACTCTCGATAATGAGATCTAGGCTCTCATCCGCCGACACCTTAACAACGCAAGTGTTAGCGCACTGGGGCAGGATCGCACCCTCTTGATTAAACATCAGGTTAAAGTCCTGACTGCCGCTTAAGGTGACTGATGTCTGTCTGGGAAGTGACTGAGGCGTGCCAGACACTAGGACTGTGCTGCAATCGCTCCGATAGATCATCATGCGATAATCATTGGGCGTCAGCTTAACGCCATAACACCTATCCTGATTATTGAGCGCCATCAGCTGCACCCGCCTGAGCTCACCGATCAACTCATCTCTCAGGGTATAGGCACTGTAAGCTGAGGCAGAAAAAAAGCGCGGCAACACCACCACGGCCAGGATGCTAATCAAGACCATAGTTGTGACCAATTCCACCAGAGTGAAACCTTGCTGTTTTGCCATCGCTCCTCGCCCGCAATAGGGTTAAATTGACTTTGCCTATAAGCTACAGTGTACGTCAGATAATGTCATTGATTTCAGTAAGCTTTGCCGAGCACTTTACTGAGTGCTTCTTTACCCTGCAGTACAAAAAAGGCCTGCATGGCAGGCCTTTTGAATCAACTAAGTCATTAACAACCTGTAATAACTTTCTCTACCTTAATAGGAGCATGTCCTGATGCGCTATCAAGCGCATTTTCGTAACTCACATAGCAAGTACCTGTGGGAGGAGTAGCCTGTCCTTGTGGATAGAAATAAATTAGCTTGTTCGAGGTATCTTCTTCATATAACCACTCAGCCGTAGTACCTGTATTAGCAGCACTAATATCTAACACATGTTCCAAACTACCTGTCCATACCGCAGTTGCATGACCATAGTTAAGCGCAACAGTTTTACCTGTCGCGACAGTAACTGTAGGGGTTGCTGTCGATGCTAGAGTTTCATTACCGGCAATTAGCGATTTAGAAACAACTAGGCTGTCGGCGCCTTTAATCGCAGCTTCTAACCCATCCAATGTCGAAGCTCGCGCATCTGACTGCAAATTAATAAACTTAGGCGCGGCGGTCACAGCCAGAATACCTAAGATGATGATCACGACCACTAATTCAATTAGTGTAAAACCCTGTTGTTTTTGCATCTTCATTCCCAATTATTCAACAATAACAATTCAATCATTTATTAAAATTAACAGCCGTTATTATCTGCTTTTACAGCGGGCTGTGTTGTGGCAGCGATCGCAACTATGTAATGTATGCGACATGAATCCGTTGGATCATTTGCCGTTTTACCTTTGGGTGCGATAAAAAATTCGTTCGTCGTATTCGCAACAGACCAAACACCCCAGTCACCGGTAACAGCCACTGTGGGACCAGACAGAACTTCAAACTGCATATCCAGCAGTTTTTCCAGTTCCTTAGCGACATCCGCCGTAGTAGCCTTACCGTCCAGATAACCATAACGGGTTGCTACATCTACACCTGTGGCGATTGTGACTGAATCACTCAGGCTCTGCTCTTTTCCTGCGATGGTGGCCTTCGAATAGAGCAGCGCATTGGCTCCCTGTATCGAGGCCTTGAGTCCATCGAGGGTCGATGCGCGGGCATCGGACTGCAGATTGATAAACTTAGGCGCGGCGGTCACCGCCAGAATGCCCAAGATGATTATCACTACCACTAATTCGATTAGGGTAAAGCCATTTTGCTTCTTCATGAAAAACAACCTTTAGTTTTCTCGCTTACAACAGATAAAGCAGTATCTGAATCCTTGGGAGCAGATACTGCACTTAAGTCGAGGAGGGAGAATCAATTAGTAAAACTTAACACCTGGCCTGTGCCTGGGTTATAGGTGATTCCCTTAGCACTCGCAGTATTGAGATCTGGGTTAGGTGTCGGCACACCAGACTGGTTCAGGGTCAGCGATGACACCTGATGATAAACGCAGAGATCCAGGCCAGTGACATCTGTGCCATCTGTGGCTTTAGTCGAACCGCCAGCACCATTTAACATGCGCACAGTAAAACGCTCATTGCGGGCATCTGCAGTTGAGAGCACGTTATTTGGGACGCTTTGCAACACAGTATCGAACACCTCTTTGCAGCTTTCATGTGTCATAGCTGTCGCACTGGTTGCGCCACTGGTGCCAGTTGGATAACCAAAGCGGGTATCCACATTGACGTTTGTGCCATCAAGCACTACATCACTATTTTTACGGCCATCGACTTCCCACTGAGAGCGCACAAAACTCACCGCAGTGGCTAAACCACTAGAGACACCATCGACGCTGGCCTCTTCGGCTTCGTCGGTCACATTGAGAAAACGCGGAATGGCCGTTGCGGCTAAAATCCCTAAGATCACTATCACTATCACTAACTCGATAAGTGAAAAGCCCTGTTGTTTCTTTCTCATCATATTTGTCGCCATATTCATATTTTCTTTCCCTTAATCCTTGAATATAAATAAATTACTAAAAGTTAAAGCTATATCCCTGCTTATAAAAAATGCACAAACTCTCTACATCTAACCAAGCAGCGAAGATTCTATCATCACAATTAGAATAAACTATCTATTTTTACATTTTTTACTTATTTATCAAACTTTTAACACTTAAAAGTAGACAATATTAACTTCCCCCTTTCACCGCATTGAGCATATCCCACATGGGCAGATAAATACCCAGCGCGAGGATCAGAACTATGATGGCCACTATACCTATCAGAATCGGTTCCAGTCTGGCGGTGAGATTTTTGAGATCATAATCCACCTCTCCCTCATAAAAATCGGCAGCATCGTTTAGCAGTTGATCTATCTGCCCGGTTTCTTCGCCAACGGCCACCATCTGCAATACCAGAGGGGTAAATAACTGGCTCTGATTTGATGCCCGCAGCATGGAATCCCCCGATTCGATATTGCGGCGCATGCCGACTATCTTATCGTGCATAAAGGCGTTATCGACCGCATCGGCCACCAGGCTAAGCGCCTGAGTCATGGGCACGCCAGCGCTGAGCATCATGGCAAAACTGCGGCAGTAGCGCGACAGGGTGGAGCGCTCGATAATACTCCCCACAGCAGGTAACTTAAGCTTCCACTGATCCCACTGTTTCTCCCCTTTCTCTGTGCTATGCCAATATCTGATCCCGACAAATGCCGCCAATGCACCGAATAAAAGCAGGTACCAGTAGTTGACGAAAAAGTTGGAGGTACCTATCAGCACTTGTGTCGCCCAGGGCAACTCAGCTCCAAAACGGGAAAACATGTCGGCAAACTTGGGGATCACTAAGATATTGAGCACCACCAGCGCCATAGCCACCGCCAGCAGCACAAACAGCGGATAACGCATCGCCGACTTGATGCGCCTGCGGGTTTCCTGTTCCCGCTCGATATAACCAGACAGCTGATTAAAGGCATCTTCCAGCTTGCCTGTGTTCTCGCCGACATGGATCATGGAGACAAACAGAGAGTCAAACACATCGCTGTGATGGTTCATCGCCGATGACAGGGGCCGCCCCGAGGTTAACTGCTCTGAGATATCCTTGAGCGCCTCGCGCATCCGTTTCGAATGTGTGCTCTCGGCCAGCCCGGCTATCGCGCGCAAAATGGGGATCCCCGAACGCGTCAGGGAATACATCTGCCGAGTAAAAATCTGCAGCTCATCCAGGCCAACCTTAGGGGTAAACAGGGAGTCCAGCTTAAAATCCTGCTTAACCTTAGCCAGAGTGACGGACAAAGGAATAATAGCGCGTGACATCAGCTGATCCGCCGCCGCGCTCTCAGAGGTCGCGTCCAGCTCCCCTGTCACCACCTGCCCCTTGGCATCCCGTCCACGATAGCGATAAATCGGCATGATCAGACACTAAGCTCCGTTTCAAGCTCAATTTCGGGCTCAGTATCAGGCCTAGTCCTGGCCTTGCCTTCAGCCAAAGAGGTAGACAGAGGCGGCTGCGCCTCAGACACATCCTCAATCAACCTGGCCACCTCTTCGAGGGTCGTCACCCCCTGAGATAGATACCCTAGCGCCGATTCTGCCAACGGGGTGAAATTCGGGCTCTGCTTGACCGCATTAGCGAACGCATGAGGATGGCCGGTGCGCATCGCTTCTATCATCACCTCATCGAGCTCTAGGATCTCAAACACCCCGATCCGGCCGCGATACCCTGTGCCATTACAGCTCTGACAGCCGCTCCCCATCTGGAATGTCGCCTGTGAGAAATCCTGTTTGCTCACAGAGGCCAACCAGGCCATATCCTGCGGACTCAGGCTATGGGGCTGGGCGCAGTTGTGACACACGCGGCGCACCAAACGCTGGGCGATGATCACCCGCAGGGCGCTGGCCACCAGATAACCGGCGGCGCCCATATCGAGCAGACGCAGGGCACTGGTCACAGCATCATTGGTATGCAGAGTCGATAACACAAAGTGACCCGTCAGCGCGCCGCGAAGTCCTATCTCCACCGTCTCCTGATCGCGCATCTCACCCACCATTATGATGTCCGGATCCTGACGCAGAGTGGTGCGCAGCACATTGGAAAAATCCAGGCCTATCTTATGGTTAACCTGCACTTGGTTAATTCGGGGCAGCTGATATTCCACCGGATCTTCGACGGTAATTATCTTCCTGTCCGGGGTATTGAGTTCACTTAGCACACCATAGAGAGTGGTGGTCTTGCCGCTCCCGGTCGGCCCTGTCACCAAGAGCATACCGTGGGGGCGCTTAATCTGCTTACGCACCCGCGCCAACATGGCAGGCGGCATACCGGTTTCATTCAATGTCAGCAGGCCTGCGGATTGATCCAGCAGACGCATCACCACAGATTCGCCGTGATAGATGGGCATGGTCGACATACGCACATCGATTTTATGGCCTTTGACCACTATGTGAAAACGGCCATCCTGTGGCAGACGCTTCTCTGAAATATCGAGCCCCGCCATCAGCTTAAGGCGCAGCACCAGCGCCGAGGCAATATTAGCCTCAGGCAGCGTATGTTCCTGCAACAGGCCATCGATACGCTGGCGGATCCTCAGTACCTTTTCACCGGGTTCAATATGGATATCCGACGCCCTAACCTGAACCGCATCCTCAAAAATCGAGTGCAGCAGCTTAACCACAGTCGCCTCATTGTTGCCATCGGCATCGGTGAGACTGGCGAGATCGAACTGATCATCGGCGGCATACTCCTCCTCCAACTGGCCGGCCATCTCGGCTATCTCGCCGGTACGACGGTAGAGGTTATCGAAGGCATCGAACAGCTGCTTCTCAGTCACCACGGCGATACTGATGCTCCTTGGCATCAAGAGGACTTCGATATTGTCCATCGCCTGCAGATCCGCAGGGTCGCTCATGGCGACCAGCACCTTGTCCCCTTGATCTTCCACCACCAGCGCCCGATATCGCCGCGCCTGTACCTCGGGCAGCAGATTCACCACCTCAGATGAGATGGGGCGACGGCTGATATCCAGAAAAGGAATATTGAGCTGGTGCGCCAGAAAATGCAGCAACTGCTCCTCTGTGATACAGGCGAGATCGATTAAGGTCCGGCCTAATTTCTTACCGCTTCGGCTCTGCTCGGCCAAGGCTTGAGCGAGCTGAACATCGCTGATGATCTGCTCTTGAACCAGGAGATCGCCTAAGCGCATTTTTAACTTGGGTTTCACTGGATCTCTCCTAATTGAGCCAAACGACGTTCAATAAATTCAAGTGCCTGTGTCGACAGACCATCCAGAACTAACGCTTGACGATAGGCTTGTTTCGCCGTGGAAAACTGATGCTGCGAATCCAGTGCGTAGGCCAGTCCCATCCACCATTTGGCGTCATCGGGTTCGATACGGGCGAGTTGGCGGTAGCTCTGCTCGGCCAGGGGAAACGCCCCTTGCTGCTGAGCAAGGTGACTCTGCATACTCCATTTCTGCTTCGCCAGTTCGGATTCATCCGGGATCGACGCCAACACGGCCAGCGCCTCATCTTTCATCTCAACTGCATCGTAGACACGCGCCAGTAGCAGGCTATATTCATACTCCTCGGGGAAAAGCGTCATCCCCTGCTGCAACACGGACTCGGCCTGGGTCATCATCCCCTGGCCATAATAGAGGGCCGCCAGATGGCGACGCGCCTGATGCAGCTGCGAATTGAGTCTAAGCGCCTCGCTGAAATCGCTTTCAGCCTGGGTCATATTGCCTTCATTCTGTGCCGCCTGACCGGCAGCAAAACGCTTCTCGGCCAATGCCTGAGGCGATAAGATCACCTCTTTGATCGCCATCATTCCAGCTGGTTTACTGGCTTTGCTATCAGGCTGGGAGGCTGCTACTGCGGGAGAAATCCCCTGCTCAGCTTGAGCACTAGTGACTTGAGCATTAGCTGCTTGAGCATTAGCAACTTGAGCATGAGTAACAGGAGGAGTATTGACCTGAGCAGACTCGCTCAGCTGCCTGTCCTGCGTTTCAGCCGCGGTTTCCGCTACGTTTTTTGTTTTCGCCGGGTTCGCCTCTTTCTCAACTGTGTTCTCTAGCACTTTTGGGCGATTCTCAGGTGCTTTCTCTGTCGCCCCGTTTTCTGTCGACTCTGCATGTACCAGGGCTAATTGTTCGACGACCCGAGCCTTCTCGCTCTGGTCTACTGAGATATTTTGGAAAAGCTGCCTATGTTCCTGCTGTTGCATACTCAGCTTGTACCAGGCGAATGCCCCCCCCACAAGTAACACGCTCAAGGCCAGTGCAAACAGGATCCAAGGCAGTCTGCCGGTCGCAGGCTGATGAAACTGCACTTGAGGAACAGGCAAGTCCTCGCCTCCCTGGTGCGATTGACGCTTGTCGAGATCTTTGAGCATACGGTTGATCACACTCATCACTGAGCCCCCATAAACCAATACCAGCAGCCAAATGACAGCAGGGCGGTAAAGGTCACCCCGGCAATTCGCCAGGGTAGACGGTTTGCAACTTGGGTGTCTTCAGTATCCTTAATCGCCGCATTCACATGGCGCTTGCTCACGGCCTGGGCGCCCTCACCAAAGGCAAGTAACAGAGATTTATGACACAACACATTGATTAAACGCGGAATACCTCTTGCAGCCTTGGCAATGCGTTTACTGTCGTTATCACCAAACAAGGGCAGACCCCGATAACCGGCGATTTTCAAGCGATGGCACAGGTAAGCATAGGTTTCCGCCTGGGTTAAGGCCCTGAGCCGGTAGCTGAAGGTGATCCTCTGTCTGAGCTGACGGAACTGTTTCAGCTTAAGGCGTTCATCCAGCTCTGGTTGAGCGAACAATACCACTTGCAGCAGTTTGCGGCTCTCGGTTTCCAGATTGGTAAACAGACGCAGCGCCTCGAGACTCTCATCGGGCAAGGCCTGGGCCTCATCGAGCACAAGTACGATAGAATGACCATGGGCCGACAAGGCGATAAGCTGCTGCTGGATCAGGTTGGTCAGCTGCTGTCGGTCGATATTGGCCGAATATTTCAGCCCCAGCTCCGCCGCAACCGCCCAGCGCAGTTCATCCGGCGTTAAATAGGGATTGGGCAAATAGGCGCAATGAAATCGTTCGGGAAGATCATTGAGTAATTTTCTACAGATCAGTGTCTTACCCGTACCAACCTCGCCGGTCACCTTAATAAAACCCTCGCCAGTTTGCAGCGCAGTTTGCAGCACCTGAAGCGCCTCAACATGAGGCATCAGGCCAAAAAAGAATTCGGTATTAGGCGTTAACGAAAACGGGGTTGCCGTAAAGCCAAAGTGCTGCAGGTACAAGCGCGTTTACTCCCCACTCTCTTGAGGATACCAGCGATCAAGCAGGGCCTTGGAGCGTTCAAGCTCGGTTTGCCAGGTGGAGGCGCCCACCACTGTCGGCTTAAGCAGAATCACCAACTCGGTTTTCCTCAATGAGTTAGAACGATTAGTAAATAGCTCACCTATCAGGGGAATATCTCCCAGCAGCGGCACCTTAGAGGATTGCTGGATATTCTCACTCTTCATCAGGCCGCCAATCACCACCACATCGCCATTACGGGCCTTGATGACAGTATCTGACTCGCGGATCTCACTCTGGGCCAGGGGCAGTTCCAAGGTCTCAGAGGAGACTTTGATCGATTTGTTCTGCTCTTTGATATCGATAACCGAGGGATGAACATGCAGCAGCACATTGCCCTCTTCATCTATCTGAGGCGTGACATCCAGGGCGATACCGGAGAAAAAGGGGGTCAGCTCAACCTCGGGCGAGGTCACAGGGGTTGTACCGGCGACCGTAGTCGAGGAGACATCGGTAACAAAGTATTCATCCTTACCTACCTTGATCACCGCTTTCTGGTTATTGGACGCTGTCACTCTTGGGCTGGAGAGCACATCGACATCGCCCTGGGTATCGAGCAGGGTGATCATGGCGCCAAAATCTGAGCCCTGAACATTAATCGAGGTCACACCGCCCAAGGTGCCGGTAATAGCATCGCCGAAGCTGCCTGGCGAGGTGCCGAAGTTGATCTTGGTATTACCGTTGGCAAAGGCGCTGCCAAGCACGTTATCCCACTGAATACCTTGCTGATATCCGTCGGATAGTGTCACCTCTAAGATCTTGGCTTCCAGAATTACCTGACGCTGCAGATGGCTTTCGGCCTGCTTGATAAAGGCCTTCACCTGACGTAGCTCATTGGGATAGGCACGCACTGTGACCAATCCCGCCTGAGGCGAAACCACCACCTGACGCCCACCGTCTGTCTGACCCACGATAGAGACCAAGGTGTCTTTCAGTTCGCCCCAGAAATCTGTCTTGGTATTAGAGCGAATAAAGGTGCCATTGGTGGTGTCGTTGCTGTTGCCGTTCGAGCCGTTGCTACCGTTACTGTAATTGCTGTTGTTATTGTTACCGTTATTGTTGTTACTGTTATTACTATTGTTATTGTCTGAGATTCGACCCGAGTTGACTGAGGTCAGGGATAAGCCTTGACGCTCCATATAGAGATAATTGAGCGCTATGGTCTCGGTGCGCATCCCGGCGGGAAACACCCGCAGCACCCGGCCCGCTCGGCTCACTTCATAGCCATAGATATCTTCCACCACCTTCAGAGCTTCACTCAGGGTCACCTCTTTGAGCGACAAAGAGATGGTACCAGACACATCGGGATGGACGGCAACGCTCAGCGGCGTGCCCTGTACCAGGCTTGAGAAAAAGACTCTGGCATCGACATCATGGGCCGAAACATCGAAACGTCGTTCAACGGGAGCCTGCGGCGAAACGCCACCTAACAGGGAAGCCGAACTGAGTTCACGCTGCACCGACTCAGGCATCTTGACCGCTGGAGGCTGCTGCGCCGACTGCGCAGCCTTATTTTCAAGCGAATGGGACAGGGCCGCCTTAGATTCCACTGGCTGTGGTCTGTCTGTGGTTTGGCACGCAACTAACAGTAAGGCCAGCAGTGGCGTCATGCTTGTTATTGTTCTCATCTATTCTCTACTTCCCTTGGTCCCAATCACGGCAGGATACAGACTGAATTTACGCCCATCGGCCAACCAGACACCCGCCTGTTCGATGCGTACAATTTTCACGCCCTGCAGTGCGTCTCCTACTTTAAACAGCTTATTGTTAAAAACCGCTGTGGCCGTGTGATTAGAAATTAATACACTGTTTAACTTTAATTTTTCTTTACCCTGAGTCTGCCCTGCCCCCTGGGAAGAGACCCCGATACCCGGACGGGTCGGATCCCTAAGGGTCTGGGCATCCTTAGCCTGCACTAGTGCGCCAGGCAAAAACAGCAATAAAATAACGCTACCGCCCAGGCACTTAATTAAAAAATTAATTAGCGACACTGATAAAATCCTTATTAATACTCAGGGTGTATAGGGCCAGCGTGACATTCGCCTTGGGATAGCCGGTGACCAGATAATCCAATTGCTTCCAGTACAGCTTGTTTGGCATGGCTTCTATGGCACTGACCAGCGCCAAAGTGGAGAAATAATCCCCTTCAAAGGTCAGCTTCATGCCATGGCTGTAAATATTGAGCTTCTCTTCGTTATCACCAAGCAGGAATGGGGTCGGAGCCAGTGTATCGAAGCCGGTTAACTTAACGCCCTTCACCCGCTTTAACAGCTCTCTGAGCATGGTGGGCATCTGTTTTGCGGGCACCATATCCACCATCTGGAAGGCGAGTTGTTGATCGACATTCTCCATCTGCTGCCTAAGCACAGTTAAGCGCTGGCGCACGCCCTCATCGGGATCTTGCTTCAATCTCTCCTGATAGAGCGCTATCTGCTGCTGTGAGGTGGCATTCTCGGCTGAGAGTCCTGTTATCTGCTGCCTCACACTCTGATATTCGACGAGTTGCGATTCCAGAGGGAGATACATTATCACGGCCACAAACAGTATGATCGCCAGGCTTACCATGGTTCGCTCACGCAGTGAGAGCTGGTCGAAATGCCCGGCTAGCTTATTTAAGCGGGATCTCATTGAACCGACTCCTCTTTTATCTTGCTCGTCAGCACAAAAGACAAGGGCTGATTTTCGCCTCGCTCCATAGTTAAGGTTTTGAATGACTGGCCTTTTAAGAGTTCGACTCTATGCAAACGCTCAACCCAATCGGGCACCTGCGCCGGTTCACTGCTAAAGCCCTCAAATTCAACGCTATCGTCAATCACATGAATGCGGCTCAGCCAGACCCGGCTATCGGCTATCTTGGCAAGATCTGTCAGTAACTCAGAGTAGCCCCGGCTCTGAAGCTTTTTAACTTCGCCGAGCTCACCGAGAAGACGATGTTTCAAGGCTATCTGCAGGCCTAACAGTTCGGCTTCATCCATTAAGGATTTTGAGGCAAAATGTTGCTTAAGCTGCTGTTCAAGCGAACTTTTTTGGCTGTCATAATCAGCTTTCTGGCTCAGCAGCTCCGCTTTGTGCTCTTGCAGTGCTTTGACTTCAAACAAGTAGTAAAGGTTGGCCAGCAGCAACAGGAGCAGCAGCGTCAGGGCCAGCTTTGTTAAACGGCTAAAAGAGAGCCCAAGCTTAGGGGGAAGCAGTGAGTCACTAAAGAGGTTAACCCTTAGTTTAGCCGTCATCACGCCGCCTCCTGCTGGTGTTTACTTTCCAGACAGGCGAGTTTAGCGAGCTGTTCACCCACAGAGGCACAGGGCACAATAGCGACCTTCTGGTAGAAGTGTGCCGCCAGTAATTCAGCCAACACCCCAGTGTCGCCGCCCATCAACAATGCTATCTCGGCAACAGGCGCCTGACGTAACTGACTCTCGAAGTAGTCCATGGAACGTTGTAACTCTAGGCTCAAACTATCGGCTACACCTAAGCGTAAATCTTCGCCTGAAACCTTGTCTATCTGGTTAAATCCCCGCACGGTACGCTGCATGAAAAGCTGACCTTGCTTGACGATTATTAGCTTAAGCTCTTGATTAGGCTCATGAAGTAGAACCAGTTTGGCCAAGCTTTCTGTCACGGACAGGTTACTTATCGCCATCTCTTCAATGCTCACGGTAGAAATAACTAGGCCATATTTCTCGGCAGCCTGAGCCATCTCACTCAAAAACTCCCGCTCAACCACCACCAGGTTTAACTTGTTTTGTGTGGATTCGGGGGGCTCAAAATAATCAAAATGCAGTGTATTGACCGGACGTGCGACCATATCCTTGATTGACCACACCAGCGCCTGAGGGATTTCCGCCGCCTCGACGGCCGGTTTATCCACGACTAACAGCTGATAAAAAGCGGAGTTTAAGACAATTTGCAGGTGTGCCCCTGGAAGCCGCTGCGCCAAGATGGCCAAGGCGGCATACCAATCCTGCCCCGCGAAAGATATTTGCTCTAAGGGTGCAGACTCATCGGCATGAGAGAGGGTTAGCCGTTCTGAAGTGACATAAACGCCTATATCGACGCGCTTATGTTTTTTTTGCCAAAAAGCCAGCCTTTTCAAAAAATAATTCCCTATAAAATTCCCTGTATGATGGACTATCGATACATGGATACGCTTTAACTGATGATTTTATTTTTAGCCTTGGTAACCAAGGTCTTATCAAGAGTCAAAAAATTGTCCTTATTGTAACCAGAGTTCATGGCTCTGAGTAGCAAATAACACTGTCAATTAGATGGAGGACACATATCTAGGAGTTATATAAAAAGTGACAAAATTTAAACTTTGTTATAATGCCAAGGCGTCTACTCGCGTTCCTCGACCGGATCGCCAAAGAAACTCCCCTGCCCGGCGCCTATGCCTAAAATTTTCAAAGTTTGCCACTCTTCGAATGTTTCGATTCCATCGGCATAAAACTGGACGTCTGAACGGTATAAGCCGCCGATCAAACTGCGGATAAACAACTGATTTTCCTGACGCAGATGTATCTGTCTCACGATTGAGCGGTGCAGTTTGATGATATCAATCTGACAACTCTTGATATATTCCATACTCACCACTTTCTGACCCACTCGGTCGACACATAAAGTGGCGCCCATCTTTTTGATCATATTCAGGTTATCTTTCAGCTTATCGATATTGCTCACTAAGATATCTTCGTTGACCTCGAAAATCAGCTTAGGCACCAGATGGCGGTATTCTAATAAGCTAGTGGTGAGCCAACGAATAAACGCTCGGCTTGTCAGGGTATCCAGACTCAGGTTGATGCTATAGCGTGCCTGACTATTTTTGGGGTTGAGTAAGAGATCAAACAAGACGCTTTCTATCACCTGCCGCTCTATCTGCGGTGTCAGTCCACACTTAATCGCCATAGGCAGAAACAGGGTCGCACGCACCAAGTTACCGCTGTTGTCTCTCAGCCTGCATGACACCTCGCGGTGATGCTCCCGCCCATCGCTATCCACCACAGGCTGGGAAAATGTCACCACGCGCTTATTGACCAAAACATATTCCAGGAAGCTGCGCCAACGAACCGAGCCTCTGGCAAACTCCTCATCCAGCACACCTTTGTCATACATAAACCAGCTACTGCCCCCCTGAAACTGGGCGGCCCTCAGCGCCATTTCAGCCTCTTCAAATAACTGCTCTTTTGACTCGCCGACCTTGAAGTAAGCCACACCAATGTGGAATAGATCGTCGCGGTTATCCACTCCATCCAGCACCTGAGACAAGCACACCTTGAGCAGTTTGGCTGTCAGTTTTTCTACATCCACAAGGGAGATCTGCGGTACCACTATCGCCAATTGCTGATGGGAACGCCGTGCAAAAATGCTGTTGGCCTGACTGTCGAGTATCTGGCCTATACTGCTGATGGTTTGTGTAAAAAACTCCCTGATATGGGCTTCGTCGAACTCATGCTGCCAAAGCGCTTGATCGTTTACCTCAAGTAACAACAGGGCGCCAGGGGCCATCATGCCATTCTGATCGCTAAGGGCATCGAGACGATTCTTTAAAAACAGGCGGTTACCTATTCCGGTTTCAGGATCCAAGAAAGTGTTAGAGCGAATAAACTGATCGAAACGCGACCGCTGTTTTCGGGCATCTTCCAGCTCCAGCAACATGCGGGTTAGGGCCCGGTTGATCAATCTGGGACGGCCACTGGCACTCTCGGCCAGCGCCCTATCGTATTCCCCAGACAGTATTAGGTGGCTGCGCTTAGCCAGGTCTTCCACCCCTTTGAGTTGCTGCCTTAACCAGAGATAGCCCCAACGCACAAACAGCCCAATTGCACTCAAGCCTAGCAGTAAGATCAGAGCGCCCTGCCAGGTGACATTATCCCAAAGCTGCGGGCGGTTAACCTGGAGTTCAAAAGCCAAGGCCATAGGGCCGGTAACCTTACGATCATATTGGATCACGTTTTGCGAAGGCGTCTGGCTGTCATACTCGAAGATGACCTCGCCCTGACGTGTGAGAGTAAAACGCTGGGTATGATAGGCCGACAATATCTGGGGTAACCAGAGCTGCAGGTGTTTAAGCTGATGCTGCTCATGCTCAAACAGTATGGTTTCCAGCTTTGTCACCTGCTGTTGCTGGGTTTTGTAGGAGAGCTGAACAAAACTAAAAAAGGAGATGATCAGAAAAATAAAGGCGACGGCAGCAAGGGATAAAAACCAGAAGGCTGTCAATTTCTTAGTTAACAATTCGGTCAGTTTCATTTCCGCTTCCTGCAGGATTATTCTTATTCGTTGGTACTGCTTACATCGAGTAAAATGGGCAAAATTAGATCAAGAGTATTTAAATCAATCGCTAAATTTACCATAAAAATCAAATATGCCAATCAAGTTACAGCCATTCAGCCCATTGAGCAAAGTACTTATGAAAAAAAAGGGCCATTAAGGCCCTTTTTTCAGTTATTTATGGCTCAGTCCTGATAATGGGCGGGTAGCTGCTTAATCGCGGCCACACCCGAATCGATCGCCGCCTGGGCCACAGCCTTAGCAACTCTATCCAGTAAACGGCTATCCATTGGCTTAGGGATCACATAATCGGGACCGAAACTCAATTCGGTCACATTCGGATAAGCTGCTAACACCTCTTGGGGTACAGGCTCCTTGGCCAGATCTGCAATAGCATGCACAGCCGCCAGCTTCATCTCATCGTTGATCTTTGATGCCCGTACATCCAGGGCACCACGGAAAATAAAGGGGAAGCAGAGCACATTGTTCACCTGATTAGGATAATCGCTGCGGCCTGTACCCATGATCAGATCATGCCTTGCGTCACGGGCTGTTTCAGGTCTGATCTCAGGATCTGGATTAGAGCAGGCAAAAATCACTGGATTTTCAGCCATCAACTTCACATCTTCCGCCTTAAGCACATCGGCACCCGACAGACCTAAAAACGCATCGGCACCTTTGATCACATCCTGCAGTGTGCGCTTATCTGTGTTGTTCGCAAACAGCGCCTTATACTCATTGATATCTTCACGACGAGTATGAATCACCCCTTTACGATCCAACATATAAACGTTTTCGCGCTGCACACCACACTTCACCAGCATAGTCATACAAGCAATCGCTGCCGCACCCGCGCCCATGCAGACAAAAACAGCCTTATCGATCGCCTTACCCTGGATCTCCAGCGCATTGATCATACCCGCGGCTGTCACAATGGCGGTACCGTGTTGGTCATCATGGAACACAGGCACGTTACAACGCTCGATCAGGGCTTTCTCTATCTCAAAGCACTCGGGCGCCTTGATATCCTCTAAGTTAATACCGCCGAAGGTATCGGCAATCGCCTCGACTGTGTTGATAAACTCCTCGGCAGTGCGATGTTTCACTTCGATATCTGTGGCATCGATATTAGCAAAATGTTTAAACAACAGCGCCTTACCTTCCATCACAGGCTTAGAAGCTAAGGGGCCTAAGTTGCCTAACCCTAGGATGGCGGTACCGTTCGAAATCACCGCCACTGTGTTGCCTTTAGCCGTATATCGATAAGCTGTCTCGGGATCGGCTGCAATTTCACGCACCGGCTCGGCCACGCCAGGGCTGTAGGCCAACGCCAAATCCATACTGGTCTGTGCAGGTTTAGTCAGAGTGACTGCTGTTTTTCCTGGAACGGGAAATTCATGATAGTCGAGTGCTTGTTGACGAAAGTCGGCCATTTTAATAATCCTGAAAATGCGGCAAATAAGTCAGTAGTGAGGTCTTAATCTTTGATCGCCAGTAAACCCGACACTTTCATCGGAAAACATCGAACTGACCAGCGTAATCTTTGGGACGCTAAGATACTAGAAATAAGCTATTTTTTAAACAAAAGATTATAAAATTCGGCTTTATGATAAAACAAAAACCTCTAAGGCTCGTTTAATAGGATTATCTGGGAAGGATGATGCGTAATTATCTGCCATTTACCGTAAGAAAAATACAGTTCACCCTTAATAATTATGGAGGTTTTAAGTAAATTAATTGTTAAAACCTGCGTGAAACTTGGACTTAGTTCGCTGGGCACAGTTATATGCAGTTTTTCATCGACAATTAATGACCAGTTCTGATCTTTTCTTTCAAGGTTGGTCACAACTCCTCTGATCTCTATCCAATGATTGAGATCATCACGGCTTAACTGCTCAACCGTCTTAGTTTGATACTCTAGATAACGCCATAATCCCAATTTTGCCTCTCTGGCCGACTGCTCGACTCTGTCCAGACATTGCCAGAAGTAATCATTCAGATAAACGCGGGCCTTGGCATATCCTTGGCTTAGCATCATCTCCTGTAGATGCAGCTTCTGTTCTGTATATACATAAGCCAGCGTCTTACCCTTAGAGTCGAGTCGCTTATTATCAAAGGCGAGGTAAAGCGTCTGTTTGTCACTGAGTTGCTGGGCAAGAAACTGGCGCGACTGATTGGCAAACGGCTCAGAAAGCTCAGGATATTGCGTATCAATTGTCGGTGCCTTGATGCCAATCAAGCGCACTATGCGTCCATCGGTAAGCGCTAAAGTCTCGCCATCGATAACATGGCTTAATTGCACAGTTTGATCAAAGTGGGTTGGAATACAAAGGCTTGGCTCTGCTCGAACGGAAAAAAGGGCACAGAAAAGTAACATGCCGAGTCCAAATTTAGTCATGCGATCCCTCCTTATGCACCACTTTAGCTTATACACTAAAACAGCTGGCTCACGGGATCTACCCGGTTCCGACAAATCAGCTCAGCAGATCAGACTTTGAATAATCGGGCGCTTATTAATTTCAGGCAACAAAAAAGGCGCTATCAATAGCGCCTTTTCTCGTTTCATCGCCTAAGCAATGATTACTTCTTGCCAAGCATACCGAAACGCTTGTTGAACTTGTCGATACGTCCGCCTGTATCAACAACTTTCTGAGTACCTGTGTAGAATGGGTGACATGCACCACAAACGTCCAAGTGCAGTGCTTTGCCTGCAGTTGAGTTTACTTTGATCACGTTGCCACAAGTACAAGTTGCAGTGATTTCTGCATATTCAGGATGGATACCTGGTTTCATTGGGATTACCTCAAGTTAAAGGCCATGTCGCACTTCCAACCCGAAGTCGGACACCACATGCAGTTAATAGAATATTTAGGCGCGAGATAGTACAGGATAGCAGCAATAGTTACAAGCCCTGCTTACACCTTGACAGTCATAAGCTAGAGATAGGCTAGAAACAGGCTAAAGATTGCATGCCTTTTAGGCTCACATGGCCTCAAATGTCTGTTTTGCCAACTCAGCATCCAGATAACGCTGTTTCACCTCAGATGAAGGGCAGTTCAACCTGACATCGGCCCTTAGGCCATGAATATCACCGCGGTTAAACGCCTTAGGGTTAGCATCAAAGATCGCCAGCATGGCGCCATAGGGGCTCAAGTTCCACTGCCCGCTGTACTGACTGGCAAGGCGCCACAGCGTCTGTCCACCTTTATAATTCAGCTGGCAATGCGCTTCGATTGACTGAGGGTTAAGCTGGCCGGATGATCTCATAGTCGAGCTAGCCAGAGGGGCATCTGTATGAGATAAACCTGCCCGAGATATACCTGTCTGAGCTAAGCCCGAGTTCGCCGCAGCAACCTGAGTCAGATCGGCGCTTTGAGCATCAAACAGGGCAATGCGCTCCACATCCACCCAGCGGTTAACCTGATACTCTTTCACAATAAGCTGCGCATCCGGGTCGGTCACATCCTCTATGCCGGTCACCTCCAGCAGATAATCCGAGAGGGGTCGCACCATCAAACGCTCGGAGCCACTGCGCTGGGACAAAATAAACTGCACCCTGTCCAGCTGAGTATCCTGCGCCACTATATTAATCTTAAATTTGGGATAGGCGCCGAGGACAAACTGCTGTTGATTAATACTTACATGACTAATATCCGCCCAGGCACCAAAACTGCCCAAAACCGCCCCGCCCCAAAGCGCGCCAAGTAACAGAGTGTATGTTAATTTTTTCATGCCGTCCTCATTCAGATAACGTCCATCAATCTTAATGCCTAATGCCCCTCTCCATTGCATTTAAGTGTAGGCCAAGCTGTTAACAAGACTTAATTTTTAGTCATAAAAGCCGTTGCGCCTGCTAACGGGCTTAAGATAGGGCTAGCCCTGACCAACTCCCCTAGTTACACTATCGAAACCTTAAGTTGAGTCAGCCATCTCTATGCCCCAATTTGTCGAAGTTGCCTTGCCCGTGCCCATGCGTCAGAACTTCAGCTATCGCGTTAATGATAACGATAGCGCCCTGATCGCCATAGGCGTGCGCGTTAAAGTGCCCTTCGGCCGCCAGCAGTTAATCGGATTAGTCACTGGGATCAGCGACAGCTGTGACTTGCCCCCGACGCAGATCAAATCTGTACTCGAAGTGTTAGACCCAGAACCTCTGCTGAACGAATCCCTCTATAAACTGACCCTCTGGGCGGCGCGCTACTATTTTTGCAGTGTTGGCCAGATGCTCTCCCAGGCGCTGCCGGTTGCCCTGCGTAAAGGCGCTCAGCTCACCACCCCAAGCACACGTTTCTGGTCTCTAACCGGCAAAGGCAGCAGTGCCGATCTCGATACCCTCAAGCGCGCACCGGCGCAGCGTAAAGTGATGCAACAGCTAAGAGAAGGTGAACTAACTCAGGAAGAGTTCGATGCCTTGGGGTTGAGTAAAACCGCCCTCAAGGCCCTGCAGGAGAGAGAATGGGTCGGTTTTAAAGACAGGGAAAATAGCCTAGATCTGGGCTGGCGTGACACCCTCACCTTAGGCGAAGAACCCCACAGGCTCAATGCCGAGCAGGCCATAGCCGTGGCCACCTTGACTCAGCAGAGCGGCTACCACTGCACCCTGCTGGAGGGGATAACCGGCTCGGGCAAAACTGAGGTCTATCTGGCGCTGCTGGAAACTGTGCTCAAACAGGGAAAACAGGCACTGATCTTAGTGCCAGAAATTGGCCTTACGCCCCAGACCATCAGCCGCTTCAAATACAGATTCAATGTGCAGATAGCCGTGATCCACTCGGGGCTGACAGATAACCAGCGCCTCAACGCCTGGCGACAGGCGCGCTGTGGCGAGGCGGCCATCATTATCGGCACCCGTTCGGCACTCTTCACCCCTATGCGCTATCCAGGACTGATCATCTTAGATGAGGAACATGACAGCAGCTTCAAACAGCAGGAGGGGGTCGGCTACCATGCCAGAGATCTCGCAGTGATGCGCGGCCATCTGGAGCAGATCCCTGTATTACTTGGCAGCGCCACCCCTTCGCTGGAGACCTTACAAAATGCCCTGTCAGGACGTTATCACCACCTGAGCCTAGGCGAGCGCGCTGGCGCCGGCCAAAAAGTCCGTCAGGGAATCGTCGATATTCGCAATCAGCCGCTAAGACACGGCCTGTCTCAACCCCTGCTCAATGAGATGCGCATGCACCTGGATGCCGGTAATCAAGTATTGCTGTTTCTTAACCGCCGCGGATTTGCCCCTGCGCTCTTGTGCCACGAATGTGGCCATCTACACGAGTGCGATCGCTGCGATGCCTTTTTTACTGTGCATCAATCCTTGGGGGAGATCCGCTGTCACCACTGTGGTAATCAATACGCTATTCCCAAGCAGTGTCATCAGTGCGGCAGTACCATGTTGATGGGGCAAGGCGTGGGCACAGAGCAGCTTGCCCAGGCGCTGTCCAAGGAGTTTCCTAAATACCCTGTGGTGCGAATCGACAGGGATACCACCAGCCGTAAGGGCGCACTTGAGGATCACCTCAACGCTATCCATAAGGGAGAGTATAAAATTCTGGTCGGCACCCAGATGCTGGCCAAGGGGCACCATTTCCCCGACGTCACCTTAGTGGGGCTGCTGGATGTGGATGGCGCCCTATTTAGCGCCGACTTTCGCGCGCCGGAGCGTTTCGGCCAGCTCTACACTCAGGTCTCGGGACGTGCAGGCCGGGCGAGCAAGGCGGGCACTGTACTGCTGCAGACTCACCAGAGTGACAATCCCATACTGCGCGAGCTGATGCATAAAGGTTATGGGGAATTTGCCCGAGGTCAGTTGGAAGAGCGCAGACAGGCACTGCTGCCACCGGCCTGGCATATGTTGCTGCTGCGCGCCGAGGCCCATAATCCTCAGGATGCCGATGATTTTCTTGGTCAGGTGGCGGCCATATTGCCCCAGAATAAAGCGTGTGAGGTCATTGGCCCCATGCCCGCGCCTATGGACAGAAAAGCCGGTAAATATCGCCGCCAATTGATGTTCCAGACACAAGAGCGCAGCCAGCTGCAACAGGCTTTCGAGGCGGCATTGCCGCAGATTGAGGCCCTGCCATTAGCGAAGAAATGCCGCTGGAGTCTGGACAGAGACCCACAAGACCTGCTCTGAGGGTGACCTGGGTAAAATTCTGCCAAATTGACCATGAATTTGCCGCCAAAGGATAGCAATTCACCCCCATAAACGGCTAGAATACGCGGTTATCCCTGAGTCTTTTTATCTTAGTTCTATTGAACTTTGCTACTGTCGATTAAACGCCCATGAAATCACATATTCAATCTTTGCTCGAACAAACAATTCACAGCCTCAAACAGCAAGAGATCATTCCTGCAGACTTTGACGCGCGTATTCAGGTCGATCGAACCAAAGACAAAACCCATGGTGATTTTGCCACCAACCTCGCCATGATGTTAACGAAAGTGGCGCGTAAAAATCCCCGTGAAATCGCTCAGCTGATCATAGATAACCTGCCTCAAGACAGCCAGGTGGCCAAGGTAGAGATCGCCGGTCCCGGTTTTATTAACTTCTTTATCGACGAAAACGCCTTAGCCAATCAGCTGATGACGGCCCTTAATGACGATCATCTGGGTGTCACGCTGCCAGAGCCACAGACAGTGGTGGTGGATTACTCTTCCCCCAACCTCGCTAAAGAGATGCACGTGGGCCATCTGCGCTCCACCATTATCGGCGACAGCGTGGTGCGGGCACTGGAGTTCCAGGGACATAAAGTGATCCGTCAAAACCATGTCGGCGACTGGGGTACCCAATTTGGTATGCTGCTGGCTTACATGGAAGAGCTTCGCGCTCAAAATGGCGAGCAGGCGCAAGTGGAGCTGTCGGATCTGGAAAGCTTCTACCGTGCCGCCAAGGTTCGTTTCGATGAATCGCAAGAGTTCGCCACCCGCGCCCGTCAACTCGTGGTTGAGCTGCAGTCGGGCGACGAATACTGCAACAAACTGTGGCGCGAATTTAACGACATCTCTTTGAGTCACTGCCATGAAGTGTATGAGCGTCTCGGGGTCAGTCTGACCCGCGCTGATGTGCGTGGCGAGAGTGCCTATAATGACGACCTTGAACAGGTGGTTATCGATCTCGACGCCCAGGGACTCTTGTCTGAAAGTAATGGCGCCAAGGTGGTATTCCAGGATGAGTTCCACACCAAAGAGGGCGAGCCTCTGCCTGTGATCATCCAGAAAGCCGATGGCGGCTTCCTCTATGCCACCAGCGATCTGGCCGCCATGCGTTATCGCTCTAATGTACTCAAGGCCGATCGCGCGCTTTACTTCGTGGATCTGCGTCAGGGACTCCATTTCCAGCAGGTCTTCAGTCTGGCGCGCCAGGCGAATTTCGTTAAGCCTGGGATGAGCCTAGAGCACATGGGCTTTGGCACAATGAACGGCGAAGATGGCCGCCCATTCAAGACCCGCTCTGGCGGCGTAGTCAAATTGGTGGATCTGTTAGCGGAAGCGGAAACTCGCGCCCTTGAACTGGTTCGCAGCAAGAATCCGGATATGGAGCAGCAAGAGCTGGAGCAGATAGCCAAAGTGGTTGGTATCAGCTCAGTAAAATATGCCGATCTATCGAAAAACCGTGCCAGCGACTATATCTTCAGCTTCGAGCAGATGCTGAGTTTCGAAGGCAATACCGCCCCTTACCTACTGTATGCCTACACACGTGTTGCCGGTATCTTCAAACGCGCCAGCGATGTGGATCTCAGTCAGGCCAGCATCAAGCTTGAGCACGACAAGGAGAAAGAGCTGGGCACTAAGCTGGCTCAGTTTGGCGAAGTGCTTAATCGTATGGTCGATAAGGGTCAACCTCACGCACTTTGTGGCTATCTGTTTGAACTGGCAGGCGCCTTCTCCAGCTTCTACGAAGCCTGCCCGGTTCTGGCTGCCGACTCTGATGAAGAGCGCAACAGTCGTTTGTTACTGGCAAAACTTACCGCCAAAACATTGAAACAAGGCTTGGATCTACTGGGTATCGAAACCTTGGAACGCATGTAATATAAGGCGAGTAAGATGAGCAATAAGGACTACGCTAACAGAAGACCGGCGAAGAGGAGAGCGGCTAACGTAAGTAAGCGTAAAGCCCCGCAGAGACGTTTTCCTTTTCTGCTGTTTATCATTACGGCGGGATTACTCGGCGGTTTTGGCTATTTTCTCTGGAGTATTAATAACAGCGCGCCCGATACTGAGGTTAAGACTAAGGTAGTTGAACCCAAGGCTCAGCCTAAGACGCCACAGAAAGATCCTAACGCCCTTCCTCCTAAACCTAAGGAGGAGTGGACCTATCAGCAGGAACTGGAAAATAAACAGGTCGAAGTCGATATTCCCGAGGATACTCAGCCAACGCGTCCCTACCAGATGCAGTGCGGCTCCTTCAGAAAAGAGACTCAGGCCAATGAGATGAAGGCGATGATCGCTTTCCAGGGACTCGAAGCTCAAGTTCGCCGGGCAGAAGGTAGCAACGGTGTCTGGTATAAGGTAGTTTTAGGCCCTTATGATCGCAAGCGGGCAGCAGAAAGACAGCGTCATATACTGCAACGCGGCGGTTTAAACGGCTGTCAGATCTGGTTTTGGGAAGGCTAAGGCTTTGCTACAAACTCAAAGCACAAACCATTTAATATATTGATATATAAATAAAAAGCCAGCAATCACTTGCTGGCTTTTTTGATCAAAACGAGTGTCAAAACAGTAAAAAAACTGTCAAAAAAAGCAAAGAGTACCAATCATTCAATACCAAAGTGGAGAGAGAACTTTAATACACCTATGACTGATACCCTCTGAAAGCCCCGGTAAACTTGCCATCATGACAAACTCAATATAGTTAGTGAATGCTTACCAACAACTCAATCTAATATTGAGTAATTGTCGCCGTATTCCCCGCTCCACCACTCTGAGTAATTGAAGCCATATCATTCCAACCATACTGGCTTATACTCGCGTTATTAGGATTACCACCAACCCCATAGCCTGATTGAGTAATATGGGCAACATTACCGATACTGAAATCCCCTTGAGTCACACTAGCGTTGTTATAATCGCCACCTGACTGGTCGACAAAAGCTTCGTTATGCCAACCTCCCTGATCCAGATCGGCGTAACCATGGTCGCCCATCTGATCCACATCGGCATAGTTATCCCAACCACTCTGCATCACATCGGCGGTATTATATTGACCACTTTGATCCACATAAGCTTCCTGCTCAGAACCTGTCTGTATCACATCGGCGGTCAGGTAACCATTATGAGCCCAACTGCCACTTTGATTCACACTGGCATACTGATCTTCTCCTGACTGGTCAATTGTGGCCGAAGAGAATGCCACAATATTCTGACTTATTTGTGCGTCGAGATTATCACCACTTTGAGTGATTGTAGCGCTCACTTCATAGGTGCCCCACTGATCAATAGAGGCTTGGTGATTGTCACCAAACCCCTCCAACTGAGTGATTTGGGCACTGCTATATTGTCCAAGGGTGTCAATGGTCGCGGTTTTACCAAAACCAGCCTGGGTGATGGTTGCCGTGTTATTTGAACCTTCTTGAGTTGCGGTTGCCGTATTTGCATATACATGGGCAGAACTAACGGCCATTGCGATCGCGGCGGCAAGTGGAAGTAACTTAGTCATGAGTAATATCCTTTACTGTGATTAATATCGTGCTAGTCCTTCAGCGACTAGCCTAGCTATTGTTCATCCTGTTTCACCTTAAGCAGACGGCAGAAAACGGCTGCCTGCATAATGTGAGTCCCCCTCGGCCTAGCAACTCATCGAGCTTGGTGATGAGAGCACGAAACCTGAGGTATCGACGCCCAGCTATTAACTAGTGCCAACAGGCAGAGTATGGAAGCCGACTCCCGTTTCATCATCGAGCTAAGGTATTAAAGCTCATCACCGACTGGCTATATTTCAACTTACGCACCCCCACTTTAGTACTAAGTCCCGCGTCATACTTTTCCAAAAAGTCAGCATTTATCATCCCATTGGGTTTTGCCCTTGAATTATTCGAAGCGCCCCCCATATTTACACTATTGTTCAGCGCACGGGTCTGCTGCCCGGCGGCTAGAAAAGAGGAAATATCGTGACCACAATCGTTTCAGTACGTCGCAACAATCAAGTTGTCATCGCCGGTGATGGCCAGGTCTCACTGGGAAATACAGTGATGAAAGGAAACGCCAAGAAGGTACGCCGTCTCTACCACAATAAAGTGCTGGCGGGATTTGCCGGTGGCACCGCCGATGCATTCACCCTGTTTGAACGCTTTGAGGCCAAGCTGGAGATGCACCAGGGGCACCTGATGCGCGCCGCGGTCGAGATGGCCAAAGATTGGCGCACCGACAAGATCTTACGCAAACTCGAGGCGTTATTAGCCGTGGCCGATACCGAGTGTTCCTTGATCATCACAGGTAACGGCGATGTGGTGCAGCCAGAAAACGATCTGATCGCCATCGGCTCTGGCGGTAATTTTGCTCAGTCGGCGGCCATCGCCCTGCTGGAAAATACCGATCTCAGCGCCCGTGAAATTGCCGAAAAATCCTTGACCATTGCGGGTGATATCTGTGTGTTCACCAACCAGTTCAAGACGATTGAAGAACTGAATTACTAATTTAGGTAACTGAATTAAGGGAAAATTATGTCTGAGATGACCCCCAGAGAGATTGTCCATGAGCTGGACAGCCACATCATAGGTCAGCAAGCGGCCAAACGCTCGGTTGCCATCGCATTACGTAACCGCTGGCGCCGCATGCAGCTCGATGCCGAGCTGCGCCAGGAAGTCACACCCAAGAATATTCTGATGATTGGCCCAACCGGTGTGGGTAAGACAGAGATCGCCCGCCGCCTGGCCAAACTCGCCAAGGCGCCTTTTATTAAGGTGGAAGCCACCAAGTTCACTGAGGTGGGCTATGTGGGTAAGGAAGTGGAGCAGATCATCCGCGATCTCACAGATGCGGCCATCAAGCTCACCCGCGAAGAGCAGATGACCAAGTGCAAGTTCAGAGCCGAAGAGGCCGCCGAAGAGCGCATTCTCGACGCCCTGCTGCCTAAGCCGAAAGAGGATTGGGACAGCGAACCTAAGAGCGACTCCTCGACCCGACAGGTCTTTCGCAAGAAGCTGCGTGAAGGCCAGCTCGACGACAAAGAGATCGAGATAGATCTCGCCGCGCCTCAGGTCGGGATTGAGATCATGTCGCCTCCCGGCATGGAAGAGATGACCAATCAGCTACAGAGCATGTTCCAGAACATGGGACCGGGTGCAACCAAGCGCCGTAAGATGCCGATCAAGGAGGCCTATAAGCTGTTGGTGGAAGAGGAAGCGGCTAAGCTGATCAATGCCGAAGATCTCAAAGAACAAGCCATCGATCTGGTCGAGCAGCACGGTATCGTGTTCCTCGACGAGATAGACAAGATCTGTAAGCGCGGCGACACCTCGGGGCCAGACGTTTCCCGTGAAGGGGTACAGCGCGACCTACTACCTTTGGTTGAAGGCTGCACAGTGACCACCAAGCACGGCATGGTGAAAACCGATCACATACTGTTTATCGCCTCGGGCGCATTCCAGATGTCTAAGCCCTCGGATCTGATCCCAGAGTTGCAAGGCCGCCTGCCGATCCGCGTCGAGTTGCAGGCGCTGACCGCCAATGACTTTAAGCGCATTCTTACCGAGCCTCATGCCTCGTTAACCGAGCAGTATGTCGCCCTGATGGCCACCGAAGGGGTCAAGATCGAGTTCAGCGAATCGGGTATCGAGCGTATTGCCGAGGCGGCCTGGCAGGTGAACGAGCGCACCGAGAATATCGGCGCCCGTCGTCTGCACACAGTCATGGAACGCTTGATGGAAGATATCTCCTTCGAGGCCTCGGATAAGTCCGGCTCGACAACTATGATCGATGCCGATTATGTCAACGCACATCTGGATAACCTGGTGCAGGACGAAGATCTCAGCCGCTTTATCCTGTAAGCTTAAGCGACAAACTATGTGGGTCAGCGTTTGGCCCACATTTTTTCCTACACTTAGATCAACACCTCTCAATCACGGGTAAACACCATGAGTGCTACATTTTCCCCCAAGGTCAGCGGATTAAAACTCAAGCGTAAATCACGCCTGCTGGAAGTCAGCTTCGATGACGGCAATACCTATACCTTAAGCTGCGAGTTACTGCGGGTCTACTCCCCTTCTGCCGAGGTGCATGGCCACGGTAATCCTGTGCTGGTGACCCACAAGAAAAACGTCAACATAGCTGCCATCACACCCGTGGGTAACTATGCGGTGAAAATCGTGTTCGACGACGGCCACGATACCGGCCTCTACTCCTGGAAGGTGTTGCACGACTTAGCCACCAATCAGGTGGATCTGTGGCAAAACTATCTCGCCAGACTGCGCGCCGCCAAGGCCAGCCGCGAGCCCATGATAGAGATGGCCGTTAAGTACCATAACTAAGGAACGGATTTACACGTGTCTAAGCTCAAAGCCGATGTCACTCTCCTGCAGGCTGGGATCTTTAGCAAATGGGATGAAGAGAGTGAACAGCTGCCGAAATTTTTACAGGCGACAATCCATGTGCCGGCGCAAATCGATATCGAATTTGGTTTCGTGGCACAGATTAAGAAGGCCAAGAATCAACTGCTGAAATACTGCATCTATCATCCGGACATTCCCGATGACAATGGCAATATTCGCCCGCCGTTCGAGGGCGAGCTCTATGTCGAGTCCAATGACTGGAAGTTCTTTCTCGGCGATACCATCTGGGCTCCCGAGCACAATAAGGTGGGCAAGTGGCGCATGACGCTAGAGCTTCGCGGCAAAATTGTCGCCGAAAAAACCTTTAATGTGCATCACAAGGATGAGCAGAGCCAGATCGCCGCCTTCTGGAAACGCCGCGGACTCTAATTTTAACATCTGAGCAATTTGAGTCAGGTATCAGCCAGCGGGGCCGAGTAGACTGGCCTCTCACTTGAAATTGGGTCCGATATGAATACACAAGCCAGTCAAGAGTACAACAAACGCATTGAGACAGTTTGTGATTATATTGCCCGGCATTTAGACAGGCCTTTGAGCGTCGAGTCCCTCAGCCAAGTGGCCCACTTTTCTAAATACCACTTTCACCGTCAGTTTCAGGTGTATACCGGCATCAATGTGGGTAAATACATCAGCCAGTTGCGCCTCAAGCGGGCCTCGTACCGGCTGGTGTTTCATCCCGAGGTCAAGATCACCGAGATCGCCCTCGATGCGGGGTTTGAAAACAGCGAGTCCTTCTCCAGAAGTTTTAAGGCGCAGTTTCAGCAGACCCCATCCCAATTCAGGCTGAGGCCCAAATGGGAACAGTGGAACGCCCACTATGCCAAGGCCAACATAATCAGGAACCACAAGATGAAAATCGAACTGACCCAAAGAGACCCCATCAAGGTCGCAGTGCTCGAACACAGAGGCAGCCCCGCCACACTCAATCAATCGATCCAGCGGTTTATCGCCTGGCGCAAACAGACGGATGAATCACCGGTCACCACCAGCCAGACCCTAGGCGTGCCCTTTAATGACCCCAATAACGTGCCGCCCGAAGCGTTTCATTTCGATATCTGCGGCTCAGTCACTCAGGATGTGGCGCCCAACGGGTTTGGGGTGATCACTAAGATTATTCCCGGTGGCCGCTGCGCCGTGATCCGTCATCAGGGGCCCCACGATCAGATGGACGATAAAATTTATCAATTCTACCGCGAATGGTTACCACAGAGCGGCGAGGAGCTGAGAGACTTCCCCCTCTACTTCGAGTACCACAACTTCTTCCCGGAAGTGGCGGAACATGAGCTGGTAACCGACATCTATTTCTCATTGAAATAAGCGCTAATCGGATAACCCCCAATAAAAAGGCGACCCCAGAGGTTAATGTCGATCGTTTTAAGTAATTGACCGATCCAGAGCAGACGCCATAATCGGTCTCAACATTGTTGAGACCGATTTTTTTATGTCCGAATTTTCTAAAGAGTTACAGATCACCGCCGAGTTTTGCCAAGAGCGTCATCTCAACGCCTTTGCTAAACATATTCCGCTAGCCTGGGTAGAAGAAGCCGTTAAGCAAACGGGCAGAGCGTCTGTCCGTAAGCGTCGTTTTCCTGCGGAGCAAGCGGTATGGCTAGTGCTAGGAATTGCTTTGCTGAGAAACCGCTCTATTCAAACGGTCTGTGACCGACTTGAACTTGCGTTCCCAGATGCCAAAGGTGACCTTCCTCCGTTGGCGACCAGTAGTATTATCAAGGGCAAAGAAAAACTGGGATTTGAACCCATGCGTTATCTGTTCAAACTCACTGCGGCGCAATGGGATAAACAAAGTGAATTTGAGCAATGCTGTGGGTTGAAGCTGATGAGCGTGGACGGTACTTACTTCAAAACCCATGATACAGAAAGTAATCGCGCTTTTGGCTATGTGCAAAAATCAGCGTCATTCCCTTCAGTGCTTGCTGTCACCTTAATGTCCACTAAAACACATTTAGTCTCCGATTGTAGTGGTCAACTAAAATTGGCCACGGTTTTGTATTCAAGCCAGTATCTTCGCTCTGACTCATTGGGTGTCAGCCCACCGTTATATTGATGTGGTCTCAGCTGACTGTAATACCCCGTCACATATCGCGAAATTTCACCCTTAGCCTCACCGATATCCCGATAGCCGGTCATCGGTATCCATTCTGTTTTTAAGCTTCTAAAGAAGCGCTCCATCGGGCTGTTGTCCCAGCAGTTTCCTCGTCGACTCATGCTCTGCTTAATCTGA
>NZ_JAKCLJ010000089.1 GCF_021412565.1 Shewanella sp. AS1 | reverse complement strand
AATGAAAGTGTCGGCATGGTATGGTCTAACCTTGCGCTGCAATGGTGTAATGATCTGGAGCACACGTTTGCCGAGATGCATCGCATTTTGCGTACCGATGGTCTGGTGATGTTTAGCACCTTTGGCCCGGATACGCTGAAGGAACTACGCCAGTCTTTTGCGCAAGTGGATGCGTTCAGTCACGTAAACCGCTTTATCGACATGCATGATATCGGCGATCTGCTGGTGCACAATGGTTTCTCTACGCCGGTGATGGATATGGAATATATTACCTTGACCTATCCGGA
>NZ_JAKCLJ010000088.1 GCF_021412565.1 Shewanella sp. AS1 | reverse complement strand
CGACCGCGTGCGCGAGGAGGCCGAGCATCAGGCCGAAGCCCGAGGTGGCGGGCCACGACAGCGGCATGAGCGAATGCGCGGCCATGCCTGCAAACACGGCACGGGCGCGCGGCCCGCGGAACGCTGCGCGAGCCAGTACGGTCACCGGCAGCAGAGCCAGCGCGCCGAAGCGTGCCATGCCGAAGGGATGGCGGGGAAAGCGCAGCGGGCCGAGGAAGTCGGCCAGCAGGCCGCGCCAGCCGCGTACCAGCGGCTCCATCAGCCGGCGATAGGCCACTGCATCGGGA
>NZ_JAKCLJ010000087.1 GCF_021412565.1 Shewanella sp. AS1 | reverse complement strand
TAACCTCTATGGCAATCTCGATTTCAAATTCGGACAGAACACAGTTTATACAACATTGTCTTTTAGTACGGGCGACTACAACTCCACCAACACACCGCCGCACCCACCCTCGCTGGATGACGTGCCATGGGTAGATGACGATGAAGCCTTTCCCTGGCTCACCAACAGCTGGACCTACAAGCTCGATGCCGATACCTGGTCGTTACGTCTGGGTTATGTGCATGCCCTGGCGAGCAATCAATCCATCGATGCCAGCCTGCTGCAGTATCAAACATCCGCGTATGGCGG
>NZ_JAKCLJ010000086.1 GCF_021412565.1 Shewanella sp. AS1 | reverse complement strand
TTCACTGCCACCATGGACTTCGTCAATCCCGAAAGTGCCATGCAGTTCGCAAACAAGCTGATCTCGGATCGGATACAGTTCAACTTCTGTCCTGAACCGCTGTCGATCAGCTATCCCATGAAAGCTGTGGCCGCTTTGGTCGAGGTTGCTTCCATACCGGCCTAAGCCTCTGTCATCGCTGGTTGACAAAGCCCATCGTTGAGGTGGGTTTTTTGTTCTCTACCACCTACGAAGAGATTAGCCATGGAAGTTTCACAACCACTGGACCACGTCACCCATGCGGTGATC
>NZ_JAKCLJ010000085.1 GCF_021412565.1 Shewanella sp. AS1 | reverse complement strand
TTCACGCTTGATCTTCCTGCCCGCGGCGAAGCGAAATGGAAAGGTGCAGACGTGACCACGATGTACGATCGCTCAGGCGCCAAGTTCGGCGAGGCATACGACGGGTACGTCATCGTGTTCAAGGACGCCGAAGGCCGCGTGGTCGCGGTCAAGAGCAGCATCGCCGCCTTTTCCAAGGATGTCGCGAAGCTGGAAACCCTCAAGGCTGACGGTTACTACGATTCCCACCTGGAACCGCTGAAGGTCGATGACACGTATTCCCGTCGATTACCGTGAACGGACCTAGGG
>NZ_JAKCLJ010000084.1 GCF_021412565.1 Shewanella sp. AS1 | reverse complement strand
GTCCTTCACGGGCCCACGTCTTGAGCATCCAGGGGCCGGACCCCGCGCCGGGCTTGTCCGCAAAGTTCTTCGGGTCCGCCTCGATGGCCTTGCGCGAGACGCAAAGGATCGTGGGCAGCAGGAAGATGCTGGGGAACGGCTTTTCGCTCTTGATCGTGAGCGTATAGTCGTCTACGTCCACAATGTTTTCCAGCTTGAGCTTGGGATAAACATAGGGGTGCAGCTGCAGCGTCGGGTCGGCAAAGAGGGCCGCGTAGCTCGCCTTGAAGTCGTGCGCGGTGACTTCCT
>NZ_JAKCLJ010000083.1 GCF_021412565.1 Shewanella sp. AS1 | reverse complement strand
GCACAATCGCGTGTCGCGCATGATTCGCGGGACCTTCGGGCCGGAGTTTGACTTGAACGAGCTTTTTGCCGGGCGCCCTTGGCGGCCGGGCGAGAAGGAACCCGAACCCTCCGCCTGGTATGACGGATTCATGGTCAAGAAAATCCTCCGGGAGCAGCGGAAGCACGGAAGCTGGGGCGGATACACCGTCTCGACTCTCTTCAGCATCGCGACCCTGGATCATTTTTTCCGGAAGCATCCCGGACGTTTTCCCACCATTCCGGGCGCGATCCACCGGGGACTAAGATT
>NZ_JAKCLJ010000082.1 GCF_021412565.1 Shewanella sp. AS1 | reverse complement strand
GTGTCGTGCACGCAGCCCGCGAGGCGCACGCCGTGGTTTGCGAGGACGTGGGTGTCGAACTTCACGTCCTCGCCGACCTTTCTGCAGTCCGCCCGCTCGAGCCACGGCTTCAGCAGCGCAAATGCGGTGGAAAGATCTAGCTGTTTCGGGGCACCTGGATAGTCATGAGTAAGAGGCAGGTAGACGGCTTCATCGCCGAATGCGAACGACATGCCGGTGAGGCGCGCAGCCATCGGCTCGTCGCCGTCACAAAGCGTGTCGAATCCGACGATATCGGCGGCCTCGATC
>NZ_JAKCLJ010000081.1 GCF_021412565.1 Shewanella sp. AS1 | reverse complement strand
CGCGGCTTTTAAAGATAATTCCAAGCCCTTGGCATAGGTAACGATGGTGACATCTTTGCCCTGGCGTTGAATTTTCGATCTGCCAATCGGTATAAGGTATTCCCCTTCTGGAACCTCACCTCTCACCTGGTACATGGTGGCATGTTCCAGGAATAGGACCGGATCATTGGAACGGATGGCGGTCTTCAACAAGCCCTTGGCATCCTCGGGTGTGCCGGGAGATACCACCTTCAAACCCGGGAAATGAGCGAAGATGGCATCCGGCGTCTGTGAGTGCGTGGCTCCCAG
>NZ_JAKCLJ010000080.1 GCF_021412565.1 Shewanella sp. AS1 | reverse complement strand
TGTCCCTTCGAAAGGATGAAGCGGTCGCGGTCTTCCCAGTCTGGACGCTGGGGGTCGAGGCGCAGGATGCGGAAATACAGCGCGGTGACGATATCCGCCGCGGATCAAGAGCCCCCTGGATGACCGGCTTGCGCATCATAGATCATGGTGATGATATCGCGCCGGATCGTCCGGGCTTTATTAACCAGCTCGGGTGTGCTCAGGCGCGCGTTTGAATGGATATTGATCGTCTCCATCTTCTACCCTGTTTCCATGACCATTTGCCTTGTCAGGCGGTGCATGCTCGAT
>NZ_JAKCLJ010000007.1 GCF_021412565.1 Shewanella sp. AS1 | reverse complement strand
ATCTCGCTTAACAAACCGCCTGCGTACGCTTTACGCCCAGTAATTCCGATTAACGCTTGCACCCCTCGTATTACCGCGGCTGCTGGCACGAAGTTAGCCGGTGCTTCTTCTGCGAGTAACGTCACAGATGCAGGGTATTAACCTGCACCCTTTCCTCCTCGCTGAAAGTGCTTTACAACCCGAAGGCCTTCTTCACACACGCGGCATGGCTGCATCAGGGTTTCCCCCATTGTGCAATATTCCCCACTGCTGCCTCCCGTAGGAGTCTGGGCCGTGTCTCAGTCCCAGTGTGGCTGATCATCCTCTCAGAACAGCTAGGGATCGTCGCCATGGTAGGCCATTACCCCACCATCTAGCTAATCCCACCTAGGTACATCCAATCGCGCAAGGACCGAAGTTCCCCTGCTTTCCCCCGTAGGGCGTATGCGGTATTAGCAGTCGTTTCCAACTGTTATCCCCCTCGACTGGGCAGTTCCCTAGGCATTACTCACCCGTCCGCCGCTCGTCAGCAAAGTAGCAAGCTACTTCCTGTTACCGCTCGACTTGCATGTGTTAGGCCTGCCGCCAGCGTTCAATCTGAGCCATGATCAAACTCTTCAATTAAAAGTTTTTTGTTTGGCTTGCGCCAAACGACTCAATGAATTCTGATTCATCGCTTAGACTCGGAAGAATCTAAGGATGTTTGTACATATTGCTATGAACACTCTTCATTGCATTGAGATTTAAATCGTTTTCGATTTCTCAACACCTGTGAGTGTCCACACAGATTACTTGATATGTTGTTAAAGAGCAGTGCATCTTTCGATGCTGCCGTTAGACGCTTGGTCTCGGCTTAGGGCTGCGTATTCTACGCATTCCGTTGGTTGCGTCAAGCAGTTTTTGAAAACTTTTTGATGCCGTACCTTATGGCACCTGACCTTAATATCTCTTTCTCTTAACCTTGTTAGATAAGGAGATATTTTGGCATTGCGAGTTGCATTGCCGTGTCAGTGGAGGCGCATTATAGGGAGTGAATCTGATTGCGCAAGGGCTTTTTTGCGTTACGACTTTCGCCTGCCGATCATTTAGGCATAGTGTCGATTTTTAGGCCATTCTTGCGATTTTTTAGACCAAACATGACATAACGCATTATATCAGCAATTAATTGAGCTCGTTTTTTCATCAATATGCTAGTGTAATTCCTCATTTTTCATTACCATATACGAGCTGTTAACAGTTAATTTTCAATTTCTTCAGAGAACATTTATATGCAAAAGCCATTTCTTACTGTTTTGATTGTCGCCCTCATCGGCGCATTGGCAATTTCTCAATTCGCCTCCGATCTGTATTCTGCAATCGCATTTTTTACCGGTGCCATCATTGCAAGTGTGATTTTCACCCTACAATCTTCTTCCTCACCCTCTGCGACTAGCGAGCAATATACGGGGCCAACCATGACTCTGTATGTCGGTAACCTGCCTTATCGTGTTCACGAAGGAGAAGTTAAAGAGCTATTTGGTAAATTTGGGCCTGTTAACTCTGTACGCCTAGTGCGCGATCGTAAGACCGGCCGTCGTAAAGGTTTCGGTTTCGTTGAGATGTCTGAAGCTGGCGCTAAGAAGGCCATGGCTAAATTAAATGAATTTGACTTCCAGGAGCGCACCTTGAAAGTGCGTGAAGCCAAGTCACAGGACGCAGATAAAGATCAAAATAACGGCTAACTCTTAGTCTTTGATTGAGTCCCCTCATCTGTAAGAACATTAGTCATTTCATCGGTAGTGTCGCCGTTCAACGGCCTTACCGATGAAAAGCCATAATCGGCTAATGTTCTTTCTAATCCCGCTGAAATTGTTTTTGTCGTAAAAAATGCCTGTAGCGCTGCCTTACCTGATTTGTCTGTTTCTGGATTTAGCAGAGTATGCACTCGTGCGGCGATGGCTTTTCCCGAATCGAGTAGCAATACCTCATCCCCCAAATAGGTTTGTAGCTCCTGTTTTAAGATAGGGAAATGGGTGCAACCCAATACAAGCGTGTCGATTCCCGATGCTTTAATTGGCGCTAACAGCGCGGCCAACAGGGCTTTATCTATGGCTTGCTGCGCCATTTTTGCTTCGGCCATCAATACTAACTCAGAAGAACCAAAACGCTCCACATGACACTCGGCAGCAAACTTCGTAATCAAGTCGTGGGTATAAGCTCGGTTAACTGTCCCAGGTGTCGCCAGCAGTCCAATGTGTTTATTTTTAGAAAGCTGAGCTGCGGGTTTGATTGCCGGTACGACCCCGACAACGGGAATAGAAAGCAGGGCTCTGAGTCCAGGCAGGATTAGTGTGCTGGCGCTGTTACAGGCCACAACGACTATATCCGCCGCTACCCGCTCGACCGCCTGGCCAATAATATCGATACAACCGTCGATCAGCTCCTGTTCCTGTAACTCACCATAGGGCAATCTGGCATTGTCGAACAGATAGTAATAACTGGCGTGGGGCAAGACCTGCTTGATCTCCGATAAAATAGATAAGCCGCCCACGCCTGAGTCGAATACAAGAATATTTGTCGACAAACTGAAGGTTCTCCAAGAGTCATACTGAACCGACGACGGATTTTTCCATCCTTATCGCTAATTCAAAAAGGCTGATACTGGACATCAAGGCTAACTAGTATACTATTTGCGCCCCAATGATAGTAACGGTGTTTAAAAATGAATTTAGAAGCAATGGATCCTAACCAATACGATAAGCAGCTTGATGCGAAACGTGAGAAATTAGCGCAACTATTTGCTGACTATAACACCCCGGCATTGGAAGTCTTCTCCTCTGAGTCGGCACACTATCGCATGCGCGCCGAGTTTCGCGTCTGGCACCAGGGTGATGACCTTTACTACTATATGTTCGATAAGACGCTGAATCAAAAGGTTCGTTGTGAGCAGTTTCTACCGGCAAGCCAACTGATCAACCAGATGATGCCCGCCTTAATGGAGCAGCTGCGCCCCAATGCGGTGCTGCGGCACAAGCTGTTCCAGGTCGATTTTTTATCGACCCTTAGCGGCGAAATCTTGGTTTCCCTGCTGTATCACAAGCAATTAGATGCCCAGTGGCAGGCCGAGGCAATCGCCTTAAGACAGCACCTATCGACCCAGTTTAACGTCAATATTATTGGCCGGGCTCGCAAGCAGAAGATCGTCCTCGACCGAGACTATGTGGTCGAAAAGCTGCCCGTGAACGGTAACACGCTGACCTATCAACAGGTGGAAAACAGCTTCACTCAGCCCAATGGCAAGGTTGCCGTCAAGATGCTCGAATGGGCGATAGATATCACCAGACAGAGCAGTGGCGATCTGTTGGAACTCTATTGTGGTAACGGTAATTTCTCTATCGCGCTGGCGCCCAACTTCAATCGCGTACTGGCTACTGAGCTTGCCAAGCCCTCTGTGGAATCAGCGCAATTTAATATCGCCGCGAATCAAATTAAAAACTTGCAGATTATTCGTATGTCAGCCGAGGACTTCACCGAGGCACTGGCCAAAACCCGTAGCTTCCGTCGTCTCGAAGGGATAGATCTCGACAGCTATGATTGCAATACCATTTTTGTTGACCCGCCACGTGCCGGGCTGGATGACAATACGCTGACCATGGTGCAGGGTTATGAGCACATCTTATATATCTCTTGTAATCCACATACCTTGCTGGACAACCTCAAGGTATTGGATAAGACCCACAAGATCACCCGCTTCGCCCTCTTCGATCAATTTCCCTATACCGACCATATGGAGTCGGGTGTGCTGCTAGAGCGCATAAAGTAAGAGAAACAGCATAAATTGCAACCGAAGAAATAGCGCCAGGGTACAGCACGGGGTACGGGGTCGTTCAAAACACTAGAGTAATTTCGACCCTAACTACCTCTTCCACTCATTAATATATCGTAAATATGTGATGAAACTGTGAGGAGTGAGATTCACAAAGTTCAGGAGTGAAGTTCATTACAACCATGAAGCGGTTATCATTCGTATTAACTCACAGCAGAGCATTAAGGCTACATTCAAAACGCAATTTTTGAAAAAGCGCAGCTTGGACTTTCTCCCCCTCCACCTCAACTCAATTCAATTCATCGTTGGCATGATTAGCTTTATCGGCAGGGCTTCATCACCCTGGCTATCTTGGCTCCCAAGACACGTTTTATGTCGGTAATTTAAAAGACGTTGGCCGCATCTACCAACAAATGTTCGTCGATACCTACAGCAAAGTTGCCTTTGCTAAGTTCTACAATACGAAAACGCCCATCACCTCAGTCGATGTACTCAATGATCGTGTATTGCCGTTCTTCGAGGCTCAGGTGCTGCCTATGTTGCGGATTTTAACTGACCGAGGCACAGAATATTGCGGTAAGGTTGAACAGCACGATTACCAGCTCTATCTGGCAATCAACGATATCGACCACACCAAAACCAAAGCGAGGCATCCGCAAACCAATGGTATCTGTGAACGGTTCCACAAGACGATCCTGAACGAGTTTTATCAGGGCAAGATGTTATGCGGCAGAACGCCAATGGGAACATTAACTGATGGGAAACGGATTTGGGCTGAAAAGAATTTAGCTCAAATCTAATCTGACGAAGGCACCAGAAAACTGGATAACTGTCAGATCAGGTCTGAGCTAGTACAGCTAAGACCTCAACTCATTCGAGATCAGGGCTGTGCGATAGCGGCTATTTATCTTTTTTGAGTATGGCCTTGAGTGCTGCAATATTGGCCCGTGAACCTTCGGCTTCTTTTAAACGACGGCGCTGTGCTGCAAAGCGGTCAAACTCCAATTTCGCCTTATCATCTGCGTCTTTCTTGGTAATTTTTCCTGCTCCGCTTAACACTTCTCTATCATTAAAACTTAAAAACTGATCAAGCTTATCGGCCCAGTCTTGCAAGAACACTTGTTTGCGGCGTAGCGCCTGGTCCTCGGCAAAGTCAAGCCACATATTGACGATGCGATTGAGCTCTTTGATTTCGTCTTCACGCAGATAGTTTTTGGCGATGGTTACATCGGTCTTACGCACTTCATCGCCTTTATAGCTGGTTAAGCCCATATCCGGCTTACTAGCATTCACACGGCTGGCAATAAGCTCAGCGGCGGTCATATGAGTACAGGCATAATGCAGCTTGTTCTGGATGATTTGGAAGAAGCGGTTGGTCTCTTGGTTAGATGGCTCGTAATCGGCAGCCATGGTAAAGATTTCTTTCACCCGCAGATAAACGCGACGCTCACTGGCACGGATATCACGAATGCGTTCCAGCATTTCATCAAAGTAATCTGGCACAGCAGAATGGCCAACGGGCGGGTTCTTCAACCGCTCGTCATCCATGGCAAATCCCTTGATCAGGTATTCTGTCAGGACTTGCGTCGCCCATTGACGGAATTGTGTACCACGTTGCGAACGAACTCTATAGCCTACAGACAAAATTGCATCAAGATTGTAGTGGTCGATCTCACGAGATACTTGGCGAGTTCCTTCCAATCGAACTATCCGGAATTTCCGGATGGTTGCGTTTTGTACAAGCTCACCCTCGTTGTAGATATTGATTAGATGCTCATTGATTGTGCGAACGTCTTTATCATAAAGCTCAGCCATTGCAGCCTGAGAAAGCCACAAGGTGTCAGACTCAAAACGACACTCAACGCGAGTTTGACCATCAGCACTGGTGAAAAGAACAAACTCACCTTGAGGAGCTTGGGGGATATTATCTGTCATGCAATCAACCTTTTTACTTACATAGAGGGAAGTCCAAGCTTGTCAAAGAATGCACGGTTACGTTCCTTTGCGGCCCTCACAAGCTGATTAAAACTTATGACCTCAATATAAGCTTTGTAATTGGGGTTGTACCCGAAGAATCCCATGCCATCCGCAGTCATAGTTAAACTAAAGTTTTTGCAGCGCGTTACCATTGTAGAGGTCAGGTCGCACACAATATAGCAGTATGCGGGGATATCATGATTTCTAGGGATAAGTAGTCCTGATTTTGTTTTCGCTTGACCCTCGCGAATTCTCTCTACATAACCAAGAGCTTGAGCAATCGGGTCTTTATCTTCGCCTTCACGCATGTCGTTACGCATTGGGCGCTTGATTTCGACAACGGTGATGGCGGCAAGGGGAAAGTTGGTTTGATCGTTAACCAGCAGTGGGTTATCAAATACTCTGAGGCTGATTAAATCGGGCTCTTTGGTGGACTCGTTACCAGTAATAGGCATGGCGTTCAGCGTTTTGTCTGAGGCCAAATAGTTGTGAAACGCCAAACGCTCATCAATCAACCAAAGGTTGCAAGAATCCTGGAAAACCTCGCTGGAATCCTTGCGCATAGGCATAATCAGTTCATGAATCATATCTTCACGGGCGTACTTCCCATCTTCCAGCCGCTCGATCGATTTCTGTAAGAGATCAATAATGACTTTGCGATGTGAAACGTAATTGGCGAGGTCTGATTTTTTCAGGTCTTCTGCTTTGCGTAGATACTCGCTCAGTCGTTCTTTGTATTCTTCTACATGCTCCTCATTCTGAGGCTGCATGATGTCATGGCCTTCACTCACCAACTGACGCTCCACCTCATACCACTGTGCATGCAGGTGTAGTTCAAGCTCCTTGTCGGACTTTTCCGGATCAACAATCAGCAGCTCTTCCGAAACGTAATTGGCAATAGGACGGTAGCGTGGCGCGTGATTGTTAATAAAATCGTCTACCCTTTTGCGACCGGCTGAGACATTTTCTGACAGGACATCTTGCAAATACTCGTTGGTGCGCACTAACACTGCATCGCGAATGTCTTTAAAGCTTACTTCGTTGAGCATGTCCTCTACGTTTTCGGCAATATCAAAAGAGGTGCGCTCGCTGCGTACACGCTCATCTAAGTAGCCTGAAGACACGTAACAGGTATAGGTAAATTCCCCCGATTGGTCAGATATTTTGCCGTATAAGCCGGGAATTTTTCCTTGAATGGATTCTTCTTTAACCAATCGATTAGCTGCGCATAAAGCTAACTGATGCTTTTTATTTACTGACGCACGAAACTTAATGTGGGTTAGGTCAAAGGAATAATCGCGGATTGTAATCGTTTCGAGAAACGCACTGGCATGCATATGCTCTTCGAGCAAGTGGTCAAGATCAAACACCTCACCAGCATCATCAACCAGAATCTTGGGTGCACTGCCTTGGCGAACAAAGTACCAGAGCACATGTTCAAGCAATTGATTGGCGATGGACTCCCCTTTGCTGGACACCTGCTTTCGAAAGTTGTCGTCAAACCCTACTAACTTGATAAGGGTGCCTGACTGCTGTTCGGTAGCCTCCACAACTTTTTCACCATGGACGCCAAGTTTATCGTCAAAGCGGAATACGCGCTTCTTTAGTTCACCATCAATATCGAGAAAGTGGCTTTCAACTTCGACCAGATCAAACACTTTGAGCCACATCAAGCGGCCAACACCCCGGCAGCCTTTGTCAATTTTGTGGTCGGAATCGAGCGTTTCAAATGACTTAAAGTTAGTTTCATCAAAACCACAACCGTTGTCAGTGATGGTGAAACCGATGATAGGCGGTAAAGCTTTCGCTTCTAAATCCAGACCGCCTTGGGTAGCTCGATTGATACGAAGTACAATCTTGCCGTTATTGGCATTGCCCTTTTCTTCGATAGAGTGAATAGAGTTTACCACTGCCTCAAAGACAGGCATTAAGCCGTGGCTCTTGGACAAAGAAGTATTGCGTAATCGGCCTTTGAGATTAGTTTGTAAACTCATACTCCCTCCTTAGAGCTCGCCTTTAAAAGCGGAATCGAGAATCGATGCTTTTAGTTGCTGCATCATTGTTATTTTTTCAGAAATTTCGGCTTTGCTCTTTCTTGCTTTGGATATCAAAGCGTTGCAGTCAACAACCGCTTTAACAATAGCGTCATCATTATTTGGGAAAGGAATCGCTAAATTTTTAAGGTCTGTTATTGATAAATTAGGTTGGTTAAGGGATTTTGATTTTTCAAGTACGTAGTTTTTTGTACGGGATGACTGCAAGTAAAGATAAATGAAATCTAATACGTGTCTGTTGTGTGAAGTTATTGCAGCGACACGCTGATTCACTAGCGCTCCGCTATAAGCTTCAGGTACTCGGCAGACTTTCAACCCGCCATTAATTATCGGACGAGTTAATGCGATTACGATATCGTTCGTCTTTGCTGCAAATCTCTGATATTCAGTTTCATAGCTAGCTGGCAGAAACTCTTCTGCATTTTCAGAAAACTCATTAACACCAACGTTGGTTATTTTAATCGGCTTAATTCCGGATTCCGATGTGAAGTCACCGCTTTTGAATGCATAACCAGATATAAAATCAGCTAACTTTGACAAGGTTAACTCGGGGTTTGTTTCTGTGAGTTCAGCAAAATAGACATCAAGCCCATTCTGAGATAGCGCATCAGCCAGTGTGACGCTTTCCTGCAAATGCTCGATGGCGGTGTCGATGCGGGTGAGCAATGCATCGAGTTTTTCGACTATGCGTTTTTGTTCCGTCAGTGGTGGTGTAGGAATGTCGATTTCACGGACATAAGCTTGACTAATATTTGGCTGCGCTCCACCAAAGCTATCTTCGATGATCTTTTTTCTTTGAGATAGCAAATAGTAACGTAAGAAACCTCTTGCCAATAACTGGTCATCTTGATTTATGCAGCAAACCGCTTGATTAGTCGCGGCATCATAAGTTAAAATCCCAAGCTTACCCGCTGTTGCTCCATATAAGGCAAGCAACAAGCTTTCCTTTGGAAAAAGTTTTGCTGAGGAATTTTTTAACCCTAGTTCGGTAATAAATTCTTCATTTTTTTCAACTCTGCTATCGCCTAACTCTCCAGATTTTACCCAGGGAATTGAGCCTCCCCAATAATCCTTATTTGAGCGTGATGGAGTTCCCCCGCTGGTTGTCTTAGCTAATTCACTTAGCTTTCTCCAGCTCCACCCATCCGGTAATTTATACAAAACCTGCTGCATGATTACTTCTCCGTCAACAGATCTTCAATTTCATCCAACAGCCCAGACACCAGCTTTTCTTTTGTGCGGATCTGCTTAAGGATGTCTCTGGGTGCTAAATGCTCGGCATCTTTCTGTTTGGCTGGATTTTTGGCGGATAGGTCATAGTCTTCAGCAAGTTTACTGGCTGAAACAGTCCAGGAGCGATCAGTGGTTTCACGGCTGGTATACAGCTCAACAAACTCTTTTAGGTGCTCATCGGTGATGGGTTTGTTTTTGGTGAGCTTTTGCTCCGGCTCGCATTCGTAGTACCACACATCGCTGGTGCCGCCGCTGCGCTCAAAAAACAGTACGTTGGTTTTAACGCCGGAATAGGGCAAAAATACGCCAGCGGGCAGGCTTAAAATGGTGTGCAGGTTAAAGTTTTCCAGCAGTTCCTGTTTGACCTGTTTAAAGGCGCTGTTAGTTTGGAATAGGACGCCTTCTGGTACAACGATGGCTGCTTTGCCGCCACTTTTCAGGGTTTTCATAAAATGCTGTAAAAACAGCAATTCGGTTGCGTTGCTTTGGATAGGGAAGTTTTGTTGAATTTGCGACTTTTCTTTACCGCCAAACGGCGGGTTAGCCAGAATAATGTTGTAACGGTCTTTTTCCTGAATATCGCGGATATTCTGAGTCAGCGTATTACCGCGGAACAGGTTAGGTGACTCGATGCCATGCAAAATCATGTTCATCATGCCCATCACATAAGCCAGAGAGGTTTTCTCAAAACCGAAGAAGGTGTCACGCTGAATGAAATCCCACTGCTCGGTGGAGAGCTGGTTCTTTTTGCTTCTCAGGTGTTCAAAGGCTTCCACCAGAAACCCGCAAGAACCGGCTGCTGCGTCGTAAATTGTCTCGCCGGCTTGCGGGTCAATGGCCTGCACCATCGCGCGCACCACGGGGCGCGGGGTGTAAAACTCACCGGCGTAACCACCGGCATCGCCCATGTTTTGCAATAAGCCTTCATACACCAGCGAGAGTTCAAACATTTCATCACTGGACTGGAAATTCAGTGTGTCGATAATATCCAACACTTCACGCAAGGTATGGCCAGACGCTACCTTGTTGTCTAAATACTGGAAAATGGCACCAATTTTATAGGCGAAGGATTTTGGGTCTGAACCTGTAACGGCGGCATTGGCAAAGCTTTTTAAGTAGGGGAATAACTCGTTATTCACATACTCGGTTAAGTCATCGCCCGTGCGAACTTTGTTAATATCTAGCTTGCCCTCAGCATTTTTTGGGCAGGCCCAATTTGACCAGCGGTGCGCTTCATCCAACACCGGTTGATAATCTTTACCTGATAGTACCGCTTCATCTTCTTTTTCAGACTCATAATCATCCAAAAACTTTAAGAACAACACCCATGAGGTTTGCTCGGTATAGTGCATAGCACCACTAATGCCATCGTCGCGGCGCAGTATGTCGGTAATTCGGTCAATCTTTTGTTGTAGTGACATGGCTTATAGTTTTCCGATAATAAAATTGTACATATTGGTGATGTCTTCGCTGATTTCTTCTGGCTTCATGTGACTTATATAAAACTCAATTTTGGTCAAATCTTTGCCAATACCTTGGGTTTCGATCAATGGATTAACGATACGCTTAACATCAAGCATTCTTATTCCGTCGTTATCCCCTGAATCACCCTCTCTCAAATGAAACCCTTGTGCCAGTTGCTCATTGTTTATTGCATCTATCACTTCAAAGTGCATCAGGGCACTATAGGAAAGTAAATAGTTTTCAATTTCACGACGTTTCCAAGCCAATAGGTATGGCGATACGTTGGTGCCACGAGGCCATTGAATGGCATTTAGCAATTCACGGTACACTTGCCCGTTCACTTGAACGCCATTAGCAACATTCCAGTCCAATGCAGCCTCGTCTCGATCACAAATTAGGAAAATCCGTGTTGTGACAAGTGGTGATTCAATCTTGCTTAAGCCATGTAACCACTCTATTTTGCCCTTACCAAAGGTTTCGTTAGCAGAAGCGTAGCTGGACGACTTTTTCATGGCATGCATAGTGGCTAATCGATTTACGTCTAACCCTGCACGTGAGGCGAGTTTGGTAAAGATAATCCAGTCGTTGTAGTCATCTAATAAGGCGATGTTAGGCAGCTTGCCACACACCTCAAATTCAACGGATTTGGCACGAGAAAGTACACTAAGGCGGCTGATTAGTTGCTTGATCTTGTTGTCTTCGTTAATTCGACCTTGTTCTACCACTTTCAGGTGTTCTATGCGGTTTTCTTTTGCAGAAATAGAGTCCAACAGGTGTGTCGTAGTAATCGCATGGCCTTGAATGCCGTGTAATAGCGACCATAGTTTCTCTACGTTTTTGTAGTGCAGGTGCGAATCTGCTTCATCAAATAGGAATAGCGTATTCGGCGCATCAAAAAGGTCTATCAACGCGTATAGAAAGAGCAGTTGGTATTCACCATCGCTTAACTGGTCAAGCTCTATTCCATCTTTAAAAACGAGTTTGTAGCCTTGTTTGTCTATGAAGTAATCGTTATCCGCCGCTTGGGTAAAAAAGCTCACTTCAGGGTCAAACGCTATATTTTGAGCCTGGGCATTTGCTTCACCAGCTTCTATACCCTCTTCACCAGCTTGTGGCTGTCTTGGGTAATCGAACGAAACATCGATCAATCTGCTTGCTGGTATTTCAATAGTTCGCTTACGTAGCGGTTGCTCAAACTCATAGTCATTTGAAACAAATGTGTTGATGAAGCTATCTAATGAACGGAAATAGGGCGTATTTCGTAGCGTATCAACCTCACCACTTTCTTCACGCTTCAGAGCGTCTTGAACTCGATTGACATAATTTTTATCAATCTTGAATGCGCATTTTAAGCAGGTAGTTTGGTCATCACCTTCAAATGCCGATTCAGTAACATAGCCTCGTTCGCGCAAAAATGAACGAACTTTGCCACTACGCTTAGTCGCCGTTGCGAGGAAAATGAGTAATTTTGACCAGGGCTTGTCAAAGTAAAGGCACTCTAAGCCTAACCCTCTACCCGCTTGACGTTCGCGTTTTAAGTAAACACCAAACTTTTCAGAGTAGTTTTCATTCTGCCCTGAAGAAAAGCACACCACATTTAGGTGGTGATGTGCGCGTTTGTTTAACCGCTCTTCAAATACTGACTGCAAGATGCTGGACTTACCGCTGCCATTTTCACCAATCAAGGTCGCTACTTTGTTGATATGCAGGGCTTGGCGCTGGTTATGCAGCGGGTTAGGCGCTAGTGTTAGTTCCATTTTAATTCACATGATAAAGCTGTTGTTGTAATTGTTTAAAAGCCGCCAACAAATAGGCTGGCTTTCCACCGAATGCTGTTGAAGCGTCTTTCACTGTGCCCAACCCTGACAGCTCGATAAGTGCAGGTAAGCGCTCGCGGGATAACTCGGTACTGCCTGTTTGTTCATAGCGGTTCAGCACAAAGTGTAAAAACTGCTTGGCCTTTTCTTGCCGGTACTGATTAAAGAAGGCACTGTTAGCACGAACTTGATCTGCGCGAGCTTTACGGGTTGCCATGGGCTGTTCAAAGGCTAAAAAAGCCAGCAGATCGAAGATATCGCACTCTTCTGCTTCAAACATTCGACGTAGAGTCGCAAGTTGCTCTTTATCGAAGCCTGCTTGTACGAGTTTGCCGAGCAAAGTTTCGCGCTCATCAGGGTCAGACCAAATCTTTATTAGTTCTTCAACCGATTTGAAGAGCCCCGGCAGCTGGCTAATCAGCCTCTCAACAAATTCCTGAGCCGTGAGTGGCTTTCCGTTTTCATCGATATATCGGGTTTCAACATCAATCACTTTGAGTTCACGATGCTTCCCTAGCTTCACTTTTAGTCGGGGTTTTGGCACGCCGGGTTCCGGTAGTGGACCTTCTACTGGTGGTCTAGGGTTATAAGGTGGAGGAGTTGGCTCTCCTGTCCCCCCTGGGTCAGGCGCTTCAGGTTCACCATCCCAGTCATTGTCGTAGAATTTGTTTGTTGCTCCGCGAAAATCGACAATGGTAAAGTAATCTTTACCATCAAAAACACGGGTTCCACGACCTACAATTTGCTTAAATTCCACCATTGAGCCCACGGTTCTGTCGAGCACGACATTGCGCACGTTACGGGCATCAACCCCAGTGGTAAGCATTTGCGATGAGGTAATGATGGTGGGGATATCTTTATCGTTATCCTGAAATTTTTCCAGTAGTTCGCGGCCAACTTTGCCTTCATCACTGGTCACTCGCACACAGTAGTGCGGGTCTTTTACTTTTTTGTTTTTGTTTATCATGTCGCGCATTGTGAGCGCATGGTTCTGGTTTTCGCAAAATACGATGGTTTTTTCTAATGGGTTGATATTGTCCAAAATAGCTTTTGCGACAAGCTCTGTACGCTCATCAACAATGATCTTTTTGTCGTAATCTTCTACCTGATAGACATCTTGCCCAGACTCGCCTTCGACCACTTGATCGTCTTTAGTTAACACCAGCTCGTCTAGGTTGGTCCGCACCCGCTTGACGCGGTAAGGCGTTAAGAAACCATCGTTGATGCCATCTTTTAATGAGTATTCAAATGCTGGTGTGCCAAAGTAATCATAGGTATCAACGTTGGCTTCACGTTTGGGTGTTGCTGTTAAACCTACATGCACGGCACTACCAAAATGATCGAGTATGGCTCGCCATGAGCCCGCCTCATTGGCGCTGCCACGGTGACACTCATCAATCATCACCAGATCGAAAAAATCACTTGGATAGGCTTTGTAATAGCCTTCAATGTTTTCTCGCTCAGCAATGGCTTGGTAGATAGCAAAAAAGATATGTGCATTGGTCGGCACGATACCGCCACGCTTGCGTACCTCTTCTCCGTTTATTTTGATGAGATCTTTTTCATATGGATTGAAAGTGTTAATCGCTTGATCGGCCAAAATATTGCGATCGGCTAAAAACAAAATTCGTGGCCTGCGTGTACCCGGAGATTCTTTGTTCCATCGAGACTGGAACAGTTTATGGACTATTTGAAAAGCAATAAAAGTTTTACCTGTGCCCGTTGCCAGCGTTAACAACACTCGCGGCTTACCTTTACCAATTGCATCCGTAGCAGCATGTACCGCTAATTCTTGGTAATAACGCGGCTTCATGGCGCCTTCTAAATGAAAGGGCACATTGCGAAGCTGCTGGCCTAGATCCGAATTAACACCCGCGTAGCGGTTTTCAAGCTCTTGTGGTGTTGGGTAAAACTCGATGTAGTCGCCTTTACCAGTTTCTAAGTCGAACTCATAGGTTTGTTTGCCGTTGCTTGAATAGACAAAGCGAACAAGTAGCTTCTTGGCATAGTCGATGGCTTGTTGAAGACCTTTGGTTGGATGTTCAGATTCTTTTTTTGCTTCAACAACTGCAAGATGACGGCTATCTTTATGGAGCAGATAATCGACGAAACAACGGCGGCCTCGCACACTTTTAGCCAGCTTACGACCATCAGTAAAATAATATTCACGAATGATATTATTAGGTTGCCAGTGCGCAGCTTTCAACGCTGGATCAATATAATTTGCTCTGGTATCCGCTTCTGATGACATCCTTGTATTCCTCATTTAGAAACCAAAATCGATTCACCCCATATTTGTAAGTCATCTTACACTAACTTGTCACTAAAAATGCCATTTGACCTCTTGATAATTTGACTTATACAACAACGCCATAGCGAATATTTTCATTCAGATATGCCCAACAATAATGAAAACAGACCATTAAATCTTTTGTTTATTGTTTTTATTCAAAAAATTATCCCATTACTCGCGATCCCTATCTCAATCCGCTCCATCATCCAATCTTCCACTTCACTTTCAACCCAAGCCGATATTCTTGGACCAATTTTTACTGGCTTTGGAAAATTCTCCTCACTCTCCTCACTCTCCTCACTCTCCTCACTCTCCTCACTCTCCTCACTCTCCTCACTCTCCTCACTCATATAGCTATAAATAGACGAACGTCCCAGCCCAGTGCAATCCATCACCTACTGCAATCGTAATAGTTTCATGATGAGTTTCCTTCGTTATTAACTCATCGCATATGCCGTTTAAGTAATTTTTAACTTTTCTCTTTTTTCAATATTTTACAGATATATATCCCCCCTGTGCATATACCGATTAGCAACCTTAGGAGGCGCCGACAGTCCAGTACGACTAGTACTGAGCAACTTCTGCCGTTACGTCCAGATGGGGATTTATAAGATAGAGATCAGTATCGACTGAACTGGTTCTCAAAAAGGTATTGTGGGAAGCAGCAAACTCAGCCCCAATGCGGGTTTGCGTGATGCTGACTCCCATATTCACGTTATTGCAAAAAGAAGGAACCACAGATGAAAGAAGTCGAAGCGGTGAAAACCGCGACACCATCAAGCTTATCAGTTATCTGCTGGAGCGACGTTAACTACTGTTAATCGATCAAAAAAGGGCTCAATTTTATTAGAGCCCTTTCTGTATACACGTTCAAGTAACTGCTATGCCTTGCGCCTATTGTGCGCCCTTACTTGCCTATCGCTTTTCCAACTTGTGCTGCAAGGCCTCTGCGCCCTTGGCCACCATGCGCAGCTGCACCACCAATCTGTCGGCTAGGATTTTACGATCGACCCGTTTCATATCTAATGCTGCGGCTCCGGCGTTAAACACTAAGGTGACTAAAGCTTCGGCCTGAGCCCTGGCGAGCTCCGGGCTGCGCTTAGTCGTTGCCTCGGTATAATGTGCCAGCTCTGAGATAAAATGCTCTATCTCTCGAGCCACGGCGGCACGAAACGGTGCCGAGGTGCCGGAGCGTTCATGGAGCAGGATACGAAACACGTTCGGATTGGAATCGAGCACTTCCATAAAAGTATCGACCGAAATACGGATCACGCTGCCACCCGCCTCGGCGCGCTGGCGCCCTTTACGCATCATCTGTCTGAGTGTGAGTCCGCCTTCATCGACCATAGTGAGTCCTAACTCATTCATGTCTTTGAAATGGCGGTAAAAAGAGGTCGGGGCAATATTGGCTTCGCGGGCGACTTCACGCAGACTGAGACTGGAAAAACTGCGCTCGGCACTTAACTGATTAAATGCGGCGTCCACTAACGCCCGTCGAGTTTTTTCTTTCTGCAGTGCTCTGATGCCCATCGTGATGAATCCAATAGATAAAGTATCTGCAGATAATACCTGCTTTAGCCAAAAAACACAGCCCGTCTTGACCTATGTGATCTAGATCGGTAAATTAGCTTACACTTGTAAGCCCAATCATTTGCTGTCGGATAGAATAATGAACAAGCCTCCACTGATTTGGACCAACGTTTTACTCTTTGCTACCACCTTTCTCTGCGCCCTGATTTTAGTCCCTTGGTATGGCATCACCTATGGTTATGGTGCTGCCGAATGGGCAGCCTTCATCGGCTTGGCTTTCGCCAGCGGATTGTCGATCACCGCGGGTTATCATAGACTCTGGTCACATCGCACCTACAAGGCGCACTGGTCAGTACGCCTGCTATTCGCCCTTGGTGGCGCCCTGGCTTTGCAAAACAGTGCCTTGCATTGGTCATCGGATCATCGCATACACCACAAGCATGTAGACAATAACGACAAAGACCCCTATTCAGCGAACATGGGTTTCTGGTACAGCCATATCGGCTGGATGTTAAGAGAGTATCAGGCTCACAGATATCACGATTATCAGAATGTCCGTGACCTGCAAAATGAGAAAATTGTGATGTGGCAGCACAAGTATTACCTGCCTCTGCTACTGCTGATGAATTTCGGCTTACCGGCATTTTTAGGCTGGTTAAACGGGGATGTCTGGGCCATGTTACTGATGGCCGGCCTGCTGCGACTGGTTGTAGTGCACCACTGTACCTTCTTTATCAACTCTCTGGCTCATATCTGGGGCAAGCAGCCCTATACAGACAAAAATACCGCCCGCGACAATGGTGTGCTTGCGCTGTTTACCTATGGCGAGGGTTATCATAACTTCCACCATATTTTTGAAAATGATTATCGCAATGGCATCTTATGGTGGCATTACGATCCCACTAAGTGGCTAATCAATGCCTTAGCCTGGATGGGTCTGGCCAGCCAGAGACGCGTCACGCCTCAGGAGCGGATCGAGCGTGCCAAACTACAGATGCAGCTGAAGCAGACTCAGGATAAGCTGCAACAGCGCAGTGATCATCAGGAACTGCTTGAGAAACTCCAGCAGGAATATGAGCTGCTAAAGCATCATCTGGGGGAGTACTATCAGGCCAAGAAAGCACTGCTGGAGGCCAAACGTCAGCAGCTGTGTATCAAACAGTTGCGCTCACAGGTGCAAGAACTCAAGCAAGATCTCTTGATACGCCAAAAAAGCTGGCAGCTGTTAATCGCCGGCAATTAATCTGGCGTACCAGAGATCTGTTCAGTTAAGGCCACCAAGGGGTGGCCTTCTCTTTTATTCCTAAGTTGTCGCCGCCCCGCGATTGCGGGTTCATTGAAGTCAGCAATTGAAGTCACCCAATTGAACTCGCGTAATTAAAGTCGCCTAATTGAAGTCGTCTGGGGATAGGACTATCATGGAGCTCTTTATCTAAACAGACGCTTTAGCTCAATGTCAGAGACCAAAATCAAACTTACCGAATACAGTCATGGCGCAGGTTGTGGCTGCAAAATCTCCCCCAAAGTTTTAGGCACCATTTTAGCGTCTTCACTGCCTCAATTTAACGATCCCAATCTGCTCGTGGGTAATAGCACCCGGGATGATGCCGCCGTCTACAGACTCAATGATGATACCGGCATTATCAGTACCACTGACTTCTTTATGCCCATAGTGGACGATCCCTTCACCTTTGGCCGTATCGCTGCGACCAATGCCATCAGCGACATCTACGCCATGGGCGGCACACCTATGATGGCGATCGCCATTCTGGGCTGGCCGGTCAATACTCTGCCCGCCGAAGTGGCACAACAAGTCGTTGATGGTGGGCGCCAGGCATGTATGGAGGCCGGCATCATGCTCGCCGGCGGTCACAGTATCGATGCCCCTGAGCCGATTTTCGGACTGGCGGTAACGGGGCAGATCCCCCTCGATGAGATAAAACAGAACGATACCGCCAAGCCGGGCGACAAACTGTACCTCACCAAGCCCATTGGGATTGGCATTATGACCACGGCGCAGAAACAGAAGAAGCTCGCCGATGCGGATCTGGATATTGCGCCAACGGCCATGTGCCAGCTCAATAAACTCGGCCCGAAGATCGCCAAGATCAATGGCGTGAATGCCATGACAGATGTCACAGGTTTCGGCCTTGCCGGTCATCTTATCGAGATGTGCCTCGGCGCCAAGCTCACGGCCCAGATAGATCTCAATCGCCTGCCACTACTGCCTAAGGTCGAAGCCTATTTGCAGATGGGCTGTATCCCCGGCGGCACCCACAGAAATTTCGACAGCTATGGCGAACATCTGGCCCCTCTGGATGACAGACAAAAGGCCCTACTGTGCGATCCCCAGACCAGCGGTGGCCTGCTGATTGCGGTATCAGAAGAATCGGAAGCCGAACTCATCGCGCTGCTAAAAGCCAACGAAATTGATCCTATCAGCATAGGTCAGTTGCTCGATCCCACAGAGACATCACACCTGGTGGAACTGATTTAATGACCAGTGAGCTTATTTCTAAAGCGCAATATGCTGAGATATTTACCAGGGATCATCCCATTATGGATGTGCGCGCCCCAGTCGAATTTATCAAAGGGGCGTTTCCCGCCAGCACCAACCACCCGCTGATGCAGGATGAGGAGCGGCGCCTGGTCGGCACACGTTACAAGGAGCAGGGGCAAGACGCGGCGATCGCCTTGGGTCACTCCCTGGTGTGCGGCGAAGTCAAACAACAGCGCATCGATGCCTGGCTCGACTATTTTCGGGCCAATCCCGGCGCCTATCTCTACTGTTTTCGCGGCGGCCTTCGCTCCAGACTGACCCAGCAATGGCTAAAAGAAGCAGGCTTACGCATTCCCTTTATCGAGGGCGGCTATAAGGCGATGCGACAGTTTCTTATCGAGACCATAGATGAGGCGCCACAGAAGAGTAACATGCTGATCCTCAGCGGCATTACCGGCAGCGGCAAGACAGATTTTATCCAGCTAAGGCAGGAAGCTGTGGATCTCGAAGGCATTGCCCACCACAGGGGCTCCAGCTTCGGTCGTCGCTTTAAGCCTCAGCCGAGTCAGATCAACTTCGAAAACGCCTTGGCGGTCGCCCTGTTAAAACACCAGAAAAAGCAGTTTACTCATCTGCTACTGGAAGATGAAAGCTACCTGATTGGACGCTCGGCCCTGCCCCAGGCATTTTATAAAGGGATGCAGAGCGCCAATATTGTGGTGCTCGAAGAGAGCCTAAGTGCCAGACTGAGTCGGTTGTTAGATGAATATGTGCATAAGATGGTCGCCGAGTATCAAGATAACTTAGGCCAAGAGGAAGGTTTTAGCGCCTTTACCGACTATCTGCACCTGAGCGTCTCCGGCATTAAGAAACGCCTGGGCGGTAAGCAGCACGATGAGATACAAGCGTTAATCGACAGCGCCTTGGCTGCCCAGTTAAGTCGCGGCGATACCCAGACCCATCTCGAGTGGATTGGGCTTTTATTAGAGAAATATTACGATCCTATGTATCAATATCAGATCGGCAGAAAACAGGATCGCATCATCTTTAAAGGCGATCATCAGGCCGTTCATCAATGGCTGGATGAAAACCAAGCCGATTCATCTGGAAACTAATCTGACTTAATCGGGCTAGCGGGATAGGTCTGCTCCGCTAGCCTTGCTGTAACTCGGCCCAGGCTTGCTGGATTTCCTGACGGCCAACATCCAGCAGCGGTGAGCCTATCGCGGCTAAATATTCCCTCTTTATGCCTAGGCTCGATACCGCAGGGGAAAGCTGCATCAGATTCACCGCCACCTCGTGATCCCACAGCAACTTATCCAAGACTTCAGGCCAGTTTGTTTGATTTTTACTCCGCACAATACACACGAGTTCGCCCCGGCTTAAATGCGTCTCTATCGCCTCAAGCGTCTGCTTATCTATGGTGCTTCCTTCTGCCCTGGCAGGCCAAGGGATCAGATCCTGACCGAACCAACTCAGAAAGAAACCTCCTCGGATCAACACAGGGTCGGCCACGAAATGGATAGCTCGGGTCGAGGTGCCGAGCACCCGGAACAGATCCCACCTGCTGTCAACTTGGCACAGAATAATCCCCGCCTCCAGTGACGGCAGCTTCTCCCGCCCGACAACACTTAGCCGGTTAAACAGATGATTAACCAGATAGGCGACAAATCGCTGCCTGAACTCTGCCACACCAGTAAAGAGAAACAGAGCAACCAGCAGGTTGATTGAGGCCAGTAGCATAAACAGTGACACTATGCTTATGCCCAGTACTTCCAGCAGCAAGATGGCCAACACAGCCGATCCCACCATAAACAGCGCATTGACTATATTGTTGGCGGCAATGGCCTGGGCACACTGTCCCTTCTCTGCCCGCGACTGAATAAAGGCGTAGAGAGGAACGATAAACAGTCCGCCGCTAACACCTATCATCAGCAGAGAGAGCATCACAGGATAATGGCTCGTCACGGCAAGAAAACCGCCCAGATCATGATGCAAAAGAGGATCGCTGGGCAGTGACGGCAGGCAAAAACACAATGAGAGTCCAAACAGGGTCAAACCGGCCAGGCCAAAGGGCAAGAGTCCCAGCTCGACGTGGCCGAAGGACAGACGCTCACACAGAAAAGATCCTAAGGCAATACCGATAGAGAAGAGCGCCAACAAGAGCGCTACCACGCTGGCATCGCCGTGAAGGTATAACTTGGTAAAATTGGCAAACTGAGTGAGATAGGTCGCCCCAAGAAACCAGAACCAACTGATGGCAAGCACAGCCGTCCAGAGACTCGGATTCGCTCTTACCTTGCCAATACTGCGCCAGGTGCCCGACAGAGGGGCAAATTTGATGTGCTGTATTTTACCCTGTGCCGGCAAAGGTGGGATGCCCAGACTGGAGAGATAGCCGCAGCCGGCCAAAACAACAACCAGCAAAGCCGCCATAGTCGCGCTCGGATCCCTTGAGATCAATAATCCCGCCCCTAGAGTGCCGAGCAGAATAGACAGAAAGGTGCCCATCTCCACCCAGGCATTGCCCTTCACCAGTTCATCCTCGAACAGTGCCTGAGGCAAAATCGAATATTTAACCGGCCCGAAAAATGCCGACTGACTCCCCATCAGAAACAGTAACACCAGCATGGCCAGATAACTCGAGGTCAGTATCGCCACCGCTGCGCAGGACATGATAGCCACTTCCAGCAGTTTTAATCTGCGGATCAATTTTGCCTTATCCATGTTGTCGGCCACTAAACCGGCATAGGCGGAGAAGAGGAAGAAAGGCAGAATAAACAGGCCCGCGGCCAGATTAACAAACAGATTGATGCCAATTGGTAAGTGCTCGATTTGGGAGTAGGTCGCCATGAGCAGCAACACATTTTTATAGATATTGTCGTTGAGGGCGCCTAGGCATTGAGTGACAAAATAGGGGAAAAAGCGTCGCGTTAATATCATAGCTCCCTCTATTTCCTATCGCGGCGCAGCTGCATCACTATTCGGGCCTGCCCCGGACCAAAATAGTCAGACTCGATCTCTTGCTCAACAAAACCGAGGGCGAGATAGAGATTCACCGCCGGATTGTTGGGATCCACTGTCAGTTTCACCCGGGTCATCTTCTCGCTAAGAGAAGCGATCGCATCTTTTACCAGGCCCCAGCCTATCCCACGGCCCTGAAACTCAGTATCCACGGCCAAAGAGAGGATCCAAGCTAGATCAGTTTGCTCGCTAGGGGTAATTAAGATATAGCCGGTAATGCGCCCATCTAAGGTCGCAAGTCGCAGACCATTGGGCCAGCAATCTATGCATTGACGAAAAAAGAAGTCGGGATAGCCGTGATCGCCGAAGAGCTGTAATTCCAGACTGACTATCTGAGCGAGATCGGCTTTAGTCGCCGCGCGATATACAGGCGCGTTACTCACTGACAAGCAGGTCATCCCAGGGCAGGTGCGTCGAACCGACTACGATAAAATTCGGATTTTCCAAGGTTTCACGTTCATTGTAGCTCAGAGGTTGCAGCTCAAGATCCATCACCTGACCGCCGGCCTCTTCGATAATAATCTGCGCCGCCCCTGTATCCCATTCGCCCGTCGGCCCGACCCGCACATAACAATCGGCTCGTCCCTCGGCCACCAGACAACTCTTGAGTGCCGCCCCGCCAAGCACCACTAGTTCGCAATGTCTAGGCTGATTAAACAGCTTTAACACTGAGTGAGGATCCTGCCTGCGGCTCACGGCCAGACGTAAGGATCCTGCACCACCATGATCCAGCTGGCGGCTGCTGATCCGCACCTCGCCTTTGTTGTTGCGCTTATAGGCACCCAGCCCGGCGATGGCGTAATAGATCACCTCTGTCATAGGCACATAGACTATGCCCATGATGGGACGATTGTGCTCCACCAAAGCGATGATCACCGAAAAATCGCCACTGCCGGCGATGAATTCGCCTGTGCCATCCAAGGGATCGACCAGCCAGTAACGCTGCCACTGACTGCGTTCGGAAAAGGGGATCTCGGCGTCTTCTTCCGACAGGATAGGGATATCTGGAGTTAACTGGCGTAATGCTGAGGTGATGATCTTATGCGCGGTAATGTCGGCGGAAGTCACGGGAGTATTGTCGGATTTCACCTCTTTCTTAAAACTACCATCGAGGTAGATCTCTTTAATCGCAGTTCCAGCTTCGATGGCTATGGCTATTGCCTGCTCCACATACTCTTCTGGCTTCATCGCTACTCCAACAACCTGGGCACTCAGGCCTTTAAATACCGCTTCAGTTACTTTAGTTTTAGATGTTTTTGAGCTAAAAACAAGGCGCTAACGCTGCGTGACTCGGAAAAATCTGGCTTGGATAACAGCTCAAACCACTGCAATAATGGCCAGCTCACCACCTCTATCGGTTCGGGTTCATCCCCTTCGAGGCGACTCTCATAGAGTTCTTCGGCGATAAAGATCTGCATCTTGCTGGAGAAATACCCAGGCGCCAGACTCAGCTCCATTAGATGGGTCAGCTTACCCGCGCCATAACCTATCTCCTCCTGCAGCTCACGATTGGCCGCCTCGGCCGCGGTTTCACCGGGATCGATGAGCCCCTTGGGAAAGCCCAGTTCATAGCTGTGGGTGCCGGCAGCATATTCCCGGCCGAGTAACAACTCGTCACCCCGCACAGGCACCACCATCACTGCACCGCGATTATTGCCTTTCATGCGCTCGTACTGACGTTCAACCTGATTTGCAAATTTCAGATGCACACGCTCAATCTGAAACAGGCGGCTCTGGGCCACCACCTCTGCATGTAAAATCTCTGGTTTCTTGTCCGGCATGCTAATCCTGCATAAAATGACGTTTGCTTCACGAATCAATCTTACTATGATGTGATTAATCCACAACTCTGACTACAAACTTTTTTCATTCAGATTATGTTTCCCTGGAATAAGATAGATACTGTGCTGCTCGATATGGATGGCACACTGCTCGACCTGCACTTCGATAACTACTTCTGGCTTAGTTTAGTGCCGCAGGTGTTAAGCGAGCAGAAACGCCTACCGCTTAAGCAGGCTAAACACCTAGTCGAAAACGCCTATGCCAAAGTGTTCGGCACCCTCAACTGGTACTGTCTCGATTACTGGCAGCAGGAACTGGAGCTGGATATTACCGCCCTGCACCACACCATTACTCATAAAATCAAGATGCGCCAGGACAGTATGCCCTTTCTACGCGCCCTCAAAGCCCAAGGCAAATCACGCATCCTTATCACCAATGCCCATCCAAATAGTCTGGCGCTCAAGCTGGAACATACCGAGCTCGCCTCAGGACTGGATCACATGGTCTCTAGCCACGAAACCGGTTTTGCTAAAGAATCTCCTCAGTTCTGGGAGGCACTCTTTGAACGCTTGCCCATCGACCCAGAGCGCAGCTTGTTTATCGATGACAGCGAAGCCATCTTGCATGCCGCCCGAAATGCCGGTGTCGCTTACCAGCTGGGCATCAATAATCCCGACAGCCAGCAGCCCCATAAAGTCTTTAGGGATTTCCCCGCCATCCATGACTACCAGATGTTACTAACTGATCTTCAAGCAAAATAAGGCTTAGGCTGCGATTTTATAGACAGAATTTGAATAAATAGAAGATAACAACTGGTTATTACTTGCACTGTATAAAATACTGTATATACTGACAGGTACTGTATGGAAAGACAGGATAAGCAATGAGACCCTTAACCCCCAGACAAGCTGAAATTTTAGACCTGATCAAGCACAACATAGCCGATACAGGCATGCCGCCGACCCGAGCGGAAATCGCCCGTCGTTTAGGCTTTAAGAGTGCCAATGCCGCAGAAGAACATCTCAAAGCACTGGCTAAGAAAGGTTATATCGAAATTATGCCAGGTACCTCCAGAGGGATCAGGCTACCTCAGGATACTGAAGAGCAGGAAGAGTTAGGCCTGCCGCTCATAGGGCAGGTGGCCGCGGGCGAACCTATCTTAGCCCAGGAGCATGTCGAGCAACATTATCAGGTTGACCCCGCCATGTTCAGACCCAGCGCCGACTTCCTGCTGCGGGTACGTGGCGACAGCATGAAAGATATCGGCATACTCGAAGGGGATCTGCTCGCCGTCCACAAAGTATCTCAGGCCCGTAATGGTCAGGTAGTCGTCGCCCGGGTCGAGGACGATGTCACAGTCAAACGCTTCGAGAAAAGAGGCAATACCGTTTATCTACATGCAGAAAATGAAGAGTATTCCCCTATAGTAGTGGATCTCACCAATCAAAGCCTCAGCATAGAAGGACTGGCCGTAGGCGTCATTCGTAACGGAGACTGGCAATGAATAATCTGATGGGTAACGCTCCACGTCATCCGGGTCTCTGGGCCGACATAGAAAAACCAATGAACGACTCAGGCTCGAACGCTGGCCTGTCGACCATAGCCAGCCATACCCAAGGTAAGAGTGAACTACAGGCATTAACCCCTGAACTGGCCAGACTGAGCCAGCAGGGACAATGGATAGTGCTTATCAGTCCACCCAACATAGGCTATAAGCAGATGTTGGCCGATGCGGGGGTACGCATGGACAGAATCTTATTGGTACACACCAAGGATGAAGTCGAGACCCTTTGGGCCACGGAGAAGGCGCTGACCAGTGGTACATCCAGTGCAGTGATCAGTTGGGCAAGCACCTTAGATGCCCGCGACAACCGCCGTCTACAGATAGTGGCTAAAAATGCCCGAGCCCTTGGAGTTGTGATTGAAGACAATCATGATAAGTTTTCTCAACCAGCTAATTTTAATGAGAATTTATCTCTGCAACAGAGCGGCTTGTTTGCAGCATACCACTGATATAAACCAAAAAATCTCCATCCACTTTCCATACAGCTCTTCGAAAAAACGCCCCGTAGGCAGACACTTACGGGGCGCTTTTTTAACGATTAATCGAAAAATATAAAAGAATTACCCGCTTGATCAATATGTAAACTCCGATTAAGTTAGTAACTGATATCAACGATTATTTGTTATATCCGAACGATTTGATAGTCGGCTTGAGGCACGAAACCTGTAAAAACTCGTACCTGCTGTAAGCTGAAATTTGCCTGATATATTCAGCCGTAAGTGCATATGTGGTCCACCAGAAATAACAATAGTTTCACCACTGGCGCACTTTGAAGTCATCGTTGCTTTTTGGGAACCGGAGAGTTTGCATAGAGCCGAGACATACTGTGTAACTTTCTCTTTGTAGTTGCATTCGCAATTGACATAGGAGAAGTCTAGTGAAGCAATTGTTGTGGAGCCTGCTAGGGGCTGTGTTCGCACCCGCCCTATTTGCAGCCGATATGCCCCTAAACATGACTCAAGGGGTAACAGAGATAAGTGGAAGGGTGTTTGGTCTTCACATGACCATCTTCTACATCTGCTGTGTTATAGGCATAGTCGTCTTTGGGGTGATGATCTATTCGATCGTCAACCATAGACGCTCTAAGGGTGCCGTCGCTGCCAATTTCCATGAAAGTACTAAGGTAGAAATCGCCTGGACCATAGTGCCTTTCGTCATACTCATTATCATGGCAATTCCTGCCACTAAAACCTTGATCGCAATGGAAGATCCTAGCGATGCCGACCTTACTATCAAGGTCACAGGCTCTCAGTGGAAATGGCATTACAGCTATTTCGATCAGGATATTGAGTTCTTCAGTTTACTTGCCACCCCCAGAGAACAGATAGAGGGCGGCGAAGCTAAAGGTGAACACTATCTTCTCGAAGTAGATAAACCCCTAGTGCTGCCAATCAATAAGAAGGTCCGTTTCCTGCTCACCTCGGAAGATGTGATCCACTCTTGGTGGGTACCGGCATTTGCAGTCAAGAAGGACGCTAACCCAGGTTTTATCAATGAGGCCTGGACTCGCATCGACAAACCCGGCATCTACCGCGGCCAATGTGCCGAGCTTTGCGGTAAAGATCACGGCTTCATGCCGATTGTGGTCAAGGCCGTTTCCGAAGCCGAGTTTGACACCTGGCTGGACGACCAAAAACAGCAAGCCTCTGCGGCAGCAGCTCAGGCCGAAGCATCATTAAGCCAGACTTTAACCTTAGATGAACTCATGGCCCAGGGCGAACAGGTCTACATGGCACGATGTGCTGCCTGCCACCAGCCAAACGGTATGGGTCTACCTGGCGTCTTCCCTGCAATGAAGGGCAGCCCAATCACGACCGGCCCCATAGACGATCATCTCGAAATCGTCATCAATGGTAAAGCGGGCACTGCCATGCAGGCATTTGGCAATCAACTTACAGCCCAAGAGATCGCTGCCGTGATCACCTACGAGCGTAATGCCTGGGGTAATGAAACCGGCGATGCTGTGCAGGCCGCCGATGTAAATCAACATGGAAAATAAAGGAGGCGCTATGAATGCTATCACGCGCGAAGCAAATATGGATGCCGAACATGTTGATGCGCACGACGAACATCAGGCACATGCAACAGGCATAAAACGCTGGCTGTTTACTACTAACCATAAAGATATTGGCACCCTTTACCTCTGGTTCAGCTTTATCATGTTCCTGGTCGGTGGCGCCATGGCTATGGTGATCCGGGCAGAACTGTTTCAGCCCGGATTACAACTGGTCGAGCCCAACTTCTTTAATCAGATGACTACAGTTCATGGACTTATCATGGTGTTTGGTGCCGTCATGCCCGCCTTTACCGGACTGGCTAACTGGCTGATCCCCATGATGATAGGTGCGCCCGATATGGCGCTGCCGCGAATGAATAACTGGAGCTTCTGGATCCTGCCCTTCGCCTTTGCCATTCTGCTCAGTTCGCTATTTATGGAAGGGGGCGGCCCTAATTTTGGTTGGACCTTCTACGCACCACTATCCACCACCTTTAGTCCGGATAGCACAGCACTGTTTGTGTTTTCCATCCATATTATGGGTATCAGCTCCATCATGGGCGCGATCAACGTCATAGTCACTATTGTGAATATGCGTGCACCCGGCATGACCTGGATGAAACTGCCGCTGTTTGTGTGGACCTGGCTGATCACTGCCTTCCTGTTGATCGCTGTGATGCCCGTGCTCGCGGGTGTAGTGACCATGGTGCTGACAGATAAATTCTTCGGTACCAGCTTCTTCGATGCTGCCGGTGGTGGCGATCCTGTGATGTTCCAGCATATTTTCTGGTTCTTCGGTCACCCGGAAGTCTACATCATGATTTTGCCCTCTTTTGGCATCATCTCGGCGATTCTACCTACCTTTAGCCGTAAACGCCTGTTCGGTTACTCCTCCATGGTGTATGCCACCGCCAGTATCGCGATCCTCTCGTTCCTGGTCTGGGCGCACCACATGTTCACCACAGGCATGCCGGTATTTGCCGAGCTGTTTTTCATGTATTGCACCATGTTGATCGCCGTGCCGACCGGAGTGAAAGTGTTTAACTGGGTGGCGACCATGTGGCGTGGTTCGCTGACATTTGAAACGCCCATGCTGTTCTCCATCGCCTTTATTATCCTCTTTACCATAGGGGGATTCTCCGGCCTGATGTTGGCGATCACCCCGGTGGACTTCCAGTACCATGATACCTACTTCGTAGTGGCCCACTTCCACTATGTGCTTGTTACCGGTGCCATCTTCTCCATCATGGCGGCGGCCTATTACTGGCTACCAAAATGGACAGGGCATATGTATGACGAGAAGCTAGGTAAGATCCATTTCTGGTGCTCGGTGATCTCGGTCAACGTACTCTTCTTCCCCATGCATTTCTTGGGATTGGCAGGCATGCCAAGGCGTATTCCTGACTATGCTATCCAGTTTGCCGATGTGAATCAGATTGTCTCTATCGGTGGATTTGCCTTCGGTCTGTCGCAGCTCATCTTCCTGGCCGTAGTGCTCAAATGCATCAAGGGCGGTGAAAAGGCCCCGGCTAAACCTTGGGATGGCGCAGAGGGATTAGAGTGGACCTTGCCAAGTCCTGCACCTTATCACTCATTCTCGACACCACCCGAGATTAAGTAAGATGATGACTCATCAGGGTAAGTCGAACCGTAAGCTGATCATCATGCTGATCTTCGGATCGGTCGCCATGTTCGGCTTCGGCTTCGCCTTGGTGCCTCTCTATGATGTGCTGTGTGAGCAATTGGGGATCAATGGCAAAACCTCAAGCAGTGCCGCCAGCTATCAAGCCATGACGGTCGATGAGTCACGCACTGTTACAGTCGAGTTTATGGCTCAGATACAGCAGGATATGCCATGGGAGTTTACGCCAGAAGTTAAGCGCCTGCAGGTGCACCCAGGGGAGTTGATCCGCACTCAGTTCAACGCGAAAAACTTATCCAAGGACAACATAGTCGGCCAGGCTATCCCTTCGGTCTCACCCGGAATGGGCGCCGCCTATTTCCATAAGACAGAGTGTTTCTGCTTTAATCAACAACATCTGGCGGCCAATGGCGACGCGGCATTACCGCTGATCTTCTATGTCGATCACGAACTTCCTGATTCTATATCGACGCTAACACTTTCATACACTCTCTACAATATCACCGACAAGGGGTATGTCGGCGCTGTTGCACAAGGAGCGACAAAATGACAAGCAAACATGAACACTATTATGTGCCAGCCCAGAGTGGCTGGCCCATCGTAGGCGCCATTGGCTTATTTCTTATCGCCATAGGCGCGGGTAATTATGTGTTGCAGTTAGACACAGACAAAACCAGCGGTGGCTATACCCTGATCGCCGGTCTCGCCGTGATCCTCTATATGATCTTTGGCTGGTTTCGAACTGTTATTGGGGAGTCGATAGCCAATCTCTATTCGAAACAGATGGACAGATCTTTTCGTCAGGGAATGAGCTGGTTTATCTTCTCAGAAGTGATGTTTTTTGCTGCCTTCTTCGGCGCACTGCTCTATGCCCGCACCATAGCCGTGCCCTGGCTAGGCGGCGCATCGAATAATGCCATGACCAACGAGGTGTTGTGGCCAGCATTCGAAGCCAGTTGGCCGCTGCTGACAACGCCTGACGGCACTCAGACTCAGGCGATGGGCTGGGGCGGCTTACCTCTGTACAACACTATCATTCTGCTGGCTTCCTCAGTCACGCTGCACTTTGCTCACGTCAGCCTGGAAAAAAGCAAACGCACCGCGCTGACACTCTGGCTGGGGTTGACCATATTGCTCGGCCTAGGCTTCCTCTATCTGCAGGCAGCTGAATATGCCCATGCTTATGAGGAGATGGGTCTGACCCTCAGCTCAGGTATCTATGGCAATACTTTCTACCTGCTCACTGGATTCCACGGCATGCATGTCACCCTGGGGACTATTTTCCTCTTGGTGCTCTTGCTAAGGGTGTTGAAGGGGCATTTTACCCCGGACAAGCATTTTGCCTTCCAGGCAGGCAGCTGGTATTGGCACTTTGTGGATGTGGTCTGGTTGTGTCTGTTTGTGTTTGTTTATGTCCTATAAAGTGTTCACTAAAGGCTGTCAGACACACGATATCTAACTGTTAATAGGGCCTTGGGTTTGGTGCAATCCAGCCAAACTTCAAGGCCAACAGCAACATGACTAGCACCAAAGCAGAGAAAAGCACCCGTCGCCCAAGATAGCGGCTCATGGGAGTCTGACTATCCCCTTTCACCATAATCACTAAGGCGCGTCCCAGATTAAAGATGATAAATAGCAGTAACAGCACTAAGGCAAGTTTAAAAAGCAGAACAAGTGTCATCAATAGACCTCATACGGCCGTTACCTGGCCACAATGGTTACTCGTATGTATCACTGTGCTGGTATTTAGCATCCTGGTCAAGCTAGGCTTTTGGCAACTTGAGCGCGCAAAAGAAAAGCAGCAATTACAACAAGCGTTAGAGGCAAGGCAGGCATCGGCGCCCATCGGCTATCCTGAACTACTGACACTCTCACCGGAAGCGGGACTCACGGGTTATCGCTTAAAGGTCGAGGTCGACCCCAGCCACCAGCCTCTGATCTTACTGGATAATCAGATCTACCAGGGCAAGGTCGGTTATCTGGCTTATCAGATAATGCAGGTAACACCCGATATGCCTTTGCTGTTAGTCGAGCTGGGTTTTATGCCAGGTCCGATAGACAGAAGGCAATTACCCCAACCGCCCGGTATCAAGCAGGCGCTGTCACTGGATGGCCGCCTATATCGAAAATCGACCAATCCGATGAGCGAACATCTTCTGCCGGAGAACGGCAACCCTATGCGGGTACAAAATCTCAATTTCGATGAACTTGAGCAGAGGTTAAACATCAAACTCGCACCCGCGGTGCTACAGCCCACTCAGCTGCCAGGCAGCGAACTGCCTCACCCCTGGCAACCCATACCTTTGACATCAGAAAAACATTTAGGCTACGCGGTGCAGTGGTTTTCCATGGCAGGTGCCTTTGCCATATTGATTTTTTACATACTGATATTTAAAAGAAAAAAACCAAACAAGCCAAAAGAAAAATAGATAAATTAAGCGATTGCCTAAGCAGGGCATAACGAGTAGGTTAACTACTAAGCTAGATAAAAATAAACGATGTAAAAAGAAACGAAATAAAAAAGAGACACAGCAACAACTTTATCCTTCCTAGCCGTTCCGGGAAGTTGGCATTTTTTTGTAGTGATAAAAACGACAAAACGTCAATAAGAGGAGCCGGGCAAAGATGAACTCCCCCAAAAAAACCAGTAGAAAAACGTTACTTATCTTGCTGCTGGCTTTCCTATTACCTGTGATCGCCGCTAAATTAGTGCTGAGCCTGCATCTCTATCAGGGCGGTGCAACTAACCAGGGAGAACTCTTACCCCCAGAGTTCAGTTACCAGAGCCTTGCGATGGCAAATCCCCACCCCGAGTCTTGGCAGATCCTCTACCTGCTGCCAACCCAATGCGATCGCCCCTGCCAGGATCGCCTCTATATCCTGCAGCAGAGCCATATCGCCTTGGGTAAAGATCAAGACAGAGTCACAACCATAGTCCTGCTGCAAAATGATAGCGATGCAAAGGCTCTGGAGGGGTTTCATTTCGAAACCGCCAGCAGCACGCCTGAGCTGAGCCAGTTATTGAATGAGCAGCAATTGGTGGTGGTCGATCCCCTCGGCGCCCTAGTGATGCGTTATCAGCAGGTCGCCGATAAAGAGCAGCAGATAATGCAGGGCAAGGCCATGGTCAATGATCTTCGTAAACTACTGAAACTTTCCAGGGTGGGCTAATGAAAATATCACCGCTACTCAAACTCACGCTCATCTTTACCCTATGTGTCATTATGATGGGCGCCTATACCCGTCTCTCCGATGCGGGACTTGGCTGCCCGGATTGGCCCGGCTGCTACGGTATGATTACCGTGCCCGATCAACACCATGAACTGACCTATGCTAAAGCAGAGTTCCCCGAACATACGGTTGAGCCGGAAAAAGCCTGGCTGGAGATGATCCACCGCTATATTGCCGGCAGCTTAGGATTACTGGTACTGGCTATCCTGTTTATCTGCCTTAAAACACGCCATGCACCGAAAAAACTCCCAATAGCCATAGTGCTGTTGATTCTGTTTCAGGGGGCACTAGGGATGTGGACAGTCACGATGAAGCTGATGCCTGTGGTCGTCATGTCCCATCTGCTGGGCGGCTTTGCCCTCTTCTCCCTGCTATGGCTGCTGTTTTTGCGAAACAGCCCAAACTGGCTTCCCGGTGATGAGCCGCTGGCAAAACGATTGCAATCCTTTGCTCTGCTCTGCCTGGGGGTACTGGTACTGCAGATTATTCTGGGGGGCTGGACCTCATCCAACTATGCCGCCCTCGCCTGTACCCAGCTGCCTATCTGTGAAGGGGATTGGTTCAATAACCTGCATCCGACAGATGCCTTCTATCCTTTCCATCAAACCGAGGGCAGCTATGAGTTTGGTATCTTAGGTTACTCCTCACGTATGACCATACATGTCGCCCACAGATTTGGCGCGATTCTCACCACACTGTTATTGGTCTGGCTGACCATTCGTATGCTGACCCTATCGCAAACTGTGCAGCTAAAACGTAGCGCCTGGCTGCTGGGTTTCTTCCTCTTGGTGCAGATCTCACTAGGGATCAGCAATGTGGTATTTAACCTACCGCTGGCCATCGCCGTGGCCCATAACGCAGGGGCAGCCTTACTGCTGCTCACCCTGGTCTATATCAACTATGCCCTTTGGCGCCAAGTAAAGTGAGGCCGCTATGACTAAATCTTTAACACTTCCCCGCCCACTTAATGGTTTCTTCTGGCGTGATTACTTCGAGATGACCAAACCTAAAGTCGTCGCACTCATGCTGCTGACAGTACTGGTCGGCATGTGTCTCTCCAGCCCAGGCCACTTACCACTGATGCCGCTAGTGGCTGGCTTAGTAGGAATTGCCATGATGGCGGGCGCGGCTGCGGCCTATAACCATCTGATTGACAGGCGCATCGATGGCATGATGGCGCGTACCTATAATCGTCCTCTGCCCAAAGGGCGCGTCTCTGCCGTGCGCGCGGTTACCTTCGCCACCACCATGGCCATATTGGGATTTGTGCTGCTCTATCTGGCGGTGAACCCTCTCACCGCCTGGTTGACCCTGGCCAGTTTAGTCGGCTATGCGGTTATCTATACCAGCTATTTAAAACGCGCCACGCCACAAAATATCGTTGTGGGCGGGCTCGCTGGTGCCATGCCGCCACTGCTGGGCTGGACAGCAATAACGGGTGAGTTTCACCCCCATGCGCTCTTGCTGGTGATCATTATTTTTGCCTGGACGCCGCCTCATTTCTGGGCGCTGGCCATTCACAGAAAAGCCGAATATGCCAAGGTCGACGTGCCCATGCTGCCGGTGACCCACGGCATAGAATTTACCAAGACCTGTATCTTGCTTTACACCCTGTTACTAGCAATCGCCTGCCTCTATCCGGTTCTGGTCGGAATGTGTGGCCCGCTCTATCTCATAGGCTCGACACTGCTGAGCTGCGGTTTTCTCTATAAAGCCTGGCAGCTGAAATACCGCGATCGCCCTGGATTAGCTATGGCCGTGTTCCGTTTCTCTATTTACCATCTGATGGCGCTATTTTTCCTGTTACTCGTGGATCATTACCTATGGGCATGAATGTGAAGAAAATAGTGATGGTCGCAATTATGCTGTTGTTCACCGTGTTAGGCGGGGTGGCGGCGACTCACTTTAGTTCCTCATCGGTAGCGCAACCGGCACTAAGCACCAGTTTTATTTTCCCGACAGCCAGGCCTGTCTCGGCTTTTAGTCTGACAGATCAATATGGTCAACCTTTCGATAATGCCCGCCTATTAAATAAGTGGAGTTTGATCTTTGTCGGTTACACCTCCTGCCCGGATGTGTGTCCCACCACAATGAACAAGCTGGCATCTGTCTATAAGGCACTGGCCGGCAAGGTAGATCTGCAAGTGGTGTTTATCTCGGTCGATCCTGGTCGGGATAATCAGCAAAAATTGCTGGATTACATCAATTTTTTTAATCCCGATTTTGTCGCGGCCACCGCGGCCCATAGCCAGCTACTGCCGCTGACCCGGGAGCTGGGTTTCGTCTACTCTATGGTTGGTGAGGGCGCCAATTATCAGGTGGATCACAGCGCCTCCCTGGTGCTTATCTCGCCTAAGGGTGAGCGTTACGCCATCATCAAACCCAGCGCAGACAAGGCGGGCGAGATCCCTCAAATAAAAAGGCAAAACCTGATTGTCGATCTCGAGCAGATAAATCAGTTCTATCGAGGCTGATGCAGGCTTAGAGCAAACCGACTAAAAAACAGAGGCGCCAATTCAGGCGCCTCTTTTGGGCTTAAGCAATCTCACTCCTTGATCCAGCTGCCATCATCCTTAGGTCGAATCCAGGCCTGAGAGAACCAGTAGTAACGCCCCTTACTCTTACTGCGGGCAGTACAGTTATAACGCGAACGGCCGGCGGGCAAGTCTTGCTGCGCCTGAATAGTAAACTCATCATCACCTATCCAGTTGGGTTTAATTGACTTACCCATAATGTAGCAAGTGACCTCTTTGGCGCTGATGTCGCTCATATCCAGCTTGAGCTTCATCTCGGGTCGCCACTCGCCCATAGGCAGCTGGGTATTTTTCGGCGACATGGCAAGCACAGGCATGTTCAGGCTGTGCATTTTTGTCTTGAGACTGGAAAATTCGGCGTAAGCGCCCGCCACGGGAAAACGTGGTAAGGCGGTGAGAGAGGAATAAAGCCCGGCGGCACCAGACTGCTGACCGAAACCGACAAAACCATGTTTCTTGAGCAACTCTTCTATCTGCAGATTGTACTCACCGTAAGGATAGGCCAACATCTTGTGATTCTGACCCGTTTTCTCCTTGATCGCCGCCTCTGTATCCAGCAGGTTCTTCTCTATTCTGGCGAGCCACTGCTCCTCTGTCTCGTTATCATTGAGGCGGATCAGATGTTCATGCCCCCAACTGTGGTTAGCCAGCTCTGCGCCCCCCTCAACTAGTTGATTAAGGGTTTTCCAATCCATCATACTGTGGAAATGACGCTCAATAGGCTCAACAGAGATAAATACTGTGTAGGGAAAGCCATATTTGCCGAGTATGGGTGCGGCTGCTTCGGCAATGCTTTTATAGCCATCATCGAAGGTGATCGCCACAGTTTTGTCGGCAAACTCTGTGCTCTGTCTGATACCATCCACCAGCTGTGAAAGCGGGATCACCTTAAAGCCATTGTCATTCAAATAAGCCATTTGCTCACTAAACTGTGCCGGGGTTACACTGGTCACCTTGGGCGTATTCTCGGCGACGTGATGATATTGCAAAATCACCACAGCCTGAGCCTTGATACAGAAACAGAGCATCAAGACAGCTAGCAAAACTTTAATCATAAATATTATCCTCTGAGCCGCTATGTCATCACTTGAGTTATTGTTAGATAAGCAAAAAAATAGGCGTCTGTTTGCGCTCGCGCTACCCATGATCTTATCAAACATTACCGTCCCCCTATTAGGTTTAGTCGATACCGCTGTAATTGGACATCTTAGCAGCGCCTATTATTTGGGTGGTGTCGCCGTCGGTTCAACCCTGATCACCCTGATATTTTGGCTGCTGGGCTTTTTGCGTATGTCCACCACAGGCCTGGTCGCACAGGCGTTCGGTGCCCAGGACAACCAAGGACAATACCGCCTGCTTATCCAATCGGGCAGCCTAGCCCTATTGCTGGGTATAGCCGCCATACTCCTGCAAAAGCCGATTATCTTGCTGGCGACTAGCTTGTCAGATGCCAGCGCAGAAGTCTTGTATTATGCTCAGCTCTATTTTCAGATCCGTATTTGGTCTGCACCTTTTGCCCTACTGAACTTAGCCTTGCTTGGGTGGCTGCTGGGTCGGCAACAACCCAGGGCTGCCATGTGGCAATTGATCATAGCCAATCTGGCCAATATCTGTCTCGACCTACTCTTTGTTATCGGCTTTGGCTGGGGTGTCAGCGGTGCTGCCTGGGCGTCTGTGTTGGCCGATATTATCGGCTTTAGCGTCGCCGCGACTCTGGTCTGGCGCGAACTGGCAAGGCAAGGCGATTTTGTTTTCCGCCCTCTACTGGCCAGCCTGCATTTCAGCAGCTTGGGCAATTTACTGCGCCTGAACCGGGATATCTTTATCCGCAGCCTCTGCCTGCAGCTCACCTTTGCCTTTATGACCTTTCAGGGAGCCAATCTCGGCGACAATACCGTGGCCGCCAATGCGGTATTACTCAACCTGCTACTGTTAATCTCCTATGCTCTTGACGGTATTGCTTATTACGCCGAAGCCGAAGTTGGCCGTGCCTTTGGCGAGAAAAATCGCCACAGGATGACAGAGTCGGTGATCCTGGCGAGCCTCTGGTCTGCCATTTTCGCCCTCCTGTTTACCTTGCTCTTCTCCCTCTATGGCAGGCAGCTTATCGCTTTACTCACAGGACTCGCTGAGGTTCGTGCGCTGGCGCAGACCTACCTTATCTGGGTGATCATCATGCCGTTACTGGCCTTCGGCTCTTATCTGTTCGATGGGGTGTATATAGGCGCGGCAAAGGGAAAAATTATGCGCAACAGCATGATGCTAGCCACTTTTATTGTGTTCTTTCCCAGCTACTTACTGTTACAGCCCACAGGTAATCACGGCCTGTGGGCAGCCCTGAGCCTGTTTATGATCGCCCGCAGCCTCAGCCTTGCCGTGCATTACCGCTACCGCTTACAAAGGGAGCTGGCTTAAAGAATGATCTAAACGGTTAGTTAAGCGGGCACAAAAAAGGGATGACACTGTCATCCCTTCAAAATAACTCAGCGAGTTACTGATAAGCCTTTAGCGCTATTGATAAGAGTGGGCGCCGTGCTCATGCTCGGTCACATCTTTCACGCCGGTTAGCTCACCGGGGAAGAGCTCAAGCAACTGCTTCTCGATACCATCTTTCAGGGTCACATCGACCATAGAGCAACCGTTACAGCCGCCGCCGAATTGCAAAACAGCCACTCCGGCTTCATCAATGTCCACCAGCATGATATTACCGCCATGGCTGGCCAGTTGTGGGTTGATCTCTGAATGGATCACATACTCGATACGCTCTTTCAATGGTGCATCGCTACTCACCTTGCGCATCTTGGCATTAGGCGCTTTTAGGGTTAGCTGTGAACCCAGCTGATCGGTAACGAAATCGATAGAGGCTTCCTCAAGGAAAGGTGCGCTCTTCTCATCGACCATGGCATGAAAGCCGTTAAATTCAAGTTCGATATCATCGGCTTCCACTGCATCTGGAGGACAGTATGACACGCCACATTCAGCCGTTGGCGTACCTGGACTGATGACAAAAACGCGGATATGAGTTCCTTCAGGCTGATCGGCTAAAAGCTTTACAAAATGTGCCTGAGCTGCATCGGAAATGGTGATCATTAAAACATGCTCCGTCAGGATAAACCCGAGTGATTTAGTAAGAATTAACCCTATGATACTCCTCCTGCCGTCAGCTTTGTAGCCCCTAAGCCCTGTAGTCTGGTTTTTTTTATCAAAATTCCTGGGCAAAATTTCAGAGACAAAACTGGTCACATTGAGCTTAGACTGCTAGTTTTATCTTTATATACAATGACAAATAACAAAAATATGCTACAACTCGCGCTTATCCTCCTTATCTTGCTCTTTCCTCCTGATGTTGCCGCAAATGATCAAAGCGTGACTCAAGTCTCGCCTGAAAAAATCGCTAATGCCAAGTTGGACTCTCCCAGCCTGTTTTTTGGCCACCCGCTGGGCCAATGGCATCTGCGCCACGATCAGATCAACGCCTATCTTAACTATCTCGCCAACCACAGCCCCAGAGTCAGCATAGAGCTCAGCGGTAACAGCTATGAAGCCAGGCAACAACTCACCTTAGTGATCACATCGGAAAAGAATCAGGTCAGACTCGATGAGATCCTCAGTGAACGCGCCCAAGTAAGAAGTGGGACAAAACAGCAAGGGACTCTGATTATCTGGCTGACTTACTCGGTGCACGGTGATGAAGCCAGCCCGGCCCACAGCGCATTGGAGGTGAGCCATCAACTGAGCAGCAGCGAGGAACCCTGGATAAAAGCCTTGCTGGCAGAGGCCGTCGTGCTGATCACCCCAGTGCAAAATCCAGATGGATTCGATCGCTTTGCCAACTGGGTCAATAGCTATGGCGACCAACACAAGGTCAAGGATCCCAATCACAACGAACATAAACCCAACTGGCCCAGTGGCAGGACGAACCATTATCTGGCCGATCTCAATCGTGACTGGCTGTTTCTGCGTCATGTGGAAACCCAAGGACGTATCGCGCTGTTTTATCGATGGCATCCCCACTATGTGGGTGATTTTCATGAGATGAACCACAACAAGAGCTATTTCTTTCAGCCCGGTGTCGCCGCGCGCACCCACCCGCTGACGCCAGCGAAAAACCAGCAGCTGACAGCCCAGCTCGCAACCTTTTATGCCAAGGCGCTCGATGGCCTAAAACAGCCCTACTTTACTGGCCAGCAGTTCGACGATTTCTACTATGGCAAAGGCTCAACCTACCCCGACATTAACGGCGCCATTGGCGTGCTGTTTGAACAGGCGGGCGTAACCGGCCAGCGGCTGGAAACCACCAATGGCCTGCTCACTTTTGGGCAGGCGATCGACAACCATATTGCCACTTCCATTGCCAGCCTCAAGGGCGCCTTTGCCCTTAGACAAGCGCTCAAATCCTATCAGGAGGGCTTCTATAGCGAGCAGGATAAACAGACCCCTTCGGGACGACAGCGCGGCATGCTAGTCAGTACGCCTGGGGATACTGCCAGACGAGATGATTTGGCCTGGCTGCTTACACAGCATCAGATACATTATTTCTACCTGCCCAAGGCGATGAGGCTGAACAATGGGTGGTATAAAGCCGAGGAGAGTCTGTTTATTCCTCACAACCAGCCACAAAAGCAGCTGTTTGAGGCACTCTTTGATAGCAGAACTCAATTTAAGGATGCAACTTTTTATGATGTCTCCAGCTGGAATCTATCTCATGTTTACCATCTGCAGATGACGCCCAATATCAGCTTAGATGTCGATAAACTCGCAAACCAGGCTCCCGCTTTTACTGAAGCTGAAATCGCCGCTGACACTACGGCTATTCTGGTGGATTGGCGTGATCAGCAGGCCGCCCCCCTGCTACAGCGACTCCTCAGCGCTAAAGTCAGAGTTAAATTTGCCGCCGCGCCTCTTACTGTGAAAATAGGCGCTCAAGCAAATGAATCGCCCCCATTAAGCGAGTCGAAAGAGTTTGCCCCTGGCACCTTAGTCATTCCGCTCGGGAGTCAAGACTTGCCCGAATCCGAGCTCATCGTCTTAATTACCGAACTTGCGAATCGCCACCGAATACGGCTCTATAGCGTGAACTCCAGCATGGCAATCGAGGGGCTGGATCTGGGCAGCTCTGATCTCCATACTATAGTGCCAATCAAGCCGCTGTTAGTCACTGGCTTTAGCACCTCGGCAACCGAGGTTGGCGAGATACGCTATTTTATGGATCGCTATCTGGGTGTACCCCTGACTCAGGTAGATATTAACCGCCTGCCCAATATAGAACTTGGGCAATATAGCCATCTGCTGCTCGCAGATGGCAGCTATAGCGCTCTCGATACCCAATATGGACGTAAACTGGCGGCCTATATGAATCAGGGTGGCATCATTATCGCGCAGAAAGGCGCCTTAAACTGGCTGGATCGAGCAAACCTGCTGGATGCTGAGTTGCAGGATCATCATTTCTTTGACTCGTTTTTCTCTGCACAGGGATTGGCCTTTGCCGATAAAGATAAGCTCAAAGCCAAAAAGGCCATAGGCGGCGCCATAGTCTCAGTGGATCTCGACCCGACCCACCCTATCGCCTTTGGAATACACGACTCCCGCCTGGCGCTACTCAAAAACCGAGCTCTGGCCTTAGGCGAGCAGCAGGCATTCTCTGTCGCGGCGCGCTACAGCCAGCCTCTATTAGTCGACGGCTATCTGGCCGAGGAATATCAGCAAAAATTAGCCAAGATGACGGCAATCAGCGTCGAACGCCATGGAAAAGGAGCAATCGTCGCCCTTAGCGACGATCTGCTATTTAGAAATATCTGGCTCGATGCCCAGCGGATTTACAGCAACAGCCTCTATTTTATCCCCGCCTTACACTAGGGGGATCAGGATTTGGTTACCACCCAGATCGCATGTAGCAGACCTGGGATCCAGAAGAAAATACAGAGAATAATATTGATCAGCAGATCCTGACCCATACCGCTCTTAAGAAAGACAGCCACAGGTGGCAGTAAGATGGCGATGATCACTAACAGGAGTTTATTGGTATCCATTGACTCAATTCCTTTTTACGCTATTTACGTTTAGGCCAGCTCAAGGTATCTGGATCGCGCCACTCTTGCAGCTGACCGGCCACAGCCTCTGTGACAAACAACTCGCCGTGAGTTGGCGCAGCACAATAGACAAACTGCTTGCCGCCCAGGGTAAAATGAATGGCGTAAGCGTGCAGATAACCCCTGTCGGCCGTTTCGCCGCCATAGAGAGTATCGCCCAGGATAGGCACCCCCAGACTGGCTAATGCTACCCGCAGCTGATGTGTCTTGCCACTCAATGGTTTCAATAAGTATAGCCGCGTTCCGGAAGCTATCGATTGAGAAAAGAATTGCGTCACAGCCGGATTCTCTGTGCTGCGCAGCAACTTATACATACTGCGCCGCGCCTTGGCCATATCACCAATCACGGCGCCCTGCTTCTTCTTGGGTTTACCTGACGCCAGCGCCAGATAGTATTTCTGCACCTGGTGCTCGGTGAACATGGCGGTAAAGGTCGCGGCAATAGCGCTGCTTTTAGCAAACAACAACAGCCCAGAGGTCAGTGTATCCAACCTGTGGACTGAGTAGAGTTTGATGCCCAGATCCTGCTCCAGCTGCGCCATCACGCCGGCGCTGCCATCCTGACTGTGAAAATGCACATTGGGAAATTTATCGATCAGCACAAAATCGGCTTCATCTGCGATGATTTGATACATATAAACCTGCGTTTTTATGCCATTAAGAGAAGGTGATAGTGACAATCAGGCCCGGCTGGTTATCGCTAAGACAGATACTGGCATTATGCCGCTTTAAGATCGCCTTCACCAGAGATAACCCAAGCCCCGTACCTTTATGGTGACGGCTGGGATCTAAACGCACCAGACGGTTAAACACCTTCTCGGTCGCGTTCGCAGGTATGCCCGGCCCGGTATCGATTATCTGCACCTGCCTGCCTTGCTGGACTATCTGTATCGAGGCTCCCTCGCCTGAATATTTAATGGCGTTATCCACCAAATTGAACAGCGCCTGGAACAGCAGGTATTTATCACCGGTCAGCTGATAATCCTCACCGGTTTCCAGACTGAGTGTCTGTCCGTTGGACTCGGCCATCGCCTCTGCCATCTCAAACAAGTCACTGCACAGGGTCTTGAGGCTCAGGGGTTGTAACTCTAAGGTTTGCTGCCCCTCTTCGATGCGGGTCAAAGAGAGCATGGCGTCGAAGGTTGCCAGACAATCATCCAGCTCTTCCGTTAGTATGGCACAGGCTTCACTGAGCTCAGCGCCGGATTTACCCGGCAGCTGTTCGATACCGATACGCAGGTGAGACAAGGGCGTACGCAGATCGTGGGCGATATTGTCTGTCACGCCGCGCACCGCATGTAGGTTATTCTCTAGGCTATCCAGCACCCGATTAAACTTGGCCGCCAGCAGATCAAACTCATCCTGACGATAACTCACAGGTAAACGGGTGGAATATTCCCCGCCCTCGATACGCTCACTCAAACGGTTATAACGCACCACACGGCGCAGGATCGCCTTAGAAAACAGGTAACCCAAGGCCAGCGTTAGTACGATTGTTAGCATCAGGGCGGTGATCGCCGCATTGACGAAGCGTTCAATTAAGGTCGCCAGCTGGTCGGTACGGGTGGCGATCAATACCGGACCATAGCGGGTGATGGTGACGCCGCCGGTGAGAATATGCAGCTTGTCGGGGCCGCCGGTAAAGATAGGAAACTCCTGGGTCTCGGGCAGGATAGGCATATCATCGGGGATCAGGCTCAGGGCGCCAATCACATCGAAGGCGTTACGCCAGACCACTAGAGCGGTATTGGGATCGGCATTGCGCACCTGAGTCGCGAAACTGCGTCTGTCCAGAGTCAATGCCATCTGCTTGTAACGGGCAGCCTCGCTGGCTAGGTGCTGCTCTGTCTGCAGCTCCTGTTCATGGATCAGCTGACGATACATACCAAGCAGCAACGCGCCGATAAGCAGGGTCACCAGCGCGGAAAAGATGATGGTAATGCGCCAGGCACTACTCTGATAAGGCTTAATGCCCTTGACGGAGGCGATAGCCGGCCCCTCGAACCGTTTCGATTAATTCGCCATAGCCTAACTCTTCAAACTTGCGCCGCAGCTTGGCGATATGCACATCGATCACATTGGTGCGCGGGTCGAAGTGATAGTCCCATACTGCCTCGAACAGTAAGGTGCGGCTGATCACCTGATCTGGATGCTCCATCAGATATTTAAGCAGCTGAAACTCTTTGGGTTGCAGCATGATTTCGCTGCCCGCCAACGTGACCTTACGGGTCAGTAATTCCATCACAAGATTGCCGACCACCAGCTCGGTATGGGCTGGCAAGGAGCTTCCTCGCTGCATCAATTTCTCGGCGCGAACCAGTAATTCGGAGAAGGCAAAGGGCTTAGTCATATAATCATCACCGCCGGCGCGCAGCCCCTTCACCCGCTCATCCACATGACTGAGTGCCGACAAGATAAGCACAGGCGTCTGATTACCTGTAGCACGCAGGGCCGCAAGCAGTTTTAAACCATCGAGCTGGGGCAACATGCGATCCAGAATAATAAGGTCATACTGCATACTGGTGGCCAGCAGTAATCCCTGATGACCATCGCTGGCGGTTTCAATGTTATGTCCCTGTTCAACAAACCCTTTCACCACATAATCTATGGTGGTCGCATCATCTTCTACTAGCAATACTTTCATCGGATTAATCCCACTTTAGCAAAGGTAAAGGCCGCTGGTTTTTGATATCAAATGCAATCTTGCTCCTGCCGCTTTGGTCGATCAATTTCAGCTCCAGGTAGCTGATGCCGAGATCGTGATCCAGTTGTGCTTCTAAAATATGTGACTGGCGATTGCCCATGGCCTGCTTGATGAGCAGAGAGAAACTTAAACCCATCTCATCAAGCAGCCTGGCCGCCTTCAGTGCATCATCGCCATCATGCAGCGACTTCTCTTTACGCTTAAGCAGTTCGCCATCCTTTGCGGCAAACTCAAGCGCTATCAGGGTCTTATGGTGAATATCGACCACATCGACTTCATAAATCAAGGCCCCTTTGTCTTCATCGGCCTGGATTTCGGCGACAATACCGGGATAATCTTTCTCGACCTGAGCCAATAACATCTGGGGAGTTTGACCCTGGTTATCGGACATGAGTGCGAGCAGTGTCGAGTTTGCACAGGCGATTCCGGTCATACCCAACCCCGACAAAAGCACAACGCCGATTAACCAACGAGCCATAGCTCCTCCATAAAATGATTTAATAACCGTATCTTAACTGCGGTATTGACGAACAACCAGCCCTATTCATCCACCAATTGGGTCATTGCAATTTACCGCTGACACAGAGTAGGAACATTGTAATGCTCGATAATGATCAACAAGATGGAACAAAGATTAACCTTTGATCATCTTTGTTATCGTACAGCCTCAATCCAGCAGAGAAAGATTAGATGGGCTCCAGCACATGGATGAGTTCTGACTTCAACGCCACCTCAGTTTGAACACCGGCAGTCAGGGACAATTTCTCGGCAAAATGGAGCGGCACTTCGGCATTGAGATGATGCTTAACGCCTTTGATACAGGCCATGATCCGCACCGTTTCCCCCATCACCAACATAGACTCGATAGTGATAACCAGCTTGTTGAAACTACGGCACAATCGCCCCTGAGTTATCGAGTTAAACCGCACCCCATGATTCGGGACCACCCAGCGTACCTGAGTCCCCAGAGCGAGATCGGCGCGATAACCGCTGGCGATAAGGTGATCGCCAAACTTAAGCCAGGTGATCTGCCGCTCCGGCGACTGCTCCACCACCTCGGCATCGAAGATATTCCTCAGCCCCATCTGTTTCGCAACCGCCTCATTACGCGGCCGATTCAAAACGTCCCGCGGGGTGCCCAGTTGCAGCAGATTGCCCTGGCTTATCAATATCATCTTATCAGCCAGCAGCAGGGCCTCGTTGAGATCGTGGGTCACCATGATCACGGGAATAGAGAGCTGAGTCTTTAACCGCGCGAGCTCCAGATAGAGACGCTCGCGGGTCTCCCTATCCACCGCCGAGAAAGGTTCGTCCAGCAGCAAGACCGAAGGTGCTCGCGCCAGGGCTCTTGCTAAGGCGACACGCTGACGCTGGCCACCCGAGAGGTTGGCCGGAAGACGCTCAGGCAAACCATGCAGATTCACCCGCTCGAGCCAGTCTTTCGCGCGAGGAACCCGCTCAGACTTGGGAATATGATTCAGTGCGGCCACTACGTTTTCCAGTGCCGTCATATTAGGAAACAGGCCAAAGTGCTGTGGCACAAAACCTAAGTGACGCTGCTGCGGACTCAAATAGCGTCCATTCTGACTGCTAAACCACTGGCGTTCGCCGTAACGTATCTCACCCGACTCAGGCTTAATCAGACCGGCGATCATGCGCAGCAGTGTCGACTTACCCCCGCCTGAGGGGCCGACCACTGCCAGCACTTCTCCTGCATGACAGGTAAACTCGGCATCTATCTCTATCTCTCTGGTTTGCTTAATTCGGCAGTAGAGATCAGCGACGTCTTGAAACATTCATGCCCCCCAAGCGTCTCGATAAACTGGTCGTCAATGCCAGAGCCGTGACCGCAAACAGCAATAACACCAAGGACATCTGGCCGGCGCTCTTAAAATCAAACGCCTGCACACTGTCATAGATAGAAATGGCTATGGTCTTGGTCTCACCGGCAATATTACCGCCCATCATCAAGACCACACCAAACTCGCCTAACACATGGGAGAAACAGAGCACCAACGCAGTCAGCACTCCGGGCCAGACCAGGGGCAGTTCGATACGCCAAAGCGCAGTCAGAGGCGACATACCGCAGCAGGCGGCGGCATCGCGCACCTCTTCGGGTACGGCCTCGAAGGCACGCTGAATAGGTTGTATCGCGAAGGGAATATTGACTAATACAGAGGCAACCACTAAACCGGAGAAGTGAAACACTAATTGCTGGCCGAAGAGGCGTTCAACAAACTGCCCCAACCAGGATTGGCTGCCGAGCCCCACCAGCATGTAATAGCCTATTACGGTCGGCGGCAACACTAAAGGCACCATGATAAGGGCTTCACACCAGGATTTACCTCTAAACTGGCGGTAAGCCAAGAAGCGTCCCACTAAGATAGCAAAGGGGATCAACACCAACACAGTAACCGCACTGAGCTTGACCGATAAGCCTAATGCCTGCCAATCCATGGTTTATTGCTCTTCAGCCTGTGGCGGTAGACCAAAACCGAACTCGAAGAAGATATCCCGAGCGCGATCCTCTTGCAGATATTGATAGAAAAGTTTAGCCGTCTCACCCGCTTTCTTGGTCAGTACCATGCGCTGATTCATCGGCGAATAGAGTGCATCTGGCAGGGCGACAAAATGACCTGCGGCCTTAAATTGTGGCGCTATCGCCAATGACAAGGCAACTATGCCGCCATCGGTGGAGCCACTCAGGGCAAACTGCGCAGCCTGGGAGACATTCTCACCATAGATGAGGTGTGACTCTATCTCTTCCCATAAGCCCATATTCTTCAGCAGCTCTCTGGCGCGCTCGCCATAGGGGGCATGGTCTGGGTTGGCGATGGCAAAACGCGTTAGCTTGCCTTGAGCCAGCAGATCTTTTAATCCATTGAGGCTCACATCCAGCGTTAACGGGGATAATTTAGGCGCCGCAATGGCCAGACGACCTATGGCATAGAGAGCACCATCACTGGTGACCACACCGAGCTTATGTAACTGATAGATATATTTATCGTCGGCTGATAGGAATAGCTCGAAGGGCGCGCCATGGCGGATCTGCGTCACCAGATTCCCCGAGGAGCCATAGGAGATACGCACCTGCTTGCCCGTATCCTGAGTAAATTGAGTGGCAATCTTATCCAAGGCAAACTTAATATTGGCCGCCGCCGCGATGGAGGGGATCTCCTCGGCAATGCAGCTAAAACTGCTCAGCAGAATTAATAATGACACGCAAACACTGCGTACAACACTCATTCTCACGCTCCCTCGAATGCGGCTCAACATCAGCAATTGAGCCCTAAAACCCTAACTAAAACACACTATTCCTAAGTGCTATTTTTGCCACAACTTTGCCGCTTGCTCATCGGCATCCTTGGCTTCGACCCAGTTTTTCCCTTTATCACCGGCTTCCAACTTCCAGAAAGGTGCCTTGGTTTTGAGAAAATCGATCAAGAACTCACAGGCAGCAAAGGCCGCTTTACGGTGAGCACTGGTCACAGCAATAAAGACAATTTGTTCACCAAGCAGCATGGTGCCGACCCGATGAATTATGGTGACCTTGTTCAGCGGCCAACGCTCACGGGCCTCGACAACGATTTGATTAAGCACGGCTTCTGTCATGCCAGGATAGTGTTCCAGGGTCAGATCTGTCACCACACTGCCATCGTTAAAATCACGTACTTTACCGACAAAGGTCACCACGGCGCCGTCACTGTTATCGTCGGCAACCCGGGCATATTCTTCTGCCACATTAAAGTCGACAGTTTGTACCAGGACTCTATCAACAACTAAGCTCATCTTAACCTCCTGTCACAGGTGGGAAAAATGCCACTTCATCACCATCTTGAACTTGTGTGTCCCAGTTGCTAATCGTCTGATTGACAGCGACGAGCAGTTTATCTGAGGCCAAAACCTTGCCCCATTTTTCATCTTTTGCCGCAAGCTGAGCACGCAGCCCTTCGGCGGTTGTGGTCGCATCTGTGGCTTCTATCTGGAGCGAGCCTTCACCGAGCAGCTCTCGAACTTGAGCAAAAAAAAGCACATTAATCATTTATTTATACCTTAAATTCTATGGGGTCATTACACTTTGAAATGACCGGATTTCCCGCCACGTTTCTCCAACAAACGTGTCTGGGTGATCACCATATCTTTCTGTACTGCCTTGCACATATCATAAATGGTCAAGGCGGCAACCGAGGCCGCTGTCAAGGCTTCCATCTCGACACCGGTTTTGCCGGATAACTTACATAAACTGGTAATACGAACCCGGTTAAATTCGGGTTGTGCCTCCAGATCGACCTCCACTTTGGTCAGCATCAAAGGATGACACAGAGGGATCAGATCCGAGGTTTTCTTTGCCGCCTGGATACCGGCAATACGCGCCGTAGCGAATACGTCTCCCTTATGATGGCTGCCGCTCATGATCATCTCCAGAGTCGCTGGCGCCATCTCAATAAACGCCTCGGCACGCGCTTCACGTTCAGTCACCGCTTTCTCTGTGACATCCACCATGTGAGCGTTGCCATCGGCGTTTATGTGGGTTAATTGATTACTCATCTATTGCTACCTTCTTCACATGCATCACAAAATTGCAGGGCCTATGTGTTGCATCAAGTTGTTCTTTAATAATTTTATTCCAGCCGGTACGGCAGGCACCGGTCGAACCGGGTAAACAGAAAATGGCGGTTTGATTGGCAAATCCGGCCACGGCTCTGGACTGGACTGTAGAAGTACCCAGCTCGGTATAAGTGATATGGCGAAACAGCTCACCAAAACCATCGATATGACGATCAAACAAGGGGATGACCGCCTCGGGGGTATTATCCCGCTCAGTAAAACCTGTGCCGCCGGTTGTGAGGATCACCTGAATATCCTCTCTGGCGATCCATTGGGATAACACAGAGCGGATCTGATATTTATCATCTTTGATAAGCTGACGTTCGATAAGCTGATGACCCGCCTCAATCAAGGCATCGGCCAGAAACTGTCCCGAGGTATCGCGACTCAAATTCCGGGTATCAGACAGGGTTAATACCGCAATATTTAGAGGAATAAATCTTGTGTTAGTACAGTGCCCCATAGCGCCTCTCAATGCCAATTATGCCTTGGCTTAACATGATTGCTCACCACTTTGGTTGAATCACTACATCTTGATGAGCGCTGAGTATACCCAGATCTCATTCAATTATATTTGCGTTAGCTCATAGAAGTGGTTAACCACCTATGGATGCCAGATGCTTTGTTATCCCGGTAATGCCATCATGCAGATAATGTGTCTCTTTTTTGGTCTGTAGTTGACCATGGAGCCGGGTGATCAATTCATCTCGCTGCGCGCGCTGTTGCAACAGGTCTCGCAGCTCAACCCCGTGCTCAGTAAACAGACACAGGTGTAATTTCCCCTTGGCCGAGACCCGCAGCCGGTTGCAGCTGGCACAGAAGTTTTTCTCATAGGGCATGATCAAGCCGACGCGACCTTTGAATTCATCATGACTGAAGTTTTGTGCAGGACCATCGTCTATAGCCGCCTTGTCAAGCGTCCAACCTTCTTGAAGCAGTTGAGACTTGATATCACTGCCGGCTAAATGATGCTGCTGAAAATAATCACGTCCCAGCCCGGTTTCCATCAGCTCGATAAAACGCAGATCGATAGGCGTGTGTTTTATCCAATGCAAAAAACGTGGCAAATCTTTATCGTTCAGGCCCTTGAGCAATACGGCATTGATCTTCACCCGCTCGAAACCTGCCGCCAATGCCGCATCAACTCCGCGCATCACATCATCAAATTTATTTTCACCCGTGATCTGATAAAACATACGGGGATCTAAGCTATCCACCGAAATATTGATGCGTCTAAGGCCGGCATCGAACCACTCTTTGGCATGCTTTGCCAGACGATAACCATTGGTGGTAGTCGCGATAGTGGAGATTTTTTCGTTGGCTTTGACGACACGAATAATGTCAGTGAAATCTTTGCGTAAGGTTGGCTCGCCGCCTGTGATACGGATCTTTTGCGTGCCCACCTCGGCAAACGCGCCCACAAGGTTTTCGATCTCGTTCAGATCTAAAAACTTAGGCTTGCCATCGGGGTGATAACCATCGGGCAGACAGTATGAACATTTGAAGTTACAGACGTCAGTAACCGACATCCGCAGATAGTGAAATCTTCGACCAAAATTGTCTTGTAGTTGAGACATGATCACCTTTCCAAGTAAGGGGAGGTGAGTCAATTTCTTTTCTCACCCCGGTGGCGTTATTGCCACGGCTAACAACCCGTATCTTGTGACTTAGGGCTGGAAGCTCGGAGAACCGTCGTTACTACAATTATAGGCCTAAACGCCTGGGTGATGATACCCATAAGAGTTTATTTTTTGTGTCAAAAACTCGCTACCGTTAACATAATGTGACACTCGTCACGGGGGAAATTCGTCCAATTTTCTCACCGCTACCGACCTCCCCTCTGTGCCATCAGGCCATTTTCATGTAAGGTGATGGCAAACTATAAAACACCCGTTTCAACATGGGGATATAAAGATACAAGAGGTGATATGATGGAACGCGAATCGATGGAATTCGACGTCGTGATCGTAGGCGCAGGCCCTGCCGGGCTTGCCACTGCCTGCCGGTTGATGCAAATAGCGCAAGAGCGTGAACAGGAACTTTCTGTCTGTGTGGTCGAAAAAGGATCCGAAGTCGGTGCCCATATTCTCTCTGGTGCCGTTTTCGAACCCAAAGTGCTCGACGAGCTGTTCAGCGACTGGAAAGAAACCGGCGCGCCGCTCAATACCGCCGTCACCCATGATGAGCTCTTTATGCTCAGCTCAGAGTCCAAATCACGCACCCTGCCAAACGCCTTGATCCCCAAGACAATGCATAACCATGGCAACTATATTATCAGTGTCGGCAACCTGTCCCGCTGGTTAGCCGAGCGCGCCGAGAGCCTGGGCGTCGAGATTTTCCCCGGCTTCCCCGCCAGCCAACTGCTGTTTAATGACGATGGTAGCGTCAAAGGCATCATCATTGGCGATATGGGCATAGGCGCCGATGGAGAGCCAAAAGACAGCTATGAGCCAGGTATGGAGCTGCACGCCAAATATACCGTCTTTAGCGAAGGTTGTCGTGGCCACTTAGGCAAGCAACTGATTGAAAAATATCACTTAGATAATGGTAAAACACCGCAGCACTATGGCATAGGCTTTAAAGAGATCTGGAAAGTACCCAGTGAACAACACCAGCTGGGCAAGGTAGTCCACACAGGTGGCTGGCCACTGACAGAGGGCGCCTCTGGCGGCGGCTTCCTCTATCACATGGAAGACAATCAGGTCGCGGTCGGCCTGATCATAGATCTTAACTACCAAAATCCACACCTGAGCCCCTTCGATGAGTTCCAGCGTTACAAGACACATCCTGTGATCAGCCAATATCTGAGTGGCGGCGAGCGCATTAGCTATGGTGCCAGAGCGATCACCAAGGGCGGGTTAAATTCACTGCCGAAGATGAGCTTCCCAGGCGGTCTGTTGATCGGTTGTGATGCGGGCACGCTCAACTTTGCCAAGATTAAAGGCACACATACCGCAATGAAGAGCGGCATGCTGGCTGCAGAAACCCTGTGTGAAGCCTTGTTTAATCCCGATAACGCAGAACAAGATCTCAACAGCTATCAGACTCACTTCGAGCAAAGCTGGCTGCAAGATGAACTCTACTCTTCGCGCAATTTCGGACCGGCCATGCATAAGTTTGGTGCCTATCTTGGCGGCGCATTTAACTATATCGACCAGAACTGGTTCGGTGGCAAATTCCCCATCACGCTGCGCGATGAGAAACCCGATCACGCTCAGATGGCCGAAGTCAGCGCCTATAGCAAGATCGACTATCCCAAACCCGATGGCAAGCTCAGCTTCGATAAGCTCTCGTCAGTCTATCTGTCGAACACCTTCCATGAGGAAGATCAGCTCTGCCATCTGCGCCTGAAAGACCCAAGCATTCCTATTTCGGTCAACTTAGTGAAATTTGATGAACCGGCCCAGCGTTACTGCCCTGCTGGCGTCTATGAGATAGTCGAAGAAGCGGGCGAGAAGAAGTTTGTCATCAATGGTCAGAACTGCATCCACTGCAAGACCTGTGACATCAAAGACCCAAGCCAAAACATCACCTGGGTTACCCCTGAGGGCGGCGGTGGCCCTAATTACCCGAATATGTAACTGCAACGCCGTATAGCTGTCGCTCCAGTCACAGCACTGAAAAATAAACGCCCGCCATGACAATCATGGCGGGCGTTTTTATATGGCGCTAGTTTCTATCGTTTTGGTTGATAAAAAAGGGCTAAACCTTAAAGAATTGGATGGACAAGGGGTAACGATAACAGACCCCTTCGGTGGCCTTGATAGCCGCGATTATGGTGACCACAATATCAAAAATCGCCAGAAACCCCAGCAGAAGAAAGCCAATGCCGACAAACATCAAAATCAAACTGATAAACACATAGACCAGCATGCTGATCTTAAAGTTAAGGCATTGACGGCCGCAGGCATCCACAAAAGCTATCTCATCACGCTTCATCAGCCAGACGATCAGCGGGCCCAGTATTGACCCCATAGGGATCAGATAACCGGAAAAGCTGGCAAGGTGCACAGCTAACCCCATATTCTTATCGTCTCTGGATAAGATGTCATTCTCAGCCATGCATTATTCTCCTTAATAATTAGCGGTTCCTAAATCCCTTGTCGAGTCATAACTTGCTACAATGACTAGACTTTATTGCCAACTTAACCTAATTAGGATAAAGAATACAAGCCGTTAAACATCCATTTCGGTCAAGGCGGTAGTAGGAAGCAAATTCAGGATAAAAAAATGCCCCACAAAGGCGGGGCGAGAACAGAAGAACAGATTAAGGAAGGAACTGATTGCACTAAACAAGACAAAATTCAAGACCAGGAAGACCTTTAATCTATGAAGCTAGTCTATCGGTCAAAGATGACAGAAAAATGACAGGTTGAATTATTTTATAAATCGTCTGCCAAATAGTGCTCTAGCTGTGCGCCGGGAATCGAACTATGGGTCGATACCGCAAACGCCGCCCAACGAGCCCCTTCCTCCATCGCCTCAATAAGCCCTTGATTGAGCAGCAGTCCATGAAGTACACCGGCGGCATAGGCATCGCCGGCGCCGGTTGTGTCGACCACATCCACCGACAGCGCGGGGACTAACTGTTCACCATCTGCCTGATACAGCCTAGCGCCACGGGCACCATCGGTTACGATAAAACCCTGTAAGGTTTCACCGGCAATCGAACGACCATATTCCCAGGGAGAGAGATGACTGCGACCGGCCATATCGGTTTTCGAGGCAATCAGATAATGACAGGGACGCGGCCGCTCATCTTTAGCGAGCTGAGCTATCACTAAGGTGTGCGCCATGGCGCTGAGGGCCCAGTCCGCCGCGCCATCAGATGATGCATTGATATATAAGGCATCCCAACGCGACCAGTTTGGCGGTGGGGGCAATTGAAACTTAGGGCGCTGAGGCCGAATAATGGTGCGCTCCCCACCCGGCGACATCACCAGCAACATTTCACAGGTGTTATGGGCATGGCGTTGCATCATATGACAATCCAGCCCCATAGTACTGGCCTCAGCAAGTAACCAATCCCCCACCTTATCGCGGCCAACCTGACTGACAAGAGCCACATGGTGCCCAGCCCAAACCAGTCCTATTCCAGTATTCGCGCCGCCACCGCCGAGGCGAAAACCCCCATCCTGATAATGGTGACGCCCGCCCATCTGCAGCGGCTTATTCAGTTCTAAGAGACGATCGCAATTAAGATTGGCAACAAGCAGAATATTGGCCATTCCGACTCCAACTAATTATGCTGACAACTAAGGTTAAACTCTCTAGCGAGTATGGCATAAACATACTCGCTGCCCCAGCGCCCTTTAAACCAAATATTATCGATATAATGGGCCTCACAGCGAATCAATCCTCTTACGCCTCCCCAATCTCAATGGCCAGCTGCTCGATAAAGGTCATCATCACTGCGCGCCGCCTATGTGCAGCCTCCTTGCCCGCCTGGGTCTGCATTGTCTCTGGCAGGTGCAACAATTTTTGATAGAAATGATCTAAGGTAAAGCGGCTGTCATCGGGCTGACGCTCACGGCAGAAGGGATCGTCCGCGCAATAGAGTGCTCTGCCCAGGCTGCTTCCCACTTGCAGGCAGCGAGCGATGCCGATAGCACCTAAGGCGTCGAGTCTGTCGGCATCCTGAACGATTTTGGCCTCCAATGTTTGCGCCGCGACCTGGGCGCTAAAACTGTGGGCTAGGATGGCGTGATATATTTGGTCAAGATACTGAGCCGGGTAGTGAATATTTTGCAAATACTCACAGGCACCCTCTGCCGCCAGTCGCGAGCTATCACTGCGCTGAGGGTGATCTTTTGTCAGAGCAACATAATCATGCAGCCAGGCGGCAGGCACCACTACCTCGAGCAGTGCACCACTTTGACAGGCCAGCTCTCTGGCGGTGTTTACCACACGTTTAATATGTTGCAGATCATGGGCGCTGTCGCTGGGGGCTCGACTGGCCAGATGTGCAGCAAATTCAGACTCGAATCCCCTCAAGGCAAGCTCATCCAATAATTATTCCTCATAAAACAAAAAAGGGCTGACTCATAGTCAACCCTTTCAGCACGCAATGGCAAGTGTTTAACGCTATCAAAGATTACATATCGCAATCTTTTAATGGCTTACGCAGCTGGGCGCGCACATTATCCATGCCTGAATAAAACTCTTTCATCATCAAGAGCCCCATCAGCTTGCCATTATCGGTGACGATTAAACTGTCGGGATCTGTGGGATCATTCTTAATCGCGCCAATCGCCTTCATGGAGGTCATCTCCTTGAATAATGCCCAGTCGAGATTAACACCAAAGGTTTCACGGAAATATTTACGGGATAAACGCCCGGAGAACATACCCAGCAGGAAGCGATATTGCATCACATCCTTCTTGCTGTAATTTTTCTGCTGCTCGACTCCCATGCGGCCGTTTTGAATATTATCCTGATACTTACGCAGCGAGAAGTTATTCACATACAGGGTATCATTAAGAAAACTGAATGATCCTGAGCCGACACCTAAATATTCGTCATAGTCGATAACGTACTCGTCGAAACCTTCGTTATTGGCCTTGCCAAACGCCCAGGCTGACAGCTGATTATACTGGCCATTGAGGCTATTTAAGATTTGCTGATACTGGCGAGCCATATCCCCTTGGGGCGCCGCCAGCTTGCCCTTAACACTCTTGCGGGTCTGATGGGTGATCATCAGCGGATAGGTGGTAATTTGGCGCGGGTCTAAACGCGATGCCATGTCCAAATCATACTGAATCACCTCATCGGTCTGGCCTCTAAAGCCGAAAATTAAGTCGACGTTGATGATGGGAAACAGCTCTTTAGCCGCCATGATCTTATCGAAGGTCTGCTGACCGTTACCAAACTTCTCTATCCTGTCTGTCATGGTCAAGATGTCATCGTTAAAACTCTGCACCCCGATAGACATACGATCGACCAGGCCTTTTAACTGCTTAAAACCAGGGCTGTCGAGATGCTGGGGATCGGACTCACAAGAAACCTCTTTGATACTGGGAAACAAAGTTTTTGCATGCTCAATAGTACGCGCCAGCTCATCTTCGAGTACGGTAGTGGTTCCCCCGCCGATATACATGGATTCAAAGTCATAGCCTAAGGCTTTAACCATCTCCATCTCTTTTCGCAAAGCGATAAAATAAGCCCGCGCCTTCTCCTCTTTAAACAGAAAACGGTGAAAGGTGCAGAAGGAACACAGGGTATGACAAAAAGGCACATGGGCATAAAGCATATACTTTTTGCCTTCTACTGGCGGCGGCATCATAGACGCTGACTGGGTATCCAGACGCAAATTTCTGTCGACATAGTACTGCATCACCCGCTCCATCGAACTGAGCATCCAATGTGGCAGGGTAATATTCGCTTGATAGGGCTGATTCAACTCGCTGGTAAGCGTTTGAAAATTTATCGACATAATGATTCCTAACAGTGCCTAACCTTAAATTTAAAGCCATTGATAAATGGAATTAAACGGGGGAATGATCTTATGGTGACACAAAGCTAAAAAATTAACATTCAGGGCTATATAAAACGTGAACTGGCTTTGAGTTACAACACCTAACAGGATTTCATCCGCATATTTGTTAAGCAAGTCATGTTTTAGCGATCGTTAATCCAGTATAGGCATTAAACTATCGTCAGGGTAAACTCTCACAGGCCGCCACGGGTCAGACGCTCAGGGTCCAAGAGTTGCTGCAATTCCTCCTGACTCAGATCCGTTAACGCCTGTGCCACCTCTAGGATAGGTTTTTGTGTTTGATAGGCTTGTTTGACAATTTTTGCTGCCAGCTCATACCCCACCTTAGGGGTCAGTGCCGTCACTAGGATAGGGTTACGACTCAGCGCAGCCGTGAGCTGCTGTCGATTCACCTTAAAATCGCTAATCGCCTTATTCGCCAGCAAACGGCTGACATTGGCAAGAATCTCGATACTCTGCAGCAAATTTGCCGCGATAAGGGGCTGCATTACATTTAGCTCAAAGTTGCCCGACTGACCGCCTATGGTGATGGCCGTATCATTGCCTATCACCTGCGCCGCCACCATACAGGCGGCCTCGGGGATCACAGGATTAACCTTACCCGGCATGATGGACGAACCCGGCTGCAGCGGCTGCAGCGCTATCTCGGCCAATCCGGCCAAAGGCCCTGAGTTCATCCAACGCAAATCATTGCTGATTTTCATTACTGCCACCGCCAGCGTCTTTAACTGCCCCGACAGCGCCACGGCAGTATCATGGCTCGCCATGCGGCTAAAAAAATCCTCGGCGGGACGAAACTGAGTGCGGGTTAAAAGGGATAATTTCTCACAGAACACCCGACTAAAATCTTGATGGGTGTTAACCCCTGTGCCCACGGCCGTGCCGCCCTGAGCCAGAGCCGACAAGGCCGGGCGCATGGATTCTAGTTGCCGATGACACTGCTCTATCTGGCTCGCCCAGCCGCCTAATACCTGGCTAAAACGCACCGGCATGGCATCCATCAGATGAGTGCGGCCTGTCTTGGTCTCCTCATCCAGCGCAACGGCTTTCTTTCTGATGGTTTCGCTAAGCAGATTCAGTGAGGGTAAGAGCGAGTGATCCAGTGCCAAGAGTGCGCTGATATGCACGCAGCTGGGGATAAGATCATTGCTGCTCTGCCCCATGTTAATCACATCATTGGGGCTAATTGTCTCGCCTAAGCGCTTGGAGACCAGGCTCGCCAATACTTCATTGGCATTCATGTTAGTGCTGGTTGCCGACCCTGTCTGAAAAACGTCCACGGGAAAATGACTCATCATCTTGGGGTCGGCCAGCAGCTGCTGCACCGCCTCGGCCAGCGCCACGTAGATGCGCCTGTCGAGCAGCTTAAGTTCACAGTTCGCCTCGCCAGCGGCTAATTTAGCCAGCAGTAGCGAGCGGATAAAATTGCGTGGCAGCGGCTGACCACTGACGGGAAAGTTCTTTATCGCCCGCGCCGTCTGCGCCCCGTAGAGTGCATCTTCGGGGATCTCTATCTCCCCCATACTGTCGTGAACCGATTTATAGCCCATAAATATTCTCAATTTTTTACTGTGATAACCTGAGCTTAGAATAAATTTATCTTTCTTGTCGGACTGGATAATAAAAAACCGTGTCCCTTAAAGGGACACGGTTTTTATGGTTAAAGCCGCAGACTTAACCGCTGATCTTGTGAATTAAAAAATTAAACTCCTGCTCACCAAAAATCAGCGAGGCCTGCTTATCTAAATCGATAATTACTTGAGACTCAGTATCATAGCCATTACCGCTAAAATGAAAATCCACCAACACCTGCGACTCATTGTGGCGAGTCACATTCAGCTTTAACTCATACTCTGAATTCACCTCAATACTGGCATCTTTAGCCTCATTCACCACAAGCGTTGGTGAACCGAGTAATTTATCCTGCATCCTGATCTCAGTAACCAACTGAAACTCGGTGCCATAGCTTAAGGTGCTGAAACCTAGCGCAAGACAAAATACAAGAGAATGTACAATCCATTTAGTCATTAGCAACTCCTTTTAGATAGATGATTTTAAACGCTAAACTGCAACATCCCATATAAGCTAGCTGCTTATTCTATGGTTTTCAAATTCATACCAAAAATAACCGCCCCCGGCTCTGCCCCATAAAAAAACACCCTGCCAGCTACCCGGCAGGGTGTTTAAATATCCAGTCACCTGTTAGAGGTTACCCTAAACCAGTCACTTACTCTTTGTATTTCAGTGTACCATTGGCTTTGATCTCGTCATACCAAAGGTTGTGATGCTGGCTCGCCCAGTTTTCATCACAGTAACCTGACATCATACACTCCATACCACCTTCAGACATAACAGTTGCCATGAAGATATGTACGATAGAGAAAGCACAGATAATGATGGCGCTCGCTGAGTGCAGCACTAACGCGATCAGGCTCAGAGTACGGCTAGGCTCGAACAGGTTCGGGAATAGCAGCAACATACCTGACGCTGAGATGATAAGGCCAAATAGCGCGAACGCCCAGAACCACATCTTCTCACCCGCGTTAGCGAAACCGGCATCAGGGTGTTTACCTTTGAATGGGCCGAAGTTGATGTAACCACCAACCACGAGGAACCATTTAAGATCGTACATCTTAGGCAGCTGATTTTTCGCCCACAGAGTGGTCATCAACGCCCAACCGATCATGAAAGGAATCGCCATGAAATCATGGATCTGCTTAGCACCGTAGACCAATCCCGCCCAGAAACCTTCACCCAGATATGGCTGGAAGAAGAAACGGCCGGCCAAAAGTGTCAGACCTGTCAGGATCAGCAACAAGCAAGGAATCGCGCCTAACCAGTGGATCGACACGTCGAACTTGGACCAGCGGTAAACCATCTTGCCTGAGAAGCCATGATGCAACTTAGAGATACCGTTTACTTTAACGAACAGTACAAAGATGATGATCATGCCAAACAGAGCCGCCATTAACGCTGGCGCTAACAAGTCACTGCGCAGTTCGAGTACGCGCAGATCATAGGTGTTGATCGCCTGATTATGGAATTGGCCCTGTGACGTGGTGTAACCAGTCGCGCCCGCTTGTAACTCAGACCAAATTTGGCCTTCAGTTGCTCCGTGGCTGTGATCGGCAGCGTCACCGTGCGCAAAAGATAATGCACTGAAAGCCGTGCCTATCACTAGCGCCAAGATCACACTGAATTGTTTGAACCATTTGTTCATATTACATCCTTAATCGGCTACACCGGGCGAGCCCGGTGTAGCGTTAGTGGCATTATACAACTAAGGGATTAGCCCCAAATTGCATTATTTGAACCACGGTATGCAACACGCTCACGGAAGATGTTTGAGATAACCTCAGCATCCCCAGCAAGTAGCGACTTAGTCGCACACAGCTCAGCACACATAGGCAGCTTGCCTTCTGCGATACGGTTAGAACCGTACTTCTTACGCTCTGCGTCTGAATGGTTCTCTTCTGGGCCACCGGCACAGAAAGTACACTTATCCATCTTACCGCGGCTACCAAAGGTACCCTGTTTAGGGAACTGAGGCGCACCGAACGGACAAGCAAACAGGCAGTAGCCACAACCGATACAGGTATCTTTGTTGTGTAGCGTTAAGCCGTCTTCTGTCTTGTAGAAACAGTTTGCAGGACAAACTGCCTGGCAAGGTGCATCAGTACAGTGCATACAAGCTACTGAGATTGACGCTTCACCTGGCTCACCATCATTGATGGTCACTACGCGGCGACGTTGAATACCCCACTGAAGAGCGGAATCGTTTTCGTTTTTACATGCTGTGACACAGCCGTTACATTCGATGCAGCGTTTGGTATCACATAAAAATTTCATAGTAGCCATATTGGCATTTCTCCAAGAACTTAGGCTTTAGTGATCTGACAAAGCGAAGCTTTAGTCTCTTGCATCTGTGTCACTACGTCATAACCATAGGTCAATACTGTGTTAGCAGATTCACCGATGACGTAAGGCACTGTGCCTTCTGGGTAGTTCTTCTCTAGGCTTTCACCTTCGAATACACCCGCGAAGTGGTAAGGCATGAAGCATTCGCCTGCAATCACACGTGGTGTGACCATTGCCTTAACCTTGATCTTGGCGCCTTCTGGACCATGAACCCAAACATCATCACCGTCACGTAGACCACGATCCGCAGCATCACCTGGGTTGATCTCGATGAACATGTCTTGTTGAAGCTCCGCAAGCCATGGGTTAGAACGTGTCTCTTCACCACCACCTTCGTACTCAACCAGGCGACCTGAGGTCAGTGCTAATGGGAAGTCCTTAGCAAAGTCCTTGTCCTGAATTGTCTTGTACAGGGTTGGCAGACGCGCAACCATACGGTCTTCATAAGTTGGGTACTTAGCAACCAGATCACGACGAGGCGTGTACAGTGGCTCACGGTGCACTGGGATATCATCTGGGAAGTTCCACACGATACAACGTGCTTTCGCGTTACCGTATGGGATACAACCATGCTTGATAGCCACACGCTGAATACCACCAGAGATATCTGTCTTCCAGTTCTTACCTTCAGCAGCTGCTTTCTCTTCGGCAGTCAGGTCATCCCACCAACCTAGTTGCTTAAGCATCTTGTCGGTAAACTCTGGGTAACCATCTTTGATTTCAGAGCCCTTAGAGTAAGAGCCTTCAGCCAGAATGTTGTTGCCTTCGTGCTCAACACCATAACGGGCACGGAAGTTACCACCACCGAAGCGCACTTCACGGTCGGTACGGTACAGAATTTGTGTACCTGGGTGCTTCATCTCTGGCGTACCCCAACATGGCCATGGCAGACCATAGGTTTCGCCCTTAGCTGGGCCACCTGGAGCTTCAAGTGAGTTAATGTCGAAAGTACCCCAGTTTTCCTGGTGCATCTTCAGACGCTCTGGGCTCTGGCCTGTGTAACCAATAGTCCACATACCTTTGTTGAATTCGCGAGTGATATCTTCAATCAATGGCTCATCACCGTTGACCTTAACGTTCTTACAGAACTCTTTCTCGATACCCCATTTCTTCGCCAGCATATACATGATCACATGGTCAGGCTTAGATTCGAACAGTGGCTCGATAACTTGGGTACGCCACTGCAGTGAGCGGTTAGACGCAGAGATAGAACCATAGGTTTCGAACTGAGTCGCAGCAGGTAACAGATACACACCGTCTTTACGAGTGTGCATTACACCCGCCATTGTTGGGAATGGGTCCACAACCACTACTGTGTCCATCTTGTTCAGTGCTTCACGCACTTCACGGCCACGGGTTTCTGTGTTCACCGATTGACCCCAGAAGAATGACATACGAATGTTGTCTTTCTGGGCGATCTTGTCCTTCTCTTGAAGTACACCATCGTGCCAGCGTGAACATGGAATACCTTTCGAAGTCATTGGGTCTTGACCCATGTATTGAGTCTGGTCGAAACGGCCCTTAACCCAATCGAAGTCCAGATCCCAAACGTTACTCCAGTGTTTCCACGCACCTGTGCTCAGGCCGTAGTAACCAGGCAGAGTATCGAACAGTAGACCGAAGTCAGTCGCACCCTGTACGTTATCGTGACCACGGAAGATGTTAGTACCACCACCAGACACACCCATGTTACCTAGGGCAAGCTGAAGGATACAGTAAGCACGGGTATTGGCGTTACCTACGTGGTGCTGAGTACCACCCATACACCAAACCACAGTACCAGGCTTAGTTTCTGCTAAAGTCTTAGCAACACGGCGCATCTGCTCGCCAGGTACACCCACGACGTTTTCAACTTCTTCTGGTGTCCACTTCTTCACGGCTTCGCGAATACGTTCCATACCGTAAACACGTTGCTTGATGAAAGTTTCATCTTCCCACTTGTTTTCGAAGATGTGCCACAGCAGACCATAGATATAAGGAATATCTGTGCCAGGGCGAATATGCACATACTCGTCGGCCTTAGCCGCAGTACGAGTGAAACGAGGGTCGACAACGATGATTTTCGCGCCGCGCTCTTTACCTTCCAGGATATGCTGCATTGCAACTGGGTGAGCTTCAGTTGGGTTAGACCCAATGAACATCATGGCTTTTGCATTACGGATATCGTTGAAAGAGTTGGTTTGCGCACCATAGCCCCAAGTGTTAGCAACACCGGCTACAGTGGTAGAGTGACAAATACGCGCTGAGTGGTCGACATTGTTGGTGCCCCACATAGCAGCGAATTTACGGTAAAAATACGCCTGCTCGTTTGAGAACTTAGCACTACCCATGAAGAACACAGAGTCTGGACCCGATTCCTTACGGATATCTAGGGCTTTTTGACCCACTTCTTCGATAGCTTGTTCCCAAGAAAGACGCTTCCACTTACCACCTTCAAGTTTCATTGGGTACTTAAGACGCTTCTCACCATGACCATGTTCACGCAGTGAGGCACCTTTAGCACAGTGTCCACCGGCGTTAAATGGATGGTCGAACGCAGGCTCTTGACCTGTCCATACACCATTTTGCACTTCGGCATAAATACCACAGCCCACAGAACAGTGAGAACAGATAGTACGTTTGATTTCAGTTGGTGCATCATGAGGCACTTCTGATGCTTCAGCTTTGCGCATCATGCCAGTGCCAAGAAGAGAGGCTGCTGCAATACCACCCGAGGTGATACCTGCATGCTTCATAAACTGACGACGGCTGATCCCTAGCGCTTGCTTAGCAACGGTAGGAGCCGCGTTTGATTTACGAGTTAATTTCATTACTGGAATTCTCCTAAATTAGCTACGCAAGCTGTTGTAATAACTGCGGATGTGTGCAGTTTCATGGTAGCCATCAGTGTGCTTAACACTGGGGGTTGTTTCTGCTGCTGTCGCGACACTTGTGCCAGTTGCAGCAATCGCGACACTAGCGGTACCGCCTACAGTGATCGCTTTCAGCAATGATCTACGACCGAGATCGGGCTGTTGCTTTTTCATTCTTGCTCCTAGAGGAATTAGGAAAGTCAAAAAGTAAGGATGCTTAAGGAAAATTGAGCCACTACACCTTGTTAGCAGCTACACGACTTACCCAGAGGGCCATGCGTGTATATCTTAAAAACATCCGATTAAATGCCCTGGCAATATAGGTAAGAAAAGGGGCTCAGATCTTGATCTGAATCGGGTTAGCATGATTCCTACTCGGATAAATCCCTAAAGTGTTAAGTAAGTCATATTTACTTAAGTTGATTTGTTGTTCTAACAATGCATTTTCAGAATTTTATGCGAACAAAGCAGAAGATTTTGTATGTAAGCTATTAATCATTGGTTATTTTATGCACTAATGTGTAGGGAGAGATGTGTTGTGGTGAGTTTTCCTGGCTACCCTCTTGAATAGTTAACAAGACTCCGTCATCTGTAGAGTATTTTGCCCATAAAAAAACACCCCGCGGATTACCCGGCGAGGTGTTTTTTCAAGCAGCTCTCCACAGACTAAGAACGGCAAAACCCAGTCAGTGGAGACTCACTCTTTTATCACTCTTTGTAAGTAAGAGTGCCATTCTCTTTGATCTCATCATACCAAAGATTATGATGTTGTATCGCCCAGTTCTCATCACAGTAACCAGACTTCATACACTCCATACCACCTTCACTCAATACAGTCGCCATCCAGATATGCACTATAGTAAATGCGATGATGATAATGGCGCTGATACCATGAATGAGTAGGGCCACCATTGAGGCTTCACGAGGCAGTTCAAGGCCCGGCATCACCAACATGATACCCGAGACACCAATGAACAAGCCAAATAGTGTCAGCGTCCAGAACCACATCTTCTCACCCGCGTTAGCAAAGCCGCTGTCAGGGTGTTTACCTTTAAATGGGCCAAAATTAATGTAGCCACCGACCACTAAGAACCACTTAAGATCGTACAGCTTAAAGGTTTGCAATGGCATCCACTTCACGACACAGATAGCCCACGCCACAATAAACAGCGGGCCTACATAATCGTGAATAGCTTTACTACCATAGATAAGTGATCCCCAAATGCCTGAACCGACATAGGGCTGCAACACATGCTTACCTAACATGATATTAAGACCGGTAAAGATCAGGGTTATGCACGAGATAGCAAGCACCCAGTGGATCCAAAGGTCTGCCTTAGTCCAGCGAAGCACCATCTTGCCGGAGAAGCCATGGCTGAGTTTCGATGCTCCATTAACAAAATAGAACAGCAAAAACGCACCAAATACACCAACCACTGCAAGTGCCATCACTGGGGTTAAATACTCATTCTTAACGTTAGTGCCTTCGATAGCAGAAACATTAATCATGACCCCACCTTCAGCACCTTTCGCTGTGGTGTATCCCTTCTCTCCTGACTTTACGGCTCGCCACAGGTCGGCATCACTGGTATTTGCGGTCGCCATCTGCTGACTGGTTTGCTCTCCTGAAGCTAGGGCGCTGGTGCTAAGCCCCAACCCCATAACCAACATAAGAGGTAAAACCAATACAGTGAACAGGCTGCGCAGTGATTTTAGTAACATAGTCACTCCTTAACAGAATGTGGGTCCGAAGACCCACAGCCCTATTCACTTAAGCGCCAGTCTTGGGGGTGTAGCCCCAGATAGCATTTGGATTACCACGTTTCGCCATACGTTCGCGGTAGATAGCTGAAACCACTTCAGCATCACCCGCAAGCAGAGCCTTAGTAGAACACAGCTCTGCACACATAGGCAGCTTGCCTTCGGCGATACGGTTTGCACCGTACTTAGTACGCTCTGCTTCGGAGAAGGTCTCTTCTGGGCCACCGGCACAGAAAGTACACTTATCCATCTTGCCGCGGCTACCAAAAGTGCTCTTTTTAGGGAACTGAGGCGCACCGAATGGGCAAGCGTAGAGACAGTAGCCACAACCGATACAGGTATCTTTGTTGTGCAGCGTTAAGCCGTCTTCTGTCTTGTAGAAACAGTTTGCAGGACAAACTGCCTGGCAAGGTGCATCGGTACAGTGCATACAAGCCACTGAGATTGACGCTTCACCTGGCTCACCATCATTGATGGTCACTACGCGGCGACGTTGAATACCCCACTGAAGAGCGGAATCGTTTTCGTTTTTACATGCTGTGACGCAACCATTACACTCGATGCAGCGTTTGGTGTCACATAGAAATTTCATGACTGCCATAATGGCTTATCTCCTCATCAAGTTAATTAGGCTTTGGTGATCTGACACAAGCTAGACTTAGTCTCTTGCATCTGGGTCACTACGTCATAGCCATAGGTCAATACTGTGTTAGCAGATTCACCGATGATGTAAGGCACTGTGCCTTCTGGGTAGTTCTTCTCTAGGCTTTCACCTTCGAACACACCCGCGAAGTGGTAAGGCATGAAGCATTCACCTGCAATCACACGTGGTGTGACCATAGCCTTAACCTTGATCTTGGCGCCTTCTGGACCATGAACCCAAACATCATCACCGTCACGCAGACCACGATCCGCTGCATCACCTGGGTTGATCTCGATGAACATGTCTTGTTGAAGTTCAGCAAGCCATGGGTTAGAACGTGTCTCTTCACCACCACCTTCGTACTCAACCAGACGACCTGAGGTCAGTGCTAATGGGAAGTCCTTAGCAAAGTCCTTGTCCTGAATTGTCTTGTACAGGGTTGGGAGACGCGCAACCATACGGTCTTCATAAGTTGGGTACTTAGCAACCAAGTCACGACGAGGCGTGTACAGTGGCTCACGGTGCACAGGGATATCATCTGGGAAGTTCCAAACGATACAACGTGCTTTCGCGTTACCGAATGGAATACAACCGTGCTTGATAGCCACACGCTGAATACCACCAGAAAGGTCTGTCTTCCAGTTCTTACCTTCAGCAGCTACTTTCTCTTCGGCAGTCAGGTCATCCCACCAACCAAGTTGCTTAAGCATCTTGTCGGTAAACTCTGGGTAACCATCTTTGATCTCAGAGCCCTTAGAGTAAGAGCCTTCAGCCAGAATGTTGTTGCCTTCGTGCTCAACACCATAACGCGCACGGAAGTTACCACCACCGAAGCGAACTTCACGGTCGGTACGGTACAGAATTTGTGTACCTGGGTGCTTCATCTCAGCCGTACCCCAACATGGCCATGGTAGACCATAGGTTTCGCCCTTAGCTGGGCCACCTGGTGCTTCAAGCGAGTTGATGTCGAAAGTACCCCAGTTTTCCTGGTGCATCTTCAGACGCTCTGGGCTCTGGCCTGTGTAACCAATGGTCCACATACCTTTGTTGAATTCGCGAGTGATATCTTCAATCAATGGCTCATCGCCATTCACTTTGATGTTCTTACAGAACTCTTTCTCGATACCCCATTTCTTCGCCAGCATGTACATGATCACATGGTCAGGCTTAGATTCGAACAGTGGCTCGATAACTTGGGTACGCCACTGCAGTGAGCGGTTAGATGCAGAGACTGAACCATAGGTTTCGAACTGAGTCGCAGCAGGTAACAGATACACACCATCTTTACGAGTGTGCATTACACCCGCCATTGTTGGGAATGGGTCCACAACCACTACTGTGTCCATCTTGTTCAGTGCTTCACGCACTTCACGGCCACGGGTTTCTGTGTTAACTGACTGACCCCAGAAGAATGACATACGAATGTTGTCTTTCTGGGCGATCTTGTCCTTCTCTTGAAGTACACCATCGTGCCAGCGTGAACAGGGAATACCTTTCGAGGTCATTGGATCTTGACCTAGGTATTGAGTCTGGTCGAAACGGCCCTTAACCCATTCGAAGTCCAAATCCCACACTCGGCTCCAGTGCTGCCACGCGCCTGTGCTCAGGCCGTAGTAACCAGGCAGAGTATCGAACAGTAGACCGAAGTCAGTCGCACCCTGCACGTTATCGTGACCACGGAAGATGTTAGTACCACCACCAGACACACCCATGTTACCTAGGGCAAGCTGAAGGATACAGTAAGCACGGGTATTGGCGTTACCTACGTGGTGCTGAGTACCACCCATACACCAAACCACAGTACCAGGCTTAGTTTCTGCTAAAGTCTTAGCAACACGGCGCATCTGCTCGCCAGGTACACCCACGACGTTTTCAACTTCTTCTGGTGTCCACTTCTTCACGGCTTCGCGAATACGTTCCATACCGTAAACACGTTGCTTGATGAAGGTTTCATCTTCCCACTTGTTTTCGAAGATGTGCCACAGCAGACCATAGATATAAGGAATATCTGTGCCAGGGCGAATATGCACATACTCGTCGGCCTTAGCCGCAGTACGGGTGAAACGAGGGTCGACAACGATGATTTTCGCGCCGCGCTCTTTACCTTCCAACACGTGCTGCATGGCAACTGGGTGAGCTTCAGTTGGGTTAGACCCAATGAACATCATGGCTTTTGCATTACGGATATCGTTGAAAGAGTTAGTTTGCGCACCATAGCCCCAAGTGTTAGCAACACCGGCTACAGTGGTAGAGTGACAAATACGTGCTGAGTGGTCGACGTTGTTGGTGCCCCACATAGCAGCGAATTTACGGTAAAAATAAGACTGCTCGTTTGAGAACTTAGCACTACCCATGAAGAACACAGAGTCTGGACCCGATTCCTTACGGATATCTAGGGCTTTTTGACCCACTTCTTCGATAGCTTGTTCCCAAGAAAGACGCTTCCACTTACCGCCTTCAAGTTTCATTGGGTACTTAAGACGCTTCTCACCATGACCATGTTCACGCAGTGAGGCACCTTTAGCACAGTGTCCACCGGCGTTAAATGGATGGTCGAACGCAGGCTCTTGACCTGTCCACACACCATTTTGCACTTCGGCATAGATACCGCAGCCCACAGAACAGTGAGAACAGATAGTACGTTTGATTTCAGTTGGTGCATCATGAGGAACTTCTGATGCTTCGGCTTTGCGCATCATTCCAGCGCCAAGCATGGAGGCCGCGGCAATACCACCAGTAGCAAGACCTGCTGACTGAAGGAATTGGCGACGATTAAGACCTAGGGTAGGCTTCTTAGCTACTGCTGCCTGGTCTGTTTTGCGGGTTAATCGCATCACACACTCTCCTAATATTATTGAATTACTACGTCAGTATTGAATGTAATAGGCCTGAGCCTAATTACTTGGAACGTAAAGACGCGTAATAACTACGAATATGGTCTGTTTCTCTGTATCCATCGCCTTTTGCTGACGTTGTGGCATTTTCTGGTGTCGCGGCCACAGCCTGACTACTCACAGTTGCAACTGCACCGGCAGCACTACCTAAAGCCAGAGCTTTGAGTAGTTGACGACGACCCATATCGGAAGCTTGCTTCTTCATAGTGTCTCCTTTGTATCGACCAAGTGTGAGTCGTGTACTTATTGTCGAGGCTAAACAGGTTCTTACCCCACTCTCACGACCCGATTTTTTAAGGGCGAGCCCTTGTTTACTGCTATGCCTGCTCAAGCCTTTGAACAGGCATATTCGTATAAACCAACGTCCTATGAGGCAAGCTCACTGGTGGTTGGCTCAATCTTCTCCGCTTCACTACCTGGGCAGTTCACCGGAATATCCAAACTTAGTTGTTCAAATTCGTTAGCTTCTATCACGAAGAAAGCCTTCGCGAGCTCTGCCACTGTCGCGTAGAACGCGGCACTTGGTGCGCGGCCCAGATGCTCACAGAAACGAATGATCCAGCTACCAATATGGCGTTGGTAGAACGCCAGTTGGCGATAACCAGGTGCCTCTAAGATCAGCGTGCCCATCACTTCACACAGGGCAGCCACATGATCTTCAGGCTCTTTCACCTCGTCACTGCGCTCAAAACCAAGCTGCATTAAATCTTGGCGCAACAAGGCCAGCGGCTTATCCATCAGTGAACCTGTCATAAACCAGCTGCCATAAGGCAAAATTTCACCACAACCCACGCCGAGGAAGATGTTGAAATACTCCTCTTCCAGTTGCTCGCTGGTAAACTGGCCTGCAGCCAGTTTCAGTGCCAGCCAGGCCTTAGTCATGTCGCTGTCATCGTCACTGGCGACTTCAAGATTGGAAAGGAACTGCAATAACTCAGCACTTGGCTGGCTACGCAACAGCGCGGCCAAAAGCTGATAGATATCCGCTCTTAACTGATCGTTTTCTGATACTTCTCTTACTAATTCGGTCATATAGCTAAACTCTTATCGCAATTGCTTTTCAGGATCTTGAAGGATGTCTTCAAACATATCTTTTACCCGACAGTCGGCACACATCTTTAATCTTTGCGTGTTGGCACTAAAGGCGCTGTGTCCACCAACGACTTCGAGCATGCGCTTCACCATTGACTGGGTGGCAAAAGGTTCACCGCATCGAATACATTCAAACGGTGCCTCCTCATTAAGGGTTTGACGCTCCTGACGGGCAGTAGCATCAAAATTGATTTGTGGCGTTAAACTGATCACCTTCTCGGGACAGGCTGACTCGCACAATCCACATTGAACACAGTCCTGCTCAACAAAATAGAGTGCTGGCTTATCACCACCGTCCTTTAATGCCTGAGTCGGACAAGTGGCGACACAGGAGAGACACAAGGTACAGCTGTCTGTGTTAACACTGACCTTGCCGAAAGGAATATTGCTCTTACTCAGGCAAGTGTCGGTCGAGGCGGCCTGGCTATTTAAATGATCGATAGCGGCATACAGGGTGCTGCGCTTAGTGGTGGCAGAAAACTCACCCGGCACAATCACAGGCCAGCTGGCACTGGTTTCAATTATAGTGGCTAAATCGGCCAGCTGATTCTGGTCGATAACGGTAACGCGTCTTGGCTGCCCCATCTCATCTAAGATGGCATCCACCAGCTGTTGTTCGCCGGTCAGCATCTGCATCAGAGTCGGCGCAGTCGCATCTGTGTTGAGCACGATAACCTGGCGGGCGCCCCAAGCTAAGGCAGATAACCAGTGATCCATGCTCGCCACAGTGATCTCTTCCAGCTCAACCGGAATAATGGCACCAGGCAGATCATCATTAATTAGACTCGCACCCTTGGCGGCATCGTGGAACAGGATAACCGGTGCGGTTTGCGCCTGATCGCGAAAACGAGTCACTAACTTATGCAGATAAGCGTGCAGCGCCTGCGGTGTAGGCAGATCGTAACTGATAGCCCCGGTAGGACAGGCATTGGTACAGCTGCCGGCACCGTGACACAGATAAGGGTCAATTTCGATCAGCTTGTCGACGCTTGAGATCGCATCGGCAGGACAGAAGTTCAGACAGCGATTACAGCCTTCGATACCATTGCGGCTATGGGCGCAAATTTCGCTGTTTACTTTCACATAGCGGGGTTTATCGAACTGACCAATGAGATCCGGCAGTTGCTCGATAGCGTCTGCCAGTTTGGCTTCATCCTGCCCCACATAGAAATAGCCAGGAGGCAACATCTCAAGGTTAATGCAGGGAGACTGACTCAAATCGAGGATAAGATCAAAATGGGCTTTACGAATAGCTACCAGACTGAGATCGGCTGTGCCATTTTCTATTTCAACCTTGACTTGGAATTGACCCAAAAAGCCTTTGATTTCGATTAATTTGTTGTAATAACTTTCGACGATTTCAGCGGCGGCCATCACCTTTTCCAGGTGGGCTTCATCCTGACTGGTTATAGACTCATTCGCCAGAATGGCGCACTGCCCCATATTGGACAATTTGTCCGCTGCGAGTCGGGCAAGATCTTCTGGACCAATCACCAATACGTTGCCCTCGGTGGTATAACTCACCGTTGGCGGGATCAAGTTTTGCAGAATTTGCGTCTGCCCCAAGACTTGCTGACGAACCTGTTTAAGGTCTGACAGATTTTCACTACTATTAAAATGCATGCTCACATTGCGTTCCTGAACAGTTTTGGCTGCTGTTATCAGCTAGGTGGCTGTGTTGCTCTTACGGCATGCGCTATTGCGCCAGCTTCACCTTAAATCAAAGGGCGTTTACCCCTTGTTCTATTTGCATTAATACAGCAATTCACGTACCAAATTTATGGTTTTTAAAACTCTCTAAACTAACCTCAAGCAACTGGAGGTTTAGCTACATCTTGTAATTCTGGTTCATTTTGGGGCACTTCATCCATGTTGCCGTCCAAAATGTCCTGAGATGGCTGCTCAGCCAAATTTGCCACCTCGGATGCCAGTTCTTCATCCGATTCAGGAGTAGAGGCTGCCGTCATCTCTTCGGCTTGCTCTTGCTCCTCTTCATCTTTAATCAGATGACGGAACACCTTCTTAGCCAATTCAGCCGAGGCCTCGGCCGTCAGCTTAGGCTGGTTGGTGTAATCGAGGGCATATTCGAGCAAACCGTCTATTTCGCTATAGTGAGGTTGCTTCCATAACGCCCTTAATGCCGCGGCTTTGGCATTAGGGTCGACATTGTCGGCCATAAAGCTGGCAAAGCTACCGCCCACTTCAATCTTCTCTGGGTCGGGAAGATCTTCTGCCATCAGCACCTTTTTTTCAGCATCGGCCGAAGTCGCAACACTTTGCTGTGTTGCTTCTGCTTCAACCGCGCCCGATTCTTGAGTCTCAACGCGAGCCTCTGCTTGGCTTTGCTGTTCTTTTAACTCCTCATCCTGCACTTGCTGGCGGCGTAAATTCCAACGCGCCAGTAATCCACCCGATTTATCACTCATGATTAAACCTACCTGCATTTGAATTTGTACTGGGTCCTTCGTTCTTACGACGATTAACGTGCTTGCGGCGATGGGCACAAATTTCGACTTCACCATGGCGAGTGATAAAGGCTTCTATCCAACAGGCAACTGCCTCAGGCATAAGGAAGCTCAATACCGGGGTATCGCCTTCCAGACAACCGGCGGCAACATTCTGATCGGCAGAGATCAGGGTCGGAATCCAGGTGCCATCTTCGAGCTCGTCGCACACCACAAAGAGCATGGCATTATCCATATCGAGATTGATTCGGTAGCTACCACGCTCGTCCAGATGAAGTTCAAGTGCGATCAGATGTGCGCCTTCGGGCGCCTCTTGGGATACGGGCAGAACCTGATCTAATTCCCAGCTTTCTGCTGTCCAACGGCCCACCTGCTTGATCACCTTTTTCAGTGATACATACATGGGCCATTGATTTTCGGTACGTTGCATTGGGTCTCCGTTTACCAAATGAGAGAACTTAACCATTCATTGCTGACGACTAAGCGAGATCGATATAGTTACTCTAGTAGAGGCAAGAAGTATGCCATCAACCTAGGGTGAGAAAGTTTGAAGCGGATCACCCTCTCCCTATAAAGGATAGGACAATTTGTCTAACTCGAAGAAAATAGCGGGACATAAAAGGGCGATTTTGGAATGGCAATCTCGCGCTAGCGCCTATTTATAGGCGAATCGCACATCTGGGAACAATACTTGCTAAGTTGCCGTTAGCCTAACGTAAAAAGATGACATTCATGACCATAAATAAGCAGCCCACATTTGTAAAAACTGCCGCAGAAGCCCCGCTCACCATAGCCGTCACCGCCATTAACGAACAGGGCGAACAGGTCGATAAACATATCGCCTGCGAACGCCCCCTCACGGTTTACCTTAACTGGCGCCCCATAGTCACATTGATGACCTTAGGTGCCAGACCCGAAGCATTGGCACTGGGTTACCTGAAAAATCAGGGGTTTATTTCAGATGCCAATCAATTAGAGTCAGTGATTGTCGATTGGGAGGTTAGCTCTGCCGCAGTGATCACCAAAGAAACCACAGAAGATTTAGAGGCTAAGCTCAGCGAAAAAACCGTTACCACAGGCTGCGGCCAGGGCACGGTATTTGGTGGTTTTATGGATGGCATCGAAGATATCCAGCTGCCCAAGCCCCAACTGAAACAGAGCATGCTCTATAGCCTGCTCAACAATATCAGTGCCTATAACGAGACCTATAAGAATGCGGGAGCCGTGCACGGTTGCGGCCTGTGTGAAGGCGACCAGATAATCAGTTTCGTCGAGGATGTGGGGCGCCATAACGCCGTGGACACCCTGGCTGGTGAGATGTGGCTCAAACAGGAGTCCGGCGATAACAAGCTGTTTTATACCACGGGTCGCCTGACCTCAGAGATGGTGATCAAGGTCGCCAAGATGGGTATTCCCGTGCTTTTGTCCCGCAGCGGTGCGACTCAGATGGGCTTAGAGCTGGCCCAGAAACTTGGCATCACTATGATAGCTAGGGCCAAAGGTCGCCACTTCCTGGTCTACCATGGCAGTGACAATATCGAGTTCGATGCACCACCGCCTAAGCGCGCTCAAACAAATTAACTATTTAACATTCTATTTTTAAAGGAATATCCATGACAGAGCCCAGCGAACTCATCTATATGAGTGCCAAACAGGTCGCTGAATATTTAGATCTTAATGAAAAAAAGGTCTATGCCATGGCAAATGACCGAATTTTACCTGCGACAAAAGTTACCGGGAAATGGTTGTTTCCTAAGATATTAATTGACCGTTGGGTCATGGACTCCTGCCACAGTGGCATGCTGTCAGATCGAATGCACATTACCGGCAGTGATGACCCTCTGCTCTCCATGCTGGTCTCACGCTTGATGTCTCGCATAGGTAAGAGCGATCTGGTCAGCTACAGCGCCACCGGTTCCCGTATGGGGCTGGATCTGCTCTCCCGCGGCTACGCCGATGTCTGCACCCTGCACTGGGGCAATGTGGAAGAGCGCAATATCCGCCACCCCGCACTGCTCAAAGGCTACCCCAACCACCAGCAATGGGTGATGGTTCACGGCTATACCCGTCAACAAGGCCTGATGATGCGCGCCAATATGCACCACAGATGTCAGGAAGAGAACAAGGTGATCACCCTGCCCTGGCGCTGGGTTGGCCGCCAGTCCGGTGCTGGCAGCCAGCAGCATCTGGAACATTGGTTAATGAAACAAGGTGCCAGTGTCGAGCAGCTGGATATCGCCGTCACAGCCCACAGTGAACGGGAACTGGCTGGATTTATCGCTCGAAATGAAGCGGATATCGGCTTTGGTTGTCAATCTGTCGCTATGGAGAGCGGCCTGAGCTTCGTGCCTCTAGTCACAGAATCGTTCGATTTTGTCATGCCCCAGGGGATCTATTTCCGTCGTCAGCTACAGGCGCTGTTTGAGATGTTAGCCAGCACCCAGACACGGCAGTTGGCGGCACAGCTCGGGGGCTATGATCTCAGTCAATGCGGCCAGATGTTATGGACGGCTCATTAACCGCCCCGTATCGCAACACAGCTTAGCTCAGTGATATATAATGAAATTATTCACCCTATAGCTGGAACAAAGATGGAAGCCGAGTTAAACGAAATCCAAAACTTTTTAGTCCAATATCCTCCGTTTAACTCTCTTCCCGAAGAGGCGGTCACTGAGATCTGTCACCATGTAGAGATCGCCTACTATCGAAAAGACACCCCTATTATCCATTTTGGCGATCATATACATGATCTCTACATGGTGCGTAGCGGTGAAGTCGAGGTCTACCGCCGTAAGGGCGAGCTTTATAATCGCCTGGATACAGGCGACCTCTTCGGTCAGATGGGGCTGCTGACCAACAATAAGGTGCGTTTTCCCGTTAAGGCAATCGAAGACACTCTCGTTTATTGCATCCCCGAGGCCGTCTTTCAGAGACTCTACGAGCAATATGATACCTTCGCCGACTTTGTCGAGGTCGAAGACAATGCCCGTCTGCGCCAGGCAGTTTCCAGCTCTAAAGATCAAAACGACCTGACCACCTCCAAGGTAAGAAACCTTATCTACCGCGACGCGCCGTTGATTAACAAAGATGAAAGTATCCAGGCCGCCGCCATTCGGATGGCGCAAGATAATGTCTCTTCCCTCTTGGTTATAGATCCAGATGCGTTGGAGGATGATGAAGATGACACCTCGCCTTTGATGGGTATAATCACCGACAGGGATCTGTGCACCCAAGTTGTGGCAGAGGGCATAGACCCCCAGGATAAAGTGGCTTCTATTGTCACCACTGAAGTGCTCAGCCTAGATCATAACGCCTATGTCTACGAAGCCATGCTTACCATGCTGCGCTATAACGTGCATCATCTGCCGATATTAAAAGGTCGCCAGCCCATAGGCATTATCGAAGCCACAGATATTATGCGTTATGAATCCCAGAATTCGCTTTTGCTGGTGAGCAGCATCTTCCAGCAACATTCTATAGAAGAACTGGCCGTCATCGCCTCCCAGGTGAAAGACAGTTTTGTACGCTTGGTGAATGAAGATGCCAACTCCCATATGGTCGGCAGTGCTATGTCAGTTATCGGCCGCAGTTTTAAACAGCGGATCCTTGAGCTGGCCGAGACCGAGCTTGGCCCGCCACCTGTGCCTTACTGTTTTCTGGCATTGGGCTCCATGGGGCGCGACGAGCAGCTTATCGTTACCGACCAAGACAATGCCATCATACTGGATGACAGTTTCGATAAGGCCAAACACGATGACTACTTCTGCAAGCTTTCTCACTATGTCTGCTATGGTTTAGATAAATGTGGTTACAGCTACTGCACCGGCGACATTATGGCCACCAATCCCACCTGGCGTATGACCCGCAAGGAGTGGGAAGCTTGCTTTGCCGACTGGATAGACACCCCCAACCCCAAGGCGCTGTTAAACGCCTCTATCTTCTTCGACCTCGACGGCGTCTACGGCAAACTCAAATGGGCCGAGCAGCTCAATGGCTTCATTGTCCGCCGGGCTCGGAAAAATAACCGCTTCCTAGCCTGCCTTGCCCGCAATGCCCTTAATCGAACACCACCGCTGGGCTTCTTCAAAGATTTTGTGATGGAAAAAGATGGCCGCCACAACAACTCCATCAACCTCAAGCGTCGCGGCACGGCGCCGCTAGCAGACTTGATTAGGGTTCACGCACTGGCTGTGGGGTCGAGGGCTCGCAACTCCTTCGAACGCTTGGATGACATAATCGATGCCAACATCTTACCTAAGGGCCGCGCTCAGGATCTGCGTGATGCCATGGAGTTTATCTCCATGGTGCGGATTCGCCACCAGGCCTATGATGTTGAGCATGAGATCGCGCCCGACAACAATATCGAGCCTGAGAACCTGTCAGACTTCGAGCGGCGCAACCTGAAAGATGCGTTCCAGATATTGAGTAATGGCCAGAACTTCCTCAAGTTCCGTTACCAAGCCAGCAATCAGTTTAAGTGAGAATAGAGGTGAGCACTCTCGTGGTATTAATCTCGTGGTATTAATCTCGGGGTATTAATATGCTAAAAAAACTTCTCTCAGCTCCCAGCATCGACTGGCAGGGTAAATTTGCCCAGAAGTTAAAGGTGATAGACCATCCTGGTCTGCGCCAATACTATGCCACCCCTCTGCCGCCCCCAGAGACACCTATCGACGAGATAGAGTTTCTCGCGATGGACTTTGAAACCACAGGCCTCAATCCCGATAGAGACGATATCATCAGCATAGGCACAATCCCCTTTAACCTGCAGCGTATTTTCACTGGTCGCGCCAAGAACTGGACCTTAAGGCCTAGGGAAAAACTGGCCGATGAATCTGTGATTATTCATGGCATTACCCACAGCGATATCCTAGATGCGCCAGATCTATCCGCCATCTTCGAACAGGTGCTCGAAGAGATGGCAGGTAAGATCATGGTGGTGCATTGCCAGCAGATAGAGAGGCAATTTTTAGAGCGTGGGTTAATGGCACGTATCAACAGAGGAATCGAGTTTCCCGTGGTGGATACCATGGAGCTGGAGGCCCGGATCCAGAGTCGCCTTCATGGCGGGCTCTGGAAACGCCTCAAGGGAGAGAAGAAGCAATCGGTCAGATTAGGTGCCTGCCGCCAACGCTACGGCCTACCTAACTACCCACCCCACCATGCCCTCACCGATGCCATCGCCACGGCCGAACTGTTGCAGGCGCAGATAGCCCATCATTTTAACCCTAAACAAAGCATTAAAGAGTTCTGGCAGTAACAAAAAAGGAGACTACTTAGTCTCCTTTTTTACTCAACAGCTTAATGCTAAAAACTCTAGAAACGCTCGGTTCGCATCCCTTTAAGCAGGCTGACACACATCAGCAGTAGGATCACGGTAAAGGGCAATGCGGTGGAAATCGCCCCCGCCTGCAGCGCCTGAATCGCCTCCGTTCCGCCTATCCAGAGCAGCGCAATCGCAATCGCGCCCTCAAGCAGTGCCCAGAACACACGTTGTGGTACTGGTGCATCTATCTTGCCGCCTGCGGTAATGCTGTCGATCACCAGAGAACCCGAGTCAGACGAAGTGATAAAGAACACCAGCACCAACACGACCGCGATAATAGAAAGCAGCACACCAAATGGCAGCACATCAAACATCTCGAACATGGCCAGAGGCACATGGGTCAGTCCGTTTGTCCCTAACTCGCCTATCTTGTTCACCACCTGATCGATTGCCATGCCGCCAAAGACAGACATCCAGATTAAAGTCACAAAAGTCGGCACCAGCAGCACGGCGGTAATAAACTCACGTACGGTACGGCCCTTGGAAACACGGGCGATAAACATGCCCACAAAAGGTGACCAAGAGATCCACCAGGCCCAATAGAATACTGTCCAGCCCTGGAACCAGGCTTCATCGGTACGGCCATGGGGATTACTCAGAGGAATAATATTCTCAACATAAGCCATCAAGGTGGTGGGAATCGAGCCCAGAGTCACGGCATAACCAATCATTGCCACTAAGATAAGCAGTAAAAATGCCACTATCATATTGATGTTACTGATCACTTTCACACCGCCATCAATCCCCCTAACAACAGAGACTACGGCAAGCAGGGTCACGGCGATAATCACCACAATCTGCAGCCCCATGCCGGCATCGACACCAAAAACATGATGGATACCACTGGCCGCCTGCTGGGCACCTAAGCCTAGAGAAGTCGCCAAACCGAACAGGGTGGCTAGCACGGCAAGAATATCGACAATATGTCCCGCCCAGCCCCAGGCTCTGTCACCCAAAATAGGATAGAAAATAGAACGAATAGAGAGGGGTAATCCCTTGTTATAGGCGAAGAAGGCTAAAGAGAGCGCCACAACACCATAAATGGCCCAGGGATGCAGTCCCCAGTGGAACATGGTGGCGCCAAGGGCCAGTTTTGCTGCTTCCGGAGTATTAGGTTCGACCCCGAGTGGCGTCTCATACCAACCGGTAAAATAGGCCACAGGCTCGGCGACACTCCAGAACATCAAACCTATCCCCATACCGGCAGCAAACAGCATAGAAAGCCAGGAGATAAAAGAGTAATCGGCAGTGGCTTCTGTTCCCCCGAGTCGAATTCGACCGAAAGGAGACACAATTAAGGCGAGACAGAAGAGGACGAAGATATTGCCAGACCAGATAAACAACCAATCGAATGCGCCGATAATCTTCCATTTGACCCCATCGAGTACACTCTTAGCAGTGTCGGGATCGGTTAGCAGTGTTGCAAGCAGGAAGGCGAAAATCAGCCCCGCACTGACCCCAAAAACCGGGTTATGTACATCGAACCCCCACTTCTGAACATTGTCTTGACCTATCGTATAATCGGTACTGTCTATACTGTATTTATCAATACCCTTTGTCATTGATTCTCTCCATTAACGCGTAGAAGAATCACCACCAGAAAATCAAGTTTTCAATCGAAAATGATTTGAACTCATAGTAATCCACAAAATAGTGTTACCTTTCATTGTAACGATCATAAGTTCAACGTCCAACAATATAGCGGTTTTTGCGACATACATTGGACAAAAAAGCCCATATCATGATTCTACAGCAGCAATCTTAAGTGTTTCGCCAAAACCAACTCATTAGAACACTAACTAATAACAAGATGATGGTTATTATCAACAGAGATAAAAACCGATACAAATTGGGGCTTTCTTGATTAAGATAGAATCAGACAAAAATAGATAAGGAAGAGTATGCAGCCCAGAATATTGATCACAGGTGTCGGTAAGCGGATCGGCCTCTACCTCGCCAAGGCTTATCTTGCCCGCGGCTATCAGGTGATAGGTACTTTTCGCCGTCGCTATCCTAGCCTGGTAAAACTGGAACTGGCGGGTGCCGATCTCTATCAATGTGATTTCACCCAGGCGGATGAGATAGAAAAGCTGATCCAGGCTGTGATTGGCAAATATCAACATCTGGATGCCATCATACATAACGCCTCACTCTGGCTAACCGATGATGATCCCATCGGGACTCATGCCATTATGGAGCAAGTGATGCAAGTGCATGTAAGCGCGCCCTATCGGCTTAATCTGGCCTTTGCGCCGCTGTTAATTAACAGTCCACAGCAAGCCGACATTATCCATATCACTGACTTTGTCGCTCAAAAAGGCAGCCAGAAGCATATAGCCTACGCAGCCAGCAAGGCGGCACTGGAGAATCTAACCCTTTCCTTCGCAGCAAAATACGCACCAAAAATCAAGGTGAACAGCATTGCGCCGGCCTTGATCTGTTTTAATGAAAATGATGACGATGCCTACAAACAGAAGGCGCGGGGTAAATCTTTGCTGCAAAGAGAGGGAGGCGAAAACGAGGTATTACAGGCCCTGGATTATCTGCTGCAGAGCCACTATATTACGGGGCGATCATTGCCACTGGACGGCGGCCGTCATCTTAAATAGCCAAAGAGTCCGTGGAACTAAAATGCTTCTGCCCCAAGATTTAGGCCTGGGACAGACAACAGAAACGAACAAAAAGTAAATACTCACTCACTGCAAACAGCGCAATCTGGCTTTTTCAACAGTTTCATTTCACGAAATTCCATGGTCATGGCATCCACCATCAAGATGCGGCCAACCAGGGGTTTTCCCATCCCGGTCAGCATCTTGATCGCCTCAACAGCCTGAAGACAACCTATCATGCCCACCACAGGTGCCAGGATGCCCGACTCGACACAGGTGAGTTGCTGATCGCCAAACAGCTTGCTGTAGCAGAGGTAACAGGGGCTGGTATCGGCATAATTAAACACTGTCACTGTGCCTTCCATGCGGATCGCTGCCGCGGATACCAGAGGCACCTTGTGGGCGAAACAACTTTTATTGAGCTGCTCTCGCACCGCAATGTTGTCTGTGCAATCCAGCACTAAACTGTGCTCTGCCACCAGCGCATCTATCTCTGGATCGTCCAGCACTGCATTGATCGTGCTTATCTCAATATGGGGATTAAGCTGGGTCAGTGTCTCTTTAGCCGACTCCACCTTAGGCTGGCCAATATTATGATCCTGATGCAGTACCTGGCGCTGGAGGTTTGACAGTTCAACGGTATCGAAATCCACCAGGGTCATCTTGCCTATGCCGGCCACAGCCAGATACTGAGTGGCGGCGCAGCCCAGACCGCCGGCACCAATCACCAGCACCTTGGCCAGCTTGAGTTTCTCCTGCCCCTCAAAATCCATCGCCTTAATAGAAATATGGCGACTATAGCGCAAGATCTCGCTATCGGAGAGGATCTCATCATTGTCTATTTCTGAATGCATCTTCACAGGCCGCCACTAACAGAGCACAGAGTTAAAAGGTTCGACCGTCACCAGAGAACCGGCCGGGGTATCGCCCTGATCCTGCTGCAGGATCACGAAGCAGTTTGCCAGACTCATGGAGGTCAACATGCCAGAGCCCTGGCCACCCGTGATGCTCACCTCAGCCTCGCCCTGGGCATTGGTGCTTAAGATACCGCGCTGATATTCGACCCGCCCCGGAAACTTTCGCAGATCGCCGGCTAATTTAGCCTGCAACTGTACGGGTTTAGCCTGGGGTAGCCCCTTCATCTTATTGATCAGCGGCCACACCAGTTTGTAGAAAGTCACCATAGAGGAAACAGGGTTCCCCGGCAAACCGCAGAATACCGCCTCACCGATACGGCCGAAAGCAAAGGGTTTGCCCGGCTTCATCGCCAGCTTCCAGAAGGTGATCTCCCCCTCTTCATCGAGGATCTGCTTGGTAAAGTCTGCCTCACCGACCGAGACACCGCCAGAGGTGATCACCATATCGGCATCGGCAGCTGCGGTTCGAAACGCCTGACGGATAGCTTCAGGATCGTCTTCAATCACGCCTAAATCTTTCCACTCCACATTGGCGCGGCTGAGTAAGCCCTGAATGCTGTAACGGTTGGAATCGTAGATCTGTCCTGGCGCCAACTCAGTGCCCACAGGGCGCAGTTCATCACCTGTGGAGAAAAATGCCACCTTTACCTGTCGGCTGACTCTGAGCTGACTCACCCCGATTGTCGCTAACACGCCCATTTCGGCGGCACCCACTAAGGTACCCACACTCAACACCTTGCCACCACTGCTGATCTCTTCACCGCGATAGCGAACATTGGCGCCCACGCCTTTAGGCGCTTCAATCTGAATCAACTCGCCATTGGCAAGCGTCTTCTCCTGCATCTGCACCGTATCATAACCTGCGGGCACAGGTGCTCCGGTCATGATACGCACACAAGTGTTGGGCTTAGCCTCACCCTCGAATGGGTGGCCTGCAAAGGCATGGCCTATCATGGTTAGCGTTTGATTATCCTTTAGATCTTCAAAACGAAACGCATAGCCGTCCATCGAGGAATTATTAAAGGGTGGCAGATCTATGCTGGAGGCCAAATCTTCTGCCAGCACACGACCAAGTGCATCAGACAGTTGCACGACTTCAGTTTCATACAGGGGATGTACCTGCTCAAGAAGTTTGACTATGGCTTCATCTGGATGTAGCAGACTGGACTGCGAACAGGGATCGGTTTTCATGAAACACACCTTGGATATGATTTAAAGCGAATATTAACGGCCATTATGCCACGCTCAGTCGAGAAGACTATGATCTTAACGCCAGTTTTTGACCTAACCCACTCACACTAAAATGGCCGTCGATGACACGGGCCGCCCAAACAAGAGACAAGGGTCGACATCAAGATAGCAACACTTATCATTTGCATTTAAAAACATTAAGTTAAGTAAATTTCGTTGCATTTGTCTAATGGCTTTTACACAATGAGGCTGAAGTTGTTTTCAATAAGGATTTACTATGCTGAAACAGACAATGATCGATCAGTTGAACGAACAGATAAATGTCGAGTTCTTCTCCTCAAATCTCTACCTACAGATGAGCGCCTGGTGCGAAGACAAAGGCTTTGAAGGCGCTGCAAAATTTATGCGCGCCCACGCCGAGGAGGAGATGCAGCATATGCATCGCCTTTTCACTTACGTTAGCGAAACCGGAGGCATGCCACTGCTTGGGGCCATAGATGCACCACAGGCCGAGTTTGATTCTCTGCTCGCACTGTTCGAACTGACCTATGAACATGAGCAGATGATCACTAGTAAGATCAACGCCTTGGCTCACGCTGCATTCACAAATCAGGATTACTCCACCTTCAATTTCCTACAGTGGTATGTGTCAGAGCAGCACGAAGAGGAGAAGCTATTTAAATCTATCGTGGATAAGATACGACTAGTTGGCGAAGATGGTAAGGCGCTCTTCTTTGTCGATAAAGACCTTGCCCAAATGGCAGTCGAAGAGTCGGCCAGCATAATGACGGCGCCGGTATAAGCCTTCTGAGGTGCAAAAAAGGGCAGAATCACTCTGCCCTTTTTACTTACGCCGCAGCACGAAAAAACGCTGTTAAACCCTTAGCTTGCCTGCGCCAGCTGTGATTTACGGTACAGCACTATATCTTCTATGGTCAGTACCGGCATCTGGTGCTGCTGCCCAAAAGCGATGATCTCAGGCAATCTTGCCATTGTACCATCCACATTGGTCACTTCACAGAGTACACCGGCCGGCTTTAATCCCGCCAGCTGCATCAAATCGATTGTGCCCTCAGTATGGCCGCGGCGCGTTAACACCCCACCAGGCTGAGCGCGCAGCGGATAGACATGGCCCGGGCGAGCCAGATCCCCAGGCACGGCATCATCGGCGATAGCGGCTTTAATCGTGGTTACGCGATCGGCGGCCGACACGCCAGTAGTCACCCCGACTTTGGCTTCTATGCTGACGGTAAAGGCTGTGCCATATTGGCTTGAGTTATCGGCCACCATAGGGGGTAACTCCAACTGCTTCACCTTTTCATCGGGCAGACAAAGGCAGACGATACCGCTGCACTCACGGATAAGCAGCGCCATCTGTTCGTTTGTCAGATGCTGGGCAGAATAGATAAGATCGCCTTCATTTTCACGATCTTCATCATCGACCACCAAGACCCCCTGGCCTGCGCACAGGGCGGTTAATGCCGCTTCGACACGCTCAAAGGCGTCACCAAAAGGAGAGAGTAAAGACTGATTCATGGTTAAATCCTTAGTAATGCTTATAAAATGGTTTTGTTCCAGAATCAGGGCGTACAGAAAATTCACGCCGTTCAGGCAAGGCCTGTCGAGCGCATAAGAATGGGGATAGACCCGCCATGCGCATACCAAGGGAAAGCCCATGGAGCGGCGGCAGAGTCACAACTTCTTACTATTCTCTTTCATCCGGACTGAGTACCAGGAAACCCCTGTACATTACCGTCGGCTCTGGACTGCTTTACGTAGTGTAAAGGTCACCAGATCTGCTGACCCTAACCCCAAGGTTCAACCTTAGACTTAGGCGCTCGCGGGCTTAAGTCTGACATACATACTCGTACTCTGACTATCACCGCCGGTGGGGAGTTTCACCCCGCCCTGAGAATTGCTACCTTATGCAGGTAGGCGCGCTAATGGTGCGCTAAATTAACCCAAATAACAAGGCTAAAGCGTGACAAGTATGGCCCCTATCACTTACCCTGCGGGGCAAAGATTCAGATCGGCTCATAGGCCAAGGCAGCAAGATTAATGACAGCATCGACCTGGTATCTCTATATGATTGAATGCCATAAGGGACAACTCTATACCGGCATCACCACAGACATAGACAGACGCTTTAAGGAACATCAGGCGGGCGGTATTAAGGCGGCGAAATTTCTGCGGGGCAAGGGACCGCTGAAACTGGTTTACCGGGAAACTGTCGGTGATCGATCTTTGGCGCTGAGACGCGAACTGGATATCAAGCGGCTCAGCAGAAGCGCCAAACTCGCTTTGATAGCACAAACAGCTTTGCAATAAAGGTAAAAACGCGGGGTGGGCGTTGGCTAATACTCAGCAGATTAAGCCCTGCATTAGCCACCGCGCCGGGAAGACTCTCCTTTTCGCAGCCCAAACAGGCTGTTTTCATCAGATCGTTGGCACAGGGCTCAGTCCATGCTCACGGGGCCATCTATCTTATCGAAACTCACTGAGCCTGAGCCTGACTCAAGTATCTTAAGTCCTTTACTCTGCTCCACACGGATATCGCCAGAGCCATCGTCTATGGTCACCATGCCCTGCACCGCTTTCACTGTCATAAAACCTGAGCCATCATCAATCCACACATCGCCCTTAACCTGCTCAAGCATAATGCCACCAGAACCATCGTTAATCTTCACTGAGCCAGCCACGTTGGCAATCTCAATATCTCCAGAACCATCTTCCAGATCAATAGCGCCGCCCACATTAGTTAGGCGTATCGCACCTGAACCATCGGTAATGTCCAGCGCCCTACCGCCTTCGATAGTCAGACTGCCTGAGCCATCGTTTATCTTCATGTCGGCATCGACGCCTTTTATCTCGATGAAACCCGAGCCATCTTCGATATCCAGCATCATCTGAGCAGGCACTCTCACCACAAGATCTATATAGGGAGAGTTGGAGAAGGAAACTGTAAAGGAAGAATCAAAATCGGCGATCAACTCCGCCTTATTGCCTGTACCCAATAGAGTGAGGGTCGGCTCAACCCCTTCATAGGTATAGATATCCGCGGCAACCTGCACCTGAGTCAGCCCCGCCTCCCCTATTATGGTCAGCGAACCTGCGCCGGTTCTAGCGACCAAGCTGGACAGATCATTGGCATCGATCACCAACTCCTGCTGCTCATGTTCACTGAAGGAGCGTGCATTGGCACCGTTAACATTGATGATGCAGCCCGAGAGCAAAATCCCAAAGGCAGGAACGAGTAGTAGAGGACGAAAATTCATGAGGCTTCCCTTTTGTTTCTGAGTCTTTATTCAATAGTGCGTTAATACAGCAGGGAGCGTGCCAAGTTTTTATCTATATGTTTTTAATCGGTTTAATTATGTTTCCATTAAAAGTTCTTAGTGTGATTAACCAGAAATTGGTAAATTTACTCCTCAAATAGGCACAAAAAAACGCAGACTAAGCTGCGTTTTTTTGGGGTATTCCTTTAGTGAGAAGCGTTATTCATCGCGCAAAACAGGGTAGACCCGATATTCCCTATCAAAATAGGGACTTCTTTCATAAAACCAACGCAGTCTCGCCTTGGGATCCGCGGCAAAATCTTTATCCTCAAGCGCCTTATCAAATTGCGTCTTCAACTTAGGATCTTGCTTCAACATCTCAGCCGCCATGGGCTCGACCGCATAATCTTCAATATATTCGGTGCGGGTGAAGATGGGATTAAAAAAGCCCCACTGCAATAAGGAGTCCGGCGATTGCGGCTCTAACAACAAGATAGCCAGATCCCCAAGTGGCTGACGGGTGTCGATTCTCACTGTTCCTGCGGGCAAGGTGATATCCAGTGGACGGGAAGTCACATCCGCCGAGACACGCTGACGTCCCTCATAATCTTTATCGGCAAAATTAACCTCAGAGAAATGGTACTGAGTCAGCAGCATAGATTTAGGCTGCTCCAGCCGGGTCATACGAATGCCGTGAGTTGCCAAACGGGAGATGACCGTCTGCCATTGAGGCAGTATGTAATAGGCCGCCGGACGACTCACCCGGATATCGGCCTGCGTATTACCCATCACGGGCAGGTTCTCATATAACTTGGGTTCGCCGCTCCAGCGCACCACGGTTTCACCACTGATGGGGCTCTGTTCCAGCTGGTAATCTATTCCCTTAAAATCCCAACCCTTAGGCTGTTTTACCGTTTTCCAGGTCAAAGGGATGCGCTTTAGATAGCTGTATCTATCCTGTTGAATCGCCGCCCTTAACGCCGTTGCCTGCTCGCCCACCAGCTTAAGTGTGGCCTCCAGCATCACATAGGTGCCCAGCACCCGCTGCTTAAAAGGTTTAAGGCTGTGATTCTCAATCAAGATAGTGGGCAGATGACGGGCATCACCATAGCCATTTGAGTAACGGGGCGAGGCGTTCCACAGCGACATCCCCTTAGTGATATCACTGTTATCCAAGGCAAACACCAGCGGGCCGGGAATATGCCCCTCATCGCTTAATGCCTGCTCCACAAAAGGGCGATACTGCTTATCCAGCCAGCGGAAGCTGGCCGGGCTCATCCCCTGGGACAGGTTATACCCGAAGGTCACATCGTATTGATAATCTATGCCATCGGTCACATGCACATCGATATAGAGATCCGGCTGCCAGCGATTGATCGCCCTGAGCATATGCTGCATCTCCAAGGCATCAGCCTTGGCATAATCGCGATTCAGATTGAGGTTATTTGCTGTAGTGCGCCAGCCCATATTTACCGGGCCACGCTGATTCACCCGGTTGTATTGGGTACTGCGCTCATGGGCATCGACGCTGAAAATCGGCACAAACAGCAGATTAGCCTGCTCAAGCAGTGCCGCCTTGGGGCCTTGTACCATATCCCTGAGCAGCATCATACCCGCATCTTTACCGTCTATCTCGCCCGAATGGATCCCCGCCTGCACCATCACAGTGGGTTTATCGTTCGCCTTAAGCGCCTCGGGGGTATCCGCGCCGTCACTGGAGGCGATAATCATCCAGATGTCCCGCCCCTGCGGGCTCTTACCCAGGGAGACCTTGTGCAACTTATCGCTGCTGGCGATCAGCTTATCCAGCCATTTAAAGGTATCTGTGTAACTCGGGCTGGTGATCAACCCCTGCTGTTCAAAGGGGGTCGCCCAGGGATCATCGGCGGCCTTAAGCAAGGCCTCGCTCTTGCCATGCCAGATAAGACTAGGCGGCAAAATGGCGTCATTGATATAGGTATCGGCGAGTTGAGGCTTAGGCGTGTCATCGCTTTCGACCTGAGCCGAAACATAAAAACTAGAAAAAAACAGCAGAGTCAGAGCAGAGAGTGGCAAACGCATAGTGAAGTTACCTAACGGCTTATTATTTGCCCTTCATCTTTCATGAAAATCCAATTAAGTGCAACTCCTCTCCTTCAATAAAAAACCCAGTAATTACTGGGTTTTTTATTAAGTTAGACTCAGATGCCTTACTCTTTATCGGCTATCACTTTAGCCGTATCACTCGCGCCATTGCGCTCACGTTTGCTAAACAGACGTTCGACGATGACGAAGAAGATAGGAATAAAGAAGATCCCCAGGAAGGTCGAACTCATCATACCGCCCAGCACCCCGGTACCGATAGCGTTCTGACTGCCTGAGCCCACGCCTGTACTGATAGCCAGCGGCACAACCCCAAGACCGAACGCCAAAGAGGTCATCAGAATAGGACGCAGACGCACTCGCACCGCATGCAGGGTCGCCTCCACCAGAGACGCCCCCTTCTCGTAGTATTCCTTAGCAAACTCGACAATCAAAATCGCGTTCTTGGTCGCCAGACCGACTGTAGTTAACAAGCCCACCTGGAAGAACACATCGTTAGGGAGCAAGCGACCATTCATAGCCAGCAGCGCACCAATGATCCCCAGAGGCACCACTAAGATCACCGCAAATGGCACCGACCAGCTTTCATACAAGGCCGCCAATACCAAGAAAACCACCAGAATAGACAGGGCATACAAAGCCGGTGCCTGATTACCCGACAAACGCTCCTCATAGGAGAGACCGTTCCATTCGACACCAAAACCGGGTGGTAACTTCTCGACCATGGCTTCGATATCATTCATGGCGGCACCCGTGCTGTACCCCTGAGCCGAACCACCCTGGATATTGACCGCGGGCAAACCGTTAAAGCGTTCCAATCGGGGCGAGCCGTATTCCCATCTGCCAGTCGCAAAGGCAGAGAATGGCACCATCTCTCCCTTGCTGTTGCGTACATACCAGGTATCGAGATCCTCAGGTTGCATACGGTACTGAGCATCGCCCTGAACGTAGACTTTTTTCACCCGACCACGATCGATAAAGTCGTTAACATAGCTACCACCCCAAGCGGTACCCAATACGCTGTTTACCGCATCAATATCAATGCCTAAGGCGCGTAGCTTGGCATGGTCGATATCGATTTTATACATGGGGGCATCTTCCTGGCCATTAGGACGCACCCCAACCAGATTGGGATTTTGCGCCGCCATACCCAGCATCATATTCCTTGCTTCGATCAGCTTGTCGTGACCTTGGCCATTCTTGTCCTGCAGATAGAGATCGAAACCATTGGCCGTCCCCAGCTCAATCACAGCTGGTGGAACGAAAGCAAACACGAAGGCTTCTTTTAGCTGCATAAAGGCGCCCATGGCACGACCCGCCACAGACTGAACATCTTGTCCCGCTCCCTCACGAACAGCCCAATCTTTTAGGCCGACGAAGGCGATACCCATGTTCTGGCCACTACCGGCAAAACTGAAACCAGAAACACTGAAGACTGAATTAACATTGTCGCCTTCCTGCTCAAGGAAAAAATCGGTGACTTTTTCCATCACCTTCTTAGTGCTTTCCTGGGTCGAGTTAGTCGGCAAAATCGCCTGAGTGAACAAAATCCCCTGATCTTCATCGGGCAGGAAGGCGGTCGGCATACGCATAAAGATCCAGCCCACGGCCACGGCTATGCCAACATAGATAAGCATGACCCGGCCGGTGCGCTTAATCATAGAAGCAACACTTGACTCGTAACGAGAGGTCATGGCGTCGAACTTACGGTTAAACCAACCGAAGAAACCCGTTTTAGCGTGACTCTCACCCTTGGCGATTGGCTTTAACATGGTGGCACACAGAGCCGGCGTTAAGATAATCGCTACCATCACTGACAGGGCCATCGCCGAAACGATAGTCACGGAGAACTGACGGTAAATGACCCCAGTCGAGCCAGACATAAAGGCCATAGGCACAAACACAGCCGACAGGGTTAAACCTATCCCCACCAAAGCGCCGGTGATCTGATCCATAGACTTACGTGTCGCTTCTATCGGGCTTAAGCCCTCCTCCTGCATCACACGCTCGACGTTCTCGACCACCACGATGGCATCATCCACCAGCAAACCGATGGCCAGCACCATGGCGAACATGGTCAAAGTATTAATTGAGAAACCGGCGGCATTTAAGATGGCAAAGGTACCAAGCAATACCACAGGTACGGCAATGGTCGGGATCAGGGTTGCGCGGAAGTTCTGCAAGAAGAGGTACATGATCACAAATACCAGTACAACCGCCTCTAACAGGGTATGCACAACACCTTCAATGGATTTTTCCACGAAGGGCGTGGTGTCGTAAGGGTAAACCACTTCCAACCCTTGGGGAAAGAAGGGCTGCATCTCGGCAATCTTTTCACGCACAGCTTCCGCGGTTGCCAGAGCGTTTGCCCCCGTTGCCAACTGAATACCTATGCCCGCCGCGGGTTTACCATTGTAAAAAGACTCAACCGAGTAGCTTTCAGCCCCCAGTTCCACTCTGGCTACATCTTCTAAGTAAACTTTAGCGCCCGATGTGTCAGACTTGATGATGATCCTTTTAAACTCTTCCGGTGTTTGCAAGCGACTCTGAGCCGTCACAGTCGCATTCAACTCCTGCCCGGCAATTGAGGGGGCGCCACCTAACTGGCCAGCCGAGACCTGAGCATTCTGTTCTCGGATAGAGAGCAAAATGTCAGTGCTGGTCAGGTTATATTGTGTCAGCTTTAACGGATCGAGCCAGATACGCATCGCATATTGTGCCCCGAAAAGCTGAATGGTTCCCACACCAGCAACGCGGCTCAAAGGGTCTTGAATGTTAGCACCGACATAATCGGCAATATCATTTTTCGCCAGAGAACCATCCGATGAAACAAAACCCACCACCATCAAGAACCCGGCGCTGGATTTGGCCACATTCACACCCTGCGCTTGCACTTCTTGAGGCAACAAGGGCATGGCCAATTGCAGCTTGTTCTGAACCTGTACCTGGGCGATATCGGGATCGGCTTCGGCATTAAAGGTCAGAGTGATCTGCGCGTTACCAAAACTGTCACTGGTGGATTTGATATATCGCAGATGGTCAATCCCCGTCATGCGCTGCTCAATCACCTGGGTGACTGTATCTTCCATGGTCTTAGCGGATGCGCCTGGATATATCGCGCTGATCACCACAGTTGGCGGTGCAATACTGGGGTACTGTGACACTGGGAGTTTCATGATAGAAAGCACCCCAGCCAACATAACGATAATCGCGATCACCCAAGCAAAGATAGGGCGATCGATAAAGAAACGAGCCATAACTTTACCCTACTTCTGTTGCTTGTCTGATTGCATGTCGCTTAATGGCTTACCAACGACTGGCGCACCTGGACGAATTTTCTGTAGCCCTTCAACAATAAGTTGATCCCCAGCGGCTAACCCTTGGGTAATACGCCACTGATGATCGATCACCTCAGCCGTGGTCACAACGCGAGGCTCAACCTTATTATCGGCGCCAATCACCATAGCAACGGCCTGGCCCTTGCTGTTTCGCGTGATCGCCTTCTGTGGAACCAAAATCGCCTCTGGGTCGGTGCCAGTATTCAATACCGCACGAACATACATACCCGGCAGCAAGATACCATCCGGATTTGGGAATTCGGCACGGAGTGTTACCGAACCGGTATTTTCATCCACGTTCACTTCAGAGAAACGTAATAATCCACTGTGGGGATACTGGCTACCATCTTCCAGAATTAAGGTAACATTTGCGTTATCCGCAGCCTGCAGCGCCCCTTGTTTAAGTCTGCTCTTTAAACGCAGTAGCTGAGCACTGGACTGTGCAATATCAACATTGATGGGATCGAGCTGTTGAATAGTCGCCAACATCTGGCTTTGATTGGCGGTAACTAGGGCACCCGGCGTCACATAAGACTTACCGATACGACCCGAAATAGGCGCCTGAACCTGAGTATATTCCAGATTAATCTTGGCCGTGTGCAAGGCAGCCTTAGCCACCATTACGCTGGCAATCGCTTCCTTATAAGCCGCATCGGCGTCGTCAAAATCCTGCTGACTGATGGCATTGGTTTTAATCAGTTCCTGATAGCGCGCCGCCCTCGCCTTGTTTGATGCTAAGCTGGCATTGGCTCTGGACAGGTCAGCCTCAGCACTGGCGAGTGCCGCCTTATAGGTCGAGGGATCTATCTGATACAGGGACTGGCCCTTCTTCACATCGGTTCCCTCAACGAAACCACGCTCCATTATGATACCCGACACCTGAGGACGCACCTCTGCCTCGAGAAACGCTTTACTGCGCCCAGGCAGTTCCACCTGAATCGCTTGTGCTTGACTCACGACCTTGATCACCCCAACTTCGGTACTTCTGGGGGTTGCTGCAGCCTGGCCTTGTGCCTCTTCCTTACCACACGCTGTCATCCATAACGCCACACTTATAACTGAGGCAATTTTCACTATTTGCCGCATGAGAACTCCTAATCAAGGTCACAATAAAAAGCACTCTTTGATAACATTTTATGTTAATGAGAGGCTTTTAGATGTGCTGTTTATATTTAAAAAATATGAAAGAGCATTTATCTCACACCTTACCCGAGTCAACAAGCGACTAAATTGAGGAGTTTTGTAAGTTAATGCAAATATTTATTTTAAACCATTTCACAAAGTTAACCTCAGGTTAAAACACGCCAACCGATTAACCTATACGTAACTTACCCATTAAAAACGTCTTTTTGCAGCATAATGCACTGGGGTAAAATGAAGACAAAAACCAGCAAGAGTATTAGCTCGGCTAGGCATTAACTAAAGTCGGTTATCCCCGACACTGCAAGCCAGAACGCGGCTAATTTCAGCCAATGAGTATCCGGACTCCTGCTGCCATAGATTAAATGCCGCCTGCACCTGAGCTAAGCCCGCCTTGGAAGTGAAACCATAGTTGATCAATTTATGAGCCTGAAAATAGCCCTTAACATCATCAGTTAACAGAAAAGTATCCTTACCTATGGCTCGCAGAAAATAGGGGCCTGTATTACCGCCTAGGCGACAACCTAAACGTTTTAACTCGTTCCACAAGCCGACAATATCGTCACCGGGCCAGTTAGCGATAAACTGGGCGAAGCTGCCATGCTTGATGGCGATGTCATGCACCATCAGAGCATTATCATAGATGGCCATCGTCTTCTTGAGGTGGCGAATAAGCGTCTCGTCGCTCGCCCTCTGTTGCAGCTGCTCAGGGGAAAGCATCAGGACTTTTTGAGGTTCAAAATCGAAGAAGGCTTTTTCGTAGGCCGGCCATTTATACTCGACCACACGCCAAACAAAGCCGCACTGGAATATCTTCTTGCTCATCTCAGATAACAGCTGCGCATCACTGTAGTGAGTTAAGGCTTCATTGGTCAGCCCTTGAGGCAATAATAAACGTAGCGCTTCTTCGCCCCCCTTACGCTCACAGGCGCGTTGGTAAATCGCTGCAAAAGATTCCAAATTATCCCCTCTGATAAAAGATGTGCACTAAGCGCCTGAGTCCAAAAACATCATGCCGAACACCAGTCCAGCCTAGCAGCGCACTTTTGCATGATTCTGGCGCCATATACAGCCAGAATCAGCCAATAACAACTAAAGTTAAAGTATCCAAGCCGATTTCGGAGCGTCAATCAAGATGGAACTGTTTTACCATCCCTTGTCGCGCAACTGCCAAACTGTGCTTATCGCTCTGTATGAGAAACAAGCTCGCTTCATGCCCAGAATAGTTGCTATTGAGGACCCAAATATCAGGCGACAATTTATCAAGCAACATCCCTCCGGTCGCCTACCACTGCTTAGAACCGACCGAGGCGATTTTCTACCCGAACCCAACATTATTATCGAATACCTAGACCATCAATACCCATCGGGTACACAATTAATTCCTAAAGAGTTTACCCAGGCATTACAGGTGCGTTTGCTGGAACGACAAATAGATATCGACCTAAATAATAAGCTGTTTTTGCTGGAACAAAAACAGTTATCCCTAGATACGCTGCCTCTGATATTACAAGGATTGAAGAATGAGATCCAAACCACCCTGGCTCATTTAAATCATCGTCTTCATGGTCGGCACTGGCTATGTGGCGATCATTTTACTTTGGCCGATTGCGCACTCATCCCCTGCCTGATGGCGGCAAAAAACCAGTTCAAACTCTATCTCTATTATGATTTAGATAAATACCTGCACCTAGCCGAAACCCGTGGCGCCTGGATACAGGTTCAAGAGGAGATAGAGCTCACCTCAAGGCTGACAGCCTGCCCCATCCCCTAGCCCAAAACAACGAGGTTTAAACTCTCACTGATTACGCTGCTTCTTCAGGGTAAGAAAGGCTTTCCATTTTTCTACTTCTGGCGGTAATGCCGGCGCCTCCTGGTCAAACCCAATCTCGGCGAGCATCTGGGATATAGGCACCTGCTTGCGGCCACACACAAAAATACCACGCACATGCACTATGCAGTGCAGCGCCCTATCGCTGACAAATCGTTGTTCGATATAAAAATATTTCTCATCCCAGCCAACGACCCGGCTCTCTATCTGAAATTTGTGCAGAGGCTTGATATCTCGGATATAGGTAAATTCCGCCGCATTCACTATTGGCATCCATTTAAGTTTCAAAAAGCGTTTCAACAGCCCCATCTCGGCCAACATGTGAGTTCGGGCCAGATCCATGAAGGCGGGATAACGAGAATTGGTCAGATGAAAATTAATATCGCAATCGAGTGGCAAGGCACGAAAATCGATAAGACTCGTGCCAAGAAAGTCGATTCGTCGGCAGTGCCTGATCCGCCAGACCAGCAGCCAAAACAAACGAAAATAGAGGTTCATACATTCGCATCCCTTTAAATGAGCCCCACAGGCTAACAGAGGTCATACCAGATGGCAAGCCAGAATATTCAAGTTAACTCTCTGATGATTGGCTGGAAATCATCTGCTCAGAGAAACAAAAAGAGCCCTAGGGCTCTTTTGTGGGATGCGAAACTGAGACGGCCTAATCGGCTAACTGTCGCAGATGGTCGGCATACAGATCCACATCCTGCCAATCGGTATAATCAATAACCGCTTTGGGATCTGTCGGCCCATCTGTCATCTTCATGATCAAGCGAATCATCAAGGCGTCATACCAACGCCAGGAAGGGTAATCGACTTTACCAGCGATCACCTTGACATCTTTAGGCTTCCAGGGAGAAAGCTCGATAAATTTCTGCAGGTATTTGTTGTTTTCCGGTATGCGCTTTTCAGGGTTGCGGGCCACCACATTCACACTGAAGAAACTGTTCGGCTTGGCCTCGAGCTGCTGCTGATATTGATTAGCAAAGGCAAATACCGACTTATCATAACTGCCGTAAAGCACGCAGGCGCCGAGGGAGACAGCATGGTATTTTGCCCAATCGATAGAGGCGCCATCTGAGACCTTAACCAGATCACACTGATCGCCCTGACTGCGGATGCGCTCAGCCATCGCCTGAGTAATTTTTGCGGTATGCCCACCACGGGAATAATAAACAATTAAAACGTTAGCCATAGCCTGTCCATCCGGGAAAAAAGATAAACTATTGTGGCAATAAAGCCGGCACGATTCATGACGGCGGATCACAAATTAATTAAGACTTTTGTGAATTATGCCACCTAATTAAAATTTTTTTAGCTATAAAATAATGATATTCAAAGCAATAGGAATTCACACCCATAAAGCCCGTCTGGGTTATTGCTTCTACCAGATCAAGTTATTAGAATAATCTAATAAATCAAACCATAGAAAGAGTGAGTATATGCGAAAAGAGATAGATGTTGAGACTATGGTCACTAACGCTCAGACTGCGGCCAAATGGTTAAAAGCCATCGCCAACCCCTATCGACTCATGATCTTATGTCAGCTCTTGGAAAATGAACTGAGCGTAACCCAGTTGAACGAAACCGTTCCCTTAAGTCAGTCCGCCCTGTCGCAGCACCTGGCGGTACTGCGCACTGAAGATCTGGTTGCTACCCGAAAAAGTTCACAGGTTGTCTATTACACCCTGAAAAATGAGCAAGTAACCGAAGTGATCTCCATTCTTTACAAGCGTTACTGCAACTAAACCCCGCCCGGTGTGCCTTTACTTACCACTAAAGGCACGGGCAAAGGCGTCTACCCCATCCCAATCGGTAAACTCATAGCAGCCTTGTGTATCTGTCGGCCCCTTGGTCAGCCACATGATAAAGCGGATCATGACCTTGTCGAAGAAGCGGTACTTGGGATAATCGATCTTACCGGCAAACACACCTAACTGCTGCGGCTGCCACAGAGAGAGTTGTAGGAACTTTTTCATATAGGGGTTAGTTTCTGGCGTATTCTTAAGCGGTTTACGCGCCACCACATTCACTGTGAAAAAACCATTCTTCTTACCATTAAGCACTGCACTATGACGGTTCACATAGCGGTATAACTCGGGTCTATGCTTACCGTAACGAATACTCGCACCAATAAGCACATTATCGTAATAGGAAAGGTTGATCCCTTGGGCCTCTTCTAGAGACACCATAGTCACACGCTGATTTTCCGACTCACAAACCGTCGCTATCTGATCGCAAATACGCTTGGTTTGACCATCAACAGTAGAATAAATAATTAATGTACGACTCATTAGTTCTTCCAAAACGTCGGGGTAAATAATACTAACAGGGTAAAGACCTCTAATCGGCCAAATATCATGGCGACCACCAGCACCCACTTCTCACCATTCCCAATGCTGGCATAGTTACTGGCAACCTCACCCAGACCGGGCCCCAGGTTGTTTAAGCAGGCGGCGGTCGCACTAAAGGCGGTAATGTCGTCCATACCGAGAGCCATCAAGATCAGCATGCAGATAACGAAGACCAGAGCATAGGCGGAAAAGAAGCCCCAAACGGCATCGATCACCCGGTCGGGCAGCACCTTGCCACCGATACGGATAGAGAACATGCCGCGAGGATGGATTAAGCGCTTTAACTCGCGAGATCCCTGAAGCAGCAGTAACACCATACGAATAACCTTAATTCCACCCGCAGTTGACCCACCACAGCCGCCAATAAAGCTAGAGAAAATCAGCAACATAGGCAGAAACAGCGGCCACATATGAAAGCTTTCGGTACCGAAACCCGCTGTGGTTGAAATCGACACTGCCTGGAACAGCGCAAAATCAAAGGTCTCCTCTGCGCTGTCATAGATACCGGAATGATACAGAGTAATAAAGCAGATCAGCGTCAGCACCAGCTGGATCAGGATTAACGCCTTGAATTCGGCATCACGGAAATAGACTCGCAGGTTGATCCCCCTGCGGGTAAATGCCGCAAAATGCAGGCTAAAGTTCAGTGCCGCGATCAATAGGAAAACCACACATACCATATTGATTGCCGTGCTATTGAAGTAACCCATGCTGGCATCGTGGGTCGAAAACCCGCCGATAGCGATAGTGGAAAACGAGTGGCAGATAGCATCGAAGACATCCATTCCCGCAACCCAATAGGCAAAGGCACAGGCCAGGGTTAACGCCAGATAGATATACCAGAGCGCCTTGGCTGTCTCGGCTATCCTGGGGGTCATCTTACTGTCTTTGACCGGCCCCGGGATCTCGGCGCGGTACAGCTGCATTCCCCCAATCCCCAAAACCGGCAAGATGGCCACGGCTAACACAATGATCCCCATACCGCCCAGCCATTGCAGCAGATGTCGGTAAAACAGAATCGCCTTCGGCAGGCTGTCTAGGCCGACTAATACAGTCGCCCCTGTCGTTGTCAGTGCCGAAAATGATTCGAACACACTGTCGGTAATAGACAAATCCGGCTGATTGGAAAAGATAAAGGGCACGGCACCGATAGAACCCAGCACGCCCCAGAACAGCACCACCAGCATAAAGCCCTCACGGGTGCGAAGATCTTTCTTATGGTGGCGATTCGGGTACCAGAGCAGGAAGCCCATAATTAAGCTGAGGGAGAAAGCCTGAATAAATGCGGTACCGCCACCATCTTTATAGATGACGGCAACTAATGCGGGAGGCAGGAGAGACAAAGAAAAAAGGCCCATCAAGAGACCCGTGATCCTTATTATTGTTCTATATTGCATCTAGGCTTTCTAATCATCCATTCTTGGCATGGTTTTCATGCGGCATTTTCGCACAGTTTTATACACTTGTTGTAAAAATTTGTCCTGCAAGTGCCACATCCTGCTGCTCGGCAGAAATCAATCATCCAAGGTCAAAGTCATCTTTCCCTGGCTTAGTGTGGCTAACTCCTGCTGCAGCTGCTGGCGGTAGCCCTTAGCAATGGCGAAATGCAGCATCACCTTGTCGGTAAACACGCGATCGAGAATAACCGCCTCACAGCGATCGAGAAAATACTCAACATCTTTAAGTTGATGATAGTCACAGATTAACTTTGCCGGATAACGCAACAATTTTAGCTCGGTTTGCAGAGATAGCAGCCCCTGTTTGATCCCCGAGCTATAGGCCCGAACCAGCCCACCTACACCCAGCTTAGTGCCACCAAAATAGCGTATCACTATGGCACCAATCTCGCCTATATTGGCACCTTGCAGACTTGCCAACATAGGACGGCCAGCACTTCCGGCGGGTTCACCATCATCGCTCGATCCGATAGCGACCAGATCATCGGGTGCGCCGGCCACAAAGGCATAACAATAATGATTAGCTCCAGGATAGTCACGCCTGCAGTTTGTAAGTGCTAACTTCATATCGTTTTCACTGGTGCAATGAAACAGCAAGGAGATAAAACGGCTGCGTTTTATCTCCTCTTCTACCACCAAGGGGGCGGCTGGAATTAAATAGCTTTCGGCCAAAACCTACCCTTTAGCCATTTAAGCCGAAATCGCGGGTCATGTTCTCGTTGCGATCCTGATGTACTATCACATTGTCCTCGATACGAATGCCACCGAAAGGACGCAGTTGATCCACCGCTTGCCAGTTAATCTGAGATGCACGCTGATCCTGTTTTAGCCCCTCTAACAGGCTATCTATGATGTAGATACCCGGTTCTATGGTCAGCACCTGATTAACATCCAGGGTGCGAGTACAACGCAAGAAAGGGTGCGCTTCAGGGGCTGCGACATATAAACCCGTGTCGTTACGCAAGAAGCCGCCCATGTCATGGACCTGTAAGCCCAGCATATGCCCCAGGCCGTGAGGGAAGAAGACACTCGTAATCCCTTGATCAACCAGACCCTGTCTGTCGCCGGTTGCCAGGTTGAAGTCGAGCAGGATTTGCGCCAGCTTATGGTGAGTCGCTAGGTGTAAGTCTGGATAGCTGACACCGGGCGCCATCATATTGATGATCTCCAGCTGCAGTTTATCCATGGCTGCAATCAGATCGCAAAACTGGTTTTTCTCAAAGGCATAGGTACGGGTAATATCCGCTGCATAGCCATTAAATGCCGCACCCGCATCGATCAGAAAGGATAATCGCTGGGCAGGCACCTTATGTTCCAGCGCCGTGTAATGCAAAATCGAGGCGTTACGGTTAAGGGCGACGATATTGCCATAGGGCATCTCATTTTCACCCTGATCCGTGGCCGCCAGATAAGCCTGCTGGATCTGAAATTCACTGGCACCGCTGTAAAAAGCGCCCTTCGCGGCTTCATGGCCTTTAACTGCAATCTCGTTAGCGCGGCGCAAACAAACCAGCTCATATTCGGTTTTGGTGGCGCGATGATAATGCAGATAGTTCAGCACGGCTTCTGCATTGGCACTACCAAATCCTAAGGCGTCGGCCAGATCGACATTCTCACCTATGTAACCCCAATGATTGAGGTTTTTAGGCAAAAACTCGGCAACTTTATCGGCCTTAGTCAGGAAGTGAATATCGAATGCATCGGCCCAAAAATCATTGGGCTCATCGGCAACCTTGTGCCAGAAATCCACCGGACGATAAAAGATGAGCTGAGGCTTGTCCTGACCATTGACTATCAGCCAACAATGAGGGTTATCCACCACAGGCAACCAGGCCTTAAAGTGCGGATTTACCTTAAAGGGATAATCCATATCATCAAGAAACTGGCGCAGAGGCTGGCCAGAATGGATAACCAGGCCGCTCAGCTGTTCACGGGCAGCTATCTCAGCGACACGACGATTCAGCTCTGCTATATGTTTTGGGTAGAGGGACGCTAAATTTTCCATCTATGATTTCCTATTATTCTTTTATTGGGTCACTCGCCAATCGCCGGAGGCGGATATCTGAGACGCTGATCACAGAGTCTACCACAAAGCGTGATCCTCAACCTAACCAAAGAAAATTAAACAGGTGTTTTAATTGGTTGTTGAAATTTTCTGAATTAAGTCGCACACTGGCTAACATTAGGTCAGAGAATGACCCGCTGTTAGCCAGCAGAGCCACCCATTACGCTATCAATAAAATGTGGGTATTTTTAACGCCATAAGGAAGTAAGCAATGATCTACCACAGTCCTACGATTCAGGTTGAACGGCTTGAAAACAATATAGCCAGGCTGAGTTTTAATGCCTCTGGCTCGGTGAATAAATTCGACCGCGCCACCCTAGACTCGCTCAATGAGGCACTCGACAGCCTGATACAGGCCGATGGCATTTCCGGCCTGCTGCTGAGCACTGCCAAAGAGGCCTTCATTGTCGGTGCCGACATTACCGAATTTCTAGACCTGTTCGCCGAAGAGGATGCCCAGCTGCATCAATGGCTTGTCGCGGCGAATCAGGTGTTTAACAAACTTGAAGATCTGCCCTTTCCCACGATTTCAGCCATCAAAGGCTTTGCCCTCGGCGGTGGCTGTGAAGCCATACTCGCCACAGATCTGCGTATCGCCGATACCAGCGCACGCATCGGCCTGCCAGAAACCAAACTGGGCATCATGCCTGGCTTTGGCGGCACAGTTCGCTTGCCACGTCTTATAGGTGCCGACAATGCGCTTGAGTGGATCACCACAGGCAAAGATCAACGTCCCGAGGCCGCGCTGCAGGTTGGCGCTCTAGATGCACTTGTGGCTCCAGAAGCCCTAGAAAGCAGCGCACTACAGATGCTGCAGGATGCCATAGACGGCAAACTCGACTGGCAGGCGCGCCGGGCTCGCAAGCAGCAGCCCTTAAGTTTGCCTAAGCTTGAAGCCATGATGTCTTTTGCCACCGCTAAAGGCATGGTTTATCAAGTGGCAGGTAAACACTACCCCGCACCTATGGCTGTGGTGGATGTCATAGAAAAGGCGGCTAACGAAAGCCGCGCCAACGCATTGGAAATAGAACATAACGCCTTTGTGCGCCTGGCCAAAACCGAAGTGGCTCGCGCCTTAATTGGCATCTTTCTCAACGATCAGCTGGTCAAAGGCAAGGCCAAGAAAGCCGCGAAGCAGGCGAAAAGCGTGCACTCGGCCGCCGTATTGGGTGCAGGCATCATGGGCGGCGGCATCGCCTACCAGAGTGCCAGCAAAGGTACGCCTATCGTAATGAAAGATATCAACCAGTCGGCGCTGGATCTCGGATTGAGCGAAGCATCCAAACTGCTGACCGGCCAGATTCAGCGTGGTCGCTCAACCCCAGAGAAGATGGCCAAAGTGCTTAACAGCATCACGGCCACCTTAGATTACAGCGCATTGAGTCATGCGGATCTAATTGTCGAGGCCGTGGTTGAACACCCCAAGGTAAAATCGACCGTGCTGGCCGAGGTGGAGCAGTTTGTCGATAAAGATGCCATCATCACCTCCAACACCTCGACCATCTCTATCAATCTACTAGCGCAAAGCCTGAAGAAACCCGAGCGTTTCTGTGGCATGCATTTCTTCAACCCAGTGCACAAAATGCCTTTAGTTGAGGTGATCCGTGGCGAACACAGCTCGGATGAAACCATTGCCTCAGTGGTGGCCTATGCGGCTCAGATGGGCAAGACTCCCATAGTCGTCAACGATTGTCCCGGCTTCTTCGTCAACCGAGTGCTCTTCCCCTACTTCGCCGGCTTTAGTGGCCTGTTAGCCGATGGTGCCGATTTCGCCGCCGTCGATAAGGTGATGGAAAAACAGTTCGGCTGGCCTATGGGCCCTGCTTATCTGCTTGATGTGGTAGGCCTAGATACTGGGCACCATGCTCAGGCTGTAATGGCCGAAGGCTTCCCGGATCGCATGTCTAAAAGTGGCAAAGATGCGATTGATCTGATGTTTGCAGCCGAGCGTTTCGGTCAGAAAAACGGTAAAGGCTTCTATCAATATTCCATCGACCGCAAAGGAAAACCTAAGAAAGAGCTCGACCCTGTCAGCTACGATCTGCTTGGCAATGCCTTTGGTAAGCAGTCAGAATTTAGCAGCGATGAGATTATCGCCCGCACTATGATCCCCATGATAATCGAAACCGTACGCTGTCTCGAAGAGGGCATTATTGCAACCCCAGCCGAGGCCGATATGGGGCTGGTTTATGGTCTGGGTTTCCCGCCGTTCCGCGGGGGCGTGTTCCGCTATATCGACACCTTAGGTGTGGCTAACTTTGTCGCCTTAGCCGATAAATATGCGCACTTAGGCAACCTCTATAAGGTGACAGATAAGATGCGTGAACTGGCTGCCAACAACGGCAGTTACTACAACCAAGCCTAAGCCCAGAAGGAAGAACATAATGAAACAAGCCGTTATTGTAGATTGTATCCGTACTCCTATGGGCCGCTCCAAGGCCGGAGTATTTAGAAATGTCAGAGCGGAAACCCTGTCGGCCGAGCTGATGAAGGCGTTGCTGCAGCGTAATCCTCAGTTAGATCCCGGCAGCATAGAAGATATTATCTGGGGCTGCGTACAGCAGACTTTGGAGCAAGGTTTCAATATCGCCCGAAACTCAGCCCTTTTGGCGGGTATCTCGAAACAGGTTGGCGCGGTAACAGTTAACCGTTTATGCGGCTCCTCCATGGAGGCAATCCATCAGGCCGCTCGCGCCATTATGACGGGCATGGGCGACACCTTTATCATAGGCGGTGTCGAGCATATGGGTCATGTGCCCATGAATCACGGGGTCGATTTTCACCCAGGTTTAGCCAATAAGGTCGCTAAAGCCTCTGGCATGATGGGATTAACGGCGGAAATGCTGGGTAAGATGCATGGCATCACGCGCCAGCAGCAGGATGAGTTTGCCCTTCGTTCTCACCAGCGCGCCCATGCGGCCACTATTGAGGGACGCTTTGCGCGAGAGATCCACGCCATCGAGGGCCATGACGCTAATGGCGCCCTGATTAAAGTCACCTCAGATGAAGTCATTCGCCCCGAAACCACGCTGGAATCCCTTGCCGGGCTCAGACCCGTGTTCGACCCAGCTAATGGCACTGTCACCGCAGGTAGCTCTTCGGCGCTCTCAGACGGCGCCTCTGCCATGTTAGTGATGGATGAAGAAAAGGCTAAACAGCTGGGCTTACCTATCCGCGCTCGCATTCGCGCCATGGCCGTTGCTGGTTGTGATGCGGCCATCATGGGTTACGGCCCAGTGCCAGCGACCCAAAAGGCATTGGCAAGAGCGGGGCTGACAATGGCCGATATCGACCTTGTGGAACTCAACGAAGCCTTTGCCGCCCAATCCCTTCCCTGTGTGAAAGACTTGGGCCTGATGGATCTGGTGGATGACAAAGTGAACCTCAATGGCGGCGCCATTGCTCTGGGACACCCCTTAGGCTGCTCAGGCGCACGCATTTCCACCACACTTATCAATCTGATGGAAGATAAGGATGCAACCCTAGGTCTGGCAACCATGTGTATCGGTTTGGGACAAGGCATAGCCACTGTGTTTGAACGCGTCTAATCTTGCGCAGCAACAGAGAGCATACTCATGCTTAAAATAAGACGCTGACTAATGAAAAGGGTAGCCAATTTGGCTACTCTTTTTTTCACCTGTTTCACGTGAAACACACTTGAGTTCCGCTAGGGCTTGGCACACTATAAACCTATTCTTAACCGCAGATTTTAACCCATGACACCCGCAACCATAGCTCTGGATAAAGCAAAAATCGATTATCAATTACTGGAATATCAGCACGAAACTGGCAACGCCTTCGGCCTTGAGGCTGCTCAGAAGCTTAATCTAGCGGTCGAGCTGGTATTTAAAACCCTGGTTGCTGAGCTGGACACGGGCAAATTGGTTGTCGCCATTATTCCCGTAGCGCAGAAGCTTAATATGAAACAGCTGGCGAAAGCCGCTGGCGCCAAGAAAGCGGCCATGGCCTCCCCTGATAAGGTGCAGAGATCAACTGGCTATGTATTAGGTGGCGTCAGCCCTGTTGGACAGAAAAAGCCGCTCGCCACCTTTATCGATGCCAGCGCAGCTGAACTGAAAACCATCTATGTCAGTGGTGGACGGCGTGGCCTGGATATCGCGTTGGCGCCGGCAGATTTGGCTCAAATTACCCGCGCCAAGCCGGTGCCCTTGACCCAAGGCTAAAGCCGAAACCGCCTTGTAACTCACAAAACCCAGCGCGCAACTTGGCAAGCCTATGACGCTGGCGTAATATTAGCCCTCACTGTTAGAAGTGGCGATTTTACTGACGTATCAGCATCAAGGTTATATTTATGAGCAATCCTTTTTCCGACGCACAACATCATCTCGATGCCATGGGGCTACGCTGCCCAGAACCCGTTATGATGGTCAGAAAATCTGTACGTAAAATGCATCAGGGAGAGACGCTGTTAATTATCGCCGACGATCCAGCTACGACCCGAGATATTCCAAGTTTTTGCGAGTTTATGGACCACACCCTGCTTGCCAGCCAAACCGAGTCCACCCCTTATCAATACCTGATTAAAAAAGGCTTATAAGTCCTAAGTACGCCCCTTGTCACAGTGACTCACGCCAGTTTACACTGGAGTGAAACTCACAAGGACGCACTAAGAATGGCAAGCTTACAAGGTATTAGTTACAAGGTAGTAAAAAACGGTCCAATGCTGGAAACCACCAGTGCACTCGTCACAACAAACACTGGCGTGGCACAGGATATATACGGAAAATCCAGTAAACGGCAGGTCACAGTGCTCTCGTCAGAGCAATGGCAACTCGCCTGTGATCAGCTCGATGCCACACTTCCCTGGACAGTCCGCAGAGCCAACTTGTTGATAGAAGGCATGCAGTTCGACGCCAGCCATAAAGGTAAAATCCTCAAGATAGGTGAGCTCGAACTGTTAATCACAGGCGAAACCGATCCCTGTCATAAAATGGAAGCGGCCCACGCCGGCCTAGAAGCTGCGCTTAAGCCAGATTGGCGCGGAGGGGTCACCTGCCGAGTTCTGACCGATGCCCACATCAATATTAGCGATCGGGTTTATTTAACTGATCCCCAAGAACTTTAAACTCGTCTCTCAAGCTTCTCTTCTCCAAATGCAGCCATATCGACTTTTATTGTCTGTATGGCCACATCTAATCACCTGTAATTAACCTGGTATCAACAATTAGGGTTTTCCTGTTACAGGATTTGTGCGATAAAGAACAACAAATAAAGCCCACTCGAAAACCTGTGCCTTACACGCAAGTTAACAGGGAAAATTAACAGGGAATAATAATGCTACAAAAATCAATAAAGCCCTTATGCGCGGCCATTGCCCTCTGTTTTTCTGCACCACTCTTAGCAGAAGACGCCAGCCCTAAATGGCAAGTAAACCAGCCTGAAAACGCCCCTTTTAAACAGGCAAAAATCGATGTCAATGAAGGCACCTGGATGAATGTCAGCGTCAGTCCGGATGGGAAGACTATCGTGTTTGACCTCTTGGGTGATATCTATCAGATGCCTATTAGCGGTGGCCAGGCTAAGCCTCTGGCTCAGGGGATCGCCTGGCAGATGCAGCCAGTCTACAGCCCGGATGGCAAATATATTGCCTTTACCTCGGATGAGGATGGTGGTGACAATATCTGGATAATGGAAGCCGATGGTAGCAATCCACGTCCAGTTACCCAGGAAACCTTCAGACTACTAAACAGCCCAGCCTGGAGCCCTGACTCCCAATATCTGATTGGCCGTAAACACTTTACCGGCAGCCGCAGTTTAGGGGCGGGTGAAGTCTGGCTTTATCATGTCGCAGGTGGCACAGGGGTAAAGCTAACCGAGCGTCCTAACGAGCAGAAAGATTTAGGTGAACCTGCCTACTCACCCGATGGCCGCTATGTCTATTTCAGTCAGGATGACACCCCAGGAAAAACCTTCCATTACTCAAAAGACTCGGTAAAAGGTATCTATAAGATTAAGCGTTACGATACCCAGTCCGGGGATATCGAAGTCTTGATAGAAGGTACAGGCGGTGCCATACGCCCTACCCCAAGCCCAGATGGCTCTAAGCTGGCTTACATCAAGCGTGATGGATTCCAATCCACTCTGTACCTGCTGGATCTCAAATCCGGTGAAAAAACCAAGCTCTATGACAAGTTAGACAGAGATATGCAGGAAACCTGGGCGATCCATGGTGTCTACCCCACTATGAGCTGGACAGCCGATAGCAAAGAGATCGTTTTTTGGGCTGGTGGTAAGATTAATCGCTTAGATATCAATAATAAAGAAGTTAAAGATATTCCATTCAAGGTAAAAACCGAACTGGCAATTCAGCCATCGGTTCGCTTTAAACAGAATATCGACCAGGATAAGTTTGATGTCAAAATGCTACGTATGGCTCAGGTCTCCCCTAAGGGTGACAAGGTCGTTTACGAAGCCCTGGGTAAACTCTGGATAAAATCTCTGCCCAAGGGCAAGGTGAGCCGTTTAACAGAGCTGCCTGATGAACTGCGCGAACTCGATCCCCAATGGTCCAGAGATGGCAAGAATATCGTTTTCACCACCTGGGATGACAATCAACAAGGCAGCGTACAGGTCATAGGCGTCAACAGCACCCAGTCTCATGTGTTAACCCAGGAACCGGGTAAATATGTTGAACCCACCTTCTCTCCCGATGGTCAGCTGGTTGTCTACCGTAAGATCAAAGGCGGTTATATCACCCCGAGAACCTGGTCGCAGGAACCTGGCCTGTATCAGGTAGATATCAAGCAAAAACAAAACAAGAAGATCACACCGGACGGTTATCAGCCGCAATTCGGTGCCAAATCGGATCGTGTCTATTTTATGGAGCATGGTGAAACGCCTCAGCTTGCTTCTGTCAATCTACATGGCTTCCAGAAGCGAGTGCACTACACCAGCAAACATGCCACCGAATTTCGCGTTTCACCGGACGGCACACAGCTGGCCTTCGCCGAGCGTTTTAAAGTATGGGTAACGCCTTTTGCTAAACATGGTGAAACCATAGAGATTGGCCCTAAGGCCGATAATCTGCCGGTCACTCAATTAAGCGTTCGTGCCGGGGAAAGCATCAGCTGGAATGGCAGTAGCAACCAGCTCTACTGGACCCTTGGGCCTGAGCTATATCAGGTCGATGTCGACGGCCAATATCATGCAAAGGGTGATTCGGGCAATCAGGCTGACAAGAGTGATAAAACCGCTAAACCCACCATCACTCAAATAGGGTTCGAGCAGCAAGCGGATGTTCCACGTGGAACTGTGGCTTTTGTCGGTGGCAAAGTGATCACTATGGAAGATGATAAAGTCATAGATAATGGCGTTGTCATAGTCAAAGATAATAAAATTGTCGCTGTCGGCGATGCCACAACATCCATTCCAACCGGAGCACAAGTGGTCGATATCGGCGGTAAGACGCTGATGCCAGGTCTGTTCGATGCCCATGCTCACGGTGCTCAGGCCGAGAATGAGATAATCCCGCAGCAAAACTGGGAACTCTATTCGAATCTGTCTCTGGGTGTGACCAGCATTCATGATCCCTCAAATGACACTACTGAGATCTTTGCCGCGTCTGAGCAGCAAAAGGCAGGCATGATTGCCGGGCCGCGTATATTCTCTACAGGTACTATCCTTTATGGCGCTAATATGCCTGGTTATACCTCACATATCGATTCCTTGGAGGATGCAAAATTCCACCTAGAACGACTGAAAAAGGTCGGTGCCTTTAGTGTTAAGAGCTATAACCAGCCACGCCGCAATCAGCGTCAGCAGGTGATCGCCGCCGCGCGTGAGCTGGAGATGATGGTTGTACCTGAGGGTGGCAGCCTGCTGCAACACAACCTGACCATGATTGCCGATGGTCACACCACGGTTGAACATTCTCTACCTGCAGAGAAGATCTATAGCGATATAAAACAGTTCTGGGGCCAGAGTGATGTTCACTATACGCCGACTCTAGTCGTAGCCTATGGTGGTATCGCGGGTGAGAACTACTGGTACGATAAAACCGATGTTTGGGCCCACCCTCGCCTGTCTAAATATGTGCCGGGCGATCTATTGCAAGCCAGATCCATGCGCCGACCAACCGCACCGGATGAACATTATAATCACTTCAATGTGGCTCGTGTCGCTAATGAACTGAACCAACTTGGAGTAAAACCTAACATTGGTGCCCACGGTCAGCGTGAAGGCCTTGCTGCACACTGGGAGATGTGGATGTTTGCCCAGGGCGGCATGAGCAATATGGAGGTGTTGAAAACCGCGACCATCAATCCGGCGGAAACCTTCGGCATGGATCATCAGCTTGGTTCCATTAAAGTGGGCAAACTGGCCGATCTGATTGTGGTCGATGGCGATCCATTGGCAGACATCCGAGTCACAGATAAAGTTATCCATACTATGGTGAACGGCAAACTCTATGATGCTGAAACCATGAATCAGCTCAATGGGAATAAAATCCAGAGAAAGCCATTTTTCTTTGAAAATTGATCCGTTTTTAATTTTAAAATCTGACGGTGTTTCACCGGTAAATTTTATTTTTATGAAAATTTAAAAGCGATTCAAAACAAGCAAAATTGATGACAAAAAGGGTGTTTCACGTGAAACACCCTTTTTATTAGAAAACGTATCAAACAACAGGGCTCGCTAATACAAGCTTAAATTGATAGATTACTTATGGCAACACACACCACAAGGAAGAAGAGATGAAAAGGATTGGCATAGCTTTCACCATAGCAATAATCATAGTCGCAACCTACCATCTAAAACCGACCAACTCCAAAGATGAGTCATCACCCCTGACGGCACAAACAGCCTCGCAGAGGCCACCTTTAACCAAATCCCCAGAGCTAGGTATCCAACCAGAAGAAAACTTGCTCAATAATGACCCTGCCATACAGCAGAACCAACTCCATAAAGAGACAGAAAATCATAACGAAGAAGAAAGCCAACTAGAAGCTTCAAATATAATTGTCGATCAAGAACAACTAACTAGACTTATTATAGATAGCAACGACGCCGTTGATAGAGAAGCAGTTCAACAAATTTTTAATGATGATTTACGTCAGCTTATCAATCAGATAGAGGCGTTAGATGAGATCAACGAGACAGCCAAACAGCGCTATGGTTTGCTCGCCGATAACCTAGCCTCTCTGGCAGAAATTCAAATATATGAACAGGAATATGCCTGTGCCGATAGGGTCTGCGTGCTCTCCTTAACGGCAAACAAACTTGAACAGCAAGTCGTTGATAAAATTTCTGAATTTGACAAGAACATCACATTTATCAAGCAGACAGAGCTAAGCAGCGGTGAAACCAGATTTGAGGCGCTCTATATACAAACTGACGACCCATCGAAACTAGTTTTCCAACGCTAACAATCAGATTTGTTTATTTAACACAAAAATACCCACGGCTATTTTTGATAGTAGTAGCAATCCTGGGTGTGGTCATTGACCATGCCCACGGCCTGCATAAAGGCGTAACAAATCGTCGGACCGACAAAGTTAAAGCCCAGCTTTTTTAACGCCTTGGACATGGCTTCAGACTCAGGGGTCTGTGCGGGTAACTCATTAATCGACTTAAAATGATTCAGCTTAGGTTTTCCGCCGACAAAGCTCCATAAAAACTCAGAAAAATCATTACCTTGTTCAACAAATGCAATATAGCCTTTGGCATTTCTTATGATGGAGTTCACCTTTAGACGGTTGCGGATAATACCTGGGTTTTGCAATAACTCCTCGACCTTATGTTCATCAAATTGGGCGATGATATAGGGGTCAAAATCGGCAAATGCCGCCTCGTAATTCTGCTGCTTCTTCAAAATGGTGATCCAGGAAAGACCGGCCTGCTGTCCATCCAGACATAATTTGGCGAAGAGTTCACGGCTGTCATAAACAGGTTTGCCCCACACCTTATCGTGGTAAGCCTGATAGAGAGGATCGTCACTCACCCAGGCACAACGTTTTATATCCATCATATTTTCCTGATTTTGCGCGGTTATGGTAAAAAATAACCTACATAAGCGGTTTTCAACAAGGTATAATCGAAACCATTTTCTATCACAAGCCGACAGTAGTAGACATGACGACGAAACACGACGTAAAAACATTCCAGGGTTTTATCCTAACCCTGCAAGAATACTGGGCGCAGCAAGGGTGCGCCATAGTTCAACCGCTGGATATGGAAGTCGGTGCGGGCACCTTTCACCCTATGACATTCCTGCGCTCTTTAGGCCCGGAGCCGATGAACAGCGCCTATGTTCAGCCTTGTCGCCGTCCTACCGATGGCCGTTATGGTGAAAACCCTAACCGCCTGCAGCATTACTATCAGTTTCAGGTTGTGCTAAAGCCATCGCCAAGCAATATTCAGGAGCTCTATCTGGGTTCGCTGGAAGCCTTGGGTGTGGACATGGGTGTCCATGATGTGCGCTTTGTGGAAGATAACTGGGAATCGCCAACCTTGGGCGCCTGGGGTCTGGGCTGGGAAGTCTGGCTGAACGGCATGGAAGTATCTCAGTTTACTTACTTCCAACAGGTGGGCGGCCTCGAATGCAGCCCTGTAACGGGTGAGATCACTTACGGGCTTGAGCGTCTGGCCATGTACATCCAGGAAGTCGACAGCGTCTATGATCTGGTCTGGACCGACGGCCCTATGGGTAAGATCATGTATGGCGATGTGTTCCATCAAAACGAAGTAGAACAATCGGCTTATAACTTCGAACACGCCAATGTTGAAGTGCTGTTTAAGCAGTTCGATGACTGCGAAAAAGCCTGTAATCATCTGCTTGCACTAGACCCCCCCCTACCGCTGCCAGCCTATGAGCAAGTGATGAAAGCCTCTCACGCCTTCAACCTGCTCGATGCACGCCATGCAATTTCGGTGACCGAGCGTCAGCGTTATATACTTCGCGTTCGCACCATGGCCAAAGCCGTTGCCGAATCCTACTACCAAGCTCGTGAAGCGCTTGGCTTCCCAATGTGTAAGTAAAGAGGTATTGAGATGAAATTTGAAAACTTACTCATTGAAGTGGGTACAGAAGAGTTACCGCCAAAATCACTGCGTAACTTAGCCGAATCTTTCCTGGCCAACTTTGAAGAAGAGTTAAATAAAGCCGAGTTAAGCTATGACTCTGCCACTTGGTATGCTGCACCCCGTCGTCTGGCGCTTAATATCGAGGCGCTGGTCACAGCACAGGCAGACAAGGTCGTTGAAAAGCGCGGCCCAGCTATTGCTCAAGCCTTCGATGCCGATGGCAATCCAACTAAAGCCGCTATGGGTTGGGCCCGTGGTAATGGCATCACAGTTGAGCAAGCCGAACGTCTAAAGACAGATAAGGGTGAATGGTTGCTGCATCAGGCAAAAGTCGTCGGTGTCGAAACTAAGACCTTAGTCGCCGAGATGGCGCAACGTGCGCTAGACAAGCTGCCCATTCCTAAACCTATGCGTTGGGGCAGCAGCAAAACACAATTTATTCGCCCAGTTCATACTGTCACTATGTTGATGGGTAGCGAGCTGATTGAAGGCGAACTACTGGGGATTAAATCGGCGCGTACTGTTCGTGGTCATCGCTTCATGGGTGTTGATTCTTTCGAACTGGATCATGCTGATAACTACCTGGGCAGCCTTGAAACCCAAGGCAAAGTCATCGCCGATTACCAGGCGCGTAAGACTTTAATCAAAGCCGATGCGGAAAAAGCCGCAGCGACCTTGGGCGGGATTGCCGAGATAGAGGAAGATCTGCTCGAAGAGGTCACCTCTCTGGTGGAATGGCCTGTGGTACTCACGGCAAACTTCGAAGAGAAGTTCCTCGATGTGCCAGCAGAAGCCTTGGTCTATACCATGAAAGGCGATCAGAAATACTTCCCAGTATTTAATCAGGCGGGTGAACTACTGCCACACTTTATCTTCGTCACAAATATAGTATCTAAAGATCCACAGCAGATCATTTCGGGTAACGAAAAAGTGGTTCGCCCTCGCCTCGCTGATGCCGAATTCTTCTTCGAAACCGATAAAAAACACAGTCTGGAATCACGCCTAAGCAGCTTAGAGACTGTGGTATTCCAGAAGCAGCTTGGCACGATTAAAGACAGAGTCGAGCGTATCTCTGCCTTGGCTGGCTTTATCGCCCAAGGAATTGGCGCCGATAGCGAGCAAGCAGCCCGCGCCGGTCTGCTTTCTAAGTCAGATCTGATGACCAACATGGTGATGGAGTTTACCGATCTGCAAGGAACCATGGGGATGCATTACGCCCGCCTCGATGGTGAAACCGAAGCGGTCGCCCTGGCACTGGAGCAGCAATATAAGCCTAAGTTCTCCGGTGATACAGTCCCTACTGTCGATATCTCAATCGCTGTGGCACTGGCAGAGAAATTCGATACTCTGGTCGGTATCTTCGGTATTGGTCAGGCGCCTAAAGGCGCCGCCGATCCGTTCGCACTGCGCCGCGCTGCTATCGGTATTCTGCGTATCTGCGTGGAAAACAAACTACCGCTGGATCTGGTGGATCTTATCGCCAAGGCACAAGCCCTTCATGGCGAAAACCTCAGTAATCCAGATACTGCCGAGCAAGTGCTGGAATTCCTAATGGGACGTTTCCGCGCCTGGTATCAGGATCAAGATGTGAGTGTGGATGTGATCCTGGCGGTATTAGCCCGTCGCCCCACCTCTCCGGCCGATTTCGACAGCCGCATCAAGGCGGTCAGCCACTTCAGAAGTCTGGAACAGGCCGCTGCACTGGCCGCGGCCAACAAGCGGGTATCCAACATTCTGGCTAAGGTTGAAGGCGAACTTGCGACCAAGATTGACTCTACCCTGCTGGTTGAAGCAGCCGAGAAAGCCCTGGCGGCGAAATTAGGTGAGTTACAACCACAGCTTGAGCCACTGTTTGCCAATGCTGACTATCAGCAAGCCTTAGTGCTGCTGGCCGATCTGCGTGAAAGTGTCGATACTTTCTTCGAAGATGTGATGGTCATGGCCGATGATGAGGCGCTAAAGAATAACCGTTTAGCCCTGTTATCTAACCTACGCGAACAGTTCCTTCACGTTGCGGATATTTCTCTGCTTCAATAATGGATAAGCCATTGAAAAAACGCATCCTTGTGATGCGTTTTTTTATGTCCGGTTTTATAAATAGGTCACAGCGATTAACTCAAGTATTATTTGCTTTTGTTTATGCGCGGCATAGATTCCAACAAGCAAACTCAACCTATGATGCATTGTAATGATTAACCTTCTGCAAGCCGACATTCAGATAAGCATTCAAGATTTAGGTCGTAAGCGACCCAAGCAAAATGGCTTCTATGGGGGCGCCGTCGATAGACAGGCGCTTATTCTCGCTAACCGACTGCTAGGCAATCAGGATAACAGCCCAACGCTCGAGTTCTGTGCGAGAGTGTTCTGTAAGAGAGAATTAAGCTCGGGAGCATTAGTGCTCTATTTTCAGCAAACAAGCTGGATCGCATTAACCGGGGCCGATTTTGACGCCAGGGTTGAGGATAGACCATTAAGAAGTGGCTGGCGGGCCAAGGTTAATGCCGGTGAACGGCTGTTTATTCATGGACCTAAAACAGGCATCTATGGCTACCTTGCCATTCTGGGTGGCATTGCAAATATTAGCGGTATGACTGAACAAGCAGGTGGATCACTGTGCAAGCATTTAAAGGCAGATGCTTGCTTGTCCTTGAATCCACCCAAGAATCAAATTTCTCGCCCCATAGGCGTGATACAAAGGGTAAATGACGGCATTTTAAGGGCTCTGCCTGGTGCTGAACTCGATCTCTTTACCACATCGAGCCGAAAAAGTTTCTGGGCCAAAGAGTGGATACTTGCAGCGCAATCTAGCCGGAGCGCCGCCTTTTTAGAAGGTGAGTCACTAAGCTCTGCCATCAAAATAGCCACTCAAACAGCATTAGCGCCAAACCCCAACCTACCCGGCACGGTACAGGTCTCAGAACAGGGAAAAGTGAGCATCTCTCTGGCCGACAACCAGAATACGGGAAATTACCCAGTGATTGCCAGAGTGATTGAAGCCGATCTCTGGAAGGTGGCACAGAGGCAACCGGGGCAAAGATTTACATTTGAGCATGTCAGTCCCAACCAGGTTGAGAGCGCCAACTATGAATGGCAGCAATACTTTGAACGCTTAGCAAGAATGCTCCATCGCAATAGCTAGCTAAGACTCTCATCCACTGACAGACAGAAACAAAAAACCCCGGAAAAATGCCGGGGTTTTGATTATTGCTCACTTTTAACGTCTTATGTTTAAACGTCTTATGTTAAACGTCCAGGTTCGCCACGTTCAGGGCGTTTGACTCGATAAAGTCACGGCGCGGCTCAACCTGATCGCCCATTAAGCAGGTAAACAGCTGATCGGCCGCAACCGCATCTTCTACTGTTACACGCAGCATGCGACGCGACTCAGGATCCATTGTGGTTTCCCATAGCTGCTCAGGGTTCATCTCACCCAGACCCTTATAGCGCTGGATATAGAGGCCACGCTTAGAGTCTGTCATCAACCAATCTAAAGCATCAACAAAAGAGGTGATCTCTTTAACGCGCTCACCACGCTTAACATAACCACCCTCTTCGATGAGGCCATCAAGCTCTCCAGCCAGCTTAGTAATACGCTGATAATCACTAGACTGCAGGAACTCATAAGAGAACAAGTAGTGAGTATCGATACCATGCTTACGGATAGTCACCTTAGGCAGATAGACATGACGCTCTGGGTCGAGGAAGGCTTCTGCACTGAAGATATAACCACCCGATTCTGCTGCGGTTAACGCCGCAACATAATTATCGCACCACTGTTTTACTTTGGCTTCGTCGGCTAGCAGCTCTGGGGTTAGGCCAGGCTGATACAACATACGTTCAGTTAACATGGTTGGGAAGCGTTGATCTAGACGCTCAAAAATCGCTTCTACTTCACGGTACTGATAAACCAGTTTTTCCAACGGTGCGCCCGACATGGCTGGCGCATCTGGTGAAGAGTGAATTTCACCACCATCAAGAGCCAGGTTCGTCAGGTATTCCACCAGCGCAGGATCGTCTTTCAGGTACTGCTCCTGCTTACCCTTTTTCACTTTATACAGAGGTGGCTGAGCAATATAGACATAGCCACGTTCAATCATCTCAGGCATTTGACGGAAGAAGAAGGTCAACAGCAAGGTACGAATGTGCGAGCCGTCGACGTCAGCATCTGTCATGATAACGATATTATGATAACGCGTCTTGTCTGGATCATATTCATCACGGCCGATACCACAGCCAAGTGCGGTAATAAGTGTCGCCACTTCCTGTGAAGAGAGCATCTTATCGAAACGGGCTTTCTCGACGTTAAGGATCTTACCCTTAAGCGGCAGAATCGCCTGATTCTTACGGTTACGACCCTGCTTAGCACTACCGCCCGCAGAGTCACCCTCCACTATGTAGATTTCAGAAAGCGCAGGGTCTTTCTCCTGGCAATCCGCCAGCTTACCCGGCAGGCCGCCTAAATCTAATGCGCCTTTACGACGAGTCATCTCACGGGCTTTACGGGCAGCTTCACGGGCGCGAGCCGCATCGATGATCTTACCGACAATCAGCTTGGCTTCATTAGGGTTTTCAAGCAGGTAGTCACCCAGCTTTTCACCCATGGTCTGCTCAACAGCCGTCTTCACTTCGCTGGAAACCAGTTTATCTTTCGTCTGAGAACTAAACTTAGGATCCGGCACTTTAACCGAAATAACTGCGGTCAAGCCTTCACGGGCATCATCACCCGTGGCCGAGGTTTTACCTTTCTTGTTAAAGCCCTCTTTATCCATATAAGTGTTGAGGTTACGGGTCAGAGCACTACGGAAACCGGCTAAGTGGGTACCGCCATCACGCTGAGGGATGTTGTTGGTAAAGCAGAAGATATTTTCCTGGAAACCATCATTCCACTGCATAGCAACTTCAACAGTAATGCCATCTTCACGCTCTTGCACGAAGTGGAAGATCTCTTTGTTTACCGGCGTTTTGTTGGTGTTCAGGTAGTTAACAAAGGCACTGATACCGCCTTCATACTTGAAAAACTCGTCTTTGTTATCGCGCTCATCGGCAAGACGAATCCCCACTCCCGAGTTCAGGAACGACAGTTCACGAACTCGCTTAGCTAAAATATCGAAATGGAACTGGGTATCTGAGAAAGTTTTCGGGCTCGGCCAGAAACGAATTTCGGTACCTGTGTTAGTCGCATCGCCAATCTCTTTAATCGGCGCATCCGGCTCACCCATGGTATAAAACTGCTCATAGAGCTTGCCATCACGGCGAATAGTGAGCTGCAGCTTTTCTGACAAGGCGTTTACCACTGAGACACCTACGCCATGAAGACCACCAGAAACCTTATAGGAGTTATCGTCGAACTTACCACCCGCATGCAGTACCGTCATGATCACCTGCGCCGCTGATACACCCTCTTCTGGGTGAATTGCCACGGGAATACCACGTCCGTCATCCTTTACCGATACCGAACCATCAGCGTGGATAGTAATGCTCACATCATTACAGTGCCCAGCCAAAGCCTCATCGATAGAGTTATCGACCACTTCGAATACCATGTGATGTAGACCCGTACCATCGTCGGTGTCCCCAATATACATCCCAGGTCTCTTACGTACTGCATCAAGGCCTTTTAGTACCTTAATACTCGAAGAATCGTAACTATTCTCTGACATATTATTCTCTCAATGGTTTTTCAATTACCGTTACACGCCCATGTTCCACATGGAACATCTTAACTGGTGGCGTGCCTAACGAATCCGTTATCGCTGCAGGCTCGATGGCGGTGACAAAAATCTGCGCCCCGGTATCGCTTAGCTGCTGCAGCAACAGTTGTCTGTGTTTTGCATCCAATTCCGATGGTAGATCATCCACCAAATAGATACTGTTTTTATCTATCTGTTGTTTCAGCAACTTTCCCTGCGCTATGCGTAGTGCGCACACCAATAACTTCAACTGACCCCGGGATAAAGCATCCTGAACAGGCAAGGTGCCAACACGTAATCTTAAGTCTGCTTTATGGGGTCCACTCGTGGTGTGTCCCGCTGCTAAATCTCTGGGATATTGCGTTTCCAATAACGTCTGATAATCGGTTTTACTATCCCATCCTCTGGTAAAAGAAACCTTAACATCTACCTGAGGTAAAAACTCTTCGATTATACCCTTAAGTCGTTCATTTAACGAGCCCACATATTGCTTTCTTATGTCGGTGACCAGTTCTGCATAACGGATAAGTTCTTTATCCCAATGTTGTACCTGCTGGTAGCTAACTTCATTTTTAAGCAATTGATTTCTATGTTTTAAAATCCGCCTAACCTTAGTCCAGGCATCATAGAAATGTGGATTGGTATGAAAGGCGCCCCAATCGATAAATTGGCGACGCGCCTTAGGCCCTTCAAAAAGTAGCGAAAAGCTTTCTGGGGTGATCACCTGTATGGGCAAAGTTTCGGCTAATGTCGACAGGCGCTTTATCTTATCACCATTGATTTTCACCTGAATATCACCGCTACGAAAACGGCGTAAACCGATTTTATAGACTTGTTCGGCCTGCTCCATTTGGGCAAACAGGGTGAGATCGTCCTGATTATTTTGGATCACTCGTTGGGACAAGTGGCTGCGAAAAGAGCGCCCCATGCCCAGAAAATAGATGGCTTCGAGGATACTGGTTTTGCCACTGCCGTTTTGCCCATAGATCAGGTTCAATCCATCGCCTAACTGCAGCTGAGCATTAGTGATATTACGGAAACGGTCGATATGAAGCCGAGATAAGCTCATGAAATACTCAGATGTTCAGCCAGACAGCAAAGATTAACGCCCAATAAAGGCGTTAATCCCTTCCCGTTAGAGACGCATTGGCATCACAACATACATAGAATCTTCTTCGATATGGTTTTCAATTAAGGCGCTGGAGTTGCCATCAATTAAGGTGATACGCACATCGTCAGAAGGCAGGTTGTTCAACACATCCAGGAGATAGCTGACGTTAAAGCCTATCTCTAGTGGTGTGTTGTCATAATCGATATCTAAGATCTCTTCCGCCTCTTCCTGCTCAGGGTTATTGGCTGTGATCTTGATTAAGTTAGGCTCAAGCTGTACCCGCACACCGCGGAACTTCTCGTTAGAGAGAATGGATGCACGAAGCAAGGCTTGTTTTAACTGGTTGCGGCTGGCGATCACTATTTTATCGCCGCCTTTGGGTAACACGCGGCGGTAATCTGGGAAGCGACCATCCACCAGCTTGCTGGTAAATACTGCACTCTGAGTCGTGGCGCGGATCGCGTTATCACCAATCTCAATAGTGACATCCAGATCTTCCCCCTCAAACAGACGTTGCAGTTCGAGTACCCCTTTTCGCGGCACAATAACTTGCTTCTCTGGCAGAGATTCCTCAATCATACGATGGCTCAAGGCCAGGCGATGGCCATCTGTAGCGATAGCCCGCAGCACATTACCTTCGGTTTCCAGTAACAGACCGTTGAGGTAATAGCGCACATCCTGGTTTGCCATGGAAAACTGAGTGGCATCAATAAGCGACTTAAGCGTGCCCTGCTTAATGGTAAACTGAATATCTGCCTGAAAGGCCTCGACATTGGGGTACTCTTCGGCAGGCAGAGTCGCTAAGGTAAAGCGGCTGCGGCCAGAGCGTAACAGCAAACGGTTGTCCTGTTGCTCAATCTTAAGTTCGACCTGTTCTGGTAGCGATTTGACAATATCGAGCAGCTTCTTGGCTGGCACTGTGGTACGCCCATCCTGGACATCACCCTGTAGCTGCGCCTGACCCACTAATTCCACTTCCAGATCTGTACCTGTTAATTTTAGTGAGTAATTACTCACTTCTACTAAAAGGTTAGCCAGGATAGGTAGATTATGTCGTCTCTCCACCGCGCCACTCACCAGCTGCAGCGGCTTTAATAGGGCATCCCTATCAATTGAAAATTTCATTAGATCCAATTCCCTGATTTATGAAGATAACGTACGGATTAAGTTAGCATAATCTTCTTTAATGTCATGACTTTCTTCACGCAGTTGCGCAATTTTACGACATGCATGCAACACAGTGGTGTGATCCCGTCCACCAAAGGCGTCACCTATCTCAGGCAGACTCTGGTTTGTCAGCTCTTTCGACAAGGCCATCGCCATCTGTCTGGGACGTGCCACACTGCGCGAACGACGCTTAGATAACATATCAGCCATCTTGATCTTATAATATTCGGCAACGGTTTTTTGAATATTGTCTATAGTGACCAATTTTTCCTGCAATGCCAACAGGTCCCTTAAGGCTTCGCGCACAAAATCGATAGTGATCGGACGTCCGGTAAAGTTGGCGTTAGCTATCACACGGTTAAGCGCCCCTTCCAGCTCACGCACGTTGGAACGTAGACGCTTGGCAATAAAGAAAGCCACTTCATCGGGAAGGTTGATGCCGCTCTCCTGAGCCTTACGCATCAAAATCGCCACTCGGGTTTCTAACTCGGGAGGCTCGATGGCGACTGTGAGTCCCCAGCCAAAACGGGACTTGAGACGATCTTCAACACCATCGATCTCTTTAGGATAACGATCCGATGTCAAAATGATCTGATGATTACCCTCAAGTAAGGCATTAAATGTGTGAAAAAACTCTTCCTGGGATCTATCTTTGTTAGCAAAGAACTGAATATCATCGATAAACAGTGCATCCACGCTGCGATAGTAGCGCTTAAACTCTTCGATGGCGTTATTTTGCAGCGCCTTAACCATGTCCTGCACGAAACGCTCTGAATGCATATAAACCACTTTCGCATCGGGTTTATTCTTGATAATGCCATTACCCACTGCATGTAACAGGTGGGTCTTACCCAGACCAGTACCACCGTAAAGAAACAGTGGATTGTAAGCTCCACCAGGATTTTCAGCGACTTGCAGTGCCGCAGCCTTACCTAACTGGTTCGACTTACCCTCAACGAAGTTATCAAACTGATAAGTAGGGTTAATATTGCTTCTGTGATTTGTCGTCACTGCAGGTTCGTTGCTGTTAAAGGTAGGCTTAGCGGGCGACTGCACATTTGATAATACGGGCGTCTTTACCGATACAGCAGGTTTTGCAGGCTGACTAACTGGTCTGCTGCCGATATCGAAACGCAACTTAGGCGCACTGTTGCCTAATTGCTCAGTAAAAAATTGATTAATGCTGTTAAGGTATTTATCCCTTACCCAATCGAGCACAAAACGATTAGGTGCATATAATACGAGAGTGTCCCCGTCCATTTCGGCTTGTAACGGTCTAATCCACATGCTGAATTGCTGAGCAGAAAGCTCATCCTGTAGTCGTCCGATACATTGCTGCCAAAGAGAAACCGCCACGTATTTATCCCCAAAAGATCCAATCAAAGAGATGTATTCTATAGTGAGATAACGAGGATCGCTATCCTTTAAATGGATTTATCCCCAGTTAGATCATCATTATTTTTCTGTGGAGATCCTCTAAGATCTCGTTCGATCAAAATATTTAAATAAAGCAGCAAACTCAGCTTTATTAAGCGATCCAGATCGATCTATAATGTGCGACCTTCGATCTAAGCAATGATCACTAGATCCACAAGATATAGTGCCCATTCACAGAGTTATCCACACTAGATAGTGTATTTGGGTAACTTAATAAGAAGATACAGAGGCAGAATTTATCCACTTAAGCGCTTTGCCGGTTGACGGCCATAGCGAAAGTGATTACAATTCGGCCTCTTTTTTGTCCTTACCTCTTTTAGAGATAAGGTTTATTCACCTAACAAAGACGGATTGCCATAATGAGTAAACGTACTTTTCAACCTAGCAACCTGAAGCGCAAGCGTTCTCACGGCTTCCGCGCTCGTATGGCTACTGTAGGTGGCCGTAAGGTCATCGCACGTCGTCGTGCAAAAGGTCGCGCTCGTCTTTCTGCTTAATATAAGTAGAAATGCTAGTGACTAGCTATACCTTTACGCGGGAGTTACGTTTGTTAACTCCCGCGCAATTCAAATCTGTATTCACCAATCCCATCAAAGCCTCTTCGGCTGATATCACTTTACTTGCAATACCTAATACTGAACAACATCCTCGTATTGGACTCACTGTTGCCAAACGTTATGTAAAGCGAGCAAATCAACGCAACCGGGTAAAACGCATCATTCGCGATAATTTTCGGTTACATCAACATGAATTACCGCCGCTCGATATTGTTGTTCTGGTGAGAAATGGTGTATTGAATATGGATAATGCTACCCTGCATAAACAGGTAGAGAAGTTATGGCGCAAACTCTGTCGCCGTTACAATGGCTAGCCACCAAGCTGATCCGTGGCTATCAACTCTTTATCAGCCCACTGATTGGGCCTAAGTGTCGCTTTCACCCCACCTGCTCCAACTACGCAATTGAAGCAATTAGTTTGCATGGATTTATCAAAGGGAGTTGGTTTGCGGGTAAACGCGTATTAAAATGTCACCCTTTACATCCGGGCGGTGAAGACCCCGTCCCCCCAAAAAAGAATAGGTGTAATAAATAGACTATGGAATCTCAACGCAATATATTGCTTATCGGTCTGCTTTTTGTCAGCTTTTTGCTGTGGCAGCAATGGCAAACTGACAAAAATCCGCCGCAACAAGCAGCGACAAATACTTCTGTTGCAGCATCTTCGAGCGTCGCAGATTCTCACAGTACAGATGTTCCTGATGCCGATGCTTCTCTTCCTGAAGCTGTTACGCCATCAAAAGAACTCATTACGGTGACGACAGATCAACTGGTTCTAAAAATCGATCCTGTTGGCGGCGATATCGTTTACTCAGCATTGGTCGATCACAAACTCGAACAGGGTAAAGATGACTCTTTCGTGCTGCTACAGCAAAGCACTGATATTTTCTATATCGCCCAGAGTGGTTTGATCGGCCGTAACGGTATCGACAGCAGCGTTAAGGGCCGCGCCCATTATACGGCTCAGTCACAGCAATACAGCCTGGCACAAGGTCAAGATACCCTGGAAATTCCATTGACTTATGTAGCCGATAACGGCGTGACTTTCACTAAGGTGTTCACCCTACACCGGGACCAGTTCGATATAAACGTCGACTACCGCATCAACAACAGCTCATCTGAACAGCTTCAGGTGCAGATGTATGGTCAGATCAAGCACAGCATCAAGAAGAGCGAAAGCAGCATGATGATGCCAACTTATCGTGGCGCGGCCTTCTCTACCCAGGATACCCGTTACGAGAAGTACAGCTTCGAAGATATGGCGGATAAAAACCTCAATAAGCAGACCTTAGGTGGTTGGACAGCCATGCTGCAACACTACTTTGTCTCTGCTTGGGTGCCACCCGCCAATGACCAGAATACCATCTTCTCCAGCATCAGCGCCGGCGGCCTGGCCAATATCGGTTTCCGCGGCGCGGTTTATGACATTGCGCCTGGCAGTGAAAAAACGATTGGCGCCCAGTTCTATGTGGGTCCAAAAGATCAGAAAGCCCTGTCGGCCATCTCTGAAACACTTAACTTAGTGGTGGATTATGGTTTCCTTTGGTGGCTGGCTATCCCTATCCACTGGCTGTTGATGTTCTATCAATCCTTCGTGGGTAACTGGGGGGTGGCGATTATTCTGATCACACTAACCGTTCGTGGTCTGTTATATCCGCTCACTAAAGCGCAATACACTTCTATGGCGAAGATGCGTAACCTGCAGCCTAAATTACAGGAGATGAAAGAACGCTTTGGCGATGATCGTCAGAAGATGGGTCAGGCCATGATGGAGCTGTATAAGAAAGAGAAAGTAAACCCTATGGGTGGCTGCCTGCCGATTCTGTTACAGATGCCTATCTTCATCGCACTCTACTGGGTATTGCTGGAAAGCTACGAGCTACGTCATGCGCCATTCATGCTGTGGATCACCGACCTGTCGGTGCAGGATCCTTACTATGTGCTACCGCTGCTGATGGGTGTTTCTATGTTCCTGATGCAGAAGATGCAACCTATGGCTCCAACTATGGATCCTATGCAGCAGAAGATGATGCAGTGGATGCCTGTGGTGTTTACCGTATTCTTCCTCTGGTTCCCAGCGGGTCTGGTACTCTACTGGTTGGTAGGTAACTTAGTGGCCATCACCCAGCAGAAGATCATCTATGCAGGTTTGGAGAAAAAAGGGTTAAAATAATCCTTAACTCCAACTAACAAAAGCGGTCGGATACTGAGTCTTGACCGCTTTTTGTTTTTTAATGAATCCCTTTTGAGTATTTAGGAAACACAGGAATGACAACAGATACTATCGTGGCTCAGGCAACTGCACCCGGACGCGGCGGCGTCGGTATCATACGTATCTCGGGTGACAAAGCCAGCGAGGTAGCACACTCAGTCTTAGGCCACCTTCCCAAGACACGTTACGCCGATTACTGTGATTTCAAAGATGCCCAGGGTCAGGTTATCGATCAGGGGATCGCCCTCTTCTTCAAAGCGCCTAACTCTTTTACCGGCGAGGATGTCCTCGAGCTACAGGGTCATGGTGGTCAGATTGTGCTGGATATGTTGATCAAGCGGGTGATGGAAACCAAAGGGGTACGCATAGCCAAACCTGGCGAGTTCAGTGAACAGGCCTTTATGAATGATAAGCTGGATCTCACCCAGGCCGAAGCCATTGCCGATCTCATCGATGCCACCAGCGAACAGGCCGCCAAGAGCGCGGTAAACTCACTGCAGGGGGAGTTTTCAACCCAGGTGCATGAACTGGTCGAACAGGTCACCAATCTACGTCTGTATGTTGAAGCCGCCATCGACTTTCCCGACGAAGAGGTGGATTTTCTCTCCGATGGCAAGATAGCCGGCTCTCTGAATCGCATCATAGACAAGCTGACCCTAGTGCAATCCAGCGCCAAACAGGGCGCCATTATCCGCGAAGGGATGAAGGTGGTGATTGCCGGTCGTCCCAATGCAGGAAAATCAAGTCTCCTCAATGCCTTAGCAGGTAAAGAATCGGCAATTGTGACCGAAATTGCCGGCACCACACGTGATGTATTGCGTGAACATATTCACCTCGATGGCATGCCGCTGCATATTATCGACACCGCAGGGCTGCGCGACACCACAGACACAGTGGAACAGATAGGGATTGAGCGCGCCTGGGCCGAGATCAACAGCGCCGATCAAGTATTGTTTATGGTGGACGGCACTACCACAGATGCGGTCGACCCCCATGATATCTGGCCCGATTTTATCGATCGCCTACCTAAAAACCTCGGCGTCACAGTTATACGCAACAAAGCCGATCTCACCGGTGAGGCATTAACGACCACAGAAGATCATGGACACAAAGTATTTCGGCTATCGGCTAAAACCGGCCTCGGCGTCGAGGAACTCAAAATCCACCTTAAAACCCTGATGGGCTACCAAAGTAACCTCGAAGGCGGCTTTATCGCCCGCAGGCGCCATTTAGAGGCGTTAGAACTGGCAAGCAGCCACCTGTTACTAGGTAAAGAGCAGCTGGAAGTGTACCAGGCCGGAGAACTGCTGGCAGAAGAGCTGCGTATGTGTCAGCTGGCGCTGTCGGAGATCACCGGCCAGTTCACCTCAGACGATCTGTTGGGCAAAATATTCAGCTCCTTCTGTATCGGTAAATAAACGTTATAGTGAAAAAAAAGATGAGCATTGCTCATCTTTTTTTTCACTATAACGGCATGATTTAATTGCTGCAAAACCTAAAATAGACACTAATAACTCTCATATTTATTTCAGTGCGTTATGCTCATTATCACAGCCATTGTGCTTGTATAATTAAAAGATAGCAGACAAACTCACCACTATTTCAATCTAATAACTCAATTAAATTAATAACAGAGGTAAACCCATGGCAACAATCGAGCTTATTATCGGCACTACCTTAGGGGGTGCTGAGTACGTCGCCGATGAATTAGCAGCCCAATTAGAAGCCCATGGCCACGAGACACAAACCCATTTAACACCCGAACTAAGTGAGATCGCTCCTCACCACTTCTGGTTAATTGTTTCATCGACCCATGGTGCAGGCGATCTACCAGATAATATCCAGCCCTTTTTGGATGAGATCCAAGCAAAAAATCCAAATCTCAATGCCACCCGATATGCACTTTGCGCCATAGGTGATTCAAGTTATGACACCTTTTGCCAAGGACCTGAAAAATTAGTGGAAGCCTTAGAAAATTGCGGTGCAAAAGCCTATGTGGATAAGATCCAGATAGATGTACAATACGATCCAGTACCTGAAGATCCCGCCCTGGCTTGGCTAACAAGCTGGCAAGAACAGCTAGCATGATCCCATCATTAGAATAAAAAACAAAGAACTCACAGATTAGATCTACCTTATCCACATATCAACCTTACAAAAATAAAATATGTGGATAAGCGGTTATTTTTCGTTGATCAAACTCTGCATGATTTAAGATCAGATCATCACTTAGATCGCCTATGTGGATAAGTAATGGATCTATCCCCAAGTTTAAGCCAATTAGATCGCTATCAGATCACAGTTTAGATCTTCTGTTATCTGTTGATTTTATTTACTTATTTGAATTACCCACAGAAAAGAGCGATCCTAATAGTAAACATAATAAAAAGATCTCTATAAAGATCTTAAGATCTATTAGTGCGATCCTTTAGCGATCTTAAGACTGAAAATGATCTTTCATCGAAAGCTTTCGGGATGCTAAAATACTCAGCTATTCGCTTGGTAATTGATCTTTCAAATCCATTACTGATTTTTATTTAGATCCAGTTTTTAAGGTATTGTGATGCATTTTCATGAACGGTTTGATGTAATTGTTGTAGGTGGCGGCCATGCCGGAACCGAAGCGGCATTAGCATCTGCTAGGATGGGATCGAAAACCTTATTATTGACCCATAATATCGATACCTTAGGACAGATGTCTTGTAACCCAGCGATCGGTGGTATAGGAAAAGGGCATCTTGTTAAAGAGATAGATGCACTTGGCGGTGCTATGGCAATCGCGACCGATCACGCAGGGATCCAGTTTAGAACTTTAAATTCGAGTAAAGGTCCAGCGGTTCGAGCCACACGTGCTCAAGCCGACAGAGCTTTATATCGCGCTAAAATCCAACAAATTTTGCAAAACCAACCTAATTTACGCCTATTCCAACAAGCTGTAGATGATCTTGTTGTTGAAAACGATCGCGTTATTGGTGTGATCACACAAATGGGGTTGGCATTTGAAGCGCCTGCTGTGGTGTTAACTGCCGGTACTTTCCTCAGCGGTAAGATCCATATTGGACTGGAAAATTACAGTGGTGGCCGTGCTGGCGATCCGCCATCAATTGCATTAGCAGACCGTTTACGTGAGTTGCCTATTCGTGTTGGCCGTCTTAAAACCGGCACGCCACCTCGAATTGATGCCAATACAATCAACTTCGAGTTAATGACAGAACAAAAAGGCGATGATCCATTGCCAGTAATGTCATTTATTGGAGATGTAAATGATCATCCTCGCCAGGTTTCCTGTTTCGTTACTCATACCAATGAACGTACTCACGATATTATTCGTGGCGGACTCGATCGTAGCCCTATGTATTCTGGAGTCATTGAAGGTATTGGTCCAAGATATTGCCCATCGATTGAAGATAAGATCAATCGTTTTGCCGATAAGACCTCACACCAGATCTTTATTGAACCCGAAGGGTTAAATACCACAGAAATTTATCCAAATGGCATATCGACCAGTCTGCCATTTGACGTGCAACTCAATCTGGTTCGCTCAATTCAAGGGATGGAAAATGCACAGATCATTCGTCCCGGTTATGCGATTGAATATGACTATTTCGATCCTCGTGATCTTAAAAACTCATTAGAAACCAAATCGATAAATGGCCTGTTTTTCGCTGGTCAGATTAACGGTACCACAGGCTATGAAGAAGCTGGCGCTCAAGGCCTACTTGCCGGGATGAATGCTTCACTTCAAGTTCAAGGTAAAGATGCTTGGAGCCCTCGTCGCGATCAGGCTTATCTTGGAGTGTTGGTGGACGATCTTTCCACTTTAGGCACCAAAGAACCTTACCGTATGTTTACCAGCCGGGCGGAATACCGTTTGCTGCTAAGGGAAGATAATGCCGATCTACGCCTGACAGAAAAAGGCCGCGAATTAGGTTTAGTCGATAATGAGCGTTGGGCAAAGTTTAATGCCAAACGCGAAGCTATTGAACTCGAACTACAGCGTCTTCGCAGTCAGTGGATCCATCCTAATTCCCCTCTAGTGGATGCACTCAATCCGCACCTTAAGACGCCTATTACCCGTGAGGCGACCTTTGAGGATCTGCTGCGTCGTCCAGAACTTGATTACCCTAAGTTGATGGATATTGACGGTTTTGGTCCTGCAATTGAAGATCAGCGCGCCGCTGAGCAAGTGCAGATCCAGGTGAAATACTCAGGTTATATTCAGCGTCAGCAGGATGAGATAGATAAGGCGATTCGCCATGAGAAAACCATGATGCCGCAAGATCTGGATTACCAAGAAGTGCCAGGTTTATCCAACGAAGTGATCGCTAAATTAAATGATCACAAGCCGGAAACCATAGGTCAGGCATCGCGGATCTCAGGGATCACCCCAGCCGCTATCTCCATTTTGTTGGTTCATCTGAAAAAACGCGGTTTACTCAGAAAAAGCGCGTAATCCCACACTTTATTCTTTGTCCGCCGAGATGTGAGGTTTAGGTGCTTCACATCTCGCGCTGCGCACTTCATAATATCCCATTGTTTATCGAGGATACGCCCGTGTTATTAACCCAATTAGAGAGTTATCTTAGCCAAATAAACATGGCCGCAACGCCGAAGCAAAAACAACAATTAGTTGATTTTGTGGGTATGTTGGCCAAGTGGAATAAGGCGTATAACCTGACATCGGTACGGGATCCTAAGCAGATGTTAATCCGTCATATCATGGACAGTCTGGTTGCTAGCCCTCATTTGAAGGGAGAGCGTTTTATCGACGTGGGAACTGGTCCAGGATTACCTGGGATCCCGTTGGCTATCATGAACCCAGATAAAACCTTTGTTTTACTCGACAGTTTAGGTAAACGGATCCGTTTTCAAAAACAGGTCCAATTCGAATTGGGAATAAACAACATCAGTTCGGTAGAGAGCCGGGTTGAAGCCTATCAGCCTGAGGATAAATTTGATGGCGTGTTGAGCCGGGCGTTTGCCTCTATTGCCGATATGCTTCATTGGTGTGCACATCTGCCTAAAGAGACTGGATGTTTCTATGCGTTAAAAGGTCAGTTGGCGGACGATGAAATGGCACAACTACCTGATAATTTTACGATAACCGATATAATTGAACTTAGCGTCCCCCATCTTGATGAACAGCGTCATCTACTCAGGGTGATAAAAAACACCTGAGTGCAAACGCAAAAGTTGCATTATTTAGCCAGTTCAAGCAATTTTATAAGAATTATGCGGGTATCGAATCTGCAAACCTAATAAACAGGATGATATTGTGGGTAAAGTGATCGCCGTAGCCAACCAGAAAGGTGGTGTAGGGAAAACAACAACTTGTGTTAATTTAGCTGCATCTTTGGCCGCCACTAAGCGTAAAGTGTTGCTGATTGATCTCGATCCCCAGGGCAATGCCACCATGGGTAGCGGTGTTGATAAATACAGTGTTGAAAATACCGCCTATGAACTCTTGGTCGAAGAGAAAAGTATCGATGAGATTGTTTGTCGCAATACTGCGGGGAAATACGATCTTATCGCGGCAAATGGTGATGTTACCGCTGCTGAAATTAAGTTGATGGAATTCTTTGCCAGGGAGATCCGCCTGCGCAATGCTTTGGCGCCGGTAAAAGATCATTATGATTTTATTTTTATCGACTGCCCGCCTTCACTCAACATGCTCACTGTTAATGCCATGTCTGCTGCCGACTCTGTTATTGTACCCATGCAGTGCGAATATTACGCCCTAGAAGGTTTAACCGCCTTAGTGGATACCATAAGTAAGTTAGCTGCCATGGTAAATCCGGGACTTACCATCGAAGGGATCTTGCGTACCATGTATGATCCGCGTAATCGTCTGGCTAATGATGTGTCCGATCAGCTAAAACAACACTTTGGCGATAAAGTGTATCGCACTGTGATCCCCCGTAACGTCAGGCTTGCCGAGGCGCCAAGCTTTGGTGCCCCGGCCATGTATTATGATAAGTCCAGTGCTGGGGCTAAAGCCTATTTATCCCTGGCCGGTGAAATTATCAGGCGCGCAGAACAACATTCTAAGTTAGAGCAAGTTTAAGGAATTATTGAATGACAGCGAAGAAACGTGGCTTAGGCAAAGGATTAGACGCGTTATTAAGCACGAGCCATGCGGCTGCTAAGCAGGTTTCACTTAATGAGTCGGCAGCCGAAACCGGTGAAAATTTAAAAATGATCGCTATCGATCTGCTTAAACCTGGTAAATATCAGCCTCGTAAGGATATGTCACCAGAGGCACTGGAAGAGCTTGCCGAATCTATCCGAACCCAAGGAATTATTCAGCCTATTGTGGTGCGCCAGGTGTCGAATAAAGGCTATGAGATTATTGCCGGTGAGCGCCGCTGGCGTGCATCGCAGATAGCACAGTTAGATAAGGTTCCCTGTATTATTAAACAGGTTGCCGATGAAGCGGCTGGTGTTATCGCCTTAATCGAAAATATTCAGCGTGAAGATCTTAATGCCATGGAGGAAGCCATCGCATTAAATCGTCTTATCGAAGAATTTAATCTGACCCATCAACAAACCGCCGATGCGGTCGGGAAATCCCGAGCAACGGTATCAAACCTTCTGCGCCTAAATGGCTTAAATGAGCCTGTCAAGCGCATGCTTGAGCATGGTGATATAGACATGGGCCACGCCAGAGCCCTGTTAGCCATCACGGGAGATCAGCAAACGACTCTGGCTAGATTAGTAAGTGCTAAAGAACTCTCTGTTCGAGAAACTGAACGATTAGTGCATAAAGCCTTAAACCAATCTGAAATCGTCGAAAAGCCGACAAAAGATCAGGATGTTGTTCGTCTTGAGAGTCAGTTAATTGAAAAGTTAGGTGCCAAAGTGACCATTACCCATAATAAAAAGGGAAAGGGTAAAATGGTAATAAACTACCAAAATTTAGCTGAATTAGATGGAATAATTGCCAAAATAGGATAAAAATTTCAGGTTAATTTAATATTATGTAAATTTGCGACACCTGTTAATTTACCTCTTTTAGACTTTTGGCCAAGATCACGCTAAAAGTCCCCTTTTTTATCACCTTAAACTTGCTTTGAATGCGCGAAACGGTATACTTTCGCAAGCTTTTTGTACCTGGTTATTGTTCGGTTAAAGAGTTAACTGAGTAAAGAAACAAAAAGTATGAATGCGGAGATGATTAATTGAGCAAAGTTTTAGCACGTCGTGGTCGTTGGTCAGCCTATAAATTGGTGATGATGCAGGCGGCGATGGCTGGGCTTGTTTCGATAATCTTTTTCGCCGTGTGGGGAGAACAGTATGGACTGTCCGCTATCGCGGGTGGTGCTATCGCTGTCCTCCCTAATTTTGTATTCGCGACCCTCGCTTTTTCCCATACGGGAGCAAGCTCAGCAGGAAAAGTAATGAAAACTTTTTACTGGGGGGAAGCGGTAAAGTTGCTGTTAACCATAGCAATGTTTTCGTTAGTGTTTATCAATCTTAAGGTCGTATTTATGCCGCTTTTTGTTTGTTATATCTCTGCGTTAATAGTGCACTGGACAGCTCCTTTATACTTCAAGCAAAGTTAAGTGGGATGAATCATGGCTGCAACTGGTGAAGCGTTAACACCGCAGGGCTATATCCAGCACCACCTTACCAACTTACAGGTTGGCGAAGGCTTCTGGACATGGCACATTGATTCGTTGTTCTTTTCGGTTGGGCTTGGTGTTCTATTCTTGTGGCTATTCCGCAGTGTCGGCAAAAAAGCGACAACAGGCGTCCCTGGTAAACTGCAATGTTTTATCGAGATGATTGTTGAATTTGTCGATGGCAGCGTGAAGGAAACCTTCCATGGCCGCAATCCTGTAATTGCTCCGTTGGCTCTCACTATTTTCGTATGGGTATTCATGATGAACTTCATGGATATGGTTCCGGTTGACTGGATCCCTGAACTGGCAGCTGCTGCCGGTATCCCTTATATGAAAGTGGTTCCAACGACTGACCTTAACATCACCTTCAGCTTAGCTATTGGTGTGTTCTTGCTGATTATTTATTACAGCATCAAGGTCAAGGGCGTTTCAGGTTTTGTTAAAGAACTGACATTACAGCCTTTTAACCATAAGGCAATGATACCCGTCAACCTCCTATTAGAGTCAGTTACCCTTATCGCTAAGCCTATTTCATTGGCGCTGCGTCTGTTTGGTAACTTGTACGCAGGTGAGTTGATCTTCATCCTTATTGCGCTGATGTATGGTGCTAACATGGCGTTATCTGCCCTAGGTGTAGGTTTACAACTAGGTTGGTTAATCTTCCATATTTTGGTTATCACTCTACAAGCGTTTATTTTCATGATGCTGACAATTGTTTATCTAAGCATGGCGCATGAAGATCATTAAGGGTTGCTGAAGAAATTTTTTTTAAGCTAAATCACTAACTAACTAAAGATTTAGAATACTGGAGATAGAGATGGAAACTGTATTAGGCATGACAGCTATCGCTGTTGCTCTACTGATTGGTATGGGTGCTCTAGGTACCGCTATCGGTTTCGGCCTACTAGGTGGCAAGTTCTTGGAAGGCGCTGCGCGTCAACCAGAAATGGCGCCTATGCTACAAGTTAAAATGTTCATTGTTGCGGGTCTATTGGATGCGGTAACCATGATCGGTGTAGGTATTGCACTATTTATGCTGTTTACTAACCCACTGGGTGCAATGCTGTAATCAACGCTTCTGTCTTTAATCTAAATAGGAGGCTGTTGTGAATATCAACGCTACCCTAATCGGTCAGACGGTTGCCTTTATTATCTTCGTGTGGTTCTGCATGAAGTTTGTTTGGCCTCCTTTGATGAATGCCATCGAAGAGCGCCAAAAAAGGATCGCCGACGGTCTAGCTGATGCAGATCGTGCTGTAAAAGACCTAGAGTTGGCACAGGCGAAAGCCACCGACCAACTAAAAGAAGCTAAGGCAACTGCTAACGAAATTATTGAGCAAGCTAATAAGCGTAAAGCTCAGATTGTTGAAGAAGCCAAAGCCGAAGCAGACGCTGAGCGTGCAAAAATCATCGCTCAGGGTAAAGCAGAAATTGAAGCTGAACGTAATCGCGTGAAAGAAGACTTGCGTAAGCAAGTTGCTGCTCTGGCCATCGCTGGTGCAGAGAAGATCCTTGAGCGTTCGATTGATGAAGCCGCCCACAGTGACATAGTTAATAAACTAGTTGCTGAAATTTGATAAGGGAGTTGAGTTATGGCTGAAATAACCACCATCGCTCGTCCTTACGCAAAGGCAGCATTTGATTTTGCTATTGAAAACCAAGCAGTTGAAAGCTGGGCAGAGATGCTAAGCTTTGCCGCTCAAGTCAGTGAAAACGAGACGATGAAGCCACTGCTATCTGGCGCGCTAGCCAGTAACCAGCTTGCCGATCTTTTTATTAAGGTGTGTGGTGAGCAGGTCAATGAGCAAGGTCAAAATCTGTTAAAGGTAATGGCTGAAAACGGTCGTTTAGAAGTACTACCTGCTGTGTATGAACTGTTTCACCAGTTCAAGAATGACTGGGCTAAAGAGGTTGAAGCAACTGTTGTTTCTGCCGTTGAACTTAGCGCAGAACAACAACAGCAAATTGGTGCTTCTCTAGAGAAACGTCTCACACGCAAAGTTAAGCTGAATTGCAGCGTAGATGCCAGCCTAGTCGCTGGTGTAATTATCACGGCAGGCGACCTGGTCATCGATGGCTCGGTCAGCGGTAAATTAAACCGTCTGTCTGATACGCTGCAGTCGTAATTGGGAGTTTGAGCATGCAACTGAATTCCACTGAAATCAGCGATCTGATTAAACAGCGGATCGAGCAGTTCGAAGTCGTTAGTGAAGCTCGCAACGAAGGTACTATCGTTGCAGTTAGTGACGGCATCATTCGCGTTCACGGCCTTGCCGATGTAATGCAAGGTGAGATGATCGAACTGCCTGGTAACCGTTATGCAATCGCGTTGAACTTAGAACGTGATTCTGTAGGTGCCGTAGTTATGGGTCCTTATGCTGATTTAGCAGAAGGCCAAAAAGTTAAGACAACTGGTCGTATCTTGGAAGTCCCTGTTGGCCGTGGTCTATTAGGCCGTGTAGTCAACACTCTGGGTCAACCCATCGACGGTAAAGGACCTATCGATAACGATGGTTTCTCTCCTGTTGAAGTGATCGCACCAGGCGTTATTGAACGTAAGTCAGTAGATCAACCAGTGCAAACTGGTTATAAAGCCGTTGACTCTATGATCCCAATCGGTCGTGGACAACGTGAGTTGGTGATTGGTGACCGTCAGACTGGTAAAACAGCCTTGGCGATCGATGCCATCATCAACCAAAAAGACTCTGGCATTAAGTGTGTGTACGTAGCGGTTGGCCAAAAGGCTTCTACTATCGCTAACGTAGTACGCAAACTCGAAGAACACGGTGCTCTGGCGAACACAATCGTTGTTGTGGCAACAGCTTCTGAAGCTGCGGCTCTGCAATACCTGGCGCCATACTCTGGTTGTTCTATGGGTGAATACTTCCGCGACCGCGGTGAAGATGCATTGATCGTCTATGATGATCTGTCTAAGCAAGCTGTTGCTTACCGTCAGATCTCATTGCTATTGAAGCGTCCACCAGGACGTGAAGCCTACCCAGGTGACGTTTTCTATCTTCACTCTCGTCTACTAGAACGTGCTTCACGTGTAAACGTTGAGTATGTTGAGAAGTTCACTAACGGCGAAGTTAAGGGCAAAACTGGCTCTTTGACTGCACTGCCTATTATTGAAACTCAAGCGGGTGACGTTTCTGCATTCGTACCGACCAACGTAATTTCGATTACCGATGGTCAGATCTTCCTAGAAACAGACCTATTTAACTCAGGCCTACGTCCTGCGGTTAACCCAGGTATTTCGGTTTCTCGTGTAGGTGGTGCGGCTCAGACTAAGATCATCAAGAAACTGTCTGGCGGTATCCGTACTGCACTTGCACAGTATCGAGAGCTTGCGGCGTTCTCTCAGTTTGCATCCGATCTTGACGATGCAACTCGTGCTCAGCTTGAGCATGGTGAGCGTGTTACCGAACTCATGAAGCAAAAGCAATATGCGCCAATGAGCGTAGCTGCTCAGTCTGTGTCTATTTTCGCAGCTGAAAAAGGTTACCTAAAAAGCGTTGAGCTGAACAAGATCGGTGATTTCGAAGCTTCTTTGCTCTCTTACATGAACAGCGAGCATGCTGACCTGATGAAGACCATTAACGATACTGGCGATTATAACGCTGATATCGAAGCTGGTTTGAAGGCTGGCCTCGACAAGTTCGTAGAAACCCAAACCTGGTAAAGACATTGAGGTGTCTATGACACCTCTGGTCCAGATTGGAGAGTAAAGATGGCCGGCGCTAAAGAGATTAAAACCAAGATCGCGAGTGTACAAAACACTCAGAAGATCACATCCGCAATGGAGATGGTTGCTGCCAGTAAGATGCGCAAAGCGCAGGATCGCATGGCAGCGAGCCGTCCTTATGCGGAAAATATGCGTAAGGTGATCGGTCACGTGGCGCAAGGTTCTCTCGAATATAAGCATCCATATTTGGAAGTGAGAGAAGCTAAACGAGTTGGTTACATTGTTGTGTCAACCGACCGTGGTCTTTGTGGTGGTCTGAACGTCAACCTGTTTAAGAAGGTTGTCGCAGACGTGAAGAACTGGCGTGAGCAAGGCGTAGAAGTTGAATTCTGCCCAATCGGCGCGCGCAGTGTGCAGTTCTTCAACAGCTTTGGTGGCAAAGTATCTGCTCACGCATCGGGCTTAGGTGACGCACCGTCGTTATCTGACTTGATCGGAACAGTACGTGTAATGCTCCAGGCATACAACAGGGGCGAGCTAGACCGTCTGTATGTGGTATTCAACAAGTTCGTTAATACCATGAGCCAGACGCCTGTGATCGAACAGCTGCTACCTTTGCCTAAGTCAGAAAATGATGATATCGCCCATCACTGGGACTACATCTACGAGCCAGATCCAAAAGAACTTTTGGATGTTTTACTGGTACGTTATGTGGAATCTCAAGTGTATCAAGGTGTTGTTGAAAACATCGCATCTGAGCAAGCAGCCCGTATGGTTGCGATGAAAGCTGCGACAGATAACGCTGGCGAACTTATCGATGGCTTGCAGTTGGTATACAACAAAGCCCGTCAGGCTGCGATTACGCAGGAACTGTCGGAAATTGTTTCCGGTGCCGCTGCGGTTTAGGCTAGGTAACGAATACAAGTTTTAGAGGATTAATCATGAGCACAGGTACTGTAGTCCAAGTAATTGGCGCGGTTGTGGACGTTGAGTTTCCACATGATGCCGTACCTCAGGTCTATGACGCTCTAGAGATCAAAAGTGAAGGCTTGGTGCTGGAAGTTCAGCAACAGCTTGGTGGTGGTGTAGTTCGTACCATCGCTATGGGTTCTTCAGATGGTCTGCGTCGTGGTCTAGAGGTAGTAAATACGGGTTCACCTATTACCGTTCCGGTTGGGGCAAAGACCCTTGGCCGTATCATGAACGTATTAGGTCAGCCTGTTGATGAAGCGGGTCCTATCGGTGAAGATGAGCGTTATGAAATTCACCGTGAAGCGCCTTCATATGAAGATCAATCAAACACCACTGAGCTTTTAGAGACTGGTATCAAGGTTATCGACCTTGTTTGTCCGTTCGCTAAGGGTGGTAAGGTCGGTCTGTTTGGTGGTGCGGGTGTTGGTAAGACAGTTAACATGATGGAACTGATCAACAACATCGCAAAAGCACACTCTGGTTTGTCAGTATTCGCCGGTGTAGGTGAGCGTACTCGTGAGGGTAACGACTTCTACTACGAGATGGAAGAATCTGGCGTACTCGACAAAGTGGCCATGGTTTATGGTCAGATGAACGAGCCTCCAGGAAACCGTCTTCGCGTAGCACTGACCGGTCTGACTATGGCCGAGAAGTTCCGTGATGAAGGTAAAGACGTACTATTGTTCGTTGATAACATCTATCGTTACACCTTGGCGGGTACCGAAGTATCTGCACTGCTGGGCCGTATGCCATCAGCAGTAGGTTACCAGCCAACACTGGCTGAAGAGATGGGGGTTCTTCAGGAGCGTATTACTTCGACTAAGACAGGGTCTATTACCTCTGTTCAAGCCGTATACGTACCTGCGGATGACTTAACGGATCCGTCACCAGCTACAACCTTCGCTCACTTAGATGCGACAGTTGTATTGTCACGTAACATTGCTTCTCTGGGTATTTACCCAGCGGTTGACCCACTGGATTCGACTTCACGTCAGCTGGATCCACAAGTGGTTGGTCAAGAGCACTATGACGTAGCAAGTGGTGTACAGACTGTACTACAGCGCTATAAAGAGCTGAAAGACATCATCGCGATTCTGGGTATGGACGAATTATCTGATGAGGATAAGACTACCGTTGCCCGTGCGCGTAAGATTGAAAAATATCTTTCTCAGCCATTCTTCGTAGCAGAAGTATTCACTGGTTCTCCAGGTAAGTACGTTGCCCTTAAAGACACTATCCGTGGCTTTAAAGGCCTATTGGAAGGTGAGTTCGACCACATTCCAGAGCAAGCGTTCTACATGGCAGGTTCAATCGACGAAGTTATCGAGCGAGCTAACAAAAAATAATCGAGCGCAAGCTTGATATTTTAAGGAGAACGGATGGCAGCCATGACAGTACATCTTGATATCGTAAGTGCAGAAAATAGCATCTATTCGGGTCTTGTAGCACACCTACAGGTCTCAGGTGCTGAAGGTGATCTCGGCATTATGCCAGGACACACACCTTTACTTACCCGTATCAAACCTGGCATGGCGCGCATCGTCAAACAAGATGGTAAAGAGGAAGTCTTCTATCTTTCGGGTGGTATCCTGGAAGTGCAACCTTTCTCAGTATCCGTATTGGCTGACGTAGTATTGCGTGCCGAAGAGATTGATGAGCAGGCAGCTGTAGAAGCCAAGCGTCGTGCAGAAGCCCATATGGCCGATGCCGGTGCAGACTTTAACTATGCCGCTGCAGCGATTGAATTAGCTCAGGCTATCGCTCAATTGCGCGTTGTAGAAACCATCAAGAAGAACATTGCCAGATAAGGTTATTGTTTGATAGCAAAAGGCGGACGTCGTAAGACGACCGCCTTTTTTGTATCTGCATTTCTGCCGGTAACCGACCAATCCACTTCGCTTTTATGGTGGTTTTACTTTAAAATCACTGCATAAAACTGACCTCAAATTTAATTTTACAGCATTCTTTCAAGGATCATTTCATGGCTCTTAATGTCGTCATTCTGGCCGCAGGCAAAGGAACTCGCATGCGCTCGGATCTTCCTAAAGTTCTTCATCCAATCGCCCATAAAAGCATGGTGCAACATGTTATCGATACCGCACATCAAGTGGGCAGTGATGCGATACAACTTGTCTATGGTTATGGCGCCGAACAACTAAAACAAAAATTGGGCGAACAACAACTTAACTGGGTACTGCAGGCAGAGCAGTTAGGTACTGGTCATGCCGTGGCTCAGGCGAACGACAATATTGGTGATGATGACACAGTATTGATCCTCTATGGCGATGTACCGCTTATCCAGGCATCGACTCTGCAGGCATTATTAGCCGCGCGACAAGAAAATGGTTTGGCTATTTTGACTGTCAATCTGCCCAACCCAACCGGCTACGGTCGTATCGTGCGTGAGGCCGGTAAGGTGGTCGGAATTGTCGAGCAAAAAGATGCCAATAGTGATCAGCTAAAAATCAATGAGATCAATACCGGTATCATGGCGGCACCGGGCAAGCAGCTTAAACACTGGCTGGGCCAGTTATCTTCAGATAATGCCCAAGGGGAATATTATCTGACAGATATAGTCGCCATGGCGCACAGGGATGGCGTAGCCATTACCACGGCGCAGCCAGAATCTGCCATCGAGGTGGAAGGGGCTAATAACCGCGTACAACTGGCGCAGCTGGAAAGGGCTTATCAGGCTCGTGCTGCCGAGCAGTTGATGCTGGCGGGCGCCAACTTACGGGATCCTGCCCGAATCGATATCCGCGGTGACGTTACTGTGGGTATGGATGTGATGGTGGATGTGAACGTAATTTTCCAAGGCAAAGTCACCATAGGTAACAATGTCACCATAGGCGCGGGCGCGATCCTGATCGATTGTGAGATCGGCGATAACGCCGAGGTTAAGCCTTATTCCATCATTGAAAATGCCATTGTAGGTGAAGCGGCCAGTGCCGGGCCTTTCGCCCGTTTGCGTCCCGGCGCCGAGCTAAAACGCGACGCCCATGTGGGCAATTTTGTCGAGATGAAAAAAGCGGTACTGGGTGAGGGTTCCAAGGCTGGGCATTTGACCTACATAGGCGATGCACAAATCGGTGCCGGGGTGAATATTGGCGCCGGTACTATCACCTGTAACTATGATGGTGCCAACAAGCATCTGACAGTCATAGAAGATAATGTGTTTGTCGGCAGTGACACTCAGCTGGTGGCGCCTGTGACTATAGGTAAAGGCGCCACCCTGGGCGCAGGCTCGACCATCACGCGCGATGTGGGCGCCGATGAACTGGTGATCACAAGGGTGAAACAGAAACATTTAACCGGCTGGGCAAGGCCAGTGAAAGTCAAAAAGTAGCTGAGCTATTCAGTAAAAAGCGACTCTAGGGTCGCGGTTTTTTTTTTTTTTTTTTTTTTTTTTTTTTGGGTTTTTTTTT
>NZ_JAKCLJ010000079.1 GCF_021412565.1 Shewanella sp. AS1 | reverse complement strand
CACTCACAGGTGTTGAGAAATCGAAAACGATTTAAATCTCAATGCAATGATGAGAGTCCATAGCAATATGTACAAACATCCTTAGATTCTTCCGAGTCTAAGTGATGAATCAGAATTCATTGAGTCGATTCTTTACTCTTTATTGAGTGAGAGTCAAAAACACTTTTAATTGAAGAGTTTGATCATGGCTCAGATTGAACGCTGGCGGCAGGCCTAACACATGCAAGTCGAGCGGCAGCGGGAAGATAGCTTGCTATCTTTGCCGGCGAGCGGCGGACGGGTGAGTAA
>NZ_JAKCLJ010000078.1 GCF_021412565.1 Shewanella sp. AS1 | reverse complement strand
ATCATGGCGTGGCGTGAAGCAGGATAAAGGACGCGTCCTTCTGGAGCGTCCTTTATCACAAAACATTGAAAATCTATTCCCGGCAAGGAGGACCTTATGCTGCAATCCAGGGAACTGAAACGGTAACGCTGTTACGAGATATTCTCCCAGTCCACCGGCGTCGAAATCCGGGAAACCCATAAGTCCCACGAGGAGAACGGGCGGGTTACGGAGCGCGTCGGCCGAGTTCAGTTGCGCTTCTTCAAGCTGACCCCGAAAACGAACCCGGAAGAGGTAACCCAGATCCGCT
>NZ_JAKCLJ010000077.1 GCF_021412565.1 Shewanella sp. AS1 | reverse complement strand
GGACGCCCCTCAGCACCACGTCGCTCGGCAGCGAGAGCGCGCGCCAGGACTCGCCTTCGAACACCTGCGCGCCGCTCTTGCCCACGACGTACACCTCGTCGTCTGCCGCAGCGAAGACCCCGCTCCAGCGCCGCGCCTTGAGCTCTGTCGTCTCCGCACCAATGTCCCGCCACACGCCGCCCTCGAGGTGGTAGAGCGTGCCGCTCGCCAGGTAGGCGTCGTCCGCGCTGACGCACGCACCGCCAAGCTCGCGCTCGTACTCGCCGACGTCGACCGCCACGGGCGGGCC
>NZ_JAKCLJ010000076.1 GCF_021412565.1 Shewanella sp. AS1 | reverse complement strand
TCGGATACGCCGCGCCCAGTTTCGCAAGCCAGCCGGAGCGCATCGTGTCGGCGACGATGCTGTCGCCGAAAGCCAGCACGTGCAGGTCGCCGCCTTCGGTCAGGATTCGCCGGGTGCGCGGAAGATAGTTCCAGTCCGGCTTCGGCGGCGTGAATTCGCCCTTCACCATCTCCGCCTGGATTTTCGCGATCTGCTCGAGCGACCGCTCCGGCGTCTCGAAAATCGAGTAGTCCGGTTCCGGCGACTCATGCTTGGTCTTCACGTCCGGCGGATATTTCGACGGCAGCGC
>NZ_JAKCLJ010000075.1 GCF_021412565.1 Shewanella sp. AS1 | reverse complement strand
AGATAGCTCGGCAAGCGGAGGCCGCGGTTTGAGCACCGCGCGGAAACCGTCCTAGAGTGGCGCCGCCCAGTACGTCAACGTGTGAACGAATGCAACCGAATATCGGAACCCGCAGCCACCAGGTGTCCTCCCGGCCAATCCGCCGGCGGCTGCCTGTGGCCGCCAGGATGGCGGTGGCGCTGGTTGCCGTCGGAGTCTTGCTTGGCGGCTGCTTTGGCGAGACGTTCCAGCGCGGCTACATCATCCCCGACGGTGCGCTCGAGCAGATTCCCATCGGGTCGAGCCAGGA
>NZ_JAKCLJ010000074.1 GCF_021412565.1 Shewanella sp. AS1 | reverse complement strand
GGCGGGCCGGCCGACCCATGCGGCGGAGATCGGGCATGAGTCGGGGGCGGGGACGCGGTACGTGTTTGCCGGCGACGGTTCGCTGCTGGATGCCAACAGCAACGGCATTCCCGATGTGGCCGAGGGCACGGCGCTGGAGCCCAACAGCAGCGACGACTACCTCGTGAGCAAACTGCAGTACGATGCGGCGGGGCAGGCGTACCGGCAGATAGACAACGCCGGGCGGACGACGCAGACGGATCGGGACCTGCTGGGGCGGACAACGGCGGTGATCGAGAACTACAGCGAT
>NZ_JAKCLJ010000073.1 GCF_021412565.1 Shewanella sp. AS1 | reverse complement strand
ATCTCCGCGCTGATTTCGCGGTCGTTGGTTGCGACCGAATACTGGTCACCGGTCGCGGTGCCGGGCGACAACCTCACCATCGGCGTGCCGGTGGACGAGATCGCACTCACGATGCGCGGCATGTTCGACAGGGGGGCCGCAAGAACGATCCCGTGGGGACGGGCATGCTCGATCAGCGCCGTCAGTTCCTGGCCGATCGTGGGGCGCTGGTAGTTGCAGGGATGGATGATGAAGCGGAAGTCGGCCTTCTGGCAGGCACGCAGGACGCCCGTCTGCATGCGGAGGATGA
>NZ_JAKCLJ010000072.1 GCF_021412565.1 Shewanella sp. AS1 | reverse complement strand
TGGCTTGAATAAGCCTGGATTATATGCTATTATTGATATTGAGAGTGGGAACGATTATATTTTTGGCGATGATTTTACCATCGATAGTATAGTTTGGATGGGTCCTCAGCCTACAATTAAAGAAATGGCTTTGAGTGTGGGCGTTGAGAGAACAGGAACTGTTGCTCAGCTATCCGAAAAGCTAAATACATATTCTAAGGGAACTGTAAACTATCTTCCACCATATCGTCCTGAACATCAATTAAAGTTGATGCGTTTTCTTGGAATTAGTCCTGCTGAATCGCATGCAA
>NZ_JAKCLJ010000071.1 GCF_021412565.1 Shewanella sp. AS1 | reverse complement strand
CGCCCTGCAGGTACAGATGCCGGGAGCCGATGCCCTTTCTCCGCCCGCGGCGGGTGGTCTGGTCAAGGTCATCGGCCTCATCCCCGGCCAATTGCTCACGGAAAAACGGGTCTTGCCCGCGCCGGTGCAAAACGGCCGCCTGGCCGCGGACCCGGGACAAGACCTGTTGAAACTGGCGGTGGTGGAGCGCCACCACGGCACCGGCAACCTGGGGCTGGGCCTGGTCCAGGGTTTCAGATTGCAGCGGGGCGCTCTGGCCTCCACCGTGGCCCATGATTCCCATAATATCG
>NZ_JAKCLJ010000070.1 GCF_021412565.1 Shewanella sp. AS1 | reverse complement strand
GCTCAGTGGTTTGCGACCCTCGCGGCGGCACAACCCGCGCGGGTGGACGTGGCCTGGCTCAATCTGGACGAGAACGACAACGATCCCCAGCGGCTGCTGCGCTACCTGTACGCAGCAATAGGCCGCTGCGTGCCGGCGCTGGCGACGGACGCGGCGCAGGAAATCACGCGCACCGCCGACGCCTCGGTGGTCCTGGAGAACCTGAGCGTCCGGGTCGCCGCACACGTTCGGCCGGTGCTGCTGTTCCTGGACGATCTGCACGTGATCACCGGGGGCGAGGCGGCACGAGC
>NZ_JAKCLJ010000006.1 GCF_021412565.1 Shewanella sp. AS1 | reverse complement strand
AAATCGTTTTCGATTTCTCAACACCTGTGAGTGTCCACACAGATTACTTGATATGTTGTTAAAGAGCAGTGCATCTTTCGATGCTGCCGTTAGACGCTTGGTCTCGGCTTAGGGCTGCGTATTCTACTCACGCAAAGAGATGCGTCAAGCCATTTTAAACGATAAAACAGCAAAACAAGCTCAACAGCCTAATTATCGAACAAAGCGTTCAATAATGCGCCATATTACTTTGTTTTGTGTTAGATCGACTTCAAATAGGCAGGCACATCGGCAATAGAATCTAAGACTACCGTGGCTACCTCGATTGCATCTGAGGTGATCTCTTTTCCGGTGCGAACCAAAATACGGGTTGGGATCCCTGCTGCCTGAGCAGCAAGCATATCATCACGCTTGTCACCCACCATGACAGACTTGGCGAGATCAATTTTCAAAAACTTAGCCGCACTAACTATCATTCCAGGTTTGGGTTTACGGCAATCACAGTCGACCTTGTATTCACCTATTCCTTTCTCACTGTGGTGAGGACAGTAATAGATACCGTCGAGATCGACGCCCTTGTCGGCAAAGTTCCAATCCATCCATTCCGTCAGTGTATGAAACTGATCTTCGGTATATAACCCGCGGGCGATCCCTGACTGATTGGTGACCACAACCAGCTTATACCCCATCTGTTTGAGCGCAGCACAAGCTTCGAATACGCCTTCAACGTACTCAAAATCATCCACTTGATGTACATAACCATGGTCAATATTAATGACACCATCACGATCCAGGAACACTGCCGATTTCACAGAAAATCACCTCAAGAAAAGGTTAACCCAATAAAATTGACGCTATTATCACACCCTTAACAAAAAAATGCACCGCAAATGATCACTTTCTAAGATGTCTGCATAACCCCAGATTCGCCTATGCGTCCGTCTAAATAACTGGCGTTATAATGCTGGCTACACGTTGCTTTAATTCAGGTAGCAAGGTTTTTACAAACCAGGGATGACGCTTCAACCAGATATTATTCCGCGGGCTCGGATGAGGCAAAGGCATTATCTGCCCCCCATAAGCTTGCCAACTGCTCACTCGCGCAGTCACTGTATTGTTGTCATTAAAATGATATTGCTGAGCATACTGGCCTATTGGCAGAGTTAACTCGATATGAGGTAACTGTTCAAGCAACGCCCGACGCCATTTGTCGGCGCAGATCTTAGGTGGAGGGAGATCACCACTTGCTCCTCGACCAGGATAACAAAAAGCCATAGGTAAAATGGCAAATAGCCTGGGATCATAAAACTGCTGGCGCGTCACGCCCAACCACTCCCGTAATCTGTCGCCACTGGCATCGTCAAAGGGCAAGCCGCTGCGATTAGCCGCCGCCCCCGGTGCCAGTCCTGCAATTAAGATTTTGGCAGACGATGACGCCTGGATAATGGGGTGTACATCCTCAGGCAGTTCAGCCTCGCAGTGCCGACATGCCCTAATCTGCGTTATCAGTTGTGTTAATGCTGTCATCTGATCATGCTCATCAGCTGTACTCCTTGGCAAAAATTTATCCTAATCTTAAGATACTTATTACTAATTAAGTGCCATCGGCCTTGCCAAAAAACTTGCTCAACGATTCGTTTAGGAGAGGAAACCCTAGTTTTCCTTTATTTATAACGCTATAAACTGTACTCTTAATCAGCTTATGCCGCATTACAGCAATTAATACTGGAACCATGAGTCAAATAAGAACAAATAAGCATATCACACGTACTCAGGTTGTCGTCGCAAAGCTTAGAGAAAAGATACTTTCGGGGGAATTAGGTGCCGGGGAAGCATTAAGACAGAGCGCATTAGCTGACTCTCTCAATGTTAGCCGTATCCCGTTAAGGGAAGCACTGGTTCAGCTTGAAGCCGAAGGGCTGGTAAAATTCGAAGCACATAAGGGGGCAAGTGTTGCGCCTTTATCTGCTAAACAGGTAACTGAGTTATTCGAATTACGCGCGTTAATTGAAACTGATCTGTTATCTAAAGCCATTAGAAATATGACTGATGCCGTGATAGCACAAGCCGAATCGCATCTATCCGATTTAGAAAATGCCTTTGAAGACAGTCAAGCCATTAGCACCTGGAGTAAACTCAATACACAGTTCCACACCTGTTTATACCAGGCCGCAAATCGCCCGCACACATTAGAGATGGTAAAAGGGCTAAATACCAATTGCGACCGATATATTCGTTTGCATTTGCTGTTACTGGGTAGCATACCCAGAGCGGCCCATGATCATAGGGAATTGCTTGAGTATTGCCGACAACGAAACGCCGAAAAGGCCACGGCATTACTTAAGACACATATACTCGATGCCGCTGACTCCATTCGTGAGATGGTGACACAACAACAGGTCGAGATCTAAACCGATCTTACCTGCAGAATTTACAGTTTATTTTGATTAAGGCAGCACGCTCTTCCTGCCGTAGATGATTTGAGAGAATATACGATGCAGTACGCCACCATCACAGGTTGGGGAAAATGTGTTCCTCCAGCCACGCTGACAAACCATGATCTTGCGACATTTATCGATACCTCCGATGAATGGATTAAACCACGTACAGGCATCAGTCAGCGTCATATCAGCCACGTCGATACTTCGGCTCTGGCCTCTGTTGCTGCAAAGCGGGCACTGGCCGCCGCCGGACTCGAAGGCAGCGACATAGATCTGATCATTTTGGCGACCGCCAGCCCTGACACCTTAATTCCCAATATCGCATCAACGGTACAGGCTGAGATCGGCGCGCAATGCGGAGCCTTCGATATCAACGCTGCTTGCAGTGGCTTCCTTTATGGACTGGGTCTGGCCAGCTCACAAATTAAGAGTGGTCAATGTCAACGTGTCCTGGTGATAGGCGCCGAACGCCTCTCTTTCTATCTTGACTGGTCTCGACGTGAAACCGCAGTGCTCTTCGGTGATGGTGCCGGCGCTGTCGTAGTTGAAGCCACAGACCAGCCTGGCGGCGTACTGGGATATGAGTTAAATAATGACCCCGAAGGCCGAGATATACTCAAAGCCGGTTTCGGTACCGCCATGGACAGGTTTAACTCAGCGTCATTAGATTTCTACATTGAATTCAATGGTCAGGAGATCTTTAAACGCGCTATCGCCGGCATGGGCAAACTCAGCACTAAAGTGCTCGAAAAGTGCAATGTAGATAAAGATGAGATAGATCTCGTGATACCGCATCAAGCAAACGAGCGCATCATAGACACACTCATCAGCCGTATGAAACTGCCTAAAGAAAAGGCCATGGTGAACATTGCTAATTACGGTAATACTTCTGCGGCTACTATCCCTATCGCGATTTGCGATGCGCTGGAGCAAGGCCGTATTGTGCCCAACCAAACCATCTTGTCCTGTGCATTTGGCGCCGGCCTGACCTCTGCAGCAGTTCTGTTCAAATGGGGCGATCGTGTAACCCCTATTAATAGCTGTGATGCAGAACTGCCACCATGTGATAAAACAGGCATAGAGTTAGTCGCCCCGGCGGTTAAACATTTCTGCGGTTAACTCAATAAAGTCATTCAGCAAATGAAACGTCAGCCCGATAAAGGCTGACGTTTTTTATATCCAGTGCACTTTATTCAGAGGTCAGTGCCAGTTCATCCCCCAGTTCATCCCAATATAGAGCCTGATCGAAATAACGCCCTAGCTGCTGATTTAAGGCATTAAAGCTTGTGATGCTTTTCTCCTCACCACTGACACATGACCAGACAAAACGGTGGCAATTATTATCAAAAAGATCATATTCACGATACTGAAAAATAGCCTGCTCGGCTCTGTGCAAAGCATCGGGGGCGATCAGCGGCTGATGTTGATGATCGCAGGCCTGATAAATACGGCTACCACTGCGTCCAGCAAGAAAACGTTTTGAAGATACGGCTCTGACAAGGCCGCTGCCATGCAGCTCAATCAAGGTATCATCGCCAATCCAGATACCTGTATGCTCAATTACACCGAAAACAAAACAGCAGACGACTGCCCCCGGCTCAGGCTTAACCTTCACCTCCCCTCTGTTGAGCAGACTCGGAGATAAAGGTGCGGCTTGCTCGGCAAGGTATTTAGTTGGTGCCCGGCCAAGACGCCTGTCTAACATCAACTGCTTATGCTTATTGCGCTCATCGGCTACAAAGATGGCACCCAACGCCGCGCCACCAAGCCAAATCAGAGGTAATGCCATAGCCACTCCCTTTTATTCAATCAGCGCGCTTTGCCACAAATTACTGTTAAGCGCCTTAATTAACATAACCTAAAGGCACGACAGCACAGAGATTTTTATCGGGATAAAATGTAACCAGGCTTTTCTAATGAAGTGTAAAAATAGGAAGATGGCTTGCCCAGCGCAAGATGACTTTTACCAGATTCTTAATTCTGCCAGATTCTCAATGCTGCCCAACAAGCAAATCGATCATCACGGCCGTTACTCCAGCAGATCGCAGACCTTAACCCGCTCAGCCCCGCCCATATCGGCCACCTGTGCTAACAACAACTCCCCGCAGGCCAAGGCGTCGATAATCGCATTGTGAGCGGCATAAACTGGCAGGTTGTAACGCTGCCGGCTTGCGCCAAGCCGTAAACTGCCTTTCTCCAGCATCTCATGCTGTCTAAGCAGGCGCTTTTTCTCTATTGCTAAGGTATCCAAACCGATAAACTTAGTCGTTTCTCCCAAGGTCGCCAACAAAGCCTGCTGGATGAATTTCAGATCAAGCGGTGCATGATGGGCAACTAGGATTTTTCCTTCCGTAACCTGTAACAACCAGGCGATCACCGCATCGAGTGTCTCCCCCTGAGTCAGATGCGCATCCAAAATCCCGTGGATCACGGCGCTGTTTCCCACACTGCCACGGATCTGCACCAACCTGTGCTCGGCGCGCTGTAAGATGATCTGTCCCCGCTCAATGGGTATCAGTCCAATGCTTAAAATCTGATCTTGAGAGGAGTTCAGCCCTGTCATCTCTAAGTCCAGTGCAACCAAACTGGCTTCATAAATGGATTTATCCAGCTCAGAGAGCAAGGCTCTTTGGTAGGATTTCAATTGCTTATGCTCGGCTCTGAAGGCTCGCCAACATAAACGGCTTTTCAGTAGCGACAGCTTGAGCATATTAAAGGGTCCGGGTGAATTTGAGTTTTAAACCAGCCTGAGCATCATGCACAACCTTAAACGCATCTCGCAGCTGATGACGCACCAAGGATGAGACTTGCTGAGGCTTTAAGAAGTTGCTCAAGGGCTCGCCATGGGTAAATTGATAGCCCTGATTGGACAGACGCATGTGAGCAATAAATTCGTGGGCATCGGCAAGATTCAGTGCATCTTTTCGATGAATGATATTCTTCTCCATCAATGCCCGGATCCGCTTGGCGGTATTGACCTCTTTAATCCCCGCAGACAAAGCATACACCCTGGCGATGTCATTGATTAGCGCATTGCCTTTATGTTTTAGATCTATCCCTTTCACCTCTTGTCCATCGCGCTCTAAGACAAACTTCCTAAAAAAGCCTAAAGGAGGCGAGACTTTTAACGAGTTAATCGCCATACCTGCAAGAAAGATGTCGTTATCTTTTGTCGAGGCCAGCACTTCTGACTGCAGCGAGTCGAACAGTGAACTGGCACCATAAACACAACGCATATCGAAGAAGATACTGGCGTGCATTAGCGCCTTAGGCTCGGGTCTTTCGACCCAGTGTTTAAACTTTTGCTGCCACTGCTTCAGGCTCATTTGCCACTTAGGGTTTTGCGCCATGATATCGCCTGGGCAATAGACATAACCACAGCTGTCCAGACCCGCACACACGGCCTTGGTTAGGGTATGAAAATAAGCCTTGGCATAATCATCCATCTCATGGGCGAGTAGCAAACCATTGTCTTGATCGGAACAGGCCGCCTGATCCTGCCGCCCCTGAGAGCCAAATGCCAGCCAACAATAGGGCATAGGCGCCTCGCCTAATATCTGCTCGTTAAGCACTATGAGACGCCGAGTCAGTGCATCTGTGACCGAAGTTAGAATCCGCCCTATCTCCTCTGCCCTGGCATCGGCACCAATTAAGTTTTGCAGCAGCAAGGGGATCTGTTTACTGACACTTATCAGGCTTTCGACACTGTTTTGCCGCTCAATTTCGCCGATCAAGAGTAAAGGCTGTGAACTTTGGCTACGCAAAATGTCTGTGCTGGTGATAATTCCCACGGGCTCACCATCATCGACTATGGGCAAATGATGAATATTATGCTCACTCATCAACAACATAGCTTCGAAAACCAGTGCTGAGGAATGCAATGAAACCGGCTGGCTTGTCATCGCCTGATGCGCGGGCAGACTGGCATCAAGCCCCTCAGCCAACACCCGATTACGCAGGTCCCTGTCGGTTAATATCCCCACCATTTTATGATTATCCATCAGCAACACAGAGGAGACCCTGGCATCTCGCATGCAGCGGGCAGCTAGAGTCACTGTGGCATGGCAATCGAGAGTCAACGGCTGCTTAGACATCAGACTGCTTACCCTATTGGTAGAGCCTAAATCTATCGCCTTGAAACGGCCTTGGTGGCGCAGACGCTTGGCAAAGGCGCGATTAAAGAAACGATCAAATTCACGGCTCTCACTGCGTAAAGCGTTAAAGGTATCTGGGTCTAAGTGATAAACCAAACCATCTTCTAAGATAAGAATACGGTTACTGATCTTCTCGCCGGAAAGCAGAGAGGGGAAACCAAAAAAATCGCCATCACTGAGTCTGTCGATCAACTCTTCATCTTGATCGCGCACCTCAAACACACCGCTACGGACTATGTAGAGCTGAGGATGGGATTCATCTAACGGGACATATTTAGCCGCTTTACTGTAATAGCCTACGGTCAATGCACGGCAACAACGCTCAAGTGTTGCATCAGACAAACTATTAAAAGGCACAAGCTGATGTAAAAACTGGCTGATGGGAAGTAGCTCGCTGGCATCCATGTTATGTCTCAGAGTCAACTGTGATATTGATACTATAACTTTAGCGAACAAAGACTTGATATACGACTAAAGGCCAGATAAGTCATCAGATGCAATACCTATAGAAACACAAGCCAAACAAAAGAAAAAGGAGCGCGATGCGCTCCTTTCATTGCCTAACTCAAAGCTTAGTGTTCATGGGCCTGACCCGAGCCTTTAGGGAAACGGATTGACTCAACCATGTCCACCACATTTTGTGGCACTGCTGCCGTGACTTTGCTGACCACAAATGCAACACCAAAGTTCACTAACATACCTACCATACCTATGCCCTCTGGCGAGATACCAAACAACCAGTTCGATGCATTGTTATCACCAGGATTAATAAATTTAAAGTAGATGATGTAAGAGGCCGAGAACAGCAGACCAGTCACCATACCCGCAATCGCACCCTCTTTATTCATGGTTCTTGAGAAGATACCCATGATGATCGCCGGGAACAGAGATGAAGCCGCCAAACCGAATGCGATCGCCACCACTGCGGCCACAAAGCCTGGAGGGTTGATACCAAAGTAACCCGCCATCACAATACCGGCCGCAGCGGCGATACGTGCATACATCAATTCCTGTTTATCCGAGATATCCGGCATCAAATTCTTCTTAAGCAAGTCATGGGATACCGAAGTCGAGATAACCAGGAGCAAACCAGCGGAAGTAGACAGTGCTGCCGCCAAACCACCTGCCGCAACCAACGCAATGACCCAAGCTGGCAGGCTAGCAATTTCAGGCGTTGCCAACACCATGATATCGCGGTCGATCTTCATCTCATTGGTATCACCTTTGGCATAATAGATGTTGCCATCACTGTTCTTGTCATCCCATTGGATCAAACCGGTTTTTTCCCAGTTTTTAATCCAATCTGGCGCAGTCTCATAAGCGACACCTGTCGATTCAGGACCATTGATGGTTTCAATCATATTTACGCGAGAGAAAGCGGCCAAAGCAGGAATAGTGGTGTACATGATAGCGATAAATACCAAGGTCCAGCCGGCTGAGACACGCGCATCTTTCACCTTAGGCACAGTGAAGAAACGCACAATCACGTGAGGCAGACCCGCAGTACCAAACATCAGCGCCGCAGTGATACAGAAGACATCGATCATGCCTTTGGAGCCTTCGGTATATTGGGAGAATCCAAGCTGCGCCGATAAACCATCGAGTTTATCGAGCAGATAAGTGCCTGTCCCATTCCCCGCGGCATCAATTAGCTCAGCGCCAAAACCAATCTGAGGCAGGATATGACCTGTCATCATGATTGAGATGAAGATAGCTGGCACCATGAAAGCAAAGATAAGCACACAATATTGAGCAACCTGAGTGTAGGTGATCCCCTTCATGCCGCCTAATACCGCATAGAAGAACACCACAGCCATGCCTATGTATACGCCCGTGTTGATATCGACCTCAAGGAAGCGCGAGAACACCACACCCACACCACGCATCTGACCCGCAATATAGGTGAAGCTGATGAAGATAGCGCACACAACGGCAACGGTACGCGCCGCCTGTGAGTAATAACGGTCACCGATAAAGTCTGGCACTGTGTACTTACCAAACTTACGCAGGTAAGGCGCCATACAGAGCGCCAACAGTACGAAACCGCCCGTCCAGCCCATCAGGTAAACCGAACCATCATAACCCACGAAGGAGACGATACCCGCCAAAGAGATAAATGAAGCCGCCGACATCCAGTCCGCCGCCGTCGCCATACCATTTACAACCGGATGCACACCGCCGCCTGCAACGTAAAACTCTTTAGTCGAGCCAGCACGAGACCAGATAGCGATGCCGATATAGAGGGCAAAGGTAAAGCCCACTATAAGATAAGTTAGTGTTTGAACATCCATACTCGTCACTCCTTAATCTTCATGAACATTGTATTTTTCATCTAACGCGTTAGCTTTCTTCACGTAGATAAAAATCAGTGCAACGAATACATAAATCGATCCCTGCTGTGCAAACCAGAATCCCAGTTTGAAGCCCATCAGGTGGATCTCGTTCAACACATCAACTAATAAAATGCCACAGCCATACGACACCGCAGCCCAAATTGCCAGCAGTCCTAATACCAAGCGTAAATTTTCACGCCAGTAACCTTCTGCCTTTTCGTTATTTTCAAAAGCCATAGCGACTCCCCTATGCTGATTATTGTTAAGTCATCAAGTAATCTAGCAAGTAACGAAATAACAACAATCGAGACCTTAGTCTAACGCCCACGTCAACATTGGAAATCACAAAGCATTTACATAATTAAAAACATATACTTATAAAATTAAATTACTTTTACGTAAACGTAATAATGATTAGACTAAGGTCGGACGGCATGTTGCATAAATGTAGAAAAAACCGCCGTTTGGTGTAGCGCGCCGCTTGGTTTTGAATATGAAATCGCTTAGTTTTGAATATTTGCGAGTTCGTTAGGTTTTGAAAACTCAGGTCGGGTAGTTTGAGGCCCTCTAATTTAAACCGCCGTTAAACTCCTTTTTAACGGCTGATTTAATCTACTTCTTTCCACTCTTCGCAGCAGGCTTTTTCTCAGTGGCTTCTAATGCCTGACGTTGCTTGCCGATCAACTGCACAAGTGAGTTCACATCTTGGCCATGCTCTTCTGGATTGAATCCAGTGGCATCGACCACAGCTTTAATGATTTTATCTTTCTCCTGCAGCGCTTCGCTTAAGTCGAAAATTCGAGCCTTGAGGGCTGTTGCCTGAGCTTGTAATTGCTGCTCGTGTTGAGTAGGTGTGGCTTCCATGTTTTTATCCTTTTCTGTGATTAGTGGTACTGGCCTATGAGGCAGTGTAAAACCTCATGTCCCAGCGTCATAGTGATGTCATCGTCAACCGCTTTGGGTTGCTGCAGATAAACATCGCACTGGTTGTCACTCGGCGACCACACAGCAAAGCCTCGTTCTTTGCCAATCAGTCCCCTTGCCTGCGCTGCTGATGCAAGCTCAGCCGAAGACATAAAATGACGCTGCAGTATCACCTGCTCGCGATCAAACTCAGGCTTAACTGGCTTGCCACATGCTGCCAATAAACAGCACACCATCAGTGCGATAGTAAATCTCATCTGAGATACCTAACTGTTCTCAGGCAGGCGACGGGTAATGCGTGCGCCATCGACGGTACACTCTACTGTAGTAGAGGCTACTGGCGTTACACTGCCGCCCTCAGCTGGGTATTGCAGGTTAATATGACCGTGCTGAAATGTGGCATCTGGGCAAGCGGTTAAAAAATCGCTGACCGCTTGGTTGATGGCTGCATTCATCGCGTCTTGCGCTGTGGCTAAATCGTTTAGTGTCATGGTGGTTTCCTTATGGTGTTAAATTAAATACTGGTTATAAGCCGAAGAAACTTAGATACATATTGAATGTGGCGCTAATAATGTATGTCGGCTTGAGCTTGTGGCGGATCTCCACCTTAACGCTGATGTTATACTCCTTGTCTACGGTGCCGCTGACGTTGGCGCTGAATGTCAATTGTCGGCTGGCGCTGCGCCAAGAGGTGTAATTGCTCGGCGTGATTGAATAGTTAGCGTCGGCAAACGACGAGCTTAAGATCGTGTGCCGCACCTCAATGTTATCGCGCATATCCGGCCCATAGCCGATCGTGTAATGGCTCACATCTTCCGACGTGAGCGTCAGACTGCCGCCAGGGGTCGCCCCTGTGTCTCGTCCGGCAAACATGCCGCCGGGGTACTTGGTGAAATACAGCGAGCTGTAAGACGAGTAAAAATTGCTGAACGCAATCGCCCCCGAGGTCGGGATCGCGGCGTTTTGGCTAATGTTGGGCACACGCCCGCCGCCCTTGTAATACTTGTCGATCTCGAACGTCGCGCCGCCAAACAAACCCATAATATCACTGGCACTAATCCCACCACTGCTGATGCCCAGCGGGATCAATAGGCCATTACCAGGATCAAGCACGGTTTTGATTGACCACACATCACTGACGCCGCCAATGGTTAATGTGGTGCTAACTGTGGTGTTATACAGGCTGCTGGAGTTCATGCGCACATAGACGCGATCGCCGTTGCTGACCGTGGTGCTGGTCGTGCGCCAGCCAGTAGTCGAGTTGTTTACAGCGAACTGCGCGCCGTTGCCGCTAATGCTGATCGTCGCTGCCGCGTTAATGCCTGACACAATAAAGCTGTTGTGGTTGTATAACACACTGGGCGCCGCGTCGGTTATGTCAGTAAAACTAAAAGCATTCGGCGTGGTATCAACACTCGATATAACAGAAAAACTCTTACTTTGTGCCGACTGTGCTGTGGCTGAAAAGGTCAAAGAGAAGCTACCTAAAGTAGCTCCAGACTTAATAGTTTTAACAGCACTTTGCCCATTAGTAAGGGATAAATTGCTAGTATTGGTAAATACTCCAGAAGAGAAATTTGATACTGAGGCTGTGCCACTATACCCATTAAAGCTTGCGGAGAATGTTAATGTATCCCCAGCCACTAGTTGTACACCAGTGCCGCCAATGAATAATTGGAAACCAAACTCGGAATCGTAGGCAGCACTTATACCGACGTTATAATTAGCCATTAGTTCAGCCTCCCGCGCAGCTCAGCCACTTCCGCCCTAAGCTCTTTAATCGCGGCCGCCATCATAGCAACTAACTCATGACCTCCCTGTTTAATGGTCTTGTGCTGCATATTATTTTCAGTCACCACATGATCAATGGTGGCCTCAATATCCTGGGCGATCACGCCCGATTCTGACTCCCAACCTGTATGCTTGCCGTCCTCGAAAGTCATTTTTTCGTAGTAGCCAGTGCGCCATGAACAGACTTTATCCAGTGCATTTTCAAACGGGGTGAAATTGCGCTTAACGTTCCAGTCTGAGGTTTGATAGCCTTTGACGTTCCCTGTGGCGTACACATCACCAGGACAAATAATCGCACCGTTAGTGTCAAACAACCATTCTTTGGTCGGATAGCCATCATTACCGCCAAAAGCAATATAGGCATAATCCCACCCACTATTCGTGCGCTTATGTCCCATAGACAGATGTTGTCGATACCCGTTATCTGCCTTGCTGTTGCTAGCAAACGAGGGATAGTATTGTGTGCCATTAGCGCGGGCATGGTCTGGGTGGTTCGCTCGGAAAGCGCCGATGTAACCAATGTTCGCCAGTGCCGCACCCTTGCCTGAGTAATAAGAGTGGCTCTGACCCTCGCAAAGGAAATCTTTGCCACCATACACCCGCACAAAGGTAGTATCGGTCATGTAAATACCGCCACCGTAAGTGCCATTATACCAGCCAGTCGCACCGCTTGACCTGAACCAGTTGGAACAGTTTACCGAGTTAGCAATACCAGAATCGTAGCCGGTATAAATGCGGCCGCCTACTATTGCACCCATAACTGAAAGGTTGCCAGTAGAAGCAGTAAGGTGCATTGCGGAATAGGAGTCATAATAATCCCAAGACCATCCAGTAACCCCGTTACCGCTAGACCTTTGCGAGAACCATGTACTGCCCATGACAGCACTATTAACCCGCATAAGGTTTTGATTGCCAGTACCAAATGCTATCGGGTTCGAGCCAGATGCGGTAACTGTGCCAGTTAATGTGCCACCACTTATAGGCAGCGCACCCACATCACTTGCAGTAAGGCTTATATTCGCTGAGCCATCAAAACTAACTCCTGATATAGTTCTTGGTGTTTGTAGCTTAGTGGCAGAGGCAGCATTACCAGTTAAAGGTAAAGCACCCACATCTGCTGCCGTGTGCGTGTGTGACGTTAGCGCGTATTCACTGTGTGTATGTGAAGTCGCGGCATAACCACTGTGCGTATGTGACAGTGCCGCAAACTTACTGCTGACCGCTGTGCCCTGGTCGTACAATACGCCGGTACTGCTGGCAATCTTGGTCGCAAAGTTGTTGACGTGCAGATCGCCATTGAGTACTGACGCGCCCTGGCCGCCCACAGTGAAATAGTTAACACTGTTGCTGGCCAGTGTTTGGATCACGATGCCGCCAGAGCTGCCGACCGGCTCAGTGGCGGTAAATGACAGCGTCGCCGCAGATAACAAACTGCTGGCGTCGGCAACAGTGATCACCGCACTGTACACATGGTTCTGTCCCTGGGTGGTGGCAAGGTCGGAAAATTCCCAGTTTATCGCGCCAAAGTGCAATTCCCAGGGGTCGCCTGGTGGCTGGATCACGCTGCCGCTAAAGACCTGAGTGTCCAAGGTGGTGCTGTCGCGCTTAATCGCCACAGTCACGCTGGGCGCGCTCGGTTTTGTGCCTAGCCCGGTCGAAAATACGCCGCCCATGTAGACGCGCAGCTTGGTGGTTAAGCCGCCGCTGGCAATCGCGCCCAGGGTGATAGTGCGACTGACACAAGTGCCGGAACCTGTCTTGGTACCGCCGGTTGTCACTGCGCTTGGGTCGATGCGCGCCAAGCTGTTTAGAAAACTGACGTCGAGCATATCCTCAGCAATAGAGCTGGTCGGCAGGTTGACATACTGAGTCACTGCTAGGCTATCGGCGGTAATTGAGCCACCGACAAAGTTGGCGGCGGTGAGGTTTCTTACCAACGCATCGGCGATCACGGTTTTCCCTGTGGTGGCATCGATGATAAAGGGTGACACCGATTCGGTTGCATCATCGCTATCAGGCGGCAATACGATAAATTTGTCAGCGTTAAAGTAGATCGCCGTTTCATCAGGATTAGCCAGCAAGCCAATGCCCGCTACGCGCCCGTTAGCATCCACTTTTAATGAATAAAACGCCTCGTTTTCGTTGGCGGTCATGCGCTGCTCAACGGCGGTAACGCTGGCCTTTGTGGCGTAACTGGTTAAGCTGCTATTGGTTGCATAATCGGCGCTGGCTAACGCGGTGTTGGTTACATAACTGCTTAACGTGGTGCCCAAGCTGCTGGTTGTCACATAGGCAGTTAAATCGCTGCTCTTAGCAAACTGCTCATTGGCGAGCTGGGTGCTGGTGACATAGCTCGATAACCTGGTATCCAAGTCCGTCTGCAGCACGTAAGCGGTTAAGTCGGTGTTTGTGGCATAATCGGCATTCGCTAACGCCGTGGTGGTCACATAGCTGTTTAGCGTGCTGGTTAAGTCCGTTTCTAACACATAGGCGGTTAAACTGGTGTTTGTGGCGTAATCTGCGCTTGCTAGCTCGGTCTGTGTCACATAACTATTTAACGTGACATCAAGGTCATCTTGTTGCACATAAGCCGTTAAACTGGTGTTTGTGGCGTAATCTGCGCTTGCTAGCTCGGTCTGTGTCACATAACTATTTAACGTGACATCAAGGTCATCTTGTTGCACATAGGCCGTTAAGCTGCTGTTCTTCGCATAATCCGCATTCGCCAAGGCTGTGGTGGTTACATAGCTGCCTAGCGTGGTGTTGAGGTCGGTTTGCTGGACGTAAGCCGTTAACGCCGTATTAGTCGCATAATCAGCGTTAGCTAGCTCTGTGTTGGTCACATAGCTATTTAATGTGGCATTAAGGTCATCTTGTTGCACATAAGCCGTTAAACTGGTGTTTGTGGCGTAATCTGCGCTTGCTAGCTCGGTCTGTGTCACATAACTATTTAACGTGACATCAAGGTCATCTTGTTGCACATAAGCCGTTAAACTGGTGTTTGTGGCGTAATCTGCGCTTGCTAGCTCGGTCTGTGTCACATAACTATTTAACGTGACATCAAGGTCATCTTGTTGCACATAGGCCGTTAAGCTGCTGTTCTTCGCATAATCCGCATTCGCCAAGGCTGTGGTGGTTACATAGCTGCCTAGCGTGGTGTTGAGGTCGGTTTGCTGGACGTAAGCCGTTAACGCCGTATTAGTCGCATAATCAGCGTTAGCTAGCTCTGTGTTGGTCACATAGCTATTTAATGTGGCATTAAGGTCATCTTGTTGCACATAAGCCGTTAAACTGGTGTTTGTGGCGTAATCTGCGTTAGCTAGCTCTGTGTTGGTCACATAGCTGTTTAATGTGACATTCAGATCGGTTTGCTGCACATAGGCGGTCAAACTGCTGTTCTTGGCAAAGTCCTCATTAGCCAGGGCGCTGGTTGTCACATAGCCGCCCAGCACCGATCCTAAATCTGTGTCGGTGATGTAATCTTCTAAAGTCAGCAACAAGCTATCGCCTGTCACATAATCGCTGAGGGATTGCGCTAACAAGTCTTGGGTTGCATAGCTGCCAAGGGCGACCATTAACGCGCTGCTATCAATATAATCACTGGCGATATTGCCCACCTGCTCGGTCAGGCCGCCGGGTTGATCGACCAGATCGATTCTGTCGCGTAGTGACTCTGTTAAGTGGTTTTCCTCAATCACCAAATCATCCATGATCAAATCAAGGATCGGCGTACTGTCCTGCGCAGTCGTTACCAGCGTCGGCCCAAACCATTCACCCACACCATAGTTGTTAACAGTTCTTGCCCACAGATAATACTGCGTTGCCGGTTGGCGTTCTGCCCACACTACGGTTTTACCGCTGCCCACAAGCAGCGCATCGGCAAACACATTGGTTTGCGCCCCATACACCTCAAAGGAGGTTGACTGGGCAGTCGCAGCGGCTGTCTGCGGCGTGACGGTTAAACTAAGCGATCCCACCTCAACCACTAGGCCTGTCACTGGCGGTGGCACACTGGCACCGATTGCTATCGTTGCAGGTACGTTCGAGCGGTTAGCGAACAGATTCACCGCCCATAGGGTGATGGTGTAATTACCGGCATCGAGCTTAGGGATATGGTGGCGGGTGCCGTCAATATTGGCCTGATACACCACCACATCTGAACTATTACTGACTTCGAGGCGATAACGATAAGCACTGTTGCCGCCGGGCGCATCCCACGTCAACACCCCCTGCCAGTTGGCATCATCACCCATGGCTGTCCACACCGCGCCAGTGGGTGTTGGGACGCGCGTTGGCGATGGCAGGTTAAGCACTGGGGTCAGTTTACGGCTGGTATAACTGCCTTTGTCATAATCAAACAGGCTGGCGGTAGTCTCGCGCAAAGTCACTTTAACGGGTTGGCCAAAATCAAATGACCAGTCCATCACCTGGTACTCGGCTTTAATTCCCAAGCGCGGCAGGTCTAGCTCAACCACCTGCCCTACGCTGATGCTCAAGCCAATCATGTTAAGCGGTACTGAGATCTGCTGCCCGGCGCGGTTAAGCTCCAAATAGAGTTTGGCTAGGCGCTGGGCGGTATAGGTCGATTGCGTAAAGGGTAGATCGATGTCCTGGTCGATATACTCATCGTTATCCTGGCCGCGATAATAGGCCGACTCATAGGGCGCAAAATCGGTGGGTTGATAAAAATTGTCAGGGTCGACAAAGGTACCGCGCACCGCGTTACACAAGGCAGCGCGTGGGGTAAAGGGGCGTAGCTCCACTTCACCGGCTAAATCGGCCTCGCCCAGGCTGAGCACATACGGCCCCTGATACACCCCAGAGAACAGCTGGTACCGACCAGAGCAGTAGGTTTGCATCCCCGCACCTGCCGTCAGCAGCTTATCCAATACAGATACGGGCGTCATCGACTGGGTAAATGTGCCATTACAGGTGTAACGCGGCTCGCTGTTGCCCTCGTCGTCATACTCTACTGGCTCATCACTGTCGTTGGCCGCCAAGGCATAAGATGGCAGATCAATCTCACTGGCCAGCGCCCCGACACCCGACTCAAAACGGGTGTAATCGAGCACACACAGCGCCCAGTTATCGCTCCATTCCCACGTGCTGTCATCATCCCATCGATGGCTACCGCTGCCACCGACAGTCGAGTCCTTACGGGGATCATAAATCTGCTTGCCCTTCACCAAGGCTTTGATATTGGGCAGGCCGCTGGCAAAAAACTCAGGGTCGTATTTCAGGCGCACATACAGATAAGTGATCCCAAGGCCAAGGTGCTCGGCTGTCCAGTTGTCACATTCGCTCACCAAATCGCTATCGGCTGCAGTCTGGTCGCCAAGATGGATATTAATCCGGGCGTGGTCGCTGTATTCGGCATCCAGACTGCCGCCACTGTATACCCGTTCATCATCAAAATAGATCTCCAGCACCTCTGTGCAGCGATGCGCCGCCAACGGGATCACCAGATGCAGAAATTCGTTGTCGGTACCAGACTCTTCGGCAAACACGATTGGGCCAGACACCATAGCTTTACCGTAAATACTGCGGCGGGCTTCGGTGGGGCTACGCAGCATCTGCTGCTGTGCCATCGCCTCATTGCCAAAGTCATCATCCGGGGTGGGGATCAGCGCTTCACGAATATACTTACCAACACTGATTTCCCACCAGGCATCAACACCCACTGCATCCCATGCTAATTTTCCAAGGGGATCGCCCTTAATCAGGGCATCGACTACCTTACCCATAAGACGTTCCAGCCCTGTTTAATCTGTGTTTTAGGATATGAGACCAAACCATCAGGCCCAAGCGCAAAACAATCGCTCCCCTGATACAGGCCCACCACATCGCCAGTTGGTGTATCGAGCAGCACCACAGCCCCACGGCGCAGCAACAAGGTACTGGTCGGCTCGCCTAACTTGGCCGCAAGCAGATCGGCAATAGAGAAATACCCCTCGCGTCGATAGGCACGTATTGCGCCAAATGCGGTGGTGTATTTACCCCTAAATTCGGCGGCTAAGTCGCCACGGCCATTGGCCTTGAGCCAGTCGGCGGCCATGAGGCAGCAGTCATGCTCGCCCCACACAAAGGGGCGATGGCGCTGCTGATTAACAAAATCTGCTAAGTTCATCAATGCTCCTACTTCTGTGACCGGCGACCAGTGCTGTTGCTGCCATCCCCGCCCCGGCTTCCACCGCCAGACAGCTTGGCACTGCCACCGGGCACACCCCACTGCAGCTCACGCTCAGTGGTCTGGGCAACAAACTCGAAAAAATTATCCCCCGGATGACGGGCTTGCTGATCGGCATGGGTATAGCGGCCATTGCGGGCGCGCTTCCAGTCCACGCCACGGCTATTAAGATCCAGCTGTAAACTGGCGCTGCTACCATCGCGCAGCGTCATCACATCCATCCGGCCACTAAACAGCACATCGGCCGCTAACACAGTGCCGGTTTGCTCATCAAAGGCGGCTAATAAAATTTGTCCAGGACGGTTTTGGTATTGCTCGGTTAAGGCGGTAGACACCAGCGCAGGCGGGATGCCCGAAAGCGTCAGGCGCAGCTTGTTAGGCTGCACCTTGCCGTTTTGCGTGACCGCGCCAATCTTCCCCAGCACGCCAACCCCTAAATAACTGTCAGCATCATAAGCAATAGTGCCGACACCGCTATGCACACACACCAGGCCAGAAGCAAAGTCGAGTTTGGTCAGCAAAATGGCGCACACATTACTCTGACGCAGGTAGGCTTTTAGTTGCGGGGTAGCGAAACCTATCATGCGTAGATATCCTCCACGAACGACAGGCTCACGCTCGATAACACCAGCTTTTTGCTGCTGCGGCGCATGCCCTGGTTGTCATCAATAAACCGCATGGTGGCCTGTGGCGTATCTAGGGTAACGGTTGCACCATTGGCGGGCGATGCTCTGAGCGCAGGCTCAAATGTAAAGGTGCAAGCGCCACCGGCATCGGCCACGGCGTCGGCGGTCAGCACCAGCAGCTGTGAGCCCACCTGGATATAGTGACCTGCAGGTAAAATGGCATTCGCCAACCAAGTGACATTGAGCTGTTTGCCTGCTTGCCCGCCACCTAAAACCTGCGGTGCTGAGGCAAAGCTCGGGTTACTGATGGCATGGTCATGCAGTTGGGTACGCTCGGCCATGCCGCGCATCGATGCCACAAAGCTGTGCAGCTTTGCGCCCTGGGCACGGCTTAAGTTGCTAAAGGTTAGGTTGGCTTCCCAATAGGCACCAGGCAGGCTTAAGGTTTGCACCTGGTTGTTATAGGGGTTGCTAAATGCACGAGTGCGATGGACTAACCGCCAATCGCACTGAGTAGGAAAAATGTCATCGGGAAATGTGACCATAGCCAACCAAATTGAGCATCATAAAAGTGATACCCCATTGTGGCTGGCTGCTGTGGTTGAGCGGATTTGAAAGGTTTCGGGATTACTTTAGAAATGCGCCAATAATCGCTGGCACTGCGGCTGATGTTACTTCTTTTACCCCACCTTTAATGACATCGGCAAATGTTGGCTTACTCTCAAGGCTATCAATCGTTACACTGGCGGCCTGTAATCCTTTAGGCGTGACCACATACCAACTTGGTTGAGAAACATAATTTGTTTTTACACGTATATATCCCTCATGCGTTAACCATGAAATCGTATCTTGCACTTTTTGGTTAAGTAAACCCAAGTGTTGAAAAAGCTTCACTTCATCTGTTGGTTCAGGGAAAAACTCACCGACTTCTCTGGCAATCTTCTTATGGTCTAATTCAACTTCCGATGGAAACTCTTCCAAGCAGAGTCTGAATATTTCGATTGTTGCAACATTAAAAATATCTTTAGATTCCATTAGCCAACCTCATAGTAATTAATTGACCAATAGTAATAACGCGGCTCGCTGCTGAGCGCAAATACTACCGACTCGCCTGCCACACATCACCACGATTATTAAGATCCTCCACCACCGCGCTTTTGGTCATGGCCACCAGCTGTGGTAATACGTCGGCTAAGCTGTCGGCTTGCGCCTCATTGCTCACCACTATGGTGTTGTGCTGCTCGATGCTCAGCTGCTTGCGACCACCACCGCCATTGGCGCTGGCACTCATGGCATTCATCAGGGTTTGTTGCTGCTTGCGGGTGTACACGGTTTCGCCGCCATCGAGCAGATAAGTCCCCTCCCTGGGGATGGTGCCGCCGCCGTGGAATTGACCGATAATGCTTGGCAACAAGGCGATCCCCGCCATCATCGCCGCCATACCGACCACGGCACTGCTACCCCATGAGGCCATTGCCGAGGTGGCTGCAGCGGGTGCCATCGATGTCGCTACAGCGGTTCCTGTCGAGGCGGCTTCTGCCTTGGTCGCGATCCCTTGTGTCTTAGTTAGCGCCATATCTTTAGCGGCTGCTAACGCTCGCTGAACACCCCATTCAACCAGCAGCTTAATCGCCTCTTTGCTCACGCCCCGCAACAATTCCTTAGTGCCCTCACCAAAATTTTTGGCTTCAAACATGGCATCGGCAGTCACTTGGCCAATACCAGCAGAGAAGCGATCGACACTGTTTTCCCATAGCTGATCAAAGTCCATGGCCACATCGCCATTAATGCCTTTCATCGCCTCTGCGTGACGCTTTTGTTCAGCCTCGATCAGCAGATTAATCTGGTTACGCTTTAGCGCCTCAGTCTCAGGGGTGGCCGCCAGTTCGGCATTGAGGATCCCCAAGTTTTCAGTGTGATTTTGCTGCTCGGTATAGGCCGGATCCAGCTTACCGCGCAAATTGTCGAACTCAGAGGGCTTAGTATATTCGCTCTTCAGTGCAGCCAGCAGCTGCTTACGCCGCTCCAGCGGCACGTTAGCCTTTTCAAAATAGGTTTTTAGCAATTGCTCTTTGGCCGCCATTTCATCGGCGGCGCTGCCGACAGGATCGAGCACGGCCAGCAAGGCTTTCAGCTCTTTTGCCTGTTCTTTAGCGGCATCTTTGGCAGCCTTAGTCGCATCGGCACTGGCCTTGGCGGCATCGATCTCTTTGGCCGTCTGTAAAATCTTGGCATTGACCACAGGGTCGAGGTCTTTTAACGCACCATGCTCTATCTCATAGCGCACCTTGGCCGCTTCGCTCACCTCGCCATAGAGGGCCTTTTGCTTGGTAAGATTATCCAGTAGCTGCTGCTGTTGCTTGTCAATTGTGGACGTACTGGATGAATCCCCCGGAGAGTTCGTTAACTCAGGCAATCCCACATTAAACAGCTTCTGCTGCGCTTCACTCGCATCGTTAAGCTTTGCCTCTAGGCTACCAATATATGCCTCAAGTTCCTCAATACGCTTAACACTAAACATGACTGCAGTATCTGAGCCAGTAAAGCCTTTCGCTATTAAGCTATCTATTTCAGCCTGAGCATCGATCATCTTCTGCCGATACTCATTCATTTTTGTCGATAGTTTACTGAGTTCGATACCACGTTGAGCATCATTCATTGAGTTAAGTTTGCTATTAAGCTTTTCAACTTCACTCGTTAAACCTGCGATTGGCTTTTCAGCAGAAGATGCCTCATAGGCTAAATAAGCAATACCCGATGCCGCCATCAGGGCAAAACCTACAGGGCCACCGACCAATGCAGTCACTGCACCAAATGCTCGCGTAGCCGAAGTCGCCTGCTTGGTTGCAATCGTCTGTGCTTCTCGGGCAGCGGTTAATCTGGCTTCAGCAGCTACAGCTTGTCCCGATGTCAACGCAGCCGCACGCTGCACTTTAGCCCGTTGCACCTCTGCCTCTGCTGCTGCAATAGTCGCCATGCGAGTCGCTGCCGCCGCATAGGCATTTTTAACTAAGCTCGCTGCATGCAGCGCCCCCGCTTGAGTCGCACGAGTCAATGCCACTACCACGACTCCACCAAACACTTGCTGCAGCGTATTGGCATTATCCGTCGCCCAGGTTAAGCCATCGGTAACAGCCGATAAAACCGGGGTTAAACTGTCATTAATCGGGCTTTCAAAGGCGACCAACAATTGCTGATAGGCGTTTTTCATGTCGCGGGTCTGAGCACTGATGTTGGCAGCGGTCGCCGCTGCTGCACCCTCGTACTCCTGCAACGCTTTAATCAGGTTGTTGCGCAAAAACTCGGAGGTCACCTTACCTTCAAGCACCATACGCCTAAAGCCACCGGCACTGAGTCCAGCGGCTCTGTCCATCTTATTAAGCAAACCTGGCATGGGCTCAACCAACTGGTTCAGCTCTTCGGCGCGCACTATGGGCGAGGCTAACGCCTGCGACAGACCATACATGGACTGGCCCAGCTGCACCGAGCTGGCACCTAAGGCTGACTGGGCGTTACTCATGCCCTCTAAAATCGCACGTGACTGGCTTTGAGTTAACAAGCCAGAGTCCACCAGATTGAGCATGGCCGCATAGTTATCCGCCAGCGGAATAAGCTCTTTATGGTGCTCACGGGTCAGCTGCAGCAGATACTTTTCATTATTGGCATAGGCGGCCGTGGTACCCGATAAACTCTGCAACCGGGTACGCACATCCTGAAAGGCGGCTAAGTCCTGGGTAACTTTCTGACCTAAATTGATGGCTGACAAGCCAGCAAAGGCGCTCAGCGCCATGTGGCTCATATGTTTAATTGACTTGGCCGTGGCGGCCGATTGACGGTCGAGCTGACTTAAGCCCTGAGAAGCTTGATTGCTGGCACCTTTCGTTTGGCCCAGCTTAGTATTAAGATTAGAGACTACCGTTTTAGTATTGTTGACAGTGGCGATCAGTTGTTTGCCATCGGCACTTAAGGTCAGTGCTACTTTTAAATCATTCATCCTCATACCTTTTTGGCTAACAAGTGTGGAGCAAATATGAATCTGGTACTGCTATTAGGCTTTGTAGTGTGTGTGGCATTTGCTTGCCACTTATTCGCCAAACTGGTGCTGTGGTGGTTACTGCCTAAGTCGTAAGCTTGTCATTAAACAGCTCGGTCACCGTATGGGCGATGAGCCTGAGCTTCTGATAATCCTCCACCGACACCTCGCGGCCACTTAACTCACTGTCAGCCTTGACCGCCAGCACATCGAGCCCCATACAGACGCACTCGTTATACCGCAGCAGATCCTGCACCTGCCACCACCAGTTCAGCGCCGCCTCATGTTCATCCCAAAACACAATCGGCGCATCCTCTTCGGGGGCCTTGTCCTCAATCCCCAGCAGCTGCAGCTCCTTATCTAACTGGCGCTGCTCGGCTTTTGAGGTGGGTGTGCGCAAATACAGCTCGCGCACACCGTCTATCAGTTTTTTCTTGCCGCCTCGCCGGTATTGGCCGCGCGGTAAGCATGCAGCAGCGCATCGGTAAAAGGCGCGTGCTGATATAACGCCGCACGGTTCTCTTCAGTGTCTGCCAGTGGTGAACCATCAGTGGCATTAATGCCGCTAAAGCCCGTTAAAATAGCGTCAAACAGGGCTTTATTACCCTCACTTAACTTGTCCATGTACTTGTCTGTGGGCAGTAAATTGAGATCGAGATAAATCTCAAGTTCAGTGACTTTGCCACCATCGGCCGCCACTTTAATGGTGGCGGGCCACTGCTTTACCTGACGTTCTGGGCTAAACACAAATGCGTTAGTCATTATTTTTCCTTAACTATATTGAGCGAAATGGGTTATTGGGTGGTAAGAAGATCGCCATTACCCAGTGGACGCACAGGGATCTCATAGGTCAAAGTGCCATCTTGCTCACCATACTCAGGGCGGCCTAGCTGCAGCTGACTGGTGGCAAAGATCACCTGGTTAGTGGCCTCGCCATGGGTCAGGTTAAATGGCAGCACTGCCGTATTAGCCGCGAACGGGTCAAAGTTGCCCAAGGTATCGGCCTCCAGTACCAGCTTACCGCTTGGCTTGTAATCGGTGATGATCACCTCTTCATGGCCAACATACTCTTGGTGCACCACTTCATTGCCCTGGTCATATTCAAAGCTAATAAGCTTTATGGCGTTGCCATCTAAGCTGCAGGACGAGTTGGCCGCACCCACCTTCATCGGTGTTTTCCAGGCGCTAAAGTCAGTCACCGGCATGGCATCGGCACTGACCGCCACAAATAAGCCGGTAAAGGTAAACATGATCTTAGGGAAATCTTTGGCCTTGGCTTCCAGCTTGAAACTGCCGCGTGCGCCCACTAAGGCATGCAGCGCGCCATCCAAATAGAAGTAAAAGGTCTGCGAGCTTGTGCCCGCTTCATCGATAGCCATATCGACACTGGAAGCGCCCACTGTTGTCTTGCGCAAACAGGCATCCAGCAAAGGCGCATAAGCCGGGGCTGTGGTGGCTACGCCGCTACCGGCCCAATCCACCCCAAATTCCAGGCTGACATAGGTTTCGGTTTCAATTTCGGCGCTGTTACCTAAGTTGCCGTCATCATAATCAAGCTCAGTATTCTCGCCCGCCATTGGGGTGATCTTCACCTCACGGCCTAACACCGCCGTGGCAGGCTCAGCCGCCGCAATGGCATCGACGCCGTAAGTCAATTCGGTGGCAAACACCAACGCTTTTTTTCTAAATTTACGAGCCATGGTTTATCTCCTTTCAGCCCCTGGCATGACAGCTAGAGGTGATTCGCATCTGCGGTGTATTCAGTCATAAAGCGGTCGAGCCAGGCGATATAACGATCACCAAGTTTTAGTAGGCGGCCACCGGCAAGCGACAGTGGCTCATGTTCATTGCTGGGTGACCAGCCGAACAGGCGCCCTCGCACCTGCTCGCGCATCGGGGTTAAATTGCCCGGCGTGCCATTGATGGTGGCCATCACACAGATCACCCCCACCTCCAGCTGCAATGACTGCAGATAGGGGCCGCTGCCGCGCACATCGGGACGCGCCTGTTCACTCAGTTCAATCACAAACAACTTAGGCAGACGGGTCTTGGTCTTATCATCCAGCGCAGACAGCTGCGACAGACCATCCACATCCACCCAGAGGGCATCTGCAGGATTGAGTCTGGCTTTGAGCAGCGCGACGATATCCTGCATCAGATAAACCCTTTACTGCTTGGCCGGGCAAACACACTGCCCGCGCTGTGGATCTCGGGCATATCCTGAGGGACGGCTTGAGCGCCTTCACTGCTGACGCCTAAGGTGATGCTGCCCTGAGCCACCTTCTCCAGGAATCGCACCGCGTCATCATTACGTTTGGCAACGGCATCACTGACGGCATCGTCGTACAGGCCATAGCGCGCCATGTCACAGCACAAACGAGCCAGCACGGGGAGCGGATTGGCCAAAGGCAAGGCGTAGCGCCCTGCCAAATAGCCGTCGATGATGGCGCTGGCATCAGCGATTGCCGTGTCCAGCACCGTCATCACCACACCACCCGCTGTGCCGTCGCGGTCGGTGAGCGCTATTAACTCCTGCTCACCGAAACGCGCTATCATCTGCTCAGCCGTGGCGTAAGGCATTACTCAGCCCCTTCGTCTTTCAGGTCGCTGTCAGCATCTGCAGGCACTTCCACCTTGATTGCCCCAATAGCGGCGACCAATTCGGCTTTCTTCATGCCCTTGAAGCCCTCGATCTCCATGTCTTCAGCAAGCTGCTTAAGCTCAGCTACCGTCATGTCATCGAGCGACTTAACCGTGCCATCATGCTCTTGTACACCGGCAATGGTACCTTCAAGGCTTTTGTCTACGCCGCCATCCACTGCTGCTGATGCCAGGGCCCCTTGCGATAGTGCTGATGGATCTGCTTGTGGCGCTGCGTCGTCTGCCGCCACCACTTTAAGGCGTGGATCGCTGCAAAGCTGTGCCAGCTGAGCCTCAGTGAAGGTATTGCCTTCAAAGCGGTTTTCACCCTTAGCCAGCGCCACACCCGCTCGGCGATAGCCAGCGTGAACCAAACAGGTAACGATAACAGCCTGTGTAATAAGTAATTTAGCCATTTCATGTATGCTCCAAGTTAAAAGTGGTGGGTAAGCTACTTCGCTTACACTTACCCACCAAGGGAGAGAAAGGTTGATAATCCTAATCTGGGTTAATCCAGCCAAGGCACCACTAGCACCTCAACTGTCTTGTACAGTGGGTTGTCACCACCGCCATCTAAGGTGCGGGTCATGATCAAGGCTTCGGCAGCCGCCTCGTTACTTGGCCCCACCACCAGCAAGTTAGGCATCACCGCCAATGGGCGCCCCTCGTCAGACTTGAGGCTCTTCATCCCCGTGCGCGCCGCCTTGAAGTTGGCCGCATCCAGCACAGCTTTCGAGCCGAACGCCAGCTGCCACAGACCAAAGCCGGCATTGACTCGGGCATCGACGCCGTAGCGGTATTCGTCACGCATAAACACCGCTTCATCATCGTCTTTGGTCATCGCCTTGATGGCGTAATCGCGGCGACGCTGGAAGATAAGCGGCTTAATCGGACGGTTCACATCCAGCAGGAACCAGGGCGCCCCGGCACCGGCCTGCATGTTACTCACCGAGGTGATGCCGCCATCTTCATTGCCGACAGGGTGGTCGGTGTCGAAGAAGTTCTGGCCGTCATAACAGGCCGTGGTAAAGCCTGCTGCCAGCAAGGCGTACACCAGTTCATCCGGGTGGGTTGCCGCGGCATAGCCCATCTCTTCAAACAACGGGGTAAACACGCCATAGGTGTCGTCATCGATGTCATCACGGGGGATGGCCACACTCGATTCAAACTTCTTGTTGACCACGCTGTAGGCATGGGCTGCCAGGCTCTTTAACTGGCGATCGCCAATCCACTCACGTAAACGCGGGAACTGGCCCAGCCAGGCGTAAGTGGTGCTGGCTGTGGTGGACGGGACTAAGGTCGCCACTTTCTGCCACTGGGGGTTTGTGTCTTTTAAGCCCTTGTTAAACGCCGTTTTAATGGCGACAAACAGGGACGATAAATTAGCCTTGTTAATGATCATTGCTGATTCCTTACTGATGAATAATAAAATCGGTTATCGCTACGCTTGGGCTGAGCAACAGCGAGCGTTAGGCGATATCCACCCACACACCCACGGCCTCGACATCGACAATGGTGCCCAATGCGCTGCGGGTGGTACCGCCATCGCTGTTGGCCACTGTCTCATCGTCCACCACATAGGCACTCGCGCCGATATCGGCACGGGTGATGGTGCCGTCGTTTAAGAAACGGTGGCAGCCGTTACGAGTAGTAATGCTTTTATCTCCGGCATTGCCTGCGCTGTTGTCCACTTGCGCCTGTGCCACGCCGCGCGCGCTGAGGCCCGTCGCGGTAGTGCCGGGCACGGCATTGCCTGATGCATCGAGCATCACAATCGCACCGGCATAAATCATCGTTGCCGCCGCCACTGGGTCGCTGCGTAAATCGTTGGCACGTTGTGGGGTGCCTCTGTCTTTGGTTAACGCCATGGTTAGGCTCCTTTTGCTTAAGTTAACTAACTGCTCGCCATGGCGCGCAGCGCGAATGGGTAAACCGGCTTACGCCTTGGCCGCCTTGTACTCTTCAGCCGTGATGCCCATGTTTTTACACACGGCCAACTCTTCGGCGCTCAGCTCATCCTTGTTGCCATCTGGCTTGTCTTTGCCATTGGTCTGGGTGGATTTAAGCGCGGCAATTGAGGGGCGAGCCTCCAGCATGGCTTTGAGCGCCGCGACACCTTGCTGCTCGGCAAAGCTTTTGAGGTAATCGGTTTCAGACTCAAACACCTTGTCGGCGTTGTCTTTGAGCAACTGCGTGACAGAGTCTTTGTCATTGCCCGCTTTGAGGGCGGCAAAGGCGGTCACCTGGGCGTCATAGGTGACCTTGGGCACATACTGGCTCAAGTCAACCTTGCCCTCTTTGGCTTTAAGGGCGGTCACAGTTTCTTTTGCCTGGTTAAGCTCAGTTTCCAGGGTGCCTGCGCGATCAGCCTTGGTTTTTAAGGCAGCAATGGCCGTTTCAGCTTTATCCGTCGCGGCTTTTAAGGCGGCTTCGTTGCTTAAGTCACCTTCGGTTTCGATACCAATTAAACCCAGTAACAGTTTGAGTGCTTCATTCATCGGTTGGCTTCCTTCTATCAGGTTGGGTGAGTCAGTTCGGCCATGACCGGCCTTAAGTGCGGCAATGGCTTTCATGCCATCGAGCGCCGGGTCATTGGTCAGGGCAACATGGAGTAAACGGGTGGGACGACCGCTTTGGGTGTCGTAGGCAAACACCGCCGAGGTATAGCGGTATTCTTTATTGGTAATGTACTGGGCTGCAGGCGCAGTCCAGTCAACATTCAGCGCAAACACCCCTTGCCCTGGCACATACTCCAGCTGCTTAAACCAGCCTGCTGCAGGGGCGGGTTTGCCATTGTCATCGGCGTTGAGGGTCTGGTGTTCATAGTCAAAATGGAAATCGTTTTCGCGGGCGTTAGCGTTGGCCTGCAGCATGGCAAAGGCCAGGTCATCCATCAGCCACTTGCCGCTGTCCACGTCAAAGGGGCGACCATCTTTGGCCGAAAACAGGCCATCGGGCAGCAGCTGCACCCGGCGGGCAATGCTCTTATCAGCACCTGTTTTGTCGGCGTCGGCATCAGTATCGATGGCGGCCAAGGTAAAATTGAGCGCCGCCAGCGACTCGCCCTCACCGGCTAGGTGGGCAGTTTGGGCAGTCAGGACTGCTATGGATTCAAACGCGGTATGTGTTTTCATGACCCCATATTGCGGGGTCACGGATCAGGTGGGGATTGGAAAGGTTTCGGGAATTATGAGTTAGGTTTCACATCGTTTTGAAATTGAGCCAAACACTCAGCAAAGGTCTTTTTCACTAAAACGCATCCATGTTTAATATCTCCTTGCAGCATAACCCAGTTTAAACCCTGTTTAAATCTCTCTTAACGCTTTTAACTGGTTCTGGTGAATACAAGGAGATACAAAAGGTTAGTTAAGGGCTTAAATCGCCTCTGAGAGCTTCGGAGTAAATCAAGAAAGGTTAAGGCAACCCTCGGATGAGGTAATCGCCCACTATCGCCTCCACCTCATCCTTTTCAAATGGCGCCATGCCTAAAAACTCACGGGCGGGGATTTCGACACCTGGGATCCAACTGCGTTCCCCTGTAATACCGCCAAACTGATGCATGGCAGCGTAAACTTCATTACTCCCTAGGCTTAAGGTGTCACTACTGATTTGATAATGCAGGGTATCGGCCAGAGTGCCGACATCGGACAGAATTCTGTCCAGCCTTGCCCCTTTAGCGGCCTTCATATCCAATGTCGTGCTACTGAGCGGCTCCCATGGCGAACCATCGGGTGCCTGCATATCCACAAAGCGTTGTTGAGTGTTGTCGTGTAGATAAGCCCCAATCTTTCCCAGCACCGGCGATAGATTATGGCCTTGTTTCAATAGACTGTTGAGCGCCTTGGTCAGCCCCTTTTCGCCACGGTAATCGACCTTGATGTAACTACCTGCCATCTTGCCTCCCTTACAATAATTGCCTTATACTCAGCGCAGGTGGATTAATTCGGTTGCGGTGTGGCGTGAGAATTAATTGCCAGTGTAGCTATCACCACACGGATAGCAGGCACTTTAGCAAATTACTCATCCTTCCCATCTCCATCTGCCGAATATAACAAACTGCCACGACGCTGTTTGTTAAGATAGCTACCCGGCGTTAAGGGAATAAATGTCCACGCCTCGATACGTCCTTTAACCACCTGGGCGACCAACAACAGGCTTTTGTTTTTGCCGATATTAACGACTTTGATATACCTCAGGCGCAGCGCCACCTTACCCGTACCCAGATGTTTTTCAAACGCGGCCCACACTTCCTGCGGTGTGGCGATCACATCGGTCAGTAGGGGAATAAAACGTGAGCGGTGTAGGTCTTTACTCAGGTGTTCAACCAAGGCGGCACTGTTGATGTAAACCGACAGGCTGTTGGTGGGGCCAGAGACAATCGCCTCCTCACCAAAGGCTTTATGCACAGTATCGCTGAGTTCATCCAGCGTTTGCGCACTGGGTGCCAGCACCGCGCTGGTGTTAATAGCAGGCAACACCGCAGGTAAGCCCAACGTCTTCCAGGTGTCCGAGGTCAAACTTTGCCAAGCATCGGCCTTTTGTGCCTGCCATGCCTGCATCTGCTCACTGGTTAACCGTTTCCCTAAACTAGCCTCACCCACGCTGTAGTCAAAGCCGGGGTCGATACCTTTGGGTATCTGATGCACTTCGCCGGTACGTTTATCCGTCCAGTCTCTGACACCGTCCTCTGGTGCGGGTGTCACGGTGATGCCACGGCGCTCCATGTCATATCGACTGACACCATAGACCCGACACCGGCAACCCCAGCCGTTCTGGGGAAAATGCGTTGACCACCAAGGGTCGGTCTTTGGCAAAACAGTACCATGCCACTTAAGGTGCAGTTCGCGTGGATAGCGGCTATCCCCGTGAGCATAACGCCAATAATCAAACTGCTGTAGCTGCGCGTAACGCCCCGCATTATAGCTTTGCAGCATATTGGTTTGGTAGATCACTTTAGCACGCCAAGCGGCGCTGCCTGTGTGTGCCCAGCCGTGTTTAGCGACGATATTTTTAAACTCTGACTGAAACCAGGTAAGCGACTTGCCATCGGCTATGGCGGCATCGACGGCGCTACGCAGATCAACTAATAAATCATGTTTCATTGCCCCCGCCACCACAAACGCCTTGGCATGGCTTCCCTGCCAAATATCGTTCCAACGCTCTGTGGGCAGGTTGAGCTTATCGCGAAAGAAGCTGATCTGCTCGTTAAAGGGTAGGCTGCCGTAACGGACTTTTGTCGGCATAGCTAGCGCCCCTCACTCACGTCATACTGACCCGCAAGATCTGCCGATACCATGGCCAGCTGCAAGATCTCACTGGCTTCGTCGATATTCAAGTCCAGCTCGGCCAGCTTGACCTGCAGCTCTTCCAGCGACGTTACACCATTAACCAGCGCCTGCACCTCATCGCTAAAGCCTTGCAACACTGGGCTCATCTCATCCACTAGCTGAACATTCATCTCATCCAATGGCTGATCATCATTAACAACGTCTTGCTGCTCGGCCTGTTGTTTAAGTGCCACAATGCGTTTTATTGCCAACTGCTTCAGCTTTGTTTGACTCACCTCCTGCTCGGATGACTTAGCACCAATTGCAAGTACCGGCTCATCCTTTTGCGCGATGGGGATCTGCAGTTTCTCTTGTGCCCAGGACTGCGGAATGGCAAAGCCAATCTCAACCAGCTTTGGCAGCGACTCGGCATAGGCTTTGATGTCCTCGGCCTCTACCAGGTTAAATTCAAGCCGTGGCGCGCGGCTGCTATGGCGATAGCTCTTGCCGTTGAGCATATACAGCGGCAGCACTAAGTCACGGCTGAGGGTATTGGCGATCTGCTTGAGGTCTGAGTCACGCAGTTCCTGACGCACCTCGTTATGGACATTACCCAGGGCATTGGTCGAGCTTTTACCGTCGGCCTGACTGGTGAGCGTGCCGCCCAAAATGGTTTTAGAGATGGTTTTCTCCATCAGCGACACCATGTATTCAAACGGATCTTTGCCGCCCTTGGCCGCCTCGGTAAAGTCGATCTCCATCCCCTTGGGGATGATGCCACCGGCATTGTGGCCGATGCTCATCACCGCCTGCAGCAAGGTAGCCTTCTCGCTTTTACCGGCACCAGCGGGGTATTTACCCAGACGCAGCGGCAAGCCGTAGATCTCCAGAAACTCAGCGAGGTCTCTAACACTGTAGTTTTTAAACAGGTAGGGCCAAGCGAGCACCCGAGCTAAGCCATTGCGGCTCAAGTAGCCTGACTTGGTTTTATGGATATGGCTGACCCAGCCAAAGGGCTGCAGCGCCTCACCATGCAGGCTGTTATCGCGCAAGCGCAGCTCGTTGCGGCTGAGGCCGCTCTCGCTGCCAGGTAACATAAACCAACTGGGATCTTTAAAATTAAACGCCTCAGGCAGCCATAACTTCTCCTGGCGCTGCCAGACAATCTCGCTGTTTGAAAACCCTTTTAAGATGGCGTCCGACATATCGAAGATGAGATCGTCCAAAATCGACAGGTCATCGAGCAGCTCATGCAGCAACTCACAATCGGCCTGTTCAGCGGCGCTGGCATTGCGGGGGGGCACAATTTGCCACTCCACGCCCAGCAGCGCACGGCGGCGTTTTTGCAACTCAGAGAAGATGTGGCCATCTTTCTCTTCCATGTCTTCGGCTAGCTCACACTGGGCGATCAAATCGCCCTGTTCGGCCTGCTGCAGCAAGCCCGCCAGTTTGGTCGGTGTCAGCCCTCGTGTAGGGTGGCTGGCGTAGTGTGACTGCAGATGGGCGAGCCGCGCCTTATCGGTTTGCGATGTCGTCAGCTGCTTGTCGCTCACCTTATAGCGGGTGCCGTTCTTGTCGGTATGAGTGTCGGTTTGCTTGTCTGTATGAGTCTCAGCCATTACCAGGCTCCTTGTTCATAACTGCCTGCATAGAGGTCGTCATCATGGTGGTCATCAAATAGGTCGTCATCATCTCGGCTGGCCTTGCTGGGTAGCGGGGTGTATTCAATGACACTGCCCTCCATCCAGCTGGCGCGAATGGCCATCACCAAACCGACGGCAAAGTCACCGTGGCGCTGCTGTCCCGTGACGGCACTCTTGTCTGAGCCTTTGTCGATTTTTGGTGTGCCGTTAACCACTTTGATCTTGCCCATATCATCAAGCACATCCTGGTGGCGTGGGATAGTCAGGTTCAGGTCTTCAAACTCGGCTTTTAACTTGGGCATCCATTCTCGGTACCAGGCTTCAGACAACATCACCTGATCCACCATATCGGTGCCGTAGCGGAACATGGCGGCCTCGGCCAAGTAGCCACCGTTACCCGTGGCATCAAAGGCCATACCTTGCAGACGCGGCAGATGATCACACACATAGAACAGCAGCTGGCGCTGGGTGTCGTAGGGCAGCTTGGCCAGCTCCAACACAAAGGGGGTGCGCTTGCTTAAATCCGGTTTTATCTCCAGCGGCACAAACACCGACAAGTCCCCCCGACGGGCAAAATCTTCCCCAAAGGCGTGATTCCATAAGGGGTTAAGTGTGTCCAGGTGAGGCTGAATCTGCTCGCACCACTCTTTGACCTGGATGTGCCGATGGGCATCAGACCAGGTTTCAAAATCTTTGGGGGCGGTGAAGCGCAAGATAGGAATGGAGCCATCTTTCACCATGGCCTCTTCGATCAACACCCGTTTGATGTAAGTACCACCGCCCGACTTAGGCACGCAGCCATATTCTTCCAGGGCGTCCTCTTCGGTGGCGGTACCTTTAAGCAAGCCTGCCTTCCAGTCATCTTCCGCTTGCTGACTCCACTGTGTCCCACGCACCTGGCAGATACGCTGATATAAGCCCTCACCGCAGGCATCATCTAAGGTGATACGGTGGACTGAGTAATCTTTTTTACCGGCACGGGAATCATTAATCAGCTCGTTAAACAGATTGTCGATGCCGTTGTGGGTAGAGATGAGGCGCACCTTGGCGCCCCACATGGTCAGTGCCAGCGCGGCCTTAAGCACCTCAGCTAAGCGGTCGTGAAAGGCCGCCTCATCGATGGTCACATTACCTTGCATACCCCGCAGATTAGATGGGTTTGAGGACAGCGCCTGAATTTTAAAGCCAGAAGCAAAGTAAATGGCAAAGGTGAGGATCTCTTTGCCATCTTTGCCTTCATCGATAAACACCTCTTCGCAGATATCACCTGCAGCCCTGTCAAACACCTTGGCCCACATGGCAGCAGCATCGATAAACTCGCGCGCCATCTCTTTATTACTGCCCACATAGAAATGATTGGTACCACCATGGCCACGGGCGGTGCCGGCCATTAATGCGGCATCGGCAGCCTCAGCCCAGGTTAAGCCGGTACGGCGGGATTTCTCGGCGATTTTCAGCTGTGACCTGTCTTCCAGCCAGCGTTTCTGGTACCCCAGCAAGACCTCACCTGGATCAAACTGCCTAAGCTGGGTTGCCTCAAAGTCGTGGTCAAAAGTGGAAATGGCAGACTTAACCGCCTTTGCAATTGCGGTGGTACCATCGTCGACTTTACCTATAGCACCGACATTCACAGCTTGATTCATTAAGCGATCCCCAAGATTTTGTTTCTCAACACTTCGGCCGCTTCCTCTGTCAGCCCTGCGGCCTTAGCCTCTTGCTCAACGGCATTGGCCGCCTCTTCGGCAAACAGTTTGCGGATCTCTTTCTCGCGCTTATGACTGGCCATGGCGGCACTCTCAAGCCGCTGCACCGCCAACATGGCCTCTTTAATCATGCCCACGTCTGCCGCTTCACCATCTTGATTTAACAGGGCTTTAAACAGCTGTGAACGCGCCATTTCAAGGATCAGTTTGGTGACTTCTCCCGTGGGTTTATCACCCAGTTCTGCCGTCCACACCTGAGTGATCTCACGCATTTCGCGCAGGCTTTTGCCCACGGCCTCCATCTTGGTGGCGTAACGATTGATCCCTGCACGGGATAGCTGCTGCTCTTCGGGTAGCCCTGCGGCTTTAATCAGCGCATTGACCTCTTCGAGCAGCTCCATCTGAGTGATAGAGCCATCGCGCAGGCCACTATCCAACCGCTTGCGGATATCATCGGGAAGCAAGTCCACCTTAGAACGGCGGCCACGGGTTGGGGTGTCAGTCTCCTTGCCCATAACTACTCCCCAGCCCGTGGGCGCTTAATGCCGGGTACCACAGCGCGACCGAGCGCGACATCTTCGCCGCGACTGGTAAGCGTGGCCTTTTGGGTGCCGCCCAACTTTTCCAAGCGAATTAAGCCTTGCTCTGCCAACCAGGCAAGCTGGGTGCGCAGACCATCGCGGCTGATATCCAGCCCGTAAGCATCAAGCCCATCTTGCAAAATGGACTCGTTTAAATCGAAACCTGGGACTTCGGCCAGTAGGCGCAAAATCACCAGGCGTTGGTGTTCGGTAATAATGTCTTGCAGCGCCATTAGTCGTTCCTTAGTTCATTTTCCAATAAGAGGTCAGTTTTACGTTCTAGTCGGTTAATGCCTTCTTGGGTGGCGTTAATCGTCTCTGTTAATCCACTTAATGTTCTGTCCAGGCGATGGACTTCTTCCTTGGTTGGCAAGTGCTTAATATCAGACTCAACTTTGGATAATTGCTTTTCCATGCCACTGAATTTGTCACTTAATTGCTCATGTTCTTGACGGGTCGCAAACTTCAAATGAAACCAAGCCAACAATCCCACTAAAGCGAAATAGGCCAAGGCTGAGACTAATTTGAAGTTGGCATTGATAAACTCTAAAAAACTAACCACGGCGGCCTCCATTTCTCTGTCGCAAACGCAGCTCATGATCTTCTTGGCAACTGATACAGCGCAGGGCATTGCCTCGCTGCACCTCAACCGACTCTAAACAGTCCTGGCAGATACCATTGCCGTTAGCTTTTGATGACCGCTTACTGGCAATCGCCGCCTCACGCTCGCGCTGCTCGATGTCGCTGGCCCAGTCGCAAGGATCGCTCATTTACCGCCCCCCCTGCTTGGCTTGGTTAATCATCTGATTTTTATCCTGGCTACCTTTGGATGACCCAAACCAGAAGTTAAGAATTTGCGGAATGGCTGCAGTCAGCACCCCGATAACCGTCCCCAGCATGCCAAACAGCAGCGGATTCACTTCTTGGTCATCGGTAAAGCTCACGGCGTAATAGGCCAGCAAGCCGGTGACAATGAAGTACCCCAACACAAACAGGGCAGATAACAAGATTTGTGGCCAACTGTTTTGCTTAAACAGTTCACGGGCGTTGGCCCTGTCCTGGTACTCCAAATCTTGCTCTTTGATGTCTAAGTCTTTGAGCTTGACCTTAAGATCGTTATCGATACCGCGCAGAGCGATAAGTTGCTCTGGCGTGGCGTCTTTAATCTGCTTTGCAAGCGTCTCTGGCTCAGTTTCATCACTGCCAAGTGCCAGCTGCACCGCAGATATCGCTAGTGCTGCATAAGGGCCACCGATAATCTTGCCCGCCAAGGGGGCGATGGCCGATACGGTTTTGCCTAGGTCGAAATCATCAAACCAGCCCATGGGACTCTCCTTTCTGATGTGGTGGCTGATTGTGGCGTGCACGCGCATGCAAGATGTGCATCGGCGTCACCGCAAACCAGCCTTTGTTGTAATAGCTCTGTCGAGTCTGATGGTGGCTGTATAGCCCTGGTTGAGCGGGCACAGGCTCTGACGAAAGCTCAGCCTTAATGCGGGCATTAAAGCCATCTTTGGCGCACTGGCGATACACTCGGTTAGCAATGCGTCTAGGTTGGGTCGCCGCAATGGGGGCACTGTTGACGGCGCTGCGCGTTTGGTTGTGGTTGATAAAGGCCATTACCACTCCCCTGTCGCCAGCACATCGGCGTGTCGCTGAGCGCGCTTTGGTGTCTGAATGGCCCAGCGGCTATCGAGTGCATGCAGCCAGGCATCCTCCCAGCGCCCATCTGCCAAGGCGGCCAAGGTATGAGTAAATCCAGCCAACCCCTTAAGCCCCATCTGGTACGCCATGCTGATTAACACGGTTTGCCGGGCTAAGTTACAGTTGGCAAAGGCGGCGGCGGTTTTGGGGTTGGTCGCGACCTGACCAACTAACAGCGCCACATTGATCTCCAGCCATTTGAGCGCCGCGCCCTTAGGTAATTTGAATTGATATAAAGCTATGTCGGCATGCTGAGGCCCAATGCGCTGGCCAAATCCAACGGTGGGAAACCCTTCGCTGCACAGGTAAGGTGCTGACTCGAAGCTTTCTTCGGCGATGAGCAGATTTATCGCTGTCGCCACTAAGCTTGGGTTGGCTAGATGCTCTGCTGCACTGGTATGGGCACCGCGTAAATCATCGTAATGGGACATAAAAAAACCGAAACAATTAACGTAATGTTATTGTCTCGGTTTAGGCTGGCGCTCAGGATTGGAAAGGTTTCGGGATTAGAGGCTAACCGCCTCGGTTGCGACAACGCCTTGGCCTGTAATGCGATATTTATAGCCATCACGCTGCACTTGACCTAGCTCAACCAGTACATCTAGGTTAAAACGGCACTCACCAAGGCTGTCGTTAAGATCGTTTTCACTCACAAAGCCCTTTAGGTGTTGCTGCTCATTCTGTCTGGCGCGGTACAGCAACATTAAAATTGCTTGCCGCTGTTTAATTATTTGCTCCATGACGCCTCCTGTTCAATCCCACTCGTCGCTTGTAATTGTGCCAGTATACCGCGCTGTTGCGATAATACCACGGTTAACATCGCCGCAATTTCATGGTGATCAATCGGTTCATTCTCATCGGCCACTTCCAGTAAAAATCGATAACTGTCCAGCGCAACGATACTGTGATTGAGTTGTTCTAGTCCATCGGCCAAGGTCGGACGGTAATGTTTCATTAGGCGTCCCTCCCGCTGGCGGCTTGGTATTCACGCACCAGCGCCCGTACCGCCGAGCGCGAACGTCCTAGCTGCGCTGCAATGTGTGCATTGCTCATTCCCTGTTGGTGCGCCCTGATAATGTGTTGCTTCTCATCGACGCTCAGCGGCACATTGGCGGCCTTTTTCGGCTTTTGTTGTTGCAGCAAATCAAGGCTTTGCTCCAGCAGCGCGATATAGCGGTCTTTGTCGATGGCCATCTGGTTGGCGGGCAGGGCAAGCGCTTTAGGCTGGCGGCGCGAGTCTAAAAACGCTTGATTGACTTGCAACTGAAACCGAGGGCTGATCCAACCAGCATAACTGATGGCTAACAGTTGATGGGCGAAGGTGCCGCCGTTGCGTCCCTCTGTTTTGCAAACACTTAAACTGCTCAGATCTGAGCAGTTTGATAACTCATCGACTAGCTCTGCAGTTGAGGCTAATCGTAACCAATTGCTCGGTTTTTTGGCTGAGCCCAACCCACTTGCGCGATGCAACTCATTGAGGTTTATACGGTCATGTTGATCAAGCGTTATGGGCTGATTTGCCACTGTGATGTGATTAGTCATAAAGACTCCTGTTTGTTTTTTTCGAAAATTGGGTGTCAGGAGGTTCGAAACGGCCAAACAGAGCCGCGGACTTATTTCCCCGAAGGGTGTTGTATTCGTCGCCCTCCCGACCTTGAACTGTACACAGGCAGGGAACTGCTAAACTTGGGGCATAAAAATACCAACGCTTCGGGGTTGGATGACCGCTGTTTGAAGAGGTTTCGACGCCTCCGTACTTAACCAGTAGTTGATAAGTACCCAGCAAGTATGCCCTGACACGGTAAAAAGTGTCAATTTTTTAGGGTGATTAATTGTTTTGATTAAAAGTCTGTGATTAAAAGCCTGCGGTTAAAAAGCCCGCAATTAAAACAACTTCCTCTGCTTTCGCGCCACAAAGGCTGCTCGCTGCTCGGCAATAATCTGACTGATACGTCGCTCAGTGAGCCCATACTTCCTTGATAACGGCTCAAGGTTGTTGCCTTTAAACTCGCGCCAGATGCGAATATCACGCAAGGCGTCTTTAAGCCGCTCACCATTAGGGATATAAATATCACGCCCGCCTAAATAGGTACTCAATGTGGTGGCAAGGGCTTCACTCAAGTGGACAGCGTTATCGACCGCTTGCCCCTCTAAGGTCACCCGCATCACTTCACATAATGACTGCAGCGTCGATGGCCAGCGCTTGGTAAAGTCTTCGCGTTCATCTGGCCGCAGATTGGCCAGTGTGTCCAGCGCCTGTTCCAGTTCTTTGTGGTTGGTGTGCAGCAGCTCTAATTGCTGCTCTCCTTCTGGGTAAGACCTCTCTTTATCATCAGAACAATCCATTAGCGCTTCCTCCCATTGTGACATTTGACTGCTGCCGCTTGTTTATATTTAGCCATCTGCGCCTCCCACTTGGCCTGAGTCTCGGCCAGCGTTTCAACATGGCCTGAGCTTTTAATCTCAATCGATGACATGGCCTTGGCGGGCTTAGATGGCACAATCACCGCTTGGTCATCAATGCTACTAAGCACCTTTTTTAAGTAGTTATGGTTAGTCAACGCTCTTGGCTGACCAGAGGCTCTGCCTGCTCGTATTGAGGCTACTGTTTGCCCTAGCGCAACTCGCAACCAGTCGCGGTTGCTGCACAAAGACAGGGTCTCTTCGGCCAGCTTTAATGCGCGGCTAAAACTCAAGTCCGATTTAGCAGGACGAAACAAGCCGATATAAGCAACTAATGCACGGCCTAAGCCGCCATCGAGCGGCGCAATTAATGCCAAAAGCTCACTGGCGGCGGCATCGTTAACCAAGGCATCGAGATGTAAGTTACTGTGGCACACAGGACAACGGCTCAGTTTCATTGGCTGTCCTCACCAGAAGCAGCCTCATTAGAATCAGCCTCACAAGATGATGTATCGCGCGAGCAGCCCTCATATTGCGCCACAATTACCTCATAGTTTGCTGGACGAGTGCCTTTCTCGTTCATTTGTAATCGTTCACCACGGTTGATGATGCGTTCAATCAACACGCGCTTATGCCAATTTTTCAAGCTCTCAAGCACTCTCTCAGCCTGGTATTCATCTAACCAAGCCGTGGCATCGACACCTTCATTTTTTGAGCGTAAGGTCATGCGGCGCACATAGGTATCAAGCGCGGTTTCACTGCTATCTTGGATAACCAAGTGATGCCCCATAGTGATCCAGATGGCGCGGATCTTGTCGATTTGCGCCACCTTGGCGCTGCCAGACACCGGGCTTAAGCGGCGTTTAACGGTGTTTTTACCCTTGTTTGAACTGGGGTTTGCTCGCACTTTAAAGCCTTTTTGTTTAAAGGCTTCCAGCGCTGTTTCTAGTTCAGGCAATGTCATTGCACGCAGGGAATCTTTGCCTGTGGCGGCTTTTATCATGCTGCGATACAGCAGCTCGTCTAACCCCAATTGACTCTTAGCCACTTGAATTAAAGTGATTAACCGCTTCTTATGGTTATTCACATTAGCGGCTTGATTAGTTTGCATTACACGTCTCTCCTGCTTGTTTTACGCCTTGCCCTTTACCCTTCCCTTTGCTTAGCCAGTAGGGACAGTGTTGATTTAGCCAGTCTGTGGCCAACTGCTGTTTACGCTCTAAGCTGGTGCGCGGCGGTGCTATCCAGTCCATCACGTACTGCAGCAATGCAGTTTGTTTATCAGTTAATGACATACCCTTTCCTTAGCTGCTCATCACGCTTGTTATAAAAAGCCGAGCCACTACACTCGGCAGACCAACCGGCACGAATGCCGGTGGTTTCGCTTGGGTTAACTGGCTTGGCATTCCTCCGCTGTTGCCAGTTCAAACTCCATCTGTTCCAGCACATCCAGAGCACGCTTAGCGGCATAAAACACCGCCTTGCGCTTGTCGCACATACCAACCGACTTGAAATCACGCAGCTCGCTCAGCATGGCGGCGCACAGCTGCAAACATTGGTTGGGCGTGTCATTAGCCATCACACTTAATGCTTGGCGCAGCGGCTCCAACTCTAAGTCCATTAGCTCTGCCAAGCGCAATTTAAACGCGACCCGATCAAGCCCGGCTTGGTTTTCATTAAACAAGTGTTGTACGTGAGTCATAGTGCCTCCTTACAGCGTGCTGATATCCATTGAGATTTGTTGATACTTACCATTGGGCTGACGCTCATAAAGGCGCAGATATTCACTGGTGCCAGTGATTTGAATGGCATCAGCAATGGCATCCATCGCCTGTTGCCAGTTGTCGTCATCAATATCCAGTTGGCGCAGAGACAGCACTTGGTTGACATTGATACGACCTTGCTGGTCAACACGAAATGCATGCTCGACCATGGCCATCAACTTAGTGTCTGCACCATGTGACCAAGAGTGAATGCACTCGTCGATCAAGGCTTTAGCCGTTTGGATGCGCTCATCGAAAATACGGTGCTCGCCCACGGCACGACGCACCTGGTACAAACCATCGAAGCTGGTCAGTGCCACGTTACCTTTTTTGCCGCCGAACTTAGCCCCATACTCGCTGGCTGACAGCTCGACGAAATCACTGATCTCGCCCATGGTGGCTAACTTGAATTCAAGCATGGCCTGACGTAGCGCTTTGGCCTTGGTGGCAATGTTGATCACCACTTCATCGCGCAGCTTGTCCACCGGCTTGATGCGCTCCTCAGCAACTAAGTCACCGATCGCGTTACGACGATAACCGGCAGGAATTGTGTTAGTTTGATTGTTCATGTGTTTACTCCTGGTTCCAGCGCACTGTGACGCCATGAAATTGCGCCGCGCCACTACGACGGCGAATGCCCCTAATGTTTTCGATGATGTCTACCGCCATGGCCTTAAGGTCGGCGGTTGGACGGTCAATGTGGATCACCTTGTTTTGACGACTCAGCACCTTGATACCGCGCAGGCGCAGTGCGGTGATGGCATCGAACTTGCTGTTATTGCTCATTCTTCTCGCTCCCTGATGTTTGCTGTAATAGCGCGTTGTAACGCAGTTCCAGCGCCTTTAACTCGCCCTTTAGCAGGCTGCAAAGCTGCTTTAAACCACCGCCATCCGTTTGTGATTGACGCTCAAGACGGTTATAGGTGGCCTCGGCGCAGTAACGCTTAGGACTGTTGTCATTGGGGTACTCAGCTCGTACTGCAATGCGCTTAAACTGTGCGATTTCGGGCTGAGTCGAGTGCGGGCACCCTCCCCTGCAAGCTCGGTACAAGCGCAACTTAAGAGGGTTGCTGGTGACTGTGTTTTTTTGGTGCCGATCACATTGATGCAGTGGGATCTCTCCCATTACAGGGCAGTTCACAGTGCGGTTCATGTATGCGCCTTCAACCAGCTTTTGCATCCGCGCCATGTCACCCGGATAGTTGCCATTAATCAGCTGACTGACCACGGTTTTGGAAACGCCAAGGGTTTTAGCCACCTCTTTTTGCCCGTACTCCTTGGCTTGCTGAGTTAAGACCTGCTTCCATTTACTCATCGCTTAGCTCCTTGTACGGGATAAACGTCCCGCTATTTTGATCCCACATCCCTTGTGGTTGCGTGGTGGGATACAAGCGACCCAAATCTTTAATCAATACATACTTCCAGCATGAATAACCGATTGAATTTAAAAATCGTCCCTGTTTTCTTATCACCCCACACTGCTCCAACTGCCATAAGTAGCTGTGGATTAAAGTTAATGAGGCATCCGTTGTGGTCTCAATCAACTCCACATTGAACGAACGATTAATGCGGATGGTGTTCCATATTTGCTGTGACCGGGTGCCTTTTTTCTTACGACGTTCCTTGCGTTTCGGGTTAATTTGCAGCGGAATTGATAACTCGCTGCGTGCGATACACACGCGATACAACGCCCCCTTATATTGTGTCCTCCTGTCGACTAACTCGATGGCTTTGCCGCGCAGCAAGGTACGCGCAAAGCCAGCGATTTTGTTAGAGTTGATATTTAAAGCTTGTGCAATCTCTCTGCAGCTAAACGTCTGTCTGCTGCACATAAGCCCCCAAGCCTGATGCTTAAAAGAACCTTGGGATACAGAAGTGGGCATAAATGCTCCTTATAATTGTTGTTAGCGCACCAAAGGTTTTAACGACGGCTGTTATTAAGGAACAACTGACCATCGCCCCATACAGCGCGGTCAACAAAATCCAGGTCGTTTGAGATGGCAAAGCGTTCAATTTTATCTAACGCGATGAGAGTTCGGCGCACCTCGCCACCGCTGCGCACACGAATGTAATCGAGCATGTCCTCACCCACTTTTACATCGACCTCCATCAGTTCTGAGGCAAACATAGAGACATCTTCGTTGTCGGCAGGCAGGAACTCGACCCACTCGCTGATGCGGTTAAACAGTTGCTTACGGTGACTGATGCGGCGGGCGATCTCCTCCATGCCGACCAGCAATACCGGCAGCTCGGTGGCATCATAAATATCGCGAATGGTTTCCATGGTTTTTGACTGACCGACGATGTGGTCTGCCTCATCGACAAACAGCGCGATCTGCTGCTCGTTCATGGTTTCAATAATATAATCAAGTGATTTACGTAACGGATAAATCGGATCGCTGCCTAGCTCTTTAGTCACCCTGGCGAGAAAACTGCTGGGGGTGTCTGTGGCACAGCAGCGGACAAAAGCAGGCACGCTACCCATATTGGTCAGTTGATTGACCATATGGGTCACTGTACTGGTTTTACCAAAACCACTGGGGCCATGGATTAAGCCGATACCTGGGGTGATATCGCTACGACTCTGCAGGTTGGCAAACATGTCGAGAGTACGCAGAACATTTTTTACTTCTACAATTTGACGCTTCATAATGACATTCCTTTGGTTTGACGTTGTTGTATAAAAATGGCGATTAAGCCAGGGGTTAAAGGCTGAGCAGCTATTTCACTTGCCGGTGTTGTTGCTCAGCCTTTGCTAAAATCTTGTCCAAACGACTACGCTGCAACACGTTGTCTAAACGGTATTTCTTAAGCCACTGCTGCTCAGTCTCTGTTAGCGTTCTGCTCAATGACTCCTCAGTTAACATCACCGCTTTTTCGTGGACGCTGCGCACAATGCGCGACTCTTGTGCAGCTACAGATTGCTTACGCTTGGCGATAGCCTCACGCTGCCGCTCAATAGCGGCCAGCTCGGTATTACTCAGCTCGCGCTGTTTGTCTGTAACAGCCTCTTCAAGCCCAGCAATGGCGCTGTTATCGTGGTCGGTGGTGCGTTCGATATAACTGAGGCTGGCTCGCTGCAACTTCTTCTGCGCCAGTTCGTCGGCATACAGTGCATCGATGCCAAACTCTTCCTGCAGGCGCTTAGCCGACTTACGAAATGCGGTAAGTTCTTTCTGGGTCTGTTTACGTCGCTCACGGAACTCGGTAGGCGCAATGCCTCGGTTGACTAGATCCATGTTGACGGCATCGACATAGGTGTCCCAGGCATCAATGGGATAAAGGGTGGCGCGGCCGATATCACAGGGATCAATAAACACTCGCACGGTTTGGCGCTGCCAGGCAGCTTCCATCAACTCTGGTGCGGTGTATTGCACTCCATCGGCTTTAACGCTGCCACGGACGACCTTGGCGGTACCGATAAAGTTAAGTAGGTGATCAAGGGTGTGCACATTGACGATTGTGCGCTTGCGATAACCCGATTCCGCGTACAGTTCAAACGGCGTTTTGCCGGTTTTATCATGTGGCACATGGTTGTAATCGAACTCAAGATAATCGTTCAGCGCCTGCTGCAACTGCTCTGGGGTTAGTGCCAGGCTTAGGCGCTCCTGCTCGGCCTGTTTCTTGCCCTCACCGATGCGCTTGGCAAAGTTGTACATCGCTTCAATTTGCTGGCGATCACTGACACTGTGGCCGATATAGCCGGGCATTTTTTCCATCAGCACACGGCTCATGGTGCCGAAGAAGCGCTCGATAAACGGCTTTTCCCACCCGCTAAACGCATTGGCTTTGGATATATCCAGCTCAAGCAGATTAAAAATAGTGGTGGTACGACTTGACACATAGTCGCTACCATTGTCAGTACGCATGATCGCGCCCTCTTCCGGCAAACCCCATTCCACCAATGTTTTGCGCAGTAGTAGGCAAATCGCCTCGCTATTAGAGGTTGGCGAGACAATCAATTGCACACGGTGGGTATAGGCATCAATCACCGCCACTATGCTGTGACGCTTAAGCTTGCCATTGACGTTTAACTCGACATCGGTTGGCGTTGAGTCGAACTCCCACACCTGGTTAGGCCCATCAATATTGGGGTACATGCGCGCAAACAGCGGGCGATACTTGTCTGTGTACTGCGTAGGATTAGTGGTAAAGGCATGCTCCACTTCATGTTTGACAGAATACTGAGTTAACCAGCGCTTAAACGAGCTGATTGAGGGCAGATCCCAGCCATAATCAGCGGCGCGCACCTTAGCCATATCGCGTACTTTATTGGCCTGCTTAAGCAAGTGTGGCTTCTTGGTGACCAGCGCAATTAAAAACTCATTTAGGCGCGGTTGTTCGTCAATTTTTGACTGTTTAACGGCTTTGTATTGATCCACCAGACCAATAATGCCTTGTTCCTGGTATGCTCTAGCCCAGTAGTAAACCGATGTCTTACCCAGCTGCTTGATGTGTTGACGTATATGAGCTTCAGTCAGTATTAAACTGGCATTAAACGCATGCACAAAAGCATTGTTACCATCAGTTTTATTACCCGCATCGGCATAAGGCGCAATAAACACTTCATAAGCAACGACGACTGACTCACGCGCTTTAGCTTTAGCCTGCTTGGCTTCACTCAAGCACATAAACTGCGCCATACCATCAGCTTTAGAGCTGATCCGCTGAGCGCGAGTTTTCACCTGCAGGGCTTCATCCTGTTTAATCGCTGACTTAGCTGCAACCACCGCTGTCGAGGTGCTTTGCTCAACCGATTTCGCACGCAAATAAGCCTGGGTTTCAACTGGCAAACTGTCGATGTGGTATTCAAAGCCCTTGCCTTTGGCGCACTTTCTTTTTACCCATTCCCCTCGCCTAGCTTTATTTAAGAGGCTTCCTCTTGAATTTGGTATACCAATCAATCCAAGCAAAGCCGTCGATGCAATCCATTCTGACGGAGAACTCATAAACTACACCCCAGCCGCATCTGCGATTTTATTCAGTAACTCAGTCCCTTTTTTTCCAGCCCAAACCCCCATTAACGCTTGCCTAGCATTTGAATAATTAACCTCATTTTCTCTGCACCACTGGTGCAACGAACGCCCTTGAGAAACAAAGCCTGCTCTGACTTTTTCTATAAGCTCTTTGCTTGGTATACGAGTAGTATTCACTTGTGTATACTCCAAGTTGTTTAATTAAATTAGGTAAAACTCACTATATGCCAACACATGTTGGCATGTCAATAGGTGTTGTATGGTTTTTGATCGTGCTGATTTAGCTATGCGCCTTATAGAAGAGCGCACAAAGAAAGGATACTCGCAGGCCAGTTTTGCGAGAGAGCTTGGCATTTCAAGGGAGGGGCTAAGAAAATATGAGATGGGTCAAACAGGTTTAAGTGCTGAGGTTTTGGCTAAGGCGGCGGGATTAGGAGTAGATGTCCAGTATGTTCTCACAGGGGTGTACTCTAAAAATGTTGATGAAACAACGAAAAACACCTCACCAATTTTGAACATCAATGACAATGGTTCCGCTAATGTAATTCAGTTTGCAAATTCAGGTTCAACAATAAATCAGATAAACACTCAGAAGCATGTTACAAAAGTTACAGCTGAAGTGATTCCTGGAGAAAAACATATAACCGAAGAACAGGCAGTAACTCTCCAAAAGTTAGTTAAAGAAGTAGTTGAGCTAGAGAATAGCTCAGGTAGAAAACAGCCCAGAACTCATCAGGCAGTGTGGTCGGCTTTAAACTCACACTGCAAGGTAAGCAGGTATAGGCTGATCGCCAAAGAAGATTTCACTAAAGCTGAAACATACCTAAGACAATGGATTGGTAGACTAAGCAGGCTAAAATCAGCACCAAAGTCCAACAACAGCGAATGGCGAAAACGAAAATATGCGTACATCAAGATTAATACTAGTAACGCAAACATTTGGCTCACAAACTATTTAGCAAGTCGGTTTGGGGTAAGCTCTATAACTGAGCTTAGTGATGAAAACTTAGGAAAGTTATACAATGCCGTCGCAGCTAAAAAGAGAAAAAAATAGAAAACATTTTTGGAATTTGTTCATTTATCCAAAATAATAAATTTATAAGAAAAACATGCATTTACTAGAATGTTTCCTGTCACCCTCCTATGTTTCTGCCGGAAACATAGGAAAACATTCCACACTACAGGCGTTTGGCTTCGAACTCTACGCCAAACGCTTACAAAAACGGTTCGACGGCAGCATTGAACTCATTAGTGACAATAAGGAATACAGCAACCAGGTTGAAATTATTGGTGAAGCTTTTTGTAAACTAGGTAAAATTAGAATGAAGTCCTCACCACTCATACCAACCGCTTCATAATTTTCAAAACCTAGCGATTTATCAAGCCAAAGTGCGATATATTTTCAAAACCTAGCGATTTTATGATTTTTAACCTTATCTCTCCTCTTAAAATCGCAAACCCGCACCCAGCCTGAATTTCTCAGCAAATTTTACCTAATCTCGTTTAATCTCGGTTTAATCATCAATATTCAATACCTAACGACTGGTTACACATAATTTGAAAGAGTTAATTTATTATCGGCCGAGGCTAAGGCCGCATCTATATCGCCTTTAGCTATCCCCTGCTCGACAAAGAACTGACTCAACTCCTCCTGACGGGTGAAAGCACCCGGCCCTTCATGAATACGCTTAAACAGATTGCCGTGCACCTGGTCTGTCACCTTAAATTTCTGTGCCAAGTAATAAGCCTCCTGACTCAACTGCCAACTAAGGCGCCCTGCGCCAACTGGCGTACGTTCAAAATCAATGTCATCGCCAAGCTTAGCCATACTGGCCTTAAACAGACCATCCTGACGGTAACAATGTGGGCAATTATAGGAGAAGAACTCTCTAACAACAGGCTTAACTGACTCGGGGATCCCAGCGACTCTGACATAATCACGCCCCTCGACAAATTGGGGCTGAGCGGCGAGCTGACCTGCAAAAAACGCTGAAAAAACAAGTGTAATAAGGCCGATAAATTGGGTCACTCTCTTCATAATTCGTTTCTCTTTTATTTAGATGAATCACTCGCAAAAAGACAAGGCATCAAACAGGTCTTGATGTCGATATGTAAAGTCTAGCTGCTCACAGATCAAATGACCCTCAACTATCTTGTCTTCGCTGATTTCACCATCAGACGCAAACTCAGGCAGAGGCAATCCAAGTCGCTTCGCGGCTTGCTGATAAAAATCGCGCTTACTGGGATGATGAGGCGAACAGACGTTATAGATTGGCGCTAAGGGTGACTGAGACTCAAGCAGAGTAATGATTGCTGTGACTGCATCATATTGGTGGGTCATATTGACTGACAGGTTTGCCCCGCCCAGCCCGGTTTTGCCGGCCAAGAAACGCCCAGGATGGCGCTTGGGCCCCATAAGACCGGCAAATCTGACAACGACAGCGTCACTGAATACGGCTTCGGCCTGTAACAAGGTTTGGCTCATGGAGGAAAATGGCGCCGCATCCGCTTCCGACACCCTCTGACCATTGGCCGGATAAACACCTGTCGTGCTTATAAAAATGACTTTTTGATAGGTATGACAAGCAATCATTTTTTTCAGGCGACCGAGTCGCTCTAGGTAATCTGCCTCTGCGTTTCCCCCACTGCGGCGAAGCCCTGGAGGAATATTAATGACGATGGCATCGCATTCAAGCTGAGCCATGCAGGTTTGTTCATCGATGGGGAGCCTGTCCAGATCCAGCTCAAACCCCGCGATGCCATAATCTGACAACTGCTCAGCCTGAGCCTTTGTGCGTTTAGAGCCTGTCACCCGATAGCCTCGACTGACTAGCTCTTTACCTAAGGCTAAACCAAACCAACCACATCCAACGAGTGCGATAGAACTGAGCATACTTGTCTCTATAGTCTTGACCTAATGGGGTTAAACTACCTCAATCCCCATTGCCATTAAAGGGAATACGCTTAATGTTAAGCTAAATTAATCAAACTATTACTTTGCTAAAATGTTTAGCTAAAATCACGCTAGGATTATCCCTAAAAGGATTGCTTAAACGTACCTATTGTGACGTTTCTTTTTGCCAGTCGTTCAGATACAGCTTCAAATGTTTGGACTTAGCGATATAGATCAGACTCCAAAACAGCAGCAAGGCGTCCAATCCAAAACTCCAGGTATAGAGAAAATGGCTGTGCACCAGGCGTTGCAGCAGCAGGCCGGCATCGAGCAGTAACAATAGGATTAAACAAAAAGCCATCTGCTTAAACAGCACTCTGGCCCAGGATGGCGAACGCTTGCGCTCTGCAATAATCAAAAAATAGAGAATGACCGCACCAAAGCCGGCAATAAGCGCCAATAAGAAATCGGACTTTTGTGGGTAAATGAGCGCAACCAACCCCGCTCTGTCGGCCGCCTGAGTCAAGGATGCCACTAAGACACACCAGCCTCTGGCAATAAAAGCCAGGATAAGATAAAGCATCAAAGGCGGCTTAACATGCCCTTTATCATCGATCCAGTTTATATAAGCAAAGTTCAACGCCACGCCCCCACTCTTTCACTTTCCATCGTTTTTCATCCCTATTGTTTTTTTATTAAGATGGAGACGAATCTAGCGTTTTCAATCATAGTTTTAAAAAAACAGCTATAAAAAAACGCCACTCGAGATGACGTTTTCATGATTTAGCTCATTACTTAAACATCAACTAACTGCCCAGTAACTGCAAAAGCTCAGCTTCGTCGATGATTTTAATGCCCAGCTCCTGCGCCTTGGTCAACTTGGAACCGGCGCTCTCACCAGCCACCAAACAATCGGTATTTTTAGAGACACTGCCCGCCACTTTCGCGCCCAGGGCTTGTAACTTAGCCTTGGCCTCATTACGATTAAGCTGAGTCAGAGTACCGGTCAGCACCCAGGTCTGGCCTTTGAGTGACAATGCTTCTTCGGCAACTTCTTCTATTGCTGGCCAATGGATCCCGGCGTTAATAAGCCCGTCAATCACCTCCAAGTTATGGGGCTGTGCAAAGAAGTGCACCAGATGCTGAGCGACAATCACGCCCACATCATCAACCGCCATAAAGTCATCGGTCTCGGCCTGAGTCAGTTTATCGAGTGTCTTAAAATGATTAGCCAGGTTCACTGCCGTGGCTTCACCCACCTCACGAATACCCAGCGAATAAAGGAAACGGGGAAAGGTAGTGCTTTTGGCTCTATCAATGGCGGCCACCAGATTATTCGCCGATTTTAAGCCCATGCGATCTAACATAGAAATCGCCGAGGCAGTGAGCTTAAACAGATCCGCCGGACTCTCCACCAGTTCCTTATCGATAAGCTGTTCGACGACTTTATCGCCCATGCCATCGATATCGAGCGCCTTACGGGAAGCAAAATGCTTAATCGCCTCCTTTCGCTGCGCCTCGCAGAACAGGCCGCCGCTACAGCGGGCAACCGCCTCCCCTTCAAGGCGTTCAACATCACTCTGGCACACGGGGCACATTAGAGGAAACGCTATCGCTTGAGCATTAGCGGGGCGTTTTTCAGGCACTATGGCAACAATCTGCGGGATCACATCCCCGGCGCGGCGAATGATGACACTATCACCAATCATCAGCCCTAAACGCGCAATCTCATCGGCATTATGCAAGGTCGCGTTAGAGACAGTAACCCCGCCGACAAACACTGGCTTTAATCTGGCTACAGGTGTAATAGCGCCGGTGCGGCCCACTTGAAAATCGACGCCTTCAAGCAGAGTTATCTCCTCTTGGGCGGGAAACTTATAGGCCGTTGCCCAGCGGGGCGCCCGCGCCACAAAGCCTAACTGCTGCTGCAAGGCTATCTCGTTGACCTTGAGCACCACACCATCAATTTCATAGGCAAGGTCACCTCTTCGGGCGAGAATATCCTGATAATAGGCCTGAATCGTGGGGACATCTTGGCAAACTTTCACTTCACTGCTGACAGGAAAGCCCATGGCTTTTAATTGCATCAACTGGGCGTAGTGGGTGTTTTCCAGCGGCCAGGAGTCCGGCTCGACCACCCCAAGGGCATAGGCATAAAATGCCAAAGAGCGACTGGCGGTAATTTTACTGTCGAGCTGACGCAGACTGCCGGCGGCCGCATTGCGGGGGTTCACAAACAGCTTATCCCCTTTTTGCAGCGCCTTCTCATTTAAGGCCTCGAACGCGGCTTTAGGCATAAACACTTCCCCACGTACCTCAAGCAGAGGCGGGAAGTTATCGCCCCTAAGTGTCAGGGGAATCGATCTGATGGTTCGCACGTTTTCGGTAATATCTTCACCGACACTGCCATCGCCGCGAGTCGCTGCGCGTTCAAACCGGCCATCGCGATAAAGCAGGCTCACGGCCAGTCCATCGAGCTTAGGTTCACAGCAAAATTCTATCTGTGAGAGCGTCTTATCGCTTACCCTTTTATAAAAACCATTAAACTCCTGCTCGTTAAACACATTGTCTAAACTCAGCATGGGCTTAAGATGGGTCACCTGCTCAAACTTAGCCAGCGCCTCACCGCCGACTCGTTTGGTGGGCGAGTTGGCATCTGCAAACTCAGGATGGGCCTGTTCAAGCTCCTGGAGCCTGCGCATCAACCTGTCATATTCCGCATCGGGAACGGAAGGGGCATCGTCAACATAATAACGGTAATTATGCAGGTTAATCTCTTGGGTAAGTTGTTTGATCTCGTCTTGTATCGCTTGCATTATCTTTGTTCGTCCAGATTAAGCAGTAGAGGCCGCGATTGCGGCCTCTATTAAGATATCTAATTATTGCAGCTAATGATATTCACTCGATTAGAGCTGAGCGCGGATCCGCTGCACATAAGCTTGTTTCTTCGCTTCACTCCAGGGTTCACGTCCGCCATCGAGCAGCTCGGCCCCTAAGTCATCCACCAGCTGATACGCACTGTTAAGCATGTTTGAAAAGTTCATCAAGGCATCGCCATAACAGGGCAAGGTCATAAAGAGTACGACACCTTGGGTGGTAAACTGCTCCATCTGGTCGGGATTGAATACCCCAGGCTTCACCATATTAGCCAGAGAAAACAGAACCTTACCTGTGCCAGCATTATCTTCATGACGATGGAAAATATCCATGTCGCCAAACTTAAAGTTTAAGGTTAACAAACTCGGTAATAGCTCTGCGCCGTTAAGCTCTTCACCTTCTGCAGCCACCACATGCAAAACCAACACATCTTGGGGGTCGCCAAGCGGCTGCTCCTTAGCTGGCTTCTCACTAGCCGCCTGCTCATTAGAGGTTTGCGCCTTTGGAGAGTGTGCGTTTTGAGAATGCGCTTGGTGCAGTTCGGCATCGACTCTTGGCTCAGGCGTGTGAGCAGTTTCAACCCTTTCAGAAGCGGCTTGGATTTCGGGCGCGATGGCAGGTTTAACCTCTGGCTTGACTTCAGCAGGCTTGGGTTCATCAGACTTGATTTCAGCAGGCTTAGCTTTGGCGCGCTGCGGCTTACGTGACTGAACGGGATCTTCAAACAGGGAAGTTTGCGCCGGTGCCTGAGGCAAGCCTAACTCCATCTGCTCAGCCGCAGCATCTTCTGCCGTGATGACCGGTTCATGTCGGGCTTTTGGTGTTTTTAGCGATGGCGCATCAGACAAGGAGAACTGAGTCTCATCCTGCTCATCCGTTGCACTGCTCTCTCTCTCGGCGCTTGATTGTTGACTGTTTGGCGCTACAACACCCGCCTTTTTCACTCTTACCGTACCAATGCCATCGGCATCAAAGCCATCCTTATCCCGTTGATGGTCTTTATAAAGATCGGCAATCGGCGTGTCTTTGAGTGATTTTGGTTGCTGCCTTCTAATGGACCAAAAACCATGCAAAAGTACCGCGATAATGGCTACCGCGCCTAACACAAACAATACCAGTTGCAAATTTTCCATTGATTACCCTGTATTTCCCCAAATTATCCAGCGTCAGCTAATGCCACCGCTTCATCGATATCGACGGCCACTATACGCGATACGCCAGGCTCATGCATAGTGACACCCGTTAGTTGATCTGCCAATTCCATGGTGATCTTATTGTGACTAATATAAACAAATTGTACGCTTTGAGACATCTCTTTAACCAAACGACAAAACCGGTCGACATTGGCATCATCCAGCGGTGCATCCACTTCGTCCAGCATACAAAATGGCGCAGGATTCAGTCTGAAAATTGCAAATACCAATGATAAAGCGGTTAGTGCCTTTTCTCCACCGGATAGCAGATGAATGGTACTGTTCTTTTTACCCGGTGGCCTGGCCATAATGGTTACGCCGGTTTCGAGCAGATCATCATCGGTTAATGCCAGATAGGCGCTGCCTCCGCCAAATACTTTAGGAAACAAAATGCCAAGATCCTGGTTAACCTTATCGAAGGTGGCCTTAAAGCGGATCTTAGTCTCCTTGTCTATCTTACGGATCGCCTCCTCAAGGCTGTTTAACGCCTTATTGAGATCCGCATCCTGTGTGTCCAGATAGTGTTTACGCTCACTCTGCTGTTCATATTCCTCAATCGCCGCCAGGTTAATGGCACCAAGCTGAGTAATTTGCCCGCGGATCCGCTCCAAGGCTTTTTGCCGGGCATTTATCGAGACACCAAGATCGATAGTCGCCTGCATCGCCGCGACATCTATCTCATATTCCTCCAGCTGCGACTGCTGGCTATCGGCCTGTCCTTTTATTCCTTCACGACGTAACTTTAACTCGCCGATCCCCTGAGTCAAGTCATCTATCTTTTCAAGCTGTTGTTTTTGCTCTGCTTCAATCTCATCAACCTGACTCTGCAGCTGCGCCTGTTGACGGCGAAGAGTATCGAGCTGCTGCTGTTTGTGCTGCTGTGCCTCAAGGGAGATTTCGAGTCTTTGGCCAATTTGCGCTACGGACTCCTGACTGCTGGCCACCTTAGCCCCTTGCAGCTGTTCGTCGAGCTTAGCCAGGTTCGACCCGCACTCTTCAATCAGCGTCTGATATTGCCTGACTTGCTGCTCGTTGAGCGCACCTTCTGTCTCAATCGACTGTAACTGGCGTTGGCTTTGGTTACTCTTAATCACCTGTTCGCTGCGACTCTGCTTGAGACGTTTAGCCAACTCATGGCTTTGACTGTAACGGGTACGGCAAAGTTCATACTGCTCACTAAACTGATGTGACAGCGCCTGATCTTCGGCTATCTGCTCGAGTAAACTGTCTAGTTGCTGCTGCTCGAACATCATCTCTTCAACAAGCGCTTCAACTTGTGTTTGCAACGACTCGGCTTGCTGGGCCGAATAATAGATTCGGGTCTGAATCGCCTCCAACTGCGCCTTGGTACGCTCATAGTCGAGCTGAATCTCTTGTTGTTGCTGCACCATTTGCCGTAAATTTTGACGGCACGTCTGCAGCTGCTCGTTGCACTCACAGTGCAGCGCGTTAAGCTCAGTCAGGCTTTCTTCATCCATCTTGATGCTGCTCACTAGCGCCTGCTGCTCAATTTTCAGCTGCACCAGATTGTCACTCTTGGCAGATTGTTGCAGTAAAAAGCCATGGCCCAGCAGATAGCCATCTGCGGTGACAATACGCTCATGCTCTGCCAGATCATTAAGCATCTGCTTTGCCTGCTCAAGATCTTGCGCCCAATGAAGATGACTCATCCAGGGAGCGAGATTCACCCATGTCTTAACCCCTTGCCACTGCTGAGATTCACCTTTCCTGCTAAAACCTGTCGGCTCTTCGCCCTGCTGCGTCTCTGTCTTATTTAAAGCTGTCTTATTTGAGACTGACTGATTTAAGACGGCCTGAGTCAAGACGCCTTCGAGCACCAGATCCACAGCGACCTCCCAGCCAGGAGTCACCTCAAGTGTCTGCCATAGCGCCTCGCCTTCAGTCTCATCATCCTGAGGCAAAAGGCGCTCAACCACCTGATAACGGCCGCGGGCTTCAGACAACACCTGAGACAAGGTCTGTATTTGGCTAAGATGCTGCTTTTCTTGCTGCTCTAGCTGGGCAAGCAGGCTCTCACACTCTCGATGGGATAACTCAGTTTGCTGGACTTGAAGCTGCAGCTGCTCACATTTTTCCTGTTGCAGCGCAAGAGCTCGATTATCCTCATCACTGCTCAGTTGACTCAATTGCTTCTGCAGGTGCGATCTCTGCTCACCTTTGCGGGCCAGGCTGGTATTAAGATGTTTTTGCTCAGATACACGGCTCTGAGTCTGCAGCTGATGCTGATGCTGTTGTTGCTGCTTTTCCCTGAGCTGCTCGTTGTCTTGCTCTAGATGCAACTCAGCTTCGATAAGCTGCTCATCGAGCAGAGACAACTGCTGCTCACTCCCTTGTAACTCGCTGGCGGTATCAGCATAGCGCGATTGCAGCGCCTTCGCCGCCTGCTGTAATTGAGCCAGTTCCTCCTCTGCAGCGATTCGCTTTTTGATAAGCTCATCGACTCTGGCATTGAGGTGGGCATCCTGCTCCTGCCTGTGTTTGAGCCCCTGCTCCAACTTGGCTATCTGGGTGGCATTTTGGTAGAAATCTTCGACCTGCGTCTGTTCCCTGCTGGCCAGATCTTCGATTTGCAGCGTCAACTTGGTGATCTGAGTCTGTAACAGCTGAGCGGCTGCATCAAGTTCACTCTTAGTGAGCAGCTTTTGATTGATACTTTGGGTGAGTTTTTCCAGCTGTGACTGCAGCTCGAGCCAGCGCGCCACATGCAGCTCACTGTCCTGGGTTCGTTCCTGCTGTTTAAGCTCACGATAACGCTTAGCCGCCTTGGCCTGCTCGGCGAGTTTTTCTATCTGCATACCGAGCTCTTGGCGAATATCTCCCAGACGCTCCAGGTTCTCCCGTGTATGGCGAATTCGGTTTTCGGTTTCCCGGCGCCGTTCCTTGTAGCGCGATATCCCCGCCGCCTCTTCGATAAATACCCTGAGCTCCTGGGGTTTGGACTCGATCAGACGAGAAATCGTCCCCTGCTCGATAATGGCGTAACTGCGCGGTCCAAGACCCGTGCCCATAAAGAGGTCGGTAATATCTTTACGACGGCATTTTTGCCCGTTGAGAAAATAGGAGGAGTCACCATCACGGCTCACCTGACGTTTAACGGCTATCTCCTGATAACTGGCATATTGCCCCGCCAGTCGCCCCTGCTGATTATCGAATGTCAGCTCGACGCTGGCGACAGAGACAGGCCGACGCGCGGAGGAGCCATTAAAGATCACATCCGCCATGGAATCGCCGCGCAGGTGTTTGGCCGAGCTTTCACCCAGCACCCAGCGCACCGCGTCTATCACATTGGATTTGCCGCAGCCATTAGGGCCAATGATGGCGGTGAGAGGTTGATTGAAAGGGATTTTAGTGACATCAACAAACGACTTAAATCCAGCAAGTTTTATCTGTGTGAGTCTCATTGTGCCAGTGGTCGTCAAGAAAGCGGCAATATCATGATGCCTGTTATTATTGTTTGACACTTTAACAAAGCGGGCTGCATTTTGTAACGTTTTTTATCGCCACTCGCTTCATTTCACTCTTGTTTTTCAATTTACGCTGACTCACAATCGTGAGCAAGCTCACTAAATTGAATTCACAGAACAATTTACCCAACAATTCACGGAACCATTCACTAAACCATTAACTAAACAATTAACTAAACAATTAACTAAACAATTAACTAAACAGGGGAGTACAAGCCGGTGAAGCAATCCAGAACCACTATGCCTAAGAGTGGTGTGAACTATTTTATTGAAGGTTTTCGCCTAATAAAGCAGCCGGGATTACGCCGCTTTGTGTTTATCCCGCTGAGCGTCAATATCCTGTTATTTAGCACGCTTATCTATTTTGCTATCGCTCAACTAGAGCGGGTATTTGAGTGGATCAATGCTCAGATGCCAGATTATCTGAGCTGGTTGAACTTTCTGTTATGGCCTATCGCCATCCTGGCGCTGTTGGTTGTGCTCTCCTTTATCTTCAGTTCAGTGATGAACTGGATTGCAGCTCCCTTTAACGGCCTGCTCGCGGAGAAGGTTGAGCAGTTTTTAACGGGCAAAAACTTACATTCTGGCACCACAGTGGATCTGATTAAAGATCTGCCCCGGGTCCTAGGACGGGAATGGCTCAAACTCAAATATTATCTGCCCCGCGCCCTGCTGTTTCTGGTGCTGTTTTGGATCCCCTTTATCGGCCAAACCGCCGCGCCAGTATTATGGTTCCTCTTTAGTGCCTGGATGATGGCCATTCAGTACTGCGATTATCCCTTCGATAATCACAAGGTTCCCTTTGAAGATATGAAGTTTGCCCTCAAGCAAACTAAGGGCACGAGTTTTAGTTTTGGCGCGGCTGTGACCCTGTTTTCCATGATCCCCATAGTCAACTTTATCGTGATGCCGGTCGCTATCTGCGGCGCTACCGCCATGTGGGTGGATAAATACCGCGAAGCTTACCGCAATGAACTGATCGCCCCAGAATAATCGAGTGTGGCGGTCACGCTGGCCGCCATCAAATTTCAGTTAACCTTGGCGAACTTGCAGCCTGAGTATCATCAATTGTAACTCGTTTTGGAGAGATCTATGACCACAGTGGCAGAGATCTTATCCTGAATGGCTTGCCTGTTGGCATCCCAATAGATCTGCATAAAACCCAGTAAACCCGTAGCAAACCCGGCGCCATAACCACCATAGCGACCAAAAGCGGCCCAGAGTGAAATAGGCGCAGCATCGAGGCGAATCACGCGGATGTTCAGCAATTTTTTGCCTAATGTCTGGCCATCGAACCAGGCAATAAACACAGTAAAATAAAATGCCGCCCAGCCAAAACCTAAGCCAAGATCATCCAATATTCCCTTGGCCCAATTGAGCAGGCTGTATGCTTGTTCCTTGTCAGCCCTTTTCCCTAGCTCTAAATCAGAAGAGGTTCCCACTGAGTTGGCTTCCCCGTCACCATGCATATTCAGTGCTTCTCCTTGATTGCCAGTGCCTTGCTCATGAGTGGATTGCTCGTTAGTGGCTTGAGTTGAAGAGCGCGGCATATTGGCTTGGACAAGGGGGATTTTGTCATCACGAATGGCTTGCAGCTTGAGTTTCTCTGCCTCAGAAAGCTCGAGTTCATCGAGCAAATCACTCAGCACTTTACGTTTCTTCGACTGAGTTAAGCTGGTGTTATTCAGTGTATTGGCCATGCGAATATAATGTTTTTCGATGCAGGTAAACTCTTCACAGCGAATGATGGCCCAGATATCGATTAATGAAACAATAGCAGCGGCATCTGGATCTTCTATCTTAACGCTGTTTTGCGTCACCTTGGCCTGCTCATCTTTGGCATTACGATACTCAATGATATTGTCGCTGGTGACATACAGCCCCATCACTAACATAGAAAGGTATAAGCCCCATTTAAAAAATCGACCTATCTGATGACTGCGCCGTTCAATCAACAGAGTCACGCCAACGAACAGCAGAAACAACCAACCCGCTTGATCGGCCAATACGGCGACGATCAAGCCATCTATCAAAATGGCCAATCCGCGCTTTAGGGGGGATGCCAAGGGCGTATATAAGATGCCCTGTGCAACGTTAAAGGCAAAAGGGGTGATCATGGATTTGGTATCTTTATCAGGACTCACACCTCACTCCTCTAAGGAATTAAAAAATCTAGAGATAAAATCTGTTGATATCATTAATTTACCAGTAACTGATTTTCCAGACTAGAAGATAAATCCAAATCGTCAGTTGAGCCAAGTCACTAATTAAGATAAACATGATAAATAAACATGTTTTTATAACCAAATAGAATAATGAAGATGAAACTAGCATTTCTCATGTCGAAAATCCGCACTATGATTTATCTATATAAATAAAGGAGTGAGTAATCCATGAGTAAAATTTTCGATGACAATTCACACACTATAGGTAATACACCTCTGGTTCGACTGAACCGCGTAAGTAACGGCCGAGTGCTTGCAAAGATCGAAGCCCGTAACCCTAGCTTCAGTGTTAAATGTCGTATCGGCTCCAACATGATATGGGATGCCGAAAAAAAGGGATTACTCACTAAAGATATCGAGCTAATCGAACCTACTTCGGGTAACACAGGTATTGCACTAGCCTATGTCGCTGCTGCCCGTGGTTACAAGTTAACCTTAACTATGCCAAACACTATGAGCCTAGAGCGCCGTAAATTGCTCAAAGCCCTTGGTGCAAACCTGGTATTAACCGAAGGGGCTAAAGGCATGAAAGGGGCGATTGATAAAGCAGAAGAGCTGCGTCAGTCCAACCCAGAAAAATACCTTGTCCTTGGACAGTTTGATAACCCGGCCAATCCAGAGATACATGAGCAAACCACAGGCCCAGAAATTTGGAATGACACCGATGGTGAAGTGGATGTGTTAATCGCAGGTGTGGGTACGGGCGGCACGATCACAGGTGTGAGCCGCTACATCAAAAATGCTAAGGGTAAAGCCATTACATCCGTTGCAGTGGAACCCGCTGACTCACCGGTTATCTCTCAAACCCTCGCGGGTGAGACAGTACAACCTGGCCCCCATAAGATCCAGGGCATTGGCGCAGGCTTCATCCCCAAAAACTTAGATCTTGAGATGGTCGATCGCGTCGAGGCTGTCAGTAATGAAGATGCTATCGAGATGGCGCAGCGTCTGATGAAAGAGGAAGGCATCTTAGTCGGTATCTCATCAGGTGCCGCCGTGGTCGCCGCCAACCGTATTGCGGCGCTTCCTGAGTTTGCAGATAAGAACATAGTTGTGATCTTACCTTCAGCCGCTGAGCGTTACCTCTCTTCAGTGCTTTTCCAAGGTCAATTTGGCGACGCAGAGAATATCCAATAAATCCTGGCTTATGACACCTAATACAGCCCGCAATGGTTATGCCATCGCGGGCTTTTTTTTAAGCAAGATCAGCAAGCTGCTGACTAACATCCATCCTCGACTTCTGCAAGCTAGCAAAGATAACAAAAAGAAATTTCGAGAAGCAGCTCCCTTATTATCACTTTGTTTCGTGCGATATCGCCAAGTTACTGATACAGTTAATGAATCACAGTGACTATCTGCTGCACGGGTCAGCTTGCTTATGCCTTTTTATCGTTCACCCAAATCCATCAGTGCGTTTGATGCCAAATTCGAAGCGCAGAAAATCGCCTTTGCCCCCATCGCCTTTCAAGTGACGCGCTGTCTGCTTAAGTTTAATCTGCTCGCCTATATCGATCAGGCCAAAGGCAAACACTGTACACGAGCTGAGATAGCAGCAAACTGCAACATCAGCGACTATGGTGCCGGCGTGCTGTTAGATATGGGGTTGAGCATGGGATTGTTGTGGCTGGACGGCGACCAATATCGGCTCGATAAAACTGGGGATTTCATGCTTAACGATAAGATGGCACAGATCAACTTACACTTTATTCATGATGTCTGTTATCAGGGGCTGTTTGAGCTCGAATCCTCCCTCATCGAAGGCAAAGCAAACGGCCTTAAAGTGTTTGGCGATTGGGAGACCATCTACCCGACCCTGAGTGAACTACCGGAGCAGGCCAAGAAAAGCTGGTTTGCATTCGACCACTTCTATTCTGACTTCGCCTTCGAAGCCCTGTTACCACTGATTTTTCAGCACAAACCTAAACAGATTGTCGATATCGGCGGTAACACAGGCAAATGGGCTTTGGCTTGTACCAAGTTCGATCCCCAAGTAAAAGTCACTATTATGGATCTTCCTGGCCAGCTCAAGGTCGCCCTCGCTAATGCTAAAAGTCAAAATGTCGAGGATAGAATCACAGGGTTTAAGTGCGATCTGTTAGATAAGGATACTCCCTTCTTCCAAGGCGGTGATCTCTACTGGATGAGCCAGTTTTTAGACTGCTTCAGCGAAGCACAAATCCTCACCATCTTAGAAAATACCGCTGCTAATATGCGGCCCGACAGCGAATTGTGTATTCTGGAAACCTACTGGGACAGACAACCCTTCGAGGCGGGTGCCTACTGCGTTAATGCCACTTCCCTCTACTTTACCGCGATGGCCAACGGCAATAGCCGCATGTACCACTCTAAAGATATGCTGAAACTAATATCACAGGCTGGGCTGTATGTTGATCAGGATATAGATAATATTGGTTTAGGACACACACTACTGCGCTGTAAGTTAAAGCCCTAATTGCTCGGGGTGTTCCAGCCTCCCTTCAGCCCTGAGTAAGCCGATGTCAATACACAGCCTTTGATATCGGCTTTTTCCTCTTTAGCCTGCGGCTTGTTTACTTAGCAGCTTACTTAACTGTTTGATTCATTGGCAGCTCTGCTTGGCATAAGCCCCTGAGCCCTCAATCTTCATTGCTTTAGATTATTAGTTATCTCTATTACAACTGTAATGCTAAGCGACTTAATCGGACTAGACTGCTGATTTGTTAATGAATTTATCTATTTCGCCCCATATAAACAGAATCTATTCTCGGTTAATAAGGTAAATAGAGATCCCAATAACCAGCTAAAAGCAGATATGAACCTAATTTTTCTCAAGGTAACAAGTTTGATATAGGTCACGATTAACTCAATTAACATGTTTTCTGTTAGAAAAAATATTTAATAAAAAGTAAACAAAAAAACATTAAAACTAAAAAATAGAAACAATAATCACAACAAAAACAAACAAACCGTAAACATCTTCTGTCTTATTAGAACAAAATAAAACCAATTAACTTAATTAAAACTTAAATAGAAAACAAAACATACAAATTGTAAAAAACAAAAGATATTTTTGTTAAATTTATATTAACCAAACAGCCTTGATTCCGCTTTAATCTGGCTGTAACAAACATGTTGTAGTTGTTACTTCATTATGATTATATCCATCCCCTAGTTAAAAGCTTGAAAAATAGAAATCATTCAGGCTTTACTAATAAAGTTTCATTAAATAGAAACTAAAAATTAAAATAAGTATCGGGGAGAAAATAATGCGACCTAATTTTATATTAGCTAAAGCAGTCCGTTTTGCATTAATTGGCGGTGCTGCTACTGCGGCACTCAGCGCGCCAGCTGTATATGCAGCTGAACAAGATCAAGATAAAGTTGAACGCATCGAAGTAACGGGTTCACGTATTAAGCGTACCGATATGGAAACTGCCACGCCTGTGACTGTGATGAGCGCAGACGACATGGCAAAACAGGGCTTTAACAATATTCAAGACGCTCTACAGAGCCTGACTTCAACTACAGGTGCAATGACAACGCAGGAAGTTCACGGTTTCACACCTGCGGCAACTTCTATCAGCCTTCGTGGTGCCGGTGCTAACCGTACTCTGACCTTGATCAACGGTAAGCGTCTGAACCAGTATCCAAAACCAGCTGGCGGTGTGAATAACTTCGTTGACACGGCTAACCTGCCTATGGAAGCTGTAGCGCGTATCGAAGTACTGCAGTCTGGCGGCTCTGCGATTTACGGTGCCGATGCGGTCGGTGGTGTAGTCAACATCATTTTAAAGAAAGATTATGAAGGTGCAGCCATCAAGTATCGCCATGGCGATACCAGCAATGGCGGTGGTGAAAGTGATCGTATCGCCCTATCTCTCGGCTCATCTTCTGAACGTGGCAACGTGTCAACTTTCATCGAGTTCACCACTAACGAAGAGCTAAAAGCCACTGACCGCGAAAACTTTGGCCTACACACAGATAAAGTGCCATACAGCCCATATTCAGCATACAGCTCATATGGTGCTCGTATTGCTGCAATCTCTAGTACTGGTGCCGACGTGAGCACAGTTCGTCAGCTCACTCCTGCAGAGTGTGAGGCAGGCGGCTTCTTATGGACTGGCACATTATGTGGTTTCGATCGCTCTGAATGGCGCGATCTGGCACCAGAAAACAGACGTTTCATCAGCACCACCACTTTCAACTACGAGGTGAGTGATGATGTTAACTTCGTAGGTCGTTTAGACTTTGCCGAAGCAAAATCGACCACCAACATCGAACCAATGGCTGTTGATGCCTACGATATTACGGTGAATGGTAATGCACTAACCGTGTCTGCGGGCAACCTGAGCAAGACCTTCAACGACAAGACAACCGCTCTTGGCGGTGACTTTGCTAACGCGACCGACGGGACTTACTACTATGCTCGCCGTTTCCATGAATTCGGTAACCGTGGTAGCGACACTAAGACACGTAACTACTTCTTCAGCACAGGTCTAGAAGGCATGTTAGCCGATGAGTACAGCTGGGATATGTCACTGAACTATGGCCGCACCAACGTGGATGTAACTGACTACGGTTATGGCACTATTGCTAGCGTTTTCGATTACATCACAGCAGGAACAAACGGTAATTCACTGCTAGAAACCATGTCTCCTGCCGATGTTGAGGCAATGGAATACAGCCCATTTGAAACGGCGCAATCAACCCAGAAAAACGTCCAGGCGAACATTTCAGGTTACGCCTTCGAGCTACCAGCAGGTGATGTACAGTTCGCCTTTGGTGCCGAGTACACCAAGCAAGATTACTCTTCTGACTCAGACTCTGAGTCTAAGAAAGGCAACATCCTGACCACAGGTGGTTCATCAGGACAGGGCGAACGTTCTTACTGGGCAACTTACGCTGAATTAAGTGTACCTGTAATTGAAGATTTAACGGTTAACGGTGCAATCCGTTACGACAGATACAGCGACTTTGGTGGCAACGTTTCACCTCAAATCGCTGTTGAATACCGTCCAGTCTCAGAACTCTTGGTTCGTGGTTCATTCTCTAGCGTATTCCGTGCTCCAGACATGCACCGTGTCTATGGCGATCCGACCCAAGGCTTTAACACTGTTATCGACTTCAAGCAGTGTGAAGCGTTAGGTGGTACACCTGGTCAACCATCAAGCGATTCACTTACCAATCAAGTGTGTAACGAACTGCATATCGACACCACAGGTGGTTCAAACAAAAACCTGAAAGCTGAGACAGGTTATACCGCTAACATTGGTGCAGTTTGGGGTGGTGACAGCCTAAACGCTTCTATCGATATCTGGGAATGGAAACTGGATGACATGGTAAGCAGCATCAGCGCGGCTAAAGCCGCCCGTGAATGGCAGCAATATGACTTCATGATCACCCGTGATGCCAGCGGTACCATTACTCACATCAATGCAACTGCGCAGAACCTGGCGTACCAAAAAGTACGTGGTATTGACCTAACTGCGGGTTACACCTTTGATATGGGCTCACTAGGTGACTTAAAACTGAATGTTAACGGTACTTACATCCTTAACTCTGAATATCAGTTGTCACCAACAGACCCTGTTGAAGATGATATCGACAACGGCGGCCTGCCACAGTACCGTGCAAATGCAACTTTAGGCTGGTACATCAACGACTTTGAAACCACATTAGGTGCTTACCATACTGCACGTATGCATGGTGTGCAATACAAGTCATTCAAAGAATCAGCTGCCGCCAGCGGTGCTGACTTCAACGAAAGTGATTATGAAGTGGCTTCACAAACCACTTGGAACCTGACCAGTACTTATCACCTCTCTGATAAGATCACTTTATCAGCGGGTATCGTCAACCTATTTGATGCAGGTCCTAACTTCGACCCAACTGATACAGGTTGGCCACACTACCCACGTTCAACTTACAACGCACGTGGACAAGAGTGGTTCCTAGAAGGTGAGTTTAAGTTCTAATCAAACCCTTCAAGGTTTTTAGTTAAACTCAAAAAAAACGGCACCTCAGGGTGCCGTTTTTATATTCTATATATCTGACATTCATTCATCTGTGCTTTATCCATCTACAATAAGCTTTACTCGGCCTGACCTGCCCCTGACTTATTCAATTTTGTCTAGGCTGCATAAATATAACTCAGAATAAAGGTGATAAATTAACCAGCTAAATATTAAAGATAACTCTGTCACTTTAAAAATAAGCACAAACTGCCCCACAAAAATCGAGACAGGGTTCACACTTTCTTACATCACCAAATAATTTATCACTAAATAAGCATTTTTATTCAGGTTACATTGGTAAAAAAATGGTAACACTACAAATTACAAATATAAAAAAAAGACCAACAAACAGACACATAAATAAAAACAATCACAATACAATTCGCCGAAAATAATAATACTTATAACAACAATAAAAAGCATCAACCAATATAAACAACAAGTTTGGGTGTAAATGTTTTTTTGATGTTATTTCATTGATTGAGATATTTACATTAGTGACAAAAGCTGATCTGTTGCGGTTATCCCCCTCCTGTGATTACATCCCTCTCCATTAAAAATACCTTAAAACAAACAAATCAATAATAAGTACATGCTAATTAACTTTTTCATCAAAATTAGCATGATAAACACCATCAGGGGGAAAAATGCAGCCTAATTCAAGATTGGCTAAAGCAATACGTTTTGCTTTAATTAGCGGAGCCGCGACTGCGGCAATCAGCGTTACAACAGCTTATGCGGCAGATGATGACCAAGTCGAGCGTATTGAAGTCACAGGTTCACGTATTAAACGTACCGACATGGAAACCGCGACACCTGTGACTGTGATGAGTGCAGAAGACATGGCCAAACAAGGGTTTACCAATGTCCAGGATGCACTACAGAGTCTGACATCAACCACAAGCGCCATGACTACTCAGTCAATCCATGGTTTTACACCTGCGGCATCTTCCATCAGCCTAAGGGGCGCAGGTGCTAACCGTACTCTGACCTTGATCAACGGCAAGCGTCTCAACCAGTATCCTAAAGCTGCTGGCGGCACCAGTAACTTCGTTGACACGGCTAACCTGCCAATGGAGGCGGTACAGCGTATCGAAGTACTGCAATCGGGCGGCTCGGCCATCTACGGTGCCGATGCAGTCGGCGGCGTGGTTAACATTATCTTAAAAAAAGATTTTGATGGTGCGGCAGTCAAATATCGTCATGGCGACACCCAACATGGTGGCGGCGGCAGCGACCGAATCGCCCTCTCCTTAGGTTCCTCTTCCGATCGTGGTAATGTATCAACTTTCCTGGAATTCTCCACTAATGAACAGTTGAAAGCGACCGACCGTGAAAACTTCGGTCTGCACACAGACAAAGTTGCATACAGCCCCTATTCTGCCTATAGCTCATACGGCGCTCGCATCGCAGCAGATAGTGCTTCGGCCGATATAAGCACTGTAAGACAACTCACCAAAGCCGAGTGTACCGCCGGTGGTTATACCTGGACAGGCACAGGCTGTGGTTTCGACCGCTCTGAGTGGCGTGACCTGGCGCCAGAAAGCTCACGCTTTATCAGCACCACCACCTTTAACTATGAGTTAACCGATGATCTTAACTTAGTCGGCCGCCTAGACTTTGCTCAGGCTAAATCGGTCACTAACATCGAACCTATGTCTATCGATGAGTATGGCATTAATGTCAATGGTAATGACTTAACTGTCTCTTACGACAACTTTAGCCGTACCTTTAATAAAACCACAGCCCTTGGTGGCGATTTCGCCAACGCCACAGATGGTGATTATTACTATGTTCGCCGACTACAAGAGTTTGGTAACCGTGCTGACGAAACCAACACTCGCAACTATTTCTTTACTCTAGGTTTAGAAGGCTTGTTAGCCGATGAGTACAGCTGGGATCTGTCTGTTAACTATGGCCGTACCGATCTGGATGTACAGAGCCATGGTTACGCAACTTATGAAACCATGTTTAATTACATCACGGCGGGTACAGCGGGTAATTCACTGTATCAACCTATGTCTGCGGCAGATGTAACAGCAACAACTTATACCCCCTATGAAACGGCGCAATCGACACAAAAAAATATTCAGGCCAATATCTCAGGCTTCGCCTTCGAACTGCCAGCCGGTGATGCCCAGTTCGCCTTCGGCGCCGAGTACACTGAACAAGATTACCAGTCTGATTCAGATTCTGAGTCTAAGAACGGCAATATCATCAACACTGGCTCTTCATCTGGGCAGGGTGAGCGCTCTTACTGGGCGACCTATGCCGAGTTAAGCATTCCTGTGTTAGAGGATGTGACCGTTAGTACCGCGATCCGTTACGATGATTACAGCGACTTTGGTGGCAACTTATCCCCCCAAATTGCGGTTGAATACCGTCCTATGGCTGAACTGTTAGTACGTGGATCCTACTCGCGCGTGTTCCGGGCACCTGATATGCAGCGTGTCTATGGTGATGCCACCGACAGCTTCACCAGTGTCATCGACTTCAAGCAGTGTCAGGATCTGGGCGGCTCTGTCGGGGTTTCCTCAACTAATCCTCTGATTGACTCGGTCTGTAACGAACACCGTATCACGGCCACAACCGGCGCCAACAAAGATCTTGATGCAGAAACCGGTTATACCGCCAATATCGGTGCGGTATGGGGTGACGATCAACTCAACTGGTCGGTAGATTTATGGGAATGGAAACTTGACGATATGGTCAGCACCATTAGCGCGAGTACCGCCGCCCGCGAATATCAGCAATATGCCAACATGCTGGTTCGCGACGCCAGCGGCACCCTGACCCATGTCAATGCCGTGGCACAGAACCTAGCATTCCAAAAAGTCAGGGGCATCGATATTTCAGCAGGTTATACCTGGGATTTGGCCGACTGGGGTGATTTAAAGCTAAATGCAAGCGGAACCTATATTCTCGCTTCTGAGTACCAGTTATCACCTACCGATCCTGTAGAAGATGATATCGATAATGGTGGTCTGCCACAGTATCGTGCAAATGCCACACTTGGCTGGTACATTGCTGATTTTGAAACCACTCTGGGTGCCTTCCATACGGCGCGGATGCATGGTGATTCTTATAAGTCATTCAAACAAAGTGCAATTAATAATGGTATACCATTTAACGAGAGTGATAACGAGGTTGCTTCACAAACCCGATGGAATCTGACCTCCAGCTATAATGTCACAGATGACTTCAAAGTCACCGCAGGTATTATCAACCTGTTCGATGCCGGTCCTAACTTCGACCCAACCGATACAGGCTGGCCTCACTATCCGCGTTCAAACTATAACGCCCGTGGACGTGAGTGGTTCATCGAAGGTGAGATCAAGTTCTAAACCGAACTGATATCCATAAAAAACGGCATCCTTGGATGCCGTTTTTATTATTATCTGAACCGTAAAAAGTTAATGCCAGCCCAAATAATGGCTTGCTATCACCAGTACACTGGAGACGATAAACAGGGCCAACAAGAAGCGCCAGATAAACTTGATCCATACCCCCCAATCGACCCGACACACCCCTAGCGTCGCCATCAAAGAGGCCGAGGTCGGCACGATAACATTGGTAAAACCATCCCCCAATTGGAAAGCCAATACTGCCACCTGACGACTGACCCCGACGATATCCGCTAAAGGCGCCATCAATGGCATGGTTAACGCGGCCTGTCCTGAACCCGATGTCACAAAGAAATTAAATACCGACTGAAACACTAACATAAACCAGGCAGAAAAAGCCCCCGGCAGCTCGCCAATGATCCCGCCTGCACCACTGAGCAAGGTATTGAGCACACTCGGTGTTGTCGGATCGCCGCCGCCCAGCAAAATGAGGATCCCAGAAGCACAGCCCACTAACATTGCTGGCTCCAGCATAGTAGCGGCCCCTTGCTTAAAGCTGGTCGCCACACGATTGATTGTCATACCATTGAGCTTAAACAATACGGCAATCACACCCACAATGATCCCCATAGTAAAGAACTGGCTGGCGATCTGTGGAATAAACCAAGCGTGAGCCACCACACCCCATATCACCCAAATGACTGTAAGCAGTATAGTCAGCAAGACCAACTTGTCGCCAAGATTAAAGCGGCTGTCTAAGCTTGCGTTGGATTGATGCTCACGAAAGTAACTGTCACTCTCATAGCTGTAGGAAGAACTCGGCTCGCGGCGGATCCTAGCCCCATATCTCATGGTAAAGAGGATCCCCATCAGGGTGAATCCGGCCCACATCATGCCGCGAACACCGGCGCCAGAAAGTACAGGCACACCGGCTATCCCCTGGGCAATCGCCACACTAAAAGGGTTCATCCATGAACTGGCAAAGCCAATTTGGGTGGCAACATAGGTCACCATCACAGTCGTAATGCCATCGAATCCTAGGCGGATCATCAAAGGACAGATGATAATGGCAAAGGCGATCGCCTCCTCCCCCATCCCGAAAACCGCCCCGCCGAGGGAAAACAGGGTAAAGAGTACAGGAATAAATAAGCTTTCATTGCCCCTTGTCTTATCAATGAGTCTTATTATGGCGTTGTCTATAGTGCCACTTTCGGTCACTATGCCAAAGGCGCCGCCAATCACCAGCATGAACATGATAACCCCGATGGCGGTGCCCCATTTAGAGCCTGAGGTTAACCCCTCAAAGGCAAAGTTGAAAAAACCTACTCCTTCATCGCCTTCAAATAGGCCAACGGGTTGAATTTGTGGCTCTCCTTGCTCATCGAGTTGATATTGAAATGAACTAGGATCAACCACGCTGCGCGTTTTACTCACGCCATCACTCTGATAAAGGATCTCCTGAGTGTCGAACGAACCTATAGGCACTAAATAAGTCAATAACATAGCCGCAAAAGCAACAAAAAATATAATGACTAAAGTATCTGGCATCTGCCAATTTTTCATCGAGGAGCAAAGCGCTGAATCTGGCTGCTCAACTGACTTATCGTTCACATTATTCTGGATATTTGGAGTAGGTTCTGAGTGTAAAGACATAATGCTAAGAAGGTGATAATTATTTGTTGGCCAATATAAACCAAAACCGCAATCTTTACACTGAAGTCACGTTGCAGAGATCAAACTACTGGATTAAAAGCGCCACATTGATTAACAAATAAGGAGAGATAAACTTTAGCCAGCTTAGAAGAAGATAGGGTGGGGGCGCTAAGCCGTTGACGGGGCCTATACAGCCCCATCTGTTTTTTGATTAGCGATTTAACTGGCGCGATGCTAACGTCTGAGATTCCGTGTTCTCTTTATGAGAAAGAGTTTGAGTAGCATTTTTTTCTTGATTACTCACGGCCCAAAAACCTAATCCCACTAATACGCCACCACCAACAATATTCCCAAGCACAACCGGAATAAGATTATGAAAAATAAAATGACTAACTGTCAGATCGCTAAACTCAGCTGCACTCACCCCCACAGTTTCAAAAAAGCCACTACCTGCAAAATTAGCGATCACTATGCCAAAAGGCACCATAAACAGATTAGCGATGCTGTGCTCAAAACCACTGCTAACAAACATGGCTACGGGTAAAATCAATAAGACCACCTTGGTGAGCACATCTTTAGTTGCAAACGTCATCCAAACACCAAGACAAACCAACATATTACATAAGATGCCTAAGGCAAACGCCTGTCCCCAAGTATGATGTAACTTATGCTGAGCAATATGCAAGGCATTTAAGCCCCATGCTCCCCCATCAAGATCATGCATCTTAGCGGCAAAGACAAGCAATAGGATCAATATGGCACCAATAAAGTTACCTATAAACACTCTAACCCAACAGATAAACATATCCCGAGTTGTGATGAGCTTCTGAGCCCAGGCAACTGTATTTAATACTGTACTAGTAAATAACTCACCACCGCATACAACCACCAAGATCAGCCCTAAACTAAAAGCCAACCCCCCCAGTAAACGTACACCACCCCACGATGCAGTCGAACCTGTGGTCACAGTAATATAAAAAACAAACGCCAATGCAATAAAGGCCCCTGCAAAAATCGCCAGAGCAATGGATTGTTTATGACCACGAGCAGATTTAGTCACACCATAATTTTCGGCATATTGATACATGCTAGCAATCGCATCCAGCTTAGGGCTCTGCTGCCCATCAGAGTTATCTTTGGGATACTGAGAATTAAATGAGAAAGATGCCATTACTTACTTCCTTACTGGGTGAAAATGTGTTTTACACTTCCCAACTACATTAGCAACTCATTATTAAATAGTCGTTGCAATTAAGCCAGTTTCTCCTAACAAGCTAAAGCCGATACTGACTTACCAGAAAGATGTGGCAATCAGGGGCGTGCTAATTGTTAATGAGGCTAACTAACCAAACCATAATTGTAAATTGGTATGACCGCCTTAAAAAGGACAAATTGTGCAAATAGTGAGCTAACACAACTAATGATTGATTTAGAGTATTCTCTTCCCATCTTTCATTCATTGAGGCCTGGATTTCCAGAATGAATCATTATGAGATGACGCTTGTGCCTAACATCAGTCATTCACTCAAATCTGAATCAGTAAAAGAGTCACCACCTTTCGTAAACAGCTACTAGCATAACCAGACACCTATCCGTTAATGAACGTCAGCTTATCCCTCTTTGTCTCAATGACAGTAAACTTCTTAACCTTCCCTCAAAAAAGATTAAAGCCACCATTGTATTCACTCTGAAATCAAGCTAAATCACGAGGCTCATCAGTCAATTCTCCCCTATACTTATTGCAGTATCATCATGGTAGAACCTGCATCATATGCTGATAAGTCGCTGATGTGAAAATAACAAAATTTATACGATGACTAGGCCTAACTAAAAATAAAGCATGAGAGTAACCACAAATGAATATTGAAATATAAGTTCCCAAATTAAATGGAACTTAAAATGATAACTTGTTAACAGTTTTGGCAAAATAATAGCCAATCAAGGTGCAGCTATATAAGAGGTATGATAATATTAAAGGGTAAATTGGTAAGACCAATTTACCCGCTCGTTTTTATAAAAAGAACCGATTCATATACACAGTATTCCATCGACACGCTAACGCGATTCGATAAGCGGTTCCCTCATCTGGCAGCATCTATGGGGAGCTGGTAAGACATAGCTATTGGCGTATCGTCACACTGTGCTTTTGTAGCCTATCTTCGATACCCAATAACCTTTATCTCAAACAAAAGGTAATAGTACGATGACTGAAAAAACAGAATTGTTCACCAAAGCATGGGAAAGTTTTACTCCTGGTGACTGGAAGTCTGAAGTAAATGTACGCGATTTTATTCAAGCCAACTACCTACCCTATGAAGGCGATGAATCTTTCCTAGCCGACGCAACTGACGCAACCACTCAACTGTGGGATAAAGTCATGGAAGGGATCAAACAGGAAAACCGCACCCATGCGCCTGTTGATTTTGATACCGCCAAAGTGTCAACCATCACCTCTCACGAAGCCGGTTATATCAACCAAGATTTAGAAACCATTGTCGGCTTACAGACAGAAGCGCCACTCAAGCGCGCCATGTTGCCTAACGGCGGTATTCGCATGGTTGAAGGTTCTTGTGCCGCCTATGGCCGCGAGCTAGATCCAACCATTAAGTATGTTTACTCTGAACTGCGCAAAACCCATAACCAAGGTGTATTTGACATCTATACGCCAGAAATCATGCGTTGTCGTAAATCCGGCGTATTAACCGGTTTACCCGATGCCTATGGTCGTGGCCGTATTATCGGCGATTACCGTCGTGTCGCCCTTTACGGTATCGACTACCTGATGCAAGACAAGTTTGAGCAATTCACCTCTTTGCAAGAAAGATTTGAAACAGGTGAAGACTTAAGCGCAACTATGCAACTGCGTGAAGAGATTGCCGAGCAGCACCGCGCACTTGGTCAGATCAAGCAGATGGCTGCCAGCTATGGTTTTGATATCTCTGGTCCTGCGACCAATGCTAAAGAAGCTATCCAGTGGACTTACTTCGGCTACCTGGCTGCGGTTAAGAGCCAAAACGGCGCAGCTATGTCACTTGGCCGTACTTCAAGCTTCCTCGATATCTATATCGAACGTGACATCAAAAATGGCACATTAACCGAGCAACAGGCTCAGGAGATGATCGACCACTTCGTGATGAAACTGCGTATGGTGCGCTTCCTGCGTACGCCAGAATATGATGAGTTGTTCTCAGGCGATCCTATCTGGGCAACTGAATCTATCGCGGGTATGGGTCTTGATGGTCGTACTTTGGTCACCAAATCAAGCTTCCGCTTCCTGCACACCCTATACAACATGGGTCCAAGCCCAGAGCCAAACATCACTGTGCTTTGGTCTGAAAAGCTGCCGCTAAGCTTTAAAAAGTATTGTGCTAAAGTCTCTATCGACACCAGCTCAATTCAATATGAGAACGATGACTTAATGCGTCCAGACTTCCAGTCTGACGACTATGCTATCGCCTGCTGTGTAAGCCCTATGGTTGTGGGTAAGCATATGCAGTTCTTCGGTGCTCGTGCCAACTTAGCCAAAACCATGCTTTACGCCATCAACGGCGGCGTGGATGAGAAACTTAAGACTCAAATCGGTCCTAAGAGTGCGCCTATCACAGACGAAGTGCTCGATTTTGACGATGTACTGACACGTCTAGACAGCATGATGGACTGGTTGGCCAAGCAGTATGTCACTGCCCTGAACGCCATCCACTATATGCACGACAAGTACTCTTATGAAGCCGCTCTGATGGCGCTGCATGACAGAGATGTACGTCGTACTATGGCCTGTGGTATCGCTGGTCTGTCGATTGCTGCCGACTCGCTGTCAGCCATCAAGTACGCCAAAGTGAAGCCAATTCGCGATGAAAACGGCATTGCCGTCGATTTCGAAATCGAAGGTGATTACCCTAAATTTGGTAACAACGATGCCCGCGTTGACGATTTAGCCACAGAACTGGTTGAGCGTTTCATGGCTAAGATCCGTGATCTTAAGATGTACCGCAATGCGATCCCAACTCAATCCATTCTGACCATCACCTCTAACGTGGTTTATGGTAAGAAGACAGGTACCACACCCGATGGTCGTCGTGCCGGTGCACCATTCGCACCAGGTGCAAACCCAATGCACGGTCGTGATGAGAAAGGTGCTGTTGCCTCATTAACCTCAGTTGCCAAACTGCCATTTGCCCACGCACAAGACGGTATCTCTTATACTTTCTCTATCGTGCCAAATGCCTTAGGCAAGGATGATGATGGTCGTCGTGCTAACCTGGCAGCCCTGATGGATGGTTATTTCGCCAATAACGAAACACGTGAAGGTGGTCAACACTTGAACGTGAACGTGATGAACCGTGAAATGCTTGAAGATGCTGTGGTTAACCCAGACAAGTACCCACAACTGACAATCCGTGTGTCAGGCTATGCGGTACGCTTCAATGCGTTAACCCCAGAGCAGCAACAGGACGTGATCACCCGTACCTTCACAAAAGGTATGTAATCTCCTGTTATCAAAGGTAGATTTTACTCAATTTAAGTTAGGCTGCACAATTAAGTGCAGCCTACTTTAATCAAGTATTAGGGAGTCACAATGACAGTAAAAGGCCGGATCCATTCACTGGAATCCTTCGGTACCGTCGATGGGCCAGGCATCAGATTTATCGCCTTTATGCAAGGTTGTTTGATGCGTTGCCAGTACTGCCATAACCGTGATACCTGGGATCTACATGATGGACACGAGATAGAGGTCGATGAGCTGATGCAACAAATCATCAGTTACCGCCCCTTCCTCGAATCCAGTGGTGGTGGCGTTACCGCCAGCGGTGGAGAAGCGATTCTTCAAGCTGAATTTGTCGCCGCACTCTTCAAAGCCTGCAAGGATGAGGGCATACACACCTGTCTTGATACCAATGGCTTCGTTAGAAAATACACTCCCATCATTGATGAACTGCTCGATAACACAGATCTCGTCCTGTTAGACATCAAACAGATGGACGATGACAAACATATCGCACTGACCCAAGTCAGTAATCATCGCACCTTACAGTTTGCCCAATACCTGCACCAGCGCCAGCAAAAGACCTGGATACGTTATGTCGTAGTGGGTGGCTTTACCGATGATGTCGCTTCAGCGCAAAGACTGGCTGAATTTATCAAGCCTATGATGAATGTTGAAAAGGTGGAACTGCTGCCCTATCACGAATTAGGCAAACACAAATGGGAAGCCCTGGGGGAAACCTACCAGCTTGACGGGGTATCGCCACCCAGCAGGGAAACCATGGAACAGATTAAACACGTTTTTACCGATATGGGAATCGCCGCGGCTTATTAAGTCGGGTAGTTGAGGAATAACTGAGATTAGAGTTCTTCCCAATAACTGTTATCTAAGGATTCAAAGGCTAATTTCAAAATGATGGCCATATCAAGATAACAGGCTTTAGCACCAAGCTGAGCGCAATTCACGCCCATGCCTTGTAGCTTGATTGAGAGCGAATTGCACCAGTCAAATAAGCTCAGGGGCAAAGGATGAGAGGCGCGCCAGCCCAGCCAGATAAGGCCTTGGAGCGGTAAACTGAGAAAAAATAACCCTATGGTGATGGCCTGGGGTAATACTGCCCAGCCATAGAGGTAAAGCTGACTAGATGCAGCGATGATCGCCAGCAAAGGCATGAAACGCAGCGCCAGTTCAGTCGCACGAACAACGCGATACTCTGGGAAATAGAAACTAAGCTGTTTAACCATGGGCCAAGTTTTCATATAACGGCGGCCAGAGGTCAAAGTTTTAAACAGTTTAAAGGTCAATGACGACACCTGATGTTTTTTAGACACTGGCTTAGATTTTAGCACAGGCAGATCCTGAGTCCCAAATACTCAGCGTCGTACTAAGACAGGAATCGCCCACAGGAATTGGGCAAAACAACTTAAATTGCACTACATATTATTGCTGTCATAAGAGATTGAGACAGACAACCGAACCATCATTTTGCAAAAGGTTTTAGCATGTCAAATAAACTGGTATTAGTACTTAACTGCGGCAGCTCCTCGTTGAAGTTTGCCATCATTGATGCACTCACAGGTGATGACCAGATCTCAGGTCTTGCAGAGTGTTTTGGCCTTGAAGACTCACGCATCAAATGGAAAGTTGATGGCCAAAAATCGGAAGCGAAACTGGGTGCCTTCACGGCTCACCGTGAAGCTGTAGAATTTATTGTGACAAAAATCTTAGCTGAGCATCCACAGATCGCCGAGCAGATCCAGGCTATCGGCCATCGCATCGTGCATGGCGGTGAGAAGTTTACTCATTCAGTCATTATCGATGAGCAGGTCGTTAAAGGTATCGAAGACTGTGCCGCTCTGGCGCCACTGCATAACCCTGCTCACCTTATCGGTATTCGCGCCGCGCAAGCCTCATTTCCTAAGCTGCCTCAGGTAGCGGTATTCGATACTGCATTCCATCAAACCATGCCAGCCCACGCCTATGTGTATGCCCTGCCCTACAAGCTTTATCGCGAGCACAACATTCGCCGCTACGGTATGCATGGAACCAGCCACCTGTTTGTCAGCCGTGAGGCGGCAAAAGCCATAGGTAAAGATTTGGCCGATACCAATGTTATCTGCGCCCACTTAGGTAACGGGGCATCTGTTACTGCGGTCAAAGGCGGCAAGAGTGTTGATACCTCTATGGGCTTAACCCCTCTTGAAGGTTTAGTGATGGGAACCCGCTGCGGCGATTTAGACCCTTCTATCATCTATCACCTGGTTGACCGTCTCGGTTACACCTTAGATGAAGTTAATAACATAATGAACAAGCAGAGTGGTTTACTGGGTATCTCCGAATTAACCAACGACTGTCGTGGCATCGAAGAGGGTTATCAAGAAGGCCATAAAGGTGCCACTCTGGCTCTGGAGATCTTCTGTTATCGTCTGGCGAAATATATTGCCTCATACACTGTACCACTCGGCCGTTTAGATGCTTTGGTGTTCACCGGCGGTATCGGTGAAAACTCAGATCTTATCCGTGAAAAGGTCCTCAACCTTCTGAGCATCTTTAACTTTGAAGTGGATAAAGAACGTAACCTAGCGGCTCGCTTTGGTAAACAGGGTCAGATCACTACAGATAATGGCCCTGTTGCCCTGGTTATCCCCACCAACGAAGAGTGGGTGATCGCACAAGATTCTGTGTCACTGCTGAAGTAATCGCGCTGAAGTAATTGCGCTTAGGTATTTGCGCTTAGGTGGGCCACAAGGCCCACCCGCTAACAGCTAATTTTCTGCCCACTATTGGCAGTTACATTAAGAGGTAACTATGTCTCGCAACATTATTCTCATTCCCAACGGCACAGGTGTTGGCCTAACCTCCATCAGCCTAGGTATGGTTCGAGCTCTGGAGCGCCACGGGGTTAAAGTCCGCTTTTTCAAACCGATTGCTCAGCAGCGTCCTACCGATCCTGGTCCAGAACGTTCCACTACCATTTTAAGCAAGTCACCAACTGTTAACCCCCTTGAGCCATTTGATATGGCCCATGCGGAAAAGTTGATCCGCGCCGATCAAACCGATGTGTTGATGGAGCAGATCATTGCCCGTGCCAACGAGTGCGATCCCAGTGAAACCTTAGTGGTTGAAGGCTTAGTACAAACCCGCAATCACCCCTTCTCTGACGATATTAACTATCAGCTCGCCAAAGCCCTAGATGCCGATATTATCTTTGTCGCGGCGCCTGGTAATGAAACTCCAACTGCATTGATGAATCGTTTAGAGATTGCCTTTAACGCCTGGGGCGGTGTCAAAAACAAACGTCTGATTGGCGCCATTGTCAATAAGATTGGTGCACCTGTGGACGATGAGGGCCGCGCTCGTCCCGATCTGTCAGAGATGTTTGATAATCTCACCACACCAAGGTTAGATGCCGCCAGCATGTTCCAGCTGCCTGGCAAGAGCAAATTGCGCATTCTAGGCAGCGTGCCCTATAACTTAGATCTGGTCGCGCCTCGCGCCTCGGATCTGGCCAAACACTTGCGTGCCCGCATTATCAACGCTGGTGAGATGAATACCCGCCGTCTGCGTAAAGTTACCTTCTGCGCCCGCAGTATTCCTAACATGGTCTCCCATATAAAGAGCGACTCCCTGTTAGTGACATCGGGCGATCGCTCCGATGTGATAGTCTCAGCCTGCCTAGCCTCGATGAACGGCGTTAAAATCGGTGCCTTGCTGCTTACAGGCAGCTATGAGCCCGAGCCAGAGATCTTAAGCCTGTGTGAACAGGCGTTCGAAACTGGCCTACCCGTGTTTCTTATCGATACCAACACCTGGCAAACATCGCTGAATATTCAGCGTTTCGATCATGAAGTGCCTGTCGATGATGCGGTCCGTATCGAGCAGGTACAGGAATATGTCGCCAGCCATATCGATCAGAACTGGATTGAAAGCGTCACAGAAAACTCGCCACGTGAACACAGACTGTCACCACCGGCATTCAGATACAAGCTGACAGAGCTTGCTCGTGCAGCGCGTAAGACTGTCGTCCTCCCTGAAGGTGATGAGCCAAGAACCATTGAGGCGGCTGCAATATGTGCCCAGCGTGGCATCGCCCGTTGTGTGCTGCTGGGGAACCCAGAAGAGATTGAACGTATCGCCAACCAGCAAGGCGTCACCTTAGGCGAAGGTATTGAAATCCTCGATCCTGAAGTGATCCGCGAACGCTATGTCGAACCTATGCTGGACTTACGTCGTCACAAGGGCTTAACCGAAGTCGTAGCCAGAGAGCAGCTTGAGGACAACATGGTGCTGGGTACCATGATGCTGGCACAAGATGAAGTGGATGGTATAGTATCCGGTGCGGTTAACACCACGGCCAATACGATTCGTCCTCCTCTTCAGTTGATTAAGACGGCACCCGGCTCAAGCCTGGTCTCCTCTATCTTCTTCATGCTGATGCCAGATCAGGTGCTGGTTTATGGTGACTGTGCCATCAACCCAGATCCCAACGCCGAGCAGCTTGCTGATATCGCCATTCAGTCGGCAAGCAGTGCTGCGGCCTTTGGTATTGAGCCAAGAGTCGCGATGATCAGCTACTCGACCGGTAGTTCAGGCACAGGCTCAGATGTGGATAAAGTGCGCGAAGCGACCCGTATTGCCAAGGAGAAACGTCCTGATCTTATCATCGACGGTCCACTGCAATATGATGCTGCCGTTATGCCGAACGTTGCACGCTCAAAAGCCCCTGACAGCCCAGTGGCCGGCCAGGCGACTGTGTTTGTCTTCCCGGATCTCAATACGGGTAACACCACTTATAAGGCGGTACAGCGTAGCGCCGATCTCATCAGTATCGGTCCTATGCTGCAAGGGATGCGTAAACCTGTAAACGATCTCTCTCGCGGCGCGCTGGTAGACGATATCGTTTACACAATCGCATTGACTGCGATTCAAGCCTCGCAAAACTAAGCCTGAACTCTTATCAGCCCAAAACCTGCCTACTGGCAGGTTTTTTATATCCAAATAAAAATAATGGCAACCGTAACAAAGATTTTTGACTAATCAGGAGATGCGTCAAAAATTGAACAAACAAAATTAATCAAAAAATTCAGCAAGTTAAAACTTATGCCTATATTATTCAACAAACTTGTCCACAGAATCTGTGGATAAGAGTCACATTTTCTGTCCAATCGTTGATATACCAAGCAGTGAAAAAGGGCTTTCCCTTGCAAAGCAAAACAGAATCAGGATACTAGTTACAAATTCCCTACAATAGCCCCCATGAAACACATCTTATTCGTCTTACTCATTTTGCTGCTTGGCTGTGGTCAGGGCTCGGAACAAACCGCACGAGTAAAAACACCGGAAGAGGTCTCCTTAGGTTTCTTTAAAGCCATCTATGTCGACAGAGACGTTGAGCAAGCCAAACAGTATGTCGATGATTCAATGAAGCAAGTGTTGGCTCACTATTACCTCGCCTCTGCAGTTCAAAGACACGTGCTAAACCTGGCAATGACAGAGGTCACCATGGAAATTGAAGAGATAGATATCGATTTTTTCCGCAAATTTACCAAAGACGTCACAGTGATAGTTAAGATGTTCGGCAAAAAAGGCGGTGACAAGTGGATAGATGATCGCACTGTGCGCCTACACAAGATCAACCGAGAGTGGATTATTGTCGAGATATTACCAGAGAAAGGAAATATCAATTAACACGCCTAGACAAACATCAGGAAAATGAGACAAAAAAATAGCAACCCACTGGTTGCTATTTTTATATCCAAATCCTAGGAATTACGCGCGGCAGTTTTGTCTGCTTGACTCAACTAACGGCGGTTTTATTAATCCAAAAACGCTTCTTCATCCATCTCTACAGGTAAAGACTCAAGTACTTCATCCTGAACTTGATAGTATGCACTTTCGTACTCATGAACTTCCATAACGGACTCCAGATATTTGTAAGGTAAGGCATGTAATATGTTTTACATTCTGCCTTGAGTGTTTAGGTCGCCAACTGGCTAATCACAGGCCTGTATCATACCGCAAACCGTCGTGACTTTCAAAAAACTTTCACAAATATTGGCGCAAAAATAGCCATAAAGCCTAAAAGCCGTTAAATATGAAATATTTTATGAAAGACTTTCAGTTTTTGAGTACTTATAAGCCTAAAAAATGGGCTTTTAAAAGAATAAAGTCTAATGTTTCTATACCCAACTGCTATTGGTTAATAGACAGGCAAGATGCGAATGAACATCATTCAGGGGGTATCATGAACGCACTCGTCGAATTTGAAGCCAGAAAATTAGTGGATCTATTGGGCCGCGGCGATCTGCTCTCTGTCCAGATGTTTATGGACTCTATGTCCATGCCGTTCGATGTGCAGGACAAGTTACTCAATGAACTGGCTTCACTTAAAAATCCCGACCAAAATGCCATAGCCGCACTTATCGAATCCCATGGCAATTCATTACTCAGTGAATATTTGGGATATTAGCCCTACAAGCTTGATAAAAAAACGGCCATGGAGATCAGGCTTCATGGCCGTTTGGCTTACACCTTCTGTTCAAACAAAGCCATCAAAAAGTCAGTGCCTCACTCGAATTTGCATGACGATAACGTAGCACCTTGAGTGCTTTGTTAGGATCTTTATCGGTAAACACTTCTGGATTAGCCAACTGCTCAATAAACACCAGATCTGGGCTGAACTCCTCAACCTGCTGCTTTAAAAAATCGATTCCTAATTCGGGTGCATTTAAACAGAGCAGAAGATCTCCCTGCTCGCTCAGCAGAGTTGGCAGACGTTTGAGTAACCTTGCATAATCTTTTGTCGCAACAAAGCTCCCTCTTTGATTACTCGGTGGATCGGCGATGATGAGATCGTAAGGGCCAAACCTGGTCAATTTTCCCCAGGATTTAAAAATATCATGACCTAAAAAACGTGCGCCATGGGGCAAGTCATTAAGCAGATGATTCTGCTTACCTATCGCCAGCGCTCCTTTGCTCATATCGATATTCACCACTCCATCGGCGCCACCTTGCAGCGCCATAACGGAGAAACCACAGGTATAGGCAAATAGATTCAAGACCTTGGCTTGATGTGAGTGCTGCTTCACCCAGGCGCGACCGGCACGCATATCGAGAAATAGCCCATGATTTTGTCCCCTGAGCAGATGCACCTGAAATTTGGCGCCGTTCTCAATAACATAGTGAGATTCTGGCACTTGGCCCTGCAGTAACTCGGTCTGAGTCTGTCCGGCGCACCTATGTTGAAACACTATGTTTAAGGACTCACCGTCAGCTGAGATAAATCGCCGATTGATCGCATCACTCAGGTAAGCCACATCATCATCAGAGATAGCTTTGAAACTGGTCAATAGCAGCACAGGCGGGAACCAGTCGAGACACAGGTGCTCACACCCGCTATACATGCCTCCACGGCCATGAAAAAGCCGCTCAGCTTCCTCGCCCAGACTCATCTTTTGCAGAGCTTCAACAAATAACTGCATTAATTCTTAAACCTTTCCTTATTCAACGTTCTTTTGAGTCGATTGTTCAACCAATCCATCCACATTATCGGTTAGCAATATCGCCAACCAGTTCCCGCCCTGGCTCGATTCCAGTGCTATTTTCACTATCATGGTCAAAGGCACAGATAATAGCATGCCAACAGAGCCCAATAACCAGCCCCAGAAAATCAAGGACAAGAACACCACTAAGGTCGATAACCCTAAACCGCGGCCCATATATTTAGGCTCAACGACATTGCCCATCACCATATTGGTGGTGAAATAGAGTAAAGCTGTGCCTCCTGCAGCTGCGGGGCCCATCTGTATGAACGCCAGCAATACCGCAGGAATGGCGGCAATGATAGAGCCGATATTAGGAATATAGTTAAACAGAAAAGCCACTACCGCCCAGAGCAGAGCATAATCGACGCCAATAAGTTTCAGCCCTATGCCGACAATCGCCCCCGTGCCAAGGCTAACCAGGGTTTTGATCACCATATACTGATTCACTGACTGTAAAAACTTATCTATTTGCTTGAGACGCATATCGGGATCATCGAGCGCCAGATGCAGCTTCTTAGGTAAGTTTTCCGCCTCAAACAGCATAAACACTACAGTCAGAATGATCAGAAATAGATTTGCCATCACGCCGCCCACGCTGGATAACATATTGGTGGTCATCGACAGGGCAACACCCGGGTCAAAATAAGCCAGGATCTGCTCCCGGGATAGTTCGATATTAAAGGCTCTTAGCTTCACTAAAATCCAGGAGAACTGCTCGACTAGCTGATCCCGGTAAACAGGTAACTGTTTAGAGAAGGCATTGATTGAGCTACCCACCAAAGATGCCAGCCATAATCCCATCAACACAATAAAGATCATCATCAGAATCACCGCCAGCAGGCGTGGCACTTTAAAGCGTGTCATCCCCTTGATGGCCGGATTACAGATCACCGCAATAAAAACCGACAACACAAATGGCACGACTATGGGGCTCGCTAATTTCATTCCGGCCAGGATCACCACAAGACAGGCCATCACAGCAAATCCCTTGAGGGCGACACCTTGATTGTTAAATCGAGTCATCTAAATAAATTCCTTCTGAATTACCCATAAAATTGATAGGCTTAACTTTCCTATAACAATATAAATCACGCTTATGAATCCTGAAATCGCCATCATTCGAATCAAAAATTTACGCCTGCGCACCTATATTGGCATAAAAGAGGACGAAATAAACAATAAGCAAGATGTCACTATTAACGCCGAAATCCATTATTGCGCCGACAAAGCCCGTAATAGTGACAATATGCAAGATGCGCTAAATTATCGCACGATCACCAAAAAAATCATTGCCTTGGTTGAAAATAATCGCTTTTCACTACTGGAACATTTAACCGATCAGGTACTCAATATCGCCAGCGAGCATGAATGGGTCGATCAGGCTAAGGTCGAGATAGATAAGCCCCATGCGCTACGCTTTGCTGATTCTGTCTCTTTACAACTCTGTTATAAGAAAAATCCTTAATCCCAGCGCTGACAATGGCTGACTGAGTGTCAGCCATTGCCCAGTCCTGCTATAGGGCGGCAGATTAAAGTGATCTTAAATCCCTTTGATCGTGTATATTTTTCATATAACAGCGATAAAAATGGGATCCTTAATGAAAATACTCATCACAGGTGGTACTGGTTTTATCGGACGACAACTGGTTCAGGCATTAGGCCAAGATAATCAACTGACCTTACTCACCCGCTCCGCAGGCAAAGCACATCTGGAAAAAGAGGGGCAACATAAGTTAATCGGCAACCTATCAGCCCTGAGCTCTCTTGACGGCTACGATGCTGTCATCAACCTGGCTGGTGAGCCCATCGCCGATAAACGCTGGACATTGGCGCAAAAGCAGCAAATTTGCCACAGCCGCTGGGGCATCACAGAACAACTCAGCCAACTGATCATCGCCAGCAAGCAGCCTCCTTCTGTATTTATTAGTGGTTCAGCCATAGGTATTTATGGCCATCACGATAAAAATGCCCCCATAGATGAAGACTTTAGCCTGGCTCATTTCAGTGAGACAGGACAAGAGGAGAAATTTGCTCACAGCGTCTGTTCCCGCTGGGAAGAGCTTGCCTTTAATGCCGATACACACACTCGTGTCTGCATCATCAGGATAGGCATAGTATTGGGGCTCACAGGCGGCGCGTTGAAGAAAATGCTAGTGCCTTTTAAACTCGGCGGAGGCGGCACCATAGGCTCGGGAACTCAAGGCATGAGTTGGGTCCACCAACAAGATCTGATCAGTATCATACTGTTTCTGCTAAATAATCCAGAATGCCAAGGGATCTACAACGCCACAGCGCCCCATCCTGTCAGCAATAAAGAGTTTACCCTTGCCCTAGGTCAGGCCCTTCACCGTCCAACCATATTGCCTGTTCCGGCCCCTATGCTAAGCCTGATGCTAGGCGAACTCTCGGAGCTATTATTAGAGGGACAGTATGTCTACCCCAAACGTTTGCTTGAGGCTGGCTTCCAATTCCACTACACAGAGCTTGAAGACGCCCTAGCAGCGCTATTTTCAAAACAGGCCGCTTAACTCATAGAGCAAGATGATTCTTAAGACGAGAAAAGCCTAATGAATCGGAGAAGTAAAAAAGAAGGGCCTGTACTAATGCTCCCTAACAGGCCCTTCTTTATTTAATGAGTAGACAATTTAATGAGCTGACAACTTCAGCAATTGACTGCAGGATTTTTGCAGTAGCTGGCGACAGCGCCAGGTTCCCAGTAAACCCACTATTACGGCACCAGATACAGGTGCAAGCAACCACCAGTTCCAGTGCATATACACCACTAGCTCAAACACCTGAGTCTTTAGCAGATAAAGAGTAAACTCCGCCACCACAACGGCCAGCACACCGGCTATCATACCTAACAGCGCAAATTCGAGAGCTGTCGCAAGTCGCAGCAGCCAGCCAGACGCGCCGAAGGTTCTGAGCACAGCCAGTTCGCGTTGACGAGTCGCCATCCCGGCTTCTGTCTGGGCTATCATCACCAGAGAACTGGCAAGCAGCACCAGCACTAATACTAAGGTCAGCGACAATGATACTTGCTCGATGATCTGTCTAAGCTGAGTGATCATGGCGCCCACATCTATGATAGAAACGGTGGGAAAGCGCTTGATCAAACCCAGCACCAAAGACTTCTGACTCTCATCCAGATAAAAACTTGCCATCGAGGTATAGGCAAAAGGCGCTAAGGCTTCGCGGCTGAAGATCATAAAGAAGTTAGGCTGCAAAGTCTCCCAATGCACGCCACGAATACTGGCGATCTTAACCGTTAACCTCTGGTTATCTATAACATAAGTTAAGCGGTCCCCTATGCTCACCCCTAAGCGCTCGGCCACCCCAGACTCAACTGACACCTCATCGGCCGCTTGATTAAAGTGGCCTTCGAGCAGATCATTATTCGGCGGCAAACTATCGCGCCAGGTCAGGTTAAGCTCACGGGATATACCTACGCGCCCTGGTTCTCCAGCCTCAGCCTGTTCATTGGTGATAAGCACCTCATCATTGATCTCCACCAAACGGCCACGGATCACAGGATAGATGTCGGTTGCCTCTATCTGGTTCTGGCTAAAATAATCGGCCAAAGGCTGCTCCTCATCGGGGGAGATATTGACCAAGAAGTAGTTGGGGGAACCTTCAGGCAACTGCTTTTGCCATTCATCCAACAAATCCTGACGCAGCGCAATAATGGTCAGCAATAATACCAGCGCACTACTAAAGCCAACCAACTGCACCGCATTTTGCCTGGCGCGGCGTCTAAGCCCCGCCAGGGCCAACTGCATAGGATTGGTGGTTTTCATCCCTACACTGCTGCCGGCATGGATTAATACAAATCCAAAGGCGCTAAGTAAAACCCCCAGCAGTAGCACGCTTGCAACCACAGTGAACGTTAATGCCAAACTTTGGGAATAGAGATAGCCAAGCAGCGCCATGGCACCCAGACTGAGCAGTAGATGCAACCACATCCCCAGCTGTATCCCCTCTAATTGACGCTGCAGCACCCGCAGCGGTGGGATAGCGAGCAGGCGCATCAAGGGGTAGGCAGAAAACATGAATGCCGATATCAAGCCAGTAGACACCCCAAGCAGCAGCGGCCTGATAAGCGGCGCCTGATATTCGGCGATCTCCTGCGGCAGATAGGCGCTGATCAATCCATCTAACCCAATCCCCCCAATAAGACCTAAGACTATGCCTACTGCGGTCACTAACAACAGATGCAAACCAAACAGCACTCGGATCTGTCGGCTCGAGGCACCAAAGGTTTTCAGCATAGCCACCACATCGAAATGACGCTGACAATAGCGCTGCGCCGCGATGCCGATCGCCGCACAGGCCAGCGCAATCCCCAGCAGGCTGGCCAATAGCAGAAAACGTTCGGCGCGCTTAACCGCATTGGCGATGGGTGAGTCGCCGGACTGTACATCGACCCAGCGCTGACTGTTATTCAGCAGCGGTTTTACCTGAGTCTCAAACGCGGTCAAATCCGATGCATCCCCTGTAAATTGAGCAACATAAGTCACTCGGCTGCCGGGCTGGATCACCCCGGTCTTGTCAACATCTGCTAAGCGCATCAAGACAACTGGCGCTGAGGCAAAAGGATTAAATCCGGCATCGGGCAAGCGGGCAATTTCACCGCTCAGGCTAAATTCGGCATTACCCAGTTCAATGGAGTCCGGATAGCCTAAGATCCCGCCGAGGCGCGTCTCGAACCATAGGGTATTTTCAGCAGGTAGGCTCTGGGTTACGCCGTCAGACAGTTCTATCTTTCCCTTGAGCGGATACTCAGGACCAACAGCCCTAACAGTGACTAACTGAAAGTTGTCGTTGGCATAAACCATAGAGTTGAACTGCATGCTCTTCACATGCTTAAGCCCCAACTTATCGGCAATCGTGAGAATATTTGAGTCGATAGGCGTCGGCGAGTTGATTATTCTGTCAGCCGCGATGAACTTGGATGCCTGACCATTAATGGCTATCTGTAATCGCTCACTCACCCTGGCAAGGCCTGTCACCGAAAGCACAGCTAAGGTGATAGCTAAAATGATCAGCAGCAGTTGCCCTTGAAATAGTTCGCGCTTAAAGAGCTTCCAGGCGATGCGTTTCTCCATTAACCCGCCTCCGCCGATCTATTCGCTTCTGCCTCATCAGCTTGGGGCTCAGATAACTGGCCTGCTTGCATTAATAACTGCCGTTGGCAGCGGCTGGCCAGCTGTAAATCATGGGTCACCAAAATCAAGGTGGTATCGCTCTGGCGATTTAGCTCAAACAGCATATCGGCAACTCTGTCGCTGTTGGCACTGTCCAGATTACCCGTGGGCTCATCGGCAAATAGCACCTTAGGCTCGCTGATAAATGCTCTGGCGATAGCAACACGCTGCTGCTCACCACCGGAGAGCTGATTGGGGAAGTGACGTAATCTGTGGCTCAATCCCACCCGCTCTAGCATCTGCTGGGCTTTTTCTTTGGCATTCGTGATACCGGCAAGCTCAGCGGGTAACATGACGTTTTCCAAGGCATTCAGGGTATCGACTAACATAAAGGACTGAAAAATAAAGCTGACTTTATTTTTCCTCAAGGCTGCCTTGCCCTCTTCATCCAGATCATGCAAGGCGGTGCCATCGAGAAAGATGGCGCCCGATGTGGGTGAGTCCAGCGCCGCTAACAAGCCAAGCAAGGTTGACTTGCCCGAACCCGATGGGCCCAGGATAGCCACACTCTCACCTAACTTGACATCCATATTAATGCCGTTGAGGATAGTAAGCTCTCCCTCTTGGGTAGCTACTGACTTAATGAGATTATTTACTGTGATAGCGCTATTAACTGACATAAAATCCTTATTCACTCGTCACGTTGCTCTGATAACCAGATTGTTAGCTCTAGCCTGGCTACTTTCTTTCCCCCACGCCCATGCTAACCCGATTTTAATCTTAGGTGATAGTTTAAGTGCAAGTTATGGCATGGAGCCACAAAAAGGCTGGGTCTCCCTTTTACAACAGCAGCAACCCCAATTGACCATTATCAATGGCTCTGTCAGCGGTGAAACATCGGCGGGAGGATTGCGCCGCTTACCCGCTCTGCTCAAATCGACCCAGGCCAAACTGGTATTGATTGAGTTAGGCGGCAATGATGGTCTGCGGGGATTTACGCCAAAACAGCTGAAAAATAATCTTACAAAAATGATTGAGCTTAGCCAGGAAGCTGGCGCGAAAGTGCTGCTCAGTGAGGTCATGGTGCCGCCCAATTATGGGCCGCGCTATGCCAAACTTTTCACTCAGGTATATCAAGATCTGGCCATAGAGTATGAGATCACCCTGATGCCCTTCTTCATGACTAAAATCGCCATTCATCCCGAACTGATGCAGGCCGACGGTATCCATCCTAACGAACAGGCCCAGCAGCAGATAGCCGACTTTGTCACCCCTTGGCTGACAAAAGCCGATTAATGACGTAAAGGCTCAGCCCGGCACCTAGTCCGAATAACAGCCCAAGAAAAGTCCAACAAATGCACAAAAAAATAGCCCAGCGTTTGCTGGGCTGTTTTTTAACTTACTTTTAAACTTGCTTGTGAACTAGCCCGTAAACAACTCTTCCTCTAGGCAAGTTGCCAAGTTAATTGAGAGGCTGATTTTTCTCGGCAACACGGTTAAATACCGCATTGATACATAATGCAGCGCTGTGAGCGATTTTATCGGCCAGTTTCTTCTTAAGCTGGTAATGCACCTTAATCACTGTCTTATCTTGCGCCAACTTCATCACCACATCATCACTGGTGGATAGCGCGTCGACCAACCCTAAATCAATCGCCTGTTGACCATACCAATGCTCACCGGTCGCCACCTTGGCAATATCCAGCTCGGGACGGTATTTAGCGATAAAGGCCTTGAATAACACATGGGTCTCTTCCAGCTCCTGCTGAAACTTCTCCCGGCCCTCATCCGTGTTCTCGCCAAACAGGGTCAGGGTACGCTTAAAATCGCCGGCCGTGTGCTGCTCATAATCGATATCGTGTTTCTTGAGCAGACGGTTGAAGTTAGGGATCTGCGCCACCACACCGATAGAACCAACGATGGCAAAAGGTGCGGCATAAATTTTATTGGCAACACAGGCCATCATATAGCCGCCACTGGCCGCGACTTTATCGACACAAATGGTCAGCGGAATATTGGCGCTGCGAATACGATCCAGTTGGCTGGCAGCGAGGCCGTAGCCATGCACCATACCACCGCCACTCTCGACGTTCACTATCACTTCATCATCACTTTCGGCGATAGCCAAAATTGCGCTTATCTCTTCACGCAGCGAAGCAACTTCACTGGCATCGATACTGCCTTTAAAGTCGATGACAAATACCCTGGGCGTCTTGGTCTCTTCCTGCTTTTTCTGTGCCTTCTCTTCGGCCTTCAGACTTTTCTCATAGGCTTTAAATTGCTTTTTCGTCAGTAACTCATGCTTTAAATCATGCTTTAGTGTCTTAAGATCTTCAGACACATTGGTGAGTTTCAACTCACCTTTATCCGCCTTTTGTTTTACCGCAGAAGCCAAAATAATAATCACCACAGCTGCAATCGATACCACTATGGTGATGGCTTTTGCGAAAAACAGTCCATACTCGTACAAAAATTCCAAAATAAGCTCCGCTTTAAGGCCATTTAAGGGATAAAAAAGATGGTCGCTATTCTATCAGCACTGATCCGAATAACAAACCAGCAATAAAAAACCCAGACAAACTGGGCTTTTTATTTCACGCCACTTTTTATATCAAGCCACTTTTTATTTCACTTCACTTAGCTAACCACTAAGCGGCATTGACATAACTGGCTTACGTGCAAGGCTGAATCACGCTTGCATCCGAAACCATAATGCCGACCTGGCCCTGTGACGCCGAAGAGGCAAAACCTGCAACCTGTTTTTGCATCTCAACGGTTGCCGCAGCGGCGCTGCCATCGGTGACATTAGGTACTTCTCTTGGGTTCACAATAGAGCTGTGATGTCCCTTAGCGAAGCGAACCGCACCCGAACCTGCAACGCTTTGATCAACGCAAGCTAAGCCTAAGTTGGCAATAAGAGGCTCAGTACCTGAAACAGGGAAGTTCTCCACCTGATTTGGTAAGACTTGATCCGCAAGATTGCTACCATCGCCCACCACCTCGATAACATGCACTGGCAGGTTGGTGGCCTTAAGCATAGCGGCATGGTTGATAGGGTCGATACTGTCTACCGCCGTCTGCACCGCAAAGGCAAAAGTCGGGATAAACTCAGCATAGACAGCTTGTACCAGCGCGGCATACTCGCTGCTACCTGGTGCATAGCCCTGGGTATTGGCATCGTCCACCAGCGCCTGGAACGTCGCGCTAGCGGTCACGTTGCTAAACAGGACTGGGCCAAAGGTGGCCGAGCCGATAAAGGTGCCCGCTAATCCGCCCGCTGGTGCCACTAGAGAGACGCCGTTCAATGCATGCACATAGCTTAAATCTGTACCATCCGGATGAGTCAGGCCGCTGTTGGCATAAGTGGCAAAATCGGTTCCGACTATCGCCCCCAGACTCAACCCCTGGGCACTGATCTTAGTGACATCGAACATCTGCGGCATCTGCGCCTGGGCTAAACCGCCCGCAAGCCCTGTCAGTGCTGCACGCAGGCCTAGCTGATCGATTGTTGCCTGTCTGAAATTATCCCGCACAGATAAACTACTTTCGATGTTAACAAACACCAGTGGATTACCGTTCTGGAACGCATCTGGCTTGCCAACAAGAGCGCCAAATGAAGGATCGGTCGCCGATACCTCATAAATACCATCGCCATTGGCATCAAAGGAACGTTCGCCATGAAGCGGCATATCGATGGCAATCGTCGCTACGCCCATCGCCGCATAGCTGCCCGCATAGGCCAGTGACATCTCTTTGCCGCCACCTAAGCCATGCATAGCAATTGTCGTTGGCCAACCATTGGTCGGCGGTGTGAATGTCATCCCCTGATTTGCATAAAACGCCGCAAGACGCTGGGCATTGGGCATAGAGATCAGCACAGAAACAGTTTCGCTTCCTGTCGGTGCTGGGATCGGGTTGAACTTGGTCAGATGTTTTGCCTTGTCGGCTGCAGTGCCATCGTCGAGTAACCAGGCTTTGCCCGCTAACAGACTCGGATCGGCAAGGGCCTGGGCAGGATCGATACCGTATGCCATCACCTGAGCGCCAAAGTTTTGCTGGCTTAAGGTGCCCGCCTGAAGCGCCAGTAATACAGAAACCGGGCTATCGCCCAACGCTTTCCAGAAGCCGCCTATCCCAGCACAGCTGTTCGTATTACAGCTGCCATAGGTTGGCAGTGTCAGCTCGGCAACATACACATCCGCCAAACTTGCGGTGACATAGGCCGCCCCATCGGCTGCGGTTAACCCTGCAGCGTCAGCCACGGTCAAACCCAGCGGATGAGGCATAGGCACTGTCATCGAAGGCGCAAAAGGAGAGCCACTTTGCAACATTAATAACTTGGTTGTCTCATAGACATCGCTCACTGATTGAGTCGTAAAGAGGCCGGAATAACTAATAGTCGCAAGATCCACCCCATGAGCAGCCGCCATCCCCTTTTCATAGCTGTTCACTAAGGTTTGCAGCATCAACTGATCTGCAGTTTGCAGCGGCTGAGTCTCTATATCCAACTTTAACGAGTTATAACTGGAAGATGGGGCAATAGACTGGCCAGCAGAATCCAAGATCAGTGACGTTGTTGCAAAAATATAAGACTGACCTGGTTTTAGGGGCTTTAGCGGCACAATCGCTATGGTGTTGCCAGAGGCTTTAGAAACAAAATCGACCCCAAATTGTAATTCATTCCCGACCTTACAGGCGGAGACAGAAGGCGCCGCCTGACAATCGACATCCGCAGATAGCGGCCCGCCAACTGTGGCCTCAAAGACACGCACCGCCCCCGGCTGGAAAACAGAGGCGGCATCTAAGGTCAGCGGATTACCATCAAGATCGTTTGCAGGATCGACTGAGATAGAAATAGGAGAAGTCGTCGACCAACCATCGAGGGCGCCTAAGGCCATCTGAGGATCAGTATAATCACTGCTGCCATCACCCATTTCGCCTGGCATAGTTAATGTCCCATCCATGGTGCCACTAAATAACAGGTCATTTGGTAAAGGCACCACACTATTAGCAGGATCAAATGCGATATGCGACTGCGGAAGCAAAGGCTGCGTCTTTTCGGCTAAGTCATCAACACTGTCCTCACTGCAGCCTGCCGTCATGCCCAACACAGATGCTATTGCCATCCCCAAAAAGAGTCTTTTCATCTTTTTTCCCCAAATCTTGTTGTAATAATTTTGTTTTCCCCAAAAATTAGTCACAATACTCTTCCTTGCGTGACTAATGGGGCTTTTTAGCCCCGATCAAAACTCAAGTTAACGTAAAATTATAGAGTTAGCTACATCTTTGTCACATTTGAATGATGCTAAGGCAGCCAAAAATGAATCGTTTGTTTTAAACAGGTGTTTCTGGCTGTTCTCTACCACAGGAAATGGCGGGAAATTCCGCAAATAGGAAAAATAGGCTCATGTTGGAATATCAAGCAGCAAAAGATCTACTAAAAGATAAAACGATCCTTGTCACTGGTGCTGGCGATGGTATTGGCCGCGTCGCAGCCATCACTTATGCATCCCACGGTGCCACAGTGATCTTGTTAGGCAAAACAGTGAAGAAGCTGGAGGCGGTTTATGATGAAATCGAGCAAGCTGGCTACCCGACTCCCGCGATTGTCCCTTTAGACTTAAAAGGTGCCAGCGAACAAAATTACCTGGATATGGCCGAAACCATAGAGCAGCAGTTTGGTCACTTAGACGGCCTGCTTCATAACGCTAGTCTACTCGGCGTGTTAGGGCCTTTTGAGCATATATCAATGGACTCAGTGAAGGAGGTACTCCAGGTAAACCTAGTTGCCGAGATCATGATGACCAAAGCCTTGATCCCTGTGATGAAGAAGGCACCAGCGGCATCCATTATCTTCACCTCCAGCGGTGTAGGCAGACAAGGGCGCGCTTTTTGGGGTGAATATGCCATCTCTAAATTTGCTACCGAAGGCATGATGCAATGCCTGGCCCACGAATATCAGGGCAGCACACTGAGGGTAAACAGCATCAATCCGGGTGCCACTCGGACGAAAATGCGTGCCAATGCGTATCCGGCAGAGGATGCTCGTACGCTAAAAACACCTGAAGAGATCATGGCAACCTATCTGTATTTGATGGGTGATGATTCAAAAGAAGTGACTGGTCAGCAATTTTCAGCCCAATAATTCAGGCGAAAAACAGACACTAAAAAGGGAAGCCATCGCTTCCCTTTTTTATCAATAATCGCTTATCGCCAATTATTTATATTTACGCATTACCAGCGTTGCGTTTGTACCACCAAAACCAAAGCTGTTGCTCATAATGGTGTTGAGTTCAGCATCACGATACTCAGTCACAATTGGCATACCAACGGCTTTCTCGTCCACATTATCGATATTGATACTAGGTGCGATAAAGCTGTTTTCCATCATGATCAGGCTATAGATGGCTTCATGAACACCCGCAGCACCCAAGGCGTGACCCGTTAATGACTTAGTCGATGCAATGGCTGGCAGCTTGTCACCAAAGGTTTCGGCCAGTGCTTCAAGCTCACGCATATCACCCACAGGCGTTGAAGTACCATGGGTGTTGATGTAATCGATTGGCGAATCAACATCGGCAAGGGCCATCTGCATACAACGCACAGCGCCTTCACCCGAAGGAGCAACCATGTCATAACCGTCAGATGATGCACCATAACCTATCACTTCGGCGTAGATCTTAGCGCCGCGGGCTAAGGCGTGCTCTAACTCTTCAACGACAACAATCCCGCCGCCGCCAGAGATCACGAAACCATCGCGGTCTGCATCATAAGTACGTGACGCCTTCTCAGGACAATCATTGTACTTGGTCGACAGTGCACCCATGGCATCAAACCCCATAGTCAGGGTCCAATCAACCTCTTCTGCACCACCGGCAAACACCATATCCTGTTTACCCATCTGGATAAGTTCAACGGCATGACCAATACAGTGTGCACTGGTTGCACAGGCAGAACTGATGGAGTAGTTCATACCCTTAATCTTAAAAGGCGTAGCCAAACAAGCACTTGCTGTACTTGCCATGATACGAGGCACGATATAGGGTCCGACTCGCTTGACGCCCTTTTCACGCAAGGTGTCAGCCGCCTGTACCTGATTAGCAGAAGATGCACCACCCGTACCCGCAATGATACCCACGCGTGGATTAGAGTATTGCTCTTCGGTCAGTCCCGCATCGGCAATCGCCTGCTCCATCGCAATATAAGCATAAGCTGCGGCATCACCCATAAAACGCAGTGCTTTACGGTCGATATGCTCTTTAGGATCCAGTTTGATATTACCCCAAACATGGCTACGCAGGTTCATCTCTTCAAATTGATCTGAGTGAGTGATCCCACTGCGACCCGCTTTCAATGATTCGGTGACTTCTTGCTTGTTATTACCAATACTTGAAACTATGCCAAGTCCGGTGATCACGACTCTTTTCATTATTTACTATCCATTCCGTACATCTAGTACCAATTTTGCTGCGCCAATAGTATCGCCTTTAGGGCATTTAAGTGGTCAGCTTTCCATAATTATCAGGTAAAATAATGCCTAATATCACAGTAAGAGTAAATTCTTTGGCCACTAAATCACATAATAAGCCGTCAGATAGCGACACCTTAGTGTCTAAAAGCTGTGCAGCTCGAACAGTAAGTATGGCAGATTTACTCCTGGATGAGACAAACAGTCAGCGTGCTGATGCGCTAGTCCTCATAGGCAAGCCAAGCAAGATAACACTGCTCAATTTATTAACTCGGCTCACCCAAGAGGTTAACGCCACTGAGCCTAGGACAAATAGAGTCAAGTTGCATCTTTTTTGCGAAAATCCAGCCGAGCTGCTTTCACTCTCCAAGGCATTAACATCCTGGGACGCCATCGCCTGTCAATTGCGGGACATTGGCCTGTGTCAGATTGAGGGGAGCCATACGCTATTAGCCTTAGATGGACGTTTCTCTTTAACCATTTATCTTGGCAAATTCGCAAGCCTGCTAAAACAGATACCGCATCCAAAAGGAGAGCTCTGCCTGCACTGGCTCTTTACCGACCCTGCCGCCCTTGGCTGTATCGACCACAAGCAGCTTTGGCAGATGGCCCGTTTGTCTCACAGCGCAAGCAAACTGTGTCTGCTACAAACAGCAAGCCAGAGTCTGAATGAGCCTCAGCTCACCGCCTTTTTATCCCAGAGTCAGCAAGCTGGTTTTACTGTCTATCAGTGCGATGAGCAGCTGCAAGATCCCCTACAGCCTCTAAATTGTGTTGATGAGATAGACTTAGAGATCGCCGCCAAAGAGCGCACAGCCTTAAGAAACCGTTTCCAGCAGCAGATAAAATACAACCCTGTCGAGCAGGCTGCCCAAGAGGAACATCCGGGCAATATCGCCATCATTGGCGGCGGCGTGGCCAGTGCCTGCCTAGCACTTTCGCTAGCAGAGCGAGGAAAGCCAATCAGCCTATTTTGCATGGACAGCGCGCCAGGCCAGCAAGCTTCTGGCAACAAACAGGGCGCCATCTATCCCCTGCTGACGCCAGAATATGGCCCCCTCAGCCATTTTTTCCTGCAAGGCTATCTTTTCAGCCGCCAGCGGATCCGCGCCCTGACGGCTCAGGGGTATGATATTGCCCATGATTTTTGCGGCGTGCTGCAAACCCCTTTCGATGGACGCAGTAAAAAGCGCCTCGATAAGATAATGACGGCCCAGCCCTGGCCACAAGAGATAGCCCGGAGTGTGGATACAGTGCAGGCTGGGCAGATAGCGGGGATTGAGATTGGTCAGCCGGGGATTTTTTATCCCTTGGGCGGATGGGTCAGTCCGCAGCAGCTAACGGCTGCAGCCATAACCAAGGCGGCCAGCCTGACTCAGATGGAGCAAGATTATCATACCGAGATCTTACGCATAGAAAAGCGAGGCAATCAATGGCACCTCTATGGTAAGGATCAGCATGGTCACTCCCAAGCCTTTGGACCTTTTGCCAACTTAGTCCTGGCCAATGGGCGACATCTGACAGATTATCCCCAGACAGCAAAGCTACCTATCAGCGGCTTTCGCGGACAGGTCAGTCATATCCCTTCACGTGGTCAGCTCACTCGCCTGAGCACTGTCTTGTGCGCCCAGGGCTACCTCACGCCGGCCAATGAACACCTGCATTGCAGTGGCGCAAGTTATGTGAAAGATCCCGATAATCTGGACTACAGTCCCACAGAGCAATTGGGCAATCTGGATAAACTGCGCAGCAGTTATCAGCAAACTTGGGTGGAGGAGGATGTCGATATTTCAGGCCACAGTGCCCGAGTTGGCGTACGTATGGTGACAAGGGATCACGCCCCTATGATGGGCTGTGCCCCGGATTTTGAGGCGATTGAAGCCAGCTATCAGAACTTGCCCCAAGGCAAAGCTCACGGCGATTTTTGGCAAAAAAGCCAAGCGCCTATCCATGAAGGCCTGTTTATCTTAGGTGGCTTGGGGTCGCGCGGACTCACATCTGGGCCGTTAGCAGCTGAGATACTGGCCGCGCAGCTGTGCGGCGAACTGCTGGTGCCGCTCGAGATACTCACACTGCTCAACCCCAATCGCATGTGGATGCGAAAACTTGTGAAGGGAAAGGCGCTGTAGGCGGCTCACTCAAGAAATTACTGTTAAGCTTGTTTCAGCCTAAGCTCGTTTCAGCCTAAGCTTGTTTGACCTTAACCCTGTTATTGGTATCCCGGCTCTGACGGATCAATTCGTCACTGCCGTGGGAGCGGCCTTTGGCCAATCTGTCATAGAGCAGTACATTGACCGAAGAAGCCAGATTCATGCAGCCAACCGTCGGCACATACACGACTGAATCAGCCCTATCTACCAAGCCTTGATCTAAGGTGCCATCTTCCGGGCCAAACAGATAAATCGCCTTTTTGGGGTGACGAAATTCAGGCAGCGGAATCGCCCCTTCAATCAGGTCGACACAAATTACTTGAGTGTCATCATCGAGATCATCAAGCAGACATTCAACCCCTGTTAGCGGAATATTACGGCTGACACGTTTAGTGTCGGTATTGTATTGCTCGCCGCGATGGGACGCCGCAAGGGCGTAGCGTTTACCCGTGTAACGCACGCCATCGGCCTGATAACAGCCGGCGGCGCGCATCACGCCGCCCACATTGGTCGGGCTCTTGGGGTTCAATAGACCGATTAAGACTAACTCTTTGCTCGATTTCACAGGCTCACTCATGTTCTGATCACTGCCACTGGCTACCGGCAATAGACAACACTCGGCAATAGACAACTCGCGGCCTTAGGCGCTCAGCGAGCCATCGATCTGCGCGCGCAGCTCATCCCAGGCTGCTGCGACCAAGACGAGATCTGCCGGTTCTAATTCGGTTTTAGCCGTTGCCAAACAAAGCTGCATCTTGTCGGCTAATGCTTGCTTGTCCTGAGTCTCTTCGCTTTCAAGCTCAGACAACACAACGGCAAAATGCCCTTGCAAATAACCGCTGGCAAAAAGCTGGTCATCATCGCCCTGCTCTACTTTCGCCGCAATCCAGGCATCTAATGCTTGTTCGTACTGCTCTAACATGATCTCTCCAATCGATACGTCATTCTTTAACTTAAATCAGCCGACAGATCAGGGTTTGCGACCTGATACATCACATAATCGTGATAACCTGTGATGATTTTATAATAACCACAGAGTTCGGCATCGAGCTGAGGGTCGCCACTATCCACAATTAACGGGCGTCCTTCAAGTGCTTTTAACTTAGTTTTCGTCGCTAGGATAAGAATATTCTCTTTGCCAAGGCGCCTTATTAAGGCGGGTAAAAGCTGCTGATTGCCCCGTCCTAATATATGGCCCTGGCCACCAATCAGGGTGATCACTAACTTACACGGCCGCTCTTGCGTCAGTTCAAGCAGCTGCGCGGCGCTCAAATCACTGGCGATTAAATTTTGATTTTCAATAAGATCGACACCAAGAAGTGTATTGTCCAGCCCAAGCTCCTCCATTACAGCAGCGACAGTACTGCCAGAGCCCATGATAAACAGCTCATCATCCATCTGCTCAATCACTTCGGCGGCGATATCGCTGAGCACCAGTTCATCGACCTCTTTGCCGCCCATCTTGACCGCCTGAATATAACGGGGCTCGGCTGGCACTAACATCTCGCCAAAACACTTGGCTCGCACTGTGCCCTGACGAAAAGCGACCTCATCTATGTCCATTACATCGGCCGACATCAGGCTAACTAACTGGCCATCGAGCAGCATCTTCAGCACCTTGCCAGATGCGTGGGGAGTGATACCGTAAACTCCCGAGTGAATTTTCACCCCGGCAGGCACACCCAGCACAGGCTGACGCTCATCCAGTGCCATGAACAGATCTCGCGCCGTACCGTCGCCCCCGGCAAATAGCAAGAGATCGACCTCCTGCTCGGCAATGGCTTTTGCCGCCAACTGAGTATCTTCACTGCCAGTTGTCTCACCGGCCTGATAGACAACGGAGACAGAAAAACCCAACTCGGTAGCTAAGGCCTCTCCCATGCAGCCAGAGGCGGTCACTATCTCGATACGGCTACGGTAAGCCAAAATAACTTCCAGAGCCTGAGCCATTCGAAGATGGGCTTTAGGCTCGGCACCACGCGCCAAGGCTTCGCTGGCAACGCCATCGCTACCTTTTAATGCAACACTGCCGCCTAATCCGGCGAGCGGGTTAATGATCAACCCCAATCGAAATCGGCTATTCACATCCATTCCTTCTTCTTATTAGCCTGAATCTAATTATGCGCCGTCAATTCTACCTCATTTCTGGCCTGATATTGAGGAATAAGTCCCACGAATAACATGGCAAACAGGGCACATACCGCCGCAGCCAGCCAGCAGAGCCAGGTCTGGGTGCCATCGCCCCAAATAATACCGCAAAGCCAGGTTCCTAGTGCCCCCCCCACACCGAAACTGAGGCTGGCATAGAGTGCCTGCCCCTTACTGCGATTACGTACATCGAACCTTTGGTGCACAAATTGTATCGAGGCGGCGTGGACCAGGCCAAAAGTAAAGGCATGCAGAATTTGGCTTAACCCTAGTAATGCAGCGTATTGCACGCCAAACGCCATCAAGAGCCAGCGCAGTGACGTGAGCGCCAGACTCACCAATAACAAACTTTTGGCGCTGTAACGTGCCATCAGTTTAGGGGCAAACATAAACATCACTATCTCAGCCATGACCCCTAGGGCCACAAATACGCCAGCAATAAACTCACTGTAGCCCGCCTGCTTCAGATAAAGCACAAAGAAGCCATAAAAGGGGCCGGCACTCATCTGCAATAGCAGCGCGGACACCAAAAACCAGAAGATACCGCGATCGAGTTTTAATTGGCCTTTACTGTTTTGCCAATCGTTTGTGACCCGGGTATTTGGCAAAGATAAGGCGCAGCCAAGCAACCCCAAAAACAGAGCAAACCCCACAAAGGGCAAGATCTCTGTGCCCCATTGGCTAATACCATAACCCACTGCGACCACGAAGATCAGGTAACCTAAACTACCAAAACTGCGGACCTTGCCGTATCCCCCACTATTGGCGCCCAGGGTTTCCAGAGTGATCACTTCAAGCTGGGCTAAAATCGCGTTCCAGAAGAAGGTATAGATAGCCAGGCTAACGGCAAGATAGACAAAACCACCTTGATAGAAAAAACTCAAAAACGCCACCGCAGAGCAGGCGGCACCGAGCTTCACCAACTGCCCCCGCATGCCGGTTTTATCCGCCACCACGGCCCAGATATTGGGTGCAATAATTCGGGTGGCCATCAAGATAGCGAGCAGAAAGCCAATCTCCTGGGCATCGAAGCCTCTGTGCTGGAAAAAGACCCCAAGATAAGGGACTAACACCCCAAGGATGGCAAAAAAGAAGAAGTAACAGGCACTGATCCAACTCAGTTGATGCTGGGTACTCTCAGTGCTCTCATTACTCTCACGAGACATGATCGACAACTTAATCTCTCAATAAATGGCCTGAAAAAGCCTAAAAACAGAAATGAGTATCGACACAAAGTTAAAGCAGCCATAGGGCAAAGAAGGTACAAACTGTACCCTCTTATTCAACTCATTTGTTACTCAGTTATTCGAGCAGCGACTAGCGCATGCCTATTACAGGCGTCTGGCTGTGAACATCGGCATTTTGCGCCCTGTGACGCAGCAGGTGATCCATCAACACAATAGCAAGCATGGCTTCGGCAATGGGCACGGCTCGGATCCCCACACAGGGATCGTGACGGCCTTTGGTGACAACTTCTGTCACATTGCCATCGACCGTGATGCTCTCACCGGGCACACTGATACTTGATGTGGGTTTCATTGCGATATGCGCGACTATGGGCTGACCCGAGGAGATCCCACCTAATATGCCACCGGCATGGTTTGAAGCAAACCCTTGGGGCGACATCAGATCCCTGTGCAGAGAGCCTTTCTGATTTACCACAGCAAATCCATCGCCAATCTCAACGCCTTTTACCGCATTGATCCCCATGAGCGCATGGGCGATATCCGCATCGAGCCTGTCAAAGACTGGCTCGCCCAACCCAACGGGGACATTGGTGGCAATCACTGATACTTTGGCTCCGATAGAATCACCGGATTTTTTCAGCTCACGCATATATTCATCGAGCGCCTCTAGTTTATCGGCATCGGGAAAGAAAAAGGCATTTTGCTCAACCTGAGTAAGGTCGACTTTATCGGCCATAATCGGCCCTAATGCCGACAGATAACCGGCTATTTCTATGCCGTGAACCTGCTTGAGGTATTTTTTGGCCACGGCACCAGCCGCCACTCGCATCGCGGTTTCTCGTGCGGAAGAACGCCCGCCGCCACGGTAATCCCGCAGGCCATATTTTTGCTGATAGGTATAATCGGCATGGCCCGGACGGAACTGATCTTTGATGTTGGAGTAGTCCTGACTGCGCTGATCGGTATTTTGGATCAACAAACCGATAGAGGTGCCTGTGGTTTTGCCTTCAAATACCCCTGACAGGATCTGCACTTCATCGGCCTCGCGTCTGGCCGTGGTGTAACGAGAGGTACCGGGGCGTCGACGGTCAAGATCGTGCTGCATATCGGCTTCATCGAGTGCTATCCCTGGAGGACACCCATCGATAATACAACCTAGCGCTTTACCATGGCTTTCACCAAAGGTGGTGACCACGAAGTTTTGACCAATACTGTTTCCCGACATCTGTTTCATTCACCTCTTATCGCTGGATAGCTTTAGCATAACCTAAATTTTATCTACCACTTATGGCTAAAAATGCTGACCTATTCACTTTAGTCAGTTAACCCAAAGTCGCGAGACTTACTCGGCATCTTTAAAAATCACAAACAGCGACTCATTTTCAACTAACTGCTGTCGCGTTAGGACGAATACACCATCGCCCCCATTTTCAAAGCTCACCCAGGTGAAAGGCACATCTGGGAACTGTTCGATAAGGTGAACCATAGAGTTGCCCACTTCAACCACCAACACGCCATCTTCAGTGAGGTAATCGGCGGCATTGGCTAAGATGCGCTTGGTTAAGTCTAGGCCATCACGACCCGATGCCAGTCCCATCTCAGGCTCATGGTGATATTCATCAGGCATATCGCCTAAGTCTTCTGCATCCACATAAGGTGGATTCGACACAATCAAATCATATTGCGGCGCACGAGGAATGGCAGAGAAGAGATCCGACTCGATGGGGAAGACTCTGTCCATCACATCTAAGGTTTCAATGTTAATTTGTGCCACATCCAGCGCATCTGTACTTAAGTCGAGCGCATCAACTTCGGCATCTTCAAACTCGTAAGCACAGGCAATCGCGATACAGCCACTGCCGGTGCAGAGATCTAGGATACGATTAACAGGCTTATTATATAACCAAGGGCTAAATCGATTAGCTATCATCTCGGCTATGGGTGAGCGAGGCACAAGCACCCTTGAATCTACAAAAAATTCGAGTCCGGCAAAATAGGCTTTATTAGTGAGGTAAGGCACGGGCAGACGTTCACGGACACGGCGAATGATCAATTCAACGATTTTATGCTTCTCACTGCTGGTTAAATTTGCGTGGATCACTTGTTGACCTATCTCTTCTGGCAGATGCAAGGCATGGAAAACCAAGGCGATTGCTTCATCCCAGGCATTATCAGTGCCATGGCCATAATAGATATTAGCATCGTTAAAACGACTCACAGCCCAGCGCAACATATCACCTATGGTACGCAATTCAGTGACGGCTTCATCAACAAAAATCTTATCCAAAATTCACTCCCGCTTTTTAATTCTGCTTCATTGTAACTGAACTCTATTCATAAGGCATCGGATTCAATAAAATAGCAAGATGAATAAAGAAAAAGATGAAGATATGGCACTCTTTTCTGCGCTGACTAAGGGCATGAAACCCTTAACGCAGGATAAGCGCCATTTTCGTGAACCGCCGAAACAGAAGCGCGAGTTAGAACTCAAAACCACTCAGCTGCATGCCGATAGTTACTTTTCCGATACCTATCAGCCCCATCTGCCGCTGGAGGGTGCGATGCGTTGGGCGCGGGAAGATGTGGATAGTCTCGAGCTCAAACGGTTACGCCGAGGCGACTATCAGCCCGAATTGCTGCTCGATCTACATGGTATGCGGCAAACCGAAGCTAAACTCGAACTCGCGGCACTTATCCAGGCTTGCGTAAAACAGCACTGCGCCTGTTGCTGTGTGATGCATGGCCACGGCTTAGGCATTCTAAAACAAAATATTCCCATGTGGCTGGCTCAGCATCCTCAGGTGAAAGCCTTTCATAAAGCCCCTAAGGAGTGGGGAGGCGATGCGGCGCTGCTTGTCTTAGTCGAGATAGGTGAACATCCTAGCTGGGATTAACTAGTATAAGCTGCTCTTTGAGCTCTTCAGATAATCTGGTCATCTCCGCAGAAATAGCGGGAATAGCGCTAAAAAGAACAAAAATAAGGCACAAAAAAAGGACGCTAAGCGTCCTTTTTACTTTCTACTTTTATTTTTAGCTTTACGCTTTCTTTTAGCCTAAAGCCGAAATAAGCTTTGCACAAACAATGCTAAGCAAACAGTCACTATCAGCCCACTGTATGTGGGTTATGCTGCCAGATGATCTCTGTTTCCCTGCCCTGCTTCTCAATCAAGGTAACCCCTGATGTGGCAAAAAGCGGTGGCTCGACGCCTGCAACCAATTCACTGACCATATAACCGAGTAAAGGCATGTGCGCTATTACCAATACCCGCTCGGCGCTGCATTGCTCAGCATAAGCCAGTACTAACTCCACGGCCGTAATGGGGTCAGATGAAGGAGTCAACTCATCGAAAACTAACCATTTTTTCGGTTCAGGGAAATGCTTACTCACCTCTTGCCAAGTCTGTTGCGCCCTCAGGTAGGGGCTAACAACAACCAAGTCAAAATCTTTGATACTCAAGGCTAACCAATTACTCATCAGCCCTGTTTGATAACGACCGACATCGGACAAAACACGTTCTCTATCGGAATGTGCGTTGTACCCAGCCTCACCATGGCGCATCAAGAATAGCTGCATACTACTTCTCGCTGTATATTTTGTTATTAAGCCAATTGTAACGCTAAAGTCATAGTCAACAAAACTGAACTGAGTCAATAATTAGTCGAATATTGGATAAGTTATTTGCTAAAGTTTACTTTGAAGCCCAATATGAAGACTTATTGTTTTTTCAGTCTTTATCAACCATCTTGGTTTAGCAATTTTGCGACATTAAGGATCCTCGACTCTTGCCAGCTCCAACGCAGATCACTAAAAGCCCAAACGATCATCGCCAGTATCAATACCTTCAACTTGATAACGATCTAAAAGTGCTCTTAGTCGAAGATATGCAAACCTCTCAAGCCGCCGCTTCTATGGCGGTCAATGTTGGCCATTTCGATGATCCTGTCTCTCGCCCCGGAATGGCCCACTTTCTGGAGCACATGTTATTTTTGGGCACTGAAAAATTCCCGACACCTGGAGAGTATCACGCCTTTGTCAATCAACATGGTGGCAGCAACAATGCCTGGACAGGCACAGAGCAAACTAATTTCTTTTTCTCCATCGACTGTCAGGTATTTGAAGAGTCATTAGACAGATTTAGCCAATTCTTTATTGCACCTTGCTTCGATCTTGAACTGGTTGATAGAGAACGCCACGCCATCGAATCCGAGTTCAGCCTTAAGCTCAAGGATGATGTACGCCGCACCTACCAGGTACAAAAAGAGACAGTGAATCCCAAACACCCGTTCTCAAAATTTTCTGTGGGTAACTTAACAACCTTGTCCGGTAGCCAGCAGATGCTGCGAGAGGAGTTACTCGCTTTCTATCAGCAGCATTACAGCGCAAATTTAATGACCCTGTGCTTGGTTGCCCCGCTGCCACTCGATGAGCTAAAACGCCTGGCGCAAACCTATTTTGCGGCCATCAAGAATCATGGACTGGATAAGCAATATCCTGATACACCTATATATGATACGGCGCAGCTGCAACAAGAGATCAATATCGTTCCGCTAAAAGAGCAAAGACGCGTTGCAATTACCTTCTCCTTGCCCGCAATCAACCTGTTTTACAAACGTAAACCACTCACTTTTATCAGCCATTTATTGGGATACGAAGGCAAAGGCAGCCTCCTGAGCTACCTCAAGCAACAGGGGTTAGCCAGTAACCTTTCGGCCGGCGGAGGGGTGAATGGTTACAATTTCAAAGATTACAACATCAGTATTCAGTTAACCGAAAAAGGCCTGAACAATTTAGACGATATTATTCGGGCGGCATTTGAATATTTGGAGCTGATTAAAAATCAGGGGCTGGAATTGTGGCGTTACGAAGAAAGAGCCAATCTATTAAAGCTGGCCTTTAAATATCAGGAGCAGATAAAGCCGCTGGATCTCGCCAGTCACCTCAGCATCAATATGCATCATTACGAAATTGAAGATGTTATCTATGGTGACTACCGCATGGACGGTTTAGATCCTGAGCAAGCCAGTGCTTTGCTGGCAAAAATGACACCGGATAATATGCGTTTGCAACTGATCGCGCCTGATTTAAATACCGAGAAACAGGCCGCCTGGTACCACTCCCCATACCAAGTCAAACCCATTGCAGCTAAGAGATTAAAGGCCTGGTACACACCAGAGGTTCGCCAGGCGTTAACCTTACCGGATGCCAACCCTTTTATCATCAGTGACTCAATCGCCCGCCCAGACAAGAGCCTTCATCCTGTCCCCACTGTGGTGTGCGAGGAAAACGGCTATCGGATTTGGCATAAAAAAGATGATGAGTTTAAGGTGCCGAAAGGACATATGTACTTGTCTCTCGACTCAGATCAGGCAGCGTTAACCCCAAGACATGCGGCCTTGACCCGCTTATATGTCGAGATGTTGCTCGATCATCTCACCGAATTTACCTATCCGGCAGAAGTTGCAGGACTCAGTTACAATATCTACCCCCATCAAGGCGGGATCACACTGCACTTAACTGGCTTTACCGGTAAACAGGAAGCCTTGCTGTCCCTGCTTATTAATAAAGCAAGAGAGCGCAGTTTTACGCCTGAGCGCTTTAAGCAGATAAAAAAGCAGATCCTACGTACCTGGTACAACCAAAGCCGAGCAAAGCCAATCTCACAGCTCTTCACCAGCTTATCTGTGACATTACAGAAACGCAGTTTCGAACCCCACAGAATGGCAGAGGAACTGGAAGAGATAGACTTAGAAGATCTTCACGAACATGTGCGCAGTTTCTATGAGAAAATCCATCTCGAAGGCTTAGTCTACGGCGACTGGTTAACCAAAGAAGCGCAAACATTAGGAAAAAGACTGGAACATATTCTCTCGCTGGTCTCCTCCCCTAGTCCGGAGTCTGAGCGAGAATTGATCAATCTGACCAACATGGGCACAGTGATGCGGGAAGTATCGGTCGATCACCAAGACAGCGGCATCATAGTCTATTACCAATCGGCAGAGACGACTCCGCTGAAAATGGCCTTGTTCAGCTTGTTAAACCACACTATGTCATCCACCTTTTTCCATGAACTGAGAACCAAAAAGCAATTGGGTTATATGGTGGGTACAGGTTACCTACCGCTGAATCGATACCCTGGAATGATTTTCTATATTCAGTCTCCTTCTACTGGCCCTTTGCAACTTCTACAAGCTATCGATGAGTTTATTGCAGACTTTAATTATGCGGTTATGCAAATTACCAATGAGCAATGGCAACAAACCAAACAGGGATTGATTAATCAGATAATGGAGCACGACCCTAATCTGAAGACCCGCGGACAAAGATACTGGTCAAGTATTGGCAACAAAGATTATCAATTCAACCAAAGGGAATCTGTTGTCGAGCAGATAGCCGATTTAACCCGTGCAGAACTCATCAAATTCATGATGAAAAAGATGAGAACCAAACGCGGCGACAGGCTGATACTCTTTACAACGGGTAACGAACATCAGCACCAAGAAAGATTAATGTCAGACAAAATGATCACAGATCTGCGCACCTTTAAACAGCAAGCACCTAAGTTTAATTATTAAACAGACTCTGGAACAAGATTAACCAATTGTTTGTCCTGTATAAAATAATCTTCCATACAAAATTTTTCTGCTAAAATGGTTAAATATTCAGCAATACTAGTCAGTACTTACTAAAAAAGGAGTACTGACTGTTAACCTGAATGGCGCTAGCATATGTAACCTTATTTTGACAAAACATTCACTTTCTGAAAAAGTAGTCTAAATAACTCTTGCCTATGCATTTTTGGCTAATAATTAATCGTAAAAAGATGGCTAAAATTTTGAAGACATTCATACAGACTCTCCTACTGGCTCTCGCCTTTACCAGCCAGGCTTTCGCCGATGAACCACAGGCCAATTACCCTATACTCAACCTTGAACACTACAACGTTCAAGAAGGCCTGTCTCAAAGCACAGTCACTTCAGTGGTAGAAGACCAATATGGGTATGTCTGGATAGGTACCTTGAATGGTTTAAACCGCTTTGATGGTAAAAATTTCAAACACTATTTTGCTTCAAATGATGGCTCTTCATTACCAAGCCCATTCATTAGAAGCTTATATCTAGATAGTAATGGGAAGTTATTAATTGGAACTGATAAAGGCTTGGTTATTTATAATAATGAATTAGATAACTTTGATGACATTGAAAATATATTAACACTTAAAAGCTCACCGATTTGGTCAATAACTGAATATAATAAAAACTTAATAATAGGCACCAATAATGAAGTTTTTATTTTTAACAATGAATCATTTTATTTAACAAAAAAAATCGCATATCCATTCGATGGAGCAAAAAACACTATACTGACTGATGATGCATTATACATAAGAACATCTAATGGCGATGTTTTAAAAATAAAAAACAGTGAAAGTAGCGAAGTTAATAAAATAGAAAGCAATGTTACATCTATAAACAAAATCAATGGTGACATATTTGCAACTAAAAATGAAAATTTGTTTTCACTAGAAAAACCAACCAAAAAAAATACATTAAAAAGAATTAAATCCATATCTGAAAGTGACAAAAATACTTATGCAATTCATGAAAACTTTATATGCGAGTTTAACAGCATTAATAAATGCGCTGTTATTGGATCACTTGAAATAAATGAAGAGAACAATGATAGAGTATCTATTTTTCAAGGGAATAAAAACATATATGTGTCAATTCAGAGTAATGGAATTTATATATTTAAAAAAGAAAAAAAATTAATTGAAAACTTCTTAACATCGAAAAACATCTGGTCAATAACATCAATAAATAATAGTGAAATATTAATAAGCTCAGATTCACCTATTATTGAGGTATATAATGACAACATTATTAATATAGATAGTTATGATACGGGTATAACAGGACCAAAATCTGCACTTATTATTAAAAATAAAATATATATTGGAACATCTAAAGGTTTATACTCAATTGACAGAGTCACAAAAGAAAAAGTCCTACTCAATGAGGGGAGCTTTTTTTTAGTAAAAAAAGATCCTAACAGCAACGAAATTGTAGCAGGCAGCTTTAATGGGAAGCTAGTCAAACTAAATATAAAAAACAATTACAAAGATGAAATTATAGTTGATGATGGAAACCCAATATTTGACATACAAATCCACAACAACACTTATTGGCTCGGAACACAGTTCGGATTATATGAGGTAAATCAAGGTAAAATAAATAAAGTCGTAGATGCAGATCTTGTTAGTAGTCTGTACCTAGATGAAGACAACATTTACTTTGGAACAAGAGATTCACTATCAAAAATAAATTTAAAAACCAAGATTAAAACTAAAATTTTATCCACCAAAAAACCTATATATGCAATAACAAAACACAATCAAAATATAATAGCCTCTTCTAATGCTGAGATAATAGTGTTGGTAGATGACAAACCTTACATTTTTTCATTAGAATATGGCAGTCAAAAGGAATACAATTCACAAGCTATGTCACGGATGGGAGATAATATATATATAGGTGGCATCTCCGGTCTGAGTAAAGCCTCTCTGGATGAAATAAATTCTTTTATAGAACAAAAATCACCCCCAAAAATTGTATTAGATGAGTTATCAGTATTTAATATGCCGGTAAACATCGATGGGACAACGCTCAGTAAAAACTTAAATTTTACTGATAAGTTAGCCCTTAAGTATTCAGATTATCCGTTCACATTGACTTTTGTTTCCCCTGGAAACATGGATAAAGCACTGCAATATGCTTATCAGATGGAAGGCCTATCTGATAACTGGTTGATATCCAAAGGTACTAACTCAGCTACATACACAAACCTCTCTCCAGGTGAATATAAGTTCAATGTTTATGCTATCGATCCTCTGACGAACGAAAAAGGTCAAATAAAGAGCATCAACATAGAGATCACTCCACCTTGGTGGAGTTCATTAAGTGCCAAAATTATTTATTGCACTATTGTATTGATTATTTTGGCATTAATAATTAAAGCCTTCTTGAAACGCCAAGAGATCCAGAGACAGATAGCTGCTTCCGAAGAGCGTCTCAAACTGTCTCTATGGGGAAGTGGTGATGAGATGTGGGACTGGAACATTGAGACAGGTCATATCTACCGCTCTAACATCTGGGGCTCGTTAGAGTTTCCTCGTGATGGTCAGCGTTCGGGTGAGTCCGGTGAAGAGAGTAATATTCACCCTATGGATCAAGAGCGGGTCAATACTGCTCTTAATAAGCACTTTTATGGCGAAACCGATCATTTTGAGGCCGCATATAGAGTCAAAGGTAAGAATAATCAGTGGGTATGGATCTTAGATAGGGCCAAAATTGTGGAGCGCGATGAGAATGACAAAGCCTTGCGTATGACAGGTACCATTAAAAATATCCATAACTTTAAACAAGCAGAAGAGCAACTTAGACTCTTTGAGCGTGCAATTGAAAACATCTCTGAAGGCATGTTCATCCTTGACAGTAAGTTTAATTTTGTCGAAGTAAACCAGGCATGTTGCGAACTATGCGATCGCCCCAGAGACTATTTTATCGACACATTGTTTAAATTTGATCTCTATCCTGACAGCTATTCCCAGCAGATCCGCAATATTCTCCAGCAACAAGGTAGCTGGAGTAATGAGATAGAGTCCTCTAAAGGGGATGGTTCCAAGTTTTTAATGGAGCTAACTGTCGATGCCATTTACGATGAAATGGGAGTCTTAACCCACTATGTTGGCGTATTCTCTGATATTTCTCGCCGTAAACGCCAAGAAGAAGAGTTAAGAAAACTGACCAACAGCGATATGCTAACCAACCTGCCAAATCGCTCAAGCCTTATGGTGACCCTAGGGAACTTAGTAAAAAAAGACACCCACCATACCCTCATGGTGCTTGACCTAGATAACTTTAAAAAGATCAACGATTCCCTCGGACACCAGGTCGGTGATGAACTTCTGATTAAAGTATCTCGCAGAATCGAATCAACTGTCCCCTCTCACACCAGTATATATAGGCTGGGTGGCGATGAGTTCGCAATACTCATAGACAATAACCCCGATATTGGTTCCAGTGCAGTGATCGCTCACAATGTCGTAGAAGCCTTTTCCAGCCCCTTCGAGCTGACAAGTGAGCGCGTTGTCGTCAGCGTCAGTATCGGTATCGTACTCTACCCTGAAGACGATCAAAATGAGCAGGCGCTGCTCCGTAAGGCCGACATTGCCATGTATCATGCGAAATCTGCTGGCGGCAATCGCTATCAATTCTATTCGGAGTCCCTGAATCGTAACGCAATACGCCAACTGGAAGTAGAAAACCTCATCCGTGAAGGCTTACGTGACGACCTATTCGAAGTTCATTATCAGCCCAAGATCGATCTGCGCAGCGGAAAGATGGCAGGGATGGAGGCCCTAGTTAGATTAAACCATCCTACACATGGCTTAATCCCACCTGGTGAGTTTATTCCTCTAGCCGAAGAAAATGGCCTGATTGTCGAAATAGGTGAATTGGTGCTGCGTAAAGCTTGCTTCGCAGCGCAAAAATGGCGCCGAGAAGGTCTATTCGATGGACGAGTTGCCGTCAATTTATCGTCACTCCAATTCGCTCTGCCCGATCTTCAGGACAGAATAACGTCAATTTTACGTCTCACTCAGCTTCCTGCTGCCAATTTAGAACTGGAGATCACCGAAGGAACCGTGATTAAACAGCCAGAAAAAGCCATTAAAGTCATGATGCAGCTCTCTAAGATGGGCGTTCACCTGGCGTTAGATGATTTTGGCACAGGTTACTCATCCCTGTCCTACCTGAAACGCTTCCCTATCAATACCCTAAAAATTGATAAAGCCTTCGTGGATGATATCGACAAGTCGGATCGCGATCTTAAGATGGTCGACTCAATTATCACTATCGCTCATAACATGGGCCTATCTGTTGTCGGAGAAGGGGTCGAAGAAGCGTCACAACTGAGCATATTAAAAGCATTGAAGTGCGAGGAAATTCAAGGCTTTATATTCAGCAAAGCGGTCAAAGAGGAAGAGTTTACAGTCCTGCTTAAGAACGATCTTGTTGCGCCACAGCCACTGAGAAAAACCAAATAGCACAGCCTGACCGATCAAAAAACATACATTTATTTAACTAGTTTAAAAATATTTTTAAACTTTGGCACAACATCTGCATTAATTCTCTCAAGCGTCAACAACACGTTGGCATCACAAGTTAAATAACACTGAGAGAATAAAGACTATGATTAAAGGATTAGTTACAGCAGCTGTTTTAGCAGCCCTTTCATTAAATGTTGTTAACGCAAATGAAGAGCAAACCCAACCTGCAAAAGTAAAGGAGTTACAAACTGCAGGCTACCCTTATGTAAAATTCAAACCTGTTGAAGTTGCTGGCTATCCATACGTGAAATTTAAGCCAATGGATGTTGCCGGTTACCCATATGTCAAATTCAAGCCTTTAGAAGTTGCTGGCTATCCATACGTGAAATTCAAGCCTGTTGAAGTTGCCGGTTACCCATATGTCAAATTCAAGCCTTTGGAAGTTGCTGGTTACCCATATGTGAAATTCAAGCCTGTCGAGGTTGCTGGTTACCCATACGTTAAATTCAAGCCAATGCAAGTCGCTGGTTACCCATACGTTAAATTCATCAACTCGGCAGTGGCTTAGGTCTTAAGGAGAATCATCATGTTAAATTCAATCAAAAAAGCTCTTGGACTGAACAGCAAACCACAACGTAAGAAAGTACAATTACCTTCTGGTTTAGAGCATTTAGAAGTGATTTCAGCCAAAGGTTGGTGGAACTAATAGCCGCCACAACATTGCAGCAATAGCGCTGTTAAAAACAAAAAGGAGCATAATTGCTCCTTTTCTGTTTCGCGCGTTACTGCTCAGGCGTTCTAGTTTGGGTGTACTAGTTTGGGTGAATTAGCTTAAGCTCGCACGACTATACAAGCTAAAGGCGTATAACTACGGCTCCCTTGCCCTGAGCTCGCTTTAAAGCAAAGCGTTTATGAGTCAACAATAAGGGGTAGCACAAGGGGCCTGAAATCAAGCCTAACAAGGCCCAGCGCTTAACATTTAGCCCAGATCTGAATGCCAGGTTTCCCATTACCAGACTACTTGTAATTAATGCACCGACCACAAACAACATAAACAACCCTCTTTAACAACAGATGCAAACGACTGATAAAAATGACTGATGCGGTCGAATGACTCACTCAAAAAACCTTTTAAAAGCCCATAAAACACTCAATAGAATCAGTTCCGCTGGCATAGGTTTCAATAAACAGGCAGGCATATTACCCAAACAGCTCAGAGAAGTGAACAAAAAACAGGCAAAAAATAGCCATAAGGCAAACAAAAAGCGGCATTAATTTGCCGCTTTTTTGAACATCTCAACACTTTTATAAATTACTTTATGAGTTTAAGAATGGAAAGTCTCACCACTCGCAGCCATTTCAATCAGCCTGCCACATGGCGTAAAGCGTTCACCATGAAGCGATACGTAATGATTCAGTACCTCAACCAATTTATCTGCACCTAAGGTATCGATATACCTGAAGGGGCCCCCTAGGAAAGGGGGGAAACCAATACCAAATATGGCACCAATATCACCATCACGAGCTGAGGCAATGATCCCCTCTTCGAGACAGCGAACCGATTCGTTAAGCATCTGCACAATGCAGCGCTGAGCCAACTCTTCTCTATCGCCACTCTCCGATGGCGCTATCCCTAGCACTTTATACACACTCTCATCGACTAACTTCTTCTTACTCTTAGCGCCATATAGATAGAAGCCTTTGCCATTCTTGCGCCCCTTACGCTCATCGAGCAATAACTTATCGAAAGCACTCGGCGCTTTGAAACGATGGCCTAACTCTTTCTCCAAAATAGGTGCAATTTTGGCCCCAACATCTATGCCAACCTCATCGAGCAAAGTCATAGGGCCAACGGGGAAACCAAATTTCACCAACGCTTTATCGAGGTGATTAACACTCTGCCCTTCGAGCAGCAAATTAGCGGCCTCATTCATATAGAGCGCCAGAATACGGTTCACATAAAAACCCGCGCCGTCTTGAACTACTATCGGCGTTTTCCCCTGCTTCCTGGCGAATGCCACTGTGGTCGCTATGGTTTGAGCTGATGTGCCCTTATGAGCAATCACTTCAACCAGCGGCATCTTCTCAACAGGTGAGAAATAGTGCAGACCGATAACATTTTCAGGGCGCGTTGCGGCCTCGGCAATTTGCGAAATAGGCAAAGAGGAGGTATTGGATGCAAAAATTGTCTGCTCGTTACACTCACGTTCAACCTCTTTGACCATCTGATGTTTGAGGTTTAAATCCTCAAATACCGCTTCGACCACAATGTCGGCATCCTTAACCCCTTTGTACTCGGTTGTGGTCGTCATGAGTGACATCAGATTATCTCGCACCGCACGGGTCATATGCCGGCGCTTTACACCCTTATCGAGCAGCTTGTAGGCATAGGACAAGGCATTACTCAGCCCCTTTTCATTGATATCTTTCACGCGCGCAGGAATTTTCGCCTTAGTGGTCGTAACCGAGGCAATGCCGCCGCCCATCAGGCCACCGCCCAACACCATGACTTTGTTGACAGGCCTATGCTCGACATCGCCCGCCCCTGACTCCTTCTTCATTTCTGTTGTCGCAAAGAAAATGCTTCTTAAGGCAGCAGATTCCGGCGAGATAACCAGATCGCCAAAATGACTGGCTTCAGTCTCTAATCCCACCAGCATGCCTTTGCTCATTCCCTGGCGCACACAGTCAATTATTTTCGCAGGAGCAGGATAATTCCCCTGCGTCTTCTTATAAACCTGCTTCAATGCCTGATCGAAAATAATATTTCGTCCGATACTGTTAGACTCTAACAGCCTGCTTATCAGTGATTGCCTAGGTTTTAACGGCACTTTTTTACCATTTAGCGCCATTTCAATGGCGGTTTGTAACAGAATGGAGTGCGGCACCACATCATGCACTAAGCCGAGTTTCAGCGCCTGTTTAGGTCGTAACTGTTTACCCGTGAGCATCATATCCAGCGCAGCCGTAATCCCCACTAAACGCGGCAAACGCTGAGTCCCGCCACTACCAGGAAGCAGACCTAACTGCACCTCAGGCAAGCCCATCACAGTCTTGCTCTCTTCGCTGCACACTCGCAGATGACAAGCCAGCGCCAGCTCCAAGCCGCCCCCTAAACAGGCGCCGTGGATGGCAGCAACCACAGGAATATTAAGTGACTCAAGCGCAAAAAAGACCTCATGCCCCTGCTTAGATAGCTGCCTAGCATCCTCACGAGTCTGGCATGCGCCGAGCATGGAGATATCGGCACCGGCAATAAAGGAGTCCTTTTTACCTGAGATAATCACTAATCCTCGGATCTGACTATCCGCCTTAATTTGAGCAAGAATGTCACAGATCTCGGGTGCAAAATCACCACGCAGGGTATTCATTGTCTCACCCGGTACATCCATGGTGAGCACTGCAATGCCATTTTCAAGACAATTTAGGTTAAAACTCTTTTCCATAAGATCACTCCACTTCCACTATCATAGCTGCGCCTAAACCGCCTGCGGCGCAAGCGGTCGCCAAACCAACACCGCCACCACGGCGCTTGAGCTCGCGGCAAAGCTGAGTGATTAAACGAGTACCGGTTGCGGCAAAGGGGTGACCATAAGCCAAAGAGCCACCAAGCACATTAAACTTAGCCATATCTATCTCACCTATGGCGCGACTGCGTCCCAGTTTTTCCTCGGCAAACTTTTTAGAAGCAAACATCTGCATATTGGCCAGCGTCTGCGCCGCAAAGGCCTCGTGCATCTCAATCAGAGTCAAATCCTCAAGCTCCATTCCGGCGCGCTTTAGTGCTAGAGGTGTCGCATAGGAAGGGCCCATCAACATATCCTGCCATACGTCTATGGCGCTAAAAGCATAGCTCTTGATATAACCTAAAGGCTGATACCCCAGAGCTTTGGCACGGCTCTCACTCATCAGAAGCACAGCCGAGGCGCCATCGGTTAACGGCGTGCTGTTCGCGGCCGTCACTGTGCCGTGCTTACGGTCAAAGGCGGGACGCAATTTAGCGTAAGACTCCAGTGTGGAGTTGTCGCGAATATTATTATCACGCTCGATATAAGCCGTATACGGCGGTACATGGGCTGTCATAACCTCATCATGCAACAGGCCAGCATCCCAGGTTTTCGAGGCTAATGTATGAGAACGATGCGCTAAGGCATCTTGGTCGCTACGGCTGATATTATAGGTCTTGGCCATCTGCTCGGCGGTTTGTCCCATGGATAGACCGGTTGAGTATTCGGCAACGGCTGGCGGTACAGGCAGTAGATCCTTTAACCCCAAACGTCTGATGATAGCGAGCTTCTGACGGAAACTGCGCGCTTTATTCAAGTCGACTAAGGCATGGGCCAGTTTCTTGGATACCCCAATTGGCAACACAGAGGATGAGTCTGCTCCACCGGCAATACCTATCTCAATGTTGCCCGTTAAAATCGATTCAGCCACATTGACGGTAGACTGAAAACTGGTGGCACAGGCTCGAGTCACACTGTAGGCATCGGTCGCGACATCCATACCTGTACCTAACACGATTTCCCTAGCGATATTAGGTGCGGCAGGCATTTGAACAACCTGGCCATAGACTAATTGCTCGATGGCATTGGGGTCTAGCTCAGAGCGTGATAGCAGTTCATTGACCACCATTTTTCCCATATCCAACGCAGAGACGCCATGAAATGCGGTCGCTTGTTTCGCGAACGGGGTTCGCAGCCCCATCACAATCGCAATACGATCGCCCTTTGCATTCCTTACTTGCTGTAACTCACTCATTATCTATCCTCATACCCGCGGCCATCACAGGCATATCTAGTGTGGTTTCCCTACTGTGGTTTCCATACTGTGGTTTCCCTACTCTCTTGTCTAGCTACACGACTCAACAGGTCTGACCATCAAAATGTGATCTGATTCTAACTTCTTATTATCTGATTTTAAACACCTGTTTGGTTTTTAATAAGCCACTCTCGGGAAAGTACTGATTAATATTGCTTAATAAAGGCTATTTCACACCACAGCGCAGTTTAAATCCCAGATAGGCCGTGCTAACGTATTCCCACTTGTAAAGGTCAGTTGGCTGGGTTGCCAGGGAGAACCGCACAAAGCTTATCCAGATGATTGACCCTATCTGAATTTTTAATCCTGTTGGCTGTCTACAGCTAACATTATTGATAAAACTGAGTAGCATCATGCCGTTAAGTCGATTCCACGCATTACGTGAATACCTAGATAGAGTGATACTAGGTCAACCTTCTCTCACCGAAAACCTGTTAATCGCACTGATCGCCGATGGACACTTACTGGTCGAAGGCCCCCCAGGTCTCGCAAAAACCCGTGCGGTCAAAGCCTTAAGTGATGGTGTCGAAGGCAATTTTCACCGTATTCAGTTTACACCGGATCTACTGCCAGCGGATCTGACCGGCACTGACATCTACCGCGCCCAAACAGCGACCTTTGAGTTTGAAGCCGGCCCCATCTTTCATAATTTAATCCTAGCCGATGAGATCAACCGCGCCCCGGCTAAAGTCCAATCTGCACTGCTCGAAGCCATGGCCGAGGGGCAAGTCACAGTAGGGAAACACAGCTATCAGCTGCCTAAGCTTTTCCTGGTGATGGCTACCCAAAACCCGCTGGAAAACGAAGGCACTTACCCGTTACCAGAGGCGCAGCTGGATCGTTTCCTTATGCACCTGAATCTCGACTATCCCAGTGCGGAGACGGAATTTGAGATCATGCGCCTATCTCGCAATGAAGCGAAAACTCATGCCTTACCTAAGGTCGAGCCTATTAGCGAGATTGATGTCTTTGCTGCCCGAAATGAGGCCTTAGAGCTCTATTTAGCCGAGCCACTCGAGCAATACATAGTCAACATCATAATGGCAACCCGCCAACCCCAGCGATACAGCGATCAGCTCGCCTCCTGGCTCGAATATGGTGTCAGCCCCAGGGCCACCATTGCCATAGAGCGCTGCGCCCGTGCCAGAGCCTGGCTGATGGAGCGTGATTTTGTGTCACCAGAAGATATTCAAGCGGTTGTGCCCAATGTGCTGCGTCACCGCCTGCTGCTAAGCTATCAGGCACAAGCCGATGGCATCAGTAGCGATGACGTAATTAACCATATTCTGACTCAAGTTGCGGTGCCTTAATGTCAAAGGGGGAATTGCCGCTATTTGCCGATGGCGTCTCGCTTAATCAACAAGAACTGCTGGCCTGTCAGAATATTGCCCGTGCCCTGCCCCATAGGCGTACTAAAGCAAGGGCGGCCCTGGCCGGCCACAGAGCCAGCAATATAAAAGGTCGAGGCATGGAGTTTGCCGAGGTTCGCCATTATCAGAATGGTGACGATGTGCGCACTATCGACTGGCGCGTCACTGCTCGCACGGGTCAGGCACACACAAAACTCTTTGTCGAAGAACGCGAACGGCCGGTTTTGTTACTGCTGGATCTCAGTCATAGCCTCTATTTTGGCTCAAGCCTGATGCTGCAAGCTGTGCAGGCTGCTCATTTGAGCGCAACGCTTGGCTGGCATGCGATTGCCCATGGCGATCGTTTAGGCGCCTTAATTGCCAGCGAACATCAACATATTGAACTAAAGCCACGTAGCCGCCAAACGGCTATCTTGTCACTCATTAACGGCATTCAAAAAGTGCATCAGCAGCAGCTAGAAGGCCTGAGCCAGATCAATCCTGAGCCTGAACACATTTATCACGCCTGCCAACGTTTAAGGCGAATAGCCAAACCCGGCTCCTTGGTATGGATCATCAGTGATGGTACCCATTTCACGCCCGAATGCCTGGCGCCCTTAAGTGAACTTAAACGCCACTGCGATATCGGCGCTTTTGTCATTAGCGACCCTCTGCGGCAAGGCGAGCTGCAGCTGCCGACGCATTTTCAGTTGCCAGTAAAAGAAGGCAGTAAAGAATTGATATTAAATCGCCAAAGCTACGATGCCTGGCTGAATCAGCAGTTGGCTCAGCAACAGGGCTTTATCACCATGATGACGCAACTTGGCGCCCAGCCTAAGGTGATCAGTGCCGCGATGACGCTTAACAAACAGCTTGGAGCCCTAAGGTAAATGCAACAGGCGAACAATCCCGCTCTAGGTGCTTTAAAAGACATACACACGCCAGCCGAGATAGGAGCCTGGCCCTTAGCTTATGGCTATTGGCTCGCCCTTGCTGCCGTCCTTATTCTCCTGATCACCAGTCTCATCTGGTTAATTAAACGTCACAAACACCTGGCCGCTAAACGCCAAGCCCTGCAAGCAATTAAGCAGCTGGATCTCAATCACCCACAGTTTGCTATCGAGATAAACGCCATCGTCAAACGTGCAGCCATGAGCTACCTGCCCCGCGGCGAGATCGCATCACTCGATGGTGATGCCTGGTATCGCTGGCTGGTTGATCGAGCGCCATCTACAGATCAGCGGCTCTGCCAACTGCTGGCCAAACGCTATCAAGCACAAGCTTTGACCTTAACCGAAGCCGAGCTGCTAAAAGCCCTGACCAGCAACTGGATGAAGCAAGCCTTGCCCTTAAAAACGAGTAATAAGGAGCAGTCATGTTCACACTAGCCTGGCCCTGGTTATTACTCCTGCTGCCTCTCCCCCTGATTTTCTATAAAGCGAAGAAGAGACAGACTCAGGCGATGGGGGGACACTTGCAGCTGCCTGGGATTAGTGAGAACCGTTTTACAACCACTCAGCGCCAGCCGCCTAAGCGCCAGTTGCCGCTGTGGTTAGTCTGGGTCTTACTGGTCTTCACCGCATCGCGCCCCCTGTGGGTTGGCGATGCCATTGAGCTGCCCAGTAAAGGGCGTGACTTAATGCTGGCCATAGATCTCTCCGGCAGTATGCAGATTGAAGATATGGTATTTGAGGGTAAGCCCGTCGATCGTTTTACCATGGTAAAGCATGTGATGAGCGATTTTATCGATAGACGCCAAGGCGACAAGTTAGGCCTTATTCTGTTTGCCGATCATGCCTATCTGCAGGCGCCATTGACACAAGACAGGCGTTCAATCGCGCAATTTCTCTCTGAGGCACAAATCGGTCTAGTGGGTAAACAGACCGCCATAGGCGAAGCGATCGCCCTGGCGGTGAAACGCTTCGATAAAGCTGAGCAGAGCAACCGTGTACTCATTCTGCTGACTGACGGCTCGAACAACTCAGGGGCTATCACGCCAGATCAAGCCGCAGAGATAGCCGCAAAACGGGGGGTGACCATCTACACCATAGGGGTCGGCGCCGAGGTAATGGAGCGGCGTACCCTGTTTGGTAAAGAGCGGGTTAATCCGGCGGTCGATCTCGACGAAACCCAGTTAACTAAACTGGCGAGCATGACTCAGGGGCGCTATTTCCGTGCCCGTAACGCCAAGGAGCTGGAACAGATTTACCATGAGATTGACAAGCTGGAACCGACAGAGAGCGAGCAGTTAACCTACCGCCCGCAGTCTGAACTGTTTTATTACCCGTTAGCACTCGCGCTGCTGCTTAATCTGCTGTTTATTCTGTGGCGCCATCCGCTGATTGCATCCAAGCTGACAAAACAGGAGGCACTATGATCCCAGGAGGCACTATGATCCATTTTTTGCGTCCTGAGTGGTTACTTGCACTGCTGCCACTGCTGGCGGTGTTGTACTTGCTGCTAAACCATAAACAGCAGCAATCTAGCTGGAGCCGCTATATTGCGCCCCATCTGGCTAAGGTGTTGATATCCAGTTCGGCCGCTGCCAGAAAATCCAATACCAATATAATCGCACTGTGCTGGCTGATTGCCGTGTTAGCCTTATCTGGGCCGGCCTTAACCAAACGTGAGCTACCTGTATTTGAAACTGATCAGGGGCGCGTGATTTTGATGGACATGTCCCTGTCTATGTACGCCACGGATCTGGCGCCTAACCGTTTGACTCAAGCCAAGTTCAAGGCAACCGATCTGATAAAAAGCCTCGATGAGGGAGAAACTGGGCTAGTCGCCTATGCAGGTGAAGCCTTCACTATCAGCCCACTGACACGCGACAGAGCCACATTGCTCAACCTGCTGCCAACCCTCTCCCCCGATATCATGCCGATTATGGGGTCTAACCTTCCGGCGGCGCTGACTCAGGCTAAAAATCTCCTGATCCAAGGCGGCCACATTCAAGGGGACATTATTTTACTGACGGACGGCGTTGCGACAGAGCAAGTCAATCGAGCCAAGAAGGTGTTATCTAATAGCCAGTACCGCTTATCCATCATTGCTCTTGGCAGTCAACAGGGGGCGCCTATCCGCTTGCCTAACGGACAATTGCTGCGCGATAGAAGCGATCAAATCGTGATCCCTAAAACCGACTATGAGGCACTTAACGCCCTCACGGTTGCTAATGGCGGACAGGTTTATCCCTACCGCGCCGATGGCAGCGACCTGAATGAGCTCAATCATTGGCTGGCGCAGAGTCAATCGACCAAAGCCTCAGATAAACAAGGCGAAGTCTGGCTGGATCTTGGCCCCTATCTCGCCCTTTTGCTGCTCTTGCCCGCCCTACTCGGTTTTCGTCAGGCATTTATCGCCATCGCCTGTATCCTCTTGTTCCCTATGCAAAATCCTGTCTATGCCAATAGCTGGCAACACCCTTGGCAAACCGATAACCAAAGAGCCATGCAGGCCTATCAACAAGGCGATTTTGCCAACGCAGCTAAGTTGTTTAAGGAGCCAAACTGGCAGGCAAGTGCTCACTATCGTAATGGCGATTATCAGCAAGCCCTTAAACTTTATGAGCAGGACGAGTCAGCCACTGGATTATACAATCAGGGCAACAGCCTGATGCAGATGCAAAAATTCGATGAGGCCATCGAGCGCTATCAGGCCGCCTTAACCAAAAATCCAGACTTAAACGAGGCCAAAGCCAATCTAAAGCAGGCAGAAAAGCTCAAACAAGAGCAAGGCCAGCAACAAGAGCAAAATAGTCAGGGTGACTCTCAATCAGAGCAAGATAAATCGCAGTCTGGGCAGGATAATTCGAAATCGAGCCAAGATGACGCTGAAGAGCAAGGCCAAAATCAGCAGGATAGTGGACAAAGCCAGCAACAAGATGAGCAAAGCAGTGCTGATGCGCAAAGTGCCCAAGCCAGCTCGGATAATGAAGCGCAGATGAGCGCCGCCCCCAATAAGGAAGCATCGAACTTAGCAGATAATGCATCTGAATCTGAAAAGTCTGCAGAGTCCCAGGAAGTAACGCAGTCCAGCCAAGGGGCTAATGCGAGCAAAGATGAGGCTCACGCGAGCAATGAAGAGGCTTCTCAAGCACAAACATCTAAGTCTCAAACATCTGAGGCTCTGGCGCTTAGCACAGGCCTGAGCGATGATGAGTTGCCACCCGAGATGCAGCGCGCCCTGGGCGCCGTTATCGACGATCCTCAGGTGCTGCTTCGCAACAAGATGCAACTTGAATATCAAAAACGCCGCGCTCAAGGCGTCACCTCCAAGGAAAGTGAACTGTGGTAAAACGATCCCTTTTAACTAGCGCCCTCTTAGCCTTTACCCTTTTGTCGCTAGGCTTATCCAGTCCGGCTTTTGCTCTGGCAAAACTTGAAACCTCAGTCGATAGAAACCCTGCGGTTGAGGGCGAATACCTGGTGCTCACTATCACTGCCGACGATGATGTCAGTAACGGCAGTTTAGATACCAGAGCACTACTTAAAGACTTTACCGTGGGGCGAACCAGCGTCAGCCGCAGCACCCAGATCTTAAATTTTGATGCCAGCAAAGAGACCCGCTGGCAGGTGCTGATCGCGCCAAAACATTCGGGCATTGTTACTATTCCAGCCTTTACCATAGAGAAAGTCAGCTCCAACCCCATTGCATTGCAAGTGGTCAAAGCGGGCAGCCAGCCTGAGCAGCGCAAAAACCTCTTTATCCGAACGACTTTATCCACTGAAGAGGCGTATGTTGGCCAGCTAATCACCTATAAGGTCAAACTCTACCTCGCGGTCGAATTGCAGCGCGGCGTATTAAGCGCGCCGAATGTTGAAGGCGCCCAGCTTAAGCAGTTGGGGGATGATCTCGATACCACAGAGATTCTTGATGGTCGCCGCTATCGGGTGATTGAACGTACCTACAGTGTGATCGCCGATAAACCAGGCAAACTCAGCCTCTCTGGCGCCAGTTTTTCTGGGGATGTGTTAATGGACAACTCGATGCGTGACGGCAGGTTCAGCTTCAATCAAAGTCGTCCCATGCAGGCGAAATCCGCGCCGAGTGAGATAACCGTTTTACCTGTCCCCGAAAGCTATCATGGCAACTGGTTGGTGAGCGATCTTGTGGTGCTCAAAGAGGAGTGGAGCGATAGCAACAACAGTGTCGAAGTGGGAACCCCTATTACGCGCAACATCAGCCTGTTGGCATCTAACGCAGATGAAACCAGCTTGCCTGAGATCAAACTGCCGCTTCCTGAGAGTTTTAAAAGTTACCCGGAAAAACCGCAAAAACAGACCTTTGTCAGAGAGAAACGGGTCGTGGCCCAGTTAACTCAGACCACGGCCATAGTACCGACTATGCCGGGGACTTACACTCTTCCCGAGATCCGCCTTCCCTGGTGGAATAGTCAGACCCAGAAGCAGGAGTTCGCCACGCTGCCCAAACGCACCATCACAGTAACAGGCGCCGCCAATACCCCCACGCCGATATTAACGGCCAAGAGTGATAACGCCCATGATGCCATCAACGCTGGATTCTGGCCCTATTTGACGGCGCTGTTTGTCCTGTTATGGCTGCTGACACTTGCGCTTTGGTATAGAGAGCGCAAGCGCACGCCAAATGAAAAAAGCTCAAATGAACTGCCATCTGAAAAAGCGGTAAGGTCAAATACCTTGAGTCAGTTAAAGTCCGCCTGCACCGAGGGCGATAGTGGCGCTATTCTCTTCGCCCTGCAGCAGCATTTCACTGAGCAGCTGCGCCGCCCCATGACATTAGAGGATATTGCCAAGCTGAGCCCGGCGCTGCGCGATGCCATTAACACCCTGCAGAGCAGTCGCTATGGCCGACAGTCTGGCGATCTTAATGGCGTCCCCCCCTTGGACACAGATGCCCTGTTACGCTCTGTTGAGCAGAGTGAGAATCGCCAGGCAAGCACAAGCTCTAGTGCGCTCTCACCTTTAAATCCCCTTTAGATCCGCTTAAATCGCCATTAAGCCCCTTGAAGATAAGCCGCCAAAACCATCCAATGCCTTTGGCGGCTAACTTACCAAAAGAGGTTCGATAGTGGCTTTCGATGAGAAAGTAAACTTAGCCATGTTTGCTATCTTTATTGTGACCACCACAAAAATGAACAATCTGCATGATAAGGCGTAATAAAACCGGCGAAAGCGCGGTCAATAAAGACATGCTAAGTAAACAACGACGATACGATAGCCTTGTCAGGGCACTTCAAGCCGATCTGTACCGTTACGCCTTTTGGTTGTGTAACGATAAGCAGGTTGCCGAAGATATCACCCAAGAAACCTTTCTAAGAGCCTGGCGCTCCATGGAATCATTAAAAGATGACAAAGCCGCAAAAGCCTGGCTTATCACCATCTTACGCCGCGAGAATGCAAGACGTTTTGAGCGCAAACAGTTCGATTATTCGGATGTGGATCAGTCGCAGCTTGAGGATACCTATTCGCTCTCGAGTGAAGACAATATGGAAAAACAGTGGCTGCGCCGCCAGATAAGCTTACTTGAAAGCGAATACAGAGAACCCCTGCTGCTACAGATAATCGGCGGTTTCAGTGGCGAGGAGATCGCCGATATTCTGCAACTCAATCGTAATACTGTGATGACTAGGCTGTTCAGGGCCAGAAACCAATTGAAAGAGTCACTGGAAGGCGCACACGCTAAGGGGAAAAGCAATGGATGATCTTACCTTTCGCCGTGAGGCCTATGAAAACCCCAATAGCCGCTCACCTGAGTTTTTAGCGGCAATTCAAGAATCTCCATCCCGGCGCGAGCTAGTGGCAGAGTTGAAACACTTAGATCAAAAACTTGCCAGTGCACTCAAGGTGGAACTACCCGAAGGGCTGGAAGCTAAATTGCTGCTTAATCAACAACTGCACAGCCATCAGCGCAGACGCAAAAAAACCAGCATCGCCTTAGCCCTAGTGGCATCGATAACCTTAGTGGTCAGCTTGGGATACGCCTGGCTACGCTTAGCACCTGTGGATTTAGGTCAGCATGCCCTCGCCCATGTGTATCACGAAGTCAAGGCGCTCAAGAGTGAGCAGGATATCGATTTCAATACCATCAATAGCCAGTTAGCCTCTCTCGATGGTGTCGGCAATGGCCACTTTAGCGGTCAACCTGGACGGATCCTCTACAGTACCTATTGTGATTTTCACGGGGTGAGGAGCCTTCATTTAGTAATGCAAGGGGCACAAGGCAAAGTCACTGTTTTTATTATCCCGCCAGAGAGTCGTATGACACTTAAACATGCCTTTGCCGATAACCGCTATCAAGGCGTGGGCTTTGAACTCAACAGCACCTATATGCTATTGGTGAGCCAGCACAATGACGATCTTGAAAAGATTAAAGATGAATTAAAACAATTTTTTATTTAATCAATACGCTTAATACGGACGGTCACAGCTTTAACCGTCCACCCTATCAAGCCGCCCCGCGCCAGAATGAACAAACTCACACCCGCTTTATTACTGTGAGCCAGGTCAAAGTTTTGCTACCATAGCCGCTGCAACATCAGATAACTATAACGAAAGCGATCAAGCTATGACTATTCAATTACCTATTTTAATTACCTTTTTTGGTTATCTTATCCTGATGATGGGGATAGGTTTCTGGGCATACAAAGCCACTGATAGTGTCGATGATTATATTCTGGGTGGCCGCGCCATGGGACCGGCTGTTACGGCGCTCAGTGTCGGGGCATCCGACATGTCCGGCTGGTTGTTACTGGGTTTACCCGGCGCCGTCTATTTAGGAGGCTTAGGTGAAGCCTGGATTGGCATAGGCCTGGTTTTCGGCGCCTGGCTTAACTGGCTGTTTGTCGCCAAACGTCTACGTGTTTACACCCAGCTTGCGGATAATGCCTTGACCTTACCTGACTTTTTTGAAAAACGCTTCAACGATAAACAGGGCATACTTAAGCTAGTTTCCGCTGCTACCATCTTATTATTTTTCACCTTTTATACCTCATCTGGCATGGTGGGCGGCGCCATTTTATTCGAAAAAGTGTTCGGTTTGGACTACGAAATCGCTCTGCTGGCTGGTTCGGTTATCATAGTTGCTTATACCTTTATCGGCGGTTTCTTTGCCGTCAGCTGGACCGACTTTTTCCAAGGCTGTCTGATGTTAATCGCCCTGCTGTTTGTGCCCGTGGTGATTTTCAGCCAAACAGAAACCCAAACGGGATTGTCTGAGCTGGATCCCGCTATGTTAAGCTTGCTCAGTGACAACACCACTGCGATTGGCCTGGTATCCCTGCTCGCTTGGGGATTAGGCTATTTCGGTCAACCGCACATCCTGTCGCGCTTTATGGCCATTGGCAAAGTGAGCGATCTGACTATCTCAAGACGCATTGCCATGACCTGGATGATATTGGCACTGCTCGGTGCGCTGGCAACAGGCATTGCAGGCAGTCTCTATTTTGCAACAGAGCCACTGGAGAACCCGGAGACCGTATTTATTCATCTGGCCCACGCCGCCTTTAATCCCTGGATTGGCGGTCTGCTCGTTGCCGCAATTCTTTCTGCCATCATGAGCACCATAGACTCACAGTTGTTGGTCTGCTCTAGTGTCATCACAGAAGATTTCTACAAGAAGTGGCTAAGACCCTCGGCCAGCAGCAAGGAGTTGATGCTGGTTGGACGCCTTGGCGTGTTAGCCATTGCCATTATTTCGGGCATTATCGCCCTCAATCCCGAGAGCAGCGTACTCGCTTTAGTCAGCTATGCCTGGGCCGGTTTCGGTGCTGCATTTGGCCCCGTGGTTCTATTCTCACTGTTTTGGCAGCAGTACAGCCGCAATGGAGCGATTGCAACTATCCTCGTGGGTGCTGTTACTGTCGTGTTATGGAAACAAGCCAGTGGCGGTCTGTTCGATCTCTATGAGATCTTACCTGGATTTATCCTGGCGACCTTGGCTGGCATCTTGGTCAGCCTACTCTTCAAGCCGAGTGCTCAGATCACAGAGCAATACCAAAACTTCACAGTAAAACTCTAATTTACTTAAATTGCAATTTGATGGAAATCACAAAAAGCGTACATGTGTACGCTTTTTTTATACGTTAAAAATTTTACTCATTTCTTTTTATTTTCACAAAACCACAACCTTTTAAAAAACGGCCTAACCACTTGAAATAGGCGGTGGTAAAGGCCATTCGACAAGATTAAAACAAGCTTAAAAAAGACAAGTATTCAACACCCATTTTTTTTACATTCAAGCAACATAAAATTAAACTGGTCGGAGTTGTTGCGCTATCCCTATATCCCTACTATGCAGCAGAATTAAAAATAGCTCTCGCTGACATATGCCAAAGCGTAAATAGCAACGAGACAGATAATAATGAGACGTAAATATGAAAATTTTTAACAAGACGTTATTAGCCGTTGCTGTAACACTTGCAAGTTCACAAGTGGTGGCATCTGGCTTCCAGCTTAACAGTCAATCAGCTACTGGCGTTGGTCGTGCATTCGCCGGTGATGCGGTCATTGCTGACAACGCTTCGGTACTTTCGCGCAACCCAGCCGCTATGGCTTTATTCGACAAAGCTGCCTTGTCTGCGGGTTTAACCTATGCGGATATCACAGTCGAAGTGAAAGACGTTAACTTCGTCCTAGGTGGTGCCATTCCTGCTGATTTAGGCAGTATCGACGATGCGGGCACTGCTAAAGTTATCCCGAACCTGTATTATATTCACCCAATCAACGAAAAATTTGCCGTTGGTTTTGCCGCCTTCTCTAACTTCGGCACAGGTACAGATGCTAGCACCCTGTCAACAAGAAAAGCGATCGCTCCCTATGATTTATTAGGCGAAACCGAAGTAACTACCGTTAACTTCAACACCAGCCTGTCATACCGTATCAACGATATGCTGAGTATCGGTGCCGGTATTGACGCCATCTATGGTGAAGGCAACCTTAGCCGCATTGCAGTGTCCGCTGGCAATGCACCAATTGTTGATGTAGAAGCCGATGGTTGGGCATTCGGCGGCATAATCGGTGCTACCCTAGAACTAAACCAAGATAACCGTTTCGGTTTGAGCTACCGCTTCAGTCCAACTGTGAATGTTAAAGGTGACATCAACACCATTACTACCCAAGATTTATCTGCTGTGGGACTGGGTGCACAAACACAAGTTGCAACCAGTTTTGATAGCCTTGATGTGCCATTAGCGGATATTTTCCAGTTCGCCGGTTTCCATCAGCTGACACCTAAGTTTGCTGTACATTACACTGCACAATACAGCACTTGGAGTGATTTCGATCAAATCACTGCCAAAGACGGTACTTCAATCATCGCCTCTGGCGCGGCCGCTGGTACAGTACTACCTTCAACTGACAGCGCTGCTCTAAAAGAATACCAATGGAAAGATTCATGGTTATTTAGCCTAGGTGGCACTTACGCTGTAAACGACCAGTTCAGTCTACGTGCTGGTTACCTGCATGATCAGGGCGTTGTTGACGAGATCAGTTCAATCTCTTTCCCAGACTCTGACCGTAACTGGTTCACTGCGGGTATGAGCTACCGTATCAACCCAAAAAACACGCTTGACTTAGGTATCGCCTTCATTAAAGGTGAAGAAGTTGAGCTAGTTGAAAACAGCCAGATCCCAATGGTAGGCCCAGTAAACGCCACCACTGAATCTAGCGGTATGTACTATTCAGTGCAATACAGCTACGAGTTCTAAGCTGAGCTAAACCTTAAAAAAGCCGCATTCGATGCGGCTTTTTTCTGCCTGTTACTGGCTCATCTTCTAGCTCACTGTTATCCTGTCGCTTTCCTTATCTTTATTTAAGTCTACGTGCAGCTTAGAGATTACCAAAGACAGGCGGTTGATGCTGCGATCAGCCATTTTAAACAGACTCAGGACTCGGCCGTTTTGGTCTTACCCACAGGTGCGGGTAAAAGCATAGTGATAGCCGAACTGGCGCGGATCGCCAAAGGCCGCATCTTAATCCTCACCCATGTTAAAGAACTGGTGGCGCAAAATGCCGAAAAAGTGGGCCTGTTAACCGAGAAGGCCAGTATCTATTCTGCCGGCTTAAAACAGAAATCGACCGCCAATAAAACCGTTGTTGCCAGCATCCAATCTGCGATAAAAAATCCCGCTCAGTTTAGCGAGCCCTACTCGCTGGTGATCATTGATGAATGCCACAGAGTCAGCAGCGAGAAAGAGAGTCAGTACCAACAACTGCTCGGCTATTTAAAGACGCAAAACCCAGAGGTCAAACTCCTAGGACTGACCGCGACCCCCTATCGCTTAGACACAGGCTGGATCTACCGCTATCACTACCATGGCAAAGTCGGCAATCAGCAGGCGCCCGCCTTCGAGCAATGTATTTTTGAACTGCCCCTGCGCCCGCTAATAAAACGTGGCTATCTGACGCCACCGAAATTGTTTGACGGCTTATCGGCGCAGTATGATTTCAGTGAGTTGACCCCTTCGGCCAGTGGCAGTTACTCAGAGAGCCAGGTCGATGCCCTGCTCAATCTGGCTGGTCGCGCCACCACAGCCATCATCAAGCAGCTCATAGAGCTCGCTCAATCCAGACAGGGCTGCATTATTTTTGCCGCGACCGTCAGACATGCAAGCGAGATCATGGCGCTGCTTGGCCAGCACCCTGCAGGTTTGATCACGGCCACGACACCCGCTTTAGAGCGCGACCAGATAATCGAGTCTTTTAAACAACAAGAGCTTAAGTTTCTGGTCAATGTTGCCGTGCTCACCACAGGCTTTGACGCGCCCCATGTGGACTTAATTGCCATTTTAAGGCCTACAGCCTCTGTCAGTCTGTTTCAGCAGATGGTGGGGCGTGGGCTGCGTATTTGTGAGGGGAAGACAGATTGCCTGGTGATCGACTATGCCGCTAATGGTTTCGATCTCTTCTTTCCCGAAGTAGGCCAAACCAAACCCGACAGCACTAGCGTGCCGGTCCAGGTTCATTGCCCTGTATGCCAGTTCGCCAATATTTTCTGGGGAAAGGTCGATGATGATGGCGATTTAATCGAGCATTTCGGCCGCCGCTGCCAAGCCATCGTAGAGACAAGGCAAGGTAAACAGCAATGCGACTTTCGCTTTCGCAGCAAGCCCTGCCCTCACTGCGGCAAAGAGAATGACATCGCCGCCAAAGTCTGTAGCCATTGCCATCAGGTGATCATAGACCCGGATAAACGCTTAAAAGAGGTGTTGTCGCAGAAACATCATCATCTGTTCCGCTGTCAGGATATGCTGTTTGAACATGACAAAGACAGGCTGCGCGTGCGTTACCTCGATATCCAAGGTAATGATTTTAGCTGTTATTTCCGCTTTAATACCGCCGCGCAGATAAAGGCTTTTTATGGGGTGTTTGTCCACTCCCACACCAAGACCCCAGGCTGCAAACAGCCCAACTTATCCAGCGTTGACCAGGTCATTGCCGCCAGAGAAAAGTTCAGAGTGCCGGATCTACTGCTGCTAAAAAAAACCAAGAAAGGCTGGGAGCTGATGGAGCGCTATTTCGACTATAAAGGGCGATTCCAAAGTGAGAATAAGTTTACCTGAATCATAAATATACAAATCAATACTCCCATGATATAAAGACCAGGTTAAATGATTCAGGAGCATATATGTTTGTTGTAATTTTTGGCCGTCCAGGCTGCCCTTACTGTGTTAGAGCTGTCCAGTTATCAGAGCAACTTGTTGAGGCTCGTGATGATTTTAAATTCAAATATGTCGATATTCATGCCGAAGGGATCAGCAAGGCCGATCTTGAGAAAACGGTCGGTAAGCCGGTAGAAACCGTACCGCAAATTTTTGTCGACCAGGTTCATGTCGGTGGCTGTACCGATTTTGAACAGTATGTGCGCGAAAACCAGCTGCTCTAACTAAACGGCTGTAAACATAAAGCTGTAAATAAAAAAGGAGGCAAAGCCTCCTTTTTTGATCTTACGCTTGGCGATTAAAGCACATATTTAACCGAGAACATGAGTCGACTCAGTTCGCCATTATCGCCATTTTGCTTGGTGTTTTCGGCGTACATAAATTCAACACCCACAGTCAGTGGCTTCACAGGTGAATACAGCAGGTTGATGTAGCCTGAATAAGACTCCTCGTTTACCCTGCCACCTGTAAGTGCCTCATCATTATCTGCCATAAAGGCTGAAGCCGTCACGCTGCTGCGCCACTTATCATTCCACCAGTGACGATATGACACATAACCACCGTAAGACATGATAGTTTCAATGTCACCATTAGCATCGATCACACCTGCGTTGGCATAGTTAAGGGCCATATAACGCCCCATACCATCACCTGCAGTAGCTGCAAACTTGATATCGTCATCACCGACAGGCACCACACCGGTTACGCTCACACCATAGCCCATGGTTTGTGCATCCAGGTTAGCATTCTCAACATTCAGCTGACGGGCAAGCCCCGCAACAGTGAATTTCATGCCACCTTCGGTATTAAAGTTATAGCGGGCAACCATATCGGGTATCATGCCGCTACCACTGACGATGCGATCGTTACCATTAGGTCCACCTCCATTAGGCGTGACTGTGGTTTCTGGATTTTCCAAAGCAAACTGGAAGCCGCCATTGGTGTAACGTACCTGTGCTTGTCGCACAAAAGGCGTCCCTTCGGCAGCCCCGACAAAATCTAAGTTTTCAGGTAATGCCCCCGGATTTTGAAACGTCGTCCAAGTCTGACCCACTGTCCAGTTATCATAGGTGACAAATGCATGGCGAATACGCGGTGAATAACTGTTTGACACTCGCTCATTGCCATCGGCATGGGTCATAAAATCCAGCTCAATAAACCCACTTAACTTGTGACCGTCTAAGTCTGTACTTGTCTTAAAATTAAAGCGCGATTCACGCGCTTGAAAATCAACAACTTGCTCACCATTACCGGACGTACCATAAATGGTGCCTGGCACATAAAACTGACGCGATAAATTGCCCGAATCTGGTGCGCCGTTACTGTAATCGCTGAACATCACGTCCGCTTTTACATAACCCCCAAATTTAAACTCAGTTTCTGCTGCCGCATTCGTCGCCCCCAAAGCGATTAATGTTGCAGCGGCGATAATTGATATTTTCGACTTGTTCATCTGTCTTCTCCCTTATCATTTTTATCAATATGAATATGTAGGAGATAAAGCAATAAAAATATTAGCAAAACGTCTATAAGACAAAGGTCTATAAGCAAATTGTGAATATAAGTACTAGGCAAACCCATGACTGTAAAGTCGAAAGTATAAGAATGAGGAGCATAAGATCAATTTAGAAAGGCGGCCGGCGTAACGGATTCGAACATCGGCCAATGTGATGTTAAGAGTAAAGCCAACTTCTCAGTTATCACACGCAAATACAGTGATAGAGAGAGTTTTTAAGAAAAAGAGAGAAAAACAAAAAAGTGGTGGGTCGTGAAGGATTCGAACCTTCGACCAATGTGACGTTAAGAGTAAAGCCAACTGCTCAATTATCGCAAAGCGAATAACGAGAAATTTTAAGAAAAAGAGAGAAAAACAAAAGAGTGGTGGGTCGTGAAGGATTCAAATCTTCGACCAATGTGACGTTAAGAGTAAAGCCAACTGCTCAATTATCGCAAAGCGAATAACGAGAAATTTTAAGAAAAAGAGAGAAAGCGAGTATCGAGACAAGGAGAGTTTTTTGAGAAAAAGAGAGAGGAAACTAAAAGAGTGGTGGGTCGTGAAGGATTCGAACCTTCGACCAATTGGTTAAAAGCCAACTGCTCTACCGACTGAGCTAACGACCCATCTGCCTTACCTTGTTTATCCACTTGTAAGAAAAGTGGTGGGTCGTGAAGGATTCGAACCTTCGACCAATTGGTTAAAAGCCAACTGCTCTACCGACTGAGCTAACGACCCATACTAATATTTCGATGTAAATAAACCTTATCACTGGTTAAAAGCCAACTGCCTCGTCCTAAATAGCGACTGAGCTAACGACCCATCTGGTGTTTCTGAATTTAACCACCTCAGAAAAGTGGTGGGTCGTGAAGGATTCGAACCTTCGACCAATGTGGCGTTAAAAGTAAAGCCAACTGCCTCTTTTCTTCACAAGCAGCGACTAAGCTAACTTTAACTCCATTCTATTTTAATTACTTAAAATAGTGGTGGGTCGTGAAGGATTCGAACCTTCGACCAATTGGTTAAAAGCCAACTGCTCTACCGACTGAGCTAACGACCCACATTTTGATTCGATGCAAATTAACCTTATCAATGGTTAAAAGCCAACTGCCCTTTCTCTATAAAAATAGTGACTGAGCTAACGACCCATCTGCCTTACCTTGTTTATCCACTTGCAAGAAAAGTGGTGGGTCGTGAAGGATTCGAACCTTCGACCAATTGGTTAAAAGCCAACTGCTCTACCGACTGAGCTAACGACCCATCTGATATTTCGATGTGAATTAACCTTATCACTGGTTAAAAGCCAACTGCCTAGTCTTAAATAGCAACTGAGCTAACGGCCCATCTACACTAAATCCTTTCGATTTAGCCCTCAAAACAACTACATCGCTTTGAGGGCGCCTATAATACCTTTTTCATCTTCTCATGCAAGTGTAAATTTCCCATTTTCTGTTGTTTGCATGAAAAACAGACTAAGCGCATATTTTTTAGTTAAATAGAGGTTAAAGTGCGGCCAATTGTTGCTTGGCAATCCGAGCGGCGGCACTACCTGAATATTCGTTTAGTACTTGCTGATAAAGGCGTTTGGCTGCTGCAGCATCTGAGCGTCGCTCAGCAATCATGCCAAGTTTGACTAGACTATCGGCACGTTTGTTGGAGTCTTTGAACTGATCGACAACCGCATTAAAGGCCTTAGAGGCTTCAGCAAACTCACCTTTGTTATACAGCAATTGACCTAACCAGTAGTTGGCATTCGCTGCATAAGTGGATTGGGGATACTGTTTGATGAAGGCCCTGAACGCTGGGATAGCCTCATCATACTTTCGTTCTTTGAGTACCAAGTTCACTGCGCGCTCATAACTTGCCGTTTCACCGAGAGAAACCGACGAGCTCGAATCACTTGCTGTGGAAACTGGCGTAGTGTTTGATGCTTTAGCGCTGCTCAATTTCGCAATATCATCATAAAGTTGTCGCTGACGCTGCAACATCTGATTAATTTGATAATTTTGTTGTTCAGTCAAGCCACGCAGATCCAAGACTTCTTGCTGCAAGGTATCCAAACGCTGCTGCATCTCAAAATCTGCAGCCTGCTTGGCCTTAAGCATGCGCTCTAGGCGGATAATGCGATCATCAGAGGAACCACCTGCAATATCTTCAACTGGCGCAGGAGCTGCAAAGGCAGCTCCTGCACTCAGTAACATTGCCGTGGCGATAACGGCAGTTTTCATATAAAACCCTATCTGCTTTTTAGTAAACTAAAACGGCACGACGATTTTTAGCGAAACCTTCATCAGTGCGAGAAAAATCCTGAGGTTTCTCTTCACCATAGCTGACAATGCTTATCTGGCCAGCTGCTACGCCCATGCTCTGCAGATACTTAGCGACGGCTTTAGCACGACGCTCACCCAATGCGATATTGTACTCTGGAGTACCACGCTCATCGGTATGGCCTTCTACCATCACACGTACATTCGGGTTATCCAGTAAATATTGACCATGAGCATTGAGCACTTCAGAAAAGTCAGCTGAGATAGAGCTGCGATCATAGTCGAAATAGATGGTGTTCTCTTGACGCAATTCCTGGTACTTCTGGCGTTGCTGCTCTTCTGGAGTCAACACAGGTGCCACACCACCGGTTTCCACACCACTACCCGACTCTACTTGACCACTTTCAGTGCCGCCAACCGTGCCTGTTGCATCCGTTTCTGACTCTGATGTGGTACTACAGGCTGTCATCGCCATAATGGGAAGTGCAACTAGCATAGCTTTAAATAGCTTATTCAAATCCATGTTTAAATCCTTAATCTTCTTTGATGTGAAAACGCATTATTATTTATAACAGTGATACGGTTATAAAAACGGTGACCAAGCAGGAGACTTAACTTCTCCTTGGCCAACAGGCAATCTTGCCTTAAATCGACCATCCATAGAAACAGCCGCGAGGACCTGTTTTCCTTGATAAGTAGTACCATAGATCACCATGGTACCGTTAGGCGCAATACTGGGGGACTCATCTAATCGTGTGCTACTAAGCACTTGCATAAAACGTGTCTCTAAATCCATTCTGGCAATGTTAAACTTGCCATTGGTGCGATTAATAAACACCATACTGCGTCCATCAGGTGATATAGAACCACCTAAATTCCATTCGCCTTCAAAGGTTAACCTTGTCACTTTGCCAGAGGCAAGGGTCACTTGATAAATTTGCGGACGTCCACCCCGCTCAGAAGTGAATACCAGAGATTGCCCATCGGGCGCCCAGCTCGCCTCTGTATCGATGGCATAATGATTAGTGATCCGTTTGAGCGCCTTAGTGGCAATATCGACCACATAGATATCGGGTTGACCATCCTTAGATAAAGTGACCGCTAGTTTTTTACCGTCGGGTGAGAATGTTGGCGCACCATTAATGCCAGGGAAACCAGTGATCTTACTCCTTGATTGAGTGTAGATATCCTGAACAAAAATCTCTGCTCTTTTATTCTCAAAGCTGACATAAGCCAATTTACGACCATCGGGCGACCAAGATGGCGACATCAAGGGCTCAGGCGAGCGCAGTAACATCTGCTCGTTGTAACCATCGTAATCAGCGATCATCAACTTATAGGGCGATTTATCTTGGCGATCGACCACCACATAGGCGATACGGGTCAAGAAGGCGCCGCGGATCCCAGTGAGCTTTTCATAGACGATGTCACTTATTCTGTGACCATACTGTCTGAACTGGGCTGCACTGATCACAGCTTCACGGCTGTCGATGACATAATCAGATGCCGATGAAGGGCCACCCGATTGCATCTGCGCCTTCACCAGATCCACCAGCTCAAAGTTCACCAGATACTGATCTGGGCCATAGGGTTTGACTGACCCCATCAAGACAGCTTCGGCGGCCACACCAGACCAATCCCGCAGATTAAAATTCGCCACAGCGCTGATATTACGCTGTGGCAGAGAGAGCTCATCGATAGGCTTAAAAGTGCCGCTGCGGGCTAAATCAGACATCACCACATCGGAGATCTGCTGCGGCATAGGTGTCGCCCCTTGCCACACGAAAGGCACAACGGCGATCGGACGAGCGGCATCAACCCCCTCAGTGATCACAATATCCAACACCGCCTTTGCTGGTAGAGTACAAAACATCAGCCCTAAAACGAGCCATTTTCCCAGTGCTTTCATGGAACTCCTTTAATTAAAATTGCGGTTGAACCGTTAAGTTAATCTCTTTTAGCTTCTCGTAAACATCGGCTTCCTGTGACACAGGCAGGCGCCCCGCTTTATTGATTGCGGCCTTCGTTGCACGGCACACCACTGAATCGCCAGAGAGAGTCTCACTGCCTGTCACGAAACCATCTCGGGCCAGACGGATAAACACACGGCAGCTCTTGCCACGCATCGACTCATCAACCACTAAGTTGCGTTGGATGGTCGCCCGGATCATAGAGGTATAACGCTGCACTTCGCTGACAACCTGCTTATTGCGCACCTGAGACAAGGCAGCCTGCTCGGCAGCTAGCGCCTCTTGCATCATGCGCTCCTGTTCGGCACGGGCGGCCTCTTCTGCCTTACGTTTACGCTCGGCTTCCTCTTTGCGCTTACGTTCTTCGGCAGCCTTCTTAGCCGCGGCCTCTTCCTGTTTACGTTTAGCTTCAGCCTTAGCAGCCGCTTCTTCTGCTGCCTTACGCTCGGCTTCTTTCTTCTTACGCTGCGCCTCAGCCTGTGCGGCTTTCTCTTTCTCTTGCTGCTCTTTTAGCTTGGCGGCTTTCGCCGCATTGGCCGCATTTTGCGTCTCTATCTCTTTTTGCTTACGCTCTTGTTCAAGTTTCTTAATGCGCGCCTGCTCCCGTTCACGGGCTAGCTTGGCTTCCTGTGCCTGTCTGTCCAGCTCATCCTGACGGGCTTTCTCTTTACGCTCCGCCTCACGCTTTTCGGCTTTAAGCTTCTCGACATGCTCGGCAACTTTCTGCTGATTGACTACCACAGCCTGAACCGCTGGGGCGCTCGCCTGAGGCACAACTTTGGGCTTTTCATCGAAATCTACACCCATGGCAACAATCACTATCACGCCAATGTGAATGGCAGCTGAGATAACAAGCGGTACCCTAAAATCTGATTTTTCAGCCACCCGTTACTCCTCCGGTGAATCTGTCATCAAACCAACCGATGGCACACCAGCCCCTTGCAAACTCACCATAAGCTGGATCACTTTCTCATAGGGAATGTGTCTGTCGGCCTTGACCACGACCGGGCGCTCAGGTTCGAGCTGAATAATGGCGCCCACGCGAACTGCCACCTCTTCCAGATCTAAGGTCTCTTTAGAGCCGCTGCCGCCCACATCTAGGTAATAATCACCATCGGCATCGATGGACGCCACCACGGGCGGCTTGCTGTCAGCCGGTAACGCCTCGGCCTCACCCTGTGGCAGATCCACCTTCACCCCTTGGGTCACAATTGGCGCTGTCACCATGAAGATGATCAAGAGCACCAACATCACGTCTATGTAAGGCACAACGTTGATCTCAGCAACGGGCCGCCGACGCTTACGTTGATAACCTTGCTGCATTACACCGCTTCCTTATCGCTATAGGCCTGACGATGCAAGATACTGGAGAACTCCTCCATAAAGTTGGCGTAGGTCATCTCGATTTTATCGACTTGGGTAGAGAAGCGGTTATAAGCGATAACGGCAGGAATCGCCGCAAACAGACCCATGGCGGTAGCGATAAGTGCCTCGGCAATACCGGGCGCTACCATGGCAAGGGTCGCATTTTCTACCGCACCTAGGGCGATAAAGGAGTTCATGATCCCCCAAACTGTACCAAACAGGCCGATATAAGGACTGGTTGAGCCAATAGTAGCCAGCAGCGGCAGATTGGTTTCGAGCTTCTCCATTTCACGGGATAGTGAAACGCGCATAGCGCGATAGGTACCATCCATCACGGCGCTAGGCACCTTGCCACTTAAATTACTTAATCGGGCATACTCTTTAAATCCGCTGTAAAACAGGTTTTCAAGCCCGGTGTTCCCCTCTTGTCTGGCCGATAACTCTTTATAGAGTTTGTTCAGATCGACCCCTGACCAGAATTTATCTTCAAACTTGAGCGAGCGTTCTCTCGCCGTTGCTAACAGCTTTTTACGCTGAAGGATCACGGCCCATGAAACCACTGATAATGCCAACAGCGTCAGCATGACGAATTTAACCAGTAAACTCGCCTGTAAGAACAATCCAATAAAAGAAATATCAGCTTCCAACGTTAAACTCCTGAACAATATTTTGGGGAATCGCCCTCGGTCTCATGCGTGACAAGGCAACACATGCAACGAGGATCTGAGCCTGGCAATAGACCAAACCCACATCATCAACTAATCGCTGGCTAAATACCAGTGAGGCTTTCTTGATCTCTGTGACCTCAGATTCAACATAAAGGTCCTGCTCAAAACGTGCGGCGACCTTAAAATCCACCTCCGCATTTTTGACCACAAAGGCGATATCATCAGCTAACAACTGAGTCTGTTTCACTCCCATATTCTTGAGCCACTCGGTACGTGCCCGTTCAAAGAAATTGAGATAGTTAGAGTGATACACCACACCGCCGGCATCGGTATCTTCGTAATAGACAGTTATGGGCCAACGAAACATAGATACAAAATACCTAGATAAGCTAAAACAAAGGCCTACTATACCTAGAGCGTAAGCAATTGTGAATGGCTGTAGCGGCCACAAGCCTTGGGATTTTGATAAATGTTTCTTAATGAAAAAGGCCAGAGCAAAACGCATCTGGCCTTTGAGTGACTATTTGATCGGCACTTTTTGATAAAGTCGACCTGTTTTAGGGCGGGTCTAGTTTATCTTAGCCGGTACAGTCAGTCCGAAACTGTGCCACAGGAAGCTATAGATATCGGCAAACTCATCTATCTTCATCGCTGTTGGCTTGCCCGCACCGTGACCTGCCTTAGACTCGATACGCATGATGATTGGCTCATCACCAGTTTGCCTGTCCTGTAACAGGGCGGCAAATTTGAAGCTGTGCAGAGGCACAACGCGATCATCATGATCCGCCGTCATCACCATAGTGGCCGGGTATTCGCGCTCCTGAATATTGTGGTAAGGCGAGTAGGCCAATAGCGCAGGGAACTGCTCGGCATTATCGGCACTGCCATATTCACTGGTCCAGGCCCAACCAATGGTGAATTTGTGGAAGCGCAACATGTCCAGCACGCCAACTGCCGGTAACACTGCGGCAAACAGATCCGGGCGCTGGGTTAACGCGGCCCCCATCAACAAGCCACCATTACTTCGGCCATAGGCCCCCAGTTTGCTGCTATTGGTGTAGTTGTTATCGATCAGGTACTGCGCGGCGGCATAATAATCATCAAACACATTTTGTTTCTTATCGAAAGTACCTGCCTGATGCCAGCTTTCACCATACTCGGCGCCACCACGAAGGTTTGGCACGGCATAGATACCGCCCATGTCCATCCAGGCGATATTGGCCGGACTAAAACGTGGCGTCAGTGAGATGGAGAAACCGCCGTAGGCGTATAGCAAAGTTGGATTGTTACCGTCTAGCTTCACCCCTTTTTTATAGGAGATCATCATAGGCACGCGAGTCCCATCCTTGCTCTGGTAAAACACCTGCTCAGAGACATAGTCGTCCGGGTTAAATGACACCTTAGGTTTAGCGTACAGTGTCGATTTATTGCTCTTGAAATCAAACTTGTAGGTGGTTTCTGCCTGTACATAACTGTTGAAGGTGTAATAGAAGTAATCTTTTGAACGCTTACCGTAAGGACCGGCTACCTTGCCTTTACCCGGCAAGGTGACATCCTGACGTTTAACCCCGTTCATGCTGAAGATAGACAACTGACCTAACACATCGTGTAAATAACTCACCACTAAGTGATCATTGATGATAGAGATACCCGCAATAGGATCGCTCGATTCAGGAATAATGGTTTTCCAGTTCGCTTTATCCGGCTGATTGACGTTAATGGCGATCACCTTGCCATTAGGTGCATCGAGATCTGTCTTGAAGTAGAACACTGACTTGTCGTTGCCTAGGAAGCTATATTCGGCTTCCAGATCGGCAATCAGCTCAACGACCTGTGCATTCTTATCGGTCAGCGACTTATAGAAAAAGCGATTACGGCTGTCGGTTCCCAGCGAGACGGAGATCAGTAGATAATCCCCTTTATCGCTCACCGTTGAATAGAAACCCCAATCTTTATTCTGTGGGCGCTCATAAATCAGTTGGTCTTCAGATTGAGACGTGCCTAGCTTATGGAAATAGACTTTCTGATTGAAGTTCACATCGGCTAGCAGGTTACCCCCCTCGGGAGCATCGTAGCGGGAATAGAAAACACCTTGGTTGTCTTTGGTCCACTGCGCACTAGAAAATTTAATCCATTTCAGTTCATCAAGCAGTTTGTTACCACTGGCGACATCGACAAACTGCCACTGCTGCCAATCAGAACCCGACTTAGACACACCATAGGCGATAGTCTTACCATCGTTGCTGATAGAAACACCGCTTAATGCCACTGTGCCATCGGTTGAGAGCTGGTTGGGATCCAGTACCACTTTCTCTTTGCCATCTTTGGTTTTGACATAGAGTACAGATTGCGCCTGCAGGCCATCGTTTCGATAATAAAAAGTATTACTACCGTACTCCATGGGCGCTGAAATTTTTTCATAATTCCATAGCTGAGTAATGCGCTCGACAATCGCCTGTTTATTTTCGATTTGGGCGAGATAATCCTGCCCAGCCTGTTGCTGTTGTTTAACCCAGGCCTGAGTGACTTCATTATCCTGCTCTAAATAACGATAAGGATCAGAAACTTCAACGCCGTGAATGGTTTCTGTTACGCCCTGTGGCGTCGAAGTCTGTGTGGTATCGGGTGATGTCAGATTGTGCTGACACCCCACCAGTGCCAGTGAAAAACTGGCTAACAAGAATGGCTTATTGATTAACGTTTTTAGAAGCATCTAACCTATCCTAGTATCAAGTTATTATTCCTAACCTTTCTGTGAGCTACCGCTCATAACGCTCTACTATACAAGTAAAAAAAAACCGCGCAATGGGCTAGAAATATTCAATAACATTTAAATAAAACCCGTTTGTTAATAAAAAAACAACATAGATAAATTAATAAAACGTCAGTTTATGCACAAAAAGTGCTTAACTCATCGTAAACTTATAAAATAACTGAATTTGACGATAAACCGTGCCCATTAAATCATTAGTTTTACTAATCCAAAATAGTATTTTTTCTAGTTTGTGTTAAAAAGAGAGCCCACTATAATGAGCCTCGTTTTCAGGAAGTGTCTAGTCGATGTAACTTTGCCGACTATGTAATTTTACCGACTATGATTTGAAAACAGGAACACGCGAAATCATGTGCCTGGCACGTGAATTCATCCCTGGTTCTTATGCTTAATTTCTTCCTTCAATTTGTTGATTGCAATTACTTATTTTGCGGCCCACTTAATCACTTAAGTGGGCTCTTTTTTTTACCTTAAATAAATGTCACCAACAAAAAGCCCAGCATCTGCCGGGCTCTTAACGTATCTTAATTAGTTACTAGAGTGGAATGTAACCTAGAGAGGATTGTGCCTTAAAGAGGCTTACTCAAGCGGATCACCACACGACGGTTGCGACTACGCTCATCTATAGTCGCATTGGATGCCACATGACGACGCTCGCCATGACCTGCAGTCAAGATCCTTTCCTGTGGTATACCAGCATCCACGAACAGATTTTTAATCGATTGAGCCCGCTTCTCTGACATCTTGTCATTGACGCTTCTGCCACCATAACTGTCGGTATAGGCATCCACCAACACCAGCTCCACCTCGGGATCGTAAGCGAGGTATTGCTTAACCTTGGCAATTTGCGCCTTGGATGAGCGGGTGAGCTGCGCGCCGCCAAACTCATAGGTCAATACAGTAAAGGCGATATCCTCAAAGCTGTAGGGCAACAGATTAGCCAAACAGGAGCGAAAATCATTGTACTTGCGTCTGAAGTTGGCCGCTGACAGACCCACTGTCACTTTGTCGGCACGATTATACCAATCCTCATAATAAAAGGTCGGCTGCATCCCCCGCTCTAACTCATTGAGCATCGACCAGGCGGCGTTTTTCGGCACCTCACCATTAAAATATTTCTGATAAGTCAGGTTCGTAATGGATCTGGCCTTAACACCAGGGCGCCAAGGCGGTGCCATGCTCATCAGTTTGGCATCTGTCACCGCATCGGGTTTGACCCACATATCTAAGGTAAAATTCAGATCATGCTCTTTACCCGCACGGCTGCTAAAAATGGCTTTCCCATAGGAGGGAATTTCATGCTCCAATTGACACAGGATCGGCGTATTATCACTAAGATGCCACTGGGACTGCTCTAAAGATGCCACATAATGACGTAGCTCAGCCTGAACTGTCATCGACATACCTATACCTAAACACAATGCGATAGCTAATAGCACCCTCATGCCCATAAAGCATTACTCTCCGAAATAACGTTACTTACCCCTATCGGCCTATTTTGCTATTCCTTTAGCCTATATATTCATCAATCGAACATGACAGCGTATAGCCGATACTTCATAATACCCACCTGCTCACTATTTTGGATATGTTGATGACTGAGATTTGCAACGCGAACAAATTGAAACACAGATTTAGAGGCTATTTTCCTGTAGTCATTGATGTCGAAACTGCAGGTTTTAATGCCCAAACCGATGCGTTGCTTGAAATTGCCGTCACCCTGTTGAAGATGGATGAGCAAGGGTTCTTAGTGCTGGACAAAACACTGCATTATCATATTGAACCGTTCGAAGGAGCCAATCTCGAACCCGAGGCCCTGGCTTTTAATGGCATAGACCCAAGCAATCCGCTGCGCGGCGCAGTTACCGAGAAAGAGGCTTTTTTAGAGATTTTTAAAGAGGTCAAGAAAGCCCAGAAAGCTGCCGACTGCCATCGCAGTATTATCGTGGCCCATAATGCGGCATTCGATCATGGATTTGTCACTCAGGCAATTGAACGCAACGGCCTGAAACGCACGCCTTTCCATCCTTTTGCCACCTTCGATACCGCTGCCCTGTCGGGACTCTCCGTGGGTCATACTGTACTGGCACAAGCCTGTCGAATTGCGGGGATCGAGTTCGACAATAAAGAAGCGCATTCGGCGCTATACGATACTGAGCGCACCGCAGAGCTGTTTTGCTACATAGTCAATCGCTGGAAAACCTTAGGTGGCTGGCCCATGTTGAGTGAAGCAACCAGTGATAACTCTGGCACTGGCACTGGCACTGGCAGTAAAAGCGAATAGCGAAACAAACAAATGTGTAGAGTCATTCCTTCGTCGCTAACATATAAACGCTACACGCTGACATAAAAACGCTAAGCGCTGGCATTCAAATGAGTAACAGGCATAAAAAAGCTGCGCTTACATTAAGTAAGCACAGCTCTTAAGCTAAAAGCTAAATCTCTCGATTACAGCTCAGCAGCATTTTCAGTCAGGTAAGACGCAACGCCGTCTGGACTTGCATTCATACCTTTGTCACCTTTTTCCCAACCCGCTGGACATACATCACCATGCTCTTCATGGAATTGCAGTGCATCGATCATACGTAGCATCTCATCTACGTTACGACCTAGTGGCAGATCGTTAACGACCTGATGACGTACCATGCCTTCTTTGTCGATCAAGAAAGAACCACGGAAAGCCACACCGGCTTCTGGATGCTCAACATCGTATGCTTTACAGATGTCATGCTTAACGTCAGCAACTAGTGTGTATTGAACATGGCCAATACCACCTTTTTCTACTGGGGTGTTACGCCATGCATTGTGAGTAAATTGAGAGTCGATAGAAACACCGATCACTTCAACACCGCGCTTTTTGAATTCTTCCATACGGTGATCAAAGGCGATCAATTCAGATGGGCAAACGAAAGTAAAATCAAGTGGGTAGAAAAAGACGACTGTTGGCTTACCTTTAATTGCTTCGCTTAGGTTAAAGCTATCGACAATTTCACCATTACCAAGAACAGCTGCAGCAGTAAAATCAGGAGCCGGACGGCCTACTAATACGCTCATTTTATATCTCCATCTATGGATTGAAAAAGCTTCGAATTTTGAAACAAAATCATTATAAGGAGTCACTGAGCAGATACAAGCGATTTGCGACCTTTGTCACCTTTTTTGGCTAATACAGGGGTATTTGCCCAATAAGCGTGCAGTAAAGCCGATTATGAAGCAGTTACAGATCGCAATTTTACTGAAAAGTAAAATACTGTTCGCTAATACACCAGTTATTTCGATGCAAAACTTATATTAGCTGGACAAGGGATACAAATACTGTCAAAAATAGTCTTTTAACATTTAATATTTAGTCAGAAAGAATCGATATGAATGCAGTCGTTATTGCTGTTTGCCTGATGCTGGGATTAAGCTTGGCTCGGGTAAATGTAGTTATCGCACTCACAGTCAGTGCGCTCGTGGCCGGCTTAATTGGTGGCCTGGATCTTCAACATACTATCGACGCCTTTAATACCGGCCTTGGCGGTGGTGCTCAAATTGCGCTGAGCTATGCACTGCTCGGCGCCTTTGCCGTTGCCCTCTCGCACTCGGGTCTAACGACTTTGATTTCGCGCAAGGTGATCTCACAGCTAGGCCAAGAGGAAAACCAGACCAATATCACTCGAGTGCGCTGGATATTGCTGTTTGCCATTCTTCTGATGTCAATTGCATCACAAAACGTATTACCTATCCATATCGCCTTTATCCCAATTTTGATCCCGCCTCTGCTGCATGTGATGTCAAAACTGCGTATGGACCGTCGCCTGGTCGCCTGTGTGCTCACCTTCGGCTTAGTCACCACTTATATGATTTTGCCTATCGGTTTTGGTGGCATCTTCCTCAACGACATCTTGCTGGCGAACCTTAACAGCAACGACCTTAACGCCGTTAGAGAGCAAATTCCTGGCGCCATGCTCATTCCCGCAATTGGCATGATCTTAGGTTTATTGGTCGCGGTATTTATCAGCTACCGTAAGCCAAGGGATTATGAAGAAGAGGTGATTTTAGCAGCAGAGCCGGAAGAGAAGCTCAACCCACGCAACATCACCATCGCCCTCATCGCTATTGTGGCCACCCTAGTGGTACAGCTTTATACCGATTCGATGATTTTCGGCGCCTTGATTGGCTTTATTATCTTCAGCTTCTCTGGCGCGCTTAAGCATGTTGCCGATCAGGATATCTTTAACCAAGGGGTGCGCATGATGGCCAATATCGGCTTTATCATGATAGCTGCCGCCGGCTTTGCCGCTGTGGTCAAAGAAACCGGTGATGTCGCCACTCTGGTTGAGTCCTTGTCTCATCTGATTGGCAACAATCAGGCCTTAGCTGCGTTCTTAATGCTGCTGGTCGGTCTGTTGATCACCATGGGTATTGGCTCATCGTTTTCAACCATTCCCATTATCGCCACTATCTATGTTCCACTGGCGATAAGCTTTGGTTTCTCAATTCCAGCCACGATTGCCCTGGTCGGCACGGCCGCAGCCTTAGGTGACGCAGGTTCGCCAGCTTCCGATTCGACCTTAGGCCCCACCGCTGGTCTGAATGCCGATGGCCAGCACGATCATATTCGCGACAGCGTGATCCCAACCTTTATTCACTACAACATTCCACTGTTAGTGTTTGGCTGGATAGCCGCCATGGTGCTGTAACTCTGAGATGAAAAAGTGCGTTAAGCGCACTTCATTCAGAAAAACAAAAAGGAGCCAATGGCTCCTTTTTGTTTTTAACGCTTATCGACTATATCTTATCAACTGTGCTTATCAACTCAGTAGTTAAGACTATTTAGTACCGAAAATCTTATCACCGGCATCACCCAGACCAGGTAAGATGTAACCGTTTTCATTGAGACACTTATCGATAGAAGCTGTGTAGAGTTCAATATCTGGATGTGCTTTCTCTAACGCGGCGATACCTTCTGGCGCTGCAACCAGTACCAGAGCCTTAATCGAGGTGCAGCCACGATCTTTAAGTAGATCAATGGTTGAGATCATCGAGCCACCTGTCGCCAACATAGGGTCAACCACTAAGGCGATACGCTCTTCCATATTACTCGCGAGTTTCTCAAAGTAAGGCACAGGCTCTAGGGTTTCTTCATCGCGGTAAATCCCCACTACCGAGATACGGGCGCTGGGCACGTGCTCAAGCACGCCGTCCATCATCCCAAGACCTGCGCGCAAAATAGGAACTACTGTGACTTTCTTCCCTTTAATCTGCTCAATATCAACCGGACCATTCCAGCCTTCAATAGTCACTTTTTCCGTTTCAAGATCCGCAGTCGCTTCGTAGGTCAATAAACTGCCCACTTCCGCTGCAAGTTCACGAAAACGCTTGGTACTGATATCGCCTTCGCGCATTAATCCAATTTTATGACGTACTAGAGGGTGCTTGACTTCGACCACTTTCATCGTCTTCTCCTGATATGATGTCGGTATTTTTTTAGCAAATTTCAAAGATCTTAGTAGATTTAGCCCATATCGAAAACATAAAGTTTTACTGACACAGCAAATCGTGACCTATGTCCATTTGATTATTCCAAATCATTACTTTCTCGCCTGCTGACAAGCTGATAGAATAGCGCCGCATAAAAATCCAATAACGATGTACCCGAGAGGATCCTCCGTGAGCACTCCTACCCAGCTAAGCTATAAAGATGCAGGTGTTGATATCGACGCAGGCAACGCCCTTGTAGAAAATATCAAAACAGCCGTAAAACGTACCCACCGCCCTGAAGTCATGGGCAACCTAGGTGGCTTTGGTGCCCTTTGTGAGCTACCAACTAAGTACAAACACCCAGTTCTAGTTTCCGGCACCGATGGTGTTGGTACCAAGCTTAGACTGGCTATCGACTACAAAAAGCACGACAGTGTGGGTGTCGATCTTGTGGCCATGTGCGTTAACGATCTTATCGTTGCCGGTGCAGAGCCTCTGTTCTTCCTAGATTACTACGCCACTGGCAAACTCGATGTTGAAACGGCAACCTCTGTCGTCAACGGTATCGCCGATGGCTGCGCCCAGGCAGGCTGTGCATTAATTGGTGGTGAAACTGCTGAAATGCCAGGCATGTACGAAGGTGAAGACTACGACTTAGCCGGCTTCTGCGTCGGTGTGGTCGAGAAGGAAGACGTATTAGATGGCAGCAAAGTGGTTGCCGGTGATGCACTGATTGCACTCGCCTCTAGCGGTCCTCACTCAAACGGTTATTCCCTGATCCGTAAAGTGCTCGAAGTGAGCAAAGCCGATCCTCAGCAACTGCTGGAAGGCAAGGCGCTTATCGATCACCTGGTCGAACCGACTAAGATTTACGTTAAGCCGCTGCTTAAGCTGCTTGAACAAAATGACGTGCACGCTATGGCGCACATTACAGGCGGCGGATTCTGGGAAAATATTCCCCGCGTGTTACCAGAAACCACTAAAGCCGTGGTACAAGGTGACTCTTGGCAGTGGCCAACCGTTTTCAACTGGTTGATGGAAAACGGCAATATCTCTGAGTTTGAGATGTACCGTACCTTTAACTGCGGTGTGGGTATGATCATCGCCCTGCCACAGGATCAGGTCGACAGTGCCCTATCACTGCTTAACGGCGAAGGCGAAAATGCCTGGCTTATCGGTAACATTGCCACGCGCAATGGCGATGAAGAGCAGGTGGAGATCATCTAATGCCTGAGCGCTGTCGCATAGTCGTATTAATCTCAGGTAATGGCTCTAACCTTCAGGCCATTATCGACAGTTGTGATGATAACCTGCAAGCCAACTTGGTCGGCGTTATCAGTAATAAACCTGATGCCTACGGCTTAGTGCGCGCGCATCACAATGAGATTGATACCAGCTGCGTGATCGCCCATCAAGGAGAAAGCCGCGCTGAGTATGACGCTCGCTTACAATCGGCACTCGATAAATACCAGCCAGATCTTATCGTTCTGGCGGGTTTTATGCGGATCTTAAGTGATGAGTTTGTCGAGCGTTACCAAGGCCGCATGCTTAATATTCATCCCTCTTTGTTACCTAAATATGCCGGGCTGAACACACATCAGCGTGCCATTGATGCCAGTGACGACGAACACGGTGCCTCAGTGCATTTTGTGATCCCAGCATTGGATGCTGGTCCGGTAATTTTGCAAGCCAAAGTGCCCGTCTATCCTGAAGATGATGCCGAACTTCTGGCGCAACGAGTGCATGAACAAGAGCATGCCATCTACCCTCTCGTGGTGCGATGGTTTACTCAAAACCGGCTGAAAATGACAGAAGGTGTGGCCTATTTAGACGACCAAGCTCTGCCTCCTATGGGATATGCAGCTGACTAATTAGCTCAACTGACCTCATCCAACTTTTAAAGAGATCTGCAGATCTCTTTTTTATTGCCTGTTTATTCTCCCCTTCGAGATAAAATTAATCGGTAAATCTGATTGTTTTTAAGCCCTATTTGGTTTTAGATAAACTCAGATGATGGTTAATAACTCTATGGGAAGTAGCATGAAAAATGTAATTTGCGATATCGATGGCGTACTGCTGCACGACAATAGATTGATCCCAGGCAGTGATCAGTTTATTCATCGTATTTTGGATCAGGGAAACCCATTAGTCATACTGACTAACTATCCAGTGCAAACGGGAAAAGATCTGCAAAATCGGTTAGGTGCTGCAGGCATAAAAGTGCCAGAAGCCTGTTTCTACACCTCGGCTATGGCCACCGCCGACTTCCTCAAACATCAGACGGGCGACAAAGCCTATGTGATTGGTGAAGGTGCCCTAACCCATGAACTCTACAAGGCCGGCTTTACCATCACAGATATCAATCCCGATTTTGTTATCGTGGGCGAAACCCGCTCTTACAACTGGGAGATGATCCATAAAGCCGCGCAGTTTATTGCCGCAGGCGCCCGCTTTATCGCAACCAACCCAGATACCCACGGCCCGGCGCACAGCCCAGCTTGCGGCGCACTGTGTGCACCGATTGAGCGTATCTGCGGTCGCCGACCTTTCTATGTGGGCAAACCCAGCTCCTGGATCATCCGCAGCGCCCTTAACCATATTGGTGGTCACTCAGACAATACTGTCATAGTCGGTGACAATATGCGTACCGATATTCTCGCCGGCTTTCAGGCTGGTTTGGAAACTATTTTAGTGACCAGCGGCGTGAGTCAGCTTGGCGATATCGACAAAGAGCCCTTTAGACCAAACCACATCTTCGATTGTGCTGGTGACATAGACGTTATTTAACCCGAGCGGCTGTATCCGCACTATCTGAACTACCTACACAAGTTGCACTATCTGAATTACCTGCGCTATCCACATTCAAGGGGCTGATATTCAGCCCCGTTCAATGTATCTTTGGGAACACTTTTCACATTTCTCAATCGTTACAATGAGTAACATTTTAATCCCCTGAAACACTTGATAAAACCAGACAGCTTATTATGATACCTGTGTTAATTTTTCGTGCTATTTTTGCAAGATTTCAGCGAAGACCAATAACAATAAATAACGATAAACATAGGATCATTCATGCGATTACTCCTAAGCGCGTGCGCTATCGCTTTACTCAGTGCTTGCAGTCAACATTCAGCTCAAGATCACGCCAGTGATTCGGCTGTAGAATTGAACGAAGCCCGCTTTCGTCAAGATATCCAAACCCTGTCATCGGATAGATTCGAAGGCCGCGCGCCCACCACTCATGGTGAAACCTTAACCTTAGATTATCTCACCAAGGCGTTCGCCGCTGCGGGGCTCGAAGGTGCCAATAACGGCAGTTACCTGCAGGCCGTGCCTATGGTGAGTTATACCGCCAGTGAAGATCAGAAGATAACCCTCGGCGGGCTCCCCATGAGCTATCGCAAGGATGTTGTCTTCTCAAGCCGCCATGATAATCACAAAGTCGATATCAAGGATGCCCCGCTGGTATTTGTGGGTTATGGCATCAATGCGCCCGAGTATGATTGGAACGACTATCAGGGCTTAGATATGCAAGGCAAAATCGCCGTTATCTTAGTTAACGATCCTGGTTTTGCCCTGCCCGATTCAGGTAAGTTCAACGGTAAAGCCATGACCTACTATGGCCGCTGGACCTATAAGTATGAAGAGGCCAGCCGTCAGGGGGCGCTCGGGGCCATCATAATCCATGACACACAACCTGCGGCCTATCCCTGGTCTGTGGTTGAAAACAGCTGGACCGGGCCACAGCAAGATCTGGTACTGGATAAAGCGACTCAGGATAGCCGAGTCCAAGTCGAAGGCTGGATAACCAAAGAGAAAGCCAGCGAACTGTTTAACAGAGCAGGCTTATCCTTAGAAGACTTGAGCCAGCGCGCTGCGACACAGGCACTCAATGCTTCACTTAACCAAAGTGCCGACATAACTTTTGCCAATCAGGCCAAATACGCCAACAGCTATAACGTGGTTGCCACCCTACCCGGCACGACGGCCAGTGATGAACACCTGCTGTTCACCGCCCATTGGGATCATATTGGCAAAGATCCCAACAAAGAAGGCGATCAGATCTACAATGGCGCATTAGACAATGCCTCTGGCACGGCCGGGATTTTAGAAATTGCTCGTCAATTTGCCCAGCAAGCGAAAGATGGTCATCCCCTCAAGCGTTCAATCACCTTTGTTGCGACCACAGGTGAAGAACAGGGGCTATTAGGCTCACAATATTATGCTGCTAATCCTCTGTATCCTCTAGATAAAACCGTGGGCGTGTTTAACTTAGACAGCACCAATATCTATGGTCGCACATCGGATTACACAGTTGTTGGTAAAGGTAAATCCCAGCTTGAGACTTATCTTGCCAAGGCCCTCAGCACCCAGAACCGCACTATGGTAAGTGAGTCACGTCCAGAATCCGGCGGCTTTTTCCGCTCCGATCATTTCAGCTTCGCTAAATATGGGGTTCCAGCTGTGTTTGCCGGTGGCGGCAGCAAGCCTGTCGACGAGGCCACTGCTCAATATAAGGCTCAGATGCAAGAGAAGTTCAAAGGCTGTTATCACAACGTCTGTGATGAATACAGAGCAGATTGGGATCTGTCCGGCGCCCTGGAAGATCTTGGCATCTACTTCCTGGCGGCTAGGACCCTGGCCAACAGTGACGACTGGCCCGGCTACTATCAGGGAACCGAGTTTCACCGATTACGCCCGGCGCAAGAATAATCGCGAATAAGTATTATCCCGGAGATAAAACCACACAAAAAGGCTTCTAATATGAAGCCTTTTTGCTCATTTAATAACCAAAAAATCACCTGATGAACTTATACTTAAGAATCTTAAGATGAGCTGATTAATTGCTAAAACACACAGCAAAAACAGCCTGGCAAATAAATAAAATTCATGAAATCAGGAAAATTTTTAATGATTATCTATTTTTAACTGGATTTTAACGCAATTTCATTCATTAAAAATGCCGATTTCTAGCTGTTTTATTAAAATTTAAATTTGGCTTCCGTGTAAATTACTGTCAAAGTGTTCAGCAATTAGGTTTGATTTAGATTTTCGGAGCTTTTAGTTATGTGTTCAATTTTCGCCATTTTAGATATTCAATCTGACGCCACTGCGCTCCGCCAGGTAGCACTGGAAATGTCAAAGCTGTTACGCCACAGAGGTCCTGACTGGTCAGGGATCTACAGCGGTGACAAGGCCATTCTTGCCCATGAACGCCTGGCCATTGTCGATATTGAACATGGGGCCCAGCCACTACTGACTGAAGATGAAAGCCTGATCCTCGCCGTCAACGGCGAGATCTATAACCATAAAGAACTTAAAGCCGAACTGGGTGACAAATACAGCTACCAGACCAACTCAGACTGCGAAGTGATTTTGGCTCTGTATCAAGAGTATGGCTGCAATTTCCTCGATAAGCTCAACGGTATTTTCGCCTTCGTGCTCTACGACAAAGCAAAAGATACCTACCTGATTGGTCGCGACCATATGGGCATCATTCCGCTCTACACCGGCCATGATGCCGAAGGTAACTTCTATGTCGCCTCCGAGATGAAAGCTCTGATCCCTGTGTGTAAAACCGTGGCAGAATTTAAGCCTGGCCATTACCAAACCCGAGCGGGTTATCAACAATATTATCAAAGGGACTGGCAGGATTTCAGCGCGGTTAAAGATAACGATGCCAGCATTGATGAACTGCGTAGTGCTTTAGAGGCGGCGGTAAAACGTCAACTCATGTCAGATGTCCCATATGGTGTCTTACTCTCCGGTGGCCTGGATTCTTCGGTGATTTCAGCCATCACCCAAACCTTTGCCAAACGCCGTATCGAAGATGACGGCGCCAGCGATGCCTGGTGGCCACAGCTACACTCATTTGCAGTGGGACTCATCGGCTCTCCGGATCTGGCTGCGGCAAAAAAAGTGGCAGATGCTATCGGGACTATCCACCATGAGATCACTTTTACCTTCCAAGATGGTTTAGATGCCATCAAAGATGTGATTTACCATCTGGAAACCTATGATGTCACCACCATCCGCGCCGCGACACCTATGTATCTGATGGCTCGTAAGATCAAAGCCATGGGGATCAAGATGGTGCTCTCTGGCGAAGGCGCCGATGAACTCTTTGGTGGTTACCTCTATTTCCATAAGGCGCCCAATGCTCAGGCCTTCCACGAGGAGTTAGTGCGTAAGCTCGATAAGTTACACCTGTTCGACTGCCTGCGTGCCAACAAAGCCATGGCGGCCTGGGGATTAGAGGCCCGTGTGCCTTTCCTGGATAAAGAATTTATCGACACGGCAATGCGGATCAACCCAGAAGCTAAGATGTCAAAAGATGGTCGCATAGAGAAACATATCCTACGCCAGGCGTTCGAGCATAAGTTGCCAAAAGAGGTGGCGTGGCGCCAGAAAGAGCAGTTCAGTGATGGCGTGGGCTACTCTTGGATCGATGGCCTGAAAGATCATGCCGCAAAAATGGTCGACGATCTGCAGCTGGCCAACGCCAAGTTCCGTTTCCCCTATAACACGCCAGAGACCAAAGAGGCTTATTTCTACCGCTGCTTCTTCGATGAGCTCTTCCCGCTGGCATCGGCGGCAGAAACGGTTCCCGGCGGCAAGTCGGTGGCCTGCTCGACCCCTGAAGCACTCGCCTGGGATGAGAGCCTGCAAGGGATCATCGACCCCTCTGGCCGTGCAGTCCGCTCTGTCCACGACAGTGCCTATGAAATGTAAACCTAGCTGAGCCATCGCTTAGGCTTCCATAAAAAAACGCCCTTTCTAATTAATAGAATGGGCGTTTTTTATTTCTTTGACTTAACTCAAAAAGTTACTCAGACCAAACTGCATACTCGTTGCCATTGGGATCGGAGAAATGAAACCGTCGTCCACCTGGAAAAGTAAAGATAGCTTTAGTGATCACGCCACCTGCACGCTCAATATCGGCCAGGGTAAATTCCAGCTCCGATGAATAGATGACTATGAGTGGCGAGCCTTTGGTCAGATTAAAGCTCTGCTCGCTGGCGTAAAATCCCCCAGTTATCCCCGCATGAATAAAGCAAGTGTAGTTCTCACCGTAATCGACAAATTCCCAGGAAAACACTCGGTTAAAGAATGCCTTGGTTTTTGCCAAATCCCGTACAGGGATCTCAAGGTAATTAATGGTTAAATGCTTATTCATCGAACTCTCCTTCTTTCAAGGGTATATTAGCCAGGGATGAGTCAAACTATTATGGGATCCATGCCGCCAAGAAACCAATGATGCCCCCAAAGACACCGCCCCAGACCACTAACCAGCCCAGGTGTTTCTTTATCATTTGCTGTACTATCTCTTTCACTAGGTTTGGAGTCAGTTCTTCGAGGCGTTGATGCACTATGGTATCAATCTGAGCGCGAAGATCAGCCATCACATCGGGCTGCTCTATCTCCTGCTTGATCAGCTCGAAGAAATCATCACTCTGGGTGATCTCAATCATTGAGTTTTTCATCTTCTCGATAAAGGGCGCCTTGAGCGGAGCTATCGCCTCTGAGCCACCAAACATAGCCAACATTCCACCTAAAGAGGATTGCTCAACCGTAGTCACCAGCGCATCGAATGCGGGCGTCATATCCACTTTTTCGATAACGGGTACCAGGTTAATGTGACTGGCACCGCCCCCCTGACCCGACAGAAACTTATCGATATTCTGCTCGGTAAAAAACTGCTCCATCATCAGATGGGCAATACCGGCCTTAAACTCCTCAAAACGCGCCGGCACCACACCACTGCCGTACAATCCCGGCACTTTTTCAAACAACATATGGATAGCCAGCCAGTTTGTTACCGCCCCAGACAGGGCAAATAATCCTATGCTCAGTACCACGGCAGAAGAAAACAGCAGGCCGCAAAGGACAAGGAGCAAAGCCAGCAGATTGGTTACAACACTTTTATTCACCTTTTTATCTCCAAGGGATCAGATATCTAAAAACGCCGTATCTTATCACAATGAAGATTACCGCTAATACTTTCCCCTCAGCCTCATTCACTGTCACGTCTTTCATCCCTCACATCCAGCAAGGTAAGTCCTACCCACTCTAAGGCTTTGATACTCTCCTTGGGAAGATTATCATGGCGAACAGCGAGAACTTTGGCTTCATTCGCCAACTCTTTTGCCTTTTGTACCAACTGGGTTGCTATCCCCAGCTTGCGATATTTTTCAACCACATAGATATCGTCGAAAAACCAAATTGGCATCAATAAACGCGATGAGTAGGAGGGGTATAACTGAATAAAACCGATCAACTGATTCACCTGCTTGGCAATTAAAATGACTGAATCATTTTCCGCCAGGCGAGCCTGAATAAATTCATAGCATTTAACGAACTCGCGGGGTTGCCCTAGGCTCTGACGATACTCATCGAACAGCTCTGCCAATGGGGCTAAATCTTCCTCAATTGCTATTTTTATCTGCATTTTCCATCCTTGAAATCGTGAGAACCAAAACAAGCTTCTGCTCAAAGTGATCAAACCAAGGTCACCCCTGCTATGTCATCATGATTAAGCTGACCTAAGCTAAGCTGGCCTAAGCTAAGCTGAGTTAAATTCAGTTAATCGACCTAAGTTAAGTGACCGTGACTCATTGACGAATCCGTTTTCGTAAATCTTTATATTCAAAAGAGAGAGTATGAATATGCTCAACGGGGTAACCATTAAGAAACGCCAACTCTCTGGCATGATTGACCGGCTTAGCATCCCCGCAAAGAAACAGATGAGCCTGCCTATCAAGCTTATGTACCTGAGTTGCCTGGTGAAATGGATCCCCCAAACTCACACATCTGCCCATCTCTCTTGGCGGTGTTTGCCCTGTAATACAGGCTTGATAGGTAAAATTTCGATACTCAAGCATCATTTTTAGCAGCTTGGTATGCTGATACAGCTCATTTTCATCCCGCACACCAACATAGAGATACACCTCCCCCTGATGGCCGCGCGCCAGTGCCTGAGATGCAACCCCATAGGCCACACCCAGGCCACTACCGAAGGCGATGATGATTAGCTTCTCTTTGCTATATTCTTCCTGATAGTAACTCTGCCCTAAAGGCCCCTGCACTAAGATAGGCTCACCGACACCCGCCCTATGATAGAGCCAATCACTAAACTGACCATTGTATTTACGCTTAACATGTATCTCTAAAAGCGGATCGCCGCTGTTGTTAACCGGGCAGTAGCTGCGCGTCAGTCCGTCAAAACGCCTGAAGTTAAAATATTGCCCCGGCTCATAGGCTATCGGCTGCTTGAGCCGAATAAGAATGCTCACCATGCTCTCATTGAGCAGGGTTTTACTCTCAATGTTCCCTAGGGCAAACAAGTCTTGCTCTAAGATAGATTTGAACTGCAGATCGGCACTGGCCCGGCATTGGCAGGCACAAATATAATGCTTCTGCTTTAGCGATGAGGAGAGTCCCCTCTGAGCACCCACTTCAACTCTTCCACCTACCTGTTGCAACAGGCAGGTTTTACATACCCCTTTCTTGCATGAGTAATTAATCCCTTGACCATGACGGATAAGCGCATCCAACACAGTTTCGGTTGGCTTAAATTCAATACGCTGACCATCGAGGTAAAATACTGTCATATAGCCTGATTTTCCTATTCCATTGAGAAAATTTATGTTTTAGTCATTCTATATCGTTAACAATAGGTCTAAAATCATAGTGACCAATTGAACAATTTTTCTCTTAGTCTGGGGCACGCAGCCCCTGTTTAGTCGAGCCCTAATCGATAAAATAAAAGGTGATTATGTCTTCCCTCTCTTCACAGTTTTCTAGTCTAGGACAAAAATTCAAACAGCTCCCAAGATATCAAAAGTATATCGCTCTTTTTATCTCATTATACTTAGCTTGGGCTCTGATTTTAGGACTATTAATACCTTATATTGCTGTTAAACAAGTGCCCGCGCAATTATCACCACTGTTAGGCAGACCCGTTGCATTACAAGATATCAGTATCAACCCCTTCACCCTAGCCGTCAGCGTAAAAGGATTTGGCATCGCCGAAAACGACAATACCCCTTTTGTGGGGTTTGAGCAGTTCGATTTACAGTACCAGTTCTGGGATTCCATCTTCAATTGGGGCTTTAGTGTTACTCACATCAAACTGACCCACGGTTATGCTAAAGTCAGACGGCTCAATAACAGAGAGGCGCTGCGCTTTAACTTCAGCGACATCCTAGACACGTTAGCGGCGAATGCGGCGGCTAATGCCACAGATGATAGCCAGGAACAAACCGATACGGATGATCCCTTAGCTAAGATCCCTCATTTCATTATCAGCGATCTGGCGGTTGTCGAATTTAACTTAAATCTGACCGATGAGATCACCGGCAGCGAAGTCACCTATCCCAGAATTAACCTGAATGTCGATGCGTTCGACTCCCATAATCCTATTCTGCTTGCAGCCAGCAAAACCCAGCTGTCAGATAAAAAGACTAACTATTATGATGTTGAATTTCATGGTAAACATGGTGGTACAGTTGCTCTTAAAGGTCAGGTGCAACTGATTCCACTGGATATCCGCGGCACGATCAAACTCGATAAGATAGATTTGCCACAGTTCTGGGGATTTGTTGCCGATGATTTTAATGTGTCCCTCGACGACGGAAAAGTCAGTTTTGCCACAGATTATCGATTAGCACTCGAAGGCAAACAGTTAATTGCCACCACAAACCACGGGGAACTGGCCGTGAACCAGCTAGCGGTACATCATCAGGATAAACCTGTAATGATGCTCGATGAGATAGCACTGCACAACATACAGTTCAATCTAGGAGAAAAACAGGTCACAGTCGATGAGCTCAGCTCAGACAAGCTCGCATTGAACCTCAGAGTCGATAAACAGGGCGTCGATTTAGTCACCTTGTTTACCCCAAAATCGCTGCAGACTCATACACAAGAGCCAGCACAACAAGCAGAACCAGCTCAACAAACTGAACCGACTCAAGCACCTGAGTCCGTACCAGCACTAACGGATGAGACACAAACTCTGGTTTCAAGCAGTGAAGAATCAATTGAAACAGATGAAAACCTAACCCTAGAGAAAGCACCTGAGATTGCACCTGAGATTGCGTCTGAAAAAGCGCCTGAAAAAGCAGTCTCGCAGCTACAAACGGCTCAAGCGCAAGGAGGTCAATCACAAGAAAGTCAGGAGCAAGCCCCTCAAGGTTCACTCTGGTCGGCAATCTTAAAGTCAATCAAAATCAACGGCTACCAATTTACTGTAACCGAGCAGCTAGTCGAAAGCGAAAACATCTGGAATATCAATAATCTTAGCCTGAACACCGGCAGCATAGATGCAGCCTTAAGTGCACCTGTCGATTATGAGTTGTCTTTCGATATCAATGACAAAGGCAATATTCACACCCAGGGTCAGCTCGATCTTAAGGCCAAACAACTTGAGGCAAAACTTGCCTTAACTGAGCTTGGACTAAGTCAATTCCAGAGTTATCTCGATCCTTTTATCAATATCAAACTGGAACAGGGACGCGTAAGCACTCAGGGGGATCTATTTGCCGATGCCGAAGGTCAAGCCAGCTATCAGGGCGCGGTGCAGGTCGATGATCTGTCAGTCAAAGATATGCTGCACAATGAGACTCTGCTGCAGTGGCAAAAAATGGATATTAACCAACTCGACTTTGACAAAGCGGCTAATAAGCTAGCTATCGATACCGTCACCTTAACCAAGGCTTTCAGCCGTATTTTGATCGCCGAAGACAGAACCACTAACTTTCAAGGCCTGACGAAAGCGGCATCGGACAATCCAGAGGCTTCGGAACTAAAATCAGAGTCACAATCAGGGCCACAGCCAGCATCAAAATCAGAGCCTCAATCACAGCCAAGCCAGAACGGTACACAGACAGAGCACAGTGCCCCACCAATGGCGCTTTCCATTAATCGGGTGATCATAGATGATGGCGCCGCTTTCTTTGCCGATAACTCCCTAACGCCCAACTTCGCGGCCGGTATCGAGCAGTTATCCGGCAGCATTAGCGATCTGTCATCAAGCAGTGATAAACCCGCTAAAGTGGATATCAAAGGCAAGATAGATCGCTACGCGCCGGTCGTACTTAAGGGGGAAATCAATCCACTGTTAGCCCAGCCCTATCTGGATCTCGACTTAAGTTTTAAACATGTCGAGCTCACCTCTGTTAATCCCTATTCCGGCACCTACGCGGGCTACTACATAGATAAGGGACTGCTCTCATTGGATCTCACCTACCGCCTGGAGAACAACAAACTGGTCGGCAATAACCATCTGGTTGTGGATCAATTACAACTGGGCAAACCTAGCGACAGCAGTCTGGCCACGACACTGCCTGTCACTCTGGCTATTGCACTGTTACAAGACAGACATGGCGTTATCGACCTTGGACTAGAGGTCTCTGGCGATCTCGATGAACCCAGCTTTAGCTTTGGCAGCATTATCCTCACAGCATTTACCAATGTGATCACTAAAGCCGTGACTGCCCCCTTCAGCCTGCTTGCAGGTCTGCTGGGCTCAGACGATGAACTGGATAAGGTCACATTCGCCCAAGGCTCGGCAACACTCAGCAGTGACGCTCAGGCCTTGCTGGATAAACTGGCCACGGGACTCAAAGACAGACCCAAACTCAGTCTGAGTGCCCGCGGAGCCGTAGACCCTATCGAAGACAGTCAGGCCCTGATGACCCAGATGCTAAAACAGAAGCTGGCCAAGATTGCCCAGATGGATGTTTCTGCCCTGCCAGAGGATCTTTCCCCCAGCCGCTACCCAACTTCAGGGCCTTTATCCGATGCCCTAAAACAGCTGTACCAAAGTGAGCTGGGCAGCTCGCCCGATGAGGTCAAAGAGCAAATAAAGATAAGACAGGAGCTGCAGGCACAACAGGAATCCCAAAACCAAGAGGAGCCTAAGGCCCAGACGTTAAGCGAGGCCGAACTTCAGACTCGCTGGCATATTGCTATGTATAACTCGCTACTCTCGAATCAGCTGATAGATGATTTAGCATTGGGCGCCCTGGCTCAAGAAAGGGCAGTGGCCGTAAAACGTTACCTCATCGAACACGCGCAGATCGCCCCCGAGAGAGTATTTGTACTCGACAGTCAGGCGCATATAGGCACCAGCGCCAGTCAAGCCTTATTGACCCTAACGGCCGACTAACTGGCTTTAAATTGTATCGGCCAGCCAATAAGGGCGGTGAACACCGCCCTTATTTGATCCTGCGCAGACTATCACTGAGCCTTTGATCCAAGTCACGCTTAGGTTAGAATCCCCCTCATTCTAAAACATGAGGATCTGATTTATGTTCATTATTCGCTGGCTGCTTGGCCGTATAATCCTGTTGCTCAACTTCATTTTTACCCCTAAAAAGCGCCAACGCCCTATCGCTGAGCAAGCCAAGGTAGATGAGCAGACTCGCGCACTGCAGCTATACCAGTACGCTGCCTGCCCTTTTTGTGTCAAAGTACGCCGCGCCATCAGACGTCAGGGACTCAATATCACCACCATAGATGCCAAACAGATACCACATCAACAAACATTGGTTGAACAAGGCGGCCGCGCCATGGTGCCCTGCCTGAGAATTGAACAACAGGGTGAAGTACAGTGGATGTATGAGTCATCGGATATCATCGCTTACCTCAACCAGCGCTTTAACTAAGCTAATTAAGCGCTTTAACTAAGCTGATTAAGCGCTTTGACAAAGCTGAATTGAGATTTTAAATCAGTTGCCATTCAAAGCATGATTTGATTTTCTAGTTGCGCTATCCTCATAGCTGGCGCACCAGTTCGCTCTCATCTCAGATTAACGATCAAAAGACGCCCAAAAAACGATAAATAAAGACAATAAAATCATGCAAATTAAAACAGTTCTTTTCATCCTGCTGCTCACCTGCCTCACAGCCTGCAGTGCCCGCAAACTCACAGTTGAAGATTTTGATACCCAGGTCGAAGATAAATTTATTACGGCCATCAAAGGCGATGGCATCAAGTTATTCACCTATACAGTCAAGTATGCCCAGCTACCAACCAAACCCGGTGAAGCCCCTGTGTTACAGATGGAGCGCAAAACGGGCTCAGCGAATCGAAAAGTGGTACGGCGCGGCGATCTTTCCCAGTGGACTCAACAGGTTGAATTAGGTCTGAACAAAACCATTTCTATGACAGGATATTGCCGTGAAGGCTATATCGAGCTCAGTCGCATCATAGAAGTAGGACGCGCCGAGATCCGAGGTGAATGTAACGATGGCGCGACTCAGGCCGACCTAGCTAAATTTGATCATTAAAAATTGTTCCCACTAACATAAAAAATGCGCGGCTAAAAAGCCGCGCATCTCTTTTGCTCAAACAAAAGTCAGTCGATAGCTAGAGATCGAAACGATCCAGCTCCATCACCTTATGCCAAGCAGCAACGAAATCGTTAATAAACTTCTCCTTGGCATCGAAACTGCCATACACCTCGGCAACGGCACGTAAAATAGAGTTAGAACCAAAGACAAGATCGGCCCTGGTTGCCTTCCATTTCGCTTTGCCCGTCGCCCGCTCGATTCCGTCAAACAGATCATGATTATCGGAAATCGACTTCCACTCGATATCCATACTCAATAGGTTGATAAAGAAATTATTATTAAGCACTTCGGGTGTTTCTGTCAGTACACCATATTGAGACTGATCCACATTGGCACCCAAGGCCCGCATGCCACCGAGCAGCACTGTCATTTCCGGTGCTGTTAGGGTCAGCAACTGCGCCCTGTCGAGCAGTAGCACCTCTGCCGGGACACTAAACTTGCGTTGACAGTAATTTCTAAATCCATCGGCATAGGGTTCAAGTACAGCGAAGGAATCGACATCGGTTTGCTCATCACTAGCATCCACCCGACCGGGAGAGAATGGCACGCTAACAGAAACGCCCGCATTCTTAGCAGCCAGTTCGACGCCCACACCGCCACCGAGCACGATAAGGTCAGCCATGGAAACCTGTTTGCCACCCTGATTAAAGCTCTGCTGAATCTTTTCATAGGCGCCAAGCACAATCGCGAGCTGTTCAGGCTGGTTCACCGGCCAATCTTTCTGCGGCGCTAAACGAATTCTCGCACCATTGGCGCCACCGCGTTTATCAGAGCCCCTAAAGGTGGATGCCGAGGCCCAAGCAGTTGAAACCAGTTGTGAAATAGACATCCCTGCACTGGCTATCTCTGTTTTGAGCTTAGCCACATCGTTAGCATCTATGGTCTGATAAGTGGCTTTAGGCAGCGGGTCTTGCCAAATCAGTTCCTCTTTTGGTACTTCTGGACCAAGATAACGGGCAAGCGGACCCATGTCCCTGTGGGTCAGCTTAAACCAGGCTCTGGCAAAGGCATCGGCAAAAGCATCTGGGTTATCCAGGAAACGGCGGGAGATCTTCTCATAAGCCGGATCGAAGCGCAGTGACAAATCGGTCGTTAACATGGTGGGCACACGACGCTTACTGGTATCGAATGGATCGGGGATCTCTCCAGCACCCGCCCCACCTTTAGGTTGCCACTGGTGAGCACCAGCAGGGCTCTTGGTCAGCTCCCATTCATAGCCAAACAGGTTTTCAAAGAAATAGTTGCTCCATTGGGTCGGGGTCTGGGTCCAGATCACTTCTAAACCACTAGTGATGGCATCGCCCGCTTTACCGCTACCATAGCTGCTCGCCCAGCCTAATCCCTGAGCCTCAATCTCTGCCGCCTCGGGATCCGCACCCACAAGGTCAGCATCCCCGGCGCCGTGGGTCTTACCAAAAGTATGGCCACCCGCAATAAGCGCAACGGTTTCTTCATCATTCATCGCCATGCGGGCAAAGGTCTCACGGATATCATGGGCGGCGGCCAGAGGATCAGGATTGGCGTTTGGCCCCTCAGGATTGACATAAATCAGTCCCATCTGCACTGCCGCCAACGGATTTTCAAGATCACGCTCGCCAGAGTAACGCTTATCTGCTTCTAGCCAAGTGGTCTCACTGCCCCAATAGACATCGTTTTCAGGCTCCCACACATCTTCTCGCCCACCGGCAAAGCCAAAGGTCTTAAAGCCCATAGACTCTAGTGCCACATTACCAGCCAGAATCATCAGATCTGCCCAGGAGATTTTACGGCCATGTTTCTGTTTTATCGGCCAAAGCAAACGTCTGGCCTTATCCAGGTTAACGTTATCGGGCCAACTGTTAAGCGGTGCAAAACGCTGCTGCCCTGCTCCGGCTCCACCACGACCATCGCCAATACGATAGGTGCCGGCGCTGTGCCAGGCCATACGAATAAACAGCGGGCCATAATGACCAAAGTCGGCTGGCCACCAATCTTTGGAATCTGTCATTAGCTGATGCAGCTCTTGTTTAACTTCTTCAAGATTAAGGCTATTGAATTCTGCGGCATAGTCGAACCCTGGATCCATGGGATTCGACTTGGATGAGTGTTGGTGTAACAGATCGACTCTCAGTTGATTCGGCCACCAATCCATATTGCTGGTGCCTGAGCCCGCTGCTAGGTGCATGGGACATTTACTTGCTGCCATAGTTAACTCCTTCACTGTATACAGGTGGGATGCATTAAATCACTTAATTATAGTTGCTTTGATGGGTTTACAATTAGACCTTGCCCAAGCTGATTAAATTAGCATCAACACCATTAAAAATAGATTAAAAACATAATGTTAATAAACTTTTACTCAAGTAAATTTGTTTGACCTAAAGATGGTTTAATGTCAGGTGACTCTGTTTAAAGGTCAGAAAAAATCAATAAGGCGCCCAAAACTGCCACACTCGAATTACAACGGTCAGTTTGATTGCGCTAGCCGATTGAACAAGATTAAGTTAGAATCCGCGCTCAATTTTGCTAATGTAATGAAGTTAGTTAACCACCTTAGGTGAGCGTATGAATAGAAAACAGAAGATTTTAAAGAAGACAGCCAAACGCGCCAAAGCCCGTCTGAATAAGCATACTCCGCCTAATGTGAAAAAATATGTTTCTAAGGGCGATCGCGCCAAAGCACTGGCCCAGGAGCAAGCTGAAGCGGCCGCCAAGGCGAACGAATTAGCCAAAAAACAGCCTACTGATGAGGCAAATGAAGAGATAAGTGAAGAGCAGTCAGAGACTGCCGCACAGGAAACTGCACAAAACGCACCTCAAACTAAAGCGCAGTAAACCACTTTCAGAGCCTCAACAGGCTAAACCACACATCTCAAATGATGAGGTTTCTCGTCGCTCTAAGGTCTATCGCGCTCTTACCGTTCAGTCACGCGATGACTCGCCTCGCAATCTTGCTCTTCACTGAGCTGCGCCATCTGAGCACAAGAGGATGATAAAGGGTTCGTGCTCGATGGACTGAGCTCTTCATCGGGTTCCTGCACCAAGGTTTGAGCCAAATCCGTCACCTGGGTTTGTACCCTATCCACTAGGCGATAGGCAGTCCACACACCGAGAAAGGCGAAGATAATCGCTCCCAACACCTGCCCTACCAACACACCCTCCACGCCGCCCCACTGAGCGCCAAAATAGACAAAGGGGATGGTACCTAAGGTCGCCTTTCCGACATTAAACAGGGTGGAGTATTTGGCCTTACCTAAATTATTAAAAGAGGCATTGGCCACAAACAGGGCACCAGAGAAGATAAAGAACACGGCAATATAGCTACAGAAGAAACGAATAAGCTCGGCGCCATCCCCCTGCATGGCAAACATCACCACTATCTGCTCCTGCAATACAAACAGCAACAAAGACACGGATAACACATACAGAACACAAAACTGTAAGGCTTTCGTCAGACTTTCTCTTACCCGCTCAAACTCCCGGGCGCCAAAATTTTGCCCCACTATGGGCCCTATAGCGCCAGACAGGGCGAATATCATCCCGAACGCCACAGGCGTCAGTCTGCCTAGTACCGCCCAGGCCGCCACATAACTGTCGCCAAAATCGGCAATGGCGCGAGTCACCACCGCATTGCCTATGGGAGTCGCTATATTGGTCAGCATGGCTGGACCTGCGATAGCAAAAATCGGCTTAAGATCGGCCTTAAAGTCCGACACATCAAAATGCCTACCCAGCTTATGCTTGATAAAGACACCTCGGGCCGAGACCACCAAAACGGTGATCCTCGCCAGCACTGACGCAAGCGCCGCCCCCTCAATCCCCATCGCCATTAGAAAAATAAAAATAGGGTCAAACACTAGGTTCACACCGCCGCCCATCAGGGTGGATAGCATAGACAATTTGGCATCCCCTACGGCGCGTAGCGCCGCCCCAAGCGCCATCGCCAGACAGATCACTGGCATAGAGGGTACGAGTATATAGAGGTAACTTGCCGCCAGTTCGGCGGTATGACCGCTGGCGCCAATCAAGGCCAGCAGCTCAGGAATAAAACAGGAGACCAGTATGGCAACAATAACCGACACAAGCAGAGTGACTATGGCACTGTTGAGCAATAGCCGTTTCGCCTGCTCAAACTCTTTGGCACCTATGGCTTTGGACACTAGCGCGCCTAGCGCAATAGAGAGCCCTATGCCGATGGCGGTAATGAAAAAAGAGATGGAGCCTGCGTAACCCACAGCGGCCGCCAACTCCTCTTCACCAAGCAAGCTTAAGAAGAAGATATCGAGCAGATCAACCACAAACAGCGCCGAAATACCTATGGCGGCCGTCGAGCTCATCACCCAGATATGGCGCATGATATCGCCTTCAACAAACTTTGCCTTGGTCATGACTATCCTTTTAAATTAGCCCTTAAAGAGCTGATAGACCCTATAGATCGGTTTCAAGCTCACTGCCACACTTATCACAATAATGCGCACTGGGTTCATGGCCCATTTTCAAACAGTTACTGCAACGACGCAGATCTTTTTTGCGCACCATCTCCTGTGAGATCTCTGCCGTTAGGATACCCGTTGGGATAGCAATAATCGAGTAACCAATCAACATGGTCAAGGCTGCGATCCCCTGCCCTAAGGTCGTTTGTGGGGTAATATCCCCATAACCCACAGTGGTGATGGTAACTATGGTCCAGTAGATAGATTTAGGTATAGAGGTAAAACCATTCTCAGGCCCCTCGACCACATACATAATGGCGCTTAACACCATCACAATTAAACTCACAGAGAAGAAAAACAGAAACACCTTACGGCTCGACTGCATCATGGCCCGCAGCAACAAATTACCTTCACTCAGGTAGCGAAGCAGTTTAAGCACCCTGAAGATGCGGAACAGTCGCAAAATGCGTATCACTAAGGTAAAGTTGGCACCAGGAAAGAAGAGTGCCAAATAACTGGGTAAAATAGACAGTAGATCCACTATGCCATAAAAACTGCGGGCATATTGTAATGGCTGGGCCGAACAGTAGAGACGAAGCAGGTACTCAAGGGTAAAGATAATGGTAAAAAACCATTCTGCAACGCGGAACCAGCTGCCATATTGCTGATGAACCTGATCTATCGTGTCGAGAAATACCAAACCGACACTCAAGATAATGCAAAGGATCAAACCGATATCGAAGTAACGCCCAGCCTTGGTATCGGTACCAAAGATGATTTCACGCAGTTTTTGACGATTAATTTCGTTAATTTCTAACATAAGAAGTCCCATTCCCTTAAAAAACATGATCCATCCAACGAAATGAAAACAAATTACTACAGCTAAAACCGATTTTCTGTACAATAAACAACCAACAGACACCTTTAATCCATTTGATTTTAGTCAGAGGCAAGATGCGAATACTTTTTACTTCATTGTTAGCTGTTACATTATTATTCCTTAGTGCTCAATCACATGCGAATTCTGCTGCCCAAGTTGCGGTTCGCAGTGCCAGCAATATCGGCAAAATTGACTTAGTCATTGTCAAAAAGTCGGAAGCCAATATGATGTTAATGCGCAATGGCCAGATAATTCGCAGCTATAGAGTCGCCATGGGTGACCGCCCTGATGGCCACAAGGTGCAAGAAGGCGATCAACGCACACCTGAAGGACGTTACATTCTAGACTATAAAAAGTCGAACAGTGCTTATCACCGCGCCATTCATATCTCTTATCCTAATGAAGAGGATAAGCTAAGAGCAGAAACCTTAGGCGTCAAGCCTGGCGGGCAGATCATGATACATGGTCAAAACCCTCATTCGAATCTTACACCGGATCAGGCGCAACGCCTCAACTGGACAGATGGTTGTATTGCACTGAAAAATGAAGAGATTGATGAACTCTGGCAAGCAATTGAAACGGGTACGCCCATAGAAATTTGGCCCTAAACGCTAACATTAAAATAAAAACAATGAGAACAGACACTGTTACCCCTGAGAGCTTACAACTCAGTTGGCCTCACTTCTGTCAGCAGATACTGGATTTTCTGCAAGCTTTGGGTTTGGATAAACTTGAACTTAAATGCGATCATGTGGCGTTGAGAGTTAACTCCAGCGCCGCGGCAGACAATCTCAGTCAACACTTTGCCACTCAAGGCAAGCTTATCTCTAATAACCTGATCAATGGTCGTCCGATACAGATTTTCGAGCTGAATCATCCGCTCATCTTAGGCAGGATGCGGATCGAATGTATCGAGCTGCCCTATCCCGGCAATAAAACCTATCCCATTGAAGGCTGGGAGCATATCGAACTGATACTGCCAGGCAAGGCTGAGACGACAGCGCAGTTACAGCAACAGCTACTTGACGCCCTCCCCAGCCTGGCGCCAATCTTAGACAAGCAAACCGATATCAAGGTTAAGCACAGCTCGCCCAAAGGGGAACATGAACGTCTGGCTAATCCGACAATTGCCCTTAAACGAGATAATATCTGCATCAAGATCCATGCCCATGGGATCAAAGCCATTATTGCTTCTGAAATCCAGCCTGAAACATAAGGGGCAATCGAGGTCCAAAACTTCCCTCAATACCCCCTTAATTAAGATGATTTAAGGTAAGGTCGGAGCATCAAAACCATATTGTGCCAAGATCGACTGACCTGCTGGTGACAAGATAAACAGTGCCAACTGCGCCGCGTGTTCATCAGCATCCTTAATCAGACTTAAGCCATAATTAGCACCAACACTGAGTTCTTTTGGCAGTTGTAGTATTTTTAGTTGTGGCACCTCTTGTTGCGCTAATACCGCGTTAGTGCAATAAGTTAGAAATATATCAGCCTGGTGATTTTCCATAACCCATCCATAAGGATTACGTCCATCCGGAGCCTTGGCGCTATTGGGGCCACCGGTCAACTGCAAGGCTTTATCGCTCAGTTTTTTTTGTGCCTTAACTTGTAATTTTTCGGCTCGCTCGAATACTTTAAAAGCATAATCACCAGCAGGATCCGCTTTGGGGGTCGACGTCCCGACTCTCACCTTATCATCCAGCATAGTGGCCAATAAGGTTTCACTACTCACGCTAACCTCTGGCTGGGTAATAGCGCACAGCTTATTACGAGCAAACATCACCACATCACCGCTCAGTTTAGCCTGGCTTAATGCGATAGGATGTTTCATATTAGCTGAGGCATAAAGATCAACTTTTTCACCTTTTTCAATGCGCTGCCTAAGCAAACCTGAGGGAGCGTATTGAGCCACCACATTCAATTGAGTGCGCTGTTGATATGCCGAGATGATATCTGTCATGGCTGATTTTAGACTACCCGCCGCACGAAGCTCAATTGGGCTTGTATGCGCAAAGCTGTGAGTCGTGACCATGGCTAAACACACTGCACTCAATATCCATTTTTTCTTCATATTAACTTTCCTTTATCTGACCGAAATTTAATAAAAGCCTAGTTAAGACGTGGTGGCAATACGCCATTTTGTCGGGATAAATAAATTGTTGTCCAGATCGCTCATCTCCTGCATTAGCAAGACAAAATGTACCAATTATCTCTGTGGTAAAAATTCAATTTTCCAAGTTTAGGTAAATACAAAAACAAGGACGCCAATACCTTAAAGAGTGTTGGCGTCCTTTATAAGCTGATTAGAACCGAATCGCTTTCAACCAGCTTAAGCCGGTTTGATGTTTTGATTCATCCTAAACAGGTTATTGGGATCGTACTTAGTTTTAAGCTGCTGCAAGCGCCTGTAGGTCGCACCATAGGCGAACTCGGTACGCTCGCTTTCATCCTCAGTGAGGAAGTTGATATACACCCCATCGCTGGCGAAAGGTTTGGTTTTCGCAAAGAACTCCCGCGCCCAGGCGATACAGCGCGCATCATCCCCGGCATCCTCCCAGCGAACGTGTACGTTGAGCACATAATTCGCGTCGCGGCATGAATAAGCCATGGCATCGGCGGCGGGACGGCAAGTTGCGCAGCCTATGGAAGCAATGAAAATCTCACACTGAGGCGATGGCAAGGTGCCCGCATATTCGATTGCAGTATCGATAGCTCCCTCACTTAAGGAGGTGAAGTTATGGGACTTCCAATAGTTACGCGCCCCAGGAGTGAGCAAGGGATCGAAGGCTTGCTGCCAGGCGACGAAAGGCTGTACGCCAACATGTTCGCCGACTATATTGCCAAAATTTCGCAGCGGCGCGATCAGCTGCTCACCCAAGGCGGGATCGCCTGCATAGCAAAGCGCCAGTACCACCACCTCTTTGCCATGCACCGACTCTGGCAGGAAAGGCAAAGGCGGCGCTTTTCTCGACACCATCCAGACACTTAGTTCCTCTGGTGCCGTTTCGGTAAAGCGAGCAAATTGGGTGATAACCGATTTAGCCTGTTCGAACGGGAACACAATTAAGCCGCTGAGCACGTCAGGGCCGAGTGAGTGAAGTTGATATTCAAACTGAGTCACGATACCAAAGTTACCGCCACCGCCCCTAAGCCCCCAGAAGAGATCCTCATTTTCGGTCAGACTGGCGCGTACCTGACGACCATCGGCGGTGACCACATTGGCCGAGAGCAGATTATCTACTGTCATGCCAAATTTGCGGCTCAGCCAACCAAAACCACCGCCTAAGGTCAGGCCGGCAATACCTGTGGTTGAGTTAATCCCGACCGGCACTGCCAGACCATGTTTCTGAGTTGCCCCATCCAGATCGGCTAAGGTGCAGCCGGGCTCGGCTATGGCGGTTTTACTGTCGGGATCGACCATCACCTTTTTCATCAAGGACAGATCTATCATCAGGCCATCATCACAAATGGCATTACCCGCAATATTATGGCCGGCACCCCGTACAGATAGCAGCAGTTGATTGTCGCGGGCAAAATTGACGGCACTCACCACATCCTCCGCCGAGGTGCAGCGTGCAATTAAGGCGGGTTTACGGTCGATCATGGCATTCCAGATCTGGCGTACTTCATCATAACTTGAGTCGCTGGGTAACAGCAGGTCTCCACCAAATTGCTGTTTAAAATTGTCTAACTTTGTCTTGTCCAAATGGGTCTTGTCTAAGCTTGTCATATTAAGTTGCCTCTCCTGATATACGAAAGTGCGCATCCGTGGATGTGCAGTTCAGTCTATGCTCGGCCCCATTAATTAAGCTGTTGTTCTAGTTTATTTTTCTTCTTTAAAAAACTGATCCTTTACCGCAGTTCAAAAAGAGCATAAGTCAACATGATAGTAGAGACTTCTCCCCTGTGCATAATGCAGGGAAGATTGATGATACCAGTCAAAATGAAGAATCAAGGGATGTAACAGGAGAAGAAACAAGATAAGGAAATAGAAGCCCGGGAAGTATAAATGACTATGATTTGATTTAGCTAATCACTGATTTTTTCGATATATAGGATAATCTCCCCCACCTTGACGCCCCATTTGCTCATCTCGGTTTTGTTAAACAAACGTCTGTCATCGAGTAGAAACATCCAATCATCTAAGCTTATCTCATAGGTTTCGCCGTCTACGGGTATTGTCATCACATATTCCCAGTAGAGCGCAGATCCCTGAGTACGCCCAGTAGCGATACCTATCACATCACCGGCCTGACCCTGATATTGATTATCGGCCACTTTCTCAAGTTGCCAGATGCGAGTCGATTTTTCGCCATCGTCGAATACAAACCACTCCTTTATCTCCCCTTTATCGCCCTGCCAGTCAGCCTGCAAATCGACCTCGAAGCGGCGCTGCAGATCCCCTGAGCGACTGAGCACCATGCCATAGGCCTTAAGCTTACCCTGAAAAAACTCCTCCAGCTTGAGCTCAGGCACTGTGCCCTTGTGCTCATCGAGGGAGGCCGAGCCGCAGGCACTCAGAGTAAAGATGAATAAAGCCATCAATAGCGGTTTCATCACTCACCTCCCAGTAACTGCTTTCTCAGCCTAGGTTCGCTGGTGTTTTTCGACAGCCAGATAGATAAAAATGCCTCGCCAAAACGGGGATCTGGGATCACGCCAATGGGCTGTTCGCCAAAGTAGAAATGGCTCTGACCATCCTGGGTGACAAACAGCATCAACTCATCCCCCGCCTCCACATCAGGCCAGATTTGGGATAAGGGCAGTAGCCAATCTTTTATGTTGGTGTCGCTATAGCCTAAATGCTGCCACTGATCTGCAGTTGCCTGGATGAGATCCCCTTTATCTATGGCGCGGTAATAGCGAATACGCAGGGCCTTATCCTGAGCAAGTTCACTCTGATAAGGCACGCTCTGGGCAAACAACTCGGCTTGATACAGAGTCCAGAACAGATAGGTCATCTCCCCTTCACCGATTTTTTGCAGCTGATTTAACGGCGAAGCCGATAAGGCAAAGGAAAATAGCAGTAATGGTACTAGCAGTGATCTGGACGCTAATCTGAAAAAAGATCTCAACATGGCTCACCTCACTCTACTCATTTCAAGATGCTTTCAAGATTCATCTCAAGGTTCATCTCAAAACATGCTGATGCAGCAACTTGCGGTAACTCAGGACTAAAATGGGCAGTAATGCCGCCCAGATCGGCATCAGCAAGAGAAGCAATTCAGCCTCGTTCCACTGAGTCGTTAGCCTGCCTAACTTAATACCAGCCCAATAACTGGATGCTCCACCTATGGCGCCTACCAAGGCAACCCCCATAAAAGAGGTGCGAGTCAGCCACTTGAGGCTGTGGTTAAAACTGATGGCAAAAATTGCCCAAAGTAACAATAGCCAGAGCGGAAACAGAGAATCGATACTGCCTAGGCTCTGCGGTGATGTCGAACTAAACACCCCAGAATGGATCAGTAATCCATCTACCAATACCCCTATAGGCACCAACAACAGCAGTTTGGCGTCCTCTCTGGGAGTAGGAGATAAACCAAAATGCACGGCAATTAGTAGCAAGATAACCAACGCCCCGTATTCGAGGAGTAACGCCGCGCTAAACCAGCAGAGCTGAAACAGCAGCAGATTAATAATCCAAAACCATTTCATCCTGGGCTCCCACAAAACGGGGCTTGCGACTCACAATATGGTGGGTGCTGATCACCCGCTCCTTAAATGCCCCCTCGCAATAGCCGAAATAGAAGAGCCACAGACGCTTGAAGGTCTCGCTGTAACCTAGGGCCTCCAGCTCGGTCCAATTTTGCTCAAAACCAACACGCCAATCCTTCAGGGTTCTGGCGTAGTGCAGGCCGATATCCTCAATGGAGCTGATCACCATATCTGTCTGTTCGGTCAGCTGGGATGAGATCACATTCACCGAGGGCAGACAGCCGCCGGGAAAGATATACTTTTGAATAAAATCAACACTCTTGCGGTATTTCTCATAGCGGCTGTCGGCGATAGTGATGGCTTGGAGTAACATCTTGCCATCGGCTTTGAGCAAGCGGTCGCAGACACTAAAGAAAGTGGGCAGAAACTCATGCCCTACGGCTTCTATCATCTCGATTGAAACCAGCTTATCGTATTGGCCTTCAAGTTGGCGGTAATCCTGTTTGAGTAGTCTAATGCGATCCCCAAGACCCGCCTTTTCGATACGCTCCCTTGCAAACTCATACTGAGCATCAGAAATGGTCGTGGTCGTGACATGACAGTCATACTCACTGGCCATAAACAAGGCTAAGCCGCCCCAGCCAGTACCTATCTCAATCACTCTATCCCCAGGGCTCAGCTCAAGCTTTTCACAGATAAGGCGCATCTTGTTTTCCTGTGCAAGGCTTAGGCTCGCGGCCGTATCGCTGTATACAGCACAGGAATAGAGCATGCTGCTGTCTAAAAATCGCTGATAGAGATCATTGCCTATGTCGTAATGGGCGAGAATATTCCGCTTGGAGCCTTGCTGGCTGTTACTGTTCTTTCTTCTTAAAAACAGGTTTTTAACCTTAGATAACCAAGCCATTTTGCTCTCAAGTTTATCCAACCGGGCCTGATTTCTCGCCATCACCTGAATGACCTGGGTCAGATCAGGACTGCTCCACTTACCATCGATATAAGCTTCGGCGGCGCCAATACTGCCGCCCATAATCACATCTTTGTAGAAACTGGCATCGTGGACGATTATCTGCCCCGACAAGCTGGCCTGACGCTGCCCAAGATGCCAATGCTCGCAACCCTCGATGAGTTCCATATTGGCATCATCGAGTTCACCCAGCAGCTTGATGATGAGATCTCGGTACCTGGAATGAGCGGCAACCCTCAAGGTGACGCCACGAGGTGAAAATGTCCTGTTTTGTTTTAGTAACTGTTCCATTGAAACCTCGCTTAACTTGCTTATATCTTTGTAGGATGCGCCACAAAAGGCACTCGCTTAATAAAGAGTTTTAATGCCTGCCAATAAATCCCCAGCATCATCTTCACTGTCATTGCCGGCGTTTTGAGCCAGAGCGCCGTCAGCGACTTTGCACTGATAGCCTGTTTAGACAGCACAAGAGTGGCATCAAACAGCTTTTCATCCCTATGATTTTCTATGTGCACCATGGCCTTATTCGAGGGTGGTGAAAGGCGCCAATGGTATGTCATCTCCATCTCCATAAAAGGAGAAACATGGAAGGCCTTTTTGACTTTCATCTCCCCTTCCATCGCCAGCAAGTAATAGTGCCTCTCGTTCCAAGGGGTGTTACTGACCTCGGCCAACATGTAGCGACACACCTGCTTGTCGTCATAGCAATAGTAGAAATTTATCGGGCTAAAATAGATCCCCATACAGCGACACTGAGCCAGCAGTAATACCCGTCCTGAGTCATGCCACTCGCCCCCCAGCTCCCTGACTTTCTGTGCAATACGCTGCTTCAGACCATAAGGTTCACCCCTCAGATAATCTTTTTCATTAAAACGGATAGGATTGAACCAGGAGGTACCAAATACCCAACTGCGTTTAATCAGTTTGGGGAGCTCGTCGGGGTCGATGGCCATCATATAGAGACGGTAACTGAATGCGTGGGGCACAGCGCCAAAGCGGCGATGGCGCACTTGGCCTGCATAGATGCCGCTGTGCTCCAATTGCGCTGAGTCACGACTCAAGGCCTCCCGTGAAAATGGCAAGTATGCACTCATAAGGTCAGCCCGAAGCGAGAGGTCACATCCAGCGCGCTGCGTACCCCATCTTCATGAAAGCCGTTATACCAGTAGGCGCCAACAAAGTGAGTGTGATGATGACCGCAGATCTTGGCGCGCTGTTTTTGCGCCGCCACGCTCGCGCTGTTGAGCACTGGGTGATGATAAACAAAGCGGCGCAGCACCTTATCCGGCGCTATCTTGTCGCTCTGATTCAGGGTCACACAAAAGGTGGTATCACTCTTAAGCCCTTGCAGAATATTCATGTTATAGGTGACACAAGAGGGCCTCTTTGCGTCACCATCTAAGCTGTAGTTCCAACTCGCCCAGGCCAGCGGCCGCTTTGGCAGCAAGTTGATATCCCTGTGCAGCACCACCTCGTTAGCGCTGTAGGGAATACCACTTAAAATGGCCTGCTCTGCCTGGGTGGTATCACTGAGGAGCGCGAGCGCCTGATCCGAATGACAGGCAAAAATCACCTCATCAAAGGCTTGACTCTCTCCACTGGCAAAATGCAGCACTGCGCCATCTTCGGTGCGGCTGACGCTGTCGATATTCACTTGGGTGCGTACTGGCTTGTTAAGCTGAGCACAGATAGCCTCGACATACACCCGCGAGCCGCCGGGCACCACAAACCACTGGGGACGGTCACTGATATTGAGCAGGCCATGATTATAGAAAAACTGGACGAAAAAAGTCAGCTCGAACTGGCGCATCTCCACCAAACTAGTGGACCAGATAGCCGCCCCCATGGGCAGTATGTAGTGCTGACAGAAGAAATCAGTAAAATCATGCTGGTCCAGGAAGTCACCTAAAGTTTGTGCTTGATCTGTCTGTGCATGCTCTACCTGTGTTTGGCCGTAGAGCTCCTTACACAAGGTGTTAAAACGTAAAATCTCCCGCAGCAGTGACCAGAATTTCGGTCTGAAAAGATTACGCCGCTGGGCAAACAGGCTGTTCAAACTGTGGCCATTATATTCAAAGCCCGTCTGCTCATGATGCACACTAAAGCTCATCTGGGTCGGCTTACCACGGATCCCAAGCTGGCTGAGTAGTTGGTTAAAATGGGGATAGGTTCTGTCGTTAAACACAATAAAGCCCGTGTCTATGGCGTAAGCCTTATCCTGATAGGTGATATCCACTGTCGCGGTATGGCCGCCCACATAATCGTTTTTCTCAAACACGGTCACATCAAACTGTTTATTCAGCAGATAGGCGCAGGTTAGTCCTGAGATCCCTGAGCCAATAATGGCAATTTTCTTCATGCATTCACCATCTTAAGCGCAAGTTTCTGCCACCAAGTAAAGGGCAGCCATGAGAGCATCCGCATGATCCAAATAAATCCCCGGGGAAAATGGATCTCCCGTTTGCCACGAGCGATGCCGCGAATTATTTCAGCAGCCGCCTGCTCTGCACTCACCAGCATAGGCATGGCGAAGGTGTTGCGATCGGTGAGCGGCGTGGCGACAAAACCAGGGTGTACGCAAGTGACCTGAATATCCTCTTTGGCAAGGTCGATGGCTAGGCTGTTTGCTAGGTAGGTTAATGCCGCTTTCGATGCACCGTAAGCTTCAGCCCTTGGCAGTGGCAAGAGTTGCGCGCTGGAGCTGATAAACACCACTCGTCCTCCGGATCTTATCCTGCTCAGCCAGGCCGACAGCCCATAGCCGATGGCGATAAGATTAATTTTAATTACTCGCTCGAACCGTTTAGCATCGAAATGCAGCGCATCATCGATATATTCACAGTCACCGGCGTTGAGGATCAGCAAGTCCAGTTTCGCAACCCCTCGGGGTAAGACAGGATAAGATTCAGGCTGGGTTAAATCGAAGCACAGCGGAACAAGTTCACCGCTTTCGCCCTGGGCCTCACGGTCAGATTCATTCTCAAGCTGAGGCTCATTCTGGAGAGCATTAGCTAACTCGCTGAGCTTTTGCTCACTGCGGCCACAGGCCAGCACAGTATGCCCCGCCCTTAAATAGGCCAGCGCCATCGCCTTACCTATTCCGGACGTTGCGCCTGTGATCATGACTGTCATCTTAGCCGTCATATTAGCGGTCATCTTAGTTGCCATCTTATTCGCCATCTGAGTTTGCATCTAGTTCACCGCCCTGTGTTTAATTAATCGGATCATGGCGCCAATCAGGCCGATATTTTCATAGAGCATGGCGCCAACATCGAAATAATCGCGATGGTATATCACCTTGTTATCCTGTGATTTCAGGTGGGAATGCCCACTCACAGAGATAGGTGAGCCGCCATTTAATCGCTTATGGCAAAAGGTCATGGTCCAGTAAACGGCCGCCTGAGTCCCACTCTCCATCATCTCTTCAATCACAAAATCGCAGCTGATGAGGTTTTGATAAAGCTTAGTAAAATAATCGGTTAACTCATCAATGCCGTTCACCTGATGCAAAGGATCACTGAATATCACCTCGGGATGATAGACCTTAGCCAGGCCAGTTAGGTTGTCCTTGTTTAGCCCGCTATAGAGGGTAAGAAAGTTCTGTAACCATAAAGATTGCGTCATAATCCCTGTTCCTAATAGGCCTTATACCAGTCCAGCGCCCTTAACCTTGCCCGTTTATGGTCGACAATCGGTGGGCAATAAAGATGAGTTAAGCCATTTTTCTCAAGGTATGCATGAGGGAAATGGATCTCTTTATCGGGCACCGCTGCCAGCTCTGGTAGATATTTACGAATGAAGTCGCCGCTTGGATCAAATTTCTGGCTCTGAGTAATAGGATTAAAAATCCGAAAATAGGGCTGAGCATCACAGCCTGTGCTCGCCGCCCACTGCCAGCCACCATTATTGGCACTAAAATCCCCATCGATAAGCTGCCCCATGAAGAAACGCTCACCCTTATGCCAATCCACCAGCAGATGCTTGGTTAAGAAGCTCGCCACTATCATGCGCAGGCGGTTGTGCATCCAGCCTGTACGCAGCAGCTGTTTCATCGCCGCATCGACAATTGGATAGCCGGTGCGCCCTTCGCACCATGCGGAAAAATCCTCATCGCTGCCGAGCCACTGCATCGACTGATACTTGGCCTGAAAACTGTCGCCTTTAATCAAATCAGGATAATGAAACAGCAGATGACGATAGAAATCACGCCAGATCAGCTCATTTAACCAGGCAAAGGCTTTGTGCTCTGTATCCTCTATCACCTCGGGATGGCGCTGGATCAGTTGCAGCGCCAGCCAGCGGGGACTAATGGCACCAATGGCTAGATAAGGCGACAGGCCTGAGGTGCCCTTGATGCCAGGAAAATCCCGCTTATTTTTATAATCCAGTAGCTTGTTTTGCCAGAACTGGGGCAAGACGTGGGTCATCACCTGTTCACTTAACGGCCAGGCGCTTGAATCTGTCTTGGGAAAATCGAGCTGTAAACTGTCCGGCTCAACTTGAACAGGGGATGCTGCCCGCTTTGGCGATGCAACACAGTCAATTCCTTGCCCCCTAACTGACTTAAGCCAGGCCTGTTTAAAAGGCGTAAAAACCTTAAACATCTGCCCCTGCTGATTGAGTACGCTGCCTGGCTGTAATATGGTGTCACACTGATAAAGCTTAAGATCTAGGCCCGACTCTATCAGCTGCATGTCTCGGTTTATCTCATCGAGCTCTGGTTCACTATTGGCCAGCACGGTTTTTATCTGATGGGACTGACAAAAGGCCTTGAGCAGGGTTTGCTGCTCATTAAAATCCCTTGCCTGCAGATGAATAAGCTCAAGCCCTACACCTGCCAGCTCAGTGGCAAATTGCTTTAGGTGACGCTCAATAAAATCGGCCTTAATCGGCGCAAGGTGCTGTTGTTGCCACTGTGTCGGGGTCGAGATAAATAGCGCCTGGGTGGCCCCCTGTGTCAGCGCCTCAGTCAGGGCCGGATTGTCATGGAGCCGACAATCCCTTCTGCTCCAATAAATGACACTCAATAACCGTACCTCAGTTTTAGCTCTTTCGGATGGGGATTTAAGTAAACCTGCTGCTGTAAATAATCATTGGGAAACAGCTTCAGGTAATGATTTATCAGGGTCAGGGGCACCAAGAGCGGCGAGATCCCTTGATGATAGGCGGCTATCTCGTCATTAAGCTCCTTGCGCTGTATACCATCCAACTGGCGCTTAAAATAGCCCTGAATGTGTTGCAAGGTATTGGTATGGCTTCGCCTCGATGCCTTATTCTTCAGCGCCTGCATCAGGCCGGAAATATAGGCGTCGGCTAAAGGCTCAAGCTCAATATCGGCGCGGGCCAGCAGACGACCAAGGTCGCGGTAACTCTCCACATGATGACTCATCACTAGGTACTTGTGGGCGCTATGAAAGACGATCAGCTTATGCTTGGTTAAGCCCTGGGATTTCATATCCAGCCATTTTTGATAGGTAAAGATGCGGGTCATGAAATTTTCCCTGATCACAGGGTCGTGCAAACGGCCATTCTCCTCACAGGGCAGCAGAGGATTAAGCGCCATCACCTGCTCGGCAAACACACCCACACCGGTCGCCTCAGAGCCTTTACCATGGTGATGATGCACTTTAACCCTTTCCATGCCGCAACTTGGGCTCTTGGCGCAAAAGATAAACCCGGCCAGATCGCCATAATGCGAGGCGCTCTGCTGACCAAACATTTTAAGTTTTTCGGTCACATCGCCACTGCCGTCGGGCCGGGACACCTTGATCACCCCGTCTTTAATTATCTGACGAATACTGGGTCTGGGGATGGGCAAACCAATCGCCACCTCAGGGCAGACGGGCTTAAAATCGACAAACTCACTCAACTGATCAACGCAAAAGCTTGAGCGTTTATGGCCACTGTCAAAACGTACGCCCTGCCCGAGCACACAGGCGCTGATGCCGATTTTTAGTTTTTCACTCATCATCCACCTCGACACGAATATCAAGCTAAATTCATTTAAAATCAGATTAATAGATAAAGCGACCAATGGGATTCAGCAGTTGGCTCACCCCTTGAGTGAAGTAGATGGCGTCACTCGATACGGTTAGACACACGCAGCCTTCCTCTGTAACGGGCTGGTGAGTATGCTCGCCATCGAGCCAGACAAAGTCGCCGCGTTTATATTCGCCCATCTCATCTTTGAAGCTGCCCTGCAAGAGCAAAGTGATCTCAAAGCCTTTATGGGTATGAGTCGGCACGCTGCCGCCTTTATCGATATGCAGCAGGCTGGTACGCAGCTCACCATCCTCGAGCAGCAAACGGGAACGAGACAATTTGCCGAGGCCCTGCCACTCTTTGAGCGCAATGGATTTCAGGGCTCGCGGCAGAGTCAGGCGGGTGCCGCAAATCGCTATCTCATTGATGTTTTGCGCTAGCTCTGAGGGATACTCGCCGCCCTGTGCGGTAATGCTGTCGATTAACTCAAGCTCGCTCTGGCTTAACTCTGAGGCACTGTGGTTTAAACCTGCTGCACTCTGATTTGAATGCTTTTCGCTGGGATTAAAATCCGCTTCGCTTTCAGCAAGCTCAGGGTTAAGCAGAGCATCAGATTCGAAAAAAGCCCGCGCCTGCTGCTCGGTCAACAAGGCAAGCTGCTGAGCGCATTTTTCGCAAATCTCCACATGACTTGCCACCACCACACTGATAGAGACAGGCAGTTCGCCCGCGGCAAACTGGTTTAACACCTGCTCATTTGGATGATAATTAATCATGATTATCCTCCCCCATCTGCAACTTTAACTTTGCCAGTGCCAACCTTAATCTGGACTTTATCGTCCCAACCGGCACACCCAACTGCTCTGCCAGTTGCTCCTGAGACAACTCCTGATAATAAACACCTTTAATCACTGCGCGCTGCGCCTCTGGTAGGGATTCAACGTAATTGAGCATCTGCTTTTCCATTAGATGATCGGCAAACTGCGAATTGTCATCGGCCGTCTCTGCCTGTTGTTCATCGAGAGGCCAGATATCATCACCCAGGTTTTGCTCATTCTTGGTTTTAATGCGCCTTAGCATGTCGAAACAGGCATTACGCATCACGGCATACACCCAGGTTGTGGCCGCCCCTTTTTCACTGTGATAAAGGTGGGCCTTACGCCATACATTGGTCATGGTTTCCTGCACTAGCTCATTGGCCTGAGCCTCATTAGTCAGTTGCGCCAGACCATAACGCTTTATTTTGGGTGCAAAAAATTGGAACAGTGCGGTAAACGCCTGCTTGTCGGAATTGACTGCGACAAGATTCAACCAACAAGACAACTGAGCTGAAACCGGAGGCTCTGTCGCACTTGCAATAACATTTGCAATAATCGCGCTCTCCCTGTTTGGATCGCTTTTAGTCACACGTTGCTGCATCTCAACTCAACCATTGCTGAAGTATAGAAAGCATTACGGCGGCGAAAAAAGAATGGATCACTTTATCCTGAAATTTATACCCAGACTTTTCTACACAGCGGCGTACTCCTTGTTAATGACTTGCCTGAGTCTCGCCTAAGATGAAGGTATGCAAAAACACCTTTAAGGGTTCGAGCATAGTTGGGGTGACAAATTTCTCTTTGTCATTCAAAGATAAAGGTAATAACTCCAAAAAGCGACCACAGATCCAGCTCATATCATTAAATTCACGCTGGCTATAATGCTCAGCCAGCAGTGGATGTTTTTCGATAAATTGAGTGAGCCGCTCTCCCAGCTCGCCACCGCCATCGAAGCAGGGACTGGCGGGCCAATGCGCTCTAGGCTGCGCTTTTGCCAGCAAGAGCCTATCTGTGCGGTAGCGAAACTCGCTCAGATCCACAAGACCTGTCCCCTTCACATCGATCACTAAGATGCCATCGTCACCATTATGAAAATCGATAACCTGCACCCGGGTTCCCCAGATCGGCACATCATAAGGATGCTCCTTATCATAGCGGGCTATTACAAAGCCTTTGCTGCTGTTGTCTTTGCTTCTTTTGACTTTACTGATATTCGTTTTCGGTGAAACTATTTCCGGCTCAGTCGCCCTCTCCTCAGCAATCATAGCCTCTGCAACCTTAGCCTCTGCAACCATAGCCTCTGCAACCATGGCCAAGTACCTGGGCTCAAAGATACGCAGCCGCTGTATTCCGCCAGGCAAAATAAAGAGCGGCAGCGGAAACACTGCCAGCTCCAGTGGTGCTAGCTCTGGTGAAAGGCCAGGTGAAAGATCAGGGGAAAGCTTTGGGGGAAAGCCGGAATCGCCCGCCCCTGCCCCCACAGATGACGCTGAGCTCACTGCCTTTGAGGCCTTGTTTGAGGTCTTGTTTGAGGTTTTGCCAGTATTAGAAAGTTTATCTGCCACGCTAATGCTCTCGTCAAAACGGCCCTTAAAAAAAACGAACCAGTTAAAGCCATATCAGTGGTACGCATGGCGAGATAAATTAGATCAAAAAAGCGACCTATTGAGATCGCTTTTAAAAGAGGAATGGACAAAAGCTTATTAGGACTTTAGAGCTATTTCATCAATTTTGGATTCATTTTTATGGGTAACGCCCAGCGCAGGCAGCGCGGAGCACCTTTTGTGTTAATGTTTGAGCGCCAGCGAGTAACACAAAAGATGCGTAGCGTTGACTGTCGCTCTGCCGCTGATTGTTAGGCGCTTTGCACTCAACGTCACTCACAATGCCTTTTGTATGGACAACGCCATTTTCTTTACGACTGCACCATCAAGGCCCAGAGTATTTCTATTTAAATTCGCTTCGCTCATACAGCCTACATGATTAAGCCAATCTACGTGGTAATTCCCTGTTCGGTTGATTGTGCTTATGCGGGAGTCTCGAGTTCTAATTGACTCCCAATTTCTATGCGTTGAATCAACATGCAGATGATAGAGGTAGGACACAAAAAATGTGGCACCTATAGTAGTAAGTTGTTCGCCGCCATCAAAAGAGTATGCGTGTCTTCCAGAGTTCATTTGCACCATTTATTTTTATCCTCGGAATCCAACTAGGATTCACGCCTAACGCCGTAATCAGCCGCGTGTTTTTTGCGTCGACTGAATTGCCTTGTTATGTAGCACGATATCTTCCTTCTTAAGTACAAAACCAAGATTCACAAACTCAATCATTTTTTCAACTCCACCAAAATCTATATCCCACCGTTTCTCCATAAATTTTAATAGCTTCACGTTGCGTTTAATAATTTCTATTGCCGTCCATTGCTTATTGTTTGAAACTTCTATTTCTGAGAAAGATCCATACCTAAAGCCTATCGTAGTTTTAGAGTTACCAACCTTTTCCAAAAAGGGCTTATTCTGAAAACTAGAATTTTTGGGCTGTGACAGAGGAACCAAATTACCGATTGAATGTCTGAGAATACTTCTCTCTTTGCCAGAATAATGTTTATACTTATCAACCCAACAGGCTTTCCTAGGGTTTTGCGGATAAATATGCTCTATAGTTTTGTGATCTCTTATATCATCAGCCATATCTTCCCAATGCAGTTTGTCTGTATATGTTTTTGACTTTTCTTTAAGCTCCTGCTCATATTCATACATAAAATACTTCAACCCTCTCCATCGATAAAAACCACCATCTTTAAATGATTCAGATATTTGCCTATGCATATTTAAGTCTTTTGCAAAATCTTCTTTCGCATCATCAAGTTGAGAAATTATTTTATCCAGAGATATCTCATCATTACTTAAGCTGCTCGCCCATTCTATGAAAACTGATGAGCTAAATGTTATACGGTACGATCTATTTGCAAGAAGCATACAAAATAATAGCTTTTCAAGTGACTTTAAAAACTTCACCAAAAGTAATTGATCACGTTCTTTTTGAAGACTAACCATTATTAATGGTAAACTCTCATCGATTTCTGTCCTGTTAATTTTCTCAAGCCATTTTGCAATATTCGGGTCTAACGAAGACCCTTTTGGATTTGAAATTTCATACCATTTTTCGACAGATGACTTAAGACTGCTAACGTAGCGATACAATTCAGGAACAGTAAGCTTTTCATTCTCGTCTGAATTTAATGACTTTGTTGTGAACTTATCCTCCAACAAATAGTCCTGATAATATGCCCCATAACCTCTACGGAAGCGTCTGTAATTAATTGAATCACCATTATTCAGTGCCTTTCCATAAAAAAGAATAAAATGATTAAAAAGAAACACGTCATCATCAAGTGGATTATCTTTGTTACGTCCAAGTTGATGATATATGGTTTTCCAACACTCATTAATTGAATCTCTTAACTTTCGCTTTTCAAAATCATCAGAATCAACCTTAGTTGACAAATAAATAAGTCTATTTTTCAATAGCTCGAGGTGTGACAAAGGCTTACCTCTATTGTTCATAGTTTCAAATGAAACATGAACATCTATTTCATCAGACATAGAATAGATATTAAATAGCAAGTTTTGCGTCACCTTTGTGTATAACGCTTCTATTTTATGGATATCAAGATTAGACAATTGCTCTTTAAAGTACTCTTTCGCCATCAGTAGGTTATTAGTATAAATGGTTTCTTGCACATTGGGCTGATTATCAGATAGCTCACAGAATATTTTTTGCTTTAAAAATTCATAACTAGGATTGTCTATTTCATATCCAAAAAGGTACGACCTAGATATTCCTTCATCTTTTGATTCAAAGATGAATTTCTTGCGTATTTCATCAGGTTTTGTATAGTTAATTTCTCTATCGCCGATAGCTTCAAGAATACATTGAATCAAAATTACTGTAGTAGTAAGTCGTTGTTGCCCATCTACTACATAGTAAGGTTCATAATTTTTAGATTCAATTATCCATTCATCGTCATCCCACTTTGAATACTTATCTTTTTCTACATCTTCTAGCGTCAGTACACCTACATAATGATTATGACCTTTCTCAAGTTGTTGTATATCCCCCCAAAAATCTTTTAGCTGTTTCTTAGTCCATGCATAACCACGTTGATAGTCTGGGATTCGTAGAAGTCTTTCCGTGAAAATTTTTGATACGGAATAAAGTTCAGTTTTCACTTGGATTCCTTAAATTTATCTGTAACTGATCTGATACATAACGCCATGATAAGAGGCGTATAAATGTTGGCTAAAATAAGTGAGGTACGAACGACTAGCCAACGTTTAGACGTCCTTATCCTTTATCATCTTGTTAGGGCTTCACTACTCGTCATAGGCATTGAAAGTCTCGATGAGCTTACTTGAGAGAAGGTATTTATCATGCATGATTAGCTTAATTGCAAGCTCATTACCTTCTAGCCTCATTTTATTTTGAAGGTTTTCAAGTTTAACGAAACGATTCACTGTTTCATTGTCCACCAGAGCAAATACTTTTGCCGGAAGCCTCAACTCATTAACCGAAGCAAGAATAGAGTGGTCGGGGTAAAAGTAAATTTCAGAAACTTCATGCTCAGAAGGAGTGACACACTTGAGTGAGCCATCAGGAAGCTTTACGACAACATGACCCGTAAGTTTAAGGACTATCTTCCCAAGTTGCGAAAATGACCAACCAAATTGGATCTCACCGCTGTTTGTCTCTAGGAACTTTAGAACGTTGTTGTAGCACTCAAGCTTTTTACTACCACTGAATGGCTCAATAGAAACTCGCTCAACCGTTGATATACCAAGTGAATTCAAAAATTCATAAGGCAAATCTTCAGGTATCAAATAATCCACAAAACCCTCCTTGGAACCCTAACATTTTATTCGTACGCATGCGCGTTTACCTCGTTGGACCAGTAAAAACGCGCACAGTTAACTATCTGTATACAATGAACTTATCAGCATTTTGCTAAATATACCATCTGGAAAAACGCGCATGCGCGTTTTCCAAACCTATTATCTACTTAGCGAATAGAGTAAGTGATTAATTTTAATCACATTTATAAAATATGAAATGAGAAAACGCGCACGAATACAGGATGAAAAACGTTCAAAATCCTTATGATTTTAATATAACTGTATGCTTATCCAGTTTTTGATGGGTAGTGAATGACATCAGATGGGTATAGCGATGAAAATTGCTAGGCCTGAAAGCCCGTTCGTTATCGCTCCACCAATAACTTGTTAATTCGTTTTTGACGCAAAACCAAGTTAGCTTTTTGATTCCTCTTCACACCAAACACGGTTAAATCGAAGAGAGACAATAACCAAGTGTAAGCACACTTTTGGCCTTCGAAATCAGGGATGATTTCGCAGAGCCCACAGGGACGTGCTTGTGGCGAGCCAAAAGTGTGTTTGCACATCCCCCGCCGGGCAGGCGTTAGATAGCCATAAGAGTACGAACTAAAATTTACCAAGTAAGAAAAGCAATACTGAAAAATGTCCTTCCTTCATTTCAAGGTTAACTCACTTTGGGGCAAATTCTTGTTAGATTGAAAAGCTGAAAGGCTGGTTAATATTGCCATTGTTGGTACCAGTGACCTTCTAAAACAAGGATGTTTTAGTAGAGCACTCAGGGAAGCTTCTTTTGAAATCAAGGGGCGGCGTGTCACTGGGGAAACAATGACAATAAACACAGATCGACAATCACTTCCTTACCTCACTTTGGAGCAAAAGTGTCTCAGCAGTTTTAACCTCGGCACGTTCCTAGACAAAAAACTGAGTGTTTCTAAACCTAATATCTGCTGCCGATCCTTAAGGTTAACCACTTACCGTCAATCAATTAATATCAACCACTTAAAGTCAATCACTTAACTTCAACCATAAGTAAGCGACATAAAGAACAAGGCCGATATAGGCAGCGGAAATCATCAGATTCAATTTCCAAAGGTTTAACCAAAAATGGCCTCTGAAATAGGCACGCGCTCTTACTTCCTCACTAAACAAGGCGATTGAAGAAGGCACTAACATTAGCGCAGACCAGCCAAGCATAGGCAGCACCATGAACATGATCCCCAGACCTGACGCACCTGCGGCGGCTTCGGAAGAGTCACTGTCAACGGGAGACAACAAAACGTAGCCTAACAGTAGCCCCGCAAGGGCAAGAAGAGCCCCTAAAAGTTGAAGTGTTCTCATTATCGTCCTGATCAACTCACGCCTTACTCCGTGGCGCGCAAATGCTTAACTAACATTAACGGCTAACATTAAAGACTAAGGTTAACGACTAAGCCGAACTATCGCGCTGCTTTCAACATTAAAGACTAACTCGTACTATCGCGCACGCTCGCCTTGCTATCAACCACAAGCATTAACTTCCAAATGAAAAAAAGACGCCTGTGGCTAACTCAACCCAAACATACAGAAAACCCAGCAAAACGGCTATTACAGAAAGATAAAAGGGTTTTACAGTCAATTTGCGAGCCAGGAGGATGAGCACGAAACCTGCGAAGAGTAGTAAGATCCCCATCACCATGAAATCAAGGCTTGTCCAGTGAACCTCACTGCTAAACTGCATTGCCACCAAAGGAATGAGTAAAATGAAACAGGTGCTGACAATGAGCCAGAGGACGGCGGATTTTTGCTGCAGTATCTCTTTCATAATTTCACTCCATATCCCTTAATAATGAAATCGTTAAGCGTTGAATGATTGGCAAAACCAGACTCAACTTATTGAAAATAACACAAACTAAAATCTACACCAGAGTTGATATTACTCCAACAATTAACGAGTTATGGCTCTGTACTCATGTCTCTGTGTAGTGGAATAATGTCTCTTACTGCTGTTTGAGTACACTCGCCATCGAGGGCACTACTGTCACAGGATCGAGGCGCATCTGATACCAGTTTATTCGCCAGTCAAGATGTGGGCCGGTTGCCCTGCCTGTTGCGCCGACTTCGGCCACAGGCTGCCCCTGTTTCACCGACTCGCCGGGCTTGATATAGAGTTTATGCAGATGCAAAAAGCTGGAACTGACACCATAACCATGATCGATAATCATGGTGCCGCCAGAATAGAACATATCGGGCACAGCCAGAGTGACGACACCATCTGCGGGCGCCACGACCACAGTGCCGGTTTTCGCCGCGACATCCACGCCAAAATGAGGATTGCCCGGCTTACCGTTATAGACACGTTGACTGCCATAAACGCCGGAAATCCTGCCGGTAAGGGGCCAGATAAAATCCTGAGTAAAGGCAGTTAAAGTAGAGAAATGATCTCGCGCGGCGCGCACCTGTTTACCGTCTTTGGCGGCGCGGGCCTGATCTTCAGGGGAGGGCTTCATGATCTTTTTCGCTATGCCATTGACCCTGTCAATCTTGTACTCTTTGGCGGCAATGGTAAGGGGTTTTAGCTGAGTCAAACCGTCCGGATAGACAAGTTTAAGCTCCTGCTTGAGGCTCGCCTCACGTTCAAAACCAAAGGCAAATTCGCCCTGAGGCGTGACCTTAACGGCTTCGCCATTGAGAAACACCTGGGTGCCGGGTGTGGTCTTGGCCCGAATCAAGGCGCCCTGCTCCAGCTTTCCCTGCAGGGTCACCTCGGCCTGAGCTGTAGCGCTTAGGGTGAATGTACCGAGCGTTGCCAAGAGCATTAAGCCTGCTGCGAATCGTTTCAAAACCACTCCTTCTAATCTGTCAGCTGTATCCGAGAACTTAATCAAGCTGAGCGTTCAGCTTAGGTCCTTTAACCGAGATTGCGCCTTTACCCACGCCCTCATAGGCGATCACTTTAAAGGAGGAATCGGGGGTCTGTTCACTCAAGGTCTTAGCGATAAACTCGGCCAATAACTCGACTGTCGTGTCATGTGGGATGATCTCACATCGCTTTTTGGGCATCGCCAGCTGAAAATCGCCCTGGGGCGCCACATAATGGAACCCATAGTGGGTCTCTTCACTCACGCTGGTTTGCGGTGACAGTTCCAGTTCATCTACATCGACTAAATCATCGGCACAGCCGAGGTAGATATCTTTCCAGCGGCGGCTCCAGTATTCATCCCACTGGGGGGCGGCAATCCCATTTTCAAACACATTAATCGGGCTGCGATGACCATGGGCAATGCGCTGGCAGTTACCGTCATGTTTTCTCAGTCCGTGGGAATAGTGATAAAAGGGCGTTTCATGCAGTTCATTTCTCAACGTCAGCGCGATACCGTTTACATTCTCTGGCAGCGCCTCTTTGAGGGCTTTTTGCAAGAAAGCATTAACGCTTTCGAAATCGATGATCTCTGTCGGGATCAAGGCAAATGCCTGGGCGGGACAGGCAAGATGGATATCCCCTTGCAGACTGTTAAAGTCCATCCAGACGCGATCGCCCTGCTGTTGCCAGCGGATCTCAGAACAGGCTGTGGGGATCAATAATCTGTGGTCGGCGACATCATCTATGGTGTTTTTGATGGTGCGCTTTACTTTGGCAAAGTCGAGCACCATGTTTTGCTCATCCAAACCACCATCAAGCAAGACATCGACTATCCAGCTTTCGCCTACCATGCCGCGGATTGGGCAAAGATATGAAAAGTCGATGACGGTTAAATCTCTAACGAAAAGTTGCATTTAATCTCCTAGGCAGAAATACAGTCTGCCCTTAATCGTCCCATCGGCAACTGGCCGACGAACTCAAACGTGCCATGATGATTTCAACTCATCTGGTCTATTTTATCAAGCATTCGCGCTAAATGACTTAATTTAATCGCAAGAAAAAAAGCGCCCATTCAGGGCGCTGATATGACTCACTAAATCCCGTTTGCTACTGCCCGCCTTTCAAGCGGCGATCAAGCTGATCTTTCAGGTTAGCCGGCACCCCTTTGATCAGAATCGAGTTGGAGATGGGATCGTAAATCACCCGCTCCCCCAGATGCTGACCATCGAAGCTTAGGCTGACGCCGCCGCCTGTGCCGGAAAACTTTTTCAGTTGGCGCAGGGTCGACTTATCGCCGGGAAACTCATCTTCCAGCTGATACTCATCGCCGCGAGCAAAATCATAGAAAGAGTCCATGCCCGAATCGGCCAGCTCATCGGCCAGATCTTTAAGTTGAATATCGCTGCCGGTATCGCAGCGATCGACGCAATACTCAAACACTTTTTCGCGGCACTGCTGGCGCTCATCTTTGGTCAGCTCGCTGCTGGCGACAAAGTCTTCCACCGCATTCATCAGCTGTTTGTTTTGCGCCTTGGGATTCACCCCTTCGACACAGCCCATGAAGTCGAGGAAAAAATCCGCCACTTTTCGGCCGGCACGGCCTCGGATAAAGGAGATATATTTGAGCGAGTCTGGCTCGGCCTGCCATTCGGTCAGATCGATCCGCGCCGCCAGTTGGATATTGGTAAGATCGAGATGGGTGTTTTGCGACAGCTCCATATCATCCAGTACCGTCATGGACGATTTGGCATTGAGCAGCGCCACAAACAGATAATCACTGGTCATGTGGGTATAACAGGCCAGCAGCAAAAAGCCGCCCTGACTAAAATCATACTTTGCCAGCTCCGCCTGCAGCAGTTTGCCCGCCGAGGCTGAAAACTCAACGAAGCCTAACTCGCCAGCGCGATACTCAGTCAATGCATCCTTAAATTGTGGATTAGCTTCGCCATCATCACCATGAGTGCCGAAATGTCCAAAGCCTTTGCCCGCCTTGGTGGTATAGCTTTGGTGCAGCTCTTCGAGCATGGCCTCAACGGCTTGGCTGTTTAGCAGGGGTTGTGGGCGCAATCTGCAGCTCAACTGGCCTTCGCCATCCTGAGAAATTGCGTGAATAATCGCTTGTTCGACGTGAATACTCATAAGCCTCGATAGTGATAATGACAGAATTGGGCTATTATATGCCGCTATTTCAGATAAAAGTGAAAATATTTCAACTATGGCTATTCAATCAAAGTATTCCAATACCCAAGTCGAGTCGATGATCGCAGAGATTCTCGCTGTGCTGGACAAACACCAATCCCCTACAGACCTCAGCTTGATGGTGCTGGGTAACTGTGTGACCGACCTTTTAGTCCGTAAGGTGCCAGCCGAAGCCCGCGCTCAGGTCGCCGAGCAGTTTGCCAAGGCGTTAACCCAGTCGGTAAAAGGCTAAGATTATCTTGGCCTTTTGGTCTAAAAATCCTGTTTTTATTCGTAAAAAACTGGCAAAGTCGTCTAAATAATATTTAGAATTACAACTGTATATCAATCAATAGCGGATCCCTATGATCGAGCGAAAAAAGGAAATGGGACGGGATAGGGTCTCTCGTCTTGTCAGTTGGGGGCATTGGTTTGCCTTTTTCAATGGCTTCTTAGCTATGATTGTCGGTGTCCGCTACATAGAGACAATAGGTGCGCCCGAAAGCTGGATAGGCTGGGCTTACCTGACAATAAGCACGCTCGGGCACTTCAGTTTTCTTGCCTTTATCGTCTATCTTGTTGTCCTGTTTCCTATCACGCTGATCTTGCCCTATTCGAAAATTCTTAGAGGACTTGGCGCAATCGCCGCCAGTATCGGCCTGTGTATTTTGCTGTACGACACCATCATCTATGACGATTACGGCCTGCATCTTAGCCCCTTTGTGTTTGATATCGCCTGGGCCGATCTTAATGCTCTGCTTCAAGGCACCTCCTATATAGTGACGCCCATTGGGATCATCATACTGGAACTGACGGCGGCCAACTTTTTATGGAAACGGATAGAGAAGATCCGTAAATCCAATTACGGCAATAAAGTGGTGCTCTTTATCGGCGCTTGTTTTGTTAGCAGTCACCTTATCCATATCTGGGCCGATGCGGCAGATATCAGCGAGATCACCCGCCTCGACGACGCCTATCCTTTGTCTTATCCGGCAACGGCGCGTTCATTTATGGAGCGCCATGGCATAGACAGGCAGAGTAACAAGACGGCGCAGCACCAGGTTAAACCGACCCTGAATTACCCGATATCGCCGCTGCAATGCACTAACAGTGAGCCGGTGAATATTCTGATGATCACTGTCGATGGCTTTAGAGCTGATATGGTCGATGCGTCCACCATGCCTTTCCTCTATCAATATGCGCGTCAGAATCAGAACTTCAGTCAGCACCGCAGCGGTGGCAATATCCATCAGAGCGGCATTTTCTCGCTTCTATACGGCTTGCAGGGGAGTTACATCGCGGCCAATGATCTCAATTATCAGCCTCCGGTATTCACTCAGCAGCTGCGTCAGCAAGGCTATCAACTGGCGCTGTTCGCACCTGAAATGACAGATTATGCCCCAAAGGCCATCTACCAAGATCTCACGCTGCATATTCAGAGCGAGCAAGATGGCATTGCCGCAGCGGATATCCGCTCCATAGACGCATTTTCCCAATGGCGCGCGGCGCAGCAGCAACCCTGGTTCGCCCTGCTCAATCTGCAAAGCCCTGACAGCTACGATACCCCAATCGGTTTCCTTGGTATCGAAACAGTTAAGGCGCAAACCCCACTCAAACCGGCACAGAAGGTGTTATTTAACCAGTATCGCCAATCACTGAATTTTCTCGATAAGCAGCTCGAGGAGCTGATAGGCAGATTGCCCAAAGAGACCTTTGTGTTGATAACAGGTGTCAGTGGTAAAGTGTTTACCAGTGACAGCAACGAGCAGCGCACTAACCTCTCCCCGGCCAATGTGAAGGTGCCGCTTATCATTCACTGGCCAGAAAGCATTGTCGATAAAGAGGTCGACTACCCGACCAGTCATTATGATGTGGTACCTACCCTGATGACCCAGCTGCTGAACTGCCACAACAATGCCAGAGATTACAGTTCGGGCCAGAGCCTGTTACAGCCAAGCACCAATAACTGGACCTATGTGGGCGACAACCTGGTGTTTGCAATTTACCAGCAAGATGAGATCACAGTGATCGACCGCCATGGTCAGTACCACATCTATGATGAGCAATATAAGAAGGTGCTGCGTAAAAAAATCAGTGCCCCAGAGTTTATCCAGGTGATGCGAGAAGGACGCCGTTTCCACACCCATTAATCGGGCAGAGTGTGATGAAACGGCGCTTTACGTCTAATTACTAGGCAATTGATAAATCTTGTCACGGGAAACACTTGCATCAATCTGAGCGAGTTGATAAAGTTCCGCCTGTCCTAAACAGACCCCAATATTATGCTGTTTAGGAAATAATTCGGTATGTAGCGCAGCCCGGTAGCGCACTGTCATGGGGTGTCAGGGGTCGGAGGTTCGAATCCTCTCATACCGACCAAATTCTCTCTTTCAGAGACATAAAGCCTGTAGTTCTCAACGAATTACAGGTTTTTTTGTATCTGAGGTTTTCTCTAAGCCTTTTCAGTTAAAGGCGTAGCGTGTTAAAACAACCAGCATCCTTTTCATCTTCCTGAGCGATTTAATGTGAATATCAAGATCCGTCATGAAACCAGTTCAGACATTCAATCTATTGAGGCTGTCACCATTGCCGCTTTTCGCGATGCGCCCCACACAGGCCATAACGAGCATTTGATTGTTCAAGGGCTGAGGGACGCTGGCGTACTCACTCTGTCATTGATTGCCGAGCAAAACGGTCAGACCATCGGCCACCTTGCCATTTCACCTGTCGCTCTATCGGATGGTAAGTCAGGCTACTTTGGCCTCGGCCCTGTCTCTGTGCTTCCCGATTATCAAAGTTCCGGCATAGGCAGCAAGTTGATCAATCACGCATTAGAGGAGCTCAAAAGGATGGGTGCCTTAGCTTGCGTGGTATTAGGCGAACCTGCCTACTATGCCCGTTTTGGGGTTAAAGCCGATGCCGACTTAGTCTTAAAAGGGGTTCCGGCTGAATATTTTCAAGTCATAAAATTCACACCCCACAAGACAAAAAGTGATGTTGTTTATCATTCAGCTTTTTATATTGAAGGTTAATTGCTGACTCATTAGCCACTTGGCAGGCATCGCGCTCATAAAAAAATGCCAGCAATCATGCTGGCATTTTCAGCTTCAGTCAAAGCTTAAGGCTATTACAGCAGTTTAAACTCGGCGATCTGCAGTGAGTGATCGGCGCTGTTCCCGGTAACCGACCAGATAGAGCCTGACTGATAAAGCAGCTCGTCACGACGATTGAGTCGCAGGCTAGCAAGTTCAAAAGTTGAACCGACTTGCTGACCATCGAAACCGACTATCATGGCACGTGTGGTCAGATAGCTGTCTTTTGACCACTCTTCCCACAACACCAGTACCTGATCTTTACCAGGCAAGCTTATGGTTTTTACACGTGATACGTTGTGGCTCAGATCCTGCGGATCAAGCTGAGTCAACCAATGTACGCCAGCAACACGCTGCAGGGATTCACCGCCATTGAAATCATAAAATGATCCCGTTTCTGCCGGATAGTCACCGGTCAGCAGCATAAGGTCATCGCTGATCTGCGCGCCAGAACCTGAAGCATTTTCAAAATCGGCAACCACTTTCACCACACCTAGGTTACGGGCATTGTTAAGGTAGCTCACCGCCTGCGCGTTATCTAACACTAGACCTTTGCTGTCATGCTCAGATGCAAAGAAGACTAAATAGCCGCTGCCAGTATCGACCACACCACCCAGCTCGGTATAGATACGGTTGTCATTGCTCCACTTATACATGGTATCGCCATTGGCGTTTTGACCTAATACACCGTAGCCGTTTTTAGCCGTCGTGCTGTGGGCCGTCTTGAAACTGTAAACCACACGCTCTTGCTTGCTGTTATCATCGAAGCGTGACAGCAAGATACCGCGAGGATAGTTATCCCCTAAATCGATAGAGACAAATTTATCATCTTGGCCACGAGTCAACACCTGGCTAAAGGAGTGGCTGGCTGTCTGGCCATGATCTTTAATCAGTGCCAGAGTAGCTGTATCGAAGATCTCAAACTCGGCCCACTGATGGCCATTTTGATGCACGCCTGAGTAAATAATCCCAAGCTGATCACCAATCACCTCTAACACAGCCTGATTACTGCCAGAGGGTAACTCGCCAAACTCTGCCAATTCATCAATCGAGCTGGTGACATCGGCTTTGAGTATCAGCTGACCATTTATGTCAGTTTTTATCAGCCAGGCCGCTAGATTGTGGGTCTGATTCCCCGCCTCAATAAGCAGGTAATACAGGTTATCTTTATCATCGGCCGTCGCGCCACCAAGCACAAAGTCACCTGAAACAGGGGCTGCTGGCAGTGCTATGGTGCTACTGCTCTGCGCCGCAGTTACATGGGTAAAGTAATATTGGTAACTCAGTTTATCCTGCCAGATAGTGCCTATACCGCCATCATTGAGGCCAAACACGCTGAAATAATGATTCTGACCATAGACGTTATTATGGCTGTCTGGACCTTGATTAAAGTCCTGGGGCGCTTTCGGCGTTAACGCCGCATCGAGCTGAACTTGATACAGATTCAGATCGGCTACTCCCGATAAATTGGTCAAATAGGCGCCTTGCAGATTTTGTCCAAGCTGCTGCATTGTGCTGGGCTTATCTGCCGATGCGGGTAACACCACAAAGGTTAAGCTTGAGCTCAGCTCATCTAAATCGATAAAAGGCAGCGGCGTATAGTCTGATGCACTCGCGCCCTTCACTTCACCTAGCTGACTGAAGCTGTGGGTCTGGGCATCATAGCCATACACCACATAATCATCGGCCGCAGCAAACTGCATACGCACCTGATGATGACTACCGGCAAATTTCAGGGCTTTTACCTGGGCGGGTGACACCTGATAGGCCTCAAATTGAGTATTACCATCACTCAAAGAACCTGCCGCAATGGCATACTGGCTGTTGCTGTAATCGGCGTTGGTGTAACAGCCGTTTTGATAGAACTCTGAATAGATGTTTATCGAGCCCACACTGTCAGTCGCTTCGAGATTGCCACTGCAGTTGTATTGACCACTCAATGACTCAGTGCTCTTGCCTGGCGCGACTTTGCTCTCGCTGGCGCTAAATTGATAGTCTGCAATAGGCGCTAAACTGGATACCGTGGCAGGAGTCGCCGATGTTGTAACTTGTGTTGTGACTTGAGTTGTGACTTGTGTTGTAACGGGAGTCGTTACCTGAGTTGTTACCTGAGTCCCACCCTGTGCAGGCGCAACTGTCGTCGTAGCTGTAGTTGCAGTAGTAGTTGCAGCAGCAGTACTGGTCACTGTCGTATTAGTGCTGTTAACGGCGACAGAACTCGTTTTCGTTGAGCCCGAATCATCACTTCCGCCACAGCCGGTTAAAAGAACGGTTAAGACACTTGCTGCCACTAAGGAAAAAGGTTTTCTCATCAATTTACTTCTCACTTCTAAAATTAAAACTGCAATATTCTGTACGAGAGCAGAATTTGGCTAATTGCTCACTCCAAATTCTGGCATGGGGTTTACAGCCTCTTATTAACAGAGGGATGTACCCGATATTTAATGGCGATTGTTTTTGAAGTTATGATAATTCGCTTTGTGCAAATTTTACTCAATTGAAAATAAAATTCATATAGATAAGTGTGTTACAGTTATTTACCAAACTTTAAATATGTATCAAAACCACAACATCTCGGAGAGTAATAAAGGAAATGAGTTAATCTCGAAACACATTCGAGATCGCAAACTTAAATTTAAAAACAAAATCCCCTCAATTTTAAAAAATGATTAACAAGCGAAATTCCCGCTCAATGACTGCTGAAATCCCCCTAAATAAGCAGCTTCACAGGCCAACTCACGCCAGCTGCGATATAAGGTATTGTTAGCATTTGCAAAACAAATAAATTACAATTTAAATACAAATCAGATTATAAAATCACCGCTTTCCAAATCGATTGCAAACAGGACAATATGCCTTTGATAAAACCCCAATCCCTCGCGTTTGCTTTCCTCCTCGGACTCGGTGGATTACTGGTCAATCTCGCGCCTATTCCATTATTTGCGACCCAGCAGGTCGTTATTGGCAATCTGTTCTTTGTGATCAGCGCGATTTTTCTTGGCCCCTGGTATGCCCTGCTCACCGCCATCATGTGCGCTATCGGACTCGATTTCGCCTGGGACAGTTGGCACATGTATCTATTCTTTCCGCTGGAAGCCCTCTTTCTGGGATTTGCCAGACGTAAAGAGATCTACGCCCTCTATGCCGATATGCTCTTCTGGGTGTTCCTGGGGATGCCGCTGTTTTATCTGTTTGCCAGTGTGAGCTTCGATCTTCCCGACAGCCACCTGATGTTTATTACCCTAAAGCAGGGAATTAATGGATTACTCTATTGCTCTTTAGGCTCAATTTTAGTGACCTTAACGCCACTAAAACTGCAATTTAAGGGTGGGCTAACCCATAAGATAGGTAAGAACTTCAATAAACAATTAACCTATACTTTTATTCAAATTCTGACCTTAGTGTTATTAACCTCGACACTGATTTTCAACGGCCATACCATTGCCCAGCAGCAGATAGAGGTTCAGCATAATCTGAAAGATTCTGCCTATTTCCTAGGGGAATCGACCCAGTCCTATATAGATAATCATGTGAAAGCCATAGATAACGCGGCTCGCTGGCTAAGCCTGACCGGTGCGAATTTAGTGGATTTGCAATCCCATTTATTCAGATTGCACCAAAATTACCCCTATTTTACCTCCCTGCTCATTATCGACAGCCAAGGGGAGAGCAGCGCCCACAGCCAACGTTCTCACTCAACCAACTCCAGTTCACAAGCTGAAAATGCAGCTATCGATGTTAGGCGGCGCCCCTATTTTCAACGTGCATTCGAGGAGCAGACCACCTATATCTCATCGGTATTTGAAGGTGAAGAGTTAAGCCCAACGCCAACGGTTGCCATCAGTGCACCTGTGTATGATGCAGACGACCATTCCACCCCGATAGGGATCATAGTCGGCTCATTGAATCTGAATAATTTCACCCAGATAGATATCCGCGACCCAGATCATAATCAAAGATCCATCGTCTTAGTCGATAGCAATAATAATGTTGTCTACGCCTCTAGCCCCCTTGGGATATCTACAATGACGCCTTTTACCGCCACGACTGAAGGCCTAAGGTATAAAACCAGTCTGGCGATGATGAACTTAAAGCAGCTAAACAGCACTACGCCTGAATTTGCCTATTACAAGTATCAACTTAAAAACGGTTGGAGCCTGTATGTGGTCATGCCCTTTTCCCCCCTTATCCGTCAAATCGAGCAGCAATATCTGATCACTTTTACCGTGCTTGTCTTTGCCTTTGCTACCACGATTTTCCTGATAAGCGCCGTCAGTCGCCGGCTGACCGAGCCACTGGAATTGATCGCACAGAAATTCAGCGATTGGGATATCTCTACCCGAGGTGAAATCTTAGTCGATGACTCCAGCCCGATTGAGATCCAAACCCTGGCCACTACGATTCAGCAGGGAAAACAGGCGCTGATAAGCCATCAACTCGAACTCGAGGAAAAAGTAGCCCTAAGAACCTTAGAGCTGAAAAATGCCAATGCCAAATTACAGTCGCTGGCAGAAAGGGATGAACTGACTCAACTTTATAATCGACGCTATACCGAGAGCCACTTCACCACCTTGCATGATATGTGTAAGCGTAATCATGCAGCATTGGCCTTTTGTATCCTGGATATCGACCATTTCAAGAGAGTGAATGACACTTTCGGCCATCAGGCGGGGGATAAAGTGCTTATCGCCTTAGGCGAAATGATGCGCAGTTTCTTTAAACGTAACACGGATCTGGTTTCCCGCTATGGCGGCGAGGAGTTTGTAATTGTTCTGCCCCAATGTCATGCTGAGGAGATCCAGTCGTTACTGGATCAATTCCGCCAAAAAGTGGCTAACACTGATGTTCAGGTGACGAAAGATAACACCACCCGCGTTACCGTCTGTATCGGCGCAGTGGTCAGCTATCCTGGCGAATATAATCAAGTTGATCATTGGTTTAAGATGGCAGACTTGAACTTATACAAAGCCAAGGCGGAAGGACGAAACCAAGTGATCACCACAGTGTTAACAGAGGAAAAGTCCCTACCCTAATCCTTTTCGGGTGAAGCGATAAACAGCTCCATTCTTTCGACCATATAGGGATAAAAGGGATTCCATTTCTGGCGCAAAATATCCGCGGCTGGCACACCAAGTACCCCCCGCTCGCCTCGGGTTGCCGCCGAGCCAATATTGACCCTAAAGCCAGGGATCCCACCGCTTGGGCCATAAAGCGGATCGGACTTAGGAAAAGGCAGTGCCACATGGGAAAGTGAATACACCCCATTAGGCCAGAAAAGGCCCAACTCTTCATGGGTAACATCGCCCTTAGATGAATAATGAACGGCTTCGACCTGGCGCTTTACCTGGGCATCGAGAGTGCGATTCTGAATTAAGGTCAGATCATATTTTACCGTCGAGATAAGTGGCTTCAAAGCGTCCATAGGATCGTTCACCACCAGTGACATATTGATATCATCACGGTTGATATCAAACAGCACTAACTCATCATCACTGCGCCCCAATGCCCGATAGAGTTTAATCAACACATCTGGGGTCGAAACCGTGTTATCGGCCACCGACTGAAACGTTAAGATGGGGGCTAAATCTGTCAGCTGCTCCGTCCAAATTGCAGCGAGGAGCTGTTGATTACGTTTCGCCAGTTGATAAACCACATCGCCGGCATTCACGGCAAACGAGTTATATTTAAAGGGATCATATTCGGTTTGAATCGCATTCCAGTTCAGTTTCTCTAATCCCAGCACCAAACCTAACTCATTTTGCCATTTTGCCGCGGCGGCAACCGGGGTTAACCCTATGGCCGGAGAGATAAAAATCATCCTCTGATAAGCCTGTGGTCTGTGCTGGACTAAGGCTTCGAGCTCATGATTCAAGGCCAGGGCCGCGCCCGTTGAAAACGCCATCACATAAATGGGCTTATCCGGTAAGGCTTGCTGCAAGTGCCTGGTCGCCAAAGCAACGGCTGATGCCATATCTCGCCAGGAAAGAGACACTAAGGAAGATGGCAAAGTGCCGTGACCAGGTAAACGCAGCCCAAGCACATGGGCCGATGGCGCAAAATGCTTGGCCAAATGGGACATGGAGTAAGGTGAATCTGACATCCCATGCAACAGGAGTAAAGCGTACTCAGCCTGAGGATTGGGCCACTCGAAACTGCGATTCCAGTTTTGTGGCCACTTAGCCGGATCCGAGTAACTGCCCCGCACATAACGGTTTAACGGTTGATGAATAAGATTTTGTGTTTGCTGATAAATCTTCAAATGCATCTCATCAAACAGCTTATCTTCTAACATGAGATACTGCTCAAAACTGGTCAGTGGCAGATTGCGATGGTACTCCTGCTTGAGCATACTCGTATGCCAGGGCGAGAGTTCGGGTCTGTTGTTTAACAGCCAAATCCCAGCCACAACTACTGCGACCACTATACCTAGCAGGCCGTACAAAAGCGCTAAAGCGAGCTGTTTAGAGGAGCTGAGTAACAAGGTTTTCATCTATCCCTATCGCCTGATTGGCTATCCGTTGAGTTAGTCTATGGTTTTTCATCCATTATAGAGGTTTAAATTATATCTATTTATTAACATAACGCTGCTTCAGGGTTAAACTCTTATCTCCTATAGCCTATCTCCTCTCATTTACCGCTACCGATATGAACCTGTCTATTGCGCACCTTGGCCCCTTAGCGGCTCCCTATTGTTTTTATCTGCCCAATCCCCCTCAACTCCCCGAAAAATATAATCACCGGCTTATGACTAGCAATCATGCGGTTAAAAAAGATGCGGTTACCCATTCTGAGATGATTAATGCTGAGATGATTAATGCTGAGAGTACGAGCGGTGCAGTTAAGAGAGATGCAGTTAAGAGCTATGAAATTAAGAGCGGTGAGCTGAATATTGATGAAATCATTGCGTTAAATGGCAATCACTGGCGCAAAATATTGGTGATTATGGCCAAGATCTGCTCGCCTAATGATAATTGGAGATCCTATCTACCTAGGCTGCTAACGCAAAATGAGCTTATCCGGTTCAATGCCACTCAATTACACCCAGGCGCAACCCACCATTTTGTCTGCGGACAGCGGAGCGCCCAAAATCTAGGATTAACCCCGCTAACAACACCACAAAGCTTCGAGCACCAAACCGAAGGAAACCGCCATATCTATCGCCTCCCCTATCTCGATTATCGCCAGTGCCCGAATAGCCTGATCGATGAGCTCAAAAAGCAGATTTAAACGAAAGCGAGGCAAAGTGCTTTATCCAGTTGAATTGACCACCAAGTGAAGTGGCATATAGGCCGACTCAACTGGATACAAGCATCAGGAATTAAAGACCCATTATTAGGCTAAATTGGCTTTAAAAAACTCGGTTAGTTTATCGAATGGAATGATATCCATCTGATCATATAAGTCAGTGTGGCTGGCACCAGGGATGATCATTAACTCTTTAGGTTGATTCGCCGCCTCAAAAGCCGTTTCACTAAAATATCGAGAATGCGCTTTTTCACCGTGTACCAACAAAATAGGACGTGGCGAAATTTCTGAAATGTAACTCAAAATCGGCATATTCATGAATGAAGTAGGTGTAGTTAACGACCATGCTGAATTTGAATTAATCGCTCTTGGATGAAAACCACGTTCGCTCGATTTATAGTAATCGGCATATTCCACCACAAATTGTGGTTCGCCGCCTTTTAACTCTAGCGACACAGGTCCATACACAGGCTCACCCTTTTCGGCATCCGCCCAACGTTGTTGGCTTAGTTGCTCAAGAGCTTGTGTGCGTTGTTCTAAGGTAACACTGTCATTGTAACCTTTTGAATATAAACGCGTCATATCGTACATGGTACTCGCCACAACGGCCTTAATACGCTTGTCTACTGCTGCGGCGTTTAACACCATGCCACCCCAGCCACAAATGCCAATGGCACCGATACGCTCGCGATCCACATTTGGCAGCAAGCCTATAAAATCCACTGCTGCACTAAAGTCTTCCGTATTGATATCAGGTGAAGCGATATTACGTGGCTCCCCACTACTTTCACCCGTATAGGATGGATCGAAAGCCAAGGTAACAAAACCACGTTCAGCCATGGTTTGTGCGTACAGGCCAGAAGACTGCTCTTTAACCGCACCAAAAGGACCACTCAAGACGATAGCAGACAGTTTACCTTCAGCATTTTTAGGTTGGTATAGATCAGCCGCTAATGTAATGCCATAACGATTTTTAAAACTAACCTTCTTGTGATTGACCTTATCGCTCTTGGCAAATGTCTTATCCCAAGCCGAATCTAATGTTAACGATGAATCAGCAGAAACCCTTGTCGAAAGCGAGCCAACGCCTAATGCAGCAATAGCGACTCCGGCTTTTTTAATCACATCTCGACGACTAGCATCAGATATTGTCTTTTCAGCTAAAGGAGCAGTAACTGTATCTTGTTTATTCATGGAAAATTCCTAATGTAAAGTGATTAACTAGAACTAAGTTCAATACTGAAACAGCTTTGACCTTACTATGCCGACGGCTTCAACTCATTGTTTCCAATGGGTGTTGATAAGATGTCGACCTAATACATAGGGAAAAGCCCGATGCATTAATCCATGAATAGATTATGTCAAAAGGTGTACTGCGGCCGTTAGATTAATACTCTCACTTTATTGCCTAATAATCCGGCTTATTAGCAAAACGAACAATACAGAATGATTAAGACAAAGGCCTTAACCATTGACATGGTTAAGGCCTTTTACCTATTAAGATTGGCTATTTAAGGGCTGTAAAATCAATTGCAATTGATATTCTTGCTGCTTACTTGGCAGTAAGCGGTAGGGTTCATAGGGTGTAGATCCCCAGGTATTATCACCACCCACGCCTCGCTGACGTAAATCAATGATCAGTTCAGTTAATGGACGTGGTTTGATATCGGTCGAGTGGCGATTTGCACCAATTTTCGGATAATCAAAATCGGCGATAGTATTGTGGTGCGCCGTAAAATCAAACTTTGGCTCACCGACAAGTTTCAAGCCTACCCCGGCAGCATTGGTGATCTCCAGCCAACGGGTGTCGCTGCGGTTCCCATTCTCCTGAGGGCGAATATAAGGGGTGTAAAAGTCTGTCACACGGGACTGATAGATACCTAAATCAGCAGCACTCTTACGATCTTGATAGTTCTCCCAAGGACCACGGCCATACCAAGTGACCGACTCAAACCCCTCAGGTAACTGCATCTTTAAACCAAACCTAGGCATCTCAGGTAATGACTTCTCCAATTTAGCGATATAGTTGATCGCAACACTGGCATCCTTACCCACCAGATATTCTATGGTGGCATTACTATTTAACGTTGGGAAATGCAGGGTAAAATCAATTTTTGCTTTACCATCTGCCTTATCAACATCCACCGCTATCACTTGTGCTTTTTCAGGGGCATCTTTGTAAAATGCCGCCGACTTCTCCCACAAACGGTTGCCATTATCTTTATCTGTCATTGCACGCCAGAAGTTAGGGAATAAGCCTTCTTTTATCAGCTCTGTGCCATCAATGCGGTAACTTGATAGACGCCCTGTTCCTTTATCAAATGCAACGCTGTTTTTCCCAGAAGACACTTGAATAACATTATTCGCTTGTGTGACTTTCAGATCATCTGCATCAGCCAATACCTCTTGGGTCTGCTTAGGCTGGAGAATAAATTGCTCTGTTGCTACCGGATGACCTTGTGGAATAATCCCCTCTTGCTCATTCAGTAAAAACTTAAGATCAAGCAGATACTCATGGCCAGGTTGCTTCACATAACGACCTGCAACATCGAGTGAGATCTCAGCTTCTTGTTGCGGTGCAGTATTCATCTTAGCGAGTTCACCACTAGCAACCACTTTACCATCTTCCAATAAAGACCAGACAGGTTGGACATAACTTAGGTCACGGAAGAAATTACGGTTGATAACGCGGTATTTGCCATTTTCCAGTTGCTCTACATGAATATTTTGATAAACCTTATTCACTTCATAGAGCACGGGATGGGGAACGCGATCGGCACCAATCAGACCATTTGCCAAGTAATTGTTGGCATTTCTTACCCCTTCTGGCTCAAAATCGCCACCATAGGCCAAGTAGGTTTCACCTTTGTCATTGGTCTGATAAAGGCCTTGATCGACCCAGTCCCAAATACTGCCCCCCTGAAACTGAGGATGCTCATACACGAAGTCCCAGAGTTCTTTTAGGTTACCGCCGCTATTGCCCATGGTATGAGCATACTCAACCCAAATAAATGGCGTGTCAGGGTATTTGCCAAGATACTTATCGCTGATCTCTTCACGATTGGCGTACATCCAGCCGACCACATCGGTCATTTTCTCTTTGTACCAATCGGCACGGGTTTCATATTGAACGATGCGATTATCATCCAGTTCTTTAGCGAGTAAATACGCCGCACGAATATTGGGACCTGGACCAATTTCATTACCTAAAGACCAAGAAATAATCGAAGCATGGTTTTTATCGCGCTCAATCATGCCATGGACACGATCAAGAATAGCGGCTTTGAATTGAGGATCGTTACCTAAGCCATCTTGCTCAAACTCATAGCCATGGGACTCAACGTTAGCTTCATCGATAACGTACAAACCATACTGATCGCAAAGTTGATACCAGTAAGGATCATTAGGATAATGGGAGGCTCTGACCGTATTGATATTATTAAGCTTCATCAGCTCAATATCTTTGAGCATGCCTTCGCGGCTCACCACTTGACCAGTGGCAGGCTCATGTTCGTGACGGTTTACCCCTTTGATGATGATGGGCTGCCCGTTGACCTTAAGTAAACCGTTTTCAATTTTGACATTCTTGAAGCCAATCGGTTGACGTACCACCTGCTCTTCTTGACCAGGGATGCTTAAGGTCAGGATTAAGTCATATAATTTCGGCACCTCAGCTGACCAAGGCGTGACATTGGCAAATTGCTGATTAAATGTCGCCTGCGCTTTTTGATTGCCAGCGACTTCAAGCTCACTCTGTTCTTGCCAAAGCAGTTGCTCTCCATCGAACATCTGAGCTGTGAGGGTCGCCTTAGCAGGTTCGGTGAGCGTGTTCTCAATATCGACATCCAGCGCCAGCGAGCCATCTTTAAAGTCGTTGATTAACTTAGTTTTAGCATGGAAGTCCCACAATTGTGTTTTAGGCACCACTTGTAAAAACACATCACGCTGAATACCACTGATGCGCCACATATCCTGATCTTCTAGATAGCTGCCATCACTCCAGCGATACACCTCTACCGCGACACTGTTGTTACCGGCTTTAACCAGAGAGGTAATATCAAATTCTGCAGGCAGCTTGCCATCTTGGCTATAACCCACCTTCTGACCATTGACCCAAACATAAAACGCCGATCTCACCGCGCCAAAATGTAAAATAATGCGCTTATCTTGCCATTTTTCATCGACGGTAAAGTCTCTTCTATATGAGCCGACAGGATTGTACTCAGGGGCAAAAGGCTTATTTTTGGGGAACCCATACCCATGATTCACATAAATGGGATAATCATAACCTTGTAACTGCCAATTGGAGGGAACTGGCGTGAGTGGCCACTTGGAGACATCGAAATTCTCTGCATAGAAATCTGTCGGGCGAAGCGATGGCTTCTCAACAAAATTAAAATGCCACTCTCCATTTAACGAATGGTAATGACTCGAGCCTCTGTCATCACCGGCAAGTGCCGCTTGTTTATCAGGGTATGAAGCGAAGAAAGCGCGATCGGGTAACGAACCAATATCGAAAACGGCCGGATTCTCCCAATCATGCACACTGCTTGCTTGCTGTTTTTGCAAGTTGGCTTCATTGACCTCTCCGGATTGGCACCCAGATAAAAGTAAGCAGGCAATAGCCGCTGCAATAGGTTTTAGGTGTTGACCATTCATCTTTACCACAACAGGTTCCTTATCATGTTTGTAATGGGTATGGCACTATTGAAGTGGTAATCAATCACAACATCCTTTCCCCACAGAAGATGTTCATAACGCACTCCTAATAAGACTGAAATGCCGCCCCCTTTTTTACCAATGTTAATACAATACTACTATTGTTAGCGTTGTAGATTCAATCATCGTTTTCTCATTCCTAACAATTGCTTGTTTTGATTTATCAACACCTTTAAACCCTCGGAATATTAGGCAAGAAAATGACAGGATTGGTACTTCAGCTTCAGACAGGAACAAACATAATATTCATATAATTGATACGCCCCATATGCGATTAGGCTGATACGCTTTATCGCACCTTGAGACAAAGTCTTATTATTTTTTACTGTTCTAGCTGCAAGTTAAACCCGCCAAATTTTGTCAATTTATGGTTCATACTGAATCACCAATAAATTAATAAGTGGCTTGGGTTTATTCCTAAATCCTATCAACCAGCACTCTCAACCTGCAGTGCTTGCGAGTGTTTTGTATGAGGAACAAGAAATGAGTACCAACGAATCTCCAACCGCGAACATGCAAGTGATCCGCTCTGAAGATATGAAAGCTGTCAAAGGCCCGAGCGATTGGTTCACCGGCGATGTCTACATCAGCACACTCTTTAATGCGCCAGCTCCCTGCCGTGTGGGTATGGCAGTGGTTAACTTTGAGACAGGTGCTCGTACCCATTGGCACAGCCACCCACTAGGACAGATCCTACTTGTCACCCAGGGCAAAGGTTGGACCCAGTGCGAAGGCGGCCCGAAAACCGAAATCCGTCCAGGCGATCTAATTTGGTGTAATTGCGGCCGTAAGCATTGGCATGGCGCCACCGACGGATCAAGCATGCAGCATGTGGCGATTCAAGAAGCCTTAGATGGAAAAGCCGTTGACTGGTTTGAACCTGTATCGGATCAAGATTATCTCGCATCAGAAGTCAAAACAGATTAAATCTGCAGCAAGATATCAACACAAAAAAGGCGAACTTAGGTTCGCCTTTTTGCATAAAACAGCTGACTAATTATCTATTTAGGCATTAACGGATACTTTAGGTGAGAATTGTATTCTAGATGAAGCTCCTATCGCGATACTGGCGGCGATAATCCCCAGAACCACATAGCCCACACAGATTTCAAAGACGCTAAAGCTTGTGGCAGCAAGACTGGCAACCATGCCAGGAAATACTGCGCCAGAATAGGAAACCACAAATACCGTGGATAACAGTCCTGCACGATACTCGATATCTATACCGTGAAGTAACACTTTTAAACACGCAGTCGTTGCAATACCTTGAGCTACACCGACAAGTAAACTTGCGACAAAAAATAGCACCAACCAAGCCTGCTCAAGGGCAATTAGAATCAAAATAGCAGAGGCAATATACAGCCCCATGCCTAACCTTACCGCGAAAGTTGAAGCCATATTGCTGGTTATATAGCCGCCCAGCGGCGTCAATATCATCACAGATGAGAAAGCCAGGGCCGACACAATTGCACTGCGGGTTCCAAGTTGCTCAGCAACAATTGAGGGGCCAAAAGCTTGGTAAAAAGCGCCCAATGACCAAGTGGCAATAACGCAGCAAGCCATAATTAAAAAAGCCCATAAACGCTCCTTAGGCAGATAAAGATTTGGCCATAAAGCCGCTAGCCCCCCAGACTTACGTTTGATGGTTTCTGGAGAGAAAAACACTAGCAGCAGACAAGCGAGTAAAAAACTCAACAATAGGATGAATATCAACACTCTTGGCCAAGGCCCCCAACTCACCAATGCCCCGCTAGTGATCGCCCCACTTGAGATCCCAATCATGGGTGAAGTACTTGTCACTGCAGCGACTAGCCATCCCGGTTTACCTTCAGACAGATCGACAACATAAGCACCGATACTGCTGGTCGCGATACCGCAAGCCAGACCTTGCAAAACTCGAGCAACAAATAACACGGGAACACTGTGCATTTGGGTAAGCAAAAGACAGGAAACAATAACACACAGCAAAGCGATGATCGCCATAGGCTTACGGCCAATGAAGTTAGACAAACGACCAAACATTAATAGTGCAATCGCCGCTGCGATAAAGTACCCCAAGGAGACAAGACCTAAATCACTGTTCGATAAGCCATTCTCAAGTCGATAGGTATTAAATAGCGAGATAGGTGCGCCAGAGGTGGCAAAGACCAGTATAAAAGCCAATGAGGCAATAAAAAAGGAATGATGAACCGATAATCTCATAACAGCCTATCTCAATATAGGGTGTAAATAACCAGAGCAAGTAACACTATGTCGCACTGACTAAGGCTCAACAGGCGCTATTAATACTTCAACGTCTCCTGCAGTCGACAACAAAGAGATATCACCACTCAAACGACCTAAGGTGATCAAGCCAGCAGCATAACCAAAATCCCGGTAAAAAATGGCTAAATTCCCCCAAGGCGCATAATAAGTAATATCACCTATTTTGCCCGCAGTACCTGCCGGTGCATCGGCCTTAGTTAATTTACGCGCTAAATAGGCTATTTTTTCTGTACTGGCGTAATCCTTCAGAGGCAACCGCAACGGCAACATACTGTAAAAGTCTTTTGCTGTGGGGTTATTAGCTAACGTTGCAAATAGTTGCTGGCCATTAATTGTCAAACTCACCTTCATGGTCGATACCTTAGCTTGAGCCGCTGTTTGATGAACACTTTTAGCCGACTGCATTACTTTTTTTCGTACTGGGCCTTAGTCACAGGCTCCAGCCACTTAACCACACTGCCTTCTTTGGCTTCCTGAATCGCAATGTGTGTCATGGCTGTTGTCGAGGTCGCACCATGCCAGTGACGGACATTAGCAGGAATTTTGACCACATCGCCAGGATGAATTTCAAGCCTTGTTTCGCCTTCTTGTTTCACCCAGCCCATGCCTGAAGTGACTATTAAGGTTTGCCCCACGGGATGGGTATGCCAATTGGTGCGACTGCCTGGCTCAAACGTCACAGTTGCACCAGCTGCGCGCTCTTCCCCTTTTGCAGCAAACAAGGGCTCAACACGAACATCACCCGTAAAATAGGGTTCAAGCCCCGTCATAGGTAGCTGAGAGCCGTTCTTAGCCACAGTAATCTTTGTTGGCTGTGCCTCTTGTGCTTGGATATAACCCGTCATAAAAATAAGCAAAGTCACAGATGCTAGCCTGATGGATGATAGGGACATTTCTTTCACTCCAAAAATGGTTAACGAAACATAGTAGATTCTCTAATCTAACTTTAGGCTTTTATAAAAGTAACCCATAGTTCATTACTGGGAGATGATTGCCCAATCGTCCGGCTTAGCATAATGGAAGCTTAAAGGTTAACGATCGCAGAAAGTTAATGATCGCAAAAAGTCAGGGTGCATCGACTGCGGCTTATAAAGTGGGTTACCAAAACCCATCCCAGTTCTCCAGGGAATACTCAAAGCTATTTGGGGATTCGCCTAAAAGAGATGTGCTCAATCATTGGCAGTAAATCGTTTTACCCTTTTGTATTTAAACAGCTTTTACAAAGCAAAAAAAAGCACCCTTTAGCCACTGTTACAACTAAAAGGTGCAATTGCAAAATCTTCAGTAAAGGTCTTCAGACCTGGCGCCTGTTATTGAATATAAGCGCCACCACATACAGGTTGATAGGTAGCAGTAATATGACCACTGGCTTCACTGACTAAATAGCGAACCGTATTGGCAACATCTTCAGGGGTGGCGATTTTCTGCGTAGGCGTATGCATTCTGATCATCTCTTTAAATTCTTCAGGTGCATCTTTGGTCGCATCGGTTTCCACTAAGCCCGGCGCTACAATATTTGAAGTAATGCCATAAGGCCCAAGCTCTTGAGCCAGATACTTACTGAAGCTGTCTAATGCACCTTTAGCACTCCCATGGGCAATAAAACTCGGAGCAGGTACCTCAGATAAGGTACTAGAAATAAACACTAAACGGCCATACTGCTTCCGCTTCATACTTTCTGCAGCAAGTTTGGTGGTTTGATAAGCCGCATGCATTTCGTCATTGAGTTTTTGTGAAAACTCTTCCCATGTCTGCTCCATAAATGGCTTAGGCGTAAAATTCATGTTGGCATTTGACACTAAGATATCGACGCCGCCATGTTCATTCGAAATGCTATCAAACATCGCTTGGATCTGAGTATCGTCTCTCACATCGGCCTGAATCGTATAGGCTTCTCCACCAGCGGCTTGGATCTCCTTCGCAAGCTCGGCAGCCACTGAGGCACTATTGACGTAATTGATAAAAACACGAAAACCATCTGCTGCTAATGCTTTTGCGGTCGCAGCGCCAATGCCTCGCGCCCCACCTGTTATTAATGCATTACGTTTCGACATCTAACGACTCCTATTTTAATTGGTTTAATACGGCACCACCGAGGCAGTAGCCGACCTAATGTTATTGGTTAAGCTTTCTCAAATTGGTGATCACATCAGCCAAATGCTGCCGACTTCGCTCAAGAGCCAATAAGCTCTGATCTTGCTGAGCATCCACTAACACCGAACTGGCGATCTCTGCACAAGTTTCGACAACCGATAAAGATTGCTCCGTTAACGCAACCAACTTACTTCGGCTATCGGTATCTGAGCGCGTCCTTTGTATCCATCCACGGTTTTCAAGGCTCGCAATGGAACGGCTGACACTGGATTTTTCCAAGTACAACAACTCACAGATTTGATTCTGCGAAAGCTCTCCTTGATTTTGCAGCAATAAAATAACTCCCCATTGCTCTGCGGTGATCTCTATACCCGCCTGTCTAAAGCGTGTCGTTAATAAGCGATTAAATAATCGGCTTGCTAATCCGGTTAGGTGACCTAGAGATTGATGGTGGTTATATTGAGGCATACGTTATCAAGTGATCTGAACAAGATATTAGTTGTATACACAACCTTTATGTTAGATGTCAATTAAATCTTGTTGCTATGATTCTATTTCAACCCCATCATCTTCCACACTCTGTCGGTAAAAATGAACTATCCTGCAAGAGTGTAGGCAAGAAAGCAGGCAAGAAAAATAGAGAAGCATGTTACTGATTTAACTTAAGATTAGTCATTACGTTTTCTGTTGAACATAGAAGATCAAGGAATGAATCAGCTGCAGGAATAGTATATTGATAACGGCATACTGTTCTACACCAGAGTAAGGGAAAGCCGCGAGTGATGAAACCGAACATCCTCATGGTTATCGATGCCATAAAGTGGTGCAAACGGGAGCACGCTTCTCTTCTCGCCGCTGTACCTGCGGTACAACAAGGACTCAGATTACTTTAGTTACCTAGGATATTGAAATAAAAAAAGCAGTGAATTTAGATTTCACTGCCTTTTCATTGATAATGCAGGACATTTAATGTCTATTTCAATCGCATTATCAAGATTTAATCATAGATAGTCGGTATAGATTGACGCTTATGTTGCGTCGCATTATAGATGGCGATCAAACGCTTCTCGACTGCGGCGTCGACCGCTTTGCCTTCGAGAAAATCATCTATCTGATCATAGGTCAGTCCGAGCGCAACTTCATCTTCTAGCTGAGGTTGATCGCACTCGAGATCCGCCGTTGGCGTCTTATTGACTAGGATGTCTGGCGCGCCTAAGGCGGCGGCCAACTTACGCACCTGACGCTTGCTTAGACCAAACAGAGGCGCCAAATCACAGGCGCCATCGCCCCACTTGGTGTAAAAGCCGGTAATGTTTTCGGCGCTATGGTCTGTCCCTACCACTAAACCACCGGTTAAACCTGCGATCTCATATTGGGCAATCATACGCATTCTGGCTTTCACATTGCCTTTGACAAAATCGACACTGCTATGGGGGTGGGAGATCACACCGGCTGCTTCTAATCCAATAAGAGTCTGATGATGAACGCCCTCAACGCCTTCGCCAATGTTCACAGTCACCAACTTGCTGGGCTCAATAAACTGGCAGGCTAACTGCGCCTCATCTTCATCTTTTTGCACCTTAAAAGGCAGTCGAACGGCGATAAACTGGTAACTATTATCATCACTTTCCTGATTAAGCTCGTTCACAGCGAGTTGACACAGACGCCCGGCCAGGGAGGAGTCGACCCCGCCACTGATCCCTAATACTAAACTTGTCGCTTTGGCTTCTTTTAGTTTGGCTTTAATAAAAGCAATACGTCTTTGCACCTCGTAATCTACTTCAATGACAGGTTGCACCTTCATTTCGCGTATGATCTGTCCTTTCACAAGTCCGACTCCGGTTAAAATAGCTGTGAGCATAATATTCGCGCCCCATTATGAGCTAATTAATTACAGAATTCACTCTCCATACCTCAAAGAATGGCGATTATTTACCTGATCTCACCGAAAGATTAATTGCTGGTCAGCACCAAGCTAACTGGCTACACTGACTGACTCGGTAACAGGATTAGCTACCGCTTTTTAATGACTTAACACGATAAAAGACAATGGCACTCGACTATCAACTCTTACTCTCTCTGGCAGTTATCCACACTCTGGCACTTGCCAGCCCAGGCCCTGATTTTGTGCTTGTGGTTAAACTCGCAAGTCAGGAGCGGCGCCAGACGGCTTTGGCCTGCGCCCTGGGACTCGCAGTTGCCATCACAATGCACACCATATTGAGTCTGACAGGGGTCAGCCTTGTGATCAAAAGCTCACCCAACCTCTATTTGGCTGTGCAGTTGATGGGAGCAAGTTACCTTGCCTGGATGGGATATGGTGCAATAAAAAGTGGGATTGCACACTGGCGTCAGCAGCAGGCGCTGGCGGTAGACGTCAGCCCATCACAAGGACTGAGCAGCTTGCAGGGATTCATTCAGGGGATGTCAACCAATCTGCTCAACCCTAAAGCCCTGGTGTTTTTTATCACCCTGTTCTCCAGTTTGATCACCCCACAAGTCAGCATCACCACTAAAGTTGCCATCACTGCGCTGTTATTCAGTCTGTCGCTTATCTGGTTCAGCCTCATCGCCCTGGTACTGTCTAAACCTAGCGTGCAGCAGAAACTACAAAGGGCAACGCCCGCAATCAATCTGCTCACGGGCGCCCTGTTTATCAGTGTGACCTTAGTGATTATCAGCCGGCTGATTTAGATTTTAGTTAATCAGCCTGCAAAATATAATCCAAGGCACTGGTCACTGCGGCCACCTGCGCCAAGATACAGTTCTCATCATCCACCGAGGGGCTGTCTGGATACACCTCAGTCGTGGTGTTAAAGCTAGCATCACTGAAACCTGTGCATAGGCCCAGCTGCTTGGTCGGATAATTGATCACCCCAAACTGAGTAATAGACGCGCCTATCAGACACTTATCTTCATCGGCCGGCGCAATGTGAGTCACTTTGGCAACGGCGTCGATAATGGCCGCCTGCATCTCATCACAAGGGTTTTCACTGTCACCCACCAGATAAAAGCCATCGGGAATATCCCAATTTTTATGGGGCACGGCATCGCGGGCCGCCAAGGCCGGACGAAACTCGCTGTTATCTGTATCAGTGGTTTCGTGCAGATCTATGTGGGCCAGCAGTTTTACATTGAGTTTGGCAACCAAACTCATCAAGGCCGCCGATTCCGCTGCCGGACTTTGGGGCACGAATGAGCGGTTAGGATCGATGGCCAAGGGATTCCAGCGATTAATGGTTTCATATCCCCAGGGGCTGACACACGGTGCGATCAGCAGATTAAACTGCTCGCTGTATTGCGCTGCCGCGGTTTGTGCAAACCTCAGCGCTCCTTGAACGCCGCTGGTCTCATAACCATGCACACCGCCAGTAACCAGGACTGTCGGCTTGTTCTCACTCCAGTTACGGCTTTTAAGGGCATAAAGGGGATACTGCCCCTCAGAATAATTAAGCTCACCGTATTGGCTTACTTCTAAACTGTCAGGCATCGACTCTATCTTACTCACCACCTCTTGCTGATAAGATCGTTTTTTCTGCTGCGCCTGGCGCCACTGGGCTTTTTCTTGATCGCCCCACTTCTGACCGGGCGTTCCTATGGCATACACTTTCGCTGAGCTCATACATAGTCCTAAAAGATTGATCAAAACTGCTGCCAAACTAACAGATCGCGGCGCAGATCACGAGTCAGATGCTTGCTTGAACGACAAGGGCTGAGGCTCAGACATGGCAAGGCTCCCTTACAGATAGGCAGCAAGCAGATTCTTTGGTAGGATCGCCGCCAAGGAGACTCAATGAAAATTTTTACTTATCAGCCCCCTGCCATTCCCTGGCTCGATATCCGCTATCAAGACAGAGACATAGTGGTGATCAATAAGCCTTCGGGTTTGTTATCCAATCCCGGTCGCGCCGAAAATACCCACGATTGTGCCCTCAATCGTCTGCTGCAATTCATCCCAGAGGCCATCTTGTTGCACCGCCTCGATTGCGCGACGTCTGGGCTGATGGTGTTTGCCTTAAATAAAAAGGCCGAGTCCAATATAAAGACCCAATTTCAAAATCGCCAGACTGAGAAATACTATGTGGCGCTTGTGGACGGCATCATTGAGCAGGATGAAGGTAAGATAAGCTTGGCGATGAAGGCAGATAAAGCCGAACCGCCGCTGCAGATGATCGCAGACGATGGCAAGAGTTCCACCACTTATTTTGAAGTATTAGAGAGACGAGCAAACAGCACGCTGGTCAAACTCAACCCCATTACGGGCCGTACTCACCAGCTGCGCCTGCATATGAAGGCCATAGGTCATACTATTCTTGGTGATGATTTTTATGGCGATGAGCGAATCATCAAGGCATCGACACGTTTGTGCCTGCATGCCCAGCACTTGACTATCACTCATCCCTTCAGCCAAAAAACCATAGGGTTTTACAGCAAACATCCCTTTTAATCGCGACTGTCGCCGCAAGCCATCTGGTTATGCGGCGATGGGTTTAGCCGTATAAAAGCACTCTTCACTGTTACAAAACTGCAAATCATGCTCTTTGGTCAGCAAGAAATAATCGCCAAACAGATTGCCGCGCAGATCTTCGAGTCTCAATCCAGCGTCTGTCTCTTTGGTCTTTAATTCATCCAGACTATGGCAACCGTCGTTAAACCAGGTCTCGATAAACAGCTTATCATCCTGCCGATAGAGGGTAATTCTATCACCCATGGCGCAGCGGTCATCGACCCAGTGCCCCACAATTTGACGTCCCGCTCTGTCACTTTGTTGCCAGTTTAGCCGCTTACGCTTTTCAACCACTGGCATTTCAAAGACTTGCAATAATGAGTGCTCATCATCTACACAGGTTTCGTCTAACATCAATTTGAGTTTAGAGTTCATAATTATCTAACATCTCCCTGTCGACAAATTTGCCGCACAGTCAAAAGATAGACCCTAAGCCAATCATTTAACAATAATTACGCTTTTTCATCGGCGAAAATTGTATCTGATATATAAAATAAAAACGCGATCCAAGTCACTTTTGATGCAAACTCAATCTGGCTTTAACGCTCAAATTAGGCCGCTCGATTTGCTAAAAATGTGCAGCGAATTTAGAGAAGGTAATTTAGAGAAGAGAGTAGCGACCAGGGCATAAAAAATCCGGCGAGCAAGCTCGCCGGATCTTAGAAGACATAACTTAAGGAAAACTATGCTTGCTCTTGGTTTTGTGCACGCTCCGCCGCTTCACAGGCTGATGCGGTGAAAACAACGTCGGTTGAACTGTTCAGTGCTGTTTCGGCGCTGTCTTGGATCACACCGATAATAAAGCCAACCGCGACCACCTGCATCGCCACATCATTGCTGATGCCAAACAGACTACAAGCCAGCGGAATAAGCAGTAAAGAACCACCCGCAACGCCTGATGCACCACAGGCTGACACGGCAGCAACAATACTGAGCAAAATGGCGGTCAGAATATCCACCTGTATCCCTAAGGTATTCACTGCCGCCAGAGTCAACACGGTAATAGTGATCGCCGCGCCGCCCATGTTAATGGTGGCCCCTAAAGGAATCGACACTGAATAAGTATCTTCATGCAGCTTCAGTTTTTCACACAGCGTCATGTTAACCGGAATATTAGCGGCACTCGAACGGGTGAAGAAGGCAGTAACACCACTCTCTCGCAGGCAAGTAAAGACTAATGGATAAGGGTTGCGTCTGATTTTATACCAAACAATCAGCGGATTAACCACCAGGGCGATGATCAACATAGAACCTAGCAATACCGCCAGCAACTGGGCATAACCAGCAATGGCCGAAAAACCTGTCATGGCAAAGGTGTTTGCCACTAAGCCGAAGATACCAATAGGCGCAAGACGAATAATGAAACGCACGATTTGTGATACGCCATGGCTGATATCGGCAAATACATGCTTAGTGATGTCACCGGCATGATGCAGCGCAATCCCCAGACCGATACTCCAGGCCAGAATCCCGATGTAGTTAGCTGTCATCAGCGCATTGACTGGGTTATCGACTATCTTAAACAGCAGGGTATTGATCACCTCAGCTATGCCATCGGGTGGCGTCGTCCCGGTTGCCGCGTTAACCAGCACCAGAGTGGTGGGGAACAGGAAGCTCATCACCACAGCCGTCACAGCCGCCGCAAAGGTGCCGATGAGATACAGGACTATGATGGGACGCATGTTGGTTTTAGCGTTTTTCTTTTGATTAGCAATGGACGCCGCTACCAAGACAAAGACTAAGATAGGCGCAATGGCCTTAAGCGCACCGACAAACAAGTCGCCTAAAAATGCCACGCTTTGTGCCGCTGAACTAGAAAAAGTCGCCAGCAGGATCCCGCCGATTATCCCCAGAATAATTTGTAGAACAAGACTGCCATCTAACAGTCTGGCAGCGAAAGAACTTTGTTGATTCATTGATTGACCTATTGCTTTAATAGTTAAATTTGACGCTAATTTCAGCGCTATGCTGCGCTTGTTTTTATATATCAGCCTATTTTATGTCATCATTTTTGGCATTTCTGAGCGTTAGCCCAACAAATTCAGATCTCATCTCACAAAATGACGCGATAGGACTGTGACACAACGCAAGAGTGCTTGATCTCTTCTCCCCCTGAGTTTTATAGAAAGTCAGGGGGCTTGTCTAGCATTTGGGGCGATTTACCTGGGAAAATACGTGATTGACAGGCTAAATCCCACAAAAGGCTAATTTTCGCGCTTATTGTGGTGTTCAGCGCCCCTTAGCATGGCATTAATGAGTTCTCTGGCATCAAACTTAGTCAGCGCCTCATTCGCCCCAACCTGATGGGCCTGACTCACGCTGATCTCGCTAGACAGCGAGGTGTGCAAAATGATGTAAGCCTTGGCTAATGACGGCGCATTTTTTACCTCAAATGCCAGCTCGTAACCATCCAGCCCAGGCATCTCTATGTCGCTCACCAGCAGATCGACTGGTCGCCCCTCCTGCTGGGCATGTTGCATAATGGCTAAGGCCTCGCGGCCATCGCCCGTCACTAGGTAGGGAATATTGATGCTGTCCAGCGCATCGCTAAGCTGCTTTCTTGCCACCTTGGAGTCGTCCACCAGCAAAATATTAAGCGGTTTAAGCTTCTCACGCTGCACATAGGTAAGGCTAACATGGGTAAACTCGGGCGCAGCAGGAAATACCTTCGCCAGTAATAGCTCAATATCCAGCAGTTGTACCAGCTTGTCATCCACGCGAGTGACGCCGGTAAGAAACGCATTTTTGCCCATACTGTCCTGAGGAGGCTCGATATCACGCCAATCACATTGCACTATCTTGTCGATAGCACGCACCATAAAGCCCAGCTCCATGCGCTGACAATCTGTGATTATGATATAGGCCTTCTCCCGCTCCTCTGCCGAGATAGGTTTGTATCCCACAGCTGCAGCCATATCGATAATGGGAATAGTATGCCCCCGTACGGTTGCAGCGCCGATAACATGAGGATGGGATTTAGGAATGGCACTAAGGGAAGTGTAAGGCACAATTTCGCGGATCTTAAGGGTGCCTAACGCAAACTGCTGCGTCAGAGATAAACGAAACAGTAATAAACCTTGAAATTGAGATGCCTTACTTTTCATTAACTTACCGCTTTTTATACTTCTTCCGTGGATAACCAACCCTAACATAATCAATAAAAATTGACGACATTAAGCATGTAAGACACAGCGCTAGAGCTGCGACTCGATAGGTAACAGGCCTATTAAGTCCGCCATAAAACGCTGCCAGAAACTTGTGTCAGGATCGGCATAGTAAAGCTTGCCATCCAGTTCATCGCGCCAGATCAGTTGCCCTCCCTCAAGAGCCAAGCGATAACTGTTGCGGGTTAACGCCTGCTGCAAGAGTTGACTGATATCCTGGGCAAACTCTGCTTGTTCTATGGTCAACCCCATTTCGGTATTGATCAAGGCCGATCTGGGGTCAAAATTAAAGGAACCCACAAACACCGCACGCTTATCTATTACAAAGGTTTTCGCATGCAGGCTAGAGCGAGAACTGCCCTTCCAGGCAGAGATTCTATGCTCGTTATTCGCCTTCACTTCATAAACTGTCACGCCGTTTTCAACTAACCGCTGTCGGTACGCCTTATAACCGGCAAACACCGCCAGCACATCGGTAGCCGACAGACTATTGGTTAGCACAGTAACCGCAACCCCGGATTTAACCGCGTCAATCAACACCTGACACCCTGCCGCTGTCGGCACAAAATAGGGCGAGATGATCACTACCTCTTGCTTGGCTTGAGACAGAAATACCTTTAGATCGGATAAAAGCCAATCCTCTCTTTGAGCATTTTTGGCTTTCTCTGGTGGATCATAAAACAGCTCAGCCTTGCCCCAATACCAGCTTATCCCATGCTGTTTTATCTGCTGTAACAACTGGCTAAGTTCCAGACGCTTCAAGTATTCATCATGGGCAAACTCGGCCTTTCGCTTTGCTAATCTCTGCATCGCTAGTGCTTGTTTCTCTTTATCGGCCGCGGGCACTAAATTATTAATACTTTGTACTACCTGGCTATTCCAGTAGAGATCGAACTCATCTGATACCTGTTTTACTGCCCGGCCTATGGTCAACAGATCGAAATCCCCAAAATCGACCTCACTGTTTTTCGAAAAATATTCATTCCCGACATTTCGCCCACCCAAGATAGTCGCGAGATTATCAACCGTTAAGGACTTATTGTGCATACGATGATTCAGGCGAGAAAGACCGGCTAACATGGCGATTCCCCTAAAATTACGCTCGGAGTTGGGATTAAACAACCGGATCTCGATATTAGGATGCTGCGCCAGTATGCTGAGCGCATCGTCTAAAGTCTGAGTGGTGAGATCATCGAGGAGCACACGAATACGCACCCCTCGATTAGCGGCATCAATAAGATGCCAGCTCAAGAGACGTCCGGTTTCATCATCATGATAGATGTAATATTGCAGATCGATACTCGACTGCGCCGCATCAATAATCGCCAGACGCGCGACAAAAGCATCCACGCCAGAATACAGAGGCAACACCCCGGTGTCATCGGGATGTTGCATGAGTTCATCGGCTAAATAGTGTGCCAGGGGGGAGTTTGTTGCTGGAGGGAGTTGAAAACTTGGACTAAGAGGGGTCTGTTCGGGAAAACTGCTGCAGGCTATCAGGCCAAACAGCATCAAGTAAATCCATAATCGCGCCGCACTCGTCACGCTCTTCACCGCCGTCCGAATCAACATAGTTTAAGCCATTCCGATTTAACCATAAAAGGTAACAGACATTAGGGCTTAACATAGGCTATGGCACTCACTCCTGTAAAGCGTAGAGCACATCAAACACAAATTGATCCCAGCCTTCAGCACTAAAGGCGATATCCCTGATAGCCCGCACCTGACTCACGGCATGCAGCGGCGCGGCGCCATTAGCCATCAGATAGTAAGCCATGATAAGTCCGGTTCTGTCTTTACCCGAGCGGCAATGGATCAACACAGGAACATCTTCGGCCTCGCAGCAATGAATAAATTCCAGCGCCTTAGGCAACTGCTCGACACAGATGGCTAAATCATCCTCGACAGGCGGCACATTATTAGAAAAAGGGATGCAGGCATAACGGATATCCAGACGCTCAAATGCCTCTGGTTCACACATTTCACCACCATTGACCGATAATATGGCACCAATACCGGCTTGTTTTAACTCAGCAATATCCCAGCTTTCCTTGTTAGGACCACAACGGCCCGCAATGCGCCCCTCTACTAACCAAAAAAGGTGTTGCATAAGCTTTCCTCTCAACAAGAAATAAAACGGGATAAAACTAAGATTTTTTACTCCACAGCTGCTGATTAATTTCAGGTAGCTTTTTGCGCTTTTTCTTGCCTGTTCCCTCGGGTTTCGCCATCGGCTTATCCATGCGGGCGAGTGCCGATTCAGGCACCTGCTCATCGGCTTCAAAACCCGGGTACTGTTCACGAGTCAGACGAAACTTGTTCTTTTTCTCAATAATTTTAAAGTGATGATAATCTTCATGACATATCAGAGTGATGGCTTCGCCACTGGCGCCAGCGCGGCCACTGCGACCAATACGGTGCATATAGTCTGCTGGGCTGCGGGGTAATTCATAGTTAATCACCACGGGCAGTTTATCGATATCGATACCACGCGCCGCAATATCGGTTGCCACTAACACACGGATCTCGCCGTTTTTAAAGGCGGTCAATAACCGGTTACGGGCGCCCTGGGCTTTATCACTGTGGAACACCTCGGCAGTGATCCCCTGTTTAGCCAGTTTTTGAGCAAGACGATTACAGCTGTTTTTGGCACTGGCAAACACCAACACCTGCTGCCAGTCATTGACCTTGATTAGCTCGGCAAGTAACGCAGTTTTACGCTCATGATTAACGGTAAACACCCGCTGGATGAGTGTCGGCTCGTCATCATTTTGCAGCATTATCTCAGAGGCTTGATGCAGTAAGCCGCGGGCTAACGCCTGCACCTCTTCGGGGAAAGTGGCTGAAAACAGCAGCGTCTGCTTCTGTTTAGGTAGAAGTGACAGCACCTGATTGAGCTCTTCGGTAAAGCCTAAGCTCAACATGCGGTCGGCTTCATCGAGCACCAGGGCCTGGATTTTATTGAGCTTGACTGCATTGCTGGAAACCAGATCCAGCAGGCGGCCGGGGGTGGCGACCAGAATATCGGCGCCGCCGCGCAGCGCCAGCATCTGGATATTAACCGATACACCACCGTAAACGGCCAGCACTTTGGGTTTAGGCTTGAGCGCAGCACCGTAACTGACAAAGCTGTCGGCCACCTGCTGTGCCAGCTCCCGGGTCGGTACTAAGACTAAGGCGCTGACAAAGTTGCCGCCGCTGGCACGTTTACCCACGAGATTGTGCAGTAAGGGCAGTGCAAAGGCTGCGGTCTTACCCGAGCCAGTATTGGCACCGGCCAGCAGATCGCCACCGGCTAACACCAGCGGAATGGCTTGCTGCTGCACAGGCGTGGGTTGGCGATAACCCAGCTCACTCAAGCGAGACTGTAACTCGGGTTTTAACGGCAATTGATCAAACGCCATTTGCCCGCTTGTCATCGCGGCTTGAAGATCTGAATGAGGTTGGGTGTCGAAGGTCATATAAGGTAAAAGTGCCTAAAGTCATTTAAGGCGCCATTGTACTGCAAAAGCCCCCAGAAAGCTCTGCAGCATTTCTAAAATGGGATAGACGACGAATCTAAATGATGCGCTACATTTGTACGCTTGCAATGGCTAGCTATTGCAAGCGTGCTATGTCTATTGGCTCGCGATTTCTATCCGCCCACTATTTTTATTTGCTCGCTATTTTTATTTAATAGTATGCTTATAAATCAAACTCATAAAGGAGCGACTATGCCACTCTTGATCAATCCCCAAAAGAAAGATTTAGGTGGCTTTTCTGTCTCCCGCATCATCCCCAGCGTAAAACAAAAAATGGTAGGGCCATTTGTTTTCATCGATCACATGGGCCCAGCGCACTTCCCCGCAGGCCATGGCGTAAATGTAAGGCCTCATCCGCATATCGGCTTAGCAACCATCACTTACTTGCTCGAAGGCAACATACTGCACAGGGACAGCTTGGGCAATATTCAAGAGATTTGTCCCGGCGATGTTAACTGGATGACAGCAGGCAAAGGCATTGTCCATTCTGAACGGGAAACACTTGAAACCCGAGGAAGCGACCATAAGTTAAACGGCTTGCAGTGCTGGGTGGCACTACCGAAAGATAAAACCGAGATAGAACCTAGCTTTTTGCACATCAATCGAATGAAATTACCCTATATCCATAGGGAAAGAGTCATGATGCGATTGATTGCTGGCGATGCCTATGGCTATACCTCCCCGATAAAAACCTATTCGCCGATGTTTTATCTGGATGTGATCACCGAAGCCGGAGCGGAAATTGCGCGCCCTTGCAGTGATTCAGAAACGGCCTGCTATGTGATTTCAGGTAAGGTTCAAATTGGCGAAGAGATCTATGAAGCTGGACAGTTTGTCATTCTGCAAGATGAGCAGAGTATCTGCACATTAGAGAACAGCCGATACTTCTTACTCGGCGGCGAAAAGTTTACAAAAGCCCCTATGCTTCGCTGGAATTTTGTTGCTTACAGCCAAGAGAAATTAAAAGAGGCTGAGCAGCGTTGGGTTGAAGGTAAGTTCCCTTCCATCCCAGGCGATGACAATGAGTTTATCCCGCTTCCTGAGTAACTGCTCCACTACAAGTACTGTCCCGCTCTCTTTGAATCTGCGCTAATTGACTATACACCTTCCAAGTTTAGCAAGGCTTGCTTCACATCAAGGCCGTAGGCATAACCGGTTAAGGTGCCGCTTTTGCCTATGATTCTGTGACAGGGAATAATAATCGCAATGTGGTTCGCGCCATTGGCACTGCCTACCGCCCTCACCGCCTTGGGATTATCGATGGCGCTGGCGATATCGCTGTAACTGCAATATTGACCATAGGGTTGAGCAAGTAACGCCTGCCAGACCTGATGCTGAAATGGCGTACCGACAGGCGCCAGCGGCACAGTAAACGCCTTGAGTACGCCGCTAAAATAATCGGTCAGTTCGGCTTTAGCGTGCGCAAGATGTACCTTTGCCGCTACTTTATCGGCCTCATCGCCTGCAAACAGGCTGATCTCCCTTGCTGGCCAATCATGGTGTGCCTGAGGCATGAGTGTCAGGTGGGTCAAGCCATAGCGATTGGCCGCCAGCACTATTGTGCCAATTGGGCTTTGTAGAGATAAAGAGGCCAATGGCTGATAATGGCTCTGCCCCTGCTGCTTAAACATGGCGCGATAGAGCATTTGGGCTTTGGCTTTCATTGTAAACTCCATAATTGAAACGTCAGATAACTGCCCCAGGGAGAAACCTGTTTTGCAAGCTCGGTACTATAGCTCATATAGGCTTTTTGCTTGAGGCGCTTAATGCTTTTCTCATCCAGGCTTTTCTCATTCAGTTTTGGCTCGCTACAGCACTGCATCTGCTGTGATTGAGGCAAGTGACTCAGTATCTGGTTTTTTACCACTAGATCCCCAGTTAACAACACATCCGGCAGACTCAGGCCGCGCAGGCGCACATAGTCGAGAGTCCAGGGGCCTATGCCTTTGATCTCCAGCCACTCTTCGAGCTGCGCCTCTGGTTTATGCACCAGCAGCTCTGCCAGGGCAATCAGGGCCTGCTTGCGGATCCCAGGCATCTTAAGTTCATCGAGCCTTGCTGCCGCGATTGCATCTGGTGTGGGAAACAGAGTGACAGCCTTTCCCTCGATATTGAGCTGTTCACCATAAGCATTAACCAACTGGCCGAGCAGCTTTATCGCCTGAGTCACACTCACCTGCTGGCCCAGCACCGCACGGCATGCCGCCTCGAAAGGCGACCAGATCCCAGGAATGCGAACGCCCGAATTGATCCTAGGCAGATTAAGGGCGGTATCAGACAAACGTTGCTCGACTTCTGCCAAGTCGGCATCGAGATCCAATACCCGGCGGATATTGGCCACTATGGCACTTAAATGCACCAGCTCCTCTGGTTCACTCAGAACGATTTTGACCCTGAAACTGGCAGCGTCTTCAAGATGATAGGCAAGGAAATACCCCGTCACGCCTTGCCACTGAAAACTGCGGCCATAATGATCATCGCCAATCCATTCCATGCCCTCAACCTGACGCAGACGATAAAATTCACGCATATGCGGCCAGTTAAAGGGCGGCCGGTAACTCAAGATCAAATTTAGGCTGGCCGGGTCGTCGCCGAGATGGGTTTCGGTGGCATTCTGACACACTTCGCTTTTTCTGATTGTGCTTTTACTGATCGCGCTATTTCTAAGGGTACTTTTTCGAAGTGAACTTGGCGTCATCTGCAGTTGCTGCTGAAACAACTCGTTAAAACGCCTGACGCTGTTAAACCCTGCGGCAAAAGCCACATCGGTGATCGGCATCTTTGTCTGATGCAGTAGTTGCTTGGCGAACATGAGTTGTCGATATAGCGCATATTGTTTCGGCGAGGCGCCTATGTGTTGATGAAACAGATCCCGAAGATAACGACTGGTGATCCCCAGTTTTTCTGCAAGAGCCTCAATAGAAAGGGCATTGGGGCCAGATAAAGCGCCGCCGTTAATCAAGGCAAGTGCGCGGTTGACGCTGGTTTGCGTGCCTATCCAGGGATTGGATTGCGGCGCACTGTCGGGGCGACAACGCAGGCAGGGCCGCAATCCTGCATTGGCCGCGGCTAAGGCTGAACGGAAATAACCGACATTCGACTCTTTCGCGCTCGGTGCCGGGCAGATAGGACGGCAATAGATGCCGGTAGAGTACACCCCCACATAGAAAATGCCATCGAAGCGTTTATCCCGGGACAAGCGTGCCCGGCGAAAATGCTCCTGTGTATAGCTATCTCTAAGTCCCATTTAGTTGTGCCCTATCTTTACCGCATTCCTTGGCTCAACTCTAATGCAAGTAAGGTTCTGATACTAGCGGAAAACGGAACTGAATGTGAAAACCCGCCTAGTATCAGCAGTGAGTAATTTAAGATTTAGGCGAACACGCCAAGCTACTATATGATATTGGCTTTATACTTTCGCCTGTATCATCAATTAAGGACATGAATGTTTAAACGTTTTGAAGCCTGGGTCGATGCCCTGCCCGATCGCGATCCTGCCCAGCCACCGAAAGGGATCTATGCCTTTTGTCGTCATTATACTAAGGGGTTTGAGATCCCGTTGTTGTTAATGTCTGTGTTAACCGCGACATTGGCCGTGCTGGAAGTCTCATTGTTTGCTTTTATGGGCGATCTCGTGGATATGTTGGCAAACCATACGCCGCAAAGCTTGTTTGCAGAACAAGGTGACACCCTACTGACCATGACATTATTAGTGTTAGTGGTGATCCCAGCATTGGTGTTATTGCATGCCTGGGTGGTATACCAAGGACTGCTCGGGAATTATCCCATGTCGATCCGTTGGTTAGCCCACAGGTATCTGCTGAAGCAGAGCGTGGCCTTCTATCAGAATGATTTTGCAGGGCGCATCGCAACCAAGGTGATGCAGACTTCGCTTGCCGTGCGGGAGACTGTGACTAAGCTGCTGGATGTCTTGGTGTATATTCTGGTCTATTTCGTGTCTATGCTAGTGATCATCGCCGATGCTGACATGAGATTGATGGCGCCCATGCTGGTGTGGTTAGTGTTTTATGTTGCGCTGCAAGTCTATTTTCTGCCCAAGTTAAAGAAAGTCTCTACCGAACAGGCCGATGCCCGCTCCAGCATGACGGGGCGTATAGTCGACAGTTACACCAATATCTCCACGGTAAAACTGTTTTCTCACACGCAAAAAGAGGCCGAATACGCCAAAGAGAGCATGACCAGTTTTCTCGATACTGTGTATCGCCAGATGCGCCTGGTCACCGGCATCAACGTCAGCGTGCAGGTGATCAACTATCTGCTGGCCTTCACCATAGCGGCGGTTGCTATCTGGTTGTGGCGTGACAATGCCATCACAATCGGCGCAATTGCCGTGGCAATCAGTCTCTCTCTGCGCCTTAACGGTATGTCACAGTGGATCATGTGGGAGATCAGCGCCCTGTTCGAAAACATAGGCACTGTGGCCGATGGCATGAACACCCTAGCCAAACCCACAACCATCAATGACAAGCCGAACGCCACAGAGCTTGAGGTTCGTCAGGGGAAAATCGATTTCAACCATGTGAGCTTCCATTATGGTGAGCAGAGTGGCGTGATCACAGATCTGGATCTGAATATCAAGCCGGGTGAAAAAGTGGGGCTGGTTGGACGCTCCGGCGCGGGTAAGTCCACCCTGGTCAATCTGCTGATGCGCTTTCATGATGTCGAAAAAGGCGCGATCAGCATAGATGGACAGGATATTCGCGAGGTCACTCAGGACTCGCTGCGCTCCAATATCGGCATGGTGACTCAAGATACTTCCCTGCTGCATCGCTCGATTCGGGATAATATCCGCTACGGCAGGCCCGATGCCACGGATGAGGAGCTGGAACAGGCGATAAAACAGGCTCAGGCCTTCAACTTTATTAAGGGACTTAGCGATCCAAACGGCAATCATGGCCTGGATGCCCAGGTCGGTGAGCGCGGGGTCAAGCTCTCGGGTGGACAACGCCAACGCATTGCCATCGCGCGAGTGCTATTAAAGAATGCCCCCATCCTGTTGTTGGATGAAGCCACATCGGCACTGGACTCAGAGATCGAGGCGGCGATTCAGGAGAGTCTGTATCAATTGATGGCAGGCAAAACCGTGATTGCCATCGCCCACCGTCTTTCGACCATCGCGGCCATGGACAGGTTGATCGTGTTGGACCAAGGCAAAATTGTCGAGCAAGGTACCCATCAGGAGCTGATCCAACAAGGCGGTATCTACGCCCAACTCTGGGCGCATCAGACAGGTGGTTTCCTCGGAATAGATTGATTCCGTTTTCATCCTCACCGCCAAGCCTTAGCTAAACACCTGGGCTTGGCGAGTTCACAGCTTAGCTATCGCAGAACAGCCTAATTATTTCAAACCACAGCTTTGCGATCCCAAATCAGCACAAAAACCATTCGCCTCCTTGGGTAAACACATTACAATGTGCGCCTTTTTGTCAAATCGATATAAACGTGAAACTCAGTAAGCGCCTGCAACAACTGGCCGATTTGGCCATCAATGAAGTGAGCCCTGACGGGCAGACAAAATACGATCATATCTGGGATTGCTGCTGTGACCACGGATTCCTCGGCGCAGATCTATTATTAAAACAGACAGGCGCCACAATCCATTTTGTCGATATCGTCCCTTCGCTTATCACATCTGTCCATGACAAACTGTTGCGCTTTTATCCCCCTGCTCAGTATCAATGGCAAACCCATTGCCAGGATGTCTCTACCCTGCCGCTCGATACATATTCTGGCAGGCAGTTGATCATTCTTGCTGGGGTTGGGGAAGATTTAATGATCCACTTTGTCACCCAGCTCCAACAAGGCTTTGGGAACAAAGCCCTCGATTTTCTGTTATGCCCGGTAAAAACGCCGCTGCAGTTAAGACAACAACTCATCACACTCAAGCTGTCGTTGAAGCAGGAGGTGTTGGTTGAGGAGAATGGTCGATTTTATGAAGTCTTGTTTGTCTCTAATGACGCGCCTGGCGAGCCCATTACGCCTTATGGCAATACATTGTGGCAAGCAGATGATTCTCAAACACAGGCAAGCCAGCGCTATTTAAAACGCCTCTTAAATCATTACCAACTGATGGTGCATAGCGATAAGGTTCAGGCTCAAGCAAGCCTAGAAGCCTACCGAGCCATTGCAGATCAAATCTCACTGACTGAAGAATAAGAAACAAGCCGAAGGTAGTTGGGATACAGACCTGTTAGCTAGAGAAAATGGCAAAAAAAAAGACTACCATTTAGGTAGTCTTTTTAGCGTTTGGACAACGCTTATATGGTGGAGCCTAGCGGGATCGAACCGCTGACCTCAACACTGCCAGTGTTGCGCTCTCCCAGCTGAGCTAAGGCCCCAATTTGGGTAAAACTCACGTTATCAACATGAATTTAAAATAAGTGGTATCCCATAGGGGATTCGAACCCCTGTTACCGCCGTGAAAGGGCGGTGTCCTAGGCCTCTAGACGAATGGGACACTTTTGATACGTTATACTCTGTATCGAGTGAATACTCGTCAAAGCCAGTAGGCTATTGCTTTAACGCTATCGAATCGTCAACTTAATAGTCAACCACTCTGTAAATAAGTGGTATCCCGAGGGATTCAACCCTCTGTTACCGCCGACTCTTTATAAACCAAAGTGGGCGGTGTCCTAGGCCTCTAGACGAATGGGACACTTTTGATACCTTATACTCTGTATCGAGTGAATACTCGTCAAAGCCAGTAGGCTATTGCTTTAACGCTATCGAATCGTCAACTTATCAGTCAACCACTCTATAAATAAGTGGTATCCCATAGGGGATTCGAACCCCTGTTACCGCCGTGAAAGGGCGGTGTCCTAGGCCTCTAGACGAATGGGACGCCGGTCTTACGTTTAGACTCCGTAAGAGAGTGAATACTCATTGATGCCTGTAGGCTAAACATCAACGCTATCGAATCGTTAACTTATGCAGTCAACCACTCTTAAATAAGTGGTATCCCATAGGGGATTCGAACCCCTGTTACCGCCGTGAAAGGGCGGTGTCCTAGGCCTCTAGACGAATGGGACACTTTTGATACGTTATACTCTGTATCGAGTGAATACTCGTCAAAGCCAGTAGGCTATTGCTTTAACGCTATCGAATCGTCAACTTATCAGTCAACCACTCTTAAATAAGTGGTATCCCATAGGGGATTCGAACCCCTGTTACCGCCGTGAAAGGGCGGTGTCCTAGGCCTCTAGACGAATGGGACACTTTTGATACCTTATACTCTGTATCGAGTGAATACTCGTCAAAGCCAGTAGGCTATTGCTTTAACGCTATCGAATCGTCAACTTATCAGTCAACCACTCTTAAATAAGTGGTATCCCATAGGGGATTCGAACCCCTGTTACCGCCGTGAAAGGGCGGTGTCCTAGGCCTCTAGACGAATGGGACGCCGAGGATACGTTATACTCTGTATCGAGTGAATTCTCGTCAATGCTTGTAGGCCATCTTCACAAGGAAGAAACATTAACGCTTTGAGTTAGATGGTGGAGCCTAGCGGGATCGAACCGCTGACCTCAACACTGCCAGTGTTGCGCTCTCCCAGCTGAGCTAAGGCCCCTTTTCTAACTTAAAACACTTGAGTGTGCGGCAAATATGAACCAAGCCGTGTCTCAACTGCGAGGCGCATTCTATGCAGCACACCCAAAAGTGTCAACTCGTTTTTTAGGAATTTATTCTATTTGCTACAAATTCAATCGCTTTGGATATTCTTTGTGCACAAGCTTCCTTACCGATGAGAAATACGGTTAAATCGACAGCTGGAGACATACCCGCACCTGTCACAGCGACACGCAGCGGCATTCCCACTTTACCCATACCCACTTCGAGCTCGGCAGCGGTATCTTCAATTGCTTTATGAATCGCTTCTAATGTCCACTCAGGCAAAGCGGCCAATTTTTGCTGTACTAATTCAAGAGGCTCTTTTGCTACACCTCTAAGGTGCTTCTTGGCCGCCACTTCTTCAAATTCAGCAAAGTCTTCATAGAAATAGCGGCTCGATGCTGCTAGCTCTTTTAAGGTCTTAGCACGCTCAGCTAATGCAGAAACCACATTGGCTAACGCGGGGCCATTGCTGATATCTATGTTCTGATCGGCCATATGCCACTCAAGGTGCTTAGCCACATATTCTGGCGCCAGCTCCTTCATATAATGCTGATTCAACCAGATCAATTTTTCTGTATTGAATGCAGAAGCCGCTTTATTGATGTCATCAAGCTTGAAGAGTTGCTTCATCTCATCGATTGAGAACACCTCTTGATCCCCATGTGACCAGCCCAGACGCACTAAGTAGTTCAACAAGGCTTCAGGTAGGTAACCGTCGTCACGATACTGCATAACCCCTACCGCGCCATGACGTTTAGACAACTTGGCACCATCGTCACCTAAGATCATCGCTACGTGCGCATATTCAGGCACAGGGGCTCCGAGTGCCTTAAGGATATTGATCTGACGAGGAGTGTTGTTGATATGGTCTTCACCACGCACCACGCAAGTGATCCCCATATCCCAATCATCAACCACTACGCAGAAGTTGTAGGTTGGTGTACCGTCAGTGCGAGCAATAATTAAGTCATCAAGCAGGCTGTTACTGATCTCTATTCGACCGCGAACATGGTCGTCAAACACCACACTGCCTTCAGTCGGGTTTTTAAAACGGATCACATAAGGCTCAGCTGTGTCACGCGGCGCTTTATCACGGCAGCAACCATCATATTTTTGTTGCTCACCTTTTGCGGCTTGCTCTTCACGCATCGCCTCAATACGTTCACGGCTACAGTAACACTTATAGGCAGTGCCCTGCTCCAGCATCTGCGCAATGATCTCGTTGTAACGATCGAATCGCTTGGTCTGGTAATAAGGACCCTCGTCCCAATTCAATCCCAGCCACTGCATACCTTCTAAGATCGCTTCACAAGCTTCGGGGGTTGAACGTTCAATATCGGTATCTTCGATACGTAAAACAAATTCGCCCTGATTTGCGCGAGCATAAAGCCATGAATAGAGTGCTGTACGAGCGCCTCCTACGTGTAGGAAACCTGTGGGGCTTGGCGCAAAACGCGTCTTAACTAATTTATTAGTTGCCATAGTGGGACACTAACCTATTTTCAAAAGTCTAAGTGGTAGACAAAACGATAAAAGTGGCCGCTATTCTAACAGCCAAACAGAAGAAGAGAAAATACTCTCCACTATTTCAGCTGTCACATCACAAACCAGCCCTCTTTCATAGCTTCCTAAACGCTTTCACAAGCCTGCCAAGCGTCTACTTCCATCCCATACTTGACGAATTAGTTTTTGATTTATGTAGAGTAAATTGCCCGCCACTGGAACCTAGCGATCCTGGTAAGAGGTTTTTGCAAAGGCAAAGTCCACCATGTTTGTTTAACATTAATGCGATCCGCACAAATTTGAATCAGACATAAGCTTTTATCGAAAAAACCGTTGACAGTCGATCGTTCCCCCCTATAATACGGCTCCACACAGCAGAGGTCGCTTAGCTCAGCTGGGAGAGCACCTCCCTTACAAGGAGGGGGTCACTGGTTCGAGCCCAGTAGCGACCACCATAGCTTTAATAAAGCGTTATGGCTGTACAATTTGGAATATCCCAGGTCGCTTAGCTCAGCTGGGAGAGCACCTCCCTTACAAGGAGGGGGTCACTGGTTCGAGCCCAGTAGCGACCACCATATATTATCGATTGGTTGGATAGATTTCAGATGATGTTGTGAGATATTCCCAGGTCGCTTAGCTCAGCTGGGAGAGCACCTCCCTTACAAGGAGGGGGTCACTGGTTCGAGCCCAGTAGCGACCACCATCTCAACGAGAGAGAATATCGCAATCAACTATATCCCAGGTCGCTTAGCTCAGCTGGGAGAGCACCTCCCTTACAAGGAGGGGGTCACTGGTTCGAGCCCAGTAGCGACCACCATATCTTATGTAGTTGAACAAATTGAATTATCCCAGGTCGCTTAGCTCAGCTGGGAGAGCACCTCCCTTACAAGGAGGGGGTCACTGGTTCGAGCCCAGTAGCGACCACCATATTTCTCCTTTTTCTTATCCAAATTTTCCTTAGAATTATTTAGCCTAGCCAGCCCGTTTTTGTGCCGTGCAGTTCCGTTACGCTCGACTATTCTTCACATATTCCCTGCTAAATTTTGAGGTCAGTTATGGCCAACGTTTCTCAATCTGCCTCGCTTGCCAGCATTGCGGCCTATCTAAAACTCACCCATGAGTGTGATGAGCAGCAGGCCTTGGTTGAAGCCAAAGAGGTGATGCGCAACCTAGTTGCCATGCGCCAGAAAGGGTTCATTTCTGGTTGGTACTTTGATGCCCAAGGGCATTTAGAGCTATTGCCGACCGATTCAGCCATGAAACGAATTGAGCCCATGAAGTGACGCTCAAGTCGCAATGAAGTATGTGAGGTGACAGTTAAGTGAGGTGACAATGAGCTCGCCTCATCTCGGTTCATTTTGACTCACCAGTTTATCGACTCATTTTCGCTTGTCGGTTTCTCCTTGACTATTCTGCACCATTTCGCTGCTATCTTTGGCGCTTCCCTCAGCTTTCCCTCAAAGACACTTTGCCTTCCTAGCATCAATATCCATATCCGCCATATATGACTAATGGATAAGAGATAAACTTGCGGTAAATTGTAATTCTTTTCCTATACTTCTAATGGGTTAAACCAATTTAGTGTCCCAAGCTGGCTCTAAAAGCCGATGGATTCACCATATAAGGAATAAAAAAATGAATTTGCTCACCACCTGTCACCAACTCAAGGCGATAAAGCGAGTCCTTAAAATAACAGCGTTAGCAAGCCTATTTAGTTGCAGCTTCAGCGCGTTTGCAGAGCCTACTGAACTTAAGTTTTCCCATGTCGTTGCTGAAAATACCCCAAAAGGCCAAATGGCACTTAAATTTAAAGAGCTGGTAGAAAAACGCCTGCCGGGCAAATATACCGTCAGTGTGTTCCCCAACTCCCAGCTCTTTGGCGATAATAATGAACTCTCCGCCCTCCTGCTTAACGATGTGCAGTTTGTGGCCCCTTCCCTGTCCAAATTTGAGCGTTACACCAAGAAACTGCAGCTATTCGATCTCCCTTTCCTCTTCAAAGACATGGCCGCCGTCGATCGTTTTCAACAGAGTGAAGCGGGCCAATCATTGCTGAACTCAATGGAACGAAAAGGGATCGTCGGTTTAGGTTATCTTCACAATGGGATGAAGCAGTTCTCTGCCAGCAGTCCTTTAATCGTACCTAAAGATGCCGATGGTAAGAAGTTTCGTATCATGGCATCGGACGTGTTAGCTGCTCAGTTCCAGGCAGTCGATGCTATTCCGGTGAAAAAGCCTTTCTCTGAGGTCTTTACCCTACTGCAAACCCGTGCGATCGATGGTCAGGAAAACACTTGGTCTAACATCTATTCCAAGAAGTTCTTTGAGGTTCAAAGTGATATCACCGAGAGTAACCACGGCGTTCTCGACTACATGATAGTCACCTCCAGCACCTTCTGGATGTCACTGCCCATCGATGATCGCGAAGTGATAAAAGCCGCATTGGATGAATCGGTCGCCTTAGGCAATAAAATTGCTGCAGAGAAGAGCGACCTGGATAAACAAGCCATTATCGACTCGAAACGCTCAAAAATTACTTACCTGACCGACGGGCAGCGCGCCGAATGGGTTGAAGCCATGAAGCCGGTTTGGGCACAATTTGAAGAGCAAATAGGCAAAGATCTGATTGATGCCGCCGTTGCCGCTAATTAATAAGATAACTGATCTGCAAACATAATAATAAAAGGCAGAGATTGCCCCTCGGTTAATCTCTGCCTACCTAAGGAGGGGCGATGACTTCTCGTCTATTATCTCATTTAGAAGAAGGGATCTTAAACAGCTTAATTTCTGCCATGACGATACTGGTGTTTGTCGAAGTCATTGCACGATTTTTTTTTAATACCGGCTTTCTGTGGATCCAGGAATTAACCCTTACCCTTTGCGGTTGGTTTGTACTCTTTGGCATGTCGTATGGAGTCAAAGTCGGTGCTCATATTGGCGTCGATGCCTTTGTCAGCAAATTACCGCCAAAGGGACGTAAATATACGGCACTTTTGGCCGTCACCATCTGCATCATCTATTGCATCATGTTTTTAATCGGTAGCTGGGACTACCTCGCCAAGATGTACCAAATTGGCGTGCCCATGGAAGATCTCGATGTGCCACACTTTATCGTCAATCTGCTCGATGCCGATCAAGCCTGGGAACTGTTTCGAATCGATAGCGAAGATCCAGCCATACCCCTCTGGTTATCACAATCTATCCTGCTCATCGGGTTTTTAATGCTGACCTGGCGCTTAATCGAGTTAGGTATCGCCATTTTGCGAAATCAGATGGATGGTTTTTATCTGGCTGACGAAGCCAAAGAGAGCCTGCACCTTATTGATGAAACCCCTGATACAACAAACGACAAAAACCTGGGAGATAAATAATGACCATAGCGACGCTATTTATCACGCTGTTTTTTTGCATGATCATCGGCATGCCGATCGCCATTGCCCTTGGCTTTTCCAGCATGCTCACGATTTTACTCTTCTCCGATGATTCACTGGCCTCTATCGCACTGAAACTTTACGCCTCCACTTCAGAGCATTACACCCTGCTCGCGATCCCATTCTTCATTCTGTCATCGGCATTTTTATCGACCGGCGGTGTCGCACGGCGCATTATCGATTTTGCCATGGACAGCGTAGGCCATATTCGCGGCGGCCTAGCCATGGCCTCGGTATTGGCCTGTATGCTGTTTGCCGCCGTGTCCGGTTCATCGCCCGCCACAGTGGCTGCCATCGGCTCTATCGTAATAGTGGGTATGGTCAGCGCCGGTTACCCTGAGAAATTTGCTGCTGGGGTGATCACCACCTCTGGCACTCTGGGGATCCTCATTCCTCCCTCAATCGTGATGCTGGTCTACGCCGCTGCCACCGAGGTATCGGCGGCCAGAATGTTTATGGCGGGGCTCATCCCAGGTTTGATGATGGGACTGCTGTTAATGATCGCCATCTATATCGTGGCGCGCATCAAAAATCTGCCTTCCCGCCCCTTTCCCGGCATGGGAGTCTTAGTCAAATCCAGTGCCAAAGCCTTAGGTGGGATAGCCCTGATCTTCATCGTACTTGGCTCTATCTATGGCGGTGTAGCCAGCCCAACCGAGGCCGCAGCCGTTGCCTGTGTTTATGCTTATCTGGTCGCTATTTTAGGTTATCGCGATATCGGCCCGCTGAAAAATGTGCCCTGGAAGAAACCCAAAGAGCCGCTTTACAGAGCCGTGTTGAGAAACATCAGTTTTATGCTGATTGGTATTATCAAAACACCTACTGATAAAGAGATCCGCTCTGTCGTCAGAGATGGCGCCAAAGTGAGTATCATGTTGCTGTTTATTATCGCTAATGCCATGTTGTTCGCCCACGTTCTCACCACTGAGCGGATCCCTCATATTATCGCCGAAGCCATAGTCGGTATGGGGCTGCCGGTATGGGGCTTTCTCATCATAGTCAACTTACTGCTGCTGGCTGCGGGCAACTTCATGGAGCCTTCGGCTATCTTGCTGATCATGGCACCCATATTGTTCCCTATTGCGGTTCAGCTTGGGATCGACCCCATTCACCTTGGGATCATTATGGTGGTTAACATGGAGATAGGCATGCTTACGCCGCCGGTGGGATTAAATCTGTTTGTGACTTCCGGCATCACAGGGCGCAGTATCGGCTGGGTGATCCACTCCTGTCTGCCTTGGTTAGTCCTGTTGCTATTCTTCCTAGGATTGATCACTTACATTCCACAAATATCACTATTCCTGCCGGAATATATCGATAAACTAAGTGGTTACTAAGCTATTTATTGATAGCAATTAATAAATTGCGCTTGGACATCACTGAGATCACATAGGAACCATTAGTGTTCTGACATCAGTAATGGGGGGTGGCGCTTAGCGCGTCGCCTCATAAAAGTCACCAGTATAACCAAGGCTGATAAGATCAACATACTGCCGCCGACCACTCCACTCCAGCCCCATTGATGCCAAAATGGCATCAGATAAGGGCCACCAAGTGCAGCTCCCAGATAATAACTGCAAAGATAGAGTGCCGTTGCCTTAGCCCTGTGCTGCTGAGCACGCTGAGCCACCCAGGCGTTACACACACTATGGAATGTGAAGAAACCAAAGCTGGATAAGAGAAAACCAAAGATAATGGCACTGGTGGTATCAAACAGAGTCACAGTGCTCCCAATACACATCATGAGACTCGATACCACAAACAGACTTTGCCGACCGAAGCGATAGACCCATTTTGCCGAACGAAACGAGGCGTAAGTCCCGCTTAGGTAACAGAGGAAGATCAAGGTGACCTCAAATTTCCCCCAATGAAATGGTGCCTGTATCAAATGCAACTGAATAAAACTAAACTGGTTCACCATCACCATAAAAGCGAGTCCACCAAGCAGATATAGCCTGATCATGGCCATATCGCTCAAATGCAGCCAGAAGCCTTTCAGATCTTGCTTATCGAATCTCAGCTTCTCTGTACGATCGCTACGCACCTTATCACGATTAGGCAGCAGTCCCATCGCAACAAACACGCCTAAAGCTGTGATGGCACTTAGCAAGATCATCGCCTGAGTCCATTCAAGATATTGGGTCATAGCGCCGCCAAGCAAGCGGCCGACAATACCCCCTAAACTGTTAGCACCTATGTAGATGGCACCAGCTTTAAGCAGCACTGATTTGTTTAACATGTCTTTAAAATAAGCCATGGCAATAGCCGGCACCGCGGCCAGTAATCCTCCCTGGATTAATCGCACCAACATCAACGCGCTAAAGTCACGGACAAAAATCAGCATGAGATCGACAAGAATCAGTAGGCCTAAGCTCCAGAGCAGGGGCAGACGGCGGCCAATTTTGTCAGAAAGTGTGGCGTAAACAAGCAGTGAAAATGCCATCGAGAAACTGGTGACAGAGAGCAGCAGTGTGGCATGGGCCGGCAGCACATTAAAGCTCGCGGCAATCAAGGGCAGCATGCCTTGCACGAGATAGAGATTGATATAGATAACCACGGATGCGATGGACAATCCCCATATCAAACGTGTTTGTAATTGCTGCTCGCTCATCTGTCTTACTTAAATTAGTTACACCCAATAGACAAAGATTAGCACCGATATTACCATAACAAAAATAGATTATATTTATTATGTCCATACTTTTTAATTATGGACATCTCCTTGCTCCTAGCCGATTGATGCCGAGGTATTATGGATACCAAACAGCTAAAACATTTTGATGCCCTGGCAACAAAAGGCAGCTTTACCCTTGCGGCGAAGCAATTGAATATCGCTCAGCCCGCCTTGAGTCAAAGCATCAAGCGATTAGAAGCCCATCTTGGGGTTACCCTGATCAACCGTAATCGCCACTTTCGAGGTCAGGATGGCAACCGCCTGACCCTAACCGCGGAAGGACAGGCGCTGCATCAACACGCCAAGTTGATCCTCAAACAGCTCAAACAGGCCGAGGCCCAAATTAAATCCATGGCCAATCTCACCATGGGAGAGGTTCGTATCGCGGTTCCCGGCATGCTCGGCTCCTATTACCTACCATCGAGGCTGATGGCTTTTCGACACCATTATCCAGAGCTTAAACTCTCGCTGTTTGAAGGCGGCACCCGCGACAGTCTGCGAATGCTGCAAAATGAAGAGGTGGATATTGCGATCATCACAAGTCAAGATCTGCAGCCTAACTTTGATAGCCACCTGCTATTAAGGGAACAGATGGTGGTTGCCGTAGGTGAAGAACATCCACTGGCACAACAGCAAAGCGTCACCCTAGAGCAGTTTTTTGAACATGAACTCGTCATGTTTAAGCCGGGCTATTTTCACCGCGAATGGATGTTGGCTAAGGCCAAAGCGTTAGGGCTCAACACCAATATCGCCTTTGAAACCAACCTGATTAACTTGATAAAACAAGTGGTTTCCCAGGGTTATGCCATTACCAGTGTGCTGGAAATGGTGATTGAAAAGCGCGACAGCATACTCGCCCTGCCCTTCGAGCCTGCTGTGTATCTGGATCTTCATATCGCCTGGAATAAAGAACGCCCGGTAGGCATTGCCGACCGGGCGTTCGTAGACTTTTTGATGAAAAACGTCTGACCTTGTGGGAGAGGAATAAAGTTTCATACTAATTGCTACTACCAAGACCGAAACGAGATACAACTGAGTATTAAAGTATCATACTAGTTGTAACTCATTTCTGGACAAAAGCTTGTTAGGACTTCGGCTGTATCAGGCGAATTTCAGATAAGAATTTCTATGGGCTAACGCCTTGCTTTGGGGCTGCCGAAGCGAAGCGTAGGCAGTCCCAGCCACGATAGTGGCGACAACAGCAAATTGTTATATGCTATTCCTCTGCTCCACCTTCACCCAGTTGTAAGTAAATAAGTATGGCTAAGGGCAACAAGCCAATCCCATAAACCAAGACCAAAGCCATGGACACCAAGTAGACAAAGATTTTTTGGCCTTTAGTCATTTTCTTGTACCAATTTTTCATCACTGCTCCTGCTTTTAAAAATCTTAATAACTGTAGATTTATTTTATTTCAAAAATCACTTCATTATTGGAGGTGCATAGACCCCCGTCATATTCTCCAATTTTTGAAAACTGCCCTTTGTTAAAAGCGTGTAAGTCTTCATCTGCATACTCGTTTGGGGCGAACACATCTTCGTCTGAGATCCAGTAAATGACTTTACCATGTGAATCTTTGACTAGATTTCCATCAAAGTTACCTATTTCCCGCCCTTGGGAATCAACAACTATTTTCATGGATAGCACTCCTATCTTTTCTGCATATAACATTTTATTAGTGCGCATGCGCGTTTACCTCGTTGGACCAGTGAAAACGCGCACAGTTAACTATCTGTATAAAATGAACTTATCAGCATTTTGATAAATATACCATCTGGAAAAACGCGCATGCGCGTTTTCCAAACCTATTATCTAATCTTTGTAGTTTGTATCATGCTGATTTTAAATAACTTAAAATTATTTCAATTGGAAAAACGCGCACGGATATTGCTCTCAAAACCCCAAAAAACTAGCGCAATAGGATATGACTGTATATTTACCCAGTGTCTGGTTGTAGTGGCATAGTGAATTTGGCCACCTGAATAGACGAAGTGATAGACTCACTTCCAGAAAAAAGGTGGTAGAAATGAAGAACACAAGACCGACATTCAGTGCAGAGTTCAAATTAGAAGCTGCGC
>NZ_JAKCLJ010000069.1 GCF_021412565.1 Shewanella sp. AS1 | reverse complement strand
GGGGCGGTTCGTGGAGCGTCAGTGAGTGGTACCTGCGTGCGGCGGATCGGTTCAGGTACGCCCCCGCCGATTCCGCTAATTTTGTCGGCTTGCGCTGCACCCGCCCGGCAAGCCTGGCAAACACACCTGCGCCAACGGAGACACCGGCGATTGCCGTGACGACTTCGATTGCGCCGCTGCCCACCGCCGCGCCTACCCTGGTCGCGCCGCAGGGCATGGTGTTGATCCCGGCCGGGGAGTTCCAGATGGGCAGTGAGAGTGGGGATAGCGATGAGAAACCGGTGCACACG
>NZ_JAKCLJ010000068.1 GCF_021412565.1 Shewanella sp. AS1 | reverse complement strand
GTAGTGTCGACACTGTTCGAGAAACCCGGCGGGGTGCAGCACATAGAGGAGACTAAGGAGGGCTATCACCCTGACGCCGGCTTCACCGTAATCATAGCCGGCAGACAATCGATGCCTAAGAAACGAAGAAGAAGGCAGGTGGGATGATGACGGTTCTACCGATCTGTCGCTTACCGCATGATCGTGTTTTGAGGCAAAAAGCCAAGAAGGTGCCCGTTATCGATGCTTCGATTGAACGCCTGATCGATGACATGATAGAGACGATGCAGCAGGCGAGGGGTGTTGGATTAG
>NZ_JAKCLJ010000067.1 GCF_021412565.1 Shewanella sp. AS1 | reverse complement strand
GCAAGGTAGGCGTGATCACCCAGGTCGGCGACGACGGCCGGGTGCATCTCGCCGCGTACCACGGACCCGGTCGGGAGGGGCTCGCGCAGCTCTACCCGATGCCGCTCGACGGGACGACCGCGACCGGTCGCGCAGTCGGCGAGCGCCGCGTGATCCACTTCGCGGACATCGAGCACGACCCCGAGGTGCCGCCGATCGCCCGCGCCGGCTGGACTGGAATGGGCATGCGTGCCGCCATCGTCGCGCCGATGCTCTGGGAGGGGCGCGGGATAGGCGCGATCCACGTCGTGC
>NZ_JAKCLJ010000066.1 GCF_021412565.1 Shewanella sp. AS1 | reverse complement strand
ATCTGATGGCGGGTGATCCGATGGGCGCGATGCGGGTGACTCCAGCAGGAATTGCTTATATGACCAGGGTACTGCGGGAGCTCGCGGCAGAGGTGTGTCAAGGCAAGCTGTTGTGTGTCCTGGAGGGCGGATACAACCCCGACAATATACGGTCCGGGGTTTGGGCTGTCCTTGGCGAGTTGTGCGGTGTTCATCGGGGACACAATCTTCCCGGTGGGCTTGAACCCCAAACACTGCAGCGATTTCGCTCTAACCTCAGCACATCCGCTGATATCGACCGGGCGCTTCAAC
>NZ_JAKCLJ010000065.1 GCF_021412565.1 Shewanella sp. AS1 | reverse complement strand
GTTCTTCGAACCGCTTTTTCTGCTTCTCCTTGGAAAGATGCAGCCAGAACTTGATCACCAGCGTGCCCTCGTCCACCAGCATTTTTTCCAGCCGCTGGGCGCGTTGCAGGCTCTGTTCGAGATCAGCATCCTTGGTTTGGCCATAGACCCGGTTGAGGATCGCCCAGGTATACCAGGAGCCGAGGAAAACACCAATCTTGCCCTTGGGCGGCAGGGCGCGCCAGAAACGCCACATCATCGGGCGATCAAGTTCCTCGTCGCTGGGCTCACCCATGCCGTGGGTTTGGACAT
>NZ_JAKCLJ010000064.1 GCF_021412565.1 Shewanella sp. AS1 | reverse complement strand
CGGTGACGAAGCTGATGTTATTGCCGGTCGCCAGGTTGTAGATATTGGCGGACGTGTTCAGGGTATCCGTCATGTCTGCCAGCTGTTCGTCGGTCAGCGTCTCGAAGGGGTCCACTCCACCGATGCGCGGATACGAGAAGTTGTACTTAGTTACCTGCCACTTCGCGTTCACGTCCGTCAGCACGAACGGCCAGAACTGCGGCCGCCAGATGATGTTCTTGTACTGGAACGAGTTGCGGTCGTAGTAGAACTGCTGAATGCCGGTGTCCCACGCCGCCTGCTGGCTCCAGG
>NZ_JAKCLJ010000063.1 GCF_021412565.1 Shewanella sp. AS1 | reverse complement strand
TAAGACGCCAGAAGGGCAGGTACGCGATCAAAAGACGACGCCGTGGTTTCGGAAAGCAGGGTTCGGCGGCCTGCTGCTTGAGGAACCCGGCCACGGAGGTGAGGGTTACTGGTCGGTACCCGCGGACATGCGGCCACTGATACTTTCTGCTGTCCAGAAAGTGCCGCCTTATTACAAGTTCAAGGATGCTCAGGACTGGTATCGCTACTTTGGCAGCTACGCGGCTTGGGCTAAAGCCCCAACTGATATTGCACCAGAGAAGCTAAAGCTTGCGGCTGACGCGTTTTGCGC
>NZ_JAKCLJ010000062.1 GCF_021412565.1 Shewanella sp. AS1 | reverse complement strand
CTCGAGGATATCTGCTCCCGGTCTGCCCCGGTATCCTCCTCCACGATGCGCCCATCGAACAGATGGACGGTCCTTTCTGCGTGCCGCGCGAAGCGTTGGTCATGCGTGACCATGCAGATCGTCGCGCCTTCGCGGTGCAGGTCGCGCAGCAACTCCATTACCGCATCGCCGTTCTTGGAGTCGAGATTGCCGGTCGGCTCGTCGGCGAGCAGGATCGAGGGTTTGCCGGCCAGCGCCCGCGCCACGGCCACCCGCTGCTGCTGGCCGCCCGAGAGCTGCGACGGGTAATGC
>NZ_JAKCLJ010000061.1 GCF_021412565.1 Shewanella sp. AS1 | reverse complement strand
GGACATGATTTCCGATGTATATACCGCCGGCGCCTGCAGATACCACGCAAAAATCGTCGATCCGCACGTTGCTGCCAAGCGAAATACCGGGGCAGTTGTAGAACGACGCGCGGTCCGAGATCAGGACGTTCTCGCCGACCGTCGCAAACCCCATGCTGTCGATCACCTCGCGGGCCAACTGGGCCATTGTCAGAACTCCAAAATCAGGTCAATCACTCGCTGCTGATCTGCATCGGTGAGTGCCGGGTAGATTGGCAGGCAGAGTACCTGCCCAGATGCCCTGGCGGCGACG
>NZ_JAKCLJ010000060.1 GCF_021412565.1 Shewanella sp. AS1 | reverse complement strand
ATTCCCCCACCACTATAAAAAATGGGGCTTCCAGGTTTCAGCAGGTCTTTCGATGGTCAGGCCTCCCAAAGACTTGCTCGAGAGTTCGATCCAGGCGCCACTGGCGGTGTTTCGTGCTACATTCGGGTTGCCCTACAACTTTTCCATCGAAGGCGATCTGTCGACGTTGATTGTCTCAAACCAGTTGATGCTGGGCCCGAGGTATAGTTATCTTTATAAAAACCTGGGCATCAAGGCAGGGTGGGATATCGCCTTTGTTTATGGACAGTTGAGGCAGGGTGGCTTTGATAAC
>NZ_JAKCLJ010000005.1 GCF_021412565.1 Shewanella sp. AS1 | reverse complement strand
GATATGTGACGGGGTATTACAGTCAGCTGAGACCACATCAATATAACGGTGGGCTGACACCCAATGAGTCAGAGCGAAGATATTGGCTTGAATACAAAACCGTGGCCAATTTTAGTTGACCACTACATACACGTAAGCTCACCACAGGTAATGAGCTCACCATCAAGTTAAAGTTCAAAACTGCTTCAGATTATAGGAGTCTTACTCGTAAGGCTTAATCGGTATGATGGATAGCTGAGTGTAGGTGCGGCTGAGGCCTTCGATTTCAGGGCCAAAAATGTTCCTGATATTTTATGGCATTCCCTACATCCATGTAGGTCAGATGATTTCGTGGAGCGCCCAGGGATGTACTTGAACAACATCCCTGTTTAAAAGCCAGTTCGGCATCCTTGCCTCTCGTTCGTAAGCTAGAAGCGGCGCTTCACTCACCGTGCCTCAGAAGTAACTACACGTAAGCTCACCACAGGTAATGAGCTCACCATCAAGTTAAAGTTCAAAACTGCTTTTGTCCGTAAATTATTTTGCTTCAGATTATCGGAGTCATACTCGTAAGGCTTAATCGGAGTGATGGATAGCTGAGTGTAGGTGCGGCTGAGGCCTTGGATTTCAGGGTCAAAAATATTCCTGATATTTTATGGCATTCCCTACATCCATGTTGGTCAGATGATTTCGTGGAGCGCGCCCAGGGAAGTACTTGAACAACATCCCTGTTTAAAAGCCAGTTCGGCGTCCTTGCCTCTCGTTCGTAAGCTAGAAGCTGCGCTTCACTCACCGTGCCTCAGAAGTCACTACACATGAGCTCACCACCAAGTTAAAGTTCAAAACTGCTTTTGTCCGAGGGACGTTCTGGGGTTAAGCTTGGGTTAACACTGCTGGCACACCTTTGCTTCCATCTAAAGTGTATCAAGCTAAGGTGATCAATCTAAGGTAAAGCCCACTTTAATGGTGACCTGCCAGTGGGCTATCATTCCCGCCTCCAAATGTCCCCGGGTCTCCACCACCTGAAACCAGCGCATATTGTGCAATGATTGGCTGGCCTGCGAAATGGCATTTTTTATCGCCTCATCAGAGCTTTCTGGCGACGATCCTACCAGTTCAATGATCTTATAGGTATGACTCATAATGATATTCCCAATCAGAATTCGTCATTTGAGTATAGAAGTTAAACTTGGCTCTGCTGCAGAAACCAAAAAGCCTGCGCATTGCAGGCTAGGAGCGCAGGCTTTTAGCTGCTCACAACTGGTCTGCTTAAAGCGGCTGCAGCAGCTGATTACGCATAGATAGAACCCGGCGCAGCACTAAACCCGGCGAGTGCGGATTGCGGGTCTGACGCAGGTTATGGGCAATCATAAACTCCTCTTTGAGCTCTTCATCTAAGCCAAGCGAGTCGAATGCTTCCAGGGTAAAGGTCTGCTTCTTACTATCTATCAATGACTTAATAATCGACAGCGGGAAAGACTCGTTAGACTCGGCATTAAGATAAGCAAATGCGGTCAGCGCGATAATCTCACCAAACACGCTGAACAGCGCCAAGGTTTGCACTTCATCAGGATTGATCTCCACCCCTTCCATATGGTGCAAACTGTCGACGGCATCGGTAGCAATGCTCTCGGTCAGCGCCCAGTAGCCATATACCAGCTTCTTATAAGGCTGAGGCAACTCATCGAGACGCTCTTTAAGGTAGAAAGTGAAAGCATAACGATAGATGTTCACTTGCCCCAAACGCACTAAGGCATCTTTGAGAGAACGGTTCTTCGAAAGTCCTGAATTAACCGCATTGACCGCCGCATTACTGCGCCACAGCATGTGTGCGGCCAGAGCGGGATCGGAAGAGACGATATCGATTACATTGCGGATATCCCCATCGGCGATGATCGCCTTCTTTAGGGGGATCAGTATGCCGCGGCGACCAATGACCTGTTCTTCATTGGCCATAATTGCACGTACTTGAGTGAATACCTGCTGCTCAAGATCTGTCATGGAAGTAAGTAACCTAATTTATTATTCTTGGGCGTGTTTATCTTTGCTGTTTAATTTTTGTTCGAGATAAAAGTACTTTAACCAAATCCGTAGGGCAGCGTTTGTTGTCATTTCTACAGCGTTAGCACTATCTCATGTGGAATAACCACACATCAAAAGTGCTGCCTTGTATAAATTTCCAACAAACTGCGGCAAAAACAAACTTAAAAGATAAACACGCCCTACCGATCTGCAATTTTGTTATTGCAGAATTTACCCATAAAACGCCTGTCTGGGTCAAGTCGATTTAGGTGATATGGCGCACTTTCAACTAAATATTTCTTCATCCTGTCGTTCCCACCCAAACATCTCTGCCTTGGCTGTAGGTGAAATGTCATTTTTCTGTCATTCACAGCGAAGATGACGCCCCAAGCCTAGAGTGTTCGATGAATAAGCCCCAGCCAGTCAGCAAGCCGAAAGCAGCCCAACAAAGGTGTAATAGCGCCTAAAGCGCACCGGCATCGACTAGCTTATCTCGTATCTGCTCAGCCAGTCTCTGATACCCCAGCTCATTGAGGTGAACCGAGTCCGATTTCAACTCAGGCGATGTCAGCAGCTCAGTCAGCAGGGATTCGACCAGCAATAACTGATAACGCTCTGCCAGCCGTAAATAGAGCTCGGCAGGCGCCAGCCAGACACTCTTTTGCGGCACGGCGATCAGCACGACGCTAATCCCTCTCGCCTGCGCTTGCGATATCATCAGTGCCAGATTCTGCTCCACCTGCTGCTCGCCCTGGTTTCGCAAGAAATCGTTGCCTCCTTCAAGCAGCAGCACCAGTTCAGGTTGCACCTCATCGAGCACAGCGGCAAAACGCCTTGCGCCCTCTGCAGTTGTCTCTCCGGAGATCCCGCGATTAACCACCTTTATACCGGTCAACTGGGCCAGCACATTGGGATAGTCGCGCCCTTTTGGCGCACCAACTCCCAGGGTCAGGCTGTCGCCAAAGGCCAGAATAGTGCTATCGGCGGAAAGCCAGGGAAGGTCAACTTCGTCCCGACTCAGCCAGTAGCCAAGCAGGACAGGCACTAGCAACAGCAGTAACCATTCTAGTTTCATTCTCTCAGTTCCATCCACTCAGCTTCATAAAAAAAGCCAGTCAATCATGACTGGCTTATCGGCTTTAGCGCCAAAAACTTTACCCTATTTATAGGGCGAAAGTGAAGGCTAAAAACGGTAACTGACACTTAAACGCAGATTGCGGCCAGTACCAGCATAGTAACCGCTGCCAAACGCACTGTAATAGCCCGCACTGACATAGTCTTCATCAAGCAGATTATCGACCCTTAAGCTTGCCAGCCAGTTCTGATGGCTGTAGTTGAGGGCAAGATTGGTCAGGGTATAGGCTTGCAGCTTAGGATCCTGGTTGGCATTGTCCCCCTCCATAAAACGCTCACCCGTATAGACGCCTTCGGCAAACAGTTGCAGACTGTCGCTGATGTCATAACTGACATAGGCGCGGCCGCTGTTTTCGGCCACCCAGGAGAGCGCCTTACCAAGATTGAGTCCCTCGGTAAATTCGGCATCGATATAGTGATATTCCAGCCCCAGCTGCACCGCCTGACTCAACTGCCAGTCCCAGTCCAGATTCACCCCGTAACGGCGCGACGCATCGGCATTCACATTCGCCCCAGGAAAACTCCCTCCGGCAGGGCTCGCGGCGCTGGCATCGAAAACAATCTCATCTTCAAGATCCAAGCGATAAGCACTGACTCGCAGAGTATGGCTCGCCAACGTCAGATCCCAGCCGGCCTCATAGGAGTATCCTGTCTGAGGATCGAGCCCCAAAACATTGGCCGAGGTGTAGGCTTGTTCGTCCACCTTGGCAAAGCGAAAGTTTTCATCGAAGCGCAGGTAGAAACGCTGACTCCTGCTCGGGCGATAGTTGATCCCAAGCTCGAGGCCATGAGCATCCTGATCTAACTCTACACCTGACGCATAAGCCTGTGGGTCCACCAGCTCATCTTCCACCTTGGCATAGCGGCCACCCACTATGTAGCTTAGCTCCTCAGTCAGAGGAACCGTCGCCTGCACATAGGCGCTTGCCTGTTTCTGTTCATTACTCCGGCCGGAGCTGAACTCAGACTCGCCCCGGCTAAGATCTAGGCCTGTCACCAAGCGCAGCTCACCGCTGCCTGTGGTAAATGTCCCCACCGCCTTGGGATTGAGCTCCAGCAGTGAACGGCTGTCGCGCCGGGTCGAACTCCAGGTATTTAGCCCTGTGGTTAAGGTATCTGAGTAGTTCACATCCGCAGCCAACTGCCAATGCTGCGTCAGCTGATGCTTGATCCCAAGACGCGCGGCGCTTGTCATCTCATGCATATAACTGTCGACTTGGGTGGTCGCCTGTGTGGGGTCATCCTTAAACTGATCTAAGCTCAGGGCACCAGGCAACTCGCGGTGATTATCATAATAACTGCCCTCGACAAAAAATGAGTCGCCCTCATCGCGGTACTGCAACCGACCTAAGATAGACGTGGTTTCATTGGCATTGTGCTTGCGGTAGTTATCCCCTTGGTTATAACTGACCGCACCGTAGACGCGCCACTTATCATTGATAGCACCAAATAGATCGCCGCGGCCTTCATAGGTAGAGAAACTGCCGCCTGAGAGCTGCATGCTGCCACCCGAACCCTCGGGCGCCTTGGTGATGATATTGATCACCCCGCCAACCGCCTGATCGCCATATAGGACACCGGCGCTACCAGATAGGATCTCCACCCGCTCGACCTGATTGAGTGGGATGGCATTGATACTGGGCGCGGCAATATCGATATTATTAAGGCGACGGCCATCGAGCAGGATCAGCGTATTGTTGGCCGCCTGCCCTGCGCTGAAACCGCGCATCGCGAAGATGGCGCCTGTATTGGAATCGGCGATTTGAATACCATTTTGACCGCGAAGCACTTCAGTTAAGGTCGTTGCGCCGCTCTGCTCAATGGCGGCCGCATCGATAATCGCTACATTGGCGGCGACATTGAGCGGGATATTTTCGCTGCGGCCTATGACAGTGAGGGTTTCATCTACACGGATTTGCGGATCTGATGTTTGCTTATCTGATGTTTGCGGATCAGCGCTCTGCAAATCAGAAGTAGGTTCCGCAGCCTGAACCGGCGCAGTAGCCAGTGTGCCAGAAACAGCAAAGAGAGTGCCGACCAATACGGCAATAATTGTTGGTTGTGTACCCATTTACCTTTAACTCCTAAAAGGAAAACAGGGCAAGAAGTCACGGCATATCGGCAAAAGACCTGCCCATACCGCATTTCAAGATCTGCCCACCGAAATCTCGAAATCACCTTAAGGGCCGGTCTCCGGACTGAGGATAAGCATAAGCACACAAGACTTATGCGACAAGTTGGGATGATTAAACGCCATCAGACGCATCCCACTTTCACCTTCACCGTTGCGGGGGCAGTGCCAGATTCTCACTGGCTTCCCGATTATCTCGCCTGATATTAGCGCAAGCACCACAAAAGATTGACTATATTGTAGTCATCGCGAGTCTGGACTATCTGATCTTGACTCGCGAGAAGCGGCATTATAGCCATCTATACGTTTAAATGTCTAATTTGATTTGTGATACGTTTTTGCGATTAAACGCCTTTAAAAATAGCCGTTAAACAGGCTAGGTCCGATTGCTATTGCTTATAAACCTGACCATTTTTCATCACAAAGCCCACATCCAGCAAGGCAGAGATATCCTCCAGCGGGCTGGTGTCTGTCGCGATAATGTCGGCAAATTTACCCACATCCAGTGTGCCTAAGCTGTCAGACATATCGATTAGCTCGGCGCCGTTCAGAGTCGCCGAAATCAGAATATCTTTATTGCTCATCCCCGCCTTGTGCATCAACACGGCCTCACGGGCATTTATCCCATGGGCCGACACCCCGCTATCTGTGCCATAAGCAATTTTTACCCCCGCTTTATAGGCTCGGGTAAAGCTGCTCATCATGTCGCCGCCGACCCGTTTCGCCTTGGCCTTGATCGCCTCAGACATGAAATCGGCATTATTGGCCATCTGCACCACAGTATCCCCCGCCAGCAGAGTCGGCACCAGGAAGGCATTATTCTGTTTCAGCAGCCTGATACTCTCTTTATCTGTATAACTGCCGTGCTCAATACTGTCGACACCAGCACGCAGCGCGGCATTGATCCCTTCGGTGGCGTGGGCGTGACTGGCAACCCGCCGTCCAAGGGCATGGGCAGTGTCGATGATCTCCTTAATCTCATCGTCACTCATCTGCTGGCCCGTGCCTGTGTTGGTGTCCGATAGCACCCCGCCGGTTGAGGTAATTTTTATCACATCGGCACCATACTTGATGGCGCGGCGGGTGGCGCGGCGACAATCATAGGGGCCATCACAAATGGTTTTCGAGGTGAATTTATCCAGCAGATCCGGACTCATGCCGTCCACATCCCCGTGACCGCCTGTGACAGACACACCGCCCGAGGCGATGATCCTTGGGCCATCTATCCAGCCTCTGTTGATCCCGTCACGCAGGGCATACATCTGCTCGGGTCTGGCCCCCAAATCTCTGACTGTGGTAAAGCCTGCCAGCAGAGTCTTCTTGGCAAAATAGGCGCTCATCATCGCCACATCGGCATCGGACATACGCAACTTTTCACTGTCGTTTTTCGGCCCCAGCTCTCCTTGAAGATGCACATGCATATCCATCAGTCCCGGCATCACGAACTGGTTTTTCAGATCGATATAGGTGACATCATTCCCGAAGGATTCGGCGGCAACAAAACCTGAGCGTATCGCTTTAACTTTGCCATCCTCGACCACTAAGGTTTGCTCCGTTAGCGGCGCATTGGCAGGATTGACCAACAAGGTTCCGGCGTGGATCACACTCACCTCGGCGAATGCATTGTGACTTATCGCCGCTGTTACTAAGGCAGAGAGTAACCATTTACTCTTGTTTTTAATTGGTTTTTTCATGGGGTTTCCTATATTGATATCCTTTTCAAATGCAAGGAATAACCTGCCAAATTAGTCTGACAAACACAAGCGCGACTTATGGCTGACAGAAATAACACCATCAAAATAATAATTAACGTTCCAAATCTCGCCCAAGGCTGTTAGCCTAACGCCAAGTTAATAAATTGTAACAAAATAAGAAGTCACTCATAACGGGGAACTTGGCTGCATCGATATAGGTATGAGATTAGACGCTCATAATCAGGCCTCATTTAGTCATATCTGCCCCATCTACTCGCCAGCTTATAGCCTCAGAAGAGATGCTTGGTAATGGTGAAACATCCACAATGATGAAAAACCAAATGATGAGACTAAGCTAAACCTAGCGGGTTAATAAATAATATTTAAAGTCAAACTGATGCAAATAAACTGATGCAAATAAACATACTCATACTCACATTGTGCTTATTCTTCGGCCTGGCTATGGCCGAGGAAGTGGATATGACCAAAGAAATAAACATGGCCAAAGACGTGAGTGTCGACTCGCTATTGAAACAGGCCGATCAGGTGAAAAGCAGTGATCCTGAGGCCTTCTCTTTGCTACTCGACTCCCTCGAACAGCAGCCCATTAATCGGCAGCAGGCTCTCTATCTTCAATACCTGCAGGCCTACGAGCTGACCTATCAGGGGAATAACGCACAAAGCATCGAGATTTTTAATGAGATCATCTCCTCCCAAGCCGATGAGCAACTCAAGTTCAAGGCGAATCAAACCCTGATCAATATCTATGCGATTTCCCAGAACTGGAGTCTGGGGTTATCCCATCTGTCGAAAAACTTCAAATTACTGGAATCGATCAAAGATCCAGAGCTCATACAGAACGGACTGGCCATCGCCGCCATTTTTTACAACCAGATAGAGCAGTATGAGTTGGGTTTAAGCTACGCCAACAAGTTGAAACAAGCCGCCACTTCGCCGCGCAATAGCTGTCTGGCCAATGGTTTGGTCATCGAAGCCCTGCTGAGTTTAAATCAACTGGATGTCGAGTCCCCCAGCCTAGAAACCGCCATCAACAGCTGTGATGACGAAGTGATAATGCAAAGCTTTATTCACTCTTACATTGCCACCAAATACCTCAAAGATGGTCAGCTAGACAAGGTTTTCGAGCAATTGCTGCCAAGGCTCAATGTGATTGAGAATACGCATTACCCAGGGCTCATCGTCGAAGTTTATGCCACCCTGTCTAAGGCCTATCAAGGACAAGGACAAACCTCGGATGCCTTAGATTATGCCAATAAGATTAACAAGCTCGCCAATGGCTTAGGCAATACACAAGCAACTGTCACCGCCTACGAGATACTGTATCAGGACGCGCAGGATCGCGGCGATTATCGTCAGGCGTTAAATTACCATATCAAGTACACCCAGGCAGACAGGGCCTACTTAGACGATATCAAGACCAAGCATCTGGCATTTCAGCTAGCCGAGCATCAAACCGCAGAGCAACAGAATCGTATCGCCTTGCTCGATAGACAAAACAACCTGCTGCTGACTGAGCAGCAATTAGCTAAAGCGGAAGCTGAAAACAACAGACTGTTTATTATTTTGCTCTGCGCCGTGATCACCCTGCTGGTTTTCTGGGGATATAAATCCTGGACTGTTCAGCGCAGCCTTAAGCAACTGGCCGAATATGACTCGCTCACCCAGATACTCAATCGCGGACATTTCACCCAGGTAACTCAGAGTGCTCTCAATTATTGTGAAAATACCAAGACCTCCCTGAGCTACATACTGTTTGACTTGGATTACTTTAAACAGATTAACGATCAGTATGGTCACGCTTGGGGTGACTGGGTATTACAGCAAGTCGCTCAGGTATGTCAGGCACATGGACGGAAAAACGATCTCTTCGCCCGCATAGGGGGGGAAGAGTTTTGTATTGCGTTACCTGGAAGTGATATCAATACTGCAATTCGACTCGCCGAAGCCTGCCAGAAAGCCATGGCACAGATAAAAGACTCCAGCAAGGAAACCGACTTGGTGGTCACCGCCAGTTTCGGTATCACAGACACCCAACTGTCGGGCTATAAACTGGAGAAACTGATGCACGATGCCGATTGCGCCATGTACCAGTCCAAGCATAATGGACGCAATCAAATCAGTGTTTTTAATCCTGATAAGCATGCGACCTGTTCTGCCTCAGGAAGATTATTAACCCAATAATCTACAGCCCATTAATTGATAATTTAGCTGCCACTCTGGCAGCTAAATATTGGGCAGCTAAATATTGGGCAGCTAAATTTTGAAAAAGATTGGAACCCATGCTCCCCACTTTCAATCCATGTCAATCCTGTTAGCGAAAGCTGGCTGTTAGCGCAAGCTAATGATATTACTGCGCACCTCAAAGGATGCAGGAATAGTGAGTGAAGATATGGGCTCAAGGGCATCCCCCCTTGCCGATTGATGCAGGATCAGGAAGTCATCATCAAGGGCAATCACGGTATAGTGGCCTATCTCTGCTTTATTTCCCTGTTCGATCTGCTCATCACCATGGTTATGAGGCATCTTAGAACAGCTGAGGGTGGCGCTGAAACTTTGGTTCCCCGACACATTACCCCGCCCCAGCTTCTTGTATTCCATGGTGCCATCACACAAGTACTTATAGTGACTGGCGAAGGTATCCAAAAAGGTTTCAGGTTCCACATCTTCAGCCAAGCCTTTCACCCCTTGGACACAATAGAGTGCGCTCCAGTCTGCCAGCATCTGTCCCTTGGGAATAAATTCCGCTGCAAACAGCTTTTCACTGCTATCTTGATGAGCCAGTCGCCAATTGCTGGGAAATTGCAGTCGGATCCGCTGGTCAAACACGCTCAGTTCGTGAAGTTGCTCCAGGCTATTTGACTCTTGCTCCATCGCGCTGGGCGAAGCACAAAACAGTAACGCGGCGCCCATCATCCAGGGGCGAAAACAATTGAGGAATCGGGTGTGCTCACATCCATGTGAAGTATATTGAGGAAAGTCCATTTCAATCATCCTTAATCAAAAGTCTCTCAGAAGTGTTATACGAGTCTATTTTTTAAGCAATACTACTAGAGTTGCAAACTTACCAATCGGCCTATTTTGCGAAAACAATATTCGCCATAACTAATATAGAATCCATCAGGCTCTTAGATAGGTTAAATTTTGGCCTAACATCTCATTTATCGATGAAATTAAGCCACTTATACTGAGTCTATTCACCAGAGTCGACTACAATTTGCTTGTCTAGATCACTCGTGCCACAGCGGAAAATGGAAAGAAGCCGTGTTTAAAAAATTGCTTGCGATGCAAAGTTCCACCCAGATGATAGTCGCCATGCTGGTGGGTTTTTCATTTGGGATCTTTTTTGGTGAGTCCGTTGGCTGGTTAAGCACCATAGGCAACAGCGTCATACTGCTGATGCAGATGACGGTACTGCCCTACATTCTAGTCTCCCTGATCGGCGGTATAGGCAAACTGACCCGCGCCACCGCCAGCCTTATCTTCACCCGCGCCGGTTTGATTATGGTGTTGCTCTGGCTATTGGCCCTTGTGGTCATCGCCATTATGCCGCTCTCCTTTCCCTATATCGAAACCGCCTCTTTCTTCAGTACCAGCATTATCGAGCCTGTGGCCGATATCGATTACTTTAAGCTCTATATTCCCTCTAACCCCTTCGAGTCTATGGCCTCTGGCTATGTGCCGGCCATGGTGATCTTCTCCATTGCTATGGGTCTTGCGCTTATCGGCATGGAGGGGGAGCATAAACATCAGATCCTCACCTTTATGCACACCTGCAGTGAGATCTTCGCCAAGATCACCCAGGCGCTGGTTAAAATTCTGCCTATAGGTATTTTTGCCATGTCGGCCTCGGCCGCAGGCACCATGGGGATCGATGAGTTTGCCAGCATGCAGGTGTATCTCATCAGCTACTTTGTTCTCTGTTTACTGCTGACCTTCTGGTTGCTTCCCTGGATCATCGCTTCATTAACGCCTGTCACCTTCGCCCAGGCGCTGAGGATCTCTAAATCCAGCCTAGTGACCGCCTTCGCCACGGGGAATATTTTCATCGTGATCCCTGTGATCATCGAGGAGTGCAAACAAATCATGCGCGAGCATGAAAGCCTGAGCGAAGATGCCGAAACCCTGATTGAAATCCTGGTGCCCATCGCCTTTACCTTCCCCAACATAGGCAAATTAACCGTCATCTTATTTGTTCTGTTTGCTGGCTGGTTTAATGGCACACCTGTCGAGGTGAGCGAACTGCCCTCACTGAGTATCTCAGGTCTACTATCCCTGTTCGGCAGTGTGTATGTAGCGATTCCCTTTATGCTGGATCTGGTGCGCCTGCCCCAGGATCTATTCCAGCTATTTGTAATGTCGGGCTTTATCACGGGTAAATTTAACTCAATCACGGCAGTAATGAACCTGTTTGTCCTGACCCTGATAACGGTCGCCCTGTTCGAGAAGCGCCTGAGCCTGCGGCCGCCGCAGCTGATTAAAATGAGTGTCGGGGTCGCGGGAAGTATCGCCCTGACACTCATAGCCTGTCGTGTCGCCATGGGGCTCTTTATTCACAGCCCGGAAGTGACAAGCACAGTGATAGCCAATATGCACGTGGCTGACGATGTCCCGACTGTGGTGCAGCGCAAATTTCCCAAAATGGGTGAAACGCCAGTCTTACCCATCGCCAGTGTGCACACTATACGCCAGCGCAACCTGCTCAGGGTCGGCTATATACCCAGTAATGTCCCCTTCAGTTACTACAATAACGACGGCGAGCTGGTAGGGTTCGATACTGCGATGGCGGTTAAGCTCGCCGAAGATCTTGGGGTCAAAATAGAGTTTATCCCCTTCGACAAAGACCATCTGGCCAGAGACCTTAACGCAGGTTTCTTCGATATCGCCATGTCTGGCCTGAGCATGGAAATAGAACAGATGGATAAGCTTAGCTATACAGAGCCAGTGCTTGAGCTAAATCTAGCCATCGCCACCGAAGACCACAACGTCAACAGTTACAAGCGAACCCAATCCATACTGGCAATGGACAAACCTAGGGTCGCCTATGTGGAGCATGAAGATCTGATCGAAGAGGCCAGGCTCTATTATCCCAACGTCAACTTCATCAAAATTGAAGGCTATAAAGACTTTTTCCGTCAGAAAGGGGGTAAGTATGATGCGGTTGTCATAAGCGCCGAAGCGGGTTCTGCCTGGACACTTTTCTTCCCCAACTATGGCATCGCCCTGCTGGAAAACAGCAGTCAATATCCTATGGCCTATGGGGTTGCCCTGAGCAATCACTCCCTGCTCAACTATGTCAACAACTGGCTGAAACTGCGTAAAGTCGATGGACATCAGCAGCGTTTCTACAACTACTGGATGCTAGGAAAAGGCGCCAGTGAAGAAAAACCGCGCTGGTCCATTATTCGCGATCTGCTGCATTGGGTGGACTAATCTGACTTGGCGTAACTACTCTCGCTGCAGAGCCTCCCCAAGCGGGGCGAAGTAATTTAATAGCTGCAAAAAAATCTGCTGCCTGTGTTCAGGGTCGGGATATCCCCCAGCCCTGGCAAGCTCAGAATCTAGCGTTTCGTTCACCAGATAGGGGTTATAGACCTCAGGGTGCACCTCGATACAGGCCTCGAACGCCCGCGCCATAAGCTCGCTTGGATGGGCAAAATAGTAGCGGCCATATTGCTTATCCAGCGCCACGGCACGTTTGACATAATCATGACTGTCCTGGCCGTCTGCCGTTAATAAACTGGTCTGAAATAGCGCTTCGAGCCGCTGATTCAAAGGATGGGAAATGGTCGGCACATCATTAAGCCAGCAACTGCTGGCAAAGGTGGTAGCAGCACAGTCCAACCGGTAAGCCTTACTTGCAATATAGTGGTCAAATGCATGCCAAAATTCATGGGCCAAGGCTCCAGCCCCGGCATTTTTGGCTAAGGCTAACTCCCGCGCAGGGGGCATATAATGGGCTTGCACCCCAGGTTGACCACCGCTGCCAAAAGCCAGATTCAGACTCTGGCGCAAACCGATAGCCATCGGGGGTAACTTTAAGATATAAGCGAGATCTGCCAAGGCATCGAAGATGAAGTTAGCCGCCTTGTGCTTCTCCTCTTCATCCACCCAGCTGCCCAGGCGAATATGGTTTAAGCCAAAAACCTGTTTAATATCATTGAAACTGACCTGCTCGCCCTGACGATAATCTGGCCCTCGCCGTTGATCCCGATACCGTTTTAACACACCTCTGCCTTGCCCCTTAAGTCGATTCACCTTTATCCAGTGATCTACTTAGCATACCAATGTTGCTGCATCATACCCAGCCACAGCCAAAAGCCTCATAGCAGTTTTTATTCAAACCATAGTTAAAGACTTTTACTCAAACCTAAGCTAAAGGCTTAAGTTGTAACCCAAAAATAGAGCAACAACACTATTTCATTTTTGGAAATATCCCATCATATATTTACTAAATTAATACTACTTATTGTGTGGATATAGGTTTAGATTGATCGCCACGCCTAACCCTATAAAAGTGGGATAGATATATCTTACATAATGGTGAAAACCTTCACATTAAGCTATTAAATATCTTTCCTACTCTGTTTCTATAAGAGAGCGCTTGATGAAGATAGCACTGTTTATACCCTGTTTAGTGAACCAAATGATGTCCCATGTCGGCATAGCTACAGTCGAACTACTAGAAAAACTTGGTCATCAGGTGATTTTACCTAAAGGGCAAACCTGCTGTGGCCAGCCTATGACCAACTCAGGCTGTTATAACGAAGCCCAGAAAACCACACTGAAACTGCTCAACGCCTTTAAAGGGGTCGAGTGTGACGCCATCGTCTGCCCCGCCGCCTCCTGCCTAGTTGCGGCGAAAGAGAACTTCCACGAGTTTGACTCCAGCCCAGAAGCTCAGGCAGTGATAGATAAGCTCTATGAACTGACCGAGTTCCTCCATGATGTCGCGCCGATCGCGCAATTTAGCAAGCCCTTTAACCATAAGATCAGTTTGCAGCTCAGCTGCCACGGCATTCGTATGCTGGATCTAGCCACCCCGAGTGAGCAGATGGGGCCAAGGATGAACAAGGTCGAAGCTGTACTGAAAAACATTCCCAATATCGAGATTGTTTATCCCGAACGCCGCGATGAGTGCTGCGGTTTCGGCGGTACCTTCGCCGTAGATGAAGGCGCGCTGTCGGCCAAGATGGGCAAGGATAAGGCTCAAGCTCACGCCGAAACTGGCGCCCAATATGCAGTGGGTTTCGACCCCTCTTGTCTGCTGCACTTAGATGGCATGATCCGCCGCCAGAAGCTGCCGATCCAGACCTTGCATATTGCCCAAGTTATCAACGCTGCGCTGTAGGAGAACACTATGCAAACTCATGCTAACAAAGCCGAAATATTTTGCCAGGATGAAGCACGCGTTGATTGGCACTCCAAGGCGCTGTGGGCTCTGAGGGAAAAGCGCGATCGCGCCGCGGCCTCTGTGCCAGAGTGGGAGCAGCTGCGTCAACTCGGCTCGGAGCTCAAACTCCATACCCTGACCCACCTGGGGCAATATCTGGAAAGCTTCGAGCAGAACTGTCTCGCCAACGGTATCCAGGTGCACTGGGCCAAAGACGGTAATGAGCACAACCGCATAGTGCATCAGATCCTGGCCGCCAAACAGGTGAAAAAACTGGTCAAATCCAAGTCTATGTTGACCGAAGAGTGTCACCTCAACCCCTACTTAGAAAGTCAGGGAATCGAAGTGATCGACACAGACTTAGGCGAGCGCATCATACAGCTGAAGAAGCAGCCCCCATCACATATTGTGGTGCCTGCTATCCACTTGAAGAAAGAGGAAGTGGGCGAGCTGTTCCATGAAAAACTGGGCACAGACGAAGGCGCCTCCGATCCCCTTTACCTGACCCGCGCCGCCCGTGCGCATCTGCGCGAGCAGTTCCTCTCGGCCGATGCCGCCATGACAGGGGTCAATATGGCGATCGCCGACAAGGGCGCCGTGGTGGTCTGCACCAACGAAGGTAACGCCGACATGGGAGCCAACCTGCCTAAGCTGCAGCTGCACTCCATGGGGATAGACAAGATAGTGCCTAATCTGGACAGCGCCGCCGTGCTGCTGCGCACCCTGGCGCGCAACGCCACAGGCCAGCCTGTGACCACCTACAGCTCCTTCTACCGTGGCCCACAGACGGGCGGCGAGATGCACATCATCATAGTGGATAACGGCCGCACCGAGATGCTCAAGGATAAGATCCTGGCCGAGTCGCTCAAGTGTATCCGCTGTGGTGGCTGTCTCAATACCTGCCCTGTATATCGTCGCTCGGGCGGTTACAGCTACAACTACACCATTCCTGGTCCTATCGGTATCGCGGTCGGCTCGGGCGCCGATGACACCCACTCTATCCCCTGGGCCTGTACCCTGTGCGGCAGCTGTACCTATGTCTGCCCCACTAAGGTGCCACTGGATAAGATCATCCATTATCAGCGCCGCCTCAAGGCGCAGGCGGGCAAGCTGCCCTATGGTAAGAGCAGCTATATGCCTATGGTGGGTAAGTTTATGGCCAGCGAAACCCTGCTCAACTGCTCAATGAGCGTGGCGCGCGGCGCACTCAAGATCCTCCCCGGTGCAGTGCTCAAGCCTTTCTCAGGTGCCTGGGGTAAATACCGTGAACTGCCGGTCGCCCCGGATTCGAGCTTCGAAGCTTGGTTTAACAAACACAGAGGTCAGTAATATGTCGAGCAAACAATCTATCCTAGAAGCCCTGACACAGGTGGCCGTCGAACCACAAGCTATGCCTAAGATTGAGATCGGCCCGCGGATCGACGATCTGCTCGGTCAGTTTGATAACAGCCTGACCACAGTGGCGGCCAAACTGCACCGCGAAGGAGGCCTGGCGGGTCTGCAAGCAAGAGTCGATGAGCTTATCGCCAGCGGACAACAGGTGATTTCAACCGTGGATGGCATCAAAGGCAACCGCGAAACGCCAGAAACCGCCCACGAGCTCAAAGATATCGACTTTGCGGTGATCGAGGGCGATCTCGGCGTGGCCGAAAATGGCGCCATCTGGGTGAACACCAGTCGCCTTGGCCATCGGGTCACCCCCTTCATCTGCGAGAACCTGTTACTGACGGTCAAACCAGAGACAGTGCTGGCCAACATGCATCAGGCAGTTGAGCGCATAACACTCAATCAGGGCGAGTTTGGCCTGTTTATCGCCGGTCCTTCGAAAACCGCCGATATCGAGCAGGCGCTCGTCGTGGGTGCCCACGGCGCCTGTAGCCTGGATGTGTATCTGGTTTAACGCTTCATAGCAGCTAAAGCTAGAGTCCTGATACAAGCAAACGGCCAGCGATGGAAGTCGCTGGCCGTTTTTATTTATAGCAGAATGCAGATCAGTGGCGATCGAACAAGCCGGTGGCGCGCTGCTGCATAAACTCGATAAACAGCTTCACCTTCAGCGGCTGCTGACTGCGCTGATGGTACAGCAGTGAGATACGCCGCTGCTCTCCCTGCCACTCGGGCAGTACAGGCAACAACAAGCCCTGATTGAGTTCCTGTTTCATAAACAGCGCCGGTCCATAGAGGATACCGCCGTCATCCACACAGGCCTTCACCGCGCCGTGAATATCGCCCAGAGTCAGCTTAGCCGGCCCCTCATAATAGAAACGCTCGCCATCTATATGTTGCATCGACCAGTTAAACAGCGGCCAGACCTTGATCAAGCTGTGCTGTGGCAGCTGAGACGGATGGGTCAAGGCAGATCGCGCCGCCAGATAAGCGGGCGAGGCAAACAGGCCGTAATCCAGCACCCCCAGGGATTTTGACACCCAGGAGGAATCGGGCTGGGCGCCGCCGACAATCGCCACATCCACCCCCTCGTCGATAAGATCGATACTGCTGTTGTTCTGGGTAATGTGCAGCTGAATATCGGGATAGGTCTTAGAGAAGGCGTTGATCACCTCCATAAAGATCATCGAGATGATCGACACAGGGGCGGCGATACGCAGCGTACCCTCAGGCTTTTCCAGCCCGGTATCGCCACAGCTGTCGAAATAGGCCACGGCGTTCTGATAACGGGCAAACAGGCGACTGCCCTCTTCGGTGAGTCTGAGCTTGCGGGTGCTGCGCATGATCAGCTGAGTGTCGAGGCTCTCTTCCAGCTTAGTGATCTTGCGGCTGACGGTGGCGATGGGCATGCCCAGCTCCTTGGCCACCTGAGAGAAGCCGCCCACATTGACCAGATGGACGAACAGGTGGATAAGCTGTAACTCATTGCCTAGATAACGCGCCATAACGCAACTCCGCCGAAAACTGAAATGCCAGATTAAAATAGTCAGAATCAAAAAAGAGCCAGTATAACAAAGCCACCCAATTGCCACAGCAGCAAACTCGGCTGCAAACTTATGCTAAATCAATAAAAGCTAACATAATCATTATCTGATGGTGAAATTCTCCACTAGGATGGATCTGCGCTAGTAGCTTGGTATAATTTCACTTTCACCTCTTTTAATCGAATCAGTTAGAACAGCTTCGAGCTTAAAGCTTAGAGCTACGAGCTACGAGCTACGAGCTACGAGTTACGAGCTACGAGTTACGAGCTTCGAGTTACGAGCTACGAGCTACGAGCTACGAGCCTAAATAACCAAACAGAGCAGAGTATGGCAAGAACAGCAGCGGCACTTCATATTTTAGTCAAGCACAAAGAACAGGCCGAAGAGATCATCAAGCAGCTCAACAAGGGGGCTAAATTCGACCTGCTTGCCAAGAAATATTCCACCTGCCCGTCGGGTAAAAAAGGCGGCAGCTTAGGAGAATTTAAGCAAGGCCAGATGGTGCCTGCGTTCGATAAAGTCTGTTTCAGCGGCGAGCTGATCACTCCGCATTTAGTCAAAACCAAGTTCGGCTGGCATGTCATCAAGGTGCTGTACAGGACATAAGTTCACTTAGTTTGCACTTAACTTTCACTGAGATCGCAGCTCACATTTCAATTTGTGTTAATTAACTGCGACAGTCCTAAAACTCCCTGCGTGCAGATACACCTGCTACACGCCGTGAATCCGTCCATGGAGGCTCAGCGATGGCATCTGATGTGAATGGATTCACAAATGCCGCGGTGACATGGACGTCAAGGAGCGGCCATGCTGCCGAAGGTCGCAGCTGCGTTTACCCTTTCAGCAAAAGTGGCAAAACTGTATGGTTATACAGTCGTATTTGAACCCAATGGATTTTGTGTATTTTTCAGCCAAAATCCGTGCGCACTAATAATGCTATAGGTTGTGCGCGCAGCAGTGATAAGAAGATTGAATAAAAGGTTAATTAACATGAGATGCAAAAATCATTATGGAGATCGAAATGAAAGTACTAAAATTATTTTCAGTTTTACCCCTTGTTCTATTTTCCGCTGTCTCATCAGCAGACTGCTCAGACGTTCTTAATATCGCAGCGAGAAATTATACAAACCAATACAACCTTAATGATATGCGAGCATTCATCTACAACGAAGCTTGCGGTTCTTCTTATTCATCACGGGATACAAACACCAATCTTGGATTAAGTTTTATAGTAAAAAACTTCCAGTGAATCTCTCGTTTGGCACAAACAACGAGTCAGCGCGGGAAAAGAAGTGGTGCAATGAGAATCGCCATTAGGCAGCCTGTCGCGGTATTCAATGAATTACGTAAGGTTGCCTAAATTAGCGAGTGGTGCACTTCGGAGTTAAATTCGCGTCGTTATTCCGGGCTCCCTTTGGGAAACCACCGAATCAGCACAAACATACATTTTACCATTGCAATAGTGATAAAAATTTGTTAGAAAATTTTTGTGTGTTTTACAAGACAAGGAGTTTAATCACATGAAAAAAGCTTTATGGATTATAGCATTAGTAATTAGTGGGTTTGGCCTAGCGAAGGCGGAGGAAGTAGCGCATATATCAGATAATGGTGATTATTTAGATATAACACAGTCAGGCTATTATTTTTCAACAAGTTCAACGGGGGCTGCAAAACTAACTGTTTTTGTAGATAGTAATTATTTAAAACTTTCCTTCGCAGATGGAAGTTATCGAAAAATTAATTTAAATTCAAAGATAGTTGAGGAGGTATCTACAACAATCCTCCCATATCCGAACCAACAGCCTTCATTCCCCGATAATATTCCTTACCGGGAAACAAAAACATATAGTTTAACAGCTACCTCTCATCCTAGCTGGACATTGCTCTCTCAAAATCAAACATTGTTAAATAGATTTAATGGATTTGTTGACCGGCTTGGTTTTGCTGATTTACCGCAGAAAGATCCATTTAGACCTTTAAATACATCAAGTATGTTCGATAATTTACCTGCAGGTGCAGCAGAAAGCGATACTTCGTGTGCACTAGAATCAGCAAACTATTCAACCCGCTTTAACGGATACTCTACTATTGGTGATTGTTTAGCCCTTCCAAGATTGAGGGTTATAGGTTCAGCGGTACTTCTCCTTGTTACTTGCCCAACACCTGCGGCAACAGTGACCTGTGCCAGTGGAGTTTACCATTTCGCAGACAGCGTTGCGGGGTTATTCAGCGCAGATGTCAGTTGCATGTCGTCAGCAGAATCAGCAACAAATGCCTACTCATCTTGTTTAGCTGAACAAGGTTTGACTATTGAAGATGTTACAAATAAGAGCACTGGCGGTGGTGTTAGTACCGGAGAGGTTACCTCTGGGCCAAGTGGCGGGAGTTCATTTTCGGTTGATGCATCTTGCGAACTTTGGGTTGAATATACTGGAACTACAGCTGATGGTTTATATTGCGAGTCTTGGTTATTGTAACAAAAATCTACGGGATATTAATTTATGTTGAATTTTCGAATTGCAATTATTTTTTTAATTTCTATAGCTTTTTCGTGTATGTATTACTTTAGTGATGGAGTTAAAGACCCTAGTTTATTATTTAGCGCTTGTTTGGCGCTTATAGTTGCTGTGTGGGTAAAGCTTAGTGAGTTAGAAAAAATTATAAAAGATAAGTCACAGGGTTAAATATAGCCAAATAATGTAGGCGCTAAATTCACATCATGAGGCGCCTACATTATTCAATGATATATGATTAAGCCCGAAGTCAATAATAACAACTTAGTCTAATTACAAAAATTAAATTTAATTGGTACTCTAATGGCTCGAAAACTGAAATATTACCGATGTGTAGGCAATTTGTAACATTGCTAAATTTAGGTCAACCCTATGTGTAACAAAAAGCAATCTGGCTTCCCTGACTCGTTTTGGGGCACTTTCGAGTTAAGAAAGTGCTATCCTCTTGTTGTAAGAATGACCATACCAGTCGATCACATACATAAACACCATCATGTGCCACCTTTGGGTAAAGGAGGGCACCCCAAAAATGGAGGCGATTTTTAACATGAATAACATAATCGGGTAGCCGGAGGTTTCTAGCCTCCAGCCCCCCCCCCTGCTTGCGGCTCCGCACAGGGCGGTTCATTTAGAACACCTAACCTGTTTTCTGGTTAGGTGAAGTGGTCAAGTTATTTGGGCCACAGTGTTAACGTTTTTGCAGGAAATCTATTCAACTATCTTGTCTGCCAACAAACTCTGGAGCGAAAATGAAAATCCACTATCTGGAAATGGTGTCTCATGATGTCGATGGGGTGTGCAAAAGCTATGAGGCTGTCTATGGGGTTGAGTTTAGTGAGCCGGATGCCATGCTGGGTGGCGCGCGAACTTGCCTGATGGCCGATGGTTCAATTGTGGGTGTCAGGGCACCGATGCGCGAGACCGAGCAACCTGTGGTTCGTCCCTACTGGCTGGTGGAGGATATCGAAGCATCCACGGCAGCGGTCGAGGCTATGGGCGCGACAATCGCCCTGCCACCCATGGAGATTCCCGGCAAGGGCAAATTTGCTATCTATCTTCTCGGCGGTAATGACCACGGGCTGTGGCAGCTCTGATTAACTAAAATGCAAAGATAGAAAACCAGACTGCGAGAAACCCTAAATGAATCCCAGTAAGGTAAACCGAGACAGACTGAACGCATTAACGGATCTACCCAATATTGGCCCAGCAATGGCTAAAGATCTGCAGCTGCTGGGGATCAGTAAGCCCGAGCAATTGCTGGGCAGATCTCCTTACCAGATGTATCAGCAACTTTGCCAACTAACCGGCTGCAGGCAAGATCTGTGTGTACTCGATGTGTTTCTCTCGATCACCGATTTTATCGAGGAGGCCGAACCTAAAGCCTGGTGGCACTATACGGCGCAGCGCAAAGCCTTTTTACAAGATAAGGCCCATTTACAAGATAGGACCGCTTTACAGGGTATGAATGATGCCTAGCCAAGCTGGGTTAACGCCTAAACGCATCGTGATTTCACTGCTGGTTCTGCTGGCGGCCATTTACGGCTTTGTCGCCAATGAGGGGCGAAAAGAGATCTATTATCTGTGCGGCAATTTCACCAAAGGCGTGACCTATAGTGAGGTAGTCAGGCAGCTGGCGACCACACATTTTACCCATTATGCCGTGGCCGATCCCCCTACTGGTAAACGCATCATCCACAACAGTAATCTGCACTTTAACGCCTTGAGGTGTACCATTGACTTTAATGCCGAGGACAAGGTGATTTCGGCATTTTACCAATAATGAGCAGGTGTGATTTTACTGGCTTATTGCCTATATGAAGTTGCTCTCTATGTAAGCAGCCCTACTCGTCTTGAGTGGTATGGAAGTTTGATTCAATCCATCAATTGGCATCACAATCGCAAGCAAATGGCGTATTTAGTGGTTAAGATAAACGACTAAGAGATCGGCCTCGACTGTATTAGCTATATCGGGCACAGGGGAGAAAAAACGGCTTAGAAAATCATGGTGATGCCCACACACCAGCAGGTCGATATTGTTTTCTTTGATGATACCTTGAAGTTTCATATGCAGATCGCCAACGACCGCCAGGGTGTCCGTAACTGGGTAACCACTATACTGTGCCAGAGTCGATAATTTTCGCTCTATCTCCTGCTCCTCATCCGGGGTTAACACGACCCGATTAACATCCACAAAGACAAAAGAAAGCTTACTGTGCGTCGGCTTAGCTATGGCTACCGCCTTGTCAATCAGGATAGGGCTAGATTGTGATAAATCGATGGCGACTAAAATATGTTGATAACTCATGGGGCTTCTCCAGTTAGTGATTACATACTTTCAGTCTAGCAGCTGACACTTTCTACAAGTCGAGAACACCAATAAATCCATTACATTAATTTTATTTCTCAGCAAGAGCACACACTAGAGTCACTATTTCAGGTAAGCATCTGCGTTAAGGGCAAGCCAGATTTGCTCGCCCCCGTTTATCACTCCTCGTTTCCCGCTTCCCGCACCCAGCGTTCCTAGCGAGTATAAGTAGCTGTGAGTGTGGCTTTATCGAGTGCAATGCTGTTCAAGGTAAAACCCACCACAGCGGCGGGGGTGCTTTCGTTTAATTCCAATTTGGCTTCAGGCAGTGCCCACACTGTGAACTGATAACGGTGCATGCCATGCCCCTTAGGGGGACAGGCGCCGCCAAAACCGGCCGTACCATAGTCTATTCCCACCTCGACTCCGCCGAGTTTCTTAATGTCTACGCCGCGCTCAAGCTGAGTCACATTGGCGGGAATATCGAGCACAATCCAGTGCCAGAAACCACTGCCGGTGGGCGCATCGGGATCATAAACGGTAATGGCAAAACTCTTGGTCTCTTTCGGGGCGTTTTTCCACATCAGCTGAGGCGATTGGTTGGCGCCATCGCAGCCCCAGCCGGAAAACTCAAAGGTCTTGGCCATGGGGTGGCCTTCCTGAATATCCTGACTACTGATCTCGATTGCCGCCGCGCTGCCGGGCACGTATAAGCTGGCGATTAAGAGGCTGAAGGTGAGTCGTTTCATCATTGGCTCCTCAAGGGGTGAACTGAATATTCTATCAGTTAAATCTATCGGGTCATTTACAACAATGGATTTCAATTATCTATTATATAAGCCATTTTCAGGTATTTAGCTTATGGCTCACCCGATCGGCAGACTCATTCAAACAGGCCTTACACTTAGGGGTTGAGTCTGTATACTGAAACTAGAGTTGCATTTAATACCAAGATCTTAGTCGATTATCTTGAGGAATTTATTTTGAGCGAAAAATTTCAGCATCTTGTCAACGCCATCGATAATGCCATCGCCAGTCAAGATGTTGAGGCCATTAAACAGCTGGTCGCCAAAATATCGGCCGCCGAAATCGCCCGCCTAATCGAATCTCTCCCGTTGAAGATGCGCCTGTCGCTCTGGCAGCAGGTGCCCACCGCCAGCCGTACTAAGGTGTTATTGGAATTGAATGGCGAGCTGCGCCGCGCGTTAATCGCCGAAACCGATGAGCAGGAGCTGCTCGATAGCCTAAGTGCGGTGCAGATGGATGAGCTGGCCGATATCGATGAGGATCTACCCATGGGGGTGATCTCGGCCATGGTGCAGGCGATGGACTCACAGCGCCGCCAGCGTTATGAGCTGGTAAAACATTACCCGGACGAGAGCGCTGGCGGCCTGATGGATGTGGATATTACCGCGGTGCGCGCCGATGTCTCCATCAAGGCCGCCCTGCGTTACCTGCGTAGGTTGCGTCAGCGCAAGGCGGGGCTGCCTGAACATTTAGACAGTTTAATGGTGGTGGATCGCAACAATGTCCTGCTTGGCGTCGTGCCCCTGAGCCAGCTGGTTTCTAACGATCTTAACTTAAGTGTTCGCCAGGTGATGTCCACCCAGGTAACCCGCTTTACACCGCTTATCCCCGCAAGTCAGGTGGCTCAAGTGTTTAAGGATGACGATCTGCTGTCTGCGCCGGTTGTGGATGAGCAGCATAAGCTGATTGGCCGCATCACGGTTGATGATGTCATCGATGTGATTCAGGATGAAGCCGATAAAGAGGTGTTTTCCCGCGCGGGTCTGGACAGCCACCCGGATATGTTTGCCCCCATAGTCAGCAGCAGCGGGCGACGCGGCCTCTGGCTAGGGCTGAATCTTATCACCGCCTTTCTCGCCTCCTGGGTGATAGGCCAGTTCGAGGCTTCCATCGAAAAGGTGGTCGCCCTGGCGGTCTTGATGCCCATAGTCGCCAGCATGGGCGGCGTGGCTGGCAGCCAGACCTTAACCTTAGTGATCCGCGGCCTGGCACTGAATCAGCTTAATCGCAGCAATCTGGCAAAACTGGTTGGTCATGAACTCGCTATCGGAGGATTAAATGGCGCGCTGTGGGCGGCTGTGGTGGCCAGCATCGCCTATCTCTGGTTTGGTGACTGGCAACTTGGGATAGTATTTGGGGCGGCGATGATGATAGTGCTGCTGTGCGGCGTACTGGCTGGCACCCTTATTCCGACCTTGCTGAAAAAGCTAGGGATAGATCCTGCGCTGGCCGGTGGCGTGGTACTGACCACTATTACCGATGTGGTGGGCTTTTTCGCCTTTTTAGGGCTGGCAACGGCCTTTATTCTTTAGAGCCTGATCAACCCTCGATAAAAATAACAACTATCCGTCCAGCTTGGGAGTTGGCTTCTCCTCCTCACTCTCATTAAGCGACGGATATTGGGGTTCGTGCTTGATGCTGATGGCACCATCGAGGTGGATATCCCGCTGTGGGAAGGCAATAACAATCTGGTTTTCGTTGAAAAGCTCATAGATACGAAAACGGATATTACTGCGGATCTTACGTGTGTCGGTTTCGGTATTGGCATAAATCCAGAAGGTGCCGTCAAACTGCAATGCATTATCGCCAAAGTCGGCAAACAGCACCACAGGCTCAGGGGATTTCATCACGGTGCTGTCTTCATCCAGCACCTGTTTTATCAAACTGGCCACCAGATTCACATCTGAGCCATAGGCGACGCCGACACTTAGTGTCGATCTCAGTTTGTTGTCGATAAGCGTCCAGTTAGTCACTGTGTTCTCAAGCAGCTGGCTGTTCGGCACCAGCATGTGAACGCCATCGTTACGGCGGATCAGGGTCGAGCGGGTATTGATGCTCTCCACCACCCCCTTGGTATCGCCTATCTCTAAAAAATCGCCGATACGAATTGGCCGCTCCCACATCAAGATCCAGCCACTGATAAAGTTATTGATAATATTCTGCGCGCCAAACCCCACACCTATGGCGATCGCGCCGGAGACAAAGGCAAAGGCCTTAAGGGGAATATTGAGGATCTCAAGACTGGTGATCAATATGGTGGTGATGGCCAGTACCAGATAGAGTCTCGAAAACAGATGAACGGCATCGGGGGCAACTTTACGGGCAAGCAGTCCTTTGCGAATTAACTTACCAATACGGGTCACCACAAACCAGGCGAGCAGGAGCAACAAGGGCACCTGCAAAACTTGCAGGACAGTTATCGATGTATCGCCATAGGTAAACAAGACATAAGACAAAATTGCTTTTATGTTTTCCCAGCTCATCTTCTCTCCAGTGCAGACAAACCTATTTGAGTATAACAAAAAGTCTCAAAAGCAATTGCAAAAGCAATGGCAAAACCAAAGGCAAAACCATTCGCCTTATCATTAAGGGCAAGTTATCTGGGCCATATAACAGGTAATTGCCAATTTAGGCCAAACTTTACCCAATCAAACTCTCACCGAAATCTCACCGAAAAAATCGCTGAACCCTGGAGAATTAATAAGAATTCAAATTAAAAAAGCAAGTTAACATCAAGCTTTACCTGCCATAAAACTGCCACAAAACAGTAGCAAACAGGGTTTAAGGTGGAAATTAGTTCCACAACAATGCTAAGATAGTTACAACACTAACTATTAGACGTATAACAATTGTGTTTAATACTTGGTTAACTACACATTTCTATAAGCTCAGGAGGGCACAATGTCGTCAGACAATGCAACGGAAGAAAATCTCATCTATTCACTCTGGTCAAAGACCCGCTTAAAGTGCAAAGAGGCGTTTCAGTTATTCTGCTTAATCGCCATTTTAAGCACCTATCTCTTTGTCATGTTGAAACCAAGCTGGATTCAAAATAACAAAGCGTTAGGAGGTCATTAATAAATGCACTACCTAACTTATGTGTCATTGGCCATCTATTTCATCGCCATGCTTTGCATCGGTCTGTTTGCCTATAAACAATCTACCAGCGATGTGTCGGGTTATATCTTAGGTGGCCGTCAGGTCAGCCCTCAGGTGACAGCCCTGTCGGCGGGCGCCTCGGATATGAGCGGCTGGATGTTAATGGGTCTGCCCGGCGCCATGTTCCTGGTGGGGTTCGAGACCATCTATATCGCCCTTGGTTTGTTGATCGGTGCGCTGGTCAACTATCTGGTGGTGGCACCTAAACTCAGGGTCTATACGGAAGTTGCCGATAACTCGCTGACAATCCCAGAGTTTTTTGCGAAACGCTTTAATAACACCAACAACCATATCCGTATCGTCGCGGCCGCGATCATAGTGATCTTTTTCACTCTGTATACCTCGGCTGGCTTAGTGGCGGGCGGTAAGCTGTTTGAATCTGCCTTCGAACTCAACTATGAACTGGGGCTGTTCATCACCCTAGGGGTTGTGGTCTCCTATACCCTGCTGGGTGGTTTTTTGGCTGTGAGTCTGACCGACTTCGTGCAGGGCTGCATCATGTTTGTGGCGCTGATCTTAGTGCCGGTTGTGGCTTATCAGCAGTTTAACGATGCCGACAGAATGATGAACTTCGCCTATGAGTCTATCCCCCATTTTAGCGAGGCGATGCAGAACATCAGCTTGCTGGGATTGATTTCGGCGCTCTCATGGGGGCTTGGCTATTTTGGTCAGCCGCACATCATAGTGCGCTTTATGGCGATCCGCTCGGTATCGGATATTAAGACGGCGAAAAATATCGGCATGAGCTGGATGACAGTTACCATAATCGGTGCGCTCGCAACCGGTCTGGTGGGGATTGCCTATGCCAACAAGTTTGATATGAAACTGAGCGATCCTGAAACCATCTTTATCGTGTTCTCAGAGCTCTTGTTCCACCCTATGATCAGCGGCTTCCTGTTAGCGGCTATCCTGGCGGCTATCATGAGTACCATCTCCTCTCAGCTACTGGTCTCTTCCAGCTCACTGACAGAAGATATCTATCGTGTGGTCGCCAAGAAGGAAGCCAGCGAACAGGAGATGGTAAAAATGGGTCGCTATGGCGTGGCCGGTGTGGCCATTGTCGCGAGTCTGCTTGCAATGGATCGCTCCAACAGCATCTTATCTTTAGTCAGTAATGCTTGGGCCGGTTTCGGTGCCGCCTTCGGTCCGCTTATCCTGTTTAGTCTGTATAAGAAAAATCTCACCCACAAGGCCGCCATGGCCGGGATTATCTCGGGTGCGGCGACTGTGCTGTTCTGGATTTATGCTCCCGTCCTGAGTGATGGCAAGGCATTGAGTTCAGTGATCTACGAGATGATCCCGGGCTTTATGGTGAGCAGTCTGGTGATTTGGGTTACCTGCGCCTTGGACAGCGCGCCCTGTAAGCATACTGTCGCCACCTTTAACGAAGCGAGTCGAGTATTAGCAGAGGAAAGGTAGGGCAGCAAACATGGCAAAATTACACTGGAAACGCATAGTCGTTAAAGTAGGAAGTGCCTTAATTGCTCCCCATAAAGCAGGCTGTAGCAGTCACTTCCTGTTAGGTATCGCGCATTTTATTGCTAATTGTCGCGCACAGGGATGTCAGGTGGTATTGGTATCGTCGGGTTCGGTTGCCGCAGGTTGGCACCGCTTTCCCGAGGTCAACAACCCCAATGTCGCCACCAAGAAAGCCATGGCCGCCGCAGGCCAGGCCGATATGATGGCAACCTGGGATAAGCTGTTTGACTTCCCCTCGGCGCAGCTGTTGGTGACCCATGGCGATCTCAGGGACAGGGAGCGCTACATCAGCATTAAAGAGACCATCTTTAGTCTGCTGGAGCATGGGTTACTGCCCATCATCAATGAAAATGATGCGGTCACCACAGATAAGCTTAAAGTTGGCGATAACGACAATCTGTCGGCCATGGTCGCGGCAGCGGCCGATGCCGATGCCTTGATCATCTGCTCTGACGTCAAAGGTCTCTATACCAAAAATCCGAACCTAGATCCGAATGCTAAGTTGATCCGACAGGTGAGCGCCATCGATGAGCGTATCTATCAGATGGCCGGCGGCGCCACCAGCGATGTCGGCACAGGCGGTATGCGCACTAAGATTGAAGCGGCGGAAAAAGCCATCTCTCACGGTGTCGAAACTGTGATTGTCGATGGCTTCGACCCCGACTCCTTTCATCAGCTATTGAAGGGGCAGAATCCCGGCACCCTCTTCAGTCCCTTCGAGAAGCCGATGCAGGAGCATCTGCACTGGATGACCCACACCTCTCAGGCCCAAGGGGAGTTAATTGTCGAGAATGATTTCGAAGGTGATTTTGAGGGCGAGCATACCCAGTTGACCAGCGACGATGTGGTCGAGGTCAAAGGCAACTTTTCCGTTGGCGACACAGTATTAGTGCGTAAAGGCGATGGCACTAAACTGGCGAAGGCCAAATCTAACTACAGCAGTTGCCTATTAAATTTTATTACCGAGCAGGAAGATCCCGACTTTGCCAGCGATGTGCAGCAAAAGACAGGGCCCATTATCTCGGACAAAAACATCGCCATACTGGAATAAAGGACAGGAGCAGACATGAGCTTGATCCAAACACTGTCGAAACAGGCAGCCGAAGCGGCGAAAACCCTCGCCGTTCTGAACGAACAATTGAAAAACACTGTACTGCTCGACATGGCAAGGGCCCTGCGCGCCCACAGCTACGAGATCCAGAGTGCTAATCTCATCGACATGACCAACGCCCAAAATAATCAACTTAGCGATGCCATGTTGGACAGATTAAAGATGACCCCAGAGCGAATTGGGGCCATGGCCGCAGGCATAGAGGATATTGCCGCCCTGCCCGACCCCATAGGCGAACTGCGCGAGATGGGGCAGCGTCCTAACGGCCTGAATATCAGCAAGATGCGGGTTCCCTTAGGCGTGGTCTGTATGATCTATGAGGCGCGCCCCAACGTGACCGCAGATGCCGGTGCGCTCTGCTTTAAATCCGGTAATGCCGTGGTGCTTCGCGGCGGTAAAGAGGCGCTGGCAACCAGTAAAGTGATCGCCGAGATCATGCAAACAGTGCTTAAACATTATGGTCTGCCGCCGGCGCTGATCACTGTGGTGCCGGATCCCGATCGCGCCCTGATGCTAGAGCTGATGCAGCAGCGTGACTATATCGATGTCATTATCCCAAGGGGCGGTGAAGGCCTGATTAACTTCGTAACAGATAACAGTAAGATCCCGGTTATCCAGCATTTTAAAGGTGTTTGTCACCTCTATGTGGATAAAGACGCCGATCTGGATAAGGCGCTATCGCTGCTGCTGAACGGTAAGACTCAGCGCACAGGGGTGTGTAACGCGCTCGAAGGCTTACTTGTGCATCAGGATATCGCCGACGCCTTCCTGCACCAGGTCGCCAAAGCGCTGGCCGAGCATGACGTCAAGATCAACGCCTGTAAGCAGGCCGCCACTTACTTCAACGGCTGTCAGGTTATTGAAGAGCAGGCGTTTGGTCAGGAGTATTTAGACTTAGAGATAGCGATACGCCAGGTGGAAGACTTTAATCAGGCGCTGGAGCATATCCACCGCTTTGGCAGCCACCATACCGAAGTGATCTGCACCCAAGATGAGATGACGGCGGCGCGCTTTCAGCGAGCAGTAGATGCCTCAGTCGTCATGGTGAATGCCTCTTCACGCTTCTCCGATGGCGGCGAATTAGGCCTGGGCGCCGAAATTGGCATAGCCACCACTAAGCTACATGCCTACGGCCCAATGGGGCTAGAATCGCTCACCACAGAGAAATACCTGGTTCAGGGTACCGGACATATCCGAGCCTAGGCTCGGTTATTTCCACACGCCCAGCTGTTGATCTAGCGGGGCGTTTGATTATCAATCTTATAAAATTCAACTTTTTATCTAAAAAAAGGAGTCTGACTATCTCTCAGCCCAAGTTAGATCCCCAAGTTCGCATCGCCTTTATCGGCGGCGGCAACATGGCCAAAGCCATTATCGCGGGATTACTCAAACATGGCCACGACCCTAAAAACATTCTGGTCTGCGCCCCGAGCCTGGCGACCACAAGCGCCATCGCCGAGCAGTATGGTGTCGGCGTGAGTCAGAGTAACAGCGACGCCGTGAGTTTTGCTCATGTGTTAATCCTAGCGGTTAAGCCTTTTATCGTGCCTTTAGTGTGTGAGGAGCTGCAGCCATTATTGGCAGAGCAGCAAGATAAACAAGCGAGCAAGCTGGTTATCTCTATCGCTGCGGGCATTACACACCAAACCATCAGTACTAAGCTCAATAACCACAGCTCAGTGGTGTGTGCCATGCCTAACCTGCCCACGGCCATAGGTCAGGGGCTAACTGGCATGTTCACTCACAACACCACTGCGCCTCAAAGGCAACTGGCGGACGCTGTGATGAATGCGGTTGGTGATACCGTCTGGCTGGAAGATGAGAAACAGATGTCGACCATAGTCGCCACCGCTGGCAGCTCACCCGCCTATTTCTTCCTGTTTTTGGAAGCCATGGAAAAGGCCGCGATCAGACAAGGGCTACCGGCAAATACCGCCACCAAAGCCGTGTTACAAAGCGCCATGGGCGCCATCAGCATGGCGATGGAAAGCCAGCTCGACTTTGCTGCGCTGCGCCGGCAGGTGACCTCACCCAAAGGCACCACAGAGCAAGCAATCTTAGCGTTTCAGGATGGGGATCTCGATGAGTTAGTGGCCAATGCAATGAACTCTGCCGCCGAGCGCGCTAACGAGCTGTCCTTAGGCTAATCCTGCAATAATGGCTTTATATTGGCCGCCGGATGAATCGAACCGGCGGTTTTTTGCACCTCTTTTACCTTAGGTTAAGAGCGATTGCCGAAATAGGTGTTATCGCTATAGTCGTAGAGCCACTCTGGGCGATAGACCACTAGCAAGGTCACCGCCATGCCGTTCAGCAATGCCTCGGGAAATCCCATTAGAGGGATTAACAAGAGGTAATTATCTACAATATAACTCCAATCGTAATCCCCCTTAAGCCAGAGCCATAAAGACCAAGGCAGCATGTAAAAGGCGATAGATGCAAAACCGTTGATAAAGGCGCTACCAAAGATGTAGATAAACAGGTGGTGCGGCAGAAATTTAAAAATCTGGCTATAAACAACGAAGCAGAGAAATAGTGGCAAGGCGGCCATAAACAATCCATACAGCGCAAAATCAAAGGGTTGTTTCACCACGAAAACAGAGAAAAACAGCACAGGCAGCAGGCTGATACAGGTCGCCAGGCGCCAGCCAAACATCAGCATCAGGGTCACCAATCCTAAGAAATGAAGCTGTATCCCCTGTGTGATACTGGCGTTAAGCAACCAAAGCCCGTTGATCATAAAGGCCGTTAGCCAGACGCGCCTTTGTGACCCCTTATTGTGCATCACAGCCTGCAGATCCTTTACCGGCCAGATGGCCCACAGCCACAAAAGCAACAGAGCCAAGGCCAGCAACTGGGCAACATCCCAATGCCAATTTATGGACGCAAAATGTGCTGCTAGAAACTCTGTCACTGGCTCTCCCCTATGGGTCAGAAAAACGAAACTGCCTCTTTCTATCTTAATGCACTAGAGATGATTGAGATCCCAATTTGCTCCTAAGGCTTTGTTTGAAGCTTTTAATTTACACTTCTTTAATTGAAAGGCCATTTGAGATTAATTATCATTCGCAAAACATTAACCCCACACTGGATAATGCTGAGCTTGGTTGATTTGTTTAATCTGTCAGCAGTCCATTTCACAGGCAGAGTTAAGACTAGATGAATGTAGTTCATGGATTAAAATGGTTTCATAACTGGGTCGGCATTTTTATCACGCTCACTATGCTCACAGTGCTGACCACAGGCATTTACCTAGGCAGTGTGGACATAATCAAACGCACGCAAAATTACGATCAGCCCTACCTTCCCCTCACGCTTTCCCAAAAAGCCGAGGCGGTAGCCCAGCTATTTGAGCGTTATCCTGAGATGAGCACGGTTCGCTTTCCCACTGAATATACTCCCTATATTCAGGCCTCGACCCGAGGAAAGTCGATTGTATTTGATAATCAGCTCAATGAGATAGCCGTCAGGCAAAACTCAGATTACCCCTTCTACAGTACCTTCTTCTGGTTGCACCGCAATTTCCTGATGGGAGATGCGGGTAAATACCTTAACGCCTGGGCATCCTTAATTGGGGCAGCTATCACCTTAGTGGGGATCTATCTATGGTGGCGAGTACGAAAAGGCTTTCGCCTGAGCCAGAGTATCCCGCGCAATACCCGCTCTGCCAGCCTGTTTAAGAGTCACATGCAACTTGGGTTGTTTATCTCTATCCCCTTGTTTGTGCTCTGTTTGAGTGGCTTTTTAATCACCTATAAAGGCTTATGGCTTGATGCCCTAAAAACTCAGCCAGAGCAAGGCGTCACTTACCCAGCCAGCGAGCCAAATGATTGGTTGAGTCAGCTGAGCACAGCGCAAAACGTCTGGGGGGCGTCGCAACTGGTTGCCGTCAGCAAGCCCCGCGCCCGCACCGACGCTGAGAATCCGCCTGAGCTTAACTACCGCATAGGATTTAACGCGCATCCTAGTGTTTGGCTACGCGAAGCCGATGCCATCACCATGAGTTATCAGCAGGGTCAAATCTTGTCGGCATTGAAGCACAGCGACAGAAGTATCACAGGTAAAATCGCCTCCTTTGTCAGACCCCTGCATGATGCGCTCAATATGCCCCTTAGCTATGTATGGCTCATCACCTTAGTCTCCTGCGTCGCCACCGTGATTTTGCTCTTCAGTCTGGTGACCTTTTACCGGCGTACCTTTACAAAACCCGCCCGCTAAACCCGCCCGTCGGGCTGATGCTATAGCGCATCAGGCCTGGCTTATCCGGCCTAAGACTCTGACTTGTCATTCCGCTTATGTTTGCTTTAATTAGTGGGCAACTATTTTAATCTAAAGGAGTTTTTATGTTAGGAGAAAGCCACTCTCTCGCAAATGATTTTCCAGAATATCAAGCAATTATCGCGAAGCTAATTGCCAGTGATGCCGAGTTTGCCAAAGAAGTCAAAAAGTATGATGCCCTTGATAAAGAGATCAGGGTGCTGGAACTTAACGGCGCTCCTATCGAAGACGATGCCATGCATCAGCTAAAGCATGATAGGGCCGAGATGAAAGATGCCCTCTATCAAAGGCTAACCCAGGCGCAATAATAGATAAATTGCACCCTAAACTGAATAAAGACGAGGGGACTGACTGGTCAGTCCCCTCGCGCATCACTCGCCGCCACACTTGTTCTAGCGCGAAATAAGCAGGCTTCTTGAGCAAGCCCAGAGAAACTAAGATTGACATTTTGTGTCAGTCCTAGAAGATGTATAGCGTATAAACAGTTCATCAAACTCAATTAGGAAGAGAACATAAATGAAAAAATCCTTAATTGCTATGGCATTAGCTACCGTTTTTATTGGTGGCTGCAGCAACCAAGATACCAGTTCTAACAACACACCTAGTGCAGATGTCGTTGCCCAAACCCCAGCTAAAGCTGAATTAGGCAGCTTTGGTGTCGACTTAAGCGCCCGTAACCTGAATGTAAAACCAGGGGATGACTTCTTCATGTATGCCAGTGGTACTTGGTATGACAACTTCGTCATGCCCGCTGACAAAACCCGTTTTGGTGCATTCAACGCCTTAGCCGAGCGCAGTGAAGAGCAGGTTAAAGAGATCATCGACGATATCGCCAGCCGTAAAGATCTCAATAGCGAAGAGCAGTTGATCGCCGACTTCTACAACGCCTATATGGATACTGAGACAATCAACAAACTCGGTATTACACCTGTGCAAGCCACCTTAGATCAAATTGCCGCCGTTAAATCGACCGACGATCTGACTAAACTCTTCGGCGATTCCTGGTTACTTGGTATCACCACGCCAATTGGCGGCGGCATGTGGTTTAACCGCGTTGACCCAGACCAATATGAGATGTCACTCGGCGCGGGCGGCTTAGGTCTGCCAGATCGTTCTTACTACCTGGAAGACAGCGAGCGTTTCGTAAAAATCCGCGAGGCTTACCTGGCCCATATCACCAAGATGCTTGAATTTGCCGGCGTGAAAGATGCCGCTCCTCGTGCCGAGGCCATACTAGCACTGGAAACCAAGATCGCCGAAGGTCACTGGCCACGTGAGAAGCGCCGTAACCGCGATCTCACTCTGAACCAGATCAAGCGCGATCAACTCAGCACTGAGTACCCAGGTTTCAACTGGGATCTCTATTTTGCAGAAACCGGTTACAAAGTGCCTCAGCTAAATATCTCTCAGCCTGAGCCTATCAAAGCCATGATCAATCTTATCAACAAAGAAGATATCAAGGTTTGGCAGGACTACCTCACCTTCCACACAGTCAGTGACAATGCCGATCTGTTAAGTGACGAGATCTACAACACCTATTTTGACTTCTACGGTAAGACCCTAAGCGGTCAGCAGGAGCCTCGTCCACGCTGGAAGCGTGCGGTTGAGCAGATGTCTGGCACCCAATCACTGGGCTTTGCTATCGGTAAAGTCTACGTTAAACGTTACTTCCCAGAATCATCCAAGCAGCAGATGGCAGAGCTGGTGAAGAACCTGCGTACAGCTATGGGTCAGCGTATCGATGGCCTGGACTGGATGGGCGAAGAAACCAAGGTTAACGCTCACGCGAAACTGGCCTCTTTCAATCCTAAGATTGGCTACCCAGATGTTTGGCAGGAGTTTGATGGCCTAGTTATCAGTAAGAACGACATGGTCGGCAACATCAAGAGCCTAAGACAGTTCTTCAGAAACGACAGTGTGGCCAAAGAGCTGCAAAAAACCGACCGTAACCGTTGGGGCATGACACCACAGCGCGTTAACGCTTACTACAACAGCTCATTTAACGAGATCGTCTTCCCAGCGGCTATTCTACAACCGCCGTTTTTCGATCCTAACGCAGACCCAGCCGTTAACTACGGTGGTATTGGTGCCGTGATTGGCCACGAAATGGGACACGGTTTTGACGACCAGGGCTCTAAGTCTGACGCTAAAGGTATTCAGCGTAACTGGTGGACTGATGCCGACCGCGCCGCATTCGAAGCCAAAGCCGATCAACTGGCTGCCCAATACAGCCAATATGAGCCAATCGAAGGCAACTTCGTTAACGGCCGTAATAGCCTAGGTGAAAACATTGGTGATGTGGGTGGTCTGTCAATGGCTTACCACGCCTACAAGCTGAGCCTGAACGGTAAAGAAGCACCTGTGATCGATGGCCTGACCGGCGATCAACGTTTCTTCCTTGCCTGGGCACAGGTTTGGAAAGAGAAACGCACAGAGCAGAGCATGCTTAACCAGCTTCGCGGTGGTACTCACGCCCCTGGACGCTACCGCGCCCTGGCACCACGTAACCACGATGCCTGGTATAAAGCGTTCAATGTACAGCCTGGCGATGCCCTGTACCTGCCTGAAGATCAACGTGTGAAGATCTGGTAATCACCAAGATAAATAACGCGGATCGATATCAATGCCAGTCACTTTGACTGGCATTTTTTTCCCTACCTATTTACCTACATTAGGCCAAATCGGCCTGTCAAGAAGACGATAGCCCAAGGGCAATAACTTGACATCAATCACGCCTTAATTAACTATCAGATTTCAATTGTTGAAATAACAACCAAGTATTGAAATAACAACCAGAGTTACCCCGAACAATCATCCAAGTGAACATAGAGGTTCAAGCGGCGCGTGATAACACTAATCTTAGACTAGGGTTAGCGCTGTATCAGTCACTAACAGATTAATTTAAAGGACATATCATGATTAATCGTATCCTGACATTTACACTCCTGCTTATCCTGCCTATGGCGGTTCAAGCCGAAAATTACTCCATTGGGACCGGTGGACAGAGCGGTATCTATTATCCCTTTGGCGGCGCCCTGGCTAAGGTCTGGTCTGCCAACGTGCCCGATGTTAATGCCAAGGCTGAAGTGACAGCAGCCTCGGTCGAGAACACAATCAAGGTGGTGCGCGGCGATATGTTGGCGGGCATAGTCATGGGCAATGTGGCGCTGGATGCCTATAAAGGCGAAGGTAAGTTTAAGAGTGCCATGCCGGTCAAGACACTGTTCGCCCTCTACCCTAACCTGGTGCATGTGATCACCCTTAAAAAATCCGGCATAGGCTCGCTGCCACAGCTCAGGGGCAAGCGGATCTCCCTCGGGGCGCCCGCCAGCGGCACGGCTGTGACCGCCGCCGCACTGCTGGAATCCATAGGGATAGATGTCGAAAAGGATATCGATGCGGTTTACCTCAATTACTCAGAAACCACCAACGCCTTAGCCAATGGCCAGATTGATGCCGGCTTTATCGTGGGCGGTCAGGGCGTTGGCGCAGTAACACAGATAGCCCTGACCCGGGATATCAATGTGATCCCCGTGTCCCAGGCAGAAAGCGCCGCCTTTATCCGAACTCATCCCGCCTATAGCAGCTACATCATCCCAGCCGATGTTTACAACAATGTGGACGCCGTTTCGACCCTGAGTGTCTGGAACGTGCTGCTGGTCAATGCCAGCATGAGCGATGAGATGGCCTATAACCTGACTAAAGCAGCCTTTGAAAACATGGGAGAAATTCGCAAAGTCGTGAATGTCGCGGGGGCGACCACCCCAGAAAATGCAGACAAGCTTAAAGGCGTACCACTGCATCCCGGCGCAAAGCGATATTTAGATTCCCTGGCCAAATAGCCGGTTCGCAAGCCAGACGAATAGCATCATCACGACAATTAAATCCAATAACACCTCTGCCGAGGCGAAATAGCCTCGGCAGACTGTTCATCAATTGTAAAAATCAATAATAACCAGATATTTGAATGGTAGCTTGCTCCACAGCACCATATCCTGAGTAATTTGAGGTATAAGGAATTAGAGGTAATAGATGACGCCAGAGGAACCAGCTCAATTCACAGGCAAAAAGATCCCATCAGCGCAAATGGACCATGAGCGCTATGAGCGACTCTTTCGGCTTTTTGGTTATCTGATTTTAGTGGTCGCCGTGGCGCTGTCGGCATTTCAAATCTGGCAAGGGATCACCTCCACCATCTCAGCCACCTATTTTCGCCCCGTGCATCTTACCTGGGTGTTAGTGCTGATTTTTCTCCATTATCCGCTAGTCAATAATCGTCAGAGTCCGTTTTATCTCGCCGGTCGAGGCTTAGATCTGCTGCTATGCGCGGCCTGTATCTTTGCTGGCTATCGCCTGTGGATTTTCGACTATAACGATATTGACCATCTGCTCTATGGCCTTAACAAGGTCGATCTTCTCTCAGGCTGCGCCTTAATCGCACTCTTAATGGAAGGCTGTCGCCGCACCGTCGGATGGGTCATGGTATTTATCGCCCTGCTCTTTTTAAGCTATAGCGCGTTTGGTGACTTACTGCCCGGCGCCATGGCCACTAAGTCTTACTCACTGCAGGAGCTTGTCCAGTTTCAGATCTATTCGGCCAATGGCATCTTTGGCTCGGCCTTGGGCATAGCCGCCACCACAGTGTTTGTGTTCGTGCTCTTCGGTGCCTTTCTAGAGGTGACGGGGGCTGGGCAATTTTTTATCGATCTGGCCTTTTCCATTGCCGGGAAATATCGTGGTGGCCCGGCCAAGGCCGCAGTTCTGGCCTCGGCGGGCTTAGGCTCTATCTCAGGCTCGGCCATTGCCAATACGGTCACTACAGGCTCAGTGACCATTCCCATGATGAAGAAACTGGGTTATACACCAGAGCAATCGGCAGGCATAGAAGCCGCGGCCTCAACCGGTGGACAGATCATGCCCCCAATCATGGGCGCCGGCGCCTTCGTAATGGCGCAATTTACCGGCGTGCCCTACAGCGATATCATGCTGGCATCCATAGCACCGGCGATTCTCTATTTCTGCTGCACCTTGCTCTATGTGCACCTGATGGCCTGCAAACTGGATCTCAAGACTCAAAGCCGCACTCAGGCGGTGCTCTCTGTGATCAAAGATGGCGCGCATTACCTGCTGCCGCTGGTGCTGATCACCCTGTTGCTCATGTTGGCTTACTCTCCCCTGTTGGTTGGTGTGGCGGGCTGCGCGGCGGTATTACTCACCTCGGCGCTGCGAAAACACAGTCGTATCGGTCTGGCCAAATTTATCTCAGGCATGAAAAATGGCGCCCTGCTCGCCCTGCCCATTTCCGTTGCCTGCGGCGCGGCCGGAATTATAGTCGGCGTGGTAGGACAAACCGGAATAGGTCTGCAGTTTACTCAGTTTGTAATGGATTTTTCCGGCGGTTACCTATTGGTCGCGCTGCTCTTAGTCAGCATAGTCGCGCTGGTTCTCGGCATGGGGCTGCCGGTCACCGCCGCCTACATTGTTTTAGCTGTGATGGCTGTGCCCATGCTAGGTGACTTCGGCCTGCCTCTGCTGACGGCGCACTTGATCGTTTTTTGGCTATCACAAACTTCCAATGTCACCCCGCCTATCGCACTGGCGGCCTTTGCCGGCGCAGGTGTCGCCAATGCCAATCCGATGAAATCCTCGGTGGAAGCCTTCAAGCTGGCGGGGGGATTATTTATTATCCCCATCATGATGGCCTATACAGATCTGCTGCATTTTGGTGCCGGTATACTCGCCTTCAGTTTTTCGCTGGTGCAAACCGCTGTAGTGATAGTGGCATTGGCTGTGGCAATTGAAGGCTATATGTTCAGGAAACTCAGGCTGATAGAACGTTTGTTCGCCTTTATCTCTGTCCCCCTGCTGCTATTAAAATCTTATGAAACATCGATCATAGGGATAGCCATCATTGTGGTATTAACGGTATTACAGTGGAAAAGCCGAGATAAATTTGAACACTCAAACTGAACTTAATCTTTGAATTGGGGTTTATTTTTGACAATAGACTCCCAGATATCAGAATGAGACAAAGTGGTGGTCATTTTTACGAGGAGATACTATGACACAGGAATACACCCCACCCAAAGTCTGGACCATGGACAGTGAGAATGGCGGAAAATGGGCCAGCATTAACCGTCCCGACTCAGGCTCACGCTATAAGCGCGAGCTCCCTGTCGGCAAACACCCGCTGCAGTTGCACTCCCTTGCCACACCCAATGGTCAGAAAGTGACTATTATGCTCGAAGAGCTGTTAGCCAAAGGAGCCAGTGATGCCGAATATGATGCTTTTCTCATCAACATTGGCGAGAGCGATCAGTTCTCATCGGGCTTTGTGGCGATCAATCCCAACTCCAAAATCCCGGCCCTAATGGATAATTTGGGCGAGCAGCCCGTCAGAGTATTCGAGTCAGGTGCCATCTTGCTTTATCTGGCAGAAAAGTTTGGTCTTTTCCTGCCACAAGATCATGCTAAACGTACAGAAACCCTTAACTGGCTCTTCTGGCTACAAGGCTCGGCGCCCTATTTAGGTGGTGGTTTTGGCCATTTCTATGCTTACGCCCCAGCTAAATTTGAGTACCCTATTAACCGCTTTACCATGGAAACCAAGCGTCAACTGGACTTGTTAGACAAACAGTTAGCCCAGCACACTTATATCGCCGGTGATGAGTACACTATTGCCGACATGGCGATCTGGCCCTGGTATGGCAACTTAGTACTGGGCAAACTCTACGATGCCGCCGAGTTTCTCGATGTGAGCAGCTATCCCAATCTTCAACGCTGGGCAAAAAGCATTGCCGATCGCCCTGCTGTACAGCGCGGTCGTATCGTCAATCGGGTCACAGGTGAAGAGTGGGAGCAGCTGCCCGAGCGCCACAGCGCTGAAGATATAGATAAGGTATTGGCCAAACAGCCCAAATAACGCGGCTCGCCGCCATAGGAAAACAGCCAAAACAAAAACGCCCTTCTGCTACACAGAGGGGCGTCTTTTTGGACCTAAACTATCAATATCAACCTAGACAACGTACTTAGGTGATTAGTCAGTTGAACTGAATTAGTTTAATGGGCTCAGGTTAACGTCGCCACCTGGGCCGTTGTAAGTGAAGGTACGAACATCGCCATCTTCACCCTGGATCTCGGCTTCACCAGTGAAGCCTTGCAGAGCAGCTACATTGTTATCAAATACGAATGGAGTCAGTGTTCTGGTATCAAAGATCACATCGTCACCTTTCTGGTCAACAACTATGTGCGCATCTTGCAGCTCAACGTTGTAAGTTGCAGTACCAGCAACTGGAGTCAATACTACCTTGTTACCGCTAGCAAACAGACGAACTTCTGCTTTCAGGTTGTTAGTGTTAGACCACACATTGAGTAGACCGTCAGAAGTCACAGTCAATACGCCATTGTTGTCTACAACTTTAAGGGTACCTTTCACACCACCGTTAGCATAGTTGATGTCAACATCACAGTTATCATCGTTACCACAATCGATAGCGGCCTGTGCAATCACTTCTAAACTTAGTGTCGTCGCATCGGCGGCAGTCACTACATCGTTAGTGTTTTTGATATCAACACCCACTTTATCTGTGACATAATCTTGAACATCATCAGCGTTACAACCCGTAAGCGCGCCTAACACTAATGCTGAAATTAAAAGTTTTTTCATAATAATCACCTATTTCTATAAATATGAATTAATCGAGTACCTGTCTCTTGAGTTCAATTATTAGCGAGTTACTGTAATAAAAAAACATATTTTTGTAATAAAAATAAAAAGCGTGATCAATCTGACATAAGCACGAATAAAAACCCACAAATTACGCATAAAATACCCATAAATAAGTAGTTTTAGCGAAAAATAATTCAGCAAGGATATGATAACAAAGTTAATAATCTGCCAATAAAATGCAAAAAACCTCACCACAAAGGTTAAAAACAGAGCAAAAAGTATCACAAAAACTCAACAAACAGCCATTTGTGAAACAAAATTACACGAATAACTTTCAATCTCTTTATGACTTAAATAGAAGCACTTGAATACATAAAATAAAAAAGCGGATCTGGTAAATCAGATCCGCTTCTTATCTTGCCGCTATTACTTACTTTTGGATTTCAATTATTCGCTTTTTTTCCAAATGAGTACCAAGCGAGTATCAGGTGAGGGTCAGGCGAGCTTTGCACGAGCCTGATGTAGCTTCTTATAACTCTCAATCAGACGTAAGTGGGGCTCAATGCCTTCGAGCTGCATACTTGTGGGCGTTAAACCCGAGAAACGAATCTCGCCATTCACTGAGCCCACCACCTGGGTCATCACCTCTTCACCAAACATACGCTTAAAGTTATGGATAAAGTGCTCAAGCTCGAGCTCCTCATCTAAGGTAACTTCCAGTACGGCGTTCATCGCCTGATAAAATAGCCCACGCTCGACCGTATTATCGTTAAACTGCAGAAAATCCCCCACCAGCTCGATAGCCTCTTCATGGGCACCGAGGGCAAGATAGATGAGGATCTTCAGCTCTATGATAGTCAGCTGGCCCCAAACCGTATTTTCATCGAAGACGATACCGATCAAGGTACGGATATCTGTGTAGTTATCCAGCTGACTCTCTTCGAGGCGATTGACTAAATCCACTAGGGCATCATGATCCAGCGAGTGCAGATTTAAGATATCTTCACGGAATGCCAGCGCCTTGTTGGTGTTGTCCCAGATAAGATCGTCCACAGGATACACCTCGGAATAGTCGGGCACTAAGATACGACAAGCCGAGGCGCCAAGCTGGTTAAACTCAGCCACATACACCTCTTTATCCAAGGTATCTAAAATGGCAAACAGACCATCGGCCTCCTCCTGATTGCTGCCGGAGAAATCCCATTCACAGAACTTATAATCGGCCTTGCAGCTAAAGAAGCGCCAGGAGATCACCCCAGTCGAATCGATAAAGTGCTCGACAAAGTTTTCCGGCTCGCTCACCGCCATGCTATTAAAGGTAGGTTTAGGCACATCGTTTAACCCCTCGAAACTGCGTCCCTGTAATAGCTCAGTCAAACTACGCTCCAACGCCACTTCGAAACTTGGGTGAGCACCGAAAGAGGCAAACACGCCGCCGGTTTTTGGATTCATCAGGGTCACACACATCACAGGAAAGCGGCCACCTAAGGAGGCATCTTTTACCACCACGGGGAAACCTTGCTCTTCAAGACCTTTGATACCCGCAAGAATGCCGGGATATTTTGCCAGCACAGCTTCGGGAACATCTGGCAGGACTAACTCCTGCTCTATGATCTCCCGCTTCACCGCGCGTTCGAAGATCTCCGACAAACATTGCACCTGGGCTTCCTGCTGGTTATTTCCGGCGCTCATGCCGTTACTGAGGAACAGGTTTTCTATCAGGTTAGAGGGGAAATAGACAGTCTCGCCATCGGAGCGGCGTGTGTAGGGAATAGCACAGATCCCCCGCTCGATATTACCCGAGTTGGTATCGATAAGGTGCGAGCCTCGCAGCTCATCGTCAGGATTGTAGATATTCAGGCAGTAATCATCCAGCAGCCCATCGGGCAACTCATCATCCTCTTCTAAGGCAAACCACTTCTCATTGGGATAATGGACAAACTCACTGGCGGCGATATCGACACCGAAAAACTGATCGTTATAGAAGAAGTTACAGTTTAAACGCTCGATAAACTCACCCAGCGCCGAGCACAGGGCGCTCTCTTTGGTCGCGCCTTTACCGTTAGTGAAGCACATGGGCGAGGCCGCATCACGAATATGCAGCGACCAGACATTGGGCACTATATTGCGCCAGGAGGAGATCTCTATCTTCATCCCAAGATCCGCCAGAATGCCTGTCATATTGGCTATGGTCTGCTCCAGAGGCAGATCTTTACCTAATATATAGGTGCTGGCATCGCCCTTCTGATCCATTAACATGGCATTCGCATCGGCCTCAAGATCCTCAACGATATCCACCTTAAACTCTGGGCCGGTCTGCACCACTTTTTTGACTGTGCAGCGGTCGATGGAGCGTAAAATGCCTTCTCTGTCTTTTTCCGAAATATCCTCAGGCAGCTCGACCTGGATCTGGAAGATCTGGTTATAGCGATCTTCGGGATCGACAATATTATTCTGCGACAGGCGAATATTCTCGGTAGGAATATCCCGCGCCTTACAATAGACCTTCACAAAATAGGCGGCGCACAGGGCAGAAGAAGCAAGGAAGTAATCGAAAGGACTTGGCGCGCTGCCATCGCCCTTATAGCGAATGGGCTGATCTGCGGTAACGATAAAATCGTCAAACTTGGCTTCGAGTCTGAGATTGTCGAGAAAGTTAACTTTGATTTCCATTAAGGTATCCAGGGCTGCAAGATCTCAAACAAACAATGAGATCGATAAAACGAAATTACCCTGAATTATCGGTGTTTTTGACTCAATAGTCTTGGTCTAATTGTGATAAAGCCGTTTGCTGGGCGAGAAAACTAGGATTTGTTGTCCTTATCGCCTTCCCGCTTCATCAATATAAAGGTCAGGTACATCTTAGTCGGCAAAGAGAGCGCCATTCCAAGCGCCACACACAAGGCACTGATAATAATGCCTGTAACGCCCATGGCCTCGATAGTGTCGTTAAAATTATGCAGATAGATACCTAATATAATCAAAGCAATACCTATGGCGATGCAAATTTTCAGCAGTTTGATTAATTTGCTATCCGATATCATCTCTTCCTCTCATGTGAATGGTGAACTGTGAACTGTGAACGCGCTCGTCAGGTTAGATGAGCCAAAACCTATCCGAGTTACCACCATAACAGCTTATCGGCAGGTCGCTCAAATTAACCCCGCCTCCAGATGGAAGTCAAAGCATGCTTAGCCAAGATCACCACAAGCGTGCCGCCCAAGATCATCAAGGCCGCAATTACCAAACGCCCGGAGAGTTCTTCACCAGCAAAGATCACCCCGCCCAGCGCAGCGATAACCGGCACCAACAACTGCACCACTGCCGCCTGAATTGCGCTCAAGCCGCCCAAAGCGATATACCAGATGGTGTAACCTAACCCAGATGTAATGCCGCCGGATATAATGGCCAGCAAGATCCCCTCTTGTGTCCAGGAAAACTGCGAAAAACTTAAAGCCATCAGAATGAGTACCAGAGGCAGAGTGCGTAAAAAATTATAACCTGTGTCCATCAAAGGATTTTTTGAGCCTTTGCCGGCAAAGGTATAAAACCCCCAGGCGGCGCCAGCCAGCGACATCAAACAGAACCCCAATAAAGGTGGGGCGCTTAACCCCGGCAGCAACAGATAGACGAAACCTGAAAAAGCCAGCAGTAACCCGCACCATTCCAAAGCCCGTAATCGACTGCCTGAGGCTAATCCCAACAAGATCAAGGTGAGCTGTACTGAGCCAAACAGGATGAGGGCGCCTACGCCGGTTTCCAGCGAGATATAGGCGAATGAAAATGCGATGGCATAGATAAACAAAAACAGCGCCGAGCGCCAGCTGCCCTTTGAGCTAACCGAATCAGGGCTTTGTTTAAGACCTAAAATAAGCATCAAGACCAGGATCCCAGATAACAGCCGCACGCTGGTAAAACTGGCGGCATCGATAGCCTGCTCACCTAAGGCCAGACGACACAAGACCGAGTTACTGGCAAATGCCAGCAAGGCCAGTGAAGTGCAAAGCATTGTTTTCATCATGGCCGTCATCTTGACTCCTGCATAAGCCACCCAGTTACCACTAGAATATTAACTATTTAAATCATAAGATTAGACTTATCTTATTCAGAGAGTAGAGCGCTTTTTGAGCCCGAAATCAACAGCTAGCCAGCTCAATCCCTATGGCCTCGCTGCAAGTCAGGCCTGGCTTTCTGTTGTGAGCCTTCTGTTTTGAGCTCAGGGCAATTGAAGCAATTAACAAACAACAAAAACGCAACTTAGTCCCGTACTAAACTGTTAATATAGCTTTACAATCTGTCAGCTGGCAGGGAATATCCTGGCTGATTAGCCACACTCAGTTAACAAAAACAATCAAAAGGTTGCAGGGATCACGTAAGATTTAAAAGCTATTTAGCAATCAAGGATTAAGCTGCCGCACTACGCCCCACTAAAAACAGAATATATTAATCCTTTAAAATCACAATATTACATTTAAACTCCGGCACCATTTGCTTTCACAGCTTACAACTGTTCGCGCTGGCAAGCCAAACATCTTGAGTTAAGCAGACTATCCTTACGGCCCTCTTTCCTGCGGCAAAAGGGGGTTTTAGCGAATCGCGGCACCGAGTTGAGCTAGCAAGCTAAAATCCTTAGTATCGAGACTCGACGTGAGCTAGGCCGGAGCCAGCGCGTCTGATACACGGTTTTTAACGGCCTTGTTGTACGTAGAATGCCACCTGTTGCACTTCACCTAAACCAGGCTTATTCAACCTCAATGATAATAACAACGAAAAGGTGATACACCATGGATATGACCCTGACCGAAGAACAGTTAATGATCCAGGACACCGCTCGCCAATTTGCACAAAGCGAGCTACTTCCCGTGGCGGCCAAGTTAGATGAAAACAGCGACCCTCAAGAATGTCGTGACATTCTGCTAAATAATCTCAAGCAATTGGCTGACTTAGGCTTTATGGGCCTTAACGTCAACGCCGATTTCGGCGGCACCGAAGCCGGGACGATTGCCTTTAGCTTAGCCATTACCGAACTTGCCAGAGGTTGCGCAGCTACCGCGGTCACCTGTTCAGTCACCAATATGGCGGCCGAAGTGATCCAGGCTGTGGGTAATCAGGAACAAAAAGAAAAATACCTGCCTTTGATCTGCTCGGGAGAATACGCCGCCGCAGGTTTCTGTTTAACCGAGGCCGGTGCCGGCAGCGATCCCGCCTCGATGAAAACCCGCGCAGTAAAGGATGGTGACCATTACATTCTGAACGGCGCCAAGATGTGGATCACCAGCGCCGAATATGCCGGTGTGTTTGTGGTCTGGGCAGTGACCGACCCCGATGCACCTAAGGGCAAAGGCATCTCCTGCTTCCTAGTGGAAAACGGCACGCCAGGCCTAATCGTCGCCACCCATGAACATAAGATGGGACAAACGGGCTCTGCCACCAATGAAGTCAGATTCGAAAACTGCCGCATCCCCGCCTCGGCTATGATGGGCAAAGAAAACGACGGTTTTAGAACCGCAGTCGCTGAGCTGGCTGGCGGACGGATAGGTGTGGGTTCATTGGCTTTGGGGATTGCCCAGGCCGCTATGGACTACTCGCGCCAATACCTGACCGAAAGAGAGCAGTTCGGTAAAGCTCTGTCCAGCTTCCAAGGGCTGCAATGGATGCTGGCAGATGCTTACACAGATCTGGAAGCCGCCAGACTACTACTGATGAGCGCCGCTTCGCTCAAAGAGCAAGATCAGCCCTTCTCAAAACAGGCCTCAATGGCCAAGCTCTTTGCCACAGAAAAAGCCAACAAAGCCTGTTATACCGCACTACAGATGATGGGCGGTAACGGCTATAGCAAAGAATATCCTCTGGAGCGTTGGGCCCGTGATGTACGCATCACCTCGATTTATGAAGGCACCAGTGAAATTCAGCGGATTATTATTGCCCGCGAACTATTAAAAGAAATTGCCTAAGGATAAGTCGAATGAAGCTACAAAATAAGATTGCGCTCGTTACCGGCGGCGCCTCAGGTCTTGGACGGGCAACCTGTGAACAACTGGTTGAACAAGGCATGAAAGTGGCCATTTGGGATCTCAATGAAGATGCAGCCCAGCAGGCTGTAGCCGAATTAGGGACAGACAATGCCATCTACAGCCTGGTCGATGTCACCAGCGAGGAGGCCGTTGAAACGGCCATGGAGCAACTCTTGGCTCACTACGGCGCACTGCACCTGTGTGTCAACTGCGCCGGGATTGCCCCTGCGGCCAAGGTACTGGATCGTGACGGCAATGCCATGGCGTTAAGCAAGTTTGCCAGCGCCATCAACATCAACCTGGTAGGCACATTTAATGTAGCGCGCGTAGCTGCTCAAGCCATGGCGAAAAACGAGCCCATGGGCGAAGCCCTCGAACGCGGCGTTATCGTTAATACCGCCTCGGTCGCAGGTTTCGAAGGACAGATGGGGCAAGCAGCCTATGCGGCCAGCAAGGGCGGCATCATAGCACTGAGTCTGCCTATGGCTAGAGATCTGGCCAAAACAGGAATTCGAGTCAACGCCATCGCCCCTGGCATCATGGGCACGCCTATGTTGCTGGCCATGCCAGAAAACGTACAGGAAAGTCTGGTGGCCAACATTCAGTTTCCCAAACGTATGGGCCAGCCAAAAGAGTTTGGCGATCTGGTGGCGCACATCGCCTCCAATGCCTATATCAACGGCGAAACCATCCGCTTGGACGGTGCCATTCGGATGCAGCCAAGATAAGCTGGCATCAAGATCATAAAAGCGCCCGTTGGCGCTTTTTTTCTGGGCCCCTCAGAATGAGAACTCCTTGAGCAAAAATCTGCGATTGCCTACAATGTCAGTGCATTTATTTCTAACAGATAAGTATTATGACAGACACCACACCACCAGCATTACCGGATCGTCTTTCGGTGAACCCACGCAGCCCCCACTTTGTGGCTGAAATTTTCGAGCACGATGTCGGCATTCGCTTCAACGGCAAAGAGCGTTTCGATGTCGAGGAGTATTGTATCAGCGAAGGTTGGGTCAAGGTTTCAACCAAGTCGTTAGATCGTCGCGGTCAACCTCTACTGCTTACCCGCAAAGGCACAGTAGAAGCCTTCTACCGTTAAGCGATAAGCGCTAATCGATAGACAAAAACCTGAATAAAAAAGCGAATCTATGATTCGCTTTTTTGTTTGGATATGTCCCTTATCCCGCAAGTATCCAATAAAGGGTTACCAGTTATAGCTAAGGTTCGCGCTGATGCGGCGTGACTCGCCATAGTAGCAGATACCATAGTCACATCCGGTGAGATATTCCTTATCTGCCAGATTGTTCAGGTTAAGCTGCAGACTCAGCTTATCGGTAAAGGCATAACTTGCCATGGCATCGAACAGGGTATAGGCCGGTACTTTATCATTGATAAAATAGAGGTTATCGACACTGGTGCCGGTATAACGCACACCCGCGCCCAGGGTTAACCCCTCAATCCCTAAGCCCGTCAGATCATAATGCACCCAACCGCTTGCCAAATGATGCGGCACCATGGACTTGCGTACCTCGTTGGCACCTGTGCGGGCATCGAGATAAGTGTAGCTGGCGGTGAAGCTTAAATTTTCGCTTGCCTGCACCTTACCTTCAAACTCCATCCCTTGAGTCGAAACCTTATCGGTTTGGCTACTGGTCAGGGCGCCATTGCTGTCGATAGCACTTGAGGTAGCATTTTGTTGCTCCAGATCGAACCAGGCCAGGTTAATGTAACCATTCATCCACTCAGGTTCATACTTGACCCCGACCTCATACTGGCTGCTTTCTACCGGCTTATAGAGCTTATTGGTGATGTAATCTAAGCTGCTCATCACATAGAAAGACTCTGAGTAGCTGACATAGGGTGACATGCCGTTATCTGCTTGATACATCAGGCTGGCGTTCAGTGACAGCTGGCTGTCGTCGATAGCATCCTGATACAGCCCCTGATTCTCCACTTCGAACCAGTCATAACGAGCCCCGATATTGGCTATCCAGCTGTCCTGCCACTTAGTGTTGAACTGGGAGTAGACACCCAACTGCTGCTTAGTGATCTCATTATCATACAAGGTCAACACAGGCACATTGCCGTAAGTCGGGTTGAGTGCATCGACACTGCCCACCCAGGCACCGCTGCCATTGCCTTTAAATTCATTCACATGGTGCTGGATATCCGCCCCCACAAGGAAACGGTATTCAAAGTCTGCACTATCCCACTCGGCCGTAGCGTTATTGTCTAAGGTAAAACTGTCAACTGTTCCATCGTTGATGAGTGTGTAGCGGTTCAGGGTATAGTGATCTGCCGACGGGTCCCAGGGCGAACCATAGGCAGAAGTACTACGCAGATACAGATCTGTATGGGCGTAGTTGGCATTCTGTTTCAGTGTCCAGGTATCGTTCAGATAATGGCGTAGCTGATAACCTAAGGAGAATTGTGTCTTATCAAACTCATCATCGCCCGGCTCACCATAGTTAGTGGTCGGATCGATTGTCTCGCCGTTAGGCAAGGCGTAACGAGTACCATACATGGGGAAGAAGCCATTTTGCGGTACCCCTTCATCTTTCAGGAAGCTGCCAAGCAGCGTCAGCGAAGTATCGTCATTAAAATCGATGGCATAACTAGGCGCAAGGTAAACACGGTCATATTCTGTGCCATCCAGCTCACCCTCTTTTTGATCGGCCATCATCACCAGACGGTAACGCTGACTGCCCTCATCATTGGCCCAGCCAGAATAGTCTGCCGCGATACCGGCATAACCTTTATTGCCGCCAGAGAGGCTGACATTGCCTTGGGGATTATCGGTTGGCTTTTTCTGCACTGCGTTCACTAAACCGCCAGGCATGGAATCACCATAGAGCACAGAAGAGGCGCCCTTGATAAGCTCAACACGCTCCAGGGCATAGGGCTCGACTGTCCAAGCAAAGAACCCCTCTTTATACAGGCGGTTACCGTCTAACAACACGCTAGGTTCAAAGCCACGAATGTACATCCAGTCGGCATCGTTATCGGCGCCATAGGGAGAAGTAAAACCCGCACTGTAACGGAAGGTCTCATCCAATTTTTGCACATCTCGCATCTGCAGTTCACTGCTGTCGATAATGTCTACAGACTGAGCCGTCTCCGCCATGGGCGCTGACTGCTTTAATGCCGAGGCACTCACCACTATGGTTTCCATCGCTTCGCTTTCAGCCGTGGCCTCTTCGGCCATAGCATGAGCCGTTAGGGCAAATGAGAGAGGCAGCAGGCTTAGGCTAAGTGCATGACGAATAGACTGACCGAGTGGTGTTGGACGTGTAACGACCATATTCATAATCCCCTGAGAATCGTTGAGCATCTGAGAACAGTTGAGAATGGTTCTCATTATTTTTAATTGTCACGATTGTACCTGCCTTTTTTAACGATGAAAAGTCAAATGAGAATTAATCTTATTTTTATTAACCGAGATCAAATTTTGACTTCCCCATTGATCCGGCTCACTTGCGCGGCCGACTCAGTGCCAGTTTCGCCTCCTGCTTTTGACTGCCCAAAAGCCGCTCTGTGTCGGGTCATTTTCGAGTGAAATAAAAGAGTGACATAAAAAAATCCCAGTGATATTTCACTGGGACTTTTATCTGAGCGTGAACTTAATCTCAGCCTAAGGTCGAAATGACGGCGACCTAGGCGAGTTAAGCGACACCTTTACTTAGTGGATATTACGTTTACGTCTGATTGCCAATGGCACCAGAGTCAGTAGCAACCAACCCAATGCACCACCTGAGTTGCTCTCTTCTTCCTCAGCCTCGGCTTCAACTTCAGTTTCTGAGCCAGTGCCAACTTCAGTTTCAGTTTCGGTTTCAGTCTCTTCTTCAACTTCAATCTGCTCTTCGACTTCGCCCTCTTCTACCTCAGCCTCTTCTTCGGTCTCGGTAACAAACTCACAGCTACCATCGTCCGTATTGGCAAATGGGTCGAAGTTAGTGGCATCGGCATCGATACAACCCAGTTCGATACCATCAGAACCGACGATCAGCTTGAAGCTGGTTGAAGTCGCATCACCAGAATTTACCGAATCACGTACAGTCACAGTCACCTCAGTTTCACCGTTAAAGTGTTTCTTCGGTGTCAGAGTAACTTTGCTACCTGAAGTATTACCGTCAATTTCAGCAGAGAAGTTGTCACCGGTCACTTCGATGATGTTACTCACCTGATTTTCATCAGAGTAGTAAACTTCAAAGCTCACTTCTTCGTTCTCTTCGGTAAAGATATTGCCAATTTCAGCGATAACAATGTTACCAGTCACTTCCACTTGCAGTTCAAGCTGCTCTACATCTGAACCCACTAGGTGGTTTTCAACCACAAGTGTTTGCGTGGTGCCAGCAGCCTTTTCAGAAACATACGCGTTAAACTTAACGTTGAACTGTGACTGCTCAGGACCGGTGTAGTCCATACAAACCACATACTTATCGCTTAGCACATCACCAAGGTTATCGTAAGCAACAGAATCACCTAAGTTCAGATCGATAGGCATATCACCATCGACAATGATACGGCCATCGGCAGCCTTAAAGCCTATCGTACCTTGAGAGTCAACCATCTGTAGGTTGTCGTAGGCAAACAGCATCTCGTACTTACCTGGCTCATAGTTGATGTTCATACGCAAGAACATCTCAAAGTCCACCAGTTGACCAGGAGTACTGGTACGCTCAACGTTATCCCACTCAAGCACTAACCACTCACGTGACTGAGTATAAGTTGGGGTAATACCCGCATTAAGATGATATTGACCATATCCGCCATCAAAGCGTTCAGGAATAGTGTTATCACCCACCCAATATGGTGCGATCACGTACTCAGGTACCATGTTATGCGCTCGTGGGAACTCAACATGGAACGAAGGAATACGACGCGCCGAGTTAAAGCTGATAAGACCCGCTGGACTCAATCTCACTGTATCAACATGGTATTTGTTGAAGAACGGGAAGCTAATGTCCGCAGAGGTATTCATCAGATCGCTTAGCTTATATTCGAAGTAATTAAGGTAATCACCTTCGACGCCTTCTAAGGTTCTCCAACCTAGGCCTTCTTTGAGTTCAAGATAACCAGGAGAAGGAGAATTAGCCGCCGTCAATGAACACATAGGATCATTTTGGTTATTGGTGATCGTATAGTTGCGCACCACATCTTTAGTGGTTTGCTGAACCCCTTCCAGAGACAGGCTGTTAGCTTCTAATACCGGCACACCAGGCGTTGCATGAGATGCCATAACACTGTCAGGAATGATCTGAATACCTTCAGGGAAATTAGCATTTAACGCAAAGTCACGAGCACTGTCTTCGTTGTTAGCAATGACGCTGATTTCGAATTCAAGAACATCACCAGGCTTAGCATTTTGCTTATTAACACTGAAGTTAACATCCTGATCGATCTGATTGATGATCACAGGGACAAAACCTAAGTTACCTGCATCATTGGCGTTAGAACCGATATCGAAACCACCGAAGTAAGTATCGCCTACTTGCATCTCAGGTAGGTTATAAGCCATCTCTAGCTGGTACTCTGAGTAACCTGGGATTTGTGAAGGTGCGCTCACAGTTAAGTTCGCGTTATCTTCGGTCACCAAAGCGGTTGAGATAGTGATATCACGGCCCATATCCTCTTCACCATAAGAGATGGTGGCCAGGTTCATATAGACGGTGAAGTAACGACCAGCTTGCGGATCGGTAATAGTACAGAAGTTAGCAATGCTGTAAGTGGTAGACATACATAGGGTTTCATCCATTGACGGCAAACCATCACCATCACTGTCTTGCCCCATGAATACCAGCACACGCTCAAACTCATCACCAACGACACTTCCAGCTAGTAACTTAGTACCTTCAGGAACCTCGGTCCACTGAACATGGTTAGGGTTATATTGGCCCTCACCCTCTTCACCATCGAGTAGATCGAACGGATCGCTACCTGTCACATCGGTATACAGATGAACCGTTTCATCGGTACCTTTCACCATACCGTAGCTACGTGCCGTAAAATCAGTGATCTCAGCCGTATTGAACGGTCCAACGTTCAAGGTCGATGAGGTGCGGTGAGCATTGATCTTCAGGTACTCTGGTAGACCCGAATCACCGTTATAAGTCCAAACTGGTAGTTCAAGTACAGGTGAGCTCGGGATATCCGAAACCAGTCTGATTAGACCTTGGTTACCAATTAAATCTTGATAGATAGTAGCCGAGACATTTTGTGCTGCCTTAGCGGTGATCACTAACGATTGAGTTTCACCTTTCTTCAAGCTAAAGCTTGTTGGTTGCACTGAAATATCGAAGTTACCAATCATGGTTTCGGTATCAATAGTCCAGCTGGCATCTTCCGTCGCCTTAAAGGTACGAACAAATGAACACTCATGTGGACAGTCGTTATCGACCATGTAAGCGGTGTTCAGATTCTTCGGATGACCACCCAAACTCGGGTTAGCGGCACCCATGTTTTCGATAGACTCATCAAGCACTAGACCGACTTTATCTGCCAACTCAACATGCATACGACCCGCACCCGCATCATGTAAACCGGTGATCTCATCATAATCGCTGTAGTTATCCAGGAATCCTGCGTTAGTTAAGGTTTTTGAAGCCGTCATCATCAACGCCGACTGAACTTCCATTGGCGTCCAATATGGATGAGATTGACGCAGCAATGCCGCAGCCCCTGCAACATGAGGACTTGCCATCGAAGTACCAGACAGCGTCGCCCACTCACCAGAATAAGGGTTGCTGGTGAAAGGTTGATCGTCAGATGCCGCCGCGAAGATATCCACGCCAGGTGCTGCAATATCAACGAACAGAGTATCGATACCAAAATAAGATGGACCACGGCCAGAGAAATTGGCAACGCGCTCTTTATCTACATCGGTGATTTCACCAGCGCTCGCCGTCAGAGTCCCCATGTGACCTGTACCTGAGTTCACCCAAGTACGTAACGCTTTACCATCATCGAAACCTATTAAGGTGCCAGGAATTGAATAAGGAATACCTGGGATATTAGTATCTTGGAATGAATACTGGTTAGTGATGATCACGCCTTCTGCGCCACCCGCCTTAACGTTATCCGCCTTAAAAAGTAGCGGTCTTGAACTGCGGTTACAGATAACGATCACATCCTGCTGACTCTCGTCGATATCAACGGTGGCTGGATCATCAGCTAAATCAAACGTGCCCGCTGGGAATGGATTATCACAGTTCTTAATGTTTGGTGCGTAACTCTCATTCGGGTTAGCAAAATTAGTCGCATCGACAATCATGCCAGAGGCAGACTTAAACGACTTACTCGCGCCTATGATGTCCGCTGGTACCTCAGTGTCACCACCTGACATCTGCTCAACACCATTGTCGGCAAACGTCACAATCTGATCGGCAGTATGTGCTGCCACTGTGGTTACCCAAGGCGATGAGTGATCCGCCGATTGTAGGTAAGGACCTGAGTTACCTGCTGCTACCGCGACGAATACGCCTGAAGCGGCTGCGTTATAGAAGGCCTGCTCGATTGGCTCCAGCCAAGGATCTTCTTCAAGTCCACCTAGAGATGCGTTGATCACATCCACATTATCGATAGCCGATTGCTCAACCGCGGCAAGGATCGCAGAAGTCGGACAACCTGCGTATGGATCGCCCGATCCACCAGGCCAACATACCTGATACGCGATGATGTTAGCGTGCGGTGCCATACCTGAAACCTGTGGCAATACCAAACCGGTTTCAATCCCTTTACCATCTGGGGTGTTTTCAGAAATAACGTGAGCGACGTCCGTCAATACGTTACCCGCAACGGTTCCCGCGACGTGAGAGCCGTGATTGTTATAGTCTTCACCTATGGCTGGACGACTTTCGCTAAATACTGGATCACTATAAGCCTGAGTGATTTCAGGGTACGAATAAACCCCGATCAGCTTATCGTTACAATATTCAGGCGAATCGGCGCAGTCACCTAAGTAGCCAGTTCCTAATGGATTAGTGTGTTGATAGCCATCACCACCTACGGCAGCAAATGAAGGATGGTCTGTGTTGATACCGGTATCGATAATACCGACAACCATACCTTCACCCTTGTTTGAGCTATTTAACGCGCTACCAGTCCAAACACTGGTGGCACCGGTTTGCTCTGGCGTGCTGAAGGTTTTTAGCTCGTAAATTTTTTCACGGGTAATACGCTTAACACCAGGAACCTTGGCAAGCTTGGCAGCTTGCTCTTGGGTCAGCTCAGTCACAAAACCGTTCAGAGCGACCGAGAACTCACGGCCCACCTGAACATCTAAACCTTGCAGTGCTTGCGCTTGAGAAACCACGTTGGCACGTTTTTGTGCAAGGTAGCTGCTATAGGCCTGAATTTGCGGCTGGTTCAGATTTAATGGCGCCTTAGAGATACGCGCCTTAGACACCGTTTGCTGAGTCGACGCTAAACCGCTAACGCCACCGCTATAGGTAGAGACAGGCGCATCGCTTAACTGAATGATGTACTTGTTAACGCCAGTGACATCATCTTCAGGCGTAAACACTGAGCGCTGTTTTCTAATGGTCTTATTGACCTGATTCTCCCAAGTATATTGCTCGGGTTGAATCGGTTGTGGAGCATAGTCTGCTGGCGCCGTCGTCCATTGTGAACTGTCGACTCCCGCATTTATCGCATCTGCCGCAGCCATCGAGCCGCCTACATATAAGGCAGCGGCAACCATAGTTGCGACTCTATTGAGTTTAAGCATTTTCTGTCCTTAGTGATCTTTGCGAAATCGTTACCTTTTGGTAACAATTTTGAAACGTCGCAAATAATCACCTCACAAGGCAACAGCGTCAATTCACCGGCCGCATTTGCTACAAAATGCTACACACAAACAAAGGGTTACATTAAATCCAAGCAAGATAAATCACTATAAAACTCACAGAGTTACATCTTGAGGAACAGTATTAACAGGGAGAGATGTTAATAAATTAAGGCATGGCTTGATACTGTGATATTCACCAAAAAAACAAAAGGCCAGTCCATAACAGACCAGCCTTTTTGGTTGGAACTAGCGAGGCCTCTGTTCAAGGGCCATAGTTGGTCGCAAGGTAAGTGAGCACCGCCTCATGCTCCTCAGGGGTTAGTTCAGTCATGCCCTGCTCTTCTACCATCCACTCGAGCGTATGCTCCCACCTTTGTCGACTCAAGCCTTGCTGTGTGACCAGATATAGCGAGTGGCAAGCAGAGCAAACGGACGCGACCAACGCCATGTTCTCCCCTGGCGCTAAAATGCCATCGCCTGGGGATTTGATCGACGTACTCTCAGCCTTGTCTGCAGCCACGTCTGCAACATCAGTTTGCCAGTTTGGCGGCGAAGGATTCTTAGTTGCCAGCCAGGCGATAATGGCCGCTCGGGCGCCAGCATCCTTCACCCCGAGATAGACCATCTTAGTACCGGGAGCAAACTCGCTGGGCGATGCCAAAAAACCATCCAGTTTGTCGCCAGTCCAGCGTCCCAGATGCTGCTTGAGTCCGTCACTGTAACTAAAACCCTCTACGCTGGCGATATCACGCTCTGCCAGCCCCCACAAAGGAGGGCCGACTAACGTAACACCGCCTGGCTCAAACTGATGACAGGCCATACACACCCTAGCCTGCTGCTCCCCTGCCTGAATCAAGTTATCATCGGCCGTCACAGAACCTATTAAGATAAACGGCAGACTGAGCAGAGATAACCAGCTTGTCCTGTGTCTCTTCATCCACTTTATCCTTTTACAATCAAGGCAATGCGATGAAAGGTATTGTTAAGATAGCCTTTAGGGTTCCAGGCGATGGCAAATGGCTGACTAATTCCCTTATCATCAGTCGCCTTGGCCCAGACCTCGTAATAACCCGCCTGGGGAAACTTCACCTTGGCCTTAAAGGTCTGCCATGCCCCTGTATTATTGGGCTTAGCAAGATCCGCATCCATCCAGGTGGCACCGAAATCGATTGAGACCTGCACCTTTTTGACCATGCGATCGCCAGACCAGGCATGACCCCGTATCATGGCTTCGCTGCCATTCACTTGGGAATTCGTCTGAGGCGAGGTGATCAGGGATTTCACCGGCATACGCTCGATGATCTCAAAATCCTCTTTCGCCACCTCTTCACCCGGGGCGATGGGGCGATTAGGTACGCGATATGCTGTGCCCATCATCTTAGGGCCGTCGTGGATCTGATCGCGAATTTGAATACGTTTGAGCCATTTTTGTGAGCAGGAACCTGGCCAGCCTGGGATCACCAAACGCAGCGGCGCCCCATTCATAGGATGCAGAGCCTCACCGTTTTGCGCAAAGGCGATAAGGTTCTCTTTGCCCATGGCCTTGACCATTGGTACCCCACGGGAAATAGGCAATTTACTTGCATCTCCCGACAGATGAGTATCGGCGCCATAATGGGCGGTATAGACAGCGTCTTTCTTCACACCCGCAGCTTTAAGCACATCCGCCAGACGCACCCCAGTCCAGTTTGAGCAAGCAACCGCGCCATAGGTCCACTGGTTACCACTGGCTTTAGGATCGAAAAACGCGCGGCCATTGCCGCCACACTCCACCACTAATTGCTGCTCAACCACCTCAAAGTTCTTCTTCAAATCTGCGATAGACAGTGTCAGAGGCTTATCCACTAAACCATCTATAGTGAGCTTCCAACTGGCGGGATCGGCCTGCATAGGCGGAATACCGTTATTGCGAATGAAATGATGCTTGGTGGGCGTCACATCATCATCTAGCAGATGCGGTGGGGTTTCGGCATTCATTGGCCTGTCGTTGAGTACCGTCAGACCATCTTTGCCCTCGATAACCACATTATCCAGGCCTTCGGCGAACGCGGCAGGAATGATGCCCGCCGGCATATTGCGATGAAACGGAATGGCGCCCCCCAGCACAGCGGCCATGGTCGCTAGACCCGCCCCTTTTAAAAAGCCTCGGCGGTCGGGGTAACTGACTCGGCCGAAGATCTTTTCATCGGCCGATTCGGGATTATTTTCGTAGTACTTATAGATGCCTTGAGTCTGGTTTTTGTCGAGCTTTTTCATGTTGCGTTCCTTTTTGGCCAACGCCCAAGAACCGCTACTTCACTCCTGGTTCAACTGTTCGTAAAACCAATTAGTTCCCAAATAAACATCAGCCAGCTGATTGCTGACTAACCCTAGACAATTGATCGTCTGAACACTCGGCACCATGAAAAACAAAACAACTCAAGACTTGTATATTACAGGTGAGCCACAGCAAGCTAATCGCTCTGCCCTACTCTTTATACGGGTCTTTATACAAGCGATACAGGCTTATACAAGCGGGAATGGATCAGAAAATAACAGACCTATTTTCAGCCTCATCCCCTTGATTCGAGTGAGATTAGACGAATCCAATTCACATACAGCCCTTATATATTAGATTATTTTCAAGTAAACGAAAGTTTGAGCCTAGCACCACTGAAAATCCTAGATTTCACTTCACTTTTTATTAGCTTGCAGCAAACAAGACTCACTCTATTAGCGAAAAAGAGTGTAAGAAAACCTCTGATCTTCCGCAGCGCTAGCTAGCCTGATAAACATCTGTAAAAACGACATCAGGTAATATCACTTAATATCAGTTATTTACTCAACTTGACTCAGCCACTCCAGCTGTAAATTTTTATTGACTAATCAGCTGCCAAAACAGAGAGAATGAGTCTTTCTCCCTCTCCTAGACACCTTATGACTATTGCTATAGTCTGCTACGCCAAGCATAGCTCAGGCGACATAAGATACTCACCTGCAACAGATAAAACAGAAAGTGGACAGTTTATTTAAGCTAGGTTTCGAGCTTGATTAAGACTGAGTTTGATAAGGTCTAACTTGATTTAGGCCGAAATTGTTTCAGCCTAGTTTGCTTAAGGCTTGTCTGAGAGCTTGTTGAACCTTTTTTAGGGCTTGTCCATTAACCGGCAATAATTTTTTTGAGGCATCATGCAAGAAATCGCACTACTTTATATCACCTCATTTTTCACCATGATCAACCCTTTGGGGTGCATTCCTTTGTACATCGCCCTCACTCAGGGATTTAGTTCGATTCAATGTCGCAAGGTGGTGATAAAAGCCACTGTCACAGCCTTTATCTTGCTGACCCTGCTCGCATTTGCCGGACAATGGGTTTTTGCCTTTTTTAATATTTCAATCGACGGCCTTAAAATTGTCGGTGGCTTTATCTTTTTCCGGATGGGTTATGAGATGCTCAGCGGTCGCTCTGTGACTAAACGCATCGAAAATGAGAGTGATACATCCTTCGCCAATGAAATTGCCATTACGCCCTTGGCTATTCCCATGATTTGCGGGCCTGGTGCTATCACTATGGCGATACTTTTTATGGAGCAAGCGACCGATTTACAGTCCCAATCGATTCTTATTGGCAGTATCGCACTGGTGTCGATATTGACCGGCTTCATGCTGCTGGCAGGCAAGAAAATTCTTAACTTTTTGGGTGACAGTGGCGCGAAAGTGATGATGCGCTTAATGGGACTGGTGGTCATGCTGATAGGCGTCGAGTTTTTCTTTACCGGTGTCACCCCTTACGTACAAAAAATGTTGATGATCACTGCCGGGTAATCTAATCCATAGGTTTTAGAGCCGCACCTTGCCAAAACGCCCATTGCCAAAGCGCCCTTGGCTAGATGACTGAGCCTCTGCTGCTTACTTTCAATTTTAATTGACCACTGCACTAATAAAAGTCTACCGACTCATAAATGTTGAAAATGATTTAGACGGGCGTAGAGTAGATTAAAATTCTTAGCTCTAGTGATTTTATACAAACAAATACAAAGGAATTCTGATGAGCATTTCTAATGACAAAATACTAAATTCAGTAAATCTAGAATTGTTAAAGTTTATATCCCTATTTCAAGATAACTCATTTCGCTATTTATTCGAGTCTGATGTGCAATGCGAACTCTTATCACGATTACGACAAGCAATACCCGGCACACTAAAAATACCTGGACTTGGCAAACCACTTCAAGAATATAATATCTCAATAGTAAACAGTGAATACTTAAATAGAATTGATATAGCATGCTTAGATATTGATAAAGCCGCCTATCACGAAATGCGGAATCATAAAGGATTTGACATGCATCTATATGATATCCCGGTTTATGCAGGTATAGAGATAAAATTTAGAAAGATAGGTGATATCTTCAGATTAGATTCATGTTTACGGGATCTGGAAAAGTTGCAGAAACTCAATATACCCAACCCAATTATTCTTGGTTTTATTCAGCTTGAATCGGATGTAGAGGCGTTTTTTTCACATTCTCCTGCCAATATCTGTTACACCCAGGTCGATAAGGACACTCCATTAAGCACAGTCAATATCATAAGCCCTAAACGCAGGTGGGCTGTTAATGCGATCTAAACAGGCAATACAGACAAGAGACAAACCGCTGATGTGCTTGGATCACCAGTTTGGTGGAAGCCAGGTATAAGTTGATTATCTTTCACCACAAAAGCTTTGATTTATTATTGCTCTCAACAGAAAATAGCATCTGATACTTTTAGTCATAGCAAAGAAGGAACGTCACAGAGATGATGAGCAAATGGGCAGTACGTTTTTTACAGATGGCAGAACTCGTCGCCTCTTGGAGTAAAGATCCCTCCACCCAGGTTGGCGCGGTGATCACCGAGAATAATCGCATCGTTTCTTTAGGGTTTAACGGTTACCCTCACGGCATTTCAGACAGTGCCGAAACCGATGATCGCGAGATGAAACTGCTTAAAACCCTGCACGCCGAAGAGAACGCCATTCTCCATGCCAAGCGCGATCTCAGCAGCTGCGAGATCTGGGTCACCCACTTCCCCTGCCCTAACTGCGCCGCGAAAATCATCCAAACCGGACTGCGCGCCGTACACAGCCCACAACCCAGCGACGACTTCCTCTCCCGCTGGGGCGACAAGATTAAGGTCAGTGAGGATATGTTTGCCCAGGCTGGCGTGAGAGTCGATTGGATGCAGGTGGAGTAGCAAGTATCTCTACTAAATTTAGGCATTTCCACTCATTGGGTGGATAGACACGCCATAAAGCCTTCGACTTTGAATACCATCAATCCCACTCTCGATGAGATGATTGGAATAGCAACGGCAATCTAATCATATTTTGATTTGATTAAAAACCATATTCAACTCATAATATGATTTGAATATGGACTATTTCAAATCTGGGGAGTTTCATGTGGATCTGGCAACATACTGATTGGCCGACATTTCAGTGGGACAAAAACGTCATCGACCCCTTGATAAGAAAGACGCGTCTCAATCAGGGCGTTTTGCTTGGTAAGATGACCAGTCAGGCTCAGGAGCAAAAAGAAACTACGCTCGATACCTTATTAGCAAACATAATCCATTCGAGTGCCATTGAAGGCGAAAAGCTGAATGCTTTCTCAGTGCGCTCCTCTTTGGCAACCAAGCTGGGATTGACAGAAAAGCAGCCTTTCCCCACAACAGTGCAAACCGATGGCCTCGCGGAAATAATGCTTGATGCGGTTAATAACCTTGATGTGCCGTTAACCCTTGAAAGAATCCTGCACTGGCACGACCGATTATTTCCAGCCGATTATACCCTATTTAATCCAGTCGTTGGTGGTAGGTTACGGGGCGATACACCAATGCAGGTTGTTTCTGGTCGAATCGATAAGCCTGTCGTTCACTTTGAGGCTCCAGGACGCAATATACTCGATAACGAACTTGCGCAATTTATCGATTGGTTCAACAGCACTAAAGAGGACAGCTCACTCGATCCATTACTACGAGCGGCAATCACTCACTTATGGTTTGTAACCTTGCACCCTCTGGACGATGGTAATGGCCGTATCACTCGTTTACTCACGGATTTAGCTCTGGCACAGGCTGAGCAACAATCGGTACGCTTCTATGCTATGTCTGTAGGCATAATGGCAAACCGAAAAAGCTATTATGAAATCCTTGAGCAAACTCAAAAAGGCGATCTTGATATCACGCCTTGGTTAAGCTGGTTTTTTAATACCTTGAATGAAACCTTTGATGGCGTGCTGCAAGAGATTGAACGTACTGTATTTAAGACCCATTTTTGGCGCACAGTAGATAACACCCAATTAGCGAAAGAACAGGTAAAAGTGCTCAATCAAATGCTTGATGGTGATTTTGCCGATGGCATAAATACCTCCCAATATCACAAAGCCGCTAAGGTCAGTAAGCCGACAGCAACGCGTCATTTGGCCGCCTTAGTAGAAAAGCGCTGCTTAGTTAAATCCGGTGCAGGCCGCAGCACGCGATATTTGTTACTGAAGTAAAATATTCGGTTTATTGCCTAGCGACGACTTCCTCTCCCGCTGGGGCGACAAGATTAAGGTCAGTGAGGATATGTTTGCCCAGGCTGGCGTGAGAGTCGATTGGATGCAGGTGGAGTAGCAAGTATCTCTACTAAATTTAGGCATTTCCACTCATTGGGTGGATAGACACGCCATAAAGCCTTCGACTTTGAATACCATCAATCCCACTCTCGATGAGATGATTGGAATAGCAACGGCAATCTAATCATATTTTGATTTGATTAAAAACCATATTCAACTCATAATATGATTTGAATATGGACTATTTCAAATCTGGGGAGTTTCATGTGGATCTGGCAACATACTGATTGGCCGACATTTCAGTGGGACAAAAACGTCATCGAACCCCTGATAAGAAAGACCCGTCTCAATCAGGGCGTTTTGCTTGGTAAGATGACCAGTCAGGCTCAGGATCAAAAAGAGACTACGCTCGATACCTTATTAGCAAACATAGTCCATTCGAGTGCCATTGAAGGCGAAAAGCTGAATGCTTTCTCAGTGCGCTCCTCTTTGGCAACCAAGCTGGGATTGACAGAAAAGCAGCCTTTCCCCACAACAGAACAAACCGATGGCCTCGCAGAGATCATGCTTGATGCGGTTAATAACCTTGATGTGCCGTTAACCCTTGAAAGAATCCTGCACTGGCACGACCGCTTATTTCCAGCCGGTTATACCCTATTTAATCCAGTTGGTGGTAGGTTACGGGGCGATACACCTATGCAGGTTGTTTCTGGTCGAATCGATAAGCCTGTCGTTCACTTTGAGGCTCCAGGACGCAATATACTCGATAACGAACTTGCGCAATTTATCGATTGGTTCAACAGCACTAAAGAGGACAGCTCACTCGATCCATTACTACGAGCGGCAATCACTCACTTATGGTTTGTAACCTTGCACCCTCTGGACGATGGTAATGGCCGTATCACTCGTTTACTCACGGATTTAGCTCTGGCACAGGCTGAGCAACAATCGGTACGCTTCTATGCTATGTCTGTAGGCATAATGGCAAACCGAAAAAGCTATTATGAAATCCTTGAGCAAACTCAAAAAGGCGATCTTGATATCACACCTTGGTTAAGCTGGTTTTTTAATACCTTGAATGAAACCTTTGATGGCGTGCTGCAAGAGATTGAACGGACTGTATTTAAAACCCATTTTTGGCGCAGAGTAGATAACACCCAATTAGCGAAAGAACAAGTAAAAGTGCTCAATCGAATGCTTGATGGCGATTTTGCCGATGGCATAAATACCTCCCAATATCACAAAGCCGCCCAGGTCAGTAAACCGACAGCAACGCGTCATTTGGCCGCCTTAGTAGAAAAGCGCTGCTTAGTTAAATCCGGTGCAGGCCGCAGCACGCGATATTTGTTACTGAAGTAAAAATATTCGGTTTATTGCCCAGCGACGACTTCCTCTCCCGCTGGGGCGACAAGATTAAGGTCAGTGAGGATATGTTTGCCTAGGCAGGACGCCAATGGAAGCATTAACTGATGGGAAAAGAATTTAGCTCAGATCTAATCTGCCGAAGACACCAGAAAACTGGGTAACTGTCAGATCAGGTCTGAGCTAGTACAGTTGAACGTTGGGCTCGTAAGCTCCAAACAGTTAAAAAAAGCGAACCATCTCTGGTTCGCTTTTTATTTTACTGACCTCAAAATCCAACTATCGGTTGCAAACTTTATTTGAGTTGCAAACTTTATTCCGGTAGTTGCATTCTTTATTCGAGCTCGACACTAAGCAGCAATTATTTGTAATCATCAATCGGTGCACAAGAACACATCAAATTCCTGTCCCCATACACATCATCGATACGGTTCACCGTTGGCCAGAACTTGTTGGCTTTCACGGCTGCGCTCGGGAATACCGCTAATTCGCGGCTGTACGGGCGTGAGTCGAACTCGGGATCCATGATGTCTGCCATAGTGTGCGGCGCGTTGTGTAGCGGGTTGTTGTCCGCTGGCCACTCGCCTGCTTCGACGCGAGCGATTTCGCCACGAATGGAGATCATTGCATCGATAAAACGGTCAAGCTCGAACTTAGACTCAGATTCCGTTGGCTCAATCATCAAGGTGCCCGCAACTGGGAAGCTCATGGTCGGCGCATGGAAACCGTAGTCGTTCAGTCGCTTAGCGATATCCATCTCAGTGACGCCTGAGGCTTCTTTCAGCGGACGCAGGTCGATAATACACTCGTGCGCCACACGGTCATTACGGCCGGTGTACAGCACTGGGTAATGGGCCGACAGCTTCTTCATCATGTAGTTAGCGTTCAGCAGCGCCGTTTGGGTTGAAATACGCAGACCCTGGTAGCCAAGCAGCTTGATGTACATCCAAGTAATAGGCAGTATGCTGGCGCTGCCATAAGGCGCAGCCGATACGGCACCATTGTTGTCTGACTCAAGACCATGTTTCACTACGGCGTGACCCGGCATAAATGGCGCGAGGTGCGCTTTCACACCGATTGGGCCCATACCTGGACCACCGCCACCGTGTGGAATAGCGAAGGTTTTGTGCAGGTTAAGGTGAGACACGTCAGCACCGATAAAGCCTGGTGCAGTCAGACCTACCTGAGCGTTCATGTTGGCGCCGTCAAGGTACACCTGACCACCATGCTGATGGATCACATCGCAAATTTCGCGAACTGTCTCTTCATACACACCGTGAGTCGATGGGTAAGTGATCATGATGCAAGAAAGGTTCTCGGCCACTTCGGCAGCCTTGGCTTTTAGGTCTTCCATGTCGACGTTACCGGCTTTATCACAAGCGGTTACTACGACTTTCATGCCAGCAAGCTGTGCAGAAGCTGGGTTAGTACCGTGAGCAGACTGAGGGATCAAACAGATGTTTCTGTGGCCTTCGCCGCGTGACTCATGGTATTTCTTGATCGCCAGCAGACCAGCGTATTCACCCTGGGCACCTGAGTTAGGCTGCATACAAACGGCATCATAACCTGTGATGTCCACTAACCAGTTTGTTAACTGCTCGACCAGCTCGGCATAACCTTGTGCCTGATCCTGTGGGCAGAATGGGTGCATGTTGCCAAATTCTGGCCAGCTGACAGGCATCATCTCTGTTGCCGCGTTCAGCTTCATGGTGCATGAACCTAAAGAAATCATTGAGTGGTTCAGTGCTAAATCTTTGTTTTCCAGACGCTTGATATAACGCATCATTTCAGTTTCGCTCTGGTAGCGATTGAAAGTGGGGTGCGTCAGGATGGCATCGCTGCGCTCTAATTCTGCTGGAATCGAGGCGCTGCCATTTGCCAGGATGTCGGCGTCGATTGCCGCAACGTCCAGACCATGGCCTTCACCTAAGATCACATCGAACAGCTGAGCGATATCATTACGTGTGGTTGGCTCAGAGATGCTAACACCTAAGATACCGTCGTTATCGATACGCAGGTTAAGCTCATTGGCCAGTGCGCGAGCGATAACCGCATCTTTGTCGGCCACTTTAAATGACAGGGTATCGAACCAGGTATTATTCACCAGCTCAACGCCTTTGGCCTTCAGACCTGTTGCCAGAATATCGGCCAGACGGTGAATGCGTGATGCGATCGTTTTCAGACCTTGTGGGCCGTGGAAGACGGCGTAGAAAGAGGCCATGTTCGCCAGCAGTACCTGAGCGGTACAGATGTTAGAGTTGGCTTTCTCACGGCGGATATGCTGCTCACGAGTCTGCATCGCCATACGCAGTGCGCGGTTACCGCGAGTATCTTGTGATACACCGATAATACGGCCTGGCAGAGAACGCTTGTGCTCGTCACGTGACACGAAAAACGCGGCGTGCGGACCACCAAAGCCCATTGGCACACCAAAGCGCTGGGCGCTACCAAAGACCACATCGGCGCCCATAGCGCCTGGCGACTTAAGCAGCACCAGCGACATGATATCGGCCGCCACGGTCACAACCGCTTTCTTCTCTTTGAGCGCGGCAAACAGCTCAGTGTAGTCGCTGATTTCGCCGTGACGGTTACCGTATTGGAACATGGCACCGAACAGCTCGTAGTTAACGGCCTCAATTGCTGGGCCAACCACGATTTCAAAACCGAAACACTCGGCGCGGGTTTGCACCACGTCGATAGTCTGCGGCAGTACGTCGTCGGCGATAAAGAAGATGTTGGCTTTCTTGGCTTTTGATACACGCTTAGCCAGCGCCATAGCTTCGGCGGCAGCTGTGGCTTCATCGAGTAGTGATGCCGAAGCGAGATCCAGACCCGTTAAGTCCATAGAGACTTGCTGGAAGTTTAAGATAGCTTCGAGGCGCCCCTGAGCGATCTCTGGCTGATATGGAGTATAAGCCGTGTACCAACCCGGATTTTCAAACACATTACGCTGGATAACACTCGGCACTAAGGTGCCGTGGTAACCCATACCGATATAGCTTTTGAATACCTTGTTTTTGTCTGCAATTGAGCGAAGCGCGGCGATACCTTCGGCTTCACCACACGCAGGGCTTACTGCTAAGTCGCGGCCTAAACGAATCGACTCAGGAACGATCTGTTGTGTCAAATCTTCTAAGGATTCGGCACCAACGAAGTTCAGCATTTCTTGCTGCTCTGCGCTGTCCGGGCCTACATGGCGACGGATAAAGAGGTCGTGCTGCTCTAACTGAGTGAGAGTTTCTTTGGTCATGATAACCTACTTCCATATTTGCCAGTGCTCCCTAATAGGGCACCAGTTTTTGTTTTAATATTATAGGGCTATAACAACAAAGCCCCATGTCTGATTGGCACGGGGCTTTGTTTATCTCGACGCTTATTCTTCGTCGATAACGGCTTGATAGCCATCGGCATCAAGCAGGCTGCCAATTTCTGATTCGTCAGATGGCATAATACGGAAGAACCAGCCATCGCCGTATGCATCGCTGTTTACTAGCTCTGGTGAATCTTCTAATGATTCGTTAACGGCAATCACTTCACCTGAAAGTGGTGCGTAGATGTCAGAGGCTGCTTTTACTGATTCAGCAACGGCGCAGTCATCACCGGCGCTCACTGTGTCACCCACTTCTGGTAACTCAACAAACACCATGTCACCTAACAGCTCTTGGGCGTGCTCACTGATACCAACAGTGTATGAACCGTCAGACTCTTTACGAACCCACTCATGAGAAGATGCATACTTAAGTTCAGCTGGAATATTGCTCATTATTTTTGTTCCTTAATCCCGTAATACTTAATTTTGACTAGTTAACTTAGGGTTACTCAAATCGTTAGAAAGCCTGTTTACCATTGCGTACAAAGCTAGGCGCGATCACTTTAACAGGGACACGCTTCTTACGCATCTCGACTTCTACGATATCGGCAACAGAATTTGGCACGCGTGCCATTGCAATAGAATAGCCTAAGGTTGGCGAGAATGTGCCACTGGTAATAGTGCCTTGCTGCTCAACACCATCGGCATCGGTAAAGAAGACCGCCATACCATGACGTAACACGCCTTTCTCTTCCATCACTAAGCCCACCAGCTTCTCGGCGCCAGCGGCTTTAATCGCAGTTAATGCTTCACGACCGATAAAGTCACGGTCTTGTGGTTCCCAGGCGATGGTCCAGCCCATATTGGCCGCCAGCGGATTAATGCTTTCGTCCATATCCAGACCATAGAGGTTCATGCCAGCTTCTAAACGCAGGGTGTCGCGGGCACCTAAGCCACATGGCTTAACGCCGTTATCGAGCAGGGCTTGCCACAGGGCTTCGGCTTCGGCTTCCGGTACGATAATTTCGTAACCCGCTTCGCCGGTATAGCCTGTGGTGGCAATAAACAGAGAACCTGACTGCACGCCAAAGAAAGGCTTCATGCCTTCGACAGCGGCATTTTGCTCGGCGCTAAATACCGCAGCGGCTTTCGCCTTGGCATTCGGGCCTTGAACGGCGATCATCGCCAGTTCTGGACGTTCGGTTACTGTGACATCAAAACCTTTAACTTGCTCGGCAATCCAGGCTAAGTCTTTTTCGCGGGTGGCCGAGTTAACCACCACACGGTAATGGGTGTCTTCGAGATAATAAGTGATTAAGTCGTCAATCACGCCAGCTTCATGGTTAAGCATGCCGCCATAAAGCGCTTTGCCAGGTACAGTCAGTTTGGCAACGTCGTTGGCCAATAATTTGCGTAGGAAGTCACAAGCCTGGGCACCAGTTACATCGACCACTGTCATGTGAGAGACGTCAAACATACCTGCGTCTTGACGTACGGCGTGATGTTCTTCGATTTGAGAGCCGTAGTTTAGCGGCATGTCCCAACCGTGGAAGTCGACCATCTTGGCGTTTGATTCCAAGTGCTTGTTAAAAAGTACAGTTTTATTAGCCATATTCTCTCTTCTTTTCACCCTTTTAGCAGGGCTTGTTTAATGGCAATCACATCGCTTTCGAAAACCGCAACCTTGACTTGGTGTTACGGCACTTTCCACTATCAAGCTGTAAGGTCGCTTAATAGCCTTTCCAAGGCTTATTAACCTGGGCAACATGGTTGCCAAACGTGAATTTTGCATCGGCTTCATCTGCATTAGGAAACGTTATCCTGGCTGCATCACCTCGACCGGTGCGGCGACTGTCTTAGTCTAAACATGCTGAGTTTCAGCATGATCTCTGGTATCAAAATGCGGCGAAATTATACCTCGCGTCACAATTTTGTATACATTTGAATTTTCTAATCCGAACAGCCTTGCATTAGTTTTTTTAATGCAAAAGCCCGCTATGTTTCCACAGGGGTATAAGCCCGTCCCTAGCTGTAAAGTCAAACACTTGTATTTAATGGAAAAATAAAAGATTTCAACTTTTCAGTTTCTGTTATAAACAGAGTTTGGGTAACCCTTTCTTGTTGCCCATCGCCTGTTGCATAAACAGTGTTTTCATAGGAGAAAAATTATCAACCAGATTTAACCCAAGATCCCCCAAGGCTTTTTTAACCGGATTACTGCCATTGAAGAAACGCTTAAAGCCTTCCATGACGGCGATCATCTCCAAGGCATCCGATTTACGCCAGCGCTCAAGCGCTCGCAGATTCGCATAATCACCTAAATCTGCGCCCTTTGTTTTGAGCTCAGTCAATGTTTCGATGATCGCTGCCGCATCGAGAAAACCGAGATTTACCCCCTGTCCCGCCAGCGGATGTATGGTGTGCGCCGCATCGCCAGCCAGGACTAACCTGTGGCGGGCAAAATGGCGGGCATAGCGCATTCGCAGGGGAAAGCTTTGCCGCTCGCCCCGCAGCTTACACATGCCCAGCTTGCCATCGAATGCCGCAGTCAGGGCGCGTTCAAATGCCTGAGGCGAACTCGCAAGCAGCTGCTGTGCCTGCTGAGGCGGCAGTGACCAGACGATAGAGCAGAGCTTATCTTCAAACAGTGGCAAGAAGGCGAGCGGGCCGGATTGCAAAAACACCTGCCGGGCGGTGTCATTATGGGGCAATTCTGTCTCTATGCTTGCCACTATGGCGTGATGGCCATAATCCCAGAAGGTCAACGGGATCTTGCACTGCTCACGCACCCAGGAGTTGGCACCGTCTGCGCCTATCACCAGCGCCGCCGACAGATTGTCGCCATTATCTAAGGTCAGCCAGGCTTCACGCTCGCCAAAAGCAATCTTGGCCAGTCTATGGTTCTGCAGATGAGTTAAGGTTTCACACTCGGCCGCGCGGCAGGCAAGCGCATGGCTGATATTGTCATTTTCTATGATGCTGCCCAGGCTCTGCTCGCTGATACTACTGGCATCGAACTCGATTTTGCCCAGGCCATCTTTGTTCCACACCGCCATCTTCTGATAAGGCCCTATGCGAATTTCATCGATATTGCCCCAGGCGCCCAGATGGGTCAGCAAGCGCTGGCTCGCCTTATTGAGGGCACTCACCCTTAATCTGGCTTCGCCGCAAACCGCTTGAGTTTCACCGGCATCGATAACCACCACACGTAGATCTTCCATCGCCAGTCCGATAGCGGTTGCGAGTCCGACCATTCCGCCGCCCACTATGGCGACATCATAGGTTTGCGTGCTGAACATCTATTTCATCCTTTTTGCTTACGCAAAATTTACCCTTTCCACCCCATTGCGATACGGGCAATGGGCGTTTTTAATGGCGGACACCAGGAGAGCAGGCGCAAACCTAAGTTACGTCCCGCCACCAGCGGCCAATGTTGATTCGAAAAACCGCGCACCAGACACTCGACATTATTGATGGTCGACTCTCTGTCTGCCTGACGCTTAGCAAGGTAAGCATGGGTCAGCTTGGCGCCGCCAAGATCCTCATCATTCTGCAGCGCATTATCTATCGCCTCGATAAGATCCACCAGATCCCTAAGCCCCAGGTTAAAACCCTGACCCGCTATAGGGTGCAGGGTCTGCGCCGCATTGCCGATAAAGACGGTGCGCTGAAAAATCGGCCTTGGCATGTATGAGAGCATCAGCGGGTAACTGTAGCGCTGCCCAACGCCGATAAAGCGCCCGGCCCTGTGGCCAAAGGCTTGCTGCAAGCTGTGTAAAAATTCGGACTCGGGAAGCTCGAGCAGTTGCTCGGCCTGCTCAGGGGATACGGCCCACACCAAAGATAATCTGTGCTGACCATCCTGCTTGCCCATAGGCAGCAAGGCCAAAGGGCCTGTCTGAGTAAATCGCTCATAAGCCCAGGCTTGATGAGACTTGTCAGTTGCGATATTGGCGACTATCGCACGCTGCTGAAAGTCGACTTGCTCAAGGGGAAGATTGACGGCGCGGCGCACCACAGAGTTAAGACCATCGGCGGCGACCACCAGCTTGGCGCGGATCTTTCGTCCATCGTCGAGCTGCAGGAGGTTGTTGCCCACACCCGGCTGCATGCTGGCTAATTTGGCCGGACAATATAGCTGGGCATCGCTCTTATCCAACTGGGAAAACAGCGCCGCCCCCACCTTTTCCAGCTCGACCACCTGACCCAAGTAAGGCAGGTGAAAGTCGGCGGCATTGAGGGTTGTCATGCCGAAATGGCCGCGATCCGACACATGGATATTCTCAATGGGCGTGCCCAGATGGGCCAGTTTGGGCCAGAGCCCAAGGCGGGTCAGTTGAAAAATCGAACCATGAGCGATGGCGATGGAGCGGGCATCGAAGCCTTGGTGTAAGTCAGGCTGCTGATCTGGTCGACTCGCTTCGATAAGGGCGACCTTTAACGGGCGATTTTGAGTAGATAACTGCTGCAGACCTAAGGTCAGCGTCGCCCCTGTCATGGCACCGCCGACGATTGCGATATCGACATCGGCAATACTCAGGTCTGCAACATCGAGATCGGCAACATCGAGGTCGGCAACATCGAGGTCGGCAACATCGAGATCGGTAAGATCTTTATCCTTTTGGGTTTGAGGTGAATCCGGTTGGGTCATTCACTGTCCCTTAAGCGTAATTGGCTTTTGCTGAGGCTGGTCTATAGCTGGTCAATATTAGTTAGTGCAACGTCGAGTCCTGATCTTTGATCCCAGGCTCTCGCACAAACTCGGCATAACAGAGCAGCGCCGACATACGGGTAAACTCCAGCAGTTCGATATAGGCCGCCTCGGACTCAGGATCGTCGACAACATCGAACTCGACCTGAGTGATCTCCGCCAGATCGTTAATCACCTCTTTGATATCTTTCGAAGCGCGATTTAGCTTGGGCTGCACCATGGCAATGCCAGTGAGGAAACTTTGTACCCACAGCGACAGCGCCTCGACCCGGCTACTTAAGGGTTCCTCCTCTTCGGGAGCCATAGGGGTAAAACCAAAATCGGCGTCGGTAATGCGAGCCAGGGTATCCTGATATAACTCTTCGAGCAGCTGCGTCAGCGATGGCGGCGGCAGTTGACCATCGTTAATCAGATCCAGTAAGGCCTTAAACCACTGACTTTTATCACGACCCACACCACCACAAATCAGTCCCACCAAAGAGCCGTGAACCTCAACTGGATGCTGGGCAATTTCGGCTCCTGCAAGCTCAGCCAATAAACTATCAATACTTAAGGAAGGGGGCGTTGCCATATCTGTTTCCACTCTTACTTTTATCTGCGCACATGCTAGCAGAACTGGCCTATTCGACCAAGATGAAATACTTATAACCCTAAGAATAACAAATGAATGTCATTATTAGCGGCCAATTTTTCCCCCGAATGCAGCAGAAAATCGCTATTATTGGTTATCTAAACAACATTTAATCTAACAAAGTATTATTAGCGAGCGGGTCTTATTGCACTTTCAGATACAGACCGATATAGTCCGCTCAATAACAGGATAAAAGGAACTACATCGCAATGAGTAGCCATGCTATAGAGATTAGCTTATTGGGCCGCACCTACTCTATCGCTTGTCCGGTAGGTCAAGAAGATGCCCTGCGTCATGTAGCCGCGAAGCTGGAAAAACAGCTGAGCACACTTCGTGCCCGTACCAATAACTTGAGTCGGGAAGAGATTGCCATCATGGCCGCATTAAATATCAGCCATGAACTTTTAGAAGAACAGCTGAAAAATCAAGATTATATTAAGCAGATGGATGAAAGAATTGGTCTACTGCAGTCGACTTTAGAGAACGCACTGGTTGAGCGTGTAGATAAAGAAGATTAAACTAGGCTCTATGTCAGTATTGAGGTGATTTCACTTCAATTGACGAATTTTATGTGGTATTCGTCGAGCCCTATCAACGGATACCCGCACAATTTTGCTCCCTGTGGTGTGCGTGGATCGGTTATGTCCCTGTGCCGATATTTACAAACTCAGGGTGAATGTTTTAATGACATTGCGCAAGCTCGGCTTGAACCGAGAAGCCTTAGGATTTAATCATTTACCCGCCTTGAACCTACGGTTCAAGGGCTACACCGAAAACGGCACCTTGGGGAGCATCTCAACTTTTACTGCAGCTTTACGACAGCAATATACCTGAACAAATATCCGCCTCGAAACATCTATGGGTTCAAGGGCCTCAACGAAACCGCACCTTGGGGAGCATCTCAACTTTTACTGCAGCTTTACGACAGCAATATCCCTGAACAAATATCCGCCTCGAAACATCTATGGGCTCAAGGGCTACACCGAAAACGGCACCTTGGGGAGCATCTCAACTTTTACTGCAGCTTTACGACAGCAATATACCTGAACAAATATCCGCCTCGAAACATCTATGGGCTCAAGGGCTACACCGAAAACGGCACCTTGGGGAGCATCTCAATCTTTAAAAGTAAGCTGTAAGCTGTAAGCCTTAAGCTGTAAGCGCTAAGCTAGTTCCTCGCTCCCCGAACCTCGTTTCCCATTCCTCGCCCCACGTTCCCCGCACCCTAGATTTGAATCCTGGCTAAAGCTAGACTAGGAACTTATTCCCCTATCTGCCTAAATGAACGCCAAAACTATGAATTCAGCCGCCCACAGTTCTGCCCGTCACAAACAAATTCAAAGCGAACGCCAACAGCTGCGCCAGCAGATACGTCAGGCGCGCAGGCAATTGAGTGCGCGGGAACAAAGGGAGTTTGCCGAACTCGCCTGTCAGCGGGCCCTAGAACTGATTTCCAGACAAAAAGTAAAGCGGCTCGCCCTCTATTTGACCAATGATGGCGAGCTCGATACCCAGCCCTTAATCGAGGCGCTGTGGCAGCGAGAGATTGAGGTCTACCTACCTAGGCTACATCCTTTTAGCCCTGGCAATCTTATCTTTCTGCGCTATCAAGAGGACACGCAGTTACAGACCAATTCATTAAAAATCAGAGAGCCAAAACTGGATATCAAGCAGATGATCTTGCCCCATCAATTAGACTTAGTGATCACTCCCCTAGTGGCGTTTGATAGCTCAGGTCAGCGCATGGGCATGGGCGGCGGATTTTATGACAGAACCTTAGCCAACTGGCAGCAATCGGGTAAGCCTCTGCCCATAGGGTACGCTCACGACTGCCAGAAGGTGAGTCAATTAAAGAGTGAATATTGGGATGTGCCGCTGCCTATGATTATCACCCCCTCTGAGCTCGTTAGTCCTCTCAATCAGCCAGTCAGTAAAAAACTAAGTTAGGATCGGGTGAAATAAAATAGCCTTTATATACAGATAGCTAACTGCAAGCAGTACAAAGGGCTCATTTATCTGTGCTAAGCTTGCAACTGGCTTTCATTTCATCTTTAAAGGTACTGCCATGAAACTTCTCACATCAGTGGGCACCCTGTTACTCCTGCTGGCTGTTGGCGCCTGCTCAAATACAGATAAACCCATAGGCGACACGAGTCAAAACGCCTTGGACTGGCCCGGCATCTATCAGGGAAAACTTCCCTGCAGTAACTGTGATGTTATCGCCGTTACCTTAGAACTGGCGCAGGACAATAGCTACAGCTTTACCCAGCAGCACATAGGAATAGACAGAAAACCAGAAGTGGTCACAGGACAGTTTACCTGGCTGAAAAACGGCAGTCAGATAAAGCTCGATACTAAGGTGTGGCCTACTCAATTGCAGGTCGGCGAGAATCAGCTGTTTATTCTCGATGAACAGGGCAAAAGATACACAGGCCCCCGCTCGGTAAGATACATACTGCTCAAACAGCAGTAAATCATCTATCCAAGTCAATCCTAAAGACTCAGCCTGACTCTCTGCCTAAAAGAGTGTCAGGCTGATACTCTGTCAGACTGATATCATTATCATCAATCAGCCTTACACTTGCCAATCTATGATGGCTTCACCCCGTTGTTGCAGTAATGCATTGATTTTCGAGAAATGACCGCAGCCAAAGAAACCGCGATAAGCCGAGAGCGGCGAGGGATGGGGTCCTGTGATCTCCTGATGCTGAGGTGCGGTAACTAGCTTGCCTTTCTTTATGGCATGGCCGCCCCAGAGCACGAAGATGATAGGCTCTTGCTGCTGATTAAGCAGGCTTAAACTCCTATCGGTAAAGGTTTCCCAGCCCGACTTAGCATGGGAGTGGGCCTTACCCTGCTCGACCGTTAAAATGGTATTGAGCATCAAGACTCCCTGCTCGGCCCATTTTGCCAGATAGCCATGCTCGGGAGGAGTAAATCCGGCAATGTCGGTCGCCAGCTCTTTGTAGATATTAACTAAGGATGGCGGGGGTTTTATGCCCGGCTGCACAGAAAAACACAGACCGTGGGCCTGCCCCTCGCCATGGTAAGGGTCCTGACCAATCAGCACCACGCGCACTTTTTCCAGCGGCGTGAGCTTAAAGGCGGTAAACACATCCGATGCGGCGGGATAGATGGCCTTACCGGCGGCGCGCTCATTTTCAACAAAGGTTTGTAAGTTTTGAAAATATTCCTGTTTTTCCTGCTGCGCAATAAACTCATCCCAGCTTGCAATCTCACTCATGCCCTTACCTTCTCTACTTACATTTTGGATAAACCAGGCCATTATCCCTTGAGTCATGAGGAAAATCGAGCCAAGCCACAGGCATCAATTCCCGATTGAGATCCCAGAACCTTAAATTGATGATTCACACTTGACTAATTTACGTTAATATCGCTCTCAAATACCCACACAATCGTGAGACTAAAGATGTCAGAACAGCAAAAAGAGACCACTATATTCGAACTCGCCGATCAATTTATCGCCTTAGCCAACGAGCTGGCCGCTCAGGAGCAGGATGTGGGTAAAGTCGGCACGGCACTGCGCTTTGCTGCGGCGCGTTTTAACGCCTTCGAAGCCTCGCTTAAAACCGCAGATCTGGCCACAGAGAAGCAGGCTGCCCTGGAGTGGTTCACTAACGAATATCAAGATATGCTCAACGATAACTTAGACGATCATATCGACAACCCACCACAAGCCGCTGAAAATGAGGCCGCTGAAAATGAGCCAGCACAGGATGAAGCCGTGCAGGTTTACAAGGGCTAAATAGAACCCCCTAGGTCTATGGCTCGCAAGCGCTGCCAAAAATAAGCAGAAAAGCGCCCTCTGATGAGGGCGTTTTCATGTCGGTTAGACGCTCTTTAAGCGGCTTGTTCGCTACTCGATTCGCTGTGGCGGATCAGGTAATCGAAGGCACCTAAGGATGCTGTGGCGCCACTGCCCATGGCGATGATGATCTGCTTATAGGCAGAGTTGGTCACATCACCGGCGGCAAATACGCCAGGCAAGGAGGTTTCCCCTTTACCATCGACTATGATCTCGCCGCGATTCGTCAACTCTAACGTGCCCTTTAACCACTCGGCATTGGGCATCAAACCTATCTGTACGAAGATCCCCGCCAGCTCGATGTGATGACTCTCGCCTGTGGCGCGATCTGTGTAGTTTAAACCGTTCACACGTTTGCCATCGCCTGTGACCTCTGTGGTCATCGCCTGGGTGATGATCTTGATATTGCCCATGGAAGCCGCCTTGCGCTGTAATACCTCATCGGCGCGCAGCTTGCTGTCAAACTCAAGCACAGTCACATGCTCGACGATACCAGCAAGGTCAATTGCCGCTTCGATACCCGAGTTACCGCCACCTATCACAGCCACTTTCTTGCCCTTAAACAGCGGGCCATCACAGTGTGGACAGTAAGCGACCCCTTTGCCGCGATACTCTTTCTCGCCGGACACGTTCATCTCGCGCCAGCGGGCACCGGTTGCCAGCAGCACAGTTTTACTGCGTAAAATGGCGCCACTTTCCAGCTCCAGCTCAAACAGCTCGCCAGACTTAAGGCTAAAGGCGCGCTGATTATCCATGATATCCACATCATAATCGTGAACATGAGCCTCAAGGTTAGCCACCAGCTTTGGCCCTTCGGTCGCCTTAACCGAGATAAAGTTTTCGATACCCACGGTTTCGGCAACCTGACCACCAAACTTGTCGGCCACTATGCCGGTACGTAAACCTTTACGGGCGGCATAAATGGCGGCTGAGGCACCCGCTGGGCCACCACCAACGACTAACACGTCGAAGGCCTCTTTCTGATTAAGCTGCTCAGCCTTACGGGAAGCGGCGTTCACATCCAGCTTGTTTAAAATCTCGACCACACTGATGCCGCCAACGGAGAACTGCTCGCCGTTGAGGAATACTGTCGGCACCGCCATGATGTTGCGCTGATCCACCTCTTCCTGGAACAGGGCACCGTCGATCATAACGTTAGTGATATTTGGGTTAATGGCCGCCATCATGTTTAATGCCTGCACCACTTCTGGACAGGTCTGGCAGCTTAAAGACACATAGGTCTCAAAATGATACTCGCCAGGCAGATCGCGAATCTGTGCAATCAGATCTGCATCCAGCTTGAGCGGATGACCACCTGTGTGCAGCAGCGCCAATACCAGGGAGGTAAACTCGTGTCCCATTGGCAGGCCAGCAAAACTGATCTGCGTGGCACTCTCTTTATTGGTCACTGTCATGGACGGGGTACGTTTACCCTCTGATTCGGTCAATGACACTAAATTTGATAGTCCGGCAATATCATTCGCCAAAGACTTAAGTTCTTGCGCTTTAGGACTGTTATCTGCCGATACGACAAGTTCAACTGGGCGCTTGAGGTTCTGCAGATAAGTAGTCAGCTGATTTTTTACATTGGCATCTAACATGAAAACTCCTAAGTAACGCTTATGTATAGATATGAAAAGCCAGCTCAACCTTGCAGGGGGAGACTGAGCTGGCCGGAGAAAATGCTGCCTGGCGTCAAACCAGGCTGAATAAGGGAGATGAGACCTTATTCACTGTCTGGCCCTGAGGCCAGTTGGATAAGGGTGATGAAGCCTTATCCAATGGGGTTAGTCGCTGTAACTTAGATCTTACCAACCAGATCTAAAGAAGGAGCCAGTGTTGCTTCACCAGGCTGCCATGCAGCAGGGCAAACTTCACCGTCGTGAGTCGCAACATATTGAGCTGCCTGGATTTTGCGAACCAACTCAGAAGCGCTACGACCAATACCTAAGTCATGTACTTCAGCAACCTTGATTTGACCTTCTGGGTTGATAACAAAAGTACCGCGCAGTGCCAGACCTTCCTCTTCAATCATCACGCCGAAGTTGCGAGAGATAACACCGGTTGGGTCGCCAATCATTGGGTAGTTGATCTTGCCAATGGTTTCAGAGCTGTCGTGCCATGCTTTGTGAGTAAAGTGAGTGTCGGTAGACACTGAGTACACTTCAACACCCATAGATTGCAGCTTCTCGTAATGATCTGCCATGTCACCCAGTTCAGTTGGACATACGAAAGTGAAGTCGGCTGGGTAGAAGAAAACAACTGACCACTTACCTAGCAAATCCTGCTCTGTTACTGACTGGAAATCACCCTTGTGATAAGCAGTCGCTGAGAAAGGCTTGATTTCGGTGTTGATGATTGACTGTGTCATTTGATGCTCCATTTACATTATTTATAGTGAATTATTGAGGACTTAGCTTTCTGCTAAACCCTGAGTACCTTGTCGATGGAGAGATAATAGCTAGGATTGACGATTAAGGATAACGAAGAAAAACTATCAATATAATCGTTTTTTTTGATGATAAATACACTCTGCATTCAGACCCGAACTGGCCGGGTCTTTTCAGATAATAGAAGTGAGGGCGGGACAGAGGCGCGAGGGTTAATGCCAGAGATCGAAACGGGTCAGGCTGCGGCCTAGCTGAAAATCCAGTTGCTGAGATAATTGCTGGGCATCGGCTTTCAGCCCTGAGGCAGAGATATCCCGAGTAACAGTAGAGGCTATGACCACCCAGTTACCACCGCCGGTAAGGCAGGCGCGAACCTCACTGAAATGGATCTGCAGCAGGGCGAGCAGTTGCCTGTCCTGACTGTGCTCTTTCCAGCAATTTAACACCAGATAGCCTCCCGCCTTGATCATAGCGGCGGCATTAGCGATAAAGGTCTCGGTCAACTGATTTTCATCGACCCCTTCGGCGCCATAGATATCGGCAAAAATCACATCGGCCTTCTTGTGCTCCCGCTCGGTCAGAAATTCGATGGCATCCTGATGCACTAAATTCAGCTTCTTACCTATGGGCAGTTGAAAATAGCGTTTGGCTATCTCTATCACCTGAGCTCTGAGTTCGACGGCCGTGATATTGATGGCGCGATCATAGTGGCGCAGCGCATGCACCAGTCCACCGCCACCGAGTCCAAGTATGATGACGCGCTTAGGCTGGATAAACAGCAACACCAGCAACATGGCCTGGATATAGGTGTGCTGGGGAATATGGGGCGCACTCTTTAATAGCTTGCTCTGCTCATCATTGTCGCCAAAACTGAGCAGGCGTACCTGACTGTCCTCAAGCACAAACAGCGGACCATACTCATCTTCACTCTGATACAAGGTTTGAAAATCTGACATCGGCTTTCCAGATTGGTTTTCCAGATTAGTTTTTCACATTGCTTTTCTACATTGCTTTTCTACATTGCTTTTCTACATTGCTTTTCTACATTGCTTTTCTACAGCGAGAGGGCATCTCGCATCCATAGACGCGCACAGAAAAAGGCTAACTCCTAACGCGCCAGTATGCCGCAATCGCGGCGTGAACCACAGGAGTTTGGAGTGAAATTGCTAACCTCTCCCACAAGATTGAATGATTGCATAAGCATAAATCTTGTAGTATTTGTTTAAAATCGACAATTTACATCCAATTCATTCAAGCGCTTATGACTCAGACCCTATTCATCATCTTTCTCTATCTCGTGCTGTTTATTTTTGCCCAGCGGATGTTAAGCCATTGGATCCACCGGCTCGCCCGACTCAAACAGGTCACAGACACCCGCGCTAAGCTGGTAACTCAATACATCAGCTATCTGCTGTTTATCGTGATGTCAGGTCTTATGGTGGTCTCCTTAGGCATTGAGTATCAGCAGGTGTCCCTGTTTATCTCATCTGTCTTTGCCGTACTTGGGGTCGCCTTAGTAGCCCAGTGGTCGATTCTGAGTAATATCACCGCAGGCATTTTAATTTTCTTCGTCTTTCCCTACCGCATCGGTGACAGGATTAAGGTGGTGGACAAGGATGAGGATGTCAGCGGGGTTATCGCCGAGATCACCCTGTTCCATGTATTAATTGAGCGCAGCGATCATATCCTGATCACCTACCCCAATAATTTGATGCTACAAAAAGGCGTACTAAAATTATCCAGTCTGACGCCAGTGACTCAGCCTGTGGCTGGCGAAAAAGATCACACCCAGCAGCAGAGCGACTAAATCATGATAAAGACCTTACTCTTTGATCCGAAAGATCAGTCTCTTATCAAGGGCGATGAGAGCAATATCGAGCTGTGGCAGCAGAGCGATGACAAGGTGATTTGGCTCAACATCGAAGGCGAACTCTCTGTCGAATGGCAGATGAAACTGAAACAGACCTTTGGCCTGCACCATCTGGCACTTCAGGATGCCTCCCGGGATCGCCACCCACCCAAGATAGAGAATTTCGACGATCATACCTTTATGGTGCTGCGGGGACTGTCTGCCGACTCCGATTCGGTTAATTGCGACAACATACTGCTGGCCATCTTCGTTAGCGAACGCTTTATCGTGACCCGCCATCTGGAACGTTCTTTGAGTATTGAGCGCACCATGACGGCGGTGGAAAATGGCGATATCGCCTTTAGCTCAGGCACGGGTCATATCATATTGAAACTCAGCCGCTTCGTGGTGAAACGCTACCACAAGATTTTGTTCGATCTTGAAACCAGACTGGAGGAGCTGGAAACCTTTATGCTGACCACGGCCGATGACAAAATTCTGGCCGAAGTGGTGCTCTACAAGACAGATCTGACTCGCTTAAGGCGCAACTTCCACTACCATGTGGAGCTGTTTAACACCCTAAGAGAAGAGCCATCAGCGCCCTTCGACAGCAGACTCGCCCATGAACTCTATGATGTCTGCGAACACCAGCAGCGCGCCGCCAGTCTTGCGGATCTCTTCTATCAGGTATCCAGCGATCTTATCGATGGTTATATCTCCATCAGTGCCCATCGCCTGAACAACATAATGAAGGTGCTCACTATCATCACCGCCATCTTCGTGCCGCTGACTTTTATTGCGGGTATCTATGGCATGAATTTCGAGTACATTCCCGAGCTGAAATATAAGGATGGCTACTTCATTGTCTGGGGCGTGATGCTGAGTATTACTGCCGTGCTTATCTGGCTGTTCCGCAAACGAAAATGGCTCTGATAATAAAGTAAAAAGGCGAACCTGAGTTCGCCTTTTTCATATTGGGTCTTACCTTAAGACCCGGTGGAAAAACGCCACCGCCTGCAGGTACATCTGCACCGCCAGTGCAGGGTCGTAACGCTCACCCTCATCACGCATAAAGGCATGTTCGCCATTAACCTCCAGCCAGGTAAAACGGTTGTCTTGCTGGTTCAGCTGATTGTGCAGCAGCTCCCTTCCCGCCTGCGGCACATGGGGATCTTGCTTACCAAACACCATCACCAGTTCTCCCTTAATATCGCCGGTGCGACTGAGAGAATCATTGCCTTTCTGGCAAGGCAGTGTATTGGAATGAATATCTGTGGGGTAGAGACAAAATGCGCCGGAAATATCCCGGTTGAGGGCGGCGCGATAGGCCAAGTGACCACCGATACAAACCCCCATAGCCCCCACCAGGCTGGTGCAATAGGGCTGGCTCAGGGCAAAATCGATCAGTGCCTGGGTATCGCTGTCATGATGCTCCAGCATCTTGGTAAATTTATCCTGATTACCCTTATCTTTGCCTGCATCATCATAGGCCAGCACAGTGCCAATGGGATTAAGCTCATGGAACACTTCCGGCACTAACACCACAAAGCCGTGACCGGCCATGATGGTCGCCGCCCTGGCGATGGGCGCTGTCTGCTGGAAAATTTCTGAATAGAAGATGATGGTGGCAAAAGCCCCGTCTGCGTCGGGGCGGTAGAGATAAGATCGCATCACACCTGTGGGTGTGTCTATGTCGTGGACTTCCTGTATTACCCTCATACGCGTCTCCTTTGACCTATGACTTATTAGGCTAAGTTATCAGCCAAAGGAGAGCTTGTCAGGTAAAAGCTGCTTTTTTAATCGCCCTGCTCAGCAGCTAAAATCAGAACAGCTGATTCGGGCACGCTTCGCCATTGAGCAGCTGTTTAATATTCGTCAGACTGGTATGGGCAATGGCGCCCAAAGCCTCTTCGGTTAAGAAGGCCTGGTGACCAGTAAAAATCACATTGTGACAGGCGGAGAGGCGTCTGAACACATCGTCCTGAATGATCTCGTTAGACTTATCTTCGAAGAACAGCTCCTTCTCATTTTCATACACGTCCAGACCCAGGGCGCCAATCTGTCCGGTTTTCAAGGCTTCCATGGCATCGATTGCATTGAGCAGACCGCCACGACTGGTGTTGACCACCATCACCTTAGGTTTCATCTTATCGAAACTCTCTTGGTTGAGCAGATGATGATTTTCAGGGGTTAACGGACAGTGAAGACTGATAATGTCGCACTGGGGATAAAGCTCATCCAGACTGCAGTAGCTCACGCCGAGATCGATAACCGCCTGACTCGGATAGGGATCGAAGGCCAGTACCTTACAACCAAACCCAAGCAGAATTTTGATGGTGGCGACGCCTATTTTACCTGTGCCTATCACACCCACAGTACGGCCAAACATATTAAAGCCCACTAGACCTTCGAGGGAGAAGTTAGCATCTCGAGTTCTTTGATAGGCTTTATGCACCTTGCGGTTCAGGGTCAGCATCAGGGCGACTGTGTGCTCGGCCACTGACTCTGGCGAGTAGGCAGGCACATTGACTACCTTTAAATCGAGGCGCTTGGCTGCTTCCAAATCAACATTATTAAAACCGGCGCAGCGCATGGCAATAATTTTAGTGCCATTTTTCGCCAGCTCGGTTAAGACTTCTGCATTAAGCGAGTCATTAACAAAGGCGCAGATAACCTCAAACCCCAGGGCCAACTTGACCGTTTTCATGCACAGACGAGAATCGAAATATTCGATATGTGCGCCGAAGGTCTTGTTAGTACGGTTAAAATGCTGAATATCATAATATTTAGCACTGAAAAAACCTATTCTCATATTTTCGTTACCTTGTTGGTGGTGACAGAATTAAGAGAGTCTCAATTCAATAAAAATTTTTGCCCCTCACCTCGGATTACCCTCCTTGGTGCAATCCCGATGAATAACAGCTCTGATTTGAGTATAACCAAGCCTAAACAGCCTTAGAATAATTACTCTGATTTAGCCCCAGAGTCTGTTCCATAAATGCTGCATATTGCACAATTTTAGCAATATAGAACTGGCTGTATGGGTTTTCAAATGTGTTTTATGCCTTATTCCTGATAAGCTAAAAAAATCACCCTATCAATTACCAGGATTGGCAAACGAACACATGGGCAAACAAGCGATCTCAGAAAAACAGTTTTGGCTACAAAGACTCAGTAAAACCAGCTTACGTGCCCTCCATATTCTTGGTGTGGTCGGTGCGGGCGGCGGTGTCATATTGGACACCTTCAATGAAACTTGGAACCACTACTGGATGCTCGCCATGATCACAGGCGCCCTGTTGATGCTCTGGGAGATCATCCGTGACTGGCGCTGGCTCATTCAGCTCAAAGGCGTACTTACCTTAGCCAAATTGCTGTTATTACTTTTGTTTATTCCGCTGGCGCAATACCAGCATGAACTTGTCATCGTCATTATATTGCTCTCGGTTATCGTCTCCCACGGCCCTGCCGGCCTGCGGCATTACTCGATTATTCACAGGCGGCGTATCGATGGAAAGAAAGAGATCAAAGGCTAGCCCCGCCCAGTTACTGCTACAGCACAGACAAATTTTCCAGCTGTCTGCCGATACCCGAGTATTGGATCTCGCCTGCGGCAGTGGCCGCAACGGATTATGGTTTGCGGAATATGGCGCCAAGGTCACCTTTGTGGATCGCGATCTGAGCCGGCTCGATGCCATACCGCCAAACTGCTACAGCCTGAGTTTCGATCTCGAAGCAAAACACAGCCTACCGCCTTTCGATGCGCAATTTGATATTGTCATCATTTTTAATTATTTACACAGGCCTCTGTTTGAACCGCTGAAGCGGCTCATCCGTCCCGGCGGCCTTATCGTGTATGAAACCTTTCTGACCGAGCAGGCAAATGTGGGCCGGCCTAAAAATCCCGACTTTTTACTGCACCCTGGTGAGCTTATGCAGGTATTTGATTCATTTACCCCTTTGCACTACTTTGAAGGTAATGTAGGCTGTGAGCAGCAGCCTTGTTTTAAAGCTCAGCTGATAGCTCGGCAAACTGACAGCTGAACGCGAACACAGGCAAACAAAATCAGAGACCACCCGTCAGCTTTAGCAGAGGCATTTTATGTTTCCCTATCCCGAACAGTACCGACTGGCCGCACCGCCACTGATCACTGCCTTAATGGTGGTCTGGTCTTTACTGTCTCGCGCTCTGCTTGGGGACAACAGCCCTTTTGGCTTCTACCCTCTATTTATGTTGTTCCCTCTAGTGATCTTGCTTCACGGGCACCTGATCTGGTCGGCTAAAGGCGTGGAAAAACTGGACCAGTCTATCTATGCCTTTATTCATCTGTCGCTGGCCTTCGTGGTCTGGACCTTTGCTATCATGCATATTAATGGTCACAGCTTTTAGGAGCGGGTTCGGGGTTCGGGGTGCGAGGTGCGAGGTGCGAGGTGCGAGGTGCGAGTAAAGAAGAGCGAGCTTTGAGAAACAACAAGGCATTTTCTGCATTAAAAGTTGCTCCAGAGTAGCGTTACGGGTATCTTTGCCGCCGTCTTTTCATCGATAAACTGACGATTCCACCCATAAACTGACCATGGCTAATTTTCACTATAATCCTCCCACCACTCCCTGGCTCGATATTCTCCATCAGGACAAGGATATTCTTGTGGTCAATAAGCCTTCGGGACTCTTATCGGTTCCGGGGCGGGAAGCGGCTTATCACGACAGCATCTTTAGCCGGGTGTTAAGGGATCACCCCAACGCGCAAATCGTCCATCGGCTGGATATGGCCACATCCGGCGTTATGGTCGTGGCCTTAAGACGCAGCGCCGAGCGGGAGCTCAAACGTCAGTTCAGAGACAGGGAAACCGAAAAAACCTACTATGCCCGCGTCGCCGGTCATCTGAAAGCCGAGCAGGGAACCGTGGATCTGCCTCTTATCTGTGATTGGCCCAATCGCCCCAAGCAGAAGGTAGATCACAAGATAGGCAAAGCCTCCACGACCCACTTCGAAGTGATCAGCCGCGCCAAACGCTCAAGCCTAGTCAAGCTGACCCCAATAACAGGCCGCTCTCATCAGCTGCGGGTGCACATGATGGCGCTCGGGCATCCCATTTTAGGGGATAATTTCTATGCCGATCCGCTGGCAAAACGTCTCTCCCCAAGACTGTTACTGCACGCCCAATCCCTCACCATAAAACATCCTTACACTGGTGAGTCGATGACTTTCGCCACCGAGATCCCCTTTACTCAGGTGAGTGACGAGCAGTAATCTTGTGATTGGCAATATTGATGATTTGGCGATAAAAATTCGCAGTTTGCTAAAAAAATGCGTAAATTAATCGACAAACTCTCAGATAAAACTCAATTAACTATGAATACTTCATTTCAGCGGGATCAACTCGACAACCAGATCCTTGAAGCCTTGATGCAGGAAGCGCGCACCCCTTTTGCCGAACTAGCTAAACGTTTTGGCGTCAGCGCAGGCACCATACATGTGCGAGTGGAAAAGATGAAACAAGCGGGGATCATTACCGGCGCGCAGATAACAGTTAATCCCAAAGCCCTGGGCTATGATGTCTGCTGCTTTATCGGCATTAACCTCAAGAGTGCCGGCGATTATCCCGCCACCATAGCCAAACTCAACGCCCTCGATGAAGTCACTGAAGCCTATTACACCACAGGTAATTACAGCATTTTTGCCAAGGTGATGTGTCAGTCCATCGATGAGCTGCAACATGTACTGATCAACCGCATTCAGTCCATCGATGAGATCCAATCCACCGAAACCCTGATCAGCCTGCAAAACCCAATCTCCAGGGCGGTTAAGCCCTAACGCCTGAGCTTAAGTCAGCTCAAACAGATTCGTCATCACCTTATAGAGCTCTGTGCCCTGATAGACAGACGCAGAGGCGAAATGCAAAATCGGCACACAATCTTGCTCCAGGCTCAGGCTGGTTAGCGCATTATCGCTGCCGTATCTGTCCAGGCGCAAAATTGTCGCCAGAGGCTGACCTGCAGACAGGGCTTGCCCGACTGTCGCCTTGTATTCCACCATGCCGCCTAAGGGCGCGTGGTATTTTTTGTAATCTTTCAAGTAGCAGGCCTGACGTGTCATCTGTACAGCTGGCACAGTTTCGGCGATCACCCCTCTGTGGCTTAAATAAGCCAAGATCCCCTTGGCATCTTTAAGGGCATCTTCAAGATCGATATGTTCCTGAGAACCCAGCTCCAGAGTAAAGGCCGACACAGGCACGCTCAGATCCCGCCCCTGAGATTTAAGATACTCACTTAAACGCCACCAAGGACAAAAGATGGCCTCATCCATCGCCCCGCCAAAATCCATTGGAATGGCCAAAGTGTATGGAATGCTAAACCATTTGGCCGCCGCCAGATCATACTCAGGACAATAGAGATGTTTGCAGGACTTAGGCCCGGTATGCAGATCTAACACTATGTCCGCTTCATGCCCCATCTGCTGCAATGAGACCGCCTGGCGATGGCCCGTGGTCACGCCCCAGCCATTTTGCAATCGACGCTCACAGCCTTCGAGCAGCAACTGCCGATAGGCATGGATTAACGCCTTATCATCCAGCTCCCTGTGCGAGGCGTACCAGACGTCAAGATCGAGCTGATGATCTAAATACTCACGGTTCCAGTTAACCCCGGTAATAGGGTCGAAGCGGCCTAAGGTAAACTCGCCGCTTTTTTGATTGATCCCCAGCGGATTCGCCAGTGGCACCAGGGTGATCTTACCGCGCAGTTCACAGCTTTCGAGCAGCTGCATTAACTGGTAGATCACCGCATTGCCCTGCACCTCGGCGCCGTGGACGTTGGCCTGAATATAGACGCTGGGTGCACTTATCTGCTCAGGGATAAATTGGAAAATGGGCAAGTCGAGATCTTGTCCTGTTGCCAACTCACCGATTTTTAATCTGCTGAGGCTAGGTTTCATTATGCCGCTTCAAACAAGTTTTCGTGCAGCGCACGCACCACCTGCGCCGCTTCTGACTCAGACACTAACACACACAGATTATGCGGGCTGGCGCCCTGACAGATCATGCGCACGTTATGGGGCTCAAGCACCTCAAACACCCGGCGACACACGCCAGCCGTGGTGGCTATCTTATTGCCGATTATGGCAACCAGCGCCAGATTTTCTTCGACGCGAACACGGCAATGCTGTGACAGCTCCTGTAACAGCGCCTCGCTCAGCAGGCTGTTACCGGCGGAATCAGACCCTGTTTTATCTAAGGTCAGGGATACATTCACCTCTGAGGTGGTGATCAAATCCACACTGATCTTATGTCGTGCAAGCGTCGCGAAGGTTTCTGCTAGGAAGCCTTGGGCATGGAGCATCTGCAGGCTGTGCAGATTCAGCAGGGTTTGGTCGCGGCGCACCGCAACGGCGCGGTAGATAGGCTCATCGCTCACCTGATGACGTATCCAGGTGCCGCCTTTTTCTGGCGCAATACTCGAACCGACAAATACCTGAATCTTCTGTCTGACCGCAGGCAGAATAGTCGCAGGATGCAACACTTTAGCCCCGAAAGTCGCCATCTCCGCCGCTTCGTTAAAACTGATCTCTTTTATAGGGCTGGCATTGGGCGCAAGTCGGGGGTCTGTGGTATAGATACCGGCAACATCTGTCCAGATCTCAACCGCCGATGCCTTCAATGCCTCGGCCAACAAGGCGGCCGAATAATCGCTGCCGCCCCGGCCTAATGTGGTCGTCGAGCCCTGTTCGTCGGCGCCAATAAAGCCCTGCGTCACTATGCGCTGCTGTTCAAGTAGAGGGGCAAGATGCTGGCTGCAAAGCTCGGCGATCTGCTCAATCTGAGGTTCGGCGCGGCCGAAATGGCTGTCGGTTCGCATCACTTGGCGCACATCGAATGCCGAGGCCGACTCCCCTTTCTCCCGCAGCACGGCGGCAAACAATGCCGATGAACACTGTTCGCCCTGGGCGAGCAGTTCATCCATGATGGCTTTATTGCGATTGAGTGTTAAAGATTCGCTCAGAACGCCGATGCGGCTAAGCAGTTTATCGATACGCGCCGCCACGTTATCTGGATACCCGAGCTTATCGAGGATCTTATATTGGATTGAGGCGATCTCTTTGAGCAGTTGCTGGCGACGCTCATCTTCAAGCTGCGCCTGTGTCAACTCTACCAACAAGTTAGTCACGCCGCTGGAGGCACTTACCACCACTAGACGGGTGTCGGGGTTGGCCAGCACTATATCGGCGCAGCGACTCATAGATTGATAATCGGCAACCGAGGTTCCACCAAATTTAGCAACGACGATAGCAGACATTAGCACACCTCACTTTGACAAAATGAGACAGGCTGAAATAGAGAAAAAGTTAACATGATTACACTCCGAACTGACTTCGTTCGAAGAGCCTGGTGCAAAGATAACGCACCCCAAGACGGGAAACAGCAATCACCACCAGAAGCTCTCCACCAATAAACAGGTGACAATCGACGGGATTCAGCCCAGACGACCGATAAACAGCTGCACCAAATAGATGTTTACCTCGGCGTTAATCTCCCTCATAAGTCATCAATAGAGTTTGGGCTCCTCCGACTTACTACCTAGTTAACGCTCCTCTTCTGTACTCTTAACCATAAAAATTAAGAGCTAGGGAAATTAGCAAACATACATTGACCAAGTCAATGATATTTATTCGATGAAACTCACTTTTTATCCAATTCTCACTCTTAGAACCTAAATAAGGCTGCTTAGGTCATTATGAATAAAAATCGGGTAACTCACTCACGATTGATACTCTCGCCGAAAAATCACCGAGATCGACCTCGCCATAGGGTAATAAGCAAGGGACCAATTGCAGCTCACCCTTGTGAATATAGTAGATGGCATTTTGATTAAATTGCCTGGCCAGCTCGATAGCCGAAGCCTTATCTATCGGAATCGCCCAGCTTTTTTCCATATAAGTGCGATCGACAGAACTCCCTATCAGGGCACGATAAGGCCGCTGCAATCGAATAATATGCTGCTGTAACTGCTTATCTAACAAACGATTTTGGGAGGCCGTTAAGGACTGGCCTCTGGGATTGTGCGCGGTAATAATGGCAAATGATAACGAAGAGGAAAAAGTTTGAGTCAAAAGAAACTGGGTTTGCTGATAACAATGCCAGAGATGATCGGTCACAGTACACATCACTAAAATATTCCTAGATTAGATGCTATCGATTATAGCAAAGCCACCTCAGTTGCCTAGAGCGAGTACCAACGCCATAAAGCAAAATATATTTTACATTTAAAATCATCGTATTAGCTATCTTGATGTGACTTAGGTCAAAACTAACAAGAATTTTATTAACATTTCATTTGTTAACAAATGACTAAAACGAGTACAATTAGGTTGTTGATTCACTTCAATTCATCTCGCGATGAGATACTTTTAGTTACAACTTGTCTTTCAGCGGTAACCTAAAAGTCTGTCGATTTCCTGTATAAAATGTGAGCTCAGGCTGTTGTAGCATTAAAACGTGAAATTAATAGATAGTGAAAGGAACTATTTCCTACTATTGTTAATCGAAGTGAATGCAGTTTGATTTCTCTTTTCAATACAATTTGAAAGAGATACAAAATACTATACTAATCATGATGTGTGTGTTGTTTCAGACTCTTTTTTTATGAATACACCTAAGTGGATCAGTAGTCGTCAGCAAAATAAGTGGGGCGCTCAATCAATCTGCGCTCATGGTTAGAACCAGATTTAAATCAATATTAGGTAATTAAGTATGCAAAACCCGCACATTCTCATCGTTGAAGATGAAGCCGTTACCCGTAACACACTGAGAAGTATTTTTGAGGCTGAAGGATATGTGGTAACTGAAGCCAATGATGGCGCAGAAATGCATAAAGCTATGCAGGAAAACAAGATTAATCTTGTGGTTATGGATATTAATCTTCCTGGTAAAAATGGGCTTTTATTGGCTCGCGAACTTCGTGAAATCAACAATATCGGCCTGATCTTCCTAACTGGTCGTGACAACGAAGTCGACAAGATTTTAGGACTTGAAATCGGTGCAGATGATTACATCACTAAACCTTTCAATCCTCGTGAACTGACTATCCGCGCACGTAACCTACTGACTCGTGTTAACAGCAATGTTGGCGAAACAGAAGAGAAAAGCGCAGTCGAGCATTACCGTTTCAATGGTTGGAGCCTTGAGATCAATAGCCGTTCACTGGTTAGTCCACAGGGTGAATCTTACAAGTTACCTCGCAGTGAGTTCCGCGCTATGCTGCACTTTGTCGAGAACCCAGGCAAGATCTTAACTCGCGCCGATCTGCTAATGAAGATGACAGGCCGCGAACTTAAGCCACATGACCGTACTGTGGATGTGACTATCCGTCGTATCCGTAAGCATTTCGAAAGCTTACCCGATACGCCAGAAATCATCGCCACCATTCACGGTGAAGGCTACCGTTTCTGCGGTAACTTAGAAGAAGCCTAATCCGCCGATTCAGATAAGATAAACAAGATTAAAGCCAGTCCTACGACTGGCTTTTTTTGTACATGGATGTACTTATCCCCGATAGCCATGGATGGCCAATGAGGGGATTTGTGTCTGGAACACTTATGCCAAAGCCCATGCACCAAAATGTTCCCTACATTTTTGGCATTCCCTCCATCCATGGAGGTCAGATGATAGCTTCGGTATTTGTACATGGATGTACTTATCCCCGATGGCCATGAATGGCCAATGAGGGGGTTTGTACATGGATGTACTTATCCCCGATGGCCAGGATCAAAATGTTCCCTCCGTTTTTTGGCATTCCCTCCATCCATGGAGGTCAGACGCCAATGAGGGGATTTGTGTCTGGAACACTTATGCCGAAGCCCATGCACCAAAATGTTCCCTACATTTTTGGCATTCCCTCCATCCATGGAGGTCAGATGATAGCTTTGGTATTTGTACATGGATGTACTTATCCCCGATGGCCATGAATGGCCAATGAGGGGGTTTGTACATGGATTGTACTTATCCCCGGTGGCCATGGGCCAAAAATGTTCCCTCCATTTTTTGGCATTTCCTCCATCCATAGAGGTCAGACGCCAATGAGGGGATTTGTGTCTGGAACACTTCTTATTAATAGAAAGTGCCAAAGCCCATGCACCAAAATGTTCCCTACATTTTTTGGCCTTTCCTCATATCCGCCATCCTCTATCCGCTGTGCAAGCGCCTCTAGATTCAAACCCACGATGATAAGCCCGCCAAATAAGCATTACTATCACCAAATAGATACAAGGGTCAGTGCTCATCGGAACTCATGATTTTTGTTTACACTATATTCCCGCGAAAAAAAACAATTCATCCCCCACCTACAGATGTAAACTTGTAAACAAATTATTACACAAAACCGCTAAATTCTCCAAAAACCTCTTGATGAAAAAAATCTCACCTACGAAAAAAAATTCAAAAAATGAGAATAAAAATTTAATTTCAAAATAAATACCCAATAATGCAGGTCAAATATTATCTAACAATTTCAATGAACAAACTCCCAAAAAATGAAGATCCATTCATCAAATTAACTAAGTTATGTTTCAGAATTCAGGAGTTTTAAACAGGTGTTTTAACAAACGTATCAAATTGTACATTAACAATTTAACCTCAACTTATTTACATTTTATTTACCCTGCTTTACAAATGTATCCATGCGTACCGTTGTTACCTTATTGGTCAGTTGTGGTCGAGGTATGTATTAACGGGACAGGGAACTGTCTTAACTAAAATCTGAAATTATTATAATTCCAGGAGAGAAGAATGAGATTAACTTCAATTAGCAAAGGGGTGATGTTGCTTGCCGGTGCAATGGCACTCGGTGGTTGCGTCAAGCTCGACGGCCAGATCAACGGTGGCGGTACAATGAACTCCCTCGGCGGTAAAGGCAAAGCCGTATTTACCGTTAATGCTAAACGTTGCGATGGCCAACTCAGCGGCCATGTCAACTTCCAAGACAAAACAGCCATCGATTACGAAGATATTGGCGGCGTGAGCTTTAAAGCTAATGTAATCGGTGCAGGTCTTTGTGGTTCAGAGTTAGTGGGGAGTGCTCTCGATGCAGAGGATCCCAGCACAGCCTGTCAACAACTGTGTGAACCAGGCTTCTTCGAAGTCAACTTCGATTACACCTCAACTAACCCTAATGCGCCTGGTGAAGGTAGAGGCTTTGTCTGTATGTTAGATACAGGTGAAGGCGCTAATCGTGCCTATGATATCAACGGCATGGTCAGAGCGCTTATTATCCAGAGCGGTCCATACCACACCTACTGGAACCAAGGTAGTGTCAGCGGCAACCTAAACGCCAAAGAGTGTGGCGGTCCAGCTGACGACGAAGAAACTAACGGCTAATCCGGCCCCTAACCAACAAAGGTGATATTATGAAAAAGCAAACAACCTTGCTGGCGGCCGCAATTTCCGCCGTACTCTGTATGCCGGCTCTGGCTGCAGATCCACTACACATGGTAGTTGAATACAAGCCTGGTAAAGGCAATGCACTCAAAACCCAACTGGCAGACAAAGGCATTGGCATACGTAGAGACTTGGCCTCAATGGACAGCCTGTCATTAACCCTGAGCAAAGAACAGTATCTTGAACTGGTTGAGATGGACGGCATTGCCGGTATCTCAGTCGATGCGCCACGCAAACTAATGAGTCTGGAAAATAGCGAAGCCTCACCTTACGGGATCGCTATGGTGCAAGCCGATCAAATCCAGAATATGGGTGGTAAAAAAGTCTGTATCATAGACTCAGGCTATGATCTGGGCCATCCAGATCTACCAGCAGCGACTGTCACTGGTGCCGATGACGGTGGATCAGGTCCTTGGTATGAAGACGGTGTTGGTCACGGTACTCACGTAGCAGGCACAGTCGCGGCTCTTGGTAACGGAGCCGGTGTTATCGGTGTGAACCCAGACGGCCTAGATCTGCACATAGTGCGCGTCTTCAATGGTGAAGGTAGTTTTGCCTATGCTTCTGATCTAGCGGGTGCAGTAAACGACTGTATCGATGCAGGCTCCAGTGTGATCTCTATGAGTCTTGGCGGCTGGTTAGACAGTAATATTGAACGTCGTGCCATGGACAAAGCAGCTAAAGAAGGCATCCTGATGATCGCCGCTGCAGGTAATGATGCAAACGCTGCTCATTCCTACCCAGCATCTTATGACAGCGTTATGTCTGTCGCAGCTATCGACTTTGTGGAAAAGCATGCCTCTTTCTCTCAGCGTACATCTCAAGTTGAGATTTCAGGTCCAGGCGTGCAGACTCTCTCTACTGTGCCTCGTGGCACAGGCGCTAATGGTGTAGCTGCAGTCTCTCAGAACGGCCAAGCCATGGATGCTCTTGCTATGGTAGGTAGTTCAACTGGCAGTGCCACTAGTATGCTAGCAAGTTGCGGTCTGGGCACTGAGCCCTGTGATGATGCTGCCGGTAAGATCTGTTTGATCGAGCGTGGTGAAGTCAGCTTTGGTATCAAGGTTGCTAACTGTGAAGCGGGCGGCGGTGTGGCTGCAATCGTCTACAACAATCAGCCAGGTGGTGTTGCCGGCGATCTGGGTGGAACCAGCCCTCTGGTTGCTGTTGGTATCAGTCAGGAAGATGGTATGACACTGTTAAATAATCTTGATGTTGAAACCACTGTTTCACTTGAGGGAGAAGTTGACTACGACTATAAGTCAGGTACTTCTATGGCGACACCTCATGTATCCGGTGTTGCTTCTCTGGTGTGGAGTCACTTCCCAGATTGTAGCGCTAATGCAATTCGTCATGCCTTAACTGCCAGTGCGATGGATCTGGATGAGCCTGGTTACGACTACAAGACAGGTTGGGGCCTGGTGCAGGCTAAAGCCGCATTCGATTACCTCACTGAAAATGGCTGTAATGCGCCTAGTGGTAAAGTTCGTGGTGGTGACGGTTCAGCCCGTTAATCACTGAGGTTTTACTGCTAATCAAGCGACCTTCGGGTCGCTTTTTTTTATTAGGCCATTAGGTAGAGATTTAATCAGCCGATACAAAAAGCCCTGTCACTGTTATCGACAGGGCTTTCAATTTCAATGTGATTAATTAATGCTCAGAGCTTTTTATTCTTAACTCTTGGCTCGAATCCCGCTTCCCCGTTCCTCGAAGCCTAGTGTTTTAACTGCTTATCTAAAAAGTCTACTAAGGAACGATACAGATGCGTGCTTACCTTCTCGCCGCGCATCGAATGCTTCGAGCCGGGATAATTCATCATCTGGAACAACTTGCCTTCATCCTGCAGCGCCTTATACACACGGGTACTATTTTCAAACAGCACGTTATCATCGGCCATGCCGTGATACATCAATAAGCCCGACTGATAACCCTTCACATAGGGCAGCACGCTGCTGGCCTCATAACCTTTGGCATTGGTCACAGGGCTTGACAGGTAACGCTCGGTATAGTGAGTATCATACAAAGACCAGTCAGTCACGGGCGCACCCGCAATAGCCGCCTTGAAGTGGGTCGGCGCCTTAAACAGGCTCATCAGCGACATATAACCACCATAGCTGTGGCCATAAATAGCAATATTGTCGCCATCCACATAATCCAGGCTGCGCAGATAATCCACTCCAGCCTTCTGGTCATTCACCTCAGCCTCACCCAGCTGCTTGTAGATCACCTGCTCAAAACGGGTGCCACGATGGGCCGAGCCGCGATTATCCAGCTGGAACACAATATACCCCTGTTGCAGCAGATACTGGGTAAAGTAATCTTGTGAGCTCCAGCTGTTGACCACCAGCTGAGCATGGGGACCGCCGTAGACGCGCACCACCACTGGATACTTTTTGCTGGCATCGAAATGGGTTGGCTTAAACAGACGGTACACTAAGGCCTGGCCATCATCGGCCTTAATCTGCCCAAAGCTAGGTAGCTGCCACTGGCCGAAATAGGGATAGAGGGGATGATGTTCATCTATCTGATTCTGCTCAACCCAGGCTAAACGCTCCCCTTTTTCATTATGCAAACTGATCTGCGGTGGTTGCACCAGACTGTTAAAGTAGTCGAGATAGATGGGCTGATCGTCGGCAAATACAGGCGAGTGCATGCCGCTGCGCTGACTGACCTGCTCTATCTTGCCGCCCTTTAATGGCACCTTAAACAGCTGAGTTTCAATCACACTGGTTTTACGGCCGGTAAAATAGACCCAGCCCCCTTTCTCATCCACATACTCCAGTTTATCGACCATCCACTCGCCCTTGGTCAACTGGCGGATCAGGCGGCCGTGGAGATCGTACAGATAGAGATGATTGAAGCCATCCTGCTCAGATGCCCAGATCAGCTGCGGCTGCTGCTTTAAGAAATGCAGATCATCGTTAAGGTTGACCCAGGCCTTGCTCCGCTCCCTGATCATAGTCATAGGCGGCTCGTCACTATTGAGATCGGCGATACGCAGATCTAAGGTCTGCTGATCCCGACTCTGCCACTGGAAAGAGAGGTGACGGCTGTCGGGCAACCAGGCTACCCGCGGCAGATAGCTGTCCGGCTCATCGCCTAAGTCGATCCAGCTCACCTGCTTACCGGCCAGCTTGATCACACCTAAGGCGATGACGACGTTATGCTTGCCCGCATAGGGGTAACGCTGCTCTGTGAGTTTGATGCCATCGGCGTAGATCTCATTACGGGTCACCAGTTCGACCCCAGACTCATCGATACGGGTAAAGGCGATGGCCGACTCATCCGGCGCCCACCAGTAGCCTGTCATACGATCCATCTCTTCCTGGGCGACAAACTCTGCCATACCATTTTTAATCGCGCCGCCACCATCTGTGGTCAGTGCGGTTAAGGCTGAGGTTTTCAGATCAAGCAGATAGAGATTCTGATCTCGGATAAAAGAGACAAAATGGCCTTTAGGTGACAGGCGCGCATCGGTAATAAAACCTTCGCCTGTGGGCAGCGCCTTGACAGAGCCATCCTCAAGGGAATAGTAGTAGAGGGCACCAGATGCCGGGATCAAAATCGCCTGACTGTCCTGCGACCAGAAATATTCCATGATCCCCTGACCATAGATACGTTGGCGTTCCCGGCGGGCTTTCTCTTCATCGGAGAGCTCACCCACTCTGAGTTTATCGGCGTCGATCAACACCTTCTGCTCACCCGTGGCCACGTCCATCTGCCACAGATCATAGAAGTATTGATCCTCTACTCGACCGGCCAGATAAGTCACCCGCTTGCCGTCGGGAGAGAGTTTCAGGCCTCGGGGGCTGGTGCCCGCCAGCGCCGGCGAACCGTAGAGGCGTTCAATAGTGAGCGCACTGGAGCCGCCCACAGGCTGCTGCAGTTGAGGTTGTGACAGCTGCAAAGCGGCTGCAGAGGTCGATTGAGATAGCAACATAGGCACCGCCATAAGGGCTGAACTTATCCATTTTTTAGTCATTATTATGTCCTGGATATTGAGATAGTAAAATCAAGATAAAACTGCGACCAGCATTGTGCCCTAATTTCAGCAAAAACAAAAACTCACCACATAACACTGAAAAAGCCACCAAACTGAGGTAAAATTGCCGCCATAACAAAAAATCAGACCTCACAGGAGAGCCCGGCTCTCAGATCATAGGAAAAACCATGCAAACTCTGGCGCAACATCTAAGTTCACAAGGGGTTGATGCACCTCTGTCGCAACTCATTTTAACTCTGGCCGATACCTCCAAGGCGATCAGTCAGGCGGTACGTCATGGCGCCTTGGCCGGCGTATTGGGTGCGACCGAATCGGAGAATGTTCAAGGGGAGACACAGAAGAAGTTGGATGTGATCACCAACGAGATGCTTAAAGATGCCCTTAAAGCCGACAGCACAGTGCGCGGCCTGGCCTCCGAAGAGGAAGATCATATAGTCGAAGTGGGTAAGCGCGGTGAGTTTCTAGTCTGTTTCGACCCGCTAGACGGTTCATCCAATATCGATATTAACTCGCTAGTTGGCACCATTTTCTCTGTGCTGCCGGCGCCTCAAGGCGAGTTAAGCGAGCAGAGCTTCTTGCAATCAGGGCGCAATCAAGTTGCCGCCGGTTATGTGCTTTACGGCCCATCGACCATGCTGGCACTGACCACAGGTAAAGGGGTGCAGCTGTTTACCCTTAATCCCGAAACCCAAGAGTACCTGCTCACCAACGAGGCGGTTAGCATCACGCCCGACACCAGCGAGTTCGCCATTAACATGTCGAACCAAAGGTTCTGGGAAGCGCCGATGCAGACCTATATCAGCGATCTAGTTCTGGGCAAGATAGGCCCAAGAGAGCGCAACTTTAATATGCGCTGGATTGCGGCCATGGTGGGTGATGTACACCGAGTGCTCTGCCGTGGCGGCCTGTTTACTTACCCAACCGACAATAAAAATCCAGAAAAACCCTATAAGCTACGCTTGATGTATGAAGCCAACCCTATGTCTTTCCTGGTCGAACAGGCGGGCGGCAAGGCGAGCACAGGCTATGAAACCATCATGGACATTCAGCCAAGTGAGATCCACCAGCGCGTCGCCGTGATTTTGGGCTCGGCCAATGAGGTCGATACCTGTCTTGAGTATCACGAACAGGATTACAGCCAGGAACCTGAGCTGTAAGGCTTAAAGCTCACTAAAAAACCGCCAGATGGCGGTTTTTTAATGGATTAATAAGGCATAAAAAGCAAACTGTTATATGATTTCAGAAGCGTCATCCATGACACTATTTCATCTTCCTAAAATCAACACTCATTAATGCTCTTTCGAGTATTTTGCCGCCTGTTCACCAGCGAGACGACCGAAGGTAATAATGTCAGAGATGGCATTACCACCTAATCGGTTAGCACCATGAACACCACCAGTTACCTCACCTGCACCGTATAAGCCTGGGATGACCTGTTTCTTGGCATCGACAATTTCCGCCTTAGTGTCAATCATCACACCACCCATAGTGTGATGAACACCCGGAGTCACTTCGATCACATAGTAGTGACCTTCGTTCAGCGTGCGTGGCAAGTTCGGCCGTTCAAAGTCGCTATCTTTACCGTTTTTCACGAACTCGTTATAGCGCGCAACAGTCTCGGTTAGGACTTTGCCATCGATACCTTGCTCTTCACCCAGTTTCACTAAACTGCTTGCTGAAGGGGCAACACCTAATCCTATGTATTGGTTTATCTTAGAGAGCGACTTACGCACTGAGTCATCGAACAATAGGAAGGCCGACTTACCTGTTTGCTGCAAGATAGCCGCAGAAGCTTTATCACGAGTGGTGATCTCATTGACGAAGCGCTTACCCTCACGGTTCACTAAGATGGCACCATTACCACGAACCGCCTCGGTCACCATTACGCCACCTTTAACAGATAAGGTTGGATGCGCCTGAATGTATTCAAGATCCCGTGTTGCCGCACCAGCATTTTGTGCTACATCGATACCGTCACCGACTGCGCCAGGTTGGTTGGTAGACACAAAACCTTTCAGCTTAGGATCTAACTTAGAAACCCTTTCATTGTTTTTTGCAAAACCACCGGTAGCTAAAACAACCGCATCGGCCTTAATCCAGTAGTAGCCTGTGTACATGCCTTTAACTAAGATACCTGTGACCTTATTGCCCTCTTTTAAGATCTCGATACCACGAGTGTTCATACGCAGATCGATATTACGTTTTAGGGTATTATCGTACAGCACTTGCACCACATGGGCTCCCACACCTGCACCACCGGTTGGACGGTGTGAACGGTTAACTGAGGCACCACCCATTCGGCCCACATCGTTCAAATCTGCGCCCATATTCGTCATCCAGTCGACTGACGCTTTTGAGTGGGAACTTAAGATCTCAACCAACTTAGGATCGTTAATATCACGACCCCCTTTCATTGTGTCCTTAAACATTAATTCAGGCGAATCTTCGATGCTTTTGGCTTTTTGCTGCTCAGTCCAGGCGGCATTCATGCCTCCAGCGGCCAGTTTAGCGTTGCCACCGATCACAGGCTCCTTCTCAATCAGTATCACCTTGGCACCATTATCATGAGCAGACACGGCAGCAGAAAAACCGGCACCGCCTGAACCAACCACCACCACATCGACTGTATCTCTTGGTCTGCTAGCAAGAGCAGCCTGACGTTCTGATTTATCTTTAGCCAATTCGGCGATGCTCGGTTCATGACGTTCCCACTTCTTGGCGTAGGGCATATTAAAATCAAAGCTATGGCAGGAATCACAGTAGACCATAGATTTCTGATGAGCACTGTGACAGGAAGTACAGGCAACATCACCAGGGAAGTGAGAATCATGGGCGTTATAATGCTCATGTTTAGTTTCTTCAGCAACTTCCTTTAGGCTGCCGTGACAGGAAACACACTGTTTGTTTTCATAGGTTAAGCTGTCGTTTGACAGTTCACCACTTGGCTGATGGCAACTATCACACTCCTGATTTTGACTATGGAAATCAGCTAGGTTATCGGCCGCCATAGCATGCCCCATAAAGGCACCAGTCCCTAAGATACTGGCCAGGCAGACAGCGAGTTTCATCTTATTCATCTGTATTCCCCTTTCAAACACCCACCAATTTTTAGGCAGTATTTGAAGCAAATTTAATACTAAGTGTTGCTTAGCAAGAATAGGTAAAGGTTGCGACCTAAACTGCTTATTGGGATTTATCTTCGAATAAGCAATGTCGAGGAGCAAAGGGATTCGCTGAAAGGAAAACAGAAATGACAACTCAGTCACAGGGCACAAAACATGCTATGCATAGATGCATGATACAAAAGGGCATTATGCAAATTTGCATAGTTAATATAGAGCTAAATCACATCTCAAAAAATAGTATTTCACCAATCGCTAATTCGCGTAATACTGCACAGTTTCGAGTACAACAGAGGGTTTAGAATGGCGCGATGAGATACCTGTTACTCCTGACATTGCTGCTCAGCATAACTTTTCCCCTTGCTGCCCTCGAGCCAGAGGCGCAGGGAAACACTGCTTTGCGTCATACTCAAGTAGATGATTATGTCGTGCTTGGCGTACACTCGACCACAGCCCCTCTTGAGTGGCGCAACAACGGCATAGATCAAGGCTTCAATATTGAGCTAATGGAGCGCATAGGTCAGCTTATTGATAAGAAAATAATTATCAGGCGAAAAAGCTTTCAGCAACTGCTCGATGATGTGCACGACCCTATGAGCGATATCGATGTTATTGCGGTCGTCAGTCCGGTCAATGTAGGGCGGCAACTGAGCCAGTCGGATCCCATCTATGCCACCCACGCCAACGCCTATACCCTGCATGGTCATGCGCTTATCACCAGTTGGGCTGATCTCAAGGATAAACGGGTCGCCATTAAACGTAGCTCCTTTGTTGATGTTTATCTCTCGGGTTATCCACAGCAGTTTCAACGGGTGGATGTAGATCTCTATGAAACCGGTTTCCAACTACTTTTCAACCATCAGGTAGATGTCGTCATCGCCGAAAGCTTTGTTGCCCGACGCCTGATGCCCCTCTATCCCTATGTGCGCAGCTCCAGCGACGCCCTAATCTATGGTGCCTTTAACTTTATCACTAACTCGAGTAAGGCGCAGTTGATGGGACAGATCAATGATGCCCTCAGACAGCTGAAACTCTCGGGTGAGTATGACGAACTGGTCAATAAATGGTTCGGTACGGGACGAGAAAAAGTAGACCTGACCAGCACAGAGCATATGGTATTCAATATCGCCATTATCACAGCTATCATCTCGATTTCCGGCATGCTTTACACTGGCTATATCAGTATCCGTCTGCGCCGTCGTACTCTGGCACTAGATCAGGAACTCGCCCATCGCCATAGGGTCGAGGCCGAAATCTCCGAGCTCTCGACCCAGTTTCAGTCGGTATTAGACGGTATCCCTCACGGGGTCACCATCTTAAACAAACAGCAGCAACGGCTCTGGAGTAATGACAACAATATCCAACTTCTCACCTCAGATGAACTGCACTATCTGGACAGGCAGCGATTTTCATTACAAGTGGCTCTCAAAAAAGTGTTATCCGGGCAGCAATCCCTCAGTGCTGAACTTAGCCATCGCCAGCAGTTCTGGCACCTGCAGATCCACCCCATAGCCCAGGAACAAGTCGTCGTTTTGCTGGAGGAGTCCACCGAGCAACACAGACTCAAACAGGCCAACGAAGAAAGCAGCCGTCTCGCTTCACTGGGCGAGCTATCGGCGGGGATCGCCCATGAAATCAACAACCCAACTGGACTTATCATACATGCGGTGGCACTCTTCTCCTCGGCCCTGAAAGATCTAGCACAAGCCAGCCACCACTATCAAAAACAAAACCCCTTCTGGCAGGTTGCGGGACTCTCACCCGATCTGGCCATGACTGAGCTTCACCAAAGCTGCCAGAGCATAGAAGAAGCCGCCCAGCGCATCAGCCGAATTGTGCACGATCTCAAGCGTTACGCCACACCTCACCATCAAGATGAACAGACTCGAGTCGCACTGAACGAAGTTGTACACGTGGCTCTGCGTTTAACCACAAATCAAACCAAACTACATAGAGTGAGACTTAAGCTAACTGAGCCTAGCCCTGTGGTGTATGGCGATCCGCTGCAACTGCAACAAGTGATGATCAATCTTATCCAAAATGCCTGCCATGCCTTTCAGGGTAATGTTGGCCAGATAGTGATTGAAACTCAAACGACCCAGACCCAGGCCATTATCAAACTAAGTGACAACGGCATTGGCATGGATGGTGTCACACTCAAACGGGCAACCGAACCCTTCTTTACTAGCCGCCGCCACGAAGGCGGAACAGGATTAGGCTTATCTGTCAGCAGTAGAATCATTAAACAGCATAATGGCCAGATGCAGTTAGATTCGAGTCAAGGTAAAGGAAGCAGTGTCAGTCTGATATTTGAAAAGGTGGAGGAATAAACCATGAAACTGGCAAGAAATATTCTCCTAGTCGATGACGAAGCCACCTGGCTGCGCACCTTAGGGATCACACTAAAACGCTTAGTGCCTGAGGCAGTAATCGACACCTGTGTCGATAGCCGTCAGGTACTGAACCGTTTGCAAGTGGGAGACTATGCCTTGGTGCTACTGGATCTCACCATGCCCTATCATTCGGGTGAGGAGCTGCTGGCGCAGATCCGCAGTCAGTTTCCCAATACCCGGGTACTTATTGTCACTGGGGTCAACGAGGTGGAAACCGCCGTGCGTTGTATCAAAAAAGGCGCCTATGACTATTTCATTAAGACAGATAATGTGGATGAACTGGCTCACTCGGTCAGACGCGCCCTGGAAGTTGTGGGTTTGGAGCGTAACTACCTGCATATCAAAGAGCGCTTCCTGAGCCGAACCCTGGCCAACCCCAAGGCATTTAATAATATTCTCACCTGCGAGCCTGTCCTGCTGGATCAGTTTCGCTATCTCGAAGCGGTGGCCATCAGCCCGGAGCCTCTGCTGATCTGCGGCGAACATGGCACTGGCAAACATGAGTTTGCCCGCTCCTGTCATGCCCTTTGCCGTCCCCATGCACCCTTTGTCAGCCTCAATCTAAGCAGTATTAATAGCGCCACCTTCGAGCAGAAGCTCTGCGGCCAGCTGTATCATCACAACAGTGGTCAGGTCGATGCCCTTGCTGGGTTGTTGCATCAAACTGGCGAGGGGGTACTCTATCTCAGCGATGTCGATGCCCTTAGCTTAGATGCCCAGGTTAAACTGCTGCAGATGATAGAAAGCCGCTACTACACCCCGATAGGCAGCGATACTCAGTATCCGATAATGTGTAAATTCGTGCTTTCCACCCAGAAAGATCTGCTGAAACTGCATCAAGCCGGCGAGTTTCGCAGCGATCTGCTCTACCACCTGCGCGCCCACAAGATCAAATTGCCACCTCTGGCCGAAAGACAGCTGGATATCGCCATGCTGATCAACCATTTTATCCAGCTGGCCTCCACTGAGATGGCATTACCAGCGCCGATCCAGCCCAGAGAGCTTGCGGAGCAATTACGCCACTACCCCTTCCCAGGTAACTTGCATGAACTCAAAGGCATGGTGTTCGATGCCGTCAGCCGCAGTGACGGAGTGGCGCTGAATACCTCTCCCTTTATGGAAGCGATCAACGAACACAGATCTTTGGATGACGCGCCCACGGACAGGCTCATCTTCCCCAGAGTACTGCCGACCCTAGCCGAAGTGAATCAGGCTTTAGTGGATGAAGCCATGAGTCGCACCGCCAATAACCAAACCGCAGCGGCTCAACTACTGGGGATCAGCCAAAGTGCCCTGAGTCGCCGATTGAAAAATCAGTAGCAAGAAGGGACGCCAATGCGTCCCTTCTTCTTTTCTCGCAAAGAATCAACAGCCCCTAGGCCATCCACAGCTCCACATCGCGGATAATAAAGTTACCGTTGTACACGGGATGAGGCTCACCTATGGGCTCAAGCTCGAAATAGCGTCTGTGCTCCTCGGGTAGGCCGTCAAAGCCGCAGATCACCTGATAGAGCCAGCTCTCTTTGTCCCACGCCAGCGCCTTCTGTTCATGGTACTGCAATGCCGATTGGCGCAGGCCCGAGTCGATCACCTCACAGAAATACTCGTCCACCGCCAGCTTGAGCGGGTTATCGGGGATATCGAAATCTTCTGCATCCACTAAGGCAAAGGCCTGATCCTGCTCGCGGTAGGAGAAGTCTCGCTCGGTGCGACTGATAGACTTGATGCTGGCCACCATCTCCAGCAGTTCACTCTCCTGACTTGTGTTGGTCACATCCACACTGGCGGGCGATAGCAAAGGCTCGGCGCAGTTAAACAGCACGGGCAGCTGTTTGTGGCCCACATGATCGCTCACCTGATAATCGGGATGCATATCCGTGTGTAGCAGCCATCCCTTGAGCAGACGGGTTCGTCCCTGGATCTGCCTAAAGCGCCCCAATAGTTCGAGCAGACGGCTCTGCACCACGCCCAGCTCCTGAGTACAGTCACTCAGGGTTTCCTGCAGGGTAGTGACCAGGAGTTTTCTCAGCTCGCGGATATCACCTGCTATCTCCCCAAGCTCGCTAAACTGGAACATCTCCAGGCCGTTGAGCAGTTCACTGACCTGACTCTGAGCCAGCTCATTCTCGCGGATCTTAGCATTAATAGTGCCCACATAACCGAACTCGTTATTGATGCGGCTCCAGAGCACACGGATCGAATACTTTAAGCCTTCGGCGAAGCTGTAGACCTGTTCATTGAGATCGCTAAGATAGGCCTCGCTGGCGCTATAGTCGGCGTTGTGGCGCGCCTCTTTGTAGTGATCCGCCAAGGTCTTAATGGTCGCCAGACCAGATCCAGCATTGGCATCTATCTGCCTGTTGCGCTCATCCTTTAAGGCTTCCTCTAACAGGGCGCGCACCGAGCGTTTCAGGCGCAGATCCTGTCCCGGCTCGGGGCGCCAGAGGATATCAGCCTGACGCAGCTTCTCTATCGCCTGCGCCTGCTCACCGCCCTCGCTGATGGAGCCGGACAGGTAGACATCCATCACAAGATCCGCATGGCGACCCAGCTGTTTTAGCAGAGCAACACCGGCCTGATGTAGGTTGCTGCTCATATCAGATCCCGTTGAATCGCCGTTTCCGCCTGGGCCTCCAGGCTCAGCCCCTCGGTCTCATCGATAAAGCGGATCACTTCATAGAGATAATCCAGCTTACCCGTGGCGATATAGATCTGTTTCTCCACATTGGGGCGCAGCAGGTAACCCAGCTCCACCAGTCGCTTAAACACTAACTTTATCTGGGCATCCACCTGGGGACTGGTGGAACCGAACAGGCGATAATGGCTGATCTTGGTCAGCTGCTCACGAAATGCCGGGGTATCTTCGATGCGGCTTTGTAGCTCATTGAGGCGCACCGCCGCCCCTTCCGATAGCGGCGCATCCTGGCCACTGGCCTCCTGCACCAACACCAGCCACTCCACCAGCGGGATCAGGGCGTTACAAATATCGCGAAACTGACTCGATATCACCTTGCGCTCATTCTCCCCCAGCTGCAGATAGCCGCAGAAGAAAACATCCCCCTCGCCGGCGCAGGCCACAGTGCGGTTGATCTGATTCAGATACTGCTCGACATTACCTCGCATTGTGCCGGATTTGAGCGCCCGCCAGGCCTCTTCGTTGCTGGTGCGGCAGATAAATTCGCCCCGCAGCAGGCTCTCGATAACGGCGCCCTGGCCCACTAATACGCTTTGCATTGGATCGCTCATTTACACCGCCTCCTTAGTCAATCGCTCTCTGAGCTTGTCGGCTATGGGATTCATCTGCGGCTTAACCACCTGCAGTTTCTTGGTCTGTTTATTGATGATATAGCGATTGCTAAACAGGTTCAGTACCTCGGACTCGGGGTTGGGGAATGCACCCAACACGCTGATATTGTTGTTTTCACAGGCATCGAAAATCTTCTTCACGTTACCATGGTGCAAAGTGCCCAGCTCATCGATAGGCCAGTGAATGGTGACATCGGCGCGGCCACGCAGCAGGCGAGTAAAGGCCAGCAGGAACTTACACAAAATAAGATAAGCCATACCGTGACTAGAGGACTCGTTGAGCTGACGGTCGGTGCGGATCACCAGATCGCTGTTACCCTCCTTGAGGCGCAGTTCTATCTCCAGCAGTTTGGCGATACCGCCCGTGAGTGCTGCCCGGCCGATAATGTCCAGGGCGCGGCGCATGCTGCTGGTATAGTGCTCGTCCGGCAACTCGGCGAAGCCGCCGGCCTTCCACTGCCGGAAGGCTTTAACAAACACCTCCAGCTCGGGCCAAAACTCCAGTTCGCTGATGCGCGAGCGGATTTTAACTGCCGACTCGCTGACGCCATCGAGGAACAGTTCCTCGCCCACCTCGCGAGTGATGCGGGCGCTCTGGGAGGCGATACGGCGATCGATATCCGCCAGCACATCGTAGAAAGCCGTCAAGTCGATACCAAAGTTTCGTCCCTGCTCCCGCAGCCCCATCACCACTTGCGGCACCATCACATTGAGCAGCTGCTCAAGTTGAGGCACCAGCTTACGGTAATCCAGCAGACGTATGCCTTTGTCATTGATAAAGCTGGAATCTTCACGGGCTCGCTCCCAGGTTTCCGACAGGCTGGAGCCGGATTTACTTAAGATCACCGAATCGAAATGCTCAATATACTGCTTCACCGAGCCCAGCAGTTGATCCCGTATGAGCAGCAGCTCTTCGCCTTGGCGCAGACGCTCACTCAGGCTGCCCTGCAGCTCATCGTTATTGGCAGGCAGTTTTAGCTCCGCCAGCTTACGCATCACGCTACGCAGCTTGGTCAGGTTTTCTGAAGCCTCCACCTGCACTGCGTCGGACTGCTTGCGCTCACCGTCCAACTGCTGACGTTGCTGCTTGACCTCATTGGCCTTGGCACTTAACTGCTGCTCCAGCTCGGAGGCGGCAATCTTCACCTGACTCAGCTGTGTCTGCAGCTTAGGCTTGCGGGCGAGCCAGGTATGCTGATACCAGTCATCGAAGCGCAGTACCTCGCTGCGACGCTGCTCCGCCTTGCTGATCTGCTGCTCAAGCTCGCGGATCTGCTGCTTGAGCTGAACAATTTTATCCTCATCGACGCCGCGGGATTTAAGCTCATTCTTGTACCACTGCTCGCAGGCTTTCTGCTCCTGCTTAGCCGCTTCACGGCGCTCGTTGATGGTGCTTTTCACCTGAGCGAGCTGATTGTCCAGAACGCCGACAACCTCTTGCCAGTAGGCGCTTTTCTCCATGCGTGCTTCCAGCGCCAGCTCTTTTTGCTCCTCGACCCAAACTTGGTGCTGAGATTCGAGCTGCTTAAGCTCACTCTCCAGGCGGGTCAGGGCTTTTTGCGCCTGCGCCTTGCGATCGCTGAGCGCCTTATTGATCTTCTCCTGCTCGCTGCGTTTCTCATCGAACAGGCGGCGCAGATCGTCACGGCTGTTCTTATAAGCGGTTCTGGCGAAAGTCAGTTCGCGGTTGAGTTTGTCCAGCTCACCGTTGATGGCCACCAGATTGGCTTCCGCCTGAGCCTGCAGCTCCTTGGCGGCGGCGAGCGCCTCTTCGGCCTCGCTGTAGCGGCCACGCAGCTCCTGCTCTGAGGCGGCATATTCGGGGATATCGATCGCTTTAAGATCCAGCTCAAGACCGCAGAAACTGCTGCCCTGCCCCCTGCTTCCCTGACTAAGAGCAGGATGCAGATCGCTGCGATGCAGCAGCTCGGGATTGATAAGCTTGCCGATACTGCTCTCCCAACCCTCAGCCTCTTTACGCAGGTATTCCAGCAGAGTATGGGACTGGGGATAGAGCACATGGTGCAGCTCATCGAGCACACCTTGACGTTCCAACACCCTTTGGCCCGCCTGACGCAGGGCCTCATTGGCCTGCTCCCGCTTAGCTCTGATCTTGCGCTCTTCAACGCTCAGCTTATCCAGCTTGAGGTTACACACCTCCTGCTCCTCATCGGCACGACTGATACGCTCATCGAATATCGCCAGCGCCAGTTTCTCCTCCTCTGTGTAGGTGACGTTTTTCACCTGCAGCGAAAGCTCGGCGGCGCTGAGTCTGTGCTGATACAAGTTATCCTTGTGCTTCGAGTTGCCCGCCTCTATCTGTTCGCGCCACTGCTGCTCCAGCTCGGCTAATTCGCTGCGCGCCAGGTTCTGCTGCTTATCGCGCGCCTCACGGTGTTTGTCTTGATCTTTATCCAGTTGCTCCAACTCGCGGTTGAGGTTCTCGCCTATCTTGCTGCGACGCGCGTTGTAAGCCGCCTCGATATCCTGATGCTTCTCTGTCTGCAGCTTATGGCGTTCGGTGAGGTTTTCCAGATTGCCGCGCCAGCTGGGCAGTTGCTCGAGATCTAACTTGGCCTGCTCGATATCGGCATCGAGAAAGCTGGTGTGCTGATCTTCGATGGCGTCAAGTTCATGTTCAAATTTAGCGATATCGCCCTTGGCCGCCGACAACTCCTGGTTGAGCTCATCGCGCACCTCTTTCCACTCTTCATCTAAGTTGCGAAGCTGCTGACCTAAGGATTTGGAGCGCTCTTCATGCTCCTCCTGACGGGCGATCTCATCGCTCTCATCCTTGGCATAGCCGCGCTTTAAGCCAGCCAGACGCTGCTCGGCGCTGAGCAGCTGATTGAACTCCTGTTCCAATTTTTCAAACTCGGGGCGTATCTGTTCGAACCCCTGAATCAACTGACTCTCGCGGATCCAGGCCTCCACTCGCTGAGGATTGATACGCGAGGTGGGCGGATTCACCCCGTCCTCCTCCAGAATGGCGGCGATCATCGACTTAATCGTCTCCATCTTGCCCTCTTTGGAGTGCACCGCCTTGGCCAGTTTCTCGATATGGCGCAGTGAGTGCTCGCTCTGACACAGAGAGAACTGACGGGCATAGGCACGCAGCTCGCTGCGGTTGCTGCCTGTGCTCAGCAGGGTGCGATCGTTCTGTATAATAGCGCGAAACTCGCGGGTATTAAGCAGGTTTGTGGTGGCAACCCCTTGGCGCTTCATCTCACGGCCAAAATCGGCCATGTTGTGGCATAAAATGGTGTCGTCCTGATGGGATTTGACATAATCCTCAAGCTCGAACCCCTTGGCCACAAATCGGTAATTCACCCCTTTACCGTCCCCCGCCGAGGCCAGTACAGCCTGATAAAACTGGCCATCATCGCGGCCATACTCATAGATGATATAGCTCGAATCGTGGGGCAGATACCAACGCTCGAAACTGTCACGGGTCGATGGCACCACACGGCTGGGGTATTCGCCATAGAACACGGGGATGAGGCGTTGCAGCGTGGTCTTGCCCGAGGCATTGGTACCACAAATGTTAGTGTGTCCATCGAGGGCGAGTTCGACGACACCGGGAAGGTGCGTATTTATCAGCACAATTCGATTTAAGCTTGGCATCTGTTTCCTTTCCTAACGACACGGGCAGCGCATATATTCGTGTCAAAATCCATTGAGACAAACCTGCGAAGTACAGACCTGCTAGATGGGGAATAAATAGTTTGTCCCTTAAAGTAAAACAAAGCCGTAGCCTTGGCAATCGGGGCGAGGAGTCGAGGCGTGCAGACGTTTAAAAACCGTGCTCAAGGTAGAAATTGCGGACTAAAATTCAGTTAAAAAATCGACACAGGGGCAGTATTCATCCAATAGCCAACTAACGCCATTGCATCTCAGACAGGTTAGATTTGCCCAGATTACAATCACGGCAAAGGATCTGCAGGTTATTAATATCTCGTTCCAGTTCGGGATAGAGAGAGCGGGGTTTTATATGATCCACATGCAACACCACACCCTCCTTGGGAGACTTGCCGCAGCAAGCACAGTGGTTACCATATCGCTTATAAGCTAAGTGTTTAAGATTGACCCATGCCCCGGTTTGTAGAAAGTCGATAGGCTTTTGCTCCTCGAAAGGCAGCATAGCCGCATCCTGAAACACTGCTGTCTCTATACCTGGCCCTATCAGGGTCGCCGAATAACCTAGATGTTGCTCATTGGCTTTGAGCCATTTCCAGATAGCGCGCTGCGCTCCTTTGAGGGTTTTAAAGGTTTTGGTTCGTCGATTATCGCCATCAAAAATCACTGAAAACATATTGCCGCCTTAAGCGTTCACTCAAAAGCCATCACACTAAAACGCCTGCAAAAAGATCCCGATAGCGCTAAAGAAACCCACAAACCAGGACAGAGAGCGCAGGGTGCTCTTATCCAGTAGATAGAGGATATGGTAGACAATACGCGAGACAACATAGACAAGGGCCAAAGTAGAGACAATATCATTGACCTTATCGAGCGCCATGACAGTCAAGGATGCCACGGCAAACACCAGCAGAGATTCGAATGCATTTTGATGTCCTGCAACCGCTCTGGCACCAAAGCCAGTGAGCTGCGCCTGCTGAGCGCGGGGATGGTGATTGTCATAACCGCCCAGTTTTGCCATGGCATAGGCCACAGGCCCTTTGGTGATATAGGGCAATAGTAAAGCGATCAGTAAACAGCTCAGTAGTATATTCATTCTCTTCTCCTTGGCTCATCGCCTCGATTTCACTCTATCTTATTACTTTGCAAACTTATTACCTAGCAGTATCCAAGGCATCACACACGGACTCGACGCCAAGCAGTGCCCTAGGTGATGCGCGGTGCAATAAATCTGCGTTCAGTTGATAAATGTGCTGCTGTTTCACCGCTGGGATCTCCTGCCAAACCGACCAATCCAGTCCCTTGATATTACCCTCATCTTGGCTCTGCAATATCACCTGGGGCTGTTTGAGCAGCACCGCCTCTAGACTCACCTGAGGATAGGCGTTGGCGGCATCGACAAACACGTTATCGCCATGACACACCTGGATAATTTGCTCTATCCAACTGCCTTTGGCAACCGTCATCAAGGGCGTCGACCAGAGCTGATAAAACACCTTGACCGGCGCCTTGGCTAAATTCTCCGATCTAAGCTGGGCAAGCTTTGCCAGATAAGTATCGGCGAGCGAGTCTGCCTGAACCTGTTGCCCGGTCAATTCCCCCAATGCACGCAGATCCTTGGCCACATCCTCAAGCGTCTTAGGCGAGCTGTCATAAAGCGCAAAACCAAGTTGCCTGAGCCTTGCTATCTCTTCAGGCCTATTGCCGCTCCCCCAGACCAGAATCAAATCCGGATTGAGCTCAATGATTCTCTCTATCTGAACCCCATAATTGCCGCCGACTCTGGGAATAGCCTTCGCCTGTTCGGGATAGTCGGCATAGTCTGTGGTCGCCACTATCTTATCGCCTGCCCCTATGGCAAACAACATTTCCACGGCGTGAGGCGACAGAGCGACTATCTTGCTTGCCGGTTTAAACTCGTCGGCGGCATTGGCGCCGAGACAAACCACAAATAACAAAGGAATGAGCAAAAAGCGGGGTGCGAGGAACGAGGCGCGGGGGGCGATGGCGAAGGAGCCACACTTAAGCTTTAAATTACTTATTAATCTAAACATATCCGTCCAAAAAGTATCGTTAAACTGATTTCAATCTGTTTGCCGCTGTGGCTAAGCCGTCAAGTCAGCTCAGCCCATGAGCATACTTCAGTATGTGATTGGGTGAGCTGGCATCGCTACAAACTAACCAAATTGCGTCATGAAGAGCCCAAGAGCAAGGCGCCCCACAACGAACGACGAAGACATACCTTTAGGTAGGCGAGTCGTGAGTGAGGACGCAACGCCGCTATTGGGCTCTGCAATAGCAATTTAAAAGAAATCAGTAATCGAAGCCGAGCTGGGCTTTAACTCCATCATCAAACGCATGCTTAATCGGCTGCACTTCGCTGACCGTATCTGCCAGCTCGATTATAGCTCTGTGGCAGGCGCGGCCCGTGATGATCACATGCTGCATGGGCGGTCGATTCCTCAAGGCAGTTAATACCCTTTCCAGCTCGATATAGTGATAACTCACCATATAGGTCAGCTCATCGAGCAGCAGGATATCGACCGTCTCATCCTGCAGCAGCTTTTCCGCTTCCAGCCAGGCGCTCATGGCTGCCTGGGTGTCTTTCTCCTTGTCCTGGGTTTCCCAGGTGAAACCTGTGGCCATCACATGAAACTCTACGCCCACTTTTTCCAGAACCGCTCGCTCGCCGCAGGGCCAGTTACCTTTGATAAACTGCACCACGGCCGCTTTCTTACCGTGTCCGACTGCGCGGGTGATATTGCCAAAGCCTGCTGTGGTCTTGCCCTTGCCGTTACCTGTTAATATCAGAAGCACGCCCTTCTCTATCTGCGCCTTGGCGATTTTGGCATCCACGGCCGCCTTCACTTTCTGCTGGCGCGCCTTATGCCGCTCGGCCTTGCGCCTATCACTCGATTGTTGATCTGCCATGTTTATCCTGTTTTTACTTAAATTCACCCGTTACCTAATCCATTCTTTCAGCTTATCCAGATCCAGATGTTGTTCGAGCATATCGGTCAGGCGATCCAACTGTTGTTCCCTGAGCTGACTCATCTCTATCGCACCGCTCTGAGCCATTCCTGCCCAGCTTAGCAGAAGTTCACAGGCAGGCGGCTGGTCAAAAATACCGTGAAGATAGGTGCCTAACACCCGCCCGTCATCGGAGAGGCAGCCATCAAGAATATGGTCTTTCGGCTCGATCGCGTCAGCCTGGTTGAACAGCCTAAGAAGAGGTACGCTTTCATCCAATACTCGAGAGCGGCCACAATGGATCTCATAGCCTTTCACTTCTGTCTGCGCGCCCAGAAGCCTCAGCTGCCCAGCAACCTGAGTTAACCGCTTCTTTGGCGTCAGCTCAGTGATGATAGGCAGCAAACCTAAGCCCTCACTCTCACCCGCCTCTCCTTCGACACCCTGTGTGTCGCTTATCACCTGCCCCAGCATCTGATAACCGCCGCAGATCCCCATCAGTTTACCACCATAGCGCAGGTACCTCTTGAGCCAGCTGTCCCAGCCATTGGCCAATAGGGTCGCCAAATCTTGGCGCACACTCTTGCTGCCAGGCAGGATCACAAGATCTGCCTGCAACAACTCTCGGCTTAGGCGCTCGGGCGCGCTTGTGGCATTCAGATAGGCAAAATCTATCTCAGGGTGCAGCCTCAAGGGATCGAAATCTGTGTGATTGCTGATCCTAGGCAGTAGCAGGATACGCACCTTGAATCTGGCCTGCGCCGATTTATCCGGCGCTTGACTGATGGCATCTTCGGCGTCCAGATGCAGATCCTCAAGATAGGGTAAGACCCCCAGAACCGGCTTATTGATTTTAGCTTCTAACCAGTCCAGCCCAGATTGCAGCAGAGAGATATCGCCGCGAAAACGGTTGATCACCACCCCTTTGATGCGTGCTTGCTCTGACTCGGACAACAAGGCCAGCGTGCCGACTATATGGGCGAATACGCCGCCCTTGTCGATATCGGCAATTAAGATCACCGGGCAGTCTACCGCCTCAGCAAAGCCCATATTAGCTATGTCGCCTTCGCGCAGATTGATCTCCGCCGGACTGCCCGCCCCTTCCACCATCACAAGTTGATACTGACGTTGCAAACGAGAGAGGGAATCGAGAACGGCTGTCATCGCCTTCACCCGATACCCCTGGGCATTCTTACCAAAGTATTCCTGCCCCTCCATATTAGAGAGTGCCCGCCCCTGAATGATCACCTGGGAACTGGTATCCGAGTTGGGTTTTAGCAGGATAGGATTGAAGTCTGTGTGAGGGGCAATACCACAGGCGATTGCCTGCAACGCCTGGGCGCGGCCTATCTCGCCGCCGTCACGAGTAACGGCGCTGTTTAGTGCCATGTTCTGGGGCTTAAAAGGCGCGACCGACACCCCCTGACGGGCAAAATAGCGGCACAGCCCGGCCACTAGGGTGCTCTTACCCGCATCGGATGTGGTGCCCTGCACCATTAAGATACTGGCACCTTTATTACTGTCAGCCGCTTGTTTTTCCATTATTTTTTTCGCCCTATTACGACTCAACGCCACTATTACGACTCAACATCACGATAACCTCTTTGCTTCATCTAATAAGCTTGCGCCCACTGCCCTGTGAACTTACTGCCCTGAGCACATAGGGCTTGGCGCACCTAATGCTTTGTGCACTTACCTCTTTGCGCACTCATGTCTCCCGGCGCTTACTTACGAGAATCGACAGGAAGAACACACTGCCTATCACAGCCGTGATGATCCCTATGGGTAGCTCCTGATAACTGAGCAGGCTACGGGCGAGCACATCGACCCAGATCATAAATAATCCCCCCACGACACCGGTCACCAGCAATGGAAATTGTCCCGGCAGCAAGAGACGCACCATGTGGGGGATCATCAGACCCACAAACCCTATGCCGCCGCAGTGCGCCACCACCACAGCCGTTATCAGCGAACAGAGCAGCAGCATACCCAGACGCAGCTTCTGAACATTCACCCCCAAGGTGTGAGCCGTTTCATCGCCGGCCTTCATGGCGATAATCGAGCGTTTAAACAGCAGAATAACCAGAGTCGAGAACACCAGTGTCACGACAGGCAAGGTTAAGCTGCCCCAACTGGCCTTGGCAAAGCTGCCCAAACTCCAAAACAGCAATGAGGCCGCCGCCTGGGGGCCGGAGAAATAGAGCAACAGACTGGTGAGGGCACCAAACATAAAGGAGACAGCCACCCCAGAGAGCAGCATGCGCTCAATCTGAGTGCTCATGTTGCGCCCGCACAGTGCCAGCACCAGCAGAACCGAGAGACTGGCGCCGATAAAAGCGCCCAGTGGCAGCGACAGAGACTGCGAGAGAGATAAAGAGAGTGTCTGAGCGATGGAGGAACCGGCAATCCCCACACCGCCAAACAGGGTCAGCACCAGCACAGCGCCGAAGGAGGCACCAGAGGAGATCCCAAACAGATAGGGGTCGGCCAGGGGATTGCGGGTCACAGTTTGCAGCACCATACCCGCGATAGCCAAACCGAAACCAGCGACAAAGGCCAGCAGAATACGCGGTAATCGCAGCTCAAGTAAAATGCGACTGGCTATGCTGCCACCCTCACTGCCAGGCTCGGCGCCCGACATGGCAGCAAGCAGCAGATCGACGACCTGGCTAAAGCCTATCTCGGCGGCGCCAAAACCGGCCGCCAGCAGCGGCGTTAAAAAGCTAAAGAGCAGCAGCGCGGCCAGCAGGGCAAGATAGCGGGGTGAATGCAAAACAAGCGGCGACATCACGCACTCTCTCCTTTATGATAAGGCTTATCGCTTTGCTCGTTATAACCATGCTCGTTATAACCCCTTTCGCCTTGGCCGTTATAACCATGCTCGCTATAACCATGCTCGTGATAACCATAGTAGTAACTGATCTGCGGCCGCCCATGCTGGGGATGGGGCGACACCTGACAGCAGATCCCAAATACCTGCGACAGCTGTGTTTCTGTGAGCACCTCACCAGGCGATCCTTGAGCCACTTTTTTACCCTTGTTCAGTAGCAGCAGTTGATCGCACAGAGCGCTGGCCAGATTGAGATCGTGGATAGAGATCACCACAGTCATCTGCAAACTTCGCAATAGCTCTAAGATCTGAATTTGATAGCGAATATCCAAATGATTGGTTGGCTCATCGAGGATCAGCAGTTTGGGTTGCTGCACTATGGCGCGGGCGATCAGGGCGCGCTGTTTCTCGCCGCCAGAAAGCTGCTCGAAGGCTTGATTTTGCTGCTCAGTTAATCCCACTGTCGCCAACGCCTCGGCCACCTTTGACTTATCATCCGGCGTACTAAAGGCAAAGGCCGATTTATGGGGCGTGAGTCCCAGAGCCACCAGCTGAGAGGTGGTCATATCGAAATGGTGCGGCGTGTCCTGCAGCACCACGGCTACCTGCCGGGCAAAGGCTCTGGCCGATAGCGTGTCGATCGACTGGCCAAACAGGCTTATCTCGCCGTGACTGGGCTTAAGGTAGCGATAGAGACAGCGCAGCAGAGTAGATTTTCCGGCGCCGTTGGGGCCGATAATGCCCAGCATCTGCCCTTGGGGTAGTTCGAGATGGATATCGGATAAGATAGCCCGCTCGCCTGCGTGCCAGCAGAGATCCCGCGTCGAGATGGCGCTGGATTTCGGTTCCTGAAACTGGTCCTGAAACTGGTCCTGACACAAGGTATTGGCTGGCGTACTGCCGGCTGGGAGCGAACTCCCGCATTGCTTACTCATATTAGCTCCCTCAAGTCACCCGCTTGAGTCATTAGGCTAGGGAGTAAGGCAGGTATCCTGACTCGTGAGTCCGCTAAAACAGCTTAGCGAGTCTCACACACAGTTGCGGGTACAGTTTGGGCTGAGGCGCTCGCCTTCCCAATTCCCTATTAAGTTTGAGTTCTCCGCCAATGGCGGCGCTCAGCACCTTACTCAGTTCGATTGATTTTGACACTTTTCCCGAACCTAAAACTATCCCGAGAAACGATTTACACTTAACTGCCTGGCTATTATCAAGCATTTGACTTATTAGGCAAGCCTCATCACTGTCAAGTTGGTGAATAGCCTAAGTCTGGCAGTAATCAGTCACTATAAACCCTAAGCCCGACAAACTAAGCAGAACTTATCGCCAACTTATCGGTGCAGCATAGGCCAGACTTTTACCCTGCAAGAGGCGCAAAAATCCGACTCACTCAAGTTATACTTATTGTGACTTGCCCTCGATGCAATAAGTCGCTTATTATAGACGTCTATACGTTTATACATCCAAAATAATTTCCTTCCACAAACCTGTGGCATAGGCATACGTAGCATTAGGTGACATTTATGGCGACTCAGACTCCTGTCAGACAGATATCCGCGCAGATTGAAGCTCAGCTTAAATCGCAGATTTTGATCCTCGATGGGGCGATGGGTACCATGATCCAGGAACACAAACTGGAAGAGGAGGCCTATCGCGGCGAACGCTTTAAAGATTGGCCCTGTAATGTCAAAGGCAATAACGACCTTTTGGTACTCACCCAGCCTGAGATCATCAAAGAGATTCACAAGCAATATCTGCTGGCCGGCGCCGATATTATTGAGACCAACACCTTTAACGCCACCCGCATCGCCATGGCCGACTACGAGATGGAAGATCTGTCGCGCGAGATAAACCTTGAAGGCGCGAAGCTAGCACGTCTGGCCGCCGATGAAGTCAGCCGGGAAACCGGACGCACCTGCTATGTTGCCGGGGTGCTCGGCCCCACTAACCGCACTTGCTCTATCAGCCCGGATGTGAACGACCCCGGCTATCGTAATGTCCATTTCGACCAGCTAGTGGAGGCTTACAGCGAGTCCATCGAGGCGTTAATCGAAGGCGGCGCGGATATCCTGATGGTGGAAACCATCTTCGATACCTTGAATGCTAAGGCGGCGCTGTTTGCCATCGAAACCGTATTTGAGCAGTTAGGCGCGCGCCTGCCCATCATGATCTCAGGCACAATTACCGATGCCTCCGGCCGCACCCTGACGGGGCAGACTACGGAGGCCTTCTACAACTCGCTGCGCCACGTTAAGCCGCTCTCTATCGGCCTTAACTGCGCCCTCGGACCTCAGGAGCTGACGCCCTATATAGAGGAGCTGTCGAAAATCGCCGACTGCTATGTCTCGGCCCACCCCAATGCGGGTCTGCCCAACGAGTTCGGCGGCTATGATGAGAGCCCGGCGCAGATGGCACAAGTGATAGGCGAGTGGGCCAAAGAGGGGATGCTCAATATTATCGGTGGCTGCTGCGGCACCACACCAGATCATATCCGCGTCATCCGACAAGCCGTCAGCCAATATCAGCCCCGTGAGATACCGGATCTGCCTGTGGCCTGCCGCCTCTCCGGCCTTGAGCCACTCACCATAGATGCCGACTCCCTGTTTGTGAACGTGGGTGAGCGCACTAACGTCACAGGTTCGGCCAAGTTCCTGCGCCTGATCAAAACCGGCGAATATGAAGAGGCGCTCTCTGTCGCCCGCGAACAGGTGGAAAACGGCGCGCAGATCATCGATATCAACATGGATGAAGGCATGCTGGACGGCGTGGAGGTGATGCAGAGATTCCTCAACCTTATCGCCTCCGAGCCGGATATTTCCCGGGTGCCCATCATGATCGACTCCTCTAAATGGGAGGTGATCGAGGCGGGTCTTAAATGTATTCAGGGCAAGGGCATAGTGAACTCCATCTCCCTCAAGGAGGGCGAACAGAAATTTATCGAGCAGGCCACCTTAGTGAAACGCTATGGCGCCGCAGTCATCATAATGGCGTTTGATGAAGTGGGTCAGGCCGATACCAAGGCGCGTAAAATCGAGATCTGTACCCGCGCCTATCGGGTGTTAGTAGATAAAGTGGGCTTTGCGCCAGAGGATATTATCTTCGACCCTAACATTTTTGCTATCGCCACGGGCATAGATGAACACGACAACTATGCGGTGGACTTTATCGAAGCCACTCGTGAGATCAAACGCACCCTGCCCCATGCGATGATCTCGGGCGGAGTATCCAACGTCTCCTTCTCCTTCCGCGGTAACAACCCGGTGCGCGAGGCGATCCATGCGGTATTCCTCTATCACGCCATCAAGGCGGGCATGGATATGGGCATAGTCAACGCGGGTCAGCTGGCGATTTATGATGATATCGACCCTGAGCTCAAAGAACGGGTCGAAGCCGTAGTACAGAATCTGCCCAGCACGGCCAAAAATGCCGAGGGCGAGATAATCAATAATACCGAGCAGCTGCTGGAGATCGCCGAAAAATACCGTGGCGATGGCAGTCAAGGGCCCCAAAAAGGCGAGCTGGAGTGGCGCAGCTGGGACGTACATAAACGTCTGGAACATGCGCTGGTCAAGGGCATCACCGACTATATAGACCAGGATACCGAGGAGGCGCGCCAGCAGGCCAGCAGGCCGCTGGATGTGATCGAAGGCCCGCTGATGGACGGCATGAATGTGGTGGGCGATCTGTTTGGTTCGGGCAAGATGTTTCTGCCTCAGGTGGTAAAATCGGCGCGGGTGATGAAAAAAGCCGTCGCCTATCTCAATCCTTTTATCGAACAGGAAAAAGTCGAAGGCCAGTCCAACGGCAAGATCTTGATGCTGACGGTGAAAGGCGACGTGCACGACATAGGCAAGAATATTGTCGGCGTGGTGCTAGCCTGTAACGGCTATGAGGTGATCGACCTTGGGGTCATGGTGCCAGTGGAGAAAATCATCGAAGTGGCCAAGGCGGAGAATGTCGATGTTATCGGTATGTCTGGCCTTATCACCCCGAGTCTGGATGAGATGGTGCACAACGTCAAAGCCTTCCACAAGGCAGGGCTGACTATCCCCTCTATTATCGGTGGTGCCACCTGCTCGAAAATCCATACCGCAGTGAAGATCGTCCCCCATGCCCCTAACGGCGCCATCTATATTGCCGATGCGTCCCGCGCCGTGCCTATGGTGTCGAAACTGATCAATAACGAAACTCGCCAGGCCACGATCGATGCGGCCTATGAAGAGTATCAGGTGATGCGCGACAAGCGTAACTCACAAGCCAAACGCAAGCAGATCATATCCATCGAAGCGGCGCGGGAAAATCGCTGCCAGCACGACTGGGCCAACTACACGCCTTTCGTGCCCAATAAATTGGGGCGTCAGGTGTTCGATGACTACCCGCTGGAAGATTTGGTGGAACGTATCGACTGGACACCGTTTTTCCGCAGCTGGGAGCTGCACGGCCACTTCCCGCAGATCCTCGAAGATAAAGTGGTCGGTGAAGAAGCGCGCAAGTTATATCAAGATGCCAAAATGATGTTAGAGCGCATCATAGCGGAGAAATGGCTGACGGCTAAGGCGGTGATCGGCCTGTTCCCGGCCAATACAGTCAATCACGATGATATCGAGCTCTACACAGACGAGAGTCGCAGCGAGCTTGAGATGACCACACACCATCTGCGGATGCAGATTGAACGCATGGGCAACCACAACTTCTGCCTGGCGGATTTTGTCGCACCCAAAGCATCCGGCGTCGCCGACTATATGGGCGGCTTCGCCGTCACCGCAGGCCATGGTATCGACGAGCATATCGCCCGCTTCGAGGCCAATCATGATGATTACAACGCCATCATGCTCAAATGCCTGGCCGATCGCCTGGCCGAGGCCTTCGCCGAGCGGATGCACGAGCGGGTGCGTAAGGAGTTCTGGGGTTATGCCAGCGATGAAGTCCTGGATAACGAAGCGCTTATTCGTGAGAAATACAAAGGCATTCGCCCCGCCCCCGGCTACCCAGCCTGCCCGGATCACACAGAAAAAGGTCTACTGTGGGAACTGTTAAAGCCAGATGAGACTATCGATCTTAAGATCACCGAAAGCTTCGCCATGTACCCCACAGCCGCAGTATCGGGTTGGTACTTCGCTCACCCGCAGTCACGCTACTTTGGGGTCACCAATATCGGTCGCGATCAGGTAGAGGATTACGCGGCCCGTAAAGGGATGACGGTTGCTGAAGCTGAGCGCTGGTTGGCGCCGGTGTTGGACTACGATCCTGAATAGAGAGTGACCCAGAATAGAGAGCGATCCGGAGTAATCGTCATTACTCTTTGATAGTTGGCCAAACTTTGTTTGGAATAAAGTCGTGGGTCTTCAACCCACAATAGTGAGTTCGGTCTTACGACCGAGGTAAGTCGTGGAACTCCGTTCCACACTAGGGATGCGGCCTGTCGGCCGAGAAAGTCGTGGGTTTTCAACCCACACCCGACCAAAAGGGGAAAAGCGCTTGTTCCCCTTTTGGAAATCCCTCAGCGCCCCTATCGAAGTTGTGCTTCCTCATACTCCGATAAAAATTGCCTAACGGCTCAGATGGGACATCCATGTCCCCCCGAGCCTTAGCCATCATCCATGATGGCTACACGGCATTTTCATCTACGTATTTCGGCAACTTCGATGGGGTTAGACTCAACCTCAACCTCTGTGGTTGTGGTTAGAATTCTCAAAAAATCAAATATTGACTGTACCTTTAGGTGGAACTCTTCATTTTCCCTTAAAGTTAAACATCTCAATTTGATCTCTGGATGGCGGTGGGATAATCATATTTCCAGTCGCGTATAATCGATCGAATTCTTGCTTGGCTTCTGCTTTGTGGTTTATGCACTCCACCATATGTTTTTCATTTTTAAATGATTTGCAAGATTCAGGAGTGACATAATAACTCTTCCAAGCCCGCTGGCGCTTCGAATATTCATCGGCAGCTTTTCGGCGCGTCTGGATACTTTTTTGCTCTGCGAGATATTTTTTCTTATAGGCTTCTATTTTGCGTTGTTTCTCTGCCTCTTGTTGGGCAAGTAGTTTCTGTTGAGCAAGTTGACTTTGCTGTTTCAAATAAAGATCGGCTTGATAAGCTGCATAAGAGATAACAACCAACTCCCCTACAGCGACAACCACCCCAGCAAGCAAAATACCCAATGCGATTTGAATGATTAGTTTCATGGCAAACCTAAACTCCCTTTTAAGTGCAACAATTGATCTTGCCGTTTTAGAGATTAGTCAGCACTTAGAAACATCACAAATAAATCTTCACGACAGAGTCTGAGGGTGCCAATCCCCATCGAAGTTGCCTGAGTGGCTTGCAGAAAATTCCGTGATTGAGGCATGGATGCCGAAATAGCCTCAGGTGAGCCATGGATGGCGAATATGAGGCGATAGGGATTTTCAAAAAGACACTCAGGAATAACAACTTCGTTAGGGGCGCTGAGGGATTTCCAAAAGGGGAACAAGCGCTTTTCCCCTTTTGGTCGGGTGTGGGTTGAAGACCCACGACTTTCTCGGTCGTAAGACCGAATTCAACACTGGGGATGTAACCCACCACTTTCTCGGTCGCAAGACCGAATTCAACACTGGGGATGTAACCCACCAGTTTCTCGGTCGTCAGACCGAAAAAAGCTGATCCAAAGATAGAGCAAATATTGATAAATTTACAGCCATAAAAAAGAGGAGCCTAAGCTCCTCTTTTTAAATTCGACCATTTCAGGCTTCAGCCTTAATCATCTTCTATATCTTCTTCGCCATTAATGACGCACAGGCTTTAACACGCGGCGACGCAGGAAGGCCAATGGCAATAGTGTAAGTAAACCAAAACCTAAGGCACCACCTGAACTGTCTGAGTCATCTTCCTCTGGCTCAAGCACGGGCTCAGGAGTCGCCTCTGCTTCAGGCTCTGCTTCAGGCTCTGCTTCAGCCTCAGGTTCAGGTTCAGGAGTCGGCTCAACCTCTGGCTCAGGAGCCGGTGCTGGAGGTTCAACGCCATCAGAGATAACCGTCAGCTTAAAGCTGGTACTGGCGGCATCACTGCTGTACTCGTTGTCGCGCACTGTCACAGTCACTATGGTTTCGCCGTGGAAATTCTCCTCAGGGATCAGGGTAAAATTATTGCCATTGATCTCGGCGGTGATATGCTCACCCGTCACTTCCACTGTATTAGGAACCTTATTGGCGTCGATGTAGATTACGCTCAGTCCTTCCAGTGCCGTGTTTTCATCGACCTCTTGATCGGCAATAGCCGCCAACTTAATGTTGCCATTGACGCTAACAGCATGGCTCAGGTTAATAGACTCATTACCTTCCAGATCATAATCGAGCAGGAGCTCCATAGTTGAACCTGTGGCTTCAGGCTTGACCACAGCTTTGACGTTCACTTCGATGCGGCTCTGCTCTGGACCCACATAGTCATAACAGATCACTAAATCTTCAGACAAGACTTCATCGAGATTGTCAAAACCTAACACGTTGAACAGCTGTCCACCCACAGGACCTTCAGAGTTTGACCAAGGTGCGTCGAATCCTTCGATCATCACAACCCCTCTGGCTAAATCTGCGCCTAGGTTTTTGTAGGCAAAGATCATTTCATGCATTCCTTCATGATCGTCTATACCACTGCGCAGGATAGTCTCGAAGTCGAACTCTTCACCTGTGGTTATGTCTGTCACGTTATCGAACTCGAGGAACAGCAGGTCGCCAAGATCAGGACGCTCTTCAGCGTATTGTGACGCTATGGTTAGTCCCCATGGCTCTTCCCAGTGATGGCGGTATTTCATCTCGAAATCACCACGCCAGAATGGCGCAAGCGCTTCCATCAGGAATCCAGGGCCACGATGCTGCTTCATATACCACCAGGCAGTATTAAGCTGCATCACACCAACAGTATGCATACGCAGATAACCGGCGTTTTCCTGATTATATAGCTCAAAACGGGCGCCATCTTTGTAGAACAACCACTCCATAGGTACATCGACGTTGGTATTGTAGTCACCTACTAACCAGTCTGCCTGAGGCTGAATTCTAAACTCGCCAAACAGATCGATATAACCACCGGTTGAGTACTCATCGATCAGCGGTGTATGACACATCTCGCTGGTCAGGTTAGTCGTCACCTTATAGTCACGCTTAACATCACGGGTCGATAACTGTAGGCCAGATAAGGTAAAGCCTGTCTCGTCAGCAACTATGGCCTGAGCGATAGCTTCATTGTTGGTCTGTAAGGTGGCTGGCGCTAATCGCATCCCTTCTGGCAGTTTAAGCTCGAACTTATAGTTGCGATCCTGAGACTCCATGTTAGGTGCAACGCTCAGCTTAATATCCAGAACATCCATGCTACGGGCGGTATCCTGACTTACAGTCCACTGCACCGCATCATCACCACGACGAATATCCAATGCGGTAAAGCCCAAGGTACCCTCAGCGCCTGGCATGTTACCCATGTCAAAACCACCATAGTAAACATCACCTGCCTGAGTGCCTGGAATATTCCAGTTCAGATCGAGAATATAGTCACCGTTACCATCGTGAGAGGCTGGGCCCGAAATACTCAGAAGACCGCGATCGTCATCTTCCATGATAATGGCATAACCTGTGTCAACACTCACCTTGCTAGGGCCGTTAGCATTGGCGGTGGCGATCCAGTAAGTACCGGGCATTGGGCTCTCGAGACTACAGTAGTTATCCTCAGCCGGACTGGTTGATAGACAAATCAGCTCGCCTTGATACTCATCGGCGATCAGGTTAGTGTCCTCAGTGCCTTCGGGGACAAATGTGCCGTTACCATTCTCGTCATAACCCACCATGATATAAGGATGAGGCTTAGTATAACGCGGGATCAGGTTCTCTTCTGTTGAGAGCGACTCTACCTGCTGCACTGCCACAACCAAACGCTTGGTACCTTCTGGAATGGTAATGGCACGCACATCCCAACCCATCTGGATATTCGCTAAATTCAGGAAAGGCGATACGGTTTCCAACGTGCTGTTAAACACTTCTGGCTTGATAGGGCCGTAGAAACGCGGCGTCAACTGACTATAAGCATCAGTGTTGACCTGCAGGGTTTCAGTTCCCTGATCACGGGTGATCTCAAAGCGATGTGAAACCGGCAGTTGATCGGCTTTAGCCGCCACGACTATCGGCATATGTACATCAGGCGCATTCCCGTTCACTTCTTTCAGGTTAACCTGACCGTTGAAGAACACATCCTTGTTTTCCACACTCGTCCAGACACCGTTATCATCGACAGGAACAGTCGGCGTTTCGATCATGCTTGGATTGATTGCAGTAATTATGATGCTTTGTGACTCACCGGCTTTTAGGCTGAATTGGGCGGGTGAAACAGAAACTTCAAAGCCTTCCTCTTTACCTACACCTTCGACCGTCCAGCTACCATCACGGGTCGCTTTAACGGTACGCATCCAGCTGCAACTGCCTTCACAATTCATTTCAACCATAGAAGGTAGGTTGAGCCAATTAACTAAACCACCATTGGTTGGATCGGCATTACGGTAGTTATCTATGGTTTCGTCCATGATAAGTCCGGTATCTGCCGCACGGGCGACGTTTATCGCACCGGCACCCGCCATAAAGTTGTAGTAAGGCTCAATCAATGGGAACTCTGAATAACCCGTATTGAGCATCACCTGACCAGCAGTCAGCATCAGTGCCGATTGAATCTCAGCTGGTGTCCAATCAGGATGCAGCTGAGTCAACAAGGCCATAGCACCTGTCACATGAGGCGCCGCCATCGAGGTGCCGCTCATAAAGGTCCAATCCGATGCGGCAGGCATAGCGGTAAAGGGCTGATCATCGGCGTTGGCCGCATAGATATCCACACCAGGCGCGGTCAGATCAGGCACTAAGGTGTTGTTGGTTTTACTGGGGCCCATTGAGCTGAAATACGCTAGGTTATTAGCCAGTTCAGGATCAAATCGGTAATCATTGGTAAATTCAGAAATCGTCGCACGTGCCGCAGCACCATTACTATTGACCCAGTTTTTCAGTGAATAACGATTCGATGAGCTAACGTGAATACCTGGAATAACGAAGTTGTCTGCAGCCAGATCATCCGCTCGCCAATCCACGTTTTGTAAGATGATGCCACCAGCTCCACCCGCAGCCACGTTTTTCGCCTTATCAACACGGGCTATATCACCACGTTCACAAATCACGATTTGATCACTGGTAAAGGTATCCGCAGGGAAAGGTGCGTTACACTTAGCGGCAGGGTAGGTATCGGTAAGATCGGGATCGGCATAATTTTCTGCCAAAACCACCTGACCGTTAATGCCACCAGAGAAACCCATACCGTCAATCGTCTGAGAATAAGGTGTCGCCACCCCTTCAAACTCGCCTAAGGTTTTCTTACCAGCCTCGAGAACACGATCATGAGAGCTAGCGCCCACTGTGGTGACCCAAGGTGAACTGTGATCGGCGGTCCAATAGTCACCATTGTTACCCGCTGCTGCCGCAACCGAGATACCGGCTTCACGAGCGGCTAAGAAGGCCAATTCCATCGGGTCTCCCCAAGGCAGATCTTCGGCACCACCAATAGAGAAGTTAATCGCATCGACACCATCGGCAATGGCATCTTCAAATGCCGATAAAATGGCTGTTTCTGGACAACCCGCATAAGGATCGCCCTGAACGCCAGGCCAACAAACCTGGTAGGAGATGATATGGGCGCGCGGCGCAACACCACTGGTCTGAGGGAAATTAAAAGGCACATTGACGCCATCGCTGGTCGCTTGACCATCAAAAGTCTGTAGCGGGGTATCTTTAATTAAATTACCCGCTGCCGTACTGGCAGTATGTGAACCGTGACCGTTATAGTCTTCACCGTTAGCTGGACGTATCATCTCGCGGCGATAAGAGGTTTGAAACTCATCTGCATCATAAACACCGGTGATCTCGGGATAGGAGTAAACCCCAATCAACTTGTTATTACACAGTTCAGGGGACTCAACACAATCCCCGCGGAAATTGCCCGCGTTAAATGGGTTTGCGTTCGCGTACTCCTCATCGTCGGCGAAGGCGATATGATCGGTATTCACACCAGTATCGATAATACCGACAACCATACCTTCCCCTTTCGCTGCTAGGCTATTGCTGGCTGAAGCTGTGCCCTGCCAAACCTTGTCGGCACCGATAAATTCAGGGCCCCGGTCGGTACGCAATTTAAACACCCGGCTTGGACTGATGCGCTTGACTCCTCTTTGATGCGACATCTTGATCGCATCATCCTGAGTCATCTCAACCACCATAGCATTGCTGGCGACAGTAAATTGTTTGCCCACTTTTAGCGTCGCCCCGGCCTGTCGAACGTTAGCAATAAACTTATCTTGTTTGGCTAACAGGTAGCTCTTATAGGATTGTGCCGAGACAGTATTAACACTGACACGCCCCTTAGCGATCACAGAGCGGTTTTTCGGTGCTTTAGTCGCAGAATAACCTGGAATATCACCAGCATAAGTCGCTAACGGCTCGGCATCTAACTGAACAATATAGGTTTGAACACCCGATGCATTAGCCCTAGGCTGGAAAATTTCCTCTGGTGTGCGTGCCTTCATTACCCGGTTAACCTGACCCGGCTGACCAAGGAAGATATCCCCCTTTAGCTCTTGCTTACGAGCATCATTAACAAGCTGAATATCTGCGGCTGTAAAAGTAGGCGTATAAAAACTGCTGCCTGGCACTTTCTCCATACCGGGAGAGGCCGAGGCAACAGAGCAAACACCGCCGATATAGAGCGCTGTCAAGCTCGCTATCGCACTGTGTTTAAAGATATGTAAGGTATTCATTAAAATTCCTTCTAATTCAACAATTGCTAATATATTTTTTATTTTTCATTAACTTACAGAGCGCGCTAGATATATCAAAATTAATTAACAAAAACTATACACTTAATTAACATTGCAGTTTGTTTACAATCGAATTCAGCAAGATTGCTTACTTAGCATCGGTGACAAAGTCGGGTAAGAAAACGGCAGCGCCAATGTCAAAACACAGGCTAAAAGCCGCATGTAGCGAAAGTAGGAAAAGTGAAAATAAACTGGCTGGCTTAATAAATGAGAGCGAACTTTAAAGTGTAACAACATGTAACTTTACACTAATTGTATAGCTAAGTTTACGACAATAAATTGATTACATTTCAAACTGTTACGATATTTAATTCTTTGCTTTCCCACATTTTAAAGTCACTAAAACTGGTCACGTAGTAAAGGTGGGGATATATTCTTTTTTAATTATGATTCACAGTACAAACAAGAAGATTGCTGAAAATTAATCTCATGCAGCCGCTCTATTCAACCCACTCTCAAATAGCTGCAAAGCGTTGCACAGCCTTTAGACCATAGCAAACAGAGCTGATGACGGGTGTGTAACTTAGTAACTTTCAAAAATAGAACATAAAAAGAGGAGCCTAAGCTCCTCTTTTATTTTGATTAATGACGCACTAGCTTTAAGGCGCGGCGACGACGCAGCATGGCCAGCGGCAATAGTGTCAACAAGCCAAAGCCTAAGGCACCACCTGAACTGTCATCAGATTTAGATTCAGTTTCAACTTCAACTTCAACTTCAACTTCATCCTCCTGACCAACTGAATTGTCATCAGATTCAGATTCAGTTTCATCTTCCTGACCAACTGAGCTCTCATCAGATTCAGATTCAGTTTCAGTTTCAGTTTCAACTTCATCTTCCTGACCAACTGAACTGTCATCAGATTCAGTCTCAACTTCAACCTCATCTTCCTGACCTGCTGATTCAGGCTCTTTCCCATCAGACTCTACCGTTAAATTGAAGCTGGTGCTAGTGGCATCACCGCTGTGTTCGTTATCACGAACCGTTACTATCACAGTGGTTTCACCGTGCCAGTTTTTCTTAGGCGTAATAGTAAAGTCGTTACCATTAACCTCTGCAGTGATGTTCTCACCTGTCACTTCAACGGTATTCGGTACCTTGTTGGCGTCAACATACATCACGCTCAGTGAAAGCTGTGTATTTTCAGCCACAAACTGATCGGCGATCTCAGCAACCTTGATGTTGCCTTGTACATTGATAGCATGGCTCATACTGACTGATTCAGCACCTTCGAGATCATAGTCTAAGGTGACATCCATAGTTGAACCGGTCGCTTCAGGCTTAATCACCGCCTTGAAAGTCACTTCCATACGGCTCTGTTCTGGGCCTACGTAGTCATAACAAACCACCAAGTCATCAGACAATACTTCATCAAGATTGTCGTAACCTAATACTTGGTATAACGCACCATCTTTAGGACCTACACCGCTTGAATAGGGTGAATCGAAACCTTCAACCATCACCACACCTTTAGCCAGATCGGCACCCAGGTTATCGTAGGCATAGATGATCTCATATTGGCCTTGGCGATAATCAATACCGCTACGCAAGATCACTTCGAAGTCAAACTCTTCGCCTGTCTTAGTATCGGTCACGTTATCAAACTCAAGGAACAGCAGATCCCCTAGATCTGGACGATCTTCAGCATATTGTGAAGCAATGGTCAGTCCCCACGGATCTTCAGGGTTACGACGATACTTAGTTTCGAAATCACCACGCCAGAAAGGTGCTAAACCTTCAAGTAAGAAACCAGGACCACGGTGCAACTTCATATACCAGTAGGCAGTATTTAGCTGTAATGCACCGACAGTGTGCATACGCATATAGCCACCGTTTGGCTGGTTATAAAGCTCAAACTTAGCGCCTTCTTTGTAGAACAACCAATCGATAGGCACATCGAAGCTAGTATTAAAGTCACCCACCAACCAATCGGCTGTTGGTTGCAACTTAAACTCACCGAACAAGTCGATATAACCGCCGGTTGAGTATTCATCGATCAGCGGTGTATGACACATCTCATTGGTGAAGTTAGTGCTGACTTTATAGTCACGCTTAACATCACGAGTGGTTGGCTGCACGCCTGATAATACGAAACCAGTTTCATCGGCAACCACAGCCTGCGTGACTTCCTCTTTGTTGGTAACGATAGTATCAGTGGCTAAGCGCATCCCTTCTGGCAACTTCACTTCAAACTTAAAGTTACGATCTTGAGTTTCCAGGTTAGGCGCTATGCTAAGAGTAATATCCAGCACATCCATGCTGCGCGCGGTATCTTGGCTAACAGACCACTGAACTGCATCATCGCTACGACGAATATCCAGAGCGGTAAAGCCTAAGGTACCTTCGGCGCCCGGCATGCTACCCATGTCGAATCCACCGTAGTAGATGTCGCCAGCTTGGGTCTCTGGAATGTTCCAGTTGATATCGATGTTGTAATTACCGTTACCATCGTGAGACGCTGGACCAGACAGGCTCAGATAGCCGCGATCATCATCTTCCATGATAATGGCATAACCCGTATCAAGATTAACATCACCTAAACCTTGGCCATAGGCCATAGCCGTCGCAATCCAGTAAGTACCGGCAGCAGGACTCTCGATGCTACAGTAGTTATGCTGTGACTGGCTGCTCGATAGACACAAGATCTCTTCGACATATTCCTCACGAATAGTCGTGGAATCTACAGTACCTTCAGGGATGAAAGTGCCATTGTCATTTGCATCGCGACCAATCGCCACAAAGGGATGTGGGATGGTGTAGCGTGGATTAAGGTTTTCTTCGGTCGTCACCATATTGGCATCCAACACCTCTACCACCAGACGCTTAGTGCCTTCAGGAATGGTAATAGGACGGATATCCCAACCAGCTTCAAGATTCTCAGGGTTCAGGAAAGGTGAAACCGCAGTGAGCGTGGTGTTAACCATCTCAGGTTTAACTGGACCATAGAAGCGTGGCGTTAGCTCGCTGTATGAATCGGTATTCACCATCAGAGTTTCAGTGCCTTGGTCACGAGTGATCTCAAAGCGATGTGATACAGGTAATTGGTCAGCAACGGCTGCAACAACAACTGGCATGTGCACATCAGGAGCGTTACCACTCACCTCTTTCAGATTCACCTGACCGTTGAAGAAGGTATCTTTATTGAGCACAGTGCTCCAAGGTAGACCTGCATCTTCCGGCTCTATGTTCATCTCAATCATACTCGGCGTGGTTGCCGTGATGATGATGCTTTGTGACTCACCCGCTTTTAGGCTGAACTGTGCTGGAGAAACGGCCACGTCGAAGCCTTCCTCTTTGCCTATGCCTTCCACTGTCCAGCTACCGTCACGGGTCGCTTTAACCGTACGCATAAAGCTACAGGTTCTCTCACATTCCATTTCAACCATAGATGGGATGTTAAGCCAGTTCACTAAACCACCATTGGTTGGGTCAGCATTACGGTAGTTATCTATGGTTTCATCCATCACCAGACCAGTGTCTGCTGCACGGGCAACATTAATGGCACCGGCACCGGCCATGAAGTTGTAGAAGGGCTCAACTAGCTCATAGCCTGTGTTTAGCACCACAGGACCGGCTGTCATCATCAATGCAGATTGGATCTCAGCAGGGGTCCAATCAGGATGCAGCTGAGTCAGCAAGGTCATAGCCCCAGTGACATGAGGCGCGGCCATAGAGGTCCCGCTCATAAAGGTCCAATCTGATGCAGCTGGCACAGAAGTAAACGGTTGATCGTCGGCGTTTGCCGCATAGATATCCACACCTGGGGCCGTCAAATCTGGCACTAAGGTATTATTGGTTTTACTTGGGCCTAAGGAGCTGAAGGTCGCCAGGTTATTACCCAGCTCAGCATTGAAAGTGTATTCGTTGGTGTAATCAGAGATGGTCGCACGGGCCGCTTCGCCGTTACGAATCACCCAGTTACGGATCTTAAAACGATCCACTGATTTAACATGAATACCAGGGATCACATAACTGTCGGCAACCAGGTTTTCGCTTGAACTAAGGTTTTGCAGAATGATACCACCGGCTCCACCTGCTGCAACGTTTTTCGCCTTATCCACACGGGCGATATCGCCACGCTCACACACGACTATCTGATCGGCAGTAAAAGTCCCTTCAGGGAAAGGTACGTTACAGGTTGCAGACTTATAGCTATCTGTGGTATCAGGGTCGGCAAAGTTCTCAGCCAGCACCACTTGACCTGTGATGCCACCAGAAAAGCTCAAACCTTCGATAGCTGCAGAAGGGATGTTGCTGCTTCCTTCAAAACCGTCTAAGGTCTTCACACCCGCTTCAAGTTGGCGGTCGTGGGTACTCGCGCCCACAGTGGTTACCCAAGGTGAAGTATGGTCAGCAGTCCAATAGGCACCACTGTTACCGGCAGCAACAGCCACAGAGATACCCGCTTCACGCGCGGCTAAGAAGGCCAGCTCCATTGGGTCTGCCCATGGCAGCGATTCTGCACCACCGATAGAGAAGTTAATGGCATCGACCCCATCGGCGATGGCATCTTCAAATGCAGAAAGAATGGCTGATTCAGGACAACCCGCATAAGGATCACCGCTGCCGCCAGGCCAACACACCTGATAAGAGATCACATGAGCACGAGGCGCAACACCACTGACTTTAGGGAAAGTGAATGGCAGATCGATACCATCACTGGTCGCTTCACCATCAAAACTTTGTAGCGGCACATTCTCTAAGGCGTTACCCGCAGCCGTGCTGGCGGTATGAGAACCGTGACCGTTATAGTCTTCACCATTGGCTGGACGTATCATCACAGGACGATAGGAAGTTTGGAACTCATCGGCGTCATAAACATCTGTGATCTCAGGGTATGAGTACACACCCACCAATTTGTTGTTACACAACTGGGGTGACTCAACACAATCACCACGGAAACCTACCGCTTGAAACGGGTTAGCAATCGCATAATCTTCGTCATCGGCAAACGACACATGATCTGTATTGATACCGGTATCGATAATACCAACCACCATGCCTTCACCCTTGGCATTCAGGCTGTTACTTGAAGTTGCCGTGCCCTGCCACACTTTATCGGCGCCGATAAATTCTGGACCACGGTCGGTACGCAACTGGAAAATACGGTTTAGGCTGATGCGTTTTACACCAGACTGATGTGACATCTTGATCGCATCATCCTGGGTCATCTCAACCACCATGGCATTGCTGGCCACAGTGAACTGCTTGTTCACTTTTGCTGATACACCAGCCTGAGACGCTTTAGCGATAAACCTATCTTGTTTACCTAGCAGGAAGCTCTTGTATGACTGCGCAGAAGCTGTGTTAACACTGACACGGCCTTTAGCGATCACAGAGCGGTTCTTTGGCGCAGCGGTCGCGGCATAACCAGGAATATCCCCGGTATAGGTCGCTAGTGGCTCAGCATCTAGCTGAACAATATAAGTTTGAACGCCACTAGACTGTGCTTCAGGCTGGAAAATCTCCGCCGGGGTACGCTTTTTAATAATGCGGTTAATTTGACCTGGTTGACCCAGATAAACATCACCCGATAATTCAAGCTTGCGGGCATCATTAACTCGCTGAATATCTTCAGCAGTAAAAGTTGGGGTATAAAAACTCGTGCCGGGCACCTTCTCCATGCCTGGAGAGGCCACAGCAACCGAGCAAGCGCCGCCGATATATAGAGCCGTGAAGCTTGCTATCGCACTTTGCTTAAACAGTTTTGGGGTACTCATCAAACTTCCTTTAAAATCAGTTAATTATTTTTTTGATAAATTTTCTTACGCGATAGATATATCAAAGGCAGTTAAATAATTGAGTACCTTTTTGTAACACCACCCCACATTTGAGCATCAATCGAGCAACATAAATGCAACAGCAAAATGCTGATAAAAAACTAAGCTAAGCAATTATAAAAATTAGCTTTAAATTAATTTGACTAACGAAATCAATAATCCTCTTAGACTAAATCTGCTCAAAAACACCACACATTTGTGACCCAGATTGCAGTTTTTTTTGCCACTTAGTGTTACAAGGAAAAGTTATCAACTACTTAATTATTAAGTAAAAGATCCATTATTTATGCCTCTAATCCAGGCCGGCAGAATAGCAACGCAAAGGATATGGCCATGCTTAAAAAAGTGAGTCGACTCGATTACTTTACTTTACAAGTCTTTATCGGATTGGTTGAGCTTAAAAGTGGCAGCGCGGCGGCCGAGCGTTTGGGTACGACTCAGTCTAAGGTGAGTCGCAGCTTAACCTGTCTGCGTGAGGTATTGGAGGATGAGCTGTTTATCCGTCAGCAATATGGTTTCGAACCCAATCAGGTCGCCATGACCATCTACCCTATGGTGCAAACCATACTGGAGCAATACGACAGGATAGTCGCCGCCACCATAGACAAGGACGCCGAGCCTTTTCAGCTGAGCGTGGCAACTTACGAGCAGTGGTCTTTGATGGCACTCAACTGCGTGCAACAGATCTGTCACTGTGTCGATGGCGGTGTCAGTATCAATATTCAGCCCTGGTCAGATAAAGTCAGTCAGCGTTTATGTCAGGGCAAACTCGATTGCAGTATCTCGACCGAGCTGATTAATCATCCTATGGTGAATAACTATAAACTCGGCGATATCAACCACTTTTTTATTGTTGCCAAGCGTGGTCATCCCATTTTTACCGCCACCGATCCGCTTGCTGGGCTGTTTAGATATCATCTTGCCCTGGCCAATACCAACTTGCATGAACAACAGCCTCATCCACTTGAAAACTACGCCAGAAGCAAAAAAATCGAGATCCATGTGGCGCTGAAGAGTCCGAGCCTGAGGATGCTGGTCGATCATGTCAGTCACAGTCAGGATGTGGCTGTGCTGGCCTCGGCCATGTCGGTCAGTTATTTCGAGAACCGTGATGACCTCGATTACCTTGATATCTCAGATATTTGGCGCGAAACCAGCGAGCTCGAGAGCGAAAGCTATTATCTGCATTGCCATAAGGGCATTAAGCCTCAGTTGGCCAGCTGTTTGAAGAAAGTGCTCAGCGAAAAACTGATCGAGATGCAATTTCACTACCGGCAGATGGCACAAACACGATCCCCTGCTGGCGAGAGTGGCGATGATGCCAACCAGTGCAGCTGTCATTAAAGGGCAGCCTCTGGCATAAAAAAGACCCCAGGGCATGATAGAGAATGCGACTGGGGCGATAAAGCTTACCATGTCGTTTGAATAAGTTAACTCTGTTACTAATGCACACTCTGATTGATCAGTGATGTGATCTCCTGTTTCATCCAGCTGATATGAAGATTAGGCTGCCCTTTAGCACTGATAAGATAGAGTCTGGGATAGGACTGATCTTGATATAAACGCTCGGTATCTATCGCCGACAGGCAACACACATGTAGCCCAGGTAACAAATGGCTCTGTTCGTAAACCTTATTAAAGGGCAGCAGACTCACAGTTTTATCATCGGATAGATAGCGAAACAGATCGTAAAAACCTAAGGAAGACTGGCTGTGATCGGTAGGAGCCAGGTGACAGCACCATTTCTGCTGACGGCAATAGAGCTCAAAAGGATCCGGTGAACGCTTATCTATCTGGCTAAACGCACTCAAATAAGGATAGCTGGCAATATTTGCCAGACTGATCTGCTGTTGCATTATGGGATGATTGAGCCCACACAAGAGATAGAGATGCTGCAGGGTTTTCAGGGGCACCACCTCCAGGCGCGTATCGGCCTGCAGTAATAGCGGATTCGATTCACTCAACACCGCCAGATCGATCAGCCCATTGGCGATATCATCGAGAATATCCTCCGAGTCATTACGCAGTTCATAACTGATGGCTAACTGTGCATCGCTTATGGCACTGCTGAGCTGTTGCGACAGATGTTGGATCAGCAGCTCACTGATATAAATCACGATATTGGTTGCCGCCTTCGTATTGCTCTGATTCAACTGATAGAGTGACTCGCTGCATTGCACTAACTCTTTGACTATGGGATAGAGCTGGCGAGTAAACTCATTGGGCTCCAGACCATGCTTCTTTCTGATAAAAAGCGGATCATTAAATATCATTCTGGCATGTTGTAAACAACGACTCACTTTAGGCGCGGGGATATTCATATCATTTGCAACAGTGGATGCAGAATGTTTTTCATAAAGATTAACTAATATATTAGCACTCAGCATATCCAAACTATCTATAGTTATATTTTTCATTTGAAAATACCCCCTAATAAAATATATAAACTGAATTATAGTTAATATGAAAATGCTTACAATACTTTTATTTCAAAATCTGCAATCGAACAAAAGAAAACACAAACAAATCAACACAAACAATAACTTAACAAGAAAAATTTAATTAATAAATAACTTATTAAAAATTAAATAATAGATATAAAAACAGATATCCACTATTTGAAAAACACATATTCAATTATCAATAATCTACAAAACAAAATAGTTAAAAACAACTATCAGACCTGCTGCAAAATTTAAATAAATTGATTTCGATAATTATTGTAAATAATACACATAAAGTAATAATTAACTAGAGAGTAAAAAAATGAAAATACCGATGGAGGTTTATCATGAACAACATAGCCACTGTTTTTATCAGTTATGCCTTTATGTACTTTGTTCTATTTATTATTGTCCCTCTGGTTGTAGTGACCTTCGTAATGACTTGCATAAAGTTCTTTAGATCAAACGAGGCACAGATGGCCGATGCCGCGGTTAGCATCAAGCCACACTTGTTAGATAAAGAATCAATGCATTTTCTTAAAGGTCTCAAAGCCATTGCCAGCAATCGCTATGATGTGCTTTACGGAGCGTCACTGGTGAATGTGGTCGATATTGATGACTCAATTCGCAACCACGAAGAGGTGCAAGACTTTATGGAACACTGCCACCTGGATTATGTGGTCGTCGACAATGAATCGTCTGCGGTCAAACTTGTGGTCAGCGATCCCAGTGCCAGCTCACCAGAGCAGATGCGATTTGTCGAAAAATGCTTGGATTACATAGGGGTGAAACTCATTAAGCTGGACGAACATAAGCAGTGTGACGAAGCCCTGCTGCGCAGTGCCCTCGCCGCCTGATATGAGTCTGCTCTAGCTAATACTAATAAAGCAAGTCCAACCGAGCGTCAAACTGACCACTTGGCGCTCTGATTTAACATAGCGATCATCTCCCTTAAGGATGTAAGGATGCGGTATGTACCCAAGTAAGCATTTTTTCTCGTCGCTGATCTTTTTCACAGTCACACTCATGCTATGCAGCTTAGCCCCGAGTCTGATGGCCGAGCCAGGAACGAACTGCATTAAATGCCATAAGCGCAATGGCCAACTGGTCGGCATACACGGCAATCAAGCTCTGGGGATCTTATGTCAGGATTGTCATGGTGAGCAAGGCACACATCCAAAGAAAGAATCAAGCATTAACACCTTTGGCGCCGATAGCCAAATGACAGTGACGCAGCGCGTAGCTGTGTGCCTCACATGTCATGATCATCAGGCCTTAGCCGAGGCCGAATGGACCCATAATGTCCACGCCAGTCAATTAGGCTGCGGCCAGTGTCACCAGCTGCATCCAGAGCAAGATCCTATCTTGTCAATGGACGACAAACAGCGCAGTCAGTTATGTGTCAGTTGCCATCAGTTAACGCAATAGGAGGCCAATCATGGAACGCTCAAAACGACAATTTATAAAAGGTTGCGGCGCTCTGCTGGCTGGTGCCTCCGTTTACTCTGTCACCCGTGCGCCCCTGGCCGAATCCCCCAATGAAGAGGGAGAAAGCCCAGAAATAAAATATGCCATGGTACATGATGAGAATCGCTGTATCGGCTGTGAGGCCTGCGTTCATGCCTGCCGCGAAGTCAACCATGTGCCCGAGGGCGTTACCCGCCTGAAGATTGAGCGCACCGGGCCTTTTGGTGAGTACCCCCATCAGAGTTATCACTTTAGCCGCCTCTCCTGTCAGCACTGTGAAGCCGCGCCCTGCGTCAAGGTGTGCCCAACGGGCGCCGCCTACATAGATAAACAGACAGGCATAGTGGCGGTCAACGCAGATCGCTGTGTCGGCTGCCAGTACTGTATTGCCGCCTGTCCTTATCAGGTGCGCTTTATCAATCCTGAAAGTCGCACCGCTGACAAGTGTGATTTCTGCCAGCAGACTCAGTTAAAACAGGGATTGCAACCCGCCTGTGTTGAGGCCTGTCCAACCCAGGCACTGACCTTTGGCAACCTCAAAGATCCCGAATCGGACTTAGTGAAACTGCTGAAACAGAAACCCAGTTACCGCGCCAAAGTGGATCTGGGAACCCGACCTAAGCTGTTTCATATTCAAACCATAGAAGGGGAGATCAAGCTATGAGTGCTTTTCATTTTGAAGGCCTGGTATGGCATTGGCCTATCGCCATCTATCTGTTTCTCGCCGGATTATCCGCAGGTGCCGTGTTTTTTGCCATCATGCTAAAGCACTTTAAGCTCACCTTTGATGCCTGGCATTCGCCCTTCGTGCAGGCGGCAGCAATTATCGCGCCCATCGCGGTATTCGGCGGGCTGGGGATCTTAGTCTTAGATCTCACCCGGCCACTGGATTTCTGGAAGATCCTGGTCTTCTACAACACCAGCTCAGTGATGTCCATGGGGGTACTGGTACTGATGGCCTATCAAGTGGTGCTGTTTGCCTGGATTGCCTGTGTGTTCGAGCGCGCCATTAGCCGTCTGCTGCAAGATAGATGGCCAATAGTGAAATGCCTGCTGGACTATTTAGTCAGACAGGAAGCGGCGATCACTGGGGTCTTAGTGATCCTCGCCATCTCCCTCGGGGCCTATACCGGATTCCTGTTGTCGGCATTGATCGGCTTCCCACTGCTGAATAACCCTGTACTGCCACTGCTGTTTCTGGTTTCCGGTCTCTCCTCCGGCGCGGCGGCCACCCTGCTGGGGGGCGTACTGCTCAGGGGCAATCCCAACGGCGTCGAAGTCCGTTTTATTCACGGCATAGAGATCCCGTTGATCTTAGTCGAGATAGGCCTGCTGTTTACCTTCTTCGCCGGACTTATTCTCTCAGGAGGGCAGAGTCAGGTAGCCGCATTGAATGCCATTGGCGAAGGATTCTGGGGCTGGATCTTCTGGGCCGGAGTGATCGGTATCGGCCTGACGCTGCCACTGGCCTTTAACCTGTGGATGAAGGTCTCTGCTGACCGCAAGTTTACCTATGTGGCCGTCACCGCCAGCTTTAGCCTGATCGGGGTGTTTCTGCTGCGTAACTTTATCCTCTACACAGGGCAGATGACAGGGGTATAACCTAATCGTGCAGGGGTATCTTCGGCTGCAATGCAGTAAAAAGATATCCTTGTAGCACCATCAGACCTATGTCTAGCCCGCATGACGGTTGTGATATTGGCATCTATTGTTTTGCTGTGAATGAAGACTTTGCCAGTTGCTGTGAATATGCTGACAGCGCTATGTATCAAGTAAAAAAGCGCGGTAAACATAACTATGCATTCTGGCAAGATACTGATGTAGATGCAGATGTAGACGATGATTCCTCAGCAATACAGAAATAGGTTTCGCCGCGAAAGAACCACAAAAAAAGCGCCGCTAAAATTAGCGGCGCTTTTGCATTAAATCAGACTGCACTTAGAAACTATAAGTCACTGATATACCAAAGTTGATCGGATCTATGATCGCCGCATAACCGTCAGCGTAAGCACGTCCTGCTGGCTCTTTCACTGTGACCGCTTTTTCGTCAAACAGGTTATTAACGAAGCCACTAACACGCCAATGATCGGTTTGATAATCCACATTCAAACGTGTGGTGGTGTAATCGCCGGCAATACGCTCATCGGTATTGGCGATATCACCATAATATTCACCCACATAATGGCCTGACAGACCAAAAGTCAGCTCATCGGTGATCCAATATTTCAGGCCCAAGTTACCGGTGAAGTTCGGCGTTGAGTTCAACGCGTTACCTATGATGTCACCATAGGCAGGATCGGCTTCTTTGATCTCGCTATCGAGCAAACCAATGCCAGAGAACAACTGCACACTATCGGTTAACATGGCAGTAAATTCCGCTTCAAGCCCCATAGTGACCGACTTATCGATGTTAGTGATCATTCGCGAGCTGTTTGACGCTTGATAACCATCATAATCGTTATAGAAGAGGTTGGCATTGAGGGTAATATTGCCATTATCGAAACTGCTGCGTGACGCCAGCTCATAGGTATACACAGACTCTTCGTCGTAGTAGTAATAACTGTTGGTCACAAACTCCAACGCTCCGCCACCCGCGTTGTAACCTTTACGGGCACTGGCCAAAAGCGTCGTTGACTCAGCAACGGCATACTGCACCACCAGCTTAGGTAGGAACACGTCGTTATCTTTATCAAGATCTTCATTAATCAAAGCGGCGCCACGTAACATCTGGAAGTTACGCTTTTGCTGCTCATTCATTAGACGACCACCGACAGTAATGCGCCAATCATCGCTCAGGCTATAGTTAACTTCACCGTAGATAGACTTAGATTCGCTGCTGTCATCCCCCTCATAAACCGTGCCGCCAGTGCTATCGAAATCCTGGCTACGCTCGTAATACATCAGGCCGATAAAGCCATTGAATATTTGACTGTCTAAACCGAAGTTAAATTTACCGTCAAGGGTATAGCTGGTGTCATGCATGTTGACATATTGCTGCGCCGCTTCCTGGGCAGTGTAATCGTTAAAGCCCCATTTATAGTCCATGTAAGACACTAATAAATCAAAGCTTTGGCTGTCACTTAACTTGTAATCAAATTTCAGTGCATGGCTATTAGCCGTGGTATCCATGTAACGGTTATAGATCTGCTTGTATTCCCAAGGATCATCACCAGAGAAGTAACGACGACCGGTATTGCCCTTCTCATTGTTATATGAGTAGCTGTACATCACTTTCAGATCTTCGATGCCTTCGGGTTGCCAGAGGAACTTGGCACGCCAGCGATTAGTCAGCACCTCATTTTGATCGAAACTGTCAGGATTAGTGTCATACACTTGCTCCTCTGTGTAGGTGTTACCGGTGACGTTTTGGCCACTGATGCGAAACGCCAACTGATCATCGATAATTGGACCCGACAACATCACCGCACTGTCGATAAAGTTATCTTGATTTCGATAACCTAAACGTGCCGCACCAGTCCAATCGAAGGTGGGATCCATGGTCTTAATGTAAACCGTACCGCCAATGCTGTTACGGCCATTCAGGGTCGACTGAGGACCACGGAACACTTCAACTTGCTGGATGTCCCATAAACCAGTATCACCCGTTAAATCTGCGATAAAGGGCTCTGCAACACCATCGATCAAGGTCGATACCCGCGCGTTTGCACCACCGGTGAATGAATTAAATCCACCTGCGGCACCATTACCCGTCACCCCACGAATATCCGGCGCCGAACCTGTTAATGCCACGACGTTAGGCACTTCAGCCAAGGCATCTGAAATAGAGCGATATTGACCGCTATCTAAAGTGCTTTTGTCGATAACCGATACCGATGAAGCAGTATCTTTAAGGCTGCGCTCAATTTTCTCACCCAGTACTGTGATCACTTCAACGTCATCAGCTAAGGCAACTGAACTTAACATTGGACTGCATAGCATAGCGCTGACGAGCAGTTTCTTTTTAAAGGTTAGGTTTTTCATGGATCATCTCAACATTCTGTTAATAAACAACGAAATTCTGTGAAGGCCGCTGTAATTTACGATAACACCCCACTAAATGCAATTGATAATGATTAACATTTACATTAGTATTCTTTTAGATTTTTTAACAAGGATTAACCTAATGATTCAGATGACGGCAATTGCATTAACTCTGCTGGGTTCGGTGCTTGTCTACCTTTCCAGTAAACATCAAGGCTTGATAACCAAAAAACTTCCGGGGGTTTTCACCCTTTTAGGACTGTGTGTTTTGGTGGGTGCATTGTTGGCTTGGCTACAAATGTTAACCACAACTGCGGCGATTTTTATCTGGTTGTTCACTTCCACCACGATATTAATTTGTATTCCTTTCATTACCCTTAGTAAAAACAGAGCATGAACCATGAGTAGGCTTTCTCAATCAGAAAAAATTCAACCCCATTGGTGGCGTAAATCCATTACAGCCACCCTATTAGGTTTAACCTTAACCTATGCCTTAGTTGGCATTTTTGCCTGGTATGGTCCGGGTGGAATTGATGCCCCGGTAAAAGTGCAATTTAACATGTGGATGATCGCCCCTATCTGGCTCACCATCATTACCTTTAGCTTTATGTTCAAAACTGGTCGCAGCGCATTTACCTATCTAGGTACGGCCAACCTCATTGCTTATTCAATTTTTGTGTTACTAAGGTGGTCACTGTGAAAATTCGTGCCGATATTCTTCGCACCTATCAATCGATCCATACTTGGACCGGGATCATTGCCGGTTTAGTGCTGTTTATTGCGTTTTACGCAGGCTCACTGACCATGTTCAAGCCGCAGATAACACAATGGGCAACCCCACCGACCGAGCAGTTACAGCAGATTGAAGCCTCAAAATATGATCAACTGATTGCCGAGGTGATCGGTGAACATGATATGGCCAGAGAAGGCTTTATCATTAACTTCGATGAACAAAGCTCGCCGATGCTTTGGTATGAAAAAGGCGGTGGACGTGGCTACCGACTCGATGATCAGTTGATACATGCCAGCTTCTCCGGCTCTGGTGAATTGATCACCAAAGCCAGCGGCAAAAATGAACTAGGCACCTTAATCGATCAGCTGCACCGCACTGCAGGCATTCCAGGGGAAGTCGGACACGAAGAGCTGGGAGTATTGGTGCTGGGTCTGGCCTCTATTCTATATTTTATCGCATTAATTTCAGGGATTATTTTCCTGTTACCAACCCTGGTAAAAACCCTGTTTGCCCTACGCTCGAAGAAAGGCGCGAACCGTTTCTGGTTAGACAGTCATAACTTAGCCGGTGTACTAAGCTTTCCGTTTCATGTGATCATCGCCCTAACCGTGGTTGCCTTTGCGTTTCACGATCTGTTCTACGGCGGTTTAACTGCCATCTACGGCGATAAACCTATGTTTGAACCGAGAGCAAGATCCGCCGTTGAATATAAGATTGAGCAGTTAGCGCCTATCAGCACCTATCTAGAGAAGGTGAGTGACATACCCGCCGGCTACCAGGTCAAGTCGATGGAGTTTTCCGGACTCAGCTCTCCCATGCCAAGCTTGGCTATTTCTATCACCTCAGAAGGCACGATGACTCGTGGTGCATTTAACGATTTCATCTACATGAATCCTTATACCTATGATGTGCAGATCAATACCATCTCGGCGATGAATGAAGGTAACTACCCAGCGATTGTCGCTACCTTCTTTGGCCTGCATTTTGGTAACTATGCCGGTGATTTTGGCCGTTGGCTCTATTTCGTTATGGGATTAGTAGGCGCCTTCCTGTTCTATAGTGGCAATTTACTCTGGTTAGAAAAACGCCGTCAGAAACAACCACAGCAAACCCGCTCTAGCCGCTTTATGGGCGCATTAACTGTGGGTGTATGCTTAGGTTCCTTGTTAGGTGTGGCGGTCACAATGTTCGCTAGCCGCTGGATTTATCTGCTTGATGGCCAGATAAACTATGCCTATTTGGCCTGCTATTATCTGTCATTCATAGTTGCAGTTATTTACAGCTTTGCCCGTGGTGCCGCTATTGCCGCCATAGGCTTATTGAAACTAACCGCCGTTAGCTGCCTGCTCATCCCTGCGACCTCAATCCTCGCACTGTTACTGCCCAATATTGGGATTTGGGCACCACACAGTTTCAGTGGACTATTAATTGAGATCTTTGCGTTATTTTCCGCAATCCTGTTTTTCTATTTCGCTGCCAAGGTGAAACATCGCGCATATCACGGCGAACCCAACAGCATCTGGGCCATTGCGCAGCCCAAGCAAATCCCATCAGGGCAAACTCACCCACCCCTAGCGCAACTTAGCTCCTCCAACTTGCGCTAACGAATAGACGAACAACTGCTCAAGATGAAATCAACATCATTGAGCCCAATAACCGAGCCAAGGTGCTCGGTTATTTTTTACTCCTCACGCAGTTCATTAAATCCACAACGCACCAAGCTTAGGCAGGCTTGCGCCATCTTGGTGAATCGAAAAAGGCATATTTGGCTTCCATTTTTGAATAGATAAATAAAAATTAAATAAGAATTAACCACTTATTACAGATATGAAAAGTTGGCACAAAACTTACATATAAGAAAACAGGTATCAGTGATACTGACCCTGATGATGGATCTGAAGTTGAGGAGTCAATCATGAAACATCTTGTACGAATGGGTTCACTTATTCAGCAGCAATGGCAATTCTTCTCCCACCTAGGCGTTAGCCAATGGGATATGGAATAGGCAAAGAACTGAGCAATCAGCTCTCGCCATAGGCCAATGTGAAGCTTAAGTAACTTTAGGGATTACGACTCTAGATTAATACCCCATTAATCTTGTCGTAATAAACAAGAGATAAAATGACGAGGCGCAGCAATGAATGATGTAGGTAAAAGTCTCACCCCCAAGATGGCTCAGCGTATCGTGGATGAGGTGATACATAACCACGCTTTATTATCGGACGTCGCCAGCCGCTTTGGCGTTAGTGATGAGATAGTAAGCCAACTCATTAGGCAAAATGAAAAACAAAATGGGTCAGCCGGCCGTTTCAGAATTGAAACCGACAGGGTAGCCCAACAGCTGAATCTGTTAATGCGCGGTTTTAAGTTAAGACGTCATTAACCTAAGTTTGTGCCCTACATTACATAATAAGAATAAAAGAAAGTGGTCGCAGGACGCGAGTGAGGATTAGCGCTAGAGGGCAGTATAAATAACAATAGCCCATGCCATAAGGCGGCCTTAATCATGACAACCATTTTTCATCGAGATACTTTACAGGTGGTATCTCGAGGCGCACCCCCAAAGGCGCTTTTCGTCTGGTGAATAGCAGGATGCTTATTCATCAGACTTTTTCTTTTTGCTATCTCTCTAATCAGCCACCTCTTTTATGAGCCATCTAGGCTTTCCATTAGACTCGCTCATTAGCCTTACCTGCCCTAGTGCAAATAAAACTCCACCGTTTAACCCTTTTTCGCCCCATCGCCGTTAATAGCGCCGTGACTACTTATTTATCATTATCACTCTGCAAACGGAGCAACTTATGACCCAATACAGAAAACCCCGTCTATGGGGCGCTATCATAGTGAGCCTTTTCGGCGCCGCATTACTCACAGTCCAGGCGCAAGCGCAATCACAAGCAACCTCACAGGCTCAGGATTTTCGCCACCTAGAAACTATCGGCAGCAGTCAACTTCTGGTTCAAGCCGATATGGCTGAACTGAAATTTTCCGTGGTGACTAAGGCCAAAACCAGTGCCCAGGCGAAAGCCGAATCCGATAAGGCCCTGGCGAACCTGATAGAAAAATTGCAGCAAATGGGTGTCAACAGACAAGCGATCGACAGTGCGAACCTTAATCTTTCGGCCGACTATCTATATGATCCCACCACACGCCAAAATAACCAGATAGGCTATCAGGCCAGCAGGCAACTGACACTGCAATTACGCCAGTTAGACAGGCTCAACGACATTCTAGACCTCGCCCTCGAGCAAGGGATAAATCGCATTGGGCAGATCAATTTCAAATCCAGCCGATATGAAGAACTGCAGGAAAAGGCGCGACAGCTGGCGATTCAGGATGCCAGACAAAAAGCGCAGTCACTGGCCACAGGATTTGGGGAAACCTTAGGGCAGGTGTGGGAGATCCGCTATCTGCCGCAGTCTCCTACGACTCCCGTTCACTACCGCATGGAAGCGGCAGCCAAGGCCGATATTGGCGCCAGCTATCAGGAAGCGCAGATCACCATCAGAGACAGCGTAGAGGTGATCTACAGGTTGGAATAAAGTGCGGGGTGCGAGGTGCGAGGTGCGAGGTGCACAAGCATAAATGTTCCAGACATAAACACCCACACTTTCCATCCATGGGTGTGGGCATAAATGTTCCAGACATAGAAAAGCTCAACCTAGGTTGAGCTTTTTCATTAGACCGACAGCGCAGACTAATTTAGTTCGGACGTTTTCTTAAATAGGCCAGCACCAGCAGTGTCAGCCCTATCAGCACAAAGGGAACACTCAGCATCTGGCCGACACTGATACTCCAGTCCTGGGCAAACTCGGCCTGACGCACCTTTACAAACTCAATCAGGTAACGGGCGCCAAAAACCAGGGTGAGGAACAGCCCCACCAGCGCCCCTTCCCTGCGCTTCATCTCGGTATAACGATACAGCAGCCAGAGGGTAATAAAGATAACCAAATAGGCCAGCGCCTCATAAAGCTGCGCCGGATGACGGGGCAGCATATCGATACGCTCGAAGATAATCCCCCAAGGCTTGCTGGTCGGCACCCCAACAATTTCCGAGTTGGCAAAATTCGCCATGCGCACAAACACACAGAAGATCCCTGTGGCAATGGCAAGCCGGTCGAGCAGAAACAGAAAAGGCAGTTTCGCCTGACGCTTAAACAGATACATGGCAATCACCACGCCGACTGTACCGCCGTGGCTGGCAAGTCCCCCTTCCCAGATGGCGAAGATTTTCAGCGGATGGGAAAAATAATAACTGGGATCGTAAAACAGCACATGACCCAGTCGCGCCCCGAGCACTATGCCCACCACTGAGTAGATCAGCAGGTTATCCAGAGATTCGACCGGCAGTTTTTCACGGATAAAGATGTGTTTTATCACCTGAAATCCACTGGCGATGGCAAGCGCAAACAGGGCGCCATACCAATGAATCTGTAATCCCATAAAGGAGATCATCACAGGATCGATATTCCAAACTAGGTGGTTCAAATGCTTTGCTCCCTTGTATAAATCAAAGCCTGCCAGCCGAGTGACTCGCGAAAAATTGAGTGACCGAATGGGTGTTTTACGCGCTTCAACATGATTATTCAAGGGATTGTACAATTAAATCCCATTAATTAAAGCGATTTAGCAGGCAGCAAAAACAAGATAAAAAGGCCGAGAAAACTGACTTGTCCGGCCTTTTACTCCATCAGACTCACTAATACTCCATCAGACTAGCTAAGCCTGCTCGGAAAACAACTCGGCAAACTTTTGTAAGCCCTCCGCCATCACCTCATCGGTAATGGTCAGCGCCGGTAGGAAACGGATCACATTGCCATAGAAACCACAGGCCAAGAGCACTAAACCATGTTTGGCCGCATTGGCGATAATCGCCTGGGTCAGGGCGGTGTTTGGCCTATCGACATCGCCCTCTTCTATCAGCTCGATGGCAATCATAGCGCCCTGATGACGCACATCAGCAATCAGTTTTGGATAATCCTGCTGCAGGGCTGTTAGCTGTTCATTAAAGTAGGCGCCTATCTGATTTGCCCGCGCTACCAGATTTTCATCTGCTATCACATCCAACACGGCCAGCGCCGCCGCGCAGCCGACAGGCGAGCCACCATAGGTGCCGCCAAGGCCGCCCGGCAGGGGCGCATCCATGATCTCACTCTTACCCACCACGGCAGAAAGCGGAAAACCACCGGCAATCCCTTTCGCCATAGTGATAAGATCCGGCTCTACACCCGCATATTCACAGCAGAACATCTTGCCTGTGCGCCCAAAGCCAGTCTGGATCTCATCCATAATCAGCACTATGCCGTGCTGGTCGCACAGCTCGCGCAGGGCGCGTAAAAACTCAGGGGGCGCAAGATAGAAGCCGCCCTCGCCCTGCACTGGCTCGACAATAATCGCCGCCACATCACAGGGGGCAATATCCACCTTAAACAGATTGGCGATCGCCTTGAGTGAGTCTTTAACACTGATCCCATGCAACTCAATGGGATAAGGGGCATGAAAAATATCCCCGGCAAAGGGGCCGAACTGATGCTTGTAGGGGCTTATCTTGCCCGTCAGCGCCATGGTCAAATTGGTGCGGCCATGAAAGCCACCGTTAAAGGCGATCACCCCGCGGCGACCAGTATAGGCGCGGGCGATCTTAACGCAGTTCTCCACCGCCTCGGCGCCTGTGGTAACGAAAATCGCCTTCTTGTCGCTCGCGCCTGGGGCAAGCTGAGTGAGCTTTTCCGCCAACTCGACCGCGGACTCATAGGGATTAACCATGACGCAGGTATGGCTGAAGTTATCCAACTGCGCCTTGACCGCCTCGACCACCTTAGGATGACTGTGGCCGGTATTGCACACGGCTATGCCGGTACCAAAATCGATATAGCGCTTGCCTTCCACATCCCAGATTTCAGCATTCTTCGCCCGCTCAACATACACGGGATAGCTGTTGCCTTGTCCGCGGGCAATGACCTTGACCTTGCGCGCCTGTAATTCTGCGTTGTTCATCTTAAACTGTCCTCAGTTAACACCACTGTGATGACTACTTATCTAAGCCACCCAGACACACATACTTAATCTCTAAATAATCATCCAGCCCATATTTAGACCCTTCGCGGCCATTGCCCGACTGCTTCACCCCGCCAAAAGGCGCGGCGGCATTGGAGATAAGTCCCTCATTGACACCGACCATGCCATATTCCAGCCCCTCGGCGACACGGAAGATACGTCCGATATCCCTAGCGTAGAAGTAGGCCGCTAAGCCATATTCGGTATCATTGGCCAGCCTGATCGCCTCCTCTTCGCTGTCGAAACTGATGATGGGCGTAACAGGGCCAAAGATCTCATTGCGCGCCAGCGGCATGGCGTTGGTGACATTGGTGACTATCACAGGTTCGAGGAAGCTCTCACCCAGGGCGCTTGGCTCGCCGCCGGTTAACACCTTCGCGCCCTGAGCCCGGGTCTCCTCCACCAACTTAAGCACACTTTGTACCGCCGATGGCGAGATCATAGGCCCAACACTAATGCCATCCCCCAAGCCATCGCCAACCCTGAGATTGGCCACGGCAGCGGTAAACTTCTCGGTAAATTCTGCCGCGATCTTATTTTGCACCAAGATACGGTTAGTGCAGACACAGGTTTGACCGGCGTTGCGGTATTTGGAGAGCAGCGCCCCCTGCACGGCGGCATCGATATCGGCGTCATCGAATACGATAAAGGGGGCATTGCCGCCAAGCTCCATGGAGACTTTCTTGACACTGCTAGCGCACTGAGCGAGCAGCAGCTTGCCCACGGCGGTCGAACCGGTGAAAGTAAATTTGGCCACATCGGGATGCTGGGTCAGCACCTTGCCCATGCCCACCGCATCTTCTCCCACCACCACATTGAATACCCCGGCCGGAATACTGGCGCGCTCGGCCAGCTCGGCCATGGCCAAGGCAGATAGCGGAGTCGATGGCGACGGACGCACCACAAAGCTGCAACCTGCGCCCAGCGCTGCCGCCGCCTTACGGGCGATCATCGCATTGGGGAAGTTCCAGGGCGTAATAGAAGCCACAACACCCACGGGCTGTTTGATCACTAAGATACGTTTGTCATTGGCGGGCGCCGGAATGGTATCGCCATAAATGCGCTTGCCCTCTTCAGCAAACCAATCGATAAAGGCGGCGCCGTAGGCGATCTCCCCCTTGGCCTCCGCCAACGGCTTGCCCTGCTCTAAGGTCAGCAGACGGCCTAAATCTTCCTGATGTTGCATCATCAGATTAAACCAGTTACGCATCAGCGCGGCACGCTCGTTAGCCGACTTTTTCGACCAGGCAGGCAAGGCTTTTTTCGCCGCCAGTATGGCCGCCTCAGTCTGCTGAATGCCCGCATCTGCCACCCTGGCGATCACTTGCTGATTGGCCGGGTTGATCACCTCGAAGTGTTTATCACTCTCCAGCCACTGCCCATCTATATAGGAGGCGAGTTTAATCAGCCCCTGATCTTGTATTCCTTGCATAATCACTCCCACAAGCTATCGCTCGACTTAAGGCATCTATTTGCCTATTGAATCCTAAATCCAGCTCAGGTTAAATACCAAATAATCAACATAAAGTTTTATAGCTGTAAAACTAATGAGAATTTCCCATGAGTAAGAGCTCCATCATCCCCAAGACAGTCACAGAATATGATCTGCGTCTGCTGCGTATTTTCCGCACTGTAGTGGAGAATGGTGGCTTTGCCGCCGCCGAGGCGGAGCTGGGGGTGACCCGCTCCACCATAAGTGTGCACATGGCGAATCTTGAGAGTCGCATGAAGCTCAAACTCTGCCGTCGAGGCCGGGGAGGGTTCGCTCTCACCGAAGCGGGGCAATCTGTGTATCACGCCTGTATCGAACTGTTCGACTCGCTCGATACTTTCGCTATGTTTGTGAATAATTTAGGCGAAGAGTTGATCGGCGAGCTGGTGATCCTCTGTGCCGATCAGTTGGAACACACACTGCAGCAAAAACTGGCACAGGTGATCGCTTATATCCATGCCCGCCAGCCCCAACTTCATCTAATTTTAGATGGTGAAGCCCTGCACCAGATCGAAAAATCCCTGCTACAGGATAAGGCCCATATCGGCCTGCTACCCAGCTACCAGCAGATCCAGGGGTTGCACTATCGCACTATTTTCAGCGAACCCATCTACCTCTGTTGCAGTAAGGAACATCCCTATTTTCACCTCAAAGATGAGGAGATCAGCGCCGAAATGCTGGCCAAGACCCCCTCTATCCACCCAGGTATCGATATCGATCCCGAGGGACGCGAGCAATTAAAGCGCCTGAACCTGTCGGCTAAGGCCTATCAGTTTGATACTCGTAAAACCTTAATTCTGTCTGGCTGTTATATAGGTTACCTGCCCCTGAGCTATATCCAGCAGGAACTCAGCGCCGGGCAGATGAAGATTATTCACAGCGAGCAAGCCAGCTATCAGTTCAATCTCTCCATGGTGTTTAAACATGCGGCGCGGGAATCGGCCAAGGTGGATCTGCTGGTAAATGCCTTTAAAACTGTGTTTAACCTCAGTGAGCCACAGCAAAATCGGGATATATCTCCCATGAATCCGACTCAAAAGTAGACATATCTCTAATTTATTTAAAAAGCATAAATAGAAGTAAAAACATCTAGACGTCTAAATTGACACTTGTATTAGGATCTCCTATTCTCTATTCCCACAAATGGATCCATTTCGTTTGCGCGAAGTGTTCCGGCTAGGAGGCAAAGGAACCCTGGGGATTTACCTGTATTTCAATTGACGTTCTTCGGCGCAAGACGTCTTAGTAAGAGAGAACACACTTTGACAACATCATCTGACACCAGCAACACGCCGTCCTTTGTTGCCCTATTACCACTGTTTCTGTTTCTGGCCCTGTTTATCGGTGCCGGCCTCTACTTTCAAAGCCAGGGCGTTGATTTCGCCTTCTATCAGTTACCCAGTGTTGTAGCCATTTTGCCAGCCATCATACTGGCGCTGTTTATCTCGAAACAGAAACTCAACCAGAGTATCGAAACCTTTATCGGCGGGATCGGCCATGCCAACATCATCGCCATGTGTCTTATCTATCTGCTGGCGGGCGCTTTCGCCGCGGTAGCCAAAGCCACGGGTGGTGTCGATGCAACCGTTGCCTTAGGTCTGTCACTCGTGCCCTCTAATCTGCTACTGCCCGGTTTCTTCGTGATCGCCGCTTTTATCGCGACCGCCATGGGTACCTCTATGGGCACCATAGCCGCCGTAGCGCCTATCGCGCTGGGGGTTGCCGATCAGGCACAGATAGATCTCGCCCTAATGGCTGGTGCAGTTATGTCTGGCGCCCTGTTTGGCGACAACCTGTCGATCATTTCAGATACCACAATCGCCTCGACCCGTACTCAAGGCTGTGAAATGAAGGACAAGTTCAAAGAGAACCTGATCTTCGCCATCCCAGCATCGCTTATCACACTGGTGCTGTTTACCTTAGCCGCCCAGGGACAGGCCGATATTGCCGCCCAGGAGATCGACTTTATTAAGGTACTGCCCTACCTGACCATCTTAGTGCTGGCGGTAGCTGGGCTGAACGTATTTGTGGTGCTAACTGTGGGTATATTACTTGCTGGTATCTCAGGTCTGCTCACCACAGACTATGGCGTGATCAAGTTTGGTCAAGATATCTATGCCGGTTTTAGCAATATGCAGGAGATCTTTATTCTGTCTATGTTGGTGGGTGGCCTCGCGGCACTGATGCAGCAAGCCGGTGGTTTGGCCTATGTAAACAAGCAGATTGAAAAACTGATCGTGCGTTTCTCCAAGGCCAAGGGTGAGGCTTCTCCTCGCGCCGCCGAGCTCGGCATGGCTGGTATAGTTGCACTGACCAACACCTGTGTCGCCAACAACACTGTTTCTATTGTGGTCACGGGTGACATTGCCAAGGAACTTGCCGGGAAGCATCAGGTAACACCCAAACGCGCCGCCAGTATGCTGGATATCTTCTCCTGTATTATTCAGGGCCTTATCCCTTACGGTGCCCAGGCATTACTTATCGCCTCTACCTTCAGTATCAGCCCGCTGGAAGCCGTTAGTCACGCCTGGTACTGCCTAGTGCTGGCCGTCGTTGCGGTAGTGATAGTGACAATCCGTAAGCGTCACTAATCGCTTAAGCTACTGATACAAAAGTCACTGATATACAAGTTACTAAACTCATAGTATCTTACAGTCGCTCATCTGCGCGGCTGTAAGATAAACGCATTTGGGAGTTTAAAAACTAAGCTAATTCACATAGACTGTCACCATAGGGATATCATTTTATTGCGACAGGCCAAGAGGGAATGCTTTCACTGGCACATTTTAGTCGCAAGTAAAAAGCCAAAAATTAAGAGAGCCCAACCATTCGTGCTCTTTGTAAAACAATAAACTGGCAAACTTATGACAAATGAACATCCAATAAATTACGATTTCCATCGTATGGTAGTAATTGCCATTCTAGCTGGGGCTTTTATCTCCGCCCTAGGCATCTCGATCACCTTTATGGCTAAATTTGCCCAAATTGGCCCGCTGGTTTTTAATCAAAGACCCGATTATCTCGGTAACTATATCGACTCTCCCCTGGCCTATATCTTTAATATGGGACTGATTGTCGCCGGCCTATGCATCCTGCTGGCCATGTACGGGCTGCAACAACTGCGCCTGGCGGAGATTGGCAAATATATCGCCATGTCAGGTTATCTGGTGGGGATGTTTGTCATCCTAATCGGCATCTACCCCATTAACTATCTGTTTGAACACAGGCTATTTTCCACCGGCTTTTTGATAGCGACCCTGCTGCTCTATGTTCTCACCCTTTGTGCCCGGCTCAATCACAAGCAGCTCTGCTCCCGTCCCCTGTTTGTGGTCAGCCTGCTGGGGTTCCTTGCCGCGGCAAGCCTCACGGCTCTGCTGGACTGGCAGACTCTGGATTTCTATCCCTGTCCTCATCAATCTCAGAGGTTTTGTCTTGTCTCGTTTGTCATGTGGTGTCAGACCAGCCTGGTGGTGATCTGGTGCATCACGCTGGCGATCGGCATCAAGAAGCTCGCCAGACAGAGCTATCACGATGCGATCACCACTAAGATGTCGGCCAGTTACCAATAGATCTGGTGACGGATAAACAGGCTGTCAATTAAACCCTATGCGGATCGCCCACTATATTGCCCAGACTGGATACTGCTCCCGCCGCGCAGCCGCAAGGTTGATCCGCGAAGGCAGGGTCACACTCGATGGCGCCCTAGCCAAACACGTCGACCAACTCACGCTGAACCAAACCACACAGCAAACGGCGAGCCTTATCTGTATCGACGGCCAGGCTTTGGGGGCCATTGCCGACAAGGTTTACTGGCTGCTCAATAAAGCCGTTGGCACAGATTGTCGCCTGAGGCCAGAAGACCCAAGCAGCCTTATTCACCTGCTACCTAAGCAGCCACGCCTGTATCCCGTTGGGCGTCTCGATAAAGACTCCCACGGGCTACTGCTGCTGACCAATGATGGCGAGCTGGCCCAAAGATTGATGCACCCCAGCTTTGCGCACCACAAACGCTATCATGTCGAGCTGGACAAGCCATTTAATGAGTATTTCCTCGCCCGGATGGCCGCAGGCGTTAGCTACAAGAAGGTAACCACTCTGCCTTGCCAGGTTAGCCGACTGAGCGACCGCCGTTTCGAGATAGTCCTGACCCAAGGCTTAAATCGCCAGATCCGCCGCATGAGTCAGGCCCTTGGCTACAGGGTGATTGACCTTAAGCGTATCGCCATCCAGTCCCTGCAACTTGGCGATCTTGCCAGTGGTGAGATGCGGCCATTAACGGCGCAGGAAATTCAAGACCTGATGGCCAGTCTTAAGGCTTAAAGCTACCACCTACGAGCTACGAGCTACGAGCTACGAGCTACGAGCTACGAGCTACGAGCTTAAGGCTTAGCACACCCGACTCTATACCCGTGTATGCCTGTATATGCCTGCACCTCACTTTTTTTGATAGTATCGTCTGATTGATACTCCTCAAGGTGACTATGCGATGAAAGCCTCTTATCTATCCCTCATTTTGCTATTGGGTCTGTCTATTTCCGGTTGTAGCACTGTGCCTGTTACCGCTCCCAAGGAAGAGGTTGCATTATCTAAGTCCCAGCAAACCCTGCTGCAGAATTCAGCCAAAGTGAAATCGACACTGTATCAACAATATACCCAGTGGAAAGGCACCAAATACCAGATTGGCGGGCTGAGCAGCAAAGGGATCGACTGTTCGGGCTTTGTGTATGTGACTTACAGGGATAAGTTCGGTATCAAGCTACCCAGGGCGACGGATCATCAGAAAAATGTCGGCACTAAAGTTTCAAAGAAAGAGTTAAAGGCCGGGGATCTGGTTTTCTTTATGACGGGAAGATCCCAAAGGCATGTGGGTATTTACCTAGAAGAGGGGAAATTTTTGCATGCGTCCACCTCGAAAGGCGTGATGATTTCCAGGCTGAGTGATTATTATTGGAAGGATAAATTCTGGCAAGCCAGACGGATTGGCCGCTGATTCGACTTTGGTTCTTGCCAAATTTCAGCCGCCGCTGCAGGCCAGTGTCCAACTATTTTCAATATCACAGGCCTCTGTGAGACTCCCATAATGCTTCCTCATGCTTATTTCTACTCGAAATACCTAAAGCGGTGCTTAAAATAAAAAATGTGCAAAATTTAGACTAGAGTTCAATAGCCAATCAAACCACTTGTTTGTATACCTAAACCCACCCTAGAAAAAATGCACAGGAAAATGCCATGAATCATCCTATTTCAGATCATATCCCGCGAGAGGCCTTCGATTGGTACGATGAATATGCCCATGGCATGATGGATCGCCGCACCTTTATCGGCAAACTTACCAGCCTGGTGGCTCTGGGGTATTCGATGACCCTGCTCACCAGCGCCCTACTGCCCAATTATGCCCTAGCCGAACAGGTCTCCTTTAACGATCCCGATATCAAGGCCAGCTACCAGAAATTTGCCTCGCCTCAGGGGCACGGTGAAGGTCAGGGCTATCTGGTAGTGCCCACCAATAACACGGGTAAGCTGCCAGTCGTGCTGGTTGTCCACGAAAACCGCGGCTTAAATCCCTATGTGAAAGATGTGGCTCGCCGTCTGGCCAAGGCAGGATTTATCGCCTTCGCCCCCGATGCACTCTATCCGCTTGGAGGTTATCCCGGCAATGACGATGAAGGCCGGGCGATGCAGAGCAAAATGGATCGCGACAAGATACAGCAGGACTTTGTCGCGGCGGCCAGGTTTCTAAAAACCCATAAAAACGGCAATGGCAAGCTGGGCGCCGTGGGTTTCTGCTTCGGGGGTTACATAGTGAATTACCTTGCGGCGGTGGACAGCCAACTGCTGAGTGCCGGTGTGCCCTTTTACGGAACACCCGCCAGTGAGGCCCTACGACAAAACATCAAGGCGCCGCTGCTGATCCAGCTTGGGGAGCTGGACAATAGGGTCAACGCCACTTGGCCGGACTATGAGAAAGACCTTAAATCACTTGGTGTCGAGTATCAGATGCACATGTATAAGGGCGCCATGCACGGCTTTCATAACGACTCGACTGCCCGTTATGATGAGAAAAACGCCGAGTTGGCCTGGCAGCGTACTTTAGCCTTCTTTAACGACAAGCTGGCGTAGCTGCCATGAAAGCGTAAAACACTGCCATAAAAATAGGAATAAGAAACAAAAAGGCACTTAAGCGGTTAACTTAAGTGCCTTTTTAATGCTGATTTATGGCTAAGCCTCAGTCACAAGATCAGCCCAGAAGATTAATGCACTATCTCCATCTCTGCCAGTAGGTTATCGGCATTATCCAGATACTTCATCACCCACAGCATGTAGCGGCTGTCGACCTGAATAGAGCGGTTGGTTTGTGAATCATAACCCCAGTCACCTATGATGCTCTCATACACACCATCGAACAGCAGACCCACGAGTTCGGCGCGGCCGTTCAGGGTTGGTGAGCCTGAGTTACCCCCTGTGGTATCTAAGGTCGAGAGGAAGTTCACAGGTACAGAGTCGATGGCTTTCATATAGTATTCGCCATATTGCTTCTGCTTGATCAGCTCCAGCTGCTTAGCCGGGGCATCGAATGGCGTTTCGCCGGTCGCCTTAGCGGCAAGACCTTCTAGGCGAGTGAAAGGCACGGCAACCAAGCCATCCTGAGGCGAGTAACCTTTAACATTACCCACAGTCACACGCAGGCTAGAGTTAGCATCGGCGTACACAGGCTTACCCAGTGACTTGTTGTAGGCTATGATGGCAGCCATAAACTCTGGACGCACCTTCATCAGCTTACCCGCCAGTTCCTTAGATTTTTTCTCCTCGGCCATATCTGTGTCATACAGGGCAACGGCGAACTGGATCATAGGATCTTTCGAGGCCTTAAAATCGGCAACGGACTTGTTCATCCACTCAAGGCGCGTCTCTTTATCGCCAAGCTTGGTACCTGCATACATCTTATCTAACGTCTTGACCAGCTTAGCCTCGTCAAACTTCTTACCAATGCCGAACGCCTTATCCAGCGCAGGCAGACGATCTTCAGTCGGCAGTTTGGCGTAACGCTTTAGCATATCCAGCACTAGGGCCTTATCGACGCTGGCCGCATAACGGCGATCGATACGTTCCATGCTGGAGGTGAAACGAGTCATATCGCGCTCTTGATAACCTGGCTCGCGGGCCATGTCATCCAGTTGCTTCTCGTTAGCCAGACGGTATAGACGACGAGCAGTCGGCAGCATGGTGGTGTAACCCAAATAGCCCAGTATGATGTCGCGCTCCTGGTTCTGCTGGCCTTCAACAATCAGCTTGTCCAGCTCGTTCAGGGTCTTGCCATATTGTGCCTTACGCTTGCTGTCCTGCTCAATCCATGCAGAGAGCTCGGCTTCCAGCGCCTTACGGTCGGCCAGCATGGTCGATTTGCCGTAAAACTCGATCATAGAAGTGAAGTTTTTAGCGTAGTTGGCCAGACCCGCGATCAAACTTTCATACTTAATACGTTCATCGCTGCCCTCAGGCGCGGTTGCTTTGATCAGCTCGATAAAACGTTCACGCAGCATCTTACCTTCCGGATACGCCCACTCGAACTGGTTCTGCACTTCATTGGCGGTGCGATAACGGTTGGTACGACCTGGGTAACCGGCGACCATAACGAAATCACCTTCGCTGACCCCTTTAGCCGACACTTTCAGGAAGCTCTTTGGCTCGTAAGGCACGTTGTCTTTGCTGAAATCCGCAGGCTTGCCCTCTTTTGACACATAACCTCGGTAGAAGGAGAAGTCTCCCGTGTGGCGTGGCCACATCCAGTTATCGATATCGCCGCCATATTTACCTACGCTGACCGCCGGGTTGTAAACCAGGCGCACATCGCGGATCTCAAGCTGCTTAATCAGATAATATTCCAGTCCGCCGTGGAAGCTGTAAACCTGACAGCGATAGCCATCCTGTGCCTCACACTGGGCAACCAGGGCTTTCTCTTTGGCTTCAATGCCCCGATAAAAAGCGTTACCCACCTGGCTACCTAGACCCTCTTTGACCTTATCGGTCACATTGGTCACTTCCTCGGTCACATAGATACGAGAACCAGGAGTCGCCGGCAGCTCCTCGGAGAAAGATTTAGCCAGGAAGCCATCTTTAAGCAGGTTTTTCTCGGGTGTCGAGTTGTACTGGATTGAGCCATAGGCACAGTGATGGTTAGTCACGACCAGGCCCTTTGGCGAGACAAATGATGCCGTACAACCACCTAGGCTGATCACGGCATTCATTGGGAATTCGGTCAATTTAGAAATTGATTTAGCATCGATTTCTAATCCCTTGGCCTTGAGTTCGTCGGCCATTGCTGGAAGCTGGTAAGGCTGCCACATACCTTCGTCGGCGTGGGCAGCAAACGCGGTCGCTAGCGCTGCGGATAAGATTAATTTTTTCATTTATAAATCCATTTTTATTATGCTTTAAGGTCATAGCAATCAATGCCGAACGGTCGGCACTCCCTGACTTTCCATGTGATAGATACAAAAAAGCCGGGTAAGACCCGACTTTATCACAAAAGGCTTAAAATTCACCTAAATTGGCATGCATTCAAACGAGATGAAGTTGTAAGCAACTGTAAAATAGCTGATTAGGATGATGCCATTTAAGTTACGCGCTACAGGGCAACCCACAATTGCGCGGCGATAATAATCACCCCTAATATGCCAGACAGCACCAGTGCGGGTTTGCCGCCGCTAACTTGATAACCACCCAGCTTTTGCACACGCTGCTGCAACGCCATGGCAATCGGCAGGAAGATAATCATCACCACCAGCGGGATCGCCGCAAAACCCAGCACCTGAATAAAACCATCAGGATAGTAGAGAGCACACAGGAGTGGCGGCACAAAGGTCACCAGCCAGGTTTGAATACGGCCAGGCACATTCTCTTTGGCACGGGTCAGCTCGGCAATATAGTCAAACAGACTCATGGTCACCCCGAGGAAAGAAGTGATAAGTGCCAGGTTAGCAAACAGATCGATACACTGTTGCAAAACAGAGGAGTGTGCCAACCCTTGCAGGGCGCCAACCAACTTAGGCAAGGAACCCTCGAAACCATGAACCGTCGCGCCGCCCACTGTGCCTAAGGTCACCATAAGCCAAAGTATGTAGCAGACTAAAGGAATGGTGGAGCCTATGATCAACACCTTACGCAGCGCCATCGCCTCACCATCTAAGTAACGCACGATTGTGGCGATACACACATGGAAACCAAAGGAGGTGAAAACCACAGGAATCGCGGCTAACCAAAGGTTACCCAACTCGCCCTTAGAGACCAGAGTGCTGGCCGACTCACGCAGAATATAAGCCGGATTCACTTCCGGCAGCAGAAAGAACACAACCACCACAAACAGCGCCACCATAGCGGTGAACAGTAGTCTGGAGGCCTTGTCTATCCAGGCCACGCCGATCGCGATAAAACCACCGAAAATCAGCGTGAAGAGTAATATTGCCGTGTTACGACTCATCTCTATGCCTAATGGCTCGAAACGGGATTCCAGCAAGGATGAGCCGCCCATCAGGTACACCATGGTCAGGGCAAACAGCAGGCTTAAGAAAGAGGCGCCCTGGATAAACTGTCCCACCTTACCCAGAGTCATGCCTGTGATCATATGCACATTGAGGCCAACCCCAGCGCGCAGGTTAATCTCTAACATTAACAAAGAGGTATAGATAGATATGCCCCAGATGGCCACTAACAGCAGTAAGGCGGGAATCGTCCCCAATGACGCGGTGGCCAGCGGCAGTGCCAACATGCCGCCCCCAATAGCGGTTCCTGCAACTATGGCAATAGAGCCAAGCATTTTTAAGTTCACAAAATTGTCCTGTCTTTTATTTATCTTTAATTTGGAAGGTCAGATCTAGAACGGCTTCAAAGGCGGGATTTAGCAATGGTACAAATCAAGCTTAGCCTCCGAATCGAACAAGCAGATCGCAAAACCTCATGATCTGAGTAGGATTGGCCTCAACAGCTTAATTCATCTAATTCTTCGATATCTAATTAAGCTCCTGAGGCGAACTAAATCGCGGCAAATATCGATAGAACTGATTCATCGCTACCTTAACTCTATAAATATGACTGTCTGGCACATTAACAGAGGCAAACTCAGTGAGCAAGAGGCTTGGCTGCAAACTGATACTAAGCCTCTTATGAGATACAGCTTTAAAACAGAGCAACAACTAAATCGTTGCGAACTGTTAATCCCATAAGCGAAAATTCAACCAAAATGACAAACTCAGGCACCTCCCCTTAACTTGCCAACTGAGTCGAAAACCGTATAATGACGCCACGACTTTAGGGGAGTAGCTAACGTGAACCACAACCGCTGCCGGTTCGGCGCAAAGGTTCACGGGTGAGTATCAACATACTTGGCCACATGCCATGGTGCTCACAGCAAGTTTGTGTCACACAATTTGCCCAGCAAGACCTAAGTATGGTTACCGCTCAATCTTTAGGGGGCGGCGGACTATGCTTGGATTTTTTGCCCCCTAAGGACCTGTTATGGAAGCTTTACTTGCCTCAACCCTCACTGTGGCTATTGCCGAAATTGGCGATAAGACCCAGCTGTTAGCCCTCATTCTTGCGGCGCGATTCAAAAACAAAACGGCGATAATCTTAGGGATCTTACTCTCTACCCTGGCGAACCATTTTGCGGCCGCCTGGTTTGGTCAATGGGCGATAGACTGGCTCAGCCCTGCAATTGCCACTTATCTGGTTGCCTTCTCCTTCTTCGCCATCGCGCTCTGGGTGTTAGTGCCGGATAAGGTGGATGCCGAGGAGAGCCGCTTCTATCAAATGGGCCCTTTCCTTGCGACTTTTATCCTGTTTTTCCTGGCCGAGATGGGCGACAAGACCCAGGTGGCAACCGTGATCTTATCGGCCAAATATGACGCGCTGGCCATGGTCGTTGCGGGCACTACTCTGGGGATGATGATAGCCAATGTGCCCGTGGTGATTGCCGGTCACTTCAGCGCCGATAAGCTGCCGCTCACCTGGATCCACCGTGGCTGCGCCCTGCTGTTCTTCCTGCTCGGTGTCGCCACCCTGATCTGGTAAAGCCAGAGACGGGGGCCGAGAGCCGAGAGCGAGGAACGTGGTGCGAGGGGGAAAGCCGAGCGCCCAAAACAAAGAAGCCAGTGGTAATTCCACTGGCTTCTTTATCTCCCGTTAACGATTACAAGCCTAAGGCCTGTTTGATGCGCTGACCATAGTCGCTATCGGCCTGGATAAAGTGCTCCAGCATGCGGCGCTGCACATCCAGACTCGCCTGACGGAGTGAACCGGATATGGTGGTGATCAGGCGCTGTTTTTCCTCTTCGGAGAATAAACGATACAGATCTCCCGCCTGGGTATAATCATCCTGACCATAACGGCTGTAACGGGCCGCTTCGCCGTCCAATCTCAGTGGTGGCTCGGCAAAATCGACCGATTCGGTTAATGCCGCACTTGTGGTATTCGGACCATAGTTGGCACTGGCATCGCCGCCCGTCTGGCTGCCGCTTAATGGGCACACAGTCCCGGCCATCGCACCGCCACGTTGATGGTGATTCGCCTTAGTTGCATGGGGGCAGTTTACCGGCAACTGATTATAGTTAGCCCCGATGCGGTAACGCTGGGCATCGGCATAGGCAAACAGACGCGCCTGTAACATCTTATCGGGCGATGCGCCCACACCCGGCACCAGATTGCTTGGCGCCAACGCCACCTGCTCCACTTCGGCAAAGTAGTTCTGTGGCATACGGTTCAGCTCAAGCACACCGATTTCGATCAGCGGATAATCTCCATGGGGCCATACCTTGGTCAGATCGAACGGATTGATATGATAACTGTTGGCATCGGCCTCAGGCATGATCTGCACATTAACACTCCAGCACGGGAAGTTGCCATCCTCAATGGCGGCGACCATGTCACGCTGGGATGAGTCGGGATCGATCCCCTTTAACATATCCGCCTGCTCATTAGTTAAGTTGGCCACCCCCTGCAGAGACTTGAAGTGGAACTTGACCCAGAAACGCTCCCCTTTGGCATTCCAGAAAGAGAAAGTGTGTGAACCATAGCCGTGCATCTGACGATAGTTGGCAGGAATACCACGATCCGACATCAACACAGTCACCTGATGCATGGCCTCAGGATTAAGTGACCAGAAGTCCCACATCGCCTGGGGATCTTTAAGGTTAGTCATAGGGTTACGCTTCTGAGTATGGATAAAGTCCGGGAACTTGATGCCATCACGCAGGAAGAAGGTCGGTGTATTGTTACCCACTATGTCGTGATTACCGCGCTTAGTGTAGAAACGCAGGCCAAAACCTCTAGGATCACGCTCGGCGTCCGCTGAGCCCATCTCACCGCCTACGGTTGAAAAGCGCACAAAAGTCTCAGTCTGTTTGCCTTCGCCGATGAAGTGTTCCGCGATAGTGTAATCGCTCAGATCTTTTGTCAGGGTAAAAGTACCGTAAACCCCTGTGCCCTTGGCATGCACCACACGCTCGGGGATCCGCTCACGGTTAAAGTGAGCTAGCTTCTCGATTAAGTGCCAGTCTTGCAGTAGTAATGGTCCGCGCTCGCCCGCTGACAGTGAGTTTTGATCGTCGCTTACCGGGGCGCCGTTCTGGCTGGTTAAGGGGTAATTCATTGAAGTGCTCATCTTTTTTCTCCTAAAGTGTATTTGGTTGCGCTTGTGTTCAAGCTGCTGCGCTAAATGGTTACGCTTTGTTGTTAATCCAATCTTCAATCAAGTCATAAAGGGTGGACATGGCGATAACTCCTCTTGCGGTGATATCAATTCGCTGTCTCGATGAAGAAATAGTAAGTTAATCGACAAAACAGATAAAGCGATTAAAACAGATGAGATTGATTTGTTTTTTAGATTAAAAATACCGTTCGTGATGGATAGACCTAAAACGGACTAAAGAAGTGTTGGAGATATCAGAGATGTGAGAAATGTGAGATGTTCGGTATGAACAGATGAAGGCAGCACTAGAATAAACAAGAAGATAATCGACAAGCGACAGCAAGAGAAGAGCCATCAGCCACAGAGGATAAAGCCATCAGCCACAAAGGAGTATGCTCTCCTTAGCTGCGATAACAAAAAAACCAGAAGAAACTTTAGGAGATTAGCCGGTTAACTCTGACTCGGCTCGATAAATTTTTACCAGATAATAAGCATCGATCAGCACAATAAAGAAGTTCACCAATGCCACCGGATAGGCCGAAATAGCCGTACCATAGGCGACAAACAGCGCCGCGCCAATCAGGTTCCACCAGCGCAGTTTCTTGATATTGGCCATCATAAGAGAAAAAGCCACCACCACAGAGGCCAGATAACCTACCCATTCCCAAATCGTTGCAGCTTCCATAAAGCCACCTCAGTTAACCAGAGACCTGTTTAGTATGGATAACAAATTGGCTAAGTGACAAATCGACTCAGTGGCAAATTGACTAAGTGGTAATTTGACTCAATGACAAACTAAACGGCTTTCTGGGAAGCCGTTTAATCGGGTAAGGTGTTTGAATTGAGTTATCGTTTAACGACTGCCGCCGTCATGCGTGAGATACAGCAAAGATCGCCACCGCTGTTATGAATTCGCACCTCCCATACTGAGCTGCGTTTACCCAGGTGCACCGGCCTGGCGGTTGCCGTTAAGGTACCATTGCGTGAGGCCTTAAGATGATTGGCATTGATCTCCTGACCAACGCAATAGTACTGGGTAAAATCCACCGCAAAATTGGCCGCATAGCTGGCGACGGTTTCCGCCAGCGCCACATTCGCGCCACCATGGACTATGCCTAATGGATTATGTACTGCGGGCGATGCTGGCATAGTGGCTTTCATATAATCGTCGCCAATTTCAACTATTTTAATCCCTAACGTTTGCATCAATGTTCCTTGGCCGCCCATACCGGCGTCCATTTTTTCACAATCTTGCAGGGTGACAGGTCTAAACCAAATGCTCATCTGATATTCCATTTTCATTAGCAAAAAGAGAAGCCTAGTCTACTGGGTTCAGGCGTAAGATGAAACTGGAAACCTCAGGCTCAACAGGCGCAAAAAAACAAACAGCTAACGGTGGGGGTTCAATCGAATACAGAGGATCAGTGGTTGGAATCTAAGGCAGAAACATTGTGCTGTGCCCAGCGTAACAGCTCGACACGATTACGGGATTGGGTCTTTCTAAAAATAGAGGAGATATGCGCTTTTACTGTGTGCTCGCTGATACAAAGATGATCGGCTATCTCGCGATTTCTGGCGCCACTGGACACCAGCTGAATAATAGTGCGCTCTCTGCCCGTCAATTGCTGCAGCATGGCGACCGAATCCGGAGTCAGTTCAAGCTCAGTATCCTGGCTATTGACCAGGCGTCTAAACACTTTGGAGATCAAGGGCCTGTCATACCAAAGCTCATCACCCACCATTTTTCTCAGCCCTGTGAGCAAAAGATCCATTCTCTGATCGGAAAAAAGCAATCCACGTATTCCCAGCAGCAAAGCTGACTCAGGTACTAAACTGCCGCGTTCAACCAGATAAAGAGCGACCGGCACATGGGGCAGTAATCTAGGGACAATCAAGGGCACACCCTGGCTATCCAGTGCGGCTCCCTGCTGGGCGATAAGATAAAAACTGTTACGATCCCGCTCGGGATCGAGATCGCTCACCTGCTTGATAATGCGAGTCTTTAATCCTATCGACTCTGCCAAAATGGCTACATGACAAGGCGTTGAAAGCTGGTGTAAAAACACCAACTCATAGGTTTTACTCATTCAGTTCTCTCCCTGAAAAGTTTCCAATCGACCTAGATGTTGCGATCCCCAAGCCCGCCAATAACACTCACTTGTACCTGCTACTAAGCATAATCAAACCGCTATGAAAACTATTCTTCCAGTATGGCACATACGCTTTGAAGGCAAATCATTACCTAAGGTTAATATAAGCAGTTAGCTGACGATTATGCCAACGAGACAGGGTTATCACGCACACTATGGCGCCCAGCAGCGCCATCGCCATGTCCGATTGAGTGTCCCACACATAGCCTTGTGTGCCGAGAAATGACTCTGCATCCTCGCCGATGAGCACTGCAACCCACCATTCGATCAACTCGTACAAGGCCGATAACGCCAAAGCAAAACAGCAGACAAAGAAATTACACCAGGCGCCGGGCTTTACCATGGCAACACGAATAATCACCTCTCTGGCCAGCAGTGCCGGAATGAAACCCTGAGCGAAATGCCCGACTTTATCGTAATTATTGCGCTCACTGCCCATCCACTCGGCCAGTGTATCGAACAGCGGCACCTCGGCATAAGTGTAATGCCCACCAACCATAAGGATGACAGCATGGATAAGGATCAGTACATAGGCTAAAGAGGTCAAGGGAAAGCGCTTGCGGGTGAAATAAAGAATTGGCAAGGCGAGCAGCGCCGGTACCACCTCAAGGAACCAGGTCAGGGTCTCTTTAGGATGAATCCCAGACCAGATTAAGACAACAAAAAACAGTAAGAGCCACAGAGCCGTTTTATTCAAAATGGATACTCCTTAGACGATATTGTTTTAACATTAAATTAATAATTTTAGCCATCTAGCCCTCCACACTGACAAAAAAAAGTGCTATTTTGAGGGTGCTCCGACGATTATGATACAAAAATGACCATCACATAATAGCAACAACCGACGAAGAGGGTACCCCAATCATGGCGAAACACTCGCTGGACAAGGATAAGATCAAGATCCTGCTGCTGGAAGGCGTTCACCAATCTGCGGTAGATGTGTTTAAGCGCGCAGGTTATAACAACATTGAATACCACAAAGCCTCCCTTGGCGAAGTCGAGTTACTCGATGCCGTTAAGGATGCCCATTTTGTGGGGCTTCGCTCCCGAACCCAGCTCACTGACTCCGTATTACAACATGCCGACAAGCTGGTTGCGATCGGCTGTTTCTGTATCGGCACCAATCAGGTGGATCTGAGCGCCGCAGAGAAACTGGGGATCCCGGTTTTCAATGCGCCATTCTCTAATACCCGTAGCGTTGCCGAACTGGTGCTGGGCGAGATCATCATGTTGCTGCGTGGCATACCTCAGCGTAACGCCATCTCACACCGTGGCGGTTGGTTAAAAAGTGCCGCAGGCAGCTTCGAGGCCAGGGGGAAAACCCTAGGGGTTATCGGGTATGGTCATATAGGTACTCAGCTCGGGATCCTTGCCGAGACCTTGGGCATGCGCGTCATGTTCTACGATATTGAAGACAAACTGCCGCTGGGAAACGCTCAGCAGGTGCACTCAATGGAACAGCTGCTTTCCCTGGCCGATGTGGTCAGTCTGCATGTGCCTGAAACACCGCAGACCAAGGAGCTAATCGGCAAAGAACAGCTATCTTGTATGCGCCCAGGCAGCATATTAATCAACGCTTCCCGCGGGACTGTGGTGAACATTGAAGCCCTGGCCGATGCCATCAAGGAGCAGCATCTTGCCGGCGCCGCCATCGACGTATTCCCTATCGAGCCCAAGTCAAACGATGATGAGTTTATCAGTCCGCTGCGCGGGTTGGACAATGTGCTCCTGACGCCACATATAGGTGGCAGCACCCAGGAAGCGCAGGAAAACATAGGTATCGAAGTGGCCGGTAAACTGGCGAAATATTCAGACAATGGCTCGACCATGACGGCTGTTAATTTCCCCGAAGTCTCCCTGGCTCAACATAAAGATACCTCGCGTCTGCTGCACGTGCACCATAACCGTCCCGGTATCCTGATCAAGATTAACCAGGCGTTTGCAGAAAAAGGCATTAACATCGCGGCCCAATACCTGCAAACCACGGCGGATATTGGTTATGTGGTCATGGAAGTGGACTCAGATCAGGCTGAAGAGGCCCTGGAAGAGTTGAAGGCGATTGATGGCACCATCAGAACTCGCCTGTTGTTCTAAACTATCGTCTGATCTCACCATCCCTTAAGCCGCCATGAGCAAACTCTGGCGGCTTAATTATCAATCCCAAAAAACAGCTTTATCTCTGAGAGTTTGAGCCTTTGCGCACGATTTAATTAGGGTTACAATCAAGGCTCAATTTGTTTACCTCTTGGACTTATTCATGACAGTGTCGACCTCTTCGCCAACCTGGCCACTAAACGGCCCCACACCCGAACTGTTTTTTTCCCAACTATCTCACCTGGGGTTAATCACCATCACAGGCGAACAGGGACACAGCTTTATTCATGGTCAGGTGACAACCGATATCAGCTCACTGGAAGCGGATCAGTGGCGCTGGGGCGCTCACTGTGATCCTAAAGGCAAGATGCTCGCCAGTTTCAGAACCTTCGCCAAAGATGGCACCCTCTTCATGCTGATGCCAAAGACGACCCTGAGCCAAGATCTGCCTCAGTTGCAGAAATATGCAGTGTTCAGCAAAGCCGAATTAACCGACGCCAGCGACAACTGGCTCTTATTGGGTGTTGCCGGTGATAAGGCCTCTAACTGGTTAAGCACACAATTTGGCCCATTAAGCCCAGAGCTGACTCTGATTGATTCTGGCTTTATCCTGCACCATGACGGCCGCTATATTCTCGGCGTCAGTAAGGCGGCAAGCGACAATCTGCTCAACCAAATTGACGCCCCCATCTACCATGCTTCGGCTTGGCAGGCACTGGAGATCCTTGCCGGATACCCCAATATCGACGCCAGCCATTCATCACAGTTTATCCCCCAGATGTGTAACCTACAGGCACTCAATGGCATCAGCTTTAATAAAGGCTGTTACATGGGACAGGAAACTGTGGCCCGCATGAAATACCGTGGCGGCAATAAGCGCGCCCTCTATATTGTCAGCGGTAGTATAGGCTCGCCCGTCGCCGCCGATAGCCAGTTAGAGATAGCACTGGATGACAGTTATCGCCGCGCTGGCACCATTGTCGAACTGGTACAAAGGGATGGCCAAGTGCTGTTCACTGCGGTATTAGCCAACGATACACCTATGGATGCCAAGCTGCGTATCGCTGGCGACCCGGCATCGGATTTAAGCCTATTGCCTCTGCCTTATTCTCTCGAAGAGGAAGCATAACAAGGGCAAGCCATCAGGGCTGACCCGAAATGGCTAAAGAAAAAAGGCGCATGATGCGCCTTTTACTGTTTATGGTGTACGGTTAATTTTATTTTATCGCTGATCCAGACAGCTAAGTTTGGATCTCATGCCAAGTTTAAGTTTCATTATGAGCGTCACGCACCTTAATCGCCTCATCTAAGATCAGTTTAAACTGCTCGACCAGGGCTGGATCAAAATGTTTACCCGCCTCGCTCTCAATCAAGGCCATAGTCTCCTCTATGGTCCAAGCTTTCTTATAGGGGCGAATCGAGGTCAAGGCATCGAATACATCGGCAATCGCCACAATCCGTCCTTCGATAGGGATATCTTCACCGGACAGCCCCTTAGGATAACCGCTGCCGTCCCACTTCTCGTGGTGACTCAGGGCGATGCGCCGCGCCATCTCCAATAGCGGATCGTTATGCTCCCCTATGATCTCGGCGCCAATTTCGGCGTGGCGCTGCATCTCCAGCCACTCCTCATCATCGAGTTTACCCGGTTTTTTCAAGATGGAATCCGGCGTACCTATCTTGCCTATATCATGCATGGGGGCAGCGTTATAAAGCAGTTCACAGTAAGTGTCAGGCATCCCTAGCTGCTGGGCAAGCAGCCGGGCATAATGACTCATCCTGATCACGTGTAATCCTGTCTCATTGTCTTTATATTCTGCGGCACGACCGAGACGACGGATGATCTCAAAACGGGTTTCTTCCAGCTCTTTGGTTCGCGCCTTGACCTCTTGTTCCAACAGGCGTTTCTGATCATATAAGGCCAGGTGAGTCCTGACTCTGGCCTTGACCACCGGCGCACTCACAGGCTTAGTGATATAGTCGACCGCCCCCAGTTCGAAGCCCTGAGTCTCATCTGAGACTTCAGAGAGCGCAGTGACAAAAATCACCGGGATATGGCAGGTGAGTGGGTCCTGTTTTAAGCGTTTACACACCTCATAACCGTTCATGCCCGGCATCATGACATCGAGCAAAATAATATCTGGACTGCTTTTAGCCGCTAAGGCCAGGGCTTTAGGACCATCGATAGCCACTTTTACTTTATATTCACTGCCTAAGATACCAACCAGAATATCGATATTTTCCGGCGTATCATCTACAACTAACACAGTGGCATTATCCATAACCCCTCCGTCAAGTAAAAAAGTCGTACAAGCCTATTGAGTATAGCTAGCCGTCCAAAACGCGTTTAAACAAGCTCATTTTCTCTAGCTTGATCAGTCAAAATAGGCCTGGATCAACTCAGCCGCCTCATCAAATTGATAACTGTTGATCATGGCTAAGGCTGGACTGATTTTTTGCCATTGATCGGCAGGGATGCGTCCCTTCATCTCGTTGATCTTATCCACCGCCCCTGAATCGGCATCATCGAGCAACTCGAGTAGCACTTTTACCGCCTCGCTTAGCTCCTCACTGGTCATCATAGTGAGCTGTGGCTTGGCATCCGAGGCGGTTTTGTCATCGAACTGCATATGAGACATCCAGTCACTTATAGCATCACAAATTGACGCGATTAGCGCACTTAACTCCGCTAACTGAGCCGAGACATCGGCTTTGGCAGACTCTGTCAGTTTTGCTTCTACCTCCCGGGCCAGCTCGACTAACCTTTGACAGACTAAGTTACCCGACACCCCTTTTAATGTATGGGCACAACGGATCGCATCATCGACCCGGTTCTGCGCGAGCGCGAGATCGATCTGCTCGGCGGCCTGCATCTGCCCAGTGTAAAATCGCTCGAAGATACGGCGATAGAGTCGAACCGAGTTTTGTACCAGCTGTAGGCCTTTGTCTATATCCAGCGCCTCATGTTGTGGCCAGAACAGAGCGGGATCGGCTTGCTGCTTCTGCTGCGCTAACTGGCCATCTAGGGACTTTGGCCCATCACCAAGATAGTGCAGTAGTGTCTTATACAAAATAGAGACTTCTATGGGTTTGGCTATGTGATCATCCATCCCCGCCTGCAGACACATCTCTTTGTCTGCTGCCATGGCATTGGCTGTCATGGCAATCACTGGCAGTGACGCAAACTCGGGATTTTGACGCAGGGCTTTTGTCGCCTGAAAGCCATCCATCACAGGCATCTGGCAATCCATCAGGACTAAATCAAAGCTTTGGGTGGCCAGTTTCTCTAAGGCAATTTGACCATTTTCGGCGATGGATAAGACAACCCCGACCTGTTCGAGGAACTCGGTCGCCACCTCCTGATTCATCTCATTATCTTCCACCAGCAGGATGTGCTTACCCTTGAGCTGTGAGAGCAAGGTTTCACTGATTTCACTGCCTTTGCGCCTAACCGGCATAGTCCCTGCTTTACCCAACGCCATCATGATGCCATCGAGCATACGCGAGGCGCTGATGGGTTTAGTGATATAACCTGAGATCTCACTCTTTTCTATCTGCTCAATAAATTCGGCGTTGGCATGGGCCGAGACGATCAGCAGTTTCGGTGGATTGGGCTGTTTGAGGATCTGATCGGCGGCTTCGAGTCCATCCATGCCCGGCATACGCCAGTCGATAAGCGCGATGGGATAGTCATTCTTTTCAGCCCGGGCGATCGCCTCTTCACCGCTTTTCACTGTATCAACCACAAAGTCCATACTCTCTAATGTGGTGCGTAAAATATCCCGGGCGGTGGCATTGTCATCGGCCACGAGGATCCGCATTCCCCCCAACTCCTGTTCGACCTTTAAGGGCTGGCGATCAGCGACTTTTAAGCGAACAGTGAAGAAGAAGGTACTGCCGTTACCAAACTGACTTTCAACCCCTATCTCGCCGCCCATCAGCTCGACCAGCTGTTTACTGATAGCCAAACCTAAACCTGTGCCGCCATATTTACGTGTGGTGGAGGTGTCCGCCTGACTGAATGATTTAAACAGCTTACCTCTTTGCTCTTCGGTTAAGCCTATCCCGTTGTCACGCACACTAAAGCGCAGCACAATATCGTCGTCATCATGTTCCAGCTCGCTGATAGACAGCAACACCTCACCCTGATCGGTAAACTTGATGGCGTTATTCATCAGGTTGATTAATACCTGGCTTAGACGCAAGGGATCGCCCACCAGTTGCCGCGGAATATGGGGGGCAACCGCAAACAGCAATTCAAGCTGTTTATCTGCCGCTTTAACCGAAAACATATCGCTCAGATCTTCGAGCATAGTGTCGAGCTGGAAAGGCACGGATTCGATATCCAGCTTACCTGCCTCAATTTTCGAGAAATCGAGAATATCGTTGATGATCCCCAGCAGAGATTTAGAGGCTCTATCTATCTTCTGCACATAGTTGAGCTGGCGGCTGTTAAGTTCAGTCTGCAGACAGAGCTGCGACATGCCGATAATGGCATTCATCGGCGTGCGGATCTCGTGGGACATATTGGCAAGAAAATCACTCTTTGCCTTACTGGCTGCATCGGCAATATCTTTCGCCTCTCTGAGTTCCAGCTGTAATTTCTTCTGCGAGGTAATATTGGCCATGGAGAGTACGGCTGACATCAGTTGTCCTTGCTTATCCAGCAGGCGAGTTAGGGTGACGTCCATCCACATCAACTCATCGGCACCGTTGATTAATCTGATGGCCATCCGAACACTGCCATCTTCATGCTCGGCCGCCTGTTGTAGCATAGCCTTGGCTTTATCCCTGTCCTGCTCATCGGCATGATCATAAAAAGAGCCGCCCTTAATCTCTGCCACATCTTGCTGTAAATACTGACTAAACTGCTCATTACAGTCGATGATATAGCCGCGTTCGTCGATATTGACTATCCCGATCCCTGCATTATCAAACAGCGCCCTGAAATGGGCTTCTCGATTGGCCAGCTCATGATCGAGTTGCTTACGTTCGGTCACATCCATCAGATACCCGTTCCAAATGATACTGCCATCTTCCTGATAACTGCCATGAGCCCCGGCCTGTAACCAACGCACGTCCCCTTTAGGGTGACGATAACGAAACTCCTCGATCCATTTTAGTCCCTCCGGACTTTTCCCCGACAGCAAGGAGGTGACACGCGGTAGCTCTTTCTCCAAAATACAATTGACCACCAGATTAAAGTCATTCATGGCCTGAATGCGATGAAAACCCAAGGTGCTGATACAGGCACTGGACAGAAAGGTAAACTGGCGATCGTCCGTATTGCGCCAGCGCATCTGATAGACAGTGCTGGGAATAGATTCGGTAATGGTCTCTAACTGCTGCTGCGACTGCTCTATCTTTTCCTGCGCCAATTTACTCAAAGTCACATCATTGATACTGCCGTCGAACCACAAAGGCCGACCGTCGTCGTCATAGATAGCCTTACCTTTCTCATGCACCCAACGCACACTGCCATCTCTATGCTGGATCCGATATTGCACCTCAAAACTGCGCTGTTCAGTGATCCCCTGCTGGATAACATCGAACGCCATTTGGCTGTCTTCCTCGACAATCACGCTGGCAAAGTTGCGTTTGTTGCCCTCGATAAAATCTTCCGCGGGATAACCTGTGATCTCAAGGATATTGTCGCTGACATATTCCATCACCCACTTAAAGCCGATACGAGTTCGATAAACGGCCCCAGGAATATTGGTCACCAGACCACGAAAACGGTTTTCACTGTCGCGGATCCGTTTAGCAATCGCCAGCTCCTCTGTCATATCCCGCACAGAAGCAGCAACCTGACGGCCACCTTCGCCATCTTCGGGTAAGATCCCTAGGCTTATCTCCACAGGAAAAGAGGTGCCATTGGACTTTAAGGCTAACAGCTCAGATCCTGCGCCGCGACCCATCTTTCTGTCTTTGCCTTCGGCCAGAAATTTTGCCCTCAACTCTGGGTGGTGTTGCCGGGCTCGCTCTGGCACCAGTTGTTCGATTGAGAGCTCTAACATCTGCTCACTGTCATAGCCAAACAGGGTCTGGCATCGGGTATTGGTAAAGACAATTTTGCCCGCCTCATTGACGATAAGCATGGCCTCGGGCGCAGATTCCAGCACCGCATTTGACCAGGCGGCAGCGGAAAACTGCTCCGTCACATCATTAAATAGCATCTCGACCGACAGCAGCTCATTATTGTCTGAGACTAAGGGCTGCATAAACAGATCCAGTTGGCGTAACTTGCCTTTCGCGTCCACCATCTCTACTTGATGAGGGGGCACGTTCTGTCCATGCAGCGCCAGATCCATATATTCCCAATTCTGCTCATTGATGGAATTATCGGAAAACATCCGCTGATATTTACGCTTGAGCAGGGATGGGCTGACCCCTAATACCTTTTCCACTCCGTCACTCACCTGCACTATCTGGCCATCGGAATTGAGTGAACAATAGAAAGACTTATCACTCATGCCATCGATCAATTTGGCGAAACGATTACCGCGAGAGTCCAGCAAGGCTTGTTCACGTTCCTCCAAAACCGATGCCATCTCATTAAATTTAGTGGTTAGTGTAACTATCTCATTGACCGCGCCCTCAGGTTGCTCGATCCTTTTACTCTTACCGGCGGCAAAATTAACAATTCCTTCCTCCAGTTCTTCTATAGGTCGGGTTAAACGCTTGGCAGTAAGATAACTGGTCAGGAGTAATACGATGAAGATAAGAAACAAGTTGAAGGTCATGGTTGATGAGTGGTAAAAAAACTGACTCAAAAACTGTTTCTCGGGTGTCATGATGATCACCCGCCAGCTTAAGGTAGGCACCATGCCAATACTGGCTAAAAATCGTTCTCCCCGACTATCCTGAATCAAGCTGCTACCGGTTTTACCCTCTGCCATCAGATCGATAAAGGCTTTATTTTCAGGGAGCTCCCCTAGCCATTTATCACGACCCTGAGTCAATAATAGCTTGCTATCTTTGTGATAGATCAATTCACCACGATCATCGATGATCACAATTTGATCCGCAGCAACACCGGCGATAAAGGGAATGGTATTGAGGGCTAAATCCACAGTCAACACACCATCATAAGGTGGTGCATGACCAAAAGATTGGGAGAAGGTGATCATCAGAATATTACCCGCCCCCTCATCAAAATAGGGTGCAGACCAATAGCCATGGCTAGTGTCTATCGCCTTATTCCACCAATCCCACTGGCCATCGGTGTAATCGTAGCCATCGACACCTATATCTATGATCTTTATCTGGCCTTTATCACGATAGGCATAAGGGGCATAGAGTTTGCGCCCCGCGACACGATCACGGCGAAATGCGAGAGCCGCGCCATAAAAATCATCATAACGCTCTAAACGTCGCGTGAGCAGCATCTTAAGCTGGATATCGTTGCTGTAGGCGGAGTCACCACCGACTTCACCCAGCATTTCGGAAATCGCCTGGGTATCTTTCTCGGCTGAGGAGAGAAAAAGTTGCATACGCCTTGCAACATTATCGGCTTGTCGAGCCAGCTCATCGTAAATATATTTTTCTTCAGCTTGGTAATTAAACCAAGCGGTAATGCCATAGGCGATAGCCATTATCCCAATTAAGGGGATGGCGATCAGCGATAAGATCCTACTACGAAAACTTCGAAACCTGTTCATATCCCTATTCCACAGCGTAAAGAGCAATGACTCGCCTCAGTGTAGACAAATCTGAAATGAAAATACCAGCACCATATCGAACTCAGCTATTGCCGCATAAAATTCAATCAAAGTGTAGTTTATTTAAACAGCTTGCTATGGGGTATTCAATAATAAAATCAATTTCTTCATTAACTTGAAATACCAACCAAGAACGACAATTATCCCAGTCAAAGCAACTTTGAATAAATACCAATTGGACTGTATGTTTAACCACAGGGAGCCCCATCATCCCAGCTAAACATTTTGGGTTGTTAAGGAGAAGAGATGAGTCGCCATGTGCTGACCCTGGAGCAGATAAGTAAAGGTTTTACCGATGGCGATAAATTTCATCTGGTGCTGGATAACCTCTCACTGTCGCTGAAATTTGCCGAAACCGTGGCCTTAACCGGCCCCAGTGGTTGTGGCAAAAGCACCTTGCTGAATATTATTGCCGGTTTTACCCCGCCCACCTCAGGCCGACTCAGCTTATTGGGCGAGAGCACTGACGATTGGAACGATGCCCATTGGAGCCGGTTTCGCCACCAGCAACTGGGGGTGGTGTTTCAGCAATTTAACCTGCTGACACCATTGAATGTCGCCGACAATATTTGCTTTCCATTAGCACTTAATGGCCAACGCTGGAACGCCTGGTGCGATCACCTCACAGATGCCTTAGGGCTTAGACCCCTGCTAAAACGCGCCGTAGAAACCCTCTCAGGCGGGCAACAACAGAGAGTCGCCATCGCCCGGGCCCTTGCACATAAACCAGCATTACTCCTGGCCGATGAGCCAACGGGAAATCTGGATCAAGTCACCAGCCTGGAGGTGATGGGACTTATCTGTGAACTGGCCCAGGAGCAAAACACCAGCATCTTAATGGTCACCCACAGCAGCGAATGCGCCGAGTTTATGCAAAGGCGCTGGCATTTAGACAAGGGCCTGCTCCATGAGTAAAGAGTCATGAGTAAAGCGTCATGAGTAAAGCATCATGAACACACAGCTAAACGCGATCCGACTGACCCTAAGGGTGTTTCTCGCCCACTACACTCAGGCGCCACTGCAGGCCGGCGCCATACTGCTTGGCATCATCTTAGCCGTCACCCTGTTAACTGGGGTGCGGGCGACCAACGAGAGCGCCATCAAGAGTTATAGCCACAACAATGAGTTATTGGGCAGCCAGATCCACTGGCTTATCACCCCCAAAGCTACCCCTAGCCTGGATGAGCAAGTGTATCTGGATTTAAAACGTCTTGGATTAGATCAGAGTCTGGCGGTTGTCGAAGGCACAGTCGAAGATGAGCAGCAGCGTCGCTGGCAGATGATGGGGATCGATCTTATCGCTGCCCTGCAGGGGCGTCGCTTTGCTACCAAGTCCAATCTCCCTGACAAGGCATCCTCCTTTAACCCCTTTTTCCTGCCCCTTGGTCAGATGCTCAGTGGCAAAAACATCGCACTCATCAGCCAGACTCAGGCAAATATCTTAGGTAAAAACAGCCTGCAACTGGCTGACACGCGCATCGAGCTGATCCCAGTAGCAGACAATTTTCACCTGGGGGATCGCCTGTTAATGGATATTTCGGCGGCGCAGCCACTACTCAATCAGACGGGGAAACTGAGCTATATCGCCCTCTTTGGCGACTTGGAGGGACAATTGACCCCACTGCGAGCCTGGTTAAGTGACAGAGGGCAGCTGATCGCCAATGACTCAGGTGATGGGATGAAAGCGTTAACCAGCAGCTTTCATCTTAACCTCACTGCCATGAGCCTGCTGGCTTTTATTGTGGGCTTTTTTATCGCCTATAACGGCGTCAGATACAGCCTGCTCAAACGCAAACGCCTGCTGACCCAGTTACAGCAACAGGGAGTAATGAAACCCAGCCTGCTGCTGGCACTGATCCTCGAGCTGCTGCTGTTGGTTTTAATCGGCTCGCTAATGGGATTTATCTTAGGTCTGCAGCTCAGTCTCTGGCTGCAACCATTAGTCAATGTCACTCTGGAACAACTCTACGGCGCCACGATATCGACCAGCCAATGGCGCTGGCAATGGCTGCTGCAGGCTGCTCTGCTTACCTTTGCCGCCACAGTGCTGGCCTGTGGCTCCCTGTTTCGTGAAATTATGCGCCAGCCCCTAGCCCAAAGCACGGGGCAATATAGCGTGCAGGTTAACGCTCGCATCACCCAGAAATGGCAGCTGTTTACCTCCTTGCTGCTGGCCGCCATTGCCGCTGTGTTTATGCCCTTCAGCCGGGACTATCACCTGACCATGGCACTCTTAGGCCTAGTCGTGGTCAGTATTCCTCTCGCCTTACCTTGGCTATTACAGCGGCTGGTTAACTTCCTCTCAACCCTGACCCGCGGTGGATTACTGGGTTATCAAGTGGCGGAGACCAAAGAGTTAATCGCGCCACTGTCTCTGGCCATGATGGCCATCTTGCTGGCGCTCAGTGCCAATATCGCCATGAACAGCCTGGTAGGTAGCTTCGAGATCACCCTGAAACAGTGGCTCGATGCCCGGCTGCATGCCCAGCTCTATCTCAGACCGCCCCAAGAGAAAATAGTGGCGATCGCTGACTATCTCAGTAATGACAGCCAGGTCAGTGATCTCTATCAGCAGTGGAAAATCACCACCCAATACCGGCAGGTACCCACTCAGCTACTCACTCGGGATAGAGAATCCATCGAACAGACCAGCATACTCAAACAGGCACATGATGAGCTATGGCCGCACTTTTTCAATCAAGCAGGCAAGCAGCGCCAATGGGTACTGGTAAGTGAGCCTTTTGCCATTAAGAACAGCCTCGCACTTAATGATACTTTTACTCTGCCCAGACTGAACGGCTTTGAACTGCAAATTGCCGGGATCTACTTCGATTACGGTAATCCCTATGGCGAAGTGATGATCGCCCCTGAGTTATGGCGCGCAAGTGGGCTTTCGAGCGTCCCTTTGAGTCTTGGACTCAATTATCGCGGTAATATCGGCACCTACAGCCAGCAACTCGCCGCGCAATTTTCACTTTCACCGACACTCATTTTTAGCCAGGAAAAGATAAAATCTCAGGCGATCGCCATGTTTACACACACCTTCGCCATCACTAAGGTGCTCAACAGTCTCACCCTGCTGGTTGCCGCCATCGGCCTGTTCAGCGCCTGTTACATGCTGACCCAAAACCGGCTGGCCGCCATCGCCAGGCTCTACTGTCTTGGGGTCAATCGACGCCAGCTTAGTCTTATGGCCTTAAGTCAGATGCTGCTGATCGTCTTACTCACCTGTGTTATCGCACTGCCGACCGGGGCACTGCTGGGCTATTTGCTAATCCATAAGGTCACACTGCAAGCTTTTGGCTGGACCATACCTATGGTCTGGAACTGGCTTGCCTATTTCGAGGTGATCCTGCTGGCACTCTGTATCAGCACCTTAGCCGTGGCCATGCCCCTCTATATCCAGACCCGCAGGCCCCTTATCGGCAGCCTGCAGAGTGAGGTGCTATGAAGTACATTCGTGTTTTACTTATCGCTTGCCTACTGCTGTCAAGCTCAGCTTGTGAGCAGAATCAAGAGTCACGAGCCAACAGCATGGGGACGATCCTCGGCGAGGATGCTCAAGCATTTGACAAGGTGGTGGCTGGCAAAAAATTCACCTTTCCTGCCGATCATCTTGCCCACCCGGCTTTTCGTCAGGAATGGTGGTATCTCACCGCCAACCTGACCACAGCAAGCGGCGAACCTATCGGCATACAGTGGACTCAGTTTCGCGTCGCCCTCGCCTCCGAGCCGCCTCATTCACTTTCCCCCTGGGCGAGTAATCAACTTTATATGGCTCATGCCGCGCTGACCTCAGTCGATCAACATCTGGCAACTGAACGCTGGTCTCGGGGGCGAGCGGCACTGACAGGTGCTTTCCCATCTCCCATCACCCTGGCGCTGGAAAACTGGCGCTGGCAGAGTGAAGGCAACCGACTGTTTCCCGCCGAGCTTAAGGTTGAACAGGGGCAGTTAAAAGAGCAAGCTGCAGGGGAGCACATCCTCGAATATCGCGCCCCTGAGTATCAGCTCTCTCTGACCTCCACCGCCCCTTTTCAACTGCAAGGCGACAAGGGCTACAGTATTAAGACCCCTGATGGCAGCGTGGCATCCTATTATTACAGCCAGCCATTTATTCAAGTTTCCGGCGAAGTGAAACTGAACGACCAATGGGTTCAAGTCACAGGCGATGCCTGGCTGGATCGCGAGTGGAGCTCGCAGTTTCTCAATCGAAATCAACAGGGATGGGATTGGTTCTCTCTGCGCCTGGACGATGGCTCGGCGCTGATGCTGTTTCAATTAAGACCCGCAAACAAGGGTGGCGCGCCCTTCTACAGCGCCAGACGCATGTTCGCTGACGGTCAAGGAGAAACCATTGCAAGCGAACGTATTACAATGCAAGCAACTAAGTGGCACAGCCTCAATGGCAAGTCCTATCCCATCGGCTGGCAGATCAAAATTGCCAAGGCAGATGAGACCAATCAGGGGATAGATCTGCATATTAGCCCCCTTAATCCCAATGCCCTGATGCCCCTGTCTATCAGTTACTGGGAAGGCCCGATTAAAATTTCCGGTAGTCACACAGGCGTAGGCTACATGGAGCTAACCGGTTATTAATCATGCATTTTAAAAGCCGCTTCATAAAAACTTCCGCTGACGTCCCCGGCCGATCAACTCGCAAAATTTGTGATACCCGTCATACTCAAAACTTTGAACTGGATCGATGAAATAGAGGATTACCTCCGAAGAGGTATATCCCTATAAAAAACAAGGTTTAGACTGAATTTCATCCAACCACCCCTAGGGGTTTACCGCTATTGAGTTATTCAGAGTAACCCAATTGACCAAGGTATATGCATGAATCAGGAATACCATGTCAGCAGTTTAGTGATCCACGCATCACCCTCTGCAATTACCGCTATACAAAATGAGCTTGAATCCCTGCCAGGTGCCGAAATCCATGCGGTCACCCAGGAAGGTAAGTTTATTGTCACCTTAGAAGGCGCCACTCAGGGCGCCATCTTAAGCAATATCGAAGCGATCAACGCCATTAAAGGGGTGTTGTCCAGCAGTCTTGTCTATCACCAAGTCGAATCAGAAGAAGAAAGTGAGGAACACAATGAGCATTAGCCGCCGCGAGTTTCTAAAAGCCAATGCCGCCGTTGCCGCTGCAACTGCGGTCGGCGTCACGCTGCCAGTTAAGGTAGTCGAGGCCGCCGAAAATACAGAGATAAAATGGGACAAAGCCCCCTGCCGTTTCTGCGGTGTGGGCTGTAGCGTATTGGTCGGCACCCAAAACGGTAAAGTGGTTGCCACCCAGGGCGACCCAGAAAGTCCAGTTAACAAAGGCTTCAACTGTATTAAGGGCTACTTCCTCTCTAAGATCATGTACGGTAAAGATCGTCTCACCACGCCTTTACTTAGAATGAAGGATGGCCAATACGATAAAGAGGGCGAGTTTACCCCTGTTAGCTGGGATGTCGCCTTCGATACTATGGCTGAAAAGTGGAAAAACACTATCAAGACCAAGGGCCCAACAGCCGTGGGTATGTTTGGCTCGGGCCAGTGGACAGTCTGGGAGGGCTACGCCGCCTCAAAACTGCATAAGGCAGGTTTTCTCACCAATAACATAGACCCTAACGCCCGTCACTGTATGGCGTCGGCCGTGGGTGGCTTTATGCGTACCTTCGGTATCGATGAGCCTATGGGATGTTATGACGACTTTGAAGCCGCCGATCACTTCGTGCTCTGGGGCGCCAATATGGCCGAGATGCACCCGGTACTCTGGGCGCGACTGTCGGATCGCCGCCTGAGCAATCCAAACAGCCAGGTACATGTGTTATCGACCTTCCAAAACCGCAGCTTCGACTTAGCGGACAACCCTATGGTGTTCCGTCCTCAGTCAGACTTAGTGATCCTCAACTATATCGCCAACTACATCATTCAAAACGGTGCGGTGAACAAAGACTTTGTCAGCAAGCATACCAAGTTCGCCCTGGGCACCACAGATATAGGTTACGGCTTGCGCCCGGATCATCCGCTGGAGATGAAAGCCAAGAACCCAGGCAATGGCAAGTCGACCCCGATCAGCTTCGATGAATACGCCAAGTTTGTCAGCACTTATACCTTAGAGTATGCCGCCAAGATGAGTGGCGTCGAGCCTGAGAAACTGGAGCGCATGGCCAAGGCCTACGCCGATCCTAAGATCAAGGTGATGAGCCTGTGGACCATGGGGATCAACCAGCACGTTCGCGGCGTATGGGCCAACAATATGCTGTACAACATCCACCTGCTCACAGGTAAGATCGCCACTCCGGGTAACAGTCCCTTCTCACTGACAGGCCAGCCCTCGGCCTGTGGTACCGCCCGTGAAGTGGGTACCTTTGCCCACCGTCTGCCCGCCGACATGGTGGTCGCTAACCCTGATCACAGAGCGAAAACCGAGCAACTCTGGCAACTGCCAGAAGGGACTATCCCGCCAAAACCTGGGTTCCATGCCGTGCTGCAGAGCCGCATGCTCAAAGATGGCAAGCTGAACTGCTACTGGACCATGTGTACCAACAATATGCAGGCGGGTCCTAACATCAATGATGAGATTTATCCTGGTTTCCGTAATCCGGATAACTTTATCGTGGTATCAGATCCTTATCCAACAGTAACCGCCATGGCGGCGGATCTTATCCTGCCAACGGCCATGTGGGTCGAGAAAGAGGGTGCCTACGGTAACGCAGAGCGCCGTACCCATATGTGGCATCAACAGGTGAAAGCGCCCGAAGGCGCTAAGTCTGATCTCTGGCAACTGGTCGAGTTTTCTAAACGCTTTAAAGTCAGTGAAGTCTGGCCTGCAGAGCTTGTCGCCAAAAAGCCGGAATACGCCGACAAGACACTTTATGATGTGCTGTTTGCCAACGGTGTGGTCAACAAGTTCCCAGCCTCAGATTGCAAAGGTGACTTCAATGATGAAGCTGACGCCTTTGGCTTCTATCTGCAGAAGGGATTGTTCGAAGAGTACGCCCAATTTGGCCGCGGACACGGCCATGATCTGGCCGATTTCGACACTTACCATGAGAACCGCGGTGCCCGCTGGCCTGTAGTCAACGGAAAAGAGACACTGCGCCGCTTCGTCGAAGGCAGCGATCCCTATGTGAAGGCCGGTGAAGGTTACAATTTCTACGGTAAGCCCGACGGCAAAGCGGTGATCTTCGCCCTGCCCTATGAGCCCGCCGCCGAAGAACCAAACAGCGAATATGATCTCTGGATGTCCACCGGCCGCGTACTGGAGCACTGGCACACAGGCTCAATGACGGCTCGCGTGCCTGAGCTGTATCGCGCCTATCCCGATGCCCAGATCTTTATGCACCCCGAAGATGCCAAGGCACGTGGTCTGCAACGCGGTGATGAGGTCGTGGTGGCCTCTCCCCGAGGCGAAGTCAAAACCCGAGTTGAAACCAAAGGACGCAACAAGCCACCTAGAGGCGTGGTATTTATGCCATTCTTCGATGCGCGTCAGCTGGTCAACAAGCTGCTGCTGGACGCAACCGATCCGCTCTCGAAAGAGACGGATTTCAAGAAGTGTCCGGTCAAAGTGACCAAAGCCTAACTCGAATAGCCTAAGGCGGAGAAAAAACAATGAAGAAAATACTCACATTAGTCGCGCTTATGGCGCTAGGTGCCTGTTCTGGTCAACAAACAAATGAACAAACAGAGCCGGTAAACATTGATTCCTTGGGTAAGGCTAAGCTGACGGAGGTGCGCCCTGCGGACGCTATGCCAAGCTACCCGTCTAAGGGTCAGTCGATCGAACGCACTTTTGCGCATCAGCCACCGCTGATCCCTCATAAGGCGGATTATCCCATCACCTTAAAAAAGAATGGTTGCATGAGCTGTCACAGCAGTGACAAGGCCAAGCGGATGAAAGCAACGCCTATCTTCAGTAAGCACCTTAAGGCCGATAACAGCCTAGACGATCATTTTTACAACTGTAATCAGTGTCATGTGCCTCAGGCTGATAATAAAACTGAGCTAGTGGGTAACGAGTTCAGTCGCTAACTCAGCTTCTTTTCTCGCTAAGATCTCAAAGCCACTTTACTCCATGAGTAAAGTGGCTTTTTTATGCTTGCTATCCCACAAAATAACCATAATAGGTGTTAGAGTCATACATAAGAATCACAGATGGAGCGCTTTATGAAACAAGGTAAGCATGATGCACAGCTGTTAAAACTGGCCATGGAGATAGGGGTCGGGTATGCCAAGAAGCGAGGCTTTGACGATTTCGACAAGGGTGTCTCTCCCAAAGACAAGGTGGAGTGTATCTATCGCCTGCTTGTGCAGGATAAGCTGATTCAGCCTCTGGCCGTCGATAAAGAAGATGGCCCCAATATGAAGCATAAATTGATTCTATGGATAAGTCGGCAGTTGCCTAAAGATCATGCCCTGCTTAATTAGCACAGCGTCTTTATTTCAGTATCTCTAGTCCTGTAGCTCTAGTCCTGTATCTTTAACCCAGCTTAATTTCAGGCAAAAAAATACCCATCACTAAGATGGGTATTTTTAATCCTGCTAGCAGGTGATTATCTTTACCTCTGCCCTATACAGGGGATACCACGAAGAGTAGATCGCCCTGAGACACCTGCTGGCCATTGCCGTTAAGGATACGCTCGATGCGATACTGCCTATCTTCTGGATATAGGATGGCATCTTGACGGTTAAAGCCAGCCAGAGTTACCTGAGAGAACATCTTCATCGCTTCGGTCAGCGCCAGAGTCTGATCAACTGTGACTATATCGCCTTCCTTAACAAAGTCCGCTTCACCCGGCGCTGGCGAGGTATAGAAGATACCGGCACCCTGTGCCAATACTTTCAGCTCATTACTCTCACCCACGCGCAGTGATTCGGTATCGACACCCACCACTTCGATAGAAGACTCCATCTCAGCAATCAGCGCTGGTACATCCAACTCAGCCATAAAGCGTGGCAGGTAGTTAGTGTCGTAGACGCCTTCATTGAAGGTGCCATCTTTAAGGATGCGAGTTAACAATGGAATGTTAGTCGCAATACCCTTGATAACCACTTGATCTTTCAAGTAATCATGTAGCTTGTTGATCACATCTTCACGAGACTCGCCGCGGCAGATGATCTGCGCGATCAAGCTGTCGTAGTAGGGCGATACCTCTTTGCCTTCACCGGCGATAGAGATCACTTCGATATCATCGCGCTCAGGCATCGCATATTCAGTGATCAGGCCAGGATGTGGCACCAGCTGCAACACGCCGTTACTGTCGAGGGCGGCTTTCTCAGCGGTCACACGTACTTCGATAGCGTAACCAATATTCTGTGGTTCAAGATCTTCGATCGAGCGGCCAGCGGCAATATCGAAACCTGCGCTCACGATATCTATGCCAGAAGTCGCTTCAGTGACAGGATGCTCTACCTGCAGACGCGTGTTCATCTCCATGAAGTAGACTTCGTTGGCATCTAAGTTATAGATAAACTCAACGGTACCCGCCCCCATGTAATCGGTTGCATCACCTAAGGCGCGGGTATATTCCATCACCTGCTGCTTGAGTTCTTCCGGCAGCATGGTCGAACCTGACTCTTCGACCACTTTCTGGTTATTACGCTGAACCGAACAGTCACGCAGACCCAGTACCTTGGTATTACCAAACTTGTCACGCAGCAACTGGACTTCGATATGACGCAGTGAAGTAACATATTTCTCTAGGTACAAGTCACCGTTACCAAAGGCGGCAGCCGCTTCGGTCGAGGTCTTCTGGAATAACGAAATCATATCTTCTGGACGCTGAACGACCTGGATACCCTTACCGCCACCCCCTTGTACCGCCTTAAGCAGCACAGGGTAACCAATTTCATTTGCTACGTTCACCGCTTGCTCGGCATTGGTCAAAATACCGTGGCTACCGGGTACGACTGGGACATTTTGTGATTGCGAGGTCTTAATCGCATTCGACTTGTTACCCATGGTCGTCATGCTGTGCACGCTTGGACCCACGAAGTTAACGCCGTTATTGACACAAAGTGCGGCAAACTGTGGGCTTTCTGATAGGAAACCGATACCTGGGTGCAGTGCATCCACCTTCTCATACTCGGCCACTTTCAGTACCGAGTAGGCGTTTAGGTAACTCTCATCGGAAGTGTTACCACCGATACACACCAACTTATCGTTTTCGGTCAGCATATCCGCGGGTACTGAAGTCATGTCGGGATCTGACGCCACCAATACCACTTTAATATTGTTGTCGTGAGCCTTACGGATCAGTTTCACCGCAGTACAGCCACGGGCATGAACCAATACCTTGTCGATAGGCTTCATCAACTGACGTGGATCGTCTTGGACTATCTCCTCTTCGGCCACCATCATCTCTGGCACCAGAGTCGACAATGCACCGGCGATCACATCTTCAACCTCTAGGGTTGGCTTAGGCATAAGCGGATCGATACTGCCAAGCTGATCATCGATAGTCTTGCTAAATGGATTCACCACCAAGGCGTTCATCGCGCCTGGTACTTTAGACAAGTAGTTAGACAGAGTCGACGTCGATGGCAGATAAGCGGGAACCACCATCTGACCGGCGAACGGCATGTTAGTACCAGAGAAGTAGTAGGTCTGCACTAATGGGTGAGTCACGAAACTCGCCTGTGCACCCCCGGTACAGTCGCCGAAACCAAACATCAGCACTGGCAACTCGTTATCACGGATAAAGCGAGTAATACGATCGTTCACTACCGCCATAGAGAAGAGCGCCGCCGCCCCCTCTTTGGTCTGCATACCACCAGAACTGATAAAGCAGATAACCGGCAGCTTACGCTTAGCACACTCGATAAGCAGGGCACTGAATTTCTCGGCACTAGCCATATCGAAGGCACCGGCCTGGAAGGCAGTATTCGACACAGCCACACCGACACGAAGGGTTTGATCGCCGTGATTGAAATCCGCAAGACCTGTGATTAAACCACAAGGACGTATGCCCTTATCCAATGCATCTTCAATCGACAGACGGAAACCTGGGAAATTAAGCAGGTTAGCCGACATCTTATCGCCATGTAGCTCTTCAAAATGATTGAAGAACTTAGCGATCACATTTTCCCAGGTCATCTTGCCGGCACGCTTCTCATCGCGCAGCACCTTCTGGATCAGCAGATCCTGATAACCCATAGTCAAACGGTTCCAGAAGTCTTTACGACGACCGATACGCACAGGGTTAATGGCACCTGTGTATTCGCTGCTCTTCTCTTCGCTGGCAAAATACTCAGGCAGCAGACGCTCGAAGAAGTAGGTCAGGATAACGAACAGACTGTCGTTAAGCTGAGGGAAACCAACACTCTTCCACTGCTCAGTTTTGGTCAGTAGATCGGCACGATTTGACTGAGACATAAAGTACTTCAGCCACTTATAGAATTTATTCTTGTCGTTCGCCGTGTCTTGCTTAGAGATAGCGCGGTCGATTGAGTCATGCAGCAGGTTATCCACTGAGGCGCGTGACAGACTCTTCGCCATCATGGCTTCTTTAGCGATCGAGGCCAAATTACCCACAACATTGTCATATAAGGCGTTGAAGATCAGGATATTGTGACATTGCCAGATAAAGTCTTCACGTAACTCGTCATGAACTATCACGTCCAGCACTGTCAGCTCATTAAGCTCAGGCCAATCGGCTTGTGTTACCTCACCGGGCAGGCTCTCAAGATATTGGATCAAGCCTTTGAAGTTGTTTTCTGCATTGCTCTTCCAGCGGTGGTACAGTGACCAGCCGATGTTAAAAAGCAGCGCCTTACGGGCCTTCTTATAATTCTCTTTTGGCTCACCTAAGATGAAGCGCGTGAGCATGTTACGTTCGGTTGAGATCTCATCACGCTTGGCGGTGAAATTGCCCCATAGCTTGTTAAGCTCTTCATCGTAAACCAGCTTATCTGGCGTGGATAACCAAGACTGGAACACCTTGTCCTGCTCTTGCTGAATACGCGCCAGCAGATCCCCTTCAGGTACGCTCACCTTAGACAGGCGGCCATATTGCTCCTGAGAAATAGAATGAATACGACTACGCAGGGTCAGGTAACGCAGGTAACGGTAAGAGCTACCGAACAGGTTAAGGTGCATGGTCGGGTTGTTAGCAACCGCTAACTCAGCGTGGTTCTCAAGCGCCTCGAGGTTTTTCGAAGGGTGAAGGAAACGCTTTAGACTGCGATCATAATGCTCACGCAGATCTTTGGATTCACGCACAAACTGCACGGCGGCGTTCTCTACCGCTTCGATACTGCTGATGATGGCACGGCGCAGGTTGTGTTGACGCTCATCTTTATCGGAAGGAGAAAAATCGATAATACCGTCGATGCAACCTGAGGTGTAAAGCTCTTCTGGCGACACACCCACAGACTTAGCACACTCCTGCCAAGACAGATTGTACTTACGGGCAATGCTCTGCAGACCCTGTGGCTGAATGGTGTTGAAAATACCATCGCGCAGCGACAGCAGGATGTTAGCGGCCGCTAATGGAATCGCGCCCCCCGAATAACCGGCACCGATAACGATACCGACAGTAGGCACGTCCACATTGGCACTTTCGGCTATGGCTTTCGAAATAGTGTGCGCCTGATTCTGGCTATTGGCGATTTCACCTGCGTCTGCGCCTGGGGTATCGATAAGATACACAATCGGCATAGAGAGTTCGGCAAAATGACGAATCGCGCTACAAGCGGCTAGATGATGCTCTGGCATCCAGGCGCCGTTACTGGTGGTACGCTCCTGGGCAATAAAACCGATGCGACGGGTACGAACACCGAAGTTCAGTTCGATCTCAGCACTATAGAAGGGCCCCAAGTGTTTTTCGGTGATCAACTTGCCTTTAAGATCGGCAATCACACGTTTTGCGCCAGGGCGGCTCTTGTCTAGAGTGGGCTGAATCACTTTCGCGACATAACCGTCAACATCTAAGTGTTCCAATGCCTTCAAATTTGCCTGGATGGTTTCGTCAGTCAACAGACCATTGATCTGCTCTGAAAGACTCTGTTTGCTGTGCTTAGGAAACAGAGAAAAATCTTGTGCCAAATGCTCGGCCTGGAGAAACAGCGGGTCGGCAGTTTGCGCGTGAGTCTTGTTTGTGGGCTGATTGTTGCTGGTCATCAATTAGATCCTCTGCTTTAGCCTCTAAAATTTTTAGCCCATAAATATAGCTTTCTTATAAGGTTAAATGCTATTAAACTGGCTTAGACGCTTTGTTCCATATTTGAGACAGTTATAAAATATGCCAGATTTAAACGGTATGATGCTGTTTGCCGCCGTGGTGAGAGCAAAAGGATTCTCCCAAGCGGCACGCAATATAGGTATACCAAAATCCACCATAAGTCGAAAAATTGCCCAGCTGGAGGAGACCCTTGGGGTACGTTTATTACAGCGAGATACCCGTAATTTAAGCCTGACTCAAGTAGGGGCACTGTTTTATCAGCATTGCAGTAGTATTAGCGATGAAATCGAAGCTGCCAAGGCAACCATTGAAAATACTCATAATGACGTATCTGGTTCATTACGCATAGCAATCCCTGTTTCTTTCAGTCAAGAGCTGATCGCCAACCTCTGTAGTAGCTTTATGCGACTCTATCCCAATGTTGATTTAGATGTGCAATTTACCGACAACGATGTTGGCTTGGTTGGCGAAGGCTACGATATCGCCATTAAATACGGGCCACTGCAATCCTCAGATCTGGTCGCCCGTCTATTGCTTGAACGTCAACCCATACTGGTCGCCAGTCCTGGCTACCTTAAAACACGTGGCACACCGGCAACCCCTCAGTCATTAGCAAACCACAGCGGTATCTTATTGGGTACCTCACGTTCGGCGCCGATTTGGCCACTGGGGAAAGGCGAGCAAAAAACCATGGTCAACTTTAAACGTAAAGTCAGGGTAAACAGTGCCGTGATGGTCAAACAGTTGGCCTTGGATGATTTTGGCATCGCCATGCTATCTAACTCTGTGTGCAAGAATGAACTTGCCAGTGGCAGCTTAGTGCCGCTGCTTCAGGAGTGGCCCATCGAACCCTTCAAAGTGTATGGTGTCTATTCGAGTCGGCGCCAGTTAGCCACCAACATCAGTGTGTTTTTAGATTTCTTTACTAAACGTTTTAACAGCCATGAATCACTGCAATCCTTGATGATGTAATCCAAACGGATGCTCAAACGCCTCACTCGCAGCTGCAGCACCCATCTCCTTAGTTTGTCATCTTTAACAGTGATAGCTGCACCTGTTTGGTTTACAGTATAGTGACAAGAAAGGCCAAAGGATTTAGCCTTTAGGTAAGAAAGCTGTAATATCAAGAAAATAATACAAAAAAACAGCTAATATTAAACTCAAATTAAACTCAAAACAGTTATACCTCTGGACTCTAATTTCAAGGAAATGCTAATGACCTATGGTACCTCAGCACTGGCGCTCTCATTATTAATCTCAAGTAGCTTAGCGCTGCCCGCATTGGCACAAGGTGATGTGGAAGAAGCGCGTATTCCCACTGCCAAAGCGGCGATGCCGGAAGTGGTTGAACGTTATCAGGCGCTGGTCGATGATCTTGGTAGTAAATATCGTGAGCAAAAAGATGAACTGGTCATGACTCAAATGGTCGCTCATCAGGGCGAGCGCCTATGGCAGCAAGCCGTGCGCGATGTTCAGTCCGGCGGAAAAGATGACAGGGCCCTCTACTGGAGCCGCCTGTCGATGAAACAGACATTAAAGCAAAATCAGCCCGCCTTTAAGCTTGCCCCCTGGCAGCAAGATATTGCCCTGAATGCAGTGGAGAAAGCGTCCCGCGGCTTTAGCGACATCCATTACGATGATGATACCCAGATCCGTATACTGTTAACCGGTTTCGATCCTTTCTTTCTCGACCGCCATATAGATCAGAGCAATCCCTCTGGACTGACGGCCCTGGCGCTCGATGGTTATAAGTTCAAGGTCAATGGCAAGCAGGCTCAAGTAGAGACAGTGATGATACCGGTACGTTTTGCCGATTTCGATCAAGGCATTATCGAATCTCTGCTGACCCCAGTGTATCGAGAAAGCAGCGTAGATGCGATTTTTACCGTCAGCATGGGACGTACCGACTTTGACTTAGAACGTTTCCCCGGCCGTAACCGCAGCGCCGAAGCTCCCGATAACCTCAATGTGCTAACAGGTGCAACCCCCACGGCGCCTAAGCCCCCTATGTTTGATGGCAAAACACTCAATGGTCCGGAGTTTGTGGAGTTTTCTCTGCCTGTGACCGCCATGCAGACGGTCAAAGGCAAGTGGCAGATCAATGACAACCACACAGTCGCTACATTGAGCCGGGGCAAATTCGAGGCAAAATCCCTGGCCGAACTCCAGGATGAAATCTCAGTGGCGGGATCGGGCGGCAGTTATCTCTCTAACGAGATCTCCTACCGTGCCGTGTTGTTAGGCAAGCAGTTCAATAGCCCCATTCCTGTCGGTCACATTCACACCCCGAGAGTTGCCGCCTATGAGGCAGAGACAGAAGCCCAGATAGTGGCACAGATCACCGAGATGATTAAAGCGGCGGCTGGCACTCTGTAACAAGCTGACGTAAGATAAGTATCGTTAAAAGTGTGCCCGCCTATGCGGGCTCATTTTTTCAATCGCACTTTATCTTAACCCTGACGCCCTATGTTTAAATCGCTGTTTCGCAAACAAACTCACAGGCCTATCTCACCTATGGCCTCAACAGAGACATTGCAGCAGGCGCAGCTGCTATCCCAAGTTGAATCCTGTTATCAACAGGCCGAGGGTAAACTCAAGCATTCTTTCCCGCGCCCTGAGGTCAACTTCAAACTCAGAGGGAAGAGCGCAGGCACGGCGCATCTGCAGCTCAATAAACTTAGGTTTAACGCTACCTTACTGGAAGAGAATCCGGACATTTTTATGCAGCAGGTAGTGCCCCATGAGATCTGCCATCTGCTTGCCTATCAGCTTTTTGGCCGGGTCAAACCTCACGGTAAGGAGTGGCAATCCTTGATGGTGTCTATCTATGGCCTTAAGCCAGATACCACCCACAGCCTGGATACCCGCTCTGTGGCAGGCAAAACCTTCACCTACCGCTGCGACTGCGGCCCAGTAGAGCTGAGTATCCGCCGTCATAACAAGGTCGTTCGTAAGGAAACCCAATACCGCTGTCGCCGCTGCCAGCAGCCCCTCAGCCCAAATCTCTAGCACTTTCTTTGCAAACCTGCCTTGCAAGCTCAGAGCGCAAGCCCTGATTGTAGGCCAGGGCTATCATTCACAAGGGCGCCCTCCTTGCTTAGCATGCCCCAGATCCCGTAAAATCGGCGACATAACGCTAATGATTGATACTAAGTAGTCGGCTGCCTAAGGTCATATCGCGACCTTATACCACTCGCGACCTTATACAAAAAAGCCAACATACTCTTTAGGGATGCCAGATTGATGATTTCACCTCGTCGGTGCGCTGTCGCACTGACTGCACTTGTACTGTCTGTTGCCAGCCATGGCGCATTGGCCTCGCACCCCAGTAGTTTTACCCAAGCCAAAAAAGTGGCCCGTCTTATCTATACTCAAGAGTTGTCGGCCACCAGCTTCTATTGTGGTTGCGACATAGATACATCAAACAAAAACTGGCAGCCTGATTTTAACCGCTGCGGCTATCAGGTGCGAAAACAACAAAAACGTGCCAATCGAATCGAGTGGGAACATATAGTACCGGCCTGGGAATTTGGTCACCAAAGACAATGCTGGCAACAGGGCGGACGTAAAAATTGCGGCAAGCAAGACAGTGAGTTCACCAAGATGGAGAGCGACCTGCACAATCTTGTGCCCGCCATAGGTGAAGTGAACGGCGATCGCAGCAACTATCGTTTTAGTCAGTGGAACGCTAAAGCCCTGCAATATGGGCAGTGCGCCATGACAGTCGACTTTAAGGATCGTAAAGTCGAGCCGCCCAGCTATACTCGGGGCCAGATTGCCCGTACTTATCTCTATATGCAGCACACATACGGATTAAAAATCGCCAGCAGTCAGCTGAAACTCTTTCAGGCCTGGGATAGAAGTTATCCCGTCGATCACCTGGAGTGTCAACGCGATAATGCCATAGCAAAACATCAGGGCAATCATAACCCCTTTGTGCAAGCACAATGTCAGCGGCAAAATGACATAAAACAAGTGGCGGAGTAAGCAATGAGAATACCCAGAATCTACCAAACCGGCGAACTCGCCACAGATAAGCTTGTGATGCTCGACAGCGAAGCGGCGGGCCATGTTGGCCGTGTATTGCGCATGGGCAGCGGCGAACAACTGGAGCTGTTTAATGGCGATGGTTGCAACTATTTAAGCGAAATCATCGAGGCCAGTAAGAAACATGTGCAGGTAAAGGTGTTAGCGAAAGCGATTAATGACGCTGAATCGCCACTGAATCTACACCTAGGGCAAGTGATCTCCAGGGGCGATCGCATGGATTTTACTCTGCAAAAATCCGTTGAGCTGGGAGTCAACACCATCACCCCGCTGTTTTCGGAGCGCTGCGGCGTAAAGCTCAGCGGTGAGCGTCTGGAGAAGAAAATTCAGCAGTGGCAAAAAATCGTTATCAGCGCCTGTGAACAGTCGGGACGCAGCGTCGTGCCTCAGGTTCGCGAAGCCATGTCGCTGGAGCAGTGGTGCAGCGAGCAGAGCGAGGCGATAAAACTCAACTTGCATCCGCGTGCCTCACACGGTATCAATGGCTTAGCATTGAATACGGCACGGGTGCGACTCTTGATCGGCCCGGAAGGGGGATTGTCAGAGGCAGAGATCGCCATGACAGAAACCCACGCCTTTACCGATGTGCTGCTCGGCCCCAGAGTGCTACGTACTGAAACCGCAGCCCTGACAGCCATCAGCGCACTGCAACTCAAATTTGGTGACTTAGGATAAGGCTAACATTAGGGTTTTACTCACCCCGCCTTTAGCAGACCGACACAGTTTAAGGAATATTATGATCAAGCTTGGCATAGTGATGGATCCCATCAACGACATCAATATCAAGAAAGATTCCAGCTTCGCCATGTTATTAGCGGCGCAGGCTCGCGGCTATCAACTGTTTTATATGGAGATGAAAGATCTGGCCATGGTGAACGGGGTTGCCATGGCGAGTATGCGCAACCTGTCGGTGCAGGACGATCCACAAAACTGGTATCAACTCGAGGATGCGGTGGACACGCCACTGGCGGAACTGGACGTGATCTTAATGCGTAAGGACCCGCCTTTCGATACTGAGTTTATCTATGCCACTTACATGCTGGAGCGCGCCGAAGAGCAAGGCGTGTTAATCGTTAACAAGCCTCAGAGTCTGCGCGATGCCAACGAGAAACTCTTTACCGCCTGGTTCAGCGAGTTTACCCCTGAAACCATAGTGACCCGCGATGCTCAGCGGATCCGCCGTTTTTATCAAGACAAGGGCGATATCATCTTAAAGCCGCTGGACGGTATGGGCGGCAGCTCCATTTTCCGTGTCAAAGCAGGTGATCCCAACCTTGGGGTGATCATCGAGACCTTAACCAACCACGGTCAGCAGTATGCCATGGCCCAGGCCTTCATTCCCGATATCACGGCTGGCGATAAGCGAATTTTAGTCGTAGATGGTGTACCTGTGCCTTACTCGCTGGCACGGATCCCACAAAAAGGAGAGACCCGCGGCAACCTGGCCGCTGGCGGCAAAGGGGTGGCTCAGCCACTGTCTGACAGCGACTGGGCTATAGCGAACACCCTAGGCCCTGAACTGAAAAAGCGCGGACTCATCTTCGTTGGCCTGGATGTGATTGGTGATAAACTCACCGAAATTAATGTCACCAGCCCAACCTGTATTAAAGAGATCCAAGCCGCTTTCGATGTGGATATTACAGGCATGTTGATGGATGCCATAGAGAAACGTATCAAGGCCTAAGACTGGAGTCATAATGAAGCGAATTAAGCTGTTTGCCAGCCTGATAATGAGTACAAGCTTGCTGAGTTGGGGCGCGGTTTCTGCCGATTCTGCCGATCTGCTATCCATAGATTCAGCGCCCAATCGCCCCAAAAATATGGTGATCATGATTGGCGATGGCATGGGGCCGGCCTACACCAGCGCCTACCGTTACTATCAAGATAATCCCAACACCCAGGAGATAGAGCAAACGGTATTCGATCGTCTGTTTGTGGGTAAGGCCAGCACCTATCCTGCTGCCGTTAGCGGCTTAGTCACAGATTCGGCTGCCGCGGCTACCGCCCTAGCAACCGGAGTGAAAAGCTATAATGGCGCCATCTCTGTGGATACCAATAAGCAGCCGATCCCCACACTGCTGGAACTGGCTAAGCGCCGAGGTATGAGTACAGGCGTGGCGGTCACCTCACAAATTAACCATGCCACACCGGCCGCCTTCTTGAGTCATGAAGCCGACAGAAGTCACTACGACGCCTTGGCACAGAGCTACCTGAATACAGATGCCGATCTGATGTTAGGGGGTGGGCAGAAATATTTCCCAGCCTCATTAATCAAACAGTTCGAGGCCAAGGGTTATCACTATCTGTCAGATTTTAGTCGGCTCAATGATCTCAATCAGCCAAAGGTGATCGGTCTGTTTGCTGAGGTAGAGCTGCCCTGGGCCATAGATGAACCCAATACCAATCGCCTGAGTAAAATGGTGCAAAAAGCCCTGGAACTACTCTCCCGCAATGACAAAGGGTTTGTGCTGTTAGTCGAAGGCAGCCTTATCGACTGGGCAGGCCATGATAACGATATCGCGAGTGCCATGGCCGAGATACATGAATTTGCTAATGCCGTTGAAGTGGTGGAACAGTATGTTCGCAACAACAATGATACCCTGATGGTGGTTACGGCGGATCATAATACGGGCGGCTTATCCATAGGCGCCAACGATGAGTATCGCTGGGATCCGCAAGTACTGCGCACCATTCAGGCAAGTCCAGAGAAGATCGCCAAAGATGCTGTGGCAATTGATGACTGGCGTACTCTGGTGGAACTCAGACTCGGCTTGGAACTGGACGAGCAAGAGTATCAACAGCTTGCCAACGCCAGAATGCAGGGACAAAAGCGACTGCATGCCAGCCTGAAACAGCTGATAGATAAACGCTCAAATACCGGCTGGACGACAGAAGGCCATACAGGCATAGATGTACAAGTGTTTGCCTCTGGGCCGGCATCGCCTCTCTTCTTCGGTCAGCTGGATAATACCGATATAGCCAAGCATCTGATCAGCCTGCTGCCCAAGGAGCCACAACCCAAGGCCCAGACGAAAGCGGTTGCGCCTACAAAGCCAGTAAACACGGCCTTACCGAGCCTTGTCACGCTAGATAAGAACACGTAGGCCGCTGAAATCGAGTCTGCCAAGAAAGCGTTAACCTCAACTGACTCTCAGCTCCCCAGCTTGGCCATCACCAGCTGGGGCAGCGTCTTTACAGGCCATAGCCTGTCCGCTTGCATCGCACTCAATATATTGAAAACGCTTTCAATCTCCAGCGGCCGAGAGAAATGATACCCCTGGGCAAATTCGCAATTTATCATGCTGAGAAAATCCACCTGAGCCTGACTCTCCACGCCTTCGGCCACCACCTGCTTACCCAGTTTATGGGCAGATTCGATCACCCTGGTCACGATATGAGAATCAGCCTTTCCTTCGAGCATATTTGAAATAAAGCATTGATCTATTTTTAATAAATCAAAGGACTGACGCTCAAAATGATTTAATAATGAATAGCCTGTGCCAAAATCATCAATGGCGATCCTCACCCCTAAAGCCTGTATCGCTTCCATGGCGGCCATCGCCTGCTTTACTTGCCCAACAACAAAATCTTCGGCGACTTCCAGTAACAGGCAATGCCCTGAAATACCGCTGTTACTCAACTCTTCAGCCAGAACTTGCACTAAGGTCTGATCTAAATACTGTTTGGCCGAGAGATTGAGCGACAGGTAAAGGTCATCCCACCCAGCCTGTTGCAGACGCCCAATCAATGCAACGGCTTTTCTGATTAAATAGTGGCTCAAGGCTATGCTGACATCACTCTTCTCAATTCTGGGGATAAAATCTCCCGGCATGATCAAGCCTCGCTCGGGGTGGAACCAACGCACCAGGGCCTCAAATCCCACCAGTTTACCGTAGGGAAGTTCCACTATAGGTTGCAAGAAAAGTAGCAGCTGCTCTTGTTCCATCCCATGGGTAATATCCAGCTCGATTGTCGAAAAATCATTGGCCTGATTGAGCATCTCTTCGTCGAAAAAGCGGTAATTACTGCGACCGGCTCTCTTGGCATGGTGTAATGCGAGGGCTGCCCGCCAGATCAGCTCCTCTGCGGTAATATGAGGTTCATTGCAGTAGGTAAGACCTATACTCGCGGTCACAATCAACTTCTGGTTACCCAAAACGACAGGAAATTGCAGGGCAGCAAAGATACGGTGGATCAAGGTGCGCACCTCCTGATCGCCTTTAACATGGCGTAATAAGATCAGGAACTTGTCACCTTCTTGACGAAATATCGTGTCCTTCTCACGCACACTGTTGCTCAGACGCGCCGCAATAATCTTAATTAACTCATCAACATGAATATGGTCTAGCGTGTCATTAATGCGCTGAAACTCATCCAGCTCCAGCGATAACAAAACCACCCTGTCATTATTGACCCCGATACAGGCTATCGCCTTTTGTAACTCGTGATACAACATGGACTGATTGGGAAGACAGGTGAGCGTGTCCAGCATGGCACGTCTTTCCAGCTCTTTGGTGTACTCATCGGTATCACTCTCAAACCGCTGCATGGTTTGAGACAACTCTCGGGTGGCCTGATGTATCAGATCGACCTCATCGCGCAGCCAGCTACGGACAAGCGGCACACTCGAGTTAACTTCTGAAAACTCATGCTCAGCCAACAGGGGCAAGGTTCTGGCATGATGAGCAAGACTCAATACCGGCGCCCTGACTATCCATAAGATCAAACCACCGGCCAGCAGAAAGCCAAACAATAGTGTACCCGCCATCCCCTGCTGAAATGTGCTGACCCTCTGCTGCCACAGCTCCAGGCTTGTCATTAGCACCAACATAGGCGAGTTATCGCCACTGTCTAATGGAAAAAACCATACCGCCCACGGCTGCTGCTGATAGTCAAACACCCCATCACCTTCAAGCACTTGCTCCCACTCATACTTGTCAGCCATTTGGTATAACAAATCCAGGCTGATAGGTCGGTTACTGACACTGTAGAGCACCCTTTGCCAAAACTGTTCTTTATCAGCCTGCTCCTGCCTAGCGTCCAATATGGCCAGCTCTACATCTCTATCGACACGAAAATGGCTCAGCATCTCAGTCAGGGTCGACTCGATTAGAAAAAGGTGGGGCTTACTCTTAATCAGAGTGGGCACCAAAACCTGAATTGCACAGCTGGCGGCACATACCACTCTGGATTCAAGCTCATAGGAGGCTTCGCTGGACAATAACCAGAGCACATCATCTTCGGTATGCTCCTTACCAGCATGCGCCAGTTGCACCCCATCGATACTAAATAGACTGAAGGCACTCAAGTTCCAATAAAGCTGAATGTCGGCCCAATCCCGAGCCAACATCTGTCGATAGGCCTGACTACCCTCTATGCCGCTCTCTTTGGCGATGAAAGCCAATTGCATTGCAGCCTGCAATGAGTTCTCCACAACACTGTCCATAGTGGTATCTATACTTTGGGCGAACTCATCTTTCTGGGATTCGAGCATGTCCAGCTGCTGCTGATGCAGCTGAAGATAGGCAAAGCCGCTGATCACGCCACCGACCAAGAAAAGGATCGCCATGACCACAATCAGTAACTTCCACCTGATACTCAAGAAATGTGTCTTAGCCATGCCCGTCACCCTATTTCGGTTGGCACAAAAGACGCATGCTTATTGCAATAAGCATTGTATGAGTGGTCAATCAAAATTGCAGCTGTATTGAGATGGATAAGGGGAGAGAATACGGCTAACATCCATGTCGACAGACTATGCTGATAAGCTATAACTGTTTGATTCATAATTCCATTATATTTTTCCAGGGCAGGTAAGTGCCCAAACAAAAAACCTACACTAAAGCAGTTCCTAGCTACAGCTTAGACAAGAATAAGCACAAGGGCATAATAAATAGTTACTGAATCACTCTGGATAGAAGATATAATGGAACAAATTTTTCTCAGGCTGGTTTTCCGTGCTATCGACCCCTTCACAACTCCTATTACGAAACAGCGAGCTATTTAGCGATAAAAACGTTTTACTGCTCAATTTCGAAAGTGACTTATTTGCCAAAGAGTTACTGAATTTTGCCAAGCGAGTAACTGCCCTGGCACTGGACTTTAACCACTATCAGCAACTTTCAAGTCACCAGACAGAAAAGCTGGAAAGTTATTTTGGTCATCAGCTGCCTGAAGAGGTGCAGCTCAAGCCTGCGTTCGACTGTGCCATTATTTACTATCCTAAATCTAAGAGTCTCGCCCCCTACCTCATCCAACTGGCGGCAAATCAACTCGCGCCGGGGGGGGAACTCTTTATTGTCGGAGAAAATAAAGGGGGCATTCGCTCTGTCGCCAAGCAACTGCCCAGCTATTTCGGTCCGGCCAGTAAATTGGACAATGCCCGTCACTGCCTACTGTTTGCCAGTGAGATGCTGGAGCAGCCCCCAAAAATGAACCTGCAGGACTGGGTCAAACGCTACCCCTTGGCCACCCCGCAGGGAGAGTTAACCATCTTCAATCTGGTCGGTGTCTTTAGCGAGAAAAAACTCGATAACGGAACCCAGCTCCTATTAGAACACCTGCCACAACTTCATGGCAGAGTGTTAGATTTTGGCTGTGGCGCGGGAATTATCAGCGTAGCACTGTTAAAGGCACAGCCGACTCTGAAGATGGAATGTGTCGATATCAATGCCATGGCTCTAGCCTCCTGCCAACTGACCCTGGCGGCTAACGGCATGCAGGCCAAAGTCTATCCATCAGATGGTCTGCATCAAACCAGTGGTAGTTTCGATGCCATTATCTCTAACCCCCCCTTCCATGACGGCTTGAGTAGCACAACCGATATTGCGACCCAGTTTGTACGCGATAGCGCGGAGCGGCTCATTCAAAACGGAACCTGGCAGATAGTGGCCAACCGTCATCTACCCTACAGCGAAACCATAGCTCAATATTTTAAAACTGTGAACATTGCCGCCGAGAACAACAAGTACAAAATCTACTCAAACCGATAAAAACAAACAAAACAACCATAAAATATAGGATTTGCAGCAAAAAACACCTATTTAGAGCGATAAATACTGTGTTTAAACTTAACTTAACTGCCTCATTAATAAAGGCTTCATTGGCAAAACTTTCTACTGTTATACTCAAGAGATAAAAACAATTTCATAACAAATATAACTTTGGAAAAGATCTATGTTGGCGCCTGGGCTCATACAACTCACAAGTGATGGATTATTCGCTGAATTTAGAGTCATACCCAATACTCATGGCCCTATCAGTGTCGAAGGTATTAATGAGCTGCTGTCTTTTCCCGAGTTATCTAGGCTCTATCCCCGTTTGCCCGCCATAGAGCAGGCCGTCACCCAAGTTAACCGACTTATCGGACAGGATGATGGCCTCACCGAACTCACATTTGAGATAGCCGAACGACGCAACGGCGAAATTAGCATTAGCCTGTCAGAAGATGCCATGAGCGCCGAGGTGTGCTTAACCGCGGCCTGGGGCGGACAAGAGATCACCCTGCAAGATATCTTAAAATCACTCAAGCAGCACAATATCACCCAAGGGTTAAGCAAGCGTAAAATTGAGCATCTGTTACACACTGTAAAGACACTGCAACCGGGCCAAAGCTGCAGTGATGTCATCGCCCACGGCAAGCCAGCAATCAACGGCAAAAATGCCGTTATCACACGCAAAGTTCCCCTCGCCAGAGAACGGCTGCTTCAGCCCCAGGAGCGCGAAGATGGCACGGTAGATATGCGTAATCTGGGGGCTGTGATCATGGTCAAGCCCAAGGATATCCTCATGGTGAAAACCCCCGCCACCCAAGGCAGCAACGGCTTTAATGTCATAGGCAATCAGCTTATCGCCATCGCGGGTAAGGATATCAATTTAGTTGCCGGCACCGGCAGCAAACTCCTCGAATCCGATCCTAACGTCTTGATCGCCACTGTCGCCGGTCAGCCGGTACAGACATCAAACGGCATGCAGGTCGATAATGTACTGCAAATAAAAAATGTCGACATCGGTTACGGCAATGTCGACTTTAAAGGCAGCATACTGATCACTGGCGATGTCCACGAGGGCATGCTGGTGAAAAGCTCAGGGGATATTACCGTGATGGGCTTCGTCGACTCTGCGCAGCTCATCGCCCAGGGGGATATTACTGTCAGTAAAGGGGTGATAGGTCGTCAATTAAAGGAAGAGCAACTTTCTACCCGCTTGGAGGCCAAAGGCGAAATTGCCGCCCAGTTTGTGCAATATTCCGAGCTTAAAGCCACTGGTAATATTTTGATCACCAAACAGTTGCTGCACAGCAATACCACCACAGACGAAATTCTAACGGTCAGCGATGCCAGCGAGCGACGCGGCGATCTGGTTGGCGGCACAATCCACGCCAATAAAGGGGTAAAGGCCGTGACCATTGGCGCCACCGCCGGTACCAAAACTGAAATCTACTGCGCCATGAATTACAGTGAGCTGAAAGAAAGCCTTAAACAGTTCGATAAAAGCATTCAGCAGATGACGGTCGCCAGACTCAATATCGAAGCCAGCCTGAACAAACTGCCACCAAAAGCACAATGGCAGGATGATGAACTCATGGTTGAGCAGGTGCGGGGCATGCTGGAAGAAAAGCGGCGCATACAAGCTGAGTGTGGGCAGGTAGAGATTGAATATCGCATGTTACAGCAGGAGATTGAAAACTATTACCGCAACTACCATATCCAGGCCTGTAAGCATATTTTCGCCAATGTAGAACTGCATCTTGGCCCAGCACACAAGCGTACCCAGAGGGAGCACGGTCCCTGCATAGTGACCAACGAAAACCAAGAGATCCATTTCGATCACAGCAATCGCAAATAGTCGCCCAGATAACGACCGATAAAGCTCAAAACGTGGCATCATACCTCCGATGCCACTTTTAATTTCTCCCCCTTAACAGGCATAATCGCCACATCAATATAATAGAGTGAGAAACAAAGCGTGGAACTCCTCAGAATCGACTGTTTAGGTAAAGAGCTTCGCCTCGAAGGCTCAATGGCAGGCTGGCAACAACTCTACTGGGATAACCAACTTGTCTCAGTCAAACAAGCTAAAGCCAATAATGAAGGCTTAAGCAACCATCAGTTTGAATTGCATCAATCTCATACCCCTGTCGAATCTGACACCTCAGAGCCGCTCAATAGGATTAAGATCACTCTGGAGATCGATCTCTTCTGGCAGCCTTTCTCTCTCGATTATCGATTACTGAAAGATGATGAAGTGCTCACACAAGGGCAGCGCACCACCAAAGATATCGAGCGTCAGGCGCCGCGACAAGCGCCTGAGGTCAAGAAGCAGCTGAGCATTATCGGCCTAGCTTCCCTGGGATTTAAGCTGCTCAAAAGCGCCAAGATGATAAAAGTCGTGCTGGCGGGCGCCAGTATCGCCGCTTACTCCTGGCTATTCTCATTCCAGTTTGCCCTCGCACTTATCGCCTGCCTTATGTTCCATGAGTACGGCCATATTCGCGCCATGAAATATTTCGGCATGAAAACCAAAGGCATCTATTTAATTCCCTTCATGGGCGGGCTGGCACTGAGCGATGAGAAGATCAACACCCGCTGGCAGGATGTGGTGATCTCCATCATGGGGCCGACATTCGGCTTGTTAATGTCCATTGCCGCACTGCTGGCTTACTGGATCACTGGCAATGTTTTCTTTGCCGGCCTCGCCGCCTTCAACGCCCTGCTCAACTTGTTTAATCTGCTGCCTATCCTGCCGCTGGATGGCGGCCATATCTTAAAAAGCATCAGCTTCTCTATGAATAGCCTGATGGGGCTGATTGCTTGCGTTGCTGGCGCGGCCATCGGGGTGTTTATCAGTTACAGTTTAGGACTTGCCCTATTAGGCTTCTTGCTACTTATCGGCAGTATGGAAATTGTGTTTGAATGGAAAAGCCGCCACCAGAGCCATCTGTTGCCGCTGGACAGATATGGCCAGCTGTTTTCGGCCGTCTGGTATCTACTCACGGTCGGTGCCCTGATCGCAATCATCTGGTATTTCGCCGGTAGCGGCGACGATATGTTAGGCCTACCGCTGAAGATACTGCAGAGTTAATTGCTCGTACCTTATTTGCTCTTAGCTTATTTGCTCTAAAGAATAGAGCTGCCCAAATGCAGCCCTATTTTTTAGAGCCAAAATTCAGGCACAAAAAAACCTTGCATAGGCAAGGTCTTAAAGTTTGGTACAGATGGCGAGACTTGAACTCGCACGGCCGTTAAGCCACTAGCACCTGAAGCTAGCGTGTCTACCAATTCCACCACATCTGCATCATTGATATTGGGATTTAATCCCTGCTTTATCTGAACATTTTACTAAAATAATTCACCTAAAGCTGTACTTGATAATGGTACCGAAGGACGGACTTGAACCGTCACTCCCGAAGGAAACGGATTTTGAATCCGTCGTGTCTACCAATTCCACCACTCCGGCATTATCAAATAGACTTAACCAGGTGGCCCCAGCAAGTGAACGGAATTATACCTGTGCTTTAGCTAATGGCAAGCCTTTTGATGAGGTGAAATTCTCAAATGAGCAAAATTCAGCCTAACTCAGGTTTCCCCTAATTCTAACCAAGGCAGCGTATAAATTCAGGACAATGAAAGTTGGCAAAAAGTTACCACCTAGATAACAAAATGTTGCGCCAGATCAACAAGTATTCAACCTAAACAGGCTATTTTAACCCAGACATCAAGATAAATACCTAAGGAACAAGGAGTTCACCGATGGCATTCTGGTTAGATTTAATGTTTGGTAACCCCATTGGTTTACTGTCCATGATCGTGATTTTTGCGACCATAGGCATAATGTCATACCTGACCTGGTTATTTATCGCGAAGTCTGCATCAACTGATAGTTAAACTCGAAACTCTCATTTAAGACGCTTTTTGATTTGCTTTGGGGGCTTGGCCCCCATTTTTTTACCAAAAATTCTGAGTATTATCTCAATATCTCAATATATTAATGTTAGCCAATAACCATCAGGCGGCATGTTTGCGCGTTGGCATGGCCGTATGGATGAAATGGGGTCTGGCCTGGATCAGCAGCTGCATCTGTGCCTGACTCGGCTCACCCGCAGGTAAGCGTAATACCTGACGATTGAGATAACGACGTGCCAGCATAGAAATTTTATAATCGGCCGTCGAACCCTGGATCGCATAATGCTTCTGATTGCCAAGACACTCCAGAATCTTACATTCGAGCAAACCTCTTACCGCCGTTTCGTTTTCGGGCAAAGATAAAATGGTCTCACCTTGCAGAAAAAACTCCCTTAATAGCGCACGCTCAGTGGGATCGAGCAGCTGGATTTTTTCCTCTATTGTCTCGATGGCACGCTTAGTCTTTAGATAATCGATCGCTTCATCAAGGAAATAGTTAACCACCCCCATCAACAGATAAGCTGACCCTAAGATCAGACCCAGGCCAAGTAGCTGGGCGTACTGAGTCACAAACGGAGCCAGATTCAACTCAGCCATCACTCCGGCAGGAGCAAACAGTAATGCCATACAAACTAAGGTCAGCCAAAGCATCAAGTTAAATATCACTTGTTTAGGTGTCGTCTGCTTAAACAGCGATAAATTCAACTTCTCCATTTCATCCCTCAAAAGTCACTCTTCATTTAGTGTCAAAATATAGTGTCAAAAAACTGCACAGCTATCATAGCCCGAGTAAACCAAGCAAGTTAGGTGCCAACGGCCTCGAAAGATAAAACGAGAAATGGGAAACAAAAGATGAGAAATAAAAATGAAAAGGCTGACTCTGCTTAGTGCAATCAAAGTCAGCCTGAGACACAGGCTAATCGCTTCGAGCTTCGAGCTTCGAGCTTCGAGCTTCGTGCTACGAGCTTATTGCTTAAGCTTTCGCGGCGAGCTTAGTCAGTACCCGGCTTACGGCCACAAAACCAAAGGTACCTGTCACTACAGTCACGGCGCCAAAACCTGAAGCACAGTCCATACGCATGCTGCCTTCTGCCGTGGCCTTAGTATTACAGACACTGCCATCGGCCTGAGGATAGACTAACTGCTCGGTGGAAAATACCGCTTCAATACTGAAACGACGCTGCACATTCTTAGAGAACTGATATTCTCTCCTTAGCAAGTTTCTGACTTTCGCCAGTAGCGGATCTTGATAGGTCTTGGCCAGATCGCTCACCTGCACCTGAGTGGGATCGGTTTGGCCACCGGCGCCGCCCACTGTCACTATGGGGAGTTTCTGCCGCTTACACCAGGCGATCAACGCCGCCTTAGGCTTCACCGCATCGATACAATCCACCACATAATCTAAGGTGCCACCACTCTTTTTACCCTGGAAGTACTCCCCTAAATTGTCTGTAGTAATAAAATCTTCAATTTCATTGACCTTACACTCGGGGTTAATCGCTTTAATCCGCTGCGCCATCACGGCCACTTTCGACTCACCTATGGTCTCTTTAAGGGCGTGGATCTGCCTATTGGTATTGGTAACACAGATATCATCGAGATCGATCAGTGTGATTTCACCTATACCGCTTCGGGCTAAAGATTCGGCCACCCAAGTGCCCACACCGCCGATCCCGACGACAACGACATGGGACTGAGCAAACAAGTGCAAAGCTCCCGCACCATAAAGTCGTCCTATTCCGGCAAAACGATTCAGGTAGGCATCTGTTAGTCTGGCTTGACTCAAAGCTATCTCCAATCAAAGCTAACTTTTGATAAAGCTAACTTAAAAACAATTTTAAAAACCGATTGGCAGCAATTTTATCCTAAAGCCCAGTAAAGCGACAATCTATGCCTGCACAAGATTGAGGTACAGCGATTTCCAGCAGCCGAAAAACAAAAATAGCCTCAACCACAATCGCCCCTCACCCGCCTGAATGTGATCGGCAATAAGCGTTAAAAACCGGTAATTTACTCATCAGCCAACCAGATTAAGTGACGCAGATCACAAAAACTTCATAATAAGATGCTGTCACTGTACATTTTTCAAACATTTTTAAACGTTTGTTAGCAAATCACCTACAATTTCAGCATCGACTTATATAGAGAAGAGGCGAATTTACTAACCTGTAGTGGCTAGCTGCTTATAAATAAGTAAAAAGCTGACTTTTACAAAATTCATTTCAATTTTGTTTAAAAGTGGTCAAATTTTCACAAATTCGACGTAAAGCGAATATGAAAGGACAGAAATTTGATCCATGCCACAATCTTGCTGACATAAAGCTGTAAACTCAGGCCATCTTTTGTTGCAGGGACGGATTCTTGGAACAAAATGCTAAAACTATGTTAATAACCATAAAAAAATGGAAAGAACTCAGTTCTTGGGAGCACAAACATGAAAAAATCTGTAATCTCGGCATCAATTGCATCAGTTTTAACTCTAGCTTCATTCGGCGCGCTAGCCGATGGTCCTAACTTCTACGGTCGTTTAGAACTCGCTTTAACTAACTCAGACACTGGCGTTACTACACAAGAACGCAAAGAAGGCACTGTCATTGAAAACAACTTCTCTCTAGTTGGTGTTAAAGGCACTGAAACCATCGCCGATGGTTTTGACATGGTTTACCAAATGGAGTTCGGCGTAGAGAACACTTCTTCTAGCTCTACCATTTTCACACAACGTAACACTTACCTAGGTGTTAAGACTGCTGCAGGTACTGTACTTGTGGGTCGTAACGACACAGTATTCAAGCAATCTGAAGGTGCTATCGACATGTTCGGTAACACTAACGCCGATATCGATCGTTTAGTGGGTGCACAAACTCGTTCTGCAGACGGTATCTGGTACTACTCACCAAAGATTGCCGATCTGATCACTGTTAATGCTACTTACCTGATGACAGACAACAACCAAGCAGGTGTTGCTGATGCTGATGACCAATATGCACTAAGCGTCACAGTTGGTGATAAAGGCTTCAAGGCACAAAACTTCTATGTTGCCGGTGCATATAACAAAGGCATCTCTGGTATCGATGCATACCGTGCTGTAGCTCAAGTTAAGTTTGGTGATTTCAAAGTTGGCGGTCTATTCCAAAGCTCTGAAAGCGTTGCAGCAGGTTCTGATGCAAACAACACTTACTTTGTGAACGCAGCTTACAACCTGAACGGCGTTAACCTGAAAGTACAATTCGGTATCGACGAAGCTGGCTTCGGTAGATACTACGGTGGTGTAAACCCTGTTACTGATGCAAATGGCACAAAAGTTATTCAAGATGATATCAGTGTAACTAACCTGACTGTAGGTGCTGACTACCGTATCGCTAAGTCAACTATGGTATTCGCTCACTACGCTATGTACGAAGGTGAACACTCTGTAGCTGGTCTAAAAACTGACCTAGAAGATGATAACGTATTCTCTGTTGGTGTTCGTTACGACTTCTAATGGCTTTAAGCCACTGGCTTAAACACAAAAGGCGACCTCAGGGTCGCCTTTTTGCTTTCTCGAATCTAGAATCTAACCTCTATTTTCGCAGCCCCTAGCTCCTAGCTCCTAGCTCCTAGCTCCTAGCTCCTAGCCCCTAGCTCCTAGCCTTTGCGCGTTAAACGATACACAGACTCAGTTAACCAGGGCACCTGTTTTTTGACAAATCTGGGGTTCTCACTCAGCACATCTTCAGTGCTTAAAGGTATCACCTCAAAGTACTCGCTCATATTTGCCGTTACCCAATCATGGGAGACGGCAAACGGCGGGCCATTTAAGGTTTCCTGGGGATAATCTAAGGTGATCAATAAACCCTTACTGCCAGCGGGCAACAACTTAGCCAACTGCTGTACATATTGACGGCGCATCGCTTCTGGCCAGGCAATCAAGGCGGCCCTGTCATAGAAGCCGCTCACCCTGCTAATAAGCTCAGATGGCAGACAAAACAGATCCCCCTGATAGAGGGTGATTTGCTCTGTGGAATAACACTGATGCTCACCCGATTGCCTCACCTCAAGGTCGAGCTGGTTTTCACTAAAAAACTGCTCCACCGCGCTTTGATTCAATTCACAGCCGATCACATCCAGCCCCTGCTCGGCCAAGAAGCAGAGATCCAGACTCTTGCCACAAAGAGGCACAAACACCTGGGCTCCCGAGGGGAGGGATAGACTGTCCCAATATTTCAGCAGCAGAGGATTGATTTCACCTAAGTGAAAGCCTATCTGCTGAGAAGCCCATTTCTCATGCCAAAAACTCGGTTGCATAGTTACACCTTAAGAAGCCAGATCACAAAATAATGCAGGCTACTTTAATGGCAAGTCAGGAAAGATGCAAAGAAGAGATAAAATACGCGCTAATTCATCTTATTAGCGCGTATTGAAAAGAAAATTTAAGGCAGGTCGATCACTTGCTGCACTTTTCGAAGCCAGACACAGTTATCACATTCGCAGTTACGTCGCGACAGATGATGGGGCGTCAGAGTCGAGTCGATAAAATCGACGGCAATCAATAACTGCTGTTTCAGCTCTTTTACCGATTTTCGCTCAACGGCAACCAGCTCATCATTGCGATTCATCCAGACACACTCCATGCCCTGGTGGCAATGGATACACTGCATATCGGTAGTATTATAGAAGCCTGCATGGGGACAAAATTTAAGATCCATCGACTCCACAATACGTTTCCTGGGATATTCAAGCAATGATATCAACAGGGCTTTTTCTGCCTCTTCCATCACTCTCTCCTTCTTATCGGATACTGCAACTGTTAAGTGGAAACTATTCACTTCAGATTACTCTTATGCATCTTACTAAGATTTGATATAGGTCAATATCGTCGCCGAAAAGATACGTTAGGCGTATGAGATGAGACAAATCCAGCTATTGTGCAGTCCAGCCTCTTCTTGCTATAAAAACCTTATTCCTAACAAACGATCCCGCCCATGCCAGACTTAAGCGCACCCACTCCTGAGCTGCAGCACTTTTATATCTCAGAAGAGCAGTCCATCTATCTGCTGAAAGCCGATGATGCCCGCAAGCATAAGGCCTGGATCCGCCTGTGTAAGAAACAGCTGAGTAAACTTGGCTACCATGATATCGAACTGGTGGGCAAAGGCGCCTATGGTTTTGTGTTCTCCGGTATTAATAAGCACCACCATGCCCATGTATTTAAATTCTCCCGCCTGACACTGCCCCAGCATATTCAGGATCGCCTCGAAGAGGAGGCCTTTATGCTGTCACAGGTCAAGCACCCCAATGTGCCCCCTGTGATCAAATTTGAGCGGATCGGCAAACAGGGAATACTTGTGATGGCGAGAGCGCCGGGGGAAGATCTCGACAAACTCTGTTTACGGCTCGGCAAGCTGCCGGTCGCCATCATAATGAGTATCGCCCGCCAGCTCGCCGATATACTGCAATACCTGCACTCTGGGCGCCCCTTAGTCCACGGCGATATCAAACCCTCAAATCTGGTCTATGACATGCAGACCCACAGATTGTCGCTCATCGACTGGGGCTCGGCTGTGTTCGCCCAGCGAGACGCCAAGGGAAATCCGGTCAATGACAATGTGATGGATCTGCTTTCTGGCGATCAGCAGCACACCAATGCCCGCATGGGCGATGTCTATTTTATTGGGGAAGAGCAGCTAAACGGCGCCCTTTCTAGTCCAAGGTTTGATGAGCAAGGGGCGGCGGCCACCCTCTATGCCCTAGCCTCGGGGCAATCGAGCCGCTTTGGCAGCAAGGTGATCCCCGCTACCAGCATAGGCCTGCCCGTCGAACTAGCGCGCACCTTAGATGGTATGCTCAGTGACGATGCTGCCACACGCAATGAGGCAGGAGATTATTTCCTCAAGAGCATGCGCCATAAGCATAAAATGCATCTGCCTGAACTGGCTTCGCCGCCGCTGCAGGCGGATATTCCTGTCTGGCAGCAGGCCCGGCATCAAGAGGTAGAAACGGTAACCTATAGTTCCCGTAAATCTTTCTTAAAAGAGCATAATGCCGATGATCCCATAGAAAAAATGGACGATCTGCAACTGGAGAAATACTACCGCAACTTTATGGCCGGCATGGGAGATACGGAGAAAGGCTTTATCGCCGCGGTCGGCCGGGTTGGTCAATACTCACTTGTCGGTGGTCTGGCGATCCACTGGCAGGAATCCGGCGTCTATATCGACTCGAATCTGGCGACCTATAACAGTGAAGAGAAAGCGGCTCTGACTCTGGCGGTCAATAATATGGTGACTCTGGCCAGGGGCATTCGCCGAATAGGGGTGTTTAAGGCCTGCTTCTTTAACGCCCGCGATACGCTGCATCTCGAGCGAGAAGATATCAATCAGCCCTTTATTCCCAGCCCAGATCTGCAACTGCCTTTCGAAGTTGGCGATGTGCCCTCCTTGGAGGACAAATCCCGCCTGCATTCCTATTTTGAGGATGGGCCGGATCCCGATGAAAACCTGGAGCTGCCCGTTGAGATCATGACCGAACTCAATCGAATCAACCAGATCCACCACACAGGTTGCATCATCTTTGAGGCGCTGCCTAATCACATGAAGATACACAGCTATCTGCGCCTGCTTAATCCGCGCAAACAGGCGGCATTTCGCGCAAGCCTAGATCGTATCATCAGTCATGTGGACAAGATTCACGGCAAGGGGGTATCGGGTTTTATGAAACTGCCCTACAAGAATACCCGCCTATTTAGCCATATCGACAGCAAGCCAGATAGCTTCTATCCGAAAAACCCCAAGGCGATAGGTTTAGGTGAAAATGACTGATAGCGACGAGCTGCGGGCTACGAGCGACGGCCATTCTAAGTTTGCCTGACTATTTATTCTTATCGTCAAAATGGCTCGAGTCATCAAGACGGCGTGAGTCAGTCTCTTTATTGTCCTTGTCATCCTTGTGTTCATAGTCGCCATCGATAGTATGGCCTTTAGAGGAGTCCTTCTCGAAGGGTGATTGCTGATGCTGCTGGTGAAAGCCCGGGCCAAAACCTGCCTGAAAGCCACCCTGACGGCTGACACGAACCTGCATCTTCTTATACAGCAGCTTAACCACAGGCTTGCGGGTCAGCGGCGTCAACAGCAGCAGACCGATAAAATCGGTCACAAAGCCTGGGATTAACAGCAAGAGTCCAGCCATGGCCAGCATCATGCCCTCGACTATCTCCTGACCGGGCGCCTCCCCTCTTGCCAGTTTTTGCTGCACCTGCAACAGGGTCGAAATCCCCTGACTGCGCACCAGAGAAACACCCACAACCGCGGTGAGGATCACCAGTCCCACAGTGTTCCAGCTACCTATGTTCTCTCCGACACGGATCAGCACATTGAGCTCGATAACGGGCACCAGGACAAAAATCATTAACAGAATAAAAAACACGCTGACCTCACAGAAGAAAACTTTTCTTAATTAATTGAAAACTAAATGGGGACTAACGGGTCTACTTTCAAGCCAGTGGCCAAAAAGCCGCCTGTTGTTAACTTGGATAAGCTCACTATTTTAGTAACTGCTTAATGCAAACTGAGACTAAAACACGTAAAGTAGCAAGCATTTGATAGAGTGTAACCGCTGCGACTTAAGCCAGCTTTAACGGCTCACGCTCAATAAAAACAGGCTCAATAAAGACAGGCTCAACCAAGAGAAGATACACCCATGAAGGACAACTGCTTACTCGTGATGACCAGCTGCCCCGATATCGATTCGGCCAAGGCCATTGCCAAAAGCTTAGTCGAGGCACGGCTCGCCGCTTGTATACAGATATCATCACCTGTTACCTCGGTTTATCGTTGGCAGGATGAGGTCTGTGAAGAGCAGGAATATGCACTGCAGATTAAGTGTCACAGTGCATGTTTCGATAAAATCGAACAGGCCATACTGGCGCTGCATCCCTATGAGGTGCCAGAGCTTATTGCCGTAAAAATTAAAGCCGGCTCATCTGCTTATTTAGATTGGATTAAAGAAACCACACAAATATGAAAAAAATACTGTTCCTTTTGCTCTCATCACTTCTGCTGCTTGCCCCAACAGTGCACAGCGAAGGCATTTTTAGCAGCAATAAATTCAGCTTCCTGAAAGACGAACCTAAACTGATGCCGGTCGATGAGGCATTTGTATTCGACTTTAAGCAGCAAGGTCAACAGATCAAACTCAGCTGGGTGATCGCCGATGGCTACTATATGTATCGCGATAAGCTCAAGTTTGAGGCCGATGGCGCAAGCTTAGGCGAGATACAACTGCCCTCGGGTAAGCCTCACACAGATGAGTATTTCGGTGAGCAGCAGGTGTTCTACACCTTTGTTGAGGTGCCGGTCGCCATCAAACAGGCGCTGGATAACAGCACCCTCACGGTCACCTTTATGGGCTGCGCCGAGGGCAAACTCTGTTATCCGCCCACCAAGCGTCACGCCACATTAACTGCCGTCGCGCAAAACAGCGGTGTGCTGCCGGCAACGGCAGACAGTCAAGCTACCGTGCCGGCCAAAGCTCAGACACAAACACAAGCCGAGACACAGGTTCAGGCGCCAATCACTGAGCAAGATCTTCTGACGCAGAAGCTCTCTGACGATAGCCTGATCTGGACCTTAATCATCTTCTTCGGCATCGGCATAGGTCTGGCTCTGACCCCTTGTGTCTTCCCCATGTACCCCATCCTCTCCGGCATTATCGTTGGACAGGGCAAACAGCTGTCTACCGCCAAAGCCTTTAGCCTCTCTATGGTCTATGTCCAAGGGATGGCGATCACTTACTCCATCTTAGGGCTGATTGTCGCCTCGGCAGGCATGAAGTATCAGGCGGCACTGCAACACCCAGCCGTGCTCATCACCCTGGCGATTCTCTTCTTGGTGCTCAGTCTCTCCATGTTCGGCCTGTATGAACTGAGATTGCCATCGAGCTGGCAGGAGAAGATGAACAAACTCTCCAATAACCAGAAGGGCGGGAATATCTTTGGCGTGTTTATGATGGGGGTGATCTCAGGTCTTGTGGCCTCTCCCTGCACCACAGCGCCGCTGTCAGGCATCTTAGTCTATGTCGCCTCTACCGGCGATCTACTGCAAGGTTTCCTCGCCCTCTATGTATTGAGTATGGGCATGGGCTTACCACTGCTGCTTATCGGCTCCTCCGGCGGAAAACTGCTTCCCAAAGCCGGTGCCTGGATGGATGTTATCAAGACTGTCTTCGGCTTCCTGCTGATCTTGGTTTCTATCGTGATGCTGGGACGTATCTGGACCGGCCTAGTGTCGGATCTGCTCTGGGCACTTTGGGGCGTCGCGCTGGCCGGTTACCTGATGCACCAGAACAAGCTCACCGAGTTTAACTGGAAGCAATCGGTACGCTCGGTTCTCTTACTACTCATCTTACTGGGCAGCTTCTCCTATGGCTTCCAGGCGGTCATGAGCAGCCTGGGTTTCCAGGCACACAGTTTCAATAGCACTCAGGCTGTGACCCATAAGAAAATCAAGTCATTGGCCGATCTCGAAAGCGAAATCACGCTGGCCAAGGCTCAGGGGAAACCTCTGATGCTGGATCTCTATGCCGACTGGTGCGTAGCCTGTAAAGAGTTTGAGAAATTCACCTTCAGCGACCCAGAGGTGCAGCAGCGCTTGGGGCAGATGGTATTTCTGCAGGCCGATGTCACCGAAAATGATGCCATCGATATCGAGCTGTTAGAGCATTACAATGTGCTGGGGCTACCCACACTCTTGATGTTTGATGGCACTGGCACCCTGCGAGATGAGCTGCGCGTCACCGGCTTTATGAAGCCTGATGCCTTTGCCGCCCACTTGGACCGCCTGCTGGCAGAGTAAGCAAGTCCGGTAGCATTCACCCTAAAAAGCCTCTTAATGAGGCTTTTTTATTAACCGCGACAAGCTGTTAGTTAAACAATATAAAGCGGATTCCATCACTTTTTTATTTCAAATTCAGGCAGACCTTATACAATAAGCTGGCACAAACGGATATCAGCAACATCCAAGGAGTCACATGGAACCCGCCATTCTTATCATTACCTTAGCCTGCGGCCTGCTGGTCAAACGTATCGGCCTGCCACCGCTTATCGGTTATCTGGTGGCGGGATTTGTGCTCTATCTTTTCGGGATCGATGAGTCCAGCCTGCCGCTACTCGAGCAACTGGCTAACCTGGGTGTCATACTGCTGCTGTTTGCCATCGGGCTCAAGCTGGATATTCGCAGCCTGTTTAAGGCCGAGGTATGGGCGGGTTCGAGTCTGCATCTGTTAGCATCGATAGTCTTTCTGGTGCCTCTGCTTAAACTTCTCGGCTTATTGGGGCTGGAGCAACTCAGCGGTCTTGAGCTTAATCAACTCGCCCTGCTGGCCTTTGCTTTAAGTTTTTCCAGCACCATTTTTGCGGTAAAAGTGCTCGAAGATAAGGGCGATATGCAATCCCTCTATGGCCGCGTTGCCATTGGTATCCTCATCATGCAGGATATCTTCGCCGTGCTGTTTTTAACCATCTCCAAGGGCGATATTCCTTCGATATGGGCACTGGGATTGATCTTGCTGCCACTGGCCAAGCCCCTTATCTATAAGGCATTCGATCGCGTCGGTCATGGTGAGTTACTGGTACTCTTTGGTTTAGTGATGGCACTGGTGCTGGGAGCCGGTCTGTTTGAGCTAGTTGGGCTAAAGCCGGATCTCGGCGCACTCGTGATAGGCATTTTACTGGCGGGACACGCAAAATCCTCCGAGCTGGCTAAGTCACTCTTCTATTTTAAAGAGCTTTTCCTGGTCGCCTTCTTCTTAACTGTGGGGTTGAACGGGCTACCCAGCTTTGCCGATATCGGCCTCGCTGCCCTACTGGTGTTAGTGGTGCCGATTAAGATCATACTGTTTCTCTATCTGCTCACTCACTTTAAGCTCAGATCTCGCACCTCCTTACTAACCTCATTTAACCTGGGTAACTACAGCGAATTTGGTCTGATTGTCGCCGCCGTCGCCACCAGCAAGGGTTGGCTGCCTGCACAGTGGATGATCATTATCGCCGTCGCCTTAAGCCTCAGCTTCCTGCTGGCCGCACCATTGAACAACGCCGCCAGCCGTATCTATCAGAAGTATCAGCACAGGTTGAAACGACTAGAACGTCATCCGCTGCATCCTGAAGACAGGCAGATCCGTGTCGGCAATCCCCGTTTTCTAATCTTAGGCATGGGGCGTGTCGGTAGCGGTGCCTATGACGAGTTAGCCAATAAGTTTGAGGGTGAGATCTTAGGCGTCGAACATAAACAGGAGTTAGTCGACTTCCATAGGCAGGCCGGGCGTAACGTGGTTCAGGGGGATGCCGCCGATACCGACTTCTGGGAAAAGCTCGACCGCGCGCCCAATCTGGAGCTAGTACTGCTGGCAATGCCAAACCACATAGGGAATCTGTTTGCGGTCAAGCAGCTGCAGCGCCTCAATTACCAAGGCAAGCTCAGTGCCATAGTTCAATACAGCGAGGATGCCGCCTCACTCAAGGAGTCTGGAGTGCATAGCGTGTTTAACCTCTATGAAGCCGCCGGGGCCGGTTTTGTCGACCATGTACTGCATGAGTTAACCTCAGGCGAGCAGCACCTAGCCGATCTCGCTGTCGATGAGACAGAAAAAACTGCCTAAACGGCTCTGTTTTAGCAAGGCGCCGATAAGCTATCTAGCGGGATCAGCTTTTGAAAATGATCCCGCTAAAGAGCCAGCGGTTAATTGCCCGCCTTACCCTTCCCCTCTCTCCGCCCTCTATGCCCGACACCCTAGCCAAAGCCGCTCTTAATCTTTATTCCTTATCTCTGTTCCCTTTGATAAAAAACGCTGTCACCCCGACACAAAGTCGTGCTATAAAATTGTAATGGAACGAGTTTCGGCGCAAGTTAACTGTTAGGGCGCCGAGAAAAACTGCCTTATCATTGAGCAGAGAAGATGACCTTTCATGAGAAATGTAAAGCATGGCAAATCCCGCACAGCGCGTGAACAAACTATTTGTGCAAACCTTTGGCACTAATGCCGATGACCTCTATCTTGCCCCAGGCCGAGTCAATTTAATCGGCGAACACACAGATTATAACGACGGCTTTGTCCTGCCTGCCGCGATCAACTTCCATACGATTATCGCGGTGAGAAACCGAGATGACGATCTATTCAGAGCCGTGTCCAGCGCCTTTCCCGGCAAGCTCTACACCTGGCATTTCGGTCAGGAGGGGCAGATGAATCCCGACCAAGCTTGGGTCAATTATCTCAAAGGCTTTACTGCCGCGATGGCGGCATCTGGGCTCAAAACCAAGGGGATGGATCTGGCCGTGGTCGGCGATGTGCCTGTAGGTGCAGGCCTCTCATCGAGCGCCGCCCTAGAGATCGCCTTTGGTACCGCGATTAACGACAGTAATCAACTGCGCCTCTCACCACTGGCGGTGGCACAAATCGCCCAGCGGGGGGAGAATCAGTTTGTCGGCTACTGTGGCGGGATTATGGATCAGATGATCAGTGCGCTCGGAATGCAGGATCATGCCCTGCTGATCGACTGCGAAGATCTCGACAGCGAGCCAGTCTCTATTCCTGAGAGCCTGAGTCTGATCATAGTTAACTCCAATGTGGCTCGGGGCCAGGTAGAGGCCGAGTATCAAAAACGGCGTCAGGAGTGTGAATTTGTCGCCGATCATTTCGGTATCGAAACCCTGCGCCACCTCGAACTGCCAGCCTTAGAAGCCGCTCAAGATCAGCTTCCAGAAGTCAATTACCGCCGCGCACGCCATGTATTGACAGAAAACCGCCGTACTCAGCATGCCGCCCATGCGCTGCAAGATGGCAATATCAGTAAACTCAGCGAATTGATGGCCCAATCCCACGCTTCCATGCGCGATGATTTTGACATCTCTACCCCGGAGATAGATACCTTGGTTGAGATCATCCACCAGGTGGTCGGCGATAAGGGTGGCGTACGCATGACGGGTCGAGGTTTTGGGGGCTGCGTGGTGGCCTTAGTGGATCACGACCTTACCGATGCCGTTGTCGATGCCGTCGAGCAGCAATATCAGGCGAAAACCGGTATCGAAGCCACGGTTTATCTCTGCTCAGCTAGCGACGGAGCCAGTCGAATGGATGATGAAATTTACGATCTCTGATCGTTAAAAAGCAAAATAAAGGCTGTAGGCAGAGGGAGAAATAAGTAGCGAAGAGTTTAAGCAGGGAAAGCCTGAGGGGATCATACCAGGTTGAGGCCAATAAACTTGCGCCTCAACCCCAGTAGACACTTTTACAAGGTAACGAGATTAAGACTCATCGTCATCGGACCAATCGTCAAAATCATCGTCTAAACTATCCACTTCCAATTCGGCATCGTCATCATCGTCATCGCTGTTTGAATCGTCAGCGTCAACCTTTGCCTTCCTGGGTGCCGGAGCAGGCTTAGCATGTATCGCCTCAACCCAACCCGAATGCTGCTGCATAAAGGCCGCACGTGCCGCTTGCCAGTTAGCATCATATTCCGTTTTTGCTGCGCTCAACTCCTCACCCGTTAGATCATGCAGATTTACCTTAACGATATCTTCTGCATATTCGATCACGGCATTTCTTACCGTATTGTAGAGATAAATGCGCCCAGCAGAAGCTTCTGGGAACTCCTTATCGTGAATAAGGATGGTGTTACCGCGAGCTGTGCGTAATTCACCATACCAGACAGGTTCTTTAGAAGTGTCATACATATATGCTAATACCCTTAAATCAACACATACCAATATAAAATGATCAAGCAGACAAGCGTTTGCTCTGTCAGTGTTATCGCACAAAAACAGACTGCAGCGATTATGCCCACATTTTTATTAAATACCGACAGAAATCAATAGCCAAATCGATCTATTTTTACCAACTGCTATCAAATTGTGCACTCTGCAGATACTAGTAACGAATTTAGCCGAACAAACAAGTTATTCAAGTTTTTTCTGCAAGCTAATTTCACCTCTTAGGAGACCGACTCCTCAGCCCTCTGAACCGACTATGGCGCAACCGCCAACAGGATTTTGCCCCTATGCTGCCCCGACTCCATCAGCTGGTGAGCCTTAGTGACCTGATCCAGCGGAAATTGTGCAAAAACCTGAGGGATCAAGGCCGAGTTTTCGCTCTTGGCAAACAGTGGCCATACAGTCTCCACTAATGCTTGGGCAATCGCCGCCTTAGCCTCAACCGATTGCGGCCTCAGAGTCGCCCCGGTCCAAGTGAGTCGCTTTGACATCAGGCGAAACACATCCACATTAGCCGTCGCCCCTCGCTGCAGCGCGATAGTTACTAGCCGTCCCTCCATGGCCAGTGCTTGAAGATTTAAGTTGATCATGTCACCCGAGGCCATATCCAGCACGACATCGACCCCTTGCGGTGCCACCTCAAGCACCTGAGTCAGCCAATCCTCACGATAGTTAAACGCAAAATCGGCGCCGAGTCCCAGGCAGTAATCGCACTTTTCCTGACTGCCGCAGGTAGCGATCACCCGAGCGCCAAACTGTTTAGCCAAGGCGATGGCCGCCGACCCTATGCCGCCAGAGCCACCGTGAACCAAGAGGGTTTCACCCTCCTTAAGAACGCCGCGCATAAACAGGTGTCCCCAAATGGTGAAAAAGGTCTCGGGCAATCCCGCCGCCTGAGCCAAGGTCACACCGCTCGGGATAGGTAAACAGTGGTCAGCCCAAGTCACCACGTACTCGCTGTAGCCTCCGCCAGGCACTAAGGCGCACACCAGATCGCCTACCTGCCACTGAGTGACCGACTCCCCCACGGCGACGACAGTGCCTGAGACTTCCAGCCCTAAAATATCACTCGCCCCCGGCGGCGCGGGATAAAGCCCCTTACGCTGGGCGATATCAGGGCCGTTAACACCGGCATAGCTTACCTTAATCAACACCTGTCCTGCCTCAGGTGCCGCCACCTCGCCATTGACCAGAGACAGAACTTCAGGGCCTCCCGGCGCCACAAACTGAATCTGCTTGCACTGCATACTGCACTCCTGCTCGTTAATGATTTTAACCCTATGGAATGTATCGACTAATGGCTAAAATCGTCAATAAAAAACCCAGCTTTTACACTGGGTTCATACACGAATTGAGCTTTAACTTTACAGTTTTAAATAAACCGTCTGCTAGAAGGGGATATCGTCGTCCCAACCATCATCCAGATCTGGGGTGAAGTTCTGTTGTGGCTGCTGAGCCTGCGGCGCTGGGCGCTGCTGTGCTTGCTGCTTAGGCGCGTAGGCTGGCGCCTGCTGCTGAGGAGCATAGCCCTGCTGTTGAGATTGCTGCTGGGCTTGTTGTTGCTGAGGTTGCTGCTGTGCGTAACCTTGCTGCGGTGTCGCCTTTTGGGCTGGAGCCTGTTGCTGTGCATACTGGTTCTGCTGCTGCGGTGCATAACCGCCTTGAGCTTGACCCGCTTGATTCTGGTTACGGCCACCTAGCATCTGCATAGAACCGTTGATATCGACAACCACCTCTGTAGTGTATTTATCTTGGCCGCTCTGATCCTGCCATTTACGGGTTTGCAGCTTACCTTCCAGATAAACCTGAGAGCCTTTGCGCAGATACTCTCCCGCGATTTCAGCCAGCTTGCCGAAAATCACCACTCGGTGCCACTCGGTGCGCTCTTGCTGTTGGCCTTGTTGATCCTTCCACGATTCGCTTGTGGCCACAGTAATATTCGCTACGGCACTGCCACTTGGCATGTAACGCACTTCTGGATCCTGTCCCAGATTGCCCACCAAAATTACTTTATTGACACCACGACTGGCCATTGAAATCTCCTGCGATATTCTTAATATGCTAAAAATCGATACTGCTTAAATACTGAACAAAACTCAAGCATTAAAAAGCTAATTGACAGAGCCTAACACAGCCCGCGCTTCTCTCAAATCGAAATGCTCATCAACTTTCAAATAAGCGACCTGCTCCTCAAGTACCACCATAGCCTCTGCGACGCCGGTCAGTTGAGACAGCTTGGTTGCCATGGCGCGGGCCTGTTCTTTTCCCTGCACCTTGGCTTCTAAGGTGTAGCTCTTGAGCAATACAGGATTTTTCATGCCTAAGGTCAACAAGAGCCAGAGTGCCATCAGGCCAAGGCCTACGGCAAACACCCCTTCTGCGCCCATCAGCTGATAGGCTCCGCCGCCCAACAAACCACCACAGAAGGCGCCGAGGAACTGACTGGTGGAGTAGACCCCCATAGCTGAACCTTTGTCTCCCACGGGGCAGAACTTGGCGATAAGACTCGGCAAAGAGGCTTCAAGATAGTTAAAGCCAGTAAAGAACAAGAGGATGGCAAGACTCAGCATCACCAAGTTGTGAGCAAACAGCGCCATCACCGCGAGCGCCGCCATCATGATCAATAGTGACACCTGGAAGGTCGCCTTAGTGTTTTTCTTCTTCACCCCGATAATGATCAGCGGCACCATAAGCAAAAACGCCCCCACAAAGGCAGGGAAATAGAGCATCCAATGCTTCTCTTTTGCCAGTCCGGCATCGACGAGATCCAGTGGCAGGGCGACAAACACAGCCGTCAGTACCAGATGCAGAATAAAAATACCGGCATCGAGACGAAACAGCTGGGGATCGGTCAGCATGGCTTTGAGCTTAGCGGGCGCCGCCACAGTATCGCCCTTAGGCGCCTGAGTGATGGGATTTGGCACCAGCAGCTGTACGATCAACATGCCTAAAATGGCCAAACCTGCGGTCATGGCAAACAAGCCTGACAAACCAAGATGCTGGGCCACTATGGGGCCAAAAAGTAAAGAGAGTGCAAATGAAGATCCGATACACATGCCGATGATCGCCATCACCTTAGTTCGCTGCTCATCTCGGGTTAAGTCTGCGGCCAAAGCTAGGACGGCGGCGGCAATGGCGCCCATCCCCTGCATCGCCCGTCCGGCGACTACGCCATAAATGGTATCCGACATGGCAGCTACCAGACTGCCGATGGCAAACAGCAGCAGTCCCCCCAGGATAATCGGCTTGCGGCCATATTTATCGGATAAGATCCCCATAGGGATCTGCAATAGCGCCTGGGTTAATCCATAGGCACCAATGGCAATGCCGACCCACAATGGCGAAAACCCTTCTAAGTGTTGTCCATAAAGTGCAAACACAGGCATGATCATAAACAAGCCCATCATGCGCAAACCAAATACACTGGCTAACGAAAATGCGACTCTTTGCTCAGTCTTAGACAGTCCATTTTTGGCCATTTCTTGCCCTGTTCTAAAGTAATCAATAAGGAGCGCATACTAGCAGATGCAAGGAAGCAGCTCAAAAAGAAAAAGATGAAACATAATCCATCTCAGCCCCCTGGCTCGGCTGAGATGGTTAAACTAAGCCACCCAGTCGAGTCAAGATTTTAAGTCCTAGTTTTCTATGACCCAGTTTAATTTTATGTGATAATTACCCTCTTTTTTATTCGGTCAATCAGAGAGCAAGATGGACAAGATTGAAATTCGTGGCGCCCGTACCCACAATCTCAAAAACATCAACCTGACAATCCCAAGAGACAAGCTGATTGTCGTTACCGGCCTCTCTGGCTCAGGCAAGTCATCGCTGGCATTTGATACCTTATACGCCGAGGGACAGCGGCGCTATGTAGAATCCCTGTCGGCCTATGCGCGCCAATTCCTGAGCCTGATGGAGAAGCCCGATGTGGATCATATCGAGGGCTTAAGCCCGGCTATCTCCATCGAGCAGAAGTCCACCTCTCATAACCCGCGCTCGACCGTGGGCACCATCACCGAAATTTACGATTACCTCAGGCTGCTGTTTGCCCGGGTGGGCGAGCCAAGATGCCCAACCCATAATCAACCGCTGGCGGCGCAAACCATCAGCCAGATGGTAGATAAAGTGCTGGAACAAGCCGAAGGCAGCCGTTTGATGCTGCTGGCGCCAGTGATCAACAACCGTAAGGGTGAGCATGTTAAGCTGCTCGACAGCTTAGCGGCCCAAGGCTTTATCCGTGCCCGTATCGATGGCGAGGTGTGCGATCTGTCAGATCCGCCAACATTAGAACTACACGTCAAACACACCATAGAAGTAGTAGTCGATCGCTTTAAGGTACGCGATGATATTCAGCAGCGTCTGGCAGAATCCTTCGAGACAGCGCTGGAGCTTTCGGGCGGCATCGCCACAGTCGCATCCATGGATGGCGAGGGTGAAGAGCTGATCTTCTCGGCAAATTTTGCCTGCCCTCACTGTGGCTACTCCATGGCCGAGCTAGAGCCTCGTATCTTCTCCTTTAACAATCCCGCCGGCGCCTGCCCCACCTGTGATGGTCTGGGCGTACAGCAGTTTTTCGACCCTGAGCGAGTCATTACTAATACTGAACTCTCCTTAGCTGGCGGCGCTATCCGAGGCTGGGACAGACGTAACTTCTACTATTTTCAGATGCTCACCTCCCTAGCCGAGCATTATAAATTCGATGTGGAAAAACCCTATCAAGCACTGAGCGACAAGGTGCGTCAGATAGTGCTGCACGGCTCGGGCAAGGAAAGCATTGCGTTTAAATATATTAACGATCGCGGCGATGTGGTGGTGCGTAATCACCCCTTCGAAGGGATCTTAAACAACATGGATAGACGCTATCGCGAAACCGAGTCCAACTCGGTACGTGAGGAGCTGGCCAAATATATCAGCACTCAGCCCTGTAAGAGTTGTGGCGGCTCGCGCCTGAGAGAAGAAGCCCGCCATGTATTTATCGAAGATCTTAACCTGCCCAAATTAACCAACTGGTCCATCGGCGAGGCCATGGGCTATTTCGAGCAGCTGACGCTAACCGGACAGCGCGCTCAGATCGCCGAAAAGATCTTAAAAGAGGTGCGGGATCGCTTAGGCTTCCTGGTCAACGTCGGCCTCAATTACCTGAGTCTGTCACGGTCTGCCGATACTCTCTCAGGCGGGGAAGCACAGCGGATCCGCCTGGCCAGTCAGATTGGCGCCGGCCTTGTCGGGGTTATGTATGTGCTGGACGAACCCTCCATCGGCCTGCATCAGAGGGATAACGAACGCCTGTTAAACACCCTCATTCACCTGCGTGACTTGGGCAATACGGTTATCGTGGTCGAACACGATGAAGACGCCATTCGCATGGCGGATCATATTATCGATATCGGCCCGGGGGCTGGCGTCCACGGTGGTGAAGTGATCTGCGATGGCACACTTGACGAGATTATTCGTTGTGAAGCCTCGGTCACCGGCCAGTATATCTCAGGCGTGAAACAGATCCAGATCAGCGAGGAGCGCGCCCAGTTCGACGCCACCAAAGTGATAGAGCTGTTTGGCGCCACGGGTAACAACTTAAAATCGGTCGACCTGACCATTCCTGTGGGTCTGTTTACCTGTATTACCGGAGTCTCAGGCTCAGGCAAATCTACCCTGATCAATGATACCTTCTATAAAATTGCCCACCGGCAACTCAACGGTGCTACAGTCGATGAACCCGCGCCCTACAAGCGCGTGGTCGGCATGGATCATTGCGACAAAGTCGTGGATATCGACCAGAGCCCAATCGGGCGTACTCCTCGCTCCAATCCGGCCACTTATACTGGCATCTTCACCCCGATTCGTGAGCTGTTTGCCGCCACCCAGGAAGCCAGAAGCCGTGGCTACAAACCGGGACGTTTCTCCTTTAACGTCAAAGGCGGTCGCTGCGAGGCCTGTCAGGGCGATGGTTTGATTAAGGTGGAGATGCACTTCCTGCCCGATGTCTATGTTCCCTGTGACAGTTGTAAGAGCAAACGCTACAACCGCGAGACCTTAGAGGTGCGCTACAAGGGCAAGAATATCCATGAAGTGCTGGAGATGACTGTGGAAGAGGCGCGGGAGTTTTTCGACGCCGTGCCTGCCATCGCCCGCAAACTACAAACCCTGATGGAAGTCGGCCTCTCCTATATCGGCCTGGGACAAAGTGCCACGACTCTCTCAGGCGGGGAGGCCCAGCGGGTTAAATTGGCCAAGGAACTGTCAAAACGCGATACAGGCAAGACCTTGTATATTCTCGATGAACCCACCACAGGGCTGCACTTTGCCGACATTCAACTGCTGCTCGATGTCCTGCATCGCCTCAAGGCCCACGGCAATACCATAGTGGTGATTGAGCATAATCTGGATGTGATCAAGACCGCCGACTGGATAGTGGATCTCGGCCCAGAGGGCGGTTCAGGTGGCGGCACTATTTTAGTCAGCGGCACGCCTGAGCAAGTGGCAGAGCATCCGACGTCCCATACGGCGCGCTTCCTCAAACCCCTACTGAAATAGCGATTAGCGATAATCGTAAAAAATCACGATAAAAACCAGTGTAGCGATACACTGGTTTTTTGTTTACAGTTTTTTGTTTACTGACTTTGCTTTACCAGCATTTTTATACCAATTTTCTATACAGCATTTCTTGATAGCCAAGCCTTTCATTTTTAACCCATTAGGGCTAGCTTAATACCTATCTTGGATAAAAAGTGATCTCTCATGGACGCAAAATCGCACTTGGCTTTCAATCTGTGCAGGCACTCTCCCCTGCTAGCATTAACTGTCATTAGCCTATTCATGCTGGGAGGCTGCGCTAGTAGCGATGGTCCATCCTGCCAAGAACCATTCCAATTAAGCTGGAGCAATCAACGCCAGCTACAAAAAGATGTTGAAACCTTAAGTTCACCGCCTTTTGAAGGTCGCAAAACCAACACTAAAGGCGCGGCGGCTGCCAGGGAATATTTAATCGTGCGCATGCTGCAATCTGGTCTGGTGCCCTGGCAGCGTAATTTCGATCAGGAGTTTGAATATGAATATCAGTTTTCCAAACACAGGGGCTATAACTTAGTCGGCATGAAACTGGCCGATAACCCGACGAAAAAATGGCGTGTTATCGTCGCCCACTATGATCATTTAGGCATGAAAGGCAGCCGCTATTATCCCGGCGCCGACGATAACGCCTCGGGGATCGCCGCCATGCTGGCCATCGCCAGCCACGCCAATACCCAGTCCATGCCAACCAATTTACTCTTTATTGCCACTGACGCCGAAGAGCCTGGACTATTTGGCAGCAAAGCCTTAGTGGATCTGCTGACCAATAAAACCAGCCATCCCACAATCAACGACATAGAGCTGGTAATAAACCTGGACATGATAGGCCATCCAGCCAGGGGAAACAGTATCTACCTGGAAGGACGACGGGGCTTTGCTCAATTTGACCAGTTAGAACAGACACTAGAGAGCACAGTTGGCTTATGTATCCGCGCCAATCATCCACCCGAAGCCGGGAAGTCAATTCAAAGGGTCGATTGGCTAAGAGCCTCAGATCACTACCCTTTTTATCGTGCAGGTGTTCCCTGGCTCTATTTTGGTGTGCCGCCACACCCGGATTATCACCAAATGAGTGACACGGCCGATAAGATAGATATGAATTTTCTAGCGGCTGTAACTGAAACCGCTTTTAAACTGCTAATTATTGACAGTTATCTTCTTGATAAGTCCAAGAAATAGTAGACTACTTTGTTATTTTTAAAATATTAACGTATTGTTAAATAATAATTTATTAAACTACATCATGATTTATTAGTGAATATCATAGCTATATATAGCAAATCGAATAAGATGCTGCTATAATGATCGGCTTATTGATTGTTTTCGGTGCGGGAAGTCGACACGGGGTTGATTTTCTGTCTATGAAATCTTGAGTGCAGCCACTGCACTTTTGTTACACCACAAGGTTACAACCCATGTCATCCAGTGAAAAAACTTTCCGTGAACTCGGCCTTGCCGAGCCTTTGTTGCGTGCTCTTGACGAGCTAGGTTATGAAAAACCAACGCCAATTCAATCTGCTAGTATCGAGCCTTTGATGGCCGGTAAAGACATTTTAGGTCAGGCACAAACAGGTACAGGTAAAACCGGGGCTTTTGCCCTGCCACTGCTTAACGCAATGGATCCGAGTGTCAATGTGCCGCAAATCTTAGTCTTGGCCCCGACCCGTGAACTTGCAGTGCAAGTTGCCGAAGCCTTTGCCAGCTACTCTAAATTTATGAAGGGATTGCATGTACTGCCTATCTACGGCGGTCAGAGCATGCATCAGCAACTTAACGCCCTGCGTCGCGGTCCACAGATCATAGTCGGTACACCTGGCCGTGTGATGGATCATATGCGTCGTGGCACCCTCAAGCTGGACACTCTGAAAGCCATGGTGCTCGATGAAGCCGATGAGATGCTGAAGATGGGCTTTATCGATGATATCGAGTGGATCTTAGAACACACGCCTCAGACCCGTCAGCTGGCGCTGTTCTCGGCGACTATGCCTGAACAGATCAAACGCGTCGCCAATAAATATCTGCAATCACCAACTCAGATCAGCATTGCCGCCAGCCACACCACAGTTGAATCAATTGAGCAACGTTTCGTGCAGGTTTCTCAGCACAACAAACTTGAGGCTCTGGTTCGCGTATTAGAAGTAGAAAATACCGAAGGTATCATCATCTTCGTACGTACCCGTAACAGCTGTGTGGAACTGGCCGAAAAGCTTGAAGCCCGAGGTTATGCTTCTTCACCCCTGCATGGTGACATGAACCAGCAGGCCCGTGAGCGTGCCGTCGATCAGCTTAAGAGCGGTAAACTCGATATTCTTATCGCCACCGACGTTGCGGCCCGTGGTCTGGATGTTGAGCGTATCGGTCACGTGATCAACTATGATATCCCTTATGATACTGAGGCTTATGTTCACCGTATTGGTCGTACTGGCCGCGCAGGTCGTACCGGTATGGCGATTCTGTTTGTGACGCACAGAGAGATGCGTATGCTACGCACTATCGAACGTGCCACTAAAAGCCGTATCTCTCCCATGAACGTGCCTAGTCCAGAAACCGTCACCGAGCGTCGTCTGTCACGTTTAGGTGAGCAAGTCGCCAGCTGCATTAACAATGAATCGCTGGACTTTATGGAAGGCGCCGTTGCCCAGTTGTGTCAACAGCTGGAAGTGGATACAGATATCCTGGCCGCCGCCCTACTTAATTTGGTGCAGAAGGAGCGTCCGCTACAACTGCCTCCAATGCAGGAGCGTCAGCGCGATAGAAGTGACGAACGCAGAGAACGTGGTGATCGTGGCACACGTGAGCGTAGCGATCGCGGTGGTCGTCGTGACTCGCGTCCTACCCCGGCTAGCCTAGGCTCTGCCGATACCCTCAAAGATCATCCGGATGTGAAGATGTGCCGCTATGTGATCGATGTGGGTCGCGACCATGGCGTAGGTGTGGGTAACATAGTTGGCGCCATCGCCAATGAAGCCAACATCGACAGTCGTTACATAGGTCAAATTCAGCTGTTCGATCAGATCACTGCTGTCGATCTGCCAGATGGCATGCCAAAAGATATTCTTCAGCATCTGAAGAAAGTGCGCGTCTGTGGCAAGCCGCTTAACATACGCGAAGCGGGTACAGAAATGCCTAAAGGCGGCAGTGACAGCGAGCGTTCACCTAGACGCCGTAAGCCTCTAGGCGACAAGAAACCACACCGTAAAGGCGGCAGAGATAAGGCTTAATCTTCATTGAGCCGACAACAAAAAAAACGGGGCACTGCGCCCCGTTCTTATCTGACTTTATCGCTTATTTAAGATCGAAGCGATCTAACTGCATCACCTTGACCCAGGCTGCCACGAAATCAGTAACGAACTTATCGCGGGCATCATTCGAGGCGTAGACTTCAGCAATGGCTCTGAGTTCTGAGCTGGAACCAAAGATCAGATCCACTGGCGTGGCTTGCCACTTAAGCTCACCCGAGGCGCGATCATGGCCTAGGTAGACTCCCTCTTGCTTAGCATCTTTGCTCCAAACAGTAGACATATCGAGCAAGTTGATGAAGAAGTCATTACTAAGCTGACCCGGCTTATCGGTAAATACACCGTAAGATGAACCATCATAGTTAGCGTTAAGGGCGCGCATACCACCGACCAATACTGTCATTTCAGGTACATTCAGACCAAGCAGGTTAGCCTTATCCACCAGCATCTCGGTGGGTGACATATAACTCTCAGCGGAGTAATAGTTACGGAAACCATCGGCAGTGGGCTTAAGGTAGTTGAAAGATTGCACATCTGTCTGCGCTTGAGTCGCATCGACACGGCCAGGCACGAATGGCACCTCGATATCATAACCCGCCTTCTTCGCCGCATCTTCAATCGCAGCCGCTCCGCCCAGTACTATCAGGTCGGCCAGTGATACCTTGCTCGATGACTTGCCGTTGAACTTAGATTGCACAGACTCCAGTTTAGTCAGGGCTTTTTTCAGTTCTTTGGGGTTATTCACTTGCCACTGGTTTTGCGGCTCAAGGCGAATACGCGCCCCGTTTGCCCCACCGCGCATATCGGTCACACGATGGCTCGATGCCGCAGCCCATGCGGTGCGGATAAGTTCGCTATTGCTCAGGCCAGAATCTAGCAGCTGCTTCTTCAGGCTGGCGATTTCGCTTGCTGCAATTGCTTTACCTTGCGCCATTGGCAAGGGATCTTGCCACAATAACTCTTCACTTGGCACTTCACTGCCCACATAGCGTGCCCGTGGGCCCATGTCTCTGTGAGTCAGCTTGAACCAGGCTTTAGCAAAGGCTTTATCAAATTCCGTCGGATCTTGTCTAAAACGCTCAACTATCTTGCGAAACGCTGGATCTTCTTTCAGGGCTAAGTCGGTAGTGAACATGATAGGCGCATGGCGCTTGCCCGCAATATGCGCATCTGGCACTAAGTTAGCCGCCTCTTTGTTGTCTGGGATCCACTGGGTTGCCCCCGCAGGGCTCTTAGTCTGTACCCAGTTGAAATTCATCAGGTTATCTAGGTAATTTGACGACCACTGAGTCGGCGTAATAGTCCAAGCCCCTTCTAAACCACTGGTGGTTGCATCGGCACCTACACCTTTACCACACTTGTTCTTCCAGCCTAGACCTTGCTCTTCAATAGCCGCGGCGGCAGGCTCTTTACCCACACACTCGCTTGGCTTCTTGGCACCGTGAGCCTTACCTAAAGTATGGCCACCGGCAATCAGTGCCACTATCTCTTCATCGTTCATCGCCATACGGCCAAAGGCCATACGTATATCTTCAGCGGCTAATAGGGGATCTGGCTTACCGTGAGGGCCTTCTGGATTCACATAGATCAAACCCATCTCAACCGCTGCCAATGGGCCTTTGAGTTTACCTTTGTTGTCGCGACGCTCATCGGTCAACATGGCAGTTTCTGGCCCCCAGTACACTAAATCCGGTTCCCAATCATCAGTGCGACCACCGGCAAAACCAAAGGTCTTAAAGCCCATGGACTCCAGCGCCACGTTACCGGCGAGCACCATTAGGTCGGCCCATGAAATCGAACGGCCATATTTTTGCTTTACTGGCCAGAGTAAACGGCGGGCTTTATCTAAGTTGGCGTTATCTGGCCAGCTGTTGAGTGGATCGAAACGCTGTTGACCACCTGAGGCGCCGCCACGACCATCGTGGACACGATAGACCCCGGCGCTGTGCCAGGCCATGCGGATCATCAAAGGCCCATAGTGTCCCCAGTCCGCAGGCCACCAGGCTTGAGAATCTGTGAGTGTGGTTTGAATATCTTTTTTAAGCTGAGCAAGATCCAGCTTAGAAAACTCGCTGGCATAATCAAAATCGGCACCATAGGGGTTAGATTCGACGCCATGCTGGCGCAGTGGACTCAGGTTAAGTTGATCGGGCCACCAGAACTGATTGGTTTTGCTTTCGGCAACCGCTGATGTCGAAACCGCTGCCGCAGATAGCGCCATAGAGAGCGCCGCGGCTACAGGTAACATTTTCTTATACATTATGATTTCCTCATTTCTATCTGTTCATCTGGAACTACTCCATCAGGATAGAAATGAGAATTATTTTTGACTAATTGATTAGCTTGAAGATAACAATCGATTAAATTAATGAATGCTAAATTTAAATGAAAAGTTTTTTATATTTAGTTAGTTAAACAATACAAAACAAGATGATGCCCAGTTTATTCCCCGGTGCCAATATAGCGCTGGTATTTATTTGTGTTAATGTACAAACGATTGAATTAAAGCCGTTTTTATTACACTTAACCCAACTGCCAATGACGATTGCGATTAGGTCACTATGATATCGATAAAACAACTCTATTATGCCCTTGCCCTCGAGCGCGCCCTGCATTTTAAGAAGGCGGCAGAAGCCTGTAATGTGTCGCAATCCACCCTGAGTACGGCGATCAATGAGCTGGAAAAACAGCTGGGGATGATCATTTTTGAGCGTAACAATAAGCAGGTTCTCGTTACTAATGACGGCAAGCAGATCCTTGCCAAAGCCAAGAAGGTGAAGCTGGAAGTCGATGAACTCATGCAACTGTCACAGCAGAATAAACACCCCTTCTCCGGTGCCATGACCCTAGGGGTTATCCCTACTATTGGGCCATATCTCTTACCTAAGGTACTGCCTGAACTGAGAAAAAATCATCCTGACTTCAAGCTTAAGATCATAGAAGATCAATCCCATGTGCTGGTGGATATGCTCAGAAATGGCGATATCGATGCGGCAGTTTTAGCCCTGCCCTTCCCCATAGATGGCCTGATGAGCTTCGACTTCTGGCAGGAGGACTTCTACTGGGTGAGCCATAAAGATGAATGCCCAAGCAGGGTACAGGAGATCACCAGTGAAGAACTGGAGATAGAGAAACTCATGTTACTCAAAGATGGCCACTGCCTGAAAGATCATGCGCTCGCCGCCTGTAAATTGCAGAAACAAAATCCCAGTTCAGAGTTTGATTCCGCCAGCCTGCACACCTTAATCCAGATGGTGGCAGGTAAACTCGGTAGCACCTTAGTGCCACAGATGGCGCTAGATCAACTTATCTTTAACGAATCTGAGCTACGGGCCATCCATCTCAACGAGCCCGGCCCCCATCGCACCATCTCATTGATCATTCGACCTAACTATGTCAGAACCCATGAGATCACCCTGCTGCAAAAACTCTTCAATGCCCAGTTGGCAAAGAAATGTGCCTGAGAGGCTCACAATATAAATTTGCAAAAGAAGTATCAGCTCCAGAAGTTCAAAGACTGATAGTCAAGGGAATCGGTGACAGTCAGCTTTTTACAGGGCTGCTGTTACTTAATCGCTTAATCTAGACGGCGGATCCTTAAACTGACCTCTTGTCGTAACCCTTCAGCACACCGCTGACAGATACAATGTTGAACATCCTTTAGTGCAGCATGCTGCTGCACCGCTGAAGATTTAGAGACGAACACCTGTTGGTAACACCAACAGGTTTGGACGTCTCGATTATGACTAAGAGCGCAATGATTAGGCTGCTGACAGAGGGGACAGGTACTGGGATTCATATCACAATCAAAGGATGAGAAACTGGTTTAACACTAGCATTGTAGCGCGACAAAACAACAAGGTCCCAGATTTTTAAACTGAGGCCTTGTTAAATTTGACAAAAATACTGATGATAAATAATTACTTACCCGGTCTCACCCCTAAGGTATGGCAGATGGCATAGGTCAGTTCGGCGCGGTTCAGGGTATAAAAATGAAAATCTTTCACCCCTTCACGGGACAGCACTTTCACCATATCGATAGCGACGTTGGCACCCACTAACTGCCGGGTAGAAGGATCATCATCCAAGCCTTCAAATTGCTTGTGTAACCAGCCAGGAAGCGACACATTCGTCATACCCGCGAAACGTTTTAGCTGCTTGAAATTGGTTACGGGCAGGATACCCGGCACTATCTCAACATCAATTCCGGCGCTGACACAGCGATCGCGAAAACGCAGATAAGACTCAACATTAAAGAAGAATTGGGTAATGGCGCGATTGGCACCGGCATCGATCTTCTTCTTCAGGTTAATCAGATCGGCCTGTGCATTGGCCGCATCGGGATGCACTTCTGGATAGGCCGCCACCGAGATATCGAAATCGGCCACCGAACGCAGCAGACGCACTAAATCATTGGCAAAACGGGTCGGTTTAGGGCTGCCTTCCGGCAAGTCGCCGCGCAGAGCGACAATATCGCGAATCCCCGAATTCCAGTAATGTTTCGCCAGCTCAATAAGCTCTTCATCGCTGGCATCCACAAGCGTGAGATGAGGGGCCGCCACCAGATCCGTCTCTTTCTGGATACGCTCAATGACCCCATGAGTACGGTCACGCACACCCGAGTTGGCCCCATAGGTGACAGAAACAAACTTAGGATTAAGCGGCTCGAGACGACGAATAGAATCCCAGAGTATGGTTTCCATCTCGGGGGTTGCCGGCGGGAAAAACTCGAAAGAAACATTGATGTCACCATTGAGCTCAGCCAAGCTTTGGTTCAGTGAATTTGCATGTTGGGCGTGGTGAAAAGCCATCTCTATTTCCTCAGAAAATCTAACTAAAAGGTATAGACGTTTGGACGTCTATATGTCCATATACTAGAGAAACTCAGAATGAAGTCAAGGGCAAATGTCCAATTATCTATTAAAAAGTAGACCCTATCTCTGGCAGAGCCTAGAGCTGGTAACAAAAAGCCCCACTCTGGTCACAAACCAGAATGGGGCTGCTCCAATCGCTGGCCTATTCCTGCAGGAGATCGCGACAGATCTGCGTCAGATCTGACTGCACTGCCGCCGCGGTCACCTCACGTCCGGCACCGGGACCACGGATGATCAGCGGATTGCTCTGATAGAAATGACTGCGGATCACAAACACATTATCCCCAGGAGTTAAATTAGCATAGGGATGATGATTATCGACCCACTCGATGCCGACCTGAGCCTTCAACTTAGATTCAACCAGCTCAAGGGAAGCAACATATCGCAATACTTTATTTTGCTCTGCTGCCGCCTGATATTGCCTGAACATTTCATCATCGAGCTGCGACATGCGCTCAAGAAAGGCGTCTAATTTAATCTCAGCCAGGTGAGCAGGCACCAAAGATTGCAGTGCGATATCATCAAGCTCAAGCTCGTAACCTATCTCACGGGCCAAAATAAGCAGCTTACGTTGCATATCACGACCAGACAGATCGTCGCGAGGATCGGGCTCGGTGATCCCAAGGGCCTTAGCCTCATGCACTAACTCGGAGAAAGGCTTCTTGGCATCATAGTTTTCGAACAGCCAACACAAGGTACCGGAGAAAATGCCTCCGACAGCTTGAACATCGTCACCACTGTTATGCAGATCATTGAGCACATGTTGCACTGGCAAGCCAGCACCACAACTGGCGTTATAGCGCCAAAACAAACGGCGATTACCCAGCTGTTGTTTCAGCTCCTGATAAAAGGTCAGCGGACCCGAGCCAGCCAGCTTATTGGCACTGACGATATGGATCCCGCGGGCAAAAAACTCAGGGTATTGCAAGGTTAAGTCTGCGCTCGCGCTAATATCCAGCGCAATTAGCTCATCACACTCAAGATTTTCTAACTGCTCAAATAGATGAGAGTATTGCCAAGGTGTCGCACGCTGCTCAAACTCCTGTTTCCAATTGCTTAAATCAATGTCAGTCTCACTGAGTAATGCCCGTTTCGAGCTCAATAGCCCCACAAGTTCGACACTCACTTCCAGCTCTTTATTCAGTGCTGACCGCGCCCGCTTAAACAGATCGACCCAGGCCTCACCAATATTGCCGATACCCAGCAGTAAAATACCGATACGTTTACGCGGACCGGCGCAGCGACGATGGACCTTTTGTGTCAACAGATTAACCTGCTTCTTAGGCACCAAAGTCACCAGGCTCAGGCCATCATTGCATAAGGGATGAGCATCACGACTGAGCAAACGCGCAAAACCGCGGCGGTACAGATTGGCATCGGCACTGACCAGCGCCACCAGACCTAGCTCTTGATTGACTTGCAGATCCTCAATCCCTAAAGCTTGACGGTTCGCCTCAAAAATCACCTGTGCCTGTTTCTGGTTCTCATGGGTAAAGGCCAGTTCGACGCGCTTATGGGCCAAGGCCCAGTATGCCAGCGGCGTCAGCCCAGCCTCGACAAAAGCGTCCAGCAGTTGTGGCAGTTCGGCAGACAGATTCAGGCTAAAGAGCGAGACACTGGGCAGGCTGGTGACCACAGGGGCGCTGGCCTGGGAGCTCTTAGGCGCGATTAGGGTAAAATCGGTATGGGGCGCATAGCTGGAGCGAACGGCCAGGCTCACCTCTGTATCAAACAAAGGCTGCAAGGTTCGACTATGTAGCACAGGGGAACCTAAGTGAGCCAGTCGATTGGCCTCGGTGAGCGACATACTCTTTAATAATTTAGCATCATTGATCCGATTGGGATCGGCATTAAATACCCCTTCCACATCGGTCCAGATGGTCACGCGATCGATATTGGCTAAACTGGCAAACAGGGTTGCACTGTAATCTGAGCCGTTTCGCCCTAAAAGCAGCGTATCCCCTTTATCATTGGCGCAGATAAAGCCAGTGATCACCAGTCGCTCGTTGGCATGCTGTGCCAATAAGGCTTGCAGTTTACGTCTCGATTCCTCGATACGGATCTGTGGCACAGCCCCCTCATCGGCGACCAGCAGGGTACGGGCATCCACATCGGCAGCGGCCACACCTGACTCTCGCAGCAGGGCAGCCAGCAGCCTTGAAGACCAGCGCTCACCAAAGCTCACCACCTGATTACGTTGATAGTCATTGAGCTCGGTAAGGGCGAGTAAGGTGCTCAACTGAGATTTATCTGTGGAGAGTCGCTCGCGCAAGCTGCGCGCCTGCTCATTGGAGAGCAACTGCTCGATAAGATTCTGCTGATAACTAATCAACAGCTGCAGCTCTTCCTGCCACAGCTGTTTGCTGTCGCTTAAGTCCAGCAGTTTATAGAGAAAATTGGTGCTCTTACCCGCGGCAGACACCACGACCAAATCATCACTGTGGCCATGGGTAAGTAAAATGTGAGCGACACGGCGGTAACAATCGGCATCGGCCAGACTCGAACCACCAAATTTATGCAAATGACAAGGTGTCATTCTCTGCTCCTCAATACTGTTAACAACTAACTGCGTTAGCAGCATCTAATGCCGCCTGTATATCGGCTACCAGATCGTCGCCATCTTCGATACCCACAGAGAGTCTGATCAAGGTATCTTTTACGCCCGCCTCGAGACGCGCTTCTCGCTCCATCGCCCTGTGGGTCATGGTGGCGGGCACGGCAACCAGGCTCTCCACCCCACCCAGACTTTCGGCCACAGAGAAGCAGCTTAACGTCGCTAAAAAGGTCACCAATTGATCTTCACCGCCCTTAAGCTCAAAACTGAGCATAGCGCCAAACCCTTTCTGTTGTTTGGCTGCGATCTCATGGCCTGGATGATCTTTCAGTCCTGGATAATATACTTTTTCCACCGCGCTGTGACGAGTCAATACCGCCAATACTTTCTGGGCATTGGCCTGATGCTCACGGATCCGCAATGCTAGGGTACGCAGACCCCGCAGGGTCAAATAACTATCGAACGCCGACCCCGTTAATCCCAGGGTGTTCGACCACCAATGCAGCAGCTCGCCGAGCTCGGCGTCTTTGGCCACCACGGCGCCGCCAACGACATCGCTGTGACCATTAATATATTTAGTGGTCGAGTGGATCACTATATCGGCACCCAGCTGCAAAGGTTGCTGCAAGATAGGCGACAAGAAGGTGTTATCCACTACGACTTTCGCCCCCACTCTATGGCTCGTCGCGGCGATGGCCTCGATATCCACCACCCGCAGCAAGGGATTAGAAGGCGTTTCCAGCCAGACCATCTTAGGTTGCTGCGCGATCGCCTTGGCCAATGCCTCGCTGTCGGTCTGATCCACAACGATAAGTTTAAAGGCATTTTTATTGGCTAGATTGGTAAAAAGGCGATAGCTACCACCATAACAGTCGTGGGGCACGATCAGCAGATCGTCAGGCCCAAGCAAACTGGTCACTAAAGTGATCGCCGCCATGCCCGTGCAGGTGATCACCCCAGTTGCGCCGCACTCCAGTTCGGCTATCGCATCACCTAAAATAGAACGAGTCGGATTGCCGGAGCGACTGTAATCGAAGTCGCGAGGATTTTTATGGCCATCGAAGGAGTAGTTAGTCGACAAATAGATAGGCGGAACCACAGCACCATGCTGAGTATCAGATTCTATGCCCCTACGAACGGCGGCTGTGGCTAATTTACGCGCTGTCATCTTGCTACTCCTGAAAATTGATGGACAAAAGGTCATGACCAAAAGAGATGTCTGGACGTCTAAATTTACCTAAGCAATAGTTGGACGTCAACATATTTAGACGTTTAGACGTCCAAACATTTAGAAATCTATTTGCATTTCTCAAAAATTCGAGGCAATAATTTGACTGTGATTTGTAAGGGTATAGAATCTGCCCCAAAATTAAAATTTACAGGTGAGTCAATGACTGAGTGGAATGGCGATTATATCAGCCCTTATGCTGAACATGGTAAGAAGAATGAGCAAGTGAAAAAAATCACAGTCTCAATTCCTCTTAAGGTGCTTAAAATATTAACCGACGAACGTACACGTCGTCAGGTGAATAACCTTAGACACGCCACTAACAGTGAACTCCTCTGTGAAGCATTTTTACATGCCTATACTGGCCAGCCTCTTCCCCATGATAACGATCTTGCCAAAGATAAGCCTGATAGCATCCCGGCTGAAGTCAAACGACTCATGACTGAGATGGGCATAGAATGGGAAGAGCTGGAGTAATAGCTACACTTATTATAATAGCAAGGGAATAATCCTCGCCTGTTATAAACCCACTTCGAATGTAAAGAGGCTATGATGGATCTACAAATGTCCTTTGAAATCATCATCCTCTCCTCTTTGGTCATTTTCGTTGGCGCGCTGGTTCAGAGTCTTATCGGCTTTGGCATGGCAGTGGTCTCCACCCCGCTCCTCTACCTGATTGAGCCTGCACTGGTGCCGGCCCCTGTGATTATCATGGGTTTTTCCACCGCACTACTCACCCTGTTTAGAGAGGGGCGTGGGCTGGAATTCAGTCCGTTGCAATATGCCCTCCTTGGCCGCATTCCGGGGGGCATCTTAGGCGCAATACTGCTGTTAGTCGCGCCACAACCCCTGTTGGGATTGGCGATTGCCGCTATCGTTGCCCTCGCAGTCACCCTCAGCATATTTCGCTTTTCTTTACCCATTAACCGTAGAACCCTCTTTGGGGCTGGTATCATCTCAGGGATTTTTGGCAATATCGCCGCGATAGGTGGACCGCCAATGGCGATCCTACTGGCGGGTAAAGATCCCAAGCTATTTAGAGCCGCATTATCGGCATTTTTTATCTTCAGCTCATTGATTGCCTTGATTATCTTGGGTTTCGCAGGACTAATAACGAAATGGCATTTCACCATCTCGCTCATTTTTCTACCGGCTGTGTTTCTGGGCTATCTGTTGGCAAACAGATTAGTGGGGCATATAGATAAGCAGAGGGTGAGAAGTGTCACCCTGCTGCTCTGTGGTTTAAGCGCCCTGCTACTGACAGGCAAGTCATTACTAGCCTTATTTGGCTGATACTTCTCATCAGCCAGAGCAGTGCCTTACGGCTAAAAGTGATAAGAGGTTTGGATCACGCCACCAACGGTATCGTCCGTTCCTAAGATGCCGGTCAAATCCAAATTAAATGTACTGCCTATGCTAAAGCCGGCACCAAAAGAGTAGATATCGGCAACCGTATCTTCCAGATCGAGACGATAACCCAGGCGCAGGGCCACCCAATCCATTGGCTTCATCTCACCACCAAAACGCCAGTACTGAGTTTGCCCAAGTACGTCAAAACTTTCATTAGTACTGAGATCCAGATCGCTCGCCACATTGAATATCCCCCATTCATAGGCGATCCCGGCTGTGTATCTGGCCTCAGTATGGTAGGTAAAGCTGCGGCCATCTGACACGACTGTGTCCACATTATGACTGATCAGGTTTCGCCCTGATAAGCCTAAGGTCATGCCTTCTACAGGTTGCATCGCCAATCCAATATCCAGATTGAACGCATTATCACTATTACGGTATTTATCATCGTCAAAATCACTGTAATCGAAATTATTGGCGCTGATCACATAGTTGTAGGTATCGATACGCTGCAGTTTAGGTGACACCCCCACCGAAATCGGCATATTGACAATAGAGAGGGGAAAACTCAACGCCACCCCGAAGTCAGACACGGCGCCAGCAAGGACCACACCTTGAGAATCCAGATCCCGCAATGCGGGGGGATTATTCGGGTCGATGTTTTGCAAATCATCTATATCTGTCTGTGCCACATCTGCAACACCAACAGCATCAATATAGGTTTTATAAAACAATGCTATAGGCATCTTTTTCGTTGGTAGAACAAGCGAAAGGCCCATGCCTAGATTACCAAAGGCCATCTGATTATCCAGGCCTTGCAGATCTTGGATAAGCTGGGTTCTTAAACTATCAATCTCATTGACGTTACCTGTAAGTATCGCAACATCTAGATCGTCATAGGTTGCCTGAGTTTCATCAAACTGATCCTGAAAATCACTGAGATTCGAAACTTCTGCACCTAAGACGGGCAACATCATGACTCCACCTCTTTGGTCTGGTGCATGAATCGCTAATAGAGCAGGGTTAATGAAAGCGGCACCTTCTGGATTAGATGACGCAACACCGACGCCGCCCATGGCATCACTACGTGCCTCATGATATTGCGGCCCAGCGACGACTAAACCAGATAAACTGCACAGTGTTACAGCTAATATCTTTGTTGAAAATTTCATCACATACCCCCTGAGTCATCGTTATTTTTTATAGCGAAAATAACCAAATTAAAGATAGCTCAATAATCACAGGTAGGCAGGGTTATGAAGAAATAAAGCCAACAATTTAATCAAGATTACGCAACACATTCCGCAACAAAAGCAACCATGGTTATTAATTATGTTTTAAGTTTATTTTAATTCATCTTTGAGTAATAAATTTGTTACTTCATCATGATAGCCTAGAATTTTAAAAACATATTAGCAAACAGTTACTAACAATTGGTCACAAAACAAATATCTCCTAGCAAATCATTATAAGAAACAACACCAACACCTCTCGAAACAGTGATCTGCAACACGCAAAAAAATGCAAAATATATGCAAGATGGATTTAGCATTATCATTTGGTAATTACATTATATTTATCGTAAAAATAAGGAGTTTTGCTCAATTTACACTCTGATTCGTTAATGCTAATGTTAACAAATAGATTTTACATCGTTATATACAAGGCTAACGTTAGCAGTAAAGGGCTAAATTAAGAATGAATCCATCTTTTCATCCACTAGTAAAAAATAAGTCGTTTATCGAACTTTTACTGTCATCGACACTCATTAACTTGTTGTCGTTGGCACTGCCTTTTACTATCTTGCAAATCTATGACCGCATTCTTCCCAATGAAGGCTATGGTACAGCCCAAGTACTCGTCATTGGTGTCAGTTTAGCTATCTTACTTGAATTGTTATTACGTTATACCCGTAGCTGGGTATTGAGCGCTTCTGCCGCGAATTTTGAATTACAATCGACCAAAACCTTAGTTGAACGTCTGATAAAAGCCGATTATCACCATGTTGAATCCCTAGGAAGTGGAAAAATATACCGTGGTATCAATAGCATAGCAACCATGCGAGAGATGCACTCAGGTCAGGCAACGGTCGCCCTGATGGATTTTCCTTTTGTATTAATTTTCTTAGCATTAGTTGCTTATATAGGTGGCCCACTGGTGTTTATTCCTGTCGTGGTCTGGGTAATAGCAGGGATCCAGGTTTACCGTATCGGCCAAAAACTCACCCTGGCAACCACCGAATTAAACCTGACCGATAATGAGCGGACACGCTTACTTATGTTGGTCTTATCCGGGCTCACAACAGCAAAATCCTTAGCACTGGAATCGAGGATCACCTACAACTACAAGGAGCTCAACCACAAACGCTTAGCACAACAAGCTGAAGTCGATTGGCTCTCATCGCAACTGCAAGAACTTATCCAAGGTGCCTCCCAGGCCACAACTTTGGCTTTGGTATTGATCGGTTGCTTTGAGGTACTTAATGGCGACATGACCACAGGTGGACTCGCCGCCTGTTCGATTCTTGCAGGCAGAGCTATTGCACCACTAAGCGCCTTAGGTAGTCTGCGGGCAAAATTTATTACGGCACAGAATGCAATGCAGGAAGTCAATGCCTTAGTCGCTGTCCCACAAGAATCCTTTAACAGTAAAACTTGCTATAACCAGAAATTGCCCCTTGGGCCAATAAAATTTACGGGCGTTAGCTGCAAACAAACCAGCGCAAAACTGGATAACATTAACTTGGAAATTCCCCCCGGTAGCATAGTCACATTAAGATCGAACCCTCTCACTCACGCCAGTTTGTTGCTGACGACATTAGCCGCATTCAATCAGCCGCAACAGGGACAAATTTCCATTGCTGGGGTGCCTTTACAAGATCATGATGGCAATGAGTATCGCCAATCCATCGCCTATGTTGCACCTGTAGCCACCCTTTTTGCTGGTTCAATTTTAGATAACCTGACCCTCTTCAGACATGAAAGAGATGCCTATGCTATGGAACTGGCGGATAAACTTGGCCTGTCGGAAGCCATAGCCCAATTACCTTCAGGGTATCAGACAGTGGTTGCCAATAACGACAGTCAGCAACTCAATAAAGGTGCAGTAAAATTGATCTCTTTGGTCAGGGCGCTATCGCAATCACCATCCATTTTACTGCTTGATGATCCTCTAGTGGCATTAGATGCAGACGCACAAATGCGTCTGCTGGTATTACTGCAAGAATATAAAGGCGAAATGACCGTAATCATCAACTCCTATTTTACTGAAGCTATCCAGATCAGCGATTTAACTCTGGATATAACGAATCCAAGTGAAAATGCTATTACGCCAAAGCGTGGAGGTAAGCAATGACGCAAGCCACCACTTATAACAACTGCCCCAAAACCTTACTGGTTAGCCTTTTTAAACAACTTGGGCTAACAGTTCAGGCTAGTAATATCGCCAATAGCGATCTTCAGGAGCAGCTGACTTACCTAGAAACCTACATATTGCTGAAGAAGCATCATGTGGGGATCAATGTCCAAAACATAGATAAGAACTTGCTGATCCACACCCTGTATCCCTTTATCCTTTTACCGGAAAATGGGGCTCCCTTATTGGCCCGTAGAAGTGATCAAAATTTCCAATATTTCAGTGATAATGGTAAATGGGAGCCCTTAGCCACGCTGCCAAATAGCGGTCGCGTGTTTATTATTGAAACCTTACCTTCTCAGAAAAGAGCCAGTGTATTTGCTTCTCATTTAAAGAAACGCACTAAATGGTTCGGCCCCCTATTTTGGCTCAGTATCTTATCCAGCCTTACCGGTTTGGCCATCCCATTATTTACTATGGTGGTTTACGACAGAGTCATTGGCGGTCAGTCTCCCAGTATCCTGCCTAATATTGCATTAGGTGCCATTTTGGCGCTCGCTATCTATATATCCAGTCGCATGCTCAGAGCAAAACAAGTGGCTGCAGCGAGTAACCGCTTTGCCCGGGATCTCTCAGGTATTACGTTTAATCGCCTACTCAGTATGCCACTGACTATTCTATCTAGAGTGGGATTGTCAAATCATCTTGCCCGACTCAACAATGCTGAGAAGGTTCGTGGCTTAATCTCTGGTCCTGGCGGCTCAGGGTTAATCGATGTGCCCTTTACCCTAATCGCGTTAATTGCCATCGCCGCGCTCAGTGGCTGGCTAGTTTTAGTACCTATCATCATGCTGGTACTCTTTTTCCTGGTGATGAAACTGCTCAATAAATACACTCAGGCAGCCACCCCCCAGATAAACAGTGAATATCAAAATAGCTTAAATGAGTTATCCAGAACCCTATTACAACTAAAAATGGCGGGCGAAACCGAGGGCTGGTATACCCAATTTCTGCGCCGCACAAAAGAACATTGCCGCCAAAACTTTATCTATGCCAAGCGCAACGGTTTGAAAGAGGCAATAGCCCATGCTATGGGGTTACTCACCGCCTTGGCAACTGTCTTTACTGGTATTTTTTTGGTGTTAAATCAAAGCATATCCTCAGGGGCGCTTATCGCCTGTGTGATGCTGATCTGGCGTATTACAGGCCCGGCTCAAGTTGCCATGGCATCACAACAAAAGTTCACCATGATGGATGGCGCAATCAAGCAATTTGACCGTTTTATGGAGGTTCCTACAGAGTTTAATGAACTCAGACTGGACGTGCCTAATTTACAAAAAGCCCCCCCTATTTCGGTCAAACACTTAACTTTACGTTATAGCGCCGAGACTCAACCGGCACTGTCAGGGGTTTCGTTTGATGTCGCGCCGGGGGAAATCGTGGCCATTATTGGCCCTAATGGTTGTGGTAAATCCTCACTGTTACTGTCCATTGTTGGCATTATTGAAGCACAAGCTGGCTATGTGACTATCGATGGTAAAAACTTAAAACAGTTCGATCCAGAAATTTTACGTCAATGGGTCGCCTTCAGTTCCAACAACAGCGAGATGATGCCAGGTACAGTGGCAGACAACTTACGCCTGGCTAAACCCGATGCCACTGATGAAGAGTTGCGTGAAGCGATCTATGCTGCTGGAGGCAAATCCCTACTGGCAGCGTTAGATGATGATCTCAATACACAATTAATCTCTCAAGGTTCCAATGTGTTCTTAACCGTCAGAGGCGATGCACTGAATCTAACCCGGGCATTATTGAAAAAATCACCACTATTGGTGATGGACGAACCTATATCCAATCGAAACCCTATCGCCAAAAAAGCCTTTATCAACACATTAAATAAGTTAAGAGGAAATACGACTATCTTGTTTACCAGTCATGATCAGGAATTGATAAAACAAGCGGACAAGGTCGTTATTTTAGATAAAGGGACTGTGATATATGCCGGTCCAATCCCGAATCAAACAGAGGATGAAGCTAATACTGCAGCAACATCCATTTTGGAGGCATCAAAATGAATGATCGTCAACTCACCCATCGCTCCTGGCCAGAACATGAGTTTGCCGAAGCCATTGAAGCCCCTGCTGAGAAAAAAGCGATAAAGCAGATCACGATTTTCACTGCGTCAGTAGTCTTAATCATGTTTCTTTGGTCAATTTTTACCAATATTGAAGAGATAGCCAAAGCTAACGGCCAAGTGGTACCTTTAGGTCATCGTCAGGTCATTCAAAGCCAGTTAGGGGGAACTTTAGCCTCTATTGAGGTCAGCGAAGGGGATATGGTCAAAAAGGGCGATCCTATCGCCCAATTTGTGGCAATTGACAGTGAGGCCGTACTCGAAGAACTCCTGAGTAAAAAAGCTAATTTAGAGCTTAAAATCGAACGCTATAATGCCTTTATCGAAGGACGTGAAGCTAATTTTCAAATCTATGTTGCCGACTATCCCATCTTAGTCAATGAGCATATTCAAAACCTGAAAAGAATGAATGAAGAGAAAGCCGCCATAGCGCAGCTGTCGCTATCTGACATAGCTAAATCCCAGGCGGAACTCGACGGTATAGAACAGGAACTCCCACTACTCAAAAGTCAAATTGCCTCTGCTAAACAGACGTTAACTATGATGAATTCAGTCAAAGAAGCTCAGGCGGTATCTAAACTTACTATGCTTGAAGCACAGCAGAAATTGGACTCTTACAATCGAGAACTCAAAGGCTTACAGGGTAAACATCAGGTCTTACAACGTAATATCGAAAACCTGAATAAACAACTTGAGCAAAAACAGGCAACCTTACTCAAAGAGGTGGGAGAAAAACGTACAGAAGCCCAGGCAGAGCTGCTCGGGATCATCGCCCGCCTCAAGTCCTCGGACTCCCAGGTACAGCAAACCACTGTGGTTTCCCCTGTTGATGGTATTATCCAAACCATCCCCAACAACAGCACAGGCAGTGTGATCCAACCGGGGGGCACAGTGGCCGTGATAGTACCCACTACGCCGACTGCTCTACTTGAAGCCCGACTCTCACCTCGAGATATCGGCTTTGTCACTGTAGGACAAAAAGCACGTATCAAAATTGATGCCTTCGATTACAGCCGCTATGGCGCAATCGACGGTGTAGTACAGCGGATCTCGCCTAGCACCGACTCAGATGAGAAAGGCGGCGTATACTATAAAGTACAGATCGCCATCGAGAAGCCCTATTTTGGAAGTCAACCTGGAAAATTAATGCTCATCCCTGGCATGACAGGTGAAGCCGACATTATCACAGGTGACAAAACCGTATTCCAATACCTATGGAAACCCGTTTTTACCAACGTAACTCAAGCCTTCGGTGAACGTTAGGAGAAGTAAATGAGCCAAAAGAAACACCCCACACCCGAAGAGCTAAAGAAACAAGCTCAAGCAAAAGCTGATGCAAGAAAAAGAGATGAAAAATCCATACGCAAGGCTCAGCAAATGGATAAAGACGTTAAAAAACTCAAAGTCAAAGAGTTTAAAGACGCCAGAGTAAAAGGTAACTATAACCAAGATCTTGTTGCTAATAAGTCTTGGGAACTCCAGCATGCGCAACAAGAAAAAGCACCTGAGAATCTACATGCTGCTGAAGGGGAAAAGGACATTACCCCTGAAGCCACTAACGATAGCCCAAAAGTTGCTCCGCCAACAACGGCTAAAGAAACGGGGTCGGTAGCAACAGCATCACCACTTCCAGCGCAAGACACAGCAACACCTGACGCAGTTGCACATGCAGAGCCTGTCAATAAGGGTTCTACCGAAACCACAGGATTGGATTCATTCTCAGGATTTAAAGATAATGCCTCGATTGGCAACCAGCTAACGCCGATCGCCCATGCCCTGGGGTCAACACCCCCAGCGTTTTATATTGCTGCACAGTCAGATAACAACACAACTACAGCGCCGGTAACGCAGACTAAACCCATAGTACCTGGTTTTGTCACCAATAAACCACTGCGTATCGATGGCCAGACTCCACAATCCCTTACCGAAGATAGCAGTACAGATAATGTTAGTGGAAAACTCATCGCCCATGGGTATAACAGTGCTTCAATCCTATGGTCCAGTGACCACATTCAAGGCGTTTTTGGTGAGCTAACGCTCGACACAAACAATGGTGATTGGCACTACCAATTAGACAATGCATTGGCTCAAACCAATGCATTGGCACAAGGTGAGCAACACACTGAACAATTTGTCATCACTGCCACAAATAGCACAGGTGGTAAAGCACAAACCGTTCTTGATGTCGTGATCAATGGCAGTAACGATCTACCACAGATCTCGGGAGTATTTAATGCCAGCCTCAATGAGATGGGAGCTGTCGACACAGTTTTAGGTCAGTTAATCGCAACCGATCCCGATGCAGGCGATACCATCCAATGGTCGACGCCACAAACGATTGGGCAATTTGGTCAACTCGCCCTAGATGCCACAACTGGCGCATGGCAGTATCAACTTGATAATACCTCTACCGATACACTCGGGCTTAACGCTGGCGATGTTGCAGCTGAAACCTTTCAGATACTAGCAACGGATAGCTCAGGTCAAAGCGTCAGCCAAACAATTACCATCGAAATTCACGGTACTAATCAAGCTGCGAGTATTAGTGGTATTGCCAGTGCGTCACTGGTTGAAGGGCAAAATCTCAGTGCAGGTAACCTAGTCGCAAATGGCCAACTTACGATCATAGATCCAGACTTAGGCCAAGATCATTTTATTGCAGAAACCATACAGGGCCAATTCGGTTCCCTGACCCTAGATCAAACAGGCTACTGGACATACAGTGCGGATAATGGACAAAACGCGCTACAAAGTCTGGGCCTTGGTGAGTCTGTCAGCGAAAGCCTAGTCGTTCACTCTGTCGATGGTACAACACAAGCCATCACTATCAACATCATGGGAAGTAACAACCTCCCCATGATCAGCTCAGTCATTCAAAACCAAATTACAATCGAAAGTGCCAAGTTTAGCTTTACAGTCCCTCAAGGAAGTTTCAGTGATATTGATAGCAATGATACGCTGACTTTATCAGCCTCCGGCTTACCTGCTTGGCTGAGCTTCGATGCCAGCACCGGCACCTTTAGCGGTACCCCTGGTAACAGCGATGTGGGGACTCAGGCCATTACCGTCACCGCCACCGACAATCACGGCGGTAGTGTATCCAGTACCTTCGATTTGGTGGTTAATAACCTCAACGATGCGCCAGTGCTTGACCCAATTGCAGCAGTGTCACTTAAAGAAGATGATGCGGTTTATTCCGGCACCATCACCTCAACTGACATTGATGTGGGTGATACGGCAACATACTCCATTGCCAACGCCGTTCCAGGCTTTACCTTAAACGCCGATGGCAGTTACAGCTTTGATCCTAGTGATGCAGCCTATCAATCTCTGGCCGAAGGCGATCCACTGACCCTAACCATTCCGGTGACGGTCACTGATACCGCAGGTGACAGTGACACCCAAAACCTGGTGATTACCCTCACGGGTACTAACGATGCACCGGTGCTGAACGCTATCGCTGCCCAAAGCGTGGCGGAAGATGCCAGCATCTCAGACCAAATCACCGGCTCAGATGTAGACAGCAATGACACCATCACCTATTCGATTGCCAATCCTGTCGATGGTCTGACACTCAACACCGACGGCAGCTGGTCATTTGATGCCTCTCATGCGGCTTATCAGTCACTGGCTGAAGGTCAGCAGCAAGTCATTAACGTCGATGTCACCGGCACCGACAGCCAAGGTGCGTCTGCACTGCAGACCCTGACCATTACGGTCACCGGCACCAACGATGCGCCCACCGTTGCAGCGGCACTGACTGACCAAAGTGTTGACCAAGGCAGTGCATTCAGCTTTGGCGTGCCTGCAGGCACGTTTGCGGATATCGACACCGGTGACAGCTTAACCCTATCAGCAAGCGGTCTGCCAACCTGGCTGAGCTTCGATACCAGCACCGGCACCTTTAGCGGTACCCCAGGCAACAGCGATGTGGGGACTCAGACCATTACCGTCACCGCCACCGACAGCCAGGGCGCAACCGTCACCAACACCTTCGATTTGGTGGTTAATAACATCAACGACGCACCTGTACTGAACCCCATCAGCAGCGTGACCGCAGTTGAGGATGGTGCAGTAGTTAATGGCAACATCACCTCAACTGACATTGATGCGGGTGATACGGCAACATACGCCATTGCCAACGCCGTTCCAGGCTTTACCTTAAACGCCGATGGCAGTTACAGCTTTGATCCTAGTGATGCAGCCTATCAATCTTTGGCCGAAGGCGACCCACTGACCCTAACCATTCCGGTGACGGTCACCGACACAGCCGGCTTAACCGATACCCAAAACCTGGTGATTACCCTCACCGGCACCAACGATGCACCGGTGGTGAACGCTATCGCTGCCCAAAGCGTGAAGGAAGATGCGAGCATCTCAGGTAAAGTCACCGGCTCAGACGTGGATGCAGGTGACACCATCACCTACACCATCGCAAGCCCTGTGGATGGCTTAACCGTCAACAGCGACGGCAGCTGGTCATTTGATGCCTCTCATGCGGCTTATCAGTCACTGGCTGAAGGTCAGCAGCAAGTCATTAGCGTCGATGTCACCGGCACCGACAGCCAAGGTGCGTCTGATGTGCAGACCCTGACCATTACGGTCACCGGCACCAACGATGCGCCCACCGTTGCAGCGGCACTGACTGACCAAAGTGTTGACCAAGACGCCGCCTTTAGCTTTGGCGTGCCTGCAGGCACGTTTGCGGATATCGACACCAGCGACAGCTTAACCCTATCAGCAAGCGGTCTGCCAACCTGGCTGAGCTTCGATGCCGCCACCGGCACCTTTAGCGGTACCCCAGGCAACAGCGATGTGGGGACTCAGGCCATTACCGTCACCGCTACCGACAGTCAGGGTGCAACCGTCACCAGTACCTTCGATTTGGTGGTTAATAACCTCAACGATGCGCCAGTGCTTGACCCAATTGCAGCAGTGTCACTTAAAGAAGATGATGCGGTTTATTCCGGCACCATCACCTCAACTGACATTGATGTGGGTGATACGGCGATCTATTCGATTGCAGCGCCAGTTGCAGGCTTAACCTTTAACAGTAACGGCTCATGGAAATTTGACCCAAGCGATTCGGCGTATCAAAGCTTGGCTGAAGGCCAGGCCCAGACCCTGACTATTCCAGTCACGGTCACCGACACAGCCGGCTTAACCGATACCCAAAACCTGGTGATCAACCTCACCGGCACCAACGATGCACCGGTGGTGAACGCCATCGCTGCCCAAAGCGTGAAGGAAGATGCGAGCATCTCAGGTAAAGTCACCGGCTCAGACGTGGATGCAAGTGACACCATCACTTACACCATCGCAAGCCCTGTGGATGGCTTAACCGTCAACAGCGACGGCAGCTGGTCATTTGATGCCTCTCATGCGGCTTATCAGTCACTGGCTGAAGGTCAGCAGCAAGTCATTAACGTCGATGTCACCGGCACCGACAGCCAAGGTGCGTCTGATGTGCAGACCCTGACCATTACGGTCACCGGCACTAACGATGCGCCCACCGTTGCAGCGGCACTGACTGACCAAAGTGTTGACCAAGACGCCGCCTTTAGCTTTGGCGTGCCTGCAGGCACGTTTGCGGATATCGACACCAGCGACAGCTTAACCCTATCAGCAAGCGGTCTGCCAACCTGGCTGAGCTTCGATGCCAGCACCGGCACCTTTAGCGGTACCCCAGGCAACAGCGATGTCGGGACTCAGGCCATTACCGTCACCGCTACCGACAGTCAGGGTGCAACCGTCACCAGTACCTTCGATTTGGTGGTTAATAACCTCAACGATGCGCCAGTGCTTGACCCAATTGCAGCAGTGTCACTTAAAGAAGATGATGCGGTTTATTCCGGCACTATCACCTCCACCGATATCGATGTCAACGACACGGCGACCTATTCGATTGCCAACGCCGTTCCAGGCTTTACCTTAAACGCCGATGGCAGTTACAGCTTTGATCCTAGTGATGCAGCCTATCAATCTTTGGCCGAAGGCGATCCACTGACCCTAACCATCGCCATCACCGTGACCGATGCGGCGGGAGCGAGTGACACCCAAGACTTGGTGATTAACCTCACCGGCACCAACGATGCACCGGTGGTGAACGCCATCGCTGCCCAAAGCGTGAAGGAAGATGCGAGCATCTCAGGTAAAGTCACCGGCTCAGACGTGG
>NZ_JAKCLJ010000059.1 GCF_021412565.1 Shewanella sp. AS1 | reverse complement strand
CGCGTCCACAAAGGCAGGTCTGCCCGCGGTGAGGACGTTCTCCGTTGTCCGAAGCGGGGGTCTTTCGACGCTCGTTTAAGATGCAATCCGTAGCAACAGGGAGGACGCGATGGTCAAATCAGAGATGGGACGACGGAATTTCATAAGAAAGATGTCATCTGCCGTTCTCGGAGTGTGGGCGAGCGGGCTCTGGAAGGCAGGTCCGTCCGTGGCCGGGACGGAAGAACGTCCGGTGCCGGAATACCGCACCCTCGGAAAGACAGGGTTGAAGGTGACGACGGTCGGGATGGGT
>NZ_JAKCLJ010000058.1 GCF_021412565.1 Shewanella sp. AS1 | reverse complement strand
ACGACCGTGAGATTTCTATCGTGTGAGCCGCTTTTGGGTGACTTACGGTTAGAAGTGAAAGATCTAAGGGATATCCACTGGGTTATTGTCGGAGGCGAATCGGGAAACAATCACCGTCCGATCGACCCTGACTGGGTTCGGGCAATCCGCGATGTTTGCTTGCAGACGGAAACCGCATTCTTCTTTAAGCAGTGGGGCGGTCGGACTCCCAAAGCGGGAGGGCGGCTACTAGATGGCGTGGAGTGGAACCAATTTCCTCATGAACAAACTTCTGAACTTCAATTGCATTAAT
>NZ_JAKCLJ010000057.1 GCF_021412565.1 Shewanella sp. AS1 | reverse complement strand
CCTCCTGATCCCGGATTTCCCGGAGCAAAGAGCTTCCCAGGTCTTCTGAACCCCGGTTCCCAGGGGAGTGACCATTCCCAGGCCTGTCACCACAACCCTTCTCTTCATAAATTCCTCATCCTCTGTTTCATCTGCTGAACAGAGATGGTTTCTGGGCTTTCACTGACCCAGGGCCTTTTTGACGTAATCGATGGCATCCTGGACTGTGGCAATCTTCTCCGCATCTTCATCGGAAATGGAGACATTGAATTCCTCTTCCATCGCCATGATCAGTTCCACCTGATCCAGCGAG
>NZ_JAKCLJ010000056.1 GCF_021412565.1 Shewanella sp. AS1 | reverse complement strand
CATTACCGTTACCGCCACCGACAGCCAGGGCGCAACCGTCACGTCCACCTTTAACCTGGTGGTTAACAACGTTAACGACGCACCGGTACTGGATCCCATCGCGCAAGTCAGCGCCAAGGAAGATGGTTCAGTAGTTAATGGCACCATCACCTCCACCGATATCGATGTGGGTGACACGGCCACTTACAGCACCACTGCCACAATAGCGGGACTGACGTTCAACAATGACGGCAGCTGGACCTTTGACCCAAGCGATGCAGCCTACCAGAGTATGGCTGAAGGCCAGACTCAGACCTTA
>NZ_JAKCLJ010000055.1 GCF_021412565.1 Shewanella sp. AS1 | reverse complement strand
ACCCCTAAGGCGAGGCCGAAAGGCGTAGTCGATGGGAAACGGGTTAATATTCCCGTACTCTTGCTAACTGCGATGGAGAGACGGAGAAGGCTAGGCTAGCGCGGCGTTGGTAGTCCGCGTTTAAGGCAGTAGGTGGTGTGCTTAGGCAAATCCGGGCACACATACACTGAGAGCTGATGACGAGTCCCTAAGGGGATGAAGTAGTTGATGCCCTGCTTCCAGGAAAATCTTCTAAGCTTCAGGTTAGTAGGAATCGTACCCCAAACCGACACAGGTGGTCGGGTAGAGAATACCAAGGCGCTTGA
>NZ_JAKCLJ010000054.1 GCF_021412565.1 Shewanella sp. AS1 | reverse complement strand
CGTCCGAGACTAGGACGTTGATAGGCAGGGTGTGTAAGCGTTGTGAGGCGTTGAGCTAACCTGTACTAATGACTCGTGAGGCTTAACCATACAACCCTAATGGGTTTCTAATGGTAAAACTTGAACAAAAGAATACCGACACTTGATTTTAGTGTTACTCAATAAAGAACAGCTTTCTAAATTTAACAATTTTGTCTGGAAACCATAGCATTGTGGCCCCACCTGATCCCATCCCGAACTCAGAAGTGAAACGCAATCGCGCCGATGGTAGTGTGGGGTCTCCCCATGTGAGAGTAGGTCATTTCC
>NZ_JAKCLJ010000053.1 GCF_021412565.1 Shewanella sp. AS1 | reverse complement strand
ACTAACACCCAAGACCTGGTCATTACCCTCACCGGTACTAACGATGCGCCAGTGCTCAGCAGCATTGCCGCGCAAACTGTAGCGGAAGACGCCAGCATCTCAGGCCAAATCACCGGCTCAGATATCGACAGCAATGACACCATTACCTACTCGATTGCTAACCCAGTTGATGGCTTAACCGTCAACACCGATGGCAGCTGGGCATTTGATGCCAGCCACGCGGCGTATCAGTCGCTGGGCGTAGGTCAAACTCAAGTACTCAACATTGATGTCACTGGCACCGACAGCCAAGGTGCGTCTGATGTACA
>NZ_JAKCLJ010000052.1 GCF_021412565.1 Shewanella sp. AS1 | reverse complement strand
AGTGACACCCAAGACTTGGTGATTAACCTCACCGGCACCAACGATGCACCGGTGGTGAACGCCATCGCTGCCCAAAGCGTGAAGGAAGATGCGAGCATCTCAGGTAAAGTCACCGGCTCAGACGTGGATGCAGGTGACACCATCACTTACACCATCGCAAGCCCAGTGGATGGCCTGACCGTCAACAGCGACGGCAGCTGGTCATTTGATGCTTCTCATGCGGCCTATCAGTCACTGGCTGAAGGTCAGCAGCAAGTCATTAGCGTCGATGTCACCGGCACCGACAGCCAAGGTGCGTCTGATGTGCAGAC
>NZ_JAKCLJ010000051.1 GCF_021412565.1 Shewanella sp. AS1 | reverse complement strand
CAATGCGACGGAGTTTTTTCTCCAGCTCGCGGATCCGCTGTTGCTCGGGGGTGAGCGGTGCGCCTTTGGGGGATACGCCTTGCTGCTCCTGTCGAAGCTGGTTTACCCATTTACGCATGGCTGAATTGCTCACGCCCATCGCGCTTGCAGCCTCAGCTATGCTGTATCCCTGTTTCGTTACCAGCTGCGCAGCTTCTAATTTGAACTCTGCACTGAATGTCGGTCTTGTGTTCTTCATTTCTACCACCTTTTTTCCGGAAGTGAGTCTATCACTTCGTCTATTCAGGTGGCCAAATTCACTATGCCACTACA
>NZ_JAKCLJ010000050.1 GCF_021412565.1 Shewanella sp. AS1 | reverse complement strand
CACCAGAAGTAGATAGCTTAACCTTCGGGAGGGCGTTTACCACGGTGTGGTTCATGACTGGGGTGAAGTCGTAACAAGGTAGCCCTAGGGGAACCTGGGGCTGGATCACCTCCTTACCTATACGATGTATCAACCTTGGTTGGTAAGAAAATGCTCCTGCATTTCTTACACACAGCACATCCATGTGCTTGAGTGTTCACACAGATAACTTGTTCTTGTTAGAACAGTTGGCCTGTCTTTACGGCAGTGCTTGGCCAAAATCGTTCCATACGATTTTTGGCACTTCCACCATCCGTGGAGGTCGTTCTTTAAAAA
>NZ_JAKCLJ010000004.1 GCF_021412565.1 Shewanella sp. AS1 | reverse complement strand
TATGTGACGGGGTATTACAGTCAGCTGAGACCACATCAATATAACGGTGGGCTGACACCCAATGAGTCAGAGCGAAGATATTGGCTTGAATACAAAACCGTGGCCAATTTTAGTTGACCACTACAAACCAATACCGAAACAACTGCACTCAATACCGAACAGCAAAACGCGCTTCGATATTAAGCATAAGCAGCAAAATCGCTATGGCGGTGCACTAATAAAGCTGCAAAAAAGGGATGTCTGAAATAGAACGAATTCGCAAACAGTGGTAAGCAAATGGCTGGGAATTTCTTGCGCAAAACGCCGTGAAATCATCCATGATGGCTCACTCGCCGCATCCATGCGGCAAATGTTTGCTCCAGAAACACCCTGCCATCTCCAAATGCTACGCAAAAACGTTCACAATCAAGCCCTTGGTGACCACTATCCTTTAGGCTAATAATAGGAAAAAGCCATCAAGACCAAAGAAAATAGCCCCATCGAAACGGTATATGATGCTGATAGCTACCATGACCATCCAAGGTGAGTGCATACGTGCTCTTTGTAAAACTGTTGTAGCAAGTGGATGGGAATTTCTTGCGCAAAACGCCGTGAAATCATCCATGATGGCTCACCCGCCGCATCCATGCGGCAAATGTTTTCTCCAGAAACACCCAGCCACCTCCAAATTATGCGTAAAAACATTCACAATCCCGCCCCTGGTGACCATTAACCTTCAGGCAAAAACAGGCAAAGGCTATCAAGACTAAAGAAATAGCCCCATCGAAACGGTTTCTACGACACACTGCTAGCAGATACTGAGCTTGCTTTTATATTTAGTTTTCAGAATTAACTTTCAGTTAGCTTTCAGATCTGGCAACAGCTTGATCCAAGTCATTAATATGAATGAATTAATAGCATTTACTGCTTGTTTATCGACCAAAAAACAGAGTAGTATAGTTTCATAAGTGATTTCACGGCTAATTTTTCACGACTGTTTTTTAAACGGCTACTTAAGGATGAGTAATGAACCCACAGCTATTTGCCGCCTATCTGGAAAGGGTGAGCAATAAGATCACCAATGCCTTCTTCGAGCCGCTTTCTTTCCCTTTCGGCACCCGCAGCAGCCAAATAACCGACCTGCTGTTGGTACTTCTTGCTTCGCCGATACATAAAGCACCTCCTTATTTGGAAGGTCTTTCAAGCTTGCAAGGTAAGCTACCTTGCAGGATCTCACTATTAAAATGTTAGAAGCATAAAGGATAGCTATGAGTAAGACTTCGAAATTTTGGCAGTTTGTCAGCGTCCTATTTGGATTGGTACTGATCTTCGGGGCCGGCTACCTCCTTTGGCTTGTTGCAGCCCGACTATTGACGTTCCTGGAAAGTGCCAACTCGTCAGTATCTGCGGCCATTGTTGGTGCAATGGCGACTGTTTTGGTAGGTGTTGGCGGAGCTCTTTACACACAATCTCAGATAAAAAAAAGAGAGATCGAAGAGGCGCATCGCTCAAGAAAAGTTGAGATATACAAGGATTTTTTGGACATAGCGGCCCGCATGATGGCTGAAGGTAACGAAAACGTTTCATTAAAACCACCTTCTCAACAAGAGCTTGTCGATTTCATGGTGGGGTTCAAAACGAACGTAGTTCTGTGGGGATCACCAAAGGTAATAAATGCCCAGCTAAACTTTCAAAAGATCTCTTCTGACGGCGGTCACGTTCTGAAGGCCGTTGACGAATTGTATAAGGCTATTCGAGAGGACATTGGTCTTAGCAATAAAGGGCTTGATAGACACCAACTTGTTAAGATGTACCTCAGCAATCCGGATGAAATGGATGAAATGAGCGCTTCTAACAAAGCATTGCAGCGGACAAGCCGCTGAATGCGGCGGTAAATTCAGGAAGAGAAATGTCAGAAATCACCAAAAATGTCACAGGCTCATTAATCAGCGCGATTGTCATCGCCTTGGTATTCGGTATCTGGAACGATTACATATACAAGAAAGATCGACTAACTGGATATTGGAAGGTTGAATACAAAACTGAGCAATCATCATACAAACCATACATTGGATTAAAAACAAACTATGAGTTCATTATTGGTCAGTCAGGAAACACAATAAATGGCATTGGAGAAAAAATATCGGAAGATTCAATCAACGGTGTTATTGAGTATAACGCTGAAAAAAGAGGTCATGTGGAACTCCAAGGTTCCGTAACGTATCGAGCATTCTCAAAAAATTCGTTAGACATAGTATATAAAGAAGAAGGCCTCAAAAGACCAAGTTCTACAATATTGAACTTAGTTATAGAGTCAAAAAATAAAATGTCAGGAACATTCATATCAACAATCGCATCATCAAAAGGTGTGGTAACTCTAACCAGAGTAAATGGAATTTAACAAGCGCCTTCACTCGGACTTCGACGTTATCGTGCCGCCCGGAAATGCTTATCGTTAAATTTTTCCCCTGCAACTCTCGCCGCTTTTCCGGCGAGAGTTGTTCCACCTACCTCCATAATGACTTAGCCTTAAAAATCACCATTTCATTCTCGATAACACAAATCTGCTATTAATAATCAGGCTAAGTTTCCTTTGTCCTGCCGCTATCCGTATAATGATCGCCACGATTTTGATACCTGATAGCGAGGCCCTGTGGCGCATACCTATATTCCACTGCAAGCATATAAACGTAAATGGATTTTCAATCATAAGGATCTTCCGGTCAGTGAGGAGGATCAGGCGCTGATCAAACCTTTAGATCAGAAATCTTCTATGGAAGTTTGGAATAAGTGGATAAGCAATAAGAGCAGCCGCACCGAGCAGTTTACCAAGGGCGACTGGGCCGCCAAGGGCGATACCTGGATTGAGACAGATCATTGGCAGAGCGCCTGGGACAGTGAAGCCCCTGAGCTTCCCGAACTGCTGGCTAATCATATCGACTGGGCTGAGGATACCTTGGTCTATTTCTGCTACGAGAAATATCAGGTGATCGAGACACGTTGGGATGTTTTTGCCCGCAACTGGAAATGCTTTCTGTTTTTCGATGATGGCCCACTGTTGATCTCTCCCAAGAAAAAACAGGCGGTTCTGTTTCATCAGTCGGGACAATATCAGATAGGCCACCGCGGCTAGGCCAAGCCAACTATCTAAATAATCTAAACAAGACATAAGCAAGACTCAAACCAGCCAAGTTCCTTCTGAGCTGATTAAAATAATAACGAGGTACTATGAAACCGTTTATCCAAGCCACTTTGCTGGCAAGTTTATTGATTGGCAGCCAAGCCAGCGCCAGAACCGTCTCAGATGTTGAGGTAACAGAGCAGCTAAGCGTTGCAAATCAGACTCTGCAACTCAATGGCGCCGGAGTCCGTAGCAAGTTCTTTATGGATCTCTATGTCGGCAGCCTCTACACCCCAAGCCAGGTTTCAAACACTCAGGCCGTGCTGGATGCGGATATCGCCGCTATCCGCCTAAATATCACCTCAGGACTTATCACCTCAGATAAGATGCATGATGCCATTATCGAGGGCTTTGAGAGTGCCACCAATGACAACATGGCGCCGATCCAACCCGAGATAGATGCCTTTATGGCGCTGTTTACCGCAGAGATAGTCGAGGGCGACCAATTCACCTTTGAAGCGCAAAAAGGCCTTGGCGTTACCGCCTATAAGAATGGCGAGAAGCAAGCCACAATTGAGGGTGAAGCCTTCAGACAGGCGCTGCTCAATATATGGTTAGGCGATAAGCCAGCCCAAAAGAGCCTGAAAAAAGCCATGCTGGCGCTGTAATTCGATACAATCGTCAGAGACTAAAAAGCCAGGTCACAATAAGTCACCTGGCTTTTTTTATCTTGCTGCCACTTGGGCATTAATGCTAGAAATCGAATCCGATGGATAAACCCATTGCAAGCTGGTTATCCATATCCATATCCATATTTGGCTCGCTCAGTTCCAGTTCACTGTTAAAGTAGTAACCTAAGTAACCGTTGATCGTCAGTGCCGAGGTTGCATGCCAGCCAGCACGCACAAAACTCACAATATCGCTGATCTCCATAACGACATCATCGTCACGCACTAAGAAACGCTCTGTACGGCTAGAAGCCCCTACACCCACGTCGAAACGATCAGACATTTGATAACTCAGCTCCAATCCGCCGCCACCACTGAAACCGGCCGAGAATGGGTTACCCAGTCTGAGTTTATCTGTGATCTGCCAGCTTACAGATACGTAAGGCAGAATTCTCACCTCTTCAATGTCATTCAGATAGGCTAAGCCGAAGCCAATCATACTGCCATTATCTAGGCGCATCATAGCCGAACCCAATACGCCGTAACTCTGGGCGTTAGACGCAGACGTACCTTCGGCATAGGCATACTGCACCGTAGGTGCCACCATAAATACCCAGCGCGGGCTGAACACATAGCTCACGGCAACGCTGGCATTATATCTGTCTACTGTTGGCCAGGCGCCCAGATTATTAAACAGGGCCTGGTTCTTTTGTCCCCAGTCATAGTTGAGGCGATCATAACCGCCGCCAAGACTCACGGACCAGCGCTGGGTCAATGGAATAGTAGTGCGAGCCCTGAACATAAACTCATCACGCTGCAACTGCTGCTGAGTATTGTCGATATCCGCCTCTGAGGTGGTAACATAGGTCACACTGGCGCTGGTTGGAAAATGAAACTCAGCAGCCTGCAGATCGGATTGATATCCTAAATAGCTGACCAGTACGGATAAACCAATACCGCAAGATTTTGCAAAAAACTTCATATTTACTCCAATGTCGCCAAGTGGCTTGTCAACACCAAGATGCTCTCAATATCACACTAAGAAGATAGTTAATTATTCATAACGAATAGGTTTTAATAAAAAATATAAAAACAATTTTCAATTAAAATCATGACGTTATAAAAACAAATTTAAACATTTAATTTACTTTTATGCATAAAAAATCACTTAGTTTAGCTCAAGGTAAATTACTCAGCTAGATTAGCCGATCGAGTAAGTTTTTCAATATAATCCCCTCGCAAAACTTGACCAAAAAATCACCAACTGAGTGATGTAGTTCACACATCCAACTATTACTTAGTCAAACCAGTGTCATCCGAATGGGCTACAGCCAGAAAAGCTACATCGAACCTTATCGACACGTTTGCTATTCATATAAAGCAAGAAACAAAATTTAATCACAAAAAAACAACATTTTTCAGACAAAAAATCCATTGAAAAATAATGTGATAAACCATTATTTCCTGAAACAGATCCTAATAACCAAACTTTCTCATCTCAAAACTGACTTAAGTTTGTATCAAGTTGAACGATATAGATCTACATCAACCCTTTATTGTTTTCTTTTCGTTAATGTTAGCGCCATAACGAAAGAATAATGGATTATTACAATGAATTATAAACATTGGCCCATAGCTAAACAGATAGGTGTACTCTCCTTCATACTCACCCTGGTGGTATTTTGTGTACTCAGTAGCATCTCCTACATTACCGCATCAAATGTGCTGAAAGAGAAAGCCATGACAGCCATGCAGGCGCAGATGCAAAGCACCGCAAATTTAATTGAACTGGAATATGACAGTTTAGTGTCACTGGCTAAACGCAATGCCGATCTCCTACGTACACTCTACCCTGGCCATTTCACCCGTTTAGACAGCAAAATCACTGTAGCGGGTAAAGCCACACCTGAACTGCTACATGAAGAGAAACAGGTCAACAATGCCGTTGATATTGTTGATCACTTCTCCAGCCTCACAGGCGGCACTGCTACGGTATTTGTGCGCGATGGTGATGATTTTGTACGTATTGCCACCTCGCTCAAGAAAGCCGATGGCAGCCGCGCCTTAGGCACTAGCTTGGGACAGACTCACCCAGGCTACCCTGGATTAATTAAGGGCAAGGAATATGAAGGTTATGCCAAGCTGTTTGGCAAGGACTATATGACTGTCTATCGCCCCATTCGCGACAACAGTGGCGGCGTGATAGGTATTCTCTATATCGGCTTTGATATCTCAGACTCCCTTAGGGATCTGCAGCGCGCCGTGACGAATCTAGTACTGGAAGAGTCCGGTTACTTCACCTTAGTGAACAACGCTAATAATCAGATAATCTCGCAGCCCAGGCAAGAATCCGGCACAGTCATCACTTCAGCGATACTGGATGGACTCACCCCAGAACAGATCAAGCAACACAAGGGCGCCTGGCATTACAACAATGCCCAGGGCGATGCGATGTTTGCCCGCTCCCTTAGCATTCCAGGTTGGAACTGGACCCTGCTCGGGCAGACAAAAGAAGATGAATTAAATGAAGAGAGCCTTGAGCTGCTTGCCATTAACGCCGCAGTCGCCGTAGTTGGCATAGTTGTGATCACCCTGCTGCTCTCCTTATTGCTCATTAAAACCCTCAAGCCGCTGACCCTATTGCAAAAGCAATTAACCCAGCTGGGTGAAGGGGATCTGTCGCAGCAATTCGCTCAAACCTCAACTGCGAGTGAAAATGAAGTCGACAGTATCACTCGCAGCGCCGATCAGATGGCCTCTAACCTGAGAAACCTGATCCAGGCACTGCAGACCTCTGTTAATACGCTGGAAGCCCAGGCGAATAGCGCCCAGGAGATAGCCAGACTCAATGGTGAAGAGGCGCAATCCTTAATGAACCAAACAGATCAAATCGCCACAGCCATCGAAGAGATGTCGACCTCCATTCGCGATGTTGCCAACCATGCCAGCGAAGGCGCTAATAAGAGTCTGCAGGTCGATAATGCCTCTCGCGATGGCCATAACCAGTTGTTAATGGTGGTGCAAGGCTTAGGCACACTGAGTGAACAGTTAACCGCGAGTCACACCAGTGTCGAGGGTGTCAGTAAAGAGAGCGAAGCCATTAGCCAGGTCACAGAGGTGATCAACAGCATCGCCGAGCAAACCAACCTACTGGCGCTCAATGCCGCTATCGAGGCTGCCCGTGCCGGTGAGCAGGGACGCGGTTTTGCCGTGGTTGCCGATGAGGTCAGAACCCTGGCTCAGCGCACCCAAAAATCGATTTCAGAGATCAGCCACACCATCACCCAGCTACAATCCCAGATTAAAGTGACTGTCGAACAGATGAGTGAGAGTCACCAACTCGGTACTCAATCTGCTCATCAGGGTGAAGAAGCGGCGGGACAACTGGACAAGATCACCTTAAGCATAGGTGAGCTGGCAATCACCTCCAGTAGCATCGCCAGCGCCACAGAGCAGCAAAGCGCCGTGGCCGATGAAATCACCCGTAACCTACACAAGATCACCGAGCTTGCCAGAGAAGGTGAACAGCGCGCCGGCGACACTGTCGATGCAGCGCAGAGTCTGTCGGATCTGGCACTGGATATTAAGCAGAAAATCAGCGTGTTTAAGTCTTAAAGCTTGCTATGTTCTTGAACTAAAAAAGCCGCTTAATGCGGCTTTTTTGCTTATATGTCCCTGTAGTAGGACAACTATAGGTCTACTGTAGACCTAGCTTTTCTAGCACTTATTAGCAACGAACCCATTTACGCTTACTTTCCGCTGATCGTTGAATTTTTTTTGACTTAGTTAGCGCATTTATTGCCTTAGAAAAGTCAGCTTTAGATAAACCCAACTGCTTTTGCAGATTTGGGTCTAAAGCTTTTGGGGAACTTAGGGCTGAGAAAACCTTATCTTGCGGAGTATTGCTCTTTTTCGCTACAGCAGGCAATTGAATAACAGTATCGTCTTTGGTTCTGATACTAATTGAACTGGCACCCAGTTGTGTACATTGGAATTCAAAAGCAGATATCAAATTCTCATCGTTGCTATATAGCTCAAAATTAACAGTGCCAAACTGCTTTTTATCTAAGGCTGATAAAACTCTAGAAAGATAAGCAATGATGTAAAAATCAGCTTGATTGGCGCCCGATGGATAGTCAGAAAGATAGAGAAAAAGAGATTTCTCACAAACACTTTGCACCGCTTCTGATTTAGAGAATACAAACACTTTATCAACCGCGGTAGCTTTAACTTTTTCTATTTCCTTCAGACCAATATTTTCTGCATCCACAAATATCATTTTCATAAAATCACTAGCCTTCCCTTTGCTAAGCAAATTTTAAAGTTATACAAGCAATCGAACATTAGCAATAAATGTCCCGCATCTTAATCTCGGCTCCATGGACGCCCTCAGATAATGATTTAACGACACAAGCTCTCTTTGGAACAAAACTTATTGATTTTACTTCACGGAAAAAACACATAACGAAAAGAAATTGAGATAAGTTCCTATACCCTCTGAGATCAATGATTACATAGCCTGCGAGAATGTGCTTGCGGCGCATCGCAGCAGTGTTTGCACGTCAGGTGAGCTGTCGCATTAAGCATTATTAGCCATATCACTGGAGTATTAAGAAGCAAAAAGCCCCGCTTTGAGAGCCAAAGCGGGGCTTGTGTTATCGACAGCTAACTGCCTTAGGCAGGAGGGTTAGAGGATTAATCCTGCTCCTCTGCACTCCTATCCATGTTCTCAGTATTTTCCAACCACAAGGCGTTGATAATACCGAAAGAACAGGCCAGCAAAATGCCTAATATCCAAGCAAAATACCACATAATCCGGCTCCTTAGTAAAGTGACGACTTGTTATTTTCGATGAAGTTGCGGCTCAGACGACCAAACATCTTCAGGTAAGTCCATACTGTGTAGCTAAGTACGATAGGGACAAAAATCACTGCCGCAAAGGTCATCACAGTTAATGTCATCTGGCTTGCTGTCGCATCCCACATAGTCAGGCTCACATTCGGATCCAGTGACGATGGCATCACGAATGGGAACATAGCTGCGCCGCAGGTTAAAATAACCATGGCGACCGCCAGTGAGCTAAACAGGAAGGCGAAACCTGAGCGATCGAAGCGACTGGCCAGCAATGCCAGCAGCGGCATAATCACCCCAAGCACAGGGAACAACATGGTCACAGGATACTTGTCATAGTTGGCTAACCAGGCGCCCGCTTCTACAGCCACTGTCTTGGTGGTTGGATTCGAGGCGCCGTGAGTATCGATAGCCGAGGTGATCACATAACCGTCGATACCATTAGCTAACCAAATTCCCGCCAGGACGAACAGCACAGCCACCAGTGCAGCAAACACTTGAGTCGCTTTAGCGGCGCGAACCCTGAGTTCACCTTCGGTTTTCATCTGTAGCCAAGATGCACCTTGCATCATGATCATAGACACACTCACCAGACCTGCTAGCAATCCGAATGGATTAAGCAAGCCGAACAAGCCGCCATGATATGTGGCACGCAGGTACTCGTCGAAATTGAAAGGCACGCCTTGTAGCAAGTTACCGAAAGCCACGCCTATGATGAGTGGCGGCACAAAACCACCGACAAACAGTGCCCAGTCCCAGCTCTTACGCCACTTTGGATCTTCGATTTTAGAGCGGTAATCGAAACCAACGGGACGCAAGAAAAGCGCAAATAGCACCAGCATCATGGCGATATAGAAGCCAGAGAAAGAGACCGCATACACCATGGGCCAGGCGGCAAATAGCGCGCCACCGGCGGTGATCAGCCATACCTGATTACCATCCCAGTGCGGTGCAATCGAGTTAATCATAATACGGCGCTCGGTGTCATCCTTGCCTATGATAGGCAACAAGGCACCAACCCCCATATCGAAACCATCTGTCACTGCAAATCCGATGAATAGCACACCAATGAGTGCCCACCAGATGAATCTTAATATTTCATAATCAAACATAATCAGATCTCCGGCTTAAGCATCTAGCTTTTCAAAGTGATAACGCCCCGTCTTCAGACTGCTCGGTCCTTTGCGGGCAAACTTAATCATCAGGTACAGTTCGATGACAAGCAGAACAGTGTAGAACAGGGTGATTGAGGCGATACTGAACAGCAGATCATTCACAGTTAAGCTGGACGCCGACATAAAGGTGGGCAGCACCTCTGAGATAGTCCAAGGCTGACGCCCATATTCGGCAACAAACCAACCACACTCGATAGCGATCCACGGCAGTGGCAGGCTGTACAGCGCCGCTTTAAGCACCCAAGGTTTCTCTTCAATCTGATGACGCGTGCTTTGCCAGAAGGCGACTGCAAACACAAATAGCATTACTACGCCTAGGCCGACCATGATACGGAAGCTCCAGAACATAGGGGCAACCTTAGGAATAGAATCCTTAGCAGCCGCTTTAATCTGCTCCTCTGTGGCATCGACCACTTTGTCTGTATAACGCTTGAGCAATAAGCCGTAGCCTAAATCAACCTTAGCTTCTTCGAAGGCGGCGCGCAGTTCAGGGGTTTCATTACCGGCGCGCAGCTCGGTCAGCATGGCATAGGCCTGCATACCGTTACGGATCCGCTGCTCGTGGTCATCAATAAGATCGTGAATACCTGTCACCTGCTCATCGATAGAGCGGGTTGCAACTATCCCCATGGCATAAGGAATTTTCACCGCAAAATCGGTATGCATGGTTTCCTGATTCGGGAAACCAAAAGCGGTAAAGGCGGCTGGCGCAGGCTCTGTGTGCCACTCGGCTTCAATGGCCGCAAGCTTCACCCGCTGAACCTCACCCACCTTATAGCCTGACTCATCACCCAGTACGATAACCGACAGGATAGATGCCATACCGAAGCTTGCGGCAATAGCAAATGAGCGACGTGCAAATGGCAGGTCGCGTTTTTTCAGAATGTAGTAAGCACTGATTGCCAATACGAACATGGCACCAGCCACATATCCCGATGCCACTGTATGCACAAATTTCACTTGGGCAACCGGGTTAAACAGCACCTCGGCAAAACTGGTCATCTCCATGCGCATGGTTTCATAATTAAATACGCTACCGACAGGGTTTTGCATCCAACCGTTCGCCACCAAAATCCACAGTGCCGACATGTTAGAGCCCAGGGCGACCAACCAGGTGATGGCCAAGTGCTGACGCTTACTGAAACGATCCCAACCGAAGAAGAACATACCGACGAGTGTCGATTCGAGGAAGAAAGCCATCAAACCTTCAATGGCGAGGGGGGCGCCGAAGATATCACCCACATAATGGGAATAGTAAGACCAGTTAGTACCAAACTGGAACTCCATCGCCAGACCTGTGGAAACACCCAGGGCAAAGTTAATCCCAAACAGCTTACCCCAGAACTTGGTCATATCTTTATAGATCTGCTTATCTGTCATCACATAGAGTGATTCCATAATGGCCAGCAAGAATGCTAACCCCAAGGTCAGAGGAACAAACAGGAAGTGATACATAGCTGTCAGCGCAAACTGCAAACGCGAGAGCTCTACAACCTCTTCAACAATCATCATTGACTCCTTAGGTGGTGATCATTTCCCAAGTGTGAATATAGGGTCACTGAGAAACGCCTAAATTGGAATTTTATTATTAATAACCAGTTTGCTCGGCATAGGCCTCACAAAACGCCAAAAACTCACATTTCGTCCAACTTGCATCGAACAGCAGCTAAAACCAATACTTAACCATTAAATAAAAGACTTAAATCACGAAAAGCACAAGCGTGTGACTCACATCAAACACTATGCAAAACCAATCAAATTTAAACTTTTTTATCAGTCGCTTACATCATGTCTGTAAGAGTTTTACGTCGTATTTTATACCATCTCAATTTGACTCAAATCAATCAAACAAAACAGAAGCAAGCGGTTTTGCGGCCAAGCACACATTTCACACAATCACCGCATTGACACAGACTCAACGCAGTGTTAGGCAGCAGCATCAAGACACAAAAAACATAAATTAAACCCACATTAGCCAGATGCAAGCAATAAACCGCCAAAAATCACTAAAAAACAAAATTTAACAAAGAATATATAACAATACAAAAAAACAATACATGAAATAAAAACACTATAAAACAATAGCTTAATTACAAATTAAGCATACTATCTAAATAAAAATATAAAAATAGATTAGTTTTTATAATGAATAAATTACAATTTTTATCATTTGCCTGATTTTATCACCCAGACTAGAATGCGCTCGAATTTAGGAGATGACAGCCAAGATCCCATCGATTCTGGCTTGATTCAGCTCCGCTCACATCAACTATCACTGTGTGGAGATATTAGTATGACTCAATTATTCGAACGCTTAATCAAGCATTATCAGCCCGCTTTCGCCGAGCTATACAGCGCCAGAGAGCGCAAACCCAGCTAGTTAAGCAAAATCATATTTAAACAGCAGGAAGGCTTTAGCACCAATGACAGCTCAAGTCTTTCTGCTTGTTCCCCTCTATATTCTGAAAAACTGCTGATAAAGCACTGCAAACTAAAATGAGTTTAGCAGTCGATGACCAATCTCACTCATTTTCTACCAGGCATGTCATTAAGTGTAGATTTACCCCATACAGGTTAAAAATTTGTATAAATGGTTTTTCACACTTGTTTAGTATGAGTCGATATACTAAGCAAGCTATAAGCTTCTATTTTTAATTGGTTTTTACTTGTCTTTTCTCGGACAATAAAAAAGGGCCTCGAATTTTCGAGACCCTTTTAGCAAGCTGAAGTGCTTAAGTCAGTTTAGCTTAACCTAATTTAACCCGCGCATTTCTGAACATTCTCATCCATGGGCTATCTTCACCCCACTCATCAGGATGCCAGGAGTTAGCCACGGTTCTGAACACACGCTCAGGGTGTGGCATCATGATGGTCACGCGGCCATCCGTACTACAGATCCCCGACAAACCATTTGGCGAGCCGTTGGGGTTTTCAGGATACTGAGTCGCCACCTGACCATGTCCATTGACATAACGCAGTGCGATAGTGCCTGAAGCCTCTGCACCCGCTAATGCAGCTTGAGAGGCAAACTCGGCGCGCCCTTCACCGTGAGACACGGCGATCGGCATACGTGAGCCTTCCATGCCTTGGAAGAAGAGTGATGGACTCTTTTGTACTTCCACCAGGCTGAAACGCGCTTCGAATCGCTCAGAACGGTTACGCACGAAGTGCGGCCAGTGCTCAGTGCCTGGAATGATATCTTTCAGGTTAGACAACATCTGACAACCGTTACATACCCCAAGGGCGAAGCTGTTTTGACGCTCGAAGAAGCGGCTGAACTGCTCGCGGGCACGGGCATTAAACAGAATCGACTTAGCCCAGCCTTCACCTGCACCCAGTACGTCACCGTAAGAGAAGCCACCACAAGCCACTAAGCCCTGGAACTCTTCTAGGCTGATGCGGCCTGAGAGGATATCCGACATGTGCACATCGCGGCTCTCAAAACCGGCACGATCAAATGCTGCCGCCATCTCGATATGCGAGTTAACGCCCTGCTCACGCAGGATTGCCATCTTAGGCGCTGCGCCTTTAAGGATATAAGGCGCGGCAACATCTTCGCTGGGGTCGAATTTCAGATCCACAGTCAAACCCGGCGCATCTGGCACCTGCTTGAGTTTGAACTCTTCGAGGGCACATTCTGGGTTATCACGCATCGCCTGCATACGGTAAGTAGTTTCAGCCCAGATGGTTCTCAGCTCAGTGCGAGACTCAGCCAAAACCTGGGTTTCACCATCACGAATGACAATCTCATCGCCAGCCACTGGCTTAGCAATGGCGTAACAAGCCACACCTGCGGCTTGATACTGCGCCTTGATTGCATCGGCTTGTGCGCTACTCACCTGGATAACTGCGCCCAATTCTTCGTTGAACAGACGCGCTAAATGGCTGCCTGAGAGGGCTTCAAGGTTAACCTCTAAACCTGTGTTACCGGCAAAGGCCATCTCGACTAAGGTAGTGAACAGGCCGCCATCACTGCGATCGTGATAGGCGATAATCGCCTTATCATTGACCAGGGCCTGAGTCACTTCGAAGAAACCACGCAGCAGCGCAGCATCGTCGAGATCCGGCGCCTTGTCACCCAACTGACTGTAAACCTGTGCCAGACATGAGCCGCCTAAACGACTGTTGCCACTGCTTAGGTCCACCAGAAGGAGTTCGGTATCGCCCTTATCTGTTCTCAGCTCAGGGGTCACTGTCTTACGAATATCCTGCACCACACCAAAGGCGGTGATCACCAGCGACATTGGCGCGGTAACGGCTTTATCGACACCCTGATCCTGCCAGGCGGTCTTCATCGACATAGAGTCTTTACCCACAGGGATGGTCAAATCCAGCTCGGGACACAGCTCTTCACCCACGGCTTTCACCGCTTCGTAAAGACCGGCATCTTCACCCGGGTGACCCGCGGCCGACATCCAGTTGGCCGACAGCTTAATGCGCTTGAATGAACCGATATCGGCACCGGCCAGGTTCATGATTGACTCGGCCACCGCCATACGGGCAGAGGCACCAAAGTCCAGCAGCGCCAGCGGTGTACGCTCGCCCATAGACATCACTTCACCGTTGTAAGTATCGAAGCTAGATGCGGTTACCGCACAGTCAGCAACCGGCACCTGCCAAGGACCAACCATCTGATCGCGATTCACCAGACCAGTTACGCTGCGATCACCAATGGTGATAAGGAAGGTTTTCTCGGCCACAGTTGGCAGACGCAGCACACGGCGTACCGCGTCTTTAAGATCGATACCGCTTTCATCCAGCGCAGGTGAGACCGCCTTTTGCGAGACCACATCGCGGCTCATCTTTGGCGCTTTACCTAACAAGACTTCCAGTGGCAAGTCGATAGGTTTGTTATCAAAATGGGTATCAGACAGTGACAGATGACGCTCCTGCGTCGCTTCACCGACTACCGCAAATGGCGCGCGCTCACGCTCACAAATCGCGGTGAACAGCTCAAGATTCTCAGGTGCAACCGAGAGCACATAACGCTCCTGTGATTCGTTACACCAGATCTCAAGCGGGCTCATGCCAGGCTCATCCGATGGCACGTTACGCAGTTCAAACTTACCGCCGCGACCACCGTCGTTCACCAACTCAGGGAAGGCATTCGACAGACCGCCCGCGCCCACGTCATGGATAAATTGGATTGGGTTGGCTTCGCCCATCTGCCAGCAGCGGTCGATCACCTCTTGACAGCGACGCTCCATCTCTGGGTTTTCGCGTTGCACTGAAGCAAAATCTAAATCTTCGCTGGACTGACCCGACGCCATAGAAGAGGCCGCGCCGCCACCCAGACCGATATTCATCGCAGGGCCACCCAGCACAATCAGCTTGGCGCCAACGGTGATCTCACCCTTCTGAACGTGCTCTTCACGGATATTACCCAGACCACCAGCCAGCATAATTGGCTTGTGGTAACCACGCACCTCGACGCCGTTGTGGCTGCTAACTTGCTGCTCATAGGTACGGAAATAACCTAAGAGAGCAGGACGACCAAATTCATTGTTAAATGCCGCGCCGCCCAGTGGACCTTCGGTCATGATATCGAGGGCATTGACGATGCGATCCGGCTTACCGTAATCCCCTTCCCATGGCTGCACAAAACCTGGGATATTGAGGTTAGAGACGCTAAAGCCGGTTAAGCCCGCCTTAGGTTTAGAGCCACGACCGGTTGCGCCTTCATCGCGGATCTCGCCGCCAGAACCGGTTGCCGCCCCCGGATAGGGGCTGATTGCTGTTGGGTGGTTGTGGGTTTCTACCTTCATCAACACATGCATAGGCTCAGTGTGATAACTGTACACACCGTTTTGTTCAGGGAAGAAACGCCCTGCAATCGAGCCTTCCATGACGGCTGCGTTATCTTTATAGGCAGATAACACATAGTCTGGGGTTTTCTCGAAAGTGTTCTTAATCATCTTGAACAATGACTTTGGCTGCACTTCACCGTCAATCGTCCAATCGGCATTGAAAATTTTATGACGGCAATGCTCTGAGTTTGCCTGGGCAAACATCATCAGCTCGACATCATTGGGGTTACGACCCAGGCGAGTAAAATTCTCAACCAGATAATCTATCTCATCGGCAGCCAGGGCCAGACCTAATCTAAGATTGGCCTCTTCCAGCGCCTGCTTACCTTGGCCGAGAATATCCACGCTGGTAAATTCGGCAGGTGCGGTACGAGCAAACAGGGTTTGCGCCTGCTCGAAATCATCTAAGATCACTTCGACCATACGATCATGCAGTAAAGCTGCAAGCTGCTTGTGCTGCTCAGCGCTCAGGCTGTCGCTCTGCACATAGTAAGCTATGCCGCGCTCCAGACGCTTCACCTTATCTAAACCACAGTTATGGGCGATATCGGTCGCTTTTGATGACCAGGGTGAAATGGTGCCGGGGCGGGGAGTCACAAAATACAAGGTACCTTCTGGCGTATGCGCTTCGATAGCAGGGCCATAGGTCAACAGCTTAGCCAATTGTTCGGTTTCGCTGGCATCTAATGCAGCAGTTAAATCGGCTAAATGAACGAATTCAGCATAGATATCTTTAACAGGAAGTGCTGTATTTTCACAGGCTTCCATCAGTTTCTGAACTCTAAATGCTGATAATGCAGGGGCTCCGCGGATGATTTCCATCACGTCTTTTTACCTTATAAATTATAATTGAAGGGTCAGAACTGGCGCTATTATAGGGAAATGTTGCCGACAAATCACCCGTAGAGTCACTACAAAACACACTTTCCCGATTATTCGACTTATGTGATTAAGAAACTCCTACGCCGCCTAAAAATTACCCCATAATTAAGTGAGCCTAATCACGAAAAATGAGTATGCTTAGATGTAGATGTCAGGCTATCAATTTATCTGTTTTTGGGTTTAAATAACCTGTGATACACTTTTTGACCGCCTTCTAAAAACCGGAATAAAAATAGTACGTTAATGAAACATTACCTGTTTGTTTTCATCTGTTTGATCCTACTGACTTCCTGTCAGCGATCGACTGTGGAACAAACGAGCATGGTTGCGGTCACGCCCGCCAAAACCCAGCTTAATGTCGGCACCCTCTATGGCACCCAGATCTATGTCACCACAGGCCAGGGGCTCGCGGGATTCGACTACGAAATGGCGGTGCGCTTCGCCGATTATCTTGGGCTGAAACTCAATATGAAGCCTTATGACAGTATCCATGATCTCTATAATGCACTGCGCGATGGTGACATCGACCTTATCGCCGCAGGCATGGCCGATACCGACTATCGCCGCGAGCAGTTCCGTTTAGGGCCGCCGCTCTACTATGTTAATCAGCTGCTGGTTTACAAACAGGGCGTAAAACGTCCCAAAGATATTAATCATCTGGAGGATCATGTCACTGTAATTGCCGACTCCTCCTTTGTGGAAACCTTAGCCAGTTTACATAAGACCTACCCTGAACTCAGATGGAAACAGTACAGCGACAAGGACAGCGAAGAGCTGCTGGCCATGATCGCCCGCAATGAGATCACCTATACCATTGCCGACTCAACCACCTTTGATATCAATCGCCGTTTCATGCCCGAACTCAGAGCCGGCCCGATCTTGCGTAAAAATCAGGCTGTAGTCTGGCTTCTGCCACCCAAGAACAGTGACAAGCTGATGAGTCATCTGCTTGATTTCTGGCATGAGCAGAAACGTTCTGGCACTTTAGCGCATCTGAACGAAAAATATTTTGCCCACATTAAGCGTTTCGACTACGTCGATACCCGTGCATTTTTACGAGCCATAGACAATAAACTGCCCAGATACCGTGAGCATTTCGAACAGTACGCTGGGGAGATCGACTGGCGAAAACTGGCCGCCACCGCCTATCAGGAGTCCCACTGGAATCCCAATGCCCGCTCCCCCACTGGGGTACGAGGTTTAATGATGCTGACACTGCCCACGGCCAAGCAGATGGGGGTAGCAAACCGACTCGATCCGAAAGAGAGCATTCGGGGCGGCGCCAAATACCTCAACAAGATTTTACAAAGGCTGCCCGATTCTATACCCGAGAGTCAGCGTATGTGGTTTGCCTTGGCGTCCTATAATATTGGCTTTGGTCATGTTGAAGATGCGAGAAAACTGGCACAATCCATGGGGATGAATCCCAGTGCCTGGCGGGATATCAAACATGTACTGCCCCTTCTGCAAAAACGCAGCTACTACAGACACACTCGCTACGGTTATGCCAGAGGCAGTGAAGCTGTGCAGTATGTTGAAAATATTCGCCGCTATTACGATACACTCATCTGGGTGGATAATCAGAGTAATGAACTGAACCAAGATATGGCCAGTCATCACCAGCAGACTGCAGAGCAAGTTGAGGACGCAAGAATCGCAGACTCAACCCTACCACAATAGAAATAGAGCAAAGAATTAAAAGACTAAGCAGTAATAAAAGCACAGCAATAAAAGCGTAATAACAATACGCTAAGATCACCGCGAGAAGTAAGATCACCGCAAAAGGATTAGACTAATAAGGAGTTTTATAATGAGAAAAAAATCCTTGAATAACCTGGCATCACGGCGCAGAACCCAATTAAAAGTGCGCCACCTGCAGACCATGAACAGGCAGAAACAGTATTTCACCTTCTTTAAGCAGGAAGCGATTTCCAGCGACAATAACTGAATAGATTCAATACAAGAAAAAACAGAGAAAAAATTAACTAAGGGCTTATTGATTAAGCCCTTTTTGCTGCGCCTGTTTCAGCGCTTTCTTCTCCTGCCTACGACGGCGAAAAAAGGCGCTCAGCTGCTCGCCGCACTCCTGTGCAAGCACCCCGGCGGTAACCTCGAGCTGGTGGTTAAACTTATCGAACCTGAGCAGATCCAACACGCTGCCCGCCGCGCCGGTCTTAGGATCGCTCGCCCCATAGACCAAACGGCCAATGCGCGCATGCACCATGGCACTGGCGCACATGGCGCAGGGCTCAAGCGTGACATAAAGCGTGGTATCGAGCAGACGATAATTCTCAAGCACCTTGCCCGCCGTGCGGATACAGTTCATCTCGGCATGGGCACTGGCATCATGCTGGCAGATATTCAAGTTACAACCCTCGGCGATCACCTGGCCCTCTTTGACCAGCACGGCGCCCACTGGCACTTCGCCCGCCGCCTCGGCTTTTTCTGCCAGCGCCATAGCAAGACGCATAAACTCGATATCTTTTTCCTGTTGCGACAAAGCCAACCTCAAGTGATCACCACATATAAGCGGTTATTGTAAATGAATTTAAAGGCAAAGCCTAAATCGAAACGGCAAAAGAAAACCCGGCTTGCGGCCGGGTTTTCATCTTCAGTTGATCTCACAAGCGATTTAAGCTGGGATCAGGCAGGCTTATTCCCACTCGATAGTCGCAGGTGGCTTACCTGAAATATCGTAAACGACGCGGGAGATACCGTCGATCTCGTTGATGATACGGTTAGACACACGGCCTAAGAAATCATAAGGCAAGTGTGCCCAGTGCGCCGTCATAAAGTCGATGGTTTCCACTGCTCGTAGTGACACCACCCAATCGTACTTACGGCCATCGCCCATCACACCCACAGAGCGTACAGGCAGGAACACGGTAAAGGCTTGGCTTACCTTATGGTACAGATCTGCCTTATGCAGCTCTTCGATGAAAATCGCATCGGCGCGGCGCAGCAGATCGCAGTACTCTTTCTTCACTTCACCCAGAACGCGAACCCCTAAACCAGGACCAGGGAATGGATGACGGTACAGCATGTTGTAAGGCAGACCCAGCTCAAGACCTATCTTACGTACTTCATCTTTGAATAACTCACGCAGCGGCTCAACCAGACCCAGCTCCATATCATCGGGCAGACCACCCACGTTATGGTGCGACTTGATCACGTGGGCCTTGCCAGTAGCACTGCCGGCAGACTCGATCACATCCGGATAGATGGTACCTTGAGCCAGCCATTTAGCATTGACGCATTTTTTCGACTCTTCATCGAAAATATCGACAAACACTTTACCAATGATCTTACGCTTAGCCTCAGGCTCAGCTTCACCCGCTAGGGCATCGAGGAAACGGCTTTCAGCATCCACATGCACGATATTCAGCCCGAAGTGATCGCCGAACATCTCCAGCACTTGGCTCGCTTCATTAAGACGCAATAAACCGTTATCAACAAACACACAGGTCAGCTTATCGCCAATGGCACGGTGCAGCAGCATGGCCACCACAGAGGAGTCCACCCCGCCAGAGAGACCTAAGATCACCTCATCATCGCCAATCTGCTGTTTCAGACGCTCGATAGCATCTTCGATAATAGAGGTGGGTTTCCAGTTGGCTTCACAGCCACAGATCTCCAGCGCAAAGTGTTCCAGCATACGCATACCCTGGCGGGTATGGGTTACTTCAGGGTGGAACTGCACCCCATAAAAACGCTTCTCTTCGTTGGCCATGGCCGCAAAAGGACAGGTTTCTGTGTTGGCAACCGTCACAAAGCCTTCTGGAATTTCAGAGACTTTATCGCCGTGGCTCATCCATACATCCAGCAGCGGCTTGCCGTTTTCGCTGACCGCATCTTCTATGCTCTTGAACAGGGCTGAAGGCGCTTGAACTTCAACCTGGGCATAACCAAATTCACCTTCGCCTATCCCCTGGATCACCTTACCACCCAGTTGCTCTGACATGGTTTGCATGCCATAACAGATCCCAAGTACAGGGATGCCAGCGTTAAACACATATTCGGGTGCACGGGGTGAGTTCTCGGCGGTAACACTCTCAGGACCACCGGCCAGAATAATACCGTTAGGGGCGAACTCTTTAATTTGCGCTTCGGACACATCCCATGCCCAGAGTTCACAGTAAACGCCAATCTCACGAATACGGCGGGCAATCAGTTGGGTGTACTGAGATCCAAAATCGAGAATGAGGATCTTATGATCATGAATGTTGCTCATGCTTTACCTTATCTTTTTCAAATTATCGCGTTATCCGACAACTTATCGGTTGAACAATAAAGAAAAGGCAATGCCTGCGGGCACTGCCTGATTTTAATGCTTACGAACGGCTACGATAGTTAGGCGCTTCTTTGCTTATGGTCACATCGTGAACGTGGGACTCACCCATACCCGCCGAAGTGACTTTAACAAACTCCGCCTTCTCGTTGAGATCTTTAATGGTTGGGCAACCCGTCAGACCCATACATGAACGCAGACCGCCCATATATTGGTGGATAATCTCTTTGAGCTTACCTTTGTAAGGTACACGGCCTTCGATGCCTTCTGGCACTAATTTGTCTGCCGCGTTATCGCTTTGGAAGTAACGATCGGACGAGCCTTGTGTCATGGCGCCTAAGGATCCCATACCACGGTAAGACTTGTAGGTACGACCGTTATACAGCTCAGTTTCGCCCGGCGCTTCATCGGTACCGGCAAACATAGAGCCCGCCATGATGCAAGATGCACCTGCGGCTAATGCCTTAGCTAGGTCACCGGAGAAACGGATACCGCCATCGGCGATCACAGGAATATCTAAGCCTTTTAGCGCCTCAGCCGCATCGGAAACCGCAGTGATTTGCGGAACACCCACACCGGTCACAATACGTGTGGTACAGATGGAACCTGGGCCAATACCTACTTTCACCGCGTTAACGCCAGCTTCAACCAGGGCGAGTGCGCCTTCGGCTGTGGCCACGTTACCGCCAACAATCTGCAGCTCTGGATGCTTTGCACGAGTATCACGGATACGTTGCAGCACCCCTTCAGAGTGACCGTGAGAAGAGTCGATAAGCAGCACATCGATACCGGCTTTCACTAGCGCATCGACACGCTCTTCGTTACCTGGGCCCGCACCAACAGCCGCGCCGACACGCAGACGACCATACTCATCTTTACAGGCGTTTGGCTTCTGTTCTGCTTTTTGGAAATCTTTAACTGTGATGAGACCCTTCAACTTAAAGTTGTCGTCCACAACCAGCACTTTCTCGACGCGATGGGCGTGCATCAGTTTCTGCACTTCATTGAGTCCAGTGCCTTCTGCAACAGTCACCAAACGCTCTTTAGGCGTCATTACTTGATCGACAGTACGTGACCAGTCAGTGATAAAACGCACATCACGCCCTGTGATAATACCGACTAGCTCGTTAGCTTGGTTTATCACAGGAAAACCTGCAAAACCGTGCTTATCAGTCAGCTTTTTCACTTGCTCAAGTGTGCTATCAGGCGTCACTGTCACGGGCTCTTGTACGATACCCGCTTCATAGATTTTCACCTGACGAACTTGCTCGGCCTGCTGCTCTATGCTCATATTTTTATGAATAAAACCAATGCCGCCTTCCTGGGCGATAGCGATAGCAAGCCTTGCTTCAGTCACGGTATCCATGGCTGCAGACACAATAGGCACATTAAGTTCGATTTTTTGAGTTAAACGAGTCTTAAGAACAGCGGTATTAGGGAGGACAGTCGAGTGCGCAGGAACCAGCAACACATCATCAAAGGTAAGCGCTTCTTTTTTCAAACGTAGCATAGCAACATCTCCCCGCGTAGGTAGTATTAGAGGTAAAATATTGCGGCGGGATTATACCTTGCATGTTAACCTTGGTAAATGGAAAATAGTAAAAAAATCGACTTTGAAGTTAAATTTCTATGAAAATGCCGAAAAATAATATTTACACTGTTTCCCGCCTCAATGGTGAAGTAAGACAACTTCTCGAAGGGGAACTCGGCAAGCTCTGGCTGGAAGCGGAAATCTCTAACTTTTCTGCGCCCACTTCAGGTCACTGGTATCTGACCCTCAAAGACAACTACGCCCAGATCCGCTGCGCCATGTTCAAAGGCAAAAATCGCAGCGTTAACTTTCGTCCTATCAACGGCCAGCAGGTGTTGGTCAAAGGCTCAATCAGTGTCTATGAGCCCCGAGGCGACTATCAGTTAATTATCGAATCCATGCTGCCTGCTGGCGATGGCCTGCTGGCGCAGCAGTATGAAGCCTTAAAGGCGAAACTGGCCGCCGAAGGCCTGTTTGCCGCCGACACCAAACGCCCCTTGCCCAGCAATATCGAACGTATCGGCATCATCACCTCGCCCACTGGCGCTGCCATTCGCGACGTTTTACATGTGCTGAAACGGCGCGATCCCTCCATCGAAGTGATCATCTATCCTGTGCCTGTTCAGGGTGAACATGCCGATAAGGCTTTGTGTCATGCCATCATGCAGGCCAACGATCGCCATGAAGTGGATGTGCTACTTCTTACCCGTGGCGGCGGCTCGCTGGAAGATCTCTGGTGTTTTAACAGTGAGGCGCTGGCCCATACCATCTACAACAGCGGCATCCCTGTGGTTTCGGCCGTCGGCCATGAGGTGGATACCAGCATCAGCGACTATGTGGCCGATCTGCGCGCCCCGACGCCCTCTGCGGCGGCAGAGCTCTTGTCTCAGGATGCCTTGAGCAAGTTCGATAAGCTTAAGATGGCACTCACCCGCTTAAAACAGGGTTGGCAACATTACCATCTTAAGCAGGCGCAAAGGTTCACTCAGCTGGAACACAGACTGCAACGCCAAGATCCTAAGAGGCAGCTAGAGCAGTATGAGCAAAGGTTCGATGAGATGCAGTTCAAGTTGACCGCCATCATGCAGGCTAAATTGGCCAAGCTTGCCAGTGACAATCAAAGGCTAGCTCACCGCCTCGCCCAGCAGTCGCCCCATAACCGCCTGCAGCTGGAGCGCAGCAAACTTACCTTTCTTAGCCAGAAGCTGCATAAGGCGATGCAGGCCAAGCTCAATGAAGCTAAGACCAGCCTGAACCATGCCGCCCACCAGCTCGATACTGTCAGCCCGCTGGCGACGCTGAGCCGCGGCTACAGCATCACTCTGGATGCTCAGGGTCAGGTGATACAAAGGGAAGAACAGGTGAATCGCGGCGATACCATTACCACTAAGCTGCTCGATGGAGAGCTAAAATCGCGAGTGATCTAAGTTCGCAATTTATCTAGGCGATGCTCTGGGAGGTAAGCGAATTGGTATTGATTCGCCTTAGATGTACTAGCTCAGACTCAATCGGACCTTCCCATGAGCCCAAGACACACTAAGTAATCGAGTATAGCTGGCTTAATTTAGTTGAACTGGATTTCATTTATTTCAGGGGGTTTCATTTATCTCAGGGGATTGATAGGCCTCAAGAATAGTCTATTGGCTGAATATGATTCCACAAAGGCAAAAATATGGATGGAATGGACTCTATTCTATTGGTAGGAGTATCAACTTAGCACCCAAATCGCATATACGAGCACAATCAATACATAGGAAAATGGCGCCCAGCCATATATCAGCCTATCAAGCCATTCTATCTCGCTTAACTCAATATGCCGCTTAATTATCTGCTCTCTTTGCTTTTCCAGCTGGGCAAGGTTACGGGTTATTATGTTGTGGTACCTCTGTTTCTCATAAAAAATATGAGCGACCAACTCGTTTTTGGCCTGCTGCAGTTTGGACTTATATTCGGGAATATCAATTCGTAATCCCTCACCATATTCATAGTGCCTGCGATGGTTCATCTTAAGCACTTGCTTAAGCTCATCAATGTGATTCAGAACACTCGCTCTATCAATGTTTGTACGCTCAAAGTATGGCAATTGATCTTTAATATGCTCACTAAGTTGGTTATGCTTTTTTATTAGCGGCTCGATATGGAGATCAAGTCGATCATTAACGCTTTCAATAAACTCATTGATCATTTTTTCAAGACTGTGGCAACTGCCGCTACTACTAAGTTTCCCTGCCAGGCTGTTAAGCTCCCAAATGTTTTCATCAATTTTCGCTGTTGTTTTCTGAAAAGATTCAAACAGGTCTGAATCGTTAGTTTTAAGCTTCCAGTTACTATGTGTTTTAAGGGTATTGTTAAATAATGCCGAGTATAAAATTGCCTGATAAAGCACAGCAACCAGCATTGGCCATATCAGCGTTCTAACAGTTAACCCATTGCTATCTGTTAGTTGAATAATGCCTAAAATCGATTTTACTTGGGCATCGGGGAAGCTGCACATCACTAGGAGTAAGGTGCAAAAACTCATTAGAAGCAGTTTCGATTTTTTCGTTTCAACTGAAACGAGTTGTTGATCACCACACTGTCTGAATAATACTCTCTCATTTTCCATAAAATCTAACTCATTGATAATTTTATGACTTACCCAAGTTAAGCAGGTATGAAAGATTATTCAACCTTCGAGCTGATACAAAATTTAAGGTAAATACCTGAGTGAAGATATACCTGCGAACGTCGATGGCATGGATGCCATCGTCGAGCCTCCATAGATGGATTTACGGCGTGTAGCAGAGGTATCTGCACATCAGGTTACTGCTAAGAATCTAGCTAAAGCAAATACAGCAAACAAAAAGGCCTGCTTATAAGCAGGCCTTTTTACGAGAGAAGAAGATTACTTCTTCTTGCCTTTGATATGACTCATCATACGCTTGCGGCGACGTTCTTGACTCAGCGTCAGTTTACTGGTGTTGAGACCATCGAAGGGGTTTTCCCCTTCCTGGAAACGGATCTGAATAGGCGTCCCCACCACATTTAATGAACGGCGATAGTAGTTCATCATAAAACGCTTGTAGGAGTCGGGCAGCTTCTTCACCTGATTACCATGGATCACCACGATAGGCGGATTGTAACCACCGGCGTGAGCGTATTTCAGTTTCACCCTGCGACCGTTCACTAGCGGTGGCTGGTGATCGTCTTGCGCCATCTGCATGATACGGGTCAGCATAGATGTACCTACACGGCGAGTCGCACTCTCGTAAGCTTCTTGCACCGATTCAAACAGATGACCCACACCCGTACCGTGAAGGGCTGAGATAAAGTGAATGCGAGCAAAGTCGATAAAGCCAAGGCGTCTGTCCAGCTCGCTCTTAACGCGCTCTTTCACGTCCTGATCGATACCGTCCCACTTGTTTACTGCAATCACCAGGGCGCGACCAGCGTTGAGGGCGAAGCCTAACAAGCCTAAATCCTGCTCGGCGATCCCTTCTCTCGCATCGACAATCAGCAATACCACGTTAGCATCTTCTACCGCTTTTAAGGTCTTGATAACTGAGAATTTCTCAACGGTTTCATGCACCTTGCTGCGACGACGTACCCCGGCGGTATCGATGATCACATACTCTTGCTCATCACGCACAAAGGGGATATAGATGCTGTCGCGAGTGGTGCCCGGCTCATCGTAAACCACCACGCGCTCTTCACCTAAGATACGGTTGGTCAGGGTCGACTTACCTACGTTGGGCTTACCGATAATGGCCAATTTAATCGGCAGATCCTGCAGACGCTGCTGCTCGGCTTCCGCTTCCTCTTCTGTGTACAGACGCTCATCGGCCTCCTCTTCCTCGTCACCTTCACGGTTTAGGCCTAAGGCTTCGGCGTAAGGGGCCAGCGCATACTCAATCATATTAGTCACGCCGCGACCTTGAGAGGCGGCCATCTGGTAGACTTCGCCTAAACCTAAGGCCCAGAACTCGGCGCAGGCCGAATCAGCATCTATGCCATCGACCTTGTTGGCGACCACGAAAGTGGTCTTCTCGCGGCGGCGCAGATGCTCGGCGATCACTTGATCCGCGGCAGTCAGACCCGCTCTGGCATCGGTGAGAAACAGCACCACATCGGCTTCTTCGATGGCGGCAAGAGACTGCTCGGCCATACGGGTTTCGATACCCTCTTCTGTGCCGTCGATACCGCCGGTATCCACCACGATAAATTCATAACCCGACAGATGAGCACGGCCATACTTACGATCCCGAGTTAACCCAGGGTAGTCTGCTACCAAGGCATCTCTGGTGCGCGTAAGACGATTAAACAGGGTCGACTTACCTACGTTTGGTCGGCCAACAAGGGCCACAACTGGAATCATTTTCTTGCCTCTAATGTACAAATCTTTTGAAAATTTTAAATAAAAAGCCCCCAGAAGCAACGTCCAGGGGCCTGATGAACTTCAATGTTCAGCTTATGGAAGCGTTATTCTAGCAACCTCGCCATCACGCGATTGAACATAGATTTTATCATCGATCACCAACGGCTGGCTAAATAAACCTGAACTATCTACCTCAACCCGACCAACAATGCGGCCATCGGTGCGGTTGATAAAGTGCAGATAACCTTCAAAGTCACCTACGACAATATAATCGCCGAAGACGGCTGGAGCAGTTAAATCACGGTTGCTCAGCTCATTGTTAGACCAGACCTCTAGGCCATTGCGTTTGTCTATCGCATAAACACGGCTATGATCGTCAACCATGAACAGATACAGACCCGATGTCGCTAAGTTATTCAGGCTAGAATATTTACGCGTCCACACAACACGACCTGTACGCAGCTCCATGGAAACCAGATTGCCGTTGTAGCTCACAGCATAGAGGTTTTCACCACTCACCAGCGGCTGCATATCCACGTCGGCCATACGACTAAACTCATTACCACCCGATGGAGTATAGATAGGCTGTTCCCACGCCGCTTGACCATTATTCTTAACCACTACTACCACTTTACCGTCGGCAGTGCCAACGAAAAAGCCGCCCGCTTCGTAGGAAGCTGAGCCTGTGCCACGCAGGGTTAAAGTCGGCAGTTTGCTCTCGTAAGTCCAAAGCTTAGTGCCATCATCGATATTGTAGGCCTCTAAGGCGCCGGCGCCGGTATTCACCACGACCACATCTTCGCCCACGGTCGGTGTCGACAAGAGTTCGCCCCCCGCCTTAACGTGCCAGACCACTTCGCCGGTTTCAGCATTGAGCGCAGCAAAAAAGCCTGTCTCCCCGCCGATAAAGATCTTATCTCTGGCTGCTGTGATCCCACCCGCCAGACGTGCGCCATCATTTTTAGCAAAGGCGTTATCACGGAAGGCTTCACTGATATCCAGCTCCCAGACTTCATCGCCGGTCGCTTCATCGAAGGCGTTAATCTTGCCATAACGATCGGCAGCAAACACCTTGCCATAGCGCACTGCAGGACGAAGACGGGAATAGTAATCCCCTACGCCACTGCCGACATTTTCGCTCCAGCTGACTTCAGGGAAGACGCTCGCTTCAATATCAGGAAGCGGGCTGACAGGCGCCTCATCGACATCGCTAGAAGAACATGCAGACAAAAAGCTCAGGCTCAGTCCACAAGCCACTAGTGTTTTACACCAAGACTTCATGGCGATTTCCTTATGCCTTATTTAGATTGTCTAGCTTCATCTGCAGTGCTGGACTGCTTGTCGCACCACCGTTATCCAATGCTGACTGATAAGCCACCTTGGCGTTATCGGCATCGCCCTGACGGACTAAGAAATCCCCTTTAAGCTCGTCACGCTGAGCATTAAACGCGGGGGCAGAAACCTGCTCTAGCGTGGCTAATGCCGTTGCAACCTGACCCAGCTCTGCCTGTACGCGCGCCAGACGCAGGGTGGCAATAGCGGTTAAGCCTTCATCGGCTTTATCGGCCAGTACCTGCTTAAGGGATTGTTCGGCTTTGGCCAGATCGCCCGCTTCAACCGCAGCTTTAGCCACGATAAGTTCAAGCAGCGCCTGATAACCTTTCTGATCGCCATATTCTTTAGCAAAACTTTCTGCAGCCGCCAGCATGCCGGTATCGGCTTTTACTGAATTGCTGACAGTCTGGAACTGCTCTGAGGCTGCCTGGGATTGCGCCACTTTGTAATCTGAGTAGTAGTTCCAACTGTACAGACCGCCTAAACCGACAACGGCACCGATCACAATCGATTGACCATAGTCTTTCCAGAACTGTTTGATAGCATCTACTTGTTGTTCTTCTGTGCTATAAATTTCCACTTTTTACTTCCCCTTTAAATCAGCTCTGCAATGTAAGTTGCCAACGCATCCCGTGCAACTAATTCTTGTTCTTTCTCTTCACGCAGGAATTTCACTGCGACTTGTTGATTGGCCAGTTCATTCTCACCAATCAAGATTGCGATGCGAGCCCCACTCTTATCGGCGCGCTTCATCTGCTTCTTGAAGTTACCGCCGCCGCAATGGCTCATTACCTTAAGACCGGCAATCGCACGCAGCTCCTGGGCGACCTTGATCGCCTCAATACGGCAACTATCACCCATGGCGCTGACATACAGATCCACAGCACCAGGCACATCTTCGGTTAAGCCCAGGGTTTCGAGCATCAGTACGATGCGCTCAAGCCCCATGGCAAAGCCCACAGCCGGGGTGTCTTTACCGCCAAGCTGACCGACAAGACCATCGTAACGACCGCCCGCCAGTACTGTGCCCTGAGCCCCCAGGCTCTGAGTTACCCACTCAAACACGGTGCGATTATAGTAATCTAAACCGCGCACCAAGCGGGGATTAATTTTGTATTGGATACCAACTGCGTCAAGTAGTTCACATAAATGTGAAAAATGCGCGCGACTTTCTTCCCCAAGGTAATCCATCAGCTCGGGCGCATCGGCCAGCAGTGCCTGGATCTCCGGATTTTTGGTGTCTAACACCCGCAGCGGGTTAGTGTACATGCGGCGCTGGCAATCTTCATCCAGCTGCTCTTTATACTGCTCGAGGAAGGCGATAAGGGCGTCACGGTACAGAGCGCGCTCGGCAGGATCCCCAAGGGTATTAAGCTCCAAGGTGACATGCTCGCTAATGCCTAACTTTTCCCACAGGCGCGCAGACATCATCAAGACTTCGGCATCGATATCGGCAGAGGCTATGCCATAGACTTCGACACCAAACTGGTGGAACTGGCGATAACGCCCCTTTTGTGGACGTTCGTGGCGGAACATAGGGCCCATGTACCACAGACGCTGCTCCTGATTGTACAGCAGCCCATGCTCGTTACCGGCGCGCACGGTTGAGGCCGTGCCTTCCGGGCGTAATGTCAGATAATCACCGTTGCGATCGGCAAAGGTGTACATCTCTTTCTCTACAATATCGGTCACTTCGCCGATGGAACGCTTAAAGAGATCGGTACTTTCAACGATAGGGGTTCGAATTTCACTGTATCCGTAAGCGGCAACCGTTTCTCGTAGAACCGCTTCAAGTTTTTGCCATAGAGGACTTTGTGTTGGCAGAATATCGTTCATTCCGCGTATCGCTTGGATCTGTTTTGCCACAGTTAACTCGTCCGATAATTAATAAAAAAATGCGCCTCGCATTATAGGCGCATCATCAATAAACGCAAAACTGACTACAGACGCCAGTGACCTAGGCCACATGCCCAGTTAGCACATGCCAATTAGCACAGCCCATTTAGCATAACTGAGTTGCCAGTGTGACAGCCAAGGCCAATATCACCTACTCTGTGATGTCCGTCGTTGGAATTCGTGCCTTATCGCTCTCGATTTTAGCGCGAATACGCGCTTCCAGCTGATCGACAATATTGTCGTTATCGAACCGCTCTTTTTGACGCACACCATCGACATAATAACCGCTCTTACGGTTACCGCCGGTCAGACCGATATCGGATACCAGGGCTTCACCCGGACCATTGACCACACAACCGATTATCGACACATCCATAGGCGTGACCACATCTTCAAGGCGCTGCTCTAGGGCATTGACAGTCGCTATCACATCAAACTCCTGACGCGAGCAGGAGGGACAAGCGATAAAGTTAATGCCGCGAGAACGGATACGCAGCGATTTTAAGATATCGAAACCCACCTTGATCTCTTCGACCGGATCGGCCGCCAGCGAAATACGCAGCGTATCGCCAATCCCTTCGGCCAGCAACATGCCAAGACCCACGGCAGATTTCACGGAGCCTGCACGGGCGCCGCCCGCTTCTGTGATCCCTAAGTGCAGCGGCTGCTTAATCTGTTTCGCCAGCAGACGATAAGACTCTACGGCGAGAAACACATCGGAGGCTTTAACGCTGACCTTGAATTGGTCGAAGTTCAACCTGTCTAAGATGTCCACGTGGCGCATGGCCGATTCCAGCAGGGCTTCGGGGGTCGGCTCTTTGTACTTGTCCATCAGATCTTTCTCTAATGAACCGCCATTAACGCCGATGCGGATAGGAATATTCTTGTCGCGGGCACACTCGACCACACTGCGGATCCGCTCTTCATTGCCGATATTTCCTGGGTTGATCCGCAGACAATCGGCGCCATACTCGGCCACTTTGAGGGCGATACGGTAGTCGAAATGGATATCGGCGATCAGGGGAATATTGCTTTGCTGTTTAATCGCTTTAAAGGCCTCTGCCGCATCCATGGTGGGCACTGAGACACGCACTAAGTCGGCACCCACTTTCTCTAAGGCCCTAATCTGTGCGACCGTGGCATCAACATCGGTAGTACGAGTATTGGTCATAGATTGCACCGCAATAGGTGCACCATCACCAATAGGCACATTGCCCACATAAATACGGGTCGATGGGCGTCTAATGATTGGAGACTCGTTGTACATCTTAAATTACTCTTTTACTTCAAAGATTGGCTGAACTGCTTAAGGTCAATCGTGCCACGCGTCCCTTGGGATACTTGGTCAGGTCGACATTTTCGCCATTAATTGTCATGGTCAAAGCTTGGGGCGCGCCAAGGATCACCTCAAAGGGCTCCTGTCCGGCCACATTGATGGCGCTGCCACCCACTTTCAAATCATTGACTAAGGTCTTGCCTACGGCATCGGTTATCTTGATCCAGCAATCTGCAGTCAGCTCCATTCGAAGCAAAACGTCATGAGGCAGTTCATTCGCTGCAGTTAAGGTTTGTGCCTCAGCATCAGACTCAGCGGCGCTGGTGTCAGGCTCAGGAGCTTGCTCCTCCTGCTCAACCTCTTGCATGGGCTCGATGCCGGTCTGTGCCTCGGCTGTGCCGTCTTTAGATGGTATCTGGCCGTCATCGGTTAAGAGTTGCTGGCGCTGACTCTCCTGCTCCAGCTCGGCCACCTCTTCGGCAGTCAGCTGAGACATATCGACACCCGATACCTGCGCCGATTTTTGCAGCCACCAAACCACCAAGAGTGCCAATAGCACAAAAATAATGAGATAAGTCGCCAGCATCAGTCGGCCATCTCTGGCTTCATGTGTGGTCTTGCGCGAGAAGCTTTGCATGGTCGGTGCGCTCACCACTGGAAAGTAGAAAGCCAACGCGGCATCGATCGCCTCTTTATCCACATCGACGAGACGGGCGTAATTTTTCACATAGCCTTTAACATAGGTTGCCGATGCAATTTCGGAGAAATCGTCAAGTTCGATAGCCGCAACAATACTGGGGCGCAGATGCAACTGCTGAGCTATCTGTCCAACACTCAAGCCCTTGGCCTCACGAGCCGTTTTAAGCAGTTCACCTAACTTAGGCGTTGCCTTCTGTGAGGCGGCTTCATCATCCTTGAGCATGTCAATTTGATTATCAGTCATTAGTGCATACTTGCCCGGTATTGTTTAGCCTCTTGCGATGCAGGGAATTTAGCCAGTAATAAGATACCAAAGCGTTTCTCCGCCTCAGTATCGTTCAGGCTACGCTCAATTTGAATGCCTAGTGCCAGACTCTCAGCCGTTTCAGGCACGATACTGTGATAACGACTGAGTCCTTTCTGTGCATCAATAAAATCGCCCTGCTCCAGGTCGATTTCAGTGAGTTCGAGCAGTGACGTGCCCCGGCGAGGATCGTAATTGAGCGCCATATTAAAATACTGTTTCGCTTTGCTTAAGTTACCCGCCTTACGGGTACAGATCCCCAGGTTTTCGTAACTGGAAGCTGAGCGGGTGTATTTGGGCATTTTAACGGCGCGCAGGAACATCTCTTCGGCCTGGTCATACTTGGCCTGCTGGCACAGAAATACCCCGAAGTTATTCATCGAATCACCTGTGGCATCGCTGCTGTTAATGGCATTTCGATAGGATTTTTCGGTTTGATCCAGTTCACCGACAGATTGGTAGTAATAAGCTAAGGCAACATGGACATCTTCAAGATCGGGAGCGAACTCCAGCGCCCTGTCCAAATTGTATTTGGCCTGTTCACTGTTGCCCTTTTGCAGATAGCTCAGTCCTAACTGCACACGTTGACGAGCCGCGCTGACATTGTCGAAGGCGCGTTCTTTAACAGGCACATCTGTGCCGCTGTAGGTTCGTTCTGTAACACATCCCGACACCAGTAAAGATGTCAGGATGATCAATAATGAAATTTTTGGCTTTTCTAGCGTCATTAGCAAGCCTATCTGTTTGCAGATACAATAAGTTAGTTTATTGTGACTGAAATCTGACTATCTTGCATGCGTTTTTTCGCTAAACGTTTGGTTCGGTCGCGAATGTCTCCCGCAAGTTGGCCACAGGCCGCGTCAATATCATCACCACGTGTCTTACGCACGATAACGGTTAGTCCGTATTCCATCAAGACTTTTGAAAAACGGTCGATGCGCGAATTGGATGAACGACCGTAAGGGGAGCCTGGATAGGGATTAAAGGGGATCAAGTTGACCTTACAGGGAGTATCTTTCATCAACTTAGCCAGTTCATGAGCCTGATCTGTACTGTCGTTGATATGATCCAGCATCACATATTCCAAGGTCACCTTACCGCGGTTCGCGTTAGATTTAGCGATATAACGGCGGATACCGGCAAGAAACTCCTGCAGCGGATACTTCTTATTGATTGGCACCAGCACATCGCGCAGCTCATCATTGGGCGCATGAATACTAACCGCCAGCGCCACATCCAGATGTTCACCCAGAATATCCAGCGCAGGCACGACGCCTGAGGTGGAGACTGTCACGCGGCGCTTAGAGAGGCTGAAACCAAAATCGTCCAGCATGATATCGATAGCCGGCATCACATTCTTGAGGTTTAGCAGCGGCTCGCCCATGCCCATCATCACCACATTGGAGATAGGACGATCGCCAGTCTCTTTCTGGAAACCCAGGAAGTGGCAGACACGCCAGATTTGGCCGACGATTTCAGAGACGGTTAGGTTACGGTTAAAGCCTTGCTGCGCTGTCGAGCAGAAAGTACATTCCAGCGCACAGCCCACCTGAGAGGAGACACACAGTGTCGCCCTGTCCTCTTCGGGAATATACACGGTTTCCACTTCCTGGCCGTTGCCCACATTGATGGCGAACTTGATGGTGCCGTCTGCAGATTTCTGATAGCTGGAGATCTCAGGTGCGATGATTTCACAGCGATCACTCAGTTTGCCACGCAGCACCTTATTGATATTGCTCATCTGCTCGAAATCGCTCACGCCAAAATGGTAGATCCACTTCATCAATTGATCGGCACGAAATGGTTTTTCACCCATTTCAGTAAACAGGGCTCTCAATCCTTTACGATCAAGATCCAATAAATTGATTTTTTTCTCACTCATTTTGACTAACCTCAGCACCAAAACCTGCAACAGGGCGGCGAATTATACAGATATCAATAAATTTTAGCCAGTAAGGAAATAGACTATGCTAGAATCCGACCCCAGGCTAATTTTGGCTTGCAACCAGGAGTTGTTTTACCTCCCCCATGATAACCCTTATTGTTATTGTCTGTGTCGCTATCGGGATCTCTTTTCTCTGTAGTGTATTTGAAGCCGTGCTTCTGTCTGTTACCCCTAGTTATATCGCGACCTTAGAGGAAAACCGCCCCGGTGCGGCCAAGCGTTTGCGTCATCAGAAGGAAAACGTGGAATCGCCCCTTGTTTCCATTTTAACCCTAAATACCATAGCCCACACAGTTGGCGCCGCCGTTGCCGGTGCGCAGGCCGCAAAGGTGTTCGGCGACGAGATGCTTGGAGTATTTTCCGGGGTACTGACCTTTCTAATCCTGTTCTTCTCCGAGATCATCCCTAAGACCCTAGGCGCCAATTACTGGCGCAGCCTGGCTCCGGGTGTGTCGCTGATCTTGCTTTGGATGGAGCGTATCACTAAGCCGCTGATCTGGATGTCGCAGCAGGTCACTCGCAAGCTGGGTAAGGGAGATGATGGTCAATATATTCGCCAGGAGCTGAGCGCCATGGCCAAAATGGGTCACGAGTCCGGCGAACTGGATAAACAGGAATCCATGATCCTGACACAGATGTTGTCAGTAAAAGAGATGCCTGTGACCGCCATCATGACACCAAGAACCGTGATGTTCAGCGTGCCGGCCGAGATGACACTGGCAGAGTTCGCCAAGGCGCATCAAAACAGTCCCTTTACCCGGATCCCGATTTTCGACGGCGATCGCGACAATATCTTAGGTTATGTTAACCGCAACGCCATCCTGCTGTCGGAGCGCGAAACGCCCGAGGCTGCGGTGTCTGTGGTTCGCCGCAATCTGGTTATCGTGCCGGAAACCGCCAAGATTTTGCCCCTGTTCCAGCTGATGATTAAGCGCAATACCAAGATTGCCATGGTGGTCGACGAGTACGGCAGTGCCCAGGGCTTGGTGACACTCGAAGATATTATCGAGTCCCTGCTGGGGCTGGAGATTGTCGATAAAAACGATCCTGTAACCGATATGCAGCAGCTTGCAAGGCGTCTGTGGAAACGCCGTATGACCCATAAGGGAATACGTATCTCGGATGAGGGCTCAGAGCAAATCCAAGATGAATCCAGCTCAGAGCAGCAGGAAAGCCCCAACTCAGAGACTCAGGTTCACCCACAGAATAAAAGTTAGCCATTACGCCTTAGGAATCAAAAATTCAGGTGAGTCAGTCTAAGCTAGGCAAAACGGCGAAGGCCAGTTCAACGAAGGCCAGCTCAACAAATGAGAGCGCACAAAGGGAAGCGAATGCTTCCCTTTTTCATTTAGCCCCTGCTGATGTATACTGCCCAGCCATATAAAAGAGGCCTAGATGACTGTCAACTACTCCCTAAAGCTTGCCCATATCAATGACACCCACTCCCACTTAGATCCATCCCGGGTGCAGTTTATCCTGAGTCAGCAAGATAAAACCTATGAGGTTTACACCCATAGTGGCGGCTGTGCGCGCATCGGCTATCAAGTGGCTAAGGCACGCGCCGAGGCAAGCGCGGCCAAGCAGGATTTTTTATTTCTCCATGGCGGCGACAGTTTTCAGGGCACCCTCTATTTCAGCCAGTTTAAAGGCGCGGCCAATGCCGAGCTGCTTAATCTTCTTAAGCCCGATGCCATGGTGCTGGGCAATCATGAAATCGATGCTGGCAATACGCCGGTAAGAAACTTCCTCGACCTTATTCAATTTCCCCTGCTGGCGGGCAATATGGATCTCAGCGGCGAGCGAAAAGATAAGCCCTCGCCCCTTGTCGGTCATAAAAACCTGCTGGACTACGACAAAGCGCAGCAGATTGCCAAATACCTGCTCAAACCCTTAGGGGATAAGCAGCTAGCGATTGTCGGCATTACCTTAGATAAGATGCACGATATCGCCCGTCCCGATCCGGACACTGGTTTTATCGATGCGATTGAAACAACCCGTAACACAGTCAAGCACTTACATGCCCAGGGCATAATGCATATTCTGGTGCTGAGCCACTTAGGCATAGAGATGGATAGAACCCTGGCACGGGAGGTCGAGGGGATCAGTGTTATCGTCGGCGGCCACTCCCATACCCTGCAGGGTGATTTCAATGCTCTTGGCTGCTCGGCGCTGCCCTATGGCGAACTAAGTGGTCATACGCCGATCCTTCACGCCGGTAAATACGCCGAAACCATAGGCCTGTGTGATATTAAGTTTGATGCCAGCGGCAAGGTCATCAACTTAAAGGGGCATAACTACTTTATGCTCGACAGGCACCTGTTACTTGAGTCTGCAGAGACACTCGCCCCAGATACATACCAAGGCTTGATGACGCAGCTGGAAAACCACCCAGGGATCCTCTGGGATGAACAGGATGATGCCTTAGCAACACTGATTGAAACCAAGTACCACCCAGCCATCACAGCGCTTGAACATCAGGTGCTGGGATTTGTGCCTAAAAACCTCATCCATACCCGCCTGCCGAGTAAAGCCCTGCCCCACGGCAGTGAAATTGCGCCTTGGGTCTGTAAGAGTATTTATCACGAAGCGAATCGTCTTGCTCAAGAGGTCGATTTCGCGCTGCACAATGCCGGGGGCGTCAGACAATCCCTCAATAAGGGCGCTGTGACCATGGCAGATGTGTTAGGTCGCCTGCTCCCCTTCGCCCTGCCACTGGTTAAATACCGTATCAAGGGCGCGTTTCTCTATCAGGCGATAGAGTCTGCAATCAATGGCGCGACCAATAACAGCATTACCGGCACAGGCGCTGGCAGCTTTCCCTACACCTATGGATTAAGGTATTGCTACGATGGACGGCAAAAAATAGGCGAGCGCCTGCTCAAGCTGGAGATATTGCAAGGCGGCGAACTAAGCGAAAAATTTATGCAGGGCAGCTGGATTGAGGTCGCACCAGATGGCTTTTATACTGGCGTGTCATCGGCCTACACAGCCTCAGGTAAGGAGGGTTATCAGGCGCTGCTTAACGCCCAGTGGCAACAGGAGATAAATGAGCTGACTCTGCCGGACGCCTTCATCCGTTTTATGTCTCGTCAGCCAGGATTAACCGGAGAGATAACGCCCCAGGTGGAATATATCAGTCACCTTTGATCGGTACTTTTAATCAGTGCTTTTAGTCAGCTACGTGCCCGCAGCTGATATCTTGGCTGTGTGGCTCTTTGAATGAGTTGTGATCAGGTGGATTCAATTGAATTAGTTAGCCGAGTTATCGCCCTTCGGCGCGGCACTAAAACTCTTAGACAGGTAATACATGTGGAACACTTGGCCGCACTTCTCCTGATAACGGTTGTGATGCAACTTAAAGCCTTGTGCCAGAAACAGATCTTTAGAAAGTTTAGAGGCATCCACCGTCAGTCGCTCAAGCGTCGAGGTTTGCACCCAAGCCTCTAACGCCTGATAAAGGCGGGTCGCGATCCCCTTCCCCTGATAGCCAGGCAGCACATAGAGACTGTCGATATAGCCGCGGCGAAAAAAGTGGGTTTCCATATTGATAAAGCCAATACACAGATATTGATCGTGCAGCATCTGCTCGGTATCCAGCATCAGCCAGGCCTTACTCCTGCTTAATCGCTTATTCCAGTGATAGGTCGAGCGCGGCGCCTGTGACCAGGCATGACGATGCAAAGGGGAATAGTGCATATCATCAATATGATGCACGGCATTATGATAGAGCCGACTGACCTGAGCGGCATAGCGGGACTCAAACGGGATGATCTGGTACATGCCTTAATATGTCGAACCAATACAAGTTGTTATATAAACTCGCCAAATAAAAATAGCGCCGATAATCGCTTATCGGCGCTATTCTAAAACATCTTGTAAACTAACGCATTACTTCTTATCGATGCGACCAACAAAGAGCAGTTCATCGAAAGTGCGGTTAAGGCTCTTGCTGGTAAAATTGTTCATCCACATCTGCTCCTGAACAACCACAGTATCACCCTTGGTCACCTCAATTTGAGGACCCGCCGCCCAGAATGTTTTATCGGCTTCCTGGATCTGCACATAGGTATAACCGCCGGCATTCATCGTCTCTAACACTTTACCTTGATGCACAGTTCCCGCCGCCCAGGCTGTTGAAAATCCTAGGGTTAGAGTAACTAGGGCCAGCATACGAACAAATTTAGCTATCATGGTGATTCCTCAAATAATTCAACGTTACGCACGCATTAAAGCATGCACAGCACAATAAAGCTTCACTCTTTCCCTAACAATGTAAAAGTTTTAGATCAAGCTCTCATTAGCAAAAATTAGTCGGTTTTTTTAGGAACTAATAATGGCTTAAGCATTCCTTCGAGTCCGTTGAGCTTAATCTCATACATCAATGCCAATTGTTGTCCCAGTTTGCCTTCGGGAAACCCTTTGCTGTGAAACCAAACCAGATAAGGCTCGGGCAGTTCAAGTAACTTTCTACCGGCATATTTACCAAAAGGCATTACCTGATTCACCGCATCGAATAACAGTTTCTCATCCATCGCTTTTCCTGTTGATAGCTTTCAGTTGATAGCTTTCAGTTGATAGCGTTAGTCGTAACGCTTGCCGCCTATCATACCCAAGCTAGGGTATTCTGCCTAAAATAAATCAGTTAAGAGCAAAATAATCGATACAAGCGTTTTTAGATTTATTAGTTCTATTAAATCAACAAACTTAACATATTAGGAATAAATATTTCAGCCAAACAGTAAATGATGCCATTTAACTCACTGCACGATTGTCGCCCCTACAAGCGAAGCAAAACATAACCTACTGATAAACACCGATAAAAAATGAAAGCAACTCTGATTTAACAGAGTGTCAACTTTCTGCCAAAAACGCAATTTCGTCAATAAAATGACAAGCGTCACAATCAAAAAAAACGTCAAAATTCATACACTTGACCAAGCAAAAACAAACACCTACATTTGATTTTAATTGGTATTTTGTCCAGTGTAGCGTCAGGTCTTTTACAGCCTTGTTCCCATTAGGGGACAAACCTAGAGGAAGGAGACCCGGGGCAGCAAAATGCCCTATTACAGATCGGCAATACTGACAGTCGAGGGAAAGCAAATGATCATATTAGTTGGCGGTGAAAAAGGCGGAAGCGGTAAAAGCTGTCTGGCTCAAAATATCGCTGTATTTCTTACTGTTGAATGTGGGGCATCTGTCATTATGGTGGACTGCGATCCACAGAGAACCACATCAGACTGGATCCAGGCTCGCAACAATAATGGCCGTCTAGCCAGCATCAATTGTGTACAGCTCTATGGCAAGATCCGTAACGATCTCCTCAGCCTGGAACAACACTATGATTTCGTCATAGTCGACTGTGGTGGTCAAGATAACTTGGCGCTGCGTGCGACCATGTCTGTTGCCAGCCATGTATTGATGCCCCTCAGACCTAAGCGCCGCGACCTGAAAACGGTTAGTCACATGGATGACATAGTGGCCACCTGTATGATGATCAACCCTAAGATGCGCGCATCTTTCGTGATCACTCAATGCCCGAGTCTGCCCAATCAGGCCAACCGCATTATCGAAGCCAAAGAGGTGTGTAAGACCTACGATATCAATGTGCTGGATGCTATCACCTATAGCCGTAACATCTATGATGATAGTGAAGAGTCGGGTCTGTCTGTGATGGAAACTCAGACCAAAGGAAAAGCCGCCGATGAGATCCGTGCCATCGCTTGTGAAATGCTGCAAGCGGCTAATGCCACAGAGATCCGTAATCGTCTTGCCGAAAAACAGCAGATCAAACAGAGGAATAGTTATGGGACTGGCCGACCTCAAGAAAAACTCTACGCAGTCTAGAGCCATGAATGCACCGGCGCAGGTGCAGATGTCGATAGATGAGTTCATCGAAGAGTTTATTGATGATGCCACTCACTATGCTGCTGGTAAGCCTGAGCAGGCACGTCAACTTGCTCAGGTGATCGCGCTGGAAACAGGATTCGATGGATTATTTGAATCGAGATCAAAACAAGATTGCGGTGCGTTTGAGCAAACCGCATTGAATCTTAGTGCAATGGAACAGAGCACTTTTGTGTCTCAACCAAGAAAAGTGATCCCCAAAGGTGACTCGCCCTATCGCAAGGCAACCTTTACCTTAAGTGAATCGGCCATCAGCCATCTTGCCGAGCTGGCCAGTGGTTGTGATATTGCTAAATCGAAATTGATCCGCTTTCTGATCGAACATCATTATTCGCTCAGTGAAGCAGAAAGAAAGCAGAAGGAATCTGCTGTCTGGGTCGATTAGACACGTTAAACGTGCCATCCGGTTTACCCATGTCGCCCTCCTCATTCCCTCAAGCTATTTGTTTTGAGGGAGTTAGGGGGAAAATAGATTTTCATCCTCCCTTCAATTTACGTTTGTACTTTTAGGGTAAGAGATACCGAAAACGGTTTGAGTCTCCATTGTTGTTTAGGGCAGCGCGAAAGCGCAAAGTCAATCGTGCCCCTAAAGCTGTCTGCAAAGTTAACCGCCGATTCAATCTGCGTTTAACAGATAAAAGACACTGATTGTCCCAGGTAAAAAAGGCGTTATGTCCAAACGTTTCTCCAACCCGTTTCTGGCAGCAATGTTATTTAATCAGTAACATTGGCTGCCAGTTTTTTTATCCCCAACCGTTTTCCAATAACCTTACGTTTTCCAATAACCTTAAGTTTCCAAAATCCTGATAGATAAAAGAAATATGTCAGATAAGCGACTAAGCTTTAACTTAATATCATCACGCATTATCATAAACGGCTTGCTGAGGCTAAGCGTCTCACCCGGCAGTGCAAAGTAAATGAAAATCGAATCTCAAATAATCGACAGCAGCACAGGAAAACCCATGAAACTTTATTTTTCGTCCCCTAAGAGAACTGACATATTCAAGCTCAGTGCTTTCTTGCTGTTAACGACCAGTGCCTTTGCAACTCAGGCGACAGAACAACAAGTTGAGCAACAGGCGACATCCAAGGCCAACCAGGCAGCTAATGAGACTGTCAATGAAGCGACAGCAGCCAAGTCGCCAAACAAGCCCTTAAGCGATGAGCAGCAGGCCAATCAGGTGCTCAATAATCTTCATCTCTATGCAGCCAACGCCGATTGGGACAAGTATTTTGGTCTCTATACCAAGAGTGCCATTTTCATCGGCACAGACGCCACAGAGTATTGGAATATGGCGCAATTTGAGCAATACGCCAGACCGACTAAGGGCTGGCACTATACCCTTAAAGAGCGTAAAACCGTGCGCCACGAAAATGTGATTGTTTTCGACGAGCTGCTAGACAGCACTTCCTATGGCTTAAGCCGTGGCACAGGCACCCTGATACTAACTAAGGATGGCTGGAAGATCGCCCAGTACCACTTGAGTTTTCCTATCCCAAATGATCTGGCTAAAAACATCACCCGGCTGATAGAGGCCCATCGCAAGAATAAAGATACCGCACAATAACGAAGTGGAATCATGACTTATAAGAGCCAGAGTAATTAGCTTTAAAAACAAAAGCCCCGCACTGTGCGTAGGAACACAGTGCGGGGAAACACCGCTAGGTGGTAATTGATAAATCTTTAAAACTGCTCCTCTTCTGTCGAGCCGGTTAATGCCGTCACAGAGGATTGCCCACCCTGGATAACATTGGTTACCTTATCGAAGTAACCCGTCCCCACTTCCTGCTGGTGTGCCACGAAGGTGTAACCTTTCTTCGCTGCGGCAAATTCCACTTCCTGCACTTTCTCAACATAGTGTTTCATCCCTTCACCACGGGCATAGTCATAGGCAAGATCGAACATGTTGTACCACATGTTGTGTATGCCAGCTAAGGTGATGAACTGGTACTTGTAGCCCATGTCCGAAAGCTCCTGCTGAAACTTGGCAATGGTGGCGTCATCGAGATTCTTCTTCCAGTTAAAGGAAGGTGAACAGTTATAGGCCAGCAGCTGATCTGGATATTGAGCATGAATCGCCTCGGCGAAACGGCGCGCCTCTTCGAGATCTGGCTTGGCGGTTTCACACCAGATTAAATCTGCATAGGGGGCATAGGCCAAGCCGCGAGAGATAGCCTGCTCGATACCGGCATTCACACGATAGAAGCCTTCTGAGGTGCGCTCACCGCTGATAAAGTCACGATCGTAAGGATCACAATCGGATGTCAGCAAGTCGGCCGCATTAGCATCGGTGCGGGCAATCACTAAGGTCTCTACGCCGCTGACATCGGCCGCAAGACGCGCCGATACCAGCTTTTGCACCGCTTCCTGGGTAGGCACCAATACTTTACCGCCCATGTGACCACACTTCTTCACTGAAGCCAGCTGATCCTCAAAGTGCACCCCAGCAGCGCCGGCATCGATCATGTTTTTCATCAGCTCATAGGCATTAAGTACGCCACCAAAACCCGCCTCGGCATCGGCAATAATGGGCAGGAAGTAATCCACATAGCCTTCATCTTCCGGGTTTAGATTGTTGCTCCACTGGATCTGATCGGCGCGGCGAAACGAGTTGTTGATCCGCTGCACGACCGCAGGCACTGAGTTAGCTGGATAGAGGGATTGATCCGGATACATGGTGCCAGCCAAGTTGGCATCGGCCGCCACCTGCCAGCCAGAGAGGTAAATTGCCTCGATCCCCGCCTTGGCCTGCTGCACCGCCTGACCGCCGGTGAGTGCGCCCAGAGAGTTGACATAACCTTTCTTGGCCGAACCGTTCACTAATGACCAGAGCTTAGCCGCGCCGCGTTTGGCTATGGTATTTTCTGGCACAAATGAGCCACGTAAAGCCACTACATCTTCCGCCGTATAGGGACGACGAACACCGGCCCAACGCGGGTTCTCTGCCCAATCTTTCTTAATCGCATCAATCTGCTCTTGACGCGTACCTTGTGTAGTTGCTTTAGTCATAATCATCTCCATCTATGTTGATATCCAGTGCCAGTCAATACAACATAATTTCAAAGGCGCTAAATCAGGGTTACAGGTTAAAAATTGAGTTTGTTTACATCACTTCTTTATTGGATTAACAGCTGATAGCCGGGCAAGGTTAAGAAATCCACCAATTCATCAGAGGTGGTGATCTCCTCAAGCAAAGTCGCCGCCTGGGTGTATCGCCCCTGAGTGAAGCGCTCGCTCCCCACCTCACTCTCCACATTGGCCAGCTCCTCCGCCAACATATCTCTGAATAGCTCTTTAGTGACCAGCTTGCCGTTAGAAAGCTTCTGCTCATGCTGGATCCACTGCCAGATTGAGGTTCTGGAGATCTCAGCAGTCGCCGCATCCTCCATCAAGCCATAGATGGGCACACAGCCATTGCCTTGGATCCAGGCTTCGATATATTGCAGCGCGATTCGGATATTGAGGCGCATACCCGCTTCGGTGCGCTCCCCCTCGCAGGGCGCGAGCAATTCGCTGGCAAGGATTGGCGCATCCACATCCCGGGTGATGTGCAGCTGGTTCTGATTCTCTTCGCCTATATAGTCGTTGAAGATGGCCATAGCGGTATCGGCAAGCCCAGGATGAGCCACCCAAGTGCCATCGTGACCGTTGCGCGCTTCCAGCTCCTTATCGCCGCGCACCTTGGCAAGCACTGCTGCATTCTGCTCAGGATCTTTTGCCGGAATAAAAGCCGCCATGCCCCCCATAGCCAACGCACCACGCTTATGACAGGTCTTGACCAGCAGTCGCGAATAGGCACTGAGGAAAGGCTTATCCATAGTCACGGCTTGTCTGTCGGGCAGAATCCGATCGCTATAGCTCTTTAATGTCTTGATATAGCTGAAAATGTAATCCCAGCGGCCACAATTTAACGCGACAATGTTTGAGCGCAGTTCATAGAGGATCTCCTCCATCTCGAACACAGCCGGCAGGGTCTCAATCAGGCAGGTGCATTTGATTGTGCCCGGTGCCAAACAGAAACGCTCCTCCACGAAGGCAAACACCTTGGCCCACCAGCGCGCCTCGATATGGCTCTCAAGCTTAGGGATATAGAAATAAGGCCCGCTGCCCTTGGCCAGCAACTGACGGTAGTTGTGGTAAAAGTAGAGGCAGAAATCGAACAGTGCCGCAGGAATCCCCTGACCGTTAAACTCCACATGCTTCTCAATCAGATGTAAGCCTCGGACTCGGCAAATCAGCACCGCAGGATTGTCATTGAGCGCATAATGCTTACCCGTCTCGGGCGCCGTATATTGGATATCGCCTCGCACCGCATCACGCAGATTGAGCTGCCCTTCAATCACTTTCTGCCAGCTTGGAGACAGTGAATCCTCAAAATCGGCCATAAACACCTTCACGTTGGCATTTAAGGCATTAATAATCATCTTGCGATCGACGGGCCCAGTGATCTCGACCCGTCTATCCTGCAGATCATGGGGAATGCCACGAATTTGCCATTCGCCTTCACGAATAGCCCGAGTTTCAGGCAGAAAATCGGGTAACTGCCCAGACTCAATCCGTTGCTGCTTAGCGCGGCGTTTGGCTAACAGTTCTGGCACTTGGCTACCAAATTCCCGGCAGAGCACTTCCAGTAGTGTCAGTGCGCCCTCATTTAACACAGACTCTTGTCCGCTCTGTGTCGACCCCACTATTTGAATGGCGTCTTCTGTTTCTAACCTATTCAGAACAGGTTCCATCATCTCACCCCCAATGATCCACGTTATTGGCTGCACGTTATTGCCACTCTGTCTATACACAGGTTTAATCTCACAGATACTTATATCCACAGATAATTAATCCACAAATACATAATCCAAAGACTAAAACCACTAGGTTTGTGAGCCTCTTCCATTGAAGCCCACCACATTCGTTTTCTCGCTCTACTTTCTCGCTTTATAGATATCACTGAAGACTCAGTTCAAGTCAGGCTAAATCACTCACAGCAACGCAAAGGGCTCAAAGAGAGCAAAGATCACAAAGTGAAAGTACAAAAAACATTCAAATGTATGTTTTCAACGAAACCTACCGACAAATGTTTGCATTAGCAATAGTTCCACCTTGCCATGAAAACACAATCCAGGTGATTTAAGGCTTAAATAAATTGGTAAGACCAACAACAAAAATAAAGATTAAGAGCATAATAAATAAGAATTATTTAAAATAAAAAAATAGAGAAGAATGGAGAGTGTGAAAGTTGTCTGACAATTTACCCAAGAACATCAACAAGTAATTTATAACGTAATTAAAATACTTAATGGAACATTACTTTTACACACAAATAAGAGAAATAGAGTCAAACCCAGCCTGAGACTCGTTTAGGTTAACCTGCAAGTAATGTTAATAATAACTAATTAATTCATATAGATAAACACAACTTCATCAAAAGTTAATTTAAACGACCGTTTTAATGTTACCTTAACGTAAAAGTCACATAAGCGTAATGACCAAGCATGACAAATTAAGATAGTGTTTCTAGATCAACATCAAAAAAAATATTGGTTAAACCTAAAAAAATATTAAAAATTTTTTAAAACGACCTAGCCGTTAAACCTTAAGATCAAACCATAGGCTCAAAGCTTAAGATCAAAACTTGCGATCAAATCTAACAGCTGTAATGCAAAGTCTAAGCAGGTATCGGCAGGTTCGGGAGACGGGGAACGAGGTGCGGGGAACGAGGAACGAGGAACGGGGAACGAGGAACGGGGAACGAGGAGCGGGGAACGGGGAACGGGGAACGAGGAGCGAGGTGCGAGGTGCGAGGTGCGGGGAGCTAAACTAGCTAGCTTCTACTGCTTTAAGGTCTGTATTGGACATCTGAGACTGATATTCAACAACACAGTTTCGACCACTATGCTTGGCGCTGTACATGGCAAGATCGCTGCGCGTCATCAAGGGATCCAGGCTCAGATCGCTAGCCTGATTGCTACAAACACCGAAGCTAGCGCTGACACTTAACTGGGCATATAGAGGCTTACCGCTGATCTGGCTAATAGCCAAGCGGCAACGTTCCGCCAGCTCAATTGCAGCCCGACTATCCTGGTTAGGCAGAAAAATAGCGAATTCTTCTCCTCCCATTCGCACAAACAGGTCGCGACTCCCCAGCAGCGGAGTCACAGCATCTGTCACCCGTTTTAGTACCCAATCGCCGGCGCTATGGCCCAAGGTGTCATTAATCAGCTTGAAATGGTCAAGATCGAACATGATGACACTGTATTCCCCTTGGCGAGCCAGCACATTAACAAACTGATTTTCCGCCAAATCTTGACCTGTGCCGCGATTATAAATACCTGTGAGGAGATCCAGCTGGGAGATCTGCTTATATTTGCGCTTTTGTGAATACATACTCAGGCCAAAAATCAATAACGCCACAGAGCAGCCAAACAGCGCCATCAAGGCCATACTCTGATTATATCGCTCCAGCTCCATCACCTTCTGCTGGGCACTGTATAACGCTCTATCCTTGTTGAGCATCTTGATTTCACGACTCTTTTCGGCGTTTTCAAATTTAGCTACCTGATAGGCGTAAGCTTTCGTTTTGGTTTCATTCAACAGCTGTTCACGATAACGGTCAAATGCTTTCAAATACTCATAAGCCTGCTGATAATCTCCATCGAGATAGGCTAATTCAGATAGGACAAAAACAGCCATTTTCTTATGTTTAACATTACTTTGTATATCTGAAATGCTCATAACCCGGTTAGCAAAATCTTTCGCTTTCGGATAGTCTTTCAAGGCGAAATAGAGCTCAGCTAACAGAGCGTGAATATTATTAATCTCTTCATGGAAATTAAAAGGCTGATAATCGGCTAAGGCGCTATTTAACTGCTCCTCGGCTTGGGCATAATTACCGAGTTTTTGATTCACCATCCCCAGCCCCTTCTCGGACATGGTGGCAATCAGCGGGAGCTGCTGCTGCAGGCAAAAGTCACGGCTTGCGGTGAATCGACTATAAGCCTGCTGATATTGCTCCAGATTAAGGGAAGCAGCCGCTAACATCAGCAAGGCATAGCATTGATTCTTTGGATTAACGTTCCGGCTCAGTTCAAGGGCGGCCTCGGCGTAATGTTCAACTTCCTGATAAGCTTCTAGCTCGAGATAAATATTGGTGAGCCGTAAATAGGCATCGGCTTTAACCTCTACGCCATCCAAAAGCTCTATAGTTGACAGGTTGTTAGAGACCACATCCAGCGCCTTTTGGTACTCACCTATCGCGATATTAGAAGTGGCCTGGTAAAGCGCTATCGAATTGAGTAATGAGGTATCACTGGTTAAGGTCTCGGCATAAGCCAGGTTATTCAGTGCGCTAACATAATCGCCGGCATAAAGATGTAATATGCTACTTAACATCTCTAATCGTGCATATTCATCCTGAGTCAACTGCTTGCGCTCTTGCTTCAGCTTAGCTATCCGATCTGAAGCTTCCTGAGGGGAGGTTTGCAATAGCTGAGTTATTTCATCAAGTTGTTGAGTGTAATTTTCGGCCTCAGCAGCAAACACTGTGGAGAGGCTCCCCACAGTGATCGCCAAAAACAACAAAACTTGATTAATTGCTCTCAAAATAAGGCACTACTCTTTTGGACTGACAATCAATAAAAACGATTTATATTGGCTGGTGTCACCAGACAGCTGTTTAAGTTTAGCTTGGTCACCGCTTAGCACAGCCTGGATCTCCTCTTCAGATAATCCATTGGCCTGCATTACTGCTTGCGGATCCGCTTGATAAGCTTCCATCAGGGCCGCATCGCTTGCCAGCTTCTCAAAAAACTCTCCTAAATTTGCCATACTTTCTCCTTGTTGTCATAGTCTTATATCAAAATTTACTGCTTAAATTCATAGGTATCTATTAACCTAAATCCGCTTCTGTTATACCAAGCTTAGCCAGCACCCTATGATTGACTCCCATCATTTTAGCGGGCGGGATCAACAGGGTCGTTATTGCATTCAATTGTGCAAAGGGTAAGTCACGCAATAAGATAGTCTCAATCCTAGGGGACTGCACGGGTAAATTGACCGCCTCATATAAGATCACCTCATGCTCCAACGGATACCATTGATTTAGGTGCTCAACTAAAATCTGCAATCTGTCTGCATTGGTGTGGAACTCGGTTAAAGTGTGCTCGCCAGCTATGCCTATCTGCCACAGCAGCAGGTGCGTCGAAGGATCGGGAGTGTGATCATAAAACATAAACTGGCTGGCTTCGAAACTTTGATGGCCAGAGCGACCAGGATCGATTCCTAAATCCGCCCAAAGACAGGCCTCAGCCGAAATTCCTGGCTCCATCTGGGCTTGGTAACCCTCTTGCCTCGCCCGTTTAATCGCAATATGGCCGACACAGGCAAACACGCCAGGATGCCCGTAGAGGGCGCAGACGACCCGTTTATTCGCCCTGACCTCAGTTAATATCGCCTCAACCATCTGCTCATAGGACTCACGGCGATTTTTAACCTCACCCTCCTGAGCATAATAGGGCTGCAAGGATCGCACATCGCCATTGAGTTTTTTTAGCCAGTTAAACGCGAAAGCATCTGGCACCAAGGCAAATACCACCTCGGCATTTTCGATATGACTGCGACTGATCACGCTGATCTGCCCTGCTACTGTAAGCCCAGTTCCCACGCAAACTAATCGCCCACTATTTGCCATCAATGTCCGCCACTTTTTTATTGTTCATTATCGACTTAAACCCATGTAAACAAATGTTTTACATTTAACTTAGCACAATTTCCATTGATGAAAACAAGATATCTGTGCTGTTTAATTTTTTGCCTATCTTTTTGTTTCTCTTTTTTGTTTAACTTTTTGTTTAAGCAATCCACTTCACACAAATCCTATTTAATATGCACAGATTATTCCCGCAAGCAGGAACCTTCTTGGCAAGTTGCCTGTCTCACTGAACATTAAAATAACGATTCATCATCCACAGCTTGCTTGAAACACCCATGCTATCGCTAACACAAGCAGAGATTAAAACGCGATAGCGCTTGTTACACACTGATGGCTTGGGTATCATGACCGACAGATTTTTAGGGAAGTAGCGCATTCAATGAGCATAAAAAAACAAAGCATTACTCTATTCGGCGCTGTAGCGCTTTCGCTTTCACTCAGCGGTTGTAGCGTGTTTGACTGGCTGATTTATAAGCCTGATATTCCGCAGGGTAACTACATGGAAAATCAGCAGGTTGAAAAGCTCCGCGTACAAATGACCAAGGAGCAGGTGGAATATATCTTAGGCCGTCCTGTACTGCGTGACAGTTTCGCCGACAACACCTGGTACTACGTCTACCACTACAAGAGTGGCCGCGATGCCAGCATCACCCATAAGGAACTGGTCCTGCGCTTTAACGGTGACATACTCACCAGCGCAGAGGGTGACTATGAGCTGTCGGCAGAATTCTCGACCCCACTGGATCAAAGCAGCCTGCCTGAGCTTTCCAGCCTTAAGAGTGACCAAGGGGATCTGGTGCCACTGAACCCGGAAGTTCGCCCGGATGCCAAGCCTCTAGTCGAAGAGAAAAAGCCAGAAACCTTAAGTGAACAGAAAGAGCCGAAAGAGTAAGTTAGACTCGCTAGCATTCTCCTGGTGGCATTTACTTAGTGGTACTCACACTATGGGATAGATAAAACAAAAGGCTGAAGCACCCGCTTCAGCCTTTTCTATTTACTACAGTTATCTGCTCTGCTCTTTTCTGCAGTTTTTGCCATGAGCTAAGACCTGTTTTGGGCGACGCGCTATACTCGGCCGCCTGTGGTCTTATTGGCACGCCCTTCCTCTTTGGCCTTCTCGGCACGCTTACGGCGCACATCTTTGGGATCGGCAATCAAAGGCCGGTAAATTTCAACCCTCTGTCCCGGCTGCAGCACCTCATCATGCTTAACCGCACGGCTGAAGATCCCAAGCTTAGCTGTCTCTAAATCAATTTCAGGAAAAAAGCGGCAAATATCGCTCTGTTTTACCGCCTCGATACAAGAGGTTCCAGGCGCAACCGTTACTGTGATGCGCTTTTGCTGATGCGGCAAGGCATAGATGACTTCAACTGCAAAATTATCTTGTTCTATCATGAGGATACGACTTCCTTCATCAGAAAATTATTGATAAATCACTTTAGCCCGACTGGTAAAAGCCGTCACCATAGAGGACATCAAATCTTTAAACACCTTACCAAATGCTAAGTCCACAAGAGAACTTGAAAACTCAAAATCCAGTTCGAAATTGACCTTACAAGCATCCTCTGTCAGCTCGGTAAACAGCCACTCGCCGTGGAGATAATTAAAAGGGCCATTTTCCAGCGCCAGCGCAATTCGCTTGCCCGGCACCACCTGATTACGCGTAGTAAAGGTCTTGCTTATCCCCGCCTTGGACACATCTACCGAGGCCACCATAGTCTTACCGTCAAACTCAAGCACTTTACCGCCCACACAACCTGGCAGAAACTCCTTATATGACTCCACATCATTTACCAGCTCATACATCTGCATGGCACTGAAACGAACTAACACACTGCGGGATATCTTGGGCATAGAGCGCTTAACCTGGAACAAAGGACAAAGACAAAATAATCTGTGATATTAACACGGCCTGAAATTAGGATCATCTCTGTGAATCCGCCAACAGAGGTTAAAAAAACGCCAACCCCGCATTCAAAGCCACCAAAAAACACAAATATTACTGCAAGCCAATTCCAAATTGGATAACCGCGCGTATAATAGCCCGCCTATGGCAAAGAAAAACGCAAAAAAATCAAAGAACCCACCAGCGACTATCGCACGTAATAAACGGGCTAACTTCGACTATAAATTCGAAGAGAAATTTGAAGCTGGATTATCCCTGATGGGATGGGAAGTCAAATCGATCCGCATGGGTAAAGTTAACCTATCGGAGAGTTACGTATTCCTGCGGGGCGGTGAAGCCTACCTGTTTGGTTGCACCATCACGCCGCTCAATACCGCATCAACCCACGTGGTCTGCGACCCGATGCGCGATAGAAAGCTGCTGCTGAACCGCAAGGAGCTCGACAAGCTCGAAGGCTTGGTCGAACGCCAAGGCTACTCTATCGTGCCCATCTCAATGTACTGGCGCAAAGGCGCCTGGGTAAAAATCGAGATCGGCCTAGGTAAGGGTAAGAAAGAGCACGACAAGCGCGACGACACCAAAGAGCGCGAATGGAAGATTGAAAAATCCCGTACGATGAAAAATGCGGTAAAACAGTAAAGCATCTGTTTTATTAAGCAAAACGTACGGATAACGAACAAACGATTACCCGCGTAATATTAATCCTTGGTAATAGAGGATATCACGGGTTACAATCGTCACTGTACTTGGGGGCGATTCTGGATTCGACAAGATTCACGAAACCCTAGGAGCATGCCGAGGGGCGGTTGGCCTCGTAAAAAGCCGCACAGTTATAGTTGCAAACGACGATAACTACGCTCTAGCAGCTTAGGCTAGCTAGCCATCTTGCTCACGTTTCTCAAATGGGCAGAGTATTAAGATGGTCACCTTTACATTTGATAGCGAGGGAACCTTGTTCGGGGGTGAACCGCGAAACAGTACCGGACTCGCCTTGTAAAATCCTGTCTTTCGGAGTTTACCGGGTTAACCAAAAGAGAGACTAAGCATGTAGTGCCGAGGATGTAGGTTTTTTGGACGCGGGTTCAAGTCCCGCCGCCTCCACCAACACTAAGAATCAAGACGTCTCAGGACGTCTTTTTTCTTGCTTAAAAACATGTAAATCAATAAGTTACAGTATCACATGGTCTTATAGCGTCTCATGAGAGCGCAGAGGAATGGTATTTCAACTGGTATGCCAAGGATTTTTAGCTTATCTTTGGAATACCAAGGTGCAATACCCCCACATTGAGCGATTGAGAGACTTATGGCCACCAGCACAACTCGTTTAACTGACACTCAAATCAAAAAACAGAAGCCAGGCGCAAAAGACATCGTTCTCTCTGATGGTGATGGGCTTCAGCTACGAGTTCGTAGCAATGGTTCAAAGTTATGGAACTTCAACTATTACCATCCAACTACGAAAAAGCGCGTCAATATTGGGATGGGCCCCTATCCCGAAGTCTCTCTAGTCAAAGCCAGGAAAAAGGTCATTGAATACAGGGAACTTGTTGCTAGTGGTATTGATCCCAAGGATAAACGCGAACAAGAATCATTCAAAATAAAACAAGAGGTTCTATATACACTTAAGAATGTTGCTGCAGAATGGTTGGAAATTAAAAAACATGAAGTGACTAAAGATCACGCTCAAAAGACCTGGCAATCGTTAGCAAGACACGTCTTTCCAGATCTTGGCGATACACCCCTTATCAAGATCTCGGCTCCTAATGTCATCACTCTATTCCGTCCTATAGAAGCTAAGGGAAGTTTAGAAACTGTAAAACGACTCAATCAAAGGCTTAACGAAATCATGAACTACGGAGTTAACTGTGGCTACATTCCCACAAACCCGCTAGTAGGGATTCGTGCAGCATTTAAAAAGCCTAAAAAAGAACATATGGCCACGCTAAGCCCAGAGGAGCTACCTGATTTAATGCGAGCGCTTTCACAAGCTTCGATTAAACGTGTAACTCGATGTCTGATTGAGTGGCAGTTGCACACTATGACACGTCCCTCTGAAGCAGCAACAGCACGTTGGGCAGAACTAGATCTAGAAAAGCTAATCTGGACTATTCCAGCTGAAAAAATGAAAAATAAACTAGAACATTTGATCCCGATTACGCCACAAATGCTTGGAGTACTGGAGGCTGTAAAGCCCATTAGCGGCCATAGAGAATACATATTTCCTGCTGACAGAGAACCTAAAACTCACTGTAATACTCAAACGGCTAATATGGCGTTAAAGCGTATGGGATTTCATGGAAAGCTAGTAAGCCATGGGCTTCGCTCACTAGCTAGTACCACTCTAAACGAAAAGGGCTACAACTCTGATTGGATAGAATCTGCATTATCTCACGTAGGCGCTAATGAGGTGCGTACAGCATATAACCGTGCTACATATCTAGAACTTAGACGTCCAATGATGTGCTGGTGGAGCGAACATATCGAGGATGCCTCAAAATCAGCCACAACACTTAATGGAATAACTAATCAAAAATCTGAAATTTAAGTTGAATGATACTAAGCATCAAAATGTTGCTCTCCAATACCGACCACATGGAGCCTGGCTTGCTTCTAGAGCGTATATAACAAGGATATTTAAGCATTAAGCTAAACGTATGGACTGAGTCTTATGGACAAATTAAACAAATCTTTGTTAACTCACTTTTTTATTAACAAAGACAAACTTTTAGATTGTTTGCTTAATTCAAAAAATCAGATAAGGAGGATTAGCGTCCGTATTGAAGAGACTGTAACATCTTTCCTATCTCCAGGCGTTGTACCACATTACAGTTTAAAGCTTGCCTGTAATTCTCTAAGCAAAGTGAAGGTATCAATGCATGGCACAGAAAATTCAGCACAAATATTCGGTACTTTTACTTTTTTAGTTCCTTCAACTATTAGTGACTCATGAGACACAACAGTCGCGTCTAAAACTTTAGCCTTTGCAATAATCCAAGGATCGCCTTTGGCTAAAAAATTATCACGGTTAGCTTGGTTGTAACTACCAGCCATCACCTGTGAAACAATTTGAGCAAAAACAGCTTGTGTGGCGCTATCATCATTACTCATGAAGTGACCAGGGCGCAGTTTAACCCATTCCGCCAAATCATCATTACCATCTTTTAATTCGCGGCCAATCATGGCGATACTGCCAACTATCCCATTTGCAAATTGCTTGTCCAACCAATCCCAATAAGCCGGACAAATATCCATACCGTAATATTGGTTTTTAGCCTGAATATATGTGTTAGCATCTAGTAAGTATTTCAAAAGCCAAATTCCTTAGCAAATTTAGGAATTTGAGCAGGTTTCATATTACCTAACAAAAATCCAGCATCTCGCATTAACATTTGCCCACTCATAGCCTGCTGTATAATCGCTTTAGAAAAAGACTGGCTAATTTGACTTTTTTTGGTCCTATAATAAGTTGGACCACCATCACCTTTATTTTTATTGATAGCCTTTTGAGTGGCAATATAATTACTATATTCATACTCGGTAATAAAACCAACGGTGAGTGCCCTGCGAGCTAATACCCAAGTGCTGACGTGAAAGTGTGCTTCTAAAGGTCCCAAATTATCTTGCCAGCTTTCACAGCCATTCTGCCACAAAGCAACAAACTCATGCTCTGGCACTAAAAACTCTGCGGCAACGGCGTTACAAAATACCTCTTCCTGCCTGTGGTTTTGAGTATTGCCATCAGAGACCCCAGATTTACCAAGCCAAATATGACACAGCTCGTGTATTAGCGTGAATAAGCGAGCGCCTGGAGCATCTGCATGATTAACAAATATAATTGGCGCATAATCATCAGAGATTGCAAAACCTCTAAACTCAGACACCAACAAAGGCCGAGTAAAGTGTCCTAAATCAGATTGGCGCATAACCAAAATGCCAACAAACTCAATTTTACTAACTAAATCACGATAGTAATCTACCCATTTGCCGCGGCTAGGGTGCTCGGCAACCCCCAACTTTTTCCGCATATCTGCAACAACCGCTTGTTTGCCATCTTTTACAGAAAAGCGACCGACTACTTGGCAAGGTTCCGCTAACTGTTGTTTTAAATAATCCTTGTACCAAGCTTGGCGTTCCTGCATAAGTTTAACTATGTCAAGAAGCTCTGCACTTGGCCTAAATACACCTTCACCACCTAGTGTACGTAAGTCAGGAATTGGTAGCTCGTCAGCTGGGGGGGTTGGTAAAAATAAGTAACCAAATGGAATATGAGCCTTATCTGCAAAAGTCATTGCTTGATTGAAAGTAAGCGGGGCTTGACCAGCTTCCCATTCTTCTAAACGTTCTGGCTTAATACCACACTTCTTCGCAAATTCAGGCACAGCAAAGCCAACACGCTCACGTGCCCACTTTAACATTTTTGTATTAATATTTGCCTGTGCCATGAATTTCCACGCTATATATCTTGTTTCTAAAGTAAAGTTTTGCTTAACAGAGATAATTGTACACTAATCTTGTTTACTAAACATCGTTATAAAGAGCTCCAAAGAATTAGCTTCTTTCACTGCATCATGCGGGATGAGTAAGTATTTCCAAGGCTTGCCACCGTGCTGTGCAAGGTATTCACTGGCATGGTTACACCACTTCACACCGCTGCGGGCTTTTTCGGTGACTTCCTCATTCCAACTGCCGTCTTGGTTTTGATGTTGGGTACTTTTGGTTTCAATCATCAATACACAGTCGGTGGTTTCAGCAACGAAATCCGGCACGTATTCAGGATGCTCGCTACCGCGTTTGTAATACATCTTGAATTGCCCTTTGGCGGGCTTAAACCACTTCTCGCAATCACGCTCCAAGATCACCGCAAAACGGCGCTCAGTGTCTGAATCAAACTTTTGCAGCGGGTATAAACATCGGCTAAAGCCGCCAAAGAGCATTTGTTTGATGCGACTGACATCGCGCACGGTATCACGGTAGTTTTGCACCGGCTGGTCTTGCGCTATGGTGTAAGCGCAGTCACGTAAGGTGCTAAAGCCACTGCGTACATCGACCACGTACTCGGTTGCTTCTTCAAAGAAGTGGTTGTTTAGTTGCGCATGAATTAACTTCGCAATTGCATCACTTTGGTTTTGCAGAATATTCTCAACCACATCGTCGTCGTTTTCAGTCGACAGTGTATTGACTGCTTGAGTGGCTAGGTCAAACAAGAGTTCAGCTTGCTCGTCGTAAGGAATATCGTCGTAGTCGAATAGCTTCTTCAAAATGTAATTCTGCTTCACCGGCTCGTAGTTACCTGAATCTCCTTCGCCACGAATGGTTTGGTGATTGTCTTGCAGGCTTTGTTGGATCAGCGTTCGGTCGATAGGTTTTAAACCTTTGATTGCAGCAATGTCTAAATCAAACGGATGATAACCGGTACGTACTTCACCAGATGGAGAAACAATAATACGAGGAATATCTATAGTGTTATCCACCGTGAGCTTGGTGACTTGCTCAACAATCGCCGCAATATCCACCGATTCTTCAGTAAATAGCTCCCGTTGCTCTTGGGTTAACTGAGCTTTTACTTGTTCGGTGATCTGTGCTTTTACCTCAGTCGTTAACAGCGCTTTACTGGTTGGCGCATCGGTAGGGCGCGTTTGATATTGCTTGATCACGTCCAATGCAGCGCGGGCAACGGTTTGTTGGTTCGGCGTGGTATAAGCGGCTTTAGGTTCTTGTACCTCACGGTTACCATCCGCACCTGTTGCGGTTACACCTGAACCAGTAAGTTGCTGCTCTAGGTTCGATTTCACCTGCACACTTTGTTTGGTTACATCGTCTTCTGGGCGATCTAATACTCGCGTTTTCAGGCGCAGTGGGTTATTCGGGTCGTTAGCCTCATCAACAATTTCTTGGAATTTGTCGTGCGCGACAATACTTAGCGTATCAACGGCTTCAACACCTGTACGTTTACCATAAGGTAAACGCAAACCACGGCCAATTGACTGCTCAATTAAGGTTCTGGCATTAGCTGCGCGCAATGGCACAATGGTGTACAGGTTGGTGACGTCCCAACCTTCTTTTAGCATGTTAACGTGTATAACAATCTCGGTAGGTTCATCCACATGTTCAACATTAAGCAGCGCCTGAATGGTTTCTTCTTCTTTTTTGCTGCTATCAACCTGAATTACTTTACCGCGATAGCGCCCTTCAAATACGCTTTCAAGCTTAGTTAAAAGTTCCGCGGCATGGGTGGTATCACGGGCAATCACTAACATAAAGGGCTTAACTAGCTTGGCATCGTTTTCATGTGCGTAAGTAGTTAAATCCACTTTGGTTTGCTCATGCAAACGAATACCGTCCATTAACTTAATGGTTTCTAGTTCATCTTTATCATATTGGCTGGCATCAAAGTTACGCTGAGTAACGACAGCAGGCTCTTTTACAAAACCATCGTCCATGGCACAGGCTAGAGGATAATCAATCACCACATTTTTAAAGTGCACTGGGCCACGACTTGATTCGGTAAAGGGTGTGGCCGTAAGCTCCAAGGCGAATAGCGGATTAAGCTCATTGAGCGCACGCATACCGGCATCGGCACGATAACGGTGCGATTCGTCCATCAGCAGCACTAAATCGGGTAACTTTGATAAATGCTCGAAGTAGCTTTCACCTAATACTTCGGCAAATCTTTTTATTCTTGGAGCCTTACCGCCGCGCACTTCGGTATTAATTTTGGCTATGTTAAAAACATTGATATCTATCGAGCCAAAGAGAGTACCTCCTCTTAAGTTCAGACGTTCGTAATTATCACCTGTAATTACCCTAGGTGCGTCTAGCGCGAAGTCCATGATCCCTTTAAACACATACTTAGGCGAAGCGGGCGAAAAATCGCTGATCAGCTTTTCATAAATCGTCAGGTTTGGGGCCAACACAAAGTAGTTGCGAATGCCATGTACCTGATACAAATAGGTAATAAAAGCCCCCATCAAACGGGTTTTACCTACACCAGTTGCCAAGGCAAAACACAGTGATGGAAAGTCGCGTTCAAAATCACTGAGCTTAGGAAACTGCGCTTTTAGGGTTTCTAATAATTCTGGCACATCGCGCTTAGGGTCCAGTAGTTTGTTCTCTGAGGTACTAATTGCCACTGCTAAAGCGCGCAGCGAGTCTTGCTGCGGTTGGCGTAAACTTAAACGGCTAATAACGTTATTAATGGCACGTATTTGCTCGGGTTTTAAGCTTGATAAATCCATGGTCATTATAATTATCCTTATTAACCGTTAATCTTGCGCTGCATCGTCATCGGCATACGCATCATCTGTTAAGTTAGCCACGTTTAACGAATAATCGTCCTGACCAAATTGACACTTATCTAAAATGGCTTTTGGTAGCTTTTTCAGGGTTAAATTGACAAAGCGACCTGACTCACAGCGAAATGCACCACACATCACCAATAGGGTTCGATCACTACCTACTTCCTCGGAAAGTGCTTCTAACTTTTCAACAGACAGGCTTTGTGTTGTGACATAAATATGATCAGTCTCGGTTGAATAACCATGATCCCACCAATCCACTTCCGATGGCGCATAGGTAAAGCCTTCTAGCTTACAAACCGCTTCGGCAAGCATTTCTGGGTTGTATTCTTTGTTGATCACTTCCAAGCCAAACTTGTCTTTCACAATTAAAGACGGTGCAAGTTTGTAGTAACGGAAGCCGCCACCACCTTGCCAACCATATTTCATCGTAATGCCCGCAGGGTCGGAACCATCAATTACCCGCTTCATTCGCGGAATAATGTGAGTGTCACATTGCATACCTCGCTCAACTAAAATCCATTTTCTATTCATTTTATGAGCTACAGCTGCAGTAGTGCCAGATCCAGCAAAAGAATCCAAAACTATGTCACCAGGTTCAGTCGCCATTTTTATGACTCTTTCCACAAGCGCTTCAGGCTTTTTACCGTTTTTGAAACTGACCTTCCCTTCAGCTTCAAGACCAGTTGTCCTTATATCTGTCCAAAGATCCCCTGGATGTACAGTAAGGTTATCCTCCGCAAAAATTAATTGAACCCTCGGTTTTTTAGATTCCGTCGAATAATTACCTCTAACAAAATAAATCATCCCTTTTTTTGACTTTACGAAAAATAACTCTTGCTGAATCTTTTCTCTTTTTTCATTTGCTAAACTCAATACGGAAGCAGATGTAGCACATTGACAAATACGATATGCGTTTTCAAATAGCCAGTTATCTTTCTCTTTCCCTTTCAACCCTAGTTCTTTGCATATTTCAGCCACCGATTTCAGATTTATTTTATTAGCAATATTATCGAGAGTAGCTAAATCTTTTTCCGTAACTCCGCCGTCCAAATTGCATATTTCATCTACCTTTGCTTTATCATCTTTTGTAAAGCAATCAAGGAATATATTGTACTCAGTGTCCCACTTTTCCTTTGGAACAGGATCTAGCCTAATATTCTTAACACCGTCTTTCTTTGCAAGAATTATATATTCCTTTAGCTTTGGGATACTTCCATATTTTTTTACCGACCCCATTTTCAGGCCGCTCGCCTCACTCATTTTTACAGTGATTGTTTTTAAGTTCCTTTCATCACATATCTCAGACATCAATAAATACAGTCTTGCAAATTGTTTGTCGTCTATCTGAACTGCAATGTAACCATCACTTTTCAATAAAGACCAGAGTATCTCTAGTCTTTCTCTCATAAGATTTAACCATATTGAGTTCTCAAGTCCATCGTCATAATGTTCAAATGCTTGGCCTGTGTTATATGGTGGGTCTATGTAAATACACTTTACTTGCCCAACATACTCTTGCTCCAATGCCTTTAGCGCCAATAGGTTATCGCCAAAAATCAGCTTATTATCAAAAATATCGTTTTGGGTGACTTTTTGGCTGGCATGGTAAGACTTGCTCGGGTCTTCTAATAGAATGCGCGGCTCTAACTTTTTGCGTTCGTTTTTACCTATCCAGGTCAATTCTAATTTGGTTTTGCTCATCATTTCTGTACTCTTATCTTGTGTTCGTTACTTAGCGTTTTTGTTCCACAGCAATGACTACGCTGGCTGTGCTTGCCGATTGGAAGCTTGAGCGTTTTGCCCTTGCTGGCGATGTGTTTGCTCGGCTAAGTAACTGAATAAATTCTGGTTATGTGGGTCGTTCGCTTGAAGGCGTTCTTGTTTGGCTATCACTACTTGGTTTTCTGCCAAGTTTAAATGGCTGATCCACACCGACTGCATTAAACGAGCTGTATCGCCTAAGCGTTTGAAATACGCGTGCGGAACACTGCCCAATGCTAATGTTGTAAAACTATCAAAAAATTGCTGTCGAAGCTCATCAAAGGTACGACTGATTAAACCTTCAAATATTGCTTGCTCAGAAATCTCAGGGGCAGTAATAGCGTCTTTAAACTGCGCCATTACAAGCGTGGTTATACAGTAGGTAAAATGGCGATAGACCAGTTTTTCTGGGCTTGGATGCCCGCGTTCCGCAGCCGTGCATAAGCCTTGTATCGCCAGATAGCAGTTCACCGCGTTAATGGCTACAGCACCTTGTAAACCGGAACTAAAAATGGCTTGGTATTCATCAGTTTCCTGGTTGGTAAACTTACCTGGCTCTGCCTTTAGCTGATAAGGCACGCGCACATCAGCTTGCATACAGGCCAGCGCTTTTGCCAAGGTGTCGATAGTGATGCTACGAATACCAGCCGCTGCGGTTTGTTGTGGGCGATAGAGGTATTCGACACCGAACATTTTCATCTCTTGGCGCAAGCGCTCTTGGGTGTCGTCCAGAGCAGCAAAGTTGGCTAAGTCGACAGGATTTTGTAGGTTACGTGCTTTAGTTACTTGTTTGTGAAACGCATCGTTCCCCGTGTTGATAATGGTTACCATCACTTGGGCTTGGCTGATATCGGCATCAGGATTCTCACTCATAAACTGTGCTGCACTGGCGATGGTTTGTGCACCGTTGACGACGGACAGGCCTCTCACATCGATATTTTTCGCACCGCTTCGGTTATTTGACTTAACTTTAACCGTATTGCCTACAAGGGTTATGCCGTTGTTAAGGTAAATAAAATTTTCAGGCTCATGTAAAAGGGTGTCTTTAATGGCTTTATTTACCCCGCGTCTGCCAGCACCAATAAAATAGCGAATATTTTTCTCGTAGAGTTTGCGGTCATGAGTGGTGTGCAAGGCAATTAAATCGGTTAGTTTGGCGATACCAAATACGACTTTTCGTGGTTGTTCTTGCACTCGAAACTTATATACAGCGACACGCTCGTTTACTGTATCAACCGCATGTTCACTGCGAAGAGCCTGCTCAACATCGGTGGCAGTGAACTCTTGATAACCAGGTTCGATTTGCTCTTCACCTTCATCAATTAGCTCTTGGATCGCTGGTTGTAGGTAGTTTTGTGCTTGTATGGTAATTCCATTACCTGTGTATGCAACAAGCAGTTGAATGCTTTCACACTCGTCTAATGCTGTTTCAATATCTACTTGAAGATTTTGTACATTTTGATTAAAGCGTTGAAATTGCTTGTTTAAAAGTAACTTTACACCCTCAATAAAAGCCTGCGCTTCGCCCAGTTGGAATTGCGCATCTTCCTTCATTTTTGACTGTACTAAGTACAGAGTCTGATCAACTTCATGATAGTAGATGGCATCGATACCATGATCTTCATAGTCGTCCACAACTGCATTGGCTGCAGTTACTACGTCTAAATCGAATTTTTGCTGAAGTACGAATGCACTAAATGCCCTAGAAATTTGCTTTTTGGGTTTATCTTCTCGCCCACCTTGCCCTAGCAATGGTGGTAAATGCGGCACAAATCTCTGTTGAAGCAGGTCTCTTAATGGGCCAAAAAATTGTGGGTGTAATGCTGCCAATGTTAAATTCCCTTTCCTTAAATCAATTGCCAGTAGATAGTAAAAACTGTATCCGATATCGTTTTTTTGTTCAGTTTGCCTTCCAAAGTCTCGATTAACCTTTCTCGACGCTCATCGACTTCATCCTGTTTATCAAACAGCTCTCGTCTGCTTTTGTTGCGCTGACTTTCCATCCTCTTTTGCTGTTTTTGCAGCGCGAGCTTTTCTTCGAGTGTTACCGCAATCTTAGCCTCACGGCGTACTTCTTTGATTTGTTTATCGAGCTCTTTGATAGAGACTTCCAGGCCTTCTTTGAGATCATCGGCCCAGGCATCCAATTTGTTAACTTCCTGCTCAAAAAAGCTGAGGTTCCGGTGGTTGACCGACTTTTCAACCAGATGACACTCAGTCTGTAAAATACCTTCCAGGATCGATTCCGACTCAGGTAAAGCCGCACATTGGCCCATCTTATCTACTGACTGAACCTGCGATGGCAACTGTAAAAGCTTTTGCGCAACTTCAGCAGGAATAGTTTTGCCTTGGTTATCTACAGTGGCAAACAACAAGTAGTCTTCACTGCGTTCCAGTGACTCAATACTGAATTTTTGCAGCCGAAGTATGCCAGACTGACCAAGGAGCTTTTCAAGCACAGACACCTTTGCGTTGTGCGCTGAATAATCGAATACCAATTTTGCAAACGGCAACTCACGGTTGATAGCTTTCTGTAAAACCCACTCTCCCAAAGGAGCTGATATACGATAGCGATGGGAGTGAGGCAGTTCGGCTACTTGTTGCTGCGCAGCCCCGCGCTTATGTAGCTGATAGAGTCCGGGGACTACATTCGGGATCGAATTTTTTAGCTCAAAGCAATGATTTGTATCATCAAAATCTGCGTGATCTTGCAACTCATGACGGGTGATAGCCCAGAACCAGCGCCCGACTTTATCAAGCCGCTGCTCCGCACTGTCCAGACGCATTTTTAACAGGTCGTGGATATCTTCATCAAAGTTCTCGAGCAGCAGCTGTCTTGTCTCTTTCATTTTTTCATTAATGTCAGCTTCAAGCTCCTGTTGAAGGCGCTTAAAAGCAGCATCAATGTCTTCTGGCTTACGACAAGTCTCGTAGATGGCCTGAATGCGCTTTTCAAAATCAACACCAGATTCGATACTTCCGAGCACTTCGTCTGAGGCGCCAAATACTCCATCGAAGAGGTGGAATTTTTCACTAAGCAGTTCCAATACTCGTTGGTCTGCGTGATTTGACTGATTGAGAAAGTTTATAACCACTACATCGAACTTTTGCCCGTAACGATGGCAGCGACCGATACGCTGTTCAACGCGCTGGGGGTTCCACGGTAAATCGTAGTTAATCAACAAAGAGCAAAACTGGAGGTTAACCCCCTCTGCCGCCGCTTCTGTCGCTATCATCACCTCTGCGTGGTGTTTAAAGTCTTCAATAAGCGCGGTGCGACGATCAACCTGTGGTGAACCAGTGATTTGATCACTGCCCTGGTTTTCAACGAGCCAACGTTGGTAGACTTCTGTTGCATGTTGATGATTATTGGAGCCACTGAAGGTGACAATCTTATCCTGATAACCATTGGCTGAAAGAAATCGGTTTAAGTATTCCTGGGTCCGCTTGGATTCGGTAAAGATAATCACTTTTCGCGGTGCGCCCATGACCTCCATTTTGGCGAAGCCTTGTTCTAAAGCAGTGAGCAGCGCCGTTGCTTTACTGTCAGTTTCAATGGCCTTGGCTTGGTCGATATAAAGCTTGAGTTCATTGATTTCAAGATCAAGCAAATGCAGGTCTAAATCATCATCACCGGCCGCAGACTCATCTATTTCTTCCAAATATTCCTGTTCTAGGTCATCGTCATCCACTAACGTTGCAACGATGTTGATATCGCTTCTGTGGGCGCTTTTTAGAGACTCCAATCGTCTTAATATAGTTTCGAGCGTATTGAGCACAGCATGGGAGCTTGAGGCCAGTAATTTTCTTAAAATCAGCCCCGTTAAATGACGTTGATTTGAGGGTAGCGCATAACTTTCCTCGCGTTCCAACAGTGCCGATATGCCGTTATAAAGGTCCTCTTCTTGCGTGGTGGGCGTAAAGGGCACTGTGATCGTCTGGCGATTAGTATAAGGTACGTATTCCAGCACGTCTCGACGAAGTGTACGGTGGATAAAACCCTTTAACCTTTCTTTGAGCCTAGTGACTGCACTTTGGCCTTGAATAAAGTTTTGACGGAAGGTTCTCTCATCGCCAAAGAGCTGTTCATCTATCAGTGTTGAGAGTCCATATAACTCCATCAGAGAGTTTTGTAATGGCGTTGCTGTCAACAGCAGTTTTTTGCGACCAGTCAGTGCACGCCGCAGCACCTGCCCCATGCGATTGCTGATTCGATAAGCGTTTCTAAGTTTGTGAGCTTCATCGATAACAACCAGATCCCAGGGCTCCACTAGTAACTGCTCTTCAAGTCGAACAGCATAGTGATAGGACATGATAATGACCTGCTTTTGTGCAAGAGGATTGTGCACTCCTTCCTTCAGCAGATTACGCCAGGTTTTTGCATCCAAAATTTGCGATGGCAGATTGAATTTATCAGCGAGTTCTTGTGCCCATTGCTTACGTAGTGATGCTGGACAAATGATAAGGAGTTTACGACGACGCTCAGCCCAGTACTGCGACAGTACAAGGCCTGCTTCGATGGTTTTACCCAGCCCCACCTCATCAGCCAAAACTACACCTTGGCTGAGTGGATTGTTCAGTGCAAAAAGTGCCGCGTTTATCTGATGAGGATTAAGATCAACACTGGCGTCAAACAGAGATTGGGAGAGGCTATCAACCCCTCCTGCAGCATGGCGAATTGTAAGTTCATGAGCTAAATACTTGGCTTGATAGTCTGTTATCAACTGTAATGGTCCTTAAGATTTAATTACTTTACTGCCACTTTCAGGCCAAATTTACGCAATACGTAAAAGCGTCGTTTGAACAAGGGCTAGTCGATCATCTTGGTCACCATCATACGTTACTTGTAGGCAAGAATGTAATAACCGAAAAATAGTCATGCCCGCTAGTAATTACCTATAGATTAAACGACTACATCATCTAGATTGATAAACATCATTTTTAGGATTGTGTCAGAGAATAACCATCTAATCCAGAGAGGTAGCACACAGTCTTCGTACTAAACTGTAATACAGATGGGTGGAATTCCCCCTTGGGGTATCTTCAAAGCCACCGTAGGTCTTCTTGGTAGGTGGTTTGGCGATGTGACTACGTTCTCTTCGTCGTTTGAAATATAACTGGAGTTAAATGCTTTGAAGGTGAAGAACTATGGGATGGAGTATCCACCCCTTGTATTGATCATCAGGGCGACAAGACAAGCGCATCCCAATAAGGGAGATGCGCTTGTCTATACGTCAGTGAGTGCCCTACTTGAATAGTCTATGACATTCAAGCACTTAATACATCTTGATTGAAAATGTTATTACAATAATAACTAAGTAATCTTTGACTGTTGCCCTACCCTTGCTTGTTTTCAGTCATTCCCTTGGTTTAGTTAGGTTATTTTTAGTTATTGCTTATAGGCCTACTTATAGAGGGATGCAGCCAAGAAAAAGCATTTCAATCTAGCAATAGGGGACATTCTTAGCCTTTGAAGACAGGAAGTTATAAGGGATATCCTGAACTGAATTAATGTGCAATAAAACAGATATAGATATGGGCTTAATCGGTTCCACTCTGGGAATCTCGCTCCTCTATTCTTGTTAAAATCCAATTCTGCACCTCACTCTCAACCCAAGCGACTGCTCTTCCTCCAATCGATAGCTTTTCGGGGAATGCTTCCTGCTTAATCATTCGATAAATCGTAGCTTTGCTCAGACTGGTCATTTCCATTACTTCTTTCAATTTAATGAGTTTCATGATGAGTATCCTTTGTTATTGACTCATCACATAATCCGTTTGAGTAATTTTTAACTTTTCTTCCTGTTTCAAATCTTTTGCAGATATATATCACCCCTGTGCATATACCGATTAGCAACATTAGGAGGCGCTATGCACAAGGTGATCACCCAGCCCAGCAACAGCTGGTCAAAAACCTCATCCCAAGTTCTCGAAACCGCAGCCGGTATCGTCGCCGAGCGTTTCGTTCGCGGCGATGCTTTTTGTAACCCCGATGCCACTCGTGATTTTCTGCGCTTTAAGCTCCACCAGCATCAGCGTGAAGTGTTTGCCGTGATGATGCTCGATAGCCAGCACCGGTTAATTGAGTTCAATGAGATGTTCTTCGGCACCATTGATGCGGCCAGTGTCTATCCTCGCGAAGTCGTTAAGGCAGTACTGCTGTGTAATGCCGCAGCGGTGATCCTGGCCCATAACCACCCCTCGGGTAACCCTGAGCCATCGGCAGCAGATAGACGCATCACCGAGCGATTAATTGCCGCGCTCAATTCCATCGATGTGCCGGTACTGGATCACATCGTCGTCGGCGATCAGTGTGTGTCATTCGCCGAACGAGGCTGGCTCTGACATTCCTCTCAGACACAGCCCATACCGGCATAAAGGGCTACCTATAAGGCAGCCCTGCTTATTTTGGAGACCATCATGATTGAATTTACCGATAGCTTTTCCCAGGCGGCAGTTGCAGAGGCCTGCTCGGCATTTCCTAACTTGCTTAATCGCCTTAGCCTGGAGTTAACCCTGCCGATATTTCTCCGTCAAACAGATGACAATGGCGACATCAGCGGACCGGCAGAGATCAGCCCTCCCAAGCAACTGCGTAAGACTCAGCTGTTTGTCAGCAGCCGGGACATGGTGGATAACCTCCCCAAAGAGATTGGCTTTTGTCGCTTGGTCAGAGATTGCGATACATACGGCACGCCCCATGGCGAGTGGCGGATGATCCTCAACGGTTGTTACTACAACCACGGTGACAATGCCCATCCCCAATGGAGCAGTCACACTTAATTCTGTTTAATCACTAACAGCAACCTTTACCTAACCCTTACCCTAACCTCGCCCATCACGCTTGCCGTTGGTGGGCTTTTTGTTTTGGAGTCCACCATGAATATCCACCGCGAAACCACTATCCAACTGCCAGAGCCCTTCTATGAGTTACTAGAGAAGCAACTGACAGCCATCAACATCCCTGAATTTAATATCGTCACCTTTAACTACCGCGATCCCGACTACAGCGCCGAGAACGGTGGCTTTCACCCGGTGGAGATCAACCTCTACCGCCAGGGCGATAGCTGGCATCTGAACTACTTCACCGACTTTGCCTATTGCGGCGGCCCCTTCCCTGAATTGGAAAAGGAGATGGATATACAGTTTCAGCAAAAGGAGGTTTACAACAGTTTCTTTGGCCGCTGTTACCTGGAACACGCCGATAGTCCAGTACGGCTAGTACTGAACAACTTCTGCCGTTACGTCCAGATGGGGATTTACAAGATAGAGATCAGTGTCGACTGACCTGGTTCTCAAAAAGGTATTGTGGGAAGCAGCGAACTTAGGCCCCATGCGGGTTTGCCTGAGGCCGGTTCCCACATTCACGCTATAGCAAAAAGAGGGAACCACAGATGAAAGAAGTCGAAGCGGTGAAAAACCGCGACACCATTAAGCTTATCAGTTATCTGCTGCAGCGCCACTTTGGTCAGCAGATGGCCGATGTGTGGAATATCGGCCTTAACTTGGCCCTGCGGATCTCCGATTTACTGGCGATTAAGTTCAGTGATATCCAAGGCGATCGCTTAACCATTATCGAGCAAAAAACTGGTAAACCCGCCAGGATCAAGCTCAACGATAAGACCCAGGCGTTGATTGAGGCGATCCAGAAACGCCATCCGAACCACATCTATCTGTTTCAATCCCACCGTAGCAGGCAGATGCAATACGCAGCCCCGAAACCACTCAGTCGCCGCGCGGTGGCCAGAGCGTTTGCCTTTGTCGGCGAGGATATCAAGCTGGCATTAGGCACCCACTCGATGCGTAAGACCCGTGGTTATCACCTGTATCAGTCCTGCAAGGATATTGGCCGAGTGATGCGTATGCTCAGGCACGGCTCAGAAGCGGTCACCCTGCGATATATCGGCATTACCCAACAGCAAATTGATAGAGACTTTGTTGAGCTGGAGATCTAGCTCCTATCCCAAAAGCCATACACCACCATGGAGTCGTCACCGTCAAAGTGCGGCTCTTTTTTATCCCTTCGTCATGAGGAAACCCACATGAACACATTTAAAGCTGGCGATCATCTGATCGTTAATATCGACCGTCTACACCTCACCCAACATCATGGCTTATGCGTTGGTGATGATCAGGTGATCCATCAACGTAAAGATGGCGTGATTGAACAAGTCAGTATTGCGGTGTTTGCAGAAGGTGGCCACGTTAAGTGTAAAGCCATTGCCTACGATCGTGAAACCGCTATCGCACGGGCTCAAAGTCTATTAGGATACCGGCCCTACCACCTACTGGACAGTAACTGTGAGCATTTCGTCAATTGGTGTATCGATGAAACGGACAGCTCAGATCAGGTGAGTAACAGCCTGCACCTAACCGCGCAGATCAGTACCAGAGCGGGATTGTTGGGCAGCAGTGCCAAACGGCTCGCCCAGGGCAGTAGCGCCAATATTGCGCTGGCCTCCACCGCAGCCAAGATGGCAGGAGAATATCTGGGCCTACCTGACTCGGTAAATCGGGTGATTGGTACCCCTGGCGATCTCGTCGCAAAACCGCTTGAGACACTGATCAATGGCACCAGTGACACCTTGAGTACTTCAGCAGAACAATTACGTGATGGTCAATACGGTAAAGCCGCAACGTCATTGGTCACAGGCGCAGCCAAGACTACCGTTAAAGCAACGGTGATCACTCCGGTTAAAGTGCTTGGCGATGGCATGATCGCAGCAGCGGATGTTGGTAAAGATATCTGGTATTGGTTACGTCATTAAGTCAGAACAAAGTACAGGGGCATGAGGCCCCTGCTATTCCCAACCTAACAATTAGCCTAAGAAGATTTTCTGACTAGCGTTAAAGTGACGATTACCATCTCCAATCTCCTTAGTTTCTTTTTTTGTCAGATAACTCAGCCGATACTGACAATCAATCAGCGTTTGTCCATAATCGGGCGCATTTTGATCCAGCCAGTAGACACCATTAGCACAGACATGCACTAAACCAATTGCTTCGCCAATATCGATATCCAATGCACTCGCCCAAGCACCCACAATACGGTTATAGGTGTTATCAGCACCAGGCTCAGTACGACCAAAGGTAAACAGCGCATCCTTATTAAACATAAAGGCCACATGATAGTGCCAATGACTAGTCCCTACAGCTTGCTCCCGACACCAGATATAACCAAAGCCAATAGGATGCCCTGACTCACGCCGGTTATTCCAGGCTGACAATCGACTCTTAAATGCATCTATAAAACGAGAGATCACCTTAGTGTCGTCCCATTGAAGGTATTCTGGGAAACGTAAATCAAACCGCATCACAGTAACTCGATTGAAGCGCTGTAAATGCCTCGATAACACATCAGATACGATTCGTTGATGTTCTGATGAGAGGGTGTATTTATCCTGAATTGAACGGTTAGTATTGAAGTGATTGTTCGTCATGTTAAGCACCTTATGTTGGTTAAACACAAGATGGACTTAACTAATATTTTTTAACTTACCACAGGGCAATCTTAGCTATACCCTATGCCATACAATCCATTAATTATTAATGCGTTACTACCTATATACTACTATACCGAAGACTGCGAACTCATCATCCTCCCACTTTTACTCTTCCAGGAGATCGTTTTGCCGACAAAATCCAAGCTGTTCAGATTGATATTCACTCTGGAGTTAGCCAGAAACATCAATAGCTTTATCACTACAGAGTTCACTATCTAGCAATCGGAAACACCTTGCCAGCCAGCAAACGATCATCAAGCAGCATACAATCGTAAAAGTTCTCGTTATCTGGAACGAATGCTTCTAACACACAGGACATCATCGCTACAGGCAAAGGAGGATGAGGAGGGGGTACCGACACCATAAAGTGATTAGGTAAGTAGCCATGCAATTGAATATGCAAACCAAACTTATCCAAATAATCACGCCACCACTTTGCCAATTCTAGAATGACCATATCGACCTCATTGGCTAAAGCGACAATAATGTATTCCTTTTGCTTTTGTCTGTCGGGATCGGCATCGGCATCGGCATCGGCATCGGCGGGCAATTGTTCACACAACAGTCCATGCCTTAGCATTCCTCTAACCTGTTGAGCAAGGAAATTTGATCGTTCAACCTTTGGTCCACTAACTTCATTTAGATGATTAGCGTACATAGGAACCAGAGATAAAATTGCCGACAGGGACAAATGGGAAACATACAGGACTAATTGTTTATCACTGAATACTTCAGCAAGCTCAAAATACTGCTCATTCGATAAATTTGAAGTCTGCTCAGGATACTTATCCTGCTGTCCAGACTTTTTAACACGTCGATAAAACTCTCTGAGCTCACTGATCAATCTAAATGGGATAAAGCTATCGTTAGAGAGGGATACCCCCAATTTAATTACTTTACGTCTAGAGCTTTGTGGGGAAATTTTATAGATGGGCAATAAACGCTCAAAAAAAGCATTCCTTTTTACTCCATCGACTACGGTAGAAATGACACTTCGTCTAATTAACAGCTTGATGGTTTTTCGAAAAGTTAACTCAGTCATCCCCAGTAACTTGCTAGTTAACTCAATATTGCATCCTATAAAATATCCTCCATGATTTTGTATTAGCAGAGCTGCCCAAACCAAACGCATATTGGTACTGATTGCGGTGTTTCTTTCTGAAGAGGCCTTATCCGCAGATGTTTCACCACGAAGCGCACAGGTCAATTCATCCAGACCAACAAAAGATTCATGAAACTGACACCACATACTCCAACACTCAGGAGTCAAACTATAAGCAAAACGTACCCTCGATTTGTCACCAAATTGACGTTCCAAAGGACTCTTAATTTTCCAAAGATATCCTTCTCGTACTAAGTACTCTAACGCAACTCCAAGATTACGCTTTGACACACCTAAAGCACTAGCTAGGGCATCTCTAGATCCATCTTGAAATAGAGGACCAAGGCAGGAAGCCCAAGTCAAAAGGATCAACCTAGTACAAGATGATGCGCCCGTCATTGAGTGCAATAGTTGCATATTTAAGATACAAGTAAAACTAATGAATGCACCATATATAGCATACCACATCCCCTATTAATAGCTGATTGCTCAGCATCACACGACATGTTACGTTACATGTAATGCAATGGCCAGAAGATAAATCATGTCAACTAATAGACCAATTGAACTTCCAAAAATCATCAAGCTATTCGACTTTTTAGACTCCGAAACAATCGAATCAATAAAGTGGATAACTGGGTATTTGGATAGTAAAAAATATCCCCAACCACCACGAACCGACATTGAAAGTATCAAATATTTTTTAGCTAACCATTTTCTTACAACAGGAGTTGCTTATAGCGACATTTCAATTTTTGCTCAAAAAATGGGGAACGCATGGAGGGTGAGGAAACACAGACAAGATAAAACTGTTAAGACACTATCAATTAGCCTTAAGAAAGATGTGTCGGATCAACTAACTCAAATGTGTAAAGGTCACAAAAAGACTGACATTATCACATTGCTTATTACAGATAGCTACGAACAGTTTTTAGCAGAAAAGAAAGCCGCAAAAAATAGGTTGCCCGAGGAAAAAAGAATAAAACAGCAGGAAAAATCGGAGGATTGGATAGAAAAAGAGTTTATGATCCCTAAAGCCCCTCAACAACCAAAAGCAAAAATTGAACAGTTAAATGAATTAAAGAAAGGAATAGCCAACCTTTATGAAATAATTTGTTTCGCCCATGAACAGGGCAAGGGAGTCGACGATAAAGTACTGCTTGAAGCAACAAAATTATACTACAATGCATTCAATAAATAGCAGTAAAACAGGACTTCAACGCGAGATTGGACGCCGATTCAGATTCCAAACGGGAAACTTAGCATAAACCATTAAAAAATTTACAAAATATTGAATTTTCACCAAAAGTTACACATCAGTTTTTGGTATTCCAAGCAGTATTCCAAGTGAGACAACCGAACCGGACAAAACTCATATAAATCAACTGTAAATAACATCAATTCAGATGACGCCGTCCCACCAATAAAAACAAAGGGTTAGCGGAAACGCTAACCCTTTGTCACATCTAGATGGCTGCAAAATGGCGGCAACAGTTTAAAAATCATTCCAGAGTATTAGCTTAAGCACAGTTGTCTCTTAGTTGCTTGCAGAATGTTTTGTTCACGGCTATCATCTGTTCATGATTCATGAACGTGAGGCAGGTATGAACAAAGAAGCCACATTACTCATGCTCGCAATGGACAATCTACCTCCCCAACTCCATGGCGAAAGCACTCTTGTCGCTAACAGGAAAGAGAATCATTGCTTCAATGATGCAGAAGTGATACTGAAAGCCCGTGATAAAACCTATCATTTTGATGTTGAAATAAAACATATCCATCGCAAAGAGAGCTTAGCTGCATTGTTACCTTTTGTGCGCCCAGATACTCTGCTTATCTGTAATAGGCTATCTCCATTTTTAGCCGATTTTTGCTCTGAGCATTCAATCAACTTTATTGATAATGCAGGTAACGCAAGGGTTACATATAAAGAGTTCAACCTCTGGGTGGAGGGCAAGCGCCCACTTAAAAGCTTTTCTTCAAATAGTCCTCAAGCAAAGCCCGGCGTAGGTTTTATGAAACTGCTATTTGCCTTGTTAGTTAAAGATGAAACCTTACATTTGCCCTATAGAGACATAGCTAATCTGGCAAATATCTCTTTAGGTATGGTCAGTAAAGGGGTTCAATATTTGGTAGCGGAGAAGTTAATCAGTCAAGGTTCTAGCAGAGATGTGCTAGACCAAGCAGCGCTATATAGACTTTGGTTTGAGTATTACCGAACGGTATTAAGACCAAAACTGGGAGGCATAAAGCTAGATGCCCCAAGCGACTGGAGAGACATCCCCCTCAATCAGAGAGATTGCTGGGGTGGCGAAGTCGCTGCCGATGAACTGACCCAATATTTACAACCCTATGAATTACAACTTTTTACATTCGAACCACTACAAAAAAAGCTTGCTCAGCTCAAGGCAAAGCCCAATACAACCGGTAAGCTCTGGCTTGTTCCCGCATTTTGGGGTCAAGAATTACAAATAAACAATAAAGCTAAGGCATTACTGGCAATTGCAGAATTATTGGCCAGCAATGACAGCCGCAACAGGGAAGTTGCAGGACAAATCAATGAACAATATCTACACCTTAAAACATTCCCTTAGACCAGGATTTGAACCAGTCTTAAAGCTCATCGTTGAAACGACTCAGAAAACAGGCACTCCGTTTTTTGTGGCTGGGGCAACAGCAAGGGATTTAGTTTTGTTCCACGTATTTGGGCGAGATCCTGGCAGGCAGACCCGTGACATTGACACAGGTATTCTTCTACCAAATTGGGACGTGTTTAAAGAAGTCAAAAAGGCGTTAATTCAAACAGGGCTAACAGAAGCAAATAATAATGCGCACCGCCTTATACATAGTAGCGGGTTGCCAGTAGACATTATCCCATTCGGAACCATTGCGGATGAAAACGGTGAAATTCAATGGCCACCCGAACATCAAATAACTATGTCGGTGGCAGGGTTCCAGGAAGCCTATGATGCCAGCCTATTAGTTGATATAGGTGATGGCATAATCATCAAAGTTGCCTCACTCGCAGGATTAACTCTGCTTAAACTCATTGCTTGGCAAGAACGTGCCGATATGAATGACAAAGATGCAACCGACTTCTTAACCATTCTATTGGAATATCAACACTTACAACTGGATCGTCTTTGGGAAGATTTCATACCAGCAGAAGCGCTTGAATATGACTTGGAACGCCAAGCTGCCTTTCTGTTGGGTTACGATCTGAATGGCATACTATCTCAGGCCGATAGTAGCACTCATACCATAAATCAAATTAAGTTAGTTAAAGCTGATCAGGACAACAGACTACTAAGAAGCATGCTCAAAAACCCATCAGCACATGATACGGATAAAATCAGCTTGTTACTTCAAGATTTCTGGATGGGATTAAAACTAAACGAGCTTTAACTGGATAGCCACCTAGGCGGGACAGAAAACAAAAAAGCCAGTTGATTGCTCAACTGGCTTTTTAAATTTATCAACCTACGTTAGGTCAAAACACTTCATTAACCGCCGGTGCCGCCACCGCCAGCGCCACCAGTGCCACCTGTACCACCGGTAGGAGGCTGAGTTGGATCTTCAGGCTCTTCTGGAGGATTCACAGGTTGAGGCGCAGGCACTACAACTGTCGCAGGAGGAGTTGCAGGGTCGTAGTTAGGATCAGTTAGATCATCGATGTTCTTAGAGGTTTCTTTCACATCAATAACTATCTCTTCACCACTGGTATTCATCGGATACTCAGGATAGCTCTCTAGCACAGTCGCGGTCAGGTTACCGGCAGCCTTTGCTAACTGAGTAGGATCAATTCCTGGATTCGCTACTAAAGTATCTGATAATACGACGTTAGTTGCTGCGATTTGGCTAAACAACTCAGCATTACCTTCCTCTTTAATGGTGGCCATGCTGCCTTCAACATCCAGCAAGAACTCCTCAATCGAGATGCCACTTACAGTGGTTAAGTCAGTCAGACCGAGTGCATTTAATACTTCAACAGCCGTTGCTTCATTGTAAGCTTGGTCACCCAATGTATCGGCAATCAAGGTAGAGATAGGTGAAGCAGTGACTTTTTCTGTGTCTGCAGTAACTAAACCGACAGGAACTTTATAGGTCACATCGCTCATGTCCTTACCGTTAGACACATCGATTGCGTTCTCTGTAGGTAAGAAAGTAAATGAACAGTTTGAAGGATCTTCAATGGTTTCATCATAAACAAAACCTTCAAAGTCAGTCATCCCTAACTCGATTGGGTCACCGCCGTCACACACAGCTTCAGCATCCATTCCCCATACTGCACCGTCAAATGCCTGCACAGCTAATGATGATGGCGGTGGCGGTGGCGGTGTTACGACATCCTTATCCTTGTCCTTGTGATCATTACAGCCAACCACAATAGCGGCTGAAATACACACCGCTAGAAATTTATATTTCATTGCATTTCCCTCAAATGAACATTAATAATAACGCTATGAACTATCATAACGTGGAGTAAATAAATGGTATATATTTTTATTTAAAAACAGATAATTATTTAAACCTTTCTCGCTCTACAGCAGTAAAATACTAACACAGATATGCTCGGTGAAATTAATACCTATCTCGATTGAAATAAGCTTGATCTAGGTTGTGATACAAATAAGGCTCCTGACCAAAACCTGTTTTAATATAATTCGCAGTATTTTTCTCTGTTAATGAGGTTTCGACATAGTAATTCCACTGTTCAATCCCTCTAATCTGGAAGCCATACTTAGGCGTCATCGACTTACTAAAGTTAAGCGGGATAGAGAAACCGATGGCAAAAAAGTCTTCCTCTTCTCCACCGTCAATATCATCAAATTTGGTTCTACGATATTTAAGCCCAACTTGGACGTTATCAAACCAATGCAGCGACCTAACAGTAAAACCCTTATCTCCGCCCCAATATTGACCAGCCGTTAACTCGATATCCCAATTCAGTGGCGAATAACGGTATCGGTATTTCATTAACATTGGCTGATTATGAACATGGCCATAGGACGATGTTGCCGATGGGGTTTCGAAATCGCCCCCAAGAAAGCTGACTCTATGTAAGCCATTGTTACTCTGCCAACGGGACTCATTTAAAAAGCCGTCCGATTGACCATAAATGCGACCATAGGAGAACTGAGTAAACAGATTAAAAGGCAGCGAGAACGCCTGATGGAACAGACGGCGATCTATCCCCTTCTTGATCCCAAAACGATTGTAGATATATTTACCCTCTTCAAAGTCATCCGAATGGGCAATGGTATCTGTCATGTAGCGGAAATCTAACAAGGCGCCAGGCCATAAAGACATCTGAGCATTCAGGCTCATCACCAGTTGATAATCAAAAGCGCCATATTCTGTGCCCACTAATGAGGCCAATGCAGGCGCCACTATCAGACGCGGTGTAAAATACGCATTGGACTGCCCTTTGACTAGCCAATTCACATCACCTGCAAACGGAAGCTCATCGATCACAAAGCGCGAAACCCAATTACCATCATTGGCGGTTTCATAGCCAGCAATATCAAGCGGCCTGTTGTCGGTAAAATCCACGTTTACGGTTTTCACCACTAAGCCCCAATTGGTTAATTTCAAAACGGCCTTAGTATGCAACTGCTTATCAATCAGTTTCGCCATCACAGCTATGGCATCGTCCTCATTACGGTTATAGAGATTATTCTCAAACTCGATAACTAAGCCCCTGCTATCATCTAAGCCAATGCTGATAGACTCGAAACCATAATCAGCTAAATAGGCGGCGAAGGCGTTAATGTCAGCTTTAGATAACGCCGCATCACCCTTAGGCTTATCTTGAATTGCTTGTCGCTCAACAGACTGGCTCGAAGCCTGTGCATACTGATTAGCCTCTGCTTGCTTAATCCCAGCCTGATTAGTCTCTGCCTGATTAGCCTCTACTTGATCAGCAGCCCGCTCTGCCACCTGCTGTGAGCTCGGACGAGGCTGAGTCGACCCCATAGGCACAGTTAGGTTAACCCCAAACCAGTTATCTTTTTCATTATTATCAAGGTCACTGGTATACAATTGCGCCGAGCCAGATAATTGCCATCCACTGGGTAACCAGTCTTTGGGGGTATAAAGCTTTACGCCCGCATTCACGGCATTAACATCGTAATCCACCACCAACTGCACAAACTCAAAGGGCTGATACTCTATCGATCCGAACACACCATTCATATAACCAATGGCGTTATCAGACTTACCAACCCCAACACTGGTACGCATACCGCCTAACACACCCAAACTGAAATCTTTCGAGGCGCTAACATAATAGACTTGTGACTTAATCGCAGCTCCGCCGATATCCTGGCCGCCAACAGCCAATTTAAACCAATCAGCAGGAATAAAAGGTATTTGCCACTTAAACGAGCCTGACAGATCCCTAAAGCCACAACCTTTATCAACATAACTATTACAATCTGAGGTGCGGGTTCCTAAGCGACCTACAATTTCCAGATTTGGCAAAACACTGACACCAAACTTCAAGTCCGTGGCGCGCTGAAAACCATCATGCTTATATCCGTTACGCCCCTGCTCGTAATAATTATCACTGTAGCCAAAGGCGAAATCACCATAATCGATCACTTCGGCATTGGGCGTATTAAATGCCCCAGTAAAGGCCTGCAGTGAATAGGATTTATTAATGTAATCTCTGCTTTCTGCCTGAGCACTTACTGGCACCACACTTTCTGCGCCAGTAATTTCAGTGCCATTTGCCTGAAAAATCGCGCAGCCAAGCACAAAGCAAATAACAGCCTTTGTTCTCATAAATAGTTATCCATTCATTATTGTTATAAGGTCAAAGAACTGTGACCAAAAAAACGATAAACTCACCAGCTTTAACAAGCAGAGCCCTAGGCAAGCAGCTCGTCTTAGTCTTGTTCTGGTGAGGCAAAAGTAACGCCTAACATCTTATCCGAGGCCTGTTTAAACTCATTATCGAGCTTTTTATCGCGCAGGCCATATTCAACAAAAGCAGTCATCTAGCCCAGCTTGTCACCACAGTCGTGGGAACGGCCAGCCATGTCAAAAGCTGCTACCTTGCCGGATGCAATCTGTATATCGATTGCGTCTGTAAATAGCAGTCAGCATGCGAGCCCCAAAACCCGCAACAGGGATGACAACTTTCACAGATATAAATCTTAGGGGAGTTTAAGAGTTGAAAATAAAAGCTTAAGCAACAGAAGGAATAATTAAATCAACGTCATCTAAATTTTTCTGACAATCTTTCTGACACTGTACCCAAACTAAATCACCAATCCCATCGGTCGGGTTGAAGGCTGTTGGGGCATCTAAGAGGAGCTCTCGAATACTGACGTGATCCTTACCAAAACAGGCAAAATCCAGTTTTTCTAGTAGGGTTTCATATTCTTCCAAAGGCAAGTATGCCTCATGGGCAGTCATGATCCGTTCATGGGAGGTATTCTTAACGTTATCGCCAATCAACAATTCCTCATAGAGTTTCTCGCCTGGTCTGAGACCTGTAAACAGAATTTCAATATCACCATGAGGATTAGATTCTGATTTCACTTCAAGACCGGAAAGATGGATAAGGTTGTTAGCAAGATCGGTAATTTTCACCGGTTCTCCCATATCTAAAACGAACACATCACCTCCCTTACCCATGGCTCCGGCTTGAATGACTAATTGAGCGGCCTCTGGGATCGTCATAAAGAAGCGTGTTATCTCAGGGTGTGTCACGGTAACTGGGCCGCCAAGTTCGATTTGTTTTTTAAACAGCGGAATCACAGAACCCGATGACCCTAATACGTTACCAAATCGCACCATACAAAAACGCGTGCCATTGGGCTTTTTATTCTCACGCTCTGCAAGCGCCTGGAGCCCAAGCTCAGCCATACGTTTGGTTGTCCCCATAACATTGGTTGGACGCACGGCCTTATCGGTCGAAATAAGTACAAAAGACTCCACGCCAGCCTCGATCGCTGCAAGTGCCGTGTAGTAAGTACCATAGACATTATTTCGTACCCCTTCCACGACGTTATATTCGACTAAAGGAACGTGCTTATAAGCGGCTGCATGGTATACCGTTTGTACCTTGAACGCTTTCATCGCCTTTTCGAGGCGCTGCCTACGCTGAACAGAGCCTAATAGCGGGATGATATCGCAGCTTAAACCATGCTTTTGCTTCAGATCATTCAGCTCCCTGTCGATTTGATACAAAGCAAACTCAGAAAGCTCAAACAACACAATCGAGGTCGGTTGCTGCATCAAAATCTGACGACATAACTCAGAGCCAATCGATCCCCCTGCACCAGTGACCATGACGACTTTATCTTTGATATTCGCTTCAAGTAATGTCTGCTTTGCTGCAACTGGATCACGACCTAACAAATCTTCAATCGGTACATCTCTCAGCTGATCAATTTGGGCGTTGCCTGACAAAATCTCGTACATGTCAGGCACAGTACGGATCTCAATATGTAACTTAGACAGTTCGTCTAAAATAACTTTACGACGTGAGCGCGGAGCACTTGGCACAGCAAGCAGAATTTGTGAGATATTATGTTTTTTGATCGCAATCGAGGCTCGTTCCGGAGGGAGCACCGCCAATCCCAAAATCGACGTATTAATTAACCTCGGCGCGAAATCGATAAATGCACGTACTCTATACTCCTTTGAATTACGAAGTGCCATAGCAAGCTGTCTGCCTGCCTTGCCTGCCCCATAAATCAGCACATCTTTACTTTTATGACTATAAGTTTGCGCAAAAAGAGAACGAATAACGGCGCGAGAGCCACCACACATTAACATTAAAAATGCCCCATAGATGAAAGGCACTGTGCGTGGGAACGGATTACCAGTATAAAAACCGAGTACGGCAAGCAACAGTGCCGAGACCATGGCACCTATGGTGACCACAGATAAGGCCTGGAAGGTGAGATAGCGAAGCACCGCTCGATATAAGCCAAGGCGTGTATATACCACTACGGTCACAATAGCGACAGCACCTAAAATACTCAAAACTACAGAGTTAGAATAATTCTCGATATTGCCAAGACGTGCCAAGAGTGCGAGATGAAATGCAATTAATATAAAGCCTATATCAATCAACACACTCACGATGCGCTTATTGGTGCGAGATAACTGCCAAATGAATTGTAAACGTTCCATAGCATTAGTCACTTATTGTTATAAAGTTAGATCACCTAACCGATGAATAGATCCCTCTGAGAATCAACGGATAATGTTTGCAGCAATTGGAGGGGATGAAGGTTTGAATGCTACATAAGTCGCTTGATTAGCGCGCTTGCGCCTCAAGTAATACCTCACGTAACATTAAACAAGTCTTAGTAATTTCCGCTTCGGTGAGTGTCGGATGAACCAAGAACATCAAACTGGTTTCACCTAACTGCACCGCATTCGGCAAACGTTTTTCTGGTCGCCATGGCGTATTATCAAATGCTTTTTCTAAATACACCTCAGAACAGCTCCCCTGATAAGCCGGAACGCCACGTTCTACAATGGTTTCCACAATGCGATCTCTCGTCCAGCCCTCTGCCAAATGTTTAGGCTCAACAAATAGGTAGTGTTTGTATTCTGCGTGCTGCGAATGCTCAGGCACGTGAACACGACGAACGATATTGAGATCTGCAACCGCTTCATCGATTTGTGCCGCATTGGCTTGACGTTTTGCCGTCCATTCTGACATACGAGTCAATTGAATACGCCCGAGAACAGCTTGAAGCTCAGTCATGCGCCAGTTCGTGCCAAAGCTTTCATGTAACCAACGAAAACCTGGTGGGTGCTGACGGTTATAAATTGCGTCATAGTTTTTACCGTGATCTTTGTATGACCACATCTTCGACCACAACTCTTTATCGTTTGTGGTCACCATGCCGCCTTCACCGCCAGTTGTCATGATCTTATCTTGGCAGAAAGACCAAGCACCAATGTGACCGATGGTACCTACACTGCGGCCTTTATATTTCGCGCCATGTGCTTGAGCACAATCTTCAATAACATAAAAACCATGTTTTTCTGCAAGCGCCATGATGGCATCCATTTCTGCCGGCATACCTGCCAAATGAACAACAATGACAGCTTTAGTCTTTGGTGTCAGCACAGCTTCAATCGACTCAGCTGTAATGGCTTGGCTGTTGAGATCTACATCCGCGAACACAGGGTTAGCGCCAGCCGTAACAATAGAAGACGCAGAAGCAAGAAACGTTCTAGGCGTCGTAATAACCTCATCGCCCTCGCCTACGTTTAACGCCTTAAGCGCCACATCAAGCGCAAGGGTGCCATTGCTCAGCGCAACCGCATATTCACAACCAGCCCACGCTGCGAATTCTTTTTCAAATTCACGACATTCACTACCCGTCCAGTAGTTCACTTTGTTTGACAGCAGCACACGACTAACTGCATCGGCTTCTTCTTGAGTAAAAGAAGGCCAAGGAGAAAATGGAGTATTAAGCACGATGTCACCTGAATAGAGATTATTCTAAATAGTTATTTTTAAGAGTGTTACTTAGATTTATTTAAAGGCTTCGCAGGCGTACCTACGACAGTTTGAAAGTTAGATACGTTTGCAACGACAGTGGCTCCGGCACCCACCATTGCACCGGAACCAATGGAAATAAGTTGTTTCACTTGACTGCCAATGCCTAACCACGCGCATTCTCCAACGGAAACACCTCCAGCAAGGTTGCTACCTGGACTAACGTGAACACCATCAGCTAGTTTGCAATCATGATCTATCGTTGAAGAAGTATTGATAATGCAAGCATCGCCTATTTGAGCAAAAGGATTGATAACCGCATTCGCCATTACAACCGTACCAACGCCCAATTCAGCATACTGGCTAACCGTTGCACTAGGATGTACAAGTGGAGAAAAACATGCACCAACTGAGATTAACTGTGTCTGCTTTTCTAACCTCACGTTGTTATTACCAATAGCAATAACAGTGAGGTCAAAACTCGATGCCGTCGCAAGCAATGATTCAGAATTACCTTTGACTGACCAGTGCTCTACGCTTTGTAGCTCTGGCCAGCGATCGTCAAAGAATTCAATGTCTATATAACCGTTTAGTTCAGCAATTTCAGCGACGACTTTACCATGACCACTTGCACCTAAAATTGCACAGATTTTAGTCATTTACTCCGCCTTGCCTTGCTTGGCCAGTAAAGGGCTCTATCGTGACGTGACCATCAGCTGAGATTCCCTCTTTTACGAAGACTTTTTTAACGGTTAAGAACAGAATCTTGATGTCTAACCAAAAACTGCGCTTATCGACATACCAAACATCTAGATTGAACTTATCTTCCCAGCTAATCGCATTACGACCGTTAATTTGCGCCCAGCCCGTTACGCCAGGCCTTACTTCGTGACGTCTTGCTTGCTCATTACTATAAAGCGGTAAGTACTGCATTAATAAAGGACGAGGCCCCACTAAGCTCATCTCGCCTTTCAACACGTTCCATAACTCCGGAAGCTCATCTAGGCTTGAGTTTCTCAACTTGTCACCAAAAGGTGTCATACGTTCAGAGTCTGGTAGTGGATTCCCTTGTGAATCGACCGCGTCTTTCATGGTACGAAACTTAACCATTTCAAATGGCTTACCGTTTAAACCCGGGCGAGTTTGATGAAATAACACCGGTGAGCCAAGGTTTTTACGGATTTTCCAGGCGACCAGCACCATTATTGGAGCAAAAATGATTAAAGAAATAAATGAAACAAAGAAATCAAATAGTCTTTTTAACATTATTTTGAATCCTGTCAGAAATGTCATTCACAATATCTTTTAGCTTTATTTTATTTTCAACTAGTTCCTTGTTAGACAGCAACTTCAGCTTGCTTTCCTTATCCTTCAATTTAGATACTTCCAACTTCAAATCAATTTTTTTGGAGGAACTTGATACTGCGGGATCATTTTTAAATGTTCTTGATAAAATAACTGAATTAGAGTTTAGGCGAACATGTTCTGAAAGTATTAATTCGGCAGGAAGATCTCCTTCACCTAGTTTAGCGATACCACCAAAGCCAACAGTGCCGCCTGCGTTTTGAATCTTTTCTACCATATATTCTACAAGTCCTCCGGAGAGAACTTCGAACATAAAGTTTAGACCTAAACTAATTTTTAAATCGTTCAATCCAATAAAAAATTCATCAATTCCTTCTACAGAAATTAGATCATCGATTCGCGATAAGGCTTGGGCGGTTTCAATCATTACAATTGTTTTCGCTCGCCCATTAACCATTTCTACAAAATCTCTAGCGTCGTTAGCATCAAACGCCATAGGCAACATAATAATATCGGCACCATTTTCAATCACGCTGTCGATTTCATTTTTAGATGTGGGATTAATAGGGTTAATTCTAACAAGTAGATGAGAGTTTCGTAATACAGAGCGTACTAACTTTACATCTTCAATAGTATGATTAGATAGGACGGTGTTTAGACCTCGTTGTCTTTCGGCTTTATTTAAATACTCTAGATCAACAAATATTCTATTTACACCAGCCAATTCAGCTTCAAGTGCAAACTTAGGTTCATTAGTAAGAATCATTAATTGCATAGTAATACCTTTATGACGCGATAATTTTTAATCGATCTTCATGAGTTAATCGAAGCATTTTTTCTCTACCGAAATACTTAACACATCGTTTAAAACCATTTTCTGATAAAACACTTCTCATTTCACTATCTAGATACAGAGTTTCCATAGCGATTCTAAGTTGTACTGAATCTCGAGGAGCTACTAATAGCCCAGATATATCTTTTACGACTACTTCTGAAGGACCAGGTATATCTGTTGTTATAACTGGTATTTTAAGAGCCATAGCTTCTTGAAGCACCATACTAAATCCTTCTCGGTAAGAAGGATGTACATGAACACTAAAACTAGAAATGAAAAGTGATGTATTATTTTGCCTTCCGGTAAAGATCACTTTGTTTGATGACTTAGCCCAATGTAATAAATCTTGTTGTATAGGATCTCCATCGAAAGTGCTACCAACTAGCACTAACTTTACATTGTCATATAAACTAGAAATTTTTTTAAAAGCTTCAATTAGCTCGTTGGTACCTTTATCTCCTCGCAAGCTACCTACATAGCCAAAAATAAAGTCACCCTTATTTATTCTATAATTTTTATAAAACGACGCTCTATGAGATTCTTTCATTTCTATGTTGTATTTTCCCAAGTCTACACCTATTGTTCCCCCTTTCCCCACGACACCACTTTTCTCTTTCTTATATAATTTTTCTGATATTGAAAACTGTCTATTTTTTTCACTGGCAGGCCGTATGTCTGTAGATAAAGAACAAGTAACGAACTCAATAAACTTAAATACCTTTCTTTTCATTCCTTCATCAAAGCCAACGTATCTAATTCCCCATTGGCAATATAACCTTTTCGGAACAAGAGCTAAATAGCTAGCTATGGAGGCATAAAATGCAGCATTTGGCGTTGCATATTGAACCATATCAAACTTCTGCTTTTTAAATATTTTATATAATTCGTATGTGTTTTTAAAAATATCTAAAACTGAAGAACCGCGATTCATACCTATATTGATACAATTAAATTCATCTCTATAATGAGAGTAAAAATCATCGGACATATTACATATTAAAGTAATATTAAAGCCATTTTTTTTATGAAACCTAGCTGCTTCAATAACAAACGCAGACATTGTCATATCAACTGTTGTTACAATACAATAATTTGTCATACAATTTATGAGTCTATTCCAGGAACTTTAGTTTTAAGAATACTATCCATCTCATTTTGGACAATTATTTTTTTTTCATGTTCTTTTTCACCATCTTTAAGCATGCTAGTTTTTAGCTTCCCATACATATTTAAGTTTGATACAGCTTTTAAGGCTATTTTCTTTATCTTATTTTTATAAAGTATTTTATTTAATTCATTTTTTGAGAACACTTTAGCACCATAAGTAGAGATTATTTCATTCCTTTCTTTGAAACTAATATCAATTTGATGTGTGCTTACGTTTGCGTCATCTCGATAAAAATACAATGGTTCAGATAATCTCGCGTGGTCTCGTTCAGATAATTCACCAGACGATATAGCTCTTACCCACAACTCATAATCTTCTGTTCTTCTGTTTCTTGTGGAATAGATATTATTCTTAGACCATGAAGATTTGGTTATAATTGTCGGGTGCCCTATTGTACTTCCATACTTCAAGTAATTTTTCAAAGTTATTTCGTGATTCGGTGCCCTTCTAAAATTTAAGACTCTATTATTAGAATCGATAACTGCCATTTCAGAAGAAACAATATTAAAGCCATACTCTCTGATAAAACTCAATTGCCTATCTATTCTTATTGGGGAGCACATATCTCCACTATCCATTCTTACGATGTATTCTGTTTGCGCTCTTTCATTTATTTCATTTAATCTATGCGCAAGTTTTTTGTTCTCTCCATCATGATAAACCTTAACCCTAGGGTCATTGATACTCATAAGAATATCTAAGGAGCTATCTTGTGAACCATCATCAACAGCAATAAGCCTCCAATCTTCGTAAGTCTGTGAAAATATGGACCTTAATGTATCAAGTAAATCCTCTTCATTGTTATATACCGGCAATCCAATCGTAATCATGCTTTCTCCAATGCGTTTATAAATGAAGTAACTTGTTTTTCTAAGGTAAATTTATTTTTTGAAAATTGATATGCATTTTCTATGATATCTAAAGCATCTTCTCGATTATTTTTAACTTTAAATATGCACTCCGATAAAAGCTCATAATCATCAACATCGACTAAATATCCTGTAATACCATTTACTAATGCATCTGGTATTCCACCTACAGGTGTTGATATAACAGGTGTTTTTAAAAGCATACTCTCAATAATAACTCGAGGAAAACCTTCGGTATGTGTAGGAAGAATCATTAAATCTGATGAGTTTATCATATCTAGTATGTCGTTCCGCCATCCAGTAAACTCTATAAGATCTTCAATCTCGTAAATTTTTATTAAATTTTTTAACTCTTCATAGAAGTCACTGGTATGACCTATTGGTACATCTCCCGTTAATATTAGCTTTATATCTCGCCCATATCTCTGTGAATAATCTTTAATAGCTTTTATTGCACAGTCATAACCTTTCAGTTTAGTAGGCCTGGATGCAGGAAGAATTATAGTAAAGATATCATTTTTTTTATGTACTGGTTCTATTTCTAACTCAACCGCGTTTGGAATATAACTTACTTTTTTTTGGGGGAATAATTTTGATAATGTTTTAACACTATCCTGAGCATGAGAAATTATATTTTCACAAAAAAATCTCATTAAAAGTAAATACAACAAGTCAATATCATGTTCTTGAACCCAAACTCTATGATATATAATTATTTTTGCCTTTGTTCCTATTGATGCTATTGCCACAGGTAATAAGGTTTTTTTGTTATTCACTAAAACATAATCATAGTTTTCAGATTTAATCAGCCGTCTTATTCCTAATATTACTTTCACTTGATCTGGAAGATGGGATATAAATTTAAAAAATCTTTTAATTACTCCTCCTTTGCCTAGTATATAATTACGACTATCTTGAAGTAAAACCGTATATGAAATATCATTACTTTCAAGTTCTTTAAGATATTTATCATTTATACCAAAAAAATCACATGCCTTGCATAGATAACCTTTCTGTGAAAGAGAACTCAAAAGATTGATTGTACCCTTTAAAGAGCCACCATAGTTGACATTACTATCTACGAACAAAAATCTATACATAAGAACGCCATTTATTGTAAAGAAAAACTTTTCTGCCTGTCATTTAAAAGCCTTAAATAAAAACCTAGCTAACAATTTAATTATTAAGATTGGAACAAATACAAACAATATTGTTCTTGATATATATGCGTAAAAGCTACCTATATTTAACATAAACACTAATGAGAAAGTACTTGCAAGACTAATATAGATATACTTGTAACCTATATAGTTAATTTTTAATGCGCAGCGCTCAAAATAAAGAGCTATCGTGACAAAAAAAGAAGAGTAAAAAAATAATCCTATATACCCAAAATGGAATAAACCACTTATAGAAAGTGGAATTATTTGGTCTGCATAGTCTCTATGCTGGTAAATAAATTCATTGAATTTAATTGTCCCTTTATAATTGTCATAGGTTAACTTTGATAATATAGGTATATTCTGAAATGTATCATTGACGAGATACAGTATAGAATCATCTATAGTTAATTCATCATAAGCCTCAAACCCTAACGAAACATTACCGACACCAGAAAAATACGCGTTTAATGTTGAAGCAGTTACTATTGAGTTTAGTGTTAACGTATTACCGTATTTTGAAAACTTTGCTAGAGTTGTTATAACGATCATGAACACAAAAATAAACAAAGTAAAAATCAATATTTTCCTAATATCTTTAGGCTCGACCATTTGCGAGATTAATACCACTAATGGAAGCGAGAACAAGACTACACTAAACCTGCTAGTCCCTACTATAAATAAACTCGAAAAAAACACAACTAGTAAGTAATAGTAAGATTTATTTATTACCTTACTTGAATTATATATTATACTTATTGCTAATAGTGATAATATTATTTTAAAAGGAGTTAATAGTACAGCCCCAAATTTATTGCTATTAATTTCATCTTCGCCGGTAACATACTTGCTTACATAATCTCCCAAGTTCCAAATAAAATTCACAACCTCAAATGAACCGGTATAATATAGATAACAAAATATTACCAGTAACAAGAATGATACTATAGTATAATTTTCGACTGGCTGTATCGTTCTATTCACCCGTCTTATAACAGACTCTTGTTTCTTAGAAAAAATCTCAAAAATTAAAAATATTGATACAATTTCCAAAACACTAACTATAATTGCTATATTTGTGTAACGTGACTCAAACCCTACTTTTAAGTATTGATCATGAATGATAAAAATAGGGATAAGTGAATATCTTATAATAGCTTGAAAGACTACTAATTTAAATACAACACTGTTTCTCAATCTATAATACACTCGATTATAGATTAATGTCACTGTTAAAAAAGACAAAGGTAATATAATTAGAAAATTGTATTTATAGCTATCAATTACATATATAGAAAATGAGATAGAAATAACACATAATAGTATAACTATTTTTAGCATTGTATTAACTTTCGTGATTTTCTTTAATAATATTCGATATTATGAACTCTTGTGGATTAAAAAACCCTTCATGCCAGTTCATTTTACTATCCCAATAGCCTGGACACTTATCATAAGAACTTACATGAAAACCATAACTAATCTCGATAATTTTTGGATTTCCTTCTTGATCATACACAAAATCATAAGCCAATGACTGTGAATTTAATTTTTCACTAACCTCAAAAGCGATATTAATTAACTTTTCATCTATATCAAATCTCTCGTAACTAATTATACCACTACCGGAAGCTCTAAAATCATTCTCTCTAACGCTTCTTTTAATTGCAAAAGCTTTATCTCCTATAACAATGACTCGAGTGTCAAATTCATTACCCGGTAGAAACTCTTGAAAGTAAATATACCCTTTATCTCTAGGTCTAGAGTTCGAGTAATTTTTTCCAATAAATAATCGTACTAAACCTTTAAAAACAGCTGAAACACCTTCTTTACCACTCTTAAAATTCCCTAGCCTATATTTAAAATGGGTCATTCTGTCAAACTGAGAAAATCCTCTTCCAAAGGACTTTGAGATAAGTTTCTCAGCTTCATTTTTAGTTCTAACTAATTTTACATTAGCACTTCCAGAACCACCTCGTAATTTAAAAACCAACGGAAAATCAGCATCTTCTATCCATTCTATAGCGTCTTTTTTTGTATAAAATACATAACTAGGTACTAGAGGTGCTCCTATCGATTCAAGTAAATATTTTTGAGCTACTTTGTCATCAAAATGCCATGTCGTATTTATATTGGGGAATGTTTTTATCCCAGATAAACTTAGAGAGAATAACAATTCGTTAGCAAAGTTAGTATCTCGAGAGTCATCATTATTATGGTGCCACATAAAAACGTCTACTCCATTTAACTTTTTAACTATTCCATTGTCATATGCGTTAACTTCAATATAATTCAAGTTGTTTTTTTTACAATATTCAATCCAACGTTCAGAAAAACTACCAGCACGTTTATGAATTGCAATTAACATTTAAAACCTCCATTTTTCCTTTGATTTTTTTAGCATAAATCATAACAGTTAAGCCAAGCATACTTCTGGTAAGTGCAATCGTAATAGCAGCTCCAATATAGTCATATGCAAAAACTAATGGAAAAGAAATACAAAACCCGAAAGCCGAGACAAAGAATGTAATATTTCTTAAAAGCTTATCCCTACCAATAATTATTAAATAATTTGTACCATACACACTATTCATTGTTAGAAAAAATAGGGATATAGACATTATTTCTATAATAATTTTGGCTTCATAAAACTCTGATGTAAACAATATTCCGACAATAGCCTCAGCTAATAAATACAATGTTAAAGACAGTATAAAAGAAATTATCAAATTGATTTTTTCATATAATTCATGCCCATCAATCCTTCTAGATAAGTAAGGAAAGAAAACTCTAGATATCATATTAACAAAAATTTGCACAATATTAGGCACTTTCATTCCGGCATCTAATATACCATTAGAACTATTTCCACCATAAAATCCTAACAGAACATGAGAAAAACTGTTATATAGATTTGGCACTATATTATTTATAAATACATCTTTACTATCTGAGATGGACTTTATTACTCTTGAATATCGAGGCCTCAATATTTTCAACTTATATTTTCTAATAATTATTATCATTGAGAAAATCCCAACAAAAATATATCCAACTCCAAAAAATAATGGCTGGTAAATATAATCCTCTTTATTAGTTACAAATATAAAAATTAGTAAAGTAAAAATAACCTTAGATATAAATGAAAGATACGTAATATATTTCATATCTTCCACAGCTTGAAAAAACCACTCAGGAAATAGTATATTTCCAGGAATAACAAGGAATGTAAGTAGTAAGATTAACTTGTAATCAGAAAAGTAGCTCACAGTTTCTATCATCAGAAATAGAATCATAAACGATACTATAGCAAGTAAACACCGTGCCCATAATATGGATGAAAATATTTCTGACATTTTATTTACATCGTCTTTATTTCTTGCAATATCTCGCGCACCTGTAAAATTAAACCCCCAATCAGATATAGTTTGAAACCACACTATAATTGCAGCGGAAAATGCTATTTTACCAAACCCTTCAACACCTATAACTCTGGCTAGATAAGGGATTGTTATTAGTGGAAATATGTAGCTAACAACTCTTAAAAACAATAAATAACCAAAATTAGTGACTAAGCTTTTTCTATCTGAGTTAGAAATATGGTTACTCTTCAAAAATCGATTATTAACCTTCATGTTCTACAGTACCAACATACCATGGTAGTGCATATTTAAGACCTCTTTTTATAGAAAATTCCGGTCTGTATTCTAACTTGATCTCTGCCTTATTTATATTTGCTTGAGAATGCCTAACATCACCCGCACGAAAATCACGATATTTAGGCTCGGCTTCTACCTTTACACCATTCTTGTTTAATGCACTTTTAATTGCGTAGTACAGATCATTCAACGTAGTTCGGTCACCAACGGCGACGTTATAGACTTCGTCTTTTGCTCTTTCATCTGCAGTTGCCGCTAAGAGATTCATTTGCACTACATTGTCGATGTAACAAAAATCTCGGCTTGTTTCGCCATCACCATTAATGTAGACATCTTCACCATTGATCATTGCTGCCGTCCATTTTGGAATTACCGCAGCGTAAGCGCCATTTGGATCTTGTCTGCGACCAAACACATTGAAATAACGCAGGCCAATGGTCTTGAAACCGTAAGTGCGTGCATATACGCCGGCATACAACTCATTTACGTATTTCGTGACAGCATAAGGAGAAAGTGGGTTACCAATATTCTCTTCTACCTTTGGTAATGCTGGGTGGTCACCGTATGTTGAGCTGCTCGCAGCATAAGTAAAACTGCTTACCCCTTCTTCTTTGGCTGCATCCAACATATTTAAAAAGCCGGTGATATTCGCAGCGTTGGTCGTTAGTGGGTCAGCGATAGAGCGAGGCACAGAACCTAGTGCAGCTTGGTGTAATACGTAGTCAACACCTTTGACGGCTTTTGGGCATGTTTTTGGATCGCGGATGTCTCCTTCAATAAAAGTAAAACGATCCCACTGGGCTTCGCTGACTAAGCTTTTTACTTCATCTAAGTTGTGTTGATGGCCTGTCGCGAAGTTATCTAAACCCACAACGGTTTGATCAAGCTTAAGTAGTTGTTCAAGTAGGTTTGAGCCAATAAAGCCCGCAACCCCCGTTACTAACCATGTCTTTGGTGATTCAACTAGCTCTTGTTGGATTTGTTCGTATTTGGTCATTGTGGTTTCCGTGTGGGGAAGGTCTAGGGTCTAGGGTCTAGGGTCTAGGGTCTAGGGTCTAGGGTCTAGGGTCTAGGGTCTAGGGTCTAGGGTCTAGGAAACATAATCTCCCTTTTCTTCCCTAACAAAACCTTTCCGGATTTTAATCAAAGCGGCAATCATTGCTGCTATCTCTTTGCATTCTGCAACAATGAATAAGCCACTTTCTTTATCGATGTAACCTATATCGATGCCAATATAGGTTTGCGTAAGGAATTCACCTAACGAGCCTTTTGCGTAATAGAGAAACCTTGATTCTTCTTTCGCAGTTTCTCTTTCAAGACCTTCTGCGATATTAGAGGGAACAGATAAAGCTGATCGCGTTATTTGATCTTTAAAGCCATAATCTTGGCAATCTCGCATGAGTTTATAGACGTTACTCGCCAAACGTGATGAACGCTTCCAAACATCTAATTGCTCGAATTTCATGGCTCGACTCTGAGGTTATAGCTTCTAGGCCCTAGGACCTTCCTTACAAACGCATATCCACGCTTTCTTTGTCTAGAACGTATTTTAGGTCGTACAGTACGTGTTCAGCCTTGCCCAAAGCACGAATCTTTTCGACTCCCATTTCTTTAAATTCGTTGTGAGATACCGCCATGATGATCGCATCGTAATGGCCTTGCTTTTCTTTTTCGCAAAGTGTTAAGCCATATTCATGCTGCGCTTCATCATTTGAACACCAAGGGTCCATAACATCGACGTTGATGTTGTACTCTTTTAGATCAGAGATAATATCAACCACTTTGGTGTTGCGAAGGTCTGGGCAGTTTTCTTTAAATGTTAAACCCATAACGAGTACGTTCGCGCCTTCTACGTGAATACGTTTTTTCAGCATTTTTTTCACTAGCTGAGAAACAACGTATTGGCCCATGCCATCGTTTAAGCGACGACCTGCCAAAATCATTTCAGGGTGGTAGCCTACCGCTTGTGCTTTATGCGTTAGGTAGTAAGGGTCAACACCAATACAGTGGCCGCCTACCAGGCCTGGACGAAATGGTAAAAAGTTCCATTTAGTGCCTGCCGCTTCCAGTACTTCTAACGTATCGATACCAAGCTTGTTGAAGATGATTGAGAGCTCGTTGATTAATGCAATGTTTATATCACGCTGAGTATTTTCGATGACTTTTGCAGCTTCGGCTACTTTAATTGATGACGCTTTGTGTGTACCCGCAGTGATAATTGTTTTGTAAAGTTGGTCGACAAATTCCGCCACTTCCGGCGTTGAGCCACTGGTTACTTTAAGGATGTTGGTTACACGGTGCTCTTTATCACCTGGGTTGATTCGTTCTGGCGAGTAACCTGCGAAAAAGTCTTGGTTAAACTTAAGGCCAGATACACGCTCAACAACTGGAATGCAATCTTCTTCTGTTGCACCAGGGTATACGGTTGATTCATAAACGATGATATCGCCCTGATTTACTACTGTACCCAACGCTTCTGAAGCTTTAATAAGAGGCGTTAAATCCGGTTGTTTGTGTTCGTCAATTGGAGTAGGAACGGTAACAATGTAAACATTGCACTCTTTGAGTTGTTGAAGAGAGGAAGTGTAAGAAAGGTATTTTGCTTCTGCTAATTCATTATCGCTGCACTCTAATGTGCTATCGCGCCCGGCAGAGAGTTCATCAATACGTGACTGGTTAATATCAAAACCGATAGTTGGTGACTTTTTGCCAAATTCCACTGCAAGTGGTAAACCAACGTAACCTAAGCCAATGATGCCAACTCTGGCGTTTTCTAATGAAAAGTTCATTTTTAAATCCTAGCAAGTTTAGATTTTAGACCGCCCCTGGGCATGGTTAGGCAAACCAAGGGCGTAGATAGACGAAGGGCACTCAAGGCATCCTTGAGAAATTCTTGATACTTGTAAAAGTACGAGGTACGGCAGTTTTAATACACTTTCTTATTTTAACTCTTATCGTTTTTATCGCTCTGATAGCTGTAGTTGTAATACCCATAGCCATAGGTACTGCTGGCTTTCTTCTCGACTGCATTAAGAATAAAGCCTTTGACTTCGATACCGGCCATTTCAAAACGGTGGCGCGCAATATCAATCTCTTTGGCTGTGCTAACTTCAAAGCGTCCCACCATTAAGGTGGTACCCGCAAGAGAACCAACAATGCTTGGGTCAGTAACGGCTAATACGGGCGGCGTATCGATAAGCACTAAGTCATAGTGCTCGGATGCCCAGGTTAAAAGCTCACTGAATCTTGGGTGCATCAGAAGCTCTGAGGGGTTTGGCGGTACAATACCACGGGTGATCATATCCAGTTTATCGACGCCTGTGGGCTTAATCACTTGCTCGGCGGTTGCATTACCCACCAGCAGATCAGACAGGCCATTCTCATATTGCAAACCAAAGTGGCGCTGTAAATAACCTTTACGCATATCGGCATCGACAATCAGCACTTTTTGACCTGCTTTGGCAATCACACCACCTAAATTAGCGGTCACAAACGACTTACCTATGCTGGGTGAAGGGCCTGTGATCATCACAATATTATTTTTCGCTTCCAGCATGGCAAAGTGCATGCTGGTACGTAGGCCACGCAATGCCTCGATCGACAAGTCGGCCGGGTTTGACTCGGCAAGCAAGGTATCTTTAATCGTAATGTTAGAACGGTTTTTAATCCGTTTGAGTTTATTCTCAAGCTGATTCTGCCAGCTTGATAAAGGAATGCTGGCGTAAACAGGAATGCCTAGCTCTTCAATTTGATCTGGGTTTTCGACCCCTTTGTGAAAGGCTTTATTGACCAAGACGAGGGCCACGGCAACCATTCCACCGAGTAACACTGCAAGCACTAGGATTAAGGGCTTTTTCGGTTTAACTGCATTTGTATAGGCCTGAGCTTCATCGAGTATACGCACATTACCCACAGTACCCGCTTTAATAATGCTCAACTCCTGCACTTTATTTAGCAGTTGAATATAAATTTGCTGGTTCACTTCAACATCACGCGTCATACGCAGCACTTCGCGCTGAGTTTTTGGCAGCTTTTGAATTTGTTTGTTTAAACGTTCTTTTTCGTTTAACAGGGTTACACGTTTATCGAGTAAAGATTTGTAAGCTGGGTGGTCTTTGGTAAATCGCTGGTTAATGTCACTCTCTTTGAATGTCAGTTCATTCAGCTGCGCTTCAAGCTCAACCATCACTTTCAGCGTCGACTGCGCTTCTAAGCCTAAGTCAACCGATTCATTCACCTGACGATATTGATTAAGCACGTCTTCTGCTGTTGTTAAGCTGTTCTTGATGTCAGGCAAACGCTCTTTCAGAAAAACCAGACTTTTTTCTGCTTCGGCCGATTGTCGTTCTACATTCTGCAGAAAGTACGTTTGGCTAATGTGATTGAGAATATCAGTGATCTGGCTAGGGTCTTCACCCATAAAACTCAGTTGTAATATCCCCGTTTGCTTACCACGCTCGCTAATTGACAGGCTTCCCTTAAGCCACTCAATCGCGTCCAAACGGCTACGTTTAGCAATATTAAATTGTTGACCATTCTCTGCATGAATTGCAGTAATAAATAGTTCATAGCCGTTGTTCTTAGCTAACGTACCGGCTTCGCCTACCAAAACAACTTTGTCATCTTCACTAAGTAACTGATAAGTTTGCTTCTTAGAATCTACCACCACTAAACGATGCTTTACGCCCATTGCAAAATCAGGCATTACAAAACGGCTGACCACAATCTGATTAACTTCACCCGATAAACGCGCCAAGCCTTTGCCGACAAAAGGGATATAGTCAGGTGTAACGACAGTGGTTAAGTTAAATTTATCAACCGTATCACCTAAGATCATGCGCGATTTGATGATCTCAATCTCAGTTGTAGCAGAAGATTCTTGGGAGAAAATTTCCCCCATGTCTCCAACTAGAGAGCCAATCCCGCCAGAGTTTTTTGACTCAATCTGCAGTAGCGCATCAGCTTTGTAAACCGGCGTTGCGAGCAACGCATAAGCCGCGCCAAATATGGCAAATAACAGGGTAAGACAAATAATAAACCAGCGCGCATCGAGCAAGGTGCCCACGAATTTACTGAGTTCGATAACATCTGGTACTTGAGGCTGACGGCTATTGGTCATTGTGATGTTTTTGATACTGCTCATTGTCACCTAGGTTTCCTAAATAATTTATCTGATACGCGGCGTTGAAAAATTACTGTCTTTACAGCTAAAACACCTTTAAGCCAATTTAACTGCCCAGGCCTCGGCAGCGGCATCGATTAGGCTGTATACATGCTCAAAGGCTTCTTTACTTTGCCGGTATGGATCGGGAATATCTTGCAAGCCACTTTCAGTATTTAACCAGCGCCCCAGCAGCATGGTTTTGCCGCGCGCTTCAGGGGCCAGTTTAGTCACCGCGTTGATGTGTCCTTGCTCCATCACTAAAATGAGATCGGCCTGGTGACATAAGTCTGCGGTCAGTTGCCTGGCCCTATGGGCTTGTAAATCAAGTCCATGCTGCGCCGCAACTTCTGTGGCTGTGCTATCCGCCCCTTTGTCCACCAGCGCACTGATGCCAGCTGATGAAACCTGCTTATTTGGCAGTAAGGCTTTGAGCCTATATTCCGCCGTTGGCGAACGGCAGATATTGCCGACACAGACCACTAAAATCTTTTCAAACATGCCTTAGCTAACTCCTTTACCTAACTCCCTTACCAAGCCCGAACTCGTGTAATGGTCTCGGTGATATTGCTGACCCCCGCGATAGTCGGTACTAACTGACGCACCACTCTGTCCCAACGGCTGATAGGCGCGGCGGTGACATAGACTATGTCATAGGGCTGGATTTCAAAATCTGTCCCCAAAATCATCGACGTAGGATCTGTCATATCGAGCTGATAGACGTTTGCTAGCGTGTCACTATCATCGTGGTTACTACGGATAACAAACACACCTGTGGCATTGGCTGTCAGCTGGTTCAAACCGCCCGCTTCGCTTAAGGCTTCGGTTAGGCTCATGCCGGCGCGATCAATTTTTACTGTCTTAGGCTGCAGCACTTCACCCATGACAAACACTTTTTGACCATCATTGCGCGGCACATGCACTATGTCGCCACTCTGCAACAAACGGTTTTGAGTTAAGTCACCCTTTTGCATTAAGGCATAGAGGGAGATGATTTCATCTTTGCCATTGCGAGATAACACCACATTGCGCCAGTCGGCATCGGCCTGCAAACCGCCCGCCTGATTAATGGCATCCAGCAAGGTTAGTGGCACGTTGGTGATCGCCTGACTGCCAGGCTTAAGCACTTCGCCTGTGATATAGGTTTTCTGAGAACGGAAATTGGCGACGTTGACATCGACCTGAGGACTTTCGATAAATTTGGCTAAGCGGCTGGCCATCTCTTGACGAATTTCGCCCACAGACTTACCTGCGACATGCACAAAACCAATATATGGATAGAAGATTTGCCCATCGGCACGCACCCAGTTACCTGAGTCTGCGGCACTACGGTAAGAACCGGCAGGAATGGTTAGCTCTGGATGATCCCAGATGGTGACATTGAGGATATCGGCTGCGCCGACAAAATATTCGTACTGAGCGATTTGCGCATCTAGCGCAGGATTAGATAAGGCATTTGGCTCGGGAGACGCCATCTCTCGCAGTAGCTGAGGTGTCAGCCCATAAACAGCGACATTGCTTTGTTGATTATCGACCTGCTCCTGGTTTTTAAGTTCGCTTCCGCCATCAAAATGCTGGCCCGGAAGTACGCAACCTGAGAGAGAAAAAAGCATGATAAAAGGAAGGAGAAACTTACTTTTTTTATTAGTTATCTTCATGTTAGCGATTATTTTAATGTGAAATGACAACAAAAAACCATTCAGCACCCCCGGAACAAACAAGATGATTAACATCAGTTCACAGGAGCTACGAACCAGACACAGGCTACCCAAGATGAATGTTGGCTAACTAGCAATACTGGTTGAATAAAAATTAGGTTTAAAAATTTTCGGCGAATTCTATCAGCAAATCGTTCGCAAGAGTGAACAATTTCCTTATAAGCTAGAGAGATAAAATGATTTTATGTTGGATTTTTGACACGCTACCGCCCATCGACAATGGATTAGCCGCACTTCGAAAAAAACAAATTATTAACATCCAACTCAAGATGTCAGCAGCGATTGATTAATTCGAAAATGGTAACCGTCAAAAATTTGATGCGCTCGAATCAAGAATCCCTTCTGAACAGCTCGAACACCATAGGTAAGCAAATCCTTAATTAATCAAACAAATAAAAAATTGAAAAACACAGCTTAAGATGTAAAGCGTCAATTTTTTATAGCACTTGACAAATTGCAGCAGGGATATTAAGGCCATTTTGTTTGTATGACAAACTGTTTTTTACAATGTTAGTTATTCGTCAAAAAATTAACGGCGGTCAACCCCAGCGAAAACAAGATTAAACACCAATTTAACTCTGTGTTTTTAATTGATATAAAATTTTTGTTCGCTATAGAGAATGACCTTTTTGTGTAATTCTTACCCTATATAAGGAAAGTCTAATAGCTTGTTTTATGAGCACTTCAGTGAAAGAAGCGAGGTTCGGGGTGCGAGGAACAAAAGCGGTAAGCGGTAAGCGGTAAGCGGTAAGCAAAAGCTGGGTTCGGGGTTCGGGGTTCGGGGTTCGGGGTTCGGGGTTCGGGGTTCGGGGTTCGGGGTTCGGGGTTCGGGGAAAACGTAAAAATGCAGACAGTAAAAAACCACCTTGCGGTGGTTTTTTACGGTTAGCAAATATTTACTTCATCTGCCTATACCAGTTTCATCTCTTGGATGTATTCGGCTGCGATCTCTTCTCTGGTAACACTAGGTTTGGCATGTAGATCGGCTTTTAACTGGCCTTTACGATGTTTTAACGCGGCATCCAGTTTTTTAGCAGCTGTGCTGATGGCTGGATACATCACCTCGTCACTGCCTGAGGTTGAAATTCGGCCCCCTTCATAATTGGTTCTGAGCTCAACTTCAAACTCACCATGCTCTTTGGCTATGATGATGTCGAGCGAGATAAGGCTTGGGAAGTGTGTGGCGATTTTGGAAAACTTTTGAGTGACGTCCTCTCTGATTGAGTCTGTGATATCTACGTGATGACCGGAAAGATTTATTTTCATAGGTTTTCCTTTTTCTTAATGACTTCAATAAAGAACTTGGGGCAGATTGTAGAAAAACAAGGAGTGATACCCACTTTTTCTTGTGCCTTTTAAGCTTGGGTCAAAATCCGTTAAAAATCTATCTTGCCCCTGTTCATATCTACGCTTGGTTTGAGTTAAAGGCAAGCAGTCTTAACAAATGTTAATCGAGTTTCGAGGTGCGAGGTGCGAGGTGCGAGGTGCGAGGTGCGAGGTGCGAGGTGCGAGGTGCGAGGAAGCGAGGAGCGAGGAAGCGAGGAAGCGAGGAAGCGAGGAAGCGAGGGGCGGGGATAAAATGAAGGCTATCGATCTGGGAACTGAGTGATCAATAGCCTTCGAAACTCACATTACAATAAAAAACTAAAATAAGCTTAAGAAATTAAAACCATATTAATTCACACTAGTTAATATCTTTTGCCATTCCCGATGCAGGCATAGGCTGTGCCTTAAATGGTTTGACAGGGGATTTTTCCAGCTCGGCTTTTAAGTAACCTATCGCTTTTTCAAGCTGTGCATCTTGACCCTTAAAGGTCGCCAGCGGCAGGTTGTCCACTTCGATATCCGGGCTTATTCCACGCCCCTCGACTATCCAGCGGCCATCCATTGCGTATTGTGGATATTCGGCCACCCGCGCCATGCCTTTATCTGTCAGAGAATTACGTCCCGATAACCAGACCCCGGCCCCGGCCGTTTGCTTGCCGATGAGCGGCGCGATCCCTAAGGCTTTAATTCCCGCTGAGAATGTCTCGCCATCTGAGTAGGTGAGCTGATCGGTCAGCACGGCAATGTGACCACGGAAACTCTGCTGCATATTGGGGTAAGCATCGCCCTGTGTTGGCTGCCAGAACATCCAGGTACGGCGCAGCAGTTTTTCGATGATCCAGCTGTCGATATTGCCACCACGATTTCGGCGCACATCTATGATCAGACCTTTCTTATTGATGTTGGCATAGAACTCACGAGCAAAGCTGGCGATGTCCCCTGCCCCCATAGCGTAAAGGTGTAAATAACCAATATCGCCATCACTGCCCTGAGTGACTTGGCTGGCATTATGGTTAACCCAGTCCAGATAACGCAGGCTAGCGTTGCTGCGATTATTCACAGGCACCACTATGGTCTTATGGGTTTTACTGCCGCGCTTTAAGGTTAAAAGCACCTGCTTATCGGCTTGATTTCGCAGATGATGCGCCACATCGGCGACACTGTTAACCGTTTTACCATTGATAGCAGTGATAATGTCGCCTATTTTGGCATCGACATCTACACGCCCCAGGGGCGATGCTTGACTCGGCAGTTCGGCATCATTCTGATAAATATGAGCAATTTTCACCCCTTGCTTAGTCTGCTCCAGTCGAGCCCCTAAGTTAGCGGCAAGGGGCAGATTGGGGTTAGTCGGCAGATCGCCGCCGCGCACCTGAGAATGCAAGGCATCGAGCTCACCCATCATCTGCTTAAAGATATCGTTAAGCTCGTGTCTGTCGGTCAAGCGCAACAGCAGAGGTTGATATTTAGCCTTAGTTGCCTGCCAGTCCAGGCCGCGCATCTTTTTGTCGAAGAAGGAGTCACGGTGCATTAACCAGGCATCTTCAAACATCTGTTGCCATTCGAGCCGTGGCGAGATAGCCAGTTGCCACTGCTGGGTTTGCACCTTAGCCTGACTCACATCCGCAGGCATGGCATCGCCGGCCGGCACAATCAACATCTCTTTGCCTTCATCGCTGGCCTTGCGTAGCAGCAATTTGCTGCCATCGGCTGATAAGCCATAATCGCCCACATCCTCGCTGAAGGTGTCGAGCTTAGGATTGAGAGGATTAAATTTTATCAACTTAAGCGCCGGATGACTGCCTGGGGTAATGGAGCTGGCCAACAGATACAGGCCATTTTCAGTCACCTTGAGGCGATTGTAATTACCCGCTGCGACAGGCACTTGCCACAAACGCTGTTGCAGGCCAGTCCAGTCAATTTTGACCTCGGCATCGGCATCGGCTTGCTCAATCTTGGCGGTTAACTCATTGGGCTTAGCAAAGGGGAACTGGGCATCGCCCCTTAAGGCTAAGGCAAAGATCTGGCTGCGATTATCAAACACAGGGCCAAGATTCCTGTCTCCCCAAGGGGAATTTGGCGTGGCATTAAACGCGCGGTTAGAGATGAAATAGAGCCACTGACCATCCGGGCTGAATGCGGGTGAAAAGGACTCATATTTATCGCTGGTTAGGCTCTGGGCTTTTTCCTCATGCACCGAGTAGAGCACAATTTGCGGCCGTTGCTGGCCTATCTCATTTTTGGTGACAGCAATAAAACTGCTGTCTTTCGACCAAACCACATCCGTATAAGGCCCAAGCCCCTGACCTTGGGTGATGATCTTACGGTTCTTGCCTTTGCCTATATCTAACAGCCAGAGGTTGCCCTCATAGTCATCATGGGCCAGATAGCGACCATCGGGTGACAAATGCAGCCCCATACGCATGCTGCCACCGTCGGTGGTTAACTGTTTAGCATCCTCGCGGCCATCGGCGGCGTAGCGCCAGATCTCCTGCTCGCCGCTGGCATCGCTGATGGCATAAACCCACTTACCATTGGGGCTCATTACGGCGTCGCGCACCCTGTGTTTGCCATCTAGGGCAAGCTCGACCAGACGTGAGCCATCGATACCGGCAATGGCCACATGGCTGCGGGCGGTGATCACCACTTTATCGCCCGATGGTGCAAGATGCGCAGAAGTGGCATATTTCATCGGATCGGTCACCCAGTGCTCGCGGCGCGAGCTGAAGTCTGAAGTCAGATGAATCGCTAAGGTTTTGGTCTGATTAGCGGCAATATCATAGAGCTTGATATCCGCGCCCTGCTGGAACACGATGCGCCCCTTGTCGATACGGGCGCCGCGCACCTGCCAGTCACTAAATTGCGTCAGCTGACGAATATCCTTGCCATTGAGATCCATGGACCAGATGTTGTCGTTGCCGCTGGCATCGCTGATAAAATAGAGCCTGTCCTGATACAACATGGGCTGACGTACAGAACCTGAATGATCGCCCGTGAGCAATACCGCTTCCTTGTCGCTGCCTAAGTTGTAGCGCCACAGCTCCCCTTTAGCACCGCCGCGATAGACCTTGGCATTATCACCCGTGGTCTGCAAGCCAAAGCGGGTGAAGAACACGGTTTTACCTGCATCGTCGATCGCCCCTTCGATGGCATCGGCCAGGGGGTAATCTGTGGTGGTTAAAGTTTCAGGTTCGACACTGCGAAGCACCCAGTAATTGGCGGGACCAAAGGCATTGTCTGTGGCATAGAGTATCTGACCGTCCGGCGTCCAGCCCTGCACTCGCACCTGACTGTTCTCGAAACTGACCCGCTTGGCCACACCGCCCTGAATAGGAATGACATAGACCTCACTTGCCCCTTCATAATTAGCGACATAAGCCACCCACTTACCATCTTTCGATATGGCGGCGCCCATCTCTTCGGCAGGCAGGCTGGTCAGTCGGCGGGCAGAATCATCATCCAGTGATTGTGTCCAGAGATCTCCTTCGGCGGTAAACACCAGAGTATTGTCTTGAATCGCCGGGGCGCGATAGTAACCCTGATTATCGAAAACAGCCGCTGTGGCGTGAGCAGAATCGGCAAGCAGTGATGAAGATTGGAGTGTGCCTAGCGCAAGCACACAACTGGCAAATATACGACTGAGTTTCATATTGATCCCAAATAATTTGATTGCTTCCATTTTATAAGGGTCTCAAACTAACAAAACTTTTAGGTCAGCGTCATCTCTTTCTCATCAAATATCAATGAGAAAATGTAACAAACATGCACTAACACATTTACTTGGCAAGCTCGATAGCCTCACTCAAGTCGCGCCACTCTTGATGTTGAGGATGGTCCTTGTCGGCCAGCTGAGGCCGCTCTTGGTTGATCCGCTCAAGCAGCTTACTTGCCTCCTGCCACTGCTGACTATTGACCAATTGGCTCAGATGATAAAGCGCCTGCTTATCGGACATTGTTAGCTTAGGTACGGTTTTATCGGACTGTGGCGCCTGCTCTAACTGCATGGGCTCTGTCTGCGCTTGTTTTGCCTTCATCTGTTCTGTCGGTATTGGTTCTGACGGCATGAGCTCAGCCTGTATTTGCTCCGTCTGTATAGATAGGGCCTGCGCGGGTTGCTCACCCTCTTTTTGCTCTCCTGCCCCTTCAACTGGACTGGTCTGGATGGGCTGAGACGAAAGTAGACGCGCAGGTTTAGCCGCCATAGGCAGAGGCGATGGGATATCGTCAGTTTGCTGATTTACCAATAACAATGAAACCAGTAATACGGCCGATGCCGCCGAGGAGAGGGTCCAGCGATATTTGCGCCAAAAGACCACTTTTTGCGGCGAGACTGACATCTTCGCGTCCTTCGTTTTACTGGATTCGCTATGAGCCTTGGCCCGGGCCAATATCTGCTTATCCAGCGCCGAGCCTGGCTCCTCATTTGCCTGGGCCTGATAGAGCTGTTTTAGCTCCTTATTCCAGCTTTGATCCTCCAAGCGGGGATCGCCATTTGGGGTTTGCTTATCTTTTTCCATCTTATTGCTCCTGCCACTTTTGTTGAACGCAGGTTTTAAGGGATTGATTGGCGTAACGCAGGCGGCTCTTGGTGGCTTCGAGCCCGGCATCGACTATCTCGGCTATCACAGCAGCGGTCAGCCCAAGCTCGATACTGAGCAGAAAAGCCTCTTTCTGCACCTGAGGCAGTAGAGTGATGCAATGGGTCAGCAGGCTGCTTTTCGCCTGTTTTTCAGACGCGGCCTCGACTTCACTTTGCGACCGCTGTACTTGCAGTTCATCGAGATTTTCAACACTCTCTACCGGCTTTAAGGCGCGCACATGATCGATTAACAGGTTATGGGCTATGGTATAGAGCCAGGTGGTAAATTTGGCACTGTTTTGGTAGCTGGCCGCCGCTTTAATTACCCGCCCCCAGGTATCCTGGTACAGATCTTCAGCCAACTGCTTATCCTGGATCTGCCGAACAAAATAGCGATAGAGCGGGCCCTTGTGTTTCAAATACAGGCGTTCAAATGCCTTATGATCACCGCCTGCATAGCGCTGCATTAAGACTTGATCGCTCACTTCACTATCGACTGGCTGTACTTGGCTGCTCAACGCAGACTCCTGTTTAGTATCCGCTTTTTATAACATAAGAGTCTGCACCGCCGCAGAGGATTTGTCTATTTAAACACAGCTACGAGCTACGGGCTATGAGTTGCGGGTTGCGGGCTGCGGGCTGCGAGCTGCGGGCTGCGAGTTGCGGGCTACGAGCGACGGGGTGTGGGGTGCGAGTAAAGTAAAGAAATAAACAGGAAGAGGTAAAAAGGCTTTGAAACCAAGCCTGTTAAGACAAAAAAACGCCGCGATTTTATTCAATCGCGGCGCATTATGCTTGCTCGGCTAATGCTTGTTCGTTGTGCCTGTGCGCCTACTGGAGCGATGGCGAGAACGAGGCTAGCGTATATTAAACGTTAGCGAGTTTAGCTTGTAGTTTTGCATCTTTAGCTTGAACCGCTTCGGCAGACGCCGCGCGCTCAGCTTTAACTGCTGCAGCCAGCTCATCATCACCAACGGCCAGCATCTGTGCAGCTAGGTAACCTGCGTTCTTCGCGCCTGCACTACCGATTGCAACGGTAGCAACAGGTACGCCGCCTGGCATCATTACAGTCGATAACAGAGCATCGTGACCTTGCAGTGGGCCGTTATCAATTGGCACACCGATAACTGGACGAGTCGTGATACCCGCAACAGCACCCGCTAAGTGAGCAGCCAGACCCGCTGCACAGATAAAGACTTTACAGCCACGTGCTTCGGCATCGGTAACATAGGCGTGAGTAGCGGCTGGAGTACGGTGTGCTGAAGTCACTTTCGCTTCAAATTGGATACCGAAGCTTTTTAAAACATCTAATGTCGACTGCATAGTTGGCAAGTCTGAATCAGAACCCATTAATACTGCAACAAATGGTTTAGTCATCTTTTATCCTTATTTGTAGGGTGGGGCTGGGGGTGTTACTCATTATTGGCGCGCATTATAGACATTTTTTTAGAATGTGAACAGTGTCACATTACTAGCAATTCAAAAATAACGGCAAAATTTAAAATTTCCCTGTTTAATCAATATATTCAACTAATACCTAAACAAAAACAGAGACCTAAGCAAAAACAGAGGTCTAGGCAAAAAACAGACGCCATAACCAGGAGGAGTCTAAATCTTCCTGACAGGTCTTATATTGGGCGGCGTAACGGCGCGAGCGTTGATCGACCTTGTCGGCGACCCTTACCAGCCAGGCTTTTTTCAGATAGCTTTTACGCTTATAGCCGCCCCAGCCTTCGTGGTAATTCAGGTATTGATTTCTGGCATCCCATTTAGAAACGCCATTGAGTTTATGGGTTTTGTAGATAAACCAGCCCATGAAATCCATGGCATCGTCAAAATCACTCCGGCTCGACCAGGAGTTGCCGGTTTCGCGCACATAATCATCCCAGGTCATGGTTTTCGCCTGGGCATAACCATAGGCATCACTCGCCCTGCCGATGGGAATAAAACCTAAGAAATATTGCATCGGCGGCGCGGCATTGTGCTTAAAGGAGCTCTCCTGATACATCATGGCCAGCGGCACATGCACAGGCACACCCCACTTCTCGCGCGCATCTTTGGCCGCCTCATACCAGTCGCGATTTTCTTGATAGATGGCACATAGGCTCTCTGGATTTTTGGGAGGGGGAGTGGCACAGCCACCGAGGAGCAGAATTATCAGCGCAGACAGAATGCTGAGGTGCCATTTCATAAAAAAAATTACCAAATCGAGAAGCGAATTAATGCCTTAGTGTCACATCGAATCCGACCTGACGCAATGCCTTTAGGGCAATTGTGGCGCCAGTTCACATTCATGAAACGCCTGTTGCCAGATCACAGGTTGCCAGTAATCCGTCTCTAAGCCGCGATAGATTTTATCCTGATTAAATTTGGCTGCGAAATGATATTGTTGACCGGCTTCAACCTGGATAACCAGAACCTTAGTCTTGCGGGCCGCCAGTTTTACCTCCAGGGTTTCTGAATCGATCAGTTCTGCCAGGGTAAATTCATACTTGCCCGGTGGCAGCTGATAATTGGGGCGCGAGATCACGGGCGTACCATCGAGGTGGGTGACCACAGCGCGATACAGCCCCTGCGACCTGTCTGGCTCCAGATAACCCGATACAGTGCCACAATGCATCTCATCGGGCGAAGTCGCGCAGCCGGACAGGAGCGTAAACAGACTTAACCAAGCAAGGAGGGATTTCATCCGACCTGCTCGGCAACAGTCTGGGTGTCGGCGAAATAATCGGCCAGGTACTGCTCAAAACTCACGCTATTGCTCGCCTCTAATTGCGCCTGCTGCTGCAAAGACTCCTCTGCCGCCCCCCTAAAGGCCTGTTCGATCTCAGGGCTTAAGCTGTATTCCCTAAGCAGCTGGGTATAACGCAAAGATAAGTTTTTCACCCAAGCATTATGATCTTCTCCCTCGACCACCAGCTGATTTAATACTCTGCCGGAGAGGGTTTTGCCAGGATCTGCCACAGCCTGATGCCAATAGGTCAGCGCCTGCTGATAATGCTGATTCTCATCCTCAGCATCGAGGAATTCTGCCAGTGTCGCCAATTCGGTAAACAGATCATTGAGCCAGGTTTTAATATCCACCGACTGGCCGCTGCGATTGAGCTGCAAACCGGGTCTGCGCCCTTCTATGATGACTGAATTAAGGTTCTTGGCGATTGCCTGTTCCTCTCTTGCATCTGACTTGGGCGATGGCGTTAGCAGACAGTGGAGCAAGAAGAGATCGAGAAAACGTATCTGTGATGCTTCGATCCCCACAGCCGAGAATGGATTCACATCCAAGGCGCGCACTTCTATGTACTCGACCCCGGCTCTGGCAAGGGCCTGTGAAGGTTTCTCGCCCGGTTTGGTCACGCGTTTGGCGCGAATAGGCGCGTAAAACTCGTTTTCAATCTGCAGCACATTGGCGTTGAGCTGACGGTATTCACCCTCGACCTTAACCCCGATAGCCGCAAACTGAGATGATGGCATCTTAATGGCGGCATTGACCCCATCTAAGTATTCAGCCAGGGAGTTATAGCTGATGTTTAAGCGCTCCTGTTCCTTATTGGTGTAGCCTAAATCGCTCATGCGAAGGGACGTTGCATAGGGCAGATAGAGAGTGCCTTTACCCAGCTTTTCGAAAGGTAAGTTGGTTTCTCTGCCCTTGATAAACGAGCCGCACAGTGCAGGCGATGCGCCAAAGAGATAGGGAAGCACCCAGACCAGACGGCGATAATTACGGATAAGACCAAAATAGCCTTCGGAAACAAAATCGCAGCGCGTCTGGGACTTGTCGGAAGCCTGATAGAGGCGATCCCATAGAGCATCCGAGACAGAAAAATTAAAATGCACCCCGGAGATGATCTGCATCTGGGCGCCGTAACGATAGGTTAAGCCTTTACGGTATAAGTGCTTCATTTGCCCTGTGTTAGAGCTGCCATAATCGGCGATGGGGATATCTTTCACATCGCCCACATAACATGGCATGCTAACAGGCCACAGCTGCTGGGAACCTAAATTTTGTATCGTAAAGGCATGGATCTGAGTCAGGTCTGTGAGTAAATCGTCGATATCCTGATGAACCGGTGTAATGAACTCCAGCAATGATTCACTGTAATCTGTGGTAATTCGGGAGTGGGTCAAGGCCGAGCCAAGACTCTTAGGGTGGGCGTCCATCGCCAGCTGACCCGACGGCTCAGTTCGCAGCGCCTCACGTTCAATGCCCCTGTACATTCCTTTAAGTGCATTTCGTCCCTGCTCATCACTGAGTAAGCTAATAACTTCATTGAAAGAGTTCAATATCTTGGTCTCTCATTACATAGATGGCATCTGCAGGCTCGGCCCACAAACAGGTTTCCTGTCACCACAAAATAGCCGCTGGGCCGGATAAATGGCAAGGGAAATAAAAATAAAGCGGTGATCCCAATGGGATCACCGCAGACTGATATGAGGTCAGTTTAGGGCGATTACAACTCTAATGTTTTAACTTTATAGCCCAAGGCTTTGATATTGCCCTCTATCTTAGCCCTATCGCCCACTATCACCACCACCATCTGATCGAAATTCAGCTCTCTGGCCGCCAGGGCATTGAGGGTCTGTTTATCGATACTCTTAATGATTTTATCCTGCTGCTCGGTGAAGTTCGCGTCCAGATTAAAGCGTTGGATATTACGCATAAAGCCCGCTTTTTGATAAGGGGTCTCATAATCCAGCGCCTGTCCTTGAGAGACAGAGTCGCGCATAAAGCTCAGCTCTTTATCTGTCATCCCTTCGGCCTGATAGCCTCTTATTTCTTTGGCAAACTCCGCGAGTGAGGCTGCGGTTACATCGGTTCTGACACTCGCCGTCGCTTCAAATTGCCCTACTTCACTGCCGCCGGAGAAGAAACTTCTGGCGCCATAGGTATAACCTTTATCTTCACGCAGATTAAGGTTAATACGGCTATTGAAAGCGCCGCCCAGCGGGTAGTTCATCAGATAGGATTTAAAGTAATCCCCAGTCGCATCATAGGGCATGGCAAGTTTACCTATGGCAATCACAGACTGAGCCGCATCGGGTTTATCTATGATATACACAACCCCAGCATCCAGCCTAGGCAGTTGGCCTAAGTCTGGCATAGGCGTTTGATCTCCCTGCCAGTTCCCCAACCAGCTTAGCTTACTGAGCATCTGCGCCTCATCGAGGGCGCCCACAGTGACGACCTGGGCATTACCGGCACGATATTGGGTCTGATAAAACCCTTTCACATCGTCCAAGTTCAAGGCGGCGACACTGGCCATGGAACCATCGGCGCTCACGCCAAGCGGTGACTCTTTACCGAAGAGCAAGGCTTTAAAGCCGCTGTCAGCCAGATAGTTAGGATCAGACTGCATATGTTGCAGGCTCTGCATGTGCTGCCCTTTGACGCGCTCAAAATCCGGCGCCAGGAAGCCAGGATTGAACAACTTCTCCTGAACTATGGCCAAGGTTTCATCCAGGTTAGAGACAAGTGAGGAGACCTTGATGTAACTCTGATAATCGCTGGCACCAAAGCTCACCGAACTGCCAAGCATCTCCAGAGCCTGGGCCAACGCCTCGGTCGAGCGTTTGCTGGTCGATTCATTGAGCATGGCGGCTGTCAGTCTAGCCAATCCCGCCTGTTTCACATCCACCAGACGATGGCCGCCGTTGAGATAGATGATTAACTCCACTGTGGGGGTTTCACTGCTTGTGGTGCCCATAACAGAAATACCGTTACTCAACTTATCCTGCCACAGGGTGGGCACATTGATCACGGGCGCCGCCTGCGTCGTGGGCATAATATTACGATCGAAAGATGAAGGAGCAGCCTTGATCTCACCTAAGCCGGTAACCGCTACTTTGGCAACCTGAGACTCAGGAGCCACATAGTTATCGGCATGGGCCACTAGCTGGGTCATTCCCTGAGGCACCACACTCATCACCACCATGGGCTTGTCTTTAATGTAAGTATTAAATACCCGCATTACATCGGCCTTGGTGACGCTGGCATAGCGCTTAAGATCCTTAGCCAGCATGTCTGGATCACCATAAAAGGTTTGGTTTTGCGCCAGGGTAGAGACTTTGCCTTGGACACTCTGCAGACCAAAGATGGTATTGGCTTCAAACTGCACTTTTACCTTTTGCAGATCATCATCTGTCACGCCGCGCTGCTCAAACTCAGCAATGGACTCCTGAACACGCTTTTCGATATCGCTAAGCTGACCACCTCGGGCAGGGTTGGCCAAGGCGAATACGGAAAACTGACAGGCCAGCTCCTGGCAGGGATGACTCACCCCGGCCTGCACTGCGTAGCCATCTTTAACCAAATTTTTATACACAAGCGAAGTTGGGCCGCCGCCGATAATATTGGCGAGCAGATCTAATGGCGCCTCATCTTGATGGCCGGCATACACGGTTGGGAAACCGATACGCAGCAGCGGCAGATGTACTCTGTCTTCCATGGAGATATAGCGGGTTTTATCTAAGGTGACTAAGGTTTTTTCATCATTACTGACCGCTGGGCCGCGTGGGATCTCGCCAAAATATTTGTTTACCCAGGCAAGCGTCTGCGCCTCATCAAAATCGCCGCCTATGGTTAAGGTGGCATTATTGGGGCCATACCAGCGCTGGAAAAACTGTTTCACATCTTCAACATCGGCGCGGTTAAGATCCTCTGGCCAACCAATCACAGGCCAGGAGTATTGATGACCTGCCGGGAAAAAGGCTTTATTAAAGCGTTCGCCCATACGACCATAGGGTTGGTTATCGATGCGCTGTGCCCGCTCGTTTTTCACTGTCTCGCGCTGTACCTCAAATTTTTTCTCTGTCAGCGCAGGCAGGAAATAGCCCATACGATCTGACTCGAGCCACAACATCTTTTCCAACTGGTTGCTGGGCACAGTCTCAAAATAGTTGGTGCGATCTGTATTGGTTGTCCCATTAAGCGTGCCGCCCGCCTCGGTGACGGTTTTAAAATGCTGTTCATCACCCACATGCTCTGAGCCCTGGAACATCATATGCTCAAACAGATGAGCAAAGCCTGAGCGCCCTGGCAGTTCGCGGGCAGAGCCCACATGATAAGTCACATCCACATGGACCAGAGGATCGGAATGATCCTCATGTAAAATCACGGTAAGGCCGTTGGCCAATTGATATTTCTTAAAGGGGATGCCTACCTGGCCATCTGCGACTGTCACAGTTTCGACCAGGGAAACCCCTTGAGGTAAATCTGTGCTTGTGCTGGAAGTTACACATCCTGTCAGTGCTGCCGAAATCGCGACAGCAAGTATCCATTTTCTCATAAACACCTACTCCTATTGATATAAATCCTGGCTAACCACATTAAACAACAAGCGTACAGCCCTGTAAAATATCCATCAATGTCATCGGCCAGCTTAGCCACACGGCTCAAGTTTGTTACAAACATACCCCGATGCTTTTAGCTTACCTAATGAAAAAGCGTAATTTTTTATGTCTGCCGTCTGCGCCTGATCTCCATCATACTTACCGCCACTTGTTTGGTGATAAAAATCACACTTTAAATAACAATAAGTTATAATAAAATTGTTTAGTTAGACAAGACCTTAGTTCGATACAATGGCAGGATAGAGGGGAGTCAATAAAAAGTATTAAAAATAACTCCCTTATTTTTTTAAGGTACAATCAACTAGATAGATTTGGAATTCATCCCATGTGGCAAATAATAAAAAAAATCCCATTTTGGCAAAAAGTGCTTGCCGGTTTTATTCTTGGGGTCACGCTCGGTATTATTCTTGGTGAAGGCGCAACCCAATTAAAGCCTCTAGGCGATCTCTTTATCGCCGCGATCAAGATGCTGGTCGCCCCACTCATCTTCTGCGCCATAGTCGTCAGTATCACCTCCCTTGGCACTGGTGCCAGTTTGAAACGGCTTAGCTTCAAAACCTTAGCCATGTTTATGCTGACAGGTACCATAGCCTCGCTCATAGGCTTAACCATAGGTAGCCTTATCGACATGGGCGGTACCCTGGAGCTGGCCACAACCGAGGTGAGAGAACGAAATATTCCCGGATTCTCACAGGTACTGCTGGATATGATCCCGGTGAATCCTTTTGCCTCTCTAGCCGAAGGTAAAGTGCTGCAGATTATCGTCTTCGCCGCATTAGTGGGTATCGCCATCAATCAAATTGGTGAGAAGGCAGAGCCCCTTAAACGCACCATAGAAGCGGGTGCTGAAGTGATGTTCCAGTTAACTCGCCTGGTGCTACAGCTCACCCCGATAGGCGTTTTTGGTTTAATGGCCTGGGTTGTGGGTGAATATGGTTTATCCATGCTATTGCCTCTGGGTAAGTTTATCGGCGCTATCTACCTTGCCGCGCTCATCCATATTATCTTTGTCTATGGCGGCCTAGTGAAATTTGCCGCCAGACTCAGCCCTGTGCAGTTTTTCCGTAAGGCCATGCCGGCACAACTGGTGGCCTTTACCACGGCATCGAGCTTCGGCACCCTGCCAGCCAGTACCAGAGCAACTGAAACCATGGGTGTTTCCAAGAAATATGGCGCCTTCGTATTACCGCTCGGCGCGACCATGAATATGGATGGCTGCGGCGGTATCTATCCCGCCATTGCGGCGATCTTTATCGCACAGATCTACGGTATACCACTGGATATGACCGACTATATGCTGATCGCCGTCACCGCCACCGTAGCCTCTGTCGGCACGGCAGGCGTTCCCGGCAGTGCCATGGTGATGCTGTCGGTCACCTTAGGTGTGGTGGGTTTGCCGCTTGAGGGGATCGCCTTTATTGCTGCCATCGATCGCGTTATCGATATGATCCGCACCGCCACCAACGTCACCGGCGATATGATGACAGCCGTGGTCGTGGGCAAGTCAGAAGGACAGCTAGATGAAGCTCAGTTCTATGATGATAAAGATGAAGTCGTCGGCGAGAGCGCCAGCTAATTGTTAAATGATTGAACATTAAAAAAGCCGCTTAAGCGGCTTTTTTAATGCTAAAATATTGTTCAAAATAGAATAATATCCCTATAACAAGATCAGGCTATGTAGGGGATTAAGGAGATTTATGGCCCGGATGTTCCTGCTTCCTATCATACTTTGCCTGTGCTGGACCCTGTTTTTATACCTCAATGGGGTGCCCCTTAAGCAGGGGAAGAAGGGTTATATCTATATCATAGCCATCAGCGCCAGCGTCATAGCCTCACTGGGCTTACTCCTGTGGATCACCTCAGGACAAAATCTAAGGTATTAAAACCTGATGCATTAGCATCTAGCCCATGAACATCAAGTAATTAACTCAGAGGCTCATGACGCATAGCAGATTCATGCCTTATCTTGCGGGCTTTGGTTACCACTCTGATTTTCGCCTCGCGCAGTTGGAGACCGTGATAATAGTGCCAGACAAAAGTAACACCCAGCAGCAAACCAACGAAAGAGTGCAGTAAGCTGGCTACCAGCTGCCCAGCTTCGCTGCCCAGATAATAGAGTCCAACGCCGGTAACACCTAAGAGTAGCAGGCTCAGCGTCTGAATCATGCCACTGATATGATTGCGTTTTTTTCGCCAACCGCTACGAATATGACTATGCCACAGCGCGCCGAGCAGCATAAACAGCAGCCAGGCAGATACCACATGGATAATCACGGCAGGCAACCTATAGCCCCATTCTAGCCACAGCTCCATCTCCCACTCCAGTTTGAACTGCGCCACCCAGGGCAGCATATAGAGTCCCGAGAGCATCACCGCCAGTAGAGTGCTACTCAGCAGCCAGAAAAACCAATTAGGGTAGCCGGTTAATCGTTTCATTGTCTTAGATCCCATCGAGAAAATGCACAGCCTGCCCCTTAAGCCGGTGAAGCAATGCAATTAGTTCATCACTCTTGTCATCATCAAATGCCGCGGCGACCTTTGTCAGTCCGTCGGCGCGCCAGGCAGAAGCAGCCTGAATGCTGATCACTCTCTCGTGACTCTCTGGCTTATCACTACCATCTTGATGCGTCACGATCAGACCCGGCTGCATAGGATCCAGCCCTCCACCTACCCTCGAGCTGGCCAGGGCTTGATTGTTAAGGCTTTTGGCCACAGAAAGCCCATGGCGCTCTCGCCTATGCACAGGCAGCATCGCACAGCCAAACACCCGCAGATCGCCACCGGCATTGACCCAGCCACCCTGGGCGCCTTGCCTGCGTAAACTGCTGACAGCCATGTCGACCGCATAGCCTTTGGCTATGCCATCTAATGTCACCAGTACGGGGCGTTTTAACCTGGCCGATTGGTGACCAAGCTCGATATCCTGCCACTCGCCCCGCGGCAAAAATTCTTGCTGGCTATGACGCGGCAGCACGCCGCGCGTCACCAGCTCACCGCCTAAGGTACAATTAAAGCGGTTATTGCTTAAGCGCCCCAGGGCTCTGGCCAATCTCAGCACCCGCATGGCATCCCGTTCCAGGGGGACCCAGACACAGGGATTGAGATTGAGCCTGGATAATGCGCTGTCGGGGCGATGAAAACTCAGCTCATTATGGACGCCGGTGATGCGCGTAAAGGCCGCATCTATCATGCCATGGGCATCGGCTTGAGTTAGCTGCTCATCGGCAAGCAGCGCCACCTCGACAAAGGTGCCTAACAGGGGTTTGGCGCGGCGGATCAAGAGGCCACTTCTTGTGCTAAAAATAGCTTATGGATCACCAGTAAGCGCTTAACCCCATCGAGCAGGTTACGGCAACTGAGGGTCGCACCGCTGATATTGCTGACATCCTGTTCTAGCTTGAAGGGGTCGGCTAAGGTCTTGCCCAAAAACTGCTGGCGCCAGCCAGGCTCTCTCACTTCCCCGCCGTGGGTCTCGCGGTAACTCATGATCTCCATCCCCAACACGCTGCCATCAGGGCTGATCGCCACGGCATAGGTGATGTACTCATGTTTACCTATCACATCATCGACGATAAACCAGCCCTTGAACTCGCCATTCTGCTCCACCCGCCAGATAGGCTGGGTATCCTGACGTTGGCGGGTGCCCGACAGTGACTTGATCTGATCTTTGGCATCGCTGGTCAGTAAGCGCGGCTGCTCGATAAAACTGGCCGTATCCGGAAACAGCAAGCTTTGGGCCTGGGCGACGCTCAGATAATCTGTGCTGTGTGCCGGCGCCACCACAAAGGTCATGGGCAGAAACCACAAGCTATTGATAGGTTGATTTGTCATGTTCACCTCAATTGACAGAGGCCCATCTTGGATGACCCCCTGCTTTAGAAATTAAAGGCGACCTTGAGCCTGAACTCCTGCTCCGTCTTTTCGATGAGATGCAGATCTGTATCGGCCTGATTAGCATACTGCTCGCCACCACCGGCCAACTGTGGCAACCAAGTTAAGGTCGCCCACCAGGTTTGAGTGCCGTAATGCAGTGACGGGCCGGCGAACCAGGACCAGCGCTCCTGACCCACCTCGGTTTCAAACTCGGTTTCATAGAGCAGCTCGGCGCTGACAAACCAGTTAGGCGCAAAGCGGTAACTCAGGCCTGTGCCAAATTTCAGCTCGATCTCCATTTCTGGATCCGTTGGCCAGTCGAAGTTCGCCGGTAAGTTAGCGATTTCGGCTCGGTCGGCATAGGTGGTCTCAACCCCTAAGTTACCCACCCAGATCAGCTCTCCTTCGAGCATATATTTCTGCGTCTGCAGACCCAAATCCAGTGACAGAGTATCCTTATCCTGACCCGAGTGTTTATCCAGCCAGTCATAATCCAGACTCATCGACATAGATAAGCCGATATCGTCCATGGCTGGGCTGAGGAACATATAGCTCATGCCCACTTCCGCCCCCGAAGTACTGAAGCCAATATCTTCCTCTTTAGGCAGATAACCATCGACGATCAGTCCTTCATTCTTAAGCGACATAAACTTGAAAGAGCCGGAAACTGAAAACTTGTTGCTGTAGCCATACTCAAGTTCAGTCTCGTAATCGATACCGCGATAGGTTCCCTGCCCCTTACCGTCGCGCAGTGTCACTTTCTGATACAGCTCCATGGCATCTTTAGGCAGGGCTTCTGCAGCCTTAACATAGCCAAACAGATCTTCCCCCGCCATGGCACTGGGCGCACTCGTCACTCCCATAAGCGCTAACATAAGTAGACTGATTTTATTCCTTGAAAAACGATCCATATGAACAGACTCCCCATCGAGCTTTATTGTTAATTTGGTCGCATCATAGTCAAGTGCAAACGCGAATGCAAATAGGTCTTATTTGAATTAACCGCGATAAATAATGTGATTTGATAATTAATTGATTAAAAACAGAAGGATAAACATTAAAATTAACTTAATTTATTTTTCACGCTAAATTAACAATGATTGCCTTATATATCGCTCACACACTGAGAGCCTGTCCATTGGCTACACATCTCATGCCCTTTAAAAGTAAAAAACGGCGCTCAATAAGCGCCGTTTTTGCTATCAAGGATGAGAAATAAATGAGTGATTAGCCACCCAATACTGCCAGCAGGACACCGGCTGCGACCGCCGATCCCAATACACCTGCGACATTCGGTCCCATGGCATGCATGAGCAAGAAGTTCTGCTGATTAGCTTCCAGCCCCACCTTATTGACCACCCTGGCCGCCATAGGTACGGCAGATACGCCGGCCGCGCCAATCAGCGGATTGATCTTACCGCCGGACAGTTTACTCATCAGCTTGGCCATCAGGACACCAGCCGCAGTTCCTATGCCAAAGGCGATCGCCCCCAGCACCAAAATCCCTAAGGTTTCCAACTGCAGGAACTTATCGGCAGAGAGTTTAGAGCCCACTGCCAGACCAAGGAAGATAGTGACTATATTGATCAGCTCATTTTGCGCCGTGTTAGACAGCCTTTCCACCACACCAGACTCACGCATCAGATTGCCTAGGCAGAACATGCCTACCAGAGGCGTCGCGGCCGGGAGAAAGAGGATAGTTAAGCCTAATACCATCAAGGGAAAGAAGATCTTCTCTTTTTTACTCACTTCGCGCAGCTGCTCCATCTTGATCTGACGCTCAGCTTCCGTGGTCAGCAGCTTCATAATAGGCGGCTGAATAATAGGCACTAATGCCATATAGGAGTAGGCGGCAACCGCAATCGCCCCCAGCAGCTCAGGCGCCAGTTTTGAGGCAAGGAAAATCGCCGTCGGACCATCGGCGCCACCAATAATGGCAATGGCCGCCGCGTCTTGCATGGTAAATTCAAATCCGGGGACGAGATTCAGCGCGATAGCGCCTATCAAGGTAGCAAAAATACCGAACTGAGCCGCGGCGCCAAGCAGTAACATCTTAGGGTTGGCGATCAGCGCGCCAAAATCGGTCAGCGCCCCCACCCCCATAAAGATCAGCAGCGGAAACACGCCTGTCTCTATCCCCACATGGTAAGCGTAATAGAGCAAACCGCCCGCTTCGCTAAAGCCGCCATTAGGGATATTGGTCAATACCGCGCCAAAACCGATAGGAACCAAAAGCAGGGGTTCAAATCCCCGCGCGATGGCCAGATAAAGCAGCAAGCCACCCACGGCCATCATAAACAGCTGACCAGCCGTGAAATTAGCAATGCCTGAGTCGGTCCAAAATGCCATTAATCCTTCCATTTCAGACTCCTATGCCATAGCCAACAAAGGCTTGCCGACGGCAACTGAGTCGCCCTCTTTTACCCATACCTGACTGACAACGCCATCGAACTCGGCACGGATCTCAGTCTCCATCTTCATCGCTTCGAGAATGATCACCACATCACCGGCACTGACTTTGTCGCCTGGGCCGACATTAACCTTAAAAATATTGCCCGACAGCGGCGCCTTTATCTCATGGCTTGCCGCTGCGGTGTTCACAGGCGCCAGCTTTGTTGATTCTGAAGCTGCTGGAGCATGGGCCTCAGTTGGCGTGATCTGCTCGATATCACCGCCTTTGGACACCTGAACCACAAAGGTTTGCCCCTGCACATTGACTGTATAGACTTGGGGATCTGATGGAGATTCACTATTTTGCACCTGACCATTTTGAGCTGTAGCCACTTCGACTCTACCCTGCGGCTTAGGCTCAAACGCGGCGGCATCACCCCTGTTGGTTAAAAACTTAAGGCCGATTTGCGGGAACAGGGCATAAGTCAGCACATCATCATCTTTCTCAGATGCGAGGGTGATCCCCTGCTCATCCGCCTTCTGATCCAGTTCGGCGCGCAGTTTATCGAGCTCAGATTCCAGTAAATCCGCCGGGCGGCAACTGATCGCCTCTGCGCCATTGAGCACACGACTCTGCAGCTCGCTATTAACCGGAGCGGGCGTCGCGCCATATTCCCCTTTTAATACCCCTTCGGTCTCTTTGGTCATCGACTTATAGCGCTCACCCGTGAGCACATTGATCACCGCCTGAGTGCCGACTATCTGAGATGTGGGTGTTACCAGCGGAATAAACCCTAAATCTTCACGCACTCGGGGGATCTCCTCGAGCACCTGATCTAATTTGTCAGAGGCGCCCTGCTCGCGCAGCTGATTTTCCATATTGGTCAACATACCGCCGGGCACCTGAGCGCGCAGAATGCGTGAATCAATTCCCTTAAGTTCGCCTTCGAATGCCACATATTTCTTTCTCACCTCACGGAAATAGGCTGCTATCTCTTCGAGCAATGCCATATCGTAACCCGTGGCGCGATCGGTATCTTCCACCATGGCGACTAAGGTTTCGGTGGCACTGTGACCATAGGTCTGGCTCATTGAGGAGATAGCGGTATCGAGTACATCGATCCCCGCCTCTATCGCTTTCTGGTATGTTGCCGTACTCAGGCCCGTTGTCGCATGGCAGTGCATACTGACTATCAAATCTGTCTGCGCCTTAAGCTGACTTATCAGCTCAAAAGCCTCCATAGGTTTAAGCAAGCCAGCCATATCCTTAATGCACAGGGAGTGACAGCCCATATCTTCGAGGCGCTTTGCCATATCCACCCAGGAAGAGAGGGTATGAACCGGACTTGTGGTATAGCTGATGGTGCCTTGGGCATGACCACCTATATCAACCACAGCCTTGATTGCGCTTTGCAGGTTACGCACATCGTTCATCGCATCGAACACGCGAAAAACATCAACACCATTGAGATAGGCACGCTCGACGAAACGATGCACCAGATCATCGGCATAGTGGCGATAGCCCAGTAGGTTTTGCCCTCTAAGCAGCATCTGCTGTGGTGTATTGGGCATGGCTTTTTTCAGCTCGCGGATCCGCTCCCAGGGATCTTCACCAAGATAGCGAATACAGGCATCGAAGGTGGCCCCGCCCCAGGACTCAAGGGACCAGAAGCCCACTTGATCTAGCTTGGGCGCAATGGGCAACATATCTTCCAGGCGAAGGCGTGTAGCCAAAATCGATTGATGGGCATCGCGCAGAGCGACATCAGTTAATGCAAGTGGCTTACTCATAAGATCCCCTTATTAGGCTTTAGCACGATATTGATAGATGGCAGTACTAATAGCCGCCACCAGACTAGGCTCGATTGAGTATGACTCGCTGGTTTTAACAGCCGCGTTATCCTGAATACTCGGCGCTACCACTGGCTTATATCGCCACGCCACTAACTTGACCGCCAAAATAAGCAGTGACAGGAAGAGGAATACCAATCCCATTCCCAGTACCATAATGACCAAGGCCTGCATGATCTGCTGAACTATTACTTCCATATCGTCCTCATTTGCCATCTCGCCAATCAGTGCATTTCCCCAAAGGACACTGATCACGCGCACACTATTTATTCACTATTAATGCCATAAAAATCATTACATAAAGCAAAGATTCAATGACAGCTAAGTCAATAAACACAAAAAAGAGACAAAAAGATAACTAATTTACAACAACAAAGCGAGCACTTTTGTAAATTGGTCTTACCAAATAGACAGGTTAACGACGAATAACACTGACTAACAGACTAAAAATGCTGTTTTTTCCATCATGAGAGTCAGTAAAAACATTTTTATCAAGCAAACCAGATAAAGCGGATATTAAGCAGAATATAGAGCAGGCTAATGCCTTAGCCGATGGTAAAACGATGATTTATGCAGTAACCATTGCAAGGGTGGGGATGCAAAAAAAGAACAACAGATAGGGTGGTAGAATAACTCGCTGCAATGCAAAACCGCAGGTAATAATAAGAATCGCAGACAATAAAAAACCCGTGATGATTAATCACGGGTTTTTTATATGATGGCGGAGAAGGAGGGATTCGAACCCTCGATGGGATATAAAGCCCATACTCCCTTAGCAGGGGAGCGCCTTCGGCCACTCGGCCACCTCTCCGTCTAAAATGGTACGCGTGAGAGGATTCGAACCTCTGACCGCCTGGTTCGTAGCCAGGTACTCTATCCAGCTGAGCTACACGCGCAAAATCAGTTTTTAAAAGCAAAACAACGGATAAATCCGCTGTTTTTAAATATGGTACGCGTGAGAGGATTCGAACCTCTGACCGCCTGGTTCGTAGCCAGGTACTCTATCCAGCTGAGCTACACGCGCAAAGATAAACTAGGTGATATAGATGGTACGCGTGAGAGGATTCGAACCTCTGACCGCCTGGTTCGTAGCCAGGTACTCTATCCAGCTGAGCTACACGCGCATCTTATATCTATAGCACTACTAAATAAAAAATGGTACGCGTGAGAGGATTCGAACCTCTGACCGCCTGGTTCGTAGCCAGGTACTCTATCCAGCTGAGCTACACGCGCATCTTTTTTATTTGGTAAGAAATGGCGGAGAAGGAGGGATTCGAACCCTCGATGGGATATAAAGCCCATACTCCCTTAGCAGGGGAGCGCCTTCGGCCACTCGGCCACCTCTCCGTTTTCTTGGCGCACATATTACTGTTTGAAGAAAATAAGTCAAACCATTTCTCGGAAACAGATTCTATTTGGACTGTTTTTAAGCAGTTGCTACAACTAAAGCAAAGACCCAACGCCAAATGTTATCAAAAAGGTTAAAAAGCCGTTGGTTAAAAACAAAAAAGCCAGCAACAAGCTGACTCTTAGGATTCACAAATAGCCTTAAGCTAGATGCTTAAAAGTTACCGCCTTCTGCAGTGTTACCAGACTTTTCAGACTGAATACGCTGATAGATCTCTTCGCGGTGAACAGAAACTTCTTTCGGTGCATTTACACCAATACGCACTTGATTACCTTTTACGCCTAAAACGGTGACCGTTACTTCATCACCTATCATCAGTGTTTCACCAACACGACGAGTCAATATCAGCATACTTTTGCTCCTTTAGATACACATTCTGCTTTTACGGCACTATTCCGTTGTAGTCTTATTATACGATTAGCTTAATATAAATTAATAGTGTTGCTGCCAAAAACCCTACCTAACGCACATTAAAGTAATCTAAATATGCCATAAGTCTACTCCTACCACCAATTAATCTCAGTTAACACTGTAAACTATGGCATAAAAAAAGCGCTGAATAAGCGCTTTTTTTGAATTTAAATTAACTCAGCTTCTCAGAGAGCCAAGGCAACACAGAGGCGAGCGCCGAGTCCAGCTTAGCAGGCTCGCTACCACCTGCCTGTGCCATATCGGGACGTCCACCGCCTTTACCGCCCACCTGGGCTGCGACCATGGCGACCAGTTCCCCGGCTTTGACTTTGCCGGTCAGATCTTTAGTCACGCCAGTGATAAGGTTAACTTTATCTTCACCTGCGATACCCAATACCACTATGCCAGATTGCAGCTTCTGCTTAAGCTCATCCTGCAGGCCGCGCAGCGCACCGGCATCGACGCCTTCAAGCTTCTTCACCAGCACTTTCACGCCACCAAGGTCCTGGGCTTCGCCAGCAAGGTCGGCACTGGTCGCTGCCGCTAGTTTATCCTTAAGCTGAGCAAGCTCTTTCTCAAGCTGCTTAGTCTTATCCAACTGCGCCTTAAGCTTAGTCACCACAGACGCGCTGTCGCCCTTAAGCAGATGGGCGGCCTGCTCGAGCTGGGCCTGCTGCTCGCTAACATAAGCCATGGCCGCCGCTCCCGTTACCGCCTCGATACGGCGGACACCGGCGGCGATCCCACCTTCAGAGGTGATCTTAAACAGCCCTATATCACCTGTGCGGCCCACGTGTGTACCACCACAAAGTTCAATCGAGAAGTCGCCCATGGTCACCACACGTACCTGAGAGTCATATTTCTCACCAAAGAGTGCCATCGCGCCTTGGGCCTTAGCCGCTTCGATATCCATCACCTGCGCCTTCAGCTCATGGTTGCGACGAATTTGAGTGTTAACAAGATCTTCTACCGCTTTTAGCTCTTCGGGCTTAACCGCCTCGAAATGAGAGAAGTCAAAACGCAGTCTTTCTGGATCGACAAGCGAACCTTTTTGACTCACGTGAGTCCCTAAGATCTGACGCAGCGCCGCATGCAGCAAGTGGGTAACTGAGTGATTCAACTGAGTACGGTGTCTTAGCTTCTTATCTACATTGGCACTGAGCACTTGACCCACGCTCAGGCTGCCAGATTTAAGTGTGCCCAGGTGACCAACCGCTTGGGCATATTTTTGTGTGTCGTTAACCACAAACTCGACGCCGCCCGCCTGCAGTACACCTTTGTCACCACACTGACCACCGGACTCACCATAGAATGGTGTGCTATCCAGAACGACCACGGCTTCTTGCTCACCCTCAAGATGAGTCACGGCTTCACCATTTTGATAGATGGCAACCACCTTGGCCTCGCCATTCAATTCTGTGTAGCCACAAAAATCGGTTTGAGCATCAATCTTTAAACCGCTGTTATAGTCAGCTTCAAATTGACCCGCGGCCTGAGCACGGCTGCGCTGGGCTGCCATCGCCGCTTCGAATCCCGTCTCATCAACCTGAATATCACGCTCGCGGCACACATCTGCGGTCAGATCCACAGGGAAACCGTAGGTATCATAGAGTTTAAATGCCGTCTCACCGTCTAATGTGTTGCCTTCAAGTTCGTTAAGCGCACTGTCTAAAATTCCCAAGCCACGCTCCAGCGTACGGGCAAACTGCTCCTCTTCGGCTTTGAGTGATTTTTCGACTATGGCCTGAACTTCTTGTAGCCCTTTTGCCGCATCGCCCATCACCTCGATCAAGGTAGGAACAAGTTTATAGAAGAAAGCTTCGCTGGCACCCAGCTTGTTACCATGACGCACAGCGCGACGAATAATGCGGCGCAGCACATAACCACGACCTTCGTTCGATGGCATCACGCCATCTGCGATTAAGAAGGCACAAGAGCGAATATGGTCGGCGATTACGCGCAGTGATTTGTTTTCCAGATCTGTCACTTGGACAATTTCGGCCGCTTTTTTAATGAGGGCCTGGAAGATATCTATCTCATAGTTAGAGTGAACACCCTGTAAGATAGCGGCAATACGCTCGATACCCATGCCGGTATCGACCGAAGGCTTAGGCAGCTTATCCATAGTGCCATCGGCCTGACGGTTGTACTGCATGAATACGATATTCCAGATCTCGATAAAGCGATCACCATCCTCTTCAGGTGTGCCAGGACGGCCACCCCAGATATGCTCGCCGTGATCATAGAAAATTTCAGTACAGGGACCACAAGGACCCGTGTCGCCCATCTGCCAGAAGTTATCTGACGCATAAGGCGCGCCTTTATTGTCGCCGATACGGATAATATTTTCAGCGGCAACACCTATCTCTTTATTCCAGATCTCAAAGGCTTCATCATCTGTCTCATAGATGGTGACACATAGACGTTCTTTGGGTAACTTGAGCTCTTCAGTCAGGAAGGTCCATGCAAAACGAATCGCATCATGTTTGAAATAATCACCGAAGCTGAAATTACCTAACATCTCAAAGAAGGTGTGATGACGTGCCGTATAACCCACATTGTCCAGATCGTTATGTTTACCGCCCGCACGCACGCAACGCTGCGCCGTGGTTGCTCGGGTGTAATCGCGCTTATCATCGCCAAGGAAAACATCTTTAAACTGGTTCATACCAGCGTTGGTGAACAATAAGGTGGGATCATTACCGGGTACCAGTGAACTGCTGTCCACAACCTGGTGACTGTTTCTGCGGAAAAAATCCAAGAAAGCACTTCTCAGCGCTGCTGTGGTTTGATACATGAAATCATCCTGAAATTAGGTTAAATTCACAGTGAAATTCGCGATTCACCGATAGCGTAATAAGTCCGATATTATAAGCAGTCTGGCGTTGAACAACCAGAGGTTTAGCTAAGGAAGCGTGAAAGAAAACGAGAAATGTTCATTCGAGCAGCTACTAGTCGGCCCACGGGCGGCGACTCAGCTGTGAAGATTAATGGAGCGCAATGGCAATAGGTCGCTAAATTCTATTAGTTCAGACTAGATCTGAGCTAGTACATATTAATCAAGGCTAATCAGGCTCTATAGCCAAGGCATAGCTTATCTGATCATAATCGAAGCCTTGAGCAAGCAGATAACGAACCCGTTTAGCCCGCTCTTTCTGATCGCTTATCTCACCGCTATTGGCAAATTTCTTATTCGCCTTGGTTTTAGCCAGTTCATACCAGTCGCAATCACTGCTGTTGAGCGCCGTCTCACCGCAAGCCTTATCCAAGCCTTTCTGATACAGAGATTGCCGAATACGATTCTTACCATGACCTTTGCTGATATGGGAGCGAACCAGCAGAGCGGCAAACCGGACATCGTCTAAGAAGCCTCGCTCAAGACAGAGTTGCAGCGTCGATTCAATTTCGTTTGATTCGAACCCTTTTTGCTGCAATTTGGTTTTAATTTGGTGGGTCGAATAATCGCGGTGGGCAAGCAGGCCTACCGCGATATCCATAGCTGAAGCAGACATAGATCAGCGCAATGGCAACGGGTGATTAAAACACTTCACCGGTTTCTAAATCCACATTCTCATCACTGGTCGCTGAGGAAGCCGACACTTTCTCGCCAGAGAGCAGCATGGCACGTAGCGCGGTATCGATTTCGGCTGAAATATCTGGGTTATCCAGTAGATATTTACCGGCATTCGCACGGCCCTGCCCTATCTTGTCGCCTTTATAGCTGTACCAGGCGCCTGACTTTTCAATCAGCTTATGAGCCACACCTAAGTCAACCAATTCGCCTGTGCGGTTAATACCTTCGCCATAAAGGATCTGGAATTCGGCCTGTTTAAATGGGGCGGCGATCTTGTTCTTCACGACTTTAACGCGGGTCTCGTTACCGATAACCTCATCTCTGTCTTTAATCGCACCTGTACGGCGGATATCCAGACGAACAGAGGCGTAGAATTTAAGCGCGTTACCCCCAGTGGTGGTTTCTGGGTTACCAAACATCACACCTATCTTCATACGGATCTGGTTAATAAAGATAAGCAGGGTGTTAGATTGTTTCAGGTTACCGGCAAGTTTTCGCATCGCCTGGCTCATCATACGTGCTGCTAAGCCCATGTGAGAGTCACCAATTTCGCCTTCAATCTCGGCCTTAGGCGTTAATGCTGCAACCGAGTCAACGATGATCACATCTACCGCGCCAGAGCGAGTCAGCGCATCACAGATCTCCAGAGCTTGCTCACCTGTATCTGGCTGAGAACAAAGCAGATTATCGATATCCACACCCAGCTTTTTAGCATAGATAGGATCCAGCGCATGTTCGGCATCGATAAAGGCACACACTTTACCATTACGCTGGGCGGCGGCAATTACCTCCAATGTTAGAGTCGTCTTACCTGAAGATTCCGGGCCATAAATCTCAACAATACGTCCTAGTGGTAAACCACCCGCACCCAATGCGACATCCAGAGAGAGCGAGCCGGTTGAGATGGTTTCGACATCCATAGTACGGTTTTCACCTAACTTCATAATGGAGCCTTTACCAAATTGCTTCTCAATTTGACCCAGTACCGCGCTCAGGGCTTTCTCTTTATTCGCATCTATCTTCATTATGCTTTCCTCATCATCACAGACGCCGCGCTGTGTTAAATCCGTAAGTTAAGGCAAACGCCTAAATTGACGCCAGACCCTTTTCAATATGAAACCTAGTATACTGTACAATCATACAGTATCAAGTACTGTATCCAATTATTTTTTATCGATGCAAAAACAGCAACTTAACCAGAAGCCCTTCTCAATCGTCTCGAATTTCATCAATTAACCATGATAAATCAGTACGTAAAGCAAAATTATTGCTACTATTGTGGATTCAATTTTTAGCCATCTTGGCATTTAGTTTACCGAGCAATTTAGCAGGATATCTGAGTCTCTTCATGAACGCCGTCGATCATCAAAACCTCGAAAAGCACACACCTATGATGCGTCAGTATTTGACGCTAAAAACCGAAGCCCCAGATATGCTGCTATTTTATCGAATGGGCGACTTTTATGAGCTCTTCTATGATGATGCCAAGCGTGCATCTGAGCTGCTTGGGATCTCGCTGACGGCCCGTGGCAAAAGCGGTGGCGATCCGATCCCTATGGCGGGGATCCCCTACCATGCGGTCGAAGGGTATCTGGCTAAGCTGGTGCAGCTTAGGGTCTCTGTTGCCATTTGTGAACAGATTGGCGATCCGGCAACTTCCAAAGGCCCGGTAGAGCGTAAAATTGTTCGTATTGTCACGCCTGGTACTTTGACCGATGAAGCACTACTGCAAGAGCGTCAGGATAACCTGCTGGCCGCGGTTTACCATGGCAAAGTGGGTTTTGGTTATGCCACCTTAGATATCTCATCGGGTCGCTTTGTGGTCACAGAGCTGACAACAAAAGAGGGACTGGAAGCCGAGCTGCAACGCACGAATCCTGCCGAACTACTCTACAGCGAAGATTTCTCTGAGATGGGACTCATCAACCATTTCAACGGCAAACGTCGTCGCCCCGAATGGGAGTTCGACTATGACACAAGCCACAGGCTGCTGCTAGAGCAGTTTGGCACCAAAGATCTCTATGGTTTTGGTCTGGGTGATGTCCGGCTGTCGATACAGGCGGCGGGCTGTCTGATGCAATATGTCAAAGACACCCAGCGCACCGCCCTGCCCCATATCAATGCCATAGTGCGATTCAATCAATATGACAGCATCATCTTGGATGCGGCCACACGCCGTAATCTGGAGCTAACCCGAAACCTGCAGGGCGGCAGTGAAAACACCCTAGCCTCAGTGCTGGATAACACGGCAACCCCTATGGGCAGCCGAATGTTACAGCGCTGGATCCACGAACCGCTCAGAAATCATCATCACATTCGGGCACGTTTAGATGTATTAGAAGAACTGTTGGATTCTGGCAATTTTGAGCCACTGCACGAGATGCTCAAAGCCCTTGGCGATGTGGAGCGGATCACCGCCCGCCTGGCGCTGCGAAACGCCAGACCCAGAGACTTTGCCCGTCTGCGTCAGGCGCTCTCATGCCTGCCTGAGATTCAGATGCTGTTAGCCTCATGCCAGAGTACAAGGCTCAAAGAGCTGGCCCTCTCTCTTGGGGAGTTTCCCGAAGAACATGCCCTACTAAGCCGCGCTATTGTAGACAATCCTCCCATGCTTATCCGTGATGGCGGCGTCCTGAAAACCGGTTATAACCCTGAGCTGGACGAGTGGCGCAGACTCAGCCAAGGCGCCAGCGATTACCTAGATCAACTGGAAGCAAGAGAGAAAGCTCGCACTGGCGCATCCACACTTAAAGTGGGTTACAACAGAGTACATGGCTATTATATTGAGGTCAGTCGGCGCGAGTCCGACCTAGTACCTATGAGTTATCAGCGCCGTCAGACCCTAAAAAATACTGAGCGCTACATCATAGCTGAACTCAAAGAGCATGAAGAGAAGGTGCTCTCCAGTCAGGGCAAAGCCTTAGCACTGGAAAAACAGTTATGGGATGAGCTGTTCGATCTGCTGCTGCCCAAACTGCATGAACTGCAGGAGTTTGCCCGCGCCGCCGCCGAACTGGACGTGCTGAGTAACTTCGCCGAACGTGCCGAGCTGCTGGACTACCACAGACCCGAGCTAAGCGCCGATAGCGGCATCCTTATCGAAGCGGGCCGTCATGCCGTGGTCGAGCGCGTCAGCCAGACTCCCTTTATTGCCAATCCGGTTGCCATTAATCCACAAAGACGCATGCTGATCGTGACCGGCCCCAACATGGGCGGTAAATCCACCTATATGCGCCAGGTGGCGCTTATCACTCTGATGGTACACATAGGCTGTTTTGTACCCGCACAAAAAGCGGTGATAGGCCCAGTCGATCGCATTTTTACCCGTATTGGTGCCGCCGACGATCTCGCCTCTGGTCGTTCAACCTTTATGGTAGAGATGACAGAAACCGCCAACATTTTACATAACGCCACCCCTGACAGTCTGGTATTGATGGATGAAATCGGCCGCGGTACCTCCACCTATGATGGACTCTCCTTGGCCTGGGCGGCGGCGGAATATTTAGCAAATAAGCTAAACGCCATGACGCTGTTTGCCACCCATTATTTTGAGTTAACCCAGCTTGCAGACACGCTCAATAATGTGGCTAACGTCCACCTGGACGCCATGGAGCACGGCGACACTATCGCCTTTATGCATGCAGTGCAAGAAGGCGCCGCCAGTAAGAGCTATGGCCTGCAGGTCGCCGCACTGGCGGGTGTCCCCAGCAAGGTGGTACAAGCGGCAAAACATAAGTTGCATCATCTTGAGTCGCGGGATTATGATGCCCCTCAACCTATGACCGGGCAGCAGATGCTCAATTTCAGTGAACCTGAGCCATCTGCCGTGCAGCTGAAACTTAAGCAGATCGATCCCGACCAGCTCTCAGCCAAACAGGCACTGGATCTGCTTTACGAGTTAAAGGCCTTAAGTTAAGACTTACATTGACTTAAATTACTTGATGCTTGAGCGAGTGACTCCATCTGCGCAAACTCGCCAAGCAAATCAACTCAACAAGCAGATATCTCGACAAAGAAAAAGCGATAACGACTCATTAGCGGTAGAGTGGTTATCGCTTCTTATCTTTTTATCTAGAAAGAGAACGGTTAATCGCCGCCCATTATCGATAAGTGGCTTAGTTGTGACCCCAGCCGACACTGGGTTTAAGCCACAGGTGGACTGTGACTTCATCCCTGTCATGATAGAGATGCTTACAGGCGAGTTGAAACTCCTCGATACCATTCTCTTTCAATATGGTTCTCATCGTCTCTAAGATGGTTGACACCTCTTTATAACGGCTCTTCATCGGCAATTTAAGATTAAAAATCGCCTCTTTAAACCAGCCGTTGATCGCCCAGGCTTCAATAAGTTCGGCCACCCGCGAAGGCTTTTCCACCATGTCGCACACCAGCCAGTAGATATTCTTACGTGGCGGCTCGAAGCGAAACCCATCAGCCTCATAGTGTTTCACCTGGCCGGTATCCATCAGGCTCTGCGCCATGGGGCCATTGTCTACCGCAGCCACAAACATGCCGCGGCGCACCAACTGATAGGTCCAGCCGCCAGGACAGGCACCAAGGTCAACCGCGTTCAAACCGCTGCGAAGGCGCGTCTCCTGCTCCGGCTTGGGAATAAAGTGGATAAAAGCCTCATCCAGTTTCAAGGTCGAACGGCTGGGCGCGTCGCTGGCCATTTTCAATCTGGGGATCCCCATAAAATGGGGCGAGCTGTTATTGCTCAGAGAATAGCCCACATAAGCCGTCCCCGAGCCAACGAAACAGACATGAATAATGGGGCGCTTAGGATTTTCTTTCTCCAGCAAGCGTCCGCTGCGCTTGAGCGCCTGGCGTAGAGGCACGGTCAACTTACGACAGAAGGTCGACAGCTCTTTTGCCTCATTGGTGTCTGGGGTTTCGACTCTCAGCTCACCCGCTTTACTAACCTTAGCCAAGGCATCAACAATGGGACTGACCCGATCATTTTCCGGCAAAGATTTAAGCAGTTCGGTCGCGGCAAACATCTGCCGGGTGAAGATCAGCGAGTCCAGTGGCAGCTCCTGTGCTAGACGATCCGCGTCACCAGCTTGAAAACACTGGAAAATCACATAGGCATCATTTCTGTTGGTTTTAACAAACCCGCCAATACTCAGTTGTGCTGCGCGATCTTGGATCTCAGCGGCACACTCTTTCTCGTAGCCGGCGCGGCAGTATAAAAATAGGTTGATCATCGACATATCCTGAATAAAAAATGGCGACCATGATAATTGGCCGCCATTCTACACTGTCTGGTGAGACAATACGATTATCTTAGTCCCGCACTAATCCAGCTCCACCACACGATTGCGCCACACGGTTACCGCAATAAATAACCAGCCAAGCAGGAAACAGACACCGCCAATTGGCGTTACAGGCCCGGTCCACTTAGTGCCAAACAGGGCATAGAGATAAAGGGAACCGGAAAACAGCCCGATCCCAAGGATAAAGAGGTAGCCGGCCCAATCGATCAGCCGCGACTTGAGCCAGTGACCGCTGAAGGCCACGGCAATTAGCGCAAAGGTATGATAGAACTGATACTCCACCCCAAGATTGAAGATGGCTATCATCTCCGGCGAGGTGATATTTTTTAAACCGTGGGAAGCAAAAGCGCCCAGCGCCACCGCCAAAAAACCACTCAAGGCCGCAATTAAATAAAACCCTTTACGCATGTAAACTCCTTACAAAATTGTCGCTATAAGACACTGCCAGAGCAAGATTAGCCGCTTGGGTGGTCCCTGACGACTTTCTTGGGACAAAACTATGATCTCCGTCGGTCAACCACTTAAGCTCGGCATTGAATGGCGCTAACCAGGTATCGACCAGCCCTTTCCCCCCAAATTTATCACGCTCGCCCTGGATAACTAATAAGGGCGCATGACATTGTGCAATGGGTTCGAGTCTGGGCTCACCCCCTTTAAGCGCAATAAAGGGATAGCCTAAGCAGATAACGCCATCTAACTGTGTATCATGGCCTAACATGGCCGCCATGCGCCCGCCCATAGACTTACCCATCAGGATGAGACGTTTAGGCCGAAACCGCTCATTTAAATCTGTAATGTGCAACTTGAAATCCAACAGCAGTTTAGGCGCGCGATCCGGCGGTCGACGCTTGCCATCCAAGGCGTTGCACCGCATATAGGGGAAATTGAAACGCACGACATTAAGGCCTTGGGCCCCAAGAGACTTTGCCATATCTTGCATAAAGTCATGGTGCATATCGGCGCCAGCGCCGTGGGCGAGCAGAATAAGCGTGTCGACTTGTTTCGCTACTGAGTCATCTTCTGCTAATAACTGCAACGCAAGCGGGCCATTTACCAGACATTCACTGACAGGCAGCTCGTTAGCCAGCAGTGGACTGTCGATAATCAGCGAGGCGGTCACACTCTGAGCCTGAGTTGACCCATTATCCAGGCAGAAGCTCACTGCGCGACTCCTCCTCGAACATATCCAGCATCCACTGCCTAAAGGCAGCAATCTTACCCACTTCGGCATGATTTTGCTGACACACAAGATAATAGGCGTGTTTACTCACCAGCACGTCGGGGAAGGGACACACAAGACGGCCCGCCTTAATATCCGGCTGAGCCAATACGCTGTAGCCCAACGCCACCCCCTGACCATGAGCCGCCGCCTGTAATACTAATGAAGAATGACTAAAAACTGGACCCTGGTTCACATTAATATCATTAATTCCACATTGTCTAAACCACGCCTGCCAGTCGTGGCGACTGGCATCGTGTAATAGTGTGTGATAACGCAAATCGCTTGGCTGAGAAAGCGGCTTTGGGCCGTGGAGTAATAGTGGCGAACAAACCGGAATGAGCACTTCGTTACGCAGTTTATCGGCACGCAGTCCCGGCCAGTTGCCCACGCCGTAATAGATGGCCACATCCACATCATCAGTCAGGGAGCTATGCTCATCGTCCACGGCCTTGATCCGTACATCTATGTCAGGGTTATTCTCGCTAAAATTGGCCAGTCGCGGCACAAGCCATTGAATTGCAAAACTGGGTGAAGTACATACTGTCAGGGAGCCTATGGCACTTCGCGCCAATAGTCGATCGGTGGCATCGGCCAGTTGAATAAAAATATCTTTTATGTCGAGAAAGTATCCCTGGCCCTCTTCGGTCAATAGCAGGGAGCGATTCTTACGACGGAAGAGTTTTATCCCCAGATATTCTTCCAGAGCTTTAATTTGATGGCTAACTGCGGCCTGGGTCACAAATAGCTCTTCAGCCGCCCGGGTAAAACTCAGGTGCCTTGCTGCTGCTTCGAATGCCTTAACCGCGTTCAATGGTGGTAAACGTCTCGACATAGTGATCCCTGTCTCATATTTTAATTAGTTTTTCTAATCGATATTGTTACATTTTATCGTTTGTAAATAAATTACTATTTGTTTAAATTTGCACCATCGAAATTGACTTGGTTAGACAGCCTCTACGACGTGAAAGGGGAATGTCTGACATCCCTTATTGCCGTTGGAGGCGAATTTAAATGATCAACTTTAAAACTGTTTTTGCTATCGCACTGCTGAGTGCATCTACTGCTACTGTCGCCGATGAAATCCTTATCGACACAGATGAGCTCTATCAAGACATCAATATAGAGCTGGCGCAGGGTATAGAGCAGCTGCAACAAGAGCTCAGTCAGGATATAGATGTTATCCTGGTTGCCAAGGAAGCTAAACTCAACCAAGCGAATGTACAAGTTACCAGATAAAGCCGATACGTCTTTCGCAAAGTAAAAAAACGAGCTAACCAATGAAACCGCATCAACCGATGCGGTTTTTTTATCTCTAGCGACTTACGACTTTAACTGAAAGTTTATAACAATATCGTCAGTGCAGGCGATATTAAGTCGCTAAATCGGATAAAACTCAATCTAATAAAATCAATCTAGTAAAATCAAGTTGATAAAATCAATCTGATAAAATAAGCCTGCTATATCAGCAGGCTTAATTATCAGTTATCCGCAGTCAAATGTAAAAGATTACCTCAGGGCTCTCTTTACATTCTCCCAAACCTAGGCGTGTTTAAGGACGATAAACCTTAACGTTATGGTAGCCCTGCTCCTGCAGATAAAGCGCCTGTAACTTGCTCATCACGCCACGTTCGCAGTAGAGAAGATAGGTTCTGTCCTTGTCCAGATCGGCAAACTGAGTCGCCAACTTGAAGAAAGGAATCACCTTAACCTCGACCCCCTCGATCGCCAGCGGGCTCTGCTCCTCCTCTTCCGGGGCACGAATATCGACTATCACGTCGCCACCATTGATGGCATCGACGGTTTCGGTTGCTGTGATCTTGGTATCCATGCTTAAGGCAATCTCCCTAATATCAATAACTTCAGCGGCTTCAACCACACGTTCTATCAAATCTTCCGAAAACTTGGCTTCTTCAGCCTCCACCTTAGACAAAACGGCTTTCACTGTCGGCTTTTGTGAGATCACGCCGCAATACTCAGGGATAGATTTTGCAAAATCCTCTGTGCCTATCTCGCGGCTGATATTAATAATGTCCTGCTTATCCATCACGATCAGCGGCCGCAGGATCAGCGTCTGTGTACTGCGGTCGATCACATTCAGGTTAGTTAAGGTCTGGCTGGACACCTGACCCAATGCCTCACCTGTTACCAGCGCCTGAATGCCCATCTTATCGGCAATTTTACTGGCGGCGCGCATCATACAGCGTTTGAGGATCACCCCCATCTGGCCATTATCTATTTTCTCCAAGATCTCCTGAACTACAGGGTCAAAGGGAACAGAGATAAATTTCACCTTGTGGGATTCACCATACTTTTGCCACAGATGATAGGCCACCTGCTTCACACCTATCTCATGTTGATCGCCACCTAAGTTAAAGAAACAATAGTGGGTACGTGAGCCGCGCTTGATAAATTGATAGCTGGAGACGCCTGAGTCGAAACCGCCGGAAATGAGTGATAACACATCTTCCTGGGTCGCCATAGGGAAGCCACCCAGCCCCTCAATACGTTTCTCAACCAGATAGAGCTTGTCGTTATCTATCTCTAGATTCACTGTCATGTCGGGATTTTTCAGTCTGACACCGGTGGCATCGGTAAATTGATTCAGACCGCCGCCCACATAACGCTCAACCTCGATTGAGTTAAACTCATGCTGACCTGTGCGGCGCACCCTTACGCAGAAGGTCTTTCCTGCCAGCTGCTCCTTATATAGAGCGAGAGTCTGCTGGTAAATATCATCGACCGACTCGAAGGTGCTCTCTCTAACTTGCAGCACATGGGCGATGCCGGGAATACAGGCCAGGCGCTCGGCAAAAATCGCCACCTGCTCAGGTTTATCGGCCGGCACCTTAACCATGATCTTGTCCCACTGACGTTGCACTTTGGCTTCTTCATCGACTTTGCGCAGGACATTACGAATATTGGTCTCAAGCATCTTGGTAAAGCGCATTCTTACCGGTTTGCTCTTCATCATGATTTCGGGAAACAGTTTTACGATAAATTTCATTGGACTTCCGAGGGAATAATTTAAACAGCAATCCTGCCATTATACCAATATCGCTATAGAAATGCCTGTTAAGCAAAGTCGAAAAACGAAAAACTGTGCAAAGATAAAAAGAGAGTGCAAAGATAGAATATGCTGCTTACAGAAAGCCCAAATAGAAACGGACCCAGTTGCTGGGCCCGTCTCTTGTTTGAACTAATACATCGGGTTACTCCAGTGAGATCTCGCTCGACTCCTTGGCTTTCCCCTGCTCTATGGCTATCTCGACCCTGCGGTTTCGCGCCCTGTGCTCTGTGGAATCATTGGGCACAACAGGGGCTGTGCTGGCCATACCCACCACCTTCATGCGCTGCTCATCGAAGCCTTTGACCTTAATAAGCTCCTGGGCCACGGCAACGGCGCGCTTACTGGAAAGATCCCAGTTAGAGCTATAAAGCTCATTGCTGATCTTAATGTCATCGCTATGACCTGAGACAGTGACTATGCCGGGCACATCTTTGAGCAGTTCACCGATACGACGAATGACAGGGGTAAACTTAGGCTGTAAAAAACCCGATCCCGAGGCAAACGAGCCTTTCTCACGGATACGAATAATGATCTGCTGGCCTAAGGACTCAAGCTCAATGGCACCATCGACTATCTCCTCATTGAGCGCCTGGGCCATCTTCTTCAGTTCAGTATTGATCTGTTCCTGCGCCGCTTGCTGCGTCTGCTGAGCCTGTGCCGATTCACTCTGCTGCGACTGAGACTCGGCCTGAGCATCATCTTTACGCAGCTCCTGAGCCGTCGCTGTCGAGGCGCCACCGCGCTGCTTACCTGTTTGCTCCTGCACCCCGCCCGCACTGTCATCATCACCGGCCTGCACATCTATGGTCGGCTCTGTCATCTCGTTGGTTTGCTGATTGATGATCTCGATCGGCGTGGGCTCGGGCTTACCGGGACGAAACTCAAGTGCAATCACTGAGGTGCCCTTTGGAATATCTTTTACTTCCACCTTGTTCTGCACCCCGAAGGCATATTTCATCGAGCCGGCGATCTGCTTAAACTTCATCACGTCCATCTCAGAGAACGCCAGCAGCAGCACGAAGAAACACATCAGCAGCGACATCAGATCGGCAAAAGTCGACAACCATTTAGGTGAGCCAGGGGCACTATCGTATCTGACCTTCCTCGACACCGACTATTCCCCGTCCGTTGTATCTATCTGCCGCTGCTTTTCAGACAGGTAATTTTTCAAAAATCCCTCGATCACCCTGGGGTTCTGACCATCCTGAATCGCCAATACCGCATCCATGATGAGATGACGGTTCAGCATCTCCTCCCCCATACGCAGGGTCAGCTTATCGGCGATAGGCAGTGCCACCATGTTGGCAATGATGGCACCATAAAGCGTGGTTAACAGGGCGACGGCCATGGCAGGCCCAATCGATTTGGGGTCATCCATATTCGACAACATGGCCACCAGACCGATTAGTGTGCCTATCATCCCCATGGCTGGCGCCACATCTCCAAGCGCCCTGAAGATACCTATGCCGGTGCGGTGACGCTCCTCTGTCAGGGCGATATCTTTCTCCAGCGCCTCTCGCACCACCTCACCGTCATGGCCATCCACCAGCATATCCACGGCTTTTTGCATAAAGCTGTTGCTGATCTCGGCTTCTTCGAGAGCGAGAAAGCCCCCTTTACGGGCCGAGTCTGCCATCACAACCGACTGCTCGATTAACAGATCAGGCTTATCGAGCTTAAAAATAAAGGCCTTGGCTGCAATTTTCACCGCACCAAAAAACTGTTGTAGATTGTATTTCATCATGACGACAAAAAGTGAGCCTATGATAACAATGAGCACTGAAGAGACATCGGCAAATATGGTCAGTCCGCCACTGTTTATCATTGCGCCAATGATAAATGTAAAGGCGCCAATCAAACCTATTAAGGTTGCTAAATCCACAACGCTTCCTCATTCTTGTTGTTATATCAATATCTGCCCCGATCTTACCCTAAACCCGATACGAGCGACGATAAGATTCACCGAGCCGCTGACTTTAAGGTATACTCACTAGCAAAATGATGATTGTTCTAATGGGTTATCGGACAAACGGCGCCCAAGTTTAGCGACAATTTCGATTTTATGATAAAAATTCCTGCGTAAAGCGTGCTATTGCACAAATATACTTCAGCCTGATTTGACCCATAAGGTGCACTAAGCTACTTTGTGTGTCGCTAATTTTTTGGGAAAACCACAGTGGCTAAAAAACCTGAAAATCTCTCTTTTGAAGACTCTTTATCTGAGCTGGAACAGATAGTTGCCGACCTTGAACGGGGCGACGTCTCTCTCGATGATGCCCTCAAACAGTTTGAGCGTGGCATTAACCTGGTGAGAAACAGCCAGGGCAAATTAGAACAGGCTCAACAGAAAGTCACTATCCTGACCCAGGAAAACGATCAATCCAGTTTGCACCCCTATCTTCCCGAGGGCGAGTAATTGCTAAGTGACGCGATAACCCAATATCAACAACGTGTCGATAAACAGCTTGCTGACTTTATCGACAGCCAGAATGAAACCGAACCCAGATTAAAAGCGGCGATGAAACACGGCGCCCTTATCGGCGGTAAACGAATCCGCCCTTTTCTTGTCTATGCTGTCGGCGATATGCTTAATATCCCCTTGGCTCATCTGGATAACTGCGCCGCCGCAATCGAATGTATTCACGCCTATTCCCTTATCCATGACGATCTGCCCGCCATGGATGACGATGCGCTGCGCCGCGGACAGCCCACAGTGCATATTGCCTTCGACGAAGCCACGGCAATTTTAGCCGGCGATGCACTGCAGACCCTGGCCTTTGAGATCATCAGTAAAGAAACGCCCAACCTAAAGGCGCGCCAGCAGCTCGCCATGGTGCGAGCATTAGCTCAGGCCTCCGGCTATCAGGGGATGTGCGGTGGCCAGTCAATGGATCTTAACGCCACAGATAAAGAGATAGATTTAGACACCTTAAAGCGTCTGCACAGATTAAAAACCGGTGCCTTGATACGCTGCGCGGTGCAATTGCCCATCATTGCCGCCAACATCACAGATAGTGAGCGCGATCTCTTGCTAGAATTTGCTGACGCGATCGGCCTTGCATTTCAGGTGCAGGACGATGTGCTCGATATTATCGCCAGCACTGAGGAGCTAGGAAAGCCCCAAGGGTCGGATTGTGATTCAAATAAAAGTACTTACCCCAAGTTACTGGGGTTATCGGGTGCCCAGCAGACAGCAAAAAGTTTGATTGATGATGCCCTATCAGCGCTGGCTAAATTACCATACAATAGCCAGTTAATTGCCCAATTCGCCCGTTTCATCATTGAGCGAAGAGTATAATAAAGAGCCAAAGAATCTCGCTATGAGCTTGGATATAACCAAATACCCTGTATTAGCACAGGCCAATACCCCGGACGAACTCAGACAGCTTCCTCAGGGCGTACTCCCTAAACTTGCCGATGAACTGCGCAGTTATCTGCTGCAATCGGTCGGGATCTCCAGTGGCCATTTTGCCTCGGGCCTAGGTACTGTCGAACTGACGGTCGCCTTACATTATGTGTATAACACACCATTTGACCGTTTGATCTGGGATGTGGGCCACCAGGCCTATCCCCATAAAATATTAACCGGTCGTCGCGATCAGATGCCCACCATTCGTCAAAAAGGCGGATTACACCCTTTCCCCTGGCGTGAAGAGAGCGAATACGACACCTTCAGCGTCGGCCATTCAGGTACCTCAGTCAGCGCGGCGCTGGCGATGGCAGTGGCAGCCGAAAAAGAGCAAGCTGGACGCAAAGTGGTGGCAGTAATTGGTGATGGCGCCATGACTGGCGGCATGGTGTTTGAGGCGATGAACCACGCCGGCGATCTGCATAACGATATGCTTGTGGTGCTCAACGACAACGAGATGTCTATCTCGGAGAACGTCGGCGCCCTCAACAACCACCTCGCCCAGCTGATGTCGGGCCGTCTGTACACCACGATCCGCGAGAACAGTAAACGCGTCCTAAAAGGGATGCCTGTGATCAAAGAGATGGCCAAACGCACCGAAGAGCATTTAAAAGGCATGATGGTGCCCGGCACCCTCTTTGAAGAGCTAGGTTTTAACTATATCGGCCCAATCGATGGCCATGATGTAGATGCTCTGGTGGAAACCATGCGCAATATGCGTAACCTTTCCGGCCCGCAAATTTTGCATATCATGACCAAGAAGGGGCGCGGCTACGAGCCAGCAGAGAAAGATCCTATCGGCTGGCATGCGGTGCCCAAGTTCGATCCATCCACCTTTGCTAAGCCGGCCTCCAAGCCATCAAACCCCACCTTCTCTCAGGTGTTTGGTCGCTGGTTGTGTGACATGGCTGAGAAAGATGAGAAAGTGCTCGGTATCACCCCAGCCATGCGCGAAGGCTCGGGTATGGTGGAGTTCTCCCAGCGCTTTCCGAAACAGTATTTCGATGCGGCAATTGCCGAGCAGCATGCGGTGACACTGGCCGCCGGTTTTGCCTGTGAAGGCTACAAGCCAGTGCTGGCCATCTACTCCACCTTCCTGCAGCGCGGTTACGATCAGCTGATCCACGATGTGGCGCTGCAGAAACTGCCGGTGATTTTTGCCATCGACCGCGGCGGTATCGTCGGCCCAGATGGCCCGACCCACCAAGGCGCGTTTGATTTAAGCTATATGCGCAGCATTCCTAATATGGTGATCATGGCGCCCTCGGATGAGAACGAGTGCCGCCAGATGCTCTACACAGGTTACTGCTATAACGAGGGCCCAACCGCCATTCGCTACCCCAGAGGCAGTGCCACGGGCGCAGAGCAGGTCGAACAGATGACGGCGCTCGAAATAGGCAAGGGACTTATCAAACGTCAGGGTAAGAAGATAGCCATACTTAACTTTGGTACTACACTCGCTTCGGCCACTAAAGCGGCAGAAGCATTGGATGCCACCCTAGCGGATATGCGCTTCGTTAAACCCTTGGATGTCGAGCTTGTTAAGTCTCTGGCAAGCACCCACGAGGTGTTAGTCACGGTCGAAGAAAATGCCATCATGGGCGGCGCGGGCTCTGGCGTGCTTGAGTTACTGCAGCAGCTAAAACTGCCTATGCCTGTACTCAATATTGGCCTGCCGGATGAGTTTATCAAGCATGGTGAATGTGGCGAGATCTTGGCCGAGCTGAAACTCGATGGCGCTGGCATCGAAGAGCAGATCCGCACCTATTTGGCTAACTAAACGCCTAATTGACGGTACTCGCTTAAACGTACAAAAAAGGGCCTCAAATGAGGCCCTTTTTTACATCCAACTTTTCGTGTTCAGGCAGTTAATGCCTAGGCTAAACCGACTAAAACCGACTAAAACCGGCTAGACCGACTTAAGCCAAAGCAGCTTATGCCTGAGTATCGACACCACCGCCCTGAGATACCATCACCATGGCAGGACGCAGCAGACGCTCGTTAAGCAGATAACCTTTCTGCATCACCATCATCACTGTATTGGCTGGGAACTCTTCGCTTGGCTGCATGCCGATCGCCTGGTGGTGATCCGGGTTGAATGGCTCTCCCTGAGGATTTAACTGAGATAAACCAAACTTCTCAACCGCACTGGTAAAACTCTTTAAGGTTAGCTCAACCCCTTCATAGACGGCCTTGGTGGCTTCATCTTCAGCATTGGTGCCTTGCAATGCACGCTCCATGTTGTCAATCACTGGCAACAGCTCATTGGCGAACTTTTCCAGGGCAAACTTATGAGCCTTTTCTACGTCCATGGCAGCGCGGCGACGCACATTATCCACTTCGGCTGCCGCACGTACTACAGAGTCTTTTTGCTCTGCGACTTTCGCCTCTGCTGCGGCTAAGGCTTGTTCCAGCTCTTCAACACGGAAATTAGCTTGAGTAAGCTCATCCATCAAACTGGTATCGAAGGTTACTGCTTGCGCCTCATCCTGGGTTTCTACCTCAATCTGGGCTTCTACCGCCTCTTCAATCTGTGGCTCTTGGGCTTTGCTCGATTCTTTGCTCATTATTACTCCGGCTAAAAATGCTTTGTTTCTGCATGCTCTGGGCATATTATGGGGATCAAATTTGAGGTTTCAAGCCCTAAGGAACGGATCAAAGACAAATATGACCAAAGTGTTCAAAACAATTGGCTTAATTGGCAAACCCCATCACACTGGGACAAATAAAACCTTAAAACGCTTACATCACTGGTTAAGCATGCAGGGCTATGAAGTGTTAGTCGAGGAGCGGGTTGCCAGCGAAATTGGCGTCCATGTGCGCTCGGTCGATCTATTGCAAATTGGTGAGTCCTGCGATCTGGCCATAGTGGTTGGCGGTGATGGTAATATGCTCGGCGCCGCCAGGGTGCTGGCCCGATTCGATATAGGTGTGATCGGCGTAAACCGTGGCAATCTCGGCTTCTTAACCGACCTTCCCCCAGATACCTTCGAAGAAGCCTTAGGCAAGGTACTGCAGGGGGATTTTGATACCGAACACAGATTCCTGCTTGAGTCGGAAGTGCATCGTCACGGCGAGCTCAAGTCCAGCAATACCGCGGTGAATGAAACCGTATTGCACCCAGGTAAAATCGCGCACATGATCGAGTTTGAGGTCTATATCGATGACAAGTTCATGTACAGTCAGCGCGCCGACGGCATGATAGTCTCGACCCCGACCGGCTCGACCGCCTATGCTCTGTCGGCGGGCGGCGCCATCTTAACTCCAAACCTTGAAGCCTTGATCTTAGTGCCCATGTTTCCCCACACCCTCTCCTGCCGCCCCATAGTGGTCGATGCAAGTTGTACCATTAAACTTGTGGTCTCTCCCGATAATGGCGACACCTTAGAGGTCAGTTGTGATGGTCACGTGGCGCTGCCGGTACTGCCGGGCGATGAGATCATTATCCGCCGAAGTCAGGAGCGCTTGCGCCTTATTCATCCTAAGGGCTATAACTACTTCCATGTGCTGAGAAACAAACTGGGCTGGGGCAGTAAGCTGTTTTAGCTCAAATCGGACAATAAAAACGCGCCCCGGATCAATTAAGCGCGTTTTTTATTTTATTACAGCGCCTTGGAACCAAACTCAGCAGAACGCAATTGCCCCGCCAGGCGCTTTATCCGAAGCAGCATCCAGAGAGTTAACACCATACTGCAGCTTGCAAGAGATACCCAAACCCCGCTCACCCCAAATAACCAGGCAAACAGATAAATAATTAAGGCAATCAACAGCAACTTACTGCCGGTCAGTACTGAGGCTTCCCTCGGGTGATTGATTGCCTGGAAAAAGGCGGCGCCCACTAAGATAAGCCCCTCAAAAGGCAGCCCCCAGAAATAGAGGCGCATTCCATCGATGGCAACCGGCGTTAACTGAGCATTATCCCCAGCGAAGATATACACCAGGTACTCGGGCACTATGTAAATAAACAGCAAGCCAATTCCGGCGGTAGCAAGTGTCATTAAACCTGCAATTTTCAGTACCTCGAACACACGATCGAATCGCTTAGCGCCGGCATTGAAACTTAGCAGAGGCTGAGTCCCCAATGCTATCCCCTCAAACACCAAATAAAATAGCGCCTCGGCATAACTCACCACCCCATAGGCAGCGACATGGATAGGCCCACCAACCCAGAGAAATGCCATATTGTGCAGGGTTAACACAATAGAGAGGTAAAGATTCATCAGCAGGCTGGGGAAGCCCACCTTAACTATATTCAGGCAGTGATCCAGATTAAGGCGCATCTGCGCCCAATCTATCCTCAGCCGAGTTCGCTGGGTAAAAAAGTGCTGCAGACACAAGAGCCCTGTTACCCCCTGACAGATCATGGTGGCGATTGCTGCCCCGGCCAGACCGAAGGGAAAAACCACAATAAACACCCAGTCGAGCAGCGCATTTAAGCAGCCGCTAAAGATAAGCACATAAGTGACAAAGCCTGGGCGACCATCGTTTCTGAGCAGGGCGCTAAAGGCAATAGCCAGAATAGGAAACACCCCAAGGGCAAAATACCAGAACAGGTATTTATCGGCGCTGTGAAGCACCTCCCCTTCAGCGCCGAGCCAGATCAATATGTCTCGACTAAAAAGCACGCCTGTGATGGCAAACAGCACACCCGCTAGCAGACACAGGGTAAAAGTATTACCTAAGATCTGCCGAGCACGCACCACATCCTGGCGTCCAAGATTGATGGACACCAGCGCCGCGCCGCCCATTCCCAGCAGTGCGCCTATGGCATAGAGCACGGCGCCCACCGGATAGGCCAGCATCATGCCCGCCAAGCCCACTTCCCCCAGGTAGTGGCCGACAAACATGCCGTCTATCGCCACATATATCCCTGTCACCAGCATAGATAAGATGGTGGGTATGGTGTAGCGCCATACCAGTTTGGGGATTGGCTCAAGCGCGAGGGCCTGATCGTTATTACTCACATTTATAGGCAATTAGGCTAACTCACAGATAATTGAAATAACCCGTCCAAACGGATGCTGGCAAATGATTGAAAGTGACAATTTAACGACCCAAATTATCTATCAAGGCGCATAACTGCGCTTCGATGGCATCGAGGCCAATCGCCTGCTCACAGATCATCTCCAGACGCGAGTCCAAGGCATCGTCAAGCTCTACCAAGGAGAGCTGACCCTCCACCAGATTAATGGCGACTATCCCCTCTGAGCAGATCATCACAGCTTTCAGGCGCAAGCAGTTTTGCCACTTCACCCAGGCGAGCAAAGCATCGAAATCAAACTCGTGAAAGTAATCAAACACCCAGCCTGCAGTATAAATTCCCTCATGCTGATTACTGCGACGATAGACGCCGCGGGCATCGAACTCAAGCTGTGTGTGCACCTGGTTTTGCTCGCGTCCATCCCCAAATAGCGAGGCAGTTAACAGGCTAGGCCCTTCACTTTGCCCTTGAGTCTTATTGTTAAGTGATTGCGCCGCCTTATGCCAATGTGTCTTTGCAAGCCAATCGTAAAAACTGAGCCCCTGATACTCAATCTCGGCATCGAGCAGATTAATGGGCACCACAGGTGCGCAAATCCCTTTTCGCGCAAGATACTCTTTGAGCCTGTTGAGCTGAACCTCTTCAGACAGATCTTTCTTGGTCGCCAAGATAAGATCGCCAATGGCGAGCTGCTGATTAAAGGTGTCATTATCCCGATAACGCTCATCATCCAGCTTACGGGCATCCACTAAGCAAATTGTGGATTTTAACGCAATCACCTGGCGAAAATGGGACTGAGTTAAGGTCTGGATGATCGCCTTAGGGTGACCCAGACCTGTGGGCTCGATAAACAGTCGCTGGGGACGGGCTTTGGCGATAAGCTGATTAACCGCCACTTGAGTCGGCACGCCAGAGGCGCAGCAGATGCAGCCGCCTGCCACCTCTTTTATCGCCACTGTACCTGAGTAACTAGTACCGGACTGAGATGCGGGGCCAGACTGTGATTCCAGCAGCGCCCCATCTATGCCTATCTCGCCGAACTCGTTGACCAGCACGGCCCAGACTTCATCCTGCGGCTTATTGGCTAGCAGATATTTGATGAAACTGGTTTTTCCCACACCGAGAAAACCTGTGATCACATGGGTTGGAATCGCTTGAATTATCATCAATTGAACTCGATTAATAATGTCAGTTTAACAAGATCACTTCAGCAGATCATACTCGGCGCGATTGATTGGCACGACGACTGGCATAGCTGCTCTTCGCGCCACTATTGCTGCCGCCGCGCTTATGACCATGACGGCCGGATTTTGCCTTAGCGCCGCGGGCGTGACGGGAATGGGCGCCCTCTGCATTTTCCTGACGGGTCAAATCCAGTTGACGGTAACGCTCAGGCAGAGGCGCCCCCAGTTCATAACCCGGCACCTGATGACGGGGCAATGTCTGGCCAATCAGTTTCTCTATCTCCTGCAGCATCTTCTCATCACTCAGGGCAACAAAACTGATGGCGTGACCATCGAGCCCTGCCCGCCCTGTGCGGCCAATACGGTGCACATAATCTTCCGCCTCCAGCGGCAGCTCGACGTTGACCACTAAGGGCAGACCGGCAATATCTATGCCCCTGGCCGCCACATCTGTGGCTACTAAGACCCGCAGTTCACCGGATTTAAACTGCTCCAAGGCGCGGTTTCTCGCCCCTTGGGTCTTATCCCCGTGGAATACGGCATTGTTGACGCCATCGAGTTTAAGCTCTTTATGCAGGGCTTCTGCACTCTCCTTGCTACTAACAAACACCAGCACCTGCTGCCAGTTATGCTTGCCTATCAGCTCGGCGAGCAGCTCTGCCTTGCGCCGCTTATCCACGGGATAAACCTGCTGCACTATCTTGCTGCCACTGAGCTCAGGCTCTATGTTTATCCACTGGGGCGTATCGAGCATCTTGCTCGCCAGGGCCTTTATCTGCTCGCTGAACGTGGCGGAGAACATCTGGGTCGAATGCCTTGGTGCGACTAAGCTCTTCACCCTTTCTATATCTTTCACAAAGCCCATATCCAACATACGATCCGCCTCATCTATGATCAGCTGCTCGACACTGGAGAGATCCAGCTCATGCTGGCCTATAAGATCGAACAGTCGGCCTGGGGTCGCTACCAAGATATCCACGCCTCTGACCAGGGCTTTTCGCTGGGGATTGATATTCGCTCCGCCATAAACCGCCACACTGCGAAGCTGTGTCATCTGGCTGTAGTTTTTAATGCTCTCGCCGACTTGTATTGCCAACTCACGGGTCGGCGTCAACACCAGCACGCTAAGTGGCCGCGGCAAAGGCTCCTGCTGTGCCTGATGCTTCAACAGGCGATGCAGAAACGGCAGGCTGAAGGCCGCGGTTTTTCCCGTGCCGGTTTGGGCACACACCAACAAGTCTTGCCCCTGCAGCGCTTTTGGGATCACCTGCTGCTGCACTTGCGTCATCTGGGTATAACCACATAAGGCGGTGGCCTGAAGGAGCTGGGGGTGCAGCGAGAGGGCATCAAAATTCATAATGGCTCGAATGAGTTAGAGTTAGGCAAAGGCGAAGTCTAGCAAATTCGGCCTGATAAGGATAATTACTACTTGCCGCTTCCTCGCTTCCGGCTCCCCCTTAATCGGGAAAATATGTTAAGCTCCGGGGCATTTGCCAAGTCGCCTGAGACAAGAATGAGTAGCAGCCCCCAAGCTCAATGGAGCAACTGGTTTCACTTTCCGGTTCAAATCTATTATGAAGATACCGATTTTTCCGGTGTGGTCTATCACCCCAATTTCTTGAAATATTTCGAGCGCGCCCGGGAACATGTGATAGGCGCAAAGACGCTGGCACAGCTGTGGCAGCAGCAGGAGTTGGGCTTCGCCGTGTATCGCAGCGATCTCATCTATCATGATGGGGTCGAATTCGCCGACGTGGTGGATGTCAGGACCCGTTTTAGTGTCGAGAGTAAATACCGCACCCTGTGGCAACAGGAGATCTGGCGACCTGACGGCAAGAAAGCGGCCGTCACGGCTCATATCGAGATGGTGTGTATGAACAAAAAGCGCCAGCTCGCCCCTATGACAGCGGATTTACTCGACGCACTTAAACAGCAGTTTTAAAGCCTGGCGCCGCTCATTTTGGCACCGCTAGCTCAATTGCCGTTAACCTAATTGCCGTTAACATGAGCGCCGCTCTTAGGAGTTACGCGCTTTGGTGCGTAACAATAGGACGGTTGATACTGCCCCAGTTCATCTCCAGTTCGGCGGCCGTCATCGGCTTGGCTATCAAGTCGCCCTGCACCTTATCGACCCCCATATCCACCAGCAGGGAGAACACCTGCTCGGTTTCCACCCCCTCTATGGTGACCGAAAAACCTAAGCCTTTAGCAAGTTCGATAGCACTGCTTAAGATATGCTGGCCGCGATGGTCGCTCTCTATCTGTGTAAGGAAGGTCTTATCTATCTTAACCTCGTCTATAGGCAGGTGCTTTAAATAGGCTAGGGATGAATGGCCAGTCCCAAAGTCGTCGATCGCCACATTAATGCCGCTGCGTTTTAGCTGATTGAGCACAGAAACAGTGCGCGACATATCTGTCATCAACTGGCTCTCTGTCACCTCTATTGCCAGAATATCGACGCTTAGACCGTAATGTTTTAACAGCCCTAGAATCAGTTCAGTCAGGCGCTTGCTGCTTAGATCATCGATCGCTAAGTTCACAGCCACCTGCATCACCATGTCGCTACTTTGCCAGCGCTGCTGCTGTTTCAGTACATTTTCTATCACCCATTGGCTCAGCATGCGGATCATACCGGCGCACTCAAGCAAAGGAATAAACTCCCCCGGAGAGATACGGCCAAGCTCAGGGCTGTCCCAACGGATCAGCGCCTCGGCATGGGCGCAGCGACCATTACTGAGATCATATTTGGGCTGATAAACCAGATAGAGTTCATTGTTTTTCAATGCGCCGGGAAAACTGCTGATGATGGTCAGCTGTCTATGCTGACTGATATCGTCGCCCTCGCGGTAACTGGCGATTAAATTGGAGCTGCTCTTGGCGCGGACCATGGCGAGATCCAAGCGCCTGAGCATCTGGCTAACATCGCTGTGATGCCTGGCAAGATCCAGATACCCCAGCTGCACCTGCAGATTGATGACAGTGCCGCGAATATTGATCGGCTGTTGCAACTGATATTGCAGTACGCTCAGCTGAGCCTCACCCTGTGGCTGCTTATAGTAGATAAGAAACTCATCTTCATTCATCCGCGCTAGCAGCTCTGTGGCACTGATCAGTGACTTTAACCTTTTACTCCATGCCAGCAACAACTCATCACCAAAGCCAAAGCCGAACAGATCGTTCACATAACGAAATCGATAAATATCCACTAGGACAAAGGTTCCCTGGGTCACGGGCATCATGTGGGTCAGGGTCGATTTCAGTCCGACCCTATTAATGAGTCCTGTGAGTTTATCGCGCCCCAAAGGCGGCGGCAGGTGATCCAGTAGCTGTTGCAGTTGCAGATAGAGGGGAAGATAGCGATAAGGAACCGGGCTGATGGTCAAAGGCGCCCTCACCTTGTGCTGGCGACGAAGCTGAAGGATCAGACGTTTCAGAAACGTAAGTTCAGCTCGTCTATGCCAGAAAACCCACAGGCCTCCAGCGATGCCAATCACCAAGATATAAGCAATGATCCAGATTAGTTCCGTTTTACCCACACAGTACCTTAATAATTAAGGGAAAAGTGAAGCTTAATTATTAGCAGAGATAAGCCCGGCTCACAACTTAGACTTAATTCTATTGATAACTATCCTTAATCGAATGAAAAATCTCGAGAAACGCTTCGCTGCCCAAATACTCAGTCGTAACGGGCAAGCCACGCTCAGCAAACACGGCTAACCTTGAGTCTAGCTCTTCGCCGGAACGTAACTCGCCCACATAAAAGGCCGCGGCGCTAACAAAATCCACATAGGAGACCTGCTCCGAAAAATAGGGCAGATCGGCCCAACGCTCCACTACTTCCATCACCTCAGGCGAGAAATCCCAGCTTTTGAGTACAGCTCGGCCAATAGGGCCCTGCATCTTACGCACTAAGGCGCGCATCTGCTCGATATCGTTAAATAACGAGGGATTGGCCTCCGCCTCCGTCAGTACCGGCAAGGCACCGATATTATGCACTAGGCCCGCAAGGGTTAAGGTATCATAGTTCAAGCCGCTGTTTGGGTGGCTTTGGTTATATTTCAGCAGTAAGGCACAGGCCGCCGAAGTCACCTCGATAGAGGCGCGCCACACTTCATCCATCACTTCCCACACCATCTCATTGGTGGATATAAACAGCTGTTCCATGGCAACTGAGGTAGCAATAGACTTTATCTGATTTAAACCGATACGGGTCACCGCACTGGTGATATTCTCCGCCTTGATCCCCCGACTATATATGGCACTGTTAGCCACCTTGATGATCCGGGCTGAGATGGCCGCATCCTGGCCAATAATATCGGCTACCTGCTTTGGGCTGGACTCTTCCCGTGACACCACTTCCTGCACGCGCATCGCCACTTCGGGCAAGGTGGGTAATACTAAGGCATCCGCCTTTAACTTCTTGAGTAACCCGACCAGTAATTGATGCTCGTTAGACATTGATACTCCTTAAATTCAATCCGCTAATATCAGCACTATTAGCACGCTTGCTGTCGATGATGCTAAAAATCACGCTTTTGGTAAATAAATTGTTTAAAATTATTCAAAGGCAGGCAGATTTTTTTCTGTGACTTGGGCATGGGTAGAAAATAAACAGTTTCTAATTTGCATAAGTCTCCTTCCATTGAGTAAAATGCCCGCCCCAACTTAGTTGATATCCATGATGATATCCATGACTTGAGAGAAACCATGTTTAAACCTGAGCTACTGTCTCCCGCTGGGACGCTTAAAAATATGCGTTATGCTTTTGCATACGGCGCCGATGCTGTTTACGCCGGTCAGCCAAGATATAGCCTGCGGGTGCGTAACAATGATTTCAAAATGGAAAACCTGGCAACCGGGATCCAAGAAGCCCACAGCCTAGGTAAGAAGCTCTATGTGGTGAGCAACATAGCGCCCCACAATACTAAGTTAAAAACCTATATTGACGATATGAAACCTGTGGTGGATATGCAGCCCGATGCGCTGATCATGTCCGATCCCGGTCTGATTATGATGGTGCGTGAAGCCTTCCCCGATCAGGTTGTGCATCTGTCGGTACAGGCCAATGCGATTAACTGGGCCTCGGTAAAATTCTGGCAGCAGCAAGGCATTAAGCGGGTTATTCTGTCTCGTGAATTGTCGCTAGATGAGATTGAAGAGATCCGCCAACGCTGCCCCGATATCGAACTGGAAGTCTTCGTCCACGGTGCCCTGTGCATGGCCTATTCCGGTCGTTGTCTGCTGTCGGGCTATATTAACAAGCGCGATCCTAACCAAGGTACCTGCACTAACGCCTGTCGCTGGAAATATGATGCCCATGAAGCGGTGCAGACAGAAACAGGCGATATTGTCGCCGTCAATCCAGAGGTGCAAAGCTTTAACCCCACCCTTGGCGAGGGCGCCCCGAGCAAGGACGTGGTGCTGCTGCAGGAAGCGGGACGCCCAGGTGAATATATGCCCGCCTTCGAAGATGAGCACGGCACTTACATAATGAACTCCAAGGATCTGCGCGCCATCCAGCACGTAGAGCGTTTGACTAAGATGGGCATAGACTCGCTGAAAATCGAGGGGCGAACTAAGTCTTTCTACTATGTGGCGCGCACTGCCCAGCTCTACCGCCAGGCAATTGAAGATGCGGCCTCGGGTCGTGAATTCAATCCGGCGCTCATGTATCAGCTCGAAGGCTTGGCTCACCGTGGTTACACTGAAGGCTTCCTGCGCCGCCATGTGCACGACGAATACCAGAACTACGACTATGGCTACTCGATCAGCGACACCCAGCAGTTTGTCGGTGAATTCACCGGCAGACGTAACGACAAAGGCATGGCCGAGATAGATGTGAAAAACAAGTTTTCCGTGGGCGACAGTGTCGAGCTGATGACGCCACAGGGCAATATCAATCTCACCATAGAACACCTGGAAAATCGTAAAGGCGAAAGCGTCGAGGCGGGCCTGGGAGCCGGGCATTTCGTCTTCTTACCTGTACCTCAGGAAGTTGAAATAGACAAAGCCCTGTTGATGCGCAACTTAACCCATGGGCAAAACACCCGTAATCCCCATCAAGCTGTTTAGGCGGACATAAGCGAATGGCATTACTCATCGACGACACTTGCATCAACTGCGACATGTGTGAGCCTGAATGCCCGAACCAGGCGATCACCATGGGCGAGGAGATCTATGAGATAGATCCGAACCTGTGCACTGAGTGTGTCGGCCACTATGATAAGCCCACCTGCGTATCGGTTTGCCCTATCGATTGCATCGACCTGGATCCAGCCCATCAGGAGTCTGAAGAGGCGCTATTGGTCAAATACCATCTGCTCACAGGCAAGCCGATAGCGTAACCTGCTGAAAGAGTACTAAACAGAAAACATTTAAAAAGGCCAACTCCGTTGGCCTTTTTAAATTAAATCAGACTCGCTTTTTACGACCAAAGCAAGCTAAGAGCAGTAGAGACAAGAAACCTAAGCTTCCTCCGCTACTTTTCTCGCCGCTATCGCCTGAATCCCCACTATCGCCATTATCGTTCCCGTTATCGGCTGGTACAGCCTCAACGGTTACGGTAGCAACGTTAGAATCCGTTAGTGATACGCCATAACGAGCGCCTACGTTTAACACCATTTGGCTATCGCCATGTTCAACCGCCAAATCAATACGTTTAGTGGTTTCCCCTGGTGCGAAAGTGACTGTTTGATAAACAGCGTCATCGTAGTAGTTCGTGCCATCAGCGCCGCGACCTTCAACATACAGATCAATCGAAGCGGTTTTCGTTAATGGCAATTCAACACCATTCGCATCAACCAGCGACAACACAACCTCAGTCTCGTTCACACCGTAATTCAGCACACTATCCACAACCGACAATGCTACATTAGCATCATAGGTCTGACGTTCGCTGTAATCACCAACCCAAAAGGCTTCTGAATAATCATCCCAAAGATATTCTGGATCACGATTCATAACACCTTCTACACGTTGGGCATCTTCCACAGTAAAACCCACACTCTCTTCTACTGTGAAAATGTATGAACCCTGACACATCAAATAAACAGCAGTATCACATTGTTCATTCGATGTATGGCCTAAACCAAAGGTATGACCCAGCTCATGTGCTAACGTGATTGGATCGCTTTCCAAAAATTCAGAGGCCAAATACACCCCTTTATTCTGGAAACCTCGACCTAACAATGTACCACCAGTGCTTCCCGTAGTATCACGACTCACAAAAACCAGCTTGTCAGCGTGATAATAATCAACCAGAGATTTGATTTTTTGATTGAACTTTCCAGCCCAAATAAAATAATCTTCATCAAAACTGGCTTCTGTTTCACCGATAGAATACATCAAATGACCCAGCACCCCAGCCAATGAATCGCCTTGATTCATGGCATCAGAGATCCCATTGTCATCCCAAGTCACCACAGAGCTAATGTTATATTCAACATTGAACTGCTTGAACTCACTGTTAGCAATCAATACCTGTTTGTTAAGTGCTTTTGAAAACTGCTCTTGACTCAAGTTTTCATACACCCCAGGTTCAACCACTACCAATAAATCAACCACCTCTGATGCTTTCAGCCCCACAGAGAACATCATAGCGAAGATAAGCGCAAATAGTTTAATTTTCATAATATAAGACTTCCTATCTCTATTTTTATCTTTCTTTTGTTTTAAAAAAATCCCTATAAAAAGTGAAGTTTGCCAAACAAGCTTCGCTTTTTACTTTCCCCATCAGCACTAAGCTAAACGGCGACTTAAGCCCAGTTTGCCTCGGCGCGGTTTTGGAGTCGCTGCAGAAGTACAGCAAGGCGAGAGATACTCTCGCGGATCAAGGCGGGCATGGCATCGAATTCGATGCTCAGCAGCAGGTTTTTCACCTCAAGTCCCAGCTCGGTATCCCCTTCGATGGCCAGTTTTCGCTGGAAAAACAGGGTGTCTGGATCTTCTTTCCCCGCAGCAATCAAGACCAGCTCTTTGGTCTGGGCGCTGAAACTCACCTCGGCCTCGCCGGCTTCGCGCACACAAAAGCCCTTGTCGAAGCTCACCTGAAAACTTAAGCCCATGTCGACAATCTCAATCTTGACCCAACGCTGAGTTAAAAAGTCTAACTCCTCATCCTCAACCTGCTGGGCCAGCAACAGATCCATTAGTTTCTCTATCACGCGCGCCTTGATCGCAAACGGCACTATGGTCAGCGGTTTTGCTATCACTTTGGGACCATACTGCAGCAGATGTTTAGCCGCACTGGTCAATAACTTGTCTTGCATAAAAACTCCTGGCAGCAAGGAGGCAATGATCACTGCTGCTATTGGCTTATTTATTAAACAAAAATTTGCAAAGTTTAAATTTTACCGCCCTTTTATGATCTCAAACCTGTTTTACATCAAGATTTAGCTCAGCAAATGCCATTACACTGCACATTTTAACGATAAAAGGCTGCCATGGAACTCTTATGCCCAGCAGGGAATCTTGCATCACTTAAGGTCGCACTCAATGCCGGTGCCGATGCCATCTATTTGGGGTTAAAGGATGATACCAATGCCCGCTCCTTTGCCGGACTGAACTTTACGCCCCAAAAATTAGCCCAGGCGGTCGACTATACCAAACAGCGTAATAAGAAGATTTTTCTGACCATCAACACCTTTCCCAAGCCCGGCGAGGAGTCCCGCTGGTATCAAGCGATCGATCTTGCCGCCAACACAGGTGTCGACGCCCTGATCATGGCCGATCTGTCGCTGCTGGACTATGCCCACAGCCGCTATCCCCATCTGCCGCTGCATCTATCGGTACAGGCCAGCGCCACTAACCTTGGAGCGTTAAGCCTCTATAAGAGTGAGTTCAATATTGAGCGCGCCGTACTGCCCAGGGTACTGTCGATGAAACAGGTGCGGGATCTGGCAAAAGTCACCCCAGTTGATCTGGAAGTCTTCGCCTTTGGCAGTTTGTGCATCATGGCAGAGGGACGTTGCCATCTCTCCTCCTACGTCACAGGCCAATCGCCCAATACCGGCGGCTCCTGTTCGCCAGCCAAAGATGTTCGCTGGCAGGAACAGGGCAACCAAAGGCTAACCAGATTAAACAATGTGCTTATCGACCAGTCCGATCTCGATGAGCAGATGGGTTATCCCGTGGTCTGTAAGGGGCGCTACATCACAGAGGAAGATACTCAGCCTCAGCACAGGCTCGAGTCACCCACCAGCCTCAATACTTTGAGTTTGCTGCCAGAGCTGGCCAAGGCCAAGGTGGTCTCTCTTAAGATTGAGGGACGTCAGCGCAGTCCGGCCTATGTGGAGCAGGTCGCCCGAGTCTGGCGCAGCGCGATAGACACCTATTTAAATGATCCCCAGGCCTACACAACTCAGGCGCAATGGGATCAGGCGCTAGCCAAGGTGTCTGAAGGACAGGTCACCACACTTGGGGCTTATGAGCGCGCCTGGCAATAGCATAAGAGTAGTAGAGGAGTTGCAATGAAAACCGCACTAGGCCCAATTCAATATTGCTGGCCCAAAGCCGAAATTGAGGCTTTCTATCAAAAGGTTGCCGAGACAGACATTCCCCTGGTTTATTTGGGTGAAACCGTCTGCAGCCGCCGCCGGGAAGTAAAATTCAGCGACTATTTAGCCTTAGCACAGATGCTCAAAGCAGCGGGCAAGCAGGTAGTGTTATCTACCCTGACGCTGATCGAAGCCCAATCTGAATTTACCGCCTTAAAAACTCAGGTAGAAAATGGCGAGTTTTTGATTGAAGCCAACGATATGGGCGCAGTTCAGGTGGCAAAGTCCTTAGGCCTGCCCTTTATCTGTGGCCCGAGCGTCAATAACTATAATGCCGCCACATTGAAGAAACTGGCCTCTTGGGGAATGCAGCGCTTTGTTATGCCGCTGGAGTTATCTAAAGATTGGCTCGAACATGTAATAAGTGAATTGAATCCCAATCCTCAGAGCAAAACCGTCGAGGTTGAGGTCTTTGGTCATGGCTACATGTCTCTGGCGCACTCAGCTCGCTGCTTCACCGCACGTAACCGAGGGCTGAGCAAAGATGGCTGTAAAACTGTGTGTATCGAATATCCTAAAGGGGTGTTAGTGCAAACTCAGGAATCGCAATCCTTGCTGCGTCTTAACGGCATTCAAACCCAATCGGCCAGCCTTATCGACTTACGAAATCAACAAGATAAGATGCTGGCCATGGGAGTCGATTATTTCAGGGTCTCCCCTGCCTCCATGGCGTCAATCGATATCGCGGCCAACCTGGGGGATCTGCAGTTACATCTCAGCCAGGACTCCTGTAACGGCTATTGGTTTAATCAAGCCGGATTAAATCAACACGCGACTTAATCGGCTCTGCTATCCTCTTCTGGCTTCTCGCTGGCTCCATACCAGCGAGAGCAGCCATAACATAAAGGCAAAAAACGACAACCACTCAAGCACTGCAGGCCACCAGATGTTAGGACGCGGCTCCACCATGGTCATGTCATGGTAAAACCAGCGACCATCGGCAACCAGGCCGATATCCACATGAGCAAGGGCAATAAACAGGGCGAAGATAACTAAGCTCAGCAGGCTGATAACCCAACTGCCACGAATCGCAAACCGCTTGGGCTGTTTGGCACGTTTAGCCAGATACACAAGATACAAACCCACACTCAGGGCGGCAAAATGGAAGAAATATTCCACCCCCAGCTTGTGCAGGTGGTAAACATTGATAGGGAATAAACCGATTATCGCCAAAGATAAGAGCGCCAATACTGCGATAAATAAACAGGGAAAGAGCCAGGGACTATCGCCGTTTTGCACCGAAAACAGGCAAAACAACACCAGGCTAAGACTGCCAAAAAACAGACCGCCATTAAAGACAACGGCAAGTTGTGAATGACTATATTGACCCAGCTCACTCAGGCTGTAGCTTAAGAAGCTAAAGCCTTCCCCGGTGAAATCACTAAACCCCACCATGGCGATCACTAAACCAATCAGGTGACCAAAGAGTCCAAGCAAGCCGAACCTAAACGCAAGTCTCGATAATTTTCGCTCTCTTGGATTCATGATCCCTTTATAATCAATTTCATTCATAATACCTAACATATCTCGAATCTGTTTTTAATGCAGCGCTCCAGCGCATATTTTTTACAAAAATTTAGGGTTTAACACTAGTTATGGATAAGTATGAGGGTAAAGATTCGCTGTTTTACTACAGGAGTAACACTTCTCAGTGGCCTTCTCAGTGACATAGTTAGTCAAAAACTCATAATAAGTATCTAGTTAACAATTCTCATCATTGAACTAAGATAAAGGTTTTACAACCGCAAGTTTAGGGAGTAATCTTGCCCGCTTGCAAATGAATGGATATTCACCATTCTTACATGAATTTTGACAATTTATCGCCGTTAACAGGCAGCAATAAATTAAGGCTAACAAAGTGGCTGAAAAACAATCATTTAACATTAAAACTTTTTTGACTTTTCTGATCCCGTCACTGGTAGGGTTATTGTTGTTTATGACCCCAGTCAGCTATCAGGATGCGATAACGATTCCTATCGCCATCGTCTCTAAGAGTCTGCAAAATCTACTTGGCGATGCCATCACCCTAATCGTCTGCTTGATAGTGGTGTTCACCGCCATTGCAACTCTGATTTGTAAGCTATTTAAACCCGCATTCATACTAAAACATGAGTTTGCCTCGGCCTTACTGAATGTCAGTCCCATCTGGACATTAGTTCGGGTTTTAGGCGCCATCTTTATCGTTTTAACCTATAGCGAAATCGGCCCTGAGGCTATCCACTCGGGTAATACGGGTGCGCTAGTGTTGAACGATCTGCTGCCTGTACTATTTTGCGTATTTATCTTTGCCGGTATGCTGCTGCCCTTACTACTCAATTTCGGCCTGTTAGAGCTATTTGGTACCCTGCTGACCAAAGTGATGCGCCCTGTATTTAACCTGCCAGGTCGCAGCGCCATCGACTGTATGGCCTCTTGGCTTGGTGATGGCAGTGTTGGTATCCTGATGACCAGCAAGCAGTATGAATCACGCTTCTATACCCAAAGAGAAGCGGCCGTGATAGGCACCACCTTCTCGGCTGTGTCCATTACCTTCTCTTTAGTGGTGATCTCACAAGTCAAGCTTGAGCACCTGTTCGTGCCTTTCTATCTGACTGTCTGTCTGGCTGGGGTTGCTGCCGCGATAATCGTGCCTAAGCTGCCTCCGCTCTCCTGGAAGAAAGATAACTATATCGATGAAACGCCGCGTCATCCCGATGATGAAGTGATCCCCCATGGCCGAGGTGCTATCTCCTGGGGATTTGAGCAAGCCATGCTCAAGGCGCAAAAGTCGGCAGGCTTTACCCATACGATTAAAGATGGTCTGAAAAATGTCATCGACATGATCTTCGGTGTGATCCCAATCGTGATGGCCATAGGTACTGTCGCCCTGATCGTCGCCGAGTACACGCCGATTTTTGACTACTTAGGTATGCCATTTATTCCATTGCTGGAGCTGCTGCAGGTGCCTGAGGCCACCGAAGCATCGAAAACCATAGTGGTTGGCTTTGCCGATATGTTTATTCCCTCGATTCTGGCAAGCTCTATCGAATCTGATATGACCCGCTTTATTATCGCGGCCCTGTCAGTGACTCAGCTTATCTATATGAGCGAAGTGGGTGCGCTGCTGATTGGCAGTAAGATCCCGGTAAACGTCATCGAGCTGTTTGTGGTGTTTATCTTAAGAACCCTGGTCACCCTGCCGGTTATCGCAGGTCTTGCCCACCTGATCTTCTAGCTTATTGATAAAAGCCAATAAGCTAACCAGTTAGAACAATAAAAATCCCATCCCTTATTCAAGGGATGGGATTTTTTTATCTCATATTCAACCAAACCTGGTTTCTTTTTTATTCACTTGCTTAGCCTCGATAGGCTCTAGAAACATAACCTAAACGCTCACTAAGCTTAGCTTACGGCTTTCTGTTTGTGGCTCATGGCTTACGGCTTGAGCTTGCGTCCATCAGCAAAGTCCAATAAAAAAGGCGAAACCTTAAGTTTCACCTTTCATTTAATGTGTTTCGATTAAGGGTTAAATCGCCCACCCCCCCAGATAGAAGACCACCAGGCCGAGAGTAATAGCCAAGACACCCGGCTTGATTGCGCGCCACTCGCCGCTGAAGATACGTCCCACAACTAGGGTCACAAAGCCAAGCATAATACCTGTCACGATATTACAGCTAAGAATAATGAACACGGCGCAGGTGAGGCCCGACATGGCATCGACTTTATCGTCAAAATTGAGCTTAGTAACATTGCTTAGCATCAGAAGGCCCACATACATCAAAGCAGGTGCTGTCGCATAGGCAGGAACCAGGTAGCTAAGTGGGGCTAAAAACATCATCAGCAGGAACATCACGCCCACTAAGGTAGCGGTTAAGCCCGTCTTACCGCCCGCGGCCGTACCCGCAGCCGATTCAATATACACAGCGGCAGGTGCACCGCCAACTACGCCAGCAAAGGCGCTGCTGACAGAATCTGAGGTTAACGCCTTACCGCCACCAACAATATTATCATCTTTATCCAGCAGCTCGGCTTGTCCGGCAACCGCGCGGATTGTACCTGTGGCATCGAAAATGGCTGTCATCACCAGAGCCAATACGATAGGCAGAATGACAGGATTCAGGGCGCCCATGATATCTAACTGGCCTATCAACGAGGTATCAGAAAAGAAGTCGGGAAAGGCGAAGAAACCTTGATAGGTTACGCTTGGGTCGAAAATCAGGCCGAACACAGACAGGGCGATGATCACCAGCAAAATCCCACCGGGCACGCCGCGACGCTCAAGGCCGATTGTCGCCGCTAAACCAACGATAGTGGCCAGAACCGGCAAGCTGTGGATATCCCCCAGCTTCACAGGTAGCCCCGCATCGTTTGCCACAATCAAGTGCACACTGTTGGTCGCAATCAATAGCAGAAACAGACCGATACCTATTCCTGTGCCGTGGGCTATCCCTTTTGGCAGGTTAGTTAAGATCCACTGACGAATGCCGGTTACACTCACAAGGGTGAACACCACACCCATCATGAAAATCGCCCCTAAGGTGACAGGAATAGAGATCCCTTGTCCCAGCACCATGCTAAAAGCGGTAAAGGCGGTTAGCGAAATAGCACAGCCAATCGCCATAGGCAGGTTTGCCCACAGCCCCATAAGCAGCGAGCCAAAGGCGGCAATTAAACAGGTGGCAACAAACACAGCGCCTGTGTCAAAGCCTGCGACACCTAACATGTTAGGAACAACAATCACGGAATAAACCATGGCTAGGAAGGTAGTGAAACCCGCTATCACCTCCTGCTTTACTGAACTGCCTCTGGCAGAAATAGAGAAATAACGGTCGAGCGTAGAACGAGATAGAGGGACAGCCTGATCAGACTTCATATAGAGTTACCTTATTTTTGATCTCTTAATTTGGAAGGCTGTGGCAAGTTAGAGCCCCACTTAAACAGCGGGTGAGAGATCCACCTGGTACTTATTTTGTACCTAACGTGACCTGCAGATTGCCGATTTCCCGTCAATCCATATAGTAAACACACACTTACTATTATCACAGCCTTGGTTGGGCGCGAATTCTACCCTAAAGCCCAGTTGAGAAACTAGAGCGGTTTAACAAAGTGATGATTGAAATGAAATTAATCGCACACTTTGTCCCGCCACGGCTTAAGATTTTCTCAAACTGCGCTTTTTGGCACGGCGCTTTTGTGCCGATTTACGATTACGCCCGGCGAAAAGATCGGCCTTGGTCAGATCCGGTTCAAAACCCGGTAACCACTGCTGAGGCAAACGCTTATCCAGCAGCACTTCAACTTCTTCGAGCAGCATGGTATCTTCGCTGCTAAACAGGGTAATGGCGACACCTTTGTTACCGGCCCGGCCCGTGCGGCCTATGCGGTGTACATAATCCTGAGCCACATAGGGCAGCTCAAAATTGACCACATAATCCAAAGATAGGATATCTAGCCCTCGGGCAGCGACATCTGTGGCCACTAGCACCTGGAGCTCGCCCTGCTTAAAGTCCTGCAGCACTTTTTCCCGCGCCCCCTGGGTCAGATCGCCATGAAAGGCATGGGACGCTATGCCCGCCTGACACAAGTTCGCCACCAGCTTATCTACCGCCACTTTCTTGCGGCTAAAGACCAGAACCCGCTGCCAGCTCCCCTGTCTGATAAGGTGAGATAACAGGGCAAACTTTCTGTCACTATCGACCGCATAGACACGCTGCTCAACATCCTTAGCAGCGCTATTACTGCTGTCGACCTCGATACGTTTAGGTGACTTAAGCAGATCGCGACTGAAACCCTGCACCTTGTCATCCAGGGTGGCCGAAAATAGCAGTGTCTGACGCGCCCTAGGCAGATGAGAGAGCACGGCGCGGATCTCATCCTTAAACCCCATATCCAGCATACGGTCGGCCTCATCGAACACCAGGTAGGCCACCTTATCCAGCTTCACAGAGCCGCGCTTTAGGTGATCCAGCAGCCGCCCAGGGGTGGCCACCAGCAGGTCCATTCCCAGTGCCAGCTCGGCTTGCTGCGCCGCAATACTGACGCCGCCATAAACGAGGCCCGATCTGAGGCTGGTAAACCGAGCCAAGGCTTGCAGGCTGCCGTGCACCTGCAGAGCCAGCTCCCGTGTCGGCACCAGAATCAGGGCTCTGACCGCCCTAATAGGGCTAGTCAAGCTCGCCTGCTCGCCGCTTGTCTCTATTAAGCGCTGCAGCAGCGGCAGGGCAAAAGCGGCTGTTTTTCCTGTGCCGGTTTGCGCCGATGCTAGGAGATCCTCGCCAGCTAAAATCACTGGGATTGCGCTCGCCTGAATGGGTGTTGCATGCTCAAAACCGAGTTGTGCTAAACCCGCTAATAGAGGTTGGCTCAAGCCTAACTGTGTAAATTGCATTGCTGTTCTGCCAAATGAATCGAATGGAGCAAGTTTACCCGAATCGGGGACACCTTGTGTAACTTTACCCAAATGACTCAATAGCACTCAAATAGTCTCAATCGCACGGGGGTGATAACTATCACACAAGATACTAAAAAGTAATAAATTTATCGCAAGCATTTATACATAAATGCCCGATATGACATATGCTGTAAACAAGGCATATCCATACTCGATCAAGGAATCATGATGCAGGAAAGACGACAATTTTTTCGGTTCTTATTCGAGGCCAGCGCCACGCTTACGCAGCAAGAAACGATTTGGCCAACCCAGATCTATGATTTAAGCCTTAACGGGGCCCTTGTTAGCAAGCCAGAAGGTATGATTGTGACATCGCAGCCGCTGACCCTGGATTTCTCCTTAAATGACAGCGAGATTAACATCACTATGCAAGTTAAGGTCGTTCATGAGCGAAACACACTCCTAGGACTGGCCTGTGAGCATATCGATATCGACAGCATCAGCCACCTGCGGCGCATTATAGAGCTGAATATGGGTGATACCTCAAAATGGGATAACGAACTAAATGCCTTTATCGAGATACATGATAAGGAGCCTGCGGCTTAGTCTGACTCCGTTTCATTCTGGTTTTTCTGCCTTTTATTCTGCGCTTTCTTTTACTGAGCTTTGTTTTAGTGAGCCTAGCTTATCAGCTCCAGCAACTCATGAATCGTTTTGATGGGGTAGATTTTCGCCCCTAACCCTTCCATCGATTTATGGTAATTTCGATGGGGAATATAGACTTCGGTAAACCCATGCTGCACCGCCTCTCTCACCCGCGGCACGCCACTGTCGATGGGGCGCACGTCGCCATTGAGACTCAGCTCTCCCATGATGCAAGTGGTGCGCGGCACCACAAAATCATTCAAACTGCTGAGCAACGCCGCCACTAAGGCAAGGTCGATACAGGTCTCTGACTCATCGATTTTCAAGCCGCCAACCAGGTTAAAATAGGTATCGTGGAAAATTTTGGTGCGGGTATGTTTACGCAAGATACCAGTTAACATCTTGATCCGGTTCATATTCAAACCAACACAGACTCGCTGTGGGAACTCCCCTTCCGTCTCTGTGGTTAAACACTGGATCTCCAGCAACAGATTGCGATTACCTTTACGAATGCAAGTGATGGCCGCGCCGGGTGAATCTGTGGTGGAGCCGGAGAGAAAAATCTCACTGGGATTATCGACACTGATCATGCCCCGCTCTGTCATTCTGAAAATCCCAACTGTGTCCACATCGCCGAAACGGTTCTTGTTTGCTCTCAGTGTACGGACCTGACCATCATTGCACTCTATGTGAGTCAAACAGTCGACGATATGGATCAGGGTTTGTGGGCCGGCCGTCTCATTATTTTTATTCACATGGGCCACCAAAAACATGGTGACATTGTTCTGCTTACAATATTGAGTCAATGCCTGTGCGCTACTTTTCACCTGAGAAGGAGAGCCAGGACTGCCATTGGCCAAGTCCGTGACCACAGCCTGAATGGAGTCAATTACCGCAAACTTTATCTGCTTAGCTTCCAACTCCGCGATAATCGCCTCGACATTGGTTTCGGCCATCAGATAGAGGTTTTCTTCGTTATAATCCAGCTTTAATCGATTAACCCGGTTCTTAAACTGGGAGAGAGACTCCTCGGCGGTACAGTAAAGGGAGGGCATCAGCTGCGACATACGCGAGACCAGATCCGATAAAATCGTGGTTTTGCCCGCACCGGGATCACCGGAAATGATATTGACCGACCCTGTGGTTAATCCACCACAGAGCACCCTGTCAAGCTCCCCAATTCCTGTCAGCAACTTTTTCGCCTCGAACTCCTCAACCTCATTGAGCTTTTTTGAACCGCCCCCCACAGCGCCAGCATAGCCTGCAATTGAGGCCGATGCGGGTTTAACCGCCCCAAGCCTCACCTCTGTGATGCTGTTCCATTCATGGCAGGCGCTACATTGGCCCTGCCAGCGAGGAAAGTCCTGCCCACATTCATTACATACGTATGCTGTTTTATTTTTCGCCATAGGAATTTTAATCAAGTATCACTCTGCCATCGATAGGTCCTAGTCTATCTCGAACAAAGAGGTTTGACTAACCTTCAGGTATATAGGTGCAGGCAAACTGGATGAAACTGGCTAACAAAAGCTCAGTAGATGAATAAATTAGATCTCTGTCTAGGATTCACCGGTGCATTAACGCCATATTAACCGTACACTAACCCCACAAAATGGTTTCCGCCTATCCGTTATTTCTCAGTGACATCGGTAAAATGTTCAAGTTTAGCCGCTGTTTGCCGACAACAGATTAACACTGCCAGATAGTCGTCTCTCGATAAGATAAATAGAATGAGTGTAGAGCAACACAATGCTTTGATTGAGCAACTTAAACCTCTGTTAATGGAACAGGACTTCCAGGAGCTGTTTGACCACCTTACCGCTCAGGAGTCCAACTCGACTCGTTTCTTAATTAAGATGGAACTCAATCGCCTCGCCACGCCCTGCACTAGGGTGATCGATTTAAGGGACAAATCCGAGCTCCCCTGCGAACCCATAGAGCATGGGCAACAATCCCACTTTATGGACACCCCGGCTAAAAACAGCTTTATCGAGGCCTTAGGCATATATCAAAACCACTACACCTTAGGGGTGTATGAGCATGTGTTGAGCACCCATAAGCAAAGGCGTAAAAAAGAGCGGCGCCAGGATGAGCACAGCGAGCCTGAGCCGCAACCATTTATCGCTTCTGGTGCAGTCCTTGGCAGCTACTTTAACCGTAGCGAAGAGCGAATGAACTATGCCATACGTATTCAGGTATCCCAGCCAGGTAGTAATGAGATCGGCGGCATTACAGTGGATCTCTCTGTTAGCGGCGCTCGCATTCGCCTGCCACTTAACCATGGATTGAATATCGGCCAGCCGCTGCGGGTTAAACTGCTGGACTTGAGTAAAGAGTATTATTACGACGACCTGCAAAAAGGGGTCGACTATCAGGTAGTCGATGTCGAAACCAATCACGAATACAGCTGGATGCGCCTGAAACGTCTCGGGGGAAGTGAAGGCCTATCAGAAATGATAGCCAACCTTATCCAAGGCTATAAGTTTCGCTATAAGGTGGATATTAATGATATTTTAGTCGCTGCAACTGGGCTGGGTCTTGAGCGGCATTATCTGCCACACCTGCCACACCTGCCCCTTTATGTTGAGCAAATTGAGCGCGATTATAAAGTCACTCACGGACTCACCAGCCTTAACAATCAGGCCCTGTTACAGCGATTTAATGACGAGAAAGGGATTTGTCAGCTGCCTGGACTGCTAACAAGCTCGCGCCTGAAACGCCTTATCGAAGCGCCCAATGACATTACCCATCAACTGCTGTTTTGTTTCACCTTCCATGCCCAGGGGGAAATTTATTTCTACTCGGCAAGTTTGGCCGAACTCATAGAGTCCGATCTACTCGGCCTGTTTATCAGCTTCGGCGCCAATAAATCCAACTGGCGAATTCTCAAGCTAAGCAGCCATGAGATAGATCATCAGACCTCCTATAAGGCCAGTATTCTACCCGGTGACAGCAGTTATTATTCGGCACTGACCGAGACCCAGCTGAAACATTTCACCCATGTGCTCCAGCTGATGGATCTCACCAATGAGGCTATGCTGGCGCAATACCGGCAGTGGGACAATAAAGGCTATAAAGCCAACCTGTTAAAACAGTTTGGCCAGCATAAGGTCAGCGAAAACCAAATTAAATTTATCTCATTGCAATTTGGTGAACGGCGCAACGAGCCCAGATTCAGCTTCAAGACGCAGGTCAGCATCAGCCAGGATGGCAAACCGACTGTTTCGGGGATCACTCAGGATATCTCGGGCAAAGGCCTGCAGATAATATTGGATGAACCAGTACAGTGGCAGCCAAGAACGCCCCTGCTGCTGAGTTTTACCACGCTGCAATCTCTGGCGGGCAAAACCAAGTTGGAGCAGCTTCCCTATCGCATCGTTCGCAGCCAAAAAAATGGCACCCTGTTGCATCTGGCCGCCATGATAAGTCACGAGCCCCATATTGGCGTCGCTTTTTTCAATAAACTGATTGAAGTTAATCGCGACAAATTGAAAAAACTCACTCAGGCCAATGGCGATCTGAAAGAGCTCTCAGATGGTATGAAGAACCTCTTGATGCGCGAGTTAGCTTCTGTGCTTTACTTTGCTGAAAAAACCACAAAATCGGCCAAACTCGCACTACTGGGCGTGAGTAAATATGGCAACGATGTCAGCGATATTTTTGCAGCCCTCACTGCCAACGTGCTGCAATATGATCTCAGCGCCTTACTTGAAAACGGCCGCCTGAAGCAGGATTTCATCGACCCAATCAAACGCCTCAAGCCACAACAGGGATTGGAATACTTTGAGGTTTACCTGCAGATATCCAGGCAATCTCAGGGCGGGATCAGACTCATCTGCCGGCCTCCAGAGGAGATAGGCGATGCCCAGCGCCAGCAGCATTTTATCCGCCAGAGCCAGGATCTAGGTCAGTTTATGGCGCTGCGTATCTATCGCGGAGCTGCAAGTAAACCGGATCTCAACTACATCAAACGTGAACTGGAATACATTGGGGTGCATGCGCAGCACAAAGCCAAAAACCTGGAACAGTTACTTTGGCATATCATAGGGATAGGTGAGTTTGTGGATATTACTCCAGAAGTCATGCTTCGTTTTCCTGAGCTCGCCTGCGAACAATTTAGCCAACTGGAATGAGTGATAATAAACAGATCCACAAGCTGCCATGCTTTTACAGATAAGCAGCCTGTGAACTAACAGCTTTTGATTGAGTGCGCCTATGACTCATCTGCCACTCAAATCCAACAGCATATAAGGCAGCACCCGCAGATCCAATTTATCTATTACCGCATCCGCCGCCTGGCGTAATTTCGGCTTAGCATGGTAGGCTATGCCAAAGTCGGCACTCTGCACCATAGGAATATCATTGGCGCCATCGCCAATGGCCACGCGCTGGCCTGTAGCAATCTGCCAGCTCTCAGCTGACTTAATAACGGTATCGGCTTTAAACTGTGCATCGACAATGGTGCCTCGCACCTCGCCACTTAAGCGATTGCCCTCGATGACCAACTCGTTGGCATAGGCCGCATCCAAAGCGAGCAGCTGTTTTAAATGCCCCACAAAAGGAGTAAATCCGCCGGAGGCCAGCACTAGGCGCCATTGGTGAGATTGCAACTCACGGATCATCGCAGTTAATCCCGGCATCAAAGGCAGGCGAGCACAGAGATTATCGATAATGGCAGCATCGGCACCGGCAAGTTTAGCGACCCTAGCCCGCAGGCTCTGCTCAAAATCCAGCTCACCCTGCATGGCTCGCTCAGTCACCTCGGCGACCGCCTCACCCACACCCGCCATGGCGGCCAGCTCATCGATACACTCAATCTCAATGGCAGTGGAGTCCATATCCATCACCAATAAACCTTGGCGATCCAGGCGCGGCGCATGATCAGCCAAGGTGATCAGCTCAACCCCATCAAAGGCCTGTAACTGGCATTGCCTTGCCTCGTCCAACGGAGAGTTAAGAGCGAGCTCCACACAGAAAAGCCCAGCCTCTCTTTGAATGCGTCCCACACTTTGCAGCGATGGCAAGGACAGGAAAAGTGGTGCTAATTGGGCTTCATATTTTAAGTCAGCATAGACGAGTCGTACACGACAAAAGGAGGCTAAAACATCGGCCTCATGGTGGCGTGTAAAACTGTGGCCCTCATGGTTAAAACTGGCGGAGTTCTCATTATATATCCATGAAAACAATGCATTTTGCTGCTGACTTTCCATAAGTATTACATCTCCGGGTATCGGGTTTATTAATAATCGATTATGATTAATAAAACCCTTATCGCTTCAGGTATAACGTGTTTTTTCTTAAAGGACTCAAAATATCCCATAGGCTTGCCCGATTGGTTCAAATCGTCATTGCCTTAGCGTTAATGATAGGCCTCTATCATCTTTGGGAAACTAGCCTACTACAAGGGCAGCAGCTTCTAAAGTCCCAAACACAAAAGATGGCAAGATTACTGGTGCAACAAACAGCTTATGGGGCAACGCCAGCACTGCAACTGCAAAATGATGAGCAGCTTCAATGGCTCACCAACGCCTTGGTGCTAGATCCCAAGGTGATGTCGGCCACCATCTACAGCGAACAGGGACAGAGACTCTCCTTTGCCCAAAGTGTCACTCAAGACGATCTCGATGCCGACTCTGATGAACTCAAATCGTTACTCTCCCCCTATCCTCCCTACGTCGAAGCCGTCTTACAGGATGGAAAAAACCTCGGCTATATCGAGGTAAGGCTGGCACCAGAGCTATTTTTCGATGAAATTAAAGAAGCCCATGAGCTCAATATGGAACAGCAGCAGATCATGTTGCTGATCGCCGGATTGATCGGCATGCTGATCTCACGGGCGCTCTCCTTTAAACGGGCCGATTTCGATCGCCGTAAGAGTAAAAGCCAACTGGGTAAGAAACTTGCTGCCGCACTTAATAAGGGTGACTCGAAAGAGCAGACAAAAGAGAAGAGTAAAGAATCCAGCGCCTGAACCATCTTAATCAGGCATAAAAAAACGGGCAAGCAGCCCGTTTTTTCGCGATGAAGAGTAAGATGAAGCCTAAATTAAAGGGTGATCGCCGCGTCCAGCGTCATCTCAATCATCTCGTTGAAGGTGGTTTGACGCTCATCAGAAGTGGTCTTTTCACCTGTACGGATATGATCAGATACTGTCACCACACACAGAGCTTTAGCACCAAATTCTTTGGCAACACCGTATAAACCGGCGGCTTCCATCTCAACACCTAATACATCCATCTTTTCCATCACGTCGAACATTTCAGGATCCGGTGTATAGAAAAGATCGGCAGAGAACACATTACCTACACGGTATTTGGTGCCCTTAGCTTCGGCTGCTTTAACCACAGCACTGAGTAAGCCATAATCACAAATTGCCGCAAAGTCCTGACCTTTAAAACGTAAACGGTTAACCTGTGAATCGGTACAAGCACCCATGCCGATCAGTACGTCACGTACCTTAACATCTGTGCTGATGGCACCACAGGTACCCACACGGATCAGGTTCTTCACACCATAGTCTTTAATCAACTCGGTGGCGTAGATAGAACATGAAGGGATACCCATGCCGGAACCCATAACAGAAACACGCACACCCTTGTAGGTACCAGTGAAACCTAGCATGTTACGTACATCTGTCACCTGCTCTACATTTTCTAAAAATGTTTCAGCAATATATTTGGCGCGTAGTGGATCGCCAGGAAACAGAACGGTATCGGCAAAAGCCCCTTCTACAGCATTAATATGTGGTGTAGCCATTGTTTTAACCCCTATTTTTAGACTCTAGTCTGTATAGTATTGGCAGTCATCATGGTACCGCCAACTTGAAACTTACTTTTTTACCCGTTGAAGCGCCTGTGCCCTTAGGCAACAAAGGACTCCCCATAAGCCATTGGCTCGAGTTCGAAATACTTAGCGATACTCTGGCCGATATCGGCAAAACTGTTGCGAAGACCCAATGATCCCGCCGTTAAGCCTGCCCCATAAGCCAAAACGGGCACTCGTTCACGGGTATGATCTGTGCCCTGCCAGGTAGGATCACAGCCATGATCGGCCGTTAATAACAGAAGATCATCCTCACCCAATATGGCGAGGATCTCGGGTAAACGACTGTCGAAATACTCGAGTGCTCTGGCATAACCGGCGATATCGCGGCGATGGCCATAATGAGAGTCAAAATCGACGAAGTTGGTAAACACGATAGTGCGATCGCCCGCCAGTTTGACCTGCTCAAGGGTGGCATCAAACAGGGCTTCGAGGCCACTTGCCTTAACCTTTTTAGTGATACCGCAGTGGGCGTAGATATCGGCAATCTTACCGACACTCACCACCTCACCACCGGCCTCTTTCAGCTTATCCAGAACCGTTTTTGCGGGTGGCTCAACCGCGTAATCACGACGATTACCTGTGCGAGCAAAATCACTTGCGCCTGTCCCCACGAAAGGACGCGCGATCACTCGGCCAATGTTATAAGGCTCAAGTTCTTCACGGGCGATAATGCACAGCTCATAGAGTTTTTCTAAGCCAAAGGTCTCTTCATGGCAGGCAATCTGGAAAACTGAATCGGCAGAAGTATAGAAAATAGGTAAGCCGCTTTGCATGTGCTCCTCGCCAAGCTGCTCTAAAATCGCCGTACCCGAGGCATGACAATTCCCCAGATAACCACTCAGTCCGGCGCGTGCCAGGATCTTATCGGTCAACTCCTGAGGAAAAGAGTTAGTGTGATCGCTAAAATAGCCCCACTCATAGAGCACTGGCACGCCCGCCATCTCCCAATGACCACTTGGGGTATCTTTACCCGAGCTGAGCTCATCAGCATGGCCATAGGCACCGATCACTTCGATATCATCGCCAAAACCTGCAGCAAAACTGCCCGTACTCTCTTTGCCCGCATGGGCTAGACCTAATTTAGCCAGATTTGGCAACTTCAGCGGGCCTTCACGCCCTTCGTTTGCCTTTCCTTCCGCGCATGCCTTAGCAATATGCCCAAAGGTATCGGCACCAATATCGCCAAAATCGGCAGCATCTTTCGCAGCGCCAACCCCGAAAGAGTCGAGCATCATAATTACGGTTCTTTTCATCTATATCTTCTCCTAGAGATCGGCCTGACGAATGTAACGGTAGATCTCTGGTGTTTTCTCTGGCGCACGTTCGCCAATATGAATCGCCTTTTTCACGGCACTAGCGGCTTCTTCGAAGGCGCTTTCTGATTGCGCATGTATCATGGCAATCGGCTTATCTTTGGTGATCTCATCCCCTAAGGCACACACTTGGGTCAGACCCACGCTGTAATCTAAGGCATCGCCCGGCTTGCGTCGACCGCCACCTAGGGTAACTACGGCCAGCCCCAGCTCACGGGTATCCATGGCAGTGGCAAAACCTGTTTTGTCAGCATAGACAGGACGTATGATTCCAGCTTGCGGCAGATAGTTAGCATAGTTTTCGATAAAATCGGCCGGACCACCTAAGCCTGAGATCATGCGACCGAAAATATCCGCCGCCTTACCGTTATCTAAAACCTGATTGAGTTTAGTGCGCGCCTCGGTTTCACTGGCCGCTAAGCCGCCCAGTTGCAGCATCTCGGCGCAAAGCCCCATAGTCACTTCATACAGGCGGGGATTACGATAAGCACCGGTTAAAAAATCCACCGCTTCTTTCACTTCCACCGCATTGCCCGCACAGGATGCGAGCACCTGATTCATGTCGGTAAGCAGTGCTGTTGTGCGAGTGCCTGCGCCGTTAGCCACAGCGGTAATACTGCGAGCAAGCTCTTCTGAAGCTTCATAAGTCGGCATAAATGCGCCGCTGCCAACTTTGACATCCATCGCTAAGGCATCGAGACCAGCAGCCAGCTTTTTAGAGAGAATAGATGCGGTAATGAGCGAAATGGACTCGACTGTGGCAGTGTTATCACGAATGGAGTAGAAACGTTTATCGGCAGGCACCAGATCGCCGGTTTGACCGATAATGGCCACGCCAGCTTCTTTGACTACCTTACGAAACAGCTCACTGTCGGGCTCAGTCTGGTAACCTGGAATGGCATCGAACTTATCTAACGTACCGCCAGTATGGCCTAAACCACGGCCGGAAATCATAGGCACATAACCGCCACAAGCCGCCGCCATAGGACCAAGCATCAGGCTGATCACATCGCCTACACCACCCGTGCTGTGCTTATCGATAATCGGACCATCGAGTCCCAAATTCTTCCAGTTTAATACTGTTCCGGAATCACGCATGGCTGTGGTTAGCGCGATACGCTCATCCATGTTCATATCGTTGAAGTAAACTGCCATGCCCAGTGCGGCAATCTGACCTTCAGAAACGCTATTATCAGTGATCCCTTTGACGAAAAATTGGATCTCTTGGGTACTTAACGCCTCACCATTTCGCTTTTTACGGATAATCTCTTGTGCTAGAAACATAATACAGCCCCCAAATTTTTCGCGGCATGACCTCGCCGAGATAAACTCTGTAAAGACTGACAACAAGGAAAAGCAGAGTTGTTGCCAGCCTCTCTGAATGGATTCAATAACACTAAAACTGCCTAAGCAGTGAGTACTTAGTAGCCCTGAGGTCCCTTAGGCGCATCACCTAAGTCTAAAGTGTGCAATAAGTTAGTCAGCAGACTTGAGGCGCCAAAACGGAAGGTTCTTGGTGTCACCCAATCATCACCCAATAAACGTGCCGCCAAAGTTAAAAACTCTTCTGCAGCAGCGGCATCACGCACACCACCGGCTGGCTTAAAGCCCACCTTAGGGTTCTTCTCACTGATCACTGTCATCATGATCTCGCCTGCTTCAATCGTCGCGTTCACAGCAACTTTACCGGTTGAGGTCTTGATAAAGTCGGCACCGGCATCGATAGAAAGTTCAGAGGCTTTGCGGATTAACGCAGGATCTTGCAATACGCCAGACTCGATAATCACTTTTAGCAATACATCATCACCACAGGCTTCTTTACAGGCTTTAACCAACTCGAAGCCGACAGTTTCATTGCCTTCCATCAGGGCGCGGTATGGGAAAACCACATCCACTTCATCGGCACCATAGGCAACTGCAGCACGGGTTTCTAATACCGCAATAGCGATATCGTCATTACCGTGAGGGAAGTTAGTTACTGTAGCGATTTTGATCTCTTCACAACCCATTTCGTTGAGGGTCTTACGCGCAATAGGAATAAAACGAGGATAGATACAGATAGCGGCAGTATTCCCAGCTGGAGTCTTGGCCTTGTGACACAACTCGATCACTTTCTGATCGGTATCGTCATCGTTTAGCGTGGTCAAGTCCATCAATTCAATGGCTTTTTGGGCTGCTTTTTTTAAATCGCTCATAATAGCTTCTCCGGAACGTAATTTATTAAATTTAAAGTAAAAATAAAAAATTAAAACGATATCTGGCGGCGCCTAAGCATTGGCATTTTGTGATTATTCTTGTGGCCTGGCCTTCGGCATTGCCGTAAATCTTGTCTATGTTTGTGAACATGTACGACTAAAGTTTACATAACTCAGGTATTCAATGCCTCAAATGCATTTGAGGCTATCCCGACACAGGGTCACGACTTGAATCCTTGAAGACCGGGAAGGGGAACGGATCATGATATGAAGAGTGTTCCTGCCTTTCCGCGAAAAATCCCTTTTAGCGCGTAAAAACGACTAATTTTTATCTAAACAAGCTCTACAAATATAGAACATGCTTGGGTAAAGACTAATCAAAAAGTGGCAAAAATTGATGACGGATAACGAAAAAGTGGAGTCACACTCTGTGCGACTCCACCCACTCGATTCTTACTTCTTAGAACTTGTAAGTTGCAGTGAAGTAGTGAGACCAACCTGTAGACTCAAGTGCTAATTGACCAGCACCATCTTCTAGCAGATATACGTCTTTGAAGCCTTTCAAACCATAACCCAGTGCGTAACGGTCAGTGTGCCAGTATAAACCGAAGAAGGCCGCACCACCGTTAGAGGTTGTTGGTACGAATGCAGTTTCATCTGCGTCGCCACCGAACTGGTAATCAACATAACCTTGGAAAGAAAGGAAGCTCTTGTTGTCGAAGAAGTAGAAAGGCTTGAACCAGTTAGCAGAGAACTGGTAACCGTTCCACTCTTTGTTGTTTAGGTCGTAGTGGGCATACAGGTTCATGCCAGTTTTGCCTAACCAAGGTACGTTAACGTCAGCACCAACACCCCAGAAAGAAGCGTTTACGCCTTCACCGTTCAGGCCGTCCCAGTTAAACAGAGTAGAGAAGTAAACTTCTTGAATAGGACCGAAAGAAAGATCTTTACCAGTCAGAGCATCGATAGAAACACGTGGTGCAAACTTCATGAACAGTTTGCTGGTACCAGAACCTGGGTTCTTGTCACCGTTGCTGGTTTCTTGGTTGCCTAGGTTGAATACATCAACATAACCGTACAGATCGAAGATACCTGAACGACCACCAAATTCCATCTCTAGGTAGTTATGCTGATCACCCGTTGCTGGGTTATCAGGCTTCTCACCTACAGAGTACATTGCATTGAACTGCATCCATTTGTAATCGCTACCATGAAGATCTGAACGATCTGCGGCAACTGCAGTGCCTGACATTGCTGCTACCGCAGTAGCTGCTAAAGCTAAAGTTTTAACGTTTTTCATCATCAACCCCATTTTAAAATTACCGCTCTAATTCTGAGTCGGCGTTTATTTTCATCGGTCGCATTTTACGTAATTATTATTAAATCACAATTAAATTAACGCAAAAATGCGAACACAATATTTTAATAACAAAACAAACTTTTGATTTAACGCTAAATTTAACGTTACATTTTTAACCAATTAGCTTGCTTTAGTTACAGCTTCTCCTAACAGATGTTAACGAGACTCTGCCTGTAAAATTATCTGAAAATGGTTAGGTCAACTTTGGCTCTGCCCTCATAGCAGAGCCATAGTTAAGGGGGGCTCCCCCAGGAATAAAACGACTTACAGAGCTAGGAATAGACCTGCCAGTGTTGCACTCATCAGGTTAGCTAATGAGCCAGCAATCACTGCACGAATACCCAGTTTTGCAAGATCATGGCGACGAGTTGGTGCCATTGCACCTAGGCCACCTAGCAAAATTGCGATAGAAGACAGGTTAGCGAAACCACATAGCGCGAATGAGATGATCGCCTTAGTTCTGTCTGACATAACTGCATTGGTTGCTTCTACCAAGATACCGCCATCGGCTACATCTTTCAGGTATGGAGCAAAGTTCAGGTATGCAACGAATTCGTTAACAACGATCTTCTGACCGATGAATGAACCAGCAACTAATGCTTCGTTCCAAGGTACACCGATAAGGAAAGCCAAAGGCATGAAGATATAACCTAAGATCAGCTCAAGAGTAACACCTTCAGCACCAAATAGACCGGTTACACCACCTATGATGCCGTTCAACATGGCAATCAAACCAACGAAGGCTAACAGCATAGCACCTACGTTTAGGGCTAAGTGCATACCAGATGAAGCACCTGCAGCTGCAGCGTCTAACACGTTAGCTGGCTTATCAGGATCTTCTGGAAGTTCATCCATTTCGTTAACGGTTTTTTGTGTTTCAGGGTGCATCAGCTTGGCCATTAACAGACCACCTGGCGCCGCCATGAATGATGCCGCAACTAGGTATTCAATAGGTACACCCATCTGCGCGTAACCAGCAAGTACTGAACCAGCAATCGATGCAAGACCACCCACCATGATAGCGAACAGCTCAGATTGAGTCATAGTTGCAATGAATGGGCGAACCACAAGTGGTGCTTCTGTTTGGCCAACGAAGATGTTAGCTGTCGCAGACATAGACTCTGTACGGCTAGTACCCAGGGCTTTTTGTAGACCACCACCGATAATACGGATGATCCACTGCATAACGCCTAAGTAATAAAGTACAGCGATAAGAGAAGAGAAGAATACGATAACGGGAAGTACGTTAATCGCGAAGATGAAACCCACTTTAAATTGGGCTAAATCGCCGAATAAAAAGTTGATACCGTTCTGTGCATAGCTGATTACGCTCGACACACCATCTGAAACGGTTTTTAGAATATCTTTACCGACAGGTACGTATAGTACGAAACCAGCAAAGAAAGCCTGAATACCAAGCGCACCGAAAACAGTACGCGGACTGATCGCTTTTCTGTCAGTAGATAACAGGAAAGCGATTGCAAGTAGGGTGACCACCCCTACCAAGCTCATTAAAATATCCATTAACCATCACCCTATATGTTAATACTTTTTAATTTTGTTGTTAACCAACCTTTTTCGCAGACAATTATACTCGACACTCGAGTTAAAATCGTTGTTTCGATCAAGTTTTTGAACTTTTATTTCAATACCTTAGCTCAAAAACTCGATGCGATTTACATCTGTTTTAAAAAAAACAAACTAGAGGTCAAATAGTTGCTGAGTATTGGCAAACATCTGTTCTGATATTAGAACACTAGATTTTTTTTGCAATTCGGCGATTTTTTTAATGAGTAAAGGCAAAATCAACTCTGAATCATCGGCAAATCGATTCAATTGTAGTTGATTTAGCTTTTGTGTGAGGGAAAGATCGGTTTCGATAACGAAAGAAGTTAATGGTAACTGCGCAATTAACATTTGTAACTTTTTAGCCTGTTCGTTAAGCAGCAGATGCCCAATCCCAAGTTTCAGCCCAAGATCCAGATACTGTTTTGCCAATTCCACACTGCCGTAAAATCCATGAACCACACCGCCTCGTTGCGGTTTAATACGTCTGAGCAGAGCCAGCACCTCATTATGGGCTTTCACGCTGTGGATGATCAGCGGCAGTTGGTACTGCTGGGCAAGTTGTAATTGCGCCTCAAAACAGCCAAGCTGCCATTCCCAAGTCTCTTTATACAAGCCATCTAAACCGCATTCCCCCAAAGCCACTAACTTTGCATCTTGATGCTGCTGGGCAATCAAGTTGCAAAGTTTATTTACCTCTTGCTGCCAGTCATCCTTGCAATACCAGGGATGAATACCCAAGGCGTAATGGCAGTCATATTCACTGGCAACCTGCTTCTGCTTAGGCCAATGGGCCATTGACACCCCAGGGATCACTAAATGAGTGAGTCCGGCCTGGCGCAATGCCGCCACCAAAGGTTGGCGCATTCCATCAAAGGCATCGAAATCCAAATGGATGTGACTGTCGATAAACCTAAGCTTATCGGGCAGAGTCGCTGACATAGTTTCGCATCCTAACTCTTCTTTTATTACCAGTTCTTTTATTATCAGTTATTTTGCTAGCAGTACTTTTACTATGAACTTATTTCGAATCGGTTTGTTTCCCTATCTGCTCGCTTTCTAGCAAATATATCTTTCATTTAGCATCATAGTCTTAGCATAACTTATTGGGTTAATTCTGGTGCAATCGTTCTGAAATTTGGGCATAAAAAAAGCAGATTGCTCCGCTTTTCTTTTATCGAGTGTTATCCCCTAACTCAATAGAGGATCAATTCTCACGAGTCTTGGCAAACTCTATGTCTGGATAACGCTCCATCGACAGATTCAAGTTCACCATAGAAGGCGCGATATAAGTGAGGTTGTCGCCACCATCGAGGGCCAGGTTGTTGCTGCACTTACGCTTGAACTCCTCCAGCTTCTTATGATCGCTGCAATAAACCCAACGCGCCGTTGCCACACTAATGGCTTCATAGATGGCTTCCACCTTATATTCGCTCTTAAGGCGCTGTACTACCACTTCAAACTGCAGCACACCAACGGCGCCCACGATCAAATCGTTCGAGTCCAGAGGCCTGAACACCTGCACAGCCCCCTCCTCAGAGAGCTGTACCAGACCTTTTAGCAGCTGTTTCTGCTTTAAAGGATCTTTTAAGCGAATACGGCGGAACATCTCAGGTGCGAAATTAGGCACACCGGTAAAGCGTAATTTTTCACCTTGGGTAAAGGTATCTCCGATACGAATAGTGCCGTGGTTATGCAGACCAATGATATCTCCTGGATAGGCGACTTCGGCGCGCTCGCGATCGCCGGCCATAAAGGTCAAAGCATCGCTGACGTTCACATCTTTACCTATACGCACATGGTGCATCTTCATCCCCTGCTCATAACGACCAGAGCAGATACGCATAAAGGCGACGCGGTCCCTGTGCTTAGGATCCATGTTAGCCTGGATCTTGAACACGAAGCCGCTGAACTTAGGCTCTTCCGGCTCAACATTACGCAAATCTGACTCACGAGATTGTGGCTTAGGCGCCCACTCGGCTATGCCATCGAGAATATGGTCAACACCGAAGTTACCCAGAGCTGTACCGAAAAATACCGGCGTCAGCTCGCCTTTAAGAAAGGCATCGAGATCGAACTCATGGGAAGCCCCTAGTACCAACTCCATCTCATCGCGCAGGTCTTGAGCATAACTGCCAATGGCTTGATCCAGCTCAGGATTATCCAAACCTTTGATGACACGAGAGTCTTGGATCGTGTGTCCCATACCGCTTTGATACAAAACCACTTCATCACGCAGCAGATGGTAAACCCCTTTAAACTCCTTGCCCGCACCAATCGGCCAGGTAATGGGCGCACAGGCGATATTGAGCACCTGCTCCACCTCATCCATCAGCTCGATAGGGTCGCGAATATCACGGTCAAGCTTGTTCATAAAGGTCACAATCGGCGTATCACGCAGACGGGTAACCTCCATCAGCTTGATGGTACGTTGCTCAACACCCTTGGCCGAGTCGATCACCATCAGGCAGGAGTCGACTGCAGTTAATGTTCGGTAAGTATCTTCGGAGAAGTCTTCGTGACCCGGTGTATCGAGCAGGTTAACCAGCGCATCACGATAGGGAAACTGCATCACAGAGGTGGTGATAGAGATACCACGATCTTTTTCCATCTCCATCCAGTCAGATTTTGCATGCTGACCCGACTTTTTGCCTTTTACCGTACCGGCTTTTTGTAACGCGTTGCCGAATAACAAGACCTTTTCGGTGATAGTGGTTTTACCCGCATCGGGGTGCGAGATAATAGCGAACGTTCTTCGCTTATTGATTTCATTAAGATTATTCATTAATGACAACTCTAACCTTGCTCAATCTACACAGGCTTTTACGCTCAAGCCTAAAGAAAATAAGTAAATATAAAAATAGTTGGCGCGGAGTATAACAGATATGCCGATTTAAAATCCCGATCAATCTCAGGTGAGCGTACATTCTTAAAGCCTCGCTAAAGCAGATCAGGATAATCCTGGTATTAATGAGTGAAAAAACAAAAAGCCTCCATAACGGAGGCTCAAGGCATGGCTTAGGTTTTAGCTTGGGCTTGGGTGTTGAACTAGCTTAAGTGCTGAACTAGTTTGCCTCAATTGCGTCAACCTCAGGAGCCAACAACTGCTCCATCCGTGCCAATTCGACACGGGCATACCTGTGCTCGACAAAATCATAGATATTGGTAGCTAAGGCCAGCTTGTAATAGTTAGCCGCATCGCTGTATTCGCCACTGTCTTGAGCTATCTTGGCCAGATAAAAATAGGCTTCACATAGGCGCTCTGCGTATTCATTAGGACGCTGCAAACCTTGCTGTGCTGCGCTAAAAACCGCATTTTTATCAATTCTACCTAGGTAATAATCAACGATAGTTGTCGCCCAATCGCTGTCGGATAAACGGCTTCTGTGAGACTGCAGGTGGGTTTTCGCCTGTACCTTATCTCTTTGAGACTCAGTAATATAGAGCCAAAGGGCGCGATAACCATCATTTTCATCCCCTTGATAGAAACGTTCCATATCGGCAATGGCGAGATCGTTACGTTCACCGTAATAGAGGGCGATACCGCGGTTAAGGTAGGCGTAATCATAATCTGGTGATAACTCAAGCACGGCGTCGAAAGCTTCATAGGCGCTTTCAAACTCCCCTTCCTGGGTGAAATAGATCCCAATGAAGTTGTAGGCATCTGCCAGATCCGGCTGGATTTTTAATGATTGGTGGAAATCGATTCGGCTGAGGATACGCAGGCCAACACTATCGTAGATAACGCCGCGATCATAATAGAAACGCGCCCGCTGCTCTGGGGTCAGTTCGGCGGAATTTAAAATATCATTAAGCCTTGCTAAGGTGATCTCCAACTTATAATCCGGTAGCACAGGCGCCACAATCAAGCGATCTTGCTGGGCACTCATATCCGTCTGAGTCGAAACACATCCCGTAAGCAGTAAACTCAACCCCGCTAGTAGGATCAAGGCGGTTGAGCGCAATCTATAAGTCATCCATTTAACCTTTTTACTTCCACAATTCAATCAATCATAGCAACCCCAAAGGGTAACGGCTATCTGCAATTGAAAAAACCAATAAAAAAAGGAGACTCAATGGTCTCCTTTTTTCAGATGCTTAGACGATTATTCGCCTGCCGCTTCCTCTTTTGGCTGTGCTTCTTTCATCGAAAGACGAACACGTCCTTGGCGATCCACTTCCATCACCTTCACTTTAACTTCCTGACCGACTTCTAAGTAGTCAGACACATTCGCCACACGCTCTTCTGCGATTTGCGAAATGTGTACCAGGCCATCTTTGCCAGGCAGGATAGTAACGAAGGCACCAAAATCGACGATACGAACCACTTTGCCGTTGTAAACCATACCGACTTCAACTTCAGCGGTGATCTCTTGAATACGACGGATAGCTTCTTTGGTCGCGTCACCGTTTGCAGAGGCGATCTTCACTGTGCCATCATCTTCAAGTTCGATGGTAGTACCGGTTTCTTCGGTCAGCGCACGGATAGTCGCGCCGCCTTTACCAATCACATCACGGATCTTCTCTGGGTTGATCTTGATAGTGGTAATGCGTGGAGCGTGATCTGAGATCTCTTCGCGGTGACCAGAAATAGCCTGATCCATCACGTTAAGAATGTGAACACGAGCGCCATAGGCTTGCTGCAGTGCGATCTGCATGATCTCTTGGGTAATACCTTCGATCTTGATATCCATCTGCAGTGCAGTCACACCATCACGGGTACCGGCCACTTTAAAGTCCATATCACCTAAGTGATCTTCATCGCCGAGGATGTCAGAAAGTACAACGAAATCATCGCCTTCTTTCACAAGACCCATAGCAATACCGGCTACCGATGTCTTGATAGGCACACCCGCATCCATCAACGCAAGTGAAGTACCACAAACAGAAGCCATAGAGCTTGAACCGTTAGATTCGGTGATCTCAGAAACCACACGAACACTGTATGGGAACTCTTCAGCCGTTGGCATAACAGCGTTAATACCACGCCATGCCAGCTTACCGTGACCGATTTCACGACGCTTAGGTGAGCCAACCATACCTGTTTCACCCACTGAGTAAGGTGGGAAGTTGTAATGCAGCATGAAGCGGCTGGTTTGCTCGCCCATGATGCTATCTATCTTCTGTGCATCACGCTCTGTACCTAAGGTACAGGTCACTAATGCCTGAGTTTCACCACGGGTGAACAAGGCACTGCCGTGAGTACGTGGCAGCACACCCGCCATCACGTTCAGGGCACGAACCATATCTGGTTCACGACCATCGATACGTGGGTTGCCGGCTATGATGCGGCTACGCACCACTTTCTTCTCCAGACTACCAAGTAGTCCATCAATTTCGCGTAGATCAGCATCTGGATTTTCAGCCACTAGTGCTTCTTTAGCCGCTGTTTTAACTACGTCTACTTGAGCGTAACGCTCTTGCTTAACTTGAATTTGATAGGCTTCTGTTAGACCAGCTTCGGCCAAATCTTTGATCTTAGCGACAAGCTCTTCGTTGGCTACTGGTGCAGTCCAATCCCATACGGGCTTGTTAACTTCAGCTTGCAGTTCTTTAATCGCCTGAATAACCACTTGCTGCTGTTCATGGCCATATACAACCGCACCAAGCATCACTTCTTCTGGCAATGCTTTTGCTTCAGACTCAACCATAAGTACCGCATTTTCAGTACCAGCAACAGATAACTCAAGTTCACTCTCTTTCAACTGAGAAACCGTTGGGTTAAGGATATATTCACCATCAACATAACCCACTTGAGCCGAGCCCAGTGGACCATTAAATGGAATACCTGAAATAGATAGTGCAGCCGAAGTACCAATCATGGAGATCACTTCTGGGCTGATCTCTGGATCGACAGAAACCACTGTGATGATCACTTGAACTTCGTTCTTAAAGCCATTAGGGAATAAAGGACGAATAGGACGATCGATCAAGCGGGCAGTAAGTGTTTCACCTTCTGAGGGACGACCTTCGCGCTTAAAGAATCCACCTGGGATCTTACCCGCAGCATAGGTTTTCTCTTGATAGTTAACCGTTAACGGGAAAAAATCACGACCCGGCTCTTCAGTTTTCTTACCGACAACAGTAACCAATACCGTTGTGTCACCCATGCTAGCCAGAACGGCGGCATCTGCTTGACGTGCAATCACACCTGTTTCTAGTGTGACTGTGTGTTGACCATATTCAAAACTCTTTACGATTGGATTCACTTGAACCATTCCTTAATTTAATAACCTTATTTTCGCGGCTAAGTATACTGCAACTCACATCAATAGATAAAGGCCGCATTTCAGTGACAAATGTTAATTTTGTGTTTACAGTGGTTGGCTATAAAAAACACCTTTCCTTTTTAGCTTTTTTCCTATGATTAAAAAGTGAAAATCACCATGGAAGAGAACGGAAAATGAGTGTCAAATTCAAATCCCTAACCTGGAAACAAACGACACTTGTCGTCATATCGGCGCTCTTTTTTGCTATCGCCATTTTTATCGTCGAAATTGCATTAGTCGGTACCTCGGCACGTAATCAACTCACGCTCTCACAACAAGAGCTGCTCGACTCTATCGAGCATCCTGCCGCCAACGCCGTCTGGGCATTAGATGACAGTTTAGCCAATCAAACCTTAACCGGCTTATTAAAAATGGAATATGTTGCCTCAGCCATCATTAAGCTCGATGACGGCAGCACCTTTGTTTCCATAGTTCACCCGGGGAACAACGACCCCTTAATCAAGAACATCAGCCAAAAACTCTTTGGCGATCTACAGCAAATCAGCCGCACCCTATACAGACCGTCCTCCTTTAACAATAACAATCAGACTCAGGTGATAGGTACGCTGAGTATCACTTACAATCTCCAGGCGCTGACCAATGCGCTTTTTTCCCAGCTAAGACTAAGCTTCATTGCAACGTTAGCCAGGGCGCTACTGATCACCTTAGTCTTGTCGATTTTATTCCACCGATTTTTAACTAAGCCCATAGCCCAGATCAGTGAAGCTATCGATAAAATTGACCCAGAATCACCCGATGAACACCTTCTCCCCGAGAGCCGATCCCATCAGGACGACGAACTTGGCTTGGTGACATCAAAATTCAATCAGATATTAATTCAATTTAGTCAGACTCAAGACAAGCTACGACGCATGGCCACCCGCGATCCACTGACCGGCCTACCCAACCGTACCCTGTTACTGGAAACCATTGCCGTTTCAATCCAAAAGGCCAAAGCCCACCACAACTCGTTTTACTTGCTATTTATCGATCTCGACCGTTTTAAAAATATCAATGACACCCTAGGGCATACTACGGGAGATCGCTATCTTCAGCGTATTGCACGTATCCTCGAGCGAGTCGTCGGGGATAACGGTACTGTGGCCCGTTTAGGGGGTGATGAATTTGTGATTTTAGCCGATGAGATACACTCGCCGCTCATGATCACCACTTTTGTCGATAAACTTTTACTGCAGCTCAATATGTCGCTGCAACTGAACGAACACAGTATTCATCCGGCGGCCTCAATCGGCATCTCCATCTATCCCGACGATGGACAAAGCGCCGAAGACCTTATCCGTCATGCCGATATCGCCATGTACAGCGCTAAAGCCTCTGGCTCAAATAAGTGGGCATTTTTCAAACAGCAGATGACAGAGAGGGCCGCCGTGCGCCTGCGTACCGAGGCATCACTGCATGACGCGCTAAAAAACAATGAGTTTCAGCTGCATTTTCAGCCCAAGTTTAATATCGAAACTGGAGAGCTTGTCTCCTGTGAAGCGCTAATTCGCTGGGAGAAAGAGGGGCGCCTAATCAGCCCTATGTCATTCATTTCTGTGGCTGAAGAAACAGGTATTATTATCGCCTTAGGTCGTTGGGTGATCGAAGCAGCCTGTAAGACATTAAAAGGTTGGCAAACTCAATATAATTTCAATCTACCAATCGCCGTCAATGTCGCTTCGCAGCAATTCAGTGATAACAGTATGGTGCCCGATATTAAGCAGCTCGCTTTACGTTATCAAATAGCCCCTCACCTGTTGGAAATAGAGATCACTGAAACCTCACTGATGAACGACATCGAGCTGGCAATAAGTAAACTTGAGCAGCTCAGAAGCGCGGGATTTGGTATCGCGGTCGATGATTTCGGCACAGGCTATTCATCACTCTCCTATTTACAACACCTTCCTATTACTACACTTAAAATCGATCGCTGCTTCGTAACAGATCTGCCCCATGACAGCGCCATCGCATCGACTATCCTGCTGTTAGGTAAACAGCTGGATCTGAATATCGTGGCAGAGGGAATAGAAAATGAACAACAGCTCAATTGGTTAAAAGAGAAGAAGTGTCAGGTTGGCCAGGGATTCTATTACAGCAAACCCCTAACTTCACAAGAGTTTGAAAACCTCTATATCAAGCCGAATAACGCCACTATTAAGCGAATTTAACAAGCGAATGTAAGCAGAAGAATGGCAATAAAAAAGGAGGCATATCGCCTCCTTTTCTATTTAACATTCGCTCGCGCAATATTAGCGACGTAGACCTAGCTTTTTGATCAGCTCTTGGTAACGGGCAACATCTTTGCGTTGAAGATAAGCTAAAAGCTTACGACGAGAGCTAACCATACGTAGCAGACCACGACGTGAGTGATGGTCATGGATGTGCTCTTTGAAGTGACCTTGCAGATGGTTAATCTGTGCAGTTAGCAGTGCTACCTGAACTTCAGTAGAACCAGTGTCGTTTTCACCACGGCCAAAATCAGCCAGGATTTGTGCTTTTACTTCTGTACTTAGTGACATTTTTTTCTCCAAAATAAAATAGATGCTTCAGCCGATCACTAACTCAGCCGAAGAGAGCGCGCTATATTACCCAGTTTCACTCTTGCTTGCAAGTAAGAGTTTACTCCTGATGTAGCACAACCAAGCGTTTTGGCGCTAATAAACCATCGTCATTCATGGCGCCGATACCGACAAACTGACGTGACTCACCCAAGGTGATACGTACCAACTCATCCACAGGCAGATTTGCCACCTGCACTGGATTACCATTCATCAGATAATGAGCCAGCTCTTGAGACACGTTGATCTCTTTAAAGTCGGCTACGGCCGTATCCATAGGCAGTAACAGTGGGTCGAGCAGTTCTTTAGGCGAACGCTCATTCTCTTGTGCCTGAGCCAAGAGCGCTCCGAGCTGCTCTAAAGTCACCATCTTCTCATAAGGGTAATGGGCTACTGCGGTGCGGCGCAGCATGATCACATGGGCGCCACAGCCTAACATCTCACCTAAATCGTCGATTATGGTACGAATATAGGTGCCTTTAGAACAGTGAATATCTAAAGTCAGCTCATCCCCTTCCAGCTTAATAAAATTAAGCTCATACACAGTAATGGGACGCGCCTCACGAGGCACCTCTTTCCCTTCACGAGCATATTTATACAGAGGCTGGCCCTGATATTTAAGCGCCGAATACATGGACGGTACTTGTAAGGTATCGCCTCTAAAATGCTCTAAACACTGTTCAAGCTGTTCTTGAGTAAAGGTCAGAGGCCGCGTCTGTACCACTTCACCGTCCGAGTCGCTGGTATCTGTGCGCTCACCTAACTTGGCCGTGACCAGATAACGCTTATCGGCATCAAGCAGATGCTGAGAAAACTTGGTCGCCTCCCCAAGACAGATAGGCAACATGCCGGTCGCCAAGGGATCCAGTGCCCCTGTGTGACCCGCTTTTGCCGCGTTATAGATACGCTTCACCCGCTGCAGCGCAAAATTGGAACTCATGCCCGTGTCTTTATCGAGCAGCACTATACCATCGACAAAGCGCCCCTTAGGTTTACGCGCCATTACTTCTCATCCTGATCGATGTCTTGCTCATCAGCGGGCGTTTCATCTGTGCCATGTTGACGGGCTTTTGCCTTATCGTTGCTGATCACCTGGCTCACCAGGTTAGACATACGCATCCCTTCCACCAGAGAAGCATCGTAAATAAAACGAAGCTCTGGCATCACCCGCAGTTTCATGCGGCCGGCCACTAAAGAGCGGATATAACCCGATGCGCTTTCCAGTGCAGCTAATTTGCCTTCGACCACCTTAGTATCTTCATCAAAAAAGGTGACATACACCTTGGCGTAACTGAGATCACGGGATACGTCGACATCATTCACTGTCACCATACCGACACGGGGATCTTTGATATCACGCTGTAAAACCTGGGCCAACTCCTGCTGTAGTTGCTGACCGATACGACGAGTACGACTAAATTCTTTTGCCATAATAGTGTCATCTCTTAACTAAAAAAGGCGGCTGACGCCGCCTTTTTCGAATTACAATGTTCGTGCGACTTCCACAGTTTCGAAGACCTCAATCTGATCGCCAACTCTGACGTCATTATAGTTCTTCACCCCGATACCACACTCCATACCGTTACGGACTTCGTTAACGTCATCTTTAAAGCGGCGCAGTGATTCCAGCTCGCCTTCATAGATAACCACGTTGTCACGTAGAACACGGATAGGTGCGCTGCGCTTGATAGTACCTTCTGTCACCATACAACCGGCAATCGCGCCAAGCTTAGGTGACTTAAATACATCACGAACTTCTGCAAGACCAATGATCTCTTGCTTAAATTCTGGTGCTAACATGCCGCCCATTGCCGCCTTAACTTCATCGATAAGGTGGTAGATCACGCTGTAGTAGCGTAGATCGACGCTTTCGCTCTCGATTGTCTTACGGGCCTGTGCATCGGCACGCACGTTAAAGCCAACCATGATGGCATTAGAAGCTGCTGCAAGTGACGCATCGGTTTCAGTCAATCCACCTACGCCGCTGGCGATAATGTTCACTTTAACTTCGTCGGTAGACAGCTTGTTCAATGAATCTGAAATCGCTTCCAGTGAGCCTTGTACATCGGCCTTAAGCACTATATTCAGCTCCTGCACTTCACCTTCGGTCATGTTAGCGAACATGTTCTCTAACTTAGACTTCTGCTGACGCGCCAGCTTCACATCACGGAACTTACCTTGACGGTAAAGCGCCACTTCACGGGCCTTACGTTCGTCACGAACAACTGTCGCTTCATCACCGGCTGATGGCACACCAGAAAGACCTAAGATCTCAACAGGGATCGATGGACCGGCTTCGGTGATCGATTTACCGTTCTCATCTTTCATCGCACGAACTTTACCGTACTCAAGACCACAAAGTACGATATCACCTTGCTTAAGCGTGCCTTCCTGAACCAGGATAGTTGCCACAGGACCACGGCCCTTATCCAGCTTAGATTCAACCACAACACCGGCCGCCATGCCTTCACGTACCGCTTTAAGCTCGAGAACTTCGGCTTCAAGCAAGATACCTTCTAGCAGCTCATCAATGCCTTCTCCTGACTTAGCAGAAACATGACAGAACATGTTGCTTCCGCCCCAATCTTCAGACATTACGCCATGCTGAGACAGCTCAGACTTAACGCGATCGGGATCGGCTTCAGGCTTATCCATCTTGTTAACCGCAACAATCAGAGGTACACCACCGGCTTTAGCGTGTTGAATCGCCTCAATGGTTTGTGGCATTACGCCGTCATCGGCAGCAACAACCAAGATAACAATATCGGTCGCCTTCGCACCACGGGCACGCATAGCGGTAAACGCCGCGTGACCTGGAGTATCTAGGAAGGTGATCATGCCGTTTTCGGTTTCAACATGGTACGCACCAATATGCTGGGTAATACCACCGGCCTCACCAGAGGCAACCTTAGCGCGGCGAATGTAATCAAGTAGTGACGTCTTACCGTGGTCAACGTGACCCATGATGGTCACAACTGGCGCACGAGGCTCCACTTTGACGTTACCGTCACGGTCTGCAAGTACTTGATGCTCAAGTTCGTTTTCACGCGTCAGCACCACTTTGTGGCCCATCTCTTCAGCAACCAGTTGCGCAGTTTCCTGATCCAGTACCTGGTTGATGGTGACCATAGAGCCCATCTTCATCATCTGCTTGATGATTTCAGTGGCTTTAACGGCCATCTTCTGTGCCAGTTCGGCAACGGTAACTGTTTCACCAATGCTCACATCACGTGTCACTGCTGCGGCAGGCTTGTTGAAGCCATGGGCCATAGACTCAGGGGCATTGCGCTTGCTGCGACGATCACGACCGCCGCGCTCTTCACGGCCATTGCGTTCTTCACGGCCACCACCGCGTTTCTTGCCGCCCGCCTCTTTTCTGCCAGTACCGGCTGGTTTACGCTGACGACGACCACGTCGCTCATCGTTCATATCCGCGGTATCTTCTGCAGCACGCGCCGCTGAAGAGGTCGTCATATGATGATCGGCGGTTTCAGATTCTTTGCGCTGACGCTCCTCTTCGGCCCAACGCTTTTCATTTTCTTCGGCTAAACGACGCGCCTTCTCGGCAGCCGCTTTGGCTTCTTCATCGGCTTTTTGCTTTGCAGCCGCTTCTTTTGCCGCGAGCAGGCGAGCCTCTTCTATCTTGGCCGCTTTCTCTTCTTCTGTCTCTGGGACAGCAGGTTTGGCTTCGGCCGCTTTTTTGGCTTTTGCCTTGGCTTCTGCTTCTGCCTTGGCTTTCGCTTCAGCTTTAGCCTGAGCTTCTGCTTTCGCCTTCGCTTCAGCTTCGGCCTTCAGCTTAGCTTCTGCTTCAGCCTGAGCTTTCGCTTCTGCCTCAGCTTTTGCCTTGGCTTCTGCTTCTGCCGCTGGGTCGCGCTTTACGAAGGTACGCTTCTTACGCACTTCGACTTTAATGTCTTTAGATTGACCACCGCTGCCTGAGACGCTTAAGGTCGAAACCGACTTGCGTTGCAGTGTCATCTTGGTTGGCGTTGAGTCGCCACCATGTTGTTTCTTCAGGAATTCGAGCAACTGCTGCTTCTCTTGCTCTGACACTGTGTCAGTTTTGCTCTTCTTAATTCCCGCTTCAGAAAATTGCTCAACCAAGCGATCAGCACTTTTTCCTACTTCTTCGGCCAGTTTTGCTACTGTTGTATCTGCCATCTGTAAACTCCCCTCTGTTGATCGACTTATGCTTCTTCGCCAAACCAACAGATATTGCGGGCTGCCATGATGAGCTCACCTGCCTTTTCTTCTGTTAATTCTTCAATCTCGATCAAATCATCAATGCCTTGTTCGGCTAAATCTTCAAGCGTAATTACGCCTTTACTTGCCAACACATACGCCAAATGACGCTCTAAACCTTCAAGGGCAAGTAAATCTTCGCTCGGCTCAGCACCATCCAGTGCTTCTTCGGACGCCAGAGCCCGTGTAGAGATAGCGGCTTTAGCGCGCTCTCTCAATGCAGCAACGATATCTTCATCGAAGCCGTCGATTTCCAACAGCTCAGACTCAGGAACATAAGCCACCTCTTCTAATGAAGTGAAACCTTCATCGGCAAGAACCTGAGCAAAGTCTTCATCGACATCCAGTGCATTAACAAACAAGGTAACCACTTTGGCACTTTCTGCCTGGTGCTTAGCCTGCATATCTTCCACTGTCATCACGTTTAGCTCCCATCCCGATAACTGGGTCGCTAGACGTACGTTCTGGCCATTACGGCCAATGGCTTGCGCCAGTGAGTCGGCTTCAACGGCGATATCCATAGAGTGGTTATCTTCATCGACAACAATTGAAGCCACGTCGGCAGGCGCCATCGCGTTGATAACGAACTGAGCTGGATTATCATCCCACAGCACGATATCAACTCGCTCACCGCCAAGTTCGTTCGAGACTGCCTGAACACGCGCGCCGCGCATGCCCACACAGGCACCGATAGGATCGATACGACGATCATTTGACTTAACCGCAATTTTCGCACGCGAACCTGGATCCCTTGCTGCGCCCATGATTTCGATCATTTCATCAGCAATTTCAGGCACTTCAACTCGGAAAAGCTCAATAAGCATATCAGGCTTGGTACGAGTTAAAAACAGCTGCGCACCACGAGCTTCAGGGCGAACGGCATAAAGCAGCGCACGCACACGGTCACCTGGGCGGAAACTTTCACGCGAGATAAGATCTTCTTTAAAAAGCACTGCATCGGCGTTGTTGCCTAGGTCGACAACCACGCTTTCACGGTTACTCTTCTTCACCACACCCGTGATCAATTCACCCTCTTTTTCGATAAACTGATCGACAATCTGTGCCCGCTCGGCTTCACGTACTTTCTGCACGATAACTTGCTTGGCAGTTTGAGTAGTGATGCGGTCGAAAACCACTGACTCGATCTCGTCTTCGATGTAATCACCCACTTGAATCTCTGGGTTCTCGAAACGAGCCGCTTCTAGGGTGATCTCGCGGAATGGGTTTTCTAAGGCTTCGCCCTGATCCTCAACCACCATCCAGCGACGGAAAGTATCATACTCACCTGTCTTACGGTCGATAGCGACACGCACTTCGATATCGCCTTCATATTTTTTCTTGGTCGCAGTAGCCAGCGCGATCTCTAATGCTTCAAAAATCTTTTCACGTGGTACAGCTTTCTCGTTTGAAACCGCCTCAGCGACTAGCAGAATCTCTTTATTCATTCTCTTGCCTCTTCACCTTGAATCCATCAAAACTTAGCGATTAAGTTGCCTTTGCGGATGTTATCCAAGGCAATAATCAGTTCGTTGCCATCAACGGTAAGAGTCAGCATCTGCCCCTCTACGCCAGTGACGGTACCTTTTAAATTGCGACTACCCGCAACAGGCATAGTCAGTTGCACCTTTACGGTTTCGCCTATGTATTGCGCGTATTGCGCCGCCGTGAATAACGGTCTGTCTACACCGGGCGAAGAAACTTCTAATGTGTATTCGGTTGAAATGGGATCTTCAACATCAAGCACGGCACTGATCTGGCGACTGACGTCGGCACAATCTTCGATAAAAATGCCGTTCTCATTATCTATATATACGCGCAAAACAGAATGCTTGCCTGCATGCACGAACTCAATGCCCCAAAGACTGTGGCCTAATGCTTCAACTGGTGCAATCAGCATCTGTTCCAGTTTACTTTCTAAAGTTGCCAAAATGACCCCCCGAAAAACAAAAAAGGGCTTAAAGCCCCAGTAAGACATCGTCGATGACGATATTTCAAAAGTCCAGATAACAAAAAACCCCGTAATCACGAGGTCATAATCTTCAGAACCTGTAACAGAAATGAACCGAGTTCATCACTGGGAAGTTGGTTGCGGGGGCCGGATTTGAACCGACGACCTTCGGGTTATGAGCCCGACGAGCTACCAAGCTGCTCCACCCCGCGTCAACTGCTGCAATTATATGGATAACGACCCAAATTTGCAATAACAAAGCCAGCTTACAGCAGACTTTATTCGCTCAGTGTTACCCTAGAGTCAACACTGAAATTGGTGCGGATGGAGGGACTTGAACCCTCACGAGCTAGGCTCACCACCCCCTCAAGATGGCGTGTCTACCAATTCCACCACATCCGCATCATTTTGCTTTATTGCTAAAACTTAGAAGAAATAATTGAGGTGTTATTTCAGTTTTAACAAAAGGTCATAGCTTACATATTCACTATCACCTTACCCAAACAGAGTTTGAGTATTAGTCAGGGATCTTATCTTCTGACTTTTGGGCTTCTTTTGCTGCGTCGGTAGCAGGTTGTGTTACCGTTGCAGCATCAGCGCCTAAATCTTTCCAGGTATCTTCCTGTTTGGTGTGGTTCGCACTCAAGTTACCTATGGTAAGACTCAAGGCAAAAAAACCAATCGCTAAAATCGCAGTCGTGCGAGTTAAGAAATTACCTGAACCTGATGATCCAAATAATGTCGCTGAAGCACCGGCGCCAAAAGAGGCTCCCATGTCAGCACCTTTACCTTGCTGGATAAGGATCAGGCCGATTAAAGCCAATGCTACCAACAAGTAAACAACCATTAGAACTTCGTACATATTATGCGCTCATTGCTATCGAACATAAACTTAAAAACTCGGTAGAGTTTAAGCTTGCACCGCCTATCAGTCCACCATCAACATCAGGCTGAGCAAATAGATCTGCTGCATTACTCGGCGTTACGCTGCCACCGTACAAAATCCTGATATTCTCTCCAATAAAGGGAGATACTTCAGAGAGACGCTTGCGTATAAACGCGTGTACTTCTTGCGCCTGCTCCGGCGTAGCGCTCTTACCTGTCCCTACAGCCCACAAGGGTTCGTAGGCGATAATTGCGTTATCAAAAGCCATGGTGCCATTTTTCTCAATGACCACATCCAACTCTTCGGCGATCACCTCGAAGGTACGACGCGCTTCACGAGCTGGGCCAGACTCACCTACACATAAGATAGGGGTTAGACCATGCTTTTGTGCTGCAGCGAATTTCTCCGCTACAATATCACTGGTTTCGCCGTACATGCGACGACGTTCGGAGTGGCCGATAATCACATATCGACATCCTGAATCTTTTAACATCTGTCCAGACACTTCGCCTGTGTAGGCACCAAAGTCATGCTGACTTAAGTTTTGGGCACCCATTCTAACAAGACAGCCATTTAAGGCTTCTTTGTTAGCATCAAGCTGCTGACGGACACTTTCCAGGAATATACTTGGTGGACATAAGACCACTTCCGCAGAATCATTTTGAAGCTTGGTAGCGAATTTAGTAAACAACTCCTGCGCTAACTGCGCCGAGCCGTTCATTTTCCAGTTACCAGCGACCATTGGACGTCTAAGTGCCATCACTGTCTCCTTCTGAAAGCGGCGTGAATAATAGCGAACCACTTATTAACTTACAATACCTAAATCTCGAAATTTTGAGAGAAACGCGCCAGACGGCTACTTTTTACTCTGCATTTAGGTAAATGAAGAGGATTTAACCCACTAAGGGTAAATCCTCTCTGATAGATCAGTAGCTTATTTAGCCCGACATCAAACTAGCACGCGAATCGCCTCAGCAATGGTATCGGCATGACGCTTAACTTCGGCCTCATCATCACCTTCCACCATCACACGGATCAGCGGCTCTGTGCCAGATTTACGCAGCAGCACGCGGCCACGTTCACCCAGTTCTTGCTCCACCTGCAGCTGAGCCGCCTGAACGCTCTGGGCTTTAAGGGGGTCGTGTTTACCCTCGAAACGCACATTAACCAGCACCTGAGGCAGCATAGTGATCCCTTGAGTGATCTCCTCAAGGCTCACCCCTTTACGGCGCATGGCCGCCAGGACCAAGATACCGGCCACTATACCATCGCCAGTCGTGCCGTGATCCAGATGTAGCACATGGCCCGAGTTTTCACCGCCGATACGCCAGTCCCGTTCTTTAAGCAGTTCCATCACATAGCGATCGCCCACTTTCGAGCGAGCAAAAGGAATATTACGTGCCTTGAGAGCCAGCTCCATACCTAGGTTTGACATCAAAGTGCCGACAACACCACCCTGTAACGTGCCTCTATCCTGGGCATCGCAGGCCAAGATGTAGAGTATCACGTCGCCATCGACCACATCGCCGTGACAATTGACCATCATGATACGATCACCATCACCATCTAAGGCGATACCGAGATCGGCATTTTCAGCCACCACGGTTTCGCGAATCTTTGCTAGGGAGGTCGCACCCACCTCATGGTTAATATTAATGCCATTTGGCGATGCGCCTATCACCACAACCTCGGCGCCCAGTTCCCTAAATACATTAGGGGCGATATGGTAGGTCGCGCCATGGGCGCAATCGACTACAATTTTGAGTCCCTGCAGAGTGAATTCGGCGGGGAAGTTGCCCTTACAATATTCGATATATCGCCCGGCTGCATCTTCGATGCGCGAGACCTTGCCCAGCAAGTGGGATTCAACACACTCGAGTGGCTTTTCCAGCTCGGCCTCTATCTCTAACTCGATGGCATCATCGAGCTTGCTGCCATCGCAGGAGAAGAACTTAATGCCGTTATCATAATAGGGGTTATGGGATGCACTGATCACCACCCCGGCTTCGGCTCTAAAAGTTCGAGTCAGATAAGCGACTGCCGGCGTCGGCATAGGGCCCAATAACATCACATTCAATCCCGCCGCCGATAAACCGGCTTCCATGGCAGATTCGAACAGATAACCGGAAATACGCGTATCTTTACCTATAATCACCTTGTTGGTGCCTGCCCGAGATAACACCCGTCCCGCAGCCCAACCTAACTTCAATGCAAGCTCTGGCGTCATCTTACCGGCGCCAACCTTGCCTCGAACACCATCGGTACCAAAAAATTTTCTCACAGAGAACCTCTTAAACAATTGGGAGGATATTTGCCGCTGTCCACTCTATGCTAAAAATGCCCAAACCACTATGGCTTTATAGGGTTTGATAGTTGTGGCAAGCCTGCATCACTTTAATCATATCCACAGTTTCTTTTACATCATGCACCCGCAAAATATGCCCGCCGCGTTGCAGGCTAAGCATGCCCGCCGCCAGGGTGCCTGCTAAACGCTCACTGACATCGGCATTAAGCAGCTGACCTATCATGCTCTTACGCGACAGTCCGATCAACACTGGCAGCTCAAAAAGGTTAAATTCCGCCAGTCGATTTAGCAGCTCAAAGTTATGAGCCAGGGTTTTGCCAAAACCAAATCCCGGATCCAGCACTAAGTGTGAGCGTGCTATTCCCGCCTTCTCGCAGGCACGGATACGCTCATCGAAAAAGGTGGATATATCACTAATAACATCCTGATATTGTGGAGAGTATTGCATAGTACGAGGCTGTCCCTGCATATGCATTAAACACACAGGCACGTTCAGCTTTGCTGCCGTCGCCAAAGCATCAGGCTCCTGCAGGGCTCGCACATCATTAATCAGATGGGCGCCCCGGGCCACCGCCTCAGCCATTACACCGGCTTTGCTGGTATCGACCGAAATCCACACATCATGATTTGCCGCCACATACTCAACCAGCGGAATAACCCGCTCAAGTTCGTGTTCCAGACTCACCTCTGCGGCGCCGGGCCGAGTCGACTCACCGCCAATATCTATGATACTGGCGCCCTGCTTCACCATCTCATCGGCATGGCGACAGGCGCGCGCTAAGTCGGAAAACTGACCGCCATCGGAAAAGGAATCCGGTGTAGTATTTAAGATCCCCATCACCTGAGGCTGGCTCAGGTCTAATCTTTTCTGTCCGCTAACTAACTGCAAAAGTGTCTCCTTAATACTTAGCGACGCTAGCCCTTGTGATTAGCTTGTTTGTACTTTGTTTGTGCTTTGGCCTGGCTAAAACAAGAAAACCCCTCTCGGGGTTTTCTCTCGATCAGCAATCGAAACGAATGACTGAATACTTCAAGCTTATTACTTAGTCACTGGTGACTCGTCGACATCTTTAGGCTCATCCTGAGAGTCTATGTCCTGAGCTTCAACACTCTCTTCTGACTCGGCGGCCGCTGGTTTACCACCGTTTTTTCCGCTATTGTTGCCATTTTCATCCATGTTCCAGTCGGCTGGAGCACGCACTTCACGGCGCGCCATCAAGTCTTCGATCTGCGGCGCATCAATGGTTTCATACTTCATTAGAGCATCCTTCATCGCATGGAGAATGTCCATATTGTCGGTGAGGAACTTATGTGCTCTGTGGTAATTGTTGTCGATGATCATCTTCACTTCATCATCAATGATCTTGGCAGTGTCATCTGACATGTGCTGCGACTTACCCATGCTACGACCTAAGAAGACTTCGTTTTCATCTTCAGCATAAAGCACAGGACCCAGTTTGTCTGAGAAGCCCCATTGAGTCACCATGTTACGGGCGATCGAAGTGGCATATTTAATATCCTGAGACGCACCAGTCGATACTCGCTCGCTGCCGTAAATAAGATCTTCAGCAATACGACCACCATAGGCCACGGAGATCTGACTCTCCAGCTTTCTGCGGCTCTGGCTGATAGCATCGGCCTCAGGCAGGAAGAATGTCACCCCAAGGGCGCGGCCACGAGGAATAATAGTAACCTTATGCACGGGATCGTGCTCAGGTACCAGGCAGCCGACGATAGCGTGACCCGCTTCGTGATAGGCGGTCATCTCTTTCTCTTCTTCAGACATCACCATGGTGCGACGCTCTGCGCCCATCATGATCTTATCTTTAGCACTCTCAAACTCTTCCATACCCACCACGCGGCGGTTACCACGGGCAGCAAACAATGCAGCTTCGTTCACTAGGTTAGCAAGGTCTGCGCCAGAGAAGCCAGGTGTACCACGGGCGATCACGCTGGCTTTAACGTCTTCTGCCAGCGGAACTTTACGCATATGGACTTTAAGGATCTGTTCACGGCCGCGCACATCGGGTAATCCTACCACCACCTGACGGTCAAAACGGCCAGGACGCAATAATGCCGCATCCAGCACATCTGGGCGGTTGGTTGCGGCGATAACGATGATCCCCTCGTTCCCCTCGAAACCATCCATCTCAACCAGCATCTGGTTAAGTGTCTGCTCACGCTCATCGTGACCACCACCGACACCCGCGCCACGCTGACGACCTACGGCATCGATCTCATCGATAAAGATGATACAAGGAGCCGATTTCTTGGCCTGTTCGAACATGTCACGCACACGAGATGCACCAACACCGACAAACATCTCAACGAAGTCTGAACCGGAAATGGTAAAGAATGGCACTTTTGCTTCGCCGGCAATCGCCTTGGCAAGCAGGGTTTTACCTGTTCCTGGAGGGCCGACAAGCAAGACGCCCGTTGGAATACGACCACCCAGTTTTTGGAATTTAGTTGGCTCACGCAGGTAATCCACCAGCTCTTTGACATCTTCCTTGGCTTCATCACAACCAGCAACATCACCAAAGGTGGTCTTGATCTGATCTTCACTCATCAATTTGGCTTTACTCTTACCAAATGACATGGCGCCTTTACCACCGCCACCTTGCATCTGGCGCATGAAGAAGATCCACACCCCGATCAGCAGTAGCATAGGGAACCAGGAGATAAAGATTTGGGTTAAGAAGCCAGACTCTTCGGCCTCCTGACCTTTCATGGTCACGCCTTTACGATCAAGATCGTTAATCAGATCCTGATCATACATAGGCATGATAGTAATGAACTTTTCACCGGTACGCTTAGTACCTTCAATCGTTCTTTGATCGCTCTTAACTTCGACAGTGTTAATCTGCCCGGAACGTACATCGTCCAAGAACGCCGAATAATCCATCTTCAATGAATTCGATGAAGAGGGGGAATAACCCTGAAACACTGACATCAGCACGACGGCGATGACAACCCAGAGAATTAAATTTTTTGCCATATCACTCAAAATTACTAGACCTCTTTAAGTCTTGCAGTTACTGACTTACTAACGCTAGAGTACTACAACTTGTACCCTGTCGCCACAAGATAGACTTCACGCGAACGTGGTCGCGATGAGTCTGGCTTACGTGTTTTGACGGTAGTGAACGCCGCTTTTACCGCCTTCATATACTCATCAAAGCCCTCCCCCTGAAAGACTTTGACAGCAAAACTTCCATTTGGTGCCAATACCTGATGACACATATCCAGCGCAAGCTCCACCAGATACATGGCACGAGGCTGATCGACACCGCCTGTACCACTCATATTAGGTGCCATATCGGAAAGTACAACATCGACTTTAGCATCACCGACCCGCTCGAGCAGGGCATTAAGCACCTTCTCTTCACGAAAATCCCCTTGCAGGAAGTCGACACCGACAATCGGATCCATCGGCAAGATATCACAGGCGATCACCTTACCGTTATCACCGGCCAGTTTCACCGCCACTTGCGACCAACCACCCGGCGCAGCACCGAGATCCACCACTGTCATCCCAGGGCGGATCAGTTTATCTTTCTCTTGTATCTCTTCGATTTTAAACGCCGCCCGCGAGCGAAATCCCCGTTTTTGCGCCAACTTAACATAGTGATCATCAAAATGTTCCTGCATCCATCGGGTGGAACTGGCTGTTCGTTTTTTACCTGACATTTAAAATCCGCGACAAATATAAGTTACACAAAGGCTATATGAGGGTAGAATAGCGGTTTTTCAACAGTAACTCAGCATAAAGTTGGTAGAAATGAACTTAACCACCAAACAAAAACAGCACTTAAAGGGCTTAGCACATAACCTAAAGCCTGTTGTACAGCTTGGTTCTAATGGTCTGACTGAAGGTGTACTGGCTGAAATTGATAATGCACTCTCTCATCATGAATTAATCAAAGTGAAAGTAGCCTCTGGAGACAGAGAGCTAAAAAATGCAGTCGTTGACGCCATAGTACGCGAAACTCAAGCGAGCAAAGTACAGCTTATCGGTCACGTATTGGTCCTGTTCCGTCAGTCTCCAGAAATGAAGATTGCCCTCCCTCGGGCAAAATAATCCTGTTTTGCTTAACAAAAAGCCGCTAACTGTTAGCGGCTTTTTTGTGACTTGCTAGTTAAGCCTAAATATATTCAACCGCGGTAATTTCAAAATCAGTTAACCCGCCTGGCGTCGAGATGCTCACCTCATCTCCCTCCATCTTACCGATAAGTCCACGGGCGATGGGCGATGTTACTGAGATCAGATTAGCCTTAATATCGGCCTCATCCTCGCCTACGATACGGTAGGTCGACTCCGCCTCGGTATCTAGGTTTAAGATAGTCACTGTAGTGCCAAAAATCACCTTTCCGCTGTTTTCCATCTTGGTCACATCGATGATCTGCACATTCGACAGCTTACCTTCGATGTCGCGAATACGCGCCTCACAAATCCCCTGCTCTTCACGAGCAGCGTGATACTCGGCGTTCTCCTTCAGATCGCCAAGTTCCCTTGCTTCACCTATGGCTTCAGCAATTTGTGGGCGTTTTTCATATTTTAAAAAATCTAACTCTTTACGTAGTTGTTCTGCACCAACAACTGTCATAGGAACCTTATTCATAGAAACGACTGTCTCCTTAGCACAAAAGCACCCTAGCCGGCCTGACCCATTTGAGGACACCGGCTAAGTATAAAAACGGTATGGAATGATCCAATTCTATACTGGGATAAACACAGAAGCCATGGCTTCCCATTGAGATAATCACAAAACTGCAGAATTATTTAATTGTCCGGTGCTTCATCTTACAGACGGTAGGCAAATCCAGACACAATTCCTCCATACCTAACAGGATATCAACACCTACAAGTAAAGCGACTAAATGGCATAAATGAAAGCTCCGCAATAAAAAAGGCCGCTTTCGCGGCCTTTTTCCAGTAGAGACTACGACTATTTAGCCAGCACTCGCTGATGCAGCTCCTGCACCGAAGTCACGTTGCTGCGATCATCGGCTGCGTGAGCCATACAGGTCGCGAAGGCAGCGTTCAAGGTCGTAGTGTAATTCACCTTATAACGCAGCGCACCGCGGCGCAGCTGACGCGAGTCTTCAATCGCCTGACGCCCCTCTGTGGTGTTCACTATATAGGTGTACTCATCGTTCTTGATGCGGTCAAGAATGTGAGGACGACCTTCATGTACCTTGTTAACCAGACGTGGATTGATCCCTGCTTCCCCAAGCACAACCGCAGTGCCGTGAGTCGCATCTATCTCATAACCCAACTCAATCAACTTAGCCGCTAAGTCTGCCACACGCTTCTTATCGCTGTTACGCACAGACAATAAGGCGCGGCCTGACTTAGGCACCTCGGAGGTGGCACCCAGCTGAGCCTTGGCATAGGCTTCAGCGAAGGTATCACCCACACCCATCACCTCACCGGTTGAGCGCATTTCAGGGCCTAACAGCGGATCAACACCCGGGAACTTGTTGAATGGCAGCACCACTTCTTTCACCGAGTAGAAAGGTGGGATCACCTCCTCAGTGAAGCCCAGCTCTTCCAGCGACTGACCAGCCATGACACGCGCGGCGATCTTGGCCAGCGGCACACCGGTTGCCTTAGACACAAATGGTACGGTACGGGCTGCGCGAGGGTTTACCTCAATCATATAGATGGTGTTGTCCTGCACAGCGAACTGCACGTTCATCAGACCCACAACCCCAAGTTCCATCGCCAGCTTACGCACCTGCTCGCGCATCTCATCCTGAATCGCTTGGCTCAGAGTATAAGGTGGCAGTGAACAACCTGAGTCACCCGAGTGAACACCCGCTTGCTCGATATGCTCCATGATGGCGCCAACCACCACAGTCTTACCGTCACACACGGCATCAATATCTACCTCAGTGGCGTTATCGAGGAAGTGATCCAGCAGTACTGGCGAGGCGTTCGATACGCTTACCGCTTCGTTAAAGTAACGACGCAGATCCTGCTCGTCGTACACTATCTCCATGGCGCGACCACCCAATACGTAGGATGGACGAACCACCAGAGGGTATCCTATACGCTCGGCAGAGATCACCGCACCTTCCACTGTTGTCACAGTATCGTTTTCAGGCTGCTTCATCTCTAAACGTTGAATCGCCTGCTGGAAACGCTCACGGTCTTCGGCGCGGTCAATGGCGTCTGGGCTGGTACCGATAATAGGCACACCAGCGGCCTCTAAGTCACGAGCCAGTTTCAGTGGTGTCTGACCACCGTAGTGCACAATCACACCTTTTGGCTTTTCAATACGTACAATCTCAAGCACATCTTCAAGGGTAATAGGCTCGAAGTAGAGTCTGTCTGAGGTATCGTAATCGGTCGATACTGTCTCAGGGTTACAGTTAACCATAATGGTTTCGTAACCATCTTCACGCAGTGCCAGCGCCGCATGAACACAGCAGTAATCGAATTCGATACCCTGGCCGATACGGTTAGGGCCACCACCAATCACCATGATTTTCTCACGCTCTGATGGATTAGCTTCACACTCTTCTTCATAGGTTGAGTACATGTAAGCAGTATCGGTCGAGAACTCGGCCGCGCAGGTATCCACGCGCTTATAGACAGGGTAGATCTCATGGCGGTAACGCAGTTTACGCATCTCAGACTCGCTGATCCCAAGCAGGACAGCAAGACGAGAATCGGCAAAACCTTTACGCTTTAACTTGAAGAGGAAATCTTTATCCAGGGTAGACATGCCACCCTCTTTCACCTGAGTCTCAAGCTCAAGCAGCTCCTCAATCTGTACTAGGAACCAAGGGTCGATATTGGTCAGTTTGAAGATGTCTTCTAAACTTTGGCCGGCACGGAAAGCATCGGCAATATAGCGAATACGCTCGGCGCCCGGCTCTTTGAGCTCATGACGGATGCGGGAAATGGCATCGCTCTCTTCGATATCGACAATAGGATCTAAACCGCTAATCCCCACTTCCAGACCGCGCAGGGCTTTTTGCAGAGATTCTTGGAAGGTACGGCCGATTGCCATCACCTCGCCCACTGACTTCATCTGAGTCGTCAGACGGTCATTTGAACCGGCAAACTTCTCGAAGTTAAAGCGTGGCACCTTAGTCACAACGTAATCGATTGCAGGCTCGAACGACGCAGGTGTTGCGCCACCTGTGATGTCGTTGCTCAGTTCATCAAGAGTGAAGCCCACCGCCAGCTTAGCGGCGATTTTGGCGATAGGGAAACCTGTCGCTTTTGATGCCAGCGCAGATGAGCGCGATACACGCGGGTTCATCTCGATGATCACCATACGGCCATCTTTAGGGTTGATACCAAACTGAACGTTTGAACCACCGGTTTCGACGCCAATTTCACGCAGTACCGCCAGCGATGCGTTACGCATCAACTGATACTCTTTATCTGTCAGAGTCTGGGCAGGTGCTACGGTAATTGAGTCACCAGTGTGGACGCCCATAGGATCGAAGTTTTCGATAGAACAGACGATAATGCAGTTATCGTTGCGGTCACGGACCACTTCCATCTCATACTCTTTCCAACCGATCAAAGATTCATCAATCAGCAGCTCGTTGGTCGGAGACAGATCTAGACCCTGAGAGCAGATCTCTTCGAACTCCTCTTTGTTGTAAGCGATACCACCGCCGCTGCCACCCATGGTGAAAGAGGGACGGATAATACAAGGGAAGCCTACTTCATCGAGCACTTTATAAGCATCGTCCATGCTGTGGGCGATACCCGCACGTGGACACTCAAGACCGATGCTCTTCATCGCTGCATCGAAACGGCTACGATCTTCGGCCTTATCGATGGCATCGGCGGTCGCACCTATCATCTCGACGTTAAATTCTGCCAGTACCCCTTCGCTTTCAAGCTTAAGGGCACAGTTCAGTGCAGTCTGCCCCCCCATGGTAGGCAGAATCGCATCGGGGCGCTCTTTGGCAATAATGTTGCGTACCACTTCCCAGTGAATCGGCTCGATGTAAGTGGCATCGGCCATTTCAGGGTCAGTCATGATGGTCGCAGGGTTTGAGTTAACCAGAATGACTCGGTAACCCTCTTCACGCAGCGCTTTACACGCCTGAGCTCCTGAGTAATCAAACTCACAGGCTTGACCTATCACGATAGGGCCCGCGCCCAGGATTAGAATACTTTTTATGTCTGTACGTTTTGGCATTGCTGAAACCTTCTCCCGAACTACTTAGCGTTGTGACGATACTGTTCAATCAACTCGATAAAGTGATCAAACAATGGGGCCGCATCATGGGGGCCTGGACTCGCTTCGGGGTGACCCTGGAAGCTAAAGGCAGGCTTATCGGTAAGATGAATACCCTGCAACGAGCCATCAAACAGCGACTTGTGGGTCACCTTGATATTGGCTGGCAGACTCGCTTCATCGGCAGCGAAACCATGGTTCTGACTGGTGATCATCACATTACCTAGGGCAATGTTGCTCACAGGATGGTTGGCACCGTGGTGACCAAACTTCATCTTGAGTGTTTTCGCACCAGAGGCCAATGCCAGCAGCTGATGGCCCAGACAGATACCAAATACCGGAATATCGGTTTTTAGAATTTCTTGAATCGCCTCGATGGCGTAATCGCAGGGCTCTGGGTCGCCAGGGCCATTTGACAGGAACACCCCATCAGGATTCATCGCCAGCACTTCTGTAGCCGGAGTCTTTGCAGGCACCACAGTCACATCGCAACCACGGTCAACCAGCATACGCAGTATGTTGCGCTTAACGCCGTAATCGTAGGCCACAACCTTAAATTTGAGGTCTGACTCAGGGGTATCATCGGGCAGGCCACCCACCAGACGCCAGCTGCCGCTGCGCCATTGATATTGCTTATCTGTGGTAACCTCTTTGGCCAAGTCCATGCCTTTCAATCCAGGGAAAGCTTTCGCGGCGGCAAGCGCCTTAGCTTCATCCATATCACCGACTAAAATAGCGCCAGCCTGTGCCCCTTTCTCCCTTAAGATACGCGTCAGTTTACGGGTATCTATATCAGCAATACCGACGACATTATTCGCTTTTAAATAATCGCTGAGGGTTTGTTGATTTCTAAAGTTACTTGCTACCAGCGGCAGATCTCGGATGATAAGACCACATGCATGCACTGCATCTGATTCCACATCTTCACTGTTAGTACCGGTATTACCGATATGAGGGTAAGTTAAAGTAACGATTTGACGAGAATAGGAAGGATCCGTGAGGATCTCTTGGTAACCAGTCATTGAAGTGTTAAAAACAACTTCACCGACTGCAAGTCCATCGGCACCAATTGCTGTGCCAGAGAATACGGTTCCATCTTCGAGTACGAGTAAGGCAGACTTTGTCAACGCGACCTCCGAAAAGAGCCAAGCCATTGTATAATAGGGTTTTATTTTAAGTTTAAGATACCAACTTCCGCTTTAATACGAAATTTTGACAAATTCCGTCAATTCTATAGGTGAAACTGTATTTCGTCTATAGTAAAGCAAGGGTATTTCTCAAAAAAAAAACGCCAAAATTTGGCGTTTTTTAAGATCAAGGTTTCAGGCCCAACACCTGCTGCATGTCATACAATCCGGACGGCTGTTCGCCTAACCAGAATGCCGCACGCATTGCACCATTAGCAAAGGTCATTCTGCTCGATGCTTTGTGGGTGATCTCCAGGCGCTCACCAATATCGGCAAACATAGCCGTGTGCTCACCGACAAGATCACCGGCGCGAATGGTCGAGAAACCTATGGTATCGCGACTGCGCTCTTCGGTGATCCCTTCGCGACCATAAATGGCGCATTTTTCCAAATCACGTCCCAAGACCTCGGCGATCACCTCGCCCATCTTGAGTGCCGTGCCTGATGGCGCATCCTTCTTATATCTGTGATGGCCTTCGATGATCTCGATATCGGTATAATCGCCCATCACCTCGGCAGCCACTTCCAGCAGGCGCCACATCAAGTTCACGCCCACAGACATGTTCGGTGCCAACACGATTGGTGTTTTTTCCGCGTAGGCCGCGATCTGCTCTTTCTGAGCATGATTGAAGCCTGTCGTCCCAATCACGATCGCCTTGCCATTGCGGGCACACCAATCGGTATGAAATACGCTGGCCTCTGGCGAAGTGAAATCGATTAAGACATCGAAATCATCTACGACAAGATCTAGGTTATCGGTAATAGCAACATCTATCGAACCAACGCCGGCCAGTTCACCCGCATCAACCCCAATTAATGTCGAACCCGCACGCTCAATCACAGCACCTAACAAGATGTTGCTGTTGAGCTTGGCCGATTCAATAAGAGTTCGGCCCATGCGACCACTGCCACCGGTAATAGCGACTCTTACTTGCTCTGTCATCCAATTATCCCCGTTTTGACCTGACGTTCACTTTAGGTATTGCTACCTAAATACACCTGTTTAATTTTGTCTATACACAGTATTTACAAAAAAAAGCCTAAGCTGAGCTTAGGCTATTTGATTATAAAATATCGAGTAATTCTACTTCAAATACTAAAGCGGAATAAGGCGGGATCGCCGCACCGGCACCACGCTCGCCATAGGCTAAGTGATGAGGCACATAGAGTTTCCACTTAGAGCCTACAGGCATTAATTGCAGGGCTTCTGTCCAACCGGCAATCACACCAGACACTGGGAACTCGGCAGGCTGGTCGCGCAGCACTGAACTATCGAACACATCACCAGTAATGAAAGTACCGTGATAGTGAGTACGTACGGTCGAGTCGTAGCTTGGCTTGTCACCATTACCTTCAGTGATGATCTCATACTGCAGGCCTGAATCTAAGGTGATAACGCCTTCACGCTGTTTGTTCTCAGCTAGGAAAGACTCGCCTTCTGCAGATGCTGCAGCGGCCGCTTCCTCTTGAACTTTCTGGATACGCTGACTGATCTCAGTGAACGCTGTTTGAAGATCTTGCATAGATACGGCGCTTTCTTTGCCTTCAAACGCATCAGATAAACCTGCCTGTACAGCAGAAATATCGATACCTTCAAAAGAGTTTGCGGCTAGTTGCTCACCGAGTTGGCGACCTACGCCATAGCTGGCATGCTGTTCAATGCTTGTGAACTTGTCAGACATAATAATACGACTCTCGTTTTGCAATTAAATTTCGCGGCGGATTCTATCATAGAAAGTGACAAAAAACTCATAAATCCCATAATTAGTCACACTCTTTTTGCTTTCAATGGCATGCTGATCCCCACACGCCCTGAAGCTCAGCAGTTAGGCCAAATTCGCCCCACTGCATAATCGTGCAGCTAAGCCCATGAATAAAAACCTAAGCTATAAATCCAATGGGGCACCTTGAGTCTGCGCCATAAAAAACCTCGCGATGCGAGGTTTTTTTTAAACTGACTTAGCTGTTTAAATCTTGGAAGAACTTCTTCACACCATCGAAGAAACCTTCAGCCTTAGGGCTGTGCTTTTTCGATGAGCCCGTTAAGGTGTTATCAAACTCCCGCAGCAACTCTTTCTGCTTTTCGCTTAAGTTCACAGGCGTTTCCATCACCACCTTGCAGAGCAAGTCACCTACGGCATGGCTGCGAACCGACTTCACTCCTTTGCCCCGCAGACGGAACATGCGTCCGGTTTGGGTTTCCGATGGGATCTTAAGATTCACTTTACCATCTAAAGTAGGCACCTCAATTTCACCGCCAAGGGCAGCCGTGCTAAATGAGATAGGCACTTCACAGTAGAGGTTATTGCCGTCACGCACAAAAATAGCGTGTTCACGGACGGTTACCTGCACATAGAGATCGCCGGGGGGCGCACCAAACTCGCCCGCTTCCCCTTCACCGGAAAGACGAATACGATCGCCCGTATCCACACCGGCAGGGATCTTCACCGACAGTGTCTTGCTCTTCTCTACGCGGCCTTCGCCATGACACTTTCCGCAAGGATCTTTGATGATCTTACCGCGGCCATGACAGGTAGGACAGGCTTGCTGCACAGCGAAGAAGCCCTGGCGCATCTGCACCTGGCCTTGACCATGACAGGTGCCACAAGTGGTTGGCGAGGTGCCTTTTTTGGCGCCGCTACCATCACACAGATCACAGGTGGCTAAGGTCGGAATACGCAGCTCTTTGGTCAGGCCACGCACCGCTTCTTCCAATGACAGCTCTAAGTTATAGCGAAGATCGCTTCCTCGTGCTGCCTGACGCTGACCACCACGGCGTCCACCGCCGAAGATATCACCGAATACGTCACCGAATACGTCGCCAAAGTCAGCGCCGCCACCGAAACCACCGCCACCGCGATTAGGATCGACACCCGCATGACCAAACTGATCATAAGCGGCCTTCTTATCGCTATCGGTTAAAATTTCGTAAGCTTCTTTGACTTCTTTAAAATTGGCTTCGGCCGTCTTGTCACCCGGATTGCGATCTGGATGCAATTTCATGGCTAACCGCTTGTAAGCCTTCTTAATTTCACGTTCGCTGGCGTCGCGGCCTACGCCCAATACTTCGTAATAATCTCGCTTTGACATAGTCTCATACTTTCTGCGCTAGGGTCTGTTGACCTTTTAGGTTTACTTTTTGTTCAATCTAAACGCGTTGTGCCCAAGGCACGCGCTGCGCAGCATAGTTATTCTATGTAAGCCGCAAGTAACGCAGGGCAAGGCGCGTTTAGATGAATCCTTTGGACAGTGTTTGTTGGCCATTTCTACGGCGTTATCGCCTGTTTATGTGACTCTGGTTTATAAGAACACCACACCGCACAGGCTCTGCCTTGTATAACTGACCAACAAATGACTGCAAAAACAAACAGCAAAGGTCAACTGACCCTAAAGTTGTACAAACGGGCGTTAGAGTTTCCCCATAACGCCCGCTGGAAATAATCTAGGTCAGGCCCGGATTATTTTTTGTCGTCTTTCACTTCTTCAAATTCAGCATCGACAACATCATCAGCTGGCGCTTCTTTGCCTTGCTCTGCTTGACCACCTTGGGCAGCCTGAGCGTTAGCTTGAGCAATTTCCATCAACTTGGCAGACGCTTCGATCAAGGCTTGAGTCGCAGTGTCGATCGCGTCTTTGTCTTTGCCCTTAGATGCTGTTTCTACTTCAGCCATCGCAGCTTCGATCTTCTCTTTGTCTTCGCTTGGCAGTGCTTCACCGGCTTCTTCAATCTGCTTCTTAGTCGCATGAACTAGGCCATCAGCTTGGTTACGTGCCGTTGCCAGCTCTTCGAACTTAGCATCTTCATCGGCGTGCGCCTCGGCGTCACGCACCATAGCTTCCACTTCTTCATCGCTCAGACCAGAAGAGGCCTTGATGGTGATGTTCTGTGCCTTACCTGTCTTCTTGTCGGTCGCAGAAACATGCAAGATACCATCTGCGTCGATATCGAAGGCCACTTCAATCTGTGGCATGCCGCGTGGTGCAGGCTCGATACCTTCAAGGTTAAATTGACCCAGAGACTTGTTGGCACTTGACTGCTTACGCTCACCTTGCAGCACGTGAATAGTTACGGCGCTTTGGTTGTCATCGGCAGTTGAGAAGGTTTGACTCGCCTTAGTTGGGATAGTGGTGTTCTTCTCAATCAGCTTAGTCATCACGCTACCCATGGTTTCGATACCTAGAGAAAGCGGGGTTACGTCAAGCAGCAGTACGTCTTTCACGTCACCAGCCAGTACACCGGCCTGAACCGCAGCACCGATAGCAACCGCTTCGTCTGGGTTCACGTCTTGACGTAGCTCTTTACCGAAGAAGGCAGCAACTTCAGCACGTACTTTAGGCATACGTGTCTGACCACCCACAAGAATCACTTCGTTGATGTCTGATACAGACAGATCCGCATCGGCCAGGGCAACTTTTAGTGGCTCAAGTGAACGGGCGATCAAGTCTTCTACCAAAGACTCCAGCTTGGCACGGGTGATCTTAACCACTAAGTGCTTAGGACCTGTCGCATCGGCTGTGATGTATGGCAGGTTAACTTCTGTCTGGGTGGTGCTTGAAAGTTCGATCTTGGCTTTCTCAGCCGCTTCTTTTAAGCGTTGCATTGCTAGCGGATCGTTACGTAGATCCAAAGATTGCTCTTTCTTGAACTCATCAGCCAGATAGTTGATCAGACGGTTATCGAAATCTTCACCACCTAGGTGAGTGTCACCATTGGTGGCCAAAACTTCGAAGGTTTGTTCGCCATCAACGCTGTCGATTTCGATGATAGAGATATCGAATGTACCACCACCTAAATCGTATACCGCAACGATATTGTCGCCTTGCTTCTTGTCAATACCATAAGCTAGTGCAGCAGCCGTTGGCTCGTTGATAATACGCTTAACATCAAGACCTGCGATGCGGCCGGCATCTTTAGTGGCTTGACGTTGTGAATCGTTAAAGTAAGCAGGAACGGTAATAACCGCTTCTGTTACTGGCTCACCTAAGAAGTCTTCGGCTGTTTTCTTCATCTTTTTCAAGATTTCAGCAGATACTTGTGGCGGTGCCATCTTCTTGTCGTGCGCTTCTACCCATGCATCACCATTGTCTGCACCGATAATTTTGAATGGCATGATGTTAACATCGCGCTGCACTTCGTCGTCTTTAAAACGACGACCGATAAGACGCTTAATCGCGAAGAAAGTGTTCTTTGGGTTAGTCACAGCTTGGCGTTTCGCAGGCTGACCAACCAGAACTTCTTCACCTGTGTAAGCTATGATTGAAGGAGTAGTACGATCGCCTTCAGCATTCTCAATCACACGCGCTTTACCGCCGTCTAACACAGCAACACAAGAGTTGGTTGTACCTAAGTCGATACCAATAATTTTACCCATGGGGTCCTCCGAAAAAACGTTTCACTAACGCTAAATTTGTCATCTGTTGCAGATATGGGGATAGGCGAAATGGATTTCAAGCCCGATTTTGAAACTTACGTATCATCCCGATATCTTTCCTTAACACCCTATATTGGGACGTGAGAAATGATTACAAGGGGAAATTGAGAAAAATTTTCCATAAGCGCGATCATGCACCTACTTAAGGGGCATTAAGCAGAGATTTTCCAAATCACAAAACAGATGTAAAAACGGCGTTCACTAAAGAAACAACATATAATAAACTCAGCTCACCCGGCCATAGACCCTATGTGATGGCTCAATCGGCGCCTTAGCCCTCTTTATTTGCGAGTAACAGCAGTGACATCAAACCATCAAGCCTACCTGTTTGCCGGTGCCGCCATCTTTTTCTGGTCGACCGTTGCCACCGCATTTAAATTGGCCCTGAGTCATTTCACGCCGCTGCAGCTACTTTTTATTGCCGTATCCACCTCGATAGTCGCCCTGACGTTGATATTGGCTATGATGGGTAAACTCTCCCTGATAAAGACCCAGCTGCTTGAGCGCCCCTGGTTTTACCTGCAAACCGGCCTGCTCAACCCTTTTCTCTATTATCTGGTGCTGTTTAAGGCCTACGACCTTTTGCCTGCCCAGCAGGCGATGTCGCTCAACTACACCTGGGCGATTTTACTGCCCTTGCTGGCTGTGCCCCTACTTAAACAGGGCCTGCGTAAGAGCGACCTTCTCTCAGCCCTTATCGCCTACTGCGGCGTATTTGTGATCGCCACTAAGGGCGATATCGGCAGTTTTCAGGTAGATAGTCCAACAGGCGTGTTGTTTGCCCTGGCCAGCACCCTGTTCTGGGCGCTTTACTGGATTATCAATACTAAGGATAAGGGCGATCCCGTGGTCAGTCTGCTGCTTAGCTTCCTGCTTGGCCTGCCCTTTATTGTGCTAACACTTTTGATGACACAGAGTCTGCCCAGCTGGGATCTAAAAGCCTTCGGCGCCGCTGTCTATGTTGGCCTGTTTGAGATGGGGGTGACTTTCGTGCTCTGGCTGCTGGCGCTGAAAAAAACCGACCGCACCGCCAATATCACCACGCTAGTGTTTATCACGCCTGTGCTGTCCGTCGGCTTTATCGCCTGGATTTTGCAAGAGGCGATCACCTCCTCGACCCTGATTGGCCTCGGCCTTATTATCTCGGCGCTGCTGTTGCAGCAACTGCTGCCCAAGCTAAAACGCCTGTCGCCCAAACCCGATCTTCCCTCTGGGCTGTAACAGGCTCAAAAGAGACAAAAATGCCAGCCACTGCATTGAATTACTAAAATGAAATGGCTGGCATCTTGCTATGGCTCTCGAATTTATGGCTCTCGTCTTTATGGCCTGGCGGTATAATCGCCTATTCCGATCCACTTATAAGTAGTTAACGCCTCCAACCCCATAGGGCCACGGGCGTGGAGCTTCTGGGTCGATACAGCAACCTCGGCGCCCAGGCCAAACTGCGCGCCATCGGTAAAGCGGGTGCTGGCATTGACATACACGGCCGCCGCATCCACCTGGTTAACGAAACGGCTCGATGCGTGCAAGTTATCAGTTAAGATCCCCTCGGAATGACCACTGGAGAAACGGCGAATATGGCTGATAGCGCCCTCCATCTCATCGACCACCTTAAGACCTAAGGTGAGTGATAACCACTCCTGGGCATAGGTTTCATCGTCGGCTGGCATCACCTCAAGCCCAATGCCCTTTGCAATTTGTTTTGTACGCTCACAGCCATAAAACTTCACCTTCAGCTCGTGCAGCCGTGGCAGCAGTTTTGCGAGTAACGCCTCGGCAACCGCGCTGTGAACCAGCAATGTATCGAGCGCATTACAGACGGTTGGCCGCTGCACCTTGGCATTGATGATCACCTCGATGGCGCACGCTATATCCAGTTCTTTATCGCAATAGAGATGACAGACACCAATGCCTCCTAAGATGACCGGAATGGTCGCCTGCTCGGCGCACAACCGCTGCAGATGCTGGCCACCGCGGGGCACTATCATATCGATATACTTATCCAGCTTTAATAAGCCGCTAACCAGCTCCCGGTCGGCACTCTGAATCAGTTGCACCCCATCGGCCGGCAGGCCCTGCTCGGTTATCGCCTCGCGTATCGCCTCACTTAAGGCCAGATTTGAATTGAGTGTCTCCTTGCCGCCGCGCAGGATCACCGCATTGCCTGTCTTTAATGCCAGCACGGCAATGTCCACAGTCACATTGGGGCGCGCCTCGTAGATAACGCCTATCACCCCCAAGGGTACGCGCCGACGCGACAGTCGCAGGCCGTTATCCAGCAGCTGACTCTCTATCTCTGAACCGACGGGATCGGCAAGGGCTATCACATTGTCGATATCCTTAATCACGCCATCGAGACGGGATTTGTCCAGCAGCAGACGATCTATCATCGCTTCGCTTAAGCCCTGCTCTCTTGCCCTGGCCACATCCAGTTGGTTGGCGGCGATAATCGATGCGCTCGATGCGCTCAGCTTATTGGCGATGGCGCTTAAGAGTTGCTGTTTCTGCACTCCAGTCAGGCTCGCCAAGGCATAACTGGCCTGTTTGGCCTGTTGACCTAACTGTTCTAAATAGGCTTGATGATTTGTTGTCATTCTCTCCCCCAAGCACTGCCAATATGAGCACTACCCTATATGAGCACTGCCAATATGAGCACTGCCCACTACCTCACCTCAGCGAATCTTTATCACACTTCATACTTCACACTGCAAAACGTATGCTAAAGCACGACCATATCGTTACGATGCACCACGGCATCACCATAGTCATAACCTAATATTGGCTCAATCTCGGTCGAATGTTTACCTGCAATATGTTTAAGTTCTTTCGCGCTGTAACGGCACATGCCCCTGGCATATTCGCGGCCGGTCTCATCCACCAGCTGCAGGGTTGCGCCGCGATCAAATTCACCGCTGACACTTAAGATCCCCTTAGATAGCAGGCTGCGGCCCTTCTCTGTCACCGCAACAATCGCGCCCCTGTCCAGCACCAACTGGCCTCGTGTAGCAGGTCCAGCAAGGATCCACTGCTTACGGCTCTCTAGGGGATTATCTAGGGCGGTAAAATGGGTGCCGACCGCCTGTTTACACACAGCCTGCAGTATCACCTGAGGGTGGTGGCCTGAGGCGATCACCACTTCGATACCGGCGCGGCGGGCAATATCTGCCGCCTGCAACTTAGTCGCCATTCCGCCTGTACCCAGACCAGAAACGGCGCCGCCTGCCAGACGACGTAGACTGTCATCGATATTAACCACTTGTTTGATCAACTTGGCATCGGGATTACTGCGGGGATCGGCATCGAACAAGCCTTTCTGATCTGTCAGCAGGATAAGCAGATCCGCATCGCACAGCAGGGCTGCACGTGCCGACAGGTTATCATTGTCGCCCACCTTGATCTCATTGGTGGCCACAGCATCATTCTCGTTGATGATGGGCACTATGCCATTATCGAGCAGAGCATTGAGTGAGTCTCGGGCGTTAAGGTAACGCTCTCTGTCATGGAGATCTGCCCGGGTCAACAGCAACTGTCCCACATGCAGACCATAAATACTGAAAAGCTGTGACCAGGCGAGGATCAACTGACTCTGACCCACAGCCGCCAACAGCTGTTTATTGGCGACGGTATCGGCGAGCGCCGGGTAACCTAGATGTTCGCGGCCGGCAGCAATGGCGCCCGAGGTACAAAGCACCACCTCAACACCGGATTTCATCAGGCTTGCCATCTGCCGGGCAAGCTCCACCATGTGCGCCTTATCCAGGCTACGCTCACCTGAGGTCAACACACTGGTACCGAGTTTTACCACCACGCGGCGATAACCAATCTCACTTAAGTTCATCTGCATTATTGAAAGAAAATTACCGGATCTAGATTTATACCCAATCTCAGAGGAAATTGGTAGTTGTGTTGCAACAAGCTGAGATGAGAATAGCAGAAAACAAAAAGGGCCATATTCCTATAGCCCTTTATTAAAGCGAATCTTGCTAAAGTTGATCTAATAAAGCTGAGCTAATACAGCTAAGCCAATACAGCTGAGCTATGAGTCAGATGTTCTAGCTAGCTTATTTAGCCCTGATTCATTTAACTCTAGATCATTTAGCCCTAGTTTATTTAACCATAGATAAATTTCGCAAGGAACAGCAGTGCCAGCGCCGCGACGCCCAGACTCAGTTCCTTATAACGGCCGCTCAACACCTTAATGACCGCATAGGCAATAAAGCCCATGGCGATACCTGTCGCGATAGAGAAAGTTAACGGCATCAGGATACAGACCACGACCACAGGAGCAGCTTCGGTGAGATCTTCCCACTCCACATGCACCAGACCCGACATCATAAGAATGGCCACATAAAACAGGGTTCCTGCGGTGGCGTAGGCTGGCACCATGCCCGCCAATGGCGATAGGAACAGCGCCAGCAGGAACAAAATTCCCACCACAACCGCAGTTAAGCCGGTGCGCCCGCCTACACTCACACCCGCCGTACTCTCGACATAGCTTGTGGTGGTGGATGTACCTAACATGGCGCCCGCAATGGTTGCTGTGCTGTCGGCAGTCAAAGCGCGGCCTAGCCTTGGCAGACGTCCCCGCTCATCGAGGAAACCGCCGCGCTGAGCGACAGCCACTAAGGTACCCGAGGTATCGAACAGATCCACAAACAGGAAGGCGAACACCACAGACAACATACTGATCTCCAGCACGCTGGAGAGATCCATCTGCATAAAGGTGGGCGCGATTGAGGGCGGCACGGAAACGATCCCGCCATATTGCACATCGCCGGTTATCAGACCAATCACTGTCACAGATAAAATGCTGACGATCACCGCCGATTTCATGCCATGATGCACCATGGCGATAATCAGGAAGAAACCCAGAACCGCCATGGCGGCAGGAAAGGCAGTGATATCGCCCATGGTGACGAGCGTTGCTGGACTTGCCACCACAATACCGGCGCTTTTCAGGCCAATCAGAGCTAAGAAGAGACCAATACCGGCCGCGATCCCCAGACGAAGCGACATGGGGATGGTATTAACTACCCACTCACGGATCTTCACCAGAGAGAGAACCAGGAAACAGACACCGGAGAGGAAGACAGCGCCCAGTGCCGTTTCCCAGGTGTAGCCCATCTCACCGACTACAGTGTAAGTGAAAAAGGCGTTCAGCCCCATCCCGGGCGCCAGTGCGATAGGATAGTTCGCGATCAGCCCCATGATTAAACAGCCTATGGCCGCCGCCAGACAGGTGGCAACGAAGACAGCACCATGATCCATCCCCGCATCAGCCAGCATCATAGGGTTTACAAAAATAATGTACGCCATGGTCAAGAAGGTCGTGATACCGGCGACCACTTCTTGCTTGAGCGTTGTTTGATGTTCTGTCAATTTAAAAAGTTTTTCTAACATGGAACCGGGTTCCTTGAATTTAAAATTATGAGTTATCGTGTAGGGATAAGGTGGGCATGCGCCCGATTTAACCAAAGGCGGATTATATAGGCTGGCGATCCAAAGGCGAATCGTTAACATTGATAACTTAGAGGTAACATCAAATTTTTGGCAAAAAAAAAGCCTACTCAAAGAGTAGGCGAGACATATATCAAGTTTTCCAAGCGGAAATGTTATCGCAATTGCGAGTCACACTATGCTTACCGTCCATATCCTAACGGACCATAAACGACTTGAGTCTGAAAGAACCCAAACTGGGATAAGGTTGATGGATGATGCAACTACTTGGTATCAATTAAAATTGGGGGCTTAATTGATACAAGGGGTAGTTAACCCTTAACATTCATGGCGAATAAACCGCCACGTAAAGCTTGAGTACAAACCCAAGATTTTTGCCAATAAACGAATTGGACACCTGTATAAGACATAGTCAACACTCCTAAACAAAGTTGTAAAATACTCTAATCAAACTCGGTCTGAGGCTTATCGCCCGTCTGACCCAAGAGTCAACTTGTCACTCGGTTCCCTGGAGAGTTATTCATCCTGGATAGACTAGAGATGGAAGACATAATGCCTAACCAATGAGTGCCATTATACGTATTCGTAATTTTATTACAAGCGTTTTTATGTGATTTTCTCAAAAAAAGCCATTTTTGTTGTTTTATAACCACAGTTAGGGTTTTTAGTCTAAAAATTAGCTCGTTCGTACAAAAGTACAGCAGAAAAATAATGCAAAAAAGGGCAGAATACTCAGCCCTTTCAATCTGCCCTTTCAATCCGCCTTTTAAAAATCCACTCAGCGACTCAGATAAAAGTCAGCTGATTTTTTTAGCTTATGTATTGCTTATATATTGATACAGGGCAACCAAAGGCGCGGCAGTGGGTTTGCCATAGAGAGGGTCACCCTCGGTTGCACTGCCGGCAATATCCACATGGGTATAGGCCAGCGGACACGCACTCTTGCTGTTGTGCGCCTCCAGCCCCGAGGCCTTAAGCAGAAACGCCGCCGGATATTGGTGTCCTCTGGCTGTAACCGACGAGGGGGCATTATTTGAAGAGATAATATCCCCCGCCCCTGAAGGGTCGACTATCTTCAAGTAATCTTCCCGGCGCAGACGGGAGATCTCCAGCGGCTCGCCCCAGGCTTCGCCCCACTGCTGTAGCTGCTCGCCCACCTGACTGTCTCGCGCGACGCTGTTTTCCACCACTGCGGTATAACCGCCATAGGCGCGCACCACATGGCCTGTCAGGGTCGCCACCGAAAACAGCTGCGCCTCTGGTGCATTCACCGCTTTAAGACGCAGGTGCGACAAGAGATCCGCCAGCACCAGACGCCCTTCGGCATCGGTATTGCCTATGCGAACCCGCACGCCAGCATGGCTGGTGATGATCTCATCTGTGACAAAAGCCTCACTGCCTATGCTGTTACGCACCAGCCCAAGCTCGGCCACTACACGCACGCCCTTAGGCTTGAGCAAGGATAAGGTTTTCATCAATCCGGCAACGGCAGCTGCGCCGCCTTTATCTCGGCTCATGCCCGCCATACCGCCGGAAATTTTGATATCGGCGCCGCCTGTGTCATACACCACGCCTTTACCGGCAAAGAAGTAGCTGCGCTCAATCTCACCCTCGGCGCAATATTCCAGTTTAACCACGCGAGGCTGATGGCGCGGCACGCCGAAGGATGCCCGGCCAACGGCGCTGAGCAGAGGATAATCCCGCTCCAGCACATCTCTGTCTTCAATCACTGACAAAGCTAGGCCTGAATCGGCGAAGGCCTGCTGACAATACTGGGCAAACATAGGCGCCGACATGCGCTCTGGCTCGGTGCCGCATAGATCCCGCGCCAGATGCCGCCCCGCCTCGATAGCGTTGAGCACCTTGGCTTGATCCTCACTCACCAACAAACCTATGGATTCAATTTTATTCTGCTCAGGGGTCGCCTCGCGGCGCTCTAGGGCCTGCCACAGCTCATGGCCACAGGCCAGTGCCGCCACCGACTGTGATTGAGCATATTTGGCCTCATCGCTTGGCGCGATAACCAGTAGCGGCTTGCGGGCACCGGCATCCTGAGCCAGCGCAATCGCCTTTCGCGCCGCATCGCTGTAGCCACGCACATCCTGAATATCGCTGTCATGTTGCAGCACAGGCGAAATGATAAGCCTTCCCCCAGCAAGACCCGGAGCAAACAGCAAGGTGGGAGCGCGTCCCACGCGGGCATCGATATTCACCCCGTGCTCGGCAAGAATGCGAACTTCATCGAGGTTTATCGCCGCGAGATTAGCCGTCACGACTATCACAGCATCCCAACCGCTGCCCTCAAAAATGCTGTCACTCTCTTTTACATCAACAAAATTCATCGCCTTCATATCCATTCCTATGCTGGTCATTTAATCCCGATCTGCAGCCAACATTATTCACTTTCTTCGCCAGCAAAGCCAACCTCCCCTCAGTACAAGTGTGAACTCAGATGGCAACCTGAGATGACAATGCGATGACATTCTTACACTTAAAACCCACCTCATCCTTTGAAGCAGTGTGATAAACTAGGCCCAACTTTGAACGCTACGACCTTACAAGCAAAGGAGTTAGTCCGTGAGCACATTAAATCAGCTACAACCTCAAGCACTTTGGCAATGGTTCGAACAGATCTGCGCAATTCCCCATCCTTCAAAACATGAGCAGGCCCTGAGCCAACACATCCAAAACTGGGCCAAAGATAAGGGCCTGAGTGTCGTTGAAGACAAAGTCGGTAACCTGATTATTAAAAAGCCAGCGACTCCTGGCATGGAAAACCGCAAAGTGGTCGCCCTGCAGGCACATATCGACATGGTGCCCCAGAAAAACGCCGATAAAGAACATGATTTTGAGAAAGACCCAATTCAAGCCTATGTCGATGGCGAGTGGGTAAAAGCCACAGGCACCACATTAGGTGCCGATAACGGCATCGGCATGGCATCAGCATTGGCGATCCTGGGCAGCGATGATATTGCTCATGGCCCACTGGAAGTGCTGCTGACAATCGATGAAGAAGCGGGCATGACAGGCGCCTTCGGTCTGGAAGCCGGATATCTGGACGCCGAGATCCTGATCAATACCGACTCAGAGCAGGAAGGCGAGATCTACATGGGCTGCGCCGGTGGCGTGGATGCCAAGATTGAACTGCCTATCGTCTGGCAGTCCAGCGAGCCAAGCCACTCCACTTTCAAACTGTCACTTTCAGGCCTTAAAGGCGGTCACTCTGGTGTTAACATTCACCTTGGCCGCGGCAATGCCAACAAACTGCTGGCCCGCTTCCTGTTTAACCACGCCGATGACTTAGCTCTGGAACTGACCAACTTCACAGGCGGCTCGCTGCGTAATGCCATCCCCCGCGAGGCCAGTGTCGAGTTTATGATGCCGAGTGAAAATCTTGCTCAGCTCAACAGCTTAATTGAAGAGTACACAGCCTTAATCCGTCAGGAGCTAGCCATTGCCGATCCCGGTATGCTGCTCAGCTTAAGCGAAATCCCTGCGGCCACTCAGGTGATGAGCGAGGCCACCCAAAACACCCTTATCGATCTGCTGCATGCCAGCCCTAACGGGGTGATCCGCATGAGCGATGAAGTTGAGGGTGTTACCGAGACTTCACTCAACGTGGGCGTTATTGCCACCCAAGGCGAGTCTGTCTCTATCCTGTGCTTAATTCGTTCGCTTATCGACTCGGGTCGTGAAGAAGTTGAAGGCAAGCTGGCGGCGCTGTGCAACCTGGCCGGAGCCGATATCGAATTCAGCGGTGCCTACCCTGGCTGGAAGCCAGACAGCAGCTCACCTGTGATGGCGATTGTGAAAGACACCTACGAGTCTATCTACAATAAAGAGCCGACCATCATGGTGATCCACGCCGGTCTGGAATGTGGCCTGTTCAAGAAGCCTTACCCAGAAATGGACATGGTCTCCATCGGCCCCACCATCCGCTTCCCTCACAGCCCAGATGAGATGGTGTTAATCGAAACCGTCGATCAATACTGGAAGCTGCTGCTGGCCGTACTGGAACGCATTCCAGCAAAAGCCTAATGGGTTACTTGCCACAAAGATAGGAACAGAAACGCCGATGAACAACCATCGGCGTTTTTATTAGCTTTGAATTGTTTTTATTGGTTTTTAAATAAGTTTAATCACACCGCCATCGACTGCTTCGGTAGACTTACGCAAACCGCTCAAGACATCCCTGTTCGCTTTATATGAGTGCTCCACTCTACCCAAGCAGCCTCCTCAAAATTATGTGGTTTATCGGCGATGAATATATTTACAGGGAGCTTTTGGACAAAAGCAGTTTTGAACTTTAACTTGATGGTGAGCTCATAACCTGTGGTGAGCTTAGGTGTAGTTACTTCTGAGGCACGCTGTAAACCCATCCCTGGGCGCTCCACGATTTCATCCCTGAAATCGAAGGCCTCAGCCGCACCTACACTCAGCTATCCATCACTCCGATTAAGCCTTACGAGTATACTCCGATAATCAGAAGCAAAAGAATTTATGGACATAAGCTTGACGTCCCAGCGGCCATAGGCCGCGAGTGATACGTATTGTTAGCCATTATTTGTTTACACCGGCGATGTACTCTTTATTTATTCTGGAGTAAGCATCTAAATCTATCAGACTTATTAAGAGGTTATCGATTACAGCTGTGCCATTGCGGTCAATATTGATTGACTCATCGTCAACATAAACTTTTACGATTGGCAGCTTGGTCTTATCATCAATTGATGTATTAAATTTGACATCAATCTCTTTCCCGTCTGAAAGCTGATATGTCCTTGCAGCGCTTCCGTGAAAACTTTCAAAATCCTCAGATAGCTGAGACCTTATTTCGTATACATAAAAGGAAATATCCTTTTGCTCTAGACTGTTTAATTTAGGGCCACTATCGCCAATGTAATTAAGGGCATAGCCTATGGAAATTCCTGCTATCAATACCACTGAATGTAAAATGAACTTCTTCATTGCATTTCTCCTTGTGAATGGCTAACGTTTTATTCGTGCGCATGTGCGTTTACCTCGCTAGACCATTGAAAACGCGCACACTTGACTATCTGTATGCAAAGAACCTATCAGCTTTCTATCCAATTCACCATCAGGAAAACCCCGCATGCGCGTTTTCCAAACTTATTACCTACTTAGCGAATGCGATAAGCATCTTATTTTAATATTATTTATTTAAAAACGCGCACAGTGATGAGCTAAAAACCGCCCTAATAAACTGTATGCCAAATGAGTTCGCTTTTACAGAACACAGGTCTTGAATATAGATTAACCGCAGAAATTGAATGGCAAGTGCAGATGCGACTGAGACCTTCCGTGACATGGATGTCACGGCAGAGCTTACAAGGATGTACTTGCAGCGTGTCGAAGCAGCGTCTGCACATTAGGTCGTTTTTCACATCTGCTACATAGGGATATGGGGAAATGTCATTACGATGCCGGCAACATCATTGAAGCCTAATCACCGGTGAGATGGCAGTAAGTCTAAAAGCCGAGATCCAGCTGTGCCACTTGAGCCTCTGCCTCTAAAGCAGGTTTAACGGCATCACTCTCTAGTCCGACAGAAACACCCAGCAGCCGTATGCCGCGTCCCTCGCGGCGGCTTAATGCCTGGGACAGGAGTTCATAAAACAGCTTCACCGACACCTCGTTACTGCGATGCTCGATTGTGGTCTGTTTAAAATCATCAAACTTGAGTTTCACCACCTGCTTATGGATGCGGCGAGTTTTGGCACTGCGATGAATACGGCCATCCAGCTCCTGAATTAACTGAGGCAATACCGCCTGACACTGCTCAAAGGTATAGATATCTTGGGCTAAAGTGGTTTCGACGCCGACCGACTTGCGCTCCCTGTGGGGCGAGATCCCGCGGGGGTCTATGCCATGGGCGCGCTCATAGAGCACCAAGCCGAATTTACCGAATCGCTCGATAAGGCGGGATTGGGAAAACTGCTGCACATCGGCGCAGGTGTTCAGTCCCATTTGTTCGAGCTTAGCCGCGGTCACCGTGCCGACACCGGGGATTTTAATTAAGGGCAAGCCTTTGACAAAGTCGCTCACCTTATTAGGGGTGATCACATACTGGCCGTTGGGCTTGTTGAGATCCGAAGCGATTTTAGCGAGAAACTTGATGGGGGCGATACCGGCCGAGGCGGTCAGGCCGGTCAGCTCGAAGATCTCCTGGCGAATGGCCTCTGCAATAAGGGTCGCCGAGCCCTGATGGGCCTCACAGCGACTCACATCCAGATAGGCTTCATCCAAGGAGAGCGGCTCGATTAATTCCGTATAACGTGCAAAGACCGAATGGATCTGCCTTGAAACCGACTTGTACACCTCCATGCGCCCCGGCACCAGGATAAGGTTGGGACAGAGTTTCAGGGCATGAGCCGATGCCATAGCCGAGCGCACGCCGTATTTGCGCGCCTCATAATTACAGGTACTGATCACCCCGCGGCGATCGCTACGCCCACCAACCGCTATGGGCTTACCCCGCAGCTCGGGAAAATCGCGCATCTCGACGGCGGCGTAAAAACAATCCATATCCACATGGATGATCTTTTTCATCGGCTGTTACCTCCATCGATAAGAATACTGTACATTTAAACAGTGCTCAAGCGATATTAACCAGAGGGTTCGCGCAGTAACCAGAAGTGCTCAGCATGCAGACAAAAAAGTAGCCTTGCGGCTACTTTTCATTTTTTACTGAAAGGGATTTACTGAAAGGGATTGATTGAAGCGATTAAATCTTAAACTGCTGAATGTTTTCCGACAGCTGCGCTGTGAGCTGCTGGAACTGACGCAGATTATCGGTCAGGGCTTCACTCACCGAGAGGGAGTCATCGGACAGGGTGCGCACATTCTCAATATTACAGGCAACCTCTTCGCTGGCGACCGCCTGCTGACCTATAGCGGTGGTGATCTCCATGGTCTGCTGCTGAATCGCCGAAATCGCGTTGGAGATACTGCTCAGTGCCCCTTCAACTTGTGTGGTCAGCCCCTGACTGATGTTGGCCTGCTCGACACCGGATTCCATCACCTGCTCCGCTTCCATCGCATTTTGTTGCAAGGTCTGGATGATCTCCTGAATATTGGCGGTCGAGTCCTGAGTACGCGATGCCAAGGTTCTGACCTCATCGGCCACCACGGCAAAACCACGTCCCTGCTCACCGGCGCGGGCCGCCTCGATTGCCGCGTTAAGGGCCAGCAAGTTGGTCTGCTCGGCGATACCGCGGATCACGCTCAATACTTCGCCTATCTGCTCCGAGCTGGTTCTCAGATGACGCACCACGCCCGCCGCCTCAATAACCTGCTTGGACAGTGATGCCATGCCTTGGGTTGCCTGAGCCACAATCGCCGTTCCCGCCACCGATTCTGACTCCGCCTGCTCGGCAAACTCGCTGGCACGCTGTGCACTCCGTGCCATCTCCTGGGAGGTTTGCGCCATCTCGGTCGCCGCGGTCGCAACAGAGGCGATCTCCTGTTTCTGCTTGCTCACATTACTCAGCGCCTTCTCACATACAGACACGGCATTATCCACCCCAGTATCGACTTTGAGCGTCAAGCCTCGGGTCTGCTTAAGCATGGCCTGTACCTTCATGGCAAACTGATTAAAGGCATCACCAAGTTGTCCAAGCTCATCCTCTCTGTCCATATGGATACGCTTAGAAAGATCGCTGTCCCCTTCGGCGATATCTTTCATGGCCGAGAGCAGTTTGTTCACTTGAGTTCTGAAAGGAAGCAGCATGAGCCAGACGGTGAGCCCCACCAGCAGGATAATGCCAATCGCCAGCACCGTGGCACTCCAGGCCGCTTCATTGACCGGCGCTTCAATCACCTCGGTTGGCAGCATAAAGCCAAGATACCAACGCTGCTGCGGATAATCGCCGCCAACTGTGACATAACTGACTCGCTGCTCGACTCCGTTAAAGGTAACAGTACCGAAACCTGAGTTTTCCCCCTGACCTGTGATCTGCTTGCTTAGCACCGCAAAACCTTGGGTCTGTTTAAATTGGCTGTCAACCTTGGCAGCCGGACTGCCGGGCGGGAAAGCCTCGGTAAAGCCAGGGAAGTAAACCAGTAATCCGCCTTCGGTGATCAGAAAAGCCTGTCCCTTGCCCTGATACTTAATCGAGGCCAGTAGCTCCTTGCCTATGGTATCGATGAGGATATCCATACCGCCTATCCCGATGAATTTACCCTCATCATTGCGGATCACAGATTTCACTGTGGCAGAGATAGAACCATCGTTGGCATCCACAGCGGGATCGGTGACATACATGCCGTTCTTATTTACCCCCTCCTGCCACCAAGGACGCTTATTGGTGTAGTAATTGGCATCGTTATAGCGGCCATTGAGATCGAAATATTCGAAGGTGTTGGCCGAACCGAAGAAGACAGACTTGATATCTGAGTCAGTATCGGAAAAGTGGCGGAAGTATTTAATCAGATCCTGATACTTAGGGTCATTATCGATATCGCTTAAACGTTGGTTGTAATTTGAAAACCAATCGACCACAGCCGGAGAGGAGAATATCGCATCCACCATTCTGGCCTTGGCGACAAAATAGCTGCCGATCTCCTGGGATTTTAATGTCACCAGGCCAGTTAAATCCCTGTCTATCTGCGCCCGAGTACGGTCACTCTCCTTATTCACCAGATAGACAGAAACCAGCACCAAGAGCAGCGCAAGCGCCCCGACCAGAGTCACCACTAGCTGTAAACTCAACGAGCGTTTTATCTTCCCCATTACAAACCCTTTTCTTTTTATCTTTATTTTTAATATCTGCTTAATAATCTAACAGATTTTTGGGCAGATGAAATGGGGAAATCCGCCTTGAATTCAAAAAGAGTGTTTAGAAATATTATCAAGGATTTTGACTATCTTACTCTCACTTAAACCCCCTAACGCAAACGCTCCCTTTAGCGGGAGCGTCGCAAATAAAAACTATGGAAAGTGGCAAACGGGAAGCTGACTTACATCTTAGATTGCAGGTAATTTTCCAGACCCACTTTATTAATCAAGCCAAGCTGCTTCTCTAACCAGTACATGTGGTCACTCTCAGTCTCTTCCAGCAGCACTTCAAGTATTTCACGGGAGGCGTAATCTTTCTTGGATTCGCACAGAGCGATGGCTTTACGAAGATTGGCCGCCACCTGATACTCATAGTTAAGATCGTTTTGCAGCATCTCCTTTGGATCGGCGCCGATATGCAGTGCCTCGCGACTGGCCACATCCGGCTTACCTTCGAGGAACAAAATCCGCTCCACCAACTTGCGGGCATGGCCGCGCTCATCTTCCGACTCATGGAAGATACGCTCATGCAGTTCGGTCAGTCCCCAGTCGTCATACATCAAACCATGTACAAAATATTGATCCATCGCCGATAGTTCGCCCGTCAGCAGTTGGTTAAGTGTGTCGATAACCTCTTTATCGCCTTTCATCTTAGTCTCCTTAATCTGACTCTATCTGTGCCTGCAGGTAATTTTGAATACCTGTCATCCTGATCAGATCCTGCTGCGCCTCGATCCAATCTAAATACTCCTCTTCATCCTCAAGCAGATCTTGTAAAATCTCGCGGCTGATATAATCCTGCTCGGTTTCACACAGCAAGATCACTTCGCGCAGTTCAAGGAGCTCCTCTTCGAGCATGGTCTTATCGCACTGCAACATCTCCTCTGGATTTTCACCGATGCGCAATTTTTCCAGTTGCTGCAGATTGGGTAATCCCTCGAGAAACAGCACTCGTTCGATCAGCTTGTCGGCATGTTTCATATCCTGGATCGATTTCTTGTAGCACTTCTCGTTGAGCTCCTCGAGCCCCCAGTTTTTATACATGCGCGCATGCAAAAAATACTGATTGATGGCCGTCAGCTCATAGGTGAGGATTTTGTTCAGCTGGCGGATGACGCTTGGATGACCTTTCATATCATCTCCCTAGTATGAAAATTGATCTGAGTCAATTTTCATACTAAGACAAGAATCACAGAATTACAAATTTACAATATATATCAACTATTTAGTAATGAAAATCATTGTTATTTGCAATAAGGTTGAAGGGGTTTTGAGTGGGGAAAAGTTCAATAGGCTCAGCCAGATAAGCTGGAGTATTCCGGCTGCAATCCAGGAAAAGCTCTGCCTCGCTTATCTCAGAGAGGCTTAGTATTTATCTAGTAATGCACAAATAATCTAAGCGGGCTCACTAAGCCGGCAAACTAATTCGGCAAGCTAAGCCGCCAAGCTGGGCGGGCAAGCTAATCAGGCAAGATAAGCGAGCAAGCTAAGCGGGGCTCAAGACTCTAAGATGACAGTCGCGGTGGCGTAGTGTTTCTCGTCGGCAATCGACAGATGCGCTCGCTTGCCACCAAGAAACGCCAAACGATCGGCGGCGCCCAGGGTTAACTTTAGCTGCGGCGCGCCATCCTCGTTATTGCTGATCTCGATATGCTGAAACGATACGCCGCGCCCTATGCCTGTCCCTAAGGCCTTAGCCGCCGCCTCTTTAGCCGCGAAACGCTTGGCAAGATAGCGCGCCGGCTGAGTTGAGGCGATAAAGAGTTTAAGCTCACTGGGCACCAGCACACGTTTTGCCAGTGCACATTTGGCCAAGGCCTCAAGATCCCCAGCCTGTGGCACCCTCTGCTCGATGCGGGCTATCTCAACTATGTCTGTGCCTAATCCGACTATCATGGGCTCTCCTGCCAAAGAGGGTGAACAGAGAAGTTACTGGCCATTGCGTCCTTCAACCATCAGGCGCTTCATGTCACGCACCGCAGTATCTAAGCCATCGATGGCGGCGCGGGCAATGATCGCATGGCCGATATTGAGCTCATACAACTCAGGGATGGCGGCAATCGCTTTTACATTGTGATAATGCAGGCCATGCCCCGCATTGACCACCAGACCTTGACTGTGGGCGTAAGTGGCCATTTCGCTGATCCTGGCAAGCTCAGCTGATTGCTCCGCATCGGTTTTGGCATCGGCATAACAGCCTGTATGCAGCTCAATCACAGGTGCGCCGACTGCGACTGTGGCTTCAATTTGCGCCTTATCGGCATCGATAAATAAAGAGACCTTGATCCCCTCAGCCTTTAGACGCTCGACCGCGGCGCGGATCTTATCCTGCTGTCCGGCCACATCCAGACCGCCCTCTGTGGTCAGCTCTTCACGCTTCTCAGGCACTAGGCAGACATAGGCAGGTTTCACCTCACAGGCGATCTTGAGCATCTCCTCGGTGACCGCCATCTCAAAGTTCATCCGCGTCTTGATGGTCTTGGCCAGCAGATAGATATCCCTGTCGCAGATATGACGGCGATCTTCGCGTAAATGAACCGTGATCCCTTCGGCGCCAGCATGTTCGGCAACCGCCGCAGCGTGAACAGGATCGGGATAATCAGTACCGCGTGCCTGACGTAAAGTTGCGATGTGATCGATATTAACGCCTAAATAGAGACGGCCCATGGGATATCCTTAAATCTTTAAAATAGAGAAAATTCATATGGCTTATTGTACTAAAGCCTTAGTTAATGCCACAAGCTAAAGCCACAAGCATTAAGCCTTAAAAGAGGCGGGATGCGATGCACTAGCGATTGTGCTCATACCCATTTCCGCTTACACAGAAGAGTGCAGCGTCTTCTTGGCAAACAGGGCGCGGGATTTTAGCGGTTTATCCCCCAGCACAGCCGTCATCAGCTGGCGCATCAGCAGCTTGGCCTGAAGAAAATCTGTCTCCTGCAGCGTCCCCTCATCCAAATCCCGCAGCAGCTGCCCCGAGAAGTGATTGGATTTTGGCCCCAGCGCAGGTGCAAACCCCTCTTCTTGCAGCAGACGATAATAACCACCTGGCTCGATAGCCTCTTGCGTGGTATCAAACTCAAGAGAGGGCATGACCCCGAGTTCTTTGAGCAGGGCCAGCTCGAAATAGCGCAGCTGCGCCTGGGAAAACTGAGCCGCCATCGCCATCAGGGTCTTGTGATAGGTAAAGAAGAGTTGCTCGGCGCCATGCTCGACATCCAGACAGCGCACCAGAATTTCATTGAGGTAGAAGCCTGCGAAACTCACCTCACCACTAAGCGGAATAGCCGGGCTGGCCGCCTCCACCTGATACAGACTCTTAAGAGAGCTGCGCCCACCAAGCTGAAACAGCAGGGGCTGAAATGGCTGCAGGATACTCTTTATCGAGGACTTGCCACTGCCGGTGCGCGCGACACAGTCAACCCGCCCCTGACCGTCGACCAAGAGGTTGACCAGTACGCTCGATTCACGATATGGCCGCGTATGGAGAACATAGCCCCGCTGCATCTGCTCGCTCACTAGAAAAGGATCTGAAGAAAATAAAGGCCAAGATAATCGATTTGAGTAAAATTATCTCGGCCTTTCATTTAACAGCTTATATTTAACGGCTTAAGCGGTGAAGGGCTTAATCTTCGCCATAGCCTAAGGATCGCAGGGCACGCTCATCATCGGCCCAGCCAGATTTCACTTTGACCCAGACCTCGAGGAAGACCTTGTTATCGAACAAGACTTCCATATCCATGCGCGCCTGTGTGGCAATGGTGCGAATGCGCTCGCCCTTATTGCCTATCACCATACGCTTCTGGGTTTCCCGCTCGACCAGAATCAAGGCATTGATCTGATAGACGCCGTTTTCCATCATCTTAAACTGCTCTATCTCCACGGTGGCATCGTAGGGCAGTTCATCCCCCAGAAAACGCATCAGTTTTTCACGCACTATCTCGGATGCCATGAATTTTTGCGACCTGTCGGTCACATAATCTTCCGGGAAGTAATGGGGGGACTCGGGCACAGAGGCCAGCGCCATCTCCATGATACGCGCAATGTTAGTGCCCTGGGTGGCCGAAATAGGCAGGATCTCATCGAAATCAAACTTGGCCGCCAGGGTTTGCAGGTGCGGAAACAGCGCCTCCTTATCCTTGATATTGTCGACCTTGTTGACCGCCAGTACTGTCTTGCGGCCATCATCTCGGCTCTGCAGCTTCTTCAGCACCAGCTCATCGTCGGCGGTCCAGTTAAGGCCGTCGACCACGAACACCACCAGGCTTACCTCGGCGAGGGAGCTGGCCGCCGCGCGGTTCATCAGACGGTTGATGGCGCGCTTCTCCTCGATATGCAGGCCAGGGGTGTCGATAAACACCACCTGACGCGGCCCCTCGGTATGGATCCCCATGATGCGATGGCGGGTAGTCTGCGGCTTCTTCGAGGTAATAGAGATCTTCTGTCCCAGCAGCTTGTTCAGCAGGGTTGACTTGCCCACATTGGGGCGGCCAACGATGGCGACCATACCACAGTAAGTCACCTCATATTGGCTGCTACTGTTGCCACTGTTCATCCGAGCCAGCAGCTCGTCTAAACTGGGATCTTGTGGCTTGTCAGGGGTACTCATCGTTTAATCTGCTCCAATACTTTCGCCGCGGCAAGTTGCTCGGCTTTACGGCGTGAGCTGGCAATGCCAACCATAGCCTCATCTAATTGTTCAACTCTACACTCGACGGTAAAGGTTTGCGCGTGGGCCTCGCCGCTGATGTTCACCACCTTGTATTCCGGCAGCGGCCGCTTAAATCCCTGTAGGTGCTCCTGCAGTAAGGTCTTAGGATCTTTCTGATTGACCGGCTCTATGGTCGCTAGACGGCTCTGATACCACTTGAGGATCAGCTCGCGGCAGATATCGAGGGATGCATCCAGGTAGATGGCGCCTATGATGGCTTCCACCGCATCGGCCAGTATCGACTCGCGGCGGAAACCGCCACTTTTGAGCTCGCCAGGACCCAGCTTAAGATAATCGCCTAATGTAAACTCTTTGGCGATCTCCGCCAGCATCTTGCCGCACACTAAGGTGGCGCGCATCCGGCTCAGGTCGCCCTCGGTCGCCTTGGGAAACTGATGGTACAGGGCATCGGAGATCACGATCGACAGGATTGAATCCCCAAGAAACTCCAGGCGCTCATTGTGCTGACTGGCGGCGCTTCTGTGGGTCAGCGCCTGCTCCAGTAGTTTAAGGCTGTTAAACTCATGACCTAAGATGCGGCACAGGCGCGGCAGATTTTTTATCGGTTCCATCTTAGATTATTCCGCCGACACGGTTAAAGCGCACGCCTGTCGGTACCCAGGAGGGGAGGAAATCGTTAGGGGTGCGATCAAACTCGAAACTTATCCAAATCGCTACCGCCTTACCCACTAAATTGGCTTCTGGCACAAAGCCCCAAAAGCGTGAGTCTGTGCTGTTATCACGGTTATCACCCATCATAAAATACTGGCCTTCAGGCACGATAAATTCGCCCACCTGCAGATCGCCCTGGTTGTAATAATAAGAGCTCGGCTCGCGGCGACCTGGGTTGATTAAGATGTCGTGGCTGACATCCCCAAGCTGCTCGTTATAGCGGATTAGCGGAATATTATCCTGGCTGAACTCGCCCTGATTGACACCGGCGCGGGCCACTTTTTCCAGTTTATTGTCGCACTCACTTTGGCCATCTGGACAGGCCTTTTGAATATAGAGATCTTTATTGCGATAAACGATGCGATCCCCCGGCAGACCTATCACACGCTTGATGTAATCAATCTGGGGATTTTCCGGGTATTTAAACACGGCCACATCGCCACGCTCTGGCTTGCCGGTTTCTACCATTTGGCTGCGCCAGACAGGATCTTTTAGGCCATAACTGAATTTTTCCACCAGAATAAAATCGCCAACCAACAAGGTGGGCATCATAGAGCCTGAGGGGATCTGGAATGGCTCATAGAGGAATGAGCGTAAGATCAACACAAAAGCGATGACCGGAAAAATGGAACGTGAGGTTTCAACAATCGCAGATTCACGAACAATTTTTTCGGCGCTTTCCTCTGTGATCTCAGTGCCAGAGGCCTGGGCGGTCGCCAGCTTCTGCTGCCGCTTAGGGGCCAGCACCAGGGCATCGAACAACCAGATCAAGCCACTGCCCAGGGTGACTAAGACTAAAATGAGGGAAAAATACGCTGCCATAGCTGCACTAACTCCTGAAAAACCTTACTGACAACCGGCCCCTGCCGATATCATAGATGATGTTTATACTGAGACTCTTCTTACTAAGACTCTTTTATACTGAAAGAATGAAAGCGCCGCAAACCGCGGCGCTTAAATATCTTTCACTATTAACAATTATTAACCCAAACGGGATTATTCGTTAAGCTTAAGTACCGCGAGGAAGGCCTCTTGTGGTACTTCAACGTTACCGACCTGCTTCATGCGTTTCTTACCCTCTTTCTGCTTGTTGAGCAGCTTCTTCTTACGGGAGACGTCGCCGCCGTAACATTTCGCGGTCACGTCTTTACGCAGCGCCTTCACCGATGAACGGGCGATGATCTGGCTGCCCACTGCCGCCTGGATCGCAATATCAAACATCTGTCTAGGGATAAGCTCTTTCATCTTATTCACCAGCGCCAGACCGTGATAACGCACATTCGATTTATGGATGATCATCGCCAAGGCATCGACGCGATCGCCGTTGATCAAGACATCCAGACGCACCATGTCCGCCGCTTCGAAACGCTTGAAGTTGTACTCCAGTGACGCATAGCCACGGCTGGTTGATTTAAGGCGATCGAAGAAGTCCATCACCACCTCGGCCATAGGCAACTCATAGGTAATGGCCACCTGATTGCCGTGGTACACCATGTTAGTCTGTACGCCACGCTTCTCTACACAGAGGGTGATCACATTACCCAGATACTCTTTAGGCACCAGAATATTGGTTTCTACAATCGGCTCACGCATCTCTTCTATGTTATTGAGCGGCGGTAGATCCGATGGATTGGCCACATAGATGGTTTCACCTTTGGTGGTCACCACTTCATAGACTACCGTAGGCGCCGTGGTGATAAGATCAAGATCATATTCACGCTCGAGACGCTCCTGAATGATCTCCATGTGCAGCAGGCCCAAGTAACCAATACGGAAACCAAAGCCAAGGGCAGAAGAGGTTTCCGGCTCGAAGAACAGCGAGGCATCGTTGAGGCTCAACTTATTGAGCGCATCACGGAAACTCTCGTAGTCATCGGTAGAGATAGGGAACACACCGGCGTAAACCTGAGGTTTTACCTTCTTAAAACCGGGTAATGGCTTTTCGGCGCCATGTTTAGCCAAGGTTAAGGTATCCCCCACTGGCGCGCCGTGGATCTCTTTAATACCTGCGATAACATAACCCACTTCACCGGTTTTCAGTTCGGCTTTGTCGGTTTGCTTAGGCGTGAAGATACCCACGCGATCGGCAGTATGGTTCTGACCGGTCGACATCACCTTGAACTTATCGCCCTTTTTCAGGGTGCCATTCTTGATACGCACCAAGGAGACGACGCCTAAATAGCTGTCGAACCAGGAGTCGATAATAAGCGCCTGCAGTGGAGCCTCTGGGTCACCTTCTGGCGGCGGAATTTGTGCCACTATGGTTTCGAGCACATCGTCGATACCAATACCGGTTTTCGCCGAGCAGCGCACCGCATCGGTCGCTTCGATACCTACGATATCTTCAATCTCTTCTGCAACACGTTCAGGGTCGGCCTGAGGCAGGTCAATCTTGTTTAGGATAGGCACTACGTCCAGATCCATTTCAAGCGCGGTATAACAGTTCGCTAATGTCTGGGCTTCCACCCCTTGACCAGCGTCAACCACCAGCAGCGCACCCTCACAGGCAGCTAACGAGCGTGAAACTTCATAGGAGAAGTCCACGTGGCCTGGGGTATCAATAAAGTTCAGCTGATAGGTTTCACCATCTTTCGCTTGATAATTGAGCGTCACACTCTGAGCCTTGATGGTAATACCACGCTCGCGCTCCAGGTCCATAGAATCTAAGACTTGCGCCGCCATTTCACGGTCGGTCAAGCCACCGCACACTTGGATAAGACGGTCTGAAAGGGTGGATTTGCCGTGGTCAATATGGGCAATAATCGAAAAGTTTCTAATGTGCTTCATTATGCGAAATGACTAAACTCAAAGTTGAAAAAGAATATAAAAGTGCCGAATTGTACCCGATCGGCGCCCTAATACCAATTGGAATCGGCCGCGGATAACAAATATTACCAGAAGAGTTTTAATCGCTGATCACGGGGTCGAAGTGACGATTGGCTGGCCCAAACGCGAAATGATCACAGGTAAACTGTTTTGCTCTAGACGACGCGCCCAGGCTTTACCGAAAAACCAAGCAGTTACCGCGCCCAGTAGCGCAAATGCCATAGTGCCTAGATCGGCCGAGGCCACACCTATCAGCCCCATGAGAAAATGCCCAAACCCGGCGCCGATAAACAGCCCCAGCAAAGGCAGAAGATAAACCAATGCGGCCGCCTTCAAGATCACGCTCTCAGGCAGCCCGAGTTTTAGCATCTCCCCCTCCTGGAATTCTCCATCGGCGGGGATAGCAAATCTTTGTACCTTTGGGGAGAAGGCCTTAGATACTGCAGAGGTGCCGCAGCTCTCATTGCTGTCGCAATGATTACAGGCATTTTTGACTTTCACCTCGACTGTGATCCAGCCGTTATCGTTACAACGAATAACGGTGGCGACCTCTTCCATCATTGGCTATTACTCAATTGTTATGCTCTTGGCGATGCGCGACAGGGTTTCAACCGGCACCTTGCCCACGGCCACCACTTCAGCGTTACCCACCCGCTCACTGGCAAGGGACAGGCCATTACGTGTCATCAGTTCATTGGGCAGCGCAGTATCGCTGGCACGGGCGACATAGACAGAAATATTTACCAAGCCGTCGCTTAAGGCAATGTATTCGACCGATTCATGACTGCCAATCAATCTGTGATTGTCTTTGAGTAAGATCTTAAACCCCTCTGGCAACCAGGTAAACTGCCAGTTATCGCTCTGCTCACGATCGGGCTGAGGCATTACTGCCGGCCACTCCTGTTTATAGGCTTCGCGCAAAATGGCCGGGGCATCATCGAGCACCAGCAGCTCCACCACTAAGATCTGCTCTAGCAGCTGTTTGTCCTGGTTGATCATGTCGTAACGAAGCGGCAAGAAGGTATCCATATCCAGCCATACCTGATAGCCGTATCGGTTATCATCGATTGGGATAATACGCACCAGTTGACTGGGTCGACCGGCAAGACGCGAGCGACCACCCAGCACAAATTGGTAGCCGGACTCTAAGGCAGAGATATCGCCAGCAAAGGCGGCAGGCAGCAGACCTTGAATACGATCGGCATGCACGCTGTAAGCGGGCTGATCATGTTCGATAAAAGTGACTGTATTGCCGACACGCACCACGTTCTTTGGTGGGCCGTTGAGGTGTTCTAGAAAGGCGACGTCCTGATTCTCAATCTGGCCATGTATGTAGACCAGAGGACGGATATGATCCGACTGCAGGTGGATCAAAGACATTTTAAACTCTTGCGTCTGCAAGGCCTGGCTCATATTTTCCAGCCAAGCCTTAGCCGTCATGTCTGCCCGGGCACTGGCGGGAAGAGAAAAAACAATCAAAGCCAACCAAATCAGACGCAAGATCACTCCTTAAAAAATACTCATCACTTGCTCAATTGCATCAAGAGTGACCAGTACCAATAGCCGTATTACTTCACCGAGTTAGGTGATATCTCACTATTGTCGTCTATATCGGCACCATTATTCAATCTTTGTTGCAACATGTGATCTTGGATGTAAGTGTTGATACGGTAACGTTGTTCCATCACACGCTCATTGTTCATCGCCTGACTCTGTTGCTGTACAGGGCCGGTTTGCAGACTCACGGGGGATGCACTGCCAACTAAAGGACGGGTATTAAGCACAGGCATAGGCGATGCGTCCAGCTCAGGCATCTGGTTATAGTTTTGCACACCGATAACCGCAAATAGCGCCACACTGGCAGCAATAGCATACTGGCCAAACTGTTTGAACATAGGGATGACGTTTGACACCTTGGCTGTAGAGGTCGCTTTGCTCTCTTCACGCTTTGGCGCAATCATGGTTGGCTCGTTTTCTATGGCCGCTGCGATATTGGCGCTGAGATCCAAGTTGATCATCTCAGGCAGTTCACCGCGCATAGCATCACCGATCATGTGATAATCACGCCACTCTTGATGCGAATCCGTATCGGCTGCTAATTCAGCCAAGGTCTGCTCATCGACTTCACCGTCAACGGCTGCGGATACCCATTCCTGACCTAATTTATCCATTTATCACCCATAATAAATTAATGTTGTAGATAACCTTTTTAGCTCTGCAACAAGGGTTGCAGTTGCTTATCAATGGCTTCCCGTGCCCGGAAGATACGCGATCTTACCGTTCCCACAGGACACTCCATCACATTGGCAATCTCTTCATAACTCATTCCATCAAGCTCACGCAGAGAGATAGCCATCTTTAATTCGTCTGGCAGGCCTTCTAATGTATCAAACACCACTTTGCGGATCTCATCGGATAACATCAGACGCTCCGGAGAAGCAAACTCCTTGAGCGCATCACTACCGTCATAATATTCCGCCTCTTCAGCATCGACATCGTTGGCTGGCGTCCGGCGCCCCTGTGCCACTAAATGATTTTTTGCAGTATTGACTGCAATGCGATAAAGCCAAGTATAAAACGCACTTTCACCTCGAAAGTTTGGCAGGGCCCGATAAGCTTTAATAAAGGCTTCTTGCGCTACATCTGCCACGTCCGCCTGATTACGCACATAGCGCGCAATCAAGTTGACCACTTTACTCTGGTATTTTTGTACCAGCAGGTTAAAAGCGCTTTTATCTCCTTGCTGAACTCGCTCAACTAACTGTTGATCACTTATTTGTCCACTCATCCGAGCCGACTACTCCTAAATCTAACATGCTGATTTCTCAGTCGCTCGAATCATATGCGTATATGTAGACTAGCGCTTACAAAAAAAGTTCTGAAGAAATTGGCAAAATATGAATTTATTTTCTACAAGCATACTTGTATCCATAATTCCTGTCTTGGTTTACCATAGACAACAACCACATACTTAACATGATACCTGATGAAACAAGTAGTTGAACACCATTCTGACGTTTTGGTTATCGGCAGCGGTGCTGCCGGTCTGACTTTAGCTTTACATCTAGCTGAAAAAGCAAAAGTTATCTTACTTTCTAAGGGCCCATTGAGCGAAGGTTCAACGTATTATGCTCAGGGTGGCATCGCCTCTGTGTTCGATGAAGAGGATACCATCGAATCCCATGTAGCCGATACTCTGGTTGCTGGGGCAGGATTATGTGATGAGCAAGTGGTCACTTTCACTGCAGAAAACGCCAAGAGCGCAATGGAGTGGTTAATACAGTGTGGTGTCGCTTTCGATAAAGAGGAGAGCGAAGATGGCGATGACAGCAAAGCGCCCTATCACCTCACCCGCGAAGGCGGTCACAGCCACAGACGCATTTTGCACTCCGCAGATGCCACAGGAAAAGCTGTTCAGGTTACTTTACAAGAGAGAGTGATTAACCACCCGAATATCGAGGTGCTCGAACGCTATAACGCCATCGACCTCATCACCAGTCGCAAGCTCAAGCGCTCTGGCAACCGAGTGCTCGGTGCCTATGTCTGGAATCGTGTTGAAGAACATGTGGAAACCATCAAAGCGCGTTTTGTGGCGTTAGCAACAGGCGGATCATCCAAGGTCTACCAGTATACGTCCAATCCCGATATCGCCTCAGGCGATGGTGTCGCCATGGCCTGGCGCTCGGGTTGCCGTGTGGCAAATATGGAATTTAATCAGTTCCACCCCACCTGCTTGTACCACTCAGATGCGCGCAATTTCCTGCTAACCGAAGCCCTGCGCGGTGAAGGAGCCTATCTGCTTCGCCCTGATGGTTCACGCTTTATGCCCGATTTCGATAAACGTGCCGAACTCGCGCCCCGTGATATCGTCGCCCGCGCCATCGACTATGAGATGAAACGCCTCGGCGCCGATTGTGTCTACCTAGATATCTCCCACAAACCGGCAGACTTTGTCATTAAACACTTCCCAACCATATACAAACGCTGTCTGGAACTAGGAATAGATATCACTAAAGATCGTATTCCTGTGGTTCCTGCTGCCCACTATACCTGTGGCGGCGTAATGACAGATCTTCACGGGCAAACCGATCTTAATGGTCTCTATGCCATAGGCGAAGTGGCCTATACTGGCCTGCATGGTGCCAACCGTTTAGCCAGTAACTCACTGTTAGAGTGTCTGGTTTTTGCCAGAGCCGCCGCCGAAGATATTGCCTGTCAACTGAGCAACATTCCTATGCCGGGCGATATCCCAGCCTGGGACGAGAGTAAGGTATCAAACTCGGATGAAGAGGTGGTAATTGCCCATAACTGGCATGAACTGCGCCTGTTTATGTGGGACTATGTGGGCATAGTGCGATCAGATAAGCGATTGGAGCGCGCGCTGCGGCGCTGCGTCATGTTGCAGCAGGAGATACAGGAATATTACAGTAACTTCAGAGTCAGTAATAACTTACTGGAGCTAAGGAACCTGGTGCAGGTGGCAGAGCTTATCATACGCTGCGCCATGGCGCGTAAAGACAGCCGTGGCCTGCATTATAATATTGACCACCCGGATAAATCGGATAACCCCCACCCCACTATCTTGCAGCCAGAATAAGCTAGGGCTATCTCAAAGCGCTGCAGCAGTTAACCAAAGCGTAATAGCAGACGACACAAGTGACGATAACTTGTGTCGTCAAGCATATCCCGCCACACCAAGATCAGATGTTTTCTCGGCTCACGAGTATTTTCTCCGCTATTTGCCTTAACATTGAGATGAAATACCACTAGCCAAGGGCTCACCCAAAGCGTCTTTAAGGCGTTGGCAGAACCGTTATCAGGCTCAGTCACAAGTTCAATGGTTCTACTTGGGATAAAAGCGCAACGCCCCGCCTCATCTACCCAGAAAGCTAAAGACCAGGCGTATAACTTGCGCCACTGCACAATAAACAGCAGTAACACCAGCAGCGCAATAAGCCACTTCACTAACTGAAAATAAAAATGCTCGATAGTTGGCCAAGCCAGAAAAGAACTTAAGCAAATGGCAGCAAAGATGACCAACGACAGGCGTTGGTCGAAAGAGGATGTAAGTGAAAAACTATGGCGCTGGGCGTCCACGAACTTGAACTACCATCTTGGCCAGCTCGGCTTCGGGGCAAGACTCATGACCCATAAACCAGGCAAACAACTCAGGATCTTCACACTCTAAGAGTCGAACAAAAATCGCTTTATCTTCACTGGACAAGGACTCATATTGCGTTTCAACGAAGGGTTGAAACAAGACATCAAGCTCCAGCATACCGCGGCGACACGCCCATTTTACGCGTGAAATGTTCATAGGCTCTGACACACTATTTCTCCCTTAAAACCCTTAGCGTCATATTATGACCAACAAAAAATCCGGCGGACAAAAAATCCGGCGTTAGTGTATCAGTTCGCCTCGAGACTAACATCCTTTAACGCAACAAATCCGGCAACCTGCTGATCTATACCGTTAAAAATATCACTAAAATCGGTCGCCAACAGGCGTTTGACTGCCGGATGCTGGATCATACGCTCGGCAAACATCACATGATATACCTCTTTGATATCCATGGTTTCCCCTAACAGGTGAATGCCATGGTCCAAAATATCTTGCTTATAAATCGCCGGAGCCACGAAGATCCCTTGCTTAAAATAGCCAAAGGCTTTCATCATAGCCGCATCATCAAATTCGCCTAGTATAGTCACATCCAGACCATTCTCATCGAACCAATGATAGAGCTGCTGCCCTAAAGAAGTACGCTTACCCGGAATAAGCAATTTACCTTGCTCTAAGCACTCGGGGAAAGGCTTTGAATAACGTTCAAAAGAGAAGAAGCCGACGCCACATTCACCCAGCTTTTTCGATAAGATCTCAGGGTACTTCAATGACTCACCAGCACAATCTGAGAGGATCATATCCAGCTTATGTGCCCGCAAACGCTCCATTAAACTTTCGTGGGTCGCCTCATAACAGGCCAGCTGCATCGAACCATCGCCCGGCATAACAGAAAGCAGCACACGGCTTGCTAAGGCTTTAGAGAGCGCATCGGCAATCCCCACTTCAAAAAGAATATTATTATCTTTTTGATAGTTAAGAATATCGAGCATCTCATAGCTGAGGCTGAACATCTTATCGGCATAACGAAAGACGAGTTCGCCAAGCTCTGTGGGCTCTAAAGAACGCCCAACACGCTTGAACAGACAGCCTTTTAAACGTGTCTCTAACACGCGTATCTGCCCGGTGACGGTCTGGGGGGCTAAACAAAGTGTCTCAGCCGCTTTCGCGACTGAGCCTTTTTTATGCACCATCCAGAAATAGTAGAGATGGTTATAGTTGAGATGAGACATCAATCCACAAATTTACCCGTTAACTAGTCGGCCATTTTACTTCAGCCGCTGACAATCCATCAAACTGAAAACCACGTCGGTGAGCGCCTCTGTCGACTTAATATCCCCAGCGACGAAGGCCTCACTGACTCCTTTCACCAGATCGTCTCTGTTTGGAATTCTACTTTCGCAATAGGTACGATTCGCCTGTTGAAACCGCTTACCGCTACGATATTTTAAGGCGCGAGACGCATAGCCGCTGGACTCAAGTCTATTGTCCACAGCATAGGGCTTATACATCAAGGCGCCATCGACAACTCCTTCCAGATAGTAATGACAAATATCACTATCAACATCTTGGTTGCAGGCCTCGATTGGCAACGCTTGAGCATTGGCCACCAATCCGAAAGCGAATATCAGCGAAAGCAGAGGTTTCATTAGGCGTTTTCTCCTTTTTCCGGAAGTACTTTCGATAACCAAAAGTAACCAATTAAGGCCGACAAAATAGAGCCGGTTAAGATCCCAAGACGTGCCACATCGGCGTATCCATAACTCTCACCCATAAACGCCAACGAAGAGATAAACATGGACATGGTAAAACCGATACCACACATCACGGCAACAGGAGCGACCTGTCTCCAGCCTATTCCTTCCGGTAGTGCGGCCCATTTCAGCTTGACGGCAACATAGCTAAATAACATCACACCAATGGGTTTACCCAGAAAGAGACCCAAGGCAATTCCGACCGGTACGGGAGACATAAGATCGCCAATACTCATTCCCGACAAATCGACCCCTGCGTTGGCAAACGCAAAAATCGGCAGAATAGCAAAGGTGCTCCAGGGATGGAGTCTGTGCTCAAGATGCTCCGAGGGTGAGGTGCCATCTTTAGCTCGCAGCGGGATACAAAATGCGATGATCACCCCGGCTAAGGTAGCGTGCACGCCAGATTTTAATACCGCAATCCAAAGGATCAGTCCTATAAATCCGTAAGGCCAAATCGCTGTGACTCCCTTACGGTTTAAGCCAACCAATCCCAAAATGGCAATTGCAGCAATAACAAGACTGACAGTAGAGAGATCTGTGCTGTAGAACATAGCGATGATCACCACAACCCCTAAGTCATCGATAATCGCTAGCGCCAGCAAGAAGACTTTTAACGCTACAGGCACGCGGTTACCCAGTAGCGCCATAATCCCCAGTGCAAATGCGATATCGGTCGCCGCAGGGATCGCCCAGCCGTTCTGAGTGACAGGATCGCTAAAATTGAACAACAGATAGATAGCCGCAGGGAAAATCATGCCACCAATGGCAGCAAAAGTCGGCAAGGATGCCTGTTCGCGGCTCGATAACGCACCTTCTAACAACTCGCGTTTCACTTCGAGGCCGATCAACATGAAGAATAAGGCCATCAGGCCATCGTTGATCCAATGTATGAGGGTCTTATCCAGATCTAGGCTGCCAAAGCGCACCTGCATCTCTGTGTGTAAAAAACCTTGATAGATACCTGATAGTGGCGAGTTTGCTAAGATCATTGCAATGACAACTGCAGCCATCAATAAGATACCACCGGCGGATTCCTGGCTTAGAAAATTTCTAATCGCCTTTTCCATATTTAACTCCATAAACACATAATCCATTGAGTCTAGCTGAATACAATCAGGCTGAATAATCGTTTGCGTCTGCGTTAAACATCGGGATTTCCGATGTATCTACTGTAGTAGGCTATAGAGCTGTGATCAACAAAAACCGAACAAAATCTGGTTTTGGCTCCTGAGAAGGTTTATGTGAAAGCGATCACGCTTAAGATCGGAGTATTTGTGGAATTTTAGAACAAATATAATCGATTACTATATCAATATATGATGAAAGAACCAGCACTATCAACTCTGAATTTCCTCACAACGGGAGTAATACTGGAAAATAGTCGACTGAGACTGAAAGCATAACCAAGCCGTCATAAAGCAAAAAAGAAGGCCGATGGCCTTCTCTCTTTCTTCGAATAAACTAGCGCTTTTTTAAATTGCTACAGGCGCCTTAATATTCGGGTAGGCGTCATAACCTTCGAGCTCAAAATCTTCGAAGCGGTAATCGTAAATCGACTCTGGTTTACGACCAATTTTCAATTTAGGCAGATCTCTTGGTTCACGAGTCAGCTGCTCACTAATCTGCTCCATATGATTAGAATAAGCATGCAGATCGCCGAAACTGACTATCACCTCACCCGGCTCCAGGTCGCACTGCTGACACAACATATGCACCAACAAAGAGAGGCTGGCAATATTGTAAGGCAAGCCGAGGAAGATATCAGAACTGCGAATGTAGAGTTGTCCCGATAACTTACCGTTCGCCACATAAAATTGATACAGAAGGTGACAGGGTGGCAGCGCCATACGTCCCTGCTCCACATTCTCCTGGGGGCTGATGGACTCATCCGGCAGGTACTCCACGTTCCAGCCATGAAAGAGAATACGGCGGCTGTTTGGATTGTGCTTTAAGGTATCCACCACGTAATCGATCTGATTGATGGCGCCGCCATCTTTAGTTGGCCATTGAGTCCACTGCTTGCCATAAATAGGGCCAAGAGACCCATCTTCCAGCGCCCACTCATTCCAGATACTCACGCCATTGTCGGTTAACCACTGGGTATTGGTATCGCCCCTTAAGAACCAGATCAACTCATTGGCGATACTCTTAAAGTGCAGTTTCTTGGTGGTCAGCAGCGGAAAACCCTTACTTAAGTCATGACGGATCTGCCGTCCAAATACCGACAAGGTGCCGGTTCCTGTGCGATCCCCTTTCTGCGTACCGTTTTCCAGCACATCCTGTAATAGATCTAAATACGTTTTCATGCTTGCTCTCTTAATCCTGTCATAAACCAATTTGCGGCTTATCTTAAATGCTCAAATGGCCAGCTGCCAAACTTATGCTTTATTCCTTAACCCAGGGCTAACTTAATCCCGGTTAACATAAGCATCACAGCAAAAATTTTCTTCAGCAGTGCAGTCGGCCAAGTACTGGCAGCCTTGGCGCCAAAAGGCGCGGTTAACATAGAGGTGGAGACTATGCCCACCAGGGCCGGTAGGTAGATATAACCTAACATATAATCGGGTAACCCTTGAGCGCCCCAACCTGCGGCAATATAGCTTAAACTACCAAACAGGGCGATGGTAACACCGGTAACAGAGGAAAACCCAATCGCCTGGCGCATCTGTACGCCGCACCAGCAGAGGAAAGGCACTAAGAGTACGCCGCCACCTATCCCCATCAGGCCCGCAATAATGGCAATCACTAAGGCGGATAAAAACAGATAGTTGGTCTTAGGTAAGACACGTTCGCTCCCTTCCACTTTCACCGGATAAACCATCTGAAGCGCCATCAGGATCACGAACACGGCGAAGGTCTGTTTCAGGAGATCTGAACTAAACAGAGATGAGATAAAACCTGAGGATAAGGCGCCGAGTATCAGCCCCGGCAGCATGACTTTCAGCAGAGGCCAGGGCACGTTGCCACGGGAATGGTGTGCCCGAGCTGAAGAGAGTGAAGTTAGGATAATCGCCGCCAGAGAGGTTGCTATGGCAACATGGGTCAGATGCTCAGGCATCACTCCAGAGAGTGGCAGCAGATATAAAAGCACAGGTACGGCGATCAAGCCACCGCCTATCCCGAGCAAGCCCGCCATAAACCCGATAAAAGCCCCTAAAAAAACACAACTTATAAATATAGTTAGCATGAGATAGCGATCATGAAAGGGTGGAAAAGGCTAGCTTAAAGCAATTTGCCGCAGATTTAAATTACGCTCAAATCATTAACATCACAGAAATGATCACAAAAACTCCTGCAGTTGCTGAGAGGTCAAATAATCGCTCACCAACTGCCTGACTTCACCACCATTCTTTAAGGCCAAAGCTTGCGTTAACAGCGCACTGAGATCTGAATAGGATACCCGGCGAATGAGGTAGTTGATCTTAGCAAGGCTACCCTGATTCATGCTCAGCTGCTGATACCCCATGGCCACCAGCAGGATAACCCCTATGGGTTCGCCGGCTAATTCACCACACACGCTGATGGACAACTGATTCTCTTCGCTCTCTTCTCGGGCACGTTTAAGGGCGCGCAAAATGCCGGGATGATAGCAATCATACAGTGTGCTCACCCTAGGGTTATTGCGATCCACCGCCAGCAGATACTGAGTTAAGTCATTCGAGCCAACCGAAATAAAATCGACCCTTTTGGCCACTTCACCGAGTTGAAACAGCAAGGCCGGAACTTCGAGCATTATGCCTATCTTAGGTCTGATCAGCTCAGGATAGAGATCCTGCTTCACTTCTAAATAAGCCTGTTCAAGCAAGGCCACGGCTTGATCTATCTCATCAAGACAACAGACCATAGGCAAGAGTATATGTAGCTGTGAGCCACCCGAAGCTGCCACTAACATGGCACGCAGTTGCACCAAAAAAAGCTCGGGATGATCTAAAGTCAGACGAATACCACGCCAACCCAAGAAAGGGTTCTCTTCGGTAATTGGCAGGTAAGATAACGGCTTATCACCACCCACATCCAGGGTACGCATCACCACGGGTTTATCCTGCACTGAGTTAAGCACCTGACGATACACTTCAACCTGCTCGGCCTCGCTTGGAAAGCGCGTCTGGATCATAAAGGGGATTTCGGTACGGTAAAGCCCGATACCATCGGCGCCCTCGGCAATCTCAGAGGCCAGACTGCTGAGCAAGCCGGCATTCAAATACAGATGAACCCGCAGCCCATCAATCGTTTGCGCCGGCAAGGATAGCTCTTTTGCATAACGCTTTTGCAGTGCCCGCTCGGCGAATATATGACTGCGGTATTCTCTGATGAGTGTTAGCGATGGCGCCACAAATACCTGCCCGCGGGTGGCATTTAAGATTAGCTGCTCGCCATCTATGCCTGCGCTCAATATGCCTTCAACCCCAATCACGGCCGGCACACCGAATGCTCTGGCTAAGATGGCCGCATGGGAGTTAACTCCGCCCAGCTCGGTGACTATGCCCACCAACTTGTGCTGTGGAAACTCGGCAAGCATGGTCGCCGTCGCCTCTTTAGTCACTAAGATGATGGGCTTTTCGGGCTGAACGTGCATTTTTTGCGGCTCAATCAGCTCGCGCAGCACACGCTGCCCAAGGTCGCGAATATCATTGGCCCGCTCCTGCAGATAGGCATCCTGCATCTGCATAAAATGATCGACATAACGCAGCGATACCCGACTGACGGCCGAAACAGCACACCAGCCAGAATCAATCTCCCGGACATATTCACCGCCCAGACTGGCATCATCGAGCAGAGACAGGAGCGCAGAAAAGATAGACTGCACCTCTTTTTCATTCTCACCATCGAAACGCTGTGACAGTGCGCTCAAGGTATTGCGACAGGCACCGAGCGCCTGCTGCAGTTGCTGCTGCTCATGGGCGATATCGCTGGCTTTTGTCTGCGCTTGCTCCAGCGAGATATCACCACCTATGACCATGGCATTCGCAATCACTATTCCATTGGCGGCAGCAGTACCACTATAGAAACATTGATCGGGCGAGGCTTTTTCCGCTTTCTTTCGCTGCTCTCGCACGGCAACGGCAAGCTGGGCTGCGAGCGTCATCAAAAACGCCTCTTCGGCCTCTGTAAACTGCCGCTCATCGCCTTGCTGAACAACCAGAACGCCTAAGATAAGTTTTTGATAGATGATGGGGACAGCCAGAAAAGCCCTAAAATCCTCTTCGGCGGCTTCAGTGAAGAGTTTGAATCTGGGATGCAGCTGAGCATTGGCAAGATTGATAGGTTCTTCGCGTTCGGCCACCAGCCCCACTAGGCCTTGGCTTAGGGGCATCTTTACATAACCAACGGCGTTAGGATCCAAACCGTCGGTGGCAGACAGAACCAGTTGCTGATCTTCGAGAATATAAATGGAGCAACACTGAGTTTCCATGGCAGACTTGGTCTGCCTGACCAAAAGAGACAAAGCGGATTGGAGATCGGCGGCAGCGGCAACAGCCTGAGTAATATCCCTAAGCGTTTTTAACACAGCCACCTCTCCTTATCGTCTCTCACTGCTATTCCTCACTGAATAACAGAGTTAATTATCTGCGGCGTCCTCTTTTCCTGCCAGAATGTCGATTGCTGTGAGGCGAGTCCTGGGTTTGAAAGGATAATGCCGTCGGCGCAAACTCTTTCATCACTTTACGATAGACATCTCGTTTAAATGACACAACCTGTCTGACCGGATACCAGTAACTGACCCAACGCCAATCATCAAACTCAGGATGACCACTGGCACTGAGATTAATCGCAGACTCCTGGCTTTTTAATTGCAGTAAAAACCACTTCTGCTTTTGACCAATACACAAAGGTTTACTGTCTTGCCGAATTAAGCGTTTCGGTAATCTATAACGCAACCAGGAACGGGTCGAAGTTAAAATCTGCACATGCTCTGCTTTTAACCCAACCTCTTCATACAACTCCCGATACATGGCCTGTTCGGCAGTTTCGCCGTCATCTACGCCACCTTGTGGGAATTGCCAGGAATGCTGACCAAATCTTCTAGCCCACATAACCTGCCCAAAGCGATTACAGATAATGATGCCTACATTTGCACGAAAGCCGTCACTATCAATCACATGGACTCCAAATTGAAAAATTTTAATAATTCGATTGTTTCACAAAGCTGCGTTCTCGGCAATTGTCTATTAACAGATATGAGGTGAATAAAAAATAATTTTTTTCATTCTTATCAACAGAAATAGGGGAGTAAAAGATGAATATCCACAATTTCTGTGGATATCTCTGTTTGAAACTCAGTTTAAAGTGTTATTTAGATTACTTTTACAACTAAAAACGAAAGTTGACCCACTCAAACCAAAAAATATAACACCATGTTATAAAAAGAATATTTCACTCTAAATTAGATCTGGAGCGGATAAAAATAAATGACTGCTTCAATTTTAACCAAAAATACAATTTTGACTTATGAGTCCAAATCTGCAACCAGGTTATTCACAGCATCGATAAAGTTGCACCAATTACCCCGAGTAAATTCGCTTCAACTCGCTGTTTAAAACCTAACTTTCACTAAACTTAAACCCTTCCTTGTCAGTTATCCAATATATCTGTGGATAACCATGTTAGGAAGAGTGGGGATATAAATGGGTAATTCGGCACCGAGTAAAACATCTCATCATCAGCATGCAAATAATTTCTTTTAATTCATTGGTTTAAATAGAGCCCTCCTGATGTTATCTTAACTTTGTTATTAAAAGGTTATTTTTTATACAGAGTTGCTTAGTGGAATAACTTAGGTAAAATCCTCCCATGATCACCACTCCCACTTCACCTAAATCCGTTGAAGAATTGATGCAACGGGCCCAAGAGATGGCAGGCCTGACTTTGGGTCAGCTCGCTGACTCGCACCATATCAAGGTTCCCAGAGATCTAAAGCGCGATAAAGGCTGGATAGGTCAGCTCATTGAATACGAATTAGGCGCCCAGGCCGGCTCTAAACCCGAACAGGACTTCTTGCACTTAGGCATAGAGCTAAAAAGCATCCCGGTCGATGACTGCGGTAAACCAATGGAAACCACCTATGTGACTGTCGCTCCGCTGATCAATATTCAGGGACTGAGGTGGGAAGAGAGCCTAGTTTTTCACAAATTACAGCGTGTACTTTGGATCCCTGTCGAAGGAATGCGCGATAAGCCGCTGGCGAACCGCCAAATAGGTATGCCTATTCTGTGGACGCCATCGGCACAGGAACAGGCCATGATCCGCCAGGATTGGGAGGAGATCATGGAGTTGATTGCTTTAGGTAAAGTCGAGCAGATCACCGCCCGTCACGGCGAAGTGTTACAGCTGCGGCCAAAGGGCGCCAATAACCGCTCTGTTACCCAGGGAATCGATGCCCAGGGCAATACCAAACTCATTAATCCCCGTGGGTTTTATTTAAAGATCCCCTTTACTCATAAGATCCTTCAACGCCACTTCGGTTAGCCTGTGTTAATAATCGCCTCCTCAAAGCTGCGACATAGACGCAAGCGCAGAAAACTTGCGACGGCAAGGGTTACAACAGATGTGCAATGAAAACTCAATAAAATAAAAACAATTTATGGCTTTTAATCAGCATGATGAGATTTTATTTCGCCGATCTGGACTTCATTTGACCTTTATCACAATTATCACTGGAAATTGTAGGGATGTTTTCTATACACTAGCGCATCTTAAAAGATTACTCGTATTCAGGATTTTTTCTTTACCGTGAGAGCACACAGACAAGCAAAGAAATTAACGTTTGCCATTGTCGCTTGGACAATTGCCATGGCGTCCTTTGTCTTTTTCCGCTATTCACAGGCACCTGAATTACCACAATGGGCAGTAGGGTCAAGTGATCTTGCTACTTTATCTATCTACATGGGGATTATTTTCGGTAGCCTGCATTGGATGTCAAACTTGATCGCAGATTTCAGTGCGATCAACCGTATGCCCTATCTGTTTTCGGTGATCTTTAAAGGGCTTTTCCTGCTTCTGGGCGCAACCACCCTCGCCTACATTACTCAGTTTCTTAATATGTGGGCCATAGAAAACCACATGACAACCCTAAGACAGATGCTGACAGCGCACATACTCTATAGCCCAGCATTTCAGGCGCTGATGATCTATTTAGTGGCTGTGCGTATCGGATTGGCCTTTATCGAACAGATGGCACTGCTGGTTGGCCCTAAGGTATTGCTCAACATAGGGCTGGGTAAATATCACCGTCCACGGTATGAGCAACGCCTGTTTCTCTATCTGGACATGGTGGCGTCCACCAGCCACGCCGAATCCTTAGGGGATTATCGCTTCAGCCGCCTGATCCAGGACTGCTTTAGCCTGTTATCTGACACCATAGTCAACAATGAAGCCGAAATTTATCGCTATATGGGTGATGCCGTCTTGATCTATTGGCCGTTAGAGGAAGGGGTAAAACTGGATCGCAGCTTCAATATCTATTATGAGTTTAGTCAGCAGCTGAGTTGGCAAAGACGCTATTTTGAAGAGCAGTACGGCTTCGTGCCAAAATTCAAAGCCGCCGCCCACTGTGGCCAGGTGGTTGCCGCCGTCGTGGGTGTACAGAAGCAGGAGATCAGTTTCTTCAGCGATGTACTTAATACGCTTGCCCGTCTGCAGGATCAATGCAATCCACTGGGACAACGTATGCTGATCTCAGGCTCGCTCTACTCCCAGTTAGATACCAGCAGCAGCGACTATCTGTTTAAAAAGCTTGGGCCGGTAAAACTCAAGGGCAAACAGCATTCTATCGAGGTCTATGGTGTCTCGGTGAAAACATCAGACAACTAGTCATCAAGGCGCTCGCCAAACAAGTTTCATTGATTCAGACTGCCAGGCTTAAGACTCACACTTGAAGGCAAAGCCTTAAGCTCAAGTGATGGGTCAAATCTAGTATTCGACTTTGCCGAGCTAGTTAGCTTTAGCCTCTCCCATCAATAACTTTTCGATCGCCTGACCTAAGGTTCTAAAGGTCATGATCCGGCTCGATGTCTGACGCCAGACTAAGCCGATATCCCGATAAGGCGCCTCGCCCAGTGGGGTTATTACTGTTAAATCAGTATCATTTAAGATACCCGCATCTATCGCCATCTGGGGCAGAAATGTTGTGCCTAGCTTGCTGTTCACCATCTGCACTAATGTATGCAGACTGGTTGCCGCAAAGGGATTGATTTTGTCACTGTCACCCAAACGGCAGGCACTGATGGCATGGCCGGTAATGCAGTGCTCCGATTGCAGCAAGAAGATGCTCTCATCGGGTAACATCTTGTAGTCTATGGGCTGGTGAATATCTGCCGATAAATCTTTGTGGATCACCATTTTAAAAGGATCGACACCCACTTTCATACTGTGATAACCGCTGGTATTGGCCGGCAGGGCGACTAACAGCAGATCTAACTCCCCTTTACCTAAAGCATTGAGCAGCCGCTCCGTGGTGTCTTCCTTTAAAAAAAGGGTCAGCTTAGGGTAATGAGCCTGACAATGTTTGACCACGCGGCTGAGCAAAAATGGCGCTATGGTTGGAATACAGCCAAGACGGATCCCGCCTGTCATAGGTTCTCCCTGGTGTTTAACCAGTTCGACCAGATCATCAACATCGGTGAGTAGCTTGCGTGAGCGCTGCACCACCTCTTCGCCGATTGCGGTAAAAATAAAGGATTTATGATCCCGCTCAATCAACTGATGCCCCAACTGCTCCTCAAGGTTTTGGATGCCGCTTGAGAGGGTAGATTGGCTGACATGGCATAGCTTGGCCGCGCGGTTGAAATTCTGTTCCTGGTATAGATTTACCAGATAATAGAGGTTTTTTAGACTCGGCAAATGTTTCATAAAATCGATTACCAATCCGTTTTTATATTTATATACTCAATCTTACTCTAGCATACTCACCTCACCCCAGCCCGCTGTCATCACACAGTTTTGTGAGCCTAAGCGCAAAACTCAGTCAATTCAAACTGGCTAAAATAGGGCAATAAAAAAACCCGATGATCTCTCATCGGGGTCTTGAAATTTGTGCTGGCTTTCGCGCTGTTTAAATCAATCAGGCTTTCGCCTCGAGGTAATGCTTTAAACTGGCCAAGTCACTGCTGGCATAGTCGACTATCACCTGTAACCAGGTTTCATGCTCTGCATCCCACTCTGGCGCTTCACCATGCTGCAACAACTGTGCGTACTGTTGGATACGCTTTAATCCTACTGAACCCGCCGCACCCTTAAACTTATGTGCTTCAGAGCATAAGGTTTCTTTGTCCTTGGCAGTTTGAGCCTTGACCAAATTGCCAACATATTCAGGCATCAGCTGCTCAAATAAGACAACACTTTTAAGTAGAGTGCCGGCGCCGATAGCACTACAGTACTGCTCAAGTGTATTGAGATCCAATATCGATTCTAACTCTGCTGTCGCCATATTAAGGCACCCCTTATAAATAATGCTTTACTAATGCAAAAACTAAACTAAGCACATAATACAGCCTATTGTTGAAGGTGCAACCAATAGACCTATTTAAAGGTAAAAACCTTTGATTCTTTAACTATTTATTAACCAAGTGGTAATCAAAATGATCTAACTTTCACTATTTATTGCCAGATTAATTAAACTTAATTAAAAGTAAAATCAGCTCAAATAATGACCCTGTCCACCCTTAGCCTCAAGGTCATCGACAATGGCAACTAATCCATCCCAGCGAAAAGCACACCAATCAGGGGCCAGTAACATAGGCTTCTTAGCATAGGCAGTAACACGGTGAAAAACTATCTCCTTGGGCGTATAACGAATAAGCTCGGCAACGCTGTAGGCATACTCCTTAAGCGAGAGTAATTTCAATCTATCCGCTCGCCAAGCCTTAGCCATAGTGCTTCCCTCTACAACATGCAGAGGGTGGATCTTAAGTCCATCAACACCGCAAGCGAGCACAGCCTTGTGGGTCGCGAGATAATCTTCATGGGTCTCGCCAGGCAAACCTAAGATAAGATGAGTACACACCTTAATACCGGCGCGGCGGGCACGGCGCACCGTATCCTGATATTCACTAAAACCATGACCACGATTGATGCGTCTTAATGTCTCGTCATTGGCGCTTTGCAGCCCGAGTTCCAACCAGACTTCGAGCCCTTTTTCCTGATAACTTGCTAACAGTTCAATCACGTCATCCGGTACGCAATCGGGGCGGGTTCCCACACACAAGCCGACTATGTCCGGGTCTTGAATCGCTTCATCATACTTGTGTTTCAATACCCTATATTCATCATAAGTACTGGTATAGGCTTGAAAGTAAGCGATAAATTTAGAACTCTTGCCTTTTGATCGCGCACGACCTTTCGCCAACTGCTCTGCGATCGAATCGATTGTCCCGTGTTCGTGACTGAAAGACTTCACATTACAGAAAGTACAACCACCACGCCCCAAAGTGCCATCACGATTCGGACAGGTAAATTTTGCATCTATGGTCAGTTTCTTAAGACGCTCTCCATACCTTTGTCGGCACTGGACACCGAAGGTATTAACATGACTATCCAGACCCACTCAGCTCATCTCATTAATTTAACGAATGCTGATTTTATCTAATCTGCTATAGCTAAACTTTGTGCTTCTTCAAACATCCCGACAAACATCCCAACAAAAATGATTAAGAAGAAAACTTTGCGCGAGAAATCACAATGTTAAGCAACTCAAATGAGTATGATGGAAAGTTTACGCACAAGCATACCTGTAATTCCATTCACCATTACTGCAATAAAAATCATTTTTTCAAAATAAAAATTTCAACAACATTTTGTTACGCCAAAGTTAACCAAATTATTAGTAAATTCAAAAATTGCTTTTATTCATAATGTTATACAAGCAAAAACACAGTTAACGTTAACGTTAATTGATAACAAATCCCAATTAAAACACTTCTAACCACACTATTTTTATGCATAAATTTGGATTGACCTTTTATTGTGCAAAAGTTAATTTGATTGGTTCGGGTGTATGTCAATCGCTGTAACTTTCCCCTAGGAAATATGAGTAGGCCCCGAGGTAGTATGAGTAGGCATTAGCAGTATTAGGGAGTTAAAAAATGAGCTTGTATCACCCCAGTTTTGAACGGGATAACTGTGGTTTTGGCTTAATAGCCCAGATGGATGGCGAAGCCAGCCATAGAATTGTTCGCACCGCGATCCACGGTCTCGACCGCATGAAACATCGTGGTGGCATTGCCGCAGATGGCCGCACAGGTGATGGCTGTGGCTTGCTTATGCAACTCCCCATTAAGTTTTTCGAAGCAATCGCCAGCGAGAATGACTGGCACCTCAGCCGTAAGTTTGCCGTCGGCATGCTGTTTCTCAGTCAGGACTCCCAGATTGCCGAGCAGACTAAACTGCTGCTGGAGCGTGAGCTTGAAAAAGAGACCTTAAGTGTCGCCGGCTGGCGTGAAGTGCCGGTTAACTCAGAGGTGCTGGGGTCAATAGGCCAGGCCAGCCAACCCCAGATCTGGCAGGTACTGATCAACGCCCCCATAGGCTGGCGTGAGAAAGATCTTGAACGCCGTCTCTATATGGCACGTCGCCGCCTCGAGCAGCAGATGAGCGAATGTGAAGATTTTTATGTTGCCAGTCTGTCGGGTCAGGTGATCGTCTATAAAGGTCTGATGATGCCAGCGGATCTGCCCGCCTTCTATCCCGACCTGGCCGACATCCGCCTCCAAAGTGCTATCTGTTTGTTCCATCAGCGATTCTCAACCAATACTTCACCTAAATGGCCGTTGGCTCAGCCCTTTAGGTATCTGGCACATAACGGCGAGATCAACACTATTACCGGTAATCGCCAGTGGGCTAGAGCCCGCGCCTATAAATTCAATGCGCCGCTGCTGCCTGATCTTCAGCAGGCAGCCCCCTTCGTCAACGAGACAGGCTCAGACTCCTCTTCACTCGATAACATGTTAGAGATGCTGCTCGCCGGCGGCATGGACCTCTACCGTGCGATGCGCCTGCTTATTCCGCCCGCCTGGCAGAGTAATCCTGAGATGGACGATGAGCTAAAAGCCTTCTACGACTTTAACTCCATGCACATGGAGCCCTGGGATGGCCCGGCAGGCATAGTAATGACCAATGGCCGCCACGCCGCCTGCGCCGTTGACCGTAATGGTCTGCGCCCCTCACGCTATGTGATCACCAAAGATCGTATCCTGACCCTTGCCTCCGAGATAGGCATCTGGGACTACGCCCCCGATGAAGTGGTCGAAAAAGGGCGCGTTGGGCCAGGTGAACTTCTGGTGCTCGATACCCTTAATGGCCAGCTCTACTCCTCCTTCGAGATAGATAACGATCTTAAGCGCCGTCACCCCTATAAAGAGTGGATGGCAAAGAACAGCCAGACCCTGATCCCCGCCGAGCAGATGCCCGGCGAGTCTCAAGGTGCCTGTGAGTTCAGTCCCGAGACTCTACTGCAATACCAGAAACAGTTTGGCTATTCCCGCGAAGAGCTCGAACAAGTGCTCTGGGTGCTGGCAGAAAAAGGCGAAGAAGCCATAGGATCTATGGGCGATGACACGCCCATGGCTGTGCTCTCAAAAAAGTCGCGTACTTTATATGACTATTTCCGTCAGAAATTTGCCCAGGTCACCAACCCGCCCATCGATCCGCTGCGGGAAAAACATGTGATGTCCCTGGCCACCTGCATAGGTCGCGAGCAAAACCTGTTCAACGAGACCACAGGCCACGCCTACCGGGTGATGTTTAACTCCCCTATTTTGCTGTTCAGCGATTTCCATCAGCTACTAGCACTGGACGCGACCTATTATCGCGCCAATAAGGTGGATCTGAACTACGATCTGGGCGAAGGTCTGGAAGCGGCGATCCGTCGCGTCTGTGATGAAGCCGAGCGCCTCGCTCGCACCGGCACCACCTTGTTGATTCTCTCTGATCGCGCAACAGACAAGAGCAAACAGGTGATCCCTGCCGCCATGGCCGTGGGCGCGGTACAGAAAGTGCTGGTCGATAAGAGCCTGCGCTGCGATACCAACATCATAGTCGAGACCGCCTCGGCCCGCGACCCGCACCATTTTGCCGTGCTCTTAGGTTTTGGCGCGACCGCCATCTACCCCTATCTAGCCTACGAGAGCATCAGCGCCCTAGCCGTCAGACACGGAATCAAAGATATTCAGCAGCTGATGCTTAACTTCCGTTACGGCATAGACAAAGGGCTGCGTAAAATCATGTCGAAAATGGGCATAAGTACAGTCGCCTCCTACCGTTGCAGTCAGCAATTTGAGGCCATTGGCCTTGCCAGTGATGTGGTTGAGCTCTGCTTCAAAGGCGTGATCAGTCGTATCGAGGGCGCCTCATTTGAACTGCTGGAGCAAGATCAGCAGCAACTGCAGAAACGGGCGTTTCAGAAACATCAGCCCCTGCCCCAGGGCGGGCTGCTGAAATATGTCGACGGCGGCGAATACCACTGTTTCAATCCGGATGTGGTCAACACCCTGCAGCTCAGCCTAAGGGAGCAAGATTACGCCACCTATCAACGCTTTACCCAGCTGGTCGATGATCGCCCTGTGGCGACACTCAGGGATCTGTTTGGCGTAAAAGGCGATCAAAACGCCATAGCACTCGAGAAAGTCGAGCAGGCTGAGCGTCTCTACCCCAGGTTCGACAGCGCCGCCATGAGTATCGGCGCCCTGAGCCCTGAGGCCCACGAAGCCTTAGCCGTGGCGATGAACCGTCTCGGTGGCCGCTCTAACTCAGGGGAAGGCGGGGAGGACCCACGCCGCTTCAACACTGAGCGCAACTCGGCCATCAAGCAGGTCGCCTCCGGACGTTTCGGCGTCACTGCCCACTATCTGGTCAATGCCGAAGTCCTGCAAATTAAGGTTGCCCAGGGTGCGAAACCTGGCGAAGGCGGGCAGCTGCCCGGCCATAAGGTGAGTGTCGAGATCGCCGCGCTGCGTCATGCCCGCCCCGGCGTCACCCTGATCTCACCGCCGCCGCACCATGATATCTACTCCATCGAAGACTTAGCCCAGCTGATCTTCGACTTAAAACAGATCAATCCCAAGGCGATGATCTCGGTCAAACTGGTCTCTGAACCCGGTGTCGGCACCATTGCTACTGGGGTCGCTAAGGCCTACGCCGATATGATCACCATCTCTGGTTATGATGGCGGCACAGGCGCCAGCCCCATCACCTCGGTGAAATATGCTGGCAGCCCCTGGGAGTTAGGTCTAGCTGAGGTGCATCAATCTTTGGTGGAAAACGGCCTGCGCCATAAAATCCGCCTCCAGGTGGACGGTGGCCTGAAAACTGGCACAGATGTGATAAAAGCCGCGCTGCTGGGCGCCGAATCCTTCGGTTTCGGCACTGTGCCTATGATAGCTCTGGGCTGTAAATACCTGCGTATCTGTCACCTGAACAACTGCGCAACTGGCGTTGCCACCCAAAACCAGCAGCTCAGAGACAAGCACTATCACGGCCTGCCTGAGCGGGTGATCACCTACTTTGAGTTTATGGCTCGCGAGATCCGTGAATGGATGGCAGCGCTTGGGGTCAGCGAGTTTGAACAGCTGGTCGGTCGCAGCGACTGGCTCTATGCCTTAGCAGGCAGCAGTCAGAAACAGAAGCAACTGGATCTCTCTGCCATTTTGTACAAGCCAGCCATTCCCGAAGGCAGCGCCGCCACCTGGCAGGAGGCCAATCCGACCGCCGATAAAGGCCAGTTAAACCTAACAATCCTAGCCGCAGCGAAAGACGCGGTCGAACGGGGTGAGACTTTCCAGGGCCGCTTTGAGATCAACAACACGGACCGCTCAGTTGGCGCAGCGCTATCGGGCCATATCGCCACCCAGATTGGCCGCACTGGCGCCAAGGCGCCGATCCAGCTTAACTTTAGCGGCAGTGCAGGCCAGAGTTTTGGTGTGTGGAACGCGCCCGGTCTCTCGCTTAATCTCTGTGGCGATGCCAACGACTATGTGGGCAAAGGGATGTCCGGCGGCAAGCTCACCATCTATCCGCCTCTGGGCAGTATGTTCCAGAGCGAAAAGAGCGTTATCGTGGGTAACACCTGCCTCTATGGCGCCACGGGCGGTAAGTTATTTGCCGCCGGTCAGGCCGGTGAGCGTTTCGCCGTGCGTAACTCGGGCGCCATCGCAGTCGTCGAAGGCCTCGGCGATAACGGCTGTGAATATATGACAGGCGGAATAGTCGTGGTGCTAGGGAAAACCGGCGTTAACTTCGGCGCGGGCATGACAGGCGGCTTTGCCTATGTGTTCGACCGTTTTGGTCATTTTAATCGCCGGGTTAACCCGGACATGGTCGACACCCACAAGGTCGACGCCCCTATTCAGCAGCAACATCTCAAGGGATTGATTGAGGAGCACCTTGCCGAAACCGGCAGTGAGCACGCCAAGATGTTATTGAATGATTTTGAAAACTGGATAGATTGCTTCGTGCTGGTGAAACCTAAGAATATTGCCCTTAGCGATCTCCTGCGCCTGGAGCAATCTGAGCCAGAACTATCGGTAGTAGCGGGGTAACTTCAGATGAGCAATGATTTTCAATTTATTGAAGTGGGCCGCAAAGATCCTACTAAACATCAGGTCAAGGTAAGAGCAAGCCAGTTTATCGAGATCTATCAGCCCTTTGCTCAGCCCCAGGTGACTGAGCAAGCGGATCGCTGCCTCGACTGTGGTAACCCCTATTGCGAATGGAAGTGCCCCTTGCACAATTACATTCCCAACTGGCTCAAGTTAGCCCAGCAGGGGCGTATTCTCGAGGCAGCGGATCTGGTTCACGAGACCAACACCCTGCCGGAGATCTGCGGCCGTGTCTGCCCCCAGGACAGGCTGTGTGAAGGCGCCTGTACCCTGAATGACGATTTTGGTGCCGTCACCATAGGCAACGTGGAAAAATACATTACCGACACCGCCATCGCCCAGGGCTGGCGTCCGGATATGAGCAAAGTCGTTGCGCGCACTGAAAAAGTGGCCATTATCGGCGCAGGGCCTGCCGGGCTCGGCTGCGCCGACATTCTAGCCCGCAACGGTGTCAAAGCCATAGTCTATGACAAGAATCCACAAATAGGTGGCCTGCTCACCTATGGCATTCCCTCCTTTAAACTGGACAAAGCAGTGATGGCTACCCGCCGCACTGTACTAGAGGGAATGGGGATCGAATTCAAACTGGGTGTTACTGTTGGCGAGGATGTCAGTTTCGAGTCGCTGCTCGAAGAGTATGATGCCATCTTCCTCGGCATGGGCACCTACAGCGCAATGCAAGCTGGCCTTGAAAACGAAGATGCTAAGGGCGTCTACCAGGCGCTGCCCTATCTGATTGGTAATACCCATCACCTGATGGGGACAGAGTCAGAGGATGCCCCTTACCTCAGCCTTGCCGATCAGAAGGTTGTCGTGCTCGGCGGCGGCGATACCGCCATGGACTGTGTGCGCACCGCGATTCGCCAAGGTGCCAGCGAGGTGACCTGTGTCTATCGCCGTGACGAGGCAAACATGCCAGGCTCGCGCCGCGAGGTGCAAAATGCCCGTGAAGAGGGGATAGATTTCCTGTTCAACCGCCAGCCCACGGCTATCAAGACCGAGAATGGCAGAGTGGTCGGCATAGAATGTGTCGAAACCGCCTTGGGCGAGGCCGATGAATCCGGTCGCCGCCGTCCACAAGCGATTAAAGGCAGTGAGCAGTTAATCGATGCCGATGCCATCATCATCGCCTTCGGTTTCCAGCCAAGTCCAGCGACCTGGTTTGGCGCTCATGGTATCGAGCTGGATCAGTGGGGACGGGTTATCGCCCCGAAAGTGGCAGATAATCCCTTCCAGACCAGTAATCCGAAAGTGTTTGCCGGTGGCGATATGGTGCGCGGCTCAGACTTGGTGGTCACGGCGATTGCCGAGGGACGCGATGCCGCCATGGGGATCTTAAACAGCTTCGAAAGCTAGTCTAAGCGAACCCATACTTATCCGGGCGTTATCTGGGCAGAGCCTCGTTAAAGCGAACAATCTGACTGCGCCCCAGAGTCTTTCTCTGGGGCGCATTTTTATCGCTTCTTTTTCGCCTTTATTGCTTCTGGGCTTCCTCTAACGCCTGCTTGCGTTTTTCCTCTTGCTGTTTGATAAACTCATCCATGTCTTGCTCGAACTGCTTGAGCTTCTTAGGATCGCTCGGTACCTGAGGCGCGCCATTTTGATCTTTGCTTAATTCAGTCTGGGTGTTCATCTGACTCCCGCCCCCTAGCTGTTGATAAATCATATACCCGATAATCAACAGCGCCAGCAGCATGCCTATCATTCGCATGGTTCACTCCCTTGCTTAAAACCGCAAGTTCCAACTTAGCCCATTTAAGCCAAATGGTAAAATGCACGACTGGCGAAAACAAAAACGCCACTGGAATAACTCCAATGGCGTTTTAATAAACGAGTCTATTTAGCACTACCTTGGCCAGCGGCCTAAGGTGCATCTGTCGTTACTGCCAAAGTCTCTGACTGTCGCGACCGCCTCATAACCCAGCTCAATCATCTTCTGACGGACACTTAATGCCTGCTCAAAACCATGCTCCAGCAGCAGATAACCGCCCGGTGCCAGATAATCCCGCGCCGCCTGAGCGATATGAAACAGATCCGCATAACCTTGCATACCTGCGGTTAGAGCGCTTTGAGGCTCAAACCTCACATCCCCCTGAGACAAGTGCTCATCGTCCTCATCGATATAGGGCGGGTTAGAGACGATAAGATTGAAGTCATATTCCTCTATCGCATCGAACCAATCACTCTGCAGCACCTCAACCTGAGGCAGCTTAAGGTTATCCCGATTGGTTTCGGCCAGCGCCACGGCTTCGGCAATCTTATCGACCGCAGTCACCTGCCAGCTTGGACGCTCATAGGCCAGAGACAAAGCAATGGCTCCCGTACCTGTACCCAAGTCAAGCACCTTGGCATTATCGGCCAGCGGCAGATTGAGCGCCGTTTCGACTAAGATCTCGGTATCGGGACGAGGAATAAGTGTGGTCGGATTGACCTTAAAGGGCAGTGACCAGAACTCACGCTCACCGACGATATGGGCGATCGGCTTGCCAAGCGCACGCTGAGCCACCAGCTGTTTAAAGTCGCTGGCCTGCTGCACCGTCAGTCGTTCGTCCGGCCAAGTATAGAGATGATTGCGCTGCTTATGGATCACATGCAGCAAGATCACTTCTGCATCCAGTTTGGCCGTGTCTGAGACAGCGCCGAATTGAGAAGAAGCCCAATCGAGGGCTTCTGCTAAGGTGTTAAACAAAGTACTTCCTTTAATCTTCGCCTAAGGCGGCCAACATATCGGCCTGATTCTCTTGCATTAAGGGTTCGATAATCGTATTCAGATCCCCTTCCATCACTTCATTTAAGCGATACAGGGTCAGGTTGATGCGATGTTCGCTCACGCGGCCCTGGGGGAAATTATAGGTGCGGATCCGTTCAGAGCGATCGCCACTAGCCACTAAGTTGCGGCGGGTCGATTCCTCTTCACTGCGACGCTTTTCATCTTCCACCGCTTGAATACGTGCCGCCAGAACGCTCATGGCCTGGGCGCGGTTCTTATGCTGCGAGCGCTGATCCTGACACTCGACCACTATGCCCGATGGAATATGGGTAATACGGATAGCCGAGTCGGTTTTGTTAACGTGCTGACCACCGGCGCCAGATGCGCGGAAGGTGTCTACCTTCAGATCGGCGGGATTGATCTCAATCGCTTCGGCCTCTGGGATCTCTGGCATCACCACCACAGTACAGGCGGATGTGTGCACCCTGCCCTGGGATTCTGTTTCAGGTACGCGCTGTACCCTGTGACCGCCGGATTCAAACTTAAGCTTGCCGTAAACACCTTCGCCGCTGACTTTGATGATGATCTCTTTAAAACCACCATGCTCGCCTTCGTTGGCGTTCATCACCTCAATTTGCCAGCGATTGGCTTCACAGTAACGACTGTACATACGGTAGAGGTCACCCGCAAAGATCGCCGCTTCGTCACCACCGGCACCGGCACGGATCTCGACAAAAGCGTTGTTATCATCTTTGGGATCTTTAGGCAGAAGTAGGATTTGTAACTCATCTTCGAGGCTGGCCAGGGTCGCTTTCGCTAACTTGATCTCCTCTTGAGCCATCTCTTTAAGCTCAGGATCATCTTCGCTGAGCATCTCATTAGCCGATTCAAGATCTTCTTCAGCCTGCTGAAAGGCTTTAAAGGTTTTAACCACATCTTCGAGTTGTGAATACTCTTTGGACAGAGCGCGAAAACGCTCCTGGTCGGCAATAATGCCGGCATCACTAAGTAGCGCTAATACTTCTTCATTACGCTCAAGCAAGCCTTCTAGCTTGCGGATCACACTGTCCTTCATTGCAACGCTAACCTTAGTCTTTATCTAATCCAAGTGCTGCGCGTAATTGTCCTAGGCTGTTTAAGTCACCACGGCGACTGGCCGCAGTCAACGCCTGAGTCGGGGCATGGATCAACTTGTTGGTCAATCTATTCGCCAGTTCGAGTATGACTTTCTCACTGTCAGCCCCCTGGGCTAACTTATTGATCGCACGCTCGACCTCTTCATCTTTTACCGCCATGCTTCCAGTGCGATATTCACGGATACTGTCGACCGACTCCAATGAGCGGATCCACTCCATGAAATGATGAGATTCCTCTTCGACAATTACTTCAGCTTGCTCGGCGGCCTCTCGTCTTGAGGCCATATTCTGCTCAATAATGCTTTGCAGGTCGTCAACCGTGTAGAGGAAGGCATCATCCAGATCCCCGACTTCAGCCTCGATATCACGAGGAACTGCTATATCAACCAATAACATAGGTTGATGACGACGCTGTTTCAGCGCTTTTTCTACCATGCCCTTACCTAAGATAGGCAATGGACTAGCAGTAGAGGATATCACGATATCTGCTTTAGGGAGATACTCTGGGATCTGTTCGAGCGTAATTGCCTTGGCACCAAACTCTTCACACATGGCTTCGGCGCGGGAAATAGTCCGGTTTGCCACTGTCATCGCCTCGACACCATTGTCTTTCAGATGGCGGGCCACCAGCTCAATCGTCTCACCAGCACCGATAAGCAGCACCTTGGTACTGCTGAGCGCCGAGAAAATATGTTTAGCCATGCTGACCGCAGCGAAAGCGACCGACACGGCGGCGGCGCCGATCTCAGTTTCGGTGCGCACTTTCTTTGCCACAGAGAAGGTATTCTGGAACAGACGGTCTACGGTGACAGCAACGGTTCCAGCCTCTTTGGCCTTCATAAATGATTGCTTAACCTGACCTAAAATTTGCGGCTCACCTAAGATCAGCGAATCGAGACCCGCAGAGACACGCATCAGATGTTGCACAGCCTGCTGCCCCTGATACTGATACAGACAGGGCTCAACATCTTCATGTTTCAGCTGATGATAATCCTCTAACCATTTGATCACTGTCTGGGCTTCACCGGTATTACAGTAAAGCTCGGTACGGTTACAGGTCGAGACAATCACAGCTTCGCCAGTCTGGGTATGACTAGCTAGGCTCTTCATCGCTTCATGAATTTTATCAGGCGCAAACGCTACTTTTTCGCGTAGGTCTACGGTGGCTGTTTTATGGTTAATACCGATTGCTACTAGGCTCATCTGACTCTTTCTGGTCTCTAGGCATCACACTTATTGGCACTCATTCTACTGAATTGAGTCACTTAAAAACAGAATACGCTTAACAAAACCGAATAATAATCTTGTTTCTTACCCATTTTTCCAATTAAACCTTTGCCGAAACACAACAAATTCAGTGATAGCAAGGATTGTCTTGCGACAGCGTCCTTGCAGGCTTTATGGAAATTTTCCAAATGACATTGGTATTTAGATCTAGCCCTCGTATGATAGGCACAGGTTATTTCAGTAACAGATAAATAATTTGAACTATTTCACAAAATTTACCCTTCTACTGCTTCTGCCTGTGTTTGTTCTGGCTGGCTGTAGCAGTCAGCCCAAAACTAATCTAGTGCCTACCTTGGTAGAGAGCGTCGATCAAGCCTCAGCCTGGGAGATGCAAGGCAAACTGGCACTCAAAACACCGCAAGATAAATTTAGCACTAACTTATATTGGCTGCACAGCGAGCAGGAAGACAAGCTACGCCTCACCTCCATGTTAGGCACCAGCCTACTGTCGCTGGATGACTCCGCCAAGGGCGCCACCCTCATGCTGGATGATAAAACCTATCAAGCCCAAGATGCCGAGCAACTGCTGCAAGAATTAACCGGCTGGTCTATCCCCATCAACAAACTCCCTTTGTGGATCACAGGGCAGGCAGGAGAAAAGGATCTCATCATTAGCAAAGATGCCCAGTCCAGGCCCAAAGTGATGCAATCGTGGACAACCGAAAATGCAGCCAACCTCCCCTGGCAGATCACCTTTAAGCGCTGGCAAACTCAAAGTGGCGCTGAGCTGCCCAGATTACTCGAGTTGACGCGGGGCGACCTGCAGCTGAAAATTCAGATAAACCATTGGCAGGCGCTGACCGACATCGACACGTCCCACAAGTATTCAAACTCGGTTCGAAATGAATAACACCATGAAAACAACACGCTCTGATAGCTGGCCAGCACCAGCCAAACTTAACCTGTTTCTCCATATTAATGGACGCCGCGATGATGGCTACCATGAACTGCAGACCCTGTTTCAATTTATCGATCACGGCGATAACTTGGACTTTATCATCAACGACAGCGGCGAGCTGAAACTCCACTCCCAGATGAGCAGCACTGTCACCGATAGCGATAACTTAATTCTCAAAGCTGCAAAATCCCTCCAGCAACACACAGGAACCACCTTAGGCGCCGAGATCTTTTTAGACAAAGTTCTGCCCATGGGCGGTGGGATCGGTGGCGGTTCATCCGATGCCGCAACCACACTCGTTGCCCTTAATCAGTTGTGGGAGACCGGATTATCTCATGCAGAGCTTAGCGAAATCGGTCTGACGCTCGGAGCTGATATCCCTGTTTTTATTAATGGTTTAGCCGCATTTGCCGAAGGGGTTGGTGAAAAGCTGATTGCTGTTGATCTACCTGAATCCTGGTATCTGGTATTAACCCCCGATGCCCATGTTTCCACGGCGGCCGTATTTCAACACCCAGATCTGCCCCGCAATACCCCTAAGCTAACCCTGGCAGATTTAATGAACAAGGACTGGCACAACGATTGTCAGCAACTGGTCTGCCAACTTCACCCTCAAGTTGCCAAAGCATTGGCGTGGCTGATAGAATATGCGCCGTCTCGTATGACCGGAACCGGCGCCTGTGTATTTGGCGTATTCGATACTCAAGCGCAAGCTGAGGCTGTTTTTGCCAAGATGCCCGCGAGTATGCAAGGTTTCGTCGCTAAAGGGACAAATAAATCACCACTAATGTTGCGCCTAGCGCAGTGTTAAAATCATCTGGGATAACGGCTGTTTATCCCAACCATTAAATACAGCATACGCCTGAGGTCCATACAGTGCCTGACATTAAACTATTTGCCGGTAACGCAACCCCTAGTCTCGCAAAGAAGATCGCCGATCGACTATTTTGTAAACTTGGAGACGCAGATGTTGGCGTGTTCAGCGACGGTGAAATCAGTGTCCAGATTAATGAAAATGTACGTGGGGCGGATGTATTTATCATTCAATCTACCTGTGCACCAACCAACGATAACCTGATGGAACTTATCGTGATGGTCGATGCATTGCGTCGCGCATCGGCTGGTCGTATCACAGCGGTTATTCCTTACTTCGGTTATGCACGTCAGGATCGTCGTGTTCGTAGTGCTCGTGTTCCTATCACTGCCAAAGTGGTTGCCGACTTCCTGTCAAGCGTCGGCGTTGACCGCGTCTTGACCTGTGACCTACACGCCGAGCAGATCCAAGGCTTCTTCGATGTCCCTGTTGATAACGTCTTTGGTAGTCCAGTGTTGCTTGAAGATATGCTAGGTAAGAAACTGGATAATCCTGTGGTCGTTTCTCCAGACATAGGTGGCGTAGTACGTGCGCGTGCCGTGGCTAAACTGCTGGATGACTCAGATCTTGCGATTATCGACAAGCGCCGCCCACAGGCTAACGTTGCCCAAGTAATGCACATTATCGGGGATGTTCAAGGCCGCGACTGTATCATAGTCGATGACATGATCGACACTGGCGGTACGCTATGTAAAGCTGCTGAAGCCCTTAAAGAGCACGGTGCCAAGCGTGTATTTGCTTACGCAACTCACCCAGTATTTTCTGGAAACGCTGCGAAGAATATCGCCGAATCTGTTATCGACGAAGTGATTGTGACCGATACCATCCCACTATCAGCTGAAATCGCGGCTTTAGACAAAGTGACTCAATTAACCATGTCAGCGGTTATGGCCGAAGCAATTCGTCGTGTAAGCAACGAAGAGTCTATTTCGGCAATGTTTAAGCAGTAATTATCCACTGCGAATATAAAAGCCACTCCTTTGAGTGGCTTTTTTGTTGCTCTGACTTAAGACCTGTGCCTGTTAACTCATAGTGCTATCTAAACATGGCTAGTCCAATGTACGACGCAGCGCATCGTCCCGCACCGCCAGGGTCAGATCATAGGCGATAGTACGCCGCAGTTTGACTAACCATCCAGTCACTCTATTCATATCCACTTCACACTGGCTTTTACCACAGCCATCACGATTAGCGTCAATCAAGCTCACAGCGATCCCCTCTGGAGTCTCTAACAGCGCCACATTAATTTTATAACCTTTATAGTCGAGTCTAGCGAAGCGTTTATCGCCCTGACGTTCGAAAAACCAATGATTACGGGCAACCGCCTTGTCCAGCATATTATCGAGATCTGCCACATAATCACCGACGGGAATTGGATCCTGGTAGATATGCAATGCCTTTACCTGCAACGGACTGACAAAGATAAGAGCCAGAAGCATTCCTAAAACGCGATTTTTCATCTTCTGTTTTCCTTATAGATGTTGCAGCTGCTGGGCGATACTTGCCCTGAGATTTTTGATGTAATTGTAATAACCTCGGTCATTCTTGTAGCAGATCCCTTCTATAAGGTTTTCACACTGAAAATCCCCCAGAGCATCTTGGTATTTCAGTTGCACTAAAGACTCATCATACTCAATACGCATCACATTGGTGTCACCGCGATAATCGAAGCGCGCCAGGATATAGCCCTCCCCCTCGCCATCATAAATCCAGGCAAAGCCCCTAGTTTTGAGCATCCCCATCAGAATGGCATAACGGGTTTTATCCAGCCCTATGTTACGGGTTTCTATCTCCTGATGAACGGCGCGAATATAACGATCTGAAGATTTAAATTTTACGCTTTCCTTGATGGATAACGGACTTGGCTGCGCCATCAGCAAAGGACTTAGCATCATGCTCAGGCTGCAGAATAATGTTTTAACTTTCATAGCATTCACTCCCCGTGGAATCAAAAATGCTATCACAACTCTTTAACATCCACCAGATACCACTGACCACTTGAAAGTGAATCCTAAAACGATAATGACTAAGCTGGAAAAATGTTCGAGAAAATGTAGAAGATATTGGAAATGTTGATTATATGAGGAATATTGAGATTTACAGGAACAAATAAGCCCGTCTTATCGACAGGCTTATTCAATCAATACAATGGTACGGGAAGAGAGACTTGAACTCTCACACCTTGCTTTTACCAAGAAAACAGAACCTAAATCTGCTTCCAAAGTAAAGCTTTATCACTATCCTACAGATGCAAAAAAGCCCGTCTTGTCGACAGGCTCATTGCATCAATACAATGGTACGGGAAGAGAGACTTGAACTCTCACACCTTGCGGCACCAGAACCTAAATCTGGCGTGTCTACCAATTCCACCATTCCCGCATTGTATTTTCCGCCTCTTTATTTCGGGCTTATCTCCCGATTGAGACGATTCCTGTTTTACATCCGGAACAGATGATAAAAATGGCTGGGGTACTAGGATTCGAACCTAGGAATGCCGAGATCAAAACCCGGTGCCTTACCGCTTGGCGATACCCCAATCAATCTTGTCTCTGTTAAAGATAGTCACTCATATCTCTAACTTAAAATAATGGTACGGGAGGAGAGACTTGAACTCTCACACCTTGCGGCACCAGAACCTAAATCTGGCGTGTCTACCAATTTCACCACTCCCGCATCGTGTTTTACGTCTCGATTTAGACGTTCGTGATAACGAAATCTAGCGTATTCATATAACAGCCAATTTCACCACTCCCGCATCGTGTTTTACGTCTCGATTTAGACGTTTGTGATAACGAAATCTAGCGTATTCATATAACAACCAATTTCACCATCTCGCATCGTGTTTTACGTCTCGATTTAGACGTTTTCGATTTTACATCTGAAAAGATGGTAGCAATGGCGGGACTTGAACCTGCGACCCCAGCATTATGAGTGCTGTGCTCTAACCAGCTGAGCTACATTGCCACATTGTCTTTCAAAATTGGCTGGGGTACTAGGATTCGAACCTAGGAATGCCGAGATCAAAACCCGGTGCCTTACCACTTGGCGATACCCCAAAAATTGTGAAGCAAAGGAAATATAAGAAAATGGCTGGGGTACTAGGATTCGAACCTAGGAATGCCGAGATCAAAACCCGGTGCCTTACCACTTGGCGATACCCCAATCAATCTTGCTTCCAGTTAAAGACAGTCACTCATATCTCTAACTTAAAATAATGGTACGGGAGGAGAGACTTGAACTCTCACACCTTGCGGCACCAGAACCTAAATCTGGCGTGTCTACCAATTTCACCACTCCCGCATCGTGTTTTACGTCTCGATTTAGACGATTAAGATAATGAAATCTGGCGTATTCATATAACAACCAATTTCACCATCTCGCATCGTGTTTTACGTCTCGATTCGACATCCCAAGTTTTTCACCTTGGATAGATGGTAGCAATGGCGGGACTTGAACCTGCGACCCCAGCATTATGAGTGCTGTGCTCTAACCAGCTGAGCTACATTGCCATCTATATTAGTTTATGCCCCTCTTACCGAGGAACGGGGCGTATTATGCTTATTCAGCGTAGGCAGGTCAACAGCTTTTTTTCGCTAATTGAAACTCTGTGAACCATTCGCTTATAAACTCACCAAACTGAGCAGCCCTTATGCAGCCTATGCCATAAAAGCGCCGTCTGCCGCTCGATTCAGAGACGAGAAGCAGCCGAAAAACAAAACAGTCCAACGACTTTATTGGGCTGTTTTATCACTCGTTTCATATCAAAATGAAGCGAGATTGAAGCAAGCAAAGAACGCCGGATTAGACGTTAAACAGGAAGTGCATTACATCGCCGTCTTTAACGACATAGGTCTTGCCTTCGACGCGCAGTTTACCCGCTTCTTTAGCACCCGCTTCACCCTTATATTGGATAAAATCGTCATAAGACATCACCTGAGCACGGATAAAACCACGCTCGAAGTCGGTGTGGATCACACCTGCAGCCTGAGGCGCACAGGCACCAACGGGTACAGTCCAGGCACGCACTTCTTTAACACCTGCGGTAAAATAGGTATGCAGGTTCAGCAGCTGGTAACCAGCGCGGATAACGCGATCTAAGCCTGGCTCATCCAAGCCCAGATCCGCCATAAACTCCTGACGATCTTCTGCGTCCATCTCAGCCAGCTCAGATTCAATCGCGGCACACACGGCAACCACGACCGCATTTTCGCTGGCGGCGATCTCACGCACAGCATCCAGATGGGGATTATTTTCAAATCCATCTTCCGCCACGTTGGCGATATACATAGTTGGCTTTAACGTGAGGAAGTTGAGGTAGTTAACTGCAGCAATCTCTTCCTTAGTCAACTCCATCGAGCGCAGCATCTTGCCTTCATCCAGCACTGGACGCATCTTCTCTAATACGCTGACTTCAAACTTGGCTTCTTGATCGCCGCCCTTAGCGCGCTTCTGTTGACGTAGAATCGCTCGCTCACAAGAATCTAAATCCGCCAGGGCCAGCTCAGTGTTGATCACTTCGATATCGCTCGCTGGCGACACCTTATTGGCCACGTGCACAATATTGTCATCTTCGAAACAACGTACCACATGCCCAATCGCATCGGTTTCACGGATATTGGCCAGGAACTTATTACCTAGACCTTCGCCCTTAGATGCGCCCGCAACCAGGCCGGCAATGTCCACAAATTCCATAGTGGTGGGTAAAATCCGCTCAGGTTTCACAATTTCAGCCAACGCATCTAAGCGTGGATCCGGCACAGGCACTACGCCCGTATTGGGTTCAATGGTACAAAACGGGAAGTTGGATGCTTCGATACCCGCCTTAGTTAACGCATTGAACAGAGTCGATTTACCTACGTTTGGTAGGCCAACGATGCCACATTTAAAACCCATACTTTTACCTTTAATTCAAAAATATTATCGGCCAGACCAATAATAATGCTATTCACTGCCGCCGGAATAATCCGACTATCTCTTACTCACCCGCTTTAAAGGAATGCAACCTGTGCATCGCCTTACTCATATCTTCTTTAAATAAGGTTTCGGTGGCACGGACCGCTTCATCGACCACCTCTTCAATCAAACGCTGCTCGGCCTGCGGCGCACGGCCCAGCACATAGTTACTGACCAGACTCTTATCACCTGGATGACCTATACCGATACGCAGCCGATAAAAGCCTTTATCGTTCCCTAGGCTGGCAATAATGTCTTTCAATCCATTATGGCCACCGTGGCCGCCACCGAGTTTAAATTTAGCCACACCGGGCGGCATATCCAGCTCATCGTGAGCCACCAAGATCTCTTCGGGGGCAATACGAAAAAAGTTCGCCAGCGCGCCAACAGACTTGCCACTCAGATTCATAAAAGTGGTTGGAATAAGCAGACGCACGTCATGACCAAAGAGGATTGCCCTCGCCGTTAAGCCAAAATATTTACTCTCGGCCACCAGGGAAACACCACATACTCGGGCCAGCTCATTAACATACCAAGCGCCGGCATTATGCCGAGTCTGTTCATACTTTTCGCCTGGGTTAGCCAGCCCAACAATCAGTTTAATCTTACTCATTTCCCTTGCGCCTAATCTCGCCGACCCATAAAAAACGCGGCATTTTAGCACTCTATCGCCCCGGCAACAAATCCTGCGCCCTCAAGCCGATTAACGCTGAGAGAGGAGCGGGGTTATCATTCCAATCCTAGGGCGTATTTGAGGACTTTTTTCTTAATAGGAGAGTCGATATCAGCCACTTTGAGGGCCGAATTACGCAGCCATTTTAATGGCAGAATATCATTGCTAAAGCTGGCGTAGAACAGATCCATAGTCGTCATCATCAGCTGATTATCCCGATAACGCTTCGCCTGATATTGAGCCAGCAGCGCCTTATTCCACCAAGGTGCTTGCTTCTCAATCGCGTCGGATAAACACGCAATCAAGGCGGTCACATCTTTAAAGCCTAAATTCACGCCCTGCCCCGCCAGCGGATTGATGGTATGGGCCGCATCGCCAAGGAGCACTAGGTTATCATCAAAGTACCTATCCGCATGACGGCGGGTAAGCTTAAAGCTGCCCTGGGAGAGCACACTGAACTCTCTGTCCAGACGCTTGGGAAAGGCTTTATTAATTTGCTCTTTCAGCGCCGAGTGGCTTAAAGAGGTAAGCTGAGCTATACGATTGGCGTCGTCATACCAAACCAAGGAGGCATGCTTGCCCGGCAGTGGCAATAAGGATCTTGGCCCCTTGGGCGTAAACTGCTGCCAGGTAACATCCTGCTGCGGCGTCTGGGTCGCGATATTAATTAACATGGCCGCCTGGGCGTAATCCCAACCTGTGACACCTATGCCCGCCCACTGGCGAACTTGGGAGTTGGCACCATCGGCGCCCACCAAGAGGCGACAGCGCAAACGAGCCTGGCTGTCGGCCCCATCCACACAGAGCGTCAGCGAAATACCGTCATCAATGCGCTCAAACTGGGTCACTTTAGCAGGGCAGATAAGGTGCAGATTGGGGTATTTGGCAAACTCCTGCCACAGGGCCAGCTGGATCACCCGGTTCTCAACTATGTGTCCAAGATGCGATGCGCCTATCTGATCGCTATGGAAACGGGTAATAAACCCCTCCATCTCCCAGGTCTCTAATCCCTTATAGGCCACCTGGCGCATTGATTGAATTGTCTCTAGGGCGCCCATATCCGCCAGCAATTTCTCCGAGGCAACGCTGATGGCGGAAACCCGCAAGTCCAGCGGCTGCTCCGGGCTAAACGCCTTGGGCTCATAGGCCTCTACCAAGACAACATCCAACCCCAGCTTTGCCAGCCCAATAGCCGTGGCGGCACCGACCATGCCGCCGCCTAAGATAACCACATCCTGAGTTAGGTTTCGGTTTTCATTCTCACTCACCCTAAAACTCACTCCCTATAATCCTGAATAAATGTGTCTAAAGTATGTATTAAGTGTACAAATATTACAGACTGACAGAAGGATTACACTTGGTTACAAAGCACACTTCACCGCCTGGGTTTCTTTTCTACACTGACCTTGAGCTTCAAGAAAAGCGAAATCATTCGATTTATCATTTGCTATTGTGTTACGGAGAGCCCCATGAAAAACGCCATTCTAGCTGGTTTACTGTGCAGCCTAGCCATCTCCCCCTTAATGGTATCCGCCGAGACAGCGACCTCTGCAGAGAAAAAAATCGTTCCTATGGAAACTATGACTATAACCTACCGTTCACCACTGGATTATGCCCTATATCAATATACGATTGAATTGCTAACTCAATTTAGAATGGAGATCAATTCCAGCATCCATACTCAAGCCCAGATTAGCACTCAAGAAATGTATGAGGATTTTACAGCCAGTCTGGATATGAACCTACCTGAAGTGGCTGCAGTTATTGACGCAAACAACTCAGCGCCAAAATAATGCAACAAAGTAATTTCTCAGATAAAACGCGCAAACGCTAGCCAGAGCGAAGCTCAGAGGGTAAAATGTCGCGCTATTTTTCCAGTAATACCAATCTGGATGGGTAGTTGATGGTACGACTCGCTAAAGAGGCCATCCTTAGGCCGTAGATCGTTTTAAGTGAAAATAGCCATAACAAACAAAGTTATGGCTAGCTTGTATTCGAAAACAGCAGACTCGACTATCCAATGAGATTGGTATCACAACCACGGCGCAAACTGATGAGCAAGAAACTCCACATTAAAACCTGGGGCTGTCAGATGAATGAGTATGACTCATCAAAGATGGCCGATCTGTTAGACGAATATCAGGGTTATACCCTAACCGAGGAAGCGGAAGAAGCAGATGTACTACTGCTGAACACTTGCTCGATTCGTGAAAAAGCACAAGAGAAAGTATTCCACCAGCTAGGTCGCTGGAAAACCTTAAAAGATAAGAATCCCAATCTGATCATTGGTGTGGGCGGCTGCGTGGCCTCCCAAGAAGGTAAAGCCATTAAAGAACGCGCTCAGTGCGTGGATCTGATTTTTGGCCCACAGACCTTGCACCGTTTACCCGAGATGATCGAGCAGATCCAGCAAGGTGGCAAGGCCGTTATCGACGTCAGCTTTCCCGAAATCGAGAAGTTTGACCGTCTGCCCGAGCCTCGCGCCGAAGGCCCAAGTGCCTTCGTCTCCATCATGGAAGGTTGTAGCAAATACTGCTCTTTCTGTGTGGTGCCTTATACCCGGGGTGAAGAGGTCAGCCGACCTGTCGATGATGTCATCTTAGAGATCGCCCAGCTTGCCGAGCAAGGGGTTCGCGAAGTCAACCTATTAGGCCAGAATGTGAACGCCTATCGCGGCGCGACCCATGACGATGACATCTGCACCTTCGCCGAACTGCTGCGTTATGTTGCGGCTATCGATGGTATCGACCGTATTCGCTTTACTACCAGCCATCCGATTGAGTTTACTCAGGATATTATCGATGTGTATGAAGACACCCCTGAACTGGTGAGCTTCCTGCACCTACCGGTACAATCAGGTTCAGATCTGATCTTGACTCAGATGAAACGTGGCCACATGGCGATCGAATACAAGTCGATCATCCGCCGTCTACGTAAGGCGCGCCCCGATATTCAGATCAGCTCAGACTTTATTATCGGTTTCCCTGGCGAGTCCAAACAAGATTTTGCCGATACCATGAAGCTGATTGAAGAGGTGCAGTTCGATCACAGCTTCAGCTTTATTTATAGCGCCCGCCCCGGCACGCCCGCGGCGGATCTGCCTGATGATGTGTCGCTCGATGAGAAGAAAGAGCGTCTAGCGATTTTGCAGGACAGGATCACCCAACAGGCGATGCGCTACAGCCGTCAGATGCTAGGTACAGTGCAGCGTATTCTGGTGGAAGGCCCTTCGGTTAAGAACCCCATGGAGCTGCGTGGTCGCACCGAAAACAACCGTGTGGTTAACTTCGAGGGTGACCCTAAACATATCGGCAGCTTTGTCGATGTTGAGATTGTCGATGTTTATACCAACTCACTGCGCGGCACCTTTATCCGCGGCGAAGATGAGATGGATCTGCGTCGCTCTCTGCGTCCGTCGGATATTCTAGCCAAGCACAAGAAAGACGATGATTTAGGTGTGGCTCAATATATCCCCTAAGACGATCGCCTAACTTGGCCACGAGCTAAGATGATCCCTCTAAAGCGACTGAGTAGCAGTCGCTTTTTTATTGCAGAGGCAATGGCATAAACGCGCTGTTAAGATGAAATTTAAGGTTAGCATTTCAGCCCAATGGCTCGTAAACTGTGTAAAACAGCCCTCGCGGCTACTTATGGGTAAGACAAACATTTTTCGGAGTTATTTTTGTCCAATAAATTAACCACCCTTAACCTGTATCTGGAACCCTCTGATACCCGTCGACTCGCATCCCTTTGCGGCCCTTTTGATGACAATATCAAACAGCTGGAACGCCGTATCGGTGTTGAGATCAGCTACCGCAACAACCATTTTCAGATTGTTGGCCAGGCAAGAAACTGTCTTACCGTCAATAATTTATTAAAAGAACTCTATATCGAGACCCAGCCGGTTCGCGGCAGCACACCGGATCTGGAACCTGATAAAGTCCATATCGCTATCCAAGAAGCCATCGCCCTGGAGGCCGAGGCGCCGCGGGATGATAAAGAGCTCTATATCAAAACTAAGCGCGGTGTAATCAAACCCAGAAACCCAAACCAGAGTGACTATGTGGCCAATATTATCCGCCACGATATCAGTTTCGGTATTGGCCCTGCTGGAACGGGGAAAACTTATCTCGCCGTGGCCGCGGCGGTCGATGCCTTAGAACGTCAGGAAGTCAGACGTATTCTGCTGACCCGCCCTGCGGTGGAAGCCGGTGAGAAACTGGGCTTTCTGCCAGGGGATCTGAGTCAAAAGGTCGATCCCTATCTGCGCCCACTCTACGATGCCCTGTTTGAGATGATGGGTTTCGAGAAAGTCGAGCGTCTGATTGAGCGCAGCGTCATTGAAGTGGCGCCACTGGCCTATATGCGTGGCCGTACCTTGAACGATGCCTTTATCATTCTGGACGAAAGCCAGAACACCACTGTCGAGCAGATGAAGATGTTTCTGACCCGTATCGGCTTTAACTCCCGCGCCGTGATCACAGGTGATATCACTCAGATAGACCTGCCGAAAAACCAGAAATCTGGACTGAGGCACGCCATCGAAGTGCTGAGTGAAGTCGACGAAGTCAGCTTTAATTTCTTCCAGGCCAAAGACGTGGTGCGCCATCCAGTGGTTGCGCGTATTGTCGAAGCCTACGAAGAGCACGAGCAAAAACAGGCGAGTGAGAAGGCCCGTCGGGATGCCGAGCGCCACATTCAGGGAGCTAGGCAACATGAGCTCTGAAATGCAGCCACTGGCGTTAGATCTTGATCTGCAGATCGCCATCGACAGCGACAGATTGCCGACTCAGACGCAGTTTGAGTCCTGGGTCAGACTGGCGCTAGGGCAGACCATGAGCGAGGCGGAATTAACCATACGCCTGGTGGATGAAGCGGAAAGTCAGCACCTTAACCTGACATACAGAGGCAAAGACAAGCCGACAAATGTGCTATCATTTCCCTTCGAATCGCCCCCCGAGGTTGAACTACCCTTGCTTGGCGATCTGGTGATCTGTGTCGCCGTGGTCGAAGCCGAGGCGGCAGAGCAACACAAGTCGTTAGAAGCGCACTGGGCGCACATGGTTGTACATGGTTGTCTCCATCTGTTAGGTTATGATCATATAATCGACAGTGAAGCAGAAGAGATGGAGTCTTTAGAGACTCAATTAATTGAAAGCCTTGGCTTTCCTAATCCTTATAAGGAGCAGTAATTGACCATTTTGGTCAGGAAAATACTATGAGTGATGATATCCCACCGAGTACCAACGCCCATAAGAAGGGCTGGTTTGAGAAAGTAAGTCAGTTATTCCAGGGCGAACCACAGAGTCGCGATGAATTAGTGGAAGTGATCCACGATGCTGAACAAAGAGAAGTGATCAGCGAAGATACTCGCGAGATGATAAAAGGTGTTTTAGAAGTCTCCGATCTGCGCGTGCGCGACATCATGATCCCACGGGCACAAATTGTGGCGCTAAAAATTGATAACACGGTAGAAGAGTTACTCTCGACGGTTATCGGCTCGGCGCACTCCAGATTCCCAGTCGTCAATGAAGATAAAGACCATATCGAAGGCATACTGCTCGCCAAAGATCTGTTGCAATATGGCTTTAAAAACAGTGACGAACCCTTTTCCCTAGAGCAAGTTATCCGCCCGGCCGTTGTGGTGCCAGAGAGCAAGCGCGTCGATGTGCTACTCAAAGAGTTCCGCTCACAACGCTACCATATGGCCATAGTGGTCGATGAGTACGGCGGCGTTTCCGGCCTGGTGACCATTGAGGATATTCTCGAAGAGATAGTCGGTGAAATCGAAGATGAATTCGATCACGACTCGGCCGAAGAGACAGAGATCCGCAAGGTGGGTAAGCAGCTCTACATGCTCAAAGCCCTAACCCCTATCGAAGATTTTAACGAGACCTTCAACACTAACTTCAGTGATGAAGAGTTCGATACGGTTGGCGGCATGGTCTCCCACGCCTTTGGCCATCTGCCCGAACGCAACGAAAAAATCATGATCGATGGTATCGAGTTTAAAGTGATCAGTGCCGATACCCGTCGCTTAGTCCAGCTAAGAGTCAAACTTCCCGATCCTGAAACGGAAGAAGAAAGCGCTTAATTCACTCCCTTGATGAGGCTGTAATGCTGCTACAACTCAGGGCACTCGCCCATCATTCCAAGCTTAGACTGGTACTCGCTTATTTAGCGGGTGCCAGCACGGCTTTAGCCTTCGCCCCTTATGCACTCTGGCCGATTTACCCGCTGGCGATGGCTTTGGTATTAATCCAGAGTGATACCCTCTCCCCTAAACAGGCTTTCTACCATTGGCTCAGCTTCGGTTTTGGTTGCTTTAGTGTGGGGATCAGCTGGATACATGTCAGTATCGACACCTTTGGTGGTGTCCCCCTTATCGCCTCCCTGGGTTTGATGGCGTTGCTAGCCCTCTATTTGGCGCTCTACCCAGCCCTTGCAGGCCTTTTGCTGGCAAAGTTATCCCCCAAGTCACGCAAACTGAAATACCTGCTGCTGTTCCCGGCAATTTGGGTGCTAACCGAATGGGCAAGAAGCTGGGTATTGACCGGTTTTCCCTGGCTATGGGCAGGCTACAGCCAGACCCTGAGCCCCTTAAGCCCTCTTGCCAGTGTGATTGGCGCACTGGGGTTAAGCTTTGTGGTGGCCTGGTTATCTGCCGCTATCGCACTGTTATACTTAGATAAAAAGTCCGTTTTTTATCGCGCAATTCCGCTGCTGTTTGCCCTCATTTTGCTGCCGCTCACGGCCTACCTTAGCCAACACTACTCACCCGTCGCTCAGACAGGCAAAGAGGTGAAAATCACCCTAGTGCAGGGCAATATTGCCCAGAGCATGAAATGGCAACCTGAGGCCCTGTGGCCAACCTTGCTCAAATATATGGATCTCTCTCGCCCTAAATTTGACGATACCGATATTTTTATCTGGCCCGAGGCGGCGATCCCGGCCCCCGAATATATGGTGGAAGCCTTCTTGGACAACGCCAATAAAGTGGCAAATTTAAACGACAGCGCGATCGTTACAGGCATTATCAGCCGCCCAGAGGCCGATTTTTACAACTCCTTGATAGTGCTTGGCAATCATAATGAGGCGAAGCAGGCGCAAGGGGATTATCGCGCCAATGGCCACAATGAGTTTCGCAAGCATCACCTGCTGCCCATAGGGGAGTTTGTGCCACTAGAAGATCTGCTACGCCCCCTGGCCCCTGTCTTTAATCTGCCTATGTCCTCTTTTTCCCGGGGCGATTATTATCAGCCCAATTTAAAGGCTAAGGGGTATAGACTGGCGCCGGCCATCTGCTATGAAATCGCCTTTCCTGAACAGCTGCGCGACAATGTCAGCGATGAGACAGATCTGCTGCTGACCGTCTCCAACGATGCCTGGTTTGGTCAATCGAACGGTCCCTTGCAGCACATGGAGATTGCACAGATGCGCGCCATCGAGCTGGGACGACCTTTAGTGCGCGCCACCAATAATGGCGTCACAGCTATAGTCAATCCTCAGGGGCAGATAACAGCGCAATTGCCGCAGTTTGAGACGGGCGTGCTGCATGCCAGCATCCCCTTAGTTCGAGGCGAAACACTGTTTTTAAAATGGGGGCAATGGCCTGTGCTGCTACTCAGCATGAGCATCGCCCTACTGGCGATTATCAGAAAAACGGCGCTTAGAGTCAGTGCAAAAACACAAACAGCACAAACCTGTCCTGTAGAAGAGTAATGAAAAACCCTAGGCATCTGAGGAAGATGCCTAGGGTTATAAGTGTTAGGGCGCGAGCGCCTCGCGGGTAAACTGCTCACACTCACATTCGGGGCAATCGGGTATCACCCCAGGGAATTCAATTCGCATCTGATGGCCACAGGCGGTGCAGATCAAGGTTCCCTGAGCCACTATCTCACCACTTTGATAAAAACCATTATGTTTCAGATCCTGAGTCACTTCGTGCCACTCTATCTGACTGCGATCGGTAATTTCACTTAACCAGTGCCACAAGGTATTCTCTGCCGCGATCACAGTTGGGCTGTGGCTCAACTCTTCGGCATTTTGTTCCTGTAAGTAATTGGCTATCTCACGTTTTAGAAAATGTTCCACTAAGGCAAGCTCATCATCCTTCGCCTGTTTCTTGATAGCCAAGAACTCTTTACTTGCTGTCACAAGTTTATATAACTCTTTTACAGTCATAGAGTTATCTTCAGAAAAATCGGCTTTTACCTGTGCTATCAGAGTCTCGTAAAGCGACAGTAAGGCATGGCTTCTTTCACTCATGTTCAATACTCCTTCATGGGAACCTTTTTAATGACTCACTTCTAGTTTATTCTATGCAGATCTAACTCGCGCGACTAAACTGCGCAAGGTCAAATAATAAGCGGCATGGCCGGGAATCATCAATGCAAGAGCAATATCTACCTTCAGAAATTGAAGCTAAGGTGCAACAGCACTGGCAAGACACTAAAACATTTGAAGTCACCGAAGATGAGAGCAAAGAGAAGTTTTACTGCCTCTCTATGTTCCCTTACCCGTCGGGTCGACTGCATATGGGCCATGTCCGTAACTACACCATAGGCGATGTCGTCTCTCGTTACCAGCGCCTGCAGGGTAAAAACGTATTACAACCCATAGGTTGGGACTCTTTCGGCCTGCCCGCCGAAAACGCCGCCATCAATAATAAAACCGCGCCGGCGCCCTGGACCTATGAAAATATCGACTACATGAAAAACCAGCTCAAGATGCTGGGTTTTGGTTATGACTGGAGCCGTGAAATCGCCACTTGTACCCCTGAGTACTATCGTTGGGAGCAGTGGTTCTTCACTAAGCTGTATGAGAAAGGTCTGGTCTACAAGAAAACCGCATCGGTGAACTGGTGTCCAAACGATGAGACAGTACTGGCTAACGAGCAAGTACAAGACGGCTGCTGCTGGCGCTGTGATACCCCAGTGGTGCAAAAAGAGATCCCACAGTGGTTTATCAAGATCACCGACTACGCCGAAGAGCTGCTAAACGATATCGACCAGCTCGATGAATGGCCTGAGCAGGTCAAGACAATGCAGCGCAACTGGATTGGCCGCAGTGAAGGCATAGAGATGACCTTTGAGGTTGAAGGATCCGATCAGAGCTTCGACATCTACACCACACGCCCAGACACCGTCATGGGCGTCACCTATGTCGCCATTGCCGCTGCTCACCCATTAGCCGAACAGGCCGCAGCCAATAATCCAGAACTCGCGGCCTTTATCGAAGAGTGTAAAAACGCCGACACCACAGAAGCTGCCATGGCCGCGATGGAGAAGAAAGGGGTCGATACTGGCCTTAAAGCTATCCACCCCTTAACGGGCAGATTAGTGCCTGTGTGGGCGGCTAACTTCGTCCTGATGAACTATGGCACAGGCGCGGTGATGTCGGTTCCAGGTCACGACCAACGTGACTACGAATTTGCCACTAAATATGGTCTGTCTATCGAAGGGGTGATTAAACCTGTTGATGGCGAGCTGAATATCAGCGAAGAAGCCTACACAGAGAAAGGCGTGCTGTTTAACTCAGGTGAATTCGATAACTTAGATTTCCAAGCGGCCTTCGATGCCATCGATGCGAAACTTAGCAGCCAAGGCAAAGGCAAGCGTCAGGTCAACTACCGTCTGCGCGACTGGGGTGTCTCACGTCAACGTTACTGGGGCGCACCTATCCCTATGGTGACGCTGGCCGATGGCACTGTGATGCCAACACCAGAAGATCAACTGCCGGTGATCCTGCCTGAAGATGTGGTGATGGATGGTATCCAAAGTCCCATCAAGGCCGACAAAGAGTGGGCCAAAACCCAAGTCAACGGCCAGGAAGCTTTCAGAGAAACCGATACCTTCGACACCTTTATGGAGTCCTCCTGGTATTATGCCCGCTACTGTAGCCCGAAAGCCGATCAGATGCTGGATCCCGCCAAGGCCAACTACTGGCTGCCTGTGGATCAGTATATCGGCGGTATCGAGCACGCCTGTATGCACCTGCTCTACTTCCGCTTCTTCCACAAGCTGCTGCGTGATATCGGCTTAGTGAACAGTGATGAGCCGGCAAAACGCCTGCTAACCCAAGGTATGGTGCTGGCCGATGCCTTCTACTACACAGATGAGAAAGGCGCCCGTGTCTGGGTATCGCCCAACGATGCCAAAGTTACAGAGACAGACGACAAAGGCCGTATCATAAAAGCGGTAGATGGCAAAGGCCATGAGCTGGTTTATACCGGCATGAGCAAGATGTCTAAGTCGAAAAACAACGGCATCGACCCGCAAGAAATGGTGGACAAGTATGGTGCCGATACTGTGCGTCTATTTATGATGTTTGCCTCACCACCAGAGCTAACCCTCGAGTGGCAAGAGTCTAGCGTCGAGGGCGCGCACCGCTTTATTAAGCGTCTGTGGAAGCTGGCCCACGACCATATCTCGCAGGGCCCAACTGTCGCCTTAGACATTGCCGCTCTGAATGGCGACCAGAAAGCCCTGCGCCGCGAACTGCACAAGACTATCGCCAAGGTAGGAGATGATATCGAGCGTCGTCAGATGTTCAACACCGCCATCGCCTCTGTGATGGAACTGATGAACCGCCTGCAAAAAGCACCGCTGGAGAGCGAGCAAGACAGAGCCATGATGCAGGAAGCCTTATCTGCCGTAGTACGTCTGCTTTATCCAATTATTCCACACACTTGCTTTACCCTGTGGCAAGCCTTAGGCTTTGAGCAGGTGATTGAAGAGACGCGCTGGCCGCAAGTGGATGAGTCTGCTTTGGTGGAAGACAGCAAGCTGATTATCGTCCAGGTTAACGGAAAGCTGCGCGCCAAAATCACTGTGGCTGCCGACGCCGATAAAGAGACGGTTGAAGCTGCCGGCATGGCCGAAGAGGGCGTGCTAAAACACACTGAAGGTAAAACGGTACGCAAAGTGATTTATGTACCGGGTAAACTGCTGAATATCGTGGCAAACTAAGCCATTAAAATAAGCCATTATTGGTAGTACACTCAAGCGAATGGCTGAGTCATAGAGACAAAATCGATGATTCAGCCTTATCGCTTCACACATTAGGAAATAGATGACCTAAGCTATGTTTATCAAACGCTTGTGTTTCGCACTATTGACCCTCACTCTGCTCGCCACCAGCGGCTGCGGCTTTAAGCTGCAACGCAGTTACTCTATCCCGGAATCTCTCAAAACCTTGCACCTGAGCAGCCAGGATGAATACAGTGAACTGACCCGTTTAGTGCGCGATCGCCTGCGCCTTAACAGCATCAGTGTGGTCGAACAAACCGACACCACGCCCGTCCTGCACATTATCAATGACTCGTTAAATCGTACAACCTTGTCGCTCTACCCCACAGGCAATGTGGCCGAGTATGAACTTAACTATCTGGTCTCCTTCGCGGTGCAGATGCCAGAGCGTGAGGGCCAACGCTTCGAAGTCGGGATTCACAGGGATTATCTTGACGATCCACGTACCGCGCTGGCTAAGAGCCGCGAGATGGAACTGCTAGTCAAAGAGATGCGGATTCAGGCGGCTGATCAGATAATCCAAATTCTGGCATCCATAGAGACCAATTAATGCGGGTATATCCGGATCAACTCAGCAAACACTTAAGCCCACTTAAGCCTTGCTATTTAGTATTTGGGGATGATCCCTGGTTATGCGAAACCAGTAAGGCCGCCATCTGTGCCCAGGCCAAACAGGCGGGATTTGAAGAGAAGATCCAGCTGGTACAGGAAACAGGTTTTAACTGGAACGAACTGCTTGAGCAGTATAATGCCATGAGCCTGTTTGCCAGTCGCCGCATCATAGAGCTGGAACTCCCCCAGGGGAAACCGGGCAGCGACGGCAGTGCCCAGCTGCAAAGCCTGATGCAATCGCCTAATCCCGATAACCTACTCATCATCACTGGGCCTAAACTGGCCAGCGAGCAAACCCGCTCGAAATGGTTTAAGGCGCTCGATGATCAGGGGATCTATATTCCCTGCACCACACCCGAAGGGGCTCAGTTTCAGCGCTGGTTACAGGGCCGTATTCATCATTTCAGCCTTAATCTGACTCAGGATGCGCAGCAGCTGCTATTTAGTCTTTACGAAGGCAATCTATTGGCTGCCGATCAGGCGCTGCAACTACTGCAGCTGCTCAGTCCCAATGCACAAATTAGCAGCGCGCAACTGAGCCAATATTTCGAGGATCAATCCCGCTTTAGCGTATTCCAGATCGATGACGCCCTGCTCAGCAATCAGCAGGATAAAGCGCAGCATATTCTGGCGCAGCTTCAGGCCGAAGGCGTTGCCGTGCCTATCCTGCTCTGGGGGCAGTTTAAAGAACTCAGTACCCTGTTCACCCTGAAACAGGCGCAGGAACAGGGAGAGAACCTGAGTGCACTGTGGAGCAAACTGCGGATTTGGGATAAACGCAAAGGCTACTATCAGGCGGCCTTATCCCGCCTGAGTCTGGCGCAGATAGAAGCCATGCTGGCATTTGCCGGTAAGATCGAGCTGAGACTCAAGCAACAAGGCATAGAGGATTGGACAGCCCTGAGCCATCTCTGCCTGCTCTATGACAGTTCGGCTCATAAAACCCTTAGCCATATCGCGTTAGATTAAGTCTGGCGTACTCTTATGCAAAGCGGCTTACGGCTATGATGAAGATCGGTATATGACTATTAATAAAGAGCGAAATACGGCCATGCGAATAGGTATCCTAGGCGGTACATTCGACCCCATACATTTCGGTCATATCAGACCCGCTCTGGCGGTGCAGCAGGCGCTCACTCTCGACCAACTCTGGCTGATGCCCAACCATATTCCCCCCCATAAGGCGCAGCCTAACAGCAACAGCGCCCACCGCCTGGCGATGGCGCAATTAGTGTGCGAGCAATACCCGCCCTTCTCTGTCTGCGATATCGAAATCAACCGCGAAAGCCCCTCCTATTCAGTCGTCACGCTGCAAACCCTGCGCGAACGTCATCCCAAAGATCAACTCTTGTTTATCATGGGAATGGATTCCTTTATCAAGCTACCAAGCTGGTATCAGTGGCAGCGGCTGCTCGAGCTGTGCCATATTGTGGTCTGCCGCCGCCCAGGCTGGACACTGACCGACCATCCACAGATGATGCAGCTGCTTGAGAAACACAGAGGCGAGCCGGCGCTGCTCGATGATCCCAACGCATTACACGGCGCCATCTTTCAGGTTGAGATAGCCGAGCAGCCCTACTCATCGACTGCACTGCGTGCGCTGCTGACCGAGTCAGATGAAGTCACCAACCAAGCGCAATTGGCCAAGGCACTTCCAGCCGATGTGTGGGACTATATCAAGCGGCACAGACTCTATCTCGGTTAAAAAGCCGCTGCGGCGCCTAAAATCCCAGACAGGCGCCACCACAGGCGCTTACTTTGCCCCTATAACCTGTTATACTGCCCCGTTGTTAAAAATGAATGAGGAAACCCGCGTGCAAAGCGCCGAGCTAAAACAGTTTGTCATCGACAAAGTTGAAGATTTAAAAGCCAGAGATATAGTCGTACTCGAAGTCACCAACCAGTCCAATATCACGGATTATATGGTGGTCTGCTCGGGCACATCAAAAACCCATGTGAAAGCCATCGCCGAAAATGTGGTGGTTGAAGCTAAGCGCGCCGAGCTGCACATCTATGGCGTCGAAGGCCGTGACAGCAGCGAATGGGTTTTGGTGGATCTTGGCGATGTGATTTTGCATGTGATGCAAGATCAGACCCGTGATTTCTACCAGCTAGAAAAACTCTGGTCAGAAAGACCCGAATAAGTCATCTAGCCTAATGAAGTTACAGCTAGTTGCCGTCGGCACCCGCATGCCGGGCTGGGTCACAACCGGATTTGAAGAGTATCAGCGACGTTTCCCCAGGGATATGGCGCTGGAGCTGACCGAGATCCCGGCGGGTAAACGGGGCAAAAATGCCGACATCGCCCGCATCCTCCACAAAGAGGGCGAGTTGATGCTCGCAGCGATCCCCAAGGGCAACCATATTGTCAGTCTGGATCTTCCCGGTAAAAACTGGACAACCCCAGAGCTGGCAAATCAGCTCAGTCGCTGGCAACATGATGGACGCGATGTCAGTTTATTAATCGGTGGTCCAGAAGGATTGGCGCCCGCCTGTAAACAAGCGGCGGCCCAAAGCTGGTGTCTGTCTGCCCTGACTATGCCTCACCCTTTGGTGAGAGTCATGGTGGCAGAGAGCCTCTACCGCGCCTGGAGCATTAACAATAACCATCCATATCATAGAGAGTAAGCTCTCTGTAGGCCATAACCCCACTGAAGGCAGGCTATGATACCAAGCACCCACTTATCACTGGAGAGAGTATAATTGGCGCCACGTAAACGGATGGCAATGCATGACCACGCGGCCGAGGCCGCCCTGTTTAAACGACGAGCCATCTTCACTTTCGCCTGTGTGGTGGTGCTGTTAACTGTACTCTTCAGTAATCTGTATCAGCTGCAGATCCTCTCCTTTAAGGATTATGAAACCCGCTCCAACGACAACCGTATTCGTGTTGTACCTGTGGCGCCCAGCCGCGGCCTGATCTACGACCGCCATGGCGTTTTACTCGCGGAAAACCAGCCCTTTTACGCCCTGGAATTGATTCCTGAGAAAGCCAGTGATATTGCGGACGCGCTGGACAGAGTCAGCAAAATTATCCCCATCTCGGCCGAAGAGCGAGAGAACCTAATAGAATCACTGAAATTCCACCGACGCTTTAAACCACTGACTATCAAAAACCGCCTGACAGAAAAAGAGGTCGCGCTCTTTAGTGTCAACCAGCATGAATTTCCAGGATTTTCCATCCAGGCGGGGCTGAAACGTTACTATCCCTACGGCAGCCTACTCACCCATGTGCTCGGCTATGTGGGCCGGATTAATAACCGCGATCAGGCCGCGCTGCAGGCCAACGGCCAGTGGCATAATTACGCCGCCACCCATGACATAGGCAAGCAAGGGATCGAGAAGTATTATGAGAGCCTGCTACACGGTCAGCCAGGCCACCTCGAAGAGGAGGTCAATAACCGCGGGCGCACCATTCGCACCCTCAAATCCATTGCCCCCAAACCCGGCCAGGATATCTATCTCACCATAGATCTCAAACTGCAACAGAAGGCGATGGAGCTGCTGGACAGTCGCCGCGGCTCGATTGTGGCCATAGATCCTCGCGATGGCGGCGTGCTGGCTATGGTCTCCAGCCCAAGTTACGATCCTAACCAGTTCGTTCACGGCATCAGCTCTAAAGCCTACAGCGAGCTGCTCAATTCACGCTCGCGCCCCTTGATCAACCGGGCAACCCAGGGACAGTACGCACCGGCATCCACGGTCAAGCCCCACATAGCACTGCTGGGGTTAGATGATAACGTAGTGACACCAAAGACCCGTGTCTGGGATCCCGGCTTCTGGCAGATCCCAAATGTCGAACGTAAATATCGCGACTGGAAGCGTTGGGGCCATGGTTGGGTCGATGTTGCCGACGCCCTCATCCACTCCTGCGACACCTATTTTTATGATCTCGCCTATAAAACCGGTATCGACAAACTCAGCAATTTTATGACTCAATTTGGATTTGGTGAACTCACCGGCATAGATATCAATGAAGAGTCGGCTGGGATCATGCCCTCTCGAGACTGGAAGCGGATCCGTTACAACCAGCCCTGGTACATAGGCGACACCATCTCGGTCGGGATCGGTCAGGGCTACTGGACGACTACGCCACTACAGTTAGCCAACTCGGTTACCATACTTGCCAATAAGGGCGAGCGGTTTGTTCCCCATCTGCTCAAATCGATTAAAGATGACACCCGCATGGTCGATACTCCCGCCGACAAGATGCCGCCAGTGGTGCTCAACAATCCCAAAAACTGGGACGTCATTAATCTCGCCATGAAAGACACGGCTCATAAATCCCGTTTCGTCGATGCGGGTTATAACGCCGCCATGAAAACCGGAACGGCCCAGGTGTTCAGTGTCGCAGAAGATGAAAAATATGATGCCGATACCATTGAGGAGCATCTGAGAGATAACGCCCTAATCGTGGCCTATGCGCCTTATGAAAACCCAAAAATCGTGCTCGCCGTGGTACTGGAGAATGCCGGTTGGGGCGGTGTGAATGCCGGCCCTGTGGCCCGCGCTATGCTGGATGAATACATATTGCGTGATAACCCACCCGGTGATACGGCGGAGCCCAAATCATGAGTACACCTAATCACAGGCCCAATATCTGGCAGCGGATGCACTTGGATCTTCCCCTGCTTATCGGCCTGCTAACCCTGATGGGCTTTGGCCTGTTTGTGATCTATTCAGCCGGCGGCGAAGATATGGCACTGATGGAGCGTCAGTTAATCCGCATGGCACTCTCGCTGGGGATCATGCTGTTTGTCGCACAGATCAATCCCGAAGTGCTGCGCCGCTGGGCGTTTCCCATCTATATAGCGGGGATTATTCTGCTGCTCGGCGTTCACTTCTTTGGTGAGATCAACAAAGGCGCCCAGCGCTGGTTAAACTTGGGCTTCATGGAGTTTCAGCCTTCGGAGCTGATGAAACTGGCCTTCCCTATTACCATGGCCTGGTATATCAGTAAATTCCCCCTGCCGCCCAAGAAACGCTATCTAGCGGGTGCGGGTGTGATCCTACTGATCCCCACACTACTTATCGCCAAGCAACCGGATCTGGGGACCTCGATTCTAGTTGCGGCCTCGGGGATCTTCGTGCTGTTTCTCTCGGGAATGAGCTGGGTGATTGTCGGTAGCTTTATCGGCGCAGTACTGGCTCTGCTGCCTGTACTCTGGTACTTTTTGATGCATGACTATCAACGCACCCGGGTGTTAACCCTGCTGGACCCTGAAAAAGATCCCCTCGGCGCGGGTTACCATATTATTCAGTCGAAAATTGCTATCGGTTCCGGCGGCATGTGGGGCAAAGGCTGGCTCGATGGCACACAATCCCAACTGGAGTTTTTGCCCGAGCGCCACACAGACTTTATCTTTGCCGTGATAGGCGAAGAGTTTGGTCTGATCGGCAGTTTACTCCTGCTCGCCCTCTACCTGTACATAATTGGCCGTGGTCTGGTTATCGCTGCCAGGGCTCAAACCAGCTTTGCCCGTTTACTCGCGGGCAGTATTACTTTAACCTTTTTCGTCTACATCTTCGTCAATATAGGCATGGTATCGGGGATCTTGCCCGTGGTGGGCGTACCGCTGCCGCTGATCAGTTATGGGGGTACCTCTATGCTGACGCTGATGATAGGTTTTGGTATTTTAATGAGTATTCACACTCACAGACGTTTTATCGACAGATAAGGGAGTCAGGATTGAAACCAATAACACGCCTTTGCAGCACCCTATTATTTGCATCAATTGCAACTTTCTCTCAGGCTCAGGAAGGTGTTATCCCACAAGAGGGCGATATCAGTTCACTCAGGCAGGAGTTTGTTAGCACACAACTCGCAGCCGGCTTCAGTCAGGAGTCGGTGGATAAGTTCCTGGGGCAGGCTCACTATAATCAAAAGGTGATCGATGCCATTACCACCCCCTGGGAAGCCAAACCTTGGCACAAGTACTATCCCATTTTCCTGACCGAGCAGCGTTTAGCCAAAGGGCTGGAGTTTTGGCATAGCCACAGTGACACCATCACACGTGCGGCCAATCAATATCAGGTCGATCCACAAATCATAGTCGCCATTATCGGTATTGAAACCTTTTATGGCGGCTACATGGGCACTTATCCGGCCATCGACGCCCTCTATACACTCGGCTTTCACTACACGCCCCGTGCCGATTTCTTTCGCAAGGAGCTGGCCAACCTACAGCAGCTAGTCGCTGAGGAAAGGCTGGATATCACTCAGCTTAATGGCTCCTACGCCGGCGCCATGGGATATGGTCAATTTATCCCCTCCAGTTATCGTCATTTTGCGGTGGATTTTGATCATGATGGCAAACGGGATCTGATTGGCAGTCCTGTCGATGCCATAGGCAGTGTGGCCAACTATTTTCATCAGCATGGCTGGCAGCGTGGTGAAGACGTGGCGCTACCACTCACAGCCCATCAGCTGCCCGATAACCTGAGTGTCTGGAAGAGTGGCAAACCCAATTACACTGTGGCCGATATTCTCTCTCCTGAGTTAGCATTAGCCCAAAACAGGGATCTGGATATCAGCCAGCCCGGCTTGATCGTCGAATTAATTCAGGCTGAGCAGACAGACTATTGGCTGGGCTTGAATAATTTCTATGTGATCACCCGCTATAATCGCAGCCCATTATACGCCATGGCGGTTTATCAATTTAGTCAGCAATTAAAAGATGCTTATGGGAAAGGTTAACCTCATGGCTAAGCTGATTATTCTCTGTCTCTCACTGCTGCTGGCCGCCTGCAGTTCCGGTAATCGTTACAAGATGAGCAATGACACAGGGCCGAAAAATGCCCCCGATGTCACTAAAGTGGAAGATGCTCACCCCAAATATGAACCCTACAGCCGTGGCGGTAATCCTAAGAGTTACACTGTGCTGGGTAAAACCTATCAGGTGATGCCATCGGGCAAAGGTTTTAAACAGAGCGGAGTCGCCTCCTGGTATGGCGCCAAATTCCATGGTCATCTCACATCAAACGGTGAAACCTACGATATGTACTCTATGTCGGCGGCCCATAAGACCCTACCTCTGCCTAGCTATGTTAAAGTCACCAATGTCGCAAACAATAGCTCGGTGATCGTACGCGTTAACGATCGCGGCCCTTTTCATGATAATCGCATTATCGATCTCTCCTACGCCGCCGCCCATAAGTTAGGCATGTTGAAAACCGGCACCGCTAACGTCGAGATTGAAGTTATCTATATCGAAAGCCCGGAATCACTCGCCCTTGCCCAGCTGAAACAGACTCAGGTGTATTTCGTTCAGGTGGTGGCGCTTTCCAATAAAGCGAGTATCGACCAACTGGCTGAGAAGCTGGCGGGGCAATATCAGGTTAAGACCCGAGTCCTGCAAGCGGGTAACATATACAAGCTGCAGTTAGGCCCCTTTGGCCAGCAACAACTTGCCAATCAGCTGCAAACTGAGCTACAACAAAACGGGTATCCAAACAGCTATCAAGTGACCGAATAAGGCCATACCGGTGAGTTTTCAATAAGATTAATGAACCTTCACTGAAATCCAGGGTCGACTAATGTTATACTCGATGCCAGTATCTTTTTCTTTTCGCATTCAACTAAAAGACGTGTCTTTGTAATATGAAATTAATGAATAAATGTGCCAAATCACTCCTCTTTCTCGCTTCTCTCTCCAGCACAGTCGTGAGTGCCGCACCGATAATAACGCCAGACGCCCCTAAGGTCGCAGCTAAAGCCTTCATTTTGATGGATTATAACTCGGGTCAAATCATCGCAGAGGAGAACGCTTATGAAAGCCTCAACCCTGCAAGTTTGACCAAGATGATGACCAGCTATGTGATAGGTCAAGAGATCAAGTTGGGCAATATCAAGTCCAGCGACATGGTCACCATCAGCAAGAATGCCTGGTCGAAAAACTTCCCCGATTCCTCCAAGATGTTTATCGAAGTGGGTAAGCAGGTATCGGTGGACGATCTGAACCGCGGCATCATAATTCAATCTGGCAACGATGCCTGTGTGGCTATGGCAGAGCACATTGCCGGCACCGAAGATGCTTTCGTCGATATGATGAACTCCTGGGCAACACAGCTGGGAATGAAAGACAGCTATTTCGAAAACTCACACGGTCTTGACTCTCAAAGCCACAAATCCACAGCCTATGATATGGCACTGCTGGGCGCCGCCTTAATTCGCGATGTACCTGACGAATACCATATCTATTCCGAGAAATCTTTCACCTATAACGGCATCAAACAATACAACCGTAATGGCCTGTTGTGGGATAAGAGCATGGATGTTGACGGCATCAAAACCGGTCATACTTCGGGAGCGGGTTACAACCTGGTTTCCTCTGCGACTAAAGATGGCATGCGCCTTATCTCAGTGGTCATGGGTACAGGAAGCGAATCAGCCCGTAAAGCCGAGAGTAAAAAACTGCTCACCTATGGTTTTCGTTTCTTCGAGACAGTGACGCCTTACAAAGCTGGCGATAAGTTTGTTACCCAGAAAATCTGGTACGGCGATACCGATGCAATCGATCTTGGCGTGATGACAGATACACCTATCACTATTACCCGAGGTGAGACTAAAAATCTGCAGGCAAACTTCGAGCTCAATCAGGAACTGACTGCGCCGCTCGCCAAAGGCCAAGTGGTTGGTCGCGTTTATTTCCAATTAGATGGCAAAGATATTGCCCAATTCCCGCTTGTGACATTGCAGGATGTACAGGAAGGCAGCTGGTTCAATAAGCTGATGGATTACTTTAAGCAACTGTTTGCAAGCTGGTTTAAGTAAATAGCCCCCATTTGATAAAGGCCACATTCAGTGGCCTTTATATTTTATGCCCTTTTCATCGTGATTGTTTTCCCATCTGTGGCTTGAATTCGCTATAATCTCCCCCATTTAGAGACTATTGTTTTCGGCAAGAGAGTTAGCCAATGTTAGATACCAATTTCCACGAACTCATGGAGTTCCCCGCATCATTCCCATTTAAGGTTGTCGGCGATGCGCGCGATAATCTGGCCGATGATGTGGTCAGTGTCGTGCAGCGCCATGTACCCGGCGACTACGTACCCTCATCCAAAGCATCAAGCAAAGGCACATACCACTCTGTGACTATTCGCGTCACGGTCAACAGTAAAGAGCAGATAGAGCAGCTCTATATCGAACTGGCCGCCATCGAAGGGGTTAAGCGGGTACTTTAAGCCCTGCATCTAGGCAGATGAAGTGTGATCTGCCTTACATTTGCCAATTTCAAGCGTATAATAGGCTCACAAAATAGTGAGGGGAGAGGTTGCCCTTGAAGGATAAGGTTTTACATATTCGTCATCTTGGACAACAGGATTACGAGTCAGTGTGGCATGCGATGCAGGCCTATACAGACAACCGAGATGAAACTAGCCAGGATGAATTATGGGTTGTGGAACATCCGCCAGTATTCACCCAAGGGCAAGCAGGCAAGAGCGAGCATATTCTTAACCCGGGCGATATCCCAGTGATCCAAGTCGACAGAGGCGGCCAGGTAACTTACCACGGCCCGGGACAACTGGTTGTCTATCCTCTGCTGGACATTAAACGGCTTAAGATAGGCGTGCGCCAGCTGGTAACCGATATTGAGCAGAGCATAGTCAATATGCTGGCCATGTACGATATCGAGGCTTATGCCAAGGCCGACGCGCCGGGTGTCTATGTCAATGAACGTAAAATCGCCTCTTTAGGACTCAGAATTCGCAAGGGCTGCTCCTTCCATGGACTGGCTCTGAACGTCGATATGGATATGTCCCCTTTCCAGCGCATCAACCCTTGTGGTTATGCAGGTTTAGAGATGGCTCAATGCAAACCGTTAAATGGACCCCAAACGGTGCTTGAAGCCGGTGAAAAACTGATTCAAACCTTTAGCCAGACCTTAGGCTATCAAGCGTTAGAACATCATCAAGGGTTAGCAAACTAATATGAACAGGCCTGAAAGACTACAACCTGGCGTAAAACTACGCGACGCAGATAAGGTGTCACGCATTCCAGTAAAGATTATGCCTTCCGAGCGCGAGACCATGTTGCGCAAGCCCGATTGGCTCAGGGTCAAACTGCCCTCTTCAAATCAGCGCATTCTCGACATCAAGCAAGCACTGCGTAAGAACGGTTTACACTCTGTGTGCGAAGAAGCCTCCTGCCCTAACCTGGCCGAATGTTTCAACCATGGCACAGCCACCTTTATGATTTTAGGGGCGATTTGTACTAGGCGTTGTCCGTTTTGCGATGTGGCCCATGGTCGTCCGCTCAAACCCGATAGCGAAGAGCCAGTCAAACTGGCGCAAACTATCCGCGACATGAAGCTCAAATATGTGGTGATCACTTCGGTTGACCGTGACGATCTCAGAGATGGCGGCGCCCAGCATTTTGCCGATTGTATTCGCGAGATCCGTAAACTCAACCCTGAGATAAAAATAGAGATACTTGTGCCCGATTTCCGTGGTCGAATCGATGCGGCGCTGGATATCTTAGCCACCGAGCCGCCCGATGTGTTCAACCACAACCTGGAGACGGCGCCTAAGCATTATCGTAAGGCACGTCCAGGGGCGAACTATCAATGGTCGCTGGATCTACTGAAGAAGTTTAAAGAGCGTCACCCACACATCCCGACTAAATCAGGCTTGATGATGGGTCTTGGCGAAACAAACGAAGAAATCGCCCAGGTACTGGTTGATCTTCGTGCCCATAACGTCGAGATGCTCACCTTAGGCCAATATCTACAGCCATCGAAATTCCACCTGCCGGTCGAACGTTATGTGCCGCCAGCAGAATTTGATCAGCTAAAAGAGTTTGCCGAAGAGATTGGTTTTACCCATGCAGCGTGTGGCCCTATGGTACGTTCAAGTTACCATGCCGATCTGCAGGCTCAGGGGAAAGAGGTCAAATAAACAACCGCTTAGGCAGCCCCTTGTCCACCAATACGAAAATAAAAATCCGCTATCTGTGTAGCGGATTTTTATTATTTAGCTCCAGTAAAAACAAGTCGAAAACTAAAGATGACGCTCCATCAGCAGGGCATCTTCCTTGCCATCAATTAGAGGATAATAATCTTTGCGGAGCCCGACTTGCTCGAAGCCAAAATAGCGATACAGGGCAATGGCTCGCTGACTGGATACCCGCACTTCAAGCATGATCCGCTCTGCGCCCTCTGTGGCAGCCGTATCGACCAAAACCTTGATCAATTGCTGAGCTATGCCTCGGCCTTGATGCTCAGGATGCACACAGATATCCATTAAGGTCGCATCTTCAAATACCCGATGCAGTACGGCAAAACCGACTAAGGCATCATCTTGATAATAACCGAACACCTTATAGAAGCGACCAAAGCAGGACTCTATGTTAGTAAAAGACATGGGGAATTGATGACACAACTGTGCTATCTGATGGATCTGCGCCGCCTCATCGATACTCAAGAGTTTAAGTTGCATCGCCAATACCCAGATAACCGTCCCAGCTATGGATAGATTGCCATAACTGTTTCTTTGCCTGCACAGTTTGCTCAAGCTCAGATAAAGGTGGCGAGCTGAGGATACACTCCACTTTAGGGTGCTTTAAGCACCGAAGATCCCACATAATGGCCGACGATTTCCCGGCAGACTTAGGTAACACTGTGCTCACTTTCACCTGCTCAGCATTGATGTTCAGCAGAGCCAACACCGACTTCACAATCGGATGCTCAACCTCAATTCTGACACCTTTATCGACCAGAATATAACAAGGGTCTACAGCCTCACTGCGCTCACGCCAGCGCGTGATCCCCATGGCATCTAAATATGCGTTTCTATTCACATCGCCCCCTATCAAACTCATAGTAGGATAACGCTTGCTGGCTTAGGTGTCATTAAATGCTCATACCAATGGGCAGGAAACAGGGGAAATTTAAGTTGAATAGCAGAAAAGGTTCGAATAAAAAACAAAGGCCTAGCATTTCTGCTAGGCCTTCTGGAATTTGGCAGGGGTGGCAGGACTCGAACCCGCAACCATCGGTTTTGGAGACCGCTGTTCTACCAATTGGAACTACACCCCTGTTGACGTCGGGCATTATGCTAAAACGCCTCCCAAAGGTAAAGGACTTTTTGTCCTCAGAGAGATCAATTGGAGTATTTTCATCCAAATATGATAACTCATGGGCACTCCTCTGGCTCTATGCTCCCAAGGGCGATAACCAGAGGCCCACGAGAGTGATATTTTCATATCTCGATTATGCTTGCTATAGTCATAGAGGCAAATACATTTATTGAGGGATAACGCTGACTCGTATGTACGCACCCAAACAGACATTCCTATCCAATCAATCTTTCAATCCAACAGATATCGCCCTTTTTGTAGACTTCGATGGCACCTTAGTGGACTTTGCCGACACTCCCGAAGCTGTCATCGTTTCCAACCAAATAAACCTGCTACTGGAATCACTCCATTTGCACCTTAATGGGGCGTTTGCACTTATTTCGGGACGGACACTCGACTCCTTAATGGCCTTAGTGGATGCTGATATCAATATGGCAGGTAGTCATGGCGCCCAGTGGCGATATCGAAATGGTGCCCGTCAGTCAGTTTCTTTACCCGGCAGCGAGTTCATTAATATCAAAGCCTTGTTAGCGGAATATGGCAAAGCCAAAGGGCTACTTATCGAAGATAAAGGCAATGCCCTCGCGCTTCATTATCGAACCGCCCCCGAGCAGCAACAAAGCCTGGACAGCTTTATCGATAACACACTTAAACTCCCGCAACGCAAGGATATCCGCATCATTCGGGGAAATTGCGTTCGAGAAATACTGCTTGCCGGCACAGATAAAGGGGTAGCTATCGCCCGCTTTATGAGTCAGCCCCCTTTTTACGGCCGTAAACCTCTGTTTATCGGCGATGACACAACAGATGAAGATGGTTTCGCCTGGGTAAATGCACATAAGGGGATATCGATAAAAGTGGGTGAAGGAGTCAGCTGCGCAGTTGAACGTTTTTCAAACACTGGCGAGGTTCTTGCATTTTTAACTATGACAATAAAGCAGTTAGAGAATAGCGAGGAGCGATTAGATGACACAACGCAACCTGGAACTGGCACTCATAGGTAACTGCGCTATTGGCGCACTCATAGATAAAAAAGCCGAAGTGGTATGGTGCTGCTTTCCTCGATTCGATGGCGATCCCATCTTCTGTTCTCTGCTAAAAGATGGTGAGACGCGGTCCCTCACAGGCACCTACACTATTGAGCTGGATAACTTCAGCCACAGCGAGCAACACTACCTAAAAAATACCGCCATACTCATCACTACCCTCTATGATACCCAAGGCAACAGTGTCACAGTCACCGACTTTATTCCCAGATTCAATCAATTTGATCGCACCTTTCGCCCAATAAGCTTACACAGAAAACTCACTCCTTCTGGTCGCCCAAAAATCAAAGTGCTTGCCCGCCCAGCCCATAGCGATGGGGCTAAAACCTTCGATAAGATCCAGGGGAGTCATCATATCAGTTATGTCAGCGATAAGTTCTCGCTGAGATTAACCACAGATCTTTCTGTGAGCGCCATCTTAGATGAAACCTGGTTTATCTTAGACTCCGAGCACTACCTGCTTTTGGGTGACAATGAATCGATTAATGAATCGATAAAGCAATTGAGCGATCGCTTCTACAGCGCCACCGAATCTTACTGGCTTGAATGGTCACGCTACCTCGCTATCCCCTTTGAATGGCAAGATGCCGTCATCCGCGCCGCCATCACCTTAAAACTCAGTGCCTTTGAAGATACAGGCGCCATCATTGCCGCTATGACTACCTCAATCCCGGAAGCACCGGATACTGAGCGCAACTGGGATTATCGCTTCTGCTGGCTGAGGGATAGCTATTTTACCGTCCATGCCCTTAATCGCCTCGGCGCCACACGCACCATGGAGCAATACCTGCATTATCTGGTTAACATAGTTGCCGAAATGGATGATGAATATTTGCAACCCGTGTTTTGCATCAATGGCACTAAACAGATGACGGAGCGCATAGTGACTCAATTGCCTGGTTATCGCGGCATGGGGCCGGTGAGAATGGGAAATCAGGCGGCTGAGCAGATCCAGCACGACGTCTATGGCGCTATTGTACTATCGGCAACTCAGATGTTCTTCGATGAACGTATTCGTCACCCAGGCGGCAAACCACTATTTGAACTACTTGAAACCATAGGCGAGAAAGCCGCCAGTTACTATAACCAGCCCGATGCAGGACTCTGGGAGCTCAGGGGCTCGAAAAATGTGCATACCTTTTCCAGTATGATGTGTTGGGCCGCGGCCGATCGCCTTGCCAAAATCGCCAAGCGTCTGGAACTTGCCGAGCGTCACAGCTATTGGCAAGGGATAGCAAACAAGATACGTGAGGCTATCGACGAGCATGGCTTCAATCCATCCCTTAATGCCTACACAGCAACCTGGGGAGGCAACACCATGGACGCCAGCCTACTGTTAGCCTGTGAGCTTGGTTTTGTTGATGGTACAGCACCTCGATTTATCGGCACCATAGCTGAAATCGAAAACCAGCTTATGCCACAAGGTAGTAAGTATTTATTCCGCTACATCATAGAAGATGACTTCGGCATCCCGGAAAACGCCTTTACCATCTGCTCATTTTGGTACATTGATGCCTTGGCCGCCTCTGGGCGTAAGGATGAAGCCAGAGTCCTTTTTGAAGATCTCCTCTCAAAGCGTAACCACTTAGGTTTAATGTCTGAAGATCTGAACCCCATTACAGGCGAATTATGGGGTAACTTCCCACAAACTTACTCTATGGTTGGCATTATCAATAGTGCCCGTCATCTCAGTAAATGCTGGGAACAAGAGCTATGAGTAGGCTTATCGTGGTATCCAACAGAGTCGCAAAAAGCGATGGTACCAATAAAGGTGCTGCCGGCGGCTTGGCCGTGGGAATTATGGCGGCAATGGAACAAGCAGGTGGCATCTGGTTTGGCTGGAGTGGCAAAATCACTAATAAGGCAAGCGAGCCACAAAAGGAGACTTTGGGCAAAATCGACTATATCACAGTCGATTTACGCCAAAGTGAATACAATCAATATTATAAAGGTTTCGCCAACGGCGTGCTCTGGCCACTCTTTCATCAACGTCCCGAATTAATGCGCTATAGCGATACCGAATTAAGTGGCTATATTCACGTTAATAAAAAGTTTGCCACCGAACTACTTAAACTGCTGCAGCCCAGTGACACCATCTGGATCCACGACTACCACCTGCTGCCATTAGCGCAAATCCTTCGTGATGCGGGGGTGAGAAATCCTATCGGCTTCTTTTTACATACGCCTTTTCCTTCCTTGGATCTGCTACGCACCATTCCCGACTACAAAAGGCTGCTTAAAGCCCTGTTGCATTACGATTTAGTGGGGTTTCAGACAATCGGCGATCTTACCGGGTTTCGTATGAGTGTCCTGCTCGGACTCGGTGGCGAAACGCTGGATAAAGATCAACTCCGCTTTGGCGATCGTCACTGCACCGCCAGAGTCTATCCCATCAGCATAGAGACGCAGGCTATCCCTGAGATTGTAAAAAGCGGTGAAAAAACACAAGCATTTAAACGGCTCAACAAGAGCCTGAGAAAACGAAAATTGATTATTGGAGTAGACAGGCTCGATTACTCAAAGGGACTAGTACAACGCTTTCAAGGCTATGAAGGCCTGCTACGCCACTATCCAGAATTTATTCGTAATCTTGTCTATCTGCAAATATCCCCCACCTCAAGAGGCGACCTGCAAGCCTATGGCGACCTGGCCGAACGTATCGACAGAGAAGCAGGTCATATCCTGGGAACCTACGCGGACTTTGACTGGATGCCCCTACGTTATATCAACCGAGGCTTTCACCGCAGCACGGTTCTCGCCATGCACTCCCGCGCCGATGTCGGTCTGGTAACACCGCTAAAAGATGGGATGAATCTGGTTGCTAAAGAGTATGTTGCCGCCCAGAATCCTGACGATCCTGGTGTACTCGTTCTTTCTCATCTTGCTGGCGCAGCAGATGAGCTTGACGCCGCCGTCATCATCAACCCCTATGATATTGGCGCCATCTCAGGCGCACTGGCAAAAGCACTGAATATGCCATTAGATGAGAGGGTCGACCGCTGGAAACAGATGATGGCAGTGTTAACCAAACAAGATATCTATGCATGGCAAAGCAGTTTCTTAAGTGATCTCAAGTCAATCACTTCATAGAGATTTGGCCATTTGAGTCAATAAGGTGCTCCAAGCAATTAAACTCTTTAAACTCTCTGCCACAAAACGCAAAAAATCCACCTCATTCGGGTGGCTTCTTCACTACTCTTTCGAGATTATTTTGTCTTCACTACTTCTCTTATAAAGAGCAAAAGTGAAAACCAAAGTGGCGTCTGTCATGGCCAGCTTCGAGCAAGCTCTCCGCGTTCAGAAGCAGCATCAAGCTTCGCTTGATAAGCGCAACCCCTTCCCCCTACTCTTTATTATCCCCGAAGGGGGCACATGGGGGCGAAGAAGCTCTGCTATGGATGCAACGCATTCAAGGGCTTTGAAGCGCGCAGCAGCTGTGCTGCAAGCTGAGGGGCCACCCACGAAGTGGCTGTGGGCTGCATGTGAAGTAGCACTTTCGCGGAGCGTATAAAGCAAAGAGCCCTAGCGTTTTAGGCTAGGGCTCTTTGCTTTATTAGGCGCCTGGAAATGACCTACTCTCACATGGGGAGACCCCACACTACCATCGGCGCGATTGCGTTTCACTTCTGAGTTCGGGATGGGATCAGGTGGGGCCACAATGCTATGGTTTCCAGACAAAATTGTTAAATTCAGAAAGCTGTTCTTTATTGAGTCACACTAAAATCAAGTGTCGGTATTCTTCTGTTCAAGTTTTACCATTAGAAACCCATTAGGGTTGTATGGTTAAGCCTCACGAGTCATTAGTACAGGTTAGCTCAACGCCTCACAACGCTTACACACCCTGCCTATCAACGTCCTAGTCTCGGACGGCTCTTCAGTGGACTTAAAGTCCAAGGGATGACTCATCTTAGGGCTCGCTTCCCGCTTAGATGCTTTCAGCGGTTATCGATTCCGAACGTAGCTACCGGGCAATGCGATTGGCATCACAACCCGAACACCAGCGGTTCGTCCACTCCGGTC
>NZ_JAKCLJ010000049.1 GCF_021412565.1 Shewanella sp. AS1 | reverse complement strand
TCACCCTTATCAGGGGTGCGCTCTAACCAGCTGAGCTACAGACCCATTCTTTTTGGTCTTTTGAACGCTACTCGGCGTTGCTTTCGTTGTTCGGTCGTTATGTAGTGAACTACACTGCCTTCCTCACACCTCAAGCGCCTTGATTAGCACTCAAAATCCGCAAAAATACCTTTCGATATTTCTCTATCTTCTATCAAGCAATCTGTGTGAACACTCAGAGGGTCAATCATCGTATAGGTAAGGAGGTGATCCAGCCCCAGGTTCCCCTAGGGCTACCTTGTTACGACTTCACCCCAGTCATGAACCACACCGTGGTAAACGCCCTCC
>NZ_JAKCLJ010000048.1 GCF_021412565.1 Shewanella sp. AS1 | reverse complement strand
ATTCTGGATTCGACGGGATTTGCGAAGCCCTAGGAGCATGCCGAGGGGCGGTTGGCCTCGTAAAAAGCCGCAAAAAAATAGTCGCAAACGACGAAAACTACGCTTTAGCAGCTTAATACCCTGCTTAGAGCCCTCTCTCCCTAGCCTCCGCTCTTAGGACGGGGATCAAGAGAGGTCAAACCCAAAAGAGATCGCGTGGATGTCCTGCCTGGGGCTGAAGCGTTAAACTCAATCAGGCTAGTCTGTCAGTAGCGTGTCCATCCGCAGCTGGCCGGCGAATGTAAAGATTGGACTAAGCATGTAGTGCCGACGGTGTAGTAATTTCGGACGGGGG
>NZ_JAKCLJ010000047.1 GCF_021412565.1 Shewanella sp. AS1 | reverse complement strand
TTTAAGGTCTCTAAAGAGCCGTCCGAGACTAGGACGTTGATAGGCAGGGTGTGTAAGCGTTGTGAGGCGTTGAGCTAACCTGTACTAATGACTCGTGAGGCTTAACCATACAACCCTAATGGGTTTTTAAGTAACGATGGTTTACTGAAAATGTTCCTGACATTTTCTAGCATTTCCTCCATCCATGGAGGTCAAACAAAAGAATACAAGCACTTGATTTAGTGTGGACTCAAATTAGCTCTTTAAATAAAGAGTGCAGCTTTCCGAATTTCCAATTTTGCTTGGTGACAATAGCTTTGTGGTCCCACCTGATCCCATCCCGAACTCAGAAGTGA
>NZ_JAKCLJ010000046.1 GCF_021412565.1 Shewanella sp. AS1 | reverse complement strand
GGAGGGCGTTTACCACGGTGTGGTTCATGACTGGGGTGAAGTCGTAACAAGGTAGCCCTAGGGGAACCTGGGGCTGGATCACCTCCTTACCTATACGATGATTGACCCTCTGAGTGTTCACACAGATAACTTGTTCTTGTTAGAACAGTTGGCCTGTCTTTACGGCAGTGCTCGCTCTTTAAAAATTTGGAAAGCTGATAGTAATAACCGAAAGGTTATTGCGAAATAATTGAGTTCTCAAAACACACTTAAATCAAGTGCATTGAGTATTCTTTTGGCGAAAGTAGAAACCGTTAGTTGCGGTATGATTCAGATGAAACTCATTTGGGTTGTATGGTTAAG
>NZ_JAKCLJ010000045.1 GCF_021412565.1 Shewanella sp. AS1 | reverse complement strand
CTACTCTCACATGGGGAGACCCCACACTACCATCGGCGCGATTGCGTTTCACTTCTGAGTTCGGGATGGGATCAGGTGGGACCACAAAGCTATTGTCACCAAGCAAAATTGGAAATTCGGAAAGCTGTTTGAGTTTTAGTACATGGATGTACTATATGTCATAAATGCAGGAGCGATTTATGACCACACTAAATCAAGTGCTTGTATTCTTTTGTTTGACCTCCATGGATGGAGGAAATGCTAGAAAATGTCAGGAACATTTTCAGTAAACCATCGTTACTTCGAAACCCATTAGGGTTGTATGGTTAAGCCTCACGAGTCATTAGTACAGGTTAGCTCAACG
>NZ_JAKCLJ010000044.1 GCF_021412565.1 Shewanella sp. AS1 | reverse complement strand
TGTTCTTGTTAGAACAGTTGGCCTGTCTTTACGGCAGTGCTTGGCCAAAATCGTTCCATACGATTTTTGGCACTTCCACCATCCGTGGAGGTCGTTCTTTAAAAATTTGGAAAGCTGATAGTAATAACCGAGAGGTTATTGCGAAATAATTGAGTTCTCAAAACACACTTAAATCAAGTGCATTGAGTATTCTTTTGGCGAAAGTAGAAACCGTTAGTTGCAATGCGATTCAGATGAAACTCATTTGGGTTGTATGGTTAAGTGACTAAGCGTATACGGTGGATGCCTTGGCAGTCAGAGGCGATGAAGGACGTAGTAACTTGCGAAAAGCGTTGGCGAGCTAGTAACAAGC
>NZ_JAKCLJ010000043.1 GCF_021412565.1 Shewanella sp. AS1 | reverse complement strand
AAGCCGGGTTCTGTCGTTGAACAGTCATTCATCTAGGCCAGCAATCGCTCACTGGCTCAAGCAGCCTACCCGGGTTCAGTACGGGCCGTACCATGTGAACCCCTATTTGGCCTTGCTCCGGGTGGAGTTTACCGTGCCACGGACTGTTACCAGCCGCGCGGTGCGCTCTTACCGCACCCTTTCACCCTTACCTGATCCCGCTTGCGCGGGCCATCGGCGGTTTGCTCTCTGTTGCACTAGTCGTAGGCTTGCGCCCCAGGCGTTACCTGGCACCCTGCCCTATGGAGCCCGGACTTTCCTCCCCTCCGCCCGTCTCCCCCGAAGAGGACGACGACGAAGCGGCGACTGTCTGGTC
>NZ_JAKCLJ010000042.1 GCF_021412565.1 Shewanella sp. AS1 | reverse complement strand
TTGATGTCACCGTCGATGATGGCAACACCAATGGCACCGACACCAAGACGGTGTCCATCACCATTACCGGCACCAACGACACCCCTGTGCTCACTGTCGACATGATTGGCGGCGTCACTGAAGATGCTACCGACCCTAACCTCACCGACAGCGGCGTGCTCAGCTTCACCGATGTCGATGTCAATGACACTCACAACGTTACTGAAGTTTACAATGGTGATATCAGCTGGACTGGCGGCGCCAACACCGACCTGGGCTCGGTACTGACTGCCGATGAGATAAATAGCCTCATCGATGGCTTCAGTGTCGACAGCGACAGCTGGGATTACAGTATCCTGAACAGCACGGTGCAGTTCCTCG
>NZ_JAKCLJ010000041.1 GCF_021412565.1 Shewanella sp. AS1 | reverse complement strand
ACAGACCAAGGCAGCGCCTTTAGCTTCGGCGTACCTGCGGGCACCTTCGCCGATATCGACAGCGGTGATACGCTCACCCTGTCGGCTAGCACACCTGCATGGCTCAGCTTTGATGCCACCACCGGCATCTTCAGCGGCACGCCGGCGAACAGCGATGTAGGCACTGCCGCCATCACGGTCACCGCCACCGATAGCCAGGGTGCAACCGTCACGTCCACCTTTAACCTGGTGGTCAACAACGTTAACGATGCACCGGTACTGGATCCCATCGCGCAAGTCAGCGCCAAGGAAGATGGTTCAGTAGTTAATGGCACCATCACCTCAACGGATATTGATGCGAATGACACGGCCACTTACAGCA
>NZ_JAKCLJ010000040.1 GCF_021412565.1 Shewanella sp. AS1 | reverse complement strand
TTGGTCTTTCGGCGGGGAGGTTTTTCACCCCCCTTATCGTTACTCATGTCAGCATTCGCACTTCTGATACCTCCAGCGTGGGTTACCCCTTCACCTTCAACGGCTTACAGAACGCTCCTCTACCGCGTCAACGCATCCCTCATACGACTTACTCTCGCACTACATCAAATCGCTCGACTCAACGTCTTGTGTGCTTGGGCGTCATTCACTTCGTGAATCACGCCAGCAAATCGCATCAGGTGATGCGCTGACACCCATAGCTTCGGTGTATTGCTTAGCCCCGTTATATCTTCCGCGCAGGCCGACTCGACTAGTGAGCTATTACGCTTTCTTTAAATGATGGCTGCTTCTAAGCCAACATCCTAGCTGTCTAAGCCT
>NZ_JAKCLJ010000003.1 GCF_021412565.1 Shewanella sp. AS1 | reverse complement strand
GATATGTGACGGGGTATTACAGTCAGCTGAGACCACATCAATATAACGGTGGGCTGACACCCAATGAGTCAGAGCGAAGATATTGGCTTGAATACAAAACCGTGGCCAATTTTAGTTGACCACTACAAAGAGGGTGGCTGGACTACCGAAAGAGCGTTGAAAGAGACTAGTACTTGTACTTGGAGCTTTCGAAGTGATGTTGACTTTGAGAGAGCCTAAATATGAGTTCTGTTCATTACGCTGTTGCGCGTACCGATTCTACTTTCCTAAAAAACCTTGGTTTGGAGCTAATGGGCGTAGGCCTATTGTCGGCGTCGGCTATCATGCCTGTTTATGCTGAACCTCATTCATCAATATCAACAACTCAAACTAAAGTTGGTGCACATCAACTAAAAGGTGTTCTGAGTGTTGAATACACCGACTATCAAGATGAAAAACTCCCAGAATTACATCATAAGGTGACGCTAGACGACGGCAGGGTCCTGCCTTTTAATATCGTCGGGAAGAATCTTAAACTAAAAAATGCTCAGGAAGTTACGCTGCCAAATAGCGTGCTTAAAAACCCGAATCTTTATCCAGAACAAATTACTTTATTTGATGGTGGAGTAAGTACAACGTCAGCTGCCGCTAGCAGTTTGAATTCGATCACAGTGACTGGCGATCGCAGTGTGTTAGTGATGTTGGTGAAATTTGAAAACTCTTTAAGTGATTACGCCAGTGTTGAAGAGGCTAATGATCTGGTTTTTAACCAAGGAAATGAATTCTACCTAGAAAACTCAAACGGGAAAGTCAGTTTAAGTGGCGATACCATAGGTTATTTAACTGTCCCGCTGGATAAAAATAACTGTGATACCACAGCTATTGGGAATCAAGCCGATATATTGGCTCGTGATCAAGGTTTTGAGCCAAATGACTATGACCACGTAATGTATGTCATTCAAGCGAGTCTAGGTTGTCGTTGGTCTGGTCAGGGTACTGTGGCTGGTTACCCTGGGCGTACTTGGATAAAAAACTTCCAAATTAAAACCGTAGTTCATGAACTTGGCCATAACCTTGGGTTACATCATTCCCATAGCAAAGATTGTGGTGAGTCAGTTAGTGAAGGTACTTGTATAGTTGCTGACTATGGTGATATTTACGATGCAATGGGGGGAGCCGATGAAGGTGCTCATTTCAATGCTTTCCAAAAAGAACGCCTAGGTTGGTTAAATAACCAAGTTACTACTGTTACTAATGACCAAGTGATCACCTTAGATGCTTACGAATCTACAGATAGTAACAGTACCCTTGCTGCAAAAATTTACCTCGGTAACGATGCCAATGGTAATGCGCGCTACTATTACTTGGAGTATCGTACTCCAACAGGTTTCAATACGTTTTTATTCGACAAATATGCCAATTTGACAGATTCAATTATTTTGCGCGAGGGGACAGAAAATACGCCTGGTAGCAGCTATCTACTCGATAGTACACCTATGAGTACCAGCAGTGACTGGTCTGATAGCACCATAAAGGTCGGTCAGACTTTTTACGATGCAGATAATGGTGTGACAATCGAACTGTTGGCGGCCGATGGTTATCAAGCAACCGTAGGTATTAGTCATTCAAATGCAACCTCTTGTGTTGCCAAGGCACCGAGCTTAACCGCTATGTCTTCGGGTAGTATGCAAACCTGGGAACAAAAGAGACTAAGTTACAAGTTAACTAATAATGATTCTGCAGGTTGTGCAAGCAACGATGTTTCGCTTGCAGCGGCTCTGCCAACTGGATGGGGTGGCCAGTGGGATCAAACCGTAATGACACTTGCGCCGCAGCAAACAGTTACCGTTAATTTTACCTTGACAGTTAACGGTGACCTTGGTGCTCAGCAGCTTACTTTGATTGCCACGCCAAGTAACGGAATGACGAATGCTGAGCTGCTGCAAACCGTTACAGTTGAAGAGTCTATTACTAACACGGCACCAGTTGCTCAGGCGGATACACTGACGCTTAGTAGCAAGACAAGTGGCATAGTTAGCGTATTAGGCAATGATAGCGATGCAGATGGTGATCTGCTTACCGTTGTTGCTGTTGGCTCAGCGGCGAAGGGAAGTGTCGTAATCAACAGTGATAATACTATTACCTATATACCAGCTAAGTCATTTAAGTCGAGCGATAGCTTCACTTATACAATTAGTGACGGTGAATTGCAGGCAACAGCAACGGTTAACGTAACCTTATCGAGCGGTTCTGACGATGGTGGAAAGCCCGGTGGTGGAAAGCCTGGCGGTAATGGAAAAAATAAATAATTCCAAATAGTATTTTTAACAAGAAAAAGGAATTTTTTGTAATCGGGTGCTAAGCCCCACTTCGGCGTTTGCTGCTTGACTCACATTCACAGGATTCCCTGAACGGGAGTATTAAAGTGAGGTTCTTTTAGGTAGAAGAAATTTGGGGCTGCAAGTGGGTTTGGGAAACAAAGTATAAACTCAATGCTAACTTTCACAACCAATTTCAAAGTGCCCTTATAGTGAATGAAAAAAGCCACCTGGATTAGCAGGTGGCTTTGTTATTAACTTGCATAAACCTCTATTCAGGTTGAGGTTCAGGTTCAGGTTGCAATGGGCATAATGGACAGGTTGCCGTTACCTCATCGGTCAATTCTTCACTCTGACTCTCGTCAAATACAGAGTATGCAGAAACAGATACTGTATTTTGAGAATTTAGTCTATTGCCAGTAGGTAGCGTGCTAGGTCTGTAAGTGTTAGATATGATTGCACAAACATCTCCCTCGTAAACCAGGCCTGGCGCTTCAAGACATAAGCCATTGTCACAACTACCGACGGAGCAGTCATCATCGATCTCACAAGCTTGCGCGATGTCCAGTAGGTAAGGAACTGCATCTAGGCCTACAGTCGCATCAGTAATGGTTGCGTCTAGTGGTACATCACCTAAGTTACAAGAGACGATATCGTAATCGACACTCAATACGACCTCGCCACCATCTTCGACTAACTCTGATGTACAGACTTTCGTTAAGTCAATGGCGGGGTTGAGATCCAAAGGGGCACATTCAATAGTAAACTCGTCGGTGGCTGTAGAGTTACCAAAGTTGACCGTTGCTTCAATAGTGTTCATTGGCGGATTGTCATTGGTATAGAAGGTACCAGAATAAGTGAATGATTCTCCACCTGGGAGTCCTTGTCCGCCGTTAAGGTCACCAACGGTAGTGTTGGCGGCAGTGCTAACGTCATCGCTCGTGTCATTAGGTGTTCCGGAATCATCAACAATCTCGATATACAAGTCTTTATCGTAAGCTCCAGAACCATCATTGGTAACGGTTGCCTCAAACGAAGCGACATAGGTCTTGTCTGTTGGATCACTGGCTAGGGCTAGTCTTTCTACCTTACAAGTCTTAGTGACCATAATGCTACACAGTGGGAATTCACCGCTGATGAAGTCTTTAAGCTGTGCGGTTTCCGAACGTGAGGAGCGAGTTTCAATTAAGAAGCTGCTGAAACATGGGATATTATCTCCTAGAATCTCAGTAACATTCACTCTGCCCTCAAAAAATGACTCATGGGGATAAGTAGCAGTTGAACCATCTTTTGCCATATAGTCCCATATCGTCATTTGCGAGTCGCCTTGGTTGGTGATTGCACAAGCTTCTTCGGCGACATTTTCCGCGTCACACTTAGCACTGTGGCTGTCATCGTTCTCAGAGTCATAGAGCACTTTCAGATTGGCAGACACATCTCCGCCACCTTCCATCCATTCCATGACTTGTACAAATGGCTCAGCATTGCTGCCTTGTGGATACTCCATCACAATAAATAGATCGCCATTAGTATGATGACCGGTAAATTGATTATTACCATCGGGGCCGACATCTGCTTGGTAGAACCAGAAGCCAAAGATAGCATCACCACTATTGGCATAACGGTCAGCACCGAAGTAGAAAATGAGATCACCAGTACCGTCACGATAGGCTGCGGCAATACCGTTTCTGATGTCATCTTTATCGGGAACCGAACCGTCTTTATACCACCATTGGGTGACGTCGTTGATGTCTTTCGAACCCCCTTTCCAGAAGATTGTTTTTGGAGGAAGATCTGGTATAACGCCGGCCATGCCAGTTTCTCTATCAACTGAAATGGCAATTGCCCCTGCGCCATTTTCGAGGACTTGCTCCCAGTCATTCATACCGTCACTTTTCACGTTACCGTCGAGTTCGAGTTTATCAACGACGGCAAATGCGCTGGCAGCGGTAAAGCAGGCTGCACAACACATGATTGCAAATTTATTGAATCTCATAATCGTATCTCCTACAAATTTGAGACTTCTGTTCCTTGTTGTTATGGCCACTGTTTTGCCATCCAAACTAGGTTCATTTTCTCAAAAGTGTTTACTTAGGCTTACTACTTGTTCAGCGTATGCTGCTCTTAATGGCTGCACTGATGACGAATAAAACGGAACCTCACAGTGCAGCATCCAAATAGATGGCCTAATAACAGCAAACATTAGGCCAATGCTGTAAGTTTTTGATATCAATGATTTATTTTGTTTTGCTGATAATGATAATCGTAGATGTGTTACATATGCGTTACATATGTGTAGCAGTGTGCATTGTCCAAATGAAGGGGGACATGACTCTTGATGCAGATGAGATGTTTACGAATAGATGAGCATCAGATACCGGTGAAAAACTTTGTTGGTGGGGGAAGTTAAAGCGCCAGCAAGTGCCTCTAGGTAAATGCCTTTAGAAAAGTGCTTTATGACTTCACATTTGAGCTGGTTGAGTTAGTTCAGTTAATTGGTCTGGGTCTGTTTTTCTAAGGCGTCGATTGCCGCTTTAAAAGTGTCATAGCTTTGTGCGCCGACAATCATTTTGGGTTTGATCAGACGATTGCCTTCTAGTTTTCCAATCAGAAAACTTGGCGTGCCTCGAACACCTAACGATGCGCCATACCTTATGTCTTGATCTATCTTATTGGTGATGTTTTGATCTTCTAGGCAGGCGGTGAATTTCGTCATGTCTAGCGAAAGCTGGGTTGCGGTATCTTGGTAGAGCTTGTCCCCCAGTTGCCTCATATTTTTAAACAGGGCATCACGCATGGGCCAATAGGCATTTTGTTGCAGGCTACAGTTGGCGGCGATGGCTGCGCCTTTAGCCTTAGGGTGAGAACCTAATGGGAAGTCTCTGGCGATATATTTCACCTTGCCGGTGTCGATATAGGCGCTCTTGATCTTGGTGAAGGTGTTGTCCATGTATCGTTTGCAGTAGGGGCATTGGAAGTCTGAAAACTCAATTATTGCGATTTGCGCCGTGGCCATCCCAATGGAGGGCAGTTTACCATCTTCGTCAGGGTTAGTTTGCGTAGGCAGGCTGCGATTTTTAAGCTTCTGGCCTCTCATCACTACTGTGTGTATCTCTTCGATCTGGCTGCCCATGATGTCCACTTGTTGCTGTAGTTGACCCACCTCCTGTTTCAGGTAGGCGAGTTCTTGCTCTAACTTGTCGTCACTTTTTTGCTGACAGGCAGCAGTAAAAAACAGCAAAGATAGGCAGACTATCACTGTTGAATGAGTAGATGGCATAAGTCGATCCTCGTTTGGTGCCACTGACCTTGTCTATAGCGTTATCTTGCACTTCTTGATGAGGCGATAGAAAGTTGTTCGTGAGATGTTGAGTTCACGGGCCGCCGCTGAGATATTGTGGTTATTGTGTTTGATGGCGTTGAGCAGTAACTCAGTGTCTATCTCGGTTCTATGCTGAGCCAAATCGACGACCTCGGGGGCGGGGGCAATAACCGTCTTAAGGCCTAAGTCTTCCGGGGTTATTTCACCGCTGTCGCTCATTACAATCGCTCTTTGTATACGATTCTTAAGTTCGCGAATATTGCCCGGCCATTGATATTGCTCCAGGGCCAGCAGGCTTGCCTTGCTGAAATGAAACTGGCGGGTTTCAGGTGCCAGCTTCTCCAAATAGCTTTTAGCCAAAATACAGATATCGACTTTATGTTGCCTCAGGCTGGGAACATCAATTTGTAGGGTATTGATGCGATAGTAGAGATCTTCCCGGAAATGCCCCTCTTCTACGGAAGATTCCAGATCCACATGGGTAGCAAATATCACACGACAATCGACATTGGTGGTTTTGGTTGCGCCTAGTCGTTCGATGTAATGCTCCTCGAGAAAATGGAGCAGATTTATCTGTAGCTCCAGTGGCAGATCGCCAATCTCATCGAGAAACAGTGTGCCTTTATTGGCGCGTTCTATATGGCCGATATATTGTTTATCTGCGCCTGTGAAGGCGCCTTTTTCGTGGCCGAAGAGCTCGGAATGAATAAGGCTAGCAGGCAGTGCGCCGCAATTGACTGTGATAAATGGGCCATTTTTCCGTGACGATAATTGATGAATATAGTCAGCACAGAGACCTTTACCCGTGCCGGTTTCACCGCCTATCAGTAAAGTTTCATCGCTGAGCGCCACCTTCTCTAAGTTGCTTTTTAGCTGCTGCATCTGCGGCGACTGACCAAAATAGAGTGGTGATGCATTCTTGGTGTCCTGCACTTTTTTCTGCTGATTAATATTCGCAAGTCCGAGCAGGTGACCTAGGGTGTGATCGAGTCTTTGCCAGTCCAAGGGGAGGTGATGATAATCCAAAAAATAATCGGTAACAGGGCCATCTAAGGCTTTCATCGCCTTTTCGCCATCTAGGGTAATGGCTATCCAGAGGAGAGGAGATTGCTGTTTTTCCAATTGTTTGATTATCTTGATCACCCGCTGCAGACTGGCTTTATCTATGATGGCTATCGCCACTTTGTAATTGTGATCTTTTAATGATTTTGTTGCTGATGTCAGACAGTTGACGTGTATAAAGCGCCAATGGATAGCCTCGCTATCATCGAAGTGGTTTTTATCTGTCAGGTTAAGTACGAGTACATGTGACTGCTCGTGGTTATTGCTCGTTTTTGAATCGCTCACGTTGCCTCTGCTTGCGTCAGAACTGCATTGGAGATGGTTTAAATTTTAGGAAAAGCACACAGATTATCAAGGCGCGGGGCAGAAGCTTTGATGGTGAACACAGGGCACTTTGACATTTATTTATGATTTTCTAATTTACTCTGATGCTAATGGAAAGGTGCAAATAGAAAGGGATTAATCGAAAGAGTTAAAGAGACAGGGGATAAGGAAGTTTGTAGGGAAACTTGTAAGGAAGGGAATAAGGTTTAATAGGGGGAAAGCATCTTAACCGACAGACACACCTATATTACCGCCGGCGCCGCTGGACATATAGCTATGCTCGCTGAGTTTGACCGGGGTGATATTCACCTTGTCGAAGCGTGAGTCGGCGGCAAGGCTCTGTGAGCCGAAGAGGCTGCAAAGCAGCAGGGCACTGAAAGGGAATAATCTTGGCATTGTGTGCTCTTTTTATAAAAGTGATTTGATTTAATGAGTTGCTTTAACATAACCGTAAAAAACTAGGCTGCAACAAGCAGCCTAGGTCATGGTTTCAGCGTCTATTGTTCATACCCTATTGTTCAGGGCGAATTAGTCGTGTGCCCAGGGCATGACGCGGCGGGTGAATCTGTCGGCATTGCCAAGCTTAATGGCCGCCTGATGCCTCATCCGATACAGGGCTTGATAACACAAGGGAACCAGATAGAGACTAGTCAAAGTAGAAAAACTCAGCCCGCCTATGATGGCAATCGCCATGGGTGCATAAGGTGGTCCGCCGCCCCCAATCTGAGTATCGCCCATCGCCAGCGGGATCAAGCCCAGCACTGTGGTTGAGACTGTCATCAAGACGGGTCTTAAGCGGGTGATACACACTCGGCTGATGGTATCTGATAATTTATCAAGCTCAGGCGTTTTCTGATTGATTTGATCCACTAAGACGATGCCGTTGTTAACCACTATCCCCATCAGGATCAATATACCAATCATAGCCATGACGGACATGGGCGTACCGCTAAATAGCAGCGCCCAAAAAACACCCGTTATCGAAAAGAGAATCGAGGTGATAATGGCTGTGGGGAGCAATAGTGACTCGAATACTGCCGCCATCACTATGTAGATCATGGCAACGGCTAGGATCATATTGGTTATCATAACGGCCTGATCTTCATCTTGACGTTGGAAACCACCACGTAGTGAATAGTTATACCCGGTTGGAAAAGATACTGCATTCATCACTTTTTCAATCGCTTGTTGCGCTTCCTGGGTGGTGAGCTCGTCCAGATTAGCGCCAATGGAGAGCGCTGTTTGACGATCATAGTGACGTATAGTGTCAAATCTGGGTTGGATAATAATATCCGCAAGGCTCTGTAAGGTATAAACATGCTCATTCTGGCGTATGATGGGGAGTTGTTGTAACCGCTCCAGCGAGTTACGCCACTGTTTATCGAACGCCAGTTCGATTCTTAATTCGCCACTGGGGTCGTGTCTAAAAGAGCGTAGTGGCGCTCCTCTTAGTGCGGTTGCTACATTTTGTGCAAGTTCATTTAAACTCACTCCCAATCTTGCTGCCATGGTTCGATCCAACTCAATCAACACCTCTTGCTGGGTGTTGTTAAGTTCAGAACGAACATCGGTAAGACCCTTGATTTGCGAAAGCAAGGGCACCACTTTTTCGCTGAGGTCAATCAATTCACTGGTGGAACGTCCGGTTAGGGTGACTCGAACGCCGCTATTATCACCGCCCCAACCAAATTGTGGTTTTGCGATTGAAAACTTGGGAAAGCTAGCACGGATCTCACGTTTGAGTGCTTTGATATCAATATCGGCATCTTCTTTTAATAACAGGGTCGATTGAGCATCGTCGCTGGCGTAATAGCTATAAACGGAGTCGATAAAAAACTTGTCTTTATTGGCATAAAGGTAGGCTTCCATTTTATTGACCATAGCTTCGGTTATTGCAAGATTATGACGTCCTTCAACCTGATAGTTTATAAAAAGGCGCTGCTCGCCTTCACCATCGGATTGATCTTGTTTCACCATGCTAAGAGGTAAAGCCGTAGAGGCTAGAAGTAGTAAGGCAATCAAGCCAGATATTTTGGGATGACGCAAAGTCCAGTTAAGGCTTGTTTGATAGAAACGTGCCAGCCGGTTTGGATTGATCTGTTCATCAATCTCGAAGTGAATCCTGCTTAATATGAGTGGAATAAGTGTCTTAGCAACAAGAAGTGATGCCGCTAGTGAAATGCAGATAGCAATGGCCACATGTTCGAGGTAGATGGTCATTTCGACCTTAATCCCAAAAATGTTAGGTAAAAATACGATCGCTGTGGTCAGTGTGCCGGCTAATACGGCAAGGGAGATTTTGTTTACGCCGGTTAAGACAGCCTGTTCGGCAGGGATATTCTGTGACCGCTGTTTTTCCTGCAGCACACTTTCACAGACCACCACGGCATTATCGATCAGCATTCCCACTGCCAGCAGCAATCCCATCATAGAAAGTACATTGAGGCTGTAACCAAGGAAATACATGGCTGCAAGGGTCATGCATAAAGAGATGGGCACGGATGATACAACGACCAGCGTCATCTTAAGATTGCGTAAAAACAGGTAAAGTACGATAAAGGAGAGCAGGGCGCCGATTAACCCGGCCGCTAATAGATCTGCTAAGGAGGATTTTACTCCATCAGCCTGATCTTCCATGATAAATAACTTGATACCATGAAACTGTTGATCTTGTTTTGCGGCTTCTATGACCTTAAGCACACGCGCTGAAACATCTACCAAATTGGCACCAGACTCCTTAAATACCTCCAGTCCAACTGCATAATTTTTATCTAGATGGCGACCATCGACGCGTTCTGGCAAGGCGTAATGTATGCTCGCGATATCACCTAAGGTGATGCCGGGAATTAAGACGAGTGCTTTAATTTCTTCCAGATCGTGAAACTCGCCTTTAGGAGAAACCTGATAAACTCTGTCATTTGTTCGCAAGATACCAGCATTGACGATAAAATTCTCCTGGCGTAAGCGAGACTGCAGTTGTTGAATATTAAGTCCACTGGCGGCGAGTTTGTCGGCATTTAGCCGGATCTCTATCTGCTTTTGCTCTACACCATAGAGCCTGACTTGTGATACACCTTCCACGCGTTCTAGTGGCTTTTTTAGTTGTTTATCGAGTAGGTCAAACGCCCCTGAAAGCTCACGTTCACTGGAGATACGTATCGTAAGCAAGGGCATATCGGCAGTGGAAAATTGACGTATAAATACACGCTCGACATCTTTAGGTAGCAGATGGCGTATGGCATCGACTTTTTCCCTTGCTTCTAGGCTCTTAGTAGAGACATTTTCGCCCCATTTCATTCTCAGTTGAATCTCTGCCCCATTTTGTGATGAGCGGGATCTCAGTTCTTCGATACCGCCCATAGTGGCTAAAGATTCTTCTAAAACATTGGTTATTTCCCGCTCTACTTCTGCAGGAGTAGAGCCACTATAGGGGACTTCTATCTGTACCTGTGGATAATCGATACCGGGAAACATCTCAAGAGGCAGTAATCGGCTCGAGGCCAAGCCAAACAACAAGATAGCCACAAAAAACATGCTAGTGGTGACAGGTCTTGAGATGGCTAAATGGGTCATATTCATACTGCATCCCCCGTAATTACAGGGCTTGGTTTGGGGCTAAACTGTTTACGATCGAACAGGGCGTAGAGTGCGGGGATCACCACTAGAGTTAGTAAGGTCGCAAGTGTTAAACCAAAGATAACCGTAATCGCCATCGGAGCGCGAACTTCGCTACCATCACCCAGCCCTAAGGCCATGGGTGCCAGGCCCAGAGCCGTAGTCATAGTCGTCATCACAATAGGACGCAGACGGGATTTTGCGGCTTCTTCGATGGCATGCAACTTCTCTACGCCTTGCTCACGTAACTGATTGATACGATCTACGAGCACAATTGCATTATTAACCACTATGCCGGCAAGCATGATAAGACCGATAAACACCACGACGCTTAGATGGGTTTGTGTGATAAACAGGCCTAAAATACTGCCACCAACGGCCATAGGGATAGCGATCAGGATCAGCAGAGGATGTATCAGAGATTCAAACTGACTTGCCATCACCAGATATACCAGAAATACCGCTAGCACCAAGGCAATTTGTAGTGACTGGAAGGAGTGTTCCATCTCCTCATTCTGGCCACCGAAACGTACCTGAATCGAGGTGGGTAGCTGTTGTTTGGCGATAATATTGCGCGCCTCTGTTACCGCTTCATTGAGATCGCCATAGGCCAAGTTGGCTGACACAATCGCGACTCGCTGCTGACTGATACGGTTGATAGCTGAAGGTCCTAAATTAAGCGAGATATCGGCAACAGCGCTCAGTGAGATCGGATGATCACTGCTTGGATTAATGATCATTGAATCGATATCGCTGATCTGATCCCTTTCATCTAAATTACTGCGAACAAGGATATCGATTTTTCGATCCCTTAAGGTGTATTGGCTGGCGACGGTTCCGCCAATGCGTTGAGCGATACGGTTAGCGACGCTGGGGGCATCCATGCCAAGCGCAGCAAGACGGGCATGGTCAAAGTGGATACTGAGTTCGGGTTGTCCGTCTCGTAGGCTGGTATTGAGATCGGCGAAACGGTCAGAATCTGACAGGGCACTGACTAAGCTATCTGCGGTCTGTTTGAGCTGGTCAAGATCGTATCCTATTACCTCAACCTCTAAGGGGGTTTTAAAGCTAAAGAGCTCAGGATGTTGAATTTTCGCTTCCAATTCAGGAATACTCATCGCTGTTGTACGCAGTACATGGGTGACAGCATCAAAAGCCTGATGATCAGCAAGCACGACCTGTAAGCGCCCCCAGTTTTCACCGCCACGAGAGGTGTCTGAGGTCATCAGCCCGCCACTGCCTGCTTGACTGTAGGCGTGTTTTACGTCGCTTCTGTCTTTAATGGACAGGGCAAGTGTCTGTAATACGCGATCGGTTTCACTGACTTCTGTTCCTGGCGGTAGTAACACTTCAACATAGAATTCTCCCTGATTCATAGGAGGGATCAGCTCCATCCCCAATCTGGGCAACAAACTCATAGTGGTGATTGTCATGACGACGGCGAGGCTTAGCGTAAGCCAAGCATATTTTAGGGCTCGCTTGAGCAGCAGATGATAGATACGTTCAATTAACTGATAAGCCCAGTTAAAGAGCTGACTGATAGGGCGCATGATAAGACCTGCAAGCCAAGATAGTGTACGGCTTATCATCAAGATTAAGGTGAGTATCAAGGAAGGTAAGTAACTGAACAAAATAACAAAGGGGAAAGAACATACTGTAGCCCCGTAGTACTTAATTTTATCCAACTTAGTGTTCAGCTCGGGTTTTTCCTGCTTTTTGACTAAGTGTGGCAGGATTTTAAAGCCTTCACGGGATGCCAGCATAGGAATAGTAGTGAGCGCCACCAGTAATGAAGCGAGCAGGGCGAAAGTAACCGTAAGAGCCTGATCGGAGAAGAGGGCTCCGGCAACGCCATCGACAAATACCAAAGGCACAAATACCGCTAAGGTGGTTAACGTCGAGGCAAAAATGGCCCCTGCGACCTCTTTGGTGCCAGTGACCGCAGCATCGAGTTTACTCATGCCCATTTTCTTACAGCGGTCGATATTCTCCAATACAACAATGGCATTATCGACTAATAGCCCTACCGCGAGAGCGATCCCGCCAAGGGACATGATGTTAAGACTGATATTGGCAAAATACATCATGTTAAAGGTGGCAATAACTGAGAAGGGGATAGAGATAGAGATAATAAGGGTAGGAATTATATCCCTTAAAAACAAGTAGATAACCAGCATGGAAAGCAGACTTCCTATGAGAGCGGCCGAGGTCACCTCGCTGACTGCACTCTGAATAAATTCAGATTGGTCGTAGATCACTTTCAACTGATGTTTAGGATTCAGTTTGTTAAGTTGTTCGAGTTTAGCAATCACTTTTTTTGCCACCGCCACGGTATTGGCGTCACCCTCTTTATAAATGGCAAGTTCAATCGATTCTGTTGAACCTATGCGGGTAATGTCGTTGCGTTCTTTATGACTGTCGATGATATCGGCCACCTCAAATAGACGTACTAAGGTTTGCTGATCCCGGTAGACAATGATCTGCCCAAGTTCATCTAAGGAGTTAAATTGATTCAGGGTTCTAACCAGATACTCTTTATCGCCCTGTACAACCTTACCGGCAGAAAGGTTGATATTTTCGGCGGCAATACGCTCGCGGATCTTATCGGCACTGAGGTTAAGCTGACTGAGCTTCTCTTGATTGAGCAGGATATGAACTTCCTGTTCGAGCCCGCCGGAAAGACGTACTGCGGCCACTCCGGTCAGGGATTCGAGCTGACGTTTTAACTCCTCTTCGGCAAAGGTGCGCATCGGTTTTAACTCTGATCTCTCGGGTACCGCTAATGCCAAGCGAACGATAGGATCCAAATTGGGATTAAAGCGCAATAGAAGGGGCTTTTTCACATCTAACGGCAGTTCAACGGTATCGAGTTTTTCCCGCACTTCTAAACTGGCCATATCCATATCTGTGCCCCATTCAAATTCGAGCACCACATCGGACATGCCTGAGCGAGAGATAGAGTTGATCTTGCGCAGTCCTTTAACTATGCCAGCCGATTCCTCTATGGGTTTAGAAATCAACTGCTCAACCTCAACAGGTGCCGCGCCCTCATATTGGGTACGAATCGTGATGGTGGGATAGCTAAGATCCGGCAATAATTTGACCGCTAGACGGGAGAAGCCCACCATACCAAACAAGATCACTGCTAGCATAAACATCCACACAGATACCGGCCGTTTAACGGAAGTATTGATTAAAGACATAATGTTATTTCCGTTCCTGTTTTACCGTTGCAACATCCAGGGCACTTATAACTTCCACCAGGGATTGATCTTTCAGGTTTTGCTGGCCGCGAATAACCACTTGCTCACCGGGTTGAATACCTGAGATCACCTCGACTGTATCGGCTTGGCGGTAGCCTAAGGTGACTTCCCGACGCAGGGCATTATTACCCTCGATAACATACAAGGCATTTTGATTATCCTGATTGACGATGGCGTTATAAGGCACAGTGATCACATTGCTGTGGGTGTCATAACGCAGTTCGACCCGGGTAAACATGCCGGCCTTGAGTCTGGCCTCCTGGTTGGGGACGGAGAGGGTTACTTTGAAAGTACCGCTTTGGGGATCCACAATCGGGCTGATCCGCAGTACGTTAGCGTGGATGCTCTCATGGTTCTTCTGATTGAGAAACAGTTCGGCATCCTGGCCCAAGCGTAGCTGATTTAGCTGAATTTCAGGCAGATGGACTATACCGTAGAGCTCATCCTGATTAACGACATAAAAAAGCTGGTCGAACTCTTTGGCCATATTGCCAACTTTCACATAGCGTTTGGCAATGACTCCATTTATAGGGGAGCGCACCATGCTGTCCTCTACATGCAGGGCGGCGAGATCTCGTTCGGCGATTGCAGCTTGCAGGTTGTACTCAAGTTTTGCCATGGAGTCGGCACTGACAAATTCTTTGTTGTTCATCTTTTTAAGACGATTAAGTTCCTGTTCGATAATCTCTACTTCCGCTTGCGAACGGGCTAAATCATAGCGTTGGCGTTTAGCATCAATAACAGCCAGCAGTTGTCCTTTAGTGACCCGATCGCCTTCTTCCACTTTGATGTTTTCAATAAGACCCGCGATTCTGGAGGTGACGTTGGCTTCTTCGGGAGCCTCAAGGGTGGCTGTGGTGCTATAAAAAGAGGAAACATCGCCTTTAGTAACGTGAGCCGTTTCTACAGGAATAGCGTATTGCGCTTCCTCTTTGACTGTTTGTTCTTCGCCACAGGCGCTCAACAGGGTAACAAATAGCAGTGAGTAGGTGAGTTTTGATTTTGACCAAGATTCCATGTGAACATACCTGAATTATTTTTCCAATTGGCTCTTATAAAGCACAAGCTGTGCCATCTTTTATTTTTGTTATTTATCAGATATTTAGTTTTATTTTATTTTAGATTGAAGACGTAAAATCAACAAATGTAGTGATAATGTTTAATTTTTGATGTTTTTCACTAACAGATGGTGTTCCTCTTCGTGTGGGGAGGCAGAGCCTCTAAGGAGAATTGTATTTGATAATGGTGGGAGAATTTGGATTTTTAGAATAAAAAAGGCGCCTAAAGCGCCTTTTATCTATTTGGGGAAAGGGGATTCCCCATTACAGGAGATTATCGTTTGTCTAAGCTGACAAAGTCACGCTCAGGTGAGCCGGTATACAGCTGACGTGGGCGACTGATCTTGTGACCTGGTTGATCTAACATCTCTTTCCAGTGAGCAATCCAGCCAACGGTACGTGCTAGTGCAAACAGCACAGTAAACATGCTGGTTGGGATACCAATGGCCTTCATTATGATGCCTGAGTAGAAATCAACGTTGGGGTAGAGCTTCTTAGAAACGAAGTACTCATCTTCCAATGCGATACGTTCAAGCTCCATGGCCACATCGAGTAGCGGATCTTCCACTTTTAGCTCAGCAAGCACTTCATGACAGGTTTCACGCATCACTTTGGCACGTGGGTCGAAGTTCTTATAGACGCGGTGACCAAAGCCCATCAGACGGAATGGATCTTCTTTGTCTTTAGCGCGAGCGATGAACTCAGGAATGCGATCGACTGAGCCTATCTCTTCGAGCATGTTCAGACAGGCTTCGTTTGCACCACCGTGTGCAGGTCCCCAGAGTGAGGCGATACCCGCGGCGATACAAGCAAATGGGTTTGCACCCGAAGAGCCTGCTAGACGCACTGTAGACGTTGACGCATTTTGTTCATGATCCGCATGGAGGATGAAGATACGATCCATCGCGCGTTCAACAATTGGGTTTACCTTATAGTCTTCACAAGGCACAGCAAACATCATGCTGAGGAAGTTACCCGCGTAGCTTAGGTCGTTACGTGGATAGATGAAAGGTTGACCAACCGAGTATTTGTAACACATGGCCGCTATGGTTGGCATCTTAGATACTAGACGGAAAGCAGCTATTTCACGGTGATGTTCATCATTAACATCGAGCGAGTCTTGATAGAAAGCAGACAAGGCTCCTGTTACGCCACACAGCATTGCCATGGGGTGAGCGTCACGACGGAATCCGCGGAAGAAATGCGCGATCTGTTCGTGAACCATAGTATGTATTTTTACTGTATGGGTAAATTTTTCGTATTGCGCTTTGCTTGGCAAATCACCATAAAGTAAAAGATAACAAAGATCTAAATAATCAGATTCGACGGCAAGCTCGTCAATTGCGTATCCACGGTGTAACAGTATACCTTGGGCACCATCGATATAAGTGATGGCTGATTCGCAGGATGCGGTCGCTAAAAATCCTGGGTCAAATGTGAAATGACCTTTACTTCCGAGTTTGCTGATGTCAATAACATCAAAACCTGCCGTTCCTTTTTTAATAGGCAGTTCAATCGAATCGTTCCCTGGTAGTTCTAACTTGGCTATATGCTCAGCCATACCCCGTTCTCCTTACTTCATTCTTATGTGAGTGCGGCTTATCTCAAACGCACAATACTTTACAGTGAATCTAGATCACATTTCAATTCAATTAACCGTTTAAATTTCTTAGACTATGGTCTTAAATGTTTACAACTAATTGTCAATATTGATGTTTTGTCTATTTTTTTAGCAAAAAACAAAATTTGAAGAATGTGATGTTTGTATTTGACTTTTTGCAGGCGTATACTAGCCACCGGCTCGATAGAGCAGCAAACAACTCAATTTAGAAACCATTTTTTTACATACTAAATTAGTGTTTTTTGAATTAGTTAACTGTTTGTTTCAACTTTTCTTTTGTTGCGAAAGGAGGTGGTAAGTTTGCTTGCTGGTCAAATTTCGTTCGGAAGAGGTTCAATAACAAAAATAATGCTCAATGGAGCAGAGTGAGCAGAACGTGAAAAAGCAAAGACCTGTCCATCTAGATCTGCAGACCATTCGCTTTCCTGCAACAGCGATTGCGTCAATCCTTCACCGTGTATCCGGTGTCATCATGTTATTTGCCGTCGGCATTCTTATTTGGTTGTTAAGCGAGTCGCTTGCCTCAGCCGAAAGTTTTGCCGGTGTCCAATCTCTTTTTGATAACTTCTTGGTTAAGTTTGTCGTCTGGGGAATTCTGACCGCCCTTGGTTACCATCTGGTTGTTGGTTTGCGCCACATCATCATGGATACAGGTCGTTGGGAAGAGTTAAGCTCAGGTAACGCATCAGCCAAGGCTGCTTTTGTTATTGCAGCAGCATTATCAATTACTGCGGGGATTTGGGTATGGTAACTAACGCAGCAAGCCTTGGACGCAGTGGCGTTCATGATTTTATTCTTATTCGTGCTAGTGCAATCATTCTGACCTGCTACACCATTTTCCTGGTTGGGTTTATTGCCGCTAGTGCTCCACTTACTTATGACATCTGGCACGGGCTCTACAGCACTCTGCCGATGAAAGTCTTTACGCTTCTGGCGCTGGTGGCCGTGCTTATCCATTCATGGATCGGTGTCTGGCAGGTGTTAACTGACTATGTGAAATGTGTCAGTCTGCGTGGCGTATTGCAGTTTGTCTTCGTTGTAGCCGCTTTCTCTTATCTGGCTGCCGGCATTGTTATTGTGTGGGGTGTTTAAGTGAGTATTCCAGTTCGTGAATTTGATGCAGTCGTTATCGGCGCTGGTGGCGCGGGTATGCGAGCTGCACTACAGATCTCTAAAGAAGGTAAGAGCTGCGCGCTATTATCTAAAGTTTTCCCAACACGTTCGCATACGGTATCGGCTCAGGGCGGTATTACTGTTGCACTAGGTAATGCTCACGAAGATCATTGGGAACAGCATATGTACGATACCGTTAAGGGCTCCGATTTTATCGGTGACCAGGACGCTATCGAGTTTATGTGTCAAACCGGTCCTGAAGCCATTATTGAGCTTGAGCACATGGGTCTGCCTTTCTCCCGTTTCGAAAACGGTAAGATCTACCAACGTCCTTTCGGTGGTCAGTCGAAAAACTTTGGTGGCGAGCAGGCGGCACGTACTGCCGCAGCGGCTGACCGTACGGGTCACGCGCTGCTGCACTGTTTATACCAGCAAAACGTTAAGCATAAGACAGAGGTGTTCTCTGAGTGGTATGCGCTGGATCTGGTTAAAAATGAAGATGGTGCCATTGTCGGTTGTACTGCAATCGAAATCGAAACTGGCGAGATAGTCTATTTCAAGTCTAAGGCAACCATTCTAGCGACAGGCGGTGCGGGTCGTATCTATGCTTCTACCACTAACGCTCACATCAACACAGGTGATGGTGTTGGTATGGCGATGCGTGCCGGCGTGCAGATGCAGGACATGGAAATGTGGCAGTTCCACCCAACCGGTATTGCCGGCGCCGGTGTACTGGTGACCGAAGGTTGTCGTGGCGAAGGCGGATATCTGCTGAACAAAGACGGCGAACGTTTCATGGAGCGTTATGCGCCAAACGCAAAAGATCTTGCTTCTCGCGACGTCGTTGCCCGTTCAATGATGACTGAGATCCGTGAAGGTCGCGGCCTCGATGGTCCACTGGGCCCACACTGTCTACTCAAACTGGATCACTTAGGCAAAGAGACCTTAGAAGCGCGTCTACCAGGCGTATGTGAATTGTCACGTACCTTTGCACATATCGATCCGGCCGATGGTCCAATCCCTGTATTGCCAACCTGTCACTACATGATGGGTGGTCTGCCAGCTAAGGTGAGTGGTCAGGTTATTCGCAAGAATGACGATGGCAGCGAAAGCGATGTTGTTGGTCTGTTTGCCGTGGGTGAAATCGCCTGTGTATCGGTACACGGCGCTAACCGCTTAGGTGGTAACTCATTGCTAGACTTAGTCGTCTTTGGCCGCGCAGCCGGTCAACACTTAGGTAAGGCGCTGGATGAAACCGCAACGCCTAAAGTCGCAACAGAGGCTGAGATTGCCAAATCACTCGAGCGTCTTAACCGCTGGGAAAACAACAAAGACGGCGAAGATCCTGCGCAAATTCGTAAAGACCTGCAGCTTTGTATGCAACTTAACTTCTCGGTATTCCGCAGCGGCGATGCCATGGCAGAAGGTTTGGAGCAGCTTAAGGCTATTCGTGAGCGTCTGGCCAATGCCAAGCTGTCCGATAACTCTAAAGAGTTCAATACCCAGCGTATCGAGTGTCTGGAGTTAGACAACCTGATGGCGACCGCAATCGCTACCGCCTATGCGGCAAACTTCCGTACAGAGAGTCGTGGTGCGCATTCACGTGAAGATTACCTTGAGCGTGATGATGATAACTGGTTATGTCATAGCCTGTTTGACCCTGAGACTGAGCAGATGCTCAAGCGTGATGTGAACATGGAGCCTAAGCTGCGTGCCGCATTCCCGCCAATCAAGCGTACCTACTAAGGAAGATAAGATGAATTTAAAGATAGCTATTTATCGCTATAATCCTGAAGTAGACACTAAGCCTTACATGAAGGATTATACGCTGGAAGTTGCAGAAGGTACCGATATGATGGTGCTGGATGTGTTGATGCAGCTAAAGGTACAAGATCCTACGCTAGCCTTCCGTCGCTCATGCCGCGAAGGGGTTTGTGGTAGTGATGGCGTTAATATGAACGGTAAAAACGGCCTTGCCTGTATCACCCCTATCTCAACCTTTAAGGGTAAGAAGATAGAGATACGTCCGTTGCCAGGTATGCCGGTTGTGCGTGACTTGATCGTCGATTTGACTCAGTTCTACAAACAGTATGAGAAGATCAAGCCATACCTGATCAACGATGAGAGAACCCCGGCGCGTGAGCATCTGCAATCGCCCGAGCAGCGTGAGCATCTCGATGGTCTGTATGAGTGCATCATGTGTGCCTGTTGTTCGACAGCTTGCCCATCATTTTGGTGGAACCCAGACAAGTTTATCGGCCCAAGCGGTCTATTACACGCCTATCGATTCCTTATCGACAGCCGTGACACCGCCACCGAAGAGCGCTTGTCTGAACTTGACGATGCTTACAGCGTATTTCGTTGCCATGGCATCATGAACTGTGTGGATGTGTGTCCTAAAGGCCTTAACCCGACTAAAGCCATTGGTCATATTAAGTCCATGTTGCTAAAGCGAGCAGTATAAATGCCATCACCTGAGCGATTAATTTTGATCTAGCTCATTCGAGAGTCACTTTTCCGATTGGAAGGGTGGCTCTTTTGTGTAATGGATGACAATGTGTGAAATCTGGATTCCCAGGGTGGCAATAATGTGCGATGTAGTGAGCTTAACTACATTTGTATTAAGATGATTTCGGCTAAACACGTGTATCAAGTTTGAAAGGAATAGAAATGCACCAAGGCATCATGAAAGCCTGGCTCGAGTCCTCCCATTTAAATGGGGCGAACTCGACCTATGTAGAAGAGATGTATGAAGCCTATCAAGAAAACCCAGAGTCGGTCGGTGATGACTGGCGTGCGGTATTTGATAACCTACCATATGTGAACGGTGCGACAGATGTCCCCGAAGCTGCCCATTCTAAAGTTCGTGAATATTTCCGCGCTCTTGCATTAGAGGGACGTTATAAGAGCTCGGCTCGCACGACGGATCCCGATGTTAATGCAAAACAAGTTAAAGTATTGCAGTTGATCAACGCTTACCGATTCCGTGGTCATCAAAACGCTAACTTAGATCCTCTCGGTATTTGGAAGCGTGAGACAGTCTCTGAGTTAGATCCCGCCTTCCACGGCCTGAGCGGCGAAGATATGGATGTGGAGTTCAACACAGGTTCTTTCGCTTATGGTGGTGACACCATGAAGCTGCGTGATCTGGCGGCGGCACTCAAGGCAACTTACTGTGGTGCCATCGGCGCCGAGTACATGCACATTACCGATACCGACGAGAAGCGCTGGATACAGCAGCGTCTCGAACCCTCTCTAGGTAAAGCCAGTTACGATAAAGCCACTAAGGTGCGTATCCTCGAAGGCTTGAATGCCGCCGAAGGGATGGAAAAATACTTAGGGGCCAAATTCCCCGGTGCCAAGCGTTTCTCTCTGGAAGGGGGCGATGCTCTAGTGCCTATGATGCGTGAGATCATCTATCGTGGCGGCGAAGCCGGCACTAAAGAGATGGTAGTCGGTATGGCGCACCGTGGTCGTTTAAACCTGCTGGTTAACATCTTAGGTAAAAAACCCTCTGAACTGTTCGACGAGTTCGCTGGTAAGCACAGCGATGAGCTTAGTGGCTCAGGCGATGTGAAATACCACCAAGGTTTCTCATCTGACTTCGAAACCCCAGGCGGTAATGTTCACTTAGCGCTGGCGTTTAACCCATCGCACCTTGAAATCGTTAACCCTGTGGTGATGGGCTCGGTGAGAGCGCGTTTGGATCGCCGCGGCTGTAAGACTGGCCTGCAGGTGATGCCAATCACCATCCATGGTGACAGCGCCGTGGCGGGTCAGGGCATAGTACAAGAGACCTTTAACATGTCTCAAACCCGCGCCTTTAAAGTGGGTGGCAGTCTGCGTATCGTGGTCAATAACCAGGTGGGCTTTACCACTAACCTGACCGAAGATACCCGTTCGACCGAGTATTGTACCGATATCGCTAAGATGGTGCAGGCACCTATCTTCCACGTTAACGCAGACGATCCAGAAGCGGTTGCCTTTGTGGCGCAGCTGGCGGTGGATTACCGTAACGAGTTTAAGCGTGATGTGGTGATCGATCTGGTTTGTTACCGTCGTCACGGCCATAACGAGGCCGATGAGCCGAGTGCGACTCAGCCACTCATGTATGCCAAGATCAAGAAGCACCCAACACCGCGTAAGATCTATGCCGATCGTCTTATCGAAGAAAGCACCTTAGCGGCTGACGATGTCACCGGATTAATCAATGATTACCGTGACGCGCTGGATAAAGGGGATTGTGTGGTCAAAGAGTGGCGTCCAATGACGCTACATACGGTAGACTGGACGCCTTACCTAAACCGTGAATGGGATGAAGATTATCCAGCCCAAACCTCCCTTGAGCGCTTAAAGAATCTGGCCGACAAGATAAGCTACGTGCCAGAGAGTCATAAGCTGCAATCTCGGGTTGCCAAAATTTACAAAGACCGCGTGGCCATGGCCACCGGTGATAAGCTTTTGGACTGGGGCTTTGCCGAGACCTTAGCCTACGCCACCATTCTTGAAGACAAGAAGCGTGTGCGTATCACAGGTCAGGATTCGGGCCGCGGCACCTTCTTCCACCGTCATGCAGTACTGCACAATCAAAACGATGCAACCGCCTATCTGCCGCTGCGTAATGTCGATGAAGGTCAAGGTCCAATCGATATTTCTGATTCTGTGCTCTCTGAAGCCTCTGTGCTGGCATTCGAATACGGTTATGCCACGGCCGAGCCTGGCGGATTGACCATTTGGGAAGCCCAGTTTGGTGACTTTGCTAACTGTGCCCAGGTGGTGATCGATCAGTTCTTATCTTCCGGTGAGCAGAAGTGGGGCCGTCTTTGTGGTCTGACTATGCTGTTACCCCATGGCTATGAAGGTCAAGGTCCAGAACACTCAAGCGCCCGTTTAGAGCGTTTCCTACAGCTTTGTGCTAACCACAATATGCAGGTGTGTGTGCCATCGACTCCGGCTCAGGTTTACCACATGCTGCGTCGTCAGGTGGTGCGTCCTATGCGTCGTCCTCTGGTGGTCATGTCGCCAAAATCCCTGCTGCGTCACCCATTGGCGGTTTCCACGCTGGAAGAGCTGGCTGAAGGCACATTTGAGAATGTGATTGCTGAAATCGATGAACTCGACAGCAGCAAGGTCGACAGAGTGGTGTTCTGTAGCGGTAAGGTCTATTTCGAGCTATTGGAAAAACGCCGTAAAGAGAATCTGAATAATATCGCCCTGGTACGTGTAGAGCAGCTCTATCCGTTCCCGCACGATGATATGACTAAGGTACTCGAACAATATCAACATGTTAAAGATTTTGTCTGGTGTCAGGAAGAGCCACAAAACCAGGGCGCTTGGTATTGCAGCCAGCATAACTTCTGGTCTGTGATCCCGGCAGGTGCTCAGCTAACCTACGCGGGTCGCGAAGCCTCGGCAGCACCGGCATGTGGTTATCCATCACTGCACGCACAGCAGCAAGAATCTTTAATTAATAACGCATTAAAACTGTAGTTTAGACATTTTATAAAAAGGATAGCTTTCCATGAGTATCGAAATTAAGGTACCCGTACTGCCAGAATCTGTTGCCGATGCAACTATCGCCACATGGCATGTTAAAGCTGGCGAGCAAGTGACTCGTGATCAGAACCTGGTTGATATCGAAACCGACAAAGTGGTATTGGAAGTGGTTGCACCTGAAGATGGTTCAATCGTTGAGTTTTTGGCCGAAGAGGGTGATACCGTTCTGGCTGAAGCCGTTATCGCTAAGTTTGTTGCCGGTGCCGTTGCGGGTCAGGAAGTGACCAAAGCCGAAGCTGAAGCTGCGAAACCCGCAGCCGAGGCTAGCGAAGAGTCAAGCGATGCTCTGAGCCCATCGGTTCGCCGTTTGATTGCCGAGCACAATGTGGATCCTTCAAAAGTGAAGGGTACAGGTGTAGGCGGTCGCATCACTAAAGAAGACGTTGAAGCCTTTGTGAAGTCGGCGCCTGCGGCTAAGTCTGCACCCGTTGCTGCCCTTGAGCCAATGGCCGATCGCACTCAGAAGCGTGTGCCTATGACACGTCTGCGTAAGACAATCGCTAACCGTCTTCTGGAAGCGAAAAACTCAACCGCCATGTTGACTACTTTCAACGAAGTTAACATGAAGCCCATCATGGATATTCGTAAGCAGTATCAAGAGCTGTTTGAGAAGAAGCACGGCATCCGTCTTGGTTTCATGTCTTTCTATGTGAAAGCCGTGACCGAAGCACTGAAACGCTACCCAGAAGTCAACGCTTCTATCGATGGTGATGATATTGTTTACCATAACTATGTCGATGTGAGCATAGCAGTATCGACTCCTCGTGGTCTGGTAACCCCAGTACTGCGTGATACTGACACCATGAGCCTGGCTGACATAGAGAAGAATGTCCGTGATCTGGCCATTAAAGGCCGTGACGGTAAGCTGACCGTTGAAGATATGACTGGCGGTAACTTTACCGTGACAAACGGCGGTGTATTTGGCTCGCTCATGTCAACGCCCATTCTTAATCTGCCACAAAGCGCTATCTTAGGCATGCACGCCATCAAAGATCGCCCTATGGCAGTCAATGGTCAGGTAGAAATCCTACCTATGATGTACCTAGCACTCTCTTATGACCACCGTATTATCGATGGCCGTGAGTCTGTGGGCTTCCTGGTTGCCATCAAGGACTTCCTGGAAGACCCAACTCGTCTGCTATTAGACCTGTAAGACGATGTTGATTGAATGCCTATCTCTGAGATAGGCATGACCCTCGCCACCAGTTCAGTGAGCTGGTTGAATTTAGAACAAGAAGTATGGATAGATCATCATGAATTTGCATGAGTATCAGGCAAAAGCGTTATTTGCCGAATATGGTTTACCAGTGTCAGAAGGCTACGCCTGTGATACCCCTCAAGAAGCGGTAGAAGCGGCTGGCCATATTGGCGGAGATATGTGGGTTGTTAAGTGTCAAGTACACGCAGGCGGCCGTGGTAAAGCAGGTGGCGTTAAAGTTACCGGCGATAAAGAAGAGATCCGAGCATTTGCTGAGCATTGGTTAGGTAAGAACCTAGTAACTTATCAGACTGACGAAAAAGGTCAGCCAGTTGCTAAGATCCTAGTCGAAAGCTGCACTGATATCGCAAACGAGCTGTACCTAGGTGCCGTTGTTGACCGTGCGACCCGTCGCGTTGTCTTCATGGCGTCTACCGAAGGTGGCGTTGAGATTGAGAAAGTTGCCGAAGAGACGCCAGAGCTGATCCACAAGGCGATTATCGATCCACTGACAGGTCCTCAGCCTTATCAGGCACGTGACCTTGGTTTCAAGCTGGGTCTGAACCCAACTCAGATGAAGCAGTTCACTAAAGTCTTCATGGGTCTGGCTAAGATGTTTACCGACCATGATTTTGCTCTGCTTGAGATCAACCCTCTGGTTATTACCACTGAAGGTAACATCCACTGTCTCGACGGTAAGATAGGTATCGATGGCAACGCACTGTTCCGTCAGCCAAAAATCCGTGACATGCATGACCCATCTCAGGATGATGCCCGTGAAGCGCACGCTGCTAAGTTTGAGCTGAACTATGTTGCCCTAGACGGTAACGTAGGTTGTATGGTAAACGGTGCTGGCCTAGCAATGGGCACTATGGATATAGTTAACCTGCACGGCGGCAAGCCAGCTAACTTCCTCGACGTAGGTGGTGGCGCGACTAAAGAGCGTGTTGCTGAAGCATTCAAGATCATCCTGTCTGACGCTAACGTGAAGGCGGTTCTGGTGAACATCTTCGGTGGTATCGTACGTTGTGACATGATCGCCGAAGGTATCATTGGCGCGGTTAAAGAAGTGGGTGTTAAAGTGCCAGTTGTGGTGCGTCTGGAAGGGACAAACGCCGATCTAGGTCGCGAAGTTCTGGCCAACTCTGGTCTTGACATTATTGCAGCCGAGTCACTCACCGACGCTGCTGTTAAAGTTGTAGCTGCTGCGGAGGGCAAATAATGTCTGTATTAATTAACAAAGATACCAAGGTTATCTGTCAGGGTTTCACCGGCGGTCAAGGTACTTTCCATTCTGAGCAAGCTATCGCTTACGGTACACAGATGGTTGGCGGTGTATCGCCAGGAAAAGGTGGCCAGACTCACTTAGGTCTGCCTGTATTTAACACAGTGAAAGATGCCGTTGCCGCGACTGGCGCAACTGCCACTGTTATCTATGTACCTGCACCTTTCTGTAAAGATGCCATCTTAGAAGCTATCGACGGCGGTATTGAGCTTATCGTTTGTATCACAGAAGGTATTCCAACACTGGATATGCTGGAAGTGAAAGTGAAGCTGGAAGAAACCGGCGTTCGCATGATTGGTCCTAACTGCCCAGGTGTGATCACGCCAGGTGAATGTAAAATCGGTATCATGCCAGGCCACATCCATAAGCCAGGTAAAGTGGGTATCGTTTCTCGCAGCGGTACTCTGACTTATGAAGCGGTTAAGCAGACTACCGATGAAGGTTTCGGCCAATCCACTTGTGTGGGCATTGGTGGTGACCCAATTCCAGGTACTAACTTCATCGACGTGTTGGAGATGTTCCAAAACGATCCACTGACCGAAGCTATCGTAATGATAGGTGAGATTGGTGGTACTGCTGAAGAGGAAGCGGCGGCCTACATCAAGGCTAATGTGACTAAGCCTGTTGTCTCTTACATTGCCGGTGTGACTGCACCAGCAGGTAAGCGTATGGGCCATGCCGGTGCTATTATCGCCGGTGGTAAAGGTACCGCTGAAGACAAGTTTGCTGCCCTCGAAGCAGCAGGTGTAACAACAGTGCGTTCACTGGCCGACATCGGCAGTGCACTGCGTGCTAAGACTGGCTGGTAATTACATCTAGTCTGGTTATTAAAAAAGGCGCCTTAGGCGCCTTTTTTGTAGTCTGTAAGCAATCTAATTACAGGTTCACTAAATCAATCTTAATAACGACATCATCAGAGGCAGTTTGCGCAAAACCATCTTTCCAGAAGTTAACCGAGTTAGTTTTGTCGCCATGGTAGTGTGGCGTTGCTTGAGTCTGAGCCACGACTTGTAACTCAGTGCCATTGTTAGCGGTCTTGAACAGATAATACTTAGTGTTGTAATTAACGGTGTAATTAACCACAGCAGCCACATCTGTATCGCCATCATTGAGCAAAGCCACGCCTTGTGCATCAAAAGTAATGGTGTTATGCGCAATCACCCGCTGCGGATCATTACCTATCGGAAAACCATCACCGGTTGGGATCATGGTAAAGAACGGATGTCCTTGATCATCACGGCAACCGATACCTGTAATGTTAACTCGGGCGGTAGGGGTTAGCCCGTTGTCGTGCTCCATCTGTCCCCAGGCATTTTGATTACAACCCTCTGCCGTTTCATAAGGTTGACCTGTAAACAGGCTTACACCACTTTGCGTAATGGGCAGAGCAATTTCTGCGGCAATCGCTTTGAACTGGCGAGCGATAGCGAGGGCATCATCTTTGGCCACATTAACGTCATAGCCGTTAGACGTAGATGTAGATGTGTACGTAGATGTAGATGTGTACGTAGACGCAGCATTAGTATTAGCATTGTAGCTTTGAGACGCAGAGATAGCCCCATTCGCTTGGTCTTCTGACTCTGAGCCACATCCTACTAGCAGGAGAGATGCAGACGCCGCAACAAGCATTAAAACTTTTTTCATCGCTTAAACTTCCAATTTTTAAAAAATAAACAAGAGGCTCTAGGCCGTAAGTTGGCATCAGGAGCCTTACTTCAGTGTGACTGAGTGGCTGCAGAGCGAGGCGTACTATGCGTGATGCTTAATTTTTAATCAAATTGAATATTCTTAAACGAAACTTAAATCACAGTTTTTTGCCAAAATGCGCGGTAGGGAGCATGGTCTAAAGGTCAATGAGCTGATTAAAATGGGCGGGAAGTTACCCTTAAGCCTATTGTTTGCGGTTAAGGCCAAACTCCGCCGGTGTGAGGATATAGGTATCTTCACAGAAGAAGGTTTTGGCGCTGCACTGCTGCCACCAGGAGGCCCAGGCGGTATCATTGACTCGTTCTTCGATAATGGCGTTGGGTTTGAGCGGCGCCACCAGACTGCCGGTTGAGATGAGCAGGCCATAGGGGGAACGTTTCTTGATCATCTGAGGCGTCAGTTTGCTCGGGCTGTCCAGTCCCATGCTGCCCACCAATTCATAGAAACTCTTTAAGGTGTTGTGGTGGAAATTCTTGACTCGCTCACTCTTGGCTGAGACATCCAGCGCCTTGGAGCGGGCGGGATCCTGCGTGGCGATGCCAGTTGGGCACATATTGGTATTACAGTGGCGTGATTGAATGCAGCCCAGAGACAACATCATGGTTCGGGCGGCATTCACCAGATCCGCGCCCATGGCGATCTTACACAGTAAGTCAAAACTCGAGGCGGTTTTGCCCGAGGCGATTAAGGTGATCTTATCCCTAAGACCAACACCGACCAGCGCATTGTTAACGAAGTAAACGCCCTCCAGACACATCATGCCTAAACGGTTGGTAAACTCGACGGGAGCCGCGCCTGTGCCGCCTTCGGCGCCATCTATGGTGATAAAGTCTGGGGTGATGCCCGTCTTTAACATCGCCTTACAGATAGAGAGAAACTCGGCAGGATTACCGATACAGAGTTTAAAGCCCACGGGCTTGCCGCCGCTCAGCTCCCTAAGACGTTTGATAAATTCCAGCAGGGCGATAGGGGTGGTGCATTCGGGATTCACCGCAGGTGAGATACAGTCTTTATCCATGGAGATATGGCGGATTTGCGCGATCTCTGGGGTGATCTTGGCTTTAGGCAGCACGCCGCCGTGACCGGGTTTGGCGCCTTGGCTCAGTTTGATTTCGATCATCTTTATCTGGGGCAATTTGGCCATCTGCTCGAAACTCTCGCTATCGAAGTTCCCTTGACTATCACGACAGCCAAACAGGCCAGAGCCTATCTGCCACACCAGATCGCCGCCATGTTTCAGATGGTAAGGGCTAACGCCGCCTTCTCCGGTATTGTGGTAGCAACCCGCCTTGAGGGCGCCCAAGTTTAAGGCCTCGATGGCATTGCTACTTAATGAGCCAAAACTCATGGCGGAGATATTAAAGTAGGAAGCATCATAAGGGGCGCTGCAATCTGGTCCGCCAATGCGTACCCGTTTTTCATCGTCATGGATAGTTTTAGGGGAGAGCGAATGCCACAGGCTCAGGTAGTTCTCCTCTAAGAGGTCGTGCTGTGTGCCAAAAGCTATGGTGTCGCGCACATTCTTGGCGCGCTGATACACAAGTGAGCGTTGCTCGCGATTGAAGGGCGCCTCTTCGGTGTCGTTGGCGATAAAATATTGCTGGATCTCGACTCGGTAAGATTCCAAAAAATAACGCAGATAGGCCACCACAGGATAGAGTCGGTTAAGTGTGTGAGAGCCAATGTAGAGATCGTATAGCCCCACCAAGGTGTAGCTGACAGTGAGCAGGGCCAGAGCGGCGTTTCCAAAACCACCATAGCTGAAAAGCAGATAGAGAGAGAAACCATTACCCACAGTGGCGATAAGCCAAAATACCCGCTGCATGATTGTCATATATTTATCCTGCTTTCCCTGTTGTAAGACTCGATACTAACAGGGTTAAACCAATGATTATATTAAGTTAGCCCATTAATAAATTTAATTAATCCTGCTGCCTATACCAATAAATGCTAAGTTAGCAGTTATCCTGTTAAGTTAATCATCAAAATTGCAAACGAAAGTAAGACACGAGAGTAAGACTATGGACTATATCGAGATCAATAAACAGGCATGGGATAAACGCACTGCTGTGCATTTTGAGTCTCAGTTTTATGATGTCCCAGGGTTTCTTGATGGTAAGAGTTCACTCAACCCAATCGAGTTAGCGCAGCTTGGTGAGGTGCAAGGGAAAAGTTTATTGCATTTGCAGTGTCATTTCGGGCTCGACAGTTTATCTTGGTCAAGATTGGGCGCTAGCGTCACAGGTGTTGATTTATCATCCCGAGCCATCGAAAAAGCGCGTTGGTTAGCCGATAAGTTAAGGCTCGATGCGCGCTTTATTGAAAGCGATCTGTATCAGTTCGGTCAGCACAATGAGCAAGAATTTGATCTCGTATTTAGCTCTTATGGTGCTTTGTGTTGGTTACCGGATCTCGATGCCTGGGCCAGCCTCATTGCTAAGGCATTAAAACCGCAAGGTGAATTTCATCTTGTTGAGTTTCACCCCATAGTCGATCTGCTTAGTGGCTACGCCTATTTCCCCCAGGGTCAGGGCGATGTCGAGCAAGAGGGCACCTATACCGAAAATTGTCAGGGGGAGAAATCCACCACTGTCTGTTGGTCACACTCACTCAGTGAAGTGCTCACTGCGCTGCTAAAGGCTGGGCTAACTTTGCTTGAGGTTAATGAACATGCCTACAGTCCCTATAACTGTTTTGAGGGGCTGGAATATGTCGAGGGGCAGGGCTATCAGATGATACATCAAGGCCAGCAGGTGCCATTAGTCTATTCGATAAAAGCGCAAAAGGGGTGAAAGCCACAAATAAAAACAGCCCTTAACGGGCTGTTATACGTGTGCTGAAGGCGCTAATTAGGCGTCGCCGTGATCGCACTCATCGTTGGTGCAAACACCATAAAGGTACAGGCTGTGGTTAGTCAGCTTGATATTGTGTTTCATGGCGATCTCATTTTGACGACGTTCGATCACCTCATCAGAAAATTCAATCACTTTACCGCAGGAGAGACAAACAAGATGATCATGATGGTGGCTGGTTGAAAGCTCAAATACCGCTTTGCCACTCTCAAAATGGTGACGGGTGACTATGCCTGCATCGTCAAACTGGTTTAACACGCGATACACGGTTGCCAGGCCAATCTCTTCACCAATATCGAGCAGTTTTTTATAGAGGTCTTCTGCACTGATATGCTGGTTCTCGGGCTCTTGCATCAGTTCGAGGATTTTGACTCGTGGTAAGGTGACTTTTAATCCCGCTTTTTTCAGCGCTTGATTTCCATCTGTCATTATAAGTCTCTTGATTGCAGAACCACTAGCCAAGGCATAGGGGTTCGTTGTTAATGTTGAAACCATTATAGGGTTAGAATTTAAAAACTTAAACCTTTGATCTGCCTTATTGCGCTTAGTTATAAAAAAATTGCTTGAAAATACACCTAGATGGGCAATAAATGCTGAAATGTGTCATTACATTTTGTACTGTTATTTATACTAATGCCCAATAGCCAGCCAGAATAGATTCTGGCAGAGTGAGGCAACTAGGGTTGGCCAAAAAAATAACAAGGAACGCCGATGTATCGTCAGATTGTGATTTTAACAGGTGCAGGCATCTCAGCCGAGTCGGGGTTAAGGACCTTCAGGGATCAAGATGGCCTGTGGGAAGAGCATAAGATTGAAGATGTGGCGACCCCAGAAGGGTATCAGCGGGATCCTGAAATGGTGGAACGTTTCTATAATGAGCGTTGGCAGCAGCTGCACAGCGGTAAGGTCGAGCCAAATCCTGCGCATATCGCCCTGGCCAGATTGGAAAAAGAGTTTGACGGCCAGCTGCTTGTGGTCACTCAGAATATCGACGATCTGCACGAACGGGCAGGCTCAAGACGCTTGCTGCACATGCACGGCGAGTTAACCAAGGGGCGTTGTCCCCGTTCTCAACAGACCTTCCTGTTAACCGATCACTTTGGCGTCAATCATACCTGCACCTGTTGTATTCCCGCACAGCGTCTGCGCCCCCATGTCGTCTGGTTTGGTGAGATGCCCATTGGGCTGGATCGTATTCATCATGCCTTAGATAGCTGCGATCTTTTTATCGCCATCGGCACCTCTGGCACTGTGTATCCCGCCGCGGGATTTGTCGACACTGCTAATCATCATGGCGCTCATACCGTCGAGATAAACCTATTGCCCGCCGATGAACGCAGTCACTTTCAATGTCACCTGCAGGGAAAAGCCAGTGAGATCATGCCTAAGGTAGTTGAGCTTATTCTCAGTGATAAATCCATAGGCAATGACTCGTTCGACATGCCGCTTCGGGGTTAGTAGCCCGTGCTGGATTAGAGTAGGGAGCGAGTATGTTCGACTCAGACACATTCAATCTGTCTAACAGGCTTGCCATTATCATGCGCGGTTTGCCCGGCAGCGGTAAGAGTCATTGGGTGGCACAGTTTATCCAATCCCAGGAGCCGAGCCTGGCTAAGACCATTTTACGCCATGGCTATTTCTCCACCGATGCACTCTTCACTGTGCAAGGGGAATACCGCTTCGATGCCGCCCGGTTAGCAGAATACCACCAACGTAATTTAACCCTTTTTATTCAATCGCTTGCTCAATCTCAGCCTGTGGTTATCTGCGATAACACCAACATGGCGCGCTGGGAGTTCATGGCCTATGAGGCCGCGGCGAAAGCCTTGGGCTATCAGGTTCGTGAGGTCTTGATTGGCGATCCCCTCGATAGAGAGCATCAAATGGAATGCGCCGAGCGCAACCAGCATGGGGTGAGTCTGGCCAGTATTGCAGCGATGGCGAAGAAGTTTGAGCCATTTTAACTCTGCTCATTTTTTGTGTAGATATTGATTGCCGTCTTAAGTATTGCAGGCGGGCTTGAGTGTAAATCCAACCTGACAAGACGTTGCACTAAAGTTAACTAATTTTAACCGAGAAACACTTGCTTTACGTTCGCGTAAACGTCACAGTGGGAGTAATTTGAACAGGATCACAGTTCGTTGGTTTATAAGGATGGCTTATAAATCAGAAAGGAACGCGTAAGTACCTTAAATGGAGCGGAAGATGACAACAGAACAAACCCAACAAGATATCGTGATTGTAGCGGCAAAGCGTACCCCTATGGGTGGATTTCAAGGCGCGCTGTCCAGCGTACCATCACCAACTTTGGCGTCCGTGGCAATCAAAGGGTTAATGGATACCACAGGCGTTGCAGGCAGCGATGTCGATGAAGTGCTGATGGGCTGTGTGTTACCCGCAGGCTTAGGACAGGCACCGGCACGTCAGGCGACTCTGGGCGCAGAACTGCCGCTATCTGTGGGCGCAACCACAGTCAATAAAGTGTGTGGTTCAGGCATGAAAACCGTGATGATGGCGCACGATCTGATTAAAGCTGGCAGTGCCAATATCGTTATCGCCGGCGGCATGGAAAGCATGAGCCAGGCACCATACCTGTTAGATAAGGCGCGTGGCGGCATGCGTATGGGTCATGGCAAGGTGCTGGATCACATGTTCCTCGATGGACTCGAAGATGCCTATACAGGCGGCGCCATGGGGACTTTTGCCCAGAAAACCGCCGATGATTTCGGTCTTACCCGAGAAGCGATGGATAACTTCGCCTTAAGTTCACTGCAAAAAGCCTGTGCGGCAATCGAAACTGGCGCCTTCAATGAAGAGATAGTGCCTGTGACTGTAGCGAGCCGTAAGGGTGATCTTGTGGTCGATACCGATGAGCAACCGGGTAATGCGCGCCCTGATAAGATCCCCTCTCTGCGTCCTGCTTTCGCTAAAGACGGCACTATTACGGCAGCAAACTCAAGCTCTATTTCCGATGGTGCGGCGGCCATGATGTTGATGACTCGTCAGCAGGCGCAAGACAAAGGCTTAACCGTGCTGGCGACAATCAAAGGCCACACAACTCATGCTCAGCAGCCTTCTATGTTTACGACGGCGCCGGTGGGCGCGATGGGCAAACTGCTGGATAAAGTGAACTGGACCAAAGAGGATGTGGATCTGTTTGAGATCAACGAAGCCTTCGCCATGGTGACTATGCTGGCGATTTCTGAGCTGGGTCTGGATGAAAATAAAGTGAACGTCAATGGTGGCGCCTGTGCATTAGGCCATCCTATCGGTTGCTCAGGTACCCGAGTCCTGGTGACCTTAATTCATGCACTTAAAGCCAGAGGGCTTAAGCGTGGTGTGGCGTCACTCTGTATCGGTGGCGGTGAAGCGACGGCTATGGCCATCGAACTATAACAAAGGTTTCACCCTATTTGTTTTCACAAGAGCCACAGTGATGTGGCCTTTTAGTAGATTTAGGAAAGAGATATGACGATTCAAGTTAAACATTATATAGATGGTCAATTTGTGCTGGGCGAAGGCAGTCATCAGATTGAAGTCACCAATCCTGCTAATAACGAAGTGATTGCCAGCATCAATGCAGCAACCACAACAGAAGTCGAAGCGGCAATCGCCAGTGCCAAGACGGCATTTAGCACCTGGAAAGAGGTGCCTGTCTCTGAGCGTGCCCGAGTGATGTTCCGTTATCAGCATCTGCTTAAACTGCATCATGATGAAATCGCAACCATTTTGGCCAAGGAAACCGGTAAGACATTTGAAGATGCCAAGGGCGATGTCTGGCGCGGCATCGAAGTCGCCGAGCATGCCTGTAACATTGCCAGTCTCATCATGGGTGAAACCGTTGAGAACGTGGCGCGCAGCATAGATACCTACAGCTACACTCAGCCTCTGGGTGTGTGTGCCGGTATTACCCCCTTTAATTTCCCTGCCATGATCCCATTGTGGATGTTCCCACTGGCGATCGCCTGCGGTAACACCTTCGTGCTGAAGCCTTCTGAGCAAGATCCTATGACGCCTCAACGTCTGGTCGAACTGTTTGAAGAAGCGGGCGCACCTAAAGGCGTATTGCAGCTGGTTCACGGCGATAAAACTGCCGTAGATGTGCTCTTATCTCATCCAGATATTAAGGCTATCTCTTTCGTTGGCTCTGTCGGTGTCGGCCAATATATCTATAAGACAGGCACTGATAATCTTAAGCGTGTTCAGGCATTTGCCGGTGCTAAGAATCATTGCGTCATCATGCCTGATGCGAATAAACAGCAAGTGATCAATAACCTGGTCGGTGCCTCTGTGGGCGCGGCGGGTCAGCGTTGTATGGCGCTGTCTGTTGCCGTGTTTGTTGGCGAAGCCAAGCAGTGGATCCCTGAGCTGCGTGATGCCATTGCGAAAGTCAGACCGGGTCTTTGGGATGATAAAGATGCGGCCTATGGCCCGGTGATCAGCCCAGCAGCCAAGGCGCGTGTTCTTAAGCTTATCGAGCAAGGTAAGGCGGAAGGCGCCGAGTGTCTGCTCGATGGCAGCGATTTTAGCGTCGAAGGTTTCGAAAGCGGCAACTGGGTCGGCCCGACCATGTTCAGCAATGTCACTATAGATATGAGCATCTATAAAGAGGAGATTTTCGGCCCTGTACTTTGCTGTATGGAGACTGAAACCCTGGAAGAGGCGATTGAGCTAGTCAACGCCAGCCCTTATGGTAACGGGACCTCTATCTTTACTGCCAGCGGCGCGGCTGCTCGTAAATACCAGCACAATATCGAAGTGGGACAGGTTGGTATCAATGTGCCAATTCCAGTGCCACTGCCATTCTTCTCCTTTACCGGTTGGAAAGGCAGCTTCTATGGCGATCAACATGCCTACGGCAAGCAGGCGGTGCGTTTCTACACTGAGACTAAGACCATCACTTCCCGTTGGTTTGAGTCGGACATCACCGAAGCTGAACATCATGCACCTAACATGACAATTGCGTTGAAATAAAACCATCAGGCCTTAAGTTTTCCCTTAAGGCCTGTCTTTGGTGACGCGGCATTGCCGCAGTATAAAAAGTTAATTATTAGAATAATAAAGCCTGATATTAAGCAAGGCATATCAACAGTTGTACAAGGAGCATCAGATGGATTTCAATCTGAATGACGATCAGCGTCAGTTCGCGGAATTAGCGACGCAGTTTGCCAACGATGAATTAGCGCCCTTTGCCGCTAAATGGGATGAAGAGCATTATTTTCCGAAAGAGACGATTCAAAAAGCCGGTGAGCTTGGATTTTGTTCTCTCTACTCTCCAGAGTCTGAGGGCGGAATGGGACTGTCTCGTCTCGATTCCTCCATCATTTTTGAGCAGCTCGCCATGGGCTGTACCGCCACCACCGCCATGTTGACCATTCATAATATGGCGACCTGGATGGTCACCAGTTTTGGTTCACAAACCCTGCGTGATACCTGGTCAGAAGCCTTAACCACGGGCGAGAAACTGGCCTCTTACTGTCTTACCGAAGCGGGGGCGGGCAGCGATGCGGCCTCTTTGAAAACCAAAGCGGTACGCGAAGGGGATGAATATGTGATCTCCGGTGCCAAGATGTTCATTTCTGGCGCAGGTTCTACCGAGATGTTGGTGGTGATGTGCCGCACAGGTCAGGAAGGCCCTAAAGGGATCTCAGCCATTGCCGTGCCTGCCGACAGCGCGGGTATCAGCTTTGGTAAAGAGGAAACTAAGATGGGCTGGAACGCCCAGCCAACCCGCGAAATCACCTTCGATAATGTGCGTGTGCCAGTGACTAACCTGCTCGGTGAAGAGGGGCAGGGTTTTACCTTCGCCATGAAAGGCTTAGATGGCGGGCGGATCAATATCGCCACCTGCTCAGTGGGTACCGCCCAGGCCGCACTGGAGAGAGCCCAGCAGTACATGAATGAACGTAAGCAGTTTGGTAAGCCGATTGCGGCGTTCCAGGCGTTGCAATTTAAGCTGGCCGACATGGCAACCGAGCTGGTTGCCGCACGCCAAATGGTGCGTCTTGCTGCATTTAAGCTGGATATGGGCGATCCAGAAGCCACAGCCTACTGCGCCATGGCAAAGCGTTTTGCCACAGACATAGGGTTTAAGGTCTGTGACAGCGCGTTGCAATTGCATGGTGGCTATGGTTATATCCGTGAATACCCACTCGAGCGCCATTTCCGTGATGTGCGCGTACATCAGATCTTGGAGGGAACCAATGAGATCATGCGTCTTATCATTGCCCGCCGTCTTCTCGATGAAAGCGCCAGCCCCATCTTATAACGTTTCTGAAGGAGTTAATCGATGACCGCGATTATAGAAAAAATTGTTGGCAATACTGCCGTGCTAACCATGAACAACCCACCCGCGAACACTTGGACTGCCGAGAGTTTGATCCAGCTTAAGCAGACTGTCACGGCGCTCAATAACAATAAAGATATCTATGCCTTAGTGATCACTGGCGAAGGGGAGAAATTTTTCAGCGCCGGTGCCGATCTTAAACTGTTCGCCGATGGCGACAAAGGTAACGCCGCTTCTATGGCCAAGTATTTTGGTGAAGCTTTCGAAGCCTTAAGCGGCTTTCGTGGTGTCTCCATCGCGGCCATTAACGGTTACGCCATGGGCGGCGGTCTGGAAGTGGCCCTTGCCTGTGACATCCGCATTGCCGAAGAGCAAGCCGTGATGGCGCTGCCTGAAGCCACAGTGGGTCTATTGCCTTGTGCCGGCGGGACTCAAAACCTGACCGCGTTAGTTGGCGAGGGCTGGGCAAAACGCATGATCTTATGTGGCGAGCGTGTCGATGCGACCAAGGCGCTTTCTCTTGGTTTAGTCGAAGAGGTTGTGGCTAAGGGTGGCGCGCTCGATGCCGCCATGACCCTAGCCGAGAAAGTCGCAAAACAGAGCCCGAGCAGCGTGACTGTGTGTAAGACCTTGATCCAGGCGGGTCGCTTTATGCCACGTACTCAGGCGCTTCCCCTTGAGCGGGAACTGTTTGTGGGTCTGTTTGATACCCAAGATCAGGCAGAAGGGGTTAACGCGTTTTTAGAAAAGCGCCCAGCGAAATGGACCAACAGCTAATGAGTACCGAACAGAAAAACAGCGTAATTTTTCAGACCTTAGGGACCCTGTCTGGCAAATTGGTCGGTGTGGCCACCCTGAATATGGAAAAGGCGCTTAATGCACTTAACCTAGAGATGATCCACCTGTTAACCACTCAGCTCAAGGCCTGGGCCGAAGATGATACTGTGGCCATGATAGTGCTCGATGGTGCGGGAGAGAAAGCCTTCTGCGCCGGTGGGGATGTGCGCGCGCTGCATGATATCTCTAAGGCCAACCCAGGTAAGATCACCGACTTAGCTCAGTCTTTCTTCTGTGAAGAGTATTATCTGGATCACCTGCTGCACACCTTCGATAAGCCAGTGTTGGTTTGGGGTGACGGTATCGTGATGGGCGGCGGCTTAGGTCTGATGGCCGGCGCCAGCCACAGAGTCGTGACCGAGCGTTCACGCATCGCCATGCCTGAGGTGACTATCGGTCTCTATCCCGATGTGGGCGGCAGCTATTTCCTCAATCGCATGCCTGGCAAGTTAGGCCTGTTTTTGGGTATGACAGCCTATAACATGAGCGGCGCCGATGCCTACTTTGTTGGCTTGGGTAATCATTATCTTAACAGCGATGATAAAGAGCCCTTGTTCGATGCACTGGCCAGTGTGGACTGGGAGTCGGACATAGGTGCCAATCACAGCAAGCTTAACTCCCTGCTTGAAGGGATGAGCAGCCGCAGCGCGATCCCAATGGCAACCAGTGTGCTTGAGCAGCACCAGAGCGAGCTCGATGCTCTGATGCAAGGCACCTTGCCTGAGATCATGGCGCGCGCCAAGGATTATCAGACTGAGCAGCCCTGGCTTGAGCGTGCTTTGGCCACAATGCTTGCGGGCAGCCCGCTCAGCATACAGCTTATCTATGAGCAGTCGCGTCTGGGCACTGAACTGTCCCTTGAGCAGGTGTTCCAGTTTGAACTGGGACTGAGCTGTCAGTGCTGCGCCATAGGTGATTTTGTCGAAGGGGTGAGAGCACTTCTGGTGGATAAAGATCGTCAGCCTAAGTGGCAATATGAGAGCGCCCTGACGGTGCCCGAGTCGGTTGTGAAACAGCTACTCGCCTCGCCCTGGGAGCAGGACTCACATCCTCTGGCGCAGTTAGGCCGATAGCCATCAAGAATAAATTGGAATTAAGGCGTTAGGTCTCTATTTAAGGAGCAAATTATGAGCACAGTGGCGTTTATTGGTTTAGGAAACATGGGTGGTCCAATGGCCATCAACTTAGTTAAAGCTGGCTTTACGGTAAAAGCTTTCGATCTTTCTAGCGTTGCATTGAGCCATGTGACAGAGCAGGGGGCGATTCCGGCTCCGAGTGCCTGCGCGGCCGCCGCATCGGCAGATGTGGTGATCACCATGCTACCCGCGGGCAAACATGTTCGCGGTCTGTATCTGGGCAGTGATAGTGAAAAAGGCCTGCTGGATGTGGTTGGTGAGGGCACCTTGCTTATCGACTGCTCCACCATAGATGCAGACAGTGCCCGCACCGTTGCCGCTAAGGCAAAGGAAAAGGGGCTAGAGTTTGTCGATGCGCCTGTGTCTGGTGGTACGGCTGGCGCGGCGGCGGGAACCTTGACCTTTATCTGTGGCGGCAGCGATGTAGGCTTTAGTCAGGCACAGGGCGTGCTCAATGCCATGGGCGCGAATCTGTTCCATGCCGGCGACTCGGGCGCAGGCCAGGTTGCTAAGATCTGCAACAACATGTTGCTGTCGGTATTGATGGTCGCTACCAGTGAATCTATTCAGATGGGGATAGATCATGGCCTGGATCCTAAGGTACTTTCTGAGATCATGAAGGTCAGCAGTGGTGGTAATTGGACGCTGAATAAATATAATCCCTGTCCTGGGGTGATGGAAAACGTTCCCTCTTCCAATGATTACCAGGGTGGTTTCATGGTCGATCTGATGGTGAAAGACTTAGGCCTGTCCCAGGAAGCGGCCCTGCTGAGTAACTCAAGCACCCCCATGGGCGCATTGGCGCGCAGCCTGTATGTGAACCATGCTAGAAAAGGCAATGGGGCGCGGGATTTCTCCAGTATTTTTGAGCAGTTTAATAAGAAAGGGTAGATTGATGGATTTAAAAGATAAGGTTGTAGTCATCACAGGTGGTGCCGGTGGTCTTGGTTTTGCTATGGCACAAGAGTTAGCCGCCGCGGGGGCCAAGTTGGCGCTTATCGATGTCGATCAAGAGAAACTCGAGCGGGCCTGCGCCGATATCGGTGACAGCACAGAAGTTCAGGGGTATGCCTTAGATATTACCGATGAAGAGGATGTGGTTGCCGGTTTCCGTTACATTTTGGAAGATTTCGGTCAGGTCAACGTCTTAGTGAACAACGCCGGTATCTTGCGTGATGGCATGCTGGTTAAGGCGAAAGAGGGCGTGGTTAGCGATCGTATGTCGCTGGCGCAGTTCCAGTCAGTGATCAATGTTAACCTGACAGGTTCTTTCCTGTGTGGCCGTGAAGCTGCGGTTGCCATGATTGAATCCAAGCAGCCAGGGGTTATTATTAATATCTCTAGTCTGGCTAAGGCGGGAAACATGGGACAGACCAACTACTCGGCCTCCAAAGCCGGTGTGGCGGCCATGTCTGTGGGCTGGGCCAAAGAGTTGGCGCGTCACAATATCCGCAGCGCGGCAGTCGCACCAGGCGTGATTGAAACTGAGATGACGGCGGCAATGAAACCTGAAGCCTTAGAGCGCCTTGAGAAGATGGTGCCTGTAGGACGCTTAGGACAAGCCTCAGAGATAGCATCAACGGTGAAATTTATCATAGAAAATGACTATGTGAATGGCCGTGTGTTTGAAATTGATGGCGGTATACGCATCTAAATTTAAGGCCTCTTGGTCAAAAACGGGCAGCTTTTGCCCGTTTTTTATTGAGACAGCAGGAGAGGATAGATCCATCCTATGGGGCAGAATAATAAGCTGGAATGGTTTGAACAGCTCACCAAAAAACTCTTGTTAGTGGTGGGGGTCCTTGGGGTCGTGGTGATCTACTTTGGCTTCTTCTATCTGTTGTTTACTCGCCCGGATGAGGCTATCTTGCCCTGGTATATTTTGCTCTCCCCCTGGATCTGCATCTATTTTGGCCTGAGTCAGGAAAAGCAACTTAACACCTTGTTATGGCTGCAACAAAAATTGCTCTTCTGGCGCAAACCTAAATAAATTGCTTCTCAGCAAAGCCTGTGTTTTGGCAGACTTTTTTGAGTGGCTAATTTGACGCCTTATTTGATTGGCCTAGGTTGATAAAACAGCAAAAAGTGGCTATAGTGGCGCGCTTTAAATTCTCCCTTAGCGTGGTTTTTCATCAGGCTGTCATCGCCTGTGGCTATACTTGCTATCTGTTGACAGTTAATCGTCTGCCGATGGGCAGCGCTTCGCTTAATTAAGTTTCGGAATATCACATTGATCACTACAGCGAATATCACAATGCAGTTCGGCTCAAAGCCACTGTTTGAAAACATCTCAGTCAAATTCGGCGGCGGCAATCGTTACGGCCTTATCGGTGCAAACGGCTGTGGTAAATCGACCTTCATGAAGATTTTGGGCGGCGAGCTTGAACCTACCTCAGGCAACGTTTCTTTAGATGTGAATGAGCGTCTGGGTAAACTGAGCCAGAACCAGTTTGGCTACGAAGAGTTCAGCGTGATCGATACAGTGATCATGGGCCACAGAGAACTGTGGAAGGTGAAGCAGGAGCGCGACCGTATCTATTCTCTGCCTGAGATGAGCGAAGAAGATGGCATCAAGGTGGCTGAACTCGAGATGGAGTTTGCCGAGATGGACGGTTACACCGCAGAAAGTCGCGCCGGTGAACTCTTGTTAGGTGTCGGTATTCCACTGGAACAGCATTTCGGTCTGATGAGTGAAATCGCCCCAGGTTTCAAGCTGCGTGTGCTGCTGGCTCAGGCGCTGTTTAGCGATCCCGATCTTCTGCTGCTCGACGAGCCGACCAACAACCTGGATATCGATACCATTCGCTGGTTGCAGGATATGCTTAACCAGCGTAACAGCACTATGATCATCATTTCCCACGATAGATATTTCCTTAACTCTGTCTGTACCCATATGGCGGATCTGGACTATGGTGAGCTGCGAATTTACCCAGGTAACTATGATGAGTATATGACAGCGGCCAGCCAGGCCCGTGAGCGTTTACTGTCTGATAATGCCAAGAAGAAGGCACAAATCGCCGAGCTTCAAGGCTTCGTTGCCCGCTTCTCTGCAAACGCCTCTAAGGCCAAGCAGGCAACATCCCGTGCCAAGCAGATTGAAAAAATTAAGTTAGATGAGGTGAAAGCCTCCAGCCGGGTGAATCCATTCATCCGTTTTGAGCAGGAGAAGAAGCTGTTCCGTAACGCCTTAGTGGTGGAAGAGTTATCTAAGGGCTTCGATGAAGGCCCGCTGTTTAAAGACTTAAACCTGATTGTCGAAGTGGGTGAGCGCATCGCTATCTTAGGTGAAAACGGCGTGGGTAAAACCACGCTGCTACGCACCTTAGTTCATGATATCCCGCAAGATTCTGGCACCATTCATTGGTCTGAAAATGCCGCGATTGGTTACTATGCCCAGGATCATGAGTCAGATTTCGAAAATGATATGACACTGTTCGAGTGGATGAGCCAGTGGCGTAAACCTGAAGATGACGATCAGAGTGTGCGCGGCTACCTTGGCCGTATGCTGTTCAGCTCGGATGACATTAAAAAATCGGTTCGTGTGCTTTCCGGTGGTGAAAAGGGTCGCATGTTGTTTGGTAAGCTGATCATGCAAAAGCCTAATATCTTAGTGATGGATGAGCCGACCAACCACATGGATATGGAATCGATTGAGTCACTCAACAACGCGCTGGAACTCTATGAAGGCACCTTGCTGTTTGTCAGCCATGACCGCGCCTTCGTCTCCTCTTTGGCGAACCGCATCATAGAGATCACACCTAATGGTGTGAACGACTTTAAAGGCAATTACGATGAGTTCCTGGCGAGTAAAGGCATCGAAGGTTAATCTGCCGCTTTAACGTCCTTAAAAAGAAGCCCAGGTCTATGATGACCCGGGCTTTTTGTTTATTTACAGAGTTGATTGACTGACTTTATTAACTAGCTCGATTGATTGGCTGAGCTAAATCAGTTGGCGAAACGCTGCTGCAGATAGTCGAATACGGCGCGTATGCCAAAGGCCTCACCGCCCACAGGACGACCGGGCAGGGCACGGTTGTTCCAGGCCATCACATCGAAGTGACTCCAGCTGATATCCTTATCCACGAAGGCTTCTAGGTACAGGGCCGCGGTGATCGCACCGCCAAAGGGGCCTGAAGCACAGTTAGCTAAATCGGCGATATCGCTCTTGGTCAGGGCAAAGTAGGGCTGATGCAGTGGCATGCGCCAGACGGGATCTTCAACTTTGAGCCCTCCAGCAGTGAAACCTGCGGCCACTTCATCATCGTTACTGAAAAAGCCCGGCAGCTCTGTGCCTAAGGCGATACGCATGGCGCCTGTCAGGGTCGCAAAGTCGATCAGCAGCTCAGGTTTTTCATCGCTGGCCTCGGCTAAGGCATCACAGAGCACTAGGCGACCTTCGGCGTCTGTGTTTTCTATCTCAACGGTTAAGCCTTTACGTGTGGTGATCACATCGCCGGGGCGAAACGCATTGGAAGAGACGGCATTTTCTACCGCAGGCACTAAGACTCTCAGTCTGACGGGCAACTTTGCGGCCATGATCTGGTGCGCCAGACCGATAACATGGGCGGCGCCGCCCATATCTTTTTTCATCAGGCGCATGCCTGCACCGGGCTTGAGATCTAATCCACCCGAATCGAAACAGACCCCTTTACCCACTAAGGTTACCTTAGGCGCAGTTTCATCACCCCAGGTGAGATCGATAAGGCGCGGCGCGTTGGCACTGGCGCGGCCCACCATGTGGATGGTGGGGTAGTTTTGTGCCAGCAGTTCATCGCCAACAATCTGAGTGACCTTGGCACCAAACTCTTTAGCCAAACCTTCCATGATCTCACCCAGATGCTGGGGCATCATATCGGCCGCCGGAGTATTAACCAGATCCCGCACTAAAGAGACTGAGCGGGTTAAGATCAGGGTTTGGTCAACTATCTCGCTGCTGTCGATCACCAGCTGTGGATAGGCTTTTTCGTTCTTTTTGTAGCGATCGAATTTGTAGGCGCCCAGTACCCAACTGAAAGCCGCCAGTTTCAGGGTCTGCTCATCGGCATCGAGGAAAAACGGTTCGCTAGGCAGCTGATTGACCAGTTCGCCAAACAGCCAGTAGCTGTCCGGTGTTTCGGTGACATAGATAGCCTGCGCCAAACTGCCATCACTGCTTGGGAGCAGGCTTAATCCTTCGCCCGAGAAGCGGGTCGACTTGAGCCAGTTTTGATGGTTTTCTGGTTGTTTTTCAAGCCATTGGTCGAAATCTTGAGCATGAATAAGGTGAAGGGGAATACCTTGGGTTCCGGTGAGTAATAGTTGAGTCATAAGCCACTTTCTTCCTGGTGATCAAAGTTGGCTTAAGACTAACATGGGGACAAAATAAGTTGAATCGAGTGGGACAAGAATTACCTATTATTGTCGGGTTTATCTATTTCATTGGCCTGAAGCTGTTGTTTGTTTTGCTGAGCAATACGGCTCAGATTGGCTTTACGCTCGGAGAGGTTATTAAAGGAGCTGGGCAGCACATCAACGCCCACTAATTTGCCCAGTTTTACGACCACAGGAATAGTAATAGGCGCGAAAGGAAGGATGGCAAATACGCCTAAGCCAAGGCCTTTAATGAGATCGGCCAGTTGTTCGTTGGCTTGTTTGATCTCCTCTTTGGTCGCTTGATTGCGGGTATAGCGGCTGTAGGCCACCAACATCTCTTTGGTTTCCTGTTTCTCTTGGGAGAGCGCATCTTTGAGCACCAACATGTCACGCTTGAGACGCAGGGTAAAACGCTTGCGCCCGATACGTATCACCCTTACCGGAGCTTTATGTAACTTGCGATAAATTTTCATGGCGTGATTGTCTCACAACTGGATCTTAACGCATATCTTTTAATGCAGGAGCGTAGTTCCTGCATGGGCTAAGGCGAGCTGTTTACTTCATTTTTACGCTAAGACTCACTATTTTGCTGTTCTCAAACTCTCGACTTGGTGTTGATCGCGGCTTGATGTTTATTTTGAGCCAGTTGAGGCTTCAGAAAATGAGTGCTTATTTGCCCCCCTTTTTTGCATTTTTCACCCCGTCATGACTGTTTATGGCTCGCCTTCAAGTGCTGTTTTTATTGTCACGGCTTTTGTTATTTAAATGTAGTTTGCATGTTGCTTTGCAGGCGGGCGATCCTATTTTCTCCTCCTACTGATAGCGTGTCACGCTTTTGACTCTGGCCATTTACTTGACTTCGGCACCTGTCACTTGATCGTTGAAAGTAATTGATTTGAAATGAATTTTAATTAAGTTTGTTTTGTTTTCTCAAAATCATCCGCTACAAAAAGCTACATCTTGATCTGCTAATTCAATAGCGACGCAATCAGATTGAAATTGTTACAAAAATATTTCAAAGCCTGAGTTGTTTTCTTTGTCTGTTCAAAAATCAACCTATGTACTCAGCTTTCATTCTCTAGTAAATAAGGGGCGTACCTCTATCCCCGTCACAATTGCAATGATGTGGGTGAACCGTTTTTACTTTGCTTATAAGTAAAAACCAGAATAAATAAAAAATTAGGAAATTGTATGAAGAGTCATTTTCGGGTTAGCAAATTAGCGGCCCATTGCATTGCGCTATTGGGTGGAGCCTTATCGCTTCCTGCGCTCTGTGATGAGCTGGTGTCATTTGAGAAACAAGCCGCAGGGGTGGAGTTTACTCTGATCACTGGCGATAAGGTTAGCGCTGTGGTGAAAACTGATGGTTCGCTCGCGGGCATTCGCATGATGGGTAAAGATGGCAGCGATGTCGTCACCAGTATTTTTAAGCGTGGTAATGATACTTATGTTATTCCACAAAGTGCGCAGCAATTTGTTGATAATAAAGTTATTGATAAAGAGTTGTTTAACATCAGTAAGTTGTATCAATCTGGATATGATGATGCTTCGACAGATAAACTGCCGGTTATCGTGGAATATCCTGATGGCGCCCTAGAAGGCTCTGCAACACCGGCAGAACTGGCGGGTATGTCTTTGACGGGTGAAATCGAGATTATTGACAGTGCCGCTTTCGGCATTAGCAAAGATCAAGCGGCAGAAGTGTTTTCGGCCTTGACTTCAGATGTGCGCATCGAAGGGGTATGGCTCGATGCTATGGTGTTTGGCCACAAGCAAGATGTGGCTGACACCTTAGTGCCAACGGTGCCCTTTACTGGTGCCTTAGGCGCAAATGCGATTAATTATAGTGGTGCAGGGGTGCGTGTTGCGGTACTGGACACGGGTTATGACACTGAGCACGCGGATCTTACTGGGCGAGTTTTGATGTCTGCCGACTTTACCTATTCATCAAATGGGGTGGATGACTTAAATGGTCACGGTACGCATACTGCATCGACCATCGCCGGTACGGGTAAAGAGTCTAATGGAAAGTGGGTCGGTATGGCACCAGGCGCCGACTTACTGATTGGTAAGGTGCTGAGTAATACCGGCGGCGGTAGCACTTACGGTATCTTAAATGGCATGATCTGGGCGGCCAATAATGGTGCCGACATTGTCAACATGTCTTTAGGTGGTTCAGCGACCTCATGTGAAGGCCCTATGGTTGAGCTGGTTGAAGCGTTGCGCGAGAAGACGCTATTTGTTATCTCAGCCGGTAACAGCTTTTCTCGTCAAACAGTGGGTTCTCCGGGTTGTGCGCCAAGTGCATTAACTGTGGCAGCAATCGATAGAGACAATCAAACTGCCTCTTTCTCATCTCGTGGTCCATCGCCTGACGGTCATAGTGCTAAGCCAGATATCGGTTCTCAAGGGGTCAATGTGGTTGCTGCCGCTTCTGGTGGTAATGGTGTCACTGCTTACCGTGCGCTTTCCGGTACCTCAATGGCAGCGCCTCATGTTGCTGGTGGTGCGGCTTTAGTATTAGAGGCGCGTCCAGAACTGACGCCAATGCAGCTGAAAAAAGTACTGACTTCGTCTGTGGTTGAAAATGATGAGCATGTACTCGAACAAGGTGCAGGCCCAATGGACGTTAACCGCGCTATGGTGCAAAAGGTGATTGCCCAGCCCAACGTTGAGTTAGGTTCGTTCCCTTATGACAATAATTCAGAAGTGGTTGAGCGCACTGTTACTTTTGACAATCTCTCTGATACGGATGTGGAGTACAGCCTATCATTGGAGCTTATCGGTGAAGATGGTATCACTCGTATGCCTGCCACTCTTGCTGGTTTAGGAGTGAAGTCGGTAACGGTCCCAGCAAATAGTTCAATTGATGTTCCGGTTTGGATCGATCCTAGTGTTGGCCTACGCAGTGGTGCTTATGGTGCGATCACTGGTCGTATTGAAGGTCGCTCAAAAGGCCAGCAGGATGAGCAGATCACTGTGCCTGTGTCTTTCTGGATCCAGCCACCACAAGTGCAGTTAACGCTAAGCGCAACTGACCAACGTGGCATGCCAGCGAGCAGTCCATCAAAAATTTATCTGATCAATGAAGAAGATGATTATGGTCGATATGTATCGCTGAGCAATGGTCAAGCCGTTGTTGAGGTGGATGAAGGTAACTACACCATAGTTGCCCATATCATGACCTATGATAATGACTTTACTACCAGTGGCTTAGTTGAGTCTGCTACCCAGATGGCTTATCTCAATAAGAAAATCGCGGCCGATGAGTCGATTAATTTCGATGCGCAAACGGCTCAAAAACTAGAGTTCAAGACCGATAAGCCGATTGAAACCCAAGGTTTCTCATTTGGTTTCACCTATGCCCTTGACGACAATAAGTTAGCAAAGCTTGCAGCTATCGATTTAGCACCTGATTATGTTAATAGTCTCTACCTGTGGTCCCAGGGTCATGATGATCGTTTCCGCTCATTTGCATCGACGCACGCAACCGCACCTGAGACGGTAATGACCATGCAAAGTGGCGTTGAGCTTGAGCTTGTGACTCAAAGCTTAGCGGTCGGTTTTGATGGTGAAGGCAGCGCTGAAGTGGTACCTGTAGGCGATGCAGGTTATAGCACAGATTGGAGCCAATTTGACTTAGCGGGCAAGATTGCCCTAGTACAAAACCCGTACTATATCACTAACTATATGGTGAATAATGCGGTTAAGAATGGTGCCATTGCGGTGCTATTTTATCGTCCTGGAGCTAATGGTCGTTATAAGACTCTGTTGACGGGGATTCCTCGTTCACCTGTGATGGGCCTTAGCACAGAGCAAGGCGAAGCCCTGCTTGAGCAGATCAGCCAAGGTAATAATGTGGTGAGTTGGAAAGGGACTGCAGTTGATAGAACCCCTTACACTTACGAGCTACACCATATTACCGACGGTAGTATCAAAGGCGGTTTAGTGCGTGTGCATGATAACGAGCTGCATAAGTTTACTTCATCATACTACTCACAAAATAACGATGAGCGTCCTGTCTTTAAAGACACCCTGACGCAAACCAACAGCACGGGCGAGTTCTACTCGACCGGAAGTCCACAAATGCTAATAGCCCCTGTGGTGCGTGAAGAGTATTACACCGCAACGCCTAAGAATACCTGGACCAACATTGTGATGCCACACGTTACATTAAGTACCAACGGTGGTTATTTTGATGGTCCACGCTTCATGACAGTCGGTGCCGAGTCAGCCAATAGCTGGTTTAAAGGTCCTAAAGGTGGCAGTTTGTCGACCAGTGGTCGCCCGATTGCCTATCGTGATACCAATGTGCTCACCATGACTCTACCTGTTTATGGTGACTCTGATGGTCACGATGGCCTCAGTGGTATGAACTCTCGTTCTGCTTATAAGATAGTGTTAAATGGTGAGTCAACTTACCTGTCTAACGGTACTTTGACTGTGCCAGATGAGACTGCTGAAGTGGGTATTGAACTGCTGAGCTACGCTCGTGGTGTGGGTGAACGTTCACCTGTAAAGGATCACTTAGGTTCGATGTCTCAGGCACTGTACAACTTCACTACCGATGAAACCCTGCAAGGTGCACAGAAAGTCTTAGTGCCTATGATTGATATCCCTGTCGATATGCAAAACACTATGACGGCGGGTGTACCTGCGATGATTAAACTCTCTGGTGTGATGGATGGCATCGACAATGTCAATCTATCAGAGGTGAGTCTGCAGTATGGTTATGGTCAGGAGTGTGCTGTGAGTTACATTTCAACCTCCATCTACTGCCCAGTATCGGCTAAGTTTACTGAAGATGCTTGGGTCGATGCTGAAGTCACGCAAGTTAACGGCGAGTGGGTGGCGATTGTGCCTAACGCCGCTGCTGCCGGTGAGTTTGTTCACCTTCGAGTCAATATCAGCGATGAAGTGTCAAGCTCTGCACAAGTGACCACAATGCGTGCTTATATGCTGGATTAATCTTGAATAGAATGAGGAGCAAGTTTTGGTTACATGCTCCCATTGAAAAAGCTGGCCTATGTGGGCCAGCTTTTTTTATTTCATAAAGAAGCGCAGTTCAGACTAGCCAGTGCGCAGCGCGAGGATCTTCTCTATCTCAAGGGGCTCACTATAGCGGCAAAAGTCGCGCGCTTGTTGGTCTATGGCATAAATTGACATGCGATCGGCCAGTTCATTGCCCTCAATCCCCACATGAGCCGCCACATGGCTGATTTTAAGCTTATCCTTTAACTGATCATAGCATTCGTGAGCCTGCTGTATTATCTCAAGGTTGGCTATCTCGCCGGTTTTACGGGTCCAGTTTTTCGCTTTCCAGCCATAAGCCCAGTTAGTCACGCAGTTCAGAGCGTATTGGGAATCGCTGTGAATGTGTACGATTTTTCCCTGTTCAAGGGCACCTTGAGCGATAATCAGTGCCTGATAGAGGGCGTTCAGCTCGGCGCTGTTATTGGTGCCATTGGGGTTAAATAGGCCATACCAGAGCTCAGATAGCTGGCCGCTGCGATAGAGTGCCAGCCCTGAGCCTGCCTTGCCTGGGTTTGGCTCACAGCCGCCATCGGTATAAATGTCCAGATCGCTGTCGGGTTGGGCGCTTTCGTTCGTTTTATTTGCCGTAGCTGGCGCAGACTTTGGCGCTTGCTTTAGCTTGTTAATCGGTTTTTGCCCGCCGCTTGGCTGGCCCTTAAAGGCGGCACAGGCTTCTGCCTCGGTTTTAAAAGATTTGTATCTGGCACCGGCAAAACCATCCACTAGGGCCTTTGTTTCTGGCCAGCTGGTGAAAATGCCGGTTTTTCTCCCCGCCCACACCACATAATATTTGCTAGACATACTACTCCTTGGATTCTGATGCGTGTTTGCAGCGCTTTAACAACTCAATGAAAAAATCACTGCCTTTACGTTCGGCAAAGGCGATATTGCGCTCGGGAATGGTTTCTGGCTCATTATATTCGGCTAGGGCCTTTTCCATGCTGGCCTCACGAATGATATGCAAGGCGGGATAGGGCGAGCGATTGGTGTAGTTGGCTGCGCTATCTTGGCTCTCGCCATCGAAGCAGTAATCGGGGTGAAAACTGGCCAGCTGATAGACACCCTCGTAGCCTTGTTCTATCAGCAGATCATTGGCGATATCCACCAGATCCAGATAGAGATAAAACCCTTCAAATCCTCGGGGAAGAATGAAGAGTGTGGTCTCGATTTCACTGTGATTATCGAGAAACTGGCACTCTTCGATAAGACTCGTTAACACTTGCTCAAGCTTGTGATGTTCGATCACCTGATAACGGATACTGTCGGCCAGTACCTCTTTGCGGGCGAAGGGACAGATGTTGTATTTCATCACCACCTGTTCGACCCAGGCCTGCATCTGACTGGCGATGCTTTGATTATCTTTATCCTGGGCTGGGCGCTGCAGACTCACGGCGAGCTCCTTATTTTCTTGGCTAATTATTTTCTTGGCTAATTAGGGTCTTCAATGCTAATTGGGCGCGATCATAGGAATGATAGAGAGTACCAGCAGTAATGCCATGCTGATATTGAATATCTGCTGCTGACGCTGATTTTTAAGCAGGCGTTTCAGGGCGACACCAAATCCCAGCCAAACCAGGGCGCAGGGAAAGGCCACACTTAAAAACACACAGGCGATGGTGATCACTTGCGGAGTCAGCGGTTGATCTATCTGAGTAAAAGTCGCAACGGCACCCACCGCCATGATCCAGCCCTTAGGATTGACCCATTGGAACGCTGCGGCCTGGATAAAACTCAATGGGCGACTCGTCTGTTTGCCCTCCATCTTACTGCTGCTGTTAGCGATAAGCCAAGCAAGGTAAAGCAGATAGGTTATTCCCACATATTTAATCAGCAGATGCAGTATGGGATAGCTTTGGAAAATGGCGCTTAGCCCAAGACCGATAGCCAGCACCATGCAGGGAAAGCCGATGCAGATCCCCGCCAGATGGGGCAGGCTGGGCTTGATGCCGAAGTTGACTCCTGAGGTCATCAACATGATGTTATTTGGGCCTGGGGTGATGCCAGAAGAAAACGCAAACAGCGCGATGGCTAAGATAAGTTCCATTGAGTGGGTAATTTAACTGTAAATATGGGGTATATCATCCATGAGAACGGCCATGGTTGCCAGTAAAAAATAGGGCTTGCTCGATGATACGCAAATGATGGTATGATTTTGTTTTGTACATTTTGTTTTGTACATTTTGTTTTGTAACTTTTGTTTTGTAAAAAGGAAGCGGGAACGGGTCTGCCATAGCCCGAGTCGGTTTTACACCTCATTAAATTCCTTGTCTGCACTTATCAATTTATGGCCAGGAACACCTTAAATAAAGGGATATTGTTATGATTAGAGCTGCCGTTACACTTTGCATCTTGTTTCTGCTTGGCGCCTGTGTGACCGAGCCTGTCGCCAGACAAGGGGTTGCCCCTAAGACAGAACGTATAATGACTGTGGCCAGTGGCAACCTTGCCTTTATCACGCCTGAGCGTCAGCGTTTCGCCTTTCATCCCCAATTTAACACTTTGTCCGTGGATGATACGGTAGACCCTCAGGCACTCGCCTTACATATACAAGAAGCGATAGTCGATACCATGGTGGCTAAAGGCTATCAGCATGTCGATAGTGATGATCTTCCAGACTTTTTAATCGGCTACGGTGTGGCATTTGAGTCACAAGTCAGTGATGCCCAGCTATTACAGGACACTGGCATGGTAGCTGGCCTCTCCGAAACCGGTGTCGATATGACGCAATACGATAAAAGCACTATGTTGTTGATGTTATTTGCCGCCAATGAGATGAGCCCGCGCTGGAAAGTGCTTGCTCAGGGCTTTACCGATATCAAACACCACCTGGATGAAAGCGCCGACCGATTACACCATCTGATGGCCAAGATGTTGGCCCCGCTGCCTGTTCTTGAATAGCGGAAAGGCGATTAATAGATGGATGAGAAACAGATAGTTGAATAGCGGAAAGACGGAGCAGGCTATGCAAGTGCCATAAGCTAGATTCTAGATTCTAGTTTCTCCCTAATAAGCTCAGGAATGCGTTGAACCGACAGAACACTCAGTTCGCATTGTCCTGGAGCAGTATTTACTTTACTGTATGATTTACTGTAATTTTATGAGGATTATTAGGGTGTCTATGCGGGCTTGGATTCCAACCTTACAAGCTAGCGTACCTTGCAAGGTCTCGCTAATAAAGTGTTATACGCACAGTTTAATCTACTAGCATTTCCACAGAACTGGAAAGGGAAATCATGCAGCATATAAAACAACTAAAGCTCATTAACTTTAAAAGATTCAAAGATTTTGAAGTCGATTTTAATTCGAAGATTAATACTATCATTGGAGATAATGAGGCGGGCAAAAGCTCAATATTACAAGCAATTGAACTGCTTTCCAGTGGAAGCAGGCATAAAGTTGAGACTATAGGTATTGAGTCCATTCTTAATAAGGTATCGATAGCTGAATTTTTAGCGGGTGAAAAGACGTTTGAGAACTTACCTGAAGTTCATGTCGAAGTTTATTTGAGTGATGAAACAACCCCCGATCTTTTCGGAAAGCATAATTCGAAAAATATCAATGCTAGTGGATTGCATATGATTTGTCTTCCCAATGAAGAATTAATCAATGAAATCAATCAGGTTTTAGCATTGAATAACGGAAATTTTCCATTTGAATTTTATATTGTTAAATTCATTACTTTTAATGGCGAAGCATATTCCGGATATCGCCGATTTCTTAAGTGCTTAACAATAGATAGCTCAAAAATTAATAGCGAACATGCAAACAATGAATACATAAGAACAGTCTATGATTCCACTGTAGAGCATGCAAATAGAGTAAGCCTTAGCAACGAATATCGGTTACAAAAAATACAATTCAAAGAGAATAAACTCAAAGATATCAATGCTGGATTAGGCAGTTACGAGCTGGCCATACGTTCAGGGTCAAAATACAATCTGGAAGCTGACATCACTCTGACTCAAGGAGATATTCCCATAGATGCCAGAGGGCAAGGGCAGCAGTGCTTCATTAAAACTGAATTCGCTCTGAATCGTAACGCTGAGAATAATACGTTAGATACCCTCCTTTTAGAAGAGCCTGAAAATCACCTTAGCCACAGCAATATGAAAAGGCTTATTTCAAAAATATCAGAGTCCCATCAAAATCAAATAATTATCGCAACTCACAGTAGTTTAATAAGTACTCGATTAGATTTAAGAAAATCTATACTTCTAAATAGCAGCAGTGATAAGCCGCTTAAGCTAAATGATCTATCGCCATCAACTTCAAAATTTTTCATGAAAGCTCCAGACAATAATATTCTGGAGTTCGTGCTATCAAGAAAAGTTATTCTTGTTGAAGGGGATGCAGAGTACATGTTGATTGACTCACTATACAAAAGGTCAACCGGAAGGACTCTAGAAGAAGATGAAGTACATGTTATTTCAGTCGGTGGAACCAGCTTTAAACGCTACATGGAGCTAGCAAAAACTCTGAATATTAGAGCAGCTATAATTCGCGATAATGACGGAAATTACCAAGAAACTTGTATAGATAATTATGCTGATTATACGGCAGGAAATATTAAGGTCTTCTCGGATACTGATGATAATAATTATACCTTTGAGGTCTGTCTTTATCGTAAGAATAAAGCAATATGCGACGCATTATTTTCTGGAGGAAACATACAAAAAGAGCCTCTCGATTTCATGCTGAGTAATAAGGCAGAAAGTTCACTCAGACTTGTCGAAAATCATTCAGAGGACTTGGACTCTCCGGAATATATTCAGCAGGCGATACAATGGATAAACGAGTAGTATTTGCCGTTGCAGGATCAGGGAAAACATCGAGTATCATTGATTCACTTAATGCGGATAGCCGGTGTTTAATTGTTACATATACAGAAAACAATACCCGACACCTAAAAAATAGAGTAATTGATAAGTTTGGAGAGATCCCAGTCGGGATTCGGATATATAGCTATTTTACATTTTTATATTCATTTTGTTTTAGGCCCCTATGCGGATATGAGCTGAAAACCAAGGGGATTAACTTCAATTTTCCCTTACCTCAGTACGCACAACGTTCTAGAAAGGATACGAGAGAGCATTATATTGATAAGAATGGGCGGCTTTACGCAAACCGTATAGCCAAACTACTAATTGAATTTGATGTTGTTCCTGATTTAATACAACGAATTGAAAAGTTCTATGACTCGGTGTTTATTGACGAAGTTCAAGATTTCGCTGCAAACGATTTCAACCTCATTTGCGCCTTGGCAATGGCAAATGTAGAAATGCGATTGGTGGGAGATTTTTATCAGCATACTTTCGACACCAGTCGTGATGGAAACACTCAAAAATCATTGCATGAATGTTTTGATAAATACTGCGATAAACTAAAAAAATCAGGCTTTGAGGTAGATTTAGTATCGCTATCAAACAGTTATCGCTGCAGCCCTAGTGTTTGTGCCTTTGTATCTGAAAATATAGGAATCAAGATTTTGTCTCATCGAGAAGATGAGGTCGTGGTAGGGTATGTTGACAATGTTGATGAGGTTGATTCAATTTTCAATAATGACTCCATTGTTAAACTTTTTTATCAAAAAAGTGATAGTTATGCAGGAAACACTGCTAACTGGGGAAATACAAAAGGATTAGATCACTTCCAAGATGTATGTGTCGTGCTAAACCCGACAACCTTAAAGGCTTTTGATAATGCTAATCTAGGTCAACTTAATCCAATCACAAAAAACAAGCTGTATGTAGCTTGCACCAGGGCAAAAGGAAATTTGTATTTTGTTTCTGAAAAATCATTAAAGAAGTATCAGGTGTCGTGATTGAGTTATGCTTACGAAAGCGTATAACAAGTCACTTCACGCGGAAATTTTACTCGCTTCGCTCCCAAAATTCCGGTGAGTGAGGCGTTAGCCGTCATGTCGCTTGCTATGCTCAAAGTGATACAATAGTATCACTTTAGTATTCCTTTTGAGCAGCTCTCATGAAAGTAGAATTAGTTACATCTCTCAAACGCCAAGCAACTAAGATCCTTGCCGATCTCCACGACACGAAAGAACCAGTGTTAATTACAGAACATGGTAAGCCATCCGCATATCTTGTTGATGTTGATGACTATGAGTTTATGCAAAATCGTTTGGCGATTCTGGAGGGCATTGCACGAGGCGAACGCGCATTAGCTGACGGTAAAGTGCTAAGTCACGAGCAAGCCAAAGGCAAAATGTCAAAATGGCTGAAATAATCTGGACCGAACCTGCGCTATCTGACCTTAATGATATCGCTGAGTACATAGCACTTGAAAATGTCGTAGCTGCAAAGCAATTGGTTCAAACGATCTTCTCTAAAGTTGAACGTCTAGAAGCATTCCCTGGATCGGGTCGCATTCCGCCCGAACTGGAACACTTAAGTTATCGTGAACTTGTCGTTAATCCGTGTCGTGTTTTCTATAAACAAGAGGATGACAAAGTTTTTATTCTGTTTGTTATGCGTGCAGAGAGAGATTTGCGTAAGTTCCTGTTGAGTAAACAATAACCTTGGGAACGAGCGGCGAACAAGCCGAAGCGAGCCCGCCACTCGCTACTAGGCCGCTTCTATGCTTATCTCATAGGCGGTGAATTTTCTCAGGTTAATCACGCCGGTATCGAAGATCAGATATTGCCCCTTTATGCCCAGCAGTTTACCGCTGACAACGGGATCTTTATCGAAGTTGTGGGAGGCGATTTTCTTAGGGTACTCTACTACAGGGTAGTCTATCTCCACTATGGTTTCATCCAGCTTTTCAATGGCATACTCGCCATGTTCCATCGCCAGCTCATGCAGGCGGGTCTCGATTTGCGGCAGCAGCTGTTTTGCATGCTCGGTTAAATCAAGCGGCTCGGCATCGCCTTTTAACATGGTGCGCCAATTGGTCTTATCGGCGATCATTTTCGCCAGCTCCACTTCCACTAAGCCAGATAGCTGCCTGCTGGAGACTTTTAAAATCGGCAGTCCCTGGGTTGCACCTTGATCTATCCAACGTGTCGGCAGCTGGGTATGACGTGTGATGCCGACTTTGAGGCCGGAGGTATTGGACAGATACACATAGTGGGGCACAAAGCAGTTGTCTTCGCCCCATTGTGGCTCGCGGCAGGTCCCCTGGGCGTAGTGGCAGGTCTCAGGTTTCATGATGCACATGTCGCAGCTGGCCAGTTTTTTCATGCAGACAAAACAGTGACCCTGGGAGAAACTTTTCTTGGTTTTCTTGCCGCAGTGACAGCAGTGGATATTGCCTGTGTGAGTAAGCGTCACTTGCTGGCCGATAAGCGGATTCATCTCGACTAAGGCATCAGACAGAGGGAGTTGGTAATTGACTTGTCCACCGGCGCCGAGGCTGGCGCGCATCTTACGTATATTTCCTGTGACAGGGGTATTTGGCATGGGAGCTTCCAGTGTTTTTGTTTACCTGAAGGACTAAAACTGATGGGTAAAAATCAAGCTAATTCAGATGATTACTAATTCAGGTGATTACTTATAATAGATGGGAGTATATCAGAATTTGCTGAGCTATCCTGAACGCTTTTTTCGATTGTCAGCATTCGCCCGCATCAATGCTGCGGGCGAGCTGTTGTGTGAATTATTGGCTTAGTCGCGGATGGCCCACTAATCCAGCCTGTCGAGTACCACATCATCCCCTATGCTATAGAGCGCCTGAGTCAATGCCTGCTCTGTGGCTTCATCCTGGATATTGAGGCTGAAACTGGCGCGAAATAGCAGCACGCCCGTGTGGCTGGCACTCTCATAGTTGGTGGAGAGTTTTTCGATATTGATGCCTAAGTCGCTTATCTTGTTTGACATCTCGTGCACTAAGCCGGGTCTGTCGTAGGCCACGACTGAGTAACGTTTACAGGGGGCTTGCGGCGCACTGTGGCTGGTTTTCACATAGGTGAGGGTAAGGCCTTCGATACATTCGAGATTTTCCAGCAAAGTATCCCAATTGGCGGCGGGGACTTCCAGCAGTAAGATGGCGGCGAAGATGCCATCGAGATGACGCAGTTCAGAGTCGAGCCAATGGCCACCGTGGCGGCTGACAATATGGGCGATCTGTTCGACTAATCCTCTTCTATCTTTGACTTGCAGAGTCACTAAGTAGCGTAACATGTGATTAAAAACTCCTTAAGTTAGCGGTTAGATGCGTTGTCTGTAACAATAGTGTCATCTTTGCGTCATATAATCTCGACGGTCAGAAATGGGCAGTTGTTTCACTATAGTTAACATAGCCGAAACGACAATCCCAGCGAAAATTATACGGAACAATAATTAACGAGGTTCTAATGGCAACTCAGGTCTCTCAACCTGGTTCAAGGGCAACAAACTTACTGATGAGTCAAGGATCTAGCCGACGTCTGGTGAGGGATAAGTTGACTCAATACGGGGTTACGCTCGGCGGTACCATGGTGTTTGTTGCACTATTACTGATTTTTTTCTATCTGCTCTATGTGGTTAAGCCGATTTTTGATGGTGCCCATGTTTCTCCTGTGACTAGCATAGATCTGCACAGCTCAGCGCTACAGACTCAGGATGTACCGACCCTGATGGTGGGCAGCGATGAGCAAAACGAGATCCTCTATCGGGTGATGACCAATGGCCAAGTGGCGTTTTACAGCGCCCTGAGCGGCCAGTTGGTAAAACAAGAGAGCATCGAGCTATCAGCTGGCGTGTCTATCGTCAGTAGCGTGGCCGCCGTGCCCAGTGAGCAGCGTTTCGCCTTTGGTCTGTCCGATGGCAGCGTGATCATTGCTGGAATTCATTTTTCCGTCACCTATCCTGGCGATAAGCGACTCATCACCCCAAGTTTACGCTTCCCTCTGGGGGAAACGCCTCTGCAGGTGTCCCCTGATGGGCTTGCACTCAAGCAACTGGGTTTTGTCTATACCTCAGATAAGATGAGCTTTGCCTATCGCGCCGATAACGGTCTGTGGTATCTCACCCGCCAGAACGGGGAGGAGAACATGATGACAGAAGAGGTGGAGTGGGAGTCGACCACCCAGGTTATCGAAGGCGCACCGCAAAATGTGCTGCAGCAGTTGATGACGCCGGATCAGCGTCAATTGCTGCTGCGTTCGGGCGGTCGTCTGTTTATCTACGATATTAGCTATGCCGATGAGGTGTCGCTGCATCAGGTGATAGAACTTGAGCGCGCTAAAACCAAAGTCACCCATGTGGCGCTGCTCGCCGGTGCCAGCTCAATCTTGGTCAGTTATGATAACGGCCTTATCCTGCAATATTTTCAGGTTAATGGTGAAAATGGCCGCCAATACCAGCAGATCCGCGAATTTAAAAATAGCGAAGGTGTTAAAGGCATCGCCAGTGAGTTTTACCGCAAGAGCTTTGCCACCATCAGCGATTCTGGGGAGCTGGATCTGCTCTATACCACGAGTCAGCGCAGACTCTTCTCCGAGACCTTCGATATTAAGCAGCCTAAAACCATGGGGTTTAGTCCCCGTTCTAATGGCCTTGTGGTCGAAGCTGGCGACAAGCTGCATCTGTTTAGCGTAGAAAACAGTCACCCGGAAGTCTCCTGGAGCGCCATGTGGGACAAGGTATGGTACGAGGGCTACCCTGAGCCGCAATATGTGTGGCAGTCCACGTCCGGTTCGGATGATTTCGAGGCCAAACTCAGCCTGATGCCACTGGCGTTCGGCACAATGAAGGCGGCGCTTTATGCCATGCTGTTTGCCACGCCTCTGGCCATTGCCGGTGCGATTTATACCGCCTATTTCATGTCGCCTAAGGTGCGCTCTGTGGTTAAGCCTACTATCGAGATCATGGAGGCCTTGCCGACGGTTATCTTAGGCTTCCTGGCCGGGCTCTGGCTGGCGCCTTTGATAGAAGATCACCTGCCGGGGATAGTGATGCTGATCTTGATGCTGCCCGTCGGCATACTGCTCAGCGCCTTTGCCTGGTATAAGCTGCCGGGTCGCTGGAAACAGCGTCTGCCCGAGGTGTATCAGGAGTTGATGCTGCTGCCTGTGATTATCTTTATTGGCTGGCTGGCTTTTTATCTTAGCCCCATCGTCGAGGTGGCTTTCTTCGGCGGCGATACCCGTTTATATATCACCAACGAGCTTGGCATCACCTTCGATCAGCGTAACGCCTTAGTGGTGGGGATCGCCATGGGATTTGCCGTCATTCCTACCATCTTCTCGATTGCCGAAGATGCGGTGTTTTCTGTGCCCCGTCATCTGTCGAACGGCAGTCTGGCGCTGGGGGCGACCAACTGGCAGACCCTAACCCGGGTTGTGCTGCTTACCGCAAGCCCTGGGATCTTCTCTGCCGTCATGATGGGGCTTGGCCGCGCCGTTGGTGAAACCATGATAGTGCTGATGGCCACAGGGAATACGGCCATCATGGAGTGGAGCGTGTTTGAGGGGATGCGAACCTTGGCGGCCAACATAGCCGTTGAGATGCCAGAATCGGCCATCGGCAGCTCCCATTATCGGGTGCTTTTCCTGGCGGCCTTCGTGCTCTTTATCTTTACCTTCCTGTTTAACACCATAGCCGAAGTGGTCAGGCAGCGTCTGCGCGAACGCTACAGCTCACTCTAATGGAGAACAGCAAGATGACATATTTCTATTTTTTGCCTGCGACCTTAAGGGGCTTATGTAATGGGTAAGTGGTTTAAATCGGGTTCCCCCTGGATCTGGATGACAGGTGGCGCGGTCAGTATCAGTTTGATCGCCGTATTGGGCCTGCTGCTGTTAATTGCCTGGCGTGGTCTAAGTTATTTCTGGCCAGCACCTATCTATCAGTGGGAGCTGGTGGATCAACAAGGGGTCAAGTCGACTCTGATTGGTGAGATTTACGACAGAGAAGAGGTGCCAACGGAGCGGCTAAAAGCGGCGGGGCACAAATTTAATAACGATCCCGGTGAGATGGTGACCCGTTATCTGGTGAAAACCGGTAACCGCGAATTTGTCTCGCTCGATTTTCGCTGGATTTTGGCGACTGATATAGTGTCGCGCAGTGAGCCTCTGGATGTGGCTAAGCTGGAGCGCAGTAAAAACGGTGATTTTTACGGTTATCCCATCGCCATTATCGAAGATGGCAAACGCCTGGCACTCGATGATATCGAGCACTCGTTAGAGGCACATATCGAGCGCGCTGTGGCCATCAGTGATAAAGCGGTCTCTCTGCAGAAAGGCGATATCGGCTCAATTAACTATCAGCTGGAGAATCTGCGTTTAAAAGAGCGCGGCTATGAGCTGGAAAATGCCCTGACAGACAGCAAAAAGCAGGCACTGGCTAGCGAGCGTGAAAAGCTGCACACTGAATATCAGGCGCTGGAAAAAAACTTCTTTGCCCTGCGAAGTGAAGCGGCGCGGGATGCTGTGATCATCCGCGATATGCGCGGTCAGGAAGTGACGCTGAAACTCGACAGTATCTTAGGCGTGACTTATTCCAACCGCCTGGGGCTGATGGGTAAGGTCGGCCACTGGTTTGCCGGTGTCGGTAACTTTATCAGCGCCGATCCCCGAGAGGCCAACACCGAAGGCGGGGTGTTCCCGGCGATTTTCGGTACTGTATTTATGGTGCTCTTAATGGCGGTGATAGTGACTCCATTTGGTGTGATTGCCGCGGTTTATCTGCATGAATACGCGAAGAAAGGCCCCATCACTAAGATGATCCGCATCGCGGTGATCAACTTAGCTGGTGTGCCTTCTATCGTCTACGGGGTATTTGGCTTAGGCTTCTTCGTCTATATGCTGGGCGGCTCTATCGATCAGCTCTTCTACCCAGAAGCCTTGCCATCGCCCACCTTTGGCTCACCTGGGGTGATCTGGTCGGCGCTGACGCTGGCGATTCTGACCCTGCCTGTGGTGATCGTCTCCACCGAAGAGGGATTGAGCCGTATTCCAAGTTCGGTTCGTCAGGGCAGTCTTGCCCTAGGCGCCACCAAGGCGGAAACCCTGTGGCGTATTATTTTGCCCATGGCGAGTCCGGCGATTATGACGGGTTTGATTTTGGCTGTGGCCCGAGCAGCCGGTGAGGTTGCGCCTTTGATGCTGGTGGGCGTAGTGAAACTGGCGCCGACCCTGCCTATAGATATGAATTTCCCCTTTGTGCATTTAGAACGTAAATTCATGCATTTAGGTTTCCATATTTACGATGTGGGTTTTCAGAGCCCCAATGTGGAGGCGGCTCGCCCCTTGGTATACGCCACCTCTTTCCTGTTGGTGTCAGTGATTGTAGCCTTGAACCTGACGGCCATTGCGGTGCGTAACCATTTACGTGAGAAGTATCGCTCACTCGAGCATTAATAATAGATCCAATGGCGCCTGAGCCTGGCTCGGGCGAATATCCTGAATGAATTAGGAATAGAGATGATTTCGATAGACAGTTCGGTAATGAAAACAGAAACAGTGGACCTGGCTAATCTGAGTGATGAGCTAACGGCGCTGGAGATCCGTAATTTAGACCTGAAATATGGTGATAAGCAGGCGCTGTTTGATGTATCGATGAAGATACCGAAAAACCAGGTAACCGCCTTTATCGGCCCCAGTGGCTGTGGTAAATCGACCCTGCTGCGCTGTATTAACCGCATGAACGATCTGGTTGAAAGCTGCAATATCACAGGTGAGATCCTGCTGCACGGGCAAAATATCTATGATAAACGCATCGATGTGGCGACTCTGCGCCGTAACGTGGGCATGGTGTTTCAGCGTCCAAACCCTTTCCCTAAGTCTATCTATGAAAACGTGGTCTATGGCCTGCGCCTGCAGGGGATCAATAACCGCCGCGAGCTGGATGAAGCCGCCGAACGCTCCCTGCGCGGCGCCGCCATTTGGGATGAGGTGAAAGACCGTCTGCACGATAACGCCTTTGGTCTCTCTGGTGGTCAGCAGCAGCGTTTGGTTATCGCCCGCGCGATTGCTATCGAGCCGGAAGTCTTGTTGCTTGATGAGCCCACCTCGGCGCTGGATCCTATCTCGACCCTGACCATCGAGGAACTGATAACCGAGCTTAAATCCAAGTACACTGTGGTGATAGTGACCCACAACATGCAGCAGGCGGCTAGGGTGTCGGATCAAACGGCCTTTATGTACATGGGTGAGCTGGTTGAGTACGCCGATACCAATACCATATTCACCACGCCTTCGAAGAAGCAGACCGAAGATTACATCACAGGCCGCTATGGTTAAGACTGCGAATAGTGTTAAGCGGGTGCATATCGCAAAGATTGAGGAAAAGGGCTGAACGAGAGTAAGCCCCAAGAGCCAAATAGCTTGAATTGATAAGGTTGAATGTCGATGGAAAACATGAATTTAAATAAGCATATCTCGGGTCAGTTCAATGCTGAGCTTGATGATATTCGTAACCGGGTACTGGCCATGGGCGGCCTGGTTGAGCAGCAACTGGAGCAGGCGCTCGACGCTTTGGGGAGTCTGGATGCTGAGCTGGCGCAGCAAGTGATAGAAGGCGACCACAAGGTCAATGGCCTGGAGGTGTCGATCGATGAGGAGTGTACCCGCATTATTGCTAAGCGTCAGCCTGCGGCCAGCGACCTTCGCTTGATCATCGCCATCTCTAAGACGATTGCCGATCTCGAGCGTATCGGTGATGCCTGCGTCAAGATTGCGAAAGCGGCATTAGATAAGCGCCTTAAGAATCAGCAGCCTTTGCTGGTCAGTATCGAAAATATGGGGCGTCATGCGACGCGCACCTTGCACTCGACTCTGGACGCGCTTGCGCGCATGGACGCCGATGTTGCTATGGAGCTGCATAAGGACGATCTTAAGCTCGATAGCGAATATGAGGGGATTATCCGTCAGTTGATGACCTATATGATGGAAGATCCACGCTCTATCCCTGAGGTGCTCGATGTGCTTTGGGCGGCCCGCGCCGTCGAGCGGGTCGGGGATCGCTGCCAAAACATCTGTGAGTACATTATCTACTATGTGAAAGGTAAAGATGTGCGCCACACCAGCTATGAAGAGATGAAGAAAATCTAACCCAGCTTTTCAGCTGTACTAGCTCAGTCATCTCCATAAAAAGCAGCCTAGGCTGCTTTTTTGCTGTTAGCTTCATGGTTTCGCTTTATCGTTCCGCTCGATCATTTAGTGCAAGAGTTTTCGTATTTCGAAACGATAGCTGTATTTGCGAGTGCCTGTATATACGAGTGTCTGTATTTGCGAGTGTCTGTATTCGTGTGAGTTAGGTCTGAATTTTATTTATTTTACGGTATCCCTGTTACAAGCGAATCCAGCCCAATTTTATCGATTTGCCAATTTTTTCACTGAATTTGATGGATATTTAGTCATTAATCTTGTTTCTCTGGCTGATTAAGTCTTGGTTAAGTCCTATTCAATCTTGGGTTAATTTCGGATTCAGCCTGGATTAATTTTTACTTGATAGGTGTTTTAAAGTAATGAAATTTAATGTTTTTTCGTTTATTTGGCTGTTGGTTTTGTGATCGGGTTTACATTGTAAATTAACGCTTAGTTATACCCTGAGCGTCAGATGCCTGCCTGGATGGCATCGCGATTAATTTCAGGGAAAAATGATGAAAAATATAACTAAATATAAAGTGGCTCTGTGCGTTGCCGCTGCAATGGGACTCTCTGCCTGTGGCAGTGATGGTAAGGATGGTAATGATGGAGCCGATGGTGCTCCCGGCGCACCTGGGGCCTCAGCACCGATTGTGACAACATCGGGTGTGGCTAAGGTACTCGATTGGCAATATGGCGAGGGAGAGATCAGTGTCGAGTTCTCGGTAGAAAATCAGGACGGCATTGCGATTGAAGATCTCGACCGAGTACAACTCTTCTCAACCCTAACCAATGAATTTGGCATGTTGGCCGACACAGTTGATGTGACCTATTTCGAAGGGGATGAAAACTCAGTGGGTACTTTGACCCACACAGGTGAGGGGATCTATCAGCTGACTATGCCCCATGCGGCGGTGACTCCTGAGTCTATGGGGGTTGGTTATATTCGTCCAGGTAATGGCAACAATGGCATGCCACGCACTATGCGCGTGATGTTGACCAAAACGGATCACTATGCCCAAGTGACCACAACCGAGGATGCCAAGTGCGTGTCCTGCCACGGTGAATTTAGCGCAGCAACGGCTAATTCGGCCTGGGGATGGCATCAGCACCATTACGCACTCGACAACGATCAACAAGCTGTGATTGTCGAGTCCTGTATCACTTGCCACACTCAAACTGAGAAACAAAATGGCGGCTGGGCCAACAATACCATGGCCATGATAGGTCACGGCACCATGTCTGATGGCCAAGGTGGCAGGGTCTCAAAAGGACATGCCAGCCTCTGGACTAACTATTCCATGGACATGAAGCGTTGCTCAACTTGTCACCAAGATGATGTTGTCTTTACCCCGTCAATTAATGGTTGTACGACTTGCCATTCGGACTTGCTCGATGCCAGCAGCAGTGCAGCAATACCCCATGCCGGGTTTACCGATGGGTCATGTTCAAACTGTCATGGCGAAGGGACTTTTGCCTATCAGCATCAAGATGGTGCAGAGCGCGATGAAGCGTTAAATCGTTATAAGTTTGAGTTGGTCTCAGTGGCTCGCTCTGCAGATAAAGCGACAATCGAGGTGACAGCGAAAGCCACAGATGCCGATGGTAAAGCGGTGGATATTGCTAGCATCAGCGATGCCACGCCACGGGGTTGGGCAACGGTTGTCAAGCATGGTGAAGCCGTGCTTCCAGGTCGTGATGCTGGCCATGTGGCGCGTTCCATCAGTGGAAAAACCAATGCTGATGGTTCATACACCTATGTGATTGAGCATGCGATGGCCTATAGCGCGGATGAAGTGCTACTGGGCGGTGTCGATGGACGTATCGCATACGCCGCGGGTAATGCACCTATTTCTGTGTCCAATGTCAAAGATGTGCGCCGCACCAGCTCAGATGGCATGAAGTGTTTAACTTGCCATACAGAAGGTCTTCAGGGGCATGGCGGACAAAGGGGCGGTTTCGACCTGGGCGGTGATGCCTGCGTACAATGTCACAGCGCCTATAACTGGGAAGTTGCCAAGAACGGTGAAGATTACCCTATGGCTTGGGGACCGTTTGTCCATAACATCCACTTTGGTGACTATAACCAGACCCGTGGCCTAAGCAAGATGCCAACCACAGACAAAAACAAGAAAGTGGAATGTGTTGCCTGCCATACGGGTGATATCGAGCTGGATAATGTTGCTCCTGCGGTAGTGTTAACTGGGGTAGATGAGAATAACGTCTATGGTATTACGCCTATTGCGGCTAACTGCGTGACCTGTCATACCACTGACTCAGCTAAGATGCATATGGCCAACTTAGGGGGTGACTTTAACATCCCAGTCACGCCAGCGGCTGTACACCAAGGGGAGAGTGGACAATATAATCTGTTTGACCCTGCGCCTGTGACGGAAGCTTGCGGTGTGTGTCACTCGCCAGCTCAAATGGCAGAAGCACATCAATACTAGTTATCTGGGTTAACTTTTTCCCTGCAACTAAAAGTTACCCTGCAAAGCAAAAGGCCTGAGATGATTCAGGCCTTTTTTATTTTTGGATAACCATAGCTGGTAAGGATCATTTCTTTTTATGCCAACTATGGGTATATTTCGCTGTCATAATAAGTATCAGGGCACAGCCTGAGAGAAGAGAAGCATCATGTCCAGCAATCAAGGTCAAAGTAAATTAGATAGAGTGCTCGCCGAGGCGCGCGAGTATAAGGCGAAACGTGAGAGTGGTTATCGCGAGAAGGCGTTAAAGCTGTACCCTTGGATCTGCGGTCGTTGCACCCGGGAGTTTACCCACGCGAACTTAAGAGAGCTGACGGTGCACCACAGGGATCATAATCATGATAATAATCCCAGTGATGGCTCGAATTGGGAGCTGCTCTGCCTCTACTGTCACGACAATGAACATGCCAAGTATGAAGAGCTAATTCAGTATGGCTCCACCTCGGAAACCAAGATGGAAGCGGCAACCTATAATCCTTTCGCCGATCTTAAAAGCATGATGAAGAGTAAATAAGCCTGGCGGATATTATTTTGTATCTTCAAGGCGTTTCTCGGCGGCCAGCCACTTTTCTCTGCTGAGGATCTGGCTGTTTTGCTGCCCCAGATAATGGCTCCGTCTTTGGGGCAGTTTGTCCAGGATTCGCTGTTTTTGCCCATTATCGCTTTGGCTCCAGGCCACTATCTCGTCGATATGGCGAAAGCAGCCCATACAGATCTCATCATCATTGAGTCCACAGCGGGCAACACAGGGGGATTGCATGGCATCTCCGGTTAATTTAAGGTCCTTTTATTCTTGTTTGGCCGATTCTACGGTAGCAAGGGTTTGGACTCAATCTCACACTGTTAAATAGTCACGTACTGACATAATCAACTAGTCAAACCGTCAAATAGTGACTAATCGCTTCTAAGGAGAGGCATGGCTTACCAAGCGCAGATGCAGTTACTGGACAAGTTACTGACAGCGAGCCGCAGCCTATGGCAGGTGAAGGCGTTCGAATCAGTGGCTTTGCCCTGGGAGGCAGGTTTTCCAGCGCTTGCGGCCTGTGTCTGGCAAATTAATGATGATGAGATTGAGGCCATCGACTCCGATAGCCAGCGACTGCTCGAAACTTTGCTGCCTGCCTTGCAGCAAGATCTAAAGCAACAAGATCTGCAGCAACAGGATCAGCAGTGGCCCCTTGAGCTGCTCAGCCAGTATACCCAGCCTGCGACGACTGATGACTCTGAGCATGAGCAAGATAATGACATCGGGCTCAATGCAAACGAGCTGCCCCATTTCAGCGCCCATATCAAAGGGCGTAAGTGGCAGCAGATTGTGGCTTTCGCCCAAAGACTCAAAGAGACCTCAAACAAAGAGACAGCCACCAAAGATACCGCCACCAATGAGAGTGCCACGAAAGAGAGCGCAAACAGAGGCGAGGTGCTGGAATGGTGCGCCGGTAAGGGGCATTTAGGTCGGCTCCTTGCCAAGGCGCAGCAGCGTAAAGTGGTGAGTCTGGAGTGGCAACAGGCTTTGTGTGATGCCGGAGATGATTTTGCCAAACGTTGGGCATTGTCCCAGCGTTTTATCTGTGGCGATGCCTTTGATCTTCAGGTGGCAAGCCTGTTTAAAGCGGATCAGCAGGTAGTGGCCTTGCATGCCTGTGGCGACTTGCATATTCGCATGTTGCGCCATGCAACGGCTGCCAAAACCGCCTGTGTGGCCTTGTCCCCCTGTTGTTATCATCTCATTGAGGATAAGCATTATCAGGGACTGTCGAGTGTGGCAAAGGGAAGTGAACTCAAGTTAAGTCGTCACGACTTGCAACTGCCGCTGCAGCAGAGTGTGATAGCCAACGACAAGGCAAGAGAGTTGCGATTACAAGAGATTGCATGGCGACTTGGGTTTGATAGTTTGCAGCGAAAGGTTAGGGGCTGCGATCATTATTTGCCTGTGCCTTCGATAAAGCAGAGTCAGCTTAGCGGCAGCTTCAGGGATTTTTGCCTCTGGGCCGCGGCGCAAAAACAGCTGGCACTCCCTGAAAGCTGGTCTGCCGAAGATTATCTGCAGCAGGGGCTTTCGCGTCAGCGTCTGACAAGACGCATCGATCTGGTGGCGCACCTGTTTCGTGATTGTCTTGAGCAATGGCTGCTGCTCGACAGGGTCTGCTATTTAGAAGAAGCCGGATACCAGGTCGAACTGAGTCAGTTTTGCCCAAAACATATCACCCCGAGAAACGGCTTTATTTTGGCTAACAGGAAAAACGGTTAAACCGTTTAGATTCACTTAAAGGGGAAGTTTTAGCCCTTAGTGACTTATTTTACCTTTAACAGCCTGTTTATCATGGCTTAAGTGCTATTTTTTCACTGGTCTGGCAAGTTAAGCCTGCTCGCTTGATTGATACAGAGTTTGCAAAAATCACTGTGTGTTACGGTTTTTTATTGAATCAAACCACTTTTCTTGTTCAAATATCGGGTTATCACTGAATAATAATCAATATTGGCGTAAAATTGGCCGATATCTTGAGCGAAACACAGGGTCGCATGAAATATTCTCGCGTTTTTATCAATAGCCTGGCCTATGAGCTGGCACCTGAAGTGGTCTCCAGTGCTGAGCTTGAGTCACGTCTGGCTCCCCTATATCAAAAGTTTCGTATCCCTATGGGGCAGCTTGCCGCGTTAACTGGGATCCAGGAGCGGCGTTGGTGGCCCAAGGGGCACCGCTTGTCCGATGGCGCCTTAGTGGCGGCGCGTAAATCGATTGCAGAAACCGGTATCGATGTCAGCGATCTTGGCGCCGTGGTCTACACAGGTGTGTGCCGGGATCAACATGAGCCAGCGACGGCTTGTCGCATTGCGGCCGAGCTGGGTGTCTCGAAAGACACGGCGATTTACGACATCAGTAATGCCTGTCTTGGGGTGCTGTCGGGGATCCTCGATATTGCGAACCGTATCGAGCTTGGACAGATTAAAGCCGGCTTAGTGGTTTCTTGTGAATCTGCCCGTCATATCGTCGATATCACGATCGATAATATGCTTGCCGAGCCGACCATGCAAAATTATGCCCAGTCACTGGCCACTCTGACCGGCGGCTCTGGCGCCGTGGCTGTGCTGATCACAGATGGCAGCTTGAACCTTAAGGGCGGACGAGAGCATCAACTGCTCGGCGCGAGCCATCTCTCTGCACCCGAGCATCATAATTTGTGTCAGTGGGGACTGCAGGAAGCGGGTACTCAACTCTATCGCGAGTTTATGCGTACCGATGGTGTTGCCCTGCTTAAAGAAGGGGTCGAGCTGGCCCGTCACACCTGGGCACATTTTTTAGCGCAGCGTAACTGGCTGGTGGAGCAGGTTGATAAGGTGATTTGCCATCAGGTCGGCGCATCCAACCGCAAACAGGTGTTGAGCGCGCTGAATATTCCCGAAGAGAAAGAGTTTCCTTCCTATCAGCTGCTGGGCAATATGGGCACAGTTTCTCTGCCTGTCACCGCGGCATTGGCACACGATCAGGGCTTTTTGTGTAAAGGGGATCAGGTGAGTTTTCTCGGTATAGGCAGTGGACTGAACTGCATGATGCTGGGCCTCAAGTGGTAATTCGCCAGATGTAGAATAAGCACTAAAACAAGAACTAGAACAAGAACTAAAACAAGAACTAAAACAAGAACTAAAACAAGAACAAGCGGAGGTAGCCTGAGTGCTACCTCTAAATTTGCCCAGATTTATGCGGTGCAAATGACACAGGACAGTTGGAAATAGGAATACCCATGCTCGATTCGCTTTTACCCTTTAAGCGCAATTTTCTCGACCGAAACGGTAACAAACTGCATTACATCAATGAAGGCCAGGGCGAGCCTGTGGTTATGGTGCACGGTAACCCAAGCTGGTCATTCTACTATCGTAATCTGGTGTCGGCGCTGAAGGATAATCACCAGTGTATCGTGCCGGATCATATAGGTTGTGGCCTGTCGGATAAACCGGGCGACGCGGGTTATGACTACACACTGAAAAATCGTATCGACGATCTCGAAGCACTGCTAGAACACCTTGAAGTCAAAGACAATATCACTCTAGTGGTGCACGACTGGGGCGGCATGATAGGCATGGGCTTTGCGGCGCGTCATCCTGAGCGCATTAAAAAACTGGTGATCCTCAATACCGGCGCCTTTCACCTGCCGAAGGCCAAGCCTTTCCCATGGGCGCTGCGGATCTGCCGCGACACACAGCTTGGTACATTTTTGGTACGGGGTTTTAATGCCTTTTCCTCTATCGCTTCCTATGTTGGGGTGAAGCGTAAGCCGATGGACAAGGCGACCCGCGAGGCTTATGTTGCGCCCTTTAATTCTTGGGCTAATCGCATCTCAACCTTGCGTTTTGTACAAGATATCCCCTTAAAAGAGGGCGATAGAAACTATCAATTGGTATCGGATATTGCTGCGAGCTTGGATAAGTTCGGCTCTCTGCCTGTGCTTATCTGCTGGGGACTTAAGGACTTTGTTTTCGATAAGCATTTCCTCGATGAGTGGCAGCGCCGCTTCCCCGATGCTGAGGTGCACGCTTTTAGCGATTGCGGCCATTACATTCTGGAAGATGCCAGCGATGAAGTGTTAGGGCATATTCAGCAATTTATGGCTAAATAATACTCAGGGTAACCGCTCTGAGTAACAGCTAGCTCTGAGTTACAGTTTGAGTGCAGCGAAGGGAAGACTTGATGCTTGATGAAACCGTTTCTGGCCTAGGGTCCCAAGATGGGCTGAGTGGCGCAAATCTCTGTCGCCATCTGACACTGGCGGCTAAGCAAACCCCAGATGCCCTCGCTGTGGCGGTGCAGCAGACGAAAAAGCCTTTTTTTTCTGCTAAATCTTTTCATTATCACGAACTCAACTTCAAACAGTTAGACGCATTGAGCGATCGCATCGCCTTTGCGCTTAACGACTATGGCATCAAGCGCGGCATGAAAGCCGTGTTGATGGTAACCCCAAGCATCGACTTCTTTGCCCTGACTTTTGCCCTGTTTAAAGCGGGTATAGTGCCAATTCTGGTCGACCCCGGCATGGGCATTAAAAACTTGAAGCAGTGTTTTATTGAAGCCAAACCCGATGCCTTTATCGGCATCCCCAAGGCGCACCTTGCTAGACGCCTGTTTGGCTGGGGCAGCCAGACGGTGAAGAAAAAAATCACAGTGGGCGGCTCAGGCTTGTGGGGCGGCGCATCTTTAGATAGTTTGCTTCGCCAAACGCCGAGCAGCGCGCCTTATCCCATGGCTCTGCTGGATAAAAATGCGATGTGCGCCATTTTGTTTACCTCTGGTAGTACAGGCACACCTAAAGGGGTTGTCTATTCGCACCAGATGTTTGAGGCGCAAATTTCCGCATTAAGGGATGATTATCAGATTGTGACCGGTGAGCGGGATCTGGCGACCTTTCCGCTGTTTTCCCTCTTCGGTCCGGCGCTTGGCATGGCATCTATCGTGCCGGATATGGATGCCAGCAAGCCTATTACCGCCGACCCTGCACATATTTTTGCCGCAGTTGAGCGTTATCAGTGCAGCAATATGTTTGTTAATCCTGCGCTTATCGCGCGCTTGGGCGAGGCTGCAGAGCAAGATCAAACCATTAAGATGCCCAGCCTGAAGCGGGTGATCTCGGCCGGTGCCCCGGCGACCATCAGCTCAATTAAGCGCTTTAGCCGTATGCTCAAACCCGATGTGGATGTGCTCAACTCTTATGGCGCGACCGAGTCGCTGCCCATCAGTAAAATTGCGAGTCGAGAGCTGTTTGCCACCACAGATATTACCGATAATGGCGGCGGGATCTGTGTCGGTCAGGCTATCAAAGGTGTCGATATCGCCATCATTACCATCAGCGAGCAGGCGATTAGCCGCTGGGATGATGCACAGCGCCTGCCAGCCGGTGAGATAGGCGAGATAGTGGTCAGAGGCCCTATGGTGAGTCGCAGCTATTATCAGCGGCCAAGCGCCACCCATAACGCCAAGATCTATGGCGATGATGACAATGTTTATCATCGCATGGGGGATTTGGGCTACTTAGACGATGCCGGGCAGCTGTGGATGTGCGGCCGTAAGGCTCACAGGGTGGATGCAAAGCTTAGTGATAGTGATAGTGATAGTGATGGCAGCGGTGAAGAGAAACGCTATTTTTCCATTCCCTGTGAGCGGATTTTTAATACTCACCCTCAGGTGAAACGCTCGGCGCTCGTTGGGATCACAGTTAAGGGCAAGGTCACGCCGCTGATCTGTTTGGAGCTTGAACTAGGCATTACTTGCAATAATTCAGCCCAACTTTACCAAGAGTTAAATGCCCTTGCCGAGGCGCATAAAGAGACCCAGGGGATCTGCCGCTATCTTATTCACCCCGACTTCCCCGTGGACATTCGCCATAACGCCAAGATTTTCAGAGAAAAACTGGCAATCTGGGCCCAGAGGGAACATAAGGAATAAGGGCTTATGTTGCAGAGTGACTTTTTAGTTGGATCGAAAGCTGACTTGCAACTTGATTTGCATCCAAAAGAAACTGAGGCGCTGACGCAATTGGCCGCAAACTGTCGGCGCGTAGCAGTAACAGGCGCTGGCGGTTTTCTCGGCCGCGCGATTTGTGAGCGACTCTTGTCTGCTGGGATAGAGGTGATTGGCCTGGCCCGGGGGGATTATCCCGACTTGCATACTTTGGGGGTGAAGATGATCCCCTGTGATATCGCCGACAGCAAGCGTGTTAGTGCGGCTCTATCGGGCTGCGATCTGGTCTTTCATGTGGCCTCAAAGGCCGGTGTGTGGGGCGATAAAGCGAGTTTCTATCTGCCCAACGTCAGCGGCTGTGACAACATTATTCAGGCCTGCATCGAGCATAATATCAGTAAATTAGTCTACACCAGCACCCCGAGCGTGACCTTTGCCGGTGTCGATGAGGCGGGCATAGATGAGTCTGCACCTTACGCCGAAACCTATCTTAACTATTATGGCGAGTCCAAGGCGATAGCCGAGCAGCGAGTGATGGCCGCCAATGGCCGGGCGCTCAGTAATGGCGACCAGCTAAAAACTGTCTCCCTGCGACCGCACCTTATCTGGGGGCCGAGGGATCCTCACCTGGTCCCAAGGGTACTTGAGCGCGCCAGAAGCAAGCGGCTTAAATTGGTGGGCAAAAAGGATAAATTGGTGGATACCATCTTTATCGCCAATGCCGCCTACGCGCATATTTTAGCTGCAAATCAACTCGTTAAAGCTAACTCTCCCTGTGCCGGCAAGGCTTATTTTCTCAGTAACGATGAGCCCATTACCATGGCGTCTATGCTCAATAAGATTTTATCCTGCGCCGACCTGCCGCCTGTCACCAAGCGGGTGCCTGCGAGGCTGGCCTATGCCGTGGGTGCTCTGCTTGAATTTGTCTACGGTATTTTGGGTAAGCAGGATGAACCCATAATGACACGCTTTGTGGCGCGGCAGTTATCCACCAGTCATTATTTCGATATCGGCGCCGCCAAGCGGGATCTGGGTTATCAGCCCTTCGTCTCTATTGATGAAGGCATGGTGAGGCTGAGCGATTGGTTAAAGCAGGGCGCTTAAGCTTAAACCTCCAGCAAGATCCAAAACGTCAGTGCAGAAATAGAAAAACCAGCGAAGGCTGGTTTTTCTGTTTATGCAAATAGCAAAGAGTAGGCTAATCAAGCTAGCCGTGACTGATAAACTGCGGCTCCTCTTGGGCGCCATCTTCGCCTGCGATTTTCGCCACCAGCTTCATCGCATGGGTCAGCTGACTTAGCTGTAGCTCATCTATGATGTAGGGTGGCATGATATAGATAAGATTGCCAAAGGGGCGGATCCACACCCCAAGATCCACGAAGGCCTGCTGCAGTTTGGCCGTGTTCACCGCAGTCTGCATCTCAATCACTCCGACGGCGCCTAGTACCCGCACATCTTTAACCCCTGGGATACTGGCCGCGCCAGCCAGTTCGGCGTTTAACTGGGACTCAATCTGGGAGACTTGCTCTTGCCAGTCATTGCTTGCGATCAGATCTAAACTGGCACAAGCGGCGGCGCAGGCCAGCGGATTGCCCATAAAAGTAGGACCATGCATAAAGACGCCTGAGGGGGAGTCGCTGATCCCAAAAGCCACTTCATCGCTGCACAAGGTGGCGGCAAGAGAGATATAACCGCCGGTTAAGGCCTTGCCGACACAGAGTATATCGGCTTCAATCTGGGCGTGCTCATAGGCAAACAGCTTACCTGTGCGGCCAAAGCCGGTCGCGATTTCATCTAAGATCAGTAAGACATCAAACTCATCGCACAAATTGCGCAGGGCCTTCAGGTAATCGGCACTATAGAAACGCATGCCACCTGCGCCTTGCATGATAGGCTCGATGATCACTGCTGCTATGCTGTCACTATGCTGCTTAAGCGCGGCGCGCATCAGGGTGATATCTTTTTCTAACGCGTCCTGTGACACGCCCTCGCCGAAGGGGATTTGCGGCGCATCGACAAACAGCTGCTTGGTGACGGCATCGCCGAACAGGGTGTGCATGCCGTTATCGGGATCGCACACGCTCATGGCCGCGAAGGTATCGCCATGGTAGCCCTGTTTTACGGTTAATATTTTCTGTTTGTTGGGTTTGCCGCGTCCCTGCCAGTACTGCAGTGCCATCTTCATCGCCACTTCGACGGCGATAGAGCCTGAATCGGCGAGAAACACTTTGGTTAATCTCGGGCTGGTCATAGCCAGCAGTTTCTTGCTGACCTCAATGGCGCTGTGATGGGTGATGCCGCCAAACATCACATGGCTTAGGGTGTGCAGTTGTGTCTGCATGGCCTCAAGGATACTCGGATGACCGTAGCCGTGGATACAGGCCCACCAGGAGCTGGTGCCATCCACCAGACGCTGGCCATTATCCAGAGTCAGTTCACAGCCCTGGGCGGAAACCACGCCAAAGGTGGGCAGGGCATGGGTCATAGACGTATAGGGATGCCAGATATGCTGTTTATCAAATTCGTAGTCGATAGCGGCCTTGGACGTCATCAGATCTCCTCAAATTTATCTGGTTAAATTTTAACCTTTAGTCAACCTTTGTAACTGGTTGGCGTTGACAGATTAAGGGCTAAGGGTATGCTAATCAGCATTAAATAGCGATAGCAACCAGTGTCTATCGGGATCATATTCAGAGAAAGGCGAGTTATCAATGTCTCAAATAACATTACGTCATGATTGGCAACGTGATGAAATTGAATCACTTTTTGCATTACCTATGAATGATTTATTGTTCAAGGCACACTCTATTCATCGTCAGGTGTATGATCCTAACGAAGTGCAGATCAGTCGTTTGTTATCCATTAAAACCGGCGCCTGTCCTGAGGATTGCAAATATTGCCCCCAGAGCGCCCGTTACGATACCGGGTTAGAGAAAGAGCGTTTAATCGAGATTGAGAAAGTGCTGACCGAGGCCCGCGCCGCCAAAGCTGCGGGTGCATCGCGTTTCTGTATGGGCGCCGCCTGGCGTAATCCCCACGAGCGTGACATGCCTTACCTTAAGGACATGGTTGCCGAAGTCAAAGCGATGGGGATGGAGACCTGCATGACCTTAGGGATGTTAACTCCTAAGCAGGCCAATGAATTAGCCGAAGCCGGACTGGATTATTACAACCATAACCTCGATACCTCGCCCGAATACTATGGCGATATCATCACTACCCGTACCTATCAGGATAGATTGGATACCCTGTCCAATGTGCGCGCCGCAGGCATGAAAGTCTGCTCCGGCGGTATTGTTGGTATGGGCGAACAGGCCAGCGATCGCGCCGGACTGTTGCAGCAACTGGCCAATATGGAGCAACATCCGGATTCTGTGCCCATCAATATGTTGGTCAAAGTCGCTGGTACGCCGTTTGCGGACTTAGAGGATCTCGACCCGCTGGAATTTGTGCGTACTATCGCGGTGGCGCGCATTCTGATGCCCCACTCTCGGGTGCGCCTCTCTGCCGGACGCGAGAAGATGACTGACGAGCTGCAGGCCATGTGCTTCTTTGCCGGTGCCAACTCTATTTTCTATGGCTGCAAGCTGCTAACCACCAAAAATCCGGAAGAGAATGATGATATGGCGCTGTTTAAGCGTTTAGGCTTGCATCCTGAGCAGGGCAAGGCGGCGACAGTGGAAGATGAAAAAGCCCTGTTTGCCAAGGCCGAAGCGACTAAGGCGAAACAGACGCAGCAGTTTTATGATGCGGCCGCGCTCTAGCCCGTTAGTCAATCTCTAGTTGTAAGAGAAAGTGTTGAATTCTCTCAAGGATAAAATAACCAAGCAGATGCAGCAGGCTAGCCATGCCGGGCTGCTGCGTCAAAGGCGTGAGCACAAGGTCTGTGAGCAAAAAGTCTCTGATCAAAAAGTCTCTGAGCACAAGGTCTCTGAGCCTCATGCCTCTGAGCTTGATGAAAGAGCAACTCACGCAAACCGAGTTGACTATCAGGGTCAAACTTATATCAATTTCAGCAACAATGATTATCTGGGCTTAAGTCAGTCACCTGACTTAATAGAGGCTCAATATCAAGGCGCTAAGCGATATGGTGTAGGCAGCGGCGCATCGCCTCTGGTCACAGGCTACAGTGACGCCCACAGTCAATTAGAGCAGCAGCTTTGCGCGGCCACAGGCCATGAGGCTGCGCTGCTGTTCTGCTCAGGTTTTAGTGCCAACACAGCCTTGATGAAAACCCTGTTCGATAAAAATGATCTTGTGGTGGCCGACAAGCTGATCCACGCATCATTGATTGATGGTCTGCGGGACAGTCAGGCTAGGTTGAAACGCTTTGCCCACAACGATTTGAGCGCGGCTAAGCGCCTTATTGAGCAGCATCGACCTTCGGCTGTGATCAGTGAGAGCGTGTTTAGCATGGATGGCGATTGCGCGCCCCTTGATAGACTTTATCGGCTATGTCGGCAAAACGGCAGCTGGCTTATCATAGATGATGCCCACGGTTTTGGTGTGCTCGGCGGTTTGGGCTTGCCCAAGGCCGATGCCAGCAACTGCGATATTCAGGTGGTCACCTTCGGTAAGGCGCTCGGTTGTCAGGGCGCAGCCATTTTGGGAACTCAGGCTTGTATCGATTTTCTGGTGGCTCATGCCAGGCATTATATTTACTCCACTGCCTTATCTCCTGCCTGCGCCTGTGTTGCGGCCAAGGCGGTCGAGCTGGTAAGCCAATTGTCGAATGATGGCGAGCCGCAACTGGCAAGGCAATTGGCAGAATCTATCCATTTTTTCAAGCAAAGCTGTCAACAAGTAGGAATAGAGTTAACGGATTCGCTTACGCCAATTCAACCTGTCCTGATAAGCGAGCTGGCTAGGCTTGAGCGAGTCGCCACTTCGCTGCGTGAGCAGGGATTTATGGTTGGGGCCATTAGACCGCCTACTGTCCCCACAGGCAGTGCCAGGCTGAGGATCACTTTGAATCTGTATCATACTAGGCAAGAGATCACCCAGCTGATCCGTGCCTTAAGTCGTGCATTGGAGCAGAACTATGCCACTGAATGAAACAAGTTCAGCTTCTGCGTTGTCTCAAGCTCAGGTTCAGGCAGAGGCTCAGCCGCAAAAGCCTGCGGACGAGCATTCACAACCACATACACAAGAGCCGCTTTCACAAGCGCGGATAGCTAAGCAGTTTTCTCAGGCGGCAAGTCATTATCAGCAGCATGATGTGGTGCAAAGGTTGTCGGCTAAGCAACTGTTAGACCAGATGCTTAACGGCCAGATGTTTAAGGAAAAGGGATGCCTACTCGATATCGGCTGCGGGCCTGGCACAGCATTTAATCACACAGATATCGGCCAGGTGATCGCCCTGGATATCGCCCCCGGCATGTTGACTCAGATGTCGGCGAGATTTCCCAATTATCTGCCTGTATGCGCCGATGCCCAGTCTCTGCCTTTAAAGGCACAATCTGTCGATACTATTTACTCAAATCTGGCGTTGCAGTGGAGTCAGAACCTGCCCCAAGCCATTGGCGAAATGGCCCGTGTACTGCGTGTTGGCGGTGAGTGCCATTTAGCGATTGTGGCTAAGGGCAGCTTGCCTCAGTTGACTCAACTGGGGTTCAGGGTGAATGAATTTCTAGATCACAATGGGATACTGGCCTGTTTCGATGAGAGATGGCAAGTCACTTCGCGCCTTGAAACCATCACAGTGCATTTTGAGGATTTGAAATCCTTACTCTATTCAATCAAAGGGGTGGGGGCTTCTGTGGCGGCAAAATCCGATAGCACAAGTGTACATAAGCTGCGTGGGCGTGAGGATTGGCGCGACAGGCAGGCAAGGGCGCAGCAGATGCGAGAGGCACAGGGAATTCCACTCAGTTATCAGATCCTGTTCATTCGCGGGCAGCTCATTCCCGGGCAACTTATTAGTGGGCAACTCATTCCCGGTCAACTAAAAGGTTAATCGTTTTATGATCTATTTTGTTACCGGCACAGACACTGATTCTGGCAAAACCCTGATTGGATCGGCCCTCTTGTATAAAGCAAAGCAGCAGGGCACGACTTTGGGGGTCAAACCTATCGCATCGGGCTGTGAGATGACTACCCAGGGATTAAGAAACAGCGATGCCTTAAGCCTAATGGCACAGTCGAGCCTGAAGCTGCCCTATGAGCAGATAAACCCGTTTGCCTTTGCTCCAGCAATCGCGCCACATATCGCGGCAAAGCAAGCAGGGCAAAGCTTGTCGGTTGCCTCAATTGAGCGTCATTTACGCACACTTCCTTTTCATAAAGTGGACTTTAGCCTGATCGAAGGCGCCGGCGGCTGGCGTTTACCCTTAGGTGAGGGCGCCTACCTTTCCGATCTGGCAAAAGCCTTAGAGCTTCCGGTTATCTTGGTGGTGGGGCTCAAGTTGGGGGCGCTGAATCATGCTGTGTTAACTCAGGAGGCGCTGCTTGCCGATGGCTTAGAGATAGCGGGCTGGGTGGCAAACCGGGTCGATCCTAAGATGAGTGTACCCGAGGAGAACCTGCAGAGTCTGCATGAGATGATGTCCAGCCCCTGTTTGGGCGTGGTGCCTTATCTCGATTCGCCGGATGTGGCGCAGGTGGCAAGTTATCTGGATATCAATGGCTTGTAACTTAAAAATTCAACGGACTGAAATCAAATTTAATCTTGGATTAATAAAGCACTCCTAGACTGCGCTTCTATTATCATTGAATGTATTAGCAAAGCGCTATTACCAAAGCATAGCTATACACTTTTTTACGTTATCCCCCTTGATCTCTGTCATTTAGGACATATTATGTCGTTATCTAGACAAGGTGACACCAAGGGTGTCTTACAGGAGCTAAAATGAAGCGTATTTTTTTATTGATCGCAACGAACATGGCAATCTTGCTGGTTGCTTCAATTGTGATGTCAATTCTGGGCGTGAACACCTCTACCATGGGAGGTCTGTTGGTTTTTGCGGCTATCTTTGGTTTTGGCGGCGCCTTCATTAGTTTGGCTATCTCCAAGTGGATGGCAAAGAAAACCATGGGTTGTGAAGTGATCACCACGCCTCGTGACAATATGGAGCGCTGGTTGGTTGAGACAGTCGCCCGTCAGGCCGAGCAGGCAGGCATCAAGATGCCAGAGGTGGCTATCTACCAATCGCCTGAACTCAATGCCTTTGCCACTGGCCCGAGTAAAGATAACTCTCTGGTGGCTGTGAGTAGCGGTTTGCTTTATGGCATGACGCAGGATGAGATTGAAGGTGTGCTTGCTCATGAAGTCAGCCACGTTGCCAATGGTGATATGGTGACCCTGACCCTGATCCAGGGGGTAGTGAACACCTTTGTTATCTTCGCAGCTCGTGTCGTTGCTGGCATCATCAATAACTTTGTTGCAAGTAACGATGAAGAGGGTGAAGGCATGGGGATGTTTGCCTACATGGCCGTCGTTTTTGTCCTCGATATGTTGTTAGGTATTCTGGCCTCTATGATTGTGGCTTACTTCTCGCGTATTCGTGAGTTCAAAGCCGATGCTGGCGGTGCTAAGCTGGCGGGTAAACATAAGATGATCGCCGCGCTGGACAGATTGCGTCAAGGCCCTGAAACCGGTGCTATGCCAGCACAGATGGCGGCATTTGGTATTAACGGTAAGAAGTCGATGGCTGAATTGATGATGAGTCATCCACCACTTGAAAAACGTATTGCTGCACTAAAAGCGCAATAATATCTGACTTAATATTGAAGGGAGCTTAGGCTCCCTTTTTTATTGCCTCGGGATCGATTTGCTTTCCTATGGCTATACTTAATACGAGTTAAGTCACTATAGGGTGACGTGAGCGGTGTGGGTTGAGCCGCTGGGCTTTTCGATGGCAAGTTGAATATGTGGGCATCACTTTGGCAACGTGTTCTGGCGAGGTGCTTTAAAGGGGGGGTAGTCGTTTTTGGAGCTCTGCCGGGCAATGGGGTGGTTATATTTGTTTTAAAAATCAGAAGCTACTGTTAAAAATTGAAAATTTGCTTTATTGAACAAGCTTAGCTATTTTATCCGAAGCAGTGCAAATAGATGCTGGCAAGATGGGTGGTAATAATAAACCCTCACTATGCCCAAATATAAAGAGGATATGATTGTGAGCAAAAGATTATTAAGTGCATTATTTGGTGCTGGATTGACTGCATTAGCGCTCTCTCCAGTGGCTATTGCAGATCCACAAGAGTTGGCGGAAATGCATGCTGAAATGGGTGATGGTTGTGAAACTTGTCACGCTAATGGTGAGCCTTCAGAAGATGGTGTCCATGAGTTTGAGCAGTGCCAAAGTTGTCATGGTGGCTTGGCCGATATGGATGAGGTGCATCAGCCACACGAAGGTAACTTGATGTGTGCCGATTGCCATGCGCCCCATGATATGAATGTTGGTGACAAGCCAACCTGTGACAGTTGCCATGATGATGGCCGTACAGCGGATTCTATCCTGAAAAAATAACCTACCGATTTTACTCGTAAAAACACCAGTCTCTGACTGGTGTTTTTTTATGCCTGTCTGACGCGACAGCAAGTGGTCTGCTTTATTGAGTTCTGATTAATTTTCTGTTTTTAAAGGATAAAAAAATCAAACACCTGTGATTGAGGAATAAATCGGGTAGTAAAGGTTGTCGGGGTCTAGTAGGAAAGTATTAGTCCTGTCTGACGATTAGATACTTTGTCTATTGTGACTTCATACTCTTTTCGGATGAAGCATAACCAACTTACGACAATACTTTAACCCACTAGTCAATGGCAGAAATTGTCTGCAAGGAAGTCAATAATGCAACTCAATGATCAAGGGTTATTCCCGAAGGCGGGTACTCGACTCTTAAGTTGGTTTTGGAAACTGCTTTTTAGTTTATTTATCAGCGTTTGTGTGTCGTTAGCTGGGCATTCCTTGGTATTTGCCCAGGATCTCAGTCAGTTTGATGAACTTGCTCAATTTAATCAGAGCGCCCTAGTCAGTCAGAGTGGCGAACAGCTTGAGGTTAAGCTTTATCAGCAAGGGGTAGATAACCTTGCTCAGGTGTCTCAGCTTGGTGCTGATAATCGACTTGTGTTAACCCAGGCGGGTGAAAGTAATCAGGCTTATTTGTTGCAAAGCGGCAGCGCAATTGAAGTGAATTTACTGCAGGCGGGGATGAACAACCTGACGGTGTCGAGTCAATACGGTAGTGAATTGGAGCTGAATGTCGAGCAAATAGGCAATGATAATCAAGCTTTTATCTTGCAGAGTGGGTATAGCAATGATGTGAATATTTTGCAGTATGGCTCGGGGCATGGGGTTATCGTCTCTCAGTGGGGGAGCTCGCAAAATACGCATGTTACTCAAAGCTATACAAGTAGATAAGGGGATTGTGCTAGTCATATATGATCTTTAGTGTGTAAAACTTAGTCATACATACTATTTATATCAATATATGTAGGGAAACGGGCGGTTTTCTGGTTAATATTTATTTTATGAATTGGTAATATAAGCCTAACCAAATGGACCTTAGCTAATGAATAGCAAGATGGAGTACGAAGGATGTTCAAAGTAACAAATTGGATTGTTGTTTCTCGCTCGCAATTAATGACAGATCTACTGGAAACCCGATGGCCACAAGAATTTTTGGTCAAGTTAATCAAGGTACTGCCAGAGCGTTTAGAGATAGTCATGAACGGTGCAGAATTCGCCTTGGTTGTGATCGATCTATCGACCATAGATGTTCAGCGAGCCTATCAATTACAGCGGCAGATAGAGAAGAGCCATTCGGCGAGGGTTGTCTTTATCCATTATCCAGAACAGATAGATGCCCGTTTCCTAATTTCGCCAATTACCGCTGGCATTTTTTATCGCCATGTAACGCTTGAGCAGATAGGCAGGGATCTTAGCTGTATCCTGCGCGGCCAAAAGAGTATTCCAGCCGAGCTTTTGGCTGAGTTTGAGCATGAACAGTTAGATAGTGCAGATAACCTCACCATACGCGAGCGCGAAGTGCTGCAAGCATTGTTATCTGGCAGTACCAATATCGATATAGCTAACCGATTGTTTGTCAGTGAAAGCACAATCAAAACCCATCTGTATCGTGTGTTTCGTAAAATAGGTGTATCCAGTCGCGGTCAGGCGATTGCTTGGGCTCAGACCCATCTGCATGAGATCCAGCAGTGAAATTTATTGGGTGGTTTTTTCTGCTTACGCTTTTTGCTTTGCCCAGCTTAGTGGCGGCAGAGGGAGAAAAGTCGGCGCCATTTGCGTCACAAAATGTGAGTGATCATGCCCCTAAACAAGAGTCAGATTTAATTGATGGCCTAATTTTGAATCGTGCAATGACTCGATTTGGGCATAGATTTTATCGTCAGTTTGTCGCGGCGTATCGTGACATTGGCGGGATAACCACACACTCAGGCCTGAGCGTTGTGGAAAGGGCAACGGCCAGAAGTGGAAGCAAAATCAGTATATTGCATAATCGGCGGCCAATATTTGTCACTATAGTGTCACCGGCGAGTCGTCACCTGGACAAACAGGCAGAGCTTGCAGCTGCAAGAGTAAATCAATTACTTATCCAGGCACAGCAGCAGGCGGGGTTGGTTCAGTGGTTAGATCCCGATCTCGCAGAAGATGAGTTTTAATAGGGATATTAATATGAACAAGCGATCAACATACCTTTCGTTAGGCATACTCAGTCTGATGTTATGGAGTTCTAATGGCCTTGCCACTCAACTGGTTTATACACCAGTAAACCCAAATTTCGGTGGAAGTTACCTTAACGGCAGCTATTTATTGGCCAACGCCTCGGCCCAGAATAAGTATTCTGGTGGTTCTGGTTCCAGTTATACCCCTCCCTCGGCACTCGATCGCCTGGCTAATTCGTTAGAGTCGCGCCTGATGAGTCAACTTTTTAATGATGCAGCCAATGGCGGTGAAGGTTACCTTAAGACCACAGATTACGAGATCCAAGTGGTCAATGAAGACGGAACCTTACTGGTACATATCACCGATTTACTCACGGGCGAGACCACTGTCATAGAAGTGGGTGGGCTTGGTAACGGGACTTCAGTGGGTGGCTGATCATGAAAAAATGCATATTAAGCGTGATCTTGCTTTGCCTCACCGCATGCAGTGCAAATAATGAACTGGATGACATAGATGCTTCGTCAAGTTTGATGCCCAAAGGAGAAAGTTACTACGACCTGATCAATCTTCCTCTCCCACAAGGGGCAATTATCGCGGCAGTTTATGATTTTCGTGATCAAACGGGCCAATATAAACCTGTGCCGTCGAGTAACTTTTCCACCGCCGTACCTCAAAGTGGCACAGCGTTTCTTGCCCAGGCATTAAATGATTCTCGCTGGTTTATCCCTGTTGAACGGGAGGGATTACAAAACCTGTTGACCGAACGCAAGATTGTTCGTGCAGCGTTAAATGGCGACGCGAGTAAACTGCCTCAGTTAAACTCGGCGCAGATCTTAATGGAGGGGGGCATAGTCGCCTATGACACCAATGTTCGTACCGGTGGCGCTGGGGCTCGTTATTTAGGGATCGGAGCATCGACTCAGTTTAGGGTGGACTCAGTGACGGTAAATTTACGAGCGGTCGATATTCGATCCGGACGACTGCTCAGCAGCGTGACCACAACTAAGTCAATCATTTCGATGGAAGTTTCTGCGGGTGTGTTCAAGTTTATCGATGCCCAGGAGCTGTTGGAGTCTGAACTTGGATATACTTCAAATGAGCCAGTGAGTCTGTGTGTTGCCTCGGCGATAGAGACTGCGGTCATTCATATGATTGCCGATGGGATCTGGAAAGGCGCCTGGAACTTGGCCGACAAAAGCACTGGGTTACGCAATCCTGTGTTGCAAAAATATTGGCTCGAAGCCCATTCAGAGGCAAGGGTACTGGCAAAAATCAGAGAAGATTAGACTGGCTTGAATCAATTCATCAGTCAATTCGCCAATCAATTCGTTAAAAAGGGTGCTGTGCTGCATTGAGCGATATTTTGTTTTGTTTTTTAGCATGATTTATCGTTTTCTGGTCGTTATTCGTCATAATTCAGCAAATTGTGCTGCCGCATTTCGATTCGATATCAATATTGAACCAATCAAGTTTCATGTCTCTGTTTGGCTGGGGATTATTGTCCTGATCACAAACAGTCAATTTATGAGTATACTGTCTGCATCAATAATTCCGAGAGGATTGAAAGATGGCAGAAGAGACGATTTTCAGTAAAATTATTAGACGTGAAATTCCAGCCGATATTTTGTATCAGGATGACTTGGTTACCGCATTTTGTGATATAGCACCTAAGGCGCCTACCCATATTCTGATAGTCCCTAATCATCTTATCCCTACTGTGAATGATGTGAAATCGTCCGATGAAAAGGCACTGGGGCGTATGATCACTGTGGCGGCTAAATTGGCCGACGAGGCGGGGATCGCCGACGATGGTTACCGCCTAGTGATCAACTGTAATAAGCATGGTGGACAGGAGGTTTACCATATTCATATGCACCTGCTAGGCGGTCAATATATTGGTCCCTTGGTTGCTTCTCGCTAAATGAGTCTTTATCACAATGAAAATTAACCCTGAATTTTTTCCGCTGACAGATTTAGCGACCCGCTTTGTTAACCAGCTTGTCCAATGCCGTCGCTTGAAGTTATCTGTTCTCGAAGCCAGCGAACATCATGTGTTGATCGAACTGCCCTACAGTAGCGAATTAATCGGTTATCCCGATACTGGCGTTATCCATGGTGGCGTGATAACAACTCTGATGGATACCGCCTGTGGAAGTGCAGTGGTGTGCAGTATTTTTGATAAGTTTAAGTCATTGGAGCTTTCGCCTACCTTAGATCTGCGGGTCGATTATATGAAGCCTGCCGAGCCGAACAAGAGTGTGTACGGCTTTGCAGAGTGCTATCGCTTGTCATCGACAGTGGCCTTTACCCGCGCCATTGCTTACCAAGACTCCATTGATGATCCTATCGCTCATGCGGTGGGATCATTTATGCGTATTAGCCCAGAGATGATAGGTGAGTCATTTCGTCGTGCATTGATGGGAGAGGCAGAATGAGTCAAGAACAACAAGCGAATGCGATGAACGTCAAAGAGATCCTGAAGAAAGCCACAGAATTAAACGATTTCAGTCACCTGTTAGAGCATGTGCCTTATGCTAAGTTTATAGGGATGCAAGTTGTTCGCTTTGGTGATGAGTTGGTGTTTCAGTTACCGGCCAAAGATGAAAATATCGGTAATCCAACCTTGCCAGCTATCCATGGGGGGGTGATTGCAGGTTTTATGGAGATGTCGGCAATTGTGCAATTAATGGTATTTATGCAAACCACTAAAGTGCCCAAGATTGTCGACTTTTCGATTGATTACCTCAGAGCGGGTTACCATAGAGACAGTTTCGCCGAGTGCAAAATTACCCGCCAGGGGCGCCGAGTGGCGAACGTGAACATTAACTGTTGGCAGACGAATCGTAAGTCCTTGATCGCGACTGCAAGAGCCCATTTTTTGATTGAGTGATTTTAATGGTAAAAGGAGTGCCTGTATGAGAAAAATAGCTGTGTTGCTGTTCCTGTTTGGATTAACGGCATGTGCGCAAAATACCTCTGGTGTTATGGCAAGTTCAACCGGTGAAGGGCGTATCGATAACAGCGCATTTAATGGTGATGTGACTGTCGGGCGTGTCTTTACTCAAGGTGAGGCCGAGAATCTGATCTGTGCGGGAACCCTAGCCAATCAAAAGCGCAGTGATGTGCATATTCAGTACAAATTTACCTGGTATGACATCAATGGCTTAACCCTGGAGGATGATGGCATGAGCTGGAAACCCGTGAAGCTACACGGTAAGCAGCAAAAGCAGGTGAGTGCGGTTTCACCCACAGGGACTGCCGTACGTTGTGAGCTCTATATTCGAGAGGCGATCTCCAATTAATTTGCTGAAAAATTGTTTTCTCACTCGATACCTTATATAACCAACTGATAATAAATCCGATATCTAAAAATGATGTCGGGTTTTTTTATATCCTATTCAATGTTAAGCCGTTTATTTTGCTGGTTATTTATTCTCTTACATAAAAAATATATTTAAGTTGTCAACAAATTGTGAGTTTGGTGTATACTCGCCCTTGCCAAGGGGTGTTAGCCGTTGTTTTATTTAATGAATAGCGAGCTCACTGAGATGTCATATGACGAACCCTTAGAACCTGATCCGGCTAATACCGGCGTAGGAATGGGCCACACAAATTGAACATCACTATTTGACTGTGCAGTCGTTCTCGCTTTTTAAGTGCCGGATCTCAAAAATTAATTTGAGGTCCTATGAAAATAACATTATCCCTATCTCCAATTGCTTTGGCCGTCTGCGCCGCGTTTCCCACTCTCAGCTTACATGCCGATGATACCCCCGTGACTGATGACAAAATGGAAGTCATGGTGGTGACATCCGATTTTCGTCAATCTGCAGTCGATAAGATGCCCTCGAGTATCAGCGTTATCGATCAGCAGCAGATCCAGGATGAAGGCGCCGGGCATTTTGAGGATCTGCTCAACTCCATTGCCAACTTTAACTGGTCTGGTGGTAGTTCGAGGGCTAAATATTTCCAGATCCGCGGCGTGGGTGAGCAGGAGGAGTATCAAGGCGCACCCAACTCATCTGTGGGCTTTATCATCGATGATATCGATCTCTCCGGCTTAGGTATGATCTCCAGCATGTACGATCTACAGCAGGTCGAAGTGCTGCGTGGCCCACAGGGAACCCGTTATGGGGCAAATGCCTTAGCCGGTCTGATTTACCTTAAGAGTAACGATCCGACAGAGGTGTTTGAACATGGCGCCGAGGTGAGTCTGGGTGACGATCAGCTGCGCACCTATAGTGGTTACAGCTCGGGTCCGCTTAGTGACAAGCTACAGTATCGGGTATCTTTGCAGCAACATGAGCAAAACGGCTATCGCGATAATCTTTTCCTGGATAGAGAAGATACCAATGGTCGTGATGAGTTAATGGCGCGGGTCAAATTGCGCTGGTTTGCCAGTGACAGCCTTGCTGTCGATTTGAATCTGATGCATGCCGATTTTAACAATGGCTATGATGCCTGGACCTTAGATAACAATGGTTTTGATACCCTGACAGATATGCCGGGTGTCGACAAGCAGCGTACCACAGGCAGCTCACTTAAACTGACCTATTCTGGGGCTGAGCGTTTTGAGCTTGTGTCCTTAAGCTCTGTGGCACAAACCGATACCCATTACGGCTATGATGGAGACTGGGCTTACAGTGCCTATTGGCAGAGTAAAGACTGCTCGGGGACGCCCTGTGAGTATGACTATACCTGGGACAAGTTAGGGGAAAGACAAACCTTGTCTCAAGAGTTTCGCCTAAGCTCAAAGGATGCCGGACGCATTTTTGCCGGCAGTACAGACTGGTTGCTTGGGATCTATGGGATGAAACTCGATGAAGATAACCAGACCAGTGAATATTACAATGGCTGGATAGATGAACTCTCTGCCCAGTATAGTGCCACCAATCTTGCCGCTTTCGCTCAGCTCGACAGCGATTTGGGCAGTGGTTATGATCTGTCACTGGGGGCTCGGGTAGAGCGCAGAGACAGTGACTATAAAGACAGTGCAGGGGATGCATTTAAGCCTGCTGAAACCATGTGGGGCGGCCATATCGCCTTGAGTAAGCGTCTCAATGTCAGCCATCAAGCCTATGCCCGTGTAGCCCGTGGTTATAAGGCCGGTGGTTTCAATATGTCCTTGCCGCAAGCGCTTAGTGGTAAGAAGGAGTTTCAAACAGAAACTCTATACAACTATGAGCTGGGATTGAAATCGAACTGGTTTGAGGGCGATATAACCACGCGTATGTCACTGTTTTTTATGGATAGACAAGATCAACAGGTGGCAGCATCACAGCAAAACCCCCTTGAGCCTCAAAAGTTTATTCTTTATACCGAAAATGCGGGCAGTTCACACAACTATGGTGCCGAGCTTGAAGCTAACTGGTATGCAACAAATAATCTCAAGCTCTATAGCACTTTAGGCTGGTTAGAAACCGCCTATGGCGATTATCAGTATCTGGATAAGTATGGTTCTCTGGTGGATCTCAGTGGCCGCGAGTTGGCTCATTCGCCTAATCTTACTTATAGTGCTGGCGTTACTTATCGCAGCGATTCCGGTTGGTTTGCCAATCTCAATGGCAGTGGGAAGAGTGATTTCTACTATTCAGACAGTAACGATTCCAGATCTGAATCCTACACTCTCTATAACGCGCGCCTTGGCTATGAAACCGAACTCTGGTCTGTATACCTTTGGGGGCGCAACTTGTTCGACGAAAAGTACGGTGTACGTGGTTTCTACTTTGGTAACGAGCCGGATCTGGACTGGGCAGACAAGCAATATATTCGCTATGGCGATCCCCGTCAGTTAGGCATCACCTTGAGTATTAAATTTATCTAGCCTAATGGTCATGGGCTGAATGGTCGGCTCAGCCCACTATTTTTGGAAGATGAATAAAAGCTTTGGAAGCTGAATGAAAGCTCTAAAAGTGAACGAAAGCTCTAATAGATGAAGAATGCGCTAACAAATGCAGAAAAACTCTAAAAGATGTAAAGGAAAAGAAAATGATGAAATTAACGGCTGAGATCAGCATGTATCCGCTTAAAGAGAACTATTTAGAACCTATTCAGTGGTTTATCGATCGCGTTGACAGTTACAGCAATATCGAACGTAAGACCAATGCCATGGCGACGCAGATCTGCGGTGACTATCGCGAGGTGATGAATATGCTAGCCATAGAGATGCAGGCAGCCCATGAAAAGTGGGGCAAGGCGGTGTTTGTTGTTAAGTTTATTGGTGGCGAGCTAAACCTCTCCCATAGCCAGTAACCTTAACTTTTAAGAGCCATAACCTTTTAACAGCCAGAAGCTTAGAGTGAGTTTATGACAGAGTTTTTCAATGTGATCTTGTCGACCTTCTCCGATGCGTTAGTCGATATGGGGCATATGACAGCATGGGAGGCGATTGCTGTGGTGTTGGCACTTGCCTATCTGTGGCTGGCGATGCGCGGCAATATCTGGTGTTGGCCAGCCGCCTTTCTCAGCACCATTATTTATACTGTGCTGTTTTGGGAAGTGGCACTGTTAATGGAGTCCATGCTTAACGTCTATTACATGGCGATGGCTGTCTATGGCTTCTGGCTCTGGCGTCATGGCAGAAGGGATAAGAAACGCCAGGGCGATGATAATTTAGCGATTGTCAGTTGGTCACCTTCTCGCCATATCTGGATCATCTGCGTTACCACATTGGTTTCTCTTGGCCTTGGCTATGTGATGGATAACTATACTCAGGCGTCGTTTGCCTATCTGGATGCGGCAACCACCTGTTTTGCCGTGATGACCACCTATCTGGTGGCACAAAAAGTAGTGGAAAACTGGCTCTATTGGGTGGTTATCGATCTGGTGTCTATCTACCTCTATTTTAGCAAGGGCCTGATGTTAACCTCTTTGCTGTTTGTGCTCTATGTCGGCATGGCGGTCGCGGGTTATCTGATGTGGCGCCAAGAGATGCTTGGGCAAGAGGAAGCATCCAGGCAACTCTCTTACCAGTAGTGGCTTGCGAGTAACTGTCAGTGAAATATACCGGAGAGTTAGACCTCAAGACCTTGTTAGCGCCACTGAGTGCATCGGTGCAATGGGAGCTGGTTAATCAGCTTAAAGAGATTGATGGTACTCAGGAGTGGGCGCTATCTCTTACTCCGCCCCTTATTCCGCTTTCCCGAGGCTTAAGTAATCAAAACTATCTGCTCGAAGGAGAGATGCCATCTGCCTTAAGGCTCAACAGCCAGGCAAGCGGGAGTATTTGTGATCGCCTAAGTGAAGTGAATAATTGGCGTCTGGCCGAGCAGGCGCAGTTGGCGCCGAGATTACGCTATGTCGCCGATGATCACAGCTGTTATTTAAGTGAGTTTATCGCAAGCGAGCGGGACTGGAGTCACCTGATGACGGCCAACAGTGCCCATCCGCTGATCGACTATCGTGAGATCTGGCCCCAGGCCGAAGAGTTGTTGTTGACGCTACTGAGGCAACTGAGTCATTTACCCGCCCCAGAAAATAGCCATTTTATAGATGCACAGTGGCATGAGTATCTTGAGGCGCTAAAAATCTGTGATAAGAAAAAAGACAGTTTAGCACCGAGTCTGAAGCAAGCCTGGTCTGAACGTTATGGGCGGCTGCTTAAGCGGCAAGACAGGGTAACAAAGCTGCTTGAGAAACTTGAAGATTGCATGCTTGCGCCGCAATTTAGCCACAGGGATCTTAATCCCCATAACCTGATCTACACAGACAATAAGCTCTGGTGTATCGATTTTGAGTATGCTTGTCTGTCTCATCCGCTGGTGGATCTTGCCAGTATCCTGGCAACCCATAGATTGTCTACGCCTCAGCGTCATTACTTGATCCGCTCTTATCTGCATCAACACCCCAAATTGACCTCAGATGCGCTAAGCGCCATTCCTGCAGCAATTGAGCTCTATTGGTATTTTGCCTGCTGCTGGGCGCTGCTAATGGCGAGCTATAGCCAGGATGAAAAAGTTGAGTCTAAGCAGGGAAGTGCTCTGTTCACCTCTTACCTGAACTGCTTTGACGGCAGCGCTGCATTACTCACTGAGTAGATAGCTGCGGCTGGCACTTTGTCGCCTGACTTGAGAAAACCTACTTAAGTCGGCCAACTTTTCTTTCTGCCTGTTAGGATTTTATCAAGCAGTTTGATACTCTGTTTTACATACTTATCTTTTAGGATCAATTTCATGGACGCTATCGAACTCCTGTTAACCCGCCAATCGACTCCACGTTTAGTGGCTCCAGCGCCAAATGAGCAACAACTCACGACCATATTAAATGCCGCTATGCGCGTGCCGGATCATGCCGGGCTATCGCCCTGGGAATTTATTGTGGCAACGGACGATGGTTTAGATAAACTCGCCGATGCCTTTGTCGATGCGACACGCGGTGAGGGCGCCGAGGAAGCTGTGTTAAGTAAGGTGGCCAATATGACTAAGAGGGCGCCTATGATGATCATAGTTGTGGCTAAGGTGACTGAGCATCCGAAAGTGCCGCCGCTTGAGCAGCAGCTTGCGGCGGGATGTGCCTGTATGGCGATGCAACAGGCGGCTTTTGCTCAGGGACTCGGCGGCATTTGGCGCACCGGCAGTTTAGCTTTTAATCGCCATCTGCATCAGAGCCTGGGTTTGGGGCTGCAAGATCAGATAGTGGGTTTCCTCTATCTAGGGACGCCAGCGGTAGAGGCTCAGAGTAAACCTTTAAAATCGTTTGAAAACTTTGTTAGATACTTGTGATCTAAATCACTCTAGACTTTGGTCGTGTTTACATTTTTGTAAAAAATGTCAAAGTAGACAGGGAAAAAGATCGATACCCTAGACCTTGTGATCTTATACCTGTAGTTTTCACCCTTAGTGATTTTATGCTCGCCGATTGTGCGGGCATTTTTTTGCGGTGAGTTCCGCTCAAGCACTGTCACTTCTTCAACAACTGTCACTTCTTCTGCTGAGATTATCTACTGGTTGTCGCCGTATCTGGCGGTGGAAAATCTGATTATAAAGTCCGATGGTGAAGTCCATTACTCTTATAAATATTCAATAAAGACTTGGACTTACTCTTTTTTTTTGGTAGCGTGGTTTACCTTGGTGCTTATAAAATAAGCTGTGCTGTTAAATTGAGAGTAACAACAGAGTGAGAGTCGCACTTCCAAGTTAAATTCGGGCTTCATTATTTTTCATATTCAATCGATATTGTCACTTAAGGGCCATTTATGAATAATGAGGCGCAATCTGGTTTTCTTGTCGGTGAGTTAGTGGTGCTGGAGCCACTGGGCAGAGAACATATACCCGCTTTGTCTATCGCCGTGAGTGATGGTCAGTTATGGCAGCTGTGGTATACCAGTGCTCCCCACCCGGAAGAGATGAAAGCCTTCGTTGATAAGGCCTTAGAGGCTGAGGAGCAAGGTGAAGCCTTGGCCTTTGTGGTAAGGGATAAATTCTCAGGCAAAATAGTAGGGTCTACTAGGCTAATGGCTTGGGATCAGGCCAATCGTCGACTCGAGATAGGCCATACCTGGTATGCAAAGTCTGCCCAGCGCACAGGTATCAACACCGAGGCTAAATTTTTATTGTTGCAATACGCCTTTGAGGTACTGGATGTTATCGCGGTGGAGTTTCGTACCCATTGGAATAATCAAAGATCCAGAGAGGCAATTACTCGCCTCGGGGCGAAGCAGGATGGCGTATTACGCAATCACAGAATTTTAAAAGATGGCACGATACGAGATACAGTAGTGTATTCCATCATAGACAGCGAATGGCCAGCGGTGAAACAGAACTTGATCCATTTGATGAGCCAATTTGAACCGCCCAAATGAGGGCTGAATTTGAGTTGGCCAGATGGCGAGAGCAAGGAGGAGGTATGTCAGGTGAGATAAAAAGAGCAACCACAGAAGATGTGCAGCTTGTGGCTCAACTCTTTGATGAGCACAGGCAGTTTTATGGGCAGCCCCATGATCTTCCCCTAGCGACCAAGTTTATTTTGGCGCGGCTTAGCAACCAAGATGCTGTTATTTTTCTTGCCCAGGATATCCGAGGAATGGGATTGGGCTTTTGTCAGCTCTATCCAACATTTGACTCCATCTCTGCGCAACCCACCTTGACCTTAAGCGATCTCTATGTGACTCAGCATGCTCGTTGTGTGGGGCTTGGTCGGCGGCTGGTCAATTGTGCCATCGACTACGCTAAAGCCAAACAGATAGAGAGTATGTCGGTGACTGCCAGACGGGAACATCAGCACGCTCGAGCTCTGTATCATTCTTTAGGTTTTGAGTTAAAAGAAGACTTTTTCAGTTACAACCTTGATATTAAGCGGCATCTAAAGTAGAAGTGGTTAAAGCTAAATAAGAAGGATAATCAACAAGGTTGGGAAATAGAGATGGATTTAAAACAGGGTTTGAACATATTCATCCTGGCTGTCGCCGGTATAGCTGGGAATGTGATGGCGGCATCGGAAGCCGAAGTCGCCTTTAACAAAGAGGTGTTGCAGTGCGCCGCTTATTATCATATTGCATCGGGTGCCATCAGCCAGATGAATGCCCCGCAGATGAAGGCGGTAGGTGAACGTTTGAAACAGTCTGAGCTTGATGCCGTCAAATTGGCTAAACAGTATCAGACTGAGGCTGAAGTTGATGCGCTACTCGATAAGACGATCGCCGAACAGCAAGCTAGCTTACCCAGTAATAAAAACCTCGGAGCCTTGATGGGGCGCTACAAGCAGCCCTGTCAGGAGTTGCTGGCTAACCCTCAGCAGCGGCTGGATTACTGGATAATGGCAACCATGTAAGTTAGTGTTTTCTTCCTGAAAAGTGCGTTTATCGCACTTTTTTTTTGGCTTTCTCATTAATTTCGCCTGCATGCCCTCAAGGCTGGAGACAGGTACAAATGTAATCTTTTATAAATTCAATTGCATACTCTCTTAGGTTTAAGGCAAATTAGTGATACTGATTTAAACTAACGCCAGTGGTTAAAAGATCCAGCTTATGATCAATGTAAAACAGCTGATGAAATCCTATCGTATGGGGGAGGCAACAGTCCTTGCGCTGCGGGGAGTGGATTTTACCATTAACGCCAATGAGTTTGTGGCTATCATGGGGCCGTCAGGATCGGGCAAATCGACCCTGATGAATATTATCGGCTGTCTCGATAAGCCCAGCGGTGGCAGCTATCACCTCAATGGCCAGGAGGTCAGTTCTTTAGACGATGATGCGCTGTCGGCGGTGCGTAATAAAGAGATAGGCTTCGTTTTTCAAAGTTTCCATCTGTTACCTAGACTAAGTGCCCTGCAAAATGTGCTGCTGCCGATACGCTTTGCTCAAAATGATGAGGGGAGTGAAGCCTATGCTCAGCAGCTGCTTGCGCGTGTGGGTCTAGGTGAACGGCAAGATCATCGCCCAAATCAACTCTCCGGCGGTCAGCGTCAGCGGGTGGCCATAGCCCGTTCTTTAGTCAATCGTCCCACCATATTGTTGGCCGATGAACCAACAGGTGCCTTAGACAGTAAGACATCGGTGGAGATCATGGAGCTGTTCACAGAACTGCATCGGGCTGGGCAAACCATCATATTGGTGACCCACGAAGAGGAAGTGGCCGCCTACGCCCAGCGGGTGATCCGTATGCGAGATGGTGAAATCGTCGAAGATGTTATCAAGCAGATAGCGCCTCAGGATGCGCGAGGGGAGCGGTATGCCTAGGATGATGAGTGTCAGAGTCAAGGGAAACCCTTGGGTTACAGGCTTGTTTTCACTGAGCCTCGTATTGATGCCGTTGACGCTTTGCCATGCCTTGGCAGATGAGCCGACTAAGTTGACTGACGATCTGCTTCTGACTGGCAAGATCAGTTCGGTCGAGTCACAAACTTTTAGTGTACCTAAGGCTGGAGATGCCTGGCGTTACCAGATCCAGTGGATGTTACCCGAAGGCACCTTGGCGACACCGGGTCAAAGTGTGGTCATTTTCGATAAGAGCCAGCTGAATAATCAGATTGAACAGCTCGATGCTAGCCTGCTGCGGGTCACAGCCCAAGAGCAGAGCAGCGCACTTGAGTTAAAAGCCGCGGTTTTACAGGCAGAGTTTAGCCTAAAGCAAAGGCAACTTGAGGTCGAAAAAGCCCAATTGGATGCCGATGTTCCGGCCGACTATATCGCGGCGAAAGAATATGCCGAGAATCAGTTTGCTTTGATGCAGGCAAAAAGTGAGTTATCTAAGGCTAAACAGGCATTGAGTGAGGCCTTGGACAAACAGCAAGCCAGCCTAAAACAGCTTGCCATAGATAAGCAAAAGGCCCAATTAGAGCTGTCACAGGCGCTCAAAGGGTTGGAGCAGCTCGAGCTGACAGCTCAGCTTGCCGGGCCTGTACTCTACGGGCGCGATCCTTTTAATGATGAAAAGTATGATGTGGGCGATACAGTGCAGATAGGACGGCAGGTGGCCACCATTCCGGCGCTGGATAGGCTGGAAGTGGTGGCCTGGGTCAATGAGGTGGATGTTGACCGTCTTGAGATAAACCAAAATGTCAGCTTACGCCTCGATGCCCAGTCGAATGTGACTTTCGCTGGGCATATAGCATCGATAGGTAAACAGGCGATGGCCCAGGCGGCCTGGGGACAGAGTAAATGGTTTAAGGTGGGGATCGATTTCGATCGTGATAATAGTCAGATTAATCTAGTACCCGGCATGAGTGTTCTGGTGGCGACAAAGGAGCTGAGTGATGAATAGCGTCTCGTTTTTATCCGCAATGTCTCTGTTTATCGTCTTACTGGCTGGATGCCAGCCTCAGATCACAACCCATGTTGAAGAGGGGGTATTGTATCAACAGATAGAGGTCACCGGGGAGCTGGTGTCTGCCGATAATGTTTCTATGATGCCGCCGCCAATACGCCGGGTGTGGCAATATCAGGTAAAACAGCTGGCACCAGAGGGGCAAAGCGTCAGGCAGGGGGATGTGGTGGCCAGACTCGATACGTCCGAGTTAACGCAAAGATTATCCGTCAGTCAGGCCAATTTAGCCGCAACGGAGCAGGATATCGCCACCTCAAAATTGCGCAATGCCAAGAAGTTAGAGCAGCTTAAGTTAGATCTTGCCGAAGCTAAGATGAACTTTGAAAAGGCGGATCGCAAATTTAAGCTCTCGGATGAAACGGTCGCCTTAATTGAGAAAGAGAAATACCAAAGGGATGCGGTGATCGCCAAGGATAATGTCAGTCTCATCGAGCAAAAAATTGCGTTGGAAACCCGAGGCGCCGAGCAACGTCAGGCGATGCTGGCCGGTGACGAGCAAAAATTTGCCTCGGAAGTGGCGGCGCTGGAAAAGGGGATAGCCTCAATGACATTAAAGGCGCCCCGAGCCGGCATAGTGGTTTATGGCACAGATCCACAGGGGAATAAGATTAAAGAGGGGCAATCTGTGTTTGCCGGTGATGCCGTGCTCAGTATCCCAGACTTGTCCCATATGCAGGTAAATATGACAGTGCCAGAGGTGGAAGCCCAACGCGTAAAACTAGGCCAGGCGATTAAGATCCGCTTGGATGCCAATCCCGAGCGGGTGTTTAGGGGCAAAATTACCGAGTTAGGGGCTGTGTTTCGCAACAAGAATCAGGATGTACCCTTAGTGGTGTTCGATGCCGTTGCCAGTATCGATGAACCCGACAGCGAGCTGATGCGCCCAGGGATGACGGCCAAGATAGTGATAGATATAGAGCAGGATTCTCCCTCTTTGCTGCTGGCCATCGATGCAGTTTCCTTTGAGGCTGGTCAGGCCTATGTGGAGCGTCCAACCTGGCTTGGGCGGCGTAAGCAACCCATAGTTATCGGGGAGATGGGACGAGATCGTATCTCAATACGTCAGGGCTTAGCCTTAGGTGATGAGGTGCTGTTACCATGAAAAACTCCCTCTTAATATCATTTCGAGCCGTCACACTGTTAATGATGACAAGTGCTTTGCTGAGCGCCTGCTCGCAGCAGCAAACCGATGGTGTACTCACCATGGTGGTCCGTCAAGGGGATTTTAGTGTCGAGATCCCAGCAGTGGGCGAGCTGGAAGCGAGCCATTCTACCGCGGTTACTGTGCCAAACGGGTTGCGGGGGCCCCAATCCTTAGCTTGGATTTTGGATAACTTTACGCAAGTGAAAGCTGGGGATGTGGTCGCCAGAATGGATCCGACCCGTCAGCGTTATGAGCTGGAAAGAGAGCAGTTTGATTTCGATCGCCTAGGTCTAGATAGCGAGATGCAGCTTCAGCAGGATAAGACCATCAGTCAGGAGTTAACCACTGGAACCCAGGTGACCAGCGAAGAGAAACAGCTGGCCGAACAATTTTTCAGCGAGGATGAGCGGGTCTACACCAAGATAGAGATCATAGAGCAGATGCGTAATCAAGATTACCTTGGCGCCAAGTTAAACTACTTTGACTGGGGGCTGGCGCAGCATGATGAGCAGGCGGATGCGGAGCAGCAACTGATCAAATTAAAGCAGGGGGGGCATCAGGCCAAGATCAAGCGTTATGAAAATAACCTGCGCCAGATGGAGATCATCGCGCCTCACGACGGTCTGTTTGTCTATCAGGCCTCCTGGGATGGCGTCATGCCTGTGGTGGGCGATATGATGTGGTCCGGTTTTACCATAGGCACCCTGCCCGATACTTCCACCATGCAGGCCAGAGCTTATGTGCTCGAATCTGAAGCGGCGGGCCTGGCCATAGGCCAATTGGCGACTGTCTATCTCGATGCTTACCCTGACAGGCCATTTAAGGGCAGGGTGACTCAGGTGGATGCCCTAGCTAAGCCTAAAGAGAAGGGTAGTCCGGTGAACTATTTCCAGTTTACCGTGAGTCTGGACAACACCTTAGTGGCTATTATGCAGCCCGGACGTCAGCTCAGTGCTAAGGTGCAAGCCTTGTCCCTTGATGATGTGATCACAATTCCCAACCAGGCGATCTTTCAAAAAGAGGGGCGGCATTGGGTCTATCTGAAAACCGACAAGGGCTTTATCGAACAAGCCATTACGCCCGGTCAGCGCAGTATAGATATGACTCAGATCCTCTCCGGATTAACCCCGGGGGATATTATCGCCTTGACCACACCACCGAAAAGGAGCCGGTTATGAGCCGTTATTCAGTGATAGGGCGCTATCTTACCGGGATAGCTCAGGCATTTGATGAGATGCGCCATCATAAACTGCGCACCTCTTTGACCTTGCTCGGCATGGTATTTGGGGTGGGCGCGGTGATCGCCATGCTCAGTGTCGGTGAAGGTGCCGAGCGTGAAGCCCTGAAGATGATTGAGTCCATGGGGGTGAAAAATATCCTGGTCAATGCGCGCCCCGCCGATGGTGATGCCCTTAAATCGATTCGGGAACATAGCGTGGGACTCAGTTTGCGCGATGTTGAAAGTGCCGCCAGTACTCTGCCTTTTATCGAGGGCTGGAGCGCCCAGAAACAGGTGAAATCCTTCAGTCTGTTTAGTCGAGAGGGGCGCAGTGATGCCTCTGTCATGGGGGTGACGCCTAATTATTTTGCCTTAAGCTCGTTTCATTTAGCCAGTGGCCGCACTCTGCTCGATGACGACCAAACCCATTATCGGCAGGTGGCGGTATTAGGGCCAGAGGCGGCACGCAGTCTGTTTCCTCAAGGCAAAGCCATAGGTGGCTTGATTAAAGTAAACCATCAATGGTTTGAGGTGGTTGGTGTCCTGTCTCAAGGGGAGCAGGGGAACTCTAAAATCCAGGGAGTTAAGTTAGGTGGTGAGCGCAATCAGGTGTTTATCCCGCTGACGACTGCCCTGAAGAAGATGAATTTTAAGGCGCTGGAAGATGAGTTGGACGCGATAAAATTAGCTATCGCCGATGGTGTCGATCCCTCTCTGGCCGCCAAGAGTCTGGATCATCTGTTTGCCAGACGTCATGGCGGTGAGAAAGACTATGAGGTGGTAGTGCCGGCAGATCTGTTGGCACAGCATCAGAAGACCCAACAGATTTTCAACATAGTCATGGCCTGCGTGGCGGGGATCTCCCTGCTGGTCGGCGGCATAGGTATCATGAATATTATGCTGGCAACCATTATGGAACGAACCGGCGAGATAGGTTTGCTCAGGGCCTTAGGGGCAAGGCGCAAAGATATTGCCCGGCAGTTCTTAATTGAGAGTATCGCCATCTCGGCGACAGGAGGGCTCATCGGCATCTTGGTCGGTTTATTGCTGGCGCTGGTGATCTCGGCTGCCGCTGGCTGGCCCGTGGCCTGGTCGCCCTTTGCGATCTTTTTATCCCTCGGTGTGTGTATGACCATAGGGGTCGGTTTTGGCATGTATCCGGCGCAGAAGGCGGCGCGTTTAGATCCTATAGTGGCGCTGCAACGAGATTAATCTCCCTGGCATTAGTTTGACCGGCAATAAGCCATTAACTCAAGGTTTGCTGTTAATGGCTTTGCCCCGTGGGACTTTCTTGCCTGGAAATTGGTTGCTGGGAGTTTAGGGGATTTGCGTTATTCGCCCAGCGCCGCTTGACTGTATATCTCATCATCCAGACTGTAGCAGCTCGAATCATCACAGGAGAGGTGAGTCGATGTCGCTGTCGCTGAGTTGGATGTGATTGAATGGGATGTGCTTGAGTTGGATATGCTTGTATCGGATTGCACAGAAGCATAATCTGTCTGCTGCGACGCCATCTCAGCTGCCGATGATAACTGAGATGAGTCTTGGCTTGAATGCTGGCTTGAGTACTGGCCATTTATGTCACTTTGTGTGTCAGATGAGTACTGCACCAGTTCGTTATTATCCCGCCAGATCCCTTTCATCGCTTCGATAAAAATGTTGCCAGAATCCTGTTTCATGAAATGGGAAACATCGACAAAAGTCAGCCAAAACGCGTACAGGACGATAGAATAAATGGTGAAGCGAAACATGAAATGAGTCCGTTTTTTCTAATTTAGACAATTACTATACAAGCAAAAAAACCTCTTGAAAACTGTCAATATTCTGCCGAATTTTGCTGTTGAGATATGTGATTAACATCTTGATTATTTGTAATAATTACCAACATGAATCACAAGTGTCAGATTATTAGCAGTGGGGAACGTGGCGGTAAAGCCAGATGATAAATTTGGGCAGAAAAATAGCAGTTTGGCTGTGGACTAGGGAAAGTGTGGCAGCGGCCAAGTCCAACAATCGATTGATGCCCAGCAAACGGCACAGGGCATCAATACTAAGACGTTATACCGCAATTAATCAGCTAACCTTTTCATAGCGTTACGGTAAACATCGCTACGTTCGCGTTTTCCGACTGCTAAGACGGTTACAATGATGACATCGTCTTCAACTTTGTAGACGAGGCGGTAGCCCGATTGGCGCAGCTTAATTTTATACATGTTGTCAGCTCCAGATAGTTTTGAAGCCGGAACATGCGGGTTGTCTAAGCGCTCGATTAGCTTTTTCTTAAATTGTTGTTGCAGCGCTGAGCCAAGCTTTTTCCACTCTTTGAGTGCGCTCTTTTTAAAGTCGAGTTTATAGGTCATCAATGTTTACCGAAATGCTCTCTTCAGATTCACGCTCTTTCGCAATAGCTAATAGTTCAAGATCTTCGAGTCTGTCCATCATCATTTCGTACGCTTCGGCAGGTACGCAATAAAATGCTGGCTCATTTCGATTCAATACAGCAACAGGTTCACCGTAAGCACTAGCTGCAACTTTCATAGGGTTAGCTTTCAACTCAGTAATGCTTGCAGCAACATCGGCTAAAATTCTAGTGGTCATATAATCGGTCTCTTAAATGGTCTTTATGTTGGTCATTTTAGCCTCAGCCAAGCGGTATAACAAGTTGCTTAAGAGTGATTCGCAACGCGTGGCATTTTTACTATGCGTTGGGTTATGTGTTTAAGGTATTATGCGGAGGCTAAGGTATTGCGTTGTTCACACTTACCTCAGCAAGGCGCTATATGCTTTGTGAACTGCGAAGCATAGAGACATCTGGTAGTATGTTTTTCAAGCGTTTTTCATAAAAAGGATTTATATGAAAAACTGGGAAGATTTATCTCTTTTTCAAAAACTCACCATCGGTATTGCGATAATAGCTATTGCGGTACTCGCTCCAGAAATTGCCATGCTATTACAGTTTGGTGGCATCGAAGTCGCATTTGCTTTTCTTCTGTTTACGTTAAAGCCAGTTTTGGTTTTCTGTCAGCATTACTATTCCAAAATAAAAAGTGCCCCAAAGCTTGTTTCGCATGACTGAATTAGCTCTGCTTGGTACTGTTCTGTTGACCAAATTTCAGTAATGCTACAAAGTGTCTACGATGTCTGTTGCGATTCAGTATATACAATTGGTTAGAGTCGCAATCGATTTTTTGTGCAGTTATAAAGCCCAGATAATTCTGGACTGATTTAACTTAAGGATCTATATAACGTGGATCATTTTTTATTACTATTTACAATCAACAGCTTACCATCAAAAAAATCGCTGTAAAATTTCTCCGTGTTGATTGCATTTATTATTAATATCAATAGCACATGGCACATGTTGCTGGGTTTTCTGGCTTGGTATGGGAAATATCGAACACCCCCCTCTATAATGCGCTTTATATTAAGTAATTCGCCACATTAGCTTTTTATATCGAATAATTCCCCGTGCAATACATTTTATATTAAGTAATTCACCATATTGTCTTTTTATATCGAATAATTCCCTGTACAATGCGTTTTATGTTAAGTAATTCGCTTGTTTGAGGTAACTATGTCTAATTTGTATTTCCCAAAAGATACTGCTGAGTCCAAAGCGCTATCAAAGAAGTTTGCTGCTGGCGCACTTAAACGCATCAGGCAGGGGATATACACGGATGCACCTTATGAAGAAATCAACGATTTGGTGATCAAACAATGGTCGAAGATAGTTGATTACCTTTACCCGACAGCTATCGCTAGCCACAGCACAGCGGAATATCTCAAACCTATTGATGGCGTCGTTTACATTACGGCAGATATTAAAGTGCGTAAGAACGTCAAGATAGCAGATTCACTAACAATCAATGTCATCCCAGGCGACGTTAACACATTAACCGAACGCTTCTTACCAGAGTTATCCAGAAGTGCACCTGCAAGACTGTTACTAGAAAACCTTCAAATAGCCCATGGTGATACTGGCGCCATAAAGTCTCTGGGCAAAGTTTGGGTAGAAGAAAAGCTTTGCGCATTTCTAGATAGACACGGTGAAGATGAGCTCAATCGATTACGTGACCTAGCAAACAAAAGTGCTATCACCCTTAACATGCAACGAGAAATGAAAGTGCTAAATGGTATTATCGGCAGCATTCTAGCAACTCGACCAATTAAAAACCTTGATAGCCCAAGAGCAATCGCTCACGCTAAGAAAGAACCGTTTGATAATCATCGCATGACACTTTTCCATTCTTTAGCGGACTATCTACAGCGCTGTGAGTTAATTCCGTCACTATATAGCTACAACACTCAAGGATGGAGGAACCTCTCTTTTTTCGAGAGCTATTTCTCGAATTACATTGAAGGCACTGAATTTGAAATCGACGAAGCTGAAAAGATTGTTTTTGAAAAAACGACGATCAACAATCGTCACCAAGATAGTCATGACGTCCTATCTGTATTTGGTGTAGTGAGTGATTATTCTGAAATGTGTGTTGTGCCATCTTCAGCGGAAGAACTTATTAATCTACTTAAAGAGCGCCACGCCCTTATCATGAGCGAGCGCCCAGAGAAGCGCCCTGGCGAATTCAAGATCGAACCGAATAAAGCAGGGGATACATCGTTTGTACTGCCGGAGCATGTTGAAGGCACAATTACACAAGCATTCCCAATATACCAATCATTGCCAGCAGGTTTACCTAGAGCCATCTTTATGCAGTTCTTAGTGGCCGAAGTCCATCCGCATGATGACGGTAATGGAAGGTTATCTCGCATCATGCTCAACGCAGAGCTTGTAGCCAATGAAGAGCATAAAATTATCATCCCAACCGTTCACCGTGAAAGTTATTTGAATGGTCTAAGACAAGCGACTCGCAGTGGTAAATTCAGAACACTAACCAAAGTCTTTGCAAATATGCAAGCGTATACAGCAAGCATTGATTGGAGTGATTATGGTGAGGCAAGAGAAACTCTTGAGCGACATATGGCTGACAAACTTCCTGATCAAGGTGTAGCGACCTTTAATAGGGAGATTGCCAAGCACAAAATCTCTCTCCCTGCAGGATAGTTATGGCATGGCTAAATCTTAATTTTTGGCTATATAAGTTTTGAATTGATTTAAGGATCTGAGTTGTTGATTTGCATGCAATAATGATCCATTTAAGTTCACGATTTGCATTTATTAATGCCCCACATTTTCAAAAATTTATCCAATGTCGTAGATGGTTCAGCGGCAAAAGCATGGATCACTTATCGATGCAAATGGTGGATCACTTTTGGATGCAAATTAACAGCCGTTAATCCATTGAAATTTTATCCGAAACTGACAGGTTAGAGTCACGGCTTTAACACGAAAATGTCCAGGTGCTTGTCAGGGCGAAAACTGCTGGCATACCTTTGCCCCAAAGTGAGGTAAGGAAGTGATTGTCGATCTGTGTTTATTGTCATTGTTTCCCCAGTGACATGCCATAAACTCTTCCCTGAGGGCTCTACTAAAACATCCTTGTTTTAGAAGGTCACTGGTACCAACAATGCCAATATTAGCTAGCCTTTCAGCGATTAAATCTAACAAGAATTTGCCCCAAAGTGAGGTAAGGAAGTGATTGTCGATCTGTGTTTATTGTCATTGTTTCCCCAGTGACACGCCATAAACTCTTCCCTGAGGGCTCTACTAAAACATCCTTGTTTTAGAAGGTCACTGGTATCAACAATGCCAATATTAACTAGCCTTTCAGCTATTCAATCTAACAAGAATTTGCCCCAAAGTGAGTTAACCTTGAAATGAAGGAAGGGCATTTTTCAGTATTGCTTTTCTTACTTGGTAAATTTTAGTTCGTACTCTTATGGCTATCTAACGCCTGCCCGGCGGGGGATGTGCAAACACACTTTTGGCTCGCCACAAGCACGTCCCTGTGGGCTCTGCGAAATCACCCCTGATTTCGAAGGCCAAAAGTGTGCTTACACTTGGTTATTGTCTCTCTTCGATTTTAACCGTGATTGGTGTGAAGATGGATCAAAAAGCTAACTTGGTTTTTGCCCCAAAGCGATTTTCGAACTACATCAGCACTCTGCAAGTAATCCGCTAGTTGACCAAATTTTAGTAATGATAAAACGTGGATACTTCATCAGTATGATCTCGCAGCCAACCATGTGAAGTTAGCTGCGTGACATGAAGATAATTTTCACCTTTGAATGCTGACTATATATTAGTCAGTCATACCAAGAAGTTGATATATTAGTAACGAATGGTAAAGTTGCGTTGGATGCTCCTGAGCTTACACAAATTACTAGGAAGCCCGAATTGAATTAATTCGATCTCAGTTAGATATCGCTCAAGCGCCTTCTCTGAATTGATGGCGGCCTTATATCTACCTAATTCTGTTGGGATATAGGTGGTAATGATTTTATCTTCTGAATTTAAAATGCTTCTAGTTTCAATATCAATTAGTCCATATTGAAACAATTCAGCTAATTCATCTGACATAGACATAGGCATCTTTCTCATCAATAAATTTTTTATTAAATTACTATTTACCTTGATGTTATTGAGAAATGTTCCAGATAGCGCCCACTTTATTTGGTTGATGTTATAAACAGGAAAAAAACTTTGTAGTTGAGTAGCAACCTTATGAAAGTTATCTTGGTGGACAATAGCGTATTCGCTTTGTTCGTTTGAATTGCCATTCATTTGTCGAATAAATTGCTGCCAATGCTCGTACCCAAAGCATTTAACCCAACAGTCGAGAAATGTTGTGGATGTTGGTGTTACTTTTTGAGAGAAACCTTTGAGGCTGAAACGTACAAGCTGAACTTGCTTTTTAACAGCTATGACGTTGGGATGATTAAAATTAGGCATATAAATAATTTCCTTAAAAAATTTGGCGATGGCTTGCCACTAAACCGTTGTGCCAACAAGAAAACTATTTCTTAGAGTTTACTCTGTAGCGTGTTTGTTTCACCATTACGTGGCTGGATAGGGTGTTCTCTCACCGCGTAACCAGTCTATTAGTAGTGTATGCTAAAGTCAACTGAGAAAAATATTTTAATGTATCGTTATATTTTCAGCGTTATGGAGCAAAAATGGCAGGAACAACATGGCAAACTTATGAAGAAGTCGCTACCTACCTATTAAATCAATTTGCATCCGAATTTGAGCTTGATGGGTTCAGTGGCAAGGAGAAACTCTCTGGAATGATTAGCGGAACTAACTGGGAAATTGACGGTAAAGGCTTCACTGATGGCAGAGATAAATTTGTTATTGTTGAATGTCGAAGATATACAACTAGCAAGCAATCACAAGAAAAAATGGCAGCTCTTGCATATCGGATACATGACATTGGTGCTGCCGGTGGCATCATCGTAAGTCCATTGGGAATGCAAGCAGGCGCGGAGAAAATTGCTAAAGCGGAAAATATTATTTCAGTCAAGCTAACTCCGGAAAGTACAACAAATGAATATGTCTTGGCCTTTCTAAACAAAATCTATGTAGGTTTAGCTGATAGCGTCACGGTAACCACGTCCATTTCAGTAACACTTACGAAAATAAAACAGGGTGTAGTGGATGAGTGAAGCTGACCATCACTTTGGAGATGATTTCTATTAGTAGAAGTTATTCAAAACGTCTCGGTCTTATGAAATTCGTAACAAGGTTTTGTCCATAAATTATTTTGCTTCTGATTATCGGAGTCATACTCGTAAGGCTTAATCGGTGTGATGGATAGCTGAGTGTAGGTGCGGCTGAGGCCTTCGATTTCAGGGCCAAAAATGTTCCCGATATTTTTTGGCATTCCCTACATCCATGTAGGTCAGATGAAATCGTGGAGCGCCCAGGGAAGTACTTGAACAACATCCCTGTTTAAAAGCCAGTTCGGCATCCTTGCCTCTCGTTCGTAAGCTAGAAGCTGCGCTTCACTCACCGTGCCTCAGAAGTAACTACACGTAAGCTCACCATCAAGATAAAGTTCAGAACTGCTCTTGTCCAAAAGTGAGTGACAACCAGTATGATGCATTAACACTGGCTTGTGGCTCAATTCAGACTTGGAGTCGCAATGTGTATGCTTCTCTATTTCTGGTCACGTCTAAATAAAAACGGTAAGAACAGGGTTACTTGACTGTTTAGTATGGAACTTATTCCTCTTCTACAAACGCTGTGCAATAAAATTCAGGCAGTAGTAAGGTGGCTCTTAAAAAGAGCCACCTAGGACGTGTTTATCTTTAGTGACGCTTTTTCCAGATCATCAGACCCGCCACAATGATCACTAAACCTATGACAGGCAGGAGATCATTCATATGGTGGAACAAGCCAAGGCCATTGTGGCCTGGGTGAGCCCAAGCTGCGGCAGGAAGCAGGCTGGCTAGCAGGAATAATGCTTTTTTCATTTTCATCTCTCTTAATTAGATTATCGGTTTAATAGAGCTAATAGGGTTAATCGGTTTCAAGTTCTAACTGCATCAGCAACATCTCTTCGCCCTCAATGATGCGGGTATCATAGCTGTTGCACTGCGGGCAAATTACGCTGCGCTCTGCTACCTCAGTTTTGCAGAGGCACTGCTGGCACTGGAGCACTATGCCCTGATGTTGGATCACAAACTCGGCGTCGCGGGTACGTCCTTCTAACTTAAAGGTCTCGAAAGCCGTGGCCAGAAGCGCCGGTTCGACCCCGCTTAATACACCAATTTTTACCACGACCTTAGAGATCGCTTTGGCCTGATTGTCGATGGCATGCTGCTCGCACTGTTCCAGCAGGGCGCTGACAATCGAGTATTCATGCATCAGCAGATCCTCGGCAAGAGTTCCCCATGGGGCAGATCCAGATAGCGATTGCTGCCCCAGGGTGTAGTTAAAATGACTTTACCCTCATGTTCGGCTTGTACCTGGCCTATGATGGCGGCATGCTCGCAGTGGCCATAGCGCTTGATGATCTCTAAGGCTGTTTCGGCGATATCATTGGGCACGGCGAGGATAAAGGTGCCTTCATTGGCCAGGTCGTGGGGCTCGAAGCCGTAGAGTTCACACAGGCCTTTAACCTCTTCGCTGACCGGGATCTGCTTCTCTTCGACTCGGATCCCCACATGGGAGGCGGAAGCCCACTCGTTTAATACCGCGGCCAAACCACCGCGGGTGGCATCGCGCATGGCGTGGATATCGATATTGGCGGCGATCAGCTGCTCGACCACAGGCCAGAGGTTGGCGCAGTCGCTGGTGAGCTGGGATTCCAGACTCAGTCCCTCACGGGCCATCAGGATCGCCGCGCCATGGCGGCCGATACTGCCTGAGACGATAATGGCATCACCCTGTTGCAAGTTCTTCACCGAGATATTGGGCTTTAAGATTCGGCCCACACCAGAGGTGTTGATAAACAAGCCATCGGCGCAGCCTTTAGGCACCACCTTGGTATCGCCACACACCACTCGGGTGCCGCTCTTATGTAGTTCAGATGCCATGCTCTGGACTATCTGTTTCAAGGAGGCGATGGCGAAGCCTTCCTCTATGATAAAGCTGCAGCTTAAATATTGCGGCTCGGCGCCCATCATGGCCAAGTCATTGACTGTCCCGGCCACCGCCAGTTTGCCTATGTCGCCACCGGCAAAAAACAGCGGCGCGACGGTAAAAGAGTCGGTGGTGAAGGCCGATGGTCCCTCCAGATGCAACAGGGCGGCATCCTCCTCATTAGCCAGGATAGGATTGTCGAAGGCCTTAAAGAAGATGGAGGAGATCAGGCGGTTCATCTCCTTGCCACCACCACCGTGGCTAAGCTGTACCGACTTCTCAGTTGGAGTATTAAAAATATCGGACATTATGCGACTCCGTTATAGCGGTAATAGGCGTTGCAGGCACCTTCGGAGCTGACCATGCAGCTGCCCAGGGGCGTCTCTGGCGTGCAGCCGCGGCCAAACACCTTGCAATCTTTCGGACCGGCGATGCCACGCAGGATATCGCCACACTGGCAGGCCTTATGATCGTCAATATCGGCCACATTGAGCTTATCGGCATAAATGATTTCGGCGTCGCGGTGGCTGAACTCCTCTCTGAGAATCAGGGCGGAATCTGCCAGCGGGCCCAGACCGCGCCATCTGAACTGGGGACGCACTTTGAGGTAGCGATCCACCTTCTGCTGCGCCAGCAGGTTACCTTCCTCGCTGACGGCGCGGCTGTACTGCACGTCCAGCTCGGCTTTGCCTGTGACCTTCTGTTTTACTATACGCAGGATAGACTCCATCACATCCACAGGCTCGAAGCCTGAGACCACCACGGGCGTGCCATACTGGGTGACTGTAGGGCGATAGAGCTTGGCGCCGCTGATCACGCTGACGTGAGCCGGGCCGATGAAGGCGTTAACTGTGGCATTAGGATCGGCCATCACAGCATCGATGGCCGGCGGCACTAAGACATGGTTGATATGAAACAGTAGGTTATCCAGTTGCTGCGCTTCTGCCTGCTCAATCAACACCGCCGTCATGGGGGTGGAGGTTTCAAAGCCGATGGCAAAGAAGATCACTTTTTTATCTGGGTTTGCCTTGGCAATTTCCAATGTATCTAGGGGATCGTAGATGGGGCGGATATCACAGCCCTTGGCCCTGAACTGGGCCAGAGAGCCTTTAGAGCCGGGCACACGTATCATATCCCCCAGGGTCACTAAGATCACATTCGGCTGAGAAGCCAAGATTGCGGCATGATCGATACGCTCCTTGGGCATCACACACACAGGGCAGCCGGGGCCGTGGACAAACTGGATATTGTCAGGCAGCAGCTGATTGAGTCCATACTTCATTATGGTATGGGTATGGCCGCCGCAGACCTCCATGATGTTGATTTTACCTGGATAATCACCGGCTAATACCTTGATCTCTCTGGCCAGGTTATTGATGGTATCGGGGTCGCGAAATCCCTGATACAGCTGCTTTAGCTCGATCATGCGCCTTGTTCCTCTGCATTGAGCTTGTCCACTATCTCCTGATAAAGCTCAAGGCTCTGCTCTGCATCGGCCTTATCTATTTTATTCATCACAAAGCCGATATGGATAAGCACATAATCATCCAGGGCCAGCGGCTCGTTGATTAGATGACTGCTGACCTTGCGTTTTACGCCCAGGGTTTCGACAGTGACCGCCTTCTGTTCTGGGTGCAGCTCCACTATCCTGGAGGGAATGGACAGACACATATCAGACGCTCCTGTGTTCGTTTAACCAGTCGGCGACCGCCTGCATGCTGATGCCATCCTTGATAGAGGTGACTAAGATATCGGCCTCTGGATTAAGACGTTTCACCTGGGCCTTGGCCGCGTCGACATCAAAATCGAAATGAGGCAGTAGATCTGCCTTAGTGATTAGTACCAGATCCGCCTTGCGGAACATCACAGGGTACTTTTCAATCTTGTCATCCCCCTCGGGAACCGACACCAGCACGATATTCTTATGGGTGCCCACATCGTAGGAGGCGGGGCAGACCAGGTTACCGACATTCTCGACGAAGCAGACATCCAGCGGCTTAAGATCCACATGGTGCAGGGCACTGTGTACCATAAAGGCATCGAGGTGACAGGCAGAGCCGGTCTGGATCTGATAGGCAGGAATCCCCTTGGCTAACAGGCGGTCAGCATCGCGGGAGGTTTCTAAATCGCCTTCGATCACGGCATAGTTTAACTCTGTGTACTCTTTTAGGTTTTCAAGCAGGGTGGTCTTACCGCTGCCAGGGCTGCTCATCAGGTTGAATGCCGTGATATTGTGGGCCTGGAAATGCTCACGGTTATGGGCCGCCTCAATATCGTTCTTATCGAGGATCTTGTGGATCACAGAGAGGGTCTTTTTATCATTCAACTGTGGATTGCTGTGGAGTGCATCGTGATGATGGCCGTGATGATCATGGTCGTGGTGATGATCATGGTCGTGGTGATGATCATGTCGAGTAATGGAACATCCGCAATCTTTACACATAGTCGTTCTCGTTAATTTTGTTCTTCAAATATTGTCTATTGTGAAGCCTGTTACTTCATTGATATGGGTCATAGATTTCATGTGTCAAAACGTGATCTAAGTGTTAGTTTTGATGATGAATGCCATACCAGAGCTGTCCCAGGGCGATACCGCCATCGTTGACCGGCACCTGCTTGGGACTGAGCACTTGCTGTTGCTGCGTCTGTAACAGCCTGCGGGTGTAGCTGAGCAGGTAGCGATTCTGGAACACGCCGCCGCAGCAGACCACAGGCAGATGGGGATATTCTGCTGCCAGGCCTGCCATTGCTCTGGCCAGGCAATCCATAAAGGCGCGGGCGAGCAGATCGCAGAGATTGGCCGGTCGTTGTGGGGTTAACAATTGCTCGACCAGCTGCTGCCACAGCAATGCTGTTTGCCACACGCCGTCCACCAGGGGGAGGTCTAGCCGGATACCGCTCGCCATGAGCTGCTCGGCACTCACCCGGTTAGCTGCGGCCTCAATCAACATGCCGGCCTGTCCCTCAAACTGGGTCTGCTGCATCATGCCCAGCAGACAGGCGAGGGCATCGAACAGGCGGCCCACTGAGCTGGTGTCGTGACTGGCGACCGATTTTTGCCACAACTTGTGCAGATTGGTAATTAAGGTCGCAGGCAGGCTGTCCAGGGCTGACAAGTGAGTCGATGATCCTTGTGCCTTTAACGCTAATACCTGGTGCAGTGAATAGCGTTCAAACAGCAGGGCCAGCATGATGCGCCGCGGATCTTTAATGGCCTGCTCGTTACCGATAAGGGCAAAGGGTGCCAGGCTGGCGATGCGCCGATAGCCATCAATATCTGCCAGCATGGCTTCGCCGCCCCACAGCTGATCATCATCACCAAGACCTGTGCCATCGAAGCTGAAACCCAGTACTTCATCTGTGTATTGGTTGGCCGCCATGACGCTCAGCAGATGGGCATAGTGGTGCTGCACTCTCTGTTGTTGCACAGGCATAGCGGCCTGCGCCACATATTGCTTGGCCCAACGGCTGGAGGCATACTCAGGGTGTTTATCACAGAGGAGCTGTTTAGGCTCAAACTGATACAGGCGCTTAAAGGTCCCTAGGGTGTCGATAAAGTATTGCTCCGCCTCCAGGCTGAACAGATCGCCGATATGGGGGCTGAGTACCAGGTTATGACCCAGGCCGAAGGCGATGCTGTTTTTCTGCTGGGCTCCGACGGCCAGGGTGTGGTGCTTCACCTCATGCTGCCAGTGCAGTGTCAGGGGAGCATAGCCCCGCGCCAGGCGGATGATCTGCAGCTCATCGTCGATCAGCTGCACCACGCTGTCATCGCAGCCATTAAGGATGGGGCGGTCATGATCTAAAATGGCATCCACCACACCTTCAAGCCCTGTGGTTATCGCTCTCGCATCGGTGATAATAGGCTCGCCGCTACGGTTGGCACTGGTGGCTACTATTGGCCGCTGCAGCTGAGCTAACAGCAGGTGATGCAGGGGCGTGTAGGGCAAAAATAGCCCGAGTCTGTCAATGCCGGGGGCGACGCTGTGACTCAGTCTGAGCGTGGGATCGGCGAGCAGATCCGAAGGCTGACGTTTAAGTAAAACAATCGGCCGCTCGGCGCTTGACAGCATCTGCCATTCGGCCTCGCTGCCGCTGGCATAAGCTTTTGCCTGAGCTAGGCTTGGGCACATCACTGCGAAGGGCTTGGCCGGACGCTGTTTACGTCGCCTGAGTGTGGCGACGACCAGCTCATTGGTGGCATCGCACACCAGATGAAATCCCCCCAAACCTTTAATGGCGAGGATTTTCCCCTGCTTGATCAGCTCGACCGTCTGTTGCAGCGCCGCGCCTCGACTGGCGATCTCCTCTCCCGCAGGTGTAGTAAGGCGCAGATGCGGGCCGCAGTCGGGACAGCTTACCGGCTGGGCGTGATAGCGTCTGTCCATAGGATCATGGTAGGCCTCGGTGCAGCGCTCACATAGGGTAAATCCCGCCATGGCCGTATTATGGCGATCATAGGGTAGTGCCTTGATTAAGGTGTAGCGCGGGCCACAGTTAGTGCAGTTGGTAAAGGGATACTGATAGTGGCGATTATTGGGATCGTTAATCTCCTCGATACAATCGGCGCAGCAGGTCTTATCGGCTGGGACTGCCACCAGCGCATCCTGTTTCGATTCACTCTCGATAATCTCGAAGCGCTGACAATCTGCCTTCAGGGCAATCGACTCCTGACTGATACTGTCGATACGCGCCAGTGCGGGCAGTGTGGTATTGAGCGCCTCAATCAGCTGCGATATCTGCTGAGGGCAGCCCTGAAGCTCTATGGTGACACCTTGGCTGTGGTTAAAGGTAAATCCTGTTAACTGCAAGCGGCTCGCGAGGCGATAGATAAAGGGACGGAAGCCGACACCTTGTACTATGCCGGCGACTTCCAGCTTTACCCGCCTGTGTGTCTGTGGTGAACAGAGACACACCCCATCTCGCTTCTCGGACTGACTCAACATTATCTTCTACGCTTTTTCAGTAACAGGGCACCCAGAGCATAGTTATTACCCTCCAGGGCGACTCCTTGGTTGTGTTTCACGTTAAAATTTTTGCCAACCCGCAGCATGAATCTCTGACTCAGGACAGGATTGTTCCACTCATCCCCAGCAATGGCGACCGATTTGAGGCCGATATTCTGATCTAAGTGTTCGAGCCAGTTCGCCAGATAGTCGGTTAAGGAGTCATGCATGCCGAAGGCGAGCTTGGCCTTATCATCATCGTCCGCCAGACGGAAACTCATCAATGTGCCTAAGGTCTTGCACCAGTTCAGGCTACGGTGAGCCTCGCCTCGGGTTAAAGGATAGTCGACACGGGGGGAGTTACTGCCGCGATGGCTCATGGCGCTGGCGATCAGGGCATCGCTGAGATCATCCACCGACATAGAGCGACTGGGTAAGCCCAGCAGCAGGGCGCCCAGGGCCCAGAGTGAACTGAGATTGTCGCTATTGGGCGGGAGCTTGAGGTTCAGCAGCCTGACATAGTCATCCGGGAACTGCTGCTTGAACTTTTCCAGCACCTGTTTCTGTGGGCTCTGCTCCAACTGATGATAGATCTCATAACCGCTCTGGGGCAGGCTCGGCAGGGCGAAAAACAACTCTGTCTGTCCCTTGGCATCCAGGGTCTGGATCTGGCCGCCATGCTGCTTGCTGAAGTAGACAATGGCACTGGCGCCGCTCAGCCCATGTTCGGCATTGACACTGTGCAGGGCGCAGAGGCCATATTCACTGTCTGTCAGTTCCACTGGCTTAAGCTTGCTGCCAAAGGAGGCGATGGCGTTACTACTGTCGGTCGCCTGTTCGAGCTTGAACTGCTGCTTATTCTGGCTGGCCAGAAAATAGCCCTGGCTGTTGATGAGCAGGGCTTCATCATGCAGCGCCTTGGCGTCGCTGACGATAGTCGTAGTACAGGTCTGTCTGTTGCAGACTTCAACCCAGTTGTCCCTGATGAAGGCGAGGGGAGGATTTAGCTGTCCATCTTCGATAAACACCCAGTCGACGCCGCGCTGACGCAGCGTCTCACCTATGATGATCAGCAGCCTGTTATAGGCGAAGCAGAGATCATAGAGCGGCGCATCTAGTTTAGGATGTGACTTGATGGCGCGCGCCGTGATCGAGGGTTTTTCGATGCTGGAGAGGGCTAGGATCTGCCGATCGCTCAGGTGGAACTGGGCATTGAGGGTGTTGGGGTTACAGATCAGCAAGCGTGGTCGGCCGGTCTCGCCTGTAGGGTTAAGGCTGAGCTGGATGGGATGATGTCCCGGCAGCCGGATGCTGCCTTGGGTGAGCAGTGCATCGCACAGGGATTTTATCTCAGTTGCACTAAAGCCAAGATAGGCGGCATCGATCCGCTGCTCGCCATGACAAAAATCGCAGCCCAAGGCGATATCACCGAAGTTGGCGGCCTGATTGTCACCAAACTGTGGTGCACATTGCTGGCAATATTCCTGGCCGATCGCTTCCTCGGCAAGGGGCTCTTTGCTGCCGCTTATCTGGTCTATCAGGCTGATATTGGAATCGGTTAGCCACACAGAGATAAGAAAATCGTTGGCAATGGCATCGGCCAGCGCTTCGAGCTGCGCCTGTTCGCCCATGGCTTCGATAAAATAGCAATGCTGCAGGCGGTCAATTTGCCGATAGCCGATATAGGTTTCTAGGGATGCATAGGCTAAATAGCGGTTACATAAACGACCATACAAGGGGACGGGTCGGGAGCAAGTAAATTCAAATCTAATAGTGTTCATCTGCAGTTACACCGCGTTTATAAGAGTCAGGGATAAGTTCATCGATTGCAACATCCTTGACGCGAGTGACTGTAAAACCAAGAGAAGACAGATGGTTTAACATGGTTTGTTCCATTAAAGGAACCGCTGCTGCGACTCTCGCAGTCAAGCCTAGAGTCATAGGTTCGAGTACGGTGGGGGTGCAGCCTAAGACATAGGTCTTGGGTCTGTCACCTAACATCTCCATCATGATCAGGGTCTGCAGCATCTCGACCTCATGGGCGCTGCCTTGCCAGTCGATCTCGCTCGGTGCCTTATCGAAGTCGAAGAAATAGACCTGACCTGGCTGAACACCGCTGGCATTGACCGTATCGACGACAATAAGGTGATCATACTTGCTGATGATGGGGATGAGTCCCTGGGCTAAGGTGCCGCCATCCATGATCTCGAGTTGATCTTCTGGATGGCTGAATTGATAGTTTTCTTGTAGGTAATTAACAAAGTGTACGCCGATACCTTCATCGGCGTACAAGACATTACCAATACCGAGTAACAGTATTTTCATGGTAACCTTTTAGTGTTTCTTAGGATGGTAGTCATAGCCAGAGACGATAGAATCTACCGAGTTATGTTTAAATCTGATGCCGGTCCAAACCGCCATATAGACGTGGATCACCACAAAGATAATAAACACCCAAGTAAAGTAGTGATGCCAGATGCGTAACTGAGCTAAGCCGCCCATGGCACCCGTTAGCCAAGCCGCCATATCCCCCAGCATACCGCCTAAGCCTAAATGGTAAACATTGGCATAGAGCGCCAGCCCGGTAATACAGATCAGAGCCGCCACCACAGACACGGCTAAGTAGGTCACAAATTGCAGTGGCCCGTACACGCCTTTCTTGTCTAAGTGACCCATCCATAGGTAAGACTTAAGCTGCACTATCCAGCTGTTGACACTCACTACGTCCTTGAAGGAGCGACGTTCGATGTCACTTTTACTGAAGAAGAACAGATAAGCCCGCGCTAAGGTGATGGCACACAATAGGAAACCAAAAATCAGATGAGCAAATCTTACCCAGCCTTGAACCAGGACATCTGAGCTGCTTGGCGCCACTAGGAAGGGCCAGGCAATGTAGAAGCCCGTTATGACAAGAACCAATATGGAGAGTGCACGCAACCAGTGAAAAGCCCTGATCGCGGCACTGAATATAAAGGCTCTCTCATAGGGTACATTTTGTGTATCCATGAGTTGCTCCTTAACTGTTACCTTTAGGATCGATTCTAAATTCACCTAACGCTTGTCCTTTGTAGTCCATCACGTGGACCGCACAGGCCATACAAGGGTCGAATGAGTGAATAATACGGATCACTTCCAGTGGTTTGGTCGGATCTTCAAGCTTGAGTCCGATGAGTGAAGCCTCATAGGGACCCATCTTACCCGCGCCATCCACAGGACCCGCGTTCCAGGTCGTCGGCACCACGGCCTGATAGTTTTCCACTAAGCCGTTTTTAATGCGGATCCAGTGACTGAGCATGCCCCGAGGCGCCTCAATCATGGCATGACCCACATATTCACGGTTTGGATCGATCTCAGGTTTCACATAGGTACTCTCATCACTCTGGATGTTGGTGAGCAGGGCATCGAAAGTCTTTAAACCCTCTTCTGCGACTATGATGGTCTGCAGCATACGCGCCGCAGTACGACCTAAGGTTGTAAACAGGGCGCCAACAGGCAGACCCGTAACTTCCAGCAGGTTGTTCACCGCGTTGACCACGACCTTGTTACCGCGTGCATAGCTGACCAGTAGGCTGGCAAGTGGTCCCACTTCCACAGGTTCACCCTGGTAGCGAGGGGATTTAACCCAGCTGTACTTACCGTCACCATCGACAGTTGGCAGCTTACCGTAAACCGTATCGCGCTCAACGAAACCTGTGTAATTAGGTACTGTGGTGCCATCATAGGGGTGCTGCTCACCATCGGCAGTGTACCAAGCGTGGGTCACGTCTTCCTTGATCAGATCGGGGTTTAGATCCGCAACGCTGGCTAAATCACCATTCATGATCACGCCCTGGTCGAACATATATTCGCCATTGGCTAACACGAAGTCATTGGTGGCAAGGAAGTTCTTCACATTCACACCGCCCAATACGCTTGGCTCACCGCCGAAGGCCGCTGCAGCCATCACGATATCGGCCTTGTAGGCACGGTGGAGGAAGTCAGAGACAACTGCGTGTTTCTGTTTCCACTCCTGCAGACGGGCTGGACTTAACATGTCGCGCACCGAGGTGACACCACCCACAACCAGGGATTGCGGATGGGGCTGCTTACCACCAAAGATGGCGAGCATCTCTGCGGCAACACGCTGTACTTCCAGTGCCTTCAGGTAGTGAGACAGGGCGATCAGGTTCTGCTCAGGGGTGAACTTGTAGGTGCCATTGCCCCAGTAGGCATTGGCGAAGGGGCCAAGTTTACCCGTTTCGACGAAGCCTTTTACCCGCTCCTGTACGGCACGTAGCTCACCTTCACCGGCGGCGATCGGTTTGTCAGTGTACTTCAACGCCTCCTGCGCGGCGGCGGCCGGATCGGCGCTGAGTGCCGAGACCACATCCACCCAGTCCAGACCGTGCAGGTGATAGAAATGCACCAGGTGATCGTGCATATAGAGGGAGGTTTGCATCAAGGAGCGCAGATACTTAGCGTTCAGCGGAATTTTTACCCCTAAGGCATTCTCAACCGCTTCGGTACTGCAGCGATAGTGAGAATAGGTACAGACACCACAGATACGTTGGGTGATAAGACCCGCATCCAGAGGCGTGCGGCCCTTGAGGATCACCTCGATACCACGCCATAGGGTTGATGAGGACCAGGCCTTCTGAACCACATTGTTTTCATCAACTTCCACTTCGATGCGCAGGTGCCCCTCGATGCGAGTGATAGGGTCGATAACTACACGTTTGCTCATTAGATTATTCCTCGTTCGATTTGGCAAAAAGGCTGGCGACTGCGTGTGCACCAATGCCTACGGCGGTGGCACCCAAGATCACAGCGCCGACCGTATCGGCGGTGGCGTCCAGCCCATGCAGTAACTGTCTGCCCAGGGGCTTTTCGAAATCTGCCATATCGTCCCAGAAGCTGGGCTCAGAGCAACCGATACAACCGTGTCCTGCCAGCACAGGCCAGCTGGTGTGATGATTAAAGCGTTCGGTCGGGCAGTTGTTATAGGTATAAGGGCCTTTACAGCCGACTTTATAGAGGCAGTAACCCTCTTTTGCGCCTTGATCGCCGAACTCTTCGACAAATTCACCGGCATCGAAACGGCCACGACGCTCACAATTATCATGAACCCGCGCGCCATAAGCCCACTTAGGACGGTTAAACATATCCAGTGCAGGCAACTTGCCGAACATGATGAAGTACATCAGGGTGCCGACTATGTTCTTCTCGCTGGGTGGGCAGCCACCTAAGTTGATGACTGGTTTATTGATCACCTGATCCACACCTTTGGCGCCGGTCGGGTTAGGTGCCGCGGCCTGAACGCCACCGAATGCGGCGCAGGTGCCGACAGACACTATGGCCGCCGCACCTTCGGCTGCGTGTTTGATGATCTCAAGGCCTGTGTGGCCTTTACAGCCAACGGTCAGGAAGGCACCGTTGTTGGCGGTAGGCACGGCCCCTTCGACGGCCAGCAGATAGTTACCCTTATAGGTTTCCATCGCATGTTCCAGGTTCTCTTCTGCCTGCCATCCGGCTGCGGCCATCAGGGTCTCATGGTATTCCAGCGAGATGTGGTCGAAGATGAGCGAGTCGAGGTTAGGGGTGTCGGCGCGTACCAGTGATTCTGAGCAGCCGGTACACTCGGCCATGTGCAACCAGATAAGCGGCACGCGGTCGGCGATTTCGGCCGCTTCGGCGACCAGCGTGCTAAAGGGGAGCGGCAGAGCAAGCATAGCCGTGACGGCGGCACTCCATTTCATGAAGTCGCGTCGGGTAATGCCATGTTCATCCATTTTTTCTTGTAGAGATTGGGCGTTTCGAGGTGCTAGGCGGCGTAACATTTCTAGACGCGCTTGACCTTGTTGGTATAAGGCGGCATGTGTGTCCATTGTTAACCCTTTTTGTTATGTTGTTGTCAATGCGTTGCGGCATGTGTCATAAGAAATTTTAGGCCTGTGAATGGGGGGTAATGTTGATATATGTCAAGCTTTTCGCTACGAGGTGATATGCAGTGACTATGTAATCCTTGCACTATGAGGTAGATCATATTTCTTAATTTGGTTGGGACAAAATGTCGCAAGTTTTATTCTGTCGGTGAGCCGTTTCACAGTTTTGTATGCGATACAAAACGCTTTATTTACAATTTTGTGGCTTTTTTAAACAAAAAATCGGTTTTTCAGCACAATATATATACACTTAAGTGAAAGCTATTTAACAAGGAGCTAGGTAATGGAATCGATGAAAGTGGTAGATTATATGGATCGCCAACCTGTGTTGTTACATGCCAGCATGACCTTAGCCGCAGCGGTCGAAAAGTTGCTGGCACAGAAGAAACTGGGCGCGGCTGTGGTGAATGAACAGGGAATGTTAGTGGGGTTTCTCTCCCAGCAGGATTGTTTGGCCGTGATGTTAAAAAGTACCTATCATTGTGATTTAACTGCAAATGTCAGCGATTGCATGCGCACCGATGTGTTGACTGTGACTAAAGACACCTCCATCATCACCCTGGCCGAGCAGATGCTGCAGGCCAAACCCAAAATCTATCCAGTGGTCGATCAGGGCAAAGTGGTGGGCACAATCGACAGGAATGCGGTCTTAAGGGCGATCAATGTGTCCATGGCCCATTGCTATCTCAATCCTGCCTAAAGCCATTTGACTCTTGCCGACTCGGGGTTGCATTCAACGGCGCCTCTGGTCGGCAATAGCTTGAAAGTTTTAGCCATTAAGTGCCTTTTTATTAAATATTAACCAGAATAACCTTGGATTGTTGCCTTAAGCCGCTTTTGCCATACCCAAAGTGGAGCTTAATTGGTAGGATCACGTCTTTATCTCATTCATATTTGGGTTCTGCTTTTGACTTCGCCACATCACCCTCTGTCCAATGCCTTCTTAAAGCAATGTTATCAGTTTGATGCGTCCAAGATCCGTCGGCGCTTGTTTCGCTTAAATAAACAGGATGACAGCGAGAACAAGCGTGATGAATTGGCTAAGTTAGAAGCGCTGGCTATTGCGGCGGCGCTCAAGGTGGAGCAGCGAAAACGAGAGCTGCCGAAGATAAGCTACCCTGAAGCGCTACCCATTTCGCAAAAGCGCGACGAAATAGCCCGCGCCATAGCTGCTAATCAGGTGGTGATTGTTGCAGGTGAAACCGGCTCGGGTAAGACGACTCAGCTACCGAAAATCTGTCTGGAACTGGGCTTAGGCACCCGCGGTTTGATTGGTCATACTCAGCCAAGACGTTTGGCGGCGCGCAGCGTGGCGACCCGGGTGGCAGAAGAGCTCAATAGTCCGCTGGGTGAGGTGGTAGGTTTTAAGGTGCGTTTTGCCGATGCCATCAAGCCTAGCTCCTATATCAAGTTGATGACAGACGGTATTTTGCTGGCCGAGCTGACCTCAGATAAATATCTGGATCAATACGATACCATCATAATAGATGAAGCCCATGAGCGCAGCCTGAATATCGATTTCATCTTAGGTTACCTTAAGAGTGTGTTGAAAAAACGCCCGGATCTTAAGGTGATCATCACCTCGGCTACCATAGATGTTGAGCGTTTCTCCAAGCATTTCGATGATGCCCCCGTGATTGAGGTCTCCGGCCGTACCTATCCGGTCGAGACACGCTATCGCCCCCTGGTGCAGGATCAAGATGAGGATCTTGATCTGATGGAAGGGATCTTCGCCGCGGTGGAAGAGCTGATGCGCGAAGGGCTTGGGGATATACTCATCTTCATGAACGGTGAACGGGAAATTCGTGATGTGGCCGAGCAGCTGAGCAGGCAGCAGTATCGCGATACCGAGATCTTGCCCCTCTATGCACGTCTCTCTTACGGTGAGCAGTCTAAAGTCTTTAAGAGCCACACGGGGCGGCGCATAGTGCTAGCGACCAACGTGGCCGAAACCTCGCTCACTGTGCCCGGTATTCGCTATGTGATTGATCCTGGCACAGCCCGCATCAGTCGCTACAGCTACCGTACTAAGGTACAGCGCCTGCCGATCGAGCCCATCTCTCAGGCCAGTGCCAATCAGCGTCAGGGCCGTTGTGGCCGTGTCGCACCTGGGATCTGTATTCGTCTCTATGATGAGACAGATTTTAACAGCCGACCTCAGTTCACCGATCCTGAGATTTTGCGTACCAACCTGGCCTCGGTGATTTTGCAGATGCTCGCCATCGGCCTTGGGGACATTGAGGCGTTTCCCTTTATCCAGCCGCCGGATCCCCGTTATATCCGCGATGGTTTCCTGCTGCTCGAAGAGTTACAGTCGGTCAAAAAACACAAGGGACAGCTGCAGCTGACGCCGCTTGGACGCCAGTTGGCTTCCATTCCTGTGGATCCCAGGCTTGCCCGCATGGTGGTGCAGGCTAACGAGTATGGCTGTCTGCATGAGGTGCTGGTGATCGTCTCTGGTTTGTCGATCCAAGACCCGCGTGAGCGGCCGCTGGATAAGAAGCAGGCCGCCGACGAGGCACACAGACGTTTTAACGATAAAGACTCAGACTTTGTCGCCTGGGTAAATCTGTGGCAGCACCTTAAAGTAGAGCAGCAAACCCACAGCGCCAGTCAGTTCAGAAAACTGTGTAAGCAGGAGTTTTTAGCCTATCTGCGGGTGCGCGAATGGCAAGATCTCTATGCTCAGCTCAGACAGGCGGTGCATGATCTGAAATGGAAGCTCAACAGCGAACCGGCCGATTATGAGCTGCTGCATAAAGCCCTGTTAACCGGCCTGCTCAGTCACGTGGGCCTTAAAGATAAAGACAATGAATATCTCGGCGCGCGAAACCGTAAGTTCTTCGTGTTTCCAGGCTCGCCTCTGGCCAAGAAAGGCCCCAAATGGCTGATGGCGGCCGAGCTGACTGAGACCTCGCGCCTGTTTGCCCGTTGCTGCGCCAAGATCCAGCCCGAGTGGGTCGAACCCCTAGCTGCACATCTGGTGAAGAAAAATTACCTCGAGCCCCATTTCGAGGCCAAGCAGGGCAGTGTGGTCGCCTTTGAAAATCAGCAGCTTTATGGCCTGCCGATAGTCAATCGCCGCCGGGTGCAGTATGGACCAGTCGAGCCAGTCGAGGCCCGGGAGATCTTTATCCGCAGCGCCCTGGCCGATGGTGAGCTGCGCACCAACGAAGCCTTCTTCGTTAACAATCGCCGACTGCTTGAAGATATTGAGGCTTTGGAGCATAAGTCCCGCCGCCGCGATATTTTAGTGGATGAGCAGGCACTGTATGCTTTCTATGAGCCGCGCATCCCGCAGGGGATCTATAACGCGCCTAAACTGCTGAGCTGGTGGAAAAAAGAGAAGCAGCACAATCCGCATCTGCTGGATTTTGCGCGCGAGCAGTTGATGCAGCGCAGCGATGAGCATGTCTCCTTGCTGGATTTTCCCGACTACTGGCATCAGGGCAACCTGAAACTCAGCCTGAGTTACCATTTCGAACCCGCCGACAGCGATGATGGCGTGTCTGTGCATATTCCTGTGGCCCTGCTCAATCAGCTCGACAGCCAGGGGTTCGACTGGCTGGTGCCTGGGCTCAGGGAGGAGAAGTGCATCGCGCTGATCAAATCCTTGCCCAAGAATTTAAGACGTAATTTTGTGCCGGCGCCGGATTATGCCAGAGCCTGTCTGCAGGCGATCACAGCCCATTTGCAACAGCAGAGTAGCAAAGGGAATAAAAACAAGGCAAGCGAGAGCGACATGAGTCTGCTCGATGCCATGTGCAAACAGCTACTGCGCATGAGCGGCGTGCGGGTATCTCCCGAGGATTTCGATCTGTCCTTGCTTCCTGTGCATTTGCTTATTAACTTTAAGGTGGAAGATGACAAGGGCATGCTGATCGCCCAGGGGCGCAATTTAGACACACTGAAAGATCAACTGCAGGGGCAGGTGACTCAGGCCATCCGTAATGTGGCCGAGACCGGCATAGAGCAGCAGGGATTGCTTGAGTGGAGTTTTGGCACCTTGCCTAAGCAATATGAAAAGCGCCGCGGCAACTTCGAGGTCAAGGCGTTTCCGGCGCTGGTGGATGATAAGGCCAGTGTTTCTATTGCCCTGTTCGATGATGAAAATGAGGCCAATCGCGCCCACAGAAACGGGGTGCAGCGCCTCTTATTGCTCAATATTCCCTCGCCGGTAAAACACCTGCAAAACACCCTGCCTAACAAGGCAAAGCTGGCCATGTATTTTAATCCCTTCGGCCAGGTGCAATACCTGATCGACGATATCTTGGCTGCCGCTGTGCAGCAACTGTTGGATGAGAAGGGGATAGATGTACGTTGTGAGACTGATTTTATTGCGGCCAAAGAGTGGGTCAGACAGGAGCTGAATCCCACGGCGGCCAAGCTCGCCCTGATAGTGGAAGAGATCCTGACCCTGTATCAGAAAGTGAAGAAGCGCCTCAAGGGCAAGATAAGTCTCGATATCGCCTTTGCCATGAGTGACATTCAGACTCAGCTGGACAGATTAGTGTTTAAGGGGTTCGTCGAGCAATCGGGCTGGCAGCGTCTGCCGGATCTGGTGCGTTACCTTAAGGCGATCGATAATCGCCTCGATAAACTGCCGGTCGATCCCAACCGCGACAGGCTGCATCTGCACAGCATCAGCAATGTGCAGCAGGCACTGGATGCTCAGCTTGCTAAGGTGCCGCGCACTTCGCCGACACCAGAGGCGCTGCTCGATGCGCGCTGGATGATAGAGGAGTACCGAGTCTCCTGTTTTGCTCAGGTGCTAGGCACAGCCTATCCCATCTCAGAGAAACGCATACTGAACCGGATCGCCGAAGCTTGATACAAAGGCTAGAATCGAAAAGCACCAGATACAGGTGCTTTTTTTATGTGCCGCTCATGCCTACCTCTATCGAGATATTTTGTCCTTTAAATGACCTGTTAAGGCATAAATCAATTTAATAAGCACTATGCTTCATTAAAACATGAATAGCTAATTTACCTGGCTGGCTGTCTTTCCAATCGGAAATTTCTGTCATTAAGGGTGAGCCAGATTTTATTTCTACTAAAAAGATGATTTAGATCAAGCTGGCGTATTATTTACCGATTAAGAGGTATAGAGAGGGATAAAAAAGAATTGATAACATAAATTTCAGGAGGATAGCTGAGCGGAGGTCAAGGTTGTGGCAGCAATCCATGACGGGAGCTCAAGTTATTCGCTACACAAGTAAGCATGATCCGTTAGGAGGATGCATGAGTTCCATATCGAAAGAAGAAAAAAGTTTGGAGTTGAGAATATTTGTCTTTCTTACCGTTTTTCTTGCCCCACTGTTGTCTGTGTTACTCGTTTCTGGTCTTGGGTTTGCTATCTGGTTTAGCCAGATATTAACCGGTCCACCAGGTGCAGGTTAATTACACATATCCTATAAAAATATCCCTAAAACTAGAGTGTAAATATCATGAGCAATGAACTGCACGTTACGAGTCTTGTGGTTCAGGTTAAACCTGAATTCATGTCCAGGGTCAGGCAGACAATTATGAAAATGAACAATGCAGAGTTGTCTGTTAATGATGAGGTCAAACTTGTCGTAGTGTTGGAAAGCATGACTCAAAAAGGGCTGATGGCTGATATTGAGGCGATAAACAAGATTGAGGGCGTATTGTCGGCAGCCATGGTCTATCACCAGAGTGAAGTGCTTGAAGAGGTTGAACAATGAAGATGAATCGACGCGAATTTATGAAGGCAAATGCAGCCGTTGCTGCAGCCTCGGTGGCTGGATTGGCCTTACCGGCAACGGCAAGTAATCTGATCACCAGTTCTGAGCAAACAAAACTGGAGTGGAATAAGGCCCCTTGCCGTTTCTGTGGTACTGGGTGTTCTGTGATTGTTGCTACCCGCGATGGCAAAGTGGTGGCGACCCATGGCGATGCCGAGAGCGAAGTTAACCGTGGCCTGAACTGTATCAAGGGATATTTCCTTTCCAAGATCATGTATGGCAAGGACAGATTGCAGAGCCCTATGCTGCGCATGACTAACGGCAAATATGACAAACAGGGGGAATTCACACCTGTTAGCTGGGATACGGCTTTCGATACCATGGCCGAAAAATGGAAACAAACCATTAAGAAAAAAGGTCCAACAGCGATCGGTATGTTTGGCTCAGGGCAGTGGACTGTGTGGGAAGGCTATGCAGCCTCTAAGCTGATGAAGGCGGGTTTTGGTTCCAACAACATAGATCCTAACGCGCGCCACTGTATGGCTTCTGCCGTTGGGGGCTTTATGCGCACCTTTGGTATCGATGAGCCAATGGGCTGTTATGATGACATGGAAAACGCCGATGCTTTCGTGCTGTGGGGTTCGAACATGGCTGAGATGCACCCGATTTTGTGGAGCCGAGTGACCGACCGTCGTCTCAGCGCCCCCCATGTGAAGGTGTCAGTCCTGTCGACCTTTACCCACAGATCTTTCGATTTAGCCGATCTCGGCATAGTGTTCACGCCGCAAACCGATCTTGCCATTCTCAACTTTATCGCCAACTACATAATTCAAAACGATGCGGTGAACTGGGATTTTGTCAACAAGCATATTAACTTCAGAAAGGGCGAAACAGACATAGGTTATGGCCTGCGTCCCTCGCATCCGCTGCAGCAGAAGGCCAAAAACGTCAAGACGGCGGGTAATTCCACTCCGATAGATTTCGATGCCTTTAAGGCCTTCGTTGCCGATTATGATGTGACCTCTGTCAGTAAACTCTCGGGAGTACCCGAAGACAAGTTGATCGAGCTGGCCAAATTGTACGCCGATCCCAATGTGAAGGTGACCTCTTTCTGGACCATGGGCTTTAACCAGCATACCCGTGGTGTGTGGTGTAACAACCTTATCTATAACATTCATCTACTTACAGGTAAGATCTCCACTCCTGGCAACAGCCCCTTCTCGCTGACCGGACAGCCTTCGGCCTGCGGCACCGCACGTGAAGTCGGTACCTTTTCACACCGTCTGCCTGCGGACATGGTAGTCAGCAATCCTGAGCATAGAAAGATTGCCGAAAAGATTTGGAAAATTCCTGATGGCATCATTCCGCCTAAGCCGGGTTATCACGCGGTAGAGCAGAACCGTCGCCTGAAAGATGGCGATATGAATGTCTACTGGGTGCAGGTGAATAACAATATGCAGGCCGGGCCGAATATTAATGAGGAGGGCTTACCCGGATACCGTAATCCAGAAAACTTCATTGTGGTCTCGGATGCTTATCCCACCGTCACGACTCAGGCGGCGGATCTTATTTTGCCAACGGCTATGTGGGTCGAGAAAGAGGGGGCTTATGGTAATGCCGAACGCCGTACTCAGTTCTGGCATCAGATGGTGAAAGCGCCGGGTGAGTCACGTTCAGATCTCTGGCAGTTAATGGAGTTCTCTAAGCGTTTCACTACCGATGAAGTCTGGCCACAGACTGTGCTGGATGCCAATCCAGAATATAAAGGCAAGACACTGTTCCAAGTGCTGTATCAAAATGGCAATGTGGATAAATTCCCCTTGGCACAGATAGACGCGCATTATATGAATGATGAGGCCAATCACTTTGGTTTCTACATCCAAAAAGGCTTATTCGAAGAGTACGCCACTTTCGGTCGTGGTCATGGCCATGATCTGGCTGATTTCGATACCTATCATGAAGTTCATGGTTTACGTTGGCCCGTGGTCAACGGCAAAGAGACCAAGTGGCGTTTCCGTGAGGGAAGCGATCCCTATGTCAAGCCTGGTAAAGGGTTTGAGTTTTACGGCAAACCCGATGGTAAGGCGGTTATCTATGCCTTGCCTTATGAGCCTGCCGCAGAATCACCCGATGATGAGTATGATATCTGGTTGTCTACCGGACGTGTGCTTGAACATTGGCATTCGGGTTCGATGACACAGCGCGTACCTGAACTCTATCGCGCCTTCCCCGACGCTGTCTGTTTTATGCATCCGGATGATGCCAAGAAACGTGGCCTGCGTCGTGGCGATGAGGTGAGGGTGATCTCCCGTCGTGGCGAGATCAAGACTCGGGTGGAGACCCGTGGTCGTAACAAGCCACCTGTGGGGTTAGTGTTTGTTCCCTGGTTCGATGCGAGTCAACTGATCAACAAGGTGACCCTGGATGCAACCGATCCTTTGTCTAAGCAGACTGACTTTAAGAAGTGTGCAGTCAAAGTGGTTAAGGCATAAGGAGAATCATAATGAAAACATTGAAATTTGTTACCTTTGCAACCTTAGTGAGCCTTTCGGTTGGTGCGGCATTTAGCACTAGTGCTGCAGGTGTGCCCGAAGAGAAAATTGCCACCTTAAGACAGGCGCCGCTGGATATGAACCCTACGCCACCTGTGATGCAAAAAGTGCTCAATAAAGACGTTAAACAGGTGCGTAACTACCCAATGCAACCACCTGTTATTCCACATAAAATAGATAATTACCAGATAGATCTTAAGGTCAATAAATGCATGTCTTGTCATGCGCGTAAGCGCATTGGGGATTCACAGGCGCCTATGGTGAGCGTGACTCACTATATGGACAGGGAAAACAACTTTTTGGCAGATTTATCCCCAAGGCGTTATTTCTGCACCCAGTGTCATGTGCCACAGCTCGATGCTAAAACCTTAGTGGAGAATGAGTTTATTGATATTGACCATCTGATTAAAACTGACGCGAACAAGCACTAGGAGCTGCCATATGTTAGATAAGCTGAAAAAAATCTGGCAGGTATTAAATAAGCCAAGTGTGCACTATAGCTTAGGTTTTCTGACTTTAGGTGGGTTTATTGCTGGGGTGATCTTTTGGGGGGGGTTTAATACTGCGCTCGAAGCGACCAATCAGGAGGCCTTCTGTATTGGCTGCCATGAAATGGAAAATAACGTGTATCAGGAGTTGCAATCGACGATACACTTTACTAACCGTAGTGGTGTTCGCGCGACGTGTCCAGATTGCCATGTGCCGCATAATTGGACCGATAAGATAGCCCGTAAGATGCAGGCATCAAAGGAGGTATGGGGAAAACTGTTTGGCACCATTAATACCCGTGACAAGTTTGAGGCGAAACGTCGAGAACTGGCCGAGCATGAATGGGAGCGGCTAAAGGCTAACGATTCGCTCGAATGTCGTAACTGCCATAATTTCGATTACATGGACTTTACTCGCCAGTCTACACGTGCGGCTAATATGCACTCCACATCATTAGCCAGTGGCGAAAAAACCTGTATCGATTGTCATAAGGGTATTGCTCATCATCTGCCCGATATGAAAGGAGTCGAAGGTTTCTAACCTTAGCTTCATCTCCAAGCCAAAATGCCGGTCTTCATCTCACCGGCATTTTTTATTCTGCGTGTGAGCAAATGTCTGATGAGTCTGGATGTATGATGAGAGTGAAAACGTCAGCACTAGGCTGACGTTTGTGGGATGCTAAGTTGGCTTGTAAAAACTAAGCGCGCATCACCTTGTCGCCACGGCACAGACCAACAACCCCAGAGCGTGAGACCTCGATAACCTTAGTCACTTCGCCTATCGCTGTGATAAAGGCGTCCAGTTTCTCGCTGGTGCCTGTCATCTGTATGGTATAGAGCTCGGCGGTGACATCCACTATCTGGCCACGAAAGATATCAGCAGTACGTTTCACCTCTTCGCGCCCGGCGCCCTTGGCTTTTACCTTCACCAGAGCGATTTCTCGCTCGATATGGTTAGACTGAGTGATGTTGGAGACTTTGAGAATATCAATCAGCTTATGCAGCTGTTTCTCTATCTGCTCCAGCACAGCATCATCGGCCACTAGGGTGATATTGAGTCGCGAAAGCGTAATGTCGTCGGTTGGCGCCACAGTTAAGCTTTCGATGTTATAGCCACGCTGTGAGAAAAGTCCTACCACGCGAGACAAAGCGCCGGGTTGGTTTTCGAGTAATACAGAAATAATTCGACGCATCAGCTTCTCTCCGTTTTGCTTAGCCACATCTCGTTCATGCCGCCACCACGGATATGCATGGGGTAAACGTGCTCTGTTTCATCGACGCTGATATCGACAAACACAAGTTTGTCTTTCATGGCCAGCGCCTGGGCAAGTTTGGATTCCAGCTCGGCCGGATCGCTGATGGTCATACCCACATGGCCGTAGGCTTCGGCGATTTTGGCAAAATTTGGCACAGAATCCATATAGGAGTGGGAGTGACGTCCCGAGTAGATCATATCCTGCCACTGTTTCACCATGCCAAGGAAACGGTTGTTCAGGTTGATGATTTTAACCGGGGTGTCATATTGCAGTGCGGTTGAAAGCTCCTGAATATTCATCTGAATCGAACCGTCACCTGTCACACAGATCACGGTTTCTTCCGGCATGGCCAGTTTAACGCCCATGGATGCAGGTAAGCCAAATCCCATGGTGCCAAGGCCGCCAGAGTTGATCCAGCGACGTGGCTTATTAAAGGGGTAATAGAGGGCGGCAAACATCTGATGCTGGCCCACGTCCGATGCCACATAGGCATCGCCATGGGTCAGCTTATGCAAGGTCTCGATGACATGTTGAGGCTTGATACGCGAGCTTGTGGTGTCATAGGCAAGACTCTTTCTTGCTCGCCACTGGTTTATCGCTTGCCACCAGTTATTGACTGCGCTCTTATCGTTTTGCATCTCTTGGTGCTCATCGAGCTGGGCGAGCATCTCATCGAGCACATTATCCGCCGAGCCCACGATAGGGATATCCACCTTGATGGTTTTGGATATCGAGGAGGGGTCTATATCGATATGCAGTATGGTGGCATTAGGACAATATTTTTCCACGTTATTTGTGGTGCGATCATCGAAACGTACCCCGATCCCGAAGATAAGATCGCTGTTGTGCATGGCCATGTTAGCCTCATAACAGCCGTGCATCCCCAGCATGCCAAGACTGTTATTATGGGTGCCGGGAAAGGCGCCAAGCCCCATTAAGGTACTGACAACGGGAATGTTTAACTTTTCAGCCAGGGCTAAAATCTGCTTGTCACAGCCAGAGATCACCGCGCCGCCGCCGACATAGAGTACAGGCTTTTTGGCTGCCAGCAGGGCTTTTAGACCGCGCTTAATCTGCCCCTTATGCCCGCTTGTGGTGGGGTTATAGGAGCGCATATTGATCGCATCTGGGTATTGATACTCGTGTAATATTTGAGGATTTAAGCAATCCTTTGGCAGGTCGACCACCACAGGGCCTGGACGACCACTGGCGGCGATATAGAAGGCTTTTTTAATGATATTGGGGATCTCTTTGGCATCGGTCACCAGAAAGCTGTGTTTTACCACAGGGCGGGAGATCCCTATCATGTCGCACTCTTGAAAGGCATCATTGCCTATCAGGTTGCTGGGCACCTGACCCGATAACACCACTAAGGGGATAGAGTCCATGTAGGCGGTAGCGATACCGGTAATGGCGTTGGTTGCCCCTGGGCCGGATGTCACCAGCACGACGCCAACTTTGCCCGTTGCGCGGGCATAGCCATCGGCCATGTGTACAGCGGCTTGTTCGTGCCTGACGAGAATATGTTCTATGCCGGATTTTTGATGAAGTGCATCGTAGATGTCGAGCACTGAGCCACCTGGGTAGCCGAATATGTGTTTAACGCCTTCGTCGATCAAGGATCTGACGATCATGCTGGCGCCGGATAACTTCTCCATTTTTGATCCCTCATAAGTTACCGCTACGGTATGCAGTATCTTGATACAGCGACGGTAATCGCTACAAAAAAAGTTTGAAGGGTAATTCAAACTCGTTTTCACCCAGTTATGGTAGCGGCCTGAGCCTTTGGGTGACCGTTCATATTGAACGAAAATTCATCATATAAAAAAATGATGTTTATTCAAGCCTTTTGTTGCGATTTTTTTTATCTTTTTGGAACAATCTGTTGGATTGATCCTGTTTTCATAGCATGAGTGCTGTTAGGGGGATGTGATGTGGCATGTGAAGTGGTAAGTGAGTTGGTATGTCAAGTAAGGGTGAGAGGCCAGTTTATGCCTGGCCAATTTATCCCTGACGCGATCGTCCGGTGAAGAGTTGAAACACGCCAACCAGCACTACGGCGGACAACATGAGTGCGGAAAACGGCACGGCTGTGCCGCTATAAAACAGTGCTAATAGTGGACCTGCCAATGCGCCGACTCCAAAACGCAGAGTGCCAATCACGGCCGTAGCTGTGCCGGTTTCATGCTGAAATTTCATCAAGACAATGGCATCGGCATTGACCGACATTATGCCTAAAAATCCCATCAAGGGGATGAGCGCCGCGACTGTGTAGTGGTAACTCAGCCCAAGTAGATTGACAGTGACTAACAGCGCCCCGGCTAGGGTAGCCAGCAGGGTTGCCACCCTTAGCATACGGCGGGAACCGAAGCGAGACACTATGCGGCTGTTGATGATATTGGCCAGCATCAAGGCGCCGACATTGGTACTAAAAAGAATGGCAAACAGGGATTTATCCAGTCCAAACACTTCCATATAGACAAAAGGGGACGCAGTCAGATAGCAGAAAAAGGCAAAAGAGGTCATCATGCCGCTGGCAATATGGAGTTTGACCCCCGGCTTAGTAAAGACCACGGCGTAGGCGCCAAAGAAAGACTTTTTACTGCGGGTTTCACTCTGGCTGTCTGACGGCATCTTGAGCTTAGTAAAGACCAAGAGCAGTAAGGCAAAGGCGTAGAATGCCAGAATAAAGAAGATCAGATGCCATTCGCCCAGTTCGAGGATCAAGCTACCTAGGGTGGGGGCGATCAGTGGCGCCAGCATCATGATAAGGCTGACATAGGACATCCCTTTGGCCGTGTTATTGCCGTAAACTTCTTTGATGTAACTGGGCACCACAACCGTAGCCGCAGCGCCGATAAAGGCCTGCACAAAACGTAGGCCTAAGAAGAGTTCGACATTGTTGACAAAACCGAGCGCCAGGCTGACCAGCATAAACCCTGTAAGCCCGAGCAGCACCAGAGGACGGCGGCCAATTCTGTCGGCGATGGGGCCAAAGGTCAGCATGCCCAGGCCATAACCCGCAAGATACAGACTCAAAGACTGCTGCACTGTGGTGATATTGGAGTGAAAACTGTCCGCTAATGTCGCCATGGCGGGCAGATACATGTCGATTGCCAGCGGCGTGATGGCCACAATCGCCGATAACATAGGGATCAATAGCCTAAGATCAGGCGTCAAAAGGGTTTGTTGGCTGGTCGCTCTGTTCACTCATACCTCGGTACAACGAATGGATCATCAATAAAAAGGTGAAAATGGCGATAATGTTTGACCGCGAATTCAACTGCAACGGAGTCAATTTCGGAGCCTATTTCGGCAAGAGGGTCATTGTAAGGGATCTGGATTAAGTTTGGCTAATGTTTTATTTCGGCCAAATTTGTGGGTTGTCTCACCTAAGCTTGGGCAACTTTCCCCTCCATATTAGCGCCATTTCTGTCACGCATCTATTACGCTTAGCCATGGCTGTTAATCCGATTGACCAAAGATAAACTCCTCGCCGCTGCTAAGCCAAGTGGGGTATTTTTGCATCGCCTGTGTAAACGGCTCGCTGCTTAAATGTGCATCCAGCCAAGTGCGAACATTAGGGTATGGGGCTTGCTGCCACCAGGTTAAATCGACAAGGGCAAACTGGCGGATAAAGGGGAAGATGGCGATATCGGCGATAGATATATGACAGCTCACAAGCTGAGGATTGTGCGTGAGTAAGGCTTCTAACTTTGCAATAAAAACCTCCCCTTGGCGGCGATAATCGCTCTGGCTATGTTCTGGATACCTATCAAAGTATTTGTATCTGTCTAGGCAAGGCTTGAACTCATTATCGTTTTGCCAGATCAGCTGCTTGGCAAGGCTCCTCTGCTCTGCGCTATTGGTAAGGAGTAGATCGGCGCTGTCATTCAGACTAAGGGCCCACTTAAGGATAGGCAGGCTTTCATCTATCACCTCGCCACTGGCTAAAATCATCACAGGCACAGTGCCTTTTGGGCTGGCTTGCAGCATAGCTTCCGGCTTGTGTTTCAGCACTATCTCACGCAATCGCACCGTTTGTCTGGCATATAAGATCCCAAGTCTTGCCCGCATGGCATAAGGGCAGCGACGAAACGAATACAGCAGGGGATAGGCCATAGTTTTTCCTTTAGTTTTAGACAAGAGCGAGGGCGATTAAAGCAGGGAATCTAATATCCCTACTTTTTGTGCCTGTTTATTGCGGTGTGATTTAGATAGAATTCGCGCAAATTTATGTGCTTTATATCACATTTTGTTGTTCATGTTTTATTGCGCTGGGGATTAAGCCTCAGAGAGCAGAGAGGAAGTTATGTCTCAGGTTGTTGTTTGTGCCTTATACAAGTTTGTTTCACTCCCCGACTATACCCGTTTGCAGCAACCCTTGCTGCAGCAGATGCAGCAGTTGGCTATCAAGGGTACCTTGCTGCTGGCAAGTGAAGGAATTAACGGCACAGTTGCCGGCTCACAAAATGGTATCGATGAACTGCTTGCCTGGCTGGAGCAGCAGCCCGGCCTGGAAAATATCGTCCATAAACTCTCATTTGACGACGAGATGCCTTTCTATCGCACTAAGGTGAAACTTAAGAAAGAGATAGTCACCATGGGCGTTGAAGGGATAGATCCCCGTAAAGTGGTGGGCACCTATGTGAAGCCGAAAGAGTGGAATCAGCTGATCTCAGATCCCGATGTGCTGCTTATCGATACCCGTAACGATTACGAGGTGGGAATAGGCACCTTTAAGAATGCCGTCGATCCCAAGACGCAAACCTTCAGAGAGTTTCCTGAGTACGTGAAAAATAACCTCGACCCAGCCAAACATAAGAAAGTGGCCATGTTCTGTACAGGCGGCATACGTTGTGAAAAGTCCACCGCTTATCTAAAAGAGCAGGGATTTGATGAGGTGTATCACCTCGAAGGCGGCGTGCTTAAGTATCTTGAAGAGGTGGGGCCTGAAGAGAGTCTGTGGCAAGGCGAGTGTTTCGTTTTCGATAACCGGGTGTCGGTGAATCACAAGCTGGAAAAGGGGCAGTACGATCAGTGTAATGCCTGTCGTTTACCTATTACCGAGGCGGATAAGGCAAGTAGCGCCTACGTTAAAGGGGTCAGTTGTCCCCATTGTATCGATAAGGTGAGTGATAAACAGCGCAAGCGTTTTAGCGAGCGTGAGCGCCAGGTTGAGTTGGCAAAAGCGCGAGGTGAATCCCATATCGGCAGTGATGTGAATAGCGTAATTAAACAGCGCCGCAGTGAAAAACTCGAATTAAAACAAGCGCAGCAGAGTAAAGAAAACTAATCCAGCTCTTTATTTTGTGATCTTAGTCAATTTTTTCTGCAGAAAATGGACTATGGGCTATAATTAAATTACTGCTACAGGCAGGTCGGTTTGGGTGTTCTGTCTGTATCTCCTGCAGGGTTGATAGGGTATTGGTTGGCGTTGGTTTTCTCTATCAGCTTCTTTAAAAAAGAAGAGCGAGTGTTGTGTTAAGCAAGACTCGCTTTTTTTATTTCCTCAATTTATCCATCAGTCCGATTGGCCTTTGAATGTCGATATGCTATTTTGCACGGCTTTTTCGCTGTGGGAACTTTTAGTATGTTTGTGGGATTCGATTACGGCAGTGCCAACTGCGCCGTTGGCGTGATAGAGCAAGGCGAGGTAAAGCTGTTGCCTTTATCGGGGGATTCTAATTATCTGGTATCGACCCTATATGCTTTCGATCGCGATCTGATCAGCGAAGCCGTCTATCGTGCCCTGCCACAAGCGCAGCAGGCAGAATATGCCAAGCTGCGTTCAGCCGAATTGAGCCGCGCCCGCGCCGCCCGCCAGGCATTGGATCTTGAACCAAATGAACAGGCCGTTTTTGTCGGCGATGAGGCGGTAAAACAGTATCTTGAGATGCCAGAAGAGGGCTTTTATGTCCGCTCACCGAAATCCTTTCTAGGAGCAACGGGTCTGCGGGTCGATCAGGTGGCGCTGTTTGAGGATATAGTCACCATCATGATGCTGCACATTAAAGCCTGTGCAGATAAGTTGCTTGCTGCTAAAGGTGAGACAATTACCCACGGGGTTATCGGAAGACCTGTTAATTTTCAGGGCATTGGCGGTGAAGAGAGTAATCGTCAGGCGGAGCAGATCTTAACTAGGGCCGCACATCGAGCCGGGTTTACTCAGGTGGATTTTCTGTTTGAACCCATTGCCGCAGGCATGGATTTTGAAGCCAGTCTTCAAAGTGATCAAACCGTGCTGGTGGTGGATGTGGGCGGCGGTACCACTGACTGCTCAGTGGTGAAGATGGGCCCATCTCATATAAAGAAGCGCGATAGAAGTGATGATTTTCTCGGTCACAGCGGTCAGCGCATCGGCGGTAATGATCTGGATATCGCGCTTGCTATGAAGGCCTTTATGCCTCATTTGGGCTTGCACAGTAAAATGGTTAATGGCCTGCCAGTACCCAGCAAGCCTTTCTGGAATGCGGTCGCTGTGAATGATATCAGTGCACAGCGCGATTTTTCCTCCCTTACTAGCGCCACCCTGATAAAAGATCTTATCAAGGATGCGGAGCGCGCCGATCTGTTACATCTGCTACTCAAAGTACAGCGGGACCATCTGGGTTATCGTATGGTCAGAAGTGCCGAACAGGTGAAAATTGCGCTTTCTGACCGTGAGCAAACCCGTCAGTCGTTAAGCTATATCGCTGCAGGACTTGAGGCCTGTGTGGATCAAGCTCAGTTTATCGAGGCGATTGCTCAGCCTATAAATCAGATCCAAAATCTGATGGCTCAAGCGCTGGCGCCCGCCAATACTGAGCCGGATCTTATCTATGTCACAGGCGGCAGCGCCAAAAGTCCCGCCATCTATAACGCCATTGCAGCGTGTTATCCAGGCATAGAGATAGTCGTTGGCGATCACTTTGGCAGTGTGACAGCCGGCTTGACAAGGTGGGCACAAAGGCGCTTTGCCGGCGAGCTTTAATCAAATGAGCTTAACGGCATGAGCTTAATGGCATCAGCTTAAGCTGCTTGCCTTTAGGGTAGTCTTTAGATGGCCACTTTAGAGGTATTGAATGCAAGGTTAACCAATTGAAATTAGAAGTAATAAAGTCTTATTTGGGCTAATAAAACTTCATGTTGAGTTTTAAGGTATCGCACTAAAACGTTTATCCCCCAAAGTGATGCAAGGAAGTGATTATCACTCTGTGATTATAGTTCTGTGTTTATTGTCATTGTTTCCCCAGTGACACGCCGCCCCTTGATTTCAAAAGAAGCTTCCCTGAGGGCTCTACTAAAACATCCTTGTTTTAGAAGGTCACTGGCAGCAACAATGCCAATATTAGCTAGCCTTTCAGCGATTAAATCTAACAAGAATTTGCCCCAAAGTGTGGTAAGGAAGTGATTGTCGAGCTGTGTTTATTGTCATTGTTTCCCCAGTGACACGCCGCCCCTTGATTTCAAAAGAAGCTTCCCTGAGGGCTCTACTAAAACATCCTTGTTTTAGAAGGTCACTGATACCAACAATGCCAATATTAACTAGCCTTTCAGTGATTCAATCTAACAAGAATTTTGTGCCAAAGGATTTTAGCAAGTTGCCCTCGGAGCAGTAACGAACGGGCTTTCAGGCCTAGCAATTTTCATCGCTATACCCGTGTGATGTAATTCACTACTTCCCATCAAAAAACTGGATAAGTATACAGTCATATTAAAATCATAAGGATTTTGAGTGGTTATCATCCTGTATTCGTGCGCGTTTTTCCCGATGGTATATTTAGCAAAATGCTGATAAGTTCATAATACACAGATAGTTAACTGTGCGCGTTTTTACTGGTCCAACGAGGAAAACGTGCATGCGCACGAATAAAATGTTAGGTGTTCTTTAGGAATTGAGTCAATTATGGATAGCAGTGAAGAAAGCTACAAAGGCAAGATAAGGAATCAAGTTGGTAACATTGCAGTAGTTGCTGCATTAAATATTGGCTTTGCTTTCTTCGATACATCGATATTGATTGACGTCGCAATAATTACTTTTTTTGGCGCACTCATTTACCTGTACAACTCCAGAATTGCCGCATTAGGGATCATAGTATTTGGCTGTGTAGCAATGTACTTACAATTACCCAATTATTCAGATGCAGGGGGTTGGCGTTTGGCTGCTCTTGCATGGTTAGTCGTCGCAGGCTTAATTTCTCTTTATTACTCCGCTAAATATCATGCTCAAAACACCTAACAAGTTGCTAAATTTCGTTCGTAAACTCACTGGGAAAATTACTGCTGGCCGTTCCGGCCAATACGCAGTATTTTCCCATTAGCAAAGCGTTAAATTTAAAAGGAGTATAACTTGGAGTGGATCACTTGCGAAAATACCTATGAAGAGTCTTGGCGTAGACTATTGGAATTTGCGAATGTCGAGCTTGCAGTAGAGGCGATTGGTTCAATTCATGGTGAGCCTAACAAGTCAACATTAGCTAATTATAAAAAGCAGGCAGAACAAGCTCGCGTTGCTCTTCTACAAGCCAAAGAATATTTCGAAGCTGCTAAAGTATCTTCGTTATATACGCAGCCAAATCACCTATATTATGGTTCTGTGGCGCTTTCAACTGCTTGTATGCTGATTCGAGGAGATGGTAGAAAATCACTTGATTATTTAAGGCAAGACTCTAAAAATTCAAGCCATGGACTAGATTTTACATTTTCTTCAGATATTAAGCGTTCGAAAGTGGGGCTAAGTTTACTAGATAATAGCTACGTGAAAATTTGTCCAAATGGCCATTTTTCAAACTGGTATGACACTTTGATGTCTACTCAAAAGCTTGCTGCAATAAAGCACCTTAGAACTATTCATGGTTCCCAGAGAAACATGGATTACATCGGTAGTTATAACATTCCATACTTCTCCGAATTAAAAGGTCTGAAAAAAGACTTAATGTTTTTACTTACACGTTTACCGGACCTGCATGCAGATTTGGGCCGGTATGGTATTGCTGTAGAAGGAGCAAGAGGGGAACTCCACTTTTATAGTGATGAGATTAATAAGCAACAATATAGTGAGTTTGTATTTCATTCGTCACCCTCTCATAATGCGTTTATTAAGGTAGTTGAAAGCTTTGTATGTGATGAAGGAGTAAACTTTGAATATCTTTTTAATGCTGAAGGCCGTTCGGGTGTTGTAAGTACAAGAAAAGATAAAAATTGGGCATTTTCTTTTCCAGACTCTAGAACTACTTTGGATCACAAAACTATTTATTTCGCTGAACCTATTGGTACTCCAGAAGTTGTTGATTTGTTTTTGGTTAGCTATGCATTGAGTATGTTATCAAGATATTTCCCAGATATATGGATTTCTTTTCTAGAATCTCACTGTAAGGGTTCTAAGCTCGTAGAAAGAATTGTTCGGGTGCTCTATCTTAAAATGCCAAATTTGATGCTTAATCAAATCACGGGAAGTGAGCTGGTAATATCAAACCATAGACCACCTTGGCATTAAATTTAACAAGGCGCTTAAGCCGGACTGCAAACCTGTAGCGGTTTTGGTTCAATTGGGTAGAGTGTTTACGGTGGTTATTTTGGGTTTGGTGGTGTTTGCAGCCACTTAGCTTAGCGTTAAATTGCTTCTAAACATTCGAGGTCACAAAATGATTAAAATTGAAATCAATGGTGAGACAACGGATTTTTCAAATACTAACCCTAGTTGGATTACCAAGAATATAGTAGGGCGACAAAAAGAAGGTATTCCGATATACATTAGAATATTTATCGAATTAGATAATATCAATGTCACACTTTCTTGTGGTGATAGTCCTACTGGTGGTAGTGGCGGTGGTGGTAGTGGCGGTGGTGGTAGAGCGCCAAACGAAAAAGAAGCGGAGATTCTATCTTTGTGGCACGAGAAGCAATGTTCACAAAAGCCAATAAATCCAGGGCGTATTATTGAATTTTTGAAGCATTTTAGCTAGGCGCGCAACCAGCAATTTAACAAGGCGCAGCAGACACAGTTTAGTTGGGCGTGTGCAGTTTAATGTTAAATATACGCTGGTGCAATGGCTAGGTGCTGCTGTGCTAGTCGTTATCCATACAAATTTTAATCCGAAATCCACAAATTAAAGTTTGAGGGTGAAATGTCGATAGTGGATGTGTGTCAAACCCAGAGGCTGATAGTCAGGCGCTTTACGCTTACCGATGGCGACTTTATTGTGCGTTTGTTAAACGATAGCGCTTTTATCCGTTATATCGGTGATAAAGGCGTGCGCACGCCGGATGATGCGATTAACTATCTGCAAACTGGTCCATTGGCCAGTTATCGGCAGCATGGTTTTGGCTTGAGTCTGGTGCAGCTTAAAGAGAGTGCAACGCCAATCGGAATGTGCGGACTACTTAAACGCAATGAGCTGCAATTTCCAGATTTAGGTTTCGCCTTTCTGCCGGCGTTTTGTGGCCAGGGATATGCCCATGAGGCCGCAGCCGAAGTATTACGGGCAGGCGTTGCCGACCACAAGCTTGAACGGGTGCAGGCGGTAACTTTGCCCGATAATCTCTCCTCTAACCGTTTACTGGTTAAACTGGGCTTCGATTTAATCGGCTCGGCTCACCTTTATGGCTCGCAAAATAACCTGTATGAATATACTGTTATCAATGAGATAAAACCTGATGCCAGTAAATAACGCGCTTGTGTAAATAAGGCTATGATGATGGCCAGGGATTAAAGATTGAGGCCAGGGATTAAAGATTGAGGACAGGGATGAGATGAAAAACCTATTGATAGTTTTGCTGATAGTGGCGCTGGCCTATGGTTATTTTGACGGCTTTCGAGATGATTTTAATGACGATTATCGAGACGGTTTTCAGAGTGAGTTCTACGATAAAGAGTCCTTATCAGATGAGCCACAACCGGGCATAGGGGGTGTCAGTCAGGCCGGTCTCGCCGAGCAGAAACTGAGCCATGCCTTTCAAACCAAACAGAGTGATCTTCAGATAGCGGGCCAGGGTATTGTGGCTCGCGTGCTGTCTGACGATCTTCAGGGGAGCCGGCATCAGCGATTTATCTTGCGGTTATCATCGGGTCAGACCTTGCTTATCGCCCATAATATTGATCTTGCGCCGCGCATTGATGGGCTCAGAGAAGGGGATAGTGTGAGTTTTTATGGTGAGTATGAGTGGAACCCCAAAGGGGGCGTCATACATTGGACTCATCATGATCCCAAAGGACGTCATGAAGGCGGTTGGTTAAAACACAATGGCAAGATTTATCAGTAGCGGGTTATTGTGCTTAGATGAAATATGGATGAAACAGGGACAATTTGAGGTAACAGGCCATGAAAGTGGAACTGAGCTCGCAGCTTGTCTGCCCCAAGTGCGGCCACAAGCACACAGAGATAATGCCAACAGACAGCTGTTGGTTTTTCTATCAGTGCAAAGCCTGTGGTGAGTGGCTAAACCCCTTACCCGGTGACTGTTGTGTATTTTGTTCATTTGGCTCAGTGCCTTGCCCACCAATTCAACTTAAGGGAAAATGCTGTGGTTAAGCCGTTTACCTTTAGCCGAAAATGACCAATCAGGAGACAGTGATGCAATATACAACTACAGAATCCATTGCCGGGGTTGAGATAACGACATCGCTTGGGGTTGTGATAGGGAATGTGGTGCAGTCTAAGCATGTGGGGCGAGATATTATGGCGAGCCTGAAAGGGATTGTTGGCGGTGAGTTAAAAGGCTATACCGAGATGCTAACCGATGCCCGCACCATAGCTATCGAGCGTATGCTGGCCGAGGCCAGAGATTTAGGGGCCGATGCTGTGGTGGGTGTGCGCTTTACCACAAGTTCCATCACAGAGGGCGCATCAGAAGTGATGGCCTTTGGCACAGCAGTTAACCTGTTGAAGTAATTGCTGATATTTTTATATGTGAGGAAACGATGACACAAGATGAAATTACGGCGTTGTTTGATCAACAGGCGGCAAACTATGATAACCAATGGGTCAAGACAGCGCCAATCCGTCACTGTTTACATCTACTTCTAGGCTCTTTATTTGCTGAACTACCTACTCAGGCCAAGATCCTTTGTGTTGGTGTGGGGACAGGAGATGAGCTACTGTATTTGGCTGAGAAATTCCCTGAATTTAGTTTTACTTTGGTCGAGCCTTCTGGCCCTATGCTGGAGGTTTGTCGTCAGCGCGCCGAGCAGGAGGGGATCACTTTCCGCTGTGATTTTTATCAGGGCTATGTGGAGTCGATTTCAACCGAAGTTTTACATGATGCTGCGACCTGTTTTTTAGTATCTCAGTTTATGTTAGATACAGAGCAACGCAGAGGATTCTTTACTGAAATCGCCCGTCGCCTCAAACCCAATGGTCTGTTGGCAAGCACTGATTTAGCATCCGATATCAACTCTCCTGAGTATCAGGTGTTACTTAGTGCCTGGATGAACATGATGTCGAGCGCAGAACTGACGTCAGAAGTGATAGAGCGGATGCGTTCTGCCTATGCCAATGACGTCGGTGTGTTGGAGCCTTCGGCAGTGGCTACGATTATCTCATCCGCTGGGTTTAAGTTGCCTGTGCCATTTTTTCAAGCTGGCTTAATTCACGGTTGGTTATCTCGACGCGTATAGAAGTAATGGTACGGGAAAGTGATCTGATATTTTGCATGAGTACTCAAGGGATGGTAAGCGTAATATTGATGTATAAGGGGCTGCGATATTCTTTGAACCCTGCTACATAACCTAAGGTCGGTGATGATGCATTTGCCGCGGTGCAGATGTCGTTGGAATAAGATGAAACTATTAATGAGAAAATTATTGAATGTAAAGACTTTATCGCTTGCATTTTTAGGTACATTGCTGAGCGGCTGTGGCGATGATGTGGGCAAGGTCAGTCTGGGGTTGTTTACCACTAAGGATGTGATCATCGAGGCGCAGCAAGATCCTAAAGTGCCCGGCGTCACCTGTCATATCAGCCGTATAGAGGCCAATCTGGATTTTGCCGATCCTTCTGATATGGGGATCGCCTGTCGCCAGACCGGGCCTATCAGCGCGAGCCATCTTGCCAATATAGATAAGAGCAAACAGGGCGAAGTGGTGTTTAAAGCTTCCCTTAGCGTACTGTTTAAAGTACTGAAAGTCAGGCGTATTTATGATGCTGAGCATCAGACTTTGATCTATCTTTCCTATTCGACCAAAGAGACAGACGGCAGCCATAAACACGCCATCTCGACCGTGCCCTTGTATGGCACGGATGCCTGGCAGGCGCCGGACCAAACGGCCGAGAAAAAGACTGAGGCTAAGACCTCAGCCAATTAGTTTATTGCTTTTGGCAAATAAAAATGAGGGCTTAAGTGCCCTCATTTTTGTCTTAGCATCCGTATTATTTATGCGAGTTAAAACCAATGTGAGTTGAAATCAATGCAAGTTATAGTGCCCGATTAAACCGCTCAAATCCCCGCTCGAGATCGGCGATTAAGTCATCCGGGTTTTCCAGGCCGATATGCAGGCGGATGAGGGGTTTACTGCTGTCCCAGTGAGTGGCGGTGCGCAGCTTGTCTATGCCGAATACGCCTAGGATGAGACTCTCATAGCCGCCCCAGGAGAAGCCCATCTTAAACAGCTGCATATTCTCGACAAAGGCGGTGACCGACTTAAGGTTACCCTGTTTGAGCACGAAGGAAAACAGGCCGTTTGAGGCAGTAAAATCCCGTTTAAAAAACTCATGGCCAGGACAGGTCTCAAAGGCCGGGTGGCGAATATGATCCACCTCGGGGCGGCTTGCCAGCCAGTTAGCGACTTTAAGGGCATTTTGTTCATGCTGCGCCATACGCACGGCTAAGGTTCTAAGGCCGCGACTGGCCAGATAGATATCATCAGCAGAGGTGCATTGCCCCATCAGGTAGCTGTTTTCTCGCAGTTGATCCCAGTGCGCTTGGTTTGCCGTGGCCGTGCCTAGCATCACATCCGAGTGACCAACGATATATTTAGTTGCCGCCTGAATCGAGATATCCACGCCCATCTCAAAGGGGCGGGAGTTGATGGGAGAGGCCCAGGTATTGTCCAGCATCACAGTGAGCCCATGTTCATGGGCGATTTGGCAGAGGGTCGGCACATCCTGTACTTCCATGGTGATAGAGCCGGGAGATTCCAGAAACAGCACGCGAGTATTGGGGCGGATCAGTTCGCGTATGCCTGCACCAATCAGGGGATCATAATAGGTGGTTTCTATGCCAAAACCTTTGAGCATTTTGTCACATAAGTCGCGGGTCGGCTCGTAGGCGCTGTCGACCATCAATAGATGATCGCCAGCCTTGAGAAATGAGAGTAGGGCGCCGGAAATGGCCGCTGAACCCGAAGGATAGAGTGCGGTGCCCACACCGCCTTCGAGCTGGGCAATCGCTTCTTGAAAGGCAAAATGGGTTGGTGTGCCGCGCCGGCCATAAAACATCTCACCCTTGGCGCGGTTCTGGGCAGCGAAACGCATCTCTTCCATGGTCTCGAAGACGATAGTGGATGCACGGTACACGGGGGGGTTGATCACCCCTTTACTCCATTTTTTATCTCTTCCTACGCTGACAATTTGTGTCTCTTTTTTCATAGGGCTATCTCACGACTGATTGCTGGTTTTAGCCATCTTAACATCTAAACGGCTAAATTAAAGGGTTAAATTAAAGAGCGATATCGAATTTTGTGCCTATCTCTATCTCACTTAATATGTCTCACTCATTATCTTTCGCTCATAATGTCTCGCTAATGCCGTTCGGCTCTGTTATGCCGAGTCTAAAGGAAGCGTCACACTAAAAACCACGCCAATTGGCTGATTATCAGAGATGCTGTCTTGGGCTGTGATCCTGCCTTGATGGAACTCGGCGATCAGGCGCGCAATATAGAGCCCCAGTCCCAGGTGCGGCTTGCTCTGGCTCTTTTGCTGCCTGACCGACACCATAGACTCGAAGATCTGCTCGCCCATGTCCGGTGGCAGCGCCGGCCCCTGATTATAGACGCTTAATATTGCGCTGCGGCCTTTGGCCATTAGGGCGACCTCGATGGCGCTGTCTGTTTCACAAAACTCGATGGCATTGGCGATCAACTTATCCATCAGCTGAGCGATATACTCGGGGACGCCTTGCATCATAAGGGGGTCATCACAAAGATTAAGAGTAAAGCGCTGCTTAGGGTAGGTTAGCTGATAGCCCTGCATGCAGCCGGAGATCACCTGCTTCAGAGGAAAACGGCTCAGTTCGGCGTGGGCAAGCGCCTCTTCGAGACGGGTCGCTTCGCTCATGCTGTTAAGAATAAGGTTTAAGCGACTGACTCCCTCCTGGGCGCGATCCACATATTTCTGCTGAGATTCTCCTAACCCCTGGGCACCTAAGTGTTCCAGTGAACTGCGTACCACGGCAACCGGGGTGCGCAGTTCATGGGAAAGGCGAGATGACATGTTTTCAAGATAATGATTGTACTGGCTAAGGCGGCTGACAATGTTGGCAAAACTGCGGGAAAGATCTCCTATCTCATCCCTGTTTTTATCCGCCTCTATGGCTTGTTTGATGCGCCCTTGGCTGTCGATAGCGTGCTCTGCCTGATCCCTGAGTCTGCGAATGCGGCTAGAGATACTGGAAGCGAAGAAGAAGAGCGCCAGGGTACCCATGCTCATAGTGGTCAGGATCACATTAAACAGCTTCTCTAATGCCTTGTTACGCAGGGTACGGATCCCGTGAGTGGTTTCTTCGGCGATCACTACACCCATCACCTTATCATCGATCCAGATGGGGCTGGCCGCCGCTAACACCACGGCTTTACCGTCTGGTGTTAAGCGCCAGGTTGAGGCTAACTGTCCTTTAAGGGCCTTTTGAATATGGCTGCCCTCAAGCACGGTCGAATCTTTTAGAGAGTCGATAAAATCCTTGGGCGGCTTAGTGAGGATACGATAGTAGAGAGGCGTGAGGAAATGATCCTTAAAACGTCCCCAATAACTGCTATCTTGCGGCTCTTGACTGGCCTGAGCCCAAACATTGGCACTGCTGTGAATGTCGCCGGATCTGGCCAGCACACGCCCATGGGTGTCCACGACCCAGATACGTGAGCTGTTGTGACTCATCCCTTTGATTATGCTTTCAATTTCAGGTGATGGCACCAGAACAGTGCCTAGTGAGTCGAGATCATTGGTGCCCGAGGTGCCTATGATGCTGACCACACTGCGCTTTTTAGGGTCGTCCACATCGGCGATGGCAAAGCCCAGCTTACTGCCCAGCATCTCCAGAGGAATTCGTAGCTCAATATTGTATCCGGCCTGAGTTTTTAACCATTTCCCCTGAATTCTCACCTCTGGCGTCACTGGGGTAGATAGTGATGGATCTAGTGGCAGCTCAAAGGCGCTTATCCAGCCATCTTCTATGGTCGCGACAATGTAACGGCGAAACTGTCCATCCGGGGTCTGGGTGGCGATGGCTAAGTGATCGTTGCTGTCTATGCTTAGGCTGTTTTTACCGCGATAGATCACCTGGGGATCTTTGACCTCAAAAAAGCCGTAGAGATAGCCGCCATACTTGCCCACCATATGGTTGAAGCTTAAGTTGAGCGGCGCTTTCTCATCGGCCTGAAAGAGCAGGTGCTCTTTGCCATAGTGCAGACTCTTAGCGCGATATTGGCTCCAGTCATTGAGTTTACCGTCAAGCTGAATGGCACTGTTTAGCGGATAGGCGTAAAGATCCCGCCCCTGTTTCACCTGAGAGAGAAAACTTGCTTGTTTATCAAACAGTTTTGGCCTTTCATGCAGAGCAGTCGCCAGTGCCTGTGTCGTGCCTTCGAGGGTATTTTCCTGGCCGTGCCTTAGGTATTTTTCCATCTCCCACACATATTGGTAACCCAGCCAGGGCAGGCAGAGCAGAAACACAGAGAGTATGGCGACTTTGGTGCGTAGCCCAAATGGGAGATTAAACATCTAGCCTTGAGGATCCCAGCGATAGCCCATGCCGTACACAGTATCGATACAGTTAAACTCAGGATCTTGTGCGATAAATTTTTTACGAATTCGTTTCACATGGGAGGTGATAGTGCTGTCATCCACATAGATCTTGGCATCCTGCATCAGTGCCTGACGGCTGCGAACATGGCCAGGATGTTTTGCTAAGGCATGTACCATCCAAAATTCGGTCACAGTCAATTCTATGGGGCTCTGTCGCCAGTGAACCTGAATGCGATTGACATCTATGGTCAGTTCGCCATGGGTAATTAACTGAGTCGCCTGCTGACTGTGCTGCACCTCTGAGCGGCGAAACAGCGCGGCTAGCCTAGCCAGCAGGTGCGGGAAGCTGACCTCTTTACTCAGGTAGTCATCGGCGCCGAGTCTGAGGCCGCAGACAGTATCAAAATCGCTGTCTCTGGCGGTCAAAAAGAGGATAGGCAGGTTGCTTGATAGGGCGCGTAGCGACTGACACAAGGTAAAACCGCCATCAATTTCATCCTCAAGGCCGATATCGATGATCGCCAGATCCGGCAGACGCAGGTTAAAGGCCTGCATGGCACTGTGGCGATTGGCATAGGCCTGGACACTGTAGCCTTGTTGCTGCAGCACCTCTTTATAATTTTCCCGAATGGCAGTTTCATCTTCTACGATTGCGATGCGTTTCATCTAGGGCCTGACTCTTTCCATTGACGCTTAAGTTGTGACTATACAGCAAATTGGCCCTGATAGAAGTGCAGGTAAGCGATTGCCATTTTGTTGCCACAATTGATAGCCAGAGTGCCATTTTTCCTCCCCGCACAGGACAGTAATCGGGGTTTTAATTTATCCATAGACATCAAGTTATTAACAGCAAGTTACTAACAGCAAGTCACAAACACCCAATCACTATTTATGGATAAAAGGAAAACAAGATGAAGAAACAACTTATTGCCGCCCTGATCACCACCACAATATTAACCGCATCTGTCGCCCATGGCGCCGAGGTCGATGCATTTGCCGAGGAGAAGGAGCAGTCCACCCTGATAGGGCTGGGCTCGGGAGTCTTGCTGGGCGCAGTGGTGGCAGGCCCGGTGGGAGCCATTATCGGCGCCGTCACAGGCGGGTTTATAGGTCAGTCGGTAGCCGATGAGGCGCAGATAGCGTCCCTGCAGACGCAGCTTGAACAAGATCAGACGCAGATAGCCTTGCTGACACAGGAGAAACAGAGTCTCAAATCTCAGGTGGGGCAAACGGCCCAGCTTAAACAGGAGTTGCAGCTGCTGAAACAGCGGCAAAGTATGCAGTTTGAAGAGTTGGCGCTGGGGCTGAATGTGCAGTTTAAAACCGGCTCATCTGAGGTGGAGCCCCATTTTCAGGAGCAGTTGGATGACATTGCCGAGGTGATGCTGATGCTGCCAAAACTCAAGTTGGATCTGACCGGCTATGCCGACAGACGCGGTGATTCCAACTACAACCAGGCTTTGTCGGAGCAAAGGGTCGCCGAGGTCAGGAGTTACCTTGAGCAGCAGGGAGTGGAGCGAGCACGTCTGGCCGCGAAAGCCTATGGTGCATCACTGCCGGTGAAAACCGAGCAGAGTATGGAGAACGACTTTTTCGATCGCCGCGTCACCATCAAGCTGTTACCTCAGGAAACTGAGCTAGTGGCGAATTAACCCAAGATACTCAATTAGCATTTTCCCTTTGCCATCTGTGTGCTGACAGCTTGACTGTCAGCAGTGAGGTAGGGGACTGCAGCGCGATTGGTGAGCTATTTAAAGGAGGCATTATGGGGCAGTGTCACATCTTATTCAGCATGGCGAAAGGGGTTACTCATTTAGCGCTTGGGGCAGCACTGGGACTGTTTTGGAATGTCGGCTCAGCATCTGCCACAACGGATGTTGATGACGCGAGAGCCACTGTGGGCAGCGCATTACTCCGCTATCAGCTGGTCAGTGGCTATGGCAATTCGAATGGGAATGAGAATGGGCAGACATCCGAGTATCGGTTTGCGGTGCCAATCGATACTCAGGTGCAGATGCAGATCTTGGGTTTACTCAACCGGGTCACAGTCACTCAAACCTTCAGAAACGAGAGTGATTATTGGCTCAATGGCACCTATCAGTTTCCACTGCCTGCCAATGGCGCGGTGGACTCGATGACGCTGCAGATAGGAAAGCGGCGCATAGTCGGTGAAATCCATGAGAAACGGCGGGCGAGAGAGAAGTTCGAGCAGGCCAAAGTGCAGGGCAAAAAGGCAAGTCTAGTCGAGCAGCAAAGGCCTAACCTGTTCACCACTCAAGTCAGTCATCTGCCACCCGGTGAGAGCCTGATTGTCGAGATTAGTTATCAGGAAAGGGTGGAATACCATGACGGCGAGTTCAGTGTACATTTTCCTATGGCTATCACGCCCAGATATGGTCCACCAAGTCGTGTTCCATCAAGCCTCAATGAGGTAAGGCAGCAGGTGTCCTCCTTGTTTAAGCACGAATTGTTTAAAAAAGAGTTGTTCAAACACGAGTCATTTGATCAAGCGCCTCTTAGGATAAACAATATCGCACAGGGCCAAGTAGAGCTGAGAATTGTGCTGGATGCGGGAATGGCTATTCGGCATCTCGATGCGCCTTTTCATCAGATTGAGCAGAGGCAGCTTGGCTCGGGCGCACGCGCGATTGAACTTGCCCATACTGTCAATCCTGATCGTGATTTTGTCTTAAATTGGCAAGTGGAACTGGGGCAAGAACCGCGGGCGTTACTCTTTATCCAGGAGGGCGTGACCCATCCTCTTGTGTCTGGTGATAAGCAACTTAGCTCCACTGAGCAGTCATCAATAGTCGAACCCTTATCAAATGCACAGTCGTCAGATGCCGATTATGGATTAGTCATGCTGATGCCACCGCAGGATAAATCCCGCCCCGCGGCGCCAAGAGAGCTGATTTTAGTGATAGACACCTCTGGCTCCATGGAGGGGGAGTCGATTGTGCAGGCCAAGATGGCTTTAATGCGAGCCTTAAAGAGCCTGGAGCCTGAGGATAGATTCAATATTATCGCTTTTGACTCTCAGGTGATGAAGCTCTCAGCCTCGCCACTGGCGGTCAACGCAAGTCACCTCAATCGCGCCTATGAATTTGTCGCTGCCCTGGAAGCCGATGGCGGAACCGAAATGTTACCTGCCTTTATTGCGGCATTGGGTCGGGATCAATTGGGCGAAGATAAAGAGCACGACTTGCTCAGGCAGGTGGTGTTCATTACCGATGGTGCGGTGAGCAATGAGGCTCAGCTGTTTGAGTTGATTGCCAGTAAATTAGCTAACAGCCGCTTGTTTACCGTGGGGATAGGCCGCGCGCCCAATCGCTATTTTATGGAGCGCGCAGCGGTCGCAGGCCGAGGAACTTACACCTACATAGGTAAACTCGAGCAGGTCTCTAACAAGATAAATGGCTTAATGGATAAGCTAGCAAAGCCTGTGGTAAGCGATATTGAACTGAGCTCAAAGAGCCAGGCCAAACTTGATTATTGGCCGAACAAAATTGGCGATCTCTATGCCGATGAGCCCTTGATGCTGGCGGTGAAACTGCCAGCATTGAGCAAATCATCCAATGATGAACTGCTGATCTCCGGCACCCTAGGCGGCCAGTTTTGGCAGCAGACCTTACCGCTCAGTCAGGCTGTTGCAGCGGATACTAGAGCCGATAACAGAGCCGACAGGCTAGCGCCAGCAGGAATGGTGTCAAAAGGAGTGGCTGCAAAAGGAGTGCCGTCAAAAGGAATAGACCTTATCTGGGCCCGCCAACGGATCAAGAATCTTATGCTGAATAAAAACAGTAGTAATAGTGACAGGGTCGAACAGGAGGTGCTCCATCTGGCGCTGACTTATCATCTGGTGAGCCCCTATACCAGTCTGGTTGCCGTCGATAAGGGGCCGTCGCAGTTCGATTCTCCTCAATCCAACCTAGCGTTTCACGCCAGTTCTGTGCTGCCGGTTAAGGGAATGGCTTGGCCACAAACCGCCAGTGGCAGTCGTCTCTATCTGGCATTGGGCAGTATGCTGCTCTTGCTGCTTGGCTTGTATTACCTGAGTTTCGGTAAAGCAAGTAAACCGTTAAATGATAAGGCTTTTCATGCGAGTGCTTTCCATGCGAGTGCCTTCCATCACAGGCCACAAAGATGAAACTGAGGCGATATTTTCTGCTGGGCTGCCTGCTGCTCGCACTGGCAATGATTGCTAAAGGAGGATATATGCAGGCAAAGGCACATTTTGCCCAGTTCTTGATTGAGCAGGCCTGGCGTAAGACCTTAGATGATGGCGAGTGGCATAAACCTTGGAGCTGGGCCGATACCCATCCCATTGCCAGGCTCAGCTTTCTCGACCAGGCTGGGGGCGCTGCTGATCCCCTGTTTATTCTCGCTGGCGCTTCGGGGCGCAATCTCGCCTTTGGCCCGAGTGCGATTTTGACCGATAACCGCCTTAATCAGGCTGGCAACACCATTATTGCCGCCCATAGAGATACCCATTTTGCGCGTTTAAGTATGATTCAAAATGGCCAGCTGATTGCACTGCAAGATAGCCGCGCCGTTGAGCGTATCTACAGAGTCACTCAGATTGAAGTGGTCGATGAGCAGGATACAAGTCTTATGGACTCAGATGAATTACAACTGACCTTAGTCACTTGTTACCCTTTCGAGAGTCTGACGGGCCAAAGTCGCTGGCGATATGTTGTTATCGCCAGACCTATTACTTTGTCACCCGCCCATGAATTCTCAGTCAGGTGAGGGCGTTTGATATGTTGGGTCGCCGCGAGTTTGGGTTAATTTGACTGAACCGGCGCCCATTCTAGCCATTGTGGGTCGAGCTTATCGTGTAACACGAAGGGGTTATCGCTCGATAGGCTGTTGCTGCTGGTGGTGGGCTGCTCGGTTGCCACCCCAATTCCACCGGCGAGAATGGTTTCTAAGGAGCCGGTTTCAATCTGCGCGCCGCTAAACAGGCCTAAATCGACACTGATGCCAGAGAGATCCCAGAACTGACTGCTCTGATTGACTAAGTGCTGATAGGGTTTAGCGATTTGTGCCTTCATGATCACTTGGGTGCCATCATTCGATAATTGATAGGTTTTGATTTCACCTATCTTGATGCCTCGAAAAATGATGGGGGTGCCGACTTTGACTGAGCCAAGCTCGCTGTCGATAAGCGTGAGTGTCAATTGCTCAGCATCGAGCTGCTCAGGCGCCTTGCCTTGGCCGATAAAGGCCATGCTGTTTTGCTCACTTATTCCTGGCAGTACCGCGACATAAGGCCCAGTGAGCAGGGTTTCTGCGGCGCTTATCCCTGAGAGGGAAATCTCGGCATCAACCAGAAAATAGCGCGAATCCGCTCGGGTAAACAGCTTGGCGTAATTGCCATAGAGATAAGCCTCAACGCTGACTGTGCTCAGGTTATCATCCAGGCGCACGCTCTCTATGTTGCCCACTTGATGACCCAAGTAGCGAATTGGGGCATTAGCCGAGAGTTTTGCCGTCGCCGGGAAGGTCAGTTGTATGGGTTTTGCTTTAGTTAAAGCGAGCGCCTGTGAGCCATAGAGGTGAGTCTGATCCCCTTGCTCATCTTCGACATACCCCAAAGAAACACTGCCTTTAATGGCACCTTCAAGAGGAGCAACATCGACTCGGATGCCGCTTAAGCTCGCATCCACTGCCACGGCGCTGTTACGCCAAAAGACGCTGCCGGGTTTGAGTAAACTTGCGAAGGGTTTCTCTATTCCCAGGGTGACGGCAAACTTATCCTCTTTGGATTGCCAGGCGATATCCAGCACCTTACCTATCTGCATCTTTTTATAGTAGACAGGCGAATGAGTGCTCAGATCGGCACCATCTGGGCTGGATAGGGTAATACGCTGCATGGATCGCTGGGCGATGAGCTGTTCTGCCTGCTGGGCTGAGGTAAACAGAGATAGCGGCGTGCCAGCTTTTAATTGAGCGCGGCTACTGCCCTGAACCAGGCTTATGGCACCTTGGGTTAAGGTTGTGAGATCCCGTGTCTTGACCGAGACCCCGTCGAGTGAGGCGTCGATTGCCAGTGCTGATTCCGGCAGAAAATAGCTGCTGCGGGTGAGCAGAGGCTGATATTCGGCGGCGATCTCCACCTCATATTCGATGGCGCTGAAATCGCTTTTAAAGCTGACATCGATCACTTTACCTATGGGAAGCTGTTTGTAGCGCACCTCGGCTCCCGCTTTGATGCCAGGGTTGTCGCTGGCGATCAGCGTGAGCTCGACCGGACTTTTTGCCTGTGCAGGCGGAGTATCTAAGAGTGTGTATTGGCTCTTGGCCTGACCGACACCCGGCATAAAGTTGATCACGCTGCCTGTGATTAGGCGTGAGGCATGTTTGATGCCGCTCAGAGAGATATCGCTGCCTTCGACCCAGAACTGCGCCGTGCCACTGAGCAAGTCGGCGTATTTGGCGTCGAGACTGGCATCGAAACGTACGCCATCATCTTGCAGGTGAGTCTGGGTTATTTGGCCTATCTCAATGCCCCGGAACATGATGCTTGCACCTGTATTGATGCTGTCGGCGTTGTCGGCCAGCAGGCTAAATGTCGCTCCACCCGTGGCACTCTCCTCATTTTCATAGAGAGTAAATGTCTGATTGGCCGAGGCGGGCTCTGATGATGTTTGCGATGAGAAGGTGACGCCGCCAGCTAAAATGGCGGCAAGGCTCTCGGTTTTGAGCTTCAAACCCGACAGTGACGCATCCAAGGTGAGGCCGGAGACATTCCAGAAACTCGAATCCTGTTTCACCAGATGGGCATACTGCTTCTTGATGTAGACATTGAATAAGATGCTATTGTCATTGATCAGGCGGTAACTGACGATTTGACCAACAGGAATTTGGCGATAATAGACTTGTGAGCCTACGTCTAACGAGCGAAGACTTGGGCTGGTGAGTTCTATCATCAGGCCGTCACTGCCAGGCATGACTGGCGGCGCTTGATCTTCGGCGTCAAACTGATCTCTATATCGACCTTCTCCGGGCTGAATGGCGATATAGTTACCGGAAAACAGGGCATCGAGGCCTTCTACACCTGTGATAGAGGCTTTAGGTGTTACCAGCCAAAATTTGGTGCCTTCACGCAGGAAAGGGGTAGAGCGATAATCCATCATAAGGTCGACATTCACCCCCTGCAGTTGATCATCGATACTGATATCCACCACTTTACCTACGGTTAATCCCTGATAACGAACCAGGGTTTTACCCACATCGATACCTGTGGCATTGGGGAAATGGATCCGCACCTCGACACCCGATTCACGAATACTCTTAATGCCCAGCCAAGCGCCTAAGGCAAGGGCAACCATAGGTAATAACCAGATGGGAGAAAAGAGTTTTTTCTTTACGACTTTAGGTGTTTCAATTTCTGACATCTTTCGATTCCAATTGGTCCCAGAGTAAACGTGTATCTAATACTTTAGCCGCCAGCTGAGTGAGTAAAATGACCAGGGCAAAGGCTGTGGCTGCAGGTGCGGGCTTGGCATCAAATAATTGCCCCATATTCACCAGTGCCGCAGTAATGGAGATTACAAACAGATCCAGCATAGACCAGCGGCCTATCCACTCGATAATATGGTATCCGGCCATTAACAGACGTTTTGAAATGGGCAGTTTAAAGCTGATGGCCAGCAGATAGATAGAGAGGCCGACTATCTTTAACAAAGGCACTAATATACTGGCGGTAAACAAAATAATGGCAATGGGCAGCAGGTCGAGGTGAATTAAGTGTTTGATGCCCGATAAAATAGTATCCTGGCGCACCTTGCCTTGGCTGGTCATCACAGTAATAGGGTAGAGATTGGCCGGAAAGAAGAGAATGAATGCCGTGATCAGCAGCGCCCAGCTCTTTTGAATACTGGATCTATCCCGGCTGTAGATCTTCTGGCCGCAGCGGGTACACTCTTCTTGCTCTATCTGACAGAGGTTGGCGCACCCCGGGCAGGAGGTGAGCCCGAGCTTCTCGCCTTGCACTTGACTATCCCTGTTAGTGTTCGTCATCGAGTAGGCTCCACATATGTTCTATGTGATATTCACGCTGTAAAAAAATCACTATGACAAACAACATGGTAAAACAAAACGTGCCGATACCAAAATAGAGATCTGTGTAATCGGACAGCTGAAAAACCGACACGAAGATACTGATCATGTAAATTTCCAGCATAGAGAGCTGACTTAACAGCTTATGTTGGCATAATAACCCTTTGTAAATTCTGCGAAATAATGGCTGTTGCAGGCGATATTTAACGATGTAAATTTGCGCCAGCACAGATAAGATGAGCAAACCTGGAGCGATAACCGCCGCGATTAATACGGCTAGCCCCACAACCCAATAGCCCTGATTTGTAACCGACATGGCCCCTTCAAAGATGGTCGTGGTTCGGATACTGCCAAAAAAATGCAGTTCTAGCACAGGATAAAAGTTAGCCGGGAAATAGAAGATAAGCGCGCTGAGACAAAGGGCCAGCATACCGTTGATGGAGCAGTAAGGCGTATCGTACAGGTTGCTGTGACAGCGGGGGCACAGGGCCCTGACTCCGGCAGGCAGTGCCCGTTTCCTCACGACTAAGTCGCAGGAATGGCAGAGGATGATACTTTTATCCAACACCTGGGATTTCATAATGGCTTGGGAATCTTCCTATCGTGTTAGCGGGTTATAAAAAGTGCACTTTATTGATGTAAACCATAAAGGCTTTATTACAAACCTATTACACTGTGCGCCGCTATCTGTTTCTGTATCGTTATTTTAGTGTAGTAACTTCCCTAAGAAACCTTTGTTCCTGAAAGAAGATCACTAAGATTGAAGTACTTAACTAGGTTATAGCACAAGATACTATCAGATAATTTTGAACACTTGCATAAGAAGTTAACTTTGTGCGATTCTATAACTGTATAAAAAAACAGTATGAGGGTGGACATGGCAGTAATAACAAAATTTGTCGTCGTCAGAGAAGGGGTTGAAAAGATGACTTTCACATCTAAGAAGGAGGCAGATGCCTACGATAAGATGCTAGACATTGCGGACAATCTTCTTCCATTTTTAGCACAGGCAGAGCTGGAACTTGATGATACAATAAGCGAGAAACTCAGTTTCTACCTGGCTGAACATAGAGATCAGCTGGTGGGGCTACTCAAAGGGGGCGCGGTGAAACCGGTAAAAAAAGCACCTAAGAAAACAGAAGTAAAAGAGTAAGGATTAATAACGATATGACCTCTGTGTGTTACGACACTTTAGCACGCCAGACTGAGGCCTTGTTTGCAGGTGAAGATAACCTGATTTCAGCAATGGCTAACTTTTCAGCACTCCTTAATGAGCATCTTCACGATCTCAACTGGGTTGGTTTCTATCTGCGAGAAGATGAGCAGTTGATCCTCGGTCCTTTCCAGGGAAAAGTCGCCTGTACCCGTATTCCTATGGGGAAGGGGGTCTGTGGCACGGCAGCGCAAACTAACAGCACCCAAAGGGTTGCCGATGTGCATCAATTTGAGGGGCATATCGCCTGCGACAGCGCCAGTAATTCTGAAATCGTGATCCCGATGCGTCGTAACGGCGAGGTGATTGCCGTGCTCGATATCGACAGTCCGTTATTTGACAGATTCAGTGCGGCCGATCAAATTGGCCTGGAGTCGGTTATTAAAACCTTAGAAAGCACGCTATTTGATTAAACTACGACCAATTTTGCATAATTGGTAGTCGCAAATGTCGCCGGCACGCTTATAATAGACCGCTTGAAAAGCTAAAAACGCTTAGTTACATTTCATTAGTTGAAATGAATACTTGGCGTTTGTTAAATGTAATTGTTAAGGTAGGTTGGATTAACCTGACTATGGACCGTTTCTCATAACAGAAACAGTCGTTTAATAGGGTTAAACTGACAAATTTGAACGACACGCCTACTATTGAAGAGTGAGGCGATTGTCCCTTTTAAACTGTGGAAGTAATGATGGAATCAACAGACAAGTTGACCGACACCAACGCAATTCTTGCGTATTTATATGAAACATTTCCTTTGTGCTTTATCGCTGAAGGTGAAACTAAACCGCTAAAGATTGGATTGTTTCAGGACTTGGCTGAAAGGTTAGCTGATGATTCTAAAGTCAGTAAAACTCAATTAAGAATCGCGCTACGTCGTTATACCAGCAGCTGGCGTTACCTTAAAGGGATCAAGGTAGGCGTACAGCGTGTCGATCTTGATGGCAATGAGTGTGGTGAGTTAGAGCAGGAGCATGTAGAGCATGCACAAGCTACACTAAAAGAGAGTCAGGAAAAGGCGAAAGCCAAACGTATGGCTAAAGTCGCGGCGAAGAAGCCAGACGGCGCTGCTAAGGCAGAGAAAAAACCGTTTAAGAAATTAGCGACCAAACGTAAGCCTGCAGCACCTAAAGCGGCAAAGCCTGAAGTGGTTGTCGAGCAGTTGGCTCCCGCGGCACTTGATGATTTGAAACCAAATCAACGTGTCAGTGTCAAACTAGGTAAATCGCCTGTTTCGGGTGTGGTATTGGACATCAAGAAAGAAGATGTACAAGTTCAGTTAGATTCAGGATTGACTGTAAAAGTAAAGGCAGAACATATCCTGCTATAACTGTCTCAATGTCAAAGGAGTAACTTGTAGATGCGAAAACTAACTCTGGCCGCTTCCGTTGCCAGCATTTTTGTAGGATTCTCGGCTTGGGCATTGACGCCTACCATTCCATCCAGCGAGTTACCCTCACTGACACAGGAGCCACAACATAAAGTGGCCAGCAAGCGAGTGACGGCTCTGTTCACTCGCGCCCACTATCATAGATTCGATCTCGATGACGCCTTCTCTGTCAGGGTATTTGATCGCTTTCTCAAGCAACTCGATTACCGCCGCAATGTATTGACTCAAAGTGATGTTGACAGCTTCAAGGCGTATTCCACTCAGTTCGATGACATGCTGCAAAGTGGCGATCTGGACGCGGCGTATAAGATGTACGACTTAGTCGAGAAACGTCGCTATGAGCGTTTCGCCTATGCGCTGCAACTGCTTGATAAAGAATTTGATTTCAATGCTCCTGGTGACAATTATCAGTTTGACCGAGAAGATGCTGCCTGGCCTAAAGATGAAGCCGAGCTCGATGAGCTATGGCGTCAAAGGGTTAAATACGATGCCCTTAACTTAAAGCTCACAGGTAAAAACTGGAAAGAGATAGTAGATATCCTCGATAAGCGTTACAACAACGCCATTAAACGTCTGAGCCAGACTAAGAGCGAAGATGTGTTCCAGGGTGTGATGAACGCCTTCTCCCATACGGTCGAGCCCCATACCAGCTACCTGTCGCCGCGCAATGCTGAGCGTTTCCAGATGGAGATGAACCTGAGTTTAGAAGGGATTGGCGCCGTGTTGCAGATGGACGAAGATTACACAGTGATCAAGAGTCTTGTGGTCGGCGGCCCTGCGGCCAATAGTGAGAAGCTGTCACCGGAAGACCGCATTGTCGGTGTGGGACAGGAAGGCGAAGAGATAGTCGATGTGATCGGCTGGCGTCTGGACGATGTGGTTGAGCTGATCAAAGGCCCTAAAGGCAGCAAAGTGATACTGCAGGTGCTGCCCAATAAAGGCGGCTCAGCGGCGAAACCTTTTGAAGTCACCATAGTGCGTGACAAGATCCGCCTCGAAGACAGAGCGGCGACATCTGAAGTCATTGAACCTAAGACGGGCGAATACGCTGGGCGTAAGGTCGGTGTGATTAAGATCCCCGGCTTTTACATGAATCTGTCTCAGGATGTGTCTAAAGAGCTGGCAAAACTGAACGAAGCTAAGGTTGAAGGTGTGGTGATCGATCTTCGCGGTAACGGCGGTGGTGCCTTAACCGAAGCGACCCTGTTGACCGGCCTGTTTATTACTCAGGGGCCAGTAGTGCAGATCCGTGATGCCAATGGCCGAGTCTCGCAAAACCGTGATAACGACGGTAAGGTCTATTACGATGGTCCGCTGACAGTGATGGTCGACCGCTACAGCGCTTCGGCTTCTGAAATTTTTGCCGCGGCGCTGCAGGATTATGACCGCGCCCTTATTGTGGGTGAGTCAACCTTTGGTAAGGGGACTGTCCAGCAGCATAAGGGCCTAGGCCGTATCTATGATATGTACGAGCATCCTATTGGTCATGTTCAGTACACAATCGCTAAGTTTTATCGTATCAATGGCGGCAGTACCCAGCTTAAAGGGGTAACGCCTGATATCGCTTTCCCCAGTGCCTTAGAGCCTGGTGAGTATGGTGAGTCTGAGCAGGAAAACGCGCTGCCTTGGGATCAGGTGCCTGTGGCTAAATACAGCACGCTGAAGGATATTACACCAAGCATGATCTCAACCTTGGATAGTCGTCACCAGCAGCGTATTAAGCAGGATGTGGAGTTTGGTTATCTTGCGCAGGATATCGCTGAGTTTAAGAAGAGCCATAAGGATAAGAGTGTCTCTCTGGTTGAAAGCGAACGTATCGCCGAGCGTGAGAAGAGTGACACCAAGCAGTTAACTCGTCTTAACGAACGTCGAAGCGTTGAAGGGCTAAAGCCAATCAAGAGCTTAGATGATGCCGAGGACGATGTGAAAGCACCGGATGCTTTCCTCGATGAAACTGTTTATATCACCTTAGATATGGCCGATATGGATAAAGTGGCCAAAAATCAGGCGAACTAATCATAATGCTGTAATAAAAAACGCGCTGCAGGCGCGTTTTTTTATATCGATATCTACATGTAAGAGGAACTGTGATGACACAAGTTCAGGCAAAATATTTAAAAGATTACCAGAGCCCCGATTTTACTATTACCCATGTCAGCCTCGATGTGGAATTGGCCGGCCCTCAGACGAGAGTGACGGCCGTGAGTCAGGTCAAACGTCTCAATCCTGATGCCAGAGAATTCGTGCTCGATGGAGAGGCCTTGAAACTTATCACACTGTCAGTCGATGGATTGCCTTTCGATTACAGTTTGAGCGAAGGCCAGCTAAGCCTTAAAGGGGTCGGTGAGGCCTTTGAACTTAAGATAGTGACTCACTTAGATCCCGAGGCGAACAGCGCGCTTGAAGGTTTATATATGTCAGATGGCGCCTATTGTACCCAGTGCGAGGCAGAGGGCTTTAGGCGCATCACCTATTTTCTCGATAGGCCAGATGTACTGGCAATCTATGATGTGCGCATCAGCGCCGACAAAGCCGCTTTCCCTTATCTGCTGAGCAATGGTAATAAAGTGGATGCGGGCGATCTGGACGATGGCCGCCATTATGTGTGCTGGCAAGATCCTTTTCCCAAGCCTGCTTACCTGTTTGCCCTTGTGGCCGGCGATTTTGATCTGCTCGAAGACAATTTTATCACTCAGAGTGGCCGGGACGTCGCGCTGCAGGTGTTTGTCGATAAGGGCAACTTAAATAAGGCACACCATGCTATGGCATCATTGAAAAAATCCATGGCTTGGGATGAGAGCCGTTTTGACCTCGAGTACGATCTCGATATCTATATGATAGTGGCGGTCGATTTCTTCAATATGGGAGCGATGGAAAACAAGGGGTTAAATATCTTCAATACGAAATTTGTGCTCGCCGATACTGAGTCGGCAACGGATGAAGATTACCACGGCATCGAATCTGTGGTGGGCCATGAGTATTTCCATAACTGGACGGGCAACAGAGTGACCTGCCGTGACTGGTTCCAGCTCAGCCTCAAAGAGGGGCTGACGGTATTTCGCGATCAGGAGTTCAGCTCGGATGTGGGTTCCCGTGCTGTAAATCGCATTCAGGCAATCAAGGTCATGAAAAATCAGCAATTTGCAGAAGATAGCGGCCCGATGGCCCATGCGATTCGTCCCGAGTCAGTGATAGAAATGAATAACTTCTATACAGTGACTGTGTATAACAAGGGCGCTGAAGTGATCCGCATGATGCATACCCTGCTCGGTGAGTCAGCCTTCCAGCAAGGAATGAAATGCTACTTTGAGCGCCATGATGGTCAGGCCGTGACCTGCGATGATTTTGTCGCCGCCATGGAAGATGCCAGTGGCGTGGATCTTACTCAGTTCAGACGCTGGTACAGTCAGTCGGGCACGCCTCTGGTCGCGGTTCAAGAAGAGTATGACGCAAAGAGCAAACAATACCGTTTGCACATCAGTCAGCAAACCTTACCCACCGCCGAACAAGCACAGAAGCTGCCGCTGCATATCCCTTTCGATATTGAGCTGTTAGGCGCCGATGGTCGAGTGCTACTGACTAAAGTGCTGGATGTCACTCAGCCTGAGCAGAGTTTCAGTTTCGACGATATCGAGGCCAAACCCGTTCCCTCCTTGCTACAGAATTTCTCGGCGCCGGTGAAACTGAGCTTCGAATACTCAGTAGAGCAGTTGTTGCATCTGATCCGTTTTGCCTCCAGCGAAGTCGCTAAATGGGAGGCGATGCAGACCCTGTTTAGCCAGGCCGTTTGGCACAATGTGGCGAATATGGGTGAGCACAGCAGCATGTATCTGGATCCGCGCCTTTGTGATGCGGTAAGAGGTTTACTGCTGGATGAAAATCTTGATGGTGAGCTGCTGGCGGAAATTTTACGTTTCCCCAGTGTAGCAACCTTAGTCGAGCAGGTGGATAGTGTGGATCTCGATGCGCTTATCTGCGCCAGAAACTATGTGGTGGAGACGCTCGCCTGTGATTGCGAAGATGAGTTGGCCGTTCGTTATCGCCAATTGTTAGCCATAGACACACCTGCGGCGAGGGCACTGAAGAATGTTTGTTTGGCTCTGCTGCTTAAAGTGTCCGATGAGTATCAATCCTTTGCCGAAACTCAGTATAAACAGGCACAGAACATGACCGACAGTCTTGGGGCATTGAGCGCGCTTAATGGCGAGGCGAGTGATCTGCGAGAGACATTGCTTGCCGATTTCCAGCAGCGCTGGTCATCCACACCATTGGTGATGGATAAATGGCTGGGTCTTGAGGCGACTTGTCCGGGTGATGACAGGGTTGCGGCAATCCGCACCTTAACTGAGCATAGTGCCTTCAGTTATGGCAACCCTAACCGTGTTCGCTCCTTGTTTGGTATGTTTGCTGCGTTAAATACCTGCGTGTTCCATTGCATTGATGGCAGTGGCTATCAGTTGCTGACTGAGGCGATCATTGAGCTTAACCAGCGTAATCCTCAGGTTGCGGCCAGAATTATCACGCCTTTGATCCAATTTAAGAAGTTCGATGCCGAACGTCAGGCCTTGATGAGAGCGTGCCTGACTGAGATTTTGAGTCTGCCTGACTTGTCTAAAGATCTGTATGAGAAGGTGACTAAAGCGCTAGCTTAACTGATTTAGCGCTGGCCTAACCAATAAGCCCTGACTCAACAGGCAGGGCAGTATTACAGCTGAGCGCCGGGTTAAGTAGCCCGGCGCATCGCACTTCACTTTTACCGCGGCGATGCGATTCCCTTCGTCCTAATGTTGAGCAAGATGGTTTTTATTTTTTATTTAAACATAAGCTATCAAGATTTTTTACCTTATTATCAATGTCATGCAGATAAAGTAGAGGTAAGAGAGCAGGGGGGAAAGACCCTGTGGATCAACGCTCGTCACTTTCGGCCTTTCTTAACATCCGCTGGTTTATCGGGCCAGTTCAGATTAGAGCTGGACTCCAATGGGCAGTTTCATTGTTTGACTCGCTTAAGTTAATCTTTGGGATCTCACTTCATTTTACTGTTCGGATGCTATTTGAAATAAAGATAGTGAATTGGGATAAATTGAAACATTAAGTTTAGAGTTAATACTTCAAACGAGTGATCGTTTGACTCGAAGTTATTCAAAGCGTAGAACATTAGGTAATCAACTGTTTATTATTACTTTTTTATTTATTCTACTGCTATAGCCTCTCTGTTTACCCTTTAATTTAAATCACCTGTTTGAAAAAGCGATGCAATTTGGAGTTAAGTATCCAAATAACAAGGTAATTTTCTTTTAATTCGTCTTGCTCATCTATCATAAATACTGTAACAATGATGTTACCTGTACGCTAACAAGATGTTAGCCGCTATTCCTATAACAAAGAATCCGCAGGTTACGGAGAAGATCTAAAATGAAAAACCTAAGAAATGGCTTTAATAAGTCAGCGCTAGCTTTGGGGATCGTTGCTGCGTTGAATGTTGGAACCACTACAACGGCCAATGCCGTGTCATTTGATTGGGGTGATGTGCAAGGTTCGTTCGATTCAACATTCAGTGCCGGTGCCAGCTGGCGTGTTGAAGAGCGCAACTGGGATGATCAGATAGGGAAAGTTAATCATCCACGCTTCGATTGGTCTAACTATTCAGCCTTTGGCAATACCAAATACACATCGACCCAGATCTGGGCTCAGTCTGGATCTTATTCCAGCAACGGCGACTTAAGTAACCTGCTGTATTCAAAAGGGGATATTACCTCTATGGTCTTTAAAGGCCTGCATGAGTTATCCCTGAGTTACAACAACTACGGTCTATTTGCCCGCGGCATGTATTTCTATGATCAGAAGGCTAATAACGGCAGTTATGGTTATAGCGATCCGATCACAGGCAAAGAGTATGATCCCTGTGATGACTCGGATGCCTCAAAAGTACAGTGTAAAGATGTGCGCCTGCTCGATGCCTTTGTTTATGCTAATTTCGACTTTAATGATGGTGCTAATCCGCTGACCATTCGAGTGGGTAATCAGGTGGTTTCCTGGGGGGAGAGCACACTGATTCCCCACGGGATAGGGGTTATTAACCCAGTTGACCTCAACATTCTTAATGCACCGGGCGCCGAGCTAAAAGAAGCCTTTAGACCTCAGGGTATGGTGTGGGCATCATTGGGGATCACTGAGTCTCTGTCGATGGAAGCCTTCTATCAATATGACTGGGAACCTATCTGGGTACCCACGCCAGGCTCCTATTTCTCCAGTAACGATTTTGCCGGTTATGGCGGTTATGCACAAAATGCTCAGTTAGGTTTTAATGCTAACCCAGATATCAATCTGGACTTCCTTATCTCTGAATATCAAACCTTAGCGGCTATGGTGGCTTCGGGTCAGGTGGATGCGGCAACCTTAGGTTCGCTGGCGCTGGCTTACCCGACCAAAGTGACGCTAATTCAGGATCAGGCCAGTGCCAGCAATTCGGGCCAATATGGTTTGAAGTTGGCCTATTATGCCCCTGAACTGGGTGAAACCGAGTTTGGCCTGTATTACATGAATTACCACAGTCGCCGCCCCTTGATCAGCGGTACGGCATCTAACTTTACCGCTCAAGCGATTGGTAATGACCTAGCGACATTAGGCATGCTGGGCGCGACAGGTGGCAGCATAGACAGGGAAATCTTACTTGGTTTGCAAACCTTCTCTAAGGCGCAGATCGAATACCCTGAAGATATTAAGCTTTACGGCTTTAGTTTTAATACCTTAATAGGTGATACATCAGTTGCTGGTGAAGTTGCTCACCGTCAGGATGAGCCGCTGCAGATAGATGATGTGGAATTGCTCTTTGCCGCTATGCCGCAGCAACTGGCTAATGCGGGTCTGCGTCCGGATCTTGATGGTATTTCTCAGGTGCAAGGCATTGGCTCGGGTGACGCTGCAGAAGGCTTTATTCGCCTCGATACCACTCAGGCGCAGTTTACGCTGACGCACCTGTTTGGCCCTACTTTGGGGATGAGCAATCTGACCATGTTGGCCGAAGTGGGCGGGGTGTGGATCCACGATATGCCCGGTTTTGATGAGCTGCGCTTAAACGGTCCTGGTACTTCTCGCTCCGGCGGAAATCCCAATATGCCTGGGATTATTCAGGGTATCCACAACGGGGTAGAAACCAATCCTTTCCCGACCGATTTCGCCTGGGGTTACCGTTTAGTGGCTAAGGCCGATTACAACAACCTGTTTGCCGGGGTCAACATGTCGCCAAGGATGATCTTCTCCCACGACGTGAAAGGGATAACTCCAGATCCTATGTTCCTGTTCACCGAAGGCAAAAAGTCGCTCGCGCTAGGGATTAACTTCGACTATCAGAGCCGCTGGGCTGCCGATATTTCCTATAACGCTTTCTTCGGTGGTGTTGGTACAACCAATCAGATGTCAGACAAGGATTATGTGTCCTTCAACATCAAGTACTCAATCTAATTTACAAGGACAATAATAATGAAGAATTTAACACTATTGTCGGCAACCGTGATCCTGGCATTGGGCACCTCCCAAGCCTGGGCTAAGGTCTCACAGGCCGAAGCGGATAAGTTAGGCAAGAGTTTAATGCCACTGGGTGGCGAGATGGCAGCGAATGCCGATGGTTCTATTCCTGCCTGGAATGGTGGGATCTCAGCGCCGATAGAAGGCTATGAGAAGGGGATGCATCATCCCGATCCCTACGTGGCTGACAAGATAGAATTTACCATCACCAATGCCGATAAAGATAAGTATCAGGCGAACTTAACCGATGGTCAGCGCAAGCTGTTTGAGCTCTATCCAGACAGCTTTAAGATGAATGTCTATCAGACTCGTCGCAGCGCCGCCGTGCCTCAATATATCTATGATGCGACCAAAGAGAATGCGACCCGTGCTGAACTGATCGCTGATGGTAACGGTATTTCAGGGGCGGAAAAAGGGATCCCATTTCCCATGCCACAAAGTGGCCTTGAGGCAATTTGGAACCATATTCTGCGATTTCGTGGTGTGGACATAGAAACCCAGCGTAATCAGGCTTCGCCTACTGCGTCGGGTAGTTACACCTTGATTGAGATGTCTGAGGAGATACGTTTCGAGTATTCCCGTCCAGAGATGACGCTGGATAAACTCAAAGCGGAAAATACCCTGTTCTATTTCAAGCAGGTGGTGACTCAGCCTGCGCGTCTTGCCGGTACGGCGCTGTTAGTGAAAGAGACGATGGATCAGGAAGCACTGCCGCGTCAGGCTTGGACCTATAACACAGGACAGCGCAGGGTACGTAAGGCGCCAAACGTCGCGTTCGATACACCGGGTACTGTGTCTGATGGTCTGCGCACCACAGATGATTTCGATATGTTCAACGGTTCGCCGAGTCGTTACAACTGGGAGCTGCTGGGCAAGCAGGAGATCTTTATCCCTTACAACGATTACAAGTTGCACTCAGATAAACTCAAATATGATCAGATCTTAAAACCCGGTCATATCAATCCAGAGTATGTCCGCTGGGAAAAACACCGTGTATGGGTAGTGAAGGCAACATTGAAGGAAGGGATGCGTCATATCTATAAAACACGTGTCTTCTATCTGGATGAAGATTCATGGCAGATCGCCCTGACCGATATCTATGATAATCGTGACGAGCTCTACCGTGTGGGTGTTGCCCATGAAATCAACTATTATGAAGTACCGACACCTTGGACCACACTGGAAGTGTTCCACGACCTGCAATCGCGTCGCTATCTGGCGATGGGGCTGGATAATGAAGGTCGCATGTACAATTTCGATGCAAAGCTTAGTGAAGCCAACTTCACTCCAGCGGCATTGAGACGTGAAGGTATCCGTTAATCCAGTTGTTATGAGGGGCTTTCGCCCCTCTTCTTATAAAAGGAAGTTTGTATGTGGTCAGGCATGCTTCGACTGCTCCCATTGGCATTTTGTGTTGCATCTTTTGTGGCAAGCGGGCAGGAGCAGGATAATTCGATCCAACCCTTAGCTGCCAAATCCCTGCTTGTGGATATAGCAACGAGAGGCGATAGCGCCATCGCTGTTGGCGAGCGTGGGCATCTGTTTGTTTATCATCAGGCGTGGCAGCAGCGCCCCTCAATCACCAATTCATTACTCACTAAGGTGACTCTGTTTGATAACAAGCTTGCCTGGGCAGTGGGTCATGACGCCACCATTATTCATAGTGATGATGGCGGCGAGACCTGGCAACTGCAGATGCGCTCGGCTGAGATTGAAAAGCCACTGATGGATATGCTGTTTTTCGATAACAAAAATGGCATTGCCATCGGTGCCTATGGTCTGTTTTATCGCACCGCTGATGGCGGCCAAACATGGAATGAAGAGTTTCATGGGGAGCTGCTGTTCGATGAGGATATTGCCTATTTAGAGGAGCTTAAAGCCGAAGACGAGGCGCTCTATCTTAGCGAGCGTAGCACGCTTTTGCCCCATTTTAATCGTGTGGTGCAGCTGGATGACAAGCGTTTATTGATGGTAGGCGAGCTTGGGCTTGCCGCTATCTCTAAAGACTTAGGTCAGCACTGGCAGCAACTGGATTTTCCCTACGATGGTTCACTGTTTAATATCCTAGAAACTAAGCAAGGCTTATATGTGATGGGACTCAGGGGACACCTGTTTAAGAGTGAAGATGATGCGGCTTCCTGGCAGGAGATAGCACTACCGGTCGACTCAACCCTTAATGGCGGTCTGGTGCTGAGTGATACCAAGGTAAGACTAGTGGGTAATGCCGGTGCGGTTATCGATGTCGATAGCGAAGGTAAGGCGGAGCTGATCACCCGGCGTCAGGGAGAAAACCTGGTATCGATCGCCAAGACGCCCGATGGCAAACAGTGGATGGTTGGAACAAAAGGCTTTGTCCAGCTAAAACAAGAATAATAAGGCCCACAGATGCTAGATAAATTAGTTAATGGATTAGAGTCACTCCTGTTCAGGCAGCGTGGATGGGTGGTTTTTCTCTTTGTGCTCATGACCGCCTTTTTAGGTTATCAGGCCAGCCAGCTGAGAATGGATGCTGCATTCGTTAAAAATATACCGCTCAATCATAGTTACATGCAGACCTACCTTAAGCATCAAAAGCAGTTTGGTGGGGCAAACAGCATCATGGTGGCGGTGGAAGACACCAGTGGTAACATCTTTAACCCCAACTTTTTTGACACCTTAAAGCAGGTGCATGATCAGCTGTTCTTTATCCCCGGGGTCGAGCGTTCTCAGGTGAAATCCCTCTATTCGCCCTCAACCCGTTTTACTGAGGTGGTGGAAGATGGTTTTGCCGGCGGGCCTGTGATTCCTGCAGACTTCTCAACCACGCCGCAAGGGCTGGCCGTGGTACGCAGTAATATCGAGAAGGCGAGGATAGTGGGGCGCTTGATTGCAGAAGATTATTCGGCGGCGATGCTGACTGCACAGTTGATGGATTTCGATCCACAAACAGGTAAGCCACTCGATACCTTGGTCTTCGCCCAGCAGCTTGAACAGCAGCTGCGCGGCCAGTATGAGAATGAGCAGATAAAGATCCATATTATTGGTTTTGCCAAGATGGCGGGAGACATAGCCGATGGCGCCAAAGGGGTAGTGCTCTTCTTCCTGATCGCGATTTTGGTGACCGCTGTGATGGTCTATCTGTTCTCCAAGTCAGTAAAACTCACAGTGCTGCCACTTGTGTGTAGCTTGGTTGCCGTGATCTGGCAGCTGGGGTTGTTGACCGTCATAGGTTTTGGACTCGATCCCATGTCGATTCTCATCCCCTTCTTGGTGTTTGCCATAGGGGTGAGTCATGGGGTGCAGATGATTAACAGCGTCCGGCGCAGGGTAGCAGAAGGAGAGAGCACCAAGGCAGCCGCGGGCCTGGCCTTCAGGAGCCTGCTTATTCCCGGTGGTATAGCCTTATTGTCCGATACAGTCGGCTTTATGACACTCTTTGCCATCGATATCGGCATTATCCGTGAGCTGGCAATTTCGGCATCACTGGGTGTGGCCGTGATTATCTTAACCAATCTGGTGCTCTTGCCCCTGCTTATCTCCTACATTGAAGTGAAGCCAGACCAGACTAAGCCTCATCCGGGCATTGATAAGCTGTGGCTGCGTTTATCCCATTTTGCGACCCTGAAATACGCCATCTGGGTGATCGCCTTGACCTTGTTACTCTATGGTTTTGGACTGCAGCAGGCCAGCAAGATGCAGATTGGCGATCTGCAGGGTGGCGCACCCGCACTGCATTTTGACAGCCGTTATAACCAGGATACCTTCTATATTACCGATCATTTCTCGATAACCACGGATGTGATGACAGTCATAGTCGAAGCTTATCCTGAGGCCTGTACCTACCATGAAGCCCTGATGCAAATCGATGAGTTTGAGTGGCGAGTGGCCAATACGCCAGGGGTGGAATCTACCGCCAGCCTGGCGTCCATAGCCAAGCAGGTCAATGCCGGTTTCAACGAGGGTAATCCTAAGTGGCAGATTTTGCCGCGCACTACCGCGAGTCTGGTGCAGGCGGTAGGCCAAATCCCGACCTCTTCTGGGCTACTCAATGGCGATTGCTCTGTGATGCCTGTGTATCTGTTCTTAAAAGATCATAAGGCGCAGACCATAGAAGTGGTGGTCGAAAAAGTGAAAGCCCTGGCCGCTAAGATGGACAATGATAAGCTGAGCTTTAAGCTGGCATCGGGCCCTGTGGGGGTGATGGCGGCGACCAATGAAGCGGTCTTCGATGCGCAGCTGCCTATGATGCTTTATGTCTATGGTGCGGTATTTGTGCTCTGTTTGATCAGTTTTCGCTCTATTCGCGCGACTGTCGCTGTCATTTTGCCGCTTTATGTGGTCTCCACCCTGGCACAGGCGCTGATGACCTGGCTTGATATTGGTCTTGCGGTTAGCACCTTGCCTGTGATCGCCTTAGGGGTTGGTATAGGGGTGGATTACGGTATCTATATACTGTCGACTATGGCACTCAAACTGCGAAGCGGCATGCCTGTGCAGCAAGCCTATCATCAGGCCTTAATCGAGCGGGGCAGTGCAGTGATCTTTACCGGTCTGACATTAGCCATTGGTGTCAGTACCTGGTTCTTCTCGGCGCTAAAATTCCAGATGGACATGGGTATTTTGCTTACCTTTATGTTTTTAGTGAATATGTTAGGCGCCATAATTATATTGCCCGCCATAGGTGCGTTTTTTTGGCGAAAGCTAAAGCAGTAATAGAACAGGAGAGCCTAGGCTCTCCTTTTTTTTGCATAAAAAAGCTAAGTTAACGATTGTTTTTTCATTTAGGCTGAAAATTGGCCGAAAGCCTGATACACATGGAGGATCTACCACTAAAATAGTTCTCGAAATATGGCACATTTAGTAATAAACTTCGCGCATGACTTGGGTCAATGACTTTGACCAGTCATCTCTTTAGCATCCTAAAACGATAAAAAATGCTGCCATAGACCTAAAGGAAACAAGTAACATGGCTTTGAACGATGCAATGTCTTCTGTACTACTTGAAAACGTAGTTAATCTTATTCACTCCAAAGTTCCTAATTCTCAAGCCAAGCAGGTCGAGCAGTTCGCGACTTGCCTTTATGCACATATGTCGAAAGATGATCTGCATGCGCGTAATGACAGTGATCTTTATGGTGCAGTATTAAGTCTTTGGAATGTCGTTAATAAAACGCCTGTAGGTGAGACCCATATTCGGGTATTTAACCCGAGCCAGTCTAAGCATGGTTGGAAATCGTCTCACTCTATTATCGAGGTCGTTCACCCTGATATGCCTTTCCTGGTCGACTCGGTCGGCATGGCATTGAATCGTATGGGATTGACGGCGCACATCATGCTGCACACTCCTATGATGCTTAAGCGTGAGGGGGAGTCAATTGTCAACGTCAGCTATGGCAATACGCCTGGCGAAGATGCTGAAAAGGTGGCGGTATTTTTAATCGAAGTGGATCGCCTAAGCAGCGAATCTGACATCAAGTTATTAGAAAAAGAGATAGCTTCCGTATTAGTGGATGTATCGGCCTCAGTCAATGACTGGCAGGCGATGTCCAATAAGTTGACTCAGACTATTGCTGAGTTGGCTGACCGTCCTTTCCCCGGTGAAAAAACTGAATTAGATGAGGCGGTGAATTTCCTGACTTATCTTAACAACCATCACTTCACCCTATTGGGTTACCGCCGCTATTACCTGAACAAGGTAGAAGGCGATTTAGAGCTGGTGCCGGATAACGATACCAGTCTGGGTCTGATGAATATTCCTGGCAAACCCAAGTCAGATAAGGGGCTGATGTTATCGACTTTGTCCCAGACCGCCCGTAAAGAGGCCTTGGATAAGAGCCTGCTTATTTTGACCAAGAGCAGTGAGAAGAGCCGGGTGCATCGTCCCGCTTATGTGGACTATGTCGGCATCAAGCTGTTCGATAAGAAGGGCAATGTGATTGGCGAAGATCGCTTTATCGGTCTGTATGCCTCAAACCTGTATAACCGCAGCCCACGTGAGATCCCATTGCTGGCCGGTAAGATTCAGCGAGTATTGGATGATTCGGGTTTAACGCCACGTTCACACGATTACAAGGCGCTGCTTAATATTCTCGAAACCTTACCCCGTGATGAGATTATTCAGGCCCGTGAATCTGAGCTTGCTAGCACTGCTCGCGGCGTGCTTGAGATGCAAGACAGAGACAAACTCAAACTCTTTGTGCGTAAAGATGGTTTTGGCCGTTTCTTCTCTTGTCTGGTCTATGTGTCAAAAGACAGATACAACACTAAGTTACGTCAGGACACTCAGCGAATTTTAGCGCAGCACTTTAATACCACTGCCGACGTTGAGTTCACGACTTATTTCTCTGAGTCAACCCTGGCGCGAACCCATTACTTTGTGAAAGTTGATAATAATAATACGGATGTCGATGTGACTGCGATTGAAAATAATCTTATTGAAGCGGCGCGTTCATGGGAAGACAAGCTCAGCGGCGCTCTCCTTTCGGCTCAAGGTGAAGAGTCAGGCAACCTGTTGATCAAACGCTATGTGAATGCGTTTCCTCGCAGCTATAAAGAGGATGTGTTACCTAGCTCTGCTGTAGTCGATGTGGAGCATCTGGAAGCCTTAGACGATGAACACAAGCTGGGCATGCTTTTCTATCAGCCACAGGAAACTGTGCTGAAAGACAATAAGGTTCGCTTAAAGCTGTTCCATAAGGATGAGCCAATTCATCTTTCTGATGTCCTGCCTATGCTGGAAAACTTCGGTCTGCGCGTCATTAACGAGCGTCCCTATGAAGTGATCACAGATGAAGGCGCGACTTACTGGATCCTCGACTTCCTGATGACTGTTAAAGGCGCCGCCGTAGATAACCTGGCAGACAGTCAGGACAGATTCCAGACCGCGCTGTCACAGGTGTGGCGTAAAGAGCTGGAAGACGACGGCTTTAACCGTCTGGTGCTGGCAACTAGCCTCTCAGGCCGAGAAGTTTCTGTGCTGCGCGCCTATGCGAAATATATGCGTCAGATTGACGCAACTTTCAGCCAGGCGTATATCGAAGAGACCTTCAGTAGCTATCCGCAGATTGCCGATCTGCTGGTGAAGATGTTTATTCGTAAGTTCAATCCTAAGCTTAAGACCCGTACTCTGGGCAAGTTTGTTGAGCAGATCGAGATGCGCCTTGAAGAGGTATCGAGCCTAGATGATGACCGCATCATTCGTCGCTATCTAGATCTGATTAATGCCACCTTGCGTACTAACTTCTATCAGCAACTGCCGGACGGTAATAACAAGCCATACATGTCATTTAAGTTCTCGCCCTCTGATATTCCAGAGATGCCACGTCCGCTGCCTAAGTTTGAGATTTTCGTCTACTCACCCAGAGTCGAAGGCGTGCATCTGCGTGGTGGTAAAGTGGCGCGTGGTGGTCTGCGCTGGTCTGATCGTCGTGAAGATTTCCGTACCGAAGTGCTGGGTCTGGTGAAAGCCCAGCAAGTGAAGAATACCGTGATCGTCCCTGTGGGCGCCAAGGGTGGCTTCGTGTGTAAACAGCTGCCAACCGAAGGTGGCCGTGATGCACTGTTTACCGAAGGACAAGAGTGTTACCGCCTGTTTATCCGTGGTTTGCTGGATATCAGCGACAACATAGTTGAAGGTGAAATCGTGCCGCCAAGCAATGTGGTGCGTCACGATGAAGACGATCCATATCTAGTGGTTGCGGCCGATAAAGGCACGGCAACCTTCTCAGATATCGCCAATGCGATTTCTGAAGAGTATGGTTTCTGGCTGGGCGATGCCTTCGCTTCCGGTGGTAGTAACGGTTACGATCACAAGAAGATGGGTATTACTGCCCGCGGTGCCTGGGAGTCGGTAAAACGCCACTTCCGCGAGATAGGTATTGATTGTCAAACCACAGATTTCACCTGTTTAGGCATAGGTGACATGGCCGGTGACGTATTTGGTAACGGTATGTTGCTCTCTGAGCATATCCGTCTGGTGACCGCTTTCAACCATATGCATATCTTTATCGACCCGAATCCAGATGCGGCTGCAAGCTACAAAGAGCGTGCACGTCTGTTCGAGTTGCCACGTTCAAGCTGGGAAGATTACAACAAAGAGTTGATCTCCAAAGGCGGTGGTGTCTTCTCCCGCTCGGCGAAATCCATTACGCTGACCCCAGAAATCAAGAAGATGCTGGATACTAAGAAAGCATCTATGACACCTAACGAGCTGCTCAAAGAGCTGCTGAAGATGAAGGTGGATCTGCTGTGGAACGGCGGTATTGGTACTTATATCAAGGCGAGCAGCGAAACCCATGCCGAAGTGGGCGATCGCGCCAACGATGTGCTGCGTGTTAACGGTAAAGAAGTACAGGCACGCATTGTAGGTGAGGGCGGTAACTTAGGCTGTACTCAGTTAGGTCGTATCGAATACGCCGCCAATGGTGGTCGCATGAACACAGATTTCGTCGACAACGTCGGTGGGGTGGATTGTTCGGATAACGAAGTAAATATCAAAATCTTACTGAATGCCATGGTGGCCGAAGGTGAGATGACGCTGAAACAGCGTAACCGTCTCTTGGTTGAGATGACAGATGAAGTCAGTCGTATCGTGCTGCAAGATTGTAAGGATCAGACCCGTACTATCTCTGTGACTCAGGTACATGGCGCCGAACAGTTAAAAGAGCAGATCCGCTTTATCCATTATCTGGAGAAAGAAGATAAGCTCGACAGAGCCTTAGAGTTCCTGCCAAGTGAAGATGAATTGGCCGAACGTCTGGCCAACGGTAAGCCGTTGACCCGTCCTGAGCTATCAGTACTGGTCGCCTACGCTAAGATGGTGCTCAAAGAGCAGCTGTTGACGCCAGAGATCACTGATGATTCATTCCTAAGTCAATTGCTGATTGAATACTTTCCGCGTCAGCTGCAGGAGCGTTACAGCGAACGTATGGTTAACCATCCGCTGCGCGCCGAAATTATTGCCACCTCTTTGGCCAACGAGTTGGTCAACGACATGGGGCTAAATTTTGTTCAACGTATGCAAGATGAGACAGGTGCCTCAGTCGCCGATGCGGCAATTTGTTATACTATGGCGCGTGAAGTGTTTGGTTTAGCAGAATTAACTAAATCGATCACGGCGCTTAATGGCATCATTCCTGCGATTGTTCAGGGTGAAATGCTGCACCAGCTGCGCCGTAATTTACGCAGATCATGCCGTTGGTTCCTACGCCATCGCAATCGTAGTCAAAGTATTGAACAAACCGTTGCTTTATATCGCCCGGTGTTTGAAGAGCTTCGTCAGAATGTTCATCAATATATGGTCGAGAGTGAAGTTAACGGACTGCGCCGTGAAATCGAGGCGTTAGTGAAAGAGGGCGTACCTGAAGCGGTCGCCACGGATGTAGTCAATATGAGTACCCTGTTCTCAGCGCTGGATATTTCACAGATAGCTGAGCTAGAAAGTAAGCCTGTGGCGCTGGTAGCTGAGACATACTATAAGCTGGGTGCACGCATCGACCTGCATTGGTTCCTCGAGCAGATCAGCGCTCAGCCTGTGGCTAACCACTGGCAGGCACTGGCCAGAGCTGCCTTCAGAGAAGATCTGGATTGGCAACAACGCTCCTTGAGTTCTGCTGTGTTACGTACTTGTACTTCGAGCTGTGATGCTGAAACGATTATTGCACAGTGGGTCGAATCCAATCAGGGCTTATTGGAGAGATGGTTCCACATGCTGGCAGATTTTAAGACCTCGCAGACCCATGAATTTGCGAAGTTCTCAGTTGCTTTACGTGAACTGAATCTGCTGATCCTTCATTGTGAAGGCCAGTCGTAAAAATTATTAAAAATATAAGCCCTGGCAATTGCCGGGGCTTTTTTCGGTCTAGGAGAAGACATGTTTTACAAAATCGCACAAAAGGTCATGTTTCAGATGGATCCTGAAAAGGCGCATAATCTGGCCATCAGCAGTCTGAAATCAACCTCAAATTCCCCGCTGGATTGTTTCTACGCACAAAAATTTGACCCGGCGCCAGTGGAGTTTATGGGGTTAACATTTCCAAATCCTGTGGGGCTTGCCGCTGGCATGGATAAAGACGGGGAATGTATTGATGCTTTTCATGCGATGGGTTTTGGTCATATCGAAGTCGGTACTGTCACCCCCAGGCCACAGCCTGGCAATGACAAACCTCGTCTGTTCCGCTTAAAGCCTGCCAAGGCGATTATTAATCGCATGGGCTTCAATAACAAAGGGGTCGACAGTCTGGTCGAAAACCTTAAAGCGGCTAAATCTGGCGCTATGGTTGGGGTCAATATCGGTAAGAATAAAGACACGCCAGTGGAGCAGGGCAAAGAAGATTATCTGATCTGCATGGAAAAAGTGTATCCCTATGCTGCTTATATTGCGGTCAATATCTCCTCGCCAAACACCCCAGGTTTACGCACGCTGCAGTATGGGGATCTGCTCGATGATCTATTGGGATCACTAAAATCCAAGCAAAAAGATCTGGCAGAGCGCCATGGCAAGTATGTGCCGATCGCTTTGAAAATTGCGCCGGATCTCTCACCGGACGAGATTGAGAAAATTGCCGATTCACTGATCCGTAATGAATTTGATGGTGCTATCGCCACCAATACCACTCTGACCCGCGATGGTGTTAGTGGCTTGCAAAACTCTAGCGAAGCGGGCGGGTTAAGTGGTAAACCTTTGAATTTATTATCAACAAAAGTTATTAAACAGCTTGCGGATTGTTTAAAAGGCCAGGTGCCTATTCTGGGCGTGGGCGGCATAAACAGCGCCGCAGACGCTATGGATAAACTCGATGCTGGTGCCACTATGGTGCAGATCTATTCAGGTTTTATTTATCGTGGCCCTGAATTGATCAAAGAGATAGTCGATGCCTATCGAGTGAGATGATCTTTTCGATCGCGAAAGGATCGTTTTTTAGATCGCGCGATCGCAATTTGATCGCGTGATTTCACTCTAACATACTGTTATCTATACTTTTATTTTGACAATTTTTTTGATATTGTTTGAAATATCATCTATTATCAAGCCGTATTTACAGTATATAGGTACACGTTATGTTATTGATGCCGAAAAGGGATTGGCAATGGATAAATAACGATACGTATGGTGTTTTAAGCGTTTCGTTAGGCTCGGATATGGAATTTCTGACTCCCTATAAAAGTAAAACGCTCATTCCAGACGCCCAATCTGTGATGGAGTTTAGTGTCGAGCACGCTAAATTCTACATTCATTTTATCGAGCGCCTGTGCAAGTCGGTGAATGTCGCCGATGCCATAAAAGTGCAGCTTGGTCTAAATGCTACGGCGGCCAATTTCTTGTTGAAGCCACAGATGCCTCGCTCCTGGTTTTTCGATTCGTCTGCCGTGTGTGTCTATTCCGAGCTGGCTAAAGTGTTCCAGTTGCGGTGTCAGGGCGTCGAGGCCGATGTGATGGTGGTGGAGAGCAATATTCAATCTTCCCTTGTGATGTTGCTATCACCAGGATTGGAGCTCAATGACAATAAGCGATTGGAGCAGTTCGAGTGTATCAAGGTGATGAACGACAGGTTGCATCCACCCAAACGCCGTAAGCAGGTCGTGGCGGCTTAGTCCCGATCAATAAGATAACCACATAAATAAAGGAAGCTTAGGCTTCCTTTTTTGTGTTTGGCAGAAGCACGCCAGAAGGAGCCAATGTTGAGTTTTGGTGGGGGATTATGCTGCTAAATGACAAACTCTGTTCGATGAGGAATTAAGCTGTTTATTGCGCTTTTATGAAATATTTTTGGGGAAATAATTAAAGATAACAAAAAGAAGTGGTTGCGGGAGCCGGATTACTTATTTACAAGCTGGGCGACGACCTTCGATGACTTTATATAGAGAGTTGAGCCGACGAGTTACCAAGCTGCTCCATCTCGCGTCCGAATTGTTGAATTAGTCAGATGACTAAAGACGCCGTACTGTTTTAATTCTGTTTACGAAAGAATTGTTTACGGGAGCCGGATTGCTATTTATACAAGCTGGGCGACGACCTTCGATGATTTTATATAGAGAGTTGAGTCTGACGAGCTATCAAGCTGATTCTTGAACTGTTCGATTAAATTATGGGGTAGTGAATTTGTATAAATCAAGAAGTGGTTGCGGGAGCCGGATTTGAACCGACGACCTTCGGGTTATGAGCCCGACGAGCTACCAAGCTGCTCCATCCCGCGTCCGTAAGATGATAGGTAAAATAAATTGGTTGCGGGAGCCGGATTTGAACCGACGACCTTCGGGTTATGAGCCCGACGAGCTACCAAGCTGCTCCATCCCGCGTCCGTAATTTACTTTCTGCCTTGCTCTCGATGAAAGCTCATCTGCCTCAAAGCGGAGCGAACTATAACGAGATGAATTAACCATTGCAAGCCACTTATCACCAATTGTGTGTTAAGCGTTCATTTATGCGGCATAATGCCGACTTATTGAGCGGGAACACAAATTTATCTTTATCTAAGCACAGAACTTTTTATCTTTTAGATGCCCGACAAGGTATAATGTCGGATTGATTTTATGAGTGTGTCCTTATCCATGTTGAATTTTTTTGCTGCAGCCCCCCGAGGCTATGAATACGCCTTATCTCTGGAACTGGCCGAACTCGGTGCCAGCGAGATCAAAGAGAGTGTGGCCGGTGTCTATTTCAGTGCGCCACTGGAACTTGCTTACCGTATTACCCTCTGGTCACGTCTTGCCAGCCGTATCGTGCTGGTGATCTATAAAGGCCCCTGTGAAAGCTCAGAGCAGCTTTATAACGCAGCCTACTGCGTGGATTGGCAGACCCATTTCTCCCATAAGAGCAGTTTTAGCATCGATTTTCATGGTACGGGCGGGTTTATCAATAACACTCAGTTCGGGGCTTTGAAGATTAAAGATGCGGTGGTGGATCGTTTCCGTGACGATGGCATTGCCCGTCCCAATGTGGAGCGGGTGGATGCCGACTTTAAGATTGATGCCCATTATCGTCGCGGTCAGATCACCTTAGGGATTAACTTCTCCGGCCCGGCACTGCATCAGCGCGGTTATCGCTCGACCACGGGGGAGGCGCCACTGAAAGAGAACCTCGCCGCTAACATGCTGGTTCGCTGTGGCTGGCAGCAGGAGAAGCAAGATCTACTGGATCCTTTCTGCGGTAGCGGCACCATTTTGATTGAAGCGGCCATGATGGCCTGTGATATTGCCCCTGCATTGCAGCGCACCAAATTTGGTTTCGATAAGTGGCTGCGTCACCAGAGCGCTGTGTGGCAAACGCTGCTGGATGAAGCCAAGGCTCGTGCTTCTTTAGGCATTAAGCGCTGTGAGCTGAAGTTTTTTGGCTCAGATATCGACTCGCGCCTGGTGGCATTAGCCAAACGTAACGCAGCCAATGCAGGCGTTGGTGAGCTGATCACTTTCTCTGTTTCCAATGCACTCAATATCACGCCGCCGGTAGAACAGGGCTTTTTGGTGACTAACCCTCCTTATGGTGAGCGTCTTGGCAATGTGACGACACTGCTGCAGCTTTACTATCAGCTGGGCGATAAGTTTAAGAGCGAATTTGGTGGCTGGAAAATTGCCGTGCTTAACAGCGATATCGAGCTGTTATCTGCCCTGAAACTGAAAGCCGATAAGCAGATGAAGATGTTTAACGGCGCCCTGGAGTGTGCCTTTAATCTCTATACGCTGCATGCCCAGAGCACCCGCCGTATCGAGCCCAGCCAGGTATTGGCGCAGGGTGGCGAGATCAGTGAGGTTGCCACTGCCTTCGCCAATCGCATCAAGAAGAATTTGAAACAGCTGAGCAAGTGGGCTCAGCGTGAGGGCATAGACAGCTATCGTCTGTATGATGCCGACATCCCCGAATACAATGTGGCGGTCGATAAGTATCTGGATTATTTCGTCATCCAGGAGTACTCGGCGCCCAAAGCGATTCCGGAAGCTGTGACGAAACGCCGCCTGACCGATATTCTCCTTGTACTGCCTCAGGCGATATATGCGGATCCTGAAAAGATCATCCTCAAGACCCGTGAGCGCCAGAAGGGCACGAATCAGTATCAGAAGCTGGATACTAAGAAGCTGGAACTTGTGACAGTGGAATACGGCGCTAAATTTAAGTTAAACCTACAGGATTACTTAGATACCGGCCTCTTTTTAGACCACCGCTTAACCCGTAAACTGGTGGGGCAGAAGGCCAAAGACAGAAAGGTGCTCAATCTGTTTTCCTATACCGGCAGCGCCTCTGTGCATGCTGCCTTGGGCGGCGCCAAGTCTGTGACCACAGTGGATATGTCCAATACCTATCTTAAGTGGGCTCAGGATAACTTTGCTTTAAATGGTCTTAGTGGTCGTCAGTATGAGTTTATACAGAGCGATTGTCTGCAGTGGATAGCCGAGTGTGAGCAGAAGTACGATCTTATCTTCATCGACCCGCCCACTTTCTCTAACTCCAAGCGGATGGAGGATTCCTTCGATGTGCAGCGGGATCATGTCAGCCTGTTAACCGGTCTGGTGAAGCTGCTAAACCCTGGCGGAGAGATAGTCTTCTCTAACAATAAGCGCAAGTTCAAGATGGACAGTGATGCCATCAATGCGCTGGGCCTTAAGGTTACTAACATAGACGATCAGACCCTGCCGCTGGATTACAAACGTAATCCGCAGATCCACAATACCTGGCTTATCACCCATGAGTAAGCGAGTGGATCAACAGAGTGTGAATGCGGATCAGACCTTTATTTTGTTTCACACTGAGGCCTGCCACCTGTGCGAGCAGGCCCAGGCTTTGCTCGATAGTTTGTCAGTAGCTTATACAAGAGAAGATATTTGCGATAGCGACACGTTCGTTGAGCGCTACGGGATCCGTATTCCTGTGTTACTGCGCCAGCAGGATCAGTTAGAACTGGACTGGCCGTTCGATATTGCACAATTAAAAGAATTTACAGGAGCTTAAATTGAGTCTGGTTCGGATTAACAACGGCTCACTCGCCTACGGTTATACCCCCTTATTGCAAAATGCCGATTTCACCGTGGAGCCAGGGGAGCGGATCTGTATTGTCGGTCGCAATGGCGCCGGTAAATCCAGCCTGATGAAGGTGCTTGGCGGCGAAGTGCTGCTCGATGACGGTGAGTTCAATATTGCCACAGACACCAAGGTGAGCCGCTTGCAGCAAGATCCTCCCAAGGCGGAGCAGGGCTCTGTCTATGCCTATATCTCAGCAGGCTTGCAATCCTTAGGCGATAAGCTTGAGCGTTATCATAAGCTGTCCCATGATGTGGCCACGGCGTCTCCAGATCAAATGGAGCGTATGCTCAAACAGATGGAGCGCTTGCAGGAGGAGATAGATCATCTCAATGGCTGGCAGTTCGATACCCGCATCAATCAGACTTGTGAGTTGCTGGGGTTAGATCCCGATGCCAGCTTGACCAGCCTGTCGGGTGGATGGCAGCGCAAAGTAGCACTGGCAAGAGCCTTAGTGAGCGAGCCGGATCTGCTGCTGCTCGATGAACCCACTAACCACCTGGATATTGATACCATCGAATGGCTGGAGAATTTCCTGCTCAGCTATCGCGGCGCCATCGTGTTTATCAGTCACGACAGGGGCTTTATTCAGCGTATGGCGACGCGAATTGTCGATCTCGACCGCGGTGTGGTTACCTCCTGGCCCGGCGATTATCAAACCTATCTGGATGGCAAGGCGGAATGGCTGCGGGTCGAAACAGAGAAAAACGCCCAGTTCGATAAGAAACTGGCAGAAGAGGAAGCCTGGATCCGTCAGGGGATTAAGGCGCGCCGCACCCGTAACGAAGGTAGGGTACGCGCACTCAAAGCGCTGCGTATGGAGCGCATGGCACGGATAAACCGCCAGGGCGGAGTGAAGATGGCTGTGGCCGACACTGAGCGCTCGGGTAAGCTGGTGTTCGATATTGAGCAGTTAAATTACAATCTGCCCGATAAAAATCTGGTGAAGAACTTTAGCACCTCTGTGATGCGTGGCGATCGTATCGCCCTTATCGGTCCCAACGGCTGTGGTAAGTCGACCCTAATTAAATTATTGATTGGTGAGCTTGAGGCGCAATCGGGAGAAGTTAAGGTCGGCACTAAGCTCGAAATTGCCTACTTCGATCAGTACCGTGAAGGCTTAGATCCTGAGAAAACCGTCGAAGAAAACGTCGGCGAAGGCAAGAAGACGGTCACCATCAATGGTCAAGACAGGCATATCTTAAGTTACCTGCAGGACTTTTTGTTTTCGCCAATGCGGGCTAGAACGCCGGTAAAAGCACTATCGGGCGGAGAGAAAAACCGTTTATTATTAGCGCGTTTGTTGCTGCGTCCCGCTAATCTGATTATTCTCGATGAGCCGACAAACGATCTTGATATTGAGACCCTAGAGTTGTTAGAGTCGCTGTTGACCGATTATCAGGGCACACTGTTACTGGTCAGCCACGACAGGGCTTTTATCGACAACACAGTTACTAGCTCTTGGTGGTTTACCGGCAACGGAGGCTGGAGCGAATATGTGGGCGGCTATCAGGATGCTGTGTCCCAGGGGGCAAAATTCTATTCTGAGGAACCAGTTGCCAATAGTGCTGTCCAACCCAAGGTTGCGGCGCCGGGTAACGCCGAGACTAAGGCTGCGATAAAGGCAGACAAAGCAAAATCAGAGAAGAAATTATCTTATAAGTTACAACGGGAACTTGACGCGCTACCGGGTAAAATGGAGCAGCTCGAAGCGGATATCGATGCCTTGCAAAAGGTGGTCAATGAGCCCGATTTTTATGCTCAAGAACAAGATGTTGTCAGTCGTCGTTTAAATGAACTTGCCGAGTTGGAACAGGAACTGGAAGTTTGCTTTGAACGTTGGGAAGAGCTTGAAGCCCTTAAATAGGCAATAAAAATAATAGGAATGAAGTAATGAAGTTGAAGTTGGATAGAGCCTTATCGTTAGTGGCCCTAGGGGTAATTGGTGCGCTACAAACGGCTTATGCCGCCCCAGTGTATGAGATCCAAAATATAGAGAGTTACGATCTTAACGGTACTTTAGAATCGACAGTTAACGGCTATGGTATGGCGGTCAACATAAACGATCAGTCTGTCGGTATCTCTAAGGGTAAAAAGAAGATAGAAGTCGACGAAGATAATAATAACACTGTCATCGATATCGAAGATGGTATTCCAACCGAGCAACGGGTGATCTACTCGATTGTTGCGCCCATAGTCGCCAACAACTTCACCTTTACCTCCGATGAAAATGGCGCCGCAGGTAGTTGGTTACCGACCTTTGCATCAGTGTTTGGTACCACAGCGCCAAAAGATACAGATGAAAATGTGCCTTCAAGCATTAACTCAGTCAATGCTTTCTTCTATGGCATTAACGATGCTGGCCTGAGTGTAGGCGCCTATACGGCTCCAGAGCAAAAAGTCACTTACACAGGTGAGAGCGATGAGTTTGATTTCTGGTATTTCCGTGAATTTGAAGAGCGTGGTTTCGTTAAGAAAGTCGATGGTACAGATATTCCTCTGCCGCCGCCTTACTCGGTTTATGCCGGTGATACTCAGGATGTTACCCTTGGTGGCACTTCAGTTGCAGCGGCCATTAACAGCAGCAACCTGATCGCAGGTTTCGGCTCAACCGAGATTGTTGAAAGCAGCGCAACGCGCATAGATAAGTGTATTGAGAATGACGCGACTCTACCTGTGGATGTGTGTGTTCAGGGGCATCAATACCCTGATTTTAGAGGCTATCGCAACATTAATTATCAGACGCGCGCCATGGTTTGGCAGCTCGATGCCAGCGATCAGGTTACTGTAACTGAGCTTGAGTTACCCGCGAGTCTCGATCAAACCTCGGATCGTGTATTTACCGCTCAGGGGTTTGGACTAAACAGCGAAGGCACAGTGGCGGGGCGCTCCAATGTGTATCGCAAGGATAATAAAGATAAGTTCGCCCTGGATGCCGCCTATTGGCAGAAAGACAGCAATGGCGATTATCACTATAACTGGGTGCCGATGGAGAATAATCAGCTGTCATCCATCGCCTATGATATCAACGATAATGGTATCTTAGTCGGTAGCTACAGACGTTATATCAGTGGCTTTGTTCGCGATAAATTCTTCTACTACGATACCAAGGCGACCGATCCTGTTGTGGTAACCCCCAATGACTTTTTCGACAAATTATCGGATCGCAGTTCACGTCCACGGGATATCAATAATAACGACCAAGTGGTTGGTTATATCGACAGCACCAGCGAGAAAGATAAGCCAAGATTCAGAACCGGATTCCTATGGGACAAAAATAGCGATGAATTTAGCGATCTGAATAACTTGTTAGTGTGTGAGTCTAAAGGTTATGAGCAGGATGCCAACGGCAACTGGTCGCGTTATAAGGTGCAGGTCACTGACGGAAACGGCGAAACTCTATCTTATGAGAGCGATATTCGTATCGTTGAGGCTAACGGCATTAATGATAACGGCACCATAGTGGGTACCGCATTTATTCGTAAGCCTTCTTACCAGTATGATGAGGATGGCGATCTGGTGCTCGGTTCTAACGGGTCGCCCCTGTTTGTGCTTAATGCCAATGGCCAGCCAGTCACGGCTTATATCCCACGTATGGTGGTGCTTAAGCCGACTACGACAGGCAGTGCCTGTACCATACCCGATGATAACGATAATACCAGCGATCAGGACTATGTGCGTAAAGGTGCCGCCAGTTTCGCCTGGTTATTTGCGCTGCCGCTACTTTGGTTAAGACGCCGCGTCAAACGATAACCAGAGTTAGAACTAAACGAAATATAAATCGAGGCAATTGCCTCGATTTTTTTTAAATAAGGATCTCAGCAGGTTAAAAAATAGCCGAAAGAAATGGTCGATTTTTGATTGATCTCGCTTTAAAAAAGTTCTATTTCTATTGATGGAGCTTCGGCTTCTTTTGAATTTTGAACAGAGGATGCTTGCATGAAAAGACAAAAAAGAGATCGTCTAGATAGAGCTTTTTCGAAAGGATTTCAGGCTGGAATTGGTGGCCGCTCTAAGGAAAATTGTCCTTATTCAACCTTGGATTCAAGGTCCCAATGGCTGGGGGGATGGCGCGAAGGCGTCGATGGCCGTCTTAATGGACTGTTTAACAAGTAACTCAAATTGAACAAACTTGTTCTCAATAAAGTTGCCCTCAAGATTGAGGGCATTTTTGTATCTGGCTCTGGATTATAAGCAGATTAGAAAGTAGAAGTGTCAGTAAAAATACCCACTTTCAGATCGGTCGCAGAGTAGATCTCACGGCCATCCACTTCCATTACCGCATCGGCAATACCCATCACCAGTTTACGATAGACTTTACGCTTGATGGTTAGCTTGTAGGTCACTTTCTTCGCATCTGGCAGAACTTGGCCGGTAAATTTCACTTCGCCAACGCCTAGTGCACGACCCTTACCTTCAGCGCCTTCCCAGCCAAGGAAGAAGCCAACCAGCTGCCACATGGCATCCAGGCCTAAACAGCCAGGCATCACAGGATCGGTTTCAAAGTGGCAGTCAAAGAACCAAAGTGAAGGATCGATATCCAACTCGGCAACAATTTCTCCTTTACCAAATTCACCGCCATCATCATTAATCTTGGTGATGCGGTCGATCATCAACATATTGTCGATAGGAAGGCGAGGTGAGTTGGCACCAAATAGTTTTCCGTGACCACAAGCCACTAATTCTTCTTTGCTGAAACTGTTTGCTTTATTCATTGTTTACTTCACTCTGCGATAAGAGCTGCAAAGATTAGCGAACACGTGTACGCCAAACAACTCCGATCAGCTAGAAAATTTCAATTTGTCGAGCAGCTTGGCAAAAAATGAACTCTGCTCGTCTGGGTAACCGGCTAACCCTTCAAGTCTAGTCTGTACTAGGCCATATAGGCTATTTTCTTCAAATTGCCCGTTCTCATCTCGAGTGCCTGCCGGCTTCTTCATCAAAATAGTCACAGCTTCATCTATGTGCTCCACCTGATACAGGTGGAACTGTTTCTGTTTGATAGCGTCAATCACGTCAGAATGAAGATTTAACTGCTGCACGTTGGACTTAGGCAGGATAACCCCCTGGGTGCCTGTTAACCCCCGGCGCTGACACAGACTGAAGAAGCCTTCTATTTTCTCATTTACCCCACCTATAGCCTGAACCTGACCGAACTGGTCTATGGCGCCGGTAGCGGCGATCCCCTGGTCGATTGGCTCCTCGGCGATGGCGGACATCAGGGCGCAATACTCGGCAAGGGAAGCACTGTCGCCATCGATCTCCTGATAGGACTGTTCAAATACAATATTGGCATTGAGGTGCAGCGGCGCATCTTTACCAAAGATGCGATATAGACAGGAGGAGAGGATCATCAGTCCCTTAGCATGGATATTCCCGCCCAGCTCAGACTTACGCTCTATATCGGCCACCTCGCCATCGCCATAATGCACCGAGGCGGTAATACGCGCAGGCTCGCCATAGCAATATTCGGCGGTATCGAGCACGGTAAGACCGTTTATCTGACCTACCATAGTGCCCTCGGTCGGCAGATTGATGAAGTTGTCATCGAAGCTCTGGGCAGACAGTTCTTGAGAGGCGTTGTGCCTCTGGGTCTGCTTGGTTATGGCGTACTCAATTGCCTTATCATCCAACTTGCTGTTTTTGGCATAGGCGCTGGCCTGCTGTAACAGCTGGCTTAGCGGCTGTGTTAGCAGACTCAGGTGACGCTGATGATCGGCTAAACGGGCGCTGTGGATCAGTAAAGGCGCAATGGCGGACTGCTCAAGTTCAATTTTATGGGCCGTTGCCAGAGTGATAAGCCATTGCAGGTATGCTGCTTCGCCACACTGATTAAGGGGGATCTCATCTACCAATTCCCCAAGCAGGGGAAAGTGGCTGGCAAATAAACGCTCTTCCACATAGGCCAGGCTGTACAGGGCGCTGTTGCCTACCAGGATAATTTTGCAATTGAGCGGCAGTGCAGGCCAGTGACCATGTACTTTATATTCGCCCCGCTCGAGGATCTGCAGTAGCAGTTCCCATAAGGCTTCTCGTTTCCATAGTGATTCGGCGCAGATAAACAGATAATGGCAATCGGCCAGTGCGCCGGGATGATAGTGTTGACTTGTTTGGCCATCGACATGACCGATTAAATCTCGCCTGTTGATCTGTCCGCTCAGATAACGATACGGCTTCACCTTTGTGGCGATAGCTTCTCCCTGTGTGTCCTGCCAGAAAAACTGCTCAGGCGACGTTAGGGTATTTGGCTCACTTGAATCTGGCTCAGATTCCCTTTGCTGTGATTGATCGAGCCGGATGCGGTTGAGATACAAAGGTTCAGGGCTATTTTGGCTGGCCACTAAGGCATCCATCAATCCGAATCTGTCTATGCCGGCCTGATCCGCAAGATACATATGTTGGTTATCGCTGCAGATAAGCAAGCTGAAGGCATCCAGGGTGCGCGCCTGGCCTAATAGTCTGGCTTGGGAGGAAGGTTGAAGATCGGCGATAGCAGGGAGTGTAAAGTCAGGTTTCAGCAGTGCTGTCGGAATGGAATAGGCGTTCATTATTGACGGGATCTGTTTAAACATGGACAGATGTTAGCACAAGTTTATCTTGGCTCTATTATGTTTCGTGTTTTTCCTAGCGCCTTGTTGTCCCTGACTAATGTGCTCAGAACTGCCCGTCTGCCTCTTGCATATTATTTGTGCATCCGCTAGGGCAGCCTTTTGTTACTCGACCTTAGTCTAGGTTAGGCATTATTGTCGACAAAATATCCGATTTTGGTTTGCTTGTGTCACATTTTGTGGGTATATTGTCGACAACATCACATTTTAGAGCCTTTCGATGAGCTTTCAGTTACAACAGGCGATTACTTCGGCAGACAAGACTTTCTATCAGCTTAGGCAAGATATTGTCGAAGGCGTGATCCTATCTGGCAGCAAACTCAGTGAAACCGAATTGTCGACAACCTATGGGGTGAGCCGCGCCGTGGTACGTGAAGCGATCAACCGCCTGGAGTCCTGTCATATCGTCGAGCGTAAGGCCAATGTGGGCGCCAGAGTCGTGGCATTAACCACAGAGGGATTGCTCGAGCTTTATCAGGTGCGCGAATCTTTAGAGGGGATGGCCGCCAGGCTCGCTGCGAAGAATATGACAGACGAGGAGGTAAGCGAACTTAAGTCGCTACTGCAGAGTCATTTTCAAGATGTGAAGCAGGGACAATCCTACTATCAAGAGGCCGGGGACGTGGATTTTCACTACCGCATCATCCTAGGCAGTAAAAACAAACACCTGATCACCCTATTATTCGATGGCATCTATCACCTAGTGCGCATGTACCGCGTACAGCTGGGCATGGCAGGGCCGCGGGTGACAACAGCATTCGATGAACACAAGCATATAGTGCAGGCGATTGCGAACCGCGACGAAGAGCTGGCAGAGATCCTGATGCGTCGTCATATCATGTATTCAAAAAATAATATCAAACATAAGCTTTCATAAGTTAAGGAGTAAACCATGAGTGCAGGAAAGAAATTCCGTGAAGCATTGGCCAATAACAAGCCGCTGCAAATCGTAGGCACCATTAATGCCTACAGCGCCATGATGGCAAAACAGATTGGCCACCAGGCCATCTACCTTTCCGGTGGTGGCGTGGCAAACGCCTCTTATGGTTTACCGGATCTGGGCATGACTTCCCTGAACGATGTGTTGGTGGACGTGCAGCGCATTACTGCGGCTTGCGATCTGCCCTTGATGGTGGATATCGACACAGGTTGGGGCGGGGCGTTTAACATTGCCAAGACCATTCGAGATATGGAAAAAGCCGGTGCGGCGGCGGTGCATATGGAAGATCAGGTGGCGCAGAAACGCTGCGGTCATCGCCCCAATAAAGAGATAGTGTCAACCGAAGAGATGGTGGATCGCATCAAGGCGGCTGTGGATGCGCGCACCGACCCTGACTTTTTCATCATGGCCCGCACCGATGCCTTTGCTCAGGAAGGATTAGAAGCCGCGATTGAACGTGCCAAGGCTTATATCGCAGCCGGCGCCGATGGCATCTTCGCCGAAGCGGTAAAGACCGAGGAGCATTACCGCGCCTTTGCTGCGGCTATCGATGTACCTCTGCTGGCGAACATCACCGAGTTTGGTCAAACCGAACTGTGGAATGCAGAGCAGTTAGGCGCCTGGGGCGTAGACATGGTGCTCTACCCATTAAGTGCCTTCCGTGCCATGAACAAGGCCGCGGAAACGGTTTATCAGGCGATCTTACGCGATGGCGATCAGAAGGCGGTTGTCGATACCATGCAGACCCGTATGGAGCTGTACGATTACCTTGGCTATCACGCCTATGAGCAGAAGTTAGACAGCTTATTTGCCGAAGGCAAAAACAAGTAAGCGTCCTATTTCTACATAAAGATTGAAGCAGAAGAAACTAACCCTATGCCCCGATTATTGGGGCTCACGATAAAATAGATTCCCAGAAGGAACATATCATGGTTGATAAGAAATTAGGTGGAGCAGGCCTTCGTGGTCAAAGTGCAGGTGAAACGGCCCTGTGTACTGTCGGTAAATCCGGATCGGGTTTGACTTACTGCGGTTATGACGTGTCAGATTTGGCCGATAACGCCAGTTTCGAAGAAGTGGCGTACCTGCTGTTTAACGGTGAGCTGCCTAATGCGGCTCAGCTAGATACCTATAAAACCGAGCTGATGTCACTGCGTGACTTACCTAAGGCACTGAAAGAGGTGCTGCAGCGCATCCCTGCCGATGCCCATCCTATGGATGTGATGCGTACCGGCTGTTCATTCCTAGGTAACCTAGAGCCAGAACTGAGCTTTGCTGATCAGCACAAAGCGGCAAACCGTCTGCTCGCAGCCTTTCCTGCCATCATGTGCTACTGGTATCGTTTCAGCCACGAGGGCGTTGAGATTGAGTGCACCACAGATGAAGCTTCATTGGGCGGTCACTTCCTTAAGCTGCTTAACGGCAAGACACCTTCAGAGCAACACAGACGCGTTATGGATGTGTCACTGATCCTCTATGCAGAGCATGAATTCAACGCCTCAACCTTTACCGCCCGTGTTTGCGCATCAACCCTGTCTGATATGTTCTCTTGTGTCACTGGAGCAATCGGTTCGCTACGTGGTCCACTGCATGGCGGCGCCAACGAAGCGGCAATGGAGATGATCCAGAAATTCACATCCCCTGAAGATGCCAAGGTGCGGATGGCTGGCATGCTTGAGCGTAAAGAGAAGATCATGGGCTTTGGTCATGCAATTTACCGTGAGTCAGATCCACGCAACGTCATCATCAAAGCTTGGTCTGAGAAGCTGGCCCATGAATTTGGTGATACTTCCCTGTATGACATCTCGGTGGCCTGTGAAGAATTTATGTGGGATGCCAAGAAACTCTTCTGTAACGCCGATTTCTTCCATGCCTCTGCTTATCACTTTATGGGGATCCCGACAAAATTGTTCACGCCTATTTTCGTTTGCTCAAGGGTGACAGGTTGGTCGGCTCACGTAATGGAGCAGCGCGCTAACAACCGTATCATTCGCCCGAGTGCCGATTATACCGGCTCGGCGCCACGCAAAGTGGTTCCGATTGCTCAGCGTTAATGATTGCGCGATTTAGCGAGAAGTAGAGAGTAATAAGGAAGAGGGCGAACGATCAGGTTCGCCCGACGCCATTGTAGAGATGTGCGATTGGCGCTTGCATGAGGCATAAGTTAGCCCGCAGGCGTGAAATTGATTGAAGGGATTAGCATTATGAATACCGATTATCGTAAATCCTTGCCTGGAACCGAATTAGATTATTTTGATACCAGAAGTGCGGTGGAGGCGCTGGTGCCCGGCAGCTATGACAAGCTGCCCTATACAGGCAAAGTGCTGGCCGAAAACCTGGTCAGACGCTGTGAACCCAGCCTGCTGAACGATGCCCTGTTGCAAATCATCGAGGGTAAACAGACCCTGGATTTCCCCTGGTATCCCGCCCGCGTGGTGTGTCACGACATCCTAGGCCAGACGGCGCTTGTGGATCTTGCCGGTCTGCGTGACGCCATCGCCGCCAAAGGGGGCGATCCTGCCAAGGTTAACCCTGTGGTACCGACTCAGCTGATCGTCGATCACTCACTGGCAGTTGAGCACGCCGGTTTCGATAAAGAGGCGTTTGAGAAGAACCGCGCCATCGAAGATAGACGTAACGAAGACAGATTCCATTTTATTAACTGGACCAAGAAAGCCTTCAAGAATGTGGATGTGATCCAGCCCGGTAACGGCATCATGCATCAGATCAACCTTGAGAAGATGTCACCTGTTATTCAAAGCCGTGAGGGTGTTGCCTTCCCGGATACCTTAGTTGGCACAGACAGTCACACCCCCCACGTTGATGCCCTTGGGGTGATCGCCATTGGTGTGGGTGGACTGGAGGCAGAAAACGTCATGTTAGGTCGTCCATCTTACATGCGTCTTCCAGATATCGTTGGTGTCGAGCTGACAGGCAAGCGCCAAAGCGGCATTACCGCCACTGATATAGTGCTGGCGCTGACCGAGTTCCTGCGTGAGCAGAAAGTGGTATCTGCCTACCTTGAGTTCTTCGGTGAGGGCGCGGCCGATCTAACCCTGGGCGACAGGGCGACTATCGCCAACATGACACCAGAATTTGGTGCCTCTGCCGGTATGTTCTACATAGATCAGCAGACCCTGGATTACCTGACCATCACGGGCCGTGACAGCGAGCAGGTGAAACTGGTCGAGACCTATGCCAAAGAGACAGGTTTATGGAGCGATGGCATGCAGGGCGCCGAATATCAGCGTGTGCTGCGTTTCGATCTTTCAAGCGTTGTACGTAATATTGCCGGGCCTTCTAACCCCCATCGCCGTGTGGCCACCAGTGAGCTGGCACAGAAAGGAATCGCGGGCGTTGTTGAAAATGAAGACGGTCTGATGCCAGATGGCGCGGTGATCATCGCGGCCATCACCAGCTGTACCAACACAAGTAACCCTCGCAACGTGATAGCCGCAGGTCTGCTGGCCAAGAAAGCCAATGCCCTTGGGCTGACCCGTAAGCCCTGGGTCAAATCTTCCTTCGCGCCTGGCTCCAAAGTGGCTGAACTTTACCTCAAAGATGCCAACCTGCTGCCTGAACTTGAGCAGCTAGGCTTCGGTATCGTCGGTTTCGCCTGTACCACCTGTAACGGCATGAGCGGTGCCTTAGACCCAGTTATTCAGCAAGAGGTGATAGACAGAGATCTCTATGCTACCGCGGTGCTTTCCGGTAACCGTAACTTCGATGGCCGTATTCACCCTTACGCCAAGCAGGCATTTTTGGCATCACCGCCATTAGTCGTGGCCTACGCCATTGCAGGCACCATACGTTTCGATATCGAAAAAGATAGCCTGGGAACCGACAAAGAGGGTAATCCTGTATTGCTGAAAGATCTCTGGCCGAGTGACGAGGAGATTGATGCGATTGTTAAGGCCAGCGTCAAGCCTGAGCAGTTCCGCTCTATCTACACGCCCATGTTCGATATCAGCGTCGATTACGGCGATGCGATTAGCCCGCTGTATGACTGGCGGCCACAGAGTACCTATATCCGCCGTCCTCCCTACTGGGAAGGGGCGCTTGCAGGTGAGCGCAGCCTGAAGGGGATGCGGCCGCTGGCAGTATTGGGCGATAACATCACCACTGACCATCTCTCGCCCTCCAATGCCATCCTCGCCAGCAGCGCCGCCGGTGAGTATCTGGCTAAGATGGGACTGCCTGAAGTTGACTTTAACTCCTATGCGACCCACAGGGGCGATCATTTGACCGCTCAGCGCGCGACTTTTGCTAATCCTAAACTGATTAACGAGATGGCTGTGGTTGATGGTGAAGTTAAGCAAGGCTCGTTAACCCGCCTTGAACCTCAAGGTGAAGTGATGCGTATGTGGGAGGCAATTGAGACCTATATGGATCGCAAGCAGCCGCTCATTATCGTCGCAGGTGGCGATTATGGTCAGGGTTCATCTCGTGACTGGGCAGCCAAAGGTGTTCGTCTTGCGGGCGTAGAGGCGATTGTTGCCGAAGGCTTTGAGCGTATTCACCGCACTAACTTGGTGGGGATGGGCGTATTGCCGCTTGAGTTTAAGGCTGGCGAGACGCGTAAGACCTATGGCATAGATGGCACCGAGACCTTCGATGTGCTTGGCGAGCCAACCCCAAGAGCCGAACTGACCTTAGTGATCCACAGACAAAATGGCGAGTCGGTCAAGGTGCCTGTGACTTGTCGTCTGGATACTGCCGATGAAGTCTCTGTGTATCAGGCTGGTGGCGTGTTGCAGCGTTTCGCCCAGGATTTCCTCGAAGCCAAACAGGCCTAGATTCAGTCTAACTTTATCATCTTAGGGCAAGCCATTTGCTTGCCCTTAAGGACAGAAAATGAAACAGATGAAAATACCCGCCACCTATATGCGTGGCGGTACCAGTAAAGGGGTATTTTTTTCATTGACGGATCTGCCTGCTCCGGCGCAGGTGCCAGGCGAGGCGCGTGATAAGCTGCTGCTAAGAGTGATAGGCAGTCCCGATCCTTACGGCAAACAGACTGACGGCATGGGCGGCGCGACCTCCAGTACCAGTAAGACAGTGATCTTATCTAAGAGCGCTCAGGGCGATCATGATGTGGATTATCTTTTTGGTCAGGTGGCCATCGATAAGCCTTTTATCGACTGGAGTGGTAACTGCGGTAACTTAACTGCCGCCGTTGGCGCATTCGCTATCAGCAAAGGACTGGTCGACAAGGCTAAGGTGCCGGATAACGGCGTGGCCGTGGTTAAGATCTGGCAGGCTAATATCCATAAAACCATTATCGCCCATGTGCCTATAACCGATGGTGAAGTGCTGGAACTGGGGGATTTTGAGCTCGATGGCGTGACTTTCCCAGCCGCCGAAGTACTGGTGGAGTTTGTCGATCCCGCCGATGGCGAAGGGGATATGTTCCCAACGGGTAAGCTGGTCGATAGGCTGGAGGTGCCTGGCGTGGGGGCGTTCGATGCCACCATGATCAACGCAGGTATCCCGACCATCTTCTTAAATGCTGCGGATCTTGGTTACGATGGCACAGAGCTGCAAGAAGCGATCAATGGTGACAATGATGCGCTGGCGCGTTTCGAGCTTATTCGTGCCCACGGTGCGTTGAAGATGGGACTTATCAAGAGCCTGGATGAGGCCGTAACAAGGCAACATACGCCTAAGGTGGCCTTCGTCGCGCCGCCGAAAAGCTATGCAGCCTCCAGTGGCAAGCAAGTCACCACCGATGATGTGGATCTGCTGGTGCGCGCGCTCTCTATGGGCAAGCTGCATCACGCCATGATGGGCACTGCGGCTGTGGCCATAGGCACGGCGGCGGTGATCCCTGGCACTTTAGTGAATCTGGCCGCCGGTGGTGGTGAGCGCGAGCTGGTGCGTTTTGGTCATCCATCCGGCACCTTAAAAGTCGGGGCGAGCGCCCTGTGTGAAGGTGATAACTGGCAGGTGGCGAAAGTCAGCATGAGTCGCAGCGCCCGAGTATTGATGCAAGGTGTGGTGTGTATCCCGCCCCTTGAGTCGCTCTAGTTGCCGCTGCTCAGAGTCCGATCCTGGATATAAAATAGGGGTGCCTTGGCACCCTTATTTTATATCTGTTTTATCTTCTCGAATTATTGAGAGAGGATTATCGAACAAGGCGCTGTGTATTTGGCTTTCACTCTGAATTAGCTCGCTTTTTATCCAGTTGTGATATGGATTGAAGATTGATGAATCACAGTGTTAGCTGTGTCCAATTTCTGCTTTTCTCTTCACTGTATTTGGGATAGATTAGGCTAACCTTTGTTGGAAGTCATTGTCGGAATCAATCCGTTTAACCTTAGGTAGAATTAAGTTGATATCTGTATATTTAGTCGATGATCATGAGCTTGTCCGAACCGGCATTCGCCGTATTTTAGAGGATGAGCGCGGCATTAAAGTGGTTGGCGAAGCCAGTGATGGAGAAACCGCCGTCCAGTGGAGCCGTAATAATGAGGCCGATGTCATCTTAATGGATATGAATATGCCGGGGATCGGCGGCCTGGAAGCGACTCGTAAAATCCTGCGTTATCAGTCCCACGCCAAAATCATCGTGTTGACGGTTCACAGCGAAGATCCTTTTCCGACTAAAGTGATGCAGGCCGGTGCCTCGGGTTATTTGACCAAAGGCGCAACCCCGCCGGAAGTGTTACAGGCTATCAGGCAGGTGGCGCACGGTCAGCGTTATCTGTCACCGGAAATTGCCCAGCAGATGGCACTGAGCCAGTTTAATCAGACAGAGGAAAACCCCTTTAAATCGCTGTCTGAGCGCGAGCTGCAGATCATGATGATGATCACCAGTGGCGAGAAAGTCAGTGATATTTCCGAGCAGCTTAATCTTAGCCCTAAAACCGTTAACAGTTACCGTTACCGTTTATTCGATAAACTGGGGATCAGCGGTGATGTGGAGCTGACACGTCTGGCCATACGTTATAAGATGCTCGATACTGGTCAATTTTAATTCATGCTCGTCATGAGCATTTAGCACTTTTATGCCTGCTCACGCTTTTAATCCGACACGCTTTCTCAAAACTGTCTCCTCATCGGCGGGCGTCTACCGTATGTACGACGCCGACCACAATGTGATTTACGTCGGCAAAGCCAAAGACTTAAAAAAGCGTCTTAGCTCCTATTTTCGTAAAAACCTCAACAATGTTAAGACTCAGGCCCTTGTCTCCCACATACATGACATAGATGTGACCCTCACCCCGAGTGAGACAGATGCGCTGATCCTCGAAAATGATTACATCAAGCAGTACATGCCCAAATACAATGTGCTGCTGCGGGACGATAAATCCTATCCCTATATTTTCCTAAGCGACCACACCCATCCTAGGCTGGCTTACCATAGGGGTGCCAAGCGGGAGAAGGGACAATATTTTGGTCCCTATCCCAATGGCGGCGCGGTGCGGGAAAGCCTGAATCTGATGCAGAAGCTGTTTCCCGTGCGTCAGTGTGACGACCTCTACTATAAGGCGCGCTCTCGTCCCTGTTTGCAGTATCAAATTGCTCGCTGCAGCGCCCCATGCGTAGCTAAAGTCTCCGATGAGGAGTATCGGGAGCAGGTCAAACTGGCCACCCTATTCCTCAAAGGCAAGGATCAACAGGTGATGGCGAGTCTGGTGGCAAAGATGGAGCAGGCCGCCGCGGCGCTTAACTATGAAGATGCGGCGCGTTACCGGGATCAGATCAATGCCTTAAGGCGGGTTGTGGAGCAGCAGGAGGTCTCAGGCAATCAGGGCGATATGGATGTTATTGGGGTACATTTTGCCTCCGGCATTGCCTGTTTTCATCTGCTGTTTATTCGAAACGGCAAGATATTCGGCAGTCGCAGCTATTATCCGGCCGTGCCCAGTGAGACTGAGCTAAGCGAAGTGCTGCGATCTTTTATGCTGCAGTTTTACCTTAATTTCGAGAGCCACCGCACTTTGCCGAGCGAGATCATCGTCAGCAGCGAGTTCGATGATATCCACGAACTGGAACAGGCGATAAAAGAAGCGCTGGCAAAGAATCTTGTGATCAAGACCAAGGTGCGCAGCGAACGCGCCAGTTTTCTACGCATCGCTGATTCCAATGCAAAAAATGCCGTCGAGACGCGGCTTTCTCATCAAAATACCGTCGAGCAGCGTTTCCTGCTGCTGGAAGAGGCGCTTGAGCAGACCCAGAAGATACAGCGCATGGAGTGCTTCGATATCAGTCACACCATGGGTGAGAGTACAGTGGCCTCCTGTGTGGTCTTTAATCGAGAAGGCCCACATAAGGCGGATTATAGGCGCTATAATATTCATGGGATTACCCCTGGGGACGATTATGCGGCCATGAAGCAGGCCATAGGTCGCCGTTTCGATAAGGTAGATGCAAACGGTAAGATCCCCGATATTCTGTTTATCGACGGTGGTATAGGTCAGCTTAGGATCGCCCAGAAAGTGGTCAATGAAAAATTTTCTAAATTGGATGTTGCGCCGACCCTGATTGGTATTGCCAAGGGGGAGGGGCGTAAGCCCGGACTGGAAACCTTAATCTATGGTGAGAATGAACTGGCGTTTCATCTGCCGGCAGACTCACCGGCGCTGCATTTAATTCAGCATATTCGCGATGAGTCTCATCGATTTGCCATTACCGGCCACAGGAATAAACGCCAGAAAACCCGTAACACCTCGAGCTTGGAGTCGATTGCGGGTGTGGGACCTAAGCGCCGTAAAGCCTTACTCCAGTACTTAGGTGGCTTGCAACAGGTCAAAGGCGCGAGTGTGGCACAATTGGCAAAAGTGCCTGGGATTAGCTTAGAAATGGCGCAAACAATACATGATTCATTGCGGGGGTGACAAAATTAAGGCAAGATTGGCGCTGCTTATAGATAATTGGTTTTCCCATGCCGTTTAATGTACCGATAGCCTTAACCCTATTCAGGTTAGTGTTACTGCCTGTTTTCGTGATCTTTTTTTATACGAACTACTCCTGGTCGCCCTTTGCTGCTGCCTTTGTTTTCTGGTTGGCAGCCGTCACTGACGCCTTGGACGGTTATGCGGCGAGAAAACTGAAACAGTCGACCCGTTTTGGCGCCTTTCTCGATCCTGTCGCCGATAAGATCATGGTGACCACAGCATTAGTGCTGTTGGTAGAGCAGTATGACAGTGTCTGGCTGACACTACCGGCACTCTTTATGATAGGGCGTGAGATAGTGATCTCCGCACTACGTGAGTGGATGGCCGAGATAGGTAAGCGCGGTGCGGTCGCGGTATCTTGGATAGGCAAATATAAGACGGCGGCGCAGATGCTGGCCATTATTGGTTTGATCTGGCAACCCAACGACTTTCTAATCTATGTTGCCATGACGCTGCTTTATATTGCCGCTATCCTCACTTTCTGGTCTATGGTCAGCTATGTGATGGCGGCGTGGAGCGATTTAACCGACGAATCGAACAATTAAAATGCAATGCGATCACTAAGTGTCCAAACGATCTCATTATCCTAAATAGAGCGTTGACACTTAGGGGTAAATCGGTAGAATGCCAATCCGCAGTCAGGGGAAATGATTTCTTGATTGGTGATGCGACATTAGCTCAGTTGGTAGAGCGATACCTTGCCAAGGTATAGGTCATCGGTTCGAACCCGATATGTCGCTCCAATATTTAAAAGTGATGCGATATTAGCTCAGTTGACTCTTTTTAGATAATGGGCGATACCTTTCCAAGGTATAGATTATGGGTTCTTTATTGGTTCGAACCCGATATGTCGCTCCAATATAAAATATTTTAAATATATAAACTATTGGATAAACATCATTTGGCGCGATGGCAGAATGGCTATGCTGCGGATTGCAAATCCGTCGATCTCGGTTCGACTCCGGGTCGCGCCTCCACATTAAGTTTTATTGTTAGCTGCTTTAAGGTCAAAGCTTTAAGAGCTAGTTAATGCTAAAACACACTTTTGCCCGAGTGGTGGAATCGGTAGACACAAGGGATTTAAAATCCCTCGCTGAATAAGCGTGCCAGTTCAAGTCTGGCCTCGGGTACCATTATTCTTAGTGAATAGCGTAAAGCCTCAACTTAAGTTGGGGCTTTTTTGCATATGAATTATTTTAAAAGCCATACTCGAATGGCACGTAGGCGTGCCGCTTTTATACAAGCTTTGAGTCTGGCCTCGGGTAGCATTATTCTTAGTGAATAGCGTAAAGCCTCAACTTAAGTTGGGGCTTTTTTGCATATGAATTATTTTAAAGCCATACTTGAATGGCACGAAGGCGTGCCGCTAATATACAAGCTTTGAGTCTGGCCTCGGGTACCATTATTCTTAGTGAATAGCGTAGAGCCTCAACTTAAGTTGGGGCTTTTTTGCATATGAATTATTTTAAAAGCCATACTCGAATGGCACTAAGGCGTGCCGCTAATATACAAGCTTTGAGTCTGGCCTCGGGTACCATCTTTTTGTATTTGATTTCCCTGAATGCTGAGTTTTCATCTGAGTGTAAAACCCCTTTGTTTGAGAATTATCTGAGCTTATAAAAAATCCGTCTTTGCTCTCACAGGCTAGATACCTATCTTTGCGCCATAATTACCAAGGGAGGTAATATGATGCGAACTATAGTTGCGGTGATTGCACTGCTGTTTATCCCTTTTGTAGCAGCAGATCAGCGAATGGATGCGGCGATAGCGTCACTAAGACAGCAGGTAAACCTGATAGTCTTGGCTGAGCCCCATAATGACTTGATAGATTATCAAGCCCGTTTAGCTTCTACTGCCCCAATCACGACCAACGAATTACAGGAACTTAGTGCGTCGATAAGCGACTTCTGGCAAAGACACGGTATCGCCATTCGTGAGCCTGAGTTACTAAGTGACAAAGATGTATTTGTTGCCGCCGCGGCGTTAGAACCTGATATCGAGGGATATCTGGGGTTGAGTAATCGCCTGCGTTACCTTACCTGGTTAGCAAGTCAGCAGAGCTGGCAAACGCTTACCACAGATAAGTGGTTAAAGCCCGGTGATTCCCATGCCGATATTCCTGAGATCACTTCTCGCCTTATCTGGTTAAGGGATTACCGTGATGGTTATTCCCAGCCAAATGATCGTGTCGACTATTACGATAAACACTTGCGGGATGCTGTGCTGAGGTTTCAGACCCGGCATGGGCTGAAAGCTGATGGCATCATAGGCCCTGCGACTCTGCGCTGGCTTAATTTCACCCCCATGGAACGTGCGCGAATGCTGGCCTTTAATTTTGTCGAGCGGGCAAAGTATATGGCGGATGTCGGCGATCGTTATCTGTTGATCAATATTCCTGCCTACGAGATGGTTTTGGTTGATGAGGATAGAGTGGCGCTGCAGTCGAGAGTCATAGTGGGTAAACCCTACCGTCCCACCCCGATCATTAAAGGAGAGATAAGCAGTCTTGTGCTTAATCCCAGTTGGAATGTGCCCCGAAAATTAGTCAAACTCGATCTCTTACCTAAAGTGCGTAAAGATGGCAGTTATCTGAGTCGGCTCAATTTCGAGGTGTTCAATTACGCTGGCGAACGGGTCACGAAAACCGCTGAGGAGTGGAGTGATAGTGCTAAGGGGCAGTTTCCCTATCGTCTGGTGCAAAAGCCGGGCGAGAGGAATACCTTAGGGCGTTATAAGTTTTTCTTTGCTAATGAATTTAGTGTGTATTTGCACGATACCACAGAAAAAGGGCTGTTTGCTCGTAGTGACAGGGCGCTCTCTTCAGGTTGTATTCGGGTCGAGAAAGTCGAGCAGCTTGCAAACTGGATGGCCTCATACTTAGTTAGCGATAAACAGACCTGGGTCGATATGCAGATAGAACGTACAAAAACCCAATGGTTTGCCTTTAATGATAAATTACCACTACATTTAGTCTATTGGACCTCATGGCTGGATGAGCAGAATATCGCCCAGTTCAGGGACGATATATACAATATAAATCAGGATTTTAGTGGCACATTGCATGCTCAGAACACACTAAAACAGATTAAAGATTAATCACATTTTGTAAATTTATTACTTGCAATCTCTCCCGGAAGTGTTTAAATTTGCCGCCTCTCTGGTTAAATTTTAAACAAATAGGTGGTGTTGAGTGTCAATAGTTTGTCCTTCACGTAGACAGTTTATGTTAGGTTTAAGTGGTGCAGCAGTTATTTCTTTAGTATCCCCAAAAGCAAAAGCCAGTCGTTCGACTACAGGGATCAAAAGTTTAAGCTTTTATAACAGACATACAGGTGAGAGAGGACACGGTAACTATTGGATTGATGGTCAGTATCAAGCTGACACCTTAGATCATTTTAACCATATTCTTCGCGATCATCGTGAGAACCTGGAAGCGCCAATGGATAAGCGCTTATTCGATCTCCTGTTTACATTGAAGCAAACACTCAACCTCAGTGTTGATAAAGAGATCCATGTGATCTCGGGTTACCGTTGTCCTAAGACCAACAATATGTTGTCTTCTCATAGCAGTGGTGTGGCCAAGAAGAGTTATCACATGAAAGGTATGGCGATGGACATTGCTATCCCAGGTGTACACTTAAAGACACTGCGCGATGCGGCGCTGTCATTGAAACTCGGCGGTGTAGGTTACTACCCAGATTCTGGTTTTGTGCATGTGGATACCGGTCCTATCAGACATTGGTAACCACTGAATATAAGTTATGATTGTGTTAGTGTGCGGGATATGGTAATATTCGCGCGCTTTAAATGAGGCCTTGGTTGGTCGAAAACTTTGGCTATACACAATTTTATTTATTTAAGTGAGAAAATCATGTCTTACACTATTACTGCACAAACCCGCACTGAAATAGGGAAAGGTTCGAGCCGCCGCCTACGTCACGCTGGTAAAGTTCCTGCTGTTATCTACGGCGTGGGCAAAGAAGCTGTTTCAATTGAATTTGAACACAAAGATATCATCAACATCCAAACTAACGATGATTTCTATACTTCTGATCTGACTATCGTTTTAGACGGTAAAGAAGTTAAAGTTCGCGTTCAAGCTATGCAACGTCATGCGTTCAAGCCTATGATCGAGCACGTGGATTTCACTTACGCTTAATGCGAATTTGAAGTCATAAAAAAGCGCCTAAGGGCGCTTTTTTGCTATTTAGGGCCTATCTGTTAAAGACGCTATGCGCTTTAAACTCATGCTTCAAGTAAGGCTATGCTTTAAATCTGGTTAAATCAGCTCCAGCTCTTTCTTTTCCCTCACGGGGCAGGTAGCCAGTACCTTGGTTTCTCCCTGTTCGTTTAGCTCCTCTAAAATCACCGAGAAGCCCCACAGCCGGTGCAGGTGCTTCACTACCTCGTGGTAATTCTCATCAAGCGGAATACGGTTGATGGGTATATAACGCAATAGCAGAGAACGATCCCCGGATATGGCAACATTCTGCACCTGAATATTGGGCTCATTCATCGACAGATTGTACTGTTGCGATAGTTTCTGGCGGATATCGTGATAACCTTGTTCATCATGGATAGCTGAGACACTGAGATAATTTTTCTGATCGTCATCTAAGATACTGAACAGCTTAAACTGGCGGATAATATTAGGTGACAGATATTGGCTTATAAAACTCTCATCCTTAAAGTTTTCCATGGCAAAGTGCACTGTATCTAACCAGTTACTACCGGCAATGTCAGGAAACCAGCGTTTATCCTCTTCGGTCGGCGATTCACAGATGCGGCGAATATCGATAAACATATTAAAGCCCAAGGCGTATGGGTTGATGCCGCTGTAGTAGGGGCTGTTGTAGCTGGGTTGAGCCACCACATTGGTGTGATTTTGCAGGAACTCAATCATAAAGCGATCGCTTAAGCGTTTCTCATCATAGAGGTGATTGAGGATAGTGTAGTGCCAGAAGGTGGCCCAACCTTCGTTCATCACTTGAGTCTGTCTCTGGGGATAGAAATACTGCCCCATCTTTCTGACAATTCGCACCACCTCCCGTTGCCAAGGCTCTAGCAGGGGCGCATTTTTCTCGATGAAGTAGAGAATATTCTCCTGGGGCTCGGGGGGGAAATTTTCCCGTTGGGCTATCTTCTCTCTGGCATGGCGTAGGGGGATGGTACGCCACAGATCGTTAACCTGGCTCTGTAAGTATTCTTCCCGCTCTTTTTGACGCACCTTCTCCTCCTTAAAGGAGATCTCGCTTGGGCGTTTGTAGCGATCGACACCATAATTCATCAGGGCATGGCAGGAGTCGATAATGGATTCCACTTGCTCGACACCATGGCGTTCTTCGCATTCGCGGATATAGTTCTTGGCAAATACCAGATAGTCTATGATGGAGCTGGCATCGGTCCAGGTCTTAAACAGGTAATTTCTTTTAAAAAAGCTGTTGTGACCAAAGTTGGCGTGGGCCATCACCAGTGCCTGCATGGTAATTGTGTTCTCCTCCATCAAATAGGCGATACAAGGATTGGAGTTGATCACTATCTCGTAGGCCAATCCCATCTGACCACGCTTATAACCACGCTCAGTTTCGATAAACTTCTTACCAAAAGACCAATGGGTATAACCTATGGGCATGCCTATCCCTGCGTAGGCATCCATCATCTGCTCGGCCGTGATCACCTCTATCTGGTTGGGATAGGTATCGAGGCGATAATGCTCGGCCACACGCTCAATTTCGGTCAGGTATTCTTGCAACAGCTCAAATGTCCAATCGGGCCCATCGTCTAATCTTTTTATCTTTTTTGTACTCATAAGCGCCCCTTAAACTGCCTGTTTTTTAAATAGCTCTCTAAATACAGGATAGATATCCTCGGCCTGACGTATATGCTGCACGGCTATGTTGTCGTGTACTTTTTGTAATTGTTCATACTCGCGCCACAGGGTTTGATGAGCCCGGTTGGTGATCTCGATATAACTGAAATATCGCACCACGGGCAGGAGTTTCTTATCTAATAGCTGCCTGCAGATAGGCGAGTCATCGGCCCAGTTATCCCCATCGGATGCCTGAGCGGCATAGATGTTCCATTCACTCGAGGGGTAGCGATCCCGCTGGATCTGGTGCATCAGGTTCAGCGCGCTGGAGACTATAGTGCCGCCTGTCTCCTGGGAGTAAAAGAACTCATGCTCATCCACCTCCTTGGCCTGGGTATGGTGGCGGATATAGACCACTTCGAGGTTCTTATAGGTACGGGTGAGAAACAGATACAGCAGGATATAGAAACGCTTAGCCATATCTTTGGTGGCTTGATCCATCGAACCAGAGACATCCATCAGGCAGAACATTACGGCCTGACTGGAAGGCACTTCCCGTTTGGCAAAATTGTTGTAGCGCAAATCGAAGGTATCGATAAAAGGCACCTTGGCGATTCGTTTTTCAAGTTCCTGTATCTCCTGTTTAAGGGCGATAATCTTCTCGGCCTCAGAACCCGGCGTCTGCTCTAAACGCTCAAGCTCTGCCTGCAGTTCGGCGAGCAGGGCACGTTTAGAGGATGTCATGGCGATACGTCTTGCCAGTGAAGAGCGCAGCGAGCGGACTATGTTGATATTGGCGGGAACGCCATCGTTGGTGAACCCTGCGCGGTAGGTTTGATATTCAACTAGCTTGTTGAGACGATTTTTCTGCAGATTAGGTAGCTCAAGATCTTCAAATAACAGCTCAAGATATTCATCTTTGGAGATCTCAAACACAAAGTCATCCTGACCCTCACCGCTATTGGAGGCATTGCCCTGACCGCTACCTTGACCGCCCCCTCGGGGTGGGCGTTCAAGCTGATCGCCTCGGGCAAACTGATCGTTGCCGGGATGAACTCGTTCTTTAAGGCCGCCGCTGCCCTGGTGAAAAATCGGCTCGCTGATATCCCGAGTCGGGATCCCCACTTTCTCGCCTTTATCCACATCTGTGACGCTGCGGCGTGTCACGGCATCGCTGACCGCTTTCTTGATCTGCTGTTTATAACGGTTAATAAAGCGTTGCCGGTTGACTGTACTCTTGCCTTTGGTATTTAGCCTTCTATCGATGAAGTTAGCCATGCGCACCTCCCAAGGACGTAGGGGGAGACACTCTCCCCCGGTTGATCAAGATGATTTACGCACCCTGAGATACCATTCAGACAGCAAACGTACCTGTTTCTTGGTGTAGCCTTTCTCCATCATACGGTTGACGAAATCGTCATGCTTACGCTGATCATCGGTCGAGGTCTTGGCGTTAAAGGAGATCACCGGCAGCAGATCTTCAGTGTTGGAGAACATCTTTTTCTCTATCACTGTGCGCAGCTTCTCATAGCTGGTCCAGATGGGATTGGAGCCCTCATTGTTGGCTTTTGCCCGCAGCACGAAGTTGACTATCTCGTTACGGAAATCCTTTGGATTACTGATCCCGGCGGGTTTCTCAATTTTTTCCAGTTCGGCGTTGAGCGCCGCTCTATCGAACAGTTGACCGGTTTCTGGGTCACGGTACTCCTGATCCTGGATCCAAAAATCGGCATAGGTAACATAGCGGTCGAAGATGTTCTGGCCATATTCGGAGTAGGACTCGAGGTAAGCAGTCTGGATCTCTTTACCGATAAACTCGATATATTTGGGGGTCAGATAGCCCTTGAGGAACTCAAGGTACCGCTCGGCGGTTTCGTTGGGGAACTGCTCCTGCTCAATCTGCCGCTCCAGCACATAGAAGAGGTGCACAGGGTTGGCGGCGATTTCGCTGTGGTCGAAGTTAAACACTTTCGACAAGATCTTAAAGGCGAAGCGGGTGGATAGTCCCTGCATCCCCTCATCGACCCCAGCATAGTCGCGGTACTCCTGATAGGATTTCGCTTTAGGATCGGTATCTTTCAAACTCTCACCATCATAGACACGCATCTTGGAGTAGATGGAGGAGTTTTCCGGCGTTTTAATCCGAGACAGCACACTAAACTGCGCCAGCGTCTCTAAGGTGTAAGGGGCACAGGGCGCCTTGACCAGCTCAGAGTTAAACAGCAGTTTCTGGTAAATGCGGATCTCTTCTGAGACTCGCAGACAGTAGGGCACTTTGACTATATAGACGCGGTCGAGAAATGCCTCGTTGGTCTTATTGTTCCTGAAGGTGGTCCACTCGGACTCGTTGGAGTGAGCCAGTATGATGCCGTTAAAGGGCAGAGCCGATAAGCCTTCTGTGCCGTTATAGTTACCCTCCTGGGTTGCGGTTAATAGCGGATGTAGCACTTTGATAGGCGCCTTGAACATCTCAACAAACTCCATCAAACCTTGGTTGGCGCGGCACAGGGCGCCTGAATAGGAGTAGGCATCGGCGTCGTGCTGGGCATAATGTTCAAGCTGACGAATATCCACTTTCCCCACCAAGGAGGAGATATCCTGGTTATTCTCATCACCAGGTTCAGTCTTGGCGATCCCCAATTGATCTAAGATGGTGGGAAAGACTTTCACTACTTTAAATTTGGTAATATCGCCGCCAAATTCATGCAGACGTTTCACCGCCCAAGGCGACATGATGGCCTTGAGGTAGCGTTCAGGAATACCATATTCCTGTTTAAGCAGTTCACCATCTTCTTCGGGGTTAAACAGGCAGAAAGGGTGGTCGTTAACTGGGCTTCGAACCCCATCGGCGCTGAGCACGTAAATCGGCACTTTCTGCATCAGGGATTTAAGTTTCTCCGCAAGGGAGGATTTACCGCCGCCCACAGGGCCGAGCAAGTAGAGGATCTGTTTTGATTCTTCTAATCCCTGGGCTGAATGCTTGAGGTAGGCGACTATCTGCTCTATGGCTTCCTCCATGCCGTAGAAATCTTTAAAGGCGGGATAACGGGAGATCAGTCGATTGGAGAAGATTCGACTGAGCACAGAGTCTTTCGAGGTGTCGATAACCTCAGGCTTGCCGATAGCGATCAATAAACGCTCGGCTGCCGAGGCGTAAGCGATTCGGTCTTCCTTACAGATGGACAAAAATTCCTGCAATGAATACTCTTCATCCAGTTTCTTTTCGTAGCGCTGCTGATAATGCTCAAATATACCCATATTCCGCCTCCCAAAAATGCCTATTATTCAGTTTGCTATAACAGATCTTCTTGCGACCTTTACTTAATAATAGACCTAAAACAAAAGGAAAGTTTCAAAAATAATTAATAAAAACAATGACAAATATTGCATTTGCAATAATTGCATCTGTTGGCAGCCAAAAAGAGATGGGTAAAAACAGGCAGGAAAAATAAAGGAGCCCTAGGGCTCCTTATAGAGTATCTGACGCGGGTATAAGCGCAGGATTCGGCCTATTTAGGCTTATCGGAACTACAGGCTTAGAAACGTCGATTAACCAGCGAAGTTGCTGTTAACGAAGTCCCAGTTAACCAGTTCCCAGAAGTGGGCTAGGTAGTCAGGACGCACGTTACGGTAATCGATGTAGTAAGCGTGTTCCCACACATCAACAGTCAGCAGTGGCGTAACGCCTTCATCTGTCAGTGGGGTCGCCGCATTGCTGGTATTAACGATAGCGACAGAGCCATCGGCATTTTTCACCAACCAGGTCCATGCACTACCGAAGTTGTTGACTGCCATATCGGTAAATTGAGCTTTAAAGGCATCGAACGAGCCGAAAGCGGCTTCGATTGCAGCTGCAACGTCACCAGTTGCTGCGCCGCCACCGTTTGGTGATAGGCAGTTCCAGTAGAAAGTGTGGTTCCAGATCTGCGCAGCATTGTTGAAAATGCCACCTGTTGAGGTCTTGATGATCTCTTCTAGGCTCTTTTCAGCCAGTTCAGTACCTTCAACCAGGCCGTTTAGCTTAACAACATAAGTGTTGTGATGCTTGCCATAGTGGTATTCAATGGTTTCTTGTGAAATATGGGGCTCTAAAGCATCTTTTGCGTAGGGAAGGGCGGGTAATTCAAAAGCCATGTTTTTTCTCCATTGACATTCATGTGTCTATTTTGTTTGCTCACGGGGTCTTATTCTACCTCATAAAACTGTGATGTGAATCATTGTTTGGCCGATTTTTTAGATTAAATCGTTCATAACTCTATGTAACCAAAGCCCCTTTAAAAAGTAGGTTTTTGTTCTGGCCCAGACTGGCGTACAATAGGGGCAATTGTGTAAATCGCTTGAGTTGTAATATTAGGAAAGCATATGGAAACCAACGAAACTGTAGAAAAGATCAAGCAGCAAATTGCTGAAAACCCAATCATTGTTTACATGAAAGGCTCACCTAAGTTACCTAGCTGTGGCTTCTCTTCACAGGTCGCGCAGATCATGATTAACTGTGGTGCCCAGTTTGCCTATGTTGATATTCTGCAGCATCCAGATATTCGCAGCGAACTGCCAAAATACGCTAACTGGCCAACCTTCCCACAACTATGGGTTGAGGGCGAGTTGATTGGTGGTTGTGACATCCTTACCGAAATGTACCAAAAGGGTGAGCTACAAACCTTAATCAGCGAAACAGCGGCGAAATACGCCACGCCAGAGGCCGATGCTTAAATCTAAATAAGCGCGACTTGGCCCTAAGAAAATCCCGAATACAAAAATATTCGGGATTTTTTGTTTTTAAGCCTTGAAAACCATTTTGGCATCCACATATTTATTAATACCAAGGGGCAACACTCCCTGATTGCGACCTTGGATTGTAAGTCGCAAGTGTTTCGATATTTGTTTGCGAAAACCATAATGGAGTGCTCAATGAGGCTCTATTTTTAGACGACAAATCGACATCACTTACAAAAAATGACTTGTGTTAAATCAGTGCCTTCGGGGCTGATAGGTTAACACTTAATACCCGGCGCGAAAGGTGACTTTTCACCGCGATTCGGCCAACAAAATTGATATTGCTTAATATGAGGATATACAAGATGCGTAATTATGATTTAACTCCACTTTACCGTAGTGCCATTGGATTCGACCGTTTAGCCCAGCTTGCCGAGCATGCTGCGTCGAACAAGAGCAACACAGGTTACCCCCCTTACAATATCGAGCTTCTCAGCGAAAACCGTTACCGTATTACCATGGCTGTGGCAGGTTTTAGTATGGATGAGCTTGATATCACCAGCGATGGCGACAAACTCGTGGTCAAAGGCACTAAAGCGGCTCAAGAAACTGAGCGCAAGTACCTTTACCAAGGCATTGCTGAGCGCGGGTTTGAGCGCACCTTCGAGCTAGCCGACTATGTGACTGTCATCGGCGCCGACCTTGAAAATGGTCTTTTGAATGTCGATCTTAAACGCGAGATCCCAGAAGCGCTTAAGCCACGCAAAATCGAGATCAGTCGCTCGAAACTGCTGGATAACTGATAAGTCAGTTAATTGATTCGATTACTCGAATTGTGAAATGAATGGGAGCCAAATGGCTCCCATTTTGTTTTTGGCTTGTATATCGAATGGTTAAGGTATTGCATACGCTGATTGGGACAAATGGAGCAAATATCCAAGGGCAGGGATAGCCTTGGTTAAGCGAGCAGGGACGCCTTGAGCGTTTTGCGGAATTTGACCCAATTAGCTTACATTATCAGTGATGAATAAGTGATGGATATATGGGCAATCGTGCTTTTGGGCACGCTGTGAATATGTCCCTATACGCTCTACGGCAACTTCCTGTTGCCGAAGGCCAGCAGCGCATTTTGCCCATAGCTCATTCGCATCGGTACTTAGGCATGTCGAAACCGGTAGCCACTAGCAATTACAACTTCGTCACCCCTTGGGTGATGGCTTCATTGAGGTAGTCGCTAAAATCGTCGCCATGATTGGCGAGCATCTTGGGGAACATAGAGATAGGGGTGAGGCCTGGGAAGGTGTTGATCTCGTTCAGCAGGATCTCATTCTCTTCGGTCAGGAAGAAGTCGATGCGCGACAGATGACGCAGTTTCATGCCATCAAAAACTTTGATCGCATATTGCTGAATTTGGCTGGCGATCTCCTCTGAAACCTCGGCAACCACTTTGGTTGTGGCTTTGCTGTTGGCTGCATATTTTTCATCGAAAGTGTAAAAAGTATCGCTGGCGCAGATAACTTCGCCGGGTAGGGTGGCGACTGTCTTGCCGTGATATTGATATACGGCCACTTCCAGTTCCCGCGCCTTGATGGTTTTCTCCACCACCACATAGGGCGAATATTGAAAGGCGTCGGTCAGTGTTTTGGCAATATCTTCGGCCTTGTTGACCTTGTAGCAGCCAACCGATGAGCCTTGTGAGGCGGCCTTAATAAAGACAGATCCCCAGTTTGCTAACGCCTGCTCGGTGCTTGCTATTGCGGCATCATCCAACTGGTTTAGGAAGATGTAAGGGGTATTGGGAATGCCGAGCGCGCTGAACCACATCTTGGCGGTGATCTTGTTAAAACAATTGCTCGAACTTTCTGAGTCACAGCCGAAGTAGGGCAGATTGATCAGGTTAAAATAGGACTGGATATCGCCGGTTTCACCTGGGTAGCCATGGATACAGGGGATCACATAATCCACGGGCCAGGGCGTGATGGATTCATCTTCGAAGCGGATCTCCTTGCGGTTGGTTAGCTCGCAGCGCTCGCCCGATTTGGTCAGGTAATGGCCATTACCGTCCAGTTCGACCCTCAGTAGATTGATGTGTGGCAGTTTGGCCAATGAGGTTTCAAAATAATTGGCAGATAACAGGGAAATAGCGTGTTCGTCGCCACCGCCGCCACAAATAAGTAAAAGATTGATCGAACTCATTGGAACTCCGTTTACTGTCGGATAGTTAGTCGCTTGCTCACTATGCCGCGCTTTTCATTTTATGCAAGGGTTGCAAACTGGCTTAAATCCCGTTTGCCCAATTTATATGCGTATTGGCTATTGCCTAGTGTTAACAGCCTGATGTCAACGGCCTAATGTTAAGTGCTTAGTGCCATAGCCGTTTTGCCAGCCCGGAGGCGCGTTTGGTCGCCTGGGTGCAAGCCGCCTCAAAGATACGCTGGCTGCCAAGGCAGCTAAAATACTGTTTTGCCCGGGTGATGGCTGTGTAAACAAGCTCCTTGGTGAGCAGCTGCTGCTGGGCCACGCTGGGTTTAGGCGGCAGGACGAGAGACACATTTGCAAACTCGCTGCCCTGGCTTTTATGTACCGTCATGGCAAAACAGGTGTCGTGTTGGGGCAGGCGTGCAGGCAGCACTTTAAGTAGTGCTCCATCGGCCTGAACGAAATAGGCCATCAGCCTCTGACTCTGTGCGTCTTGTAAGATCAGGCCGATATCGCCGTTAAACAGCCCAAGATTATAGTCATTGCTCTGAATGATGATAGGCCTGCCCGGGTAGAACTCGGCCTTGGGTGAGATCAACTTGGCCGCACTCAACGCCTGAGTTACAGCCAGGTTGATGCCATCGACCCCATAGTCACCGGCGCGCATGGCGCACAGTATCCGATACTGATTAAACAGCTCGATTATCTCAAGGGGATCGCATGCCTGACTCATAGCCGTTAAATAGGGGCGATATTGCGTCACGCTTAACGCCAGTAAAGATTGGCTCCCCTGTTCGTTTAACCCATGTTCAATCCAGTTCAGCTCTTCAAAACCTTGCTGCCAGACCCGCTGGATCTCCCCTAAATCGCTCTGGTTCACCGCGCTCGCCAGCATGCCGATCCCCGCATCGCCCTTGAATCTGTGGCTGTGCATTAGCATGACTAAGCTGTCGCCGAGTTTGGCATCTGCTGAGACGAAAGGGCTCATATCGCTCATGGTCAGCTGACTTAAGAGTGCTGCCTTTGTGGCCGAATAGCGCATCTGCCAGTGCGGTTTGCTCTGGCCCTGATTTTGGCTCTGGCTATGACTCTGGTGTTGTGAAGGAGCCTTTAGTCCGGCACAGATATCGGCCAGTACGGCGCCGGCTTCCACCGAGGCGAGCTGATCCTGATCCCCAAGCAGTATCAGCCTGGCGTTTTCTGGCAGCGCATCGAGCAGCTTGTACATCATGGGCAAGTCCACCATGGAGGCCTCATCGACAATGAGCAAGTCGAGACGCAGTGGATTGTCTCTGTTATGGCGAAATCCCGTCGCCTTGGGGATCACCCCGAGCAGGCGATGCAGTGTGGCGGCTTCTTCTGGAATGCGATTTAGGGCATCGAGATTGAGGGTATCGCCATAAGCGGCTAATTCTTTAGTGAGTCTGGCCTTGGAGGCTTTTATCGATTCACTCAGGCGGGCGGCGGCTTTTCCTGTGGGCGCCACCAGACGAATGGTCATGGCTTGCTCCTGACACAAAAGCAGCAGTAATTTTGTCACTGTGGTGGTTTTGCCTGTGCCTGGGCCACCTGTTATCACCGCCAGTTTTTGTGTTAGCGCAGTCGCTGTGGCTATCTTCTGCCAGTCAAGCCTTGGGTTATTTTCGGACTTTTCCTGCTCATCTGTGCTGGGAAACAGGCAAGCTAAGCGTTTGGCCGCCAGCTCTGCATCTGAGTCCTCAATATTTTTAACGTCAATGGGTTTGGCCAGCTGTTTGAGCTTGTCAGCGACTCTGGACTCAAACTGATAATAACGCTGCAGATAGAGAGTGTGACCGTCGAGAATAAGGGGTTTATTTTGGGGCGCTGCGTCATGGGATGGGGGCGCAATGCCCACAGCCGTTAACTTGGCCAGCTCAGCTGTGATTTCATCGACGGATAACAGGATCTGGCATTGAGACTGCTGTTCATTTAAAGGGTTGCTCAGATCAATCTGATCCAGCGGCAAACAGGTGTGCTGGGTTGAGAGCTGACGACTGAGCAGGGCGCAGATCAGGGTGAAGAGATCGTGACTATCTGCATGTAGCGAGTGCATCTGCAGGGCAAAGTGGCGATCGAGCGGCGTTAACAGGCGCTGCTCCTGCCACTCCTTCAAGAGTTCAGTAAGCGGCTTATTTAATTTAATCATAGCATTAGCTCCGTTTGGTAGGGAGCGTCATCGGGAGAGTTTCTATGGGTGCTGACGGCTTCACCTAATGTGAGAAGATCGTCGAGCGCCGTTATCAAGGCTTCGGGCGGTTTATCGAAGAAGATGCCGCAACCGGGATGAACCGCCGACATGCCGCGCAAAAACAGGTAATAACAACCGCCGAAATGGGTCTCATAGTGATAGTCAGGCAGACGTAGCCTTAAGTAGCGGTGCAGGGCGAGGCTATAGATGATGTACTGCAGATCGTATCTGTGGCTGGCGATGGCCTGGCCCATGGCGGCCTTGTCGTAGTCGGCAAAATCGTTCCCGAGATGATTTGATTTGTAGTCGGCAATGTAAAAGCAGCCGTCATGCTCGAAGGTCAGATCGATAAAGCCCTTTAGCATGCCCTGCAGGGTGTCGAACTCCAGCGTCATCGGATAACCAAATTGGCCGAGCAGCTCTGTTAGTGCCTTGGCTTGCAGCTGCGTGATGGGCATATAAAACTCCATCTCCACTAAGGTCTGCTTGGGTGACAGTTGGCATAGGCTGAGCGCTTGACTTTTATCTGTTTGCATTGCAGCTGTGAGCGGTGCCTTTAACAGATCCAGATACCAGTCAAGCAGCATGGCTTGCCAGTGATCGTCGATACCATATTGCTCCATCGCTCTGGGCAGCTGGATTGGTAGATCGCGTTCAGCTTGGGTAAAGTCAATCTCCTCCAATACCAGGTGCATAAAACTCCCGGCATTGGCACCGCGATCGAAACTAAATCGGGATTCGCTGGGAGGAAGCTCAGACACTAATGGCGCTGCCTCTGGGAAGATTTCATCGTCGCCGCCGGGCGTGACACGCTCATGGGGCATATTTTTCACCAGCCCTGAATAACTGCCAACTCGCCAGGGTGTCGTTGCGGCTCTGTGTAATGGCTTAGCACTGAGTTGGCCCCGCTCATCGCTCTGTTTTGCTAGCGGCGCAGGCGGCGCTATGCTGCTGATGGTCTGAACACTAATTGCGTCACTTGCGATTTCATTATTGATTAGCGTAGCTGCCCTGGCTTGGATCAGTGCAAGATCGCAGTTGGCGTCCTCTATCCCTAACAGGTAGCCGATGGCGGTCTGATGGAGCTGACTGCTGATGCCGGATTTGTTAACGCGGCTGTGGTTGGCGATATAGAGATAGCAGCAGAGCGCTGGGCGGGTCAGCGCCACATAAAGTAGGCGCAGATCTTCGGCTAAGGTTTCTTGCTTATATTGCAGCCAGCCGTCATCGCTCTGCTCTATATCCCAGATAAGCTCATCATCCTTGTGATAGAGCATGGGCGCAGGTTTTCGGCGAAAATCCCGGCTGAGACTGACGAAGGGAAGGAAGCAGACAGGGTATTCAAGCCCCTTACTCTTGTGGATTGTCACTATCTGCACCAGATTCTGCTCGCTCTCCAGCCTGAGCTGGGCTTCCTCTCCGCTTTGGCTATCCAGCAGGGTCTGCTGATACCAGTTAAGTAGGGCGTGAATGCCATCGAGCTCGGTGGACTTTTGCTGCAAGAGCTCGCCAAGGTGCCTGAAATCTGTGAGGCGCCGCTCACCATCCTGGCTTGCCAGCAGACGTTCTATCAGATGAGTCGTCTGCGCCATGGCCATTAGGCTGGGCATGATGCCACGTTTAAGCCACAGCTGATTAAGCTGAGCAAACGCCTCTAACAGGTTCTGCCTGTGCTCCTCATCGAGATTAAATTGGTTGATCGCCTCGGCGCTGTAACCTAACAGCTCAGTGGCCATGGCCGATCTGAGGGCGCGTTCATCCTTGGGATTGGCGATGGCGATAAGCACGAGCGCCATCTCCCTGGCTTCCAGGGTGGAAAATACGCTGTCACGGCTGAGAAACACGGCGCCAATTTGCCGCTCGCTCAGAGCATCTTTGATAAAGGCGGCCTCGTTTCTGTCTCTCACCAGTACCGCGATATCTTTGGCCTTGAGTGGCTTATCGCCATTAAAACAGTGCCCCTTTTGGGATTCACTCAAGAGTCGGGCGATTTCGTTACAGCTGTCCTGAGCCAGCAGTTTTCTGGCCGTGGTCTTGTTGAGTCCCAGTTCAGGATCTTCGCCTAAGAGTTTTATCCGCAGGGCGCTGGGGTTATCTGTCTGCTCGATAAGGCGCTTGTTATCGGCAAAAGGCGAGGGGCTGACTGGCTCAAAAGGGATAGCCTGGCTGATAAAGGGATCTGCATGCTGGCTAAAGAGGCGATTGACGCCGGCCACCATGTTGCGGCTGGAGCGGTAGTTGGTATCCAGGCTATAGTGGTGCGCTGTCTGGCTGCGCGCCGCGATATAGGTGTTGATGTCGGCGCCGCGAAAGGCGTAAATCGCCTGCTTGGGATCGCCAATCATCAGCAGGCTAGGATTTTGTATCTGTTGTTCGCAGTTCTCTTTTTGCTGATAAATTTGACTGAAAATCTGATATTGCAGCGGATCGGTATCCTGAAACTCATCAATCAGGGCGATAGGGAAACGCTTAGCGATGGCGCTGGCAAGGCTCATCTTATCGGCAGCCGTGTTTGACTGGCTGAGCGCCTCGGCGAGTTTACTGAGCAGATCGTCCGGTGTGAGTAGATTCTTCTCCTGCTTCTGCGCGGCAAAGCGTCTGGCGATGCCTTGCTTTGCGGCAAAGAGAAAACCTGGGATAAACTGGCCAATAAGTTCATTGAGCTGCTCGATATGCGCCAGCAAGGGGGCCTCTTGGGCGGTTGGAAGCACGCCGCCCTTATTGAGCTTGAGATTGTTTAGGGACAGTTGTTCAAGCACTTTGCTTGGGGGCAGGGCGTGACCAAAACTGACCCAGTTATCCAGGCTGCTGAGCAGATCGGCAAGTTTGGGGTAGCCAAGCTCCTTCTTACCAAAACGCTGGCCGTTTAAAGGCAGTTGCAAAAGGTTCGCCGCTAAGGCATCACGCTCTCGCGGCCAGATCAATTTAAGGCGGCTCAGGCTCTGACTCAGAGACTCGGCTGTCTTGGTAAAGTCTCTCGGCGACGGGTAAACCGTCGCCTGGGCGGCGCCGAGCAGCGGACGGATCTGCTGCGCCAGCCCATCGGGATCGCTAAACTTATCGCCGATCAGCTGCGCGAGATAGGCAGGCAGGGGATAACAGGTTTCCCGCCAGAAGTCGCGCACCGCATGGTGTAAAAACTCGCTGTCATCTAAGGTGAACTCAGACTCAAACAGCTGCGAGGCTTCGAACGCCATGTCCGCCAGCATGCGTTGGCAGAATCCGTGTATGGTAAAGATGGCGGCTTCATCTAAGGATTTGAGGGCTAAGTCTAGGCGTTTGCGCGCCAGGGCAAGTTTGTCGGGCGGGGTCTGTTGGTAGAGTTGCTCGATAAGCGCATCATCGACAGGAATACCGATAAAGCGGCGGTAGGCCAGCTTAATTTTTTTGCGGATCCTGTCTCTCAGTTCGCCCGTCGCCGCGTTAGTGAAGGTTACCACTAAGATCTCTTCACAGCTCAGCGGCCTGGTCTGCTCATCGCCTAGCAGCAAACGCACATAGAGACCGGCTATGGTGAAGGTTTTACCTGTGCCGGCGCTGGCCTCAATTAGCCTGCTGCCACTGAGGGGCAAAGTTAAGGTATCAAGTTTTTCGCTCCTCTTTGCCATCTTCCTCACCTCTTGTGTCTGGCTCATTGGCCTGCCTCCTTGCCTGTGCTATCAACGCGCTGTTCTCCAAAATCTGCGCCCTCCACATAGTTGCTGAGTTCGCTTAAGCGCGCCTTGTGATACAGGCTAACCAGCGGGTCGAGCAGGGTGTGAGCCGTCTTGCCAAAGGCGTCTTCGGTGAAATCGCCCGGGAAACGGAACAGACGGCGATAGTGAGGCTCGAGCCCTTCACCTAGGGTTTCCTGATCGTTGAGCCATTGTTCCCGCGCCTGGCTGAGCCGCGCGTGATGATCGCCCTCGGCCTCCACATAGGCCAGGGCCGTGCGGGGCACAAACAGCAGCGGCGTTAATTGGCCAAGATTAAAATAGTTAACCCAGAGGCTGAGCTGGTTTCTGGCCTGCTCAGGCGTGATAGGTGCAAAGGCGTAAAAATTGCCGATATCCAGCAGGTAACTCGGCATAGAGCCGATAAAACTGGGGGCGACCTGAGGCGTGTCTGCCATGGAGCACAGGCACAGATGTCGCAGGTAGACACGAATAAGATCCCGGGCGTTGGCCGTGCCGGGGCGGTAATTGACCAGCCCTTTGGCCGAGATGGCATCGATGCGTCCAAGGAGCTGAGTAGCACATTCAGGCAGGGCGATCGCTATCTCCAGGGTGTGAGACTGCTCCCCCTTGAGGTAGTTGGCTCTGCCGACAATCGGCTCAATATCGTGAAGGTACTGATTAAGCAGCAGATCATCGAAGGGCTGCAGGGGCAGTTTGCCCGAGCGCTTGAGTCTGCCAAGAAGCTGCTGTTCAGGGCTGTCGCTTTTGGCGTCGATGGCATTGTCTATGAGCTGAGCTTGCAGTTGATAACGGGACAGGGCATCGAGGCTGAAGGGCTCGTCGTTGTCATCGCCCTGAATATCCAGGGCGAGATCCAGCTTGAGGGCACGGTTGAAGAAAAACTGCGCCGGATTACGGAAAAAGCGGATCAGGGCAGAGAGTTCCAGCTCCTGCAAGGAAGCGGCCTTATCAAAGCTGGCTTCATCCGCTGCCGTATCCGTTGGCAGTGGTGAGAGCGGCTTAGTAATAAAGTCTGTGTGGGCTTGGCCTATATCTTCACTATCAGGAGCTTCACTCTCAGGAGCTTTGCTCTGGGGTGGGCACCACTGGCTGTTGTAGCTCTGGTTTATATAGCTCTGGCTTAAGGGCGAAGTTTCCTGATAGAGACGTTCATCGAAGGGTTGCAGGGGTTGCTGCGCCACCAGCCTATCTAAGATAGCCTGCTCAAGGGCATCTATGATTTTTGTGTCACACGCCTTACCGTCATCGAGTGTCTGGCAATCAAAGCCTGCGGGCACACAGGTCAGCTGACAATATTCAATCAGCTCTGAGACCAGCATAGAGGGGATGCGCTCGCTGTTATCCCACTCGCTGTGGCCGATATAACTGATATAGAGCTGCTCTCTTGCTGACAGCAGCGCCTCGAGGAAGAGGTAGCGATCATCGAGTCTACGGGAGCGATCCCCTTTACGGGCGGCAAACTGAGCCACCAAGTCAAAGCCAACGGGATGCTGGACTCTGGGGTAGACGCTATCGTTCATTCCCAGCAGACACACCACCTTAAAGGGGATAGAACGCATCGGCATCAGGGTACAGAAGTTGACGCTACCGGCCAGATAACGCTGGCCGACTCGGGACTCTGACAGGTGGCTGACAAACCAGTTGTGGATCACCTTAAGTTCGAGTGCATGCTCATATTGCGCCTGACTGAGCTCGTCACTGAATTTGCCTATGGCCTGGGTGATATCCTGAAGCTGAGGCAGCTCCTCATCGTCACACAGATAAAAGCGCTCCACTAAGGCCAGCAGTTGGCTAATTCTCTGTTTGAGTGGCACTGTTTGCCTGAGGCTATCGAGCCACTCATCGAGCGCCTCGATAAAATTCAGCAGTTTACCCAGCGCCTGAGCGCCTTGGCCCTCGATCCCTTGCAGCGCCAGGCTGTCCAGATAAACAGGGGATTCATCACTGAAACAGTAACCTAAGATGAGGCGCTTGATACCAAAGGCCCAGGAGTTCTGCTCATAAGCGGGCAGCTGCTGCACCAGACGGGACTGGCTGTCGCGTCCCCAGCGCACACCAGCCTCTTCGAGCCAGAGACGGATAAGCTCAAGCTCATCTGCTGTTATCTCGAAACGGCGCAGCACGGCTGGCACTTCTAAGATGGTGAGGATCTCCGTCAAGGCGAAGCGGCTCTGATCCAGAGTCAGCAACTGTAAAAAGCTGTTGATCAGTGGCGATTCCTGGGCGGCGCCGCGATCGGCGATGGCGTAGGGGATATAGTGTTCACCGGTTTTGGCGGCAAACACGGCATCTATGTAAGGCGCGTAACTGGCCACATCCGGCATCATGACCACTATCTCCCGGGGAGCGATCGCTTTATCTTTCTGGGATAGCAGGCTGAGCAGATGATCGTGCAGCGTCTCCATTTCCCGTAGCGGACTGTGGCAGCTTTTAAGGCTAATAGAGTTGTCGTCGGCTTTCAGTTCGCGCCGCCCCTTGAGGCTAAGATAGAGGCTGCTGTCTGGTCCGAGACTTTCGCCCCGGGTGGTAAGATCTAAGATATCCTGCTGCACCGAATGAAGCAGGCTGTCGCTGCCCGGTGTCTCATAGCATTCCAGATTAAAATTGGTGTCCTGCTCCGGCAGTTCCAGTAACAGGTCCAGGAGTTCCCGCCCCATCTTACCGTTGTTGGCCAGCAGCGGATTACCGACTTCGAGTTTATCTTCCCAGTCGATATCCAGTTGCTGCTTGCCTTCATATTGCAGTGCCATTCTGGCGCGCAGGCGCGGGTCGACTATATCGCCCCAATAGTGCTGACAGGGGCTGAGGCTAAGCATGATCACATCGATGCGCTTGGCTAAGTGATATAACACCTGCAGGGTTTGGGGGGCCATGGAGGAGATGCCAAACACAAACAGGCGCTCAGGCAGCTCATCTGTGGGGCAATTCGGGGCATTTAGCCGGTCAAACAGGCTCTGCATCAGGTTGGCTCTGTGGTAGCGGCTTAATCCCAGCTGGTGATCGTTATACTCCACCAGCGCGCGCCAGAGTACAGGCTGCCACAATTGCGCCTGTTCGAGAGCATCATCATGGGGCGGCAGATGGGGCTCATTGGCCTCCCAGGCCAAGATCCAGTCGGGGCGATAGACAAGGTATTGGTCGAAAATATCGGCGATCTGGGCGGCTAACTGATAGAGCTTAAGGGAGTGAGGCGCGTGCTTGTCCTGAGTCACGGTTTCATTTTGCAGATAGTTTGCCAGCGGGGCAAAAAGCGGCTGCTCTAACATGTCCGGCAGGAGCGCCATCAGTTTCCAGGTCATGGCCGCCTTGGTATAGGCGTTCTCCTTGGGCACATCTTTGAGCAACTTATGGCACAGATCCCAGGTAAAGCTGGAGGGCAGCGGAAACTCGAGGGCGGCGGCTATCTGGTTATGCTCGGCAATGGCCAATCGTAGCCAGGTCGACATGCCAGGGCTTTGCACTAAGATCTGCTCACTCGTTAACAGGGATTGAGTCGCCAGTGGTGTGGTTAGTTCATCGGCTAATAACTTAGCTAGGGATTCCATTCGGTTTGACTGAACTAAATAGAGCATAGGCTGCCTTTAATCGGATGCGAAGCGCCGCAGTTAAGGGATCTAATTTTGCCTCTATTCTAGGGCTTTACTCTGTGATGTCTAGGGTTTTACTCTCTGATAGTTAGCGCCTTGGAGTAATTTTTAATCCAATAAAGTCAGATAGTAATCATCTCAAGTTCCACTGGTGTTAGCTTGTCCATGGGTGCCTGTGTATGGCCGAGCCTAGCTGCTTAACTTGCTGCTTAAAACGCTGCAGATGCCGCTGCCGTTCATCGGGTGACAAGGGCCGATATTTGAGCGCCATATAGCTGTCGATAAAGGCGCTTAAGGGGATGTTAAGCTGCGGAGCCTGACCGAGGACGCGTTTGCCATAGTCGGTCGGGGATTCATTGATCTTTCGTCCAAGGCCGCGCTTGGCCAGCAGATCCGCTATCTGTTCAAATGCGGCCACTAGGCTATCTTGCCGCCTGGAGAAGCTTATCAGGCCGACATTGAAGGCGATCAGCAGGGCGATGAGCGCCATGATTGATCCCACAAAGAGCACCATCTTAGTCATGTTGATCTGACCGAGCAGACGCTCCAATAACTCGTGCTGCTTGTCATTATCGAAACCCAACACCCACTTACTCCAGTAGAAATTGATGCTGGCAAGGGAGAGGCGGATCTGATTTAACAGCGGATATTGGCGCAGGCGCAAGCTGTTAAAGGGGTTGTTCATCAGGTAGCTTTGTTCTGGAGTGAACACGGCATCGAAACCCTGCTCAATTCTTCCCGGGGCTATCATAGCCGTGGGATCGAAACGTACCCAACCTTGATCTTCCAGCCAGACCTCGACCCAGGCGTGGGCCATGTATTGATAGACGCTAAGGTACTGGGCATTCTGGTTCCACTCGCCCCCCTGATAGCCAGTGACTAGCCTTGCGGGTATGCCGCTGCGCCGGGCCATAAAGGTGAAGGCGCTGGCATAGTGGACACAAAACCCTGCCTTGTTTTCAAACAGGAAATCATCTATTTGCTGGGGCCCGACAGCGGGCGGGCGAAGAGTGTAGTAATAGGGTGACTGATTAAACAGCCGCATCATGGCGCTAAGCCGTGCACTGGGATCGGGATAATCGCGGGTAAACTGCTCGGCAAGCTGTGCGGTTTTTGGGTTACTGTCTTTTGGCAGTTTGAGGTTACGCCAGCGGCTCTCTCTGCTTAAATTCAGGCTCAGCGGCGCATCCGGGTAGGTAGTGACATGATATTGATACTCTTGATCTAGGTTGCTCAGGGAGTAGAGGCTGCCGTCTGGCATATTGATCACATCCTGATGACTGCCGAAGGCTTGATCCAACCCGAATAGCCAGCGCTGATGGGTGGGCTCGCTGATCACATCATACTGAAACTTTCTTCCCAAGGGACGCTGACGAAAATCATTGCGTCCTTTCTGAAACTTGAGTTGTTGATGTAACAGCTTAGTGGACTGGGATTGAGTCCAGCGGCTGCCATCATAATCTTCCAGCACGATAGCCCGCCAGTAGAGCTGCTGGTTACTGGGGTTCACCCCCTGGAAGCTGACTCTAAAGGCCAGTGCAGGCGAGCGGGTCAGCTGGCCAATATCACCAAAGGCGACGCTGTCAGACAGGCCTGTCTGGGCGGTAGTGGCCTTAGGCACCAGCCAGAGCGGCGGTAGACGGGGTAGCACAATAAATAGCAGTATCGCCAGCGGCAGGCTCTGTAAGATGAGTTTCACGCCGAGTCTGGCGGTGCGCCCCCAGCTGTCGCCGCCCAGATAGAGGCTGACCAGCACAGAGAGATTGATGCTGGCAACCAGCAGGAGTTGCAGGGTAAACCACAGGCTCTGTTTCTCAATAAAGGTGATGGCGATAAGGAAGAAACCCACCATGACCACGGCGCGTACATCTCTGTGCTCACTCACCTCTATGTATTTAAGGGCGTAACCCAAAATCAGCAAATTGATCAAGCCATTGAGTATGCCCATCTGGGAACTGACCAAGGCTAAAGTGATCGCCGAGGCGACAGCCAGCAGGGCGACCAGATAACGGGGCGGCTTGGCGACCTTGCCGGTGAAGATCCCAAAGCGCCATACCAGACAGATGGCGCAGATCGCCATGCTCCAGGGGGTCATTTTATCGTAAAGCGGCAGCAACACACTCAGGTTAACGATAAGCAACCACATCAGAGTATGACGGCTGATGATCTGGGACGGCTTAGGCTTCGCCTGAGTTTTCGTCTGAGTCTTTGCTGTGGCCCTATTCATCAGGGGTAGGCTCAACTTTTGTTTGAGGTTCAACTTTTGTTTGAGGCTCAACTTTTGTTTGAGGCTCAACTTTTGTTTGTGGTTTGGTGCCAGCTTGGGTGACAGTGCCATAGGTAGCGATGGCCTTTAAACAGGCGACTCTGTGATGATTGCCACAGCCAGGAAGCAGGGTTTGGGTGGGCAGTCGCAACCCGAAAATTTTATTGTGCTGACTTAGGGTATCCACCATCCAGGTCATTTCACTGAGCTGCTGCTCAAGATCGGGGCGAGTGGGATCGAACACCAACCACTGGGGCTCACCTGTGGGTTGGTCAAACTCCTTGGTTAACATGCCGCGTCCTTGAGCCAGTTGCTTCCAGGCTATCTGATTGAGTGGCTCACCTATCACATAGGGTCTAAGGTGCTTAAACTCCTCGACACCTATGGTTGCGCTGCCTTGCAGGCTATCGGCTGGCTTGTTCTTCTGGTCGCGTTTAAGGGCGGTGTGGCTGAGCTTTGGGGCTGCAAACACTATCTGGCGATTATCAAGATCGATATGGGACCAGGCACGGCACAGACCCAGGGGAAAGCGGGACTCGACCTTAAGCCGTCCAGGATCTAGCCAACCGCGCCTGGCGTTATCGAAGGCGATAAGGGTGAGCTGCTTGTGCTCATCAACCCGCTCGATGGAGCGGATTGGATTGTGTTTGTAGCTGAGTCGCACCTGACACTGCACTTGTGGGGCGCTGATCTCGATGGGAAACAGGACTGTCTCACCGGCGTAGACATTAGGCGCGTTTTTCGCCTGCAGTGTCATCCCGGCAAGGTTACGATAACTGTAGATAATGCAGGTATTAAACACGCTAAGCAGCAATAAGCTAAGTCCGATCACCAAATTATTCTGATAGTTAGTGCCAAACAGGAAGAGCACCACCACCAATAGCAGCCAGAAAAGACCAAACCCAGTGGGGAGAATGAAAATACTCTTGTGCGCCAGGGTGATTTCTGAATTCGCCGGCAGCCGCCTGGACAACCAGTTATGCCAGTATCGATTGAGGGAAGAGGCGCTTAAGGCTTTCATTCTGATCATGGCCCCCTACAAGATGGGGTTCACACTGCTAAGCAGCTTCAAGGACAGCGCTTCCCCCTGTTGCTGGCTGGTGCTGCGGAGCCTGTGCTCAGCCACAGAGGGGAAAACCGCCTGCACATCTTCAGGCACCACATAGTTGCGCCCCTGAATATAGGCCCAAGCCTTGGCGGCATGGAGCAGCGCCTTGCTGGCCCGCGGCGACAGGCCAAAGCCCTCTTGTAGCTGACGTGAACTCTCTATCAGCGCCAGAATATAGTGCAGAAGTGCATCGGAGGCTTTGACATCCAGTATCTCATTTTGCGCCTCGCGCAGTGCAAGCGGGTCTAGCCTCTGGGGAAGTGTATTGATTTGAGGCGACAAATCCATCCCCTTTAACATGGCAAGTTCGGCGACCTTATCTGGATAGCCGATGGAGATCCGCATCATAAATCGATCGAGCTGGGATTCCGGCAAGGGAAAAGTCCCCGACTGCTCACTGGGGTTTTGGGTGGCAATCACAAAGAAGGGGCTGGGCAGCGGATGAGTGACGCCATCGACAGTGATCTGATGCTCGGCCATGGCTTCGAGCAGGGCGCTCTGGGTCTTGGGGCTGGCGCGGTTGATCTCATCGGCCAGTACCATCTGCCTGAAGATGGGGCCGGGATGAAACACAAATTGCGATTGCTCTTTATTGAAAATAGAGACCCCCAGGATGTCGGCCGGCAGCATATCGCTGGTAAACTGGATCCGCTGGTGGCTGAGTCCTAGACTCTGTGCCAGTCCCTGAGAGAGGCTGGTTTTCCCCATGCCAGGCAAATCTTCGATAAGTAGGTGGCCTTTGGCAAGAATACAAGTGATGGCGAGTTTGATCTGTTGGGGCTTGCCCAGTAGTACCTGTTCTAGTTGGCTCGACAGTGCCAAGATGCTGCTCTGCGACATGCAACTCCCTCTAGTGTTATTTTTATCTTGTTGATTTTTATCGGACGACCCAAAGATAAGGTGTCAGTCGTCACTCAACTAAAGCTAGCTGGAGAAACCCCCTTAATCCAGTTTAATCGTGAAAGTCGGTATTGATAGCCAGTTGCGAAAGTCGCTAGTAGTGAATGCTAGTAGCGATAGTTCAGCTCCTGCTCCGAGAAGAGGGACACGGGTTTATGCTGTTGCATCTGGTAGATCACCCGGTAACTCAATACCGCCTGCACATACTCTCGGGTCTCGGTGAAAGGGATAGACTCGATAAAGCTCAACACATCTAATTTGCCCTTACTCTTCTCCAGCCAGAGTTTTACCCGGCGTGGCCCAGCGTTATAGGCGGCAGTGGCCAGCACACGATTGTTGTCAAACTCCTTTAGCAGCTGGGCATAGTAGGCACTGCCGAGCAGGGTATTAGTGTCTATTTGGTACAGGCTCTTATGGCCGCGATAGGGCAGTCTGAGTTTCTTGGCTGTGGCCTTGGCCGTCGCTGGCATCAGCTGCATCAGACCGCGGGCACCAACGCTGGATGTGGCATAGGGATAGAAAGCCGATTCGCGTCTTGCGATGGCGCGAAGCTCATCGATATCCACCTTGGCTTGTTGGCTCGCCTGTTCGAAGGCGGGGGTCGCTGCTAAGGGGAAACGCAGCGCCATGTCGTTCCAAAGGCTGGCTTCAATACTGGCCTGTACCCCAAGATAATCCCAGCCGCGCCCTTGAGCCAGCAGCGCATATTGTGCTTGGGTGGCATTATCATAACGAGAGAGCAGGAGCAGCCATTCGGCTCTGGCATCTATGAGTTTATCCAGTGCCAGCAGCTCGCTGACCCTTGCAAGACCGGGATCTTGCTTGAGCTTGGCATTTAGGTTTGGATTGGCCGGGGTCGCTTCATCTTGTAGCTGCACAGCCTGTTTTAGTGTGCTGGCGGCGCTGAAGCCGTAAAAATTTCGCGCTTGGGCAAGACTCTTTAGGCGCTCAGCCTTGTCATCATCCTGGGCATTGGTGCGGGCGAGCCAATACTGCCAGCGCTCCTTGCTGCGTTTCTCCTGACTCAGGAGCGCTAGATAGTGCGCTATGGCCTGCTGATCGTTTTCCCGTATCGCCCAGCGAAGGCGCAGCACCTTGAGATCGTCACTGTCGATTTGCCCGAGATGGCTATCGACGAAGGGTTTGAGCGCGTTTTCCTGGGCGATGAGTGCGCGGCGCAGCAGATAACGGCTGAGTTTTTTCTGCTCGAACGGGCTAAAGCGTTTTGACTGTTCGTAGCGGGAATAGAGCGAGATAGCCTTGCCTAGATCTTGGCGGGCAAGGCGTTTAAGGACGGCTTCGAGCATCGCTTCATTGCGCTTCTCGTTCTTGCTTAAACGATTTTTCTGCTCCAGGGTGTGGGGTTTTTTATAGAGGCCGATAAGCAGCTGGGCTTCCTCTTTGTGCTGGGTAAGCTTTTTAGAGAGATAAGTTAATAATCCCAGTTCGTTGGCATTAAAGGCCAGTAACATACGCTGCCAAATCAGCTCCTGACTGGGATGGCCGGCCTTTTCCCAGGCGGCAAACAGGGGATCGCACTCTTTTGGCCGGGAGTGGCCGTAAAGCCAAAGTTGTTGTGCCCCTTTAAAGGCCTGTTTACGCTGCTCATTGTTGAACAGGGCTCGATAGTAATAGCACTGCAGCACGATATTCTTGGGTGCCTTGGGGCTGATAGTGAGAAAATCATGCCAGCGCTCATTGTTACCTGTGTGCACAAGATAGCGATAACGTAGGCTCGAGTGCAGGGCCGTGCCCTTAAATTTGGCGATCGCGCGACTAGCCTGTTTGCCTTTGCTGGCCAGTATGTCATCCATGTTGGCATGAAAGTCCAGATAGGGGGTGAGAGGATAACCCTCAAGCTGCTTTCTCAGTTTCTGGTATTCAATGAGGTCGTTATTATCTAGGCTGGCTTTGGCATCCAGATAGTTTTGCTGCTGAGCTGTGAGCTTACTCGCCTGGCTATGACTCGCTTGAACGGGCATGGATGTGATGAGAGGAGAAAACACACAGGAAAGCAGGGCAAGCACGGGTAGGCTTTGCCTAAAACAACTTTTTATATAAAGGCTTAGCATAGTGCTGCTCCTCGTTACATCAGATTCTGCAGTCGGTCTTCCTTGATTCTTAACGATTAATTGAGTTTGGATTCACCGTTTATTTCATAATGCGGTTCTCGCTCGGGATGCGATTCATTGAGCGAGTTATCCAGCAGCTGAGGGTCGAGCTGCTTTGAGGTGGCAACCCCGAGTTGCTGCATCTGGTGAGCTTGACGAATGAGGTTGCCTTTGCCCGTGGAGAGTTTGCCCATGGCACTTTGGTAGTGCTTATCCACCGACTCAATGGCCTTGCCCACCTTCTCCATATCCTCAACATAACCACAGAGTTTGTCGTAAATTTTACCCGCCTGTTTGGCGATCTGCTGGGCATTTTGATTCTGGTATTCATAGCGCCAGATATTGTTGATGGTACGCAGTGCTACCAGTAAGTTAGTGGGGCTGACCAGCATGATATTATTCTCTAGCGCATAGTTGATCAGGCTTGGCTCATGTTCAAGTGCCAGCAGAAATGCGGGTTCAAGCGGAATAAACATCAGTACATAATCGAGACTGGTGAGGCCATGAAGCTTTTGATAATCCTTCTGACTCAGGCCTTTAATGTGCGCACGTATGGAGTTGCAATGCTCCTTGATTGCGCCAGTTCGGGTTAATTCATCTTCGCTGTTAAAATAACGTTCATAGGCGACCAGAGACATCTTGGCATCGATCACCACATCTTTGTCTTCCGGCAGATGGACTATCACATCGGGTTTGAAGCGTTTGCCTTTGTCATCTTTAAGATCTTGCTGGGTATGGTATTCATGTCCCTCACGTAGGCCACTTTCTTGCAGAACCCGCTCAAGGATCACTTCGCCCCAGTTGCCTTGCTGCTTATTGTCGCCTTTTAATGCTTTGGTTAGGTTGACCGCATCCTGACTCATTTGCAGGTTTAATGCCTTTAGTGATTCCAGCTGATGCTTAAAGGCGCTGCGTTCGGCCTGCTCGACTGTGTAGGATTCCTGTACCTGCTTTCTAAAACCTTCAAGCTGCTGTTTAAAGGGAGATAGCACGTTTGTCAGCTGTTGTTCATTCTGCTGCTGCAAAACTTGGGATTTGCTATCAAAAATTTTGTTGGCTAAATTCTCAAATTGCTGGCTCAGGCGCGACTCGGCGGCGTTGAGATGGGCAATCTTATCTTCGAGGGCTTGCTGCTCGGTTTCAAACTTCACCGTCAGGGTTTGCTGCATGGCGTTGGATTTGGACAGCGCCAGCTGGGTTTCCATCTGTTTACGCTGCGCCTGTTGCAGCTGATCTTCGAGTTCGTTTGCCCTTTCTGCCTGGGCACGGCTCATACCCAGCAGGGCGATTTGATGCTCCAGTTTTTGCTGTAATTGGCCGTTTTCAGTTTGTTTATCTTCCACTTGCGCCTGGGCTAATGCTAATGCTTGAGCCTGTTGCTGACTGAGGGTTTGCTGCTCATCAAGCAGTTGCTGTTTGATCTCCTCCCAGCGCCGGCGAGTCAGGCGTTGATTGAGTAGGGCGCCGATTAATAATGAGAGGAAAGCGGTGGCACAAAGCGCGAGAATTTCGGGTAAGGAGAGTGGTATGGCTACTGGCATAAATGATCAACCAAAAATGAAGAATGGGATAAGCCTCTCACGGTGAAGGGGTGTGTTCAAGTGCAATCTTGGCGCTAAGACGTAAATCATTTGTGAGGTTGAAATTTTTTTTGCCTTTAGTCTATCTAATAGAGAGAGTCGAGGTCGAGGGTCGAGAGTTAGCTGGCTAGCTTTTATGCAAAACCTGCAATATGTTCCCTGTTATAACAAGAGTAGCCATGAACAAGAGTTGAGGTGCCAATGGTGAAGCAGACAAATGGTCGAAGCAAAATCTTAAGAGTAAGGAATGCGCGTACTTGGGGTGGCAAGGTCTGGAATGAGCGTGAAGCCAATGTGACGCCACAAGCGGTGTTTAATGACAGGCGCAGCATAGTGAAAGCCCTGGGACTTGGCGCTATTGGTGCCAGCATTCCGGGTTATGTTCAGGCCGGGTTATTCGATCTTTTTGGCGAGCCAAAATCTAAGCAGCCTTTTGTCACTCAGCCCCTCAGTTTTTCCGCCGACAACCAGTTTGGTCAGCATGAGGTATTAACCCCTGAGGCCAAGGTGATCACCCATAACAATTTCTATGAATTCGGCACAGATAAGACAGACCCCTTCGAAAATGCCCAAGGGTTTAAGGTTGATCCCTGGGTGCTCAAGGTGGAAGGGCTAGTCGACAGGCCGCTGACCTTAGATCTGGATGATCTCACCAAGCTATTTGCATTAGAGGAGCGTATCTATCGCCTCAGGTGTGTCGAAGCCTGGTCTATGGTGATCCCTTGGGTAGGGTTTCCACTGGCGGACTTACTGAGAAAAGCCGGGGTCAGAGCCGGTGCGACCCATGTGGCGTTTGAGACCCTGTTCGATCCTGAGCAGATGCCAGGGCAGAAGAACCGTCTGATGGGCGGCGGGATCCACTATCCCTATGTTGAAGGACTTAGACTCGATGAGGCCACCAATGAGCTAGCACTGCTTGCTGTAGGTCTCTATGGCAGCACCTTAAGACCCCAAAACGGCGCACCCATTCGATTAGTGGTGCCCTGGAAATATGGCTTTAAGAGCATCAAGTCCATTGTGGGTATTCGCGTGATGGATAAACAGCCGCCGACCAGTTGGAATCAGCTGGCTCCCCATGAGTATGGTTTTTACGCTAATGTGAATCCTAAGGTGGATCACCCAAGGTGGTCTCAGGCAACGGAGCGGCGTATTGGCGAAGGGGGTATTTTCTCGGCTAAGCGGATCGATACACAGCCGTTTAATGGTTACGGTGAGCAGGTCGCACATCTCTACCAAGGCATGGATCTGAAACGTTATTATTAGCCTGCTTCTTAGCAATTGCGATGTTATTCATAAAGGGAGCTGTATTGGAGTCTGCATGTGTTAAAAGTTAGCCCGCGCCAGTTGGTGGCAATCAAGTGTCTGTTTCATCTGCTCGCCCTGTTACCCATACTCTATCTGGTATTGAATGTGATGAGTGGTAACGCAGGCGGCGATCCTGTGCAGCATATTATTCATTATACCGGCATGGGGACACTCAATACGCTGGTGGCGGTACTCTTAATCTCGCCAGTGGCCAAACGCTTTAAGTTACCTTTTCTGATGCAGACGCGCCGCCTGGTCGGTCTCTGGGTGTTTGCCTATGCCTGCTTGCATATCATGGCATTTTTGAGTCTGGATCTGCTGTTTGAGTGGCGTTTACTACTTAGTGAGGTGGTGAAGCGGCCTTATATTCTCGTGGGCGCAAGCGCCTATCTTTTGTTACTTATTTTGAGTATCACATCGATTAATCGAGTCAGAATGGCCATGGGGCGCAACTGGCAGCGAGTGCATAACAGCATCTATCTCATTGCTATTTTGGCGCCGATCCATTTTTACTGGTCGGTGAAATCTGAGATTATCGAACCCAGTCTCTACCTAGTGCTTTTTGTTTGCCTGTTATTAATTCGACTGAATTGGGGGAAGATTAAGAAGAGGGTTTTTCAAGACAAAGCCATGATAAAAGAGCGGGCGCAGGGATAATAAAATCGACAGGTTATTGATTTCAACTTTATGCTCTGAATACTTTATATGCTCTGAATAAAGAGGTGTTATTTGGCTCAGTATTTGGTTCTGTTATTCAGAGCAGTAAGCTAATCGTAAGAAGCTGCTAGCGGTATGCTACTTGTAAAAAATTAGCGGCAAGAAATCTCTGTCAAGCAATCTCTATCAATAAAGAATAGTCAGATGGAGTCTTTGATAAGGCTTCTATCTATTTACTATTATTTATTTACTGTTTTGCTGCCGCATAATATCAACGACATCGTCGAACGAGATATTATAGGTACGTGACAGGTTAATTATCTTGGTTTTAAAAGTCTGAATCTTTTCTTGCTTTACAAGCTGCTCTTTTGTTTCATCCACCAATTCATTTATCGCCTCTTGCAAGCAAACTAGTCGCTTATAACTGTAATCTAAACTGCTGATATAGCTTTTCATCTGGCTGGTATTACGAGCGTTTTCCAGGCCACTTGTTTGCTTCTTATCATAGTCATATTGGTCAAGCGCATTAATCGCTTCTTGCAAACTGAGGTTTTCTTTCATCTTATCTTGTCGTTTGATTGTTGATTGTCGATTAAAACAACTTGGCTTTTTCTTGGAGCTTGCTTTGTATTTAGCGTTTAAATACAGCTTTCATAAAGGAGCTTTATGAAAGCAGTGTTCATGAGTATGAAACAGCTTCTATTATATAGTGATGTCAGGAGTTCTAAAACCAGTTGACGGTAAATTTTGGCAAATTTTCATTTTTGACCGTCCTTGTTATAGTAGTTCAATATACCATTCTTGCTCGGAGGCTTGATATGCGAGATCTATTGCCCGATCTGTTTGATTGCTACCATGAACACTTATCTTTTATTGGCTCCCATTTTCGCCAATATGGCAAGCATCCTATCTTTTGGGGAGAGGTTGTCACCATTAAGTGTTTTGAAGATAACTCGAAAGTGAAATCTACGCTCGCTCAGGATGGTCGAGGAAAAGTCCTTGTGGTCGATGGCAGCGGTTCGCGCCGTGCGTTACTTGGCGATATGATAACGCAAACCGCGGTAGATAATGGCTGGAGCGGCATCGTTATCGCGGGTAATGTGCGTGATGTCGGCAAACTGAGATCCATGAACATAGGGATCCAGGCTCTGGGCGCAAATCCAATCAAAACGGAAAAAAAGGATCAGGGTGAGGTAAACATCCAATTGGTGCTGGAGGGCGTTATAATTAACCCAGGTATGGTCTTATATGCTGACGATAATGGCGTGGCGGTATCTGCATCGAAATTGGATCTGTCCAAGATATGTTAGTCACCCCAGTCGTTATTAATCTCATCAGATGGAAGCTGTTATGAAATTTATCAAATGGTTGTCGATAGTCGTCGTCTCTTTATTCGTTCTTTTATTTGCCTATTTGACGTTAATTTTCGATCTCAACGATTTTAAACCTCAGATTGTCGATCTGGTAAAACAGCAAACAGGACGGGAGCTGGCGATTGAGCAGGACTTAAGCTGGACTTTCTTCCCCGCAATAGGGATCAAGCTTGGTGATATATCACTGACAAACCCACAAGGCTTTAAGCATCCTGAGATGCTGAGTGTTAAAGGCATTGTTGCCGAAGTGGCACTTATGCCGTTGCTGAGCCGTGAGATAGAGATAGCCCAGCTGAATCTCGATGGTTTGACGCTAAATCTAGACAGTTACAAAGATGGGCGTAGCAGTTTCGATGGCTTAAGTGGTGACAAGGCCGTGGCCGCTAAGGATACAAAAACGGATGAGAAATCACCTGCGACGACAGCTCCCCAGGCGCCAAGCCAAATAGAGCTGGGTAAGTTAACCATAGGCGGGGTTGCGATAACCAATACCCAGATAAATCTGTTTGATGAGGCCAGCAACCAGACCCAAACCTTTAATCTGGATGAGCTTAAATTAGGTGCGTTTTCTCTCGATGAGTTTGCTTCCTTCTCCTATCAATTCAGTGCCTCTATGCCGGATATGCAGCTAAGTAGTGAAGGTGAGGGGCTGCTGAAGGTCGCCAAGTCCTTGGATCTTATCACAATCAAAGACTTCATTATCAAAAATAGGGTGGAGGGAGCCGGTATACCGAATCAGTCTCTGAGTAATCATCTTGAATTAGGCGTGCAGATCGACAGCAAGGCCAAACAGCTTTCCGTCATGATAGCCAAGTTAACGGCCAATGAGATTCAGGGAACGGGTAAGCTGGATGTTGACTACGGCAGCAGCGTCCCTGAAATAGTTGCCGACCTGGATTTTGGTGATATTAATCTTGATAACTGGTTACCTAAGGGGGAAGATTCAAAGAGCGCTGATACCTCAAAACAGGCAACAGACAAGCAGCAAGCTGCGCAGCAGGAGCCCGATCTTTCCGGATTAAAGTTGGTCAATGCGACCCTGGATATTAAGGTGAAGTCTATCAGCACCCAAAATATTAAGACCCAGAACTGGGTCTTGGCTATGGTGCTGAAAAATGGCGTGCTGGATCTGAAGCGGCTCTCATCAGATCTTTATCAGGGTAAGATGCTGACTCGCGCAACCCTGGATGGCCGCAATAAAGTGGCCAGTTATAAGTTTGTCACTAAGGTCGAGGGTATTCAGATCCGCCCGCTTCTGACTGATGCTGCTGAGGTTGACCTGCTTGCAGGGAAAACGCAATTTAACGTCACAGGCTCAGGTAAGAGTCTGATCCCTGACAATATCAAATCAAACCTGCTTGCTAATGGTAACTTTGAAGTGGCCGATGGCGCGCTTTATGGGGTGAATATTCCACAGATGCTGCGCGATGCTAAGGCGAAACTGAGTGGCAATCTCAATGCGCCCACCTCGGCGGAGAAGAAAACCGATTTCACCAGTCTGACCGGCAGCTTCTCCATGGCGAAAGGGGTGGTCAGCAACCCTGACCTGTCTATGGCTTCGCCTTTAATCCGTCTTGCTGGTAAGGGGCAGGTGAACCTGATTTCTGAGGCGATAGATTATAAGCTCAGCACCTCTGTTGTTGGGTCATTGGAAGGACAAGGCGGTAGCGAGCGTGATTCTCTCTATGGCGTAGAGATCCCCTTTGCGATTTCAGGCAGCATGGCCGAGCCCAAGTTTGCCCTGGATACCAAGGCACTGTTCGATAACAAGCTCAAACAGGAAACCGAAAAAGCCAAAGACAAGCTGAAAGATAAACTGTTTAAGAAACTGGGAGGATTTTAATGACCCCTTGGATAGTAAAAGTGGGGCTTATCACAGCCATTATGTTAATGCAGGCCTGTTCCAACGAGGCGCAAAGCGATCTGTCATCTGAATCTGCCTCAGTACCTGTTACTAGCCAGCAAAGCGCCCCAGGTATGGGAACTGGCCCGAGTGATTTACATGGCGAGACTGGCTTGCATGTAGAAACTGGCTTGCATGCAGAGAGTGGCTTGCAGAAGAGGCAAACAGAGAACACCCAAGGATATCAGCCTATGCTGGTGGGGCAGACGCAATATGGTCAAGACAAAAAGCGAGAAAGCGCTATGAATAAGGCTGAAGGGATCTTAAATGGGGTACTGACGAGTCAGAGCGATGTCAAAGGCTTGGCTGTGACATTGACCATTACCAATCCTCGCTCGGTCGGCGTCGCGATTCAGTATCGCTCTGGCATGACGGCAGATTTATGGCTGGTGGACCCCAACGGCAAGCGTTTATGGGCCTGGTCGAGTGAGATGATGTTCACCCAAGCATTAAGGGATGTGGTGATTGGTGCCAATAAGAGCGTAACTGTGAAGTTTCTGGTACCCGCCAAGGTGTTAGCTAAAGCCCCAAGAGGAAGTATGCTGGTGGCAAAATATGCGGGCAGGGTACAAGACTCCTCCATGCAGGCGATGGCCGATGTTGAGTTGCCACTAATGATGTGAGCTAATCGCGGTTTCATTTCATTAAAAAAGCGATGCCTGGCATCGCTTTTTTATTCAATGGTCTTTTCAACGGTCTTTTCCATGACCTTTGACACTCAACCGCCTTATGCGCTGGATTTAGTCACATCCACATAGAGGGTGAGCTTCTGACCCGGCTGCAGGTATTTATTCTCAGACAGGTCGTTCCATTGCAGTAACTGCTGAACTGTGACACTGAATTTACTGGCAATTTTCGCTAAAGAGTCACCGGCTTTCACTGTGTAGTTAATGGTGCGGGTGATGCTTTTACTGCTACCTTTTTGCCAAATCACGAGTTTTTGGCCTAAGCGCAGCGTGTCTTTCGGCGCCATGTTGTTCCACTTGGCTAAGTTAGCGACTGAAACCTTGTATGTTTTTGCCAATATCCATAAAGAATCACCGGATTTCACTGTGTGATGCATTTTATTGCCACGCCCGCTGTTTTGGCGTTTTAGCAGACGTTGATCGGCAGAAAGCAGGTATTTGGATGGATCTTTGGCCGAAATTGGGATTAACAGGTATTTGCCGGCAATGATCTGATTGCTGCTGATACCATTTACCGCCTGTAGCGCCCCGACAGTGGTATGAAATCGTTTGGCGATTAATCCCAGGTTATCACCGGGTTTTATCTGATAACGTTGCCATTTTAGGCGGTCTTGCTCATCACTTTCGGCAAGCGCCGACTCAAACAGCTCGGCCTTATCTAAAGGCAACACCAGCTTATGGGGCCCTTGAGGAGATGTTGCCCACTGATTAAATCCTGGGTTGAGGGCATGTAGATCTGTCAGTGTCATGCCAGCCATTTCGGCGGCGAGGGCAAGATCGATTTGACTCCCAGTATCGACCACTTTTAACACAGGCTGGTTCTCAATGGGGTAAAGCGCTATGCCATACTCCTGGGCATGTTGTATCACGTCTGCCAGAGCCAATAGTTGTGGCACGTAACGCTCGGTTTCACTGGGCAGATCCAGTGACCAGAAGTCAGTATCTTTGCCGCTGTTTTGGTTGCGTTTGACCGCATTTAACACTCGGCCTTCGCCTGTGTTATAGGCGGCGATCGCGTAGAGCCAGTTTTGCTTCGTTTTCCCGTGAAGGTACTCCATCATGTCCAGTGCGGCCGTTGTAGCGGCGGGCACATCGCGTCTGCCGTCGTACCACCAGTTCATCTCCAGGCCAAAATGTTTTGCCATTGGGGAGGTAAACTGCCAAAGACCAGAGGCGGCGCCATGGGAATAGGCGAAAGGATCGAAAGAGCTTTCAACTATTGGCAGCAGCGCCAGCTCCATGGGTAAGCCACGCTGCTCAATTTCGTCGACGATAAGGTACATAAAAGGCTGCGCACGCTTGGACACGCGGGCAAGGTGTTTCGGGTGCTTGATATACCAGTCACGGTATTGATTGACCAGTTTCTTGTCGGGTATGGGGAAGGTGAGCCCGAGTCGAATACGCTGCCATACGTCCGTGATGGCGACTGGGGCTTCAACCTCAACTTGCACGGGTTCTATTATCACAGGTGTGCTAACAGGCACCTCAAGGGGTTGAGCTTCGACTGGGGGCTGTTCATTAAAAGACTGACAACCGACAAGCAGAGAAAGTCCCCCAGCTATTAAAAAAGATGTTAAACGCATCTAATTTTCCTTTAATAGTGTCCCTCTTACACGACCTCAGATGAGAATGGAGACTAAATTAGCCCGGCATTGTAAATGATTTATCAGAAGTTGTCTTTCCATTGCCTTAGAAGCGTGAAACAAGTTTGCCCATCTTGGATAGGTTGTTGAAAATGTGAGGCCGTGTGCTGCCAAATTGAGGGGCTATCGCTGCGTAGAAAGGGGTTAATCGCTTTTTGTTGCCCAAGCATAGTTGGCAGAGTCGGCCTATTTTGCGCCCTTAATTGCAGTGCATCCTGATGGTATTTGTGCAAGTTTTGGTTGTCAGGCTCGACAGTCAGGGCAAACTTTAGGTTGGCTAAGGTGTACTCATGGGCGGGATAGAGCAAGGTATTATCATCGAGGGCGGCAATACGATTAAGGGAGGCCAGCATCTGCTCCGGCGTGCCTTCAAAGAGTCGGCCACAGCCGGCATTGAACAGGGTATCGCCACAAAAGAGGTGCGACTCTATCTGGTAGGCAATATGCCCCAGGGTATGGCCGGGCAGGTGTAAGATCTCAACAGGCTTTCGGGTTAAGGGCAGTTCAATCTGTTTTATCTTACTGCTTATGGGGTGCGTCAGGCCTGTGATATTTTCATTATCCGGACCATAGACTAGCAAGGCCTGGTTAAAGTGTTTCTGCAGCTTTTCGATCCCGCCGGTATGATCGAAATGATGGTGAGTGATCAAGATGCCGGTTAACGCTATTTGTTGCTGCTTCAGGTGTGCGATAACGGCATCGGCATCACCCGGATCGACCACAAAATGATGGGATTGGTTGTCGCTGACTAGCCAAATATAGTTATCATTAAAGGCGGGTATGGGCGTGACCTTAAGCATAATATCAAGACCTGAAATTCTGTGAGTGAGTTTACTTAGTTAATATGACTCGAACCTATATAAGTGCAAAGACTGCGGCGGTTCAATTGCTATCGATCAATTGCCATCGAGCAATCGCTATAGATCAATAGCTTCATAATAATTTATGCATTCATCTTATTAATCATCTTAGTTTAAATATTTGCACTATTGCTTGTATAGCCCTTTACGGATTTAATAAGAGAGTAAGCAGACTAAGGATTGGAGGCTGCGTGACCTTAGGTAAAAAACATGCCGGTAAAAGCAGAGCCAGTGAAGCAACAAACAGGCATCCCAGTCAATGGGATGATCTGCCCAATGGTCAATGGCTACAGGAGGCGATAGAAGAGAAGCTCGCGCCTTGGTGGCCGAAAGTGTTTGGCTATCATTTGTTGAATATGGGGCCGCTGAGCGCCACGCTGGATAAACCTAATCTGCCGGTGGGACGTGAGTTTTCCATCAGCCCTCAAGGGGGTCAGTCACTCAATGGTAGTTACCGAGCTCTGCCACTGCAAAATGGGGTGATTGACGCTGTGGTCTGTAATTTGCTGCTCGATTTTGAGCCTGACCCATACCGGGTACTGCGGGAAATTGACCGAGTGCTGATTTCCGGTGGGCATGTTTTCATTATTGGCTTTAACCCCTTAAGCCCGGCATTCTTAGGTAAGTTGCTGCCAAAATATCAGGAACATCTTCCCTGGTGCGGGCGGTTTTTTATGCCGTTTCGGGTCAAAGACTGGCTGGGGTTACTGGGTTATCAGGTGATAGGGGATGAAAGACTTGTCTACCATCATCTGCTCTGTGACATCGAAAATGAGAGTATCTGGCAACATGCGCTGCAAGCCTGGCTGCCTGGCAGTGGCTCAGTTTATCTTCTGGTGGCCCGCAAGCTGGAGAGTCCGCTGACGCCGATAGCCGATAAGCAGTTGGTGCCCAAACCTAAATGGTCCACCGCCCCAACCGTTGGCCGTGCTGGACAACTGGGTCGAAAAATCAATAAGTGAGGCTTTTTTCATCAGGTAGAGGCTGACCAGGCTAGGCTATCGTTTTAGATTTACTGCGTTAGACTGGCAAGGTAGCCAGTGTCTTCAGCCGTGGGATGCGCTTCGGCTGCCGCTCTGGCCAGTTGATCGCAGCGTTCGTTCTCAAGGTGACCGGCGTGACCCTTTACCCAGCGCCAGTCGATATGATGCGCTTGTACCGCTTTGTCCAAACGTTGCCAAAGGTCGATATTTTTAACTGGCTGTTTGCTGGATGTCTGCCAGTTACGCTGCTTCCAACCATGGATCCATTGGGTGATCCCTTGGCGCATATATTGGCTGTCGCTGGTGAGAATGATATTACAGGGCTCTTTTAAGGCTTCCAGCGCTATGATAGGGGCAAGCAGCTCCATACGGTTATTTGTGGTCAGGGCGAAACCGCCAGAGAGCTCCTTGAGATGGTGTTTATATTTCATCACCACGCCATAGCCGCCGGGACCCGGATTGCCAAGGCAAGATCCATCTGTAAATATCAAGAGTTGTTTCAGTCCGTTCATCAAGTTGCTACCATAGCCGGTAAAAATCGGCAGTATACCCAAAATTTTTCGATAAAAGTGGATAAACATGAATATTATCTCCAACGCGCGACGTCAAATTATTCTCGATACCGAAACCACGGGGATGAACCAAGGTGCAGGCCCTGTGTTTATGGGTCATCGCATCATAGAAATTGGCTGCGTAGAGGTGATTGACAGGAAGCTGACCGGCCGCCATTTTCATGAATATATCAATCCGATGCAGCTTATCGATGAAGAAGCGATCGCGGTGCACGGTATCACCAATGAAGCCGTGGCCGATAAGCCGGTATTTGCCCAAATCGCTAAGGATTTTATTGAGTTTATCGACGGCGCAGAGATAGTGGCCCATAACGCGAACTTCGACGTCAGCTTTATGGATCATGAGTTTTCGCTGCTCAATCCCAAAGGGCCTAAGACAGATGAAATCTGTCAGGTGCTCGATTCTCTTGAGATCGCCAAGTTTCTCCATCCAGGACAAAAAAATAACCTCGATGCCCTGTGTAAACGCTATGGCATAGATAACTCCCGCCGTGAACTGCACGGGGCATTGCTCGATGCTGAGATCTTGGCCGACGTTTATCTCATCATGACTGGCGGTCAGACCAAGTTTGAACTGTCTAACGATAAGCCGGGTCAGGAGGGGGGCGGTATACAACGTTTACCTCAAAATCGCGCAAAACTTAAAGTGATCGCCGCATCGGCCGATGAACTAATTAAGCATGAAGAAAGATTAGATTTAGTGGCAAAATCGGGTCAATGTCTCTGGCGAGGATAAATTGAGATTAGTTAAGTGTTGGCTGTTACAGGCTGGCGTGCTGCTGACCTTGTTGTCGGCAAGCGTGATTGCCTATGGGAAAGTGGTGCCTTTATCTCAGGCGAGTGAACTCAAAAACCGTTTTCGTATCGATCATATGGTCGATGAGCTTACTCTGTTTATTCAGCGTGAATATGGCAGCGCCCCTGTGATCCTAGTGCTGCCCGATGGCAGTAAGTGGTATCAGTCTCGCCACCCAGAGAGTGTTAAGTGGGTCGATGGCCTCAGCGGTGATATGGTCACCATCTCATCACCCATGCCTGGCCCTTGGCAGCTGTTAGGCCAAATCGTGCCGGGTTCTAAGATTAGTAAAGTCTCTAAACTCGCCATCGACCTTGATCCTTTGCCGCAACCTTTGTACCAGAGCGAAAGGTTAAAAATTACCGCACGTTTAATGGGAGACGAGCAGAGAGTCCGCATGCCTGGGCTTGATTATCTTATTGATTGGTCGGTTAAATTTATCAGCCAGCACAGAGCAGACGAAGAGAATTTTGCCGCAGGCAGTTTTAATGTCGGCAGTTATAAAGACAACGGGCAGGGATTGGATGAGCGTCCCGATGATGGCATTTTTACCGCCGATATTAATCTTCACCAGCCTTGGGGACATTATCGACTGCAGGTGATTGCGGATAATCTGATTTTCAGCCGAGAAATCGATCTGGATTTTGAGCTTAAGCCTCTGCCGATTGAGGTGGAATTGCTGGAGCCTGACAATCCACAGTCGGGCGTCTGGCAATTGAGACTGAAGGTGGATGAGTCAGAACTCAATTTGGCCGACACCCATTTTGATTTTGAATTGCTCGGGCCTGCCGGTGTCCAGCAAGCCCTTCCTCTAGGCGCGTTGTCCGCGGGCGAATCCTTGATAAATTTGCCTAATGTCAGCGAACTAGGCAGCTATCGCATCAAAGGCTCGGCGGTTTCTACGACGACGTCTGGCCGAGAAGTGGTGTTAACACTGCCAGAGCAGTTCTTCAGTCTTTCTCCGCCTCCACCACCGCCACCGACGAAGAAACAGCTTGCTGAGTTGGCGGCAAAGAAAGCGGCGCAAGATGAAGCGCAGGCAAAGGACAAGGCTCTACTGTTAATCATGGTCATCAACGGTGCGCTCTTGTTATTGGGGGGACTTGGACTCTTTTTGTGGCGTAAGCGACAAAAATGGATCCAAAGCAGAAGTGCCAAGGTGCAAAATGCCAGTCAGTTAGGCCAGAAAAGAATGCAGGAAGTCAGTGCCAGTTTGGATGAGATTGATTTGATTATGCCCAAAGATTTCACTCAATCAGCCAGACGGGACTAGTTGAGCAAGCGTTTCATCAAGGCCATTATGTTGTTGCGATGCAATGTGGTGAGAGCAAATTGATGGTTTTTTAACTGATTGGTTCGTTTGATTTAAAAAATGATTGACGAGGGGGAAGTGCCTCAGTATTATCCATCGCAACTTGATGTGGAGCGGTAGTTCAGTTGGTTAGAATACCGGCCTGTCACGCCGGGGGTCGCGGGTTCGAGTCCCGTCCGCTCCGCCAATCAAGTACCTAATTTTAAAATTATTTTGCAAGAGTTTAAGCAAGGTAATTGCAAGTTTAGGAGCGGTAGTTCAGTTGGTTAGAATACCGGCCTGTCACGCCGGGGGTCGCGGGTTCGAGTCCCGTCCGCTCCGCCAACACAAGATAAAAGCCTCGTCAGCAATGATGGGGCTTTTTTCGTTATGACGACCAGCGGGATTAATTAGCTTGATGAAGTGTTCTGCGGCATAGCTAAAGAAACGGTAGTTGAGTTGATTAGGCGCTTTATTAAAAATCGGCCTGTCACGCTAGGATCGTGGGTTCATTCTTTATAAAAGCAGGTCCGCTCCGCCAAAATAAGATGAAAGCCTTGTCAGTAATGACGGGGCTTTTTCGTTATGCCAAAATTACCCAAAATGATTTCCTGAATTATCTGTGTATCACTATCGACAACTAGGACGGTGTCGCGCATGCTGTAGAGCAAGGTTCGCTATTGATATTTGAGGATAAATATATGGTCGAGCAGATCACAGCTATGTTAGGGCTCCTAGGTGTTCTCTCTATTGTGTGCCAATGGCTAGGTTGGAGACTTCGCCTGCCAGCCATTTTACCTCTCCTGTTATGCGGATTATTGGTTGGGCCCGTCTTTGGCGTGATGGATCCCGATGCTATCTTTGGCGACCTTCTCTTTCCTGTGATCTCTTTGGGCGTGGCTGTGATCTTGTTTGAGGGCGCCCTGACACTTAACATTTCTGAAATTCGCGATCATGGCCGAATGGTGACGCACTTAGTCACCTTAGGCACCTTAGTCACCTGGGCCGTTATCGGGGTAGCGACACATTTTACCATGGGGTTTGATTGGCCTTTGGCTATGCTGTTTGGCGCCTTAGTGGTGGTTACTGGTCCGACTGTGATAGTGCCTATGCTGCGCAGTATCAGGCCTAAGGTGCAGATCGCCAGTATTTTGCGCTGGGAAGGGATCGTCATCGATCCTATAGGCGCTCTGCTTGCGGTATTAGTGTTTGAATATATCGCTGTGGCCTCGGAGCCCGCTAGCCATGTATTGCACTCATTAGTCAAAATGCTGGGGATAGGCATAGGCCTGGGAGCCCTGTTTGGTTATCTTATCGGGCTCATCATACGTCATGCTTTGGTGCCCCATTACCTTAAAAATACCGCAGTATTAACTATCATGCTGGGCAGTTTTGTCGGCTCGAATTTGTTGCAGGAGGAGTCGGGTCTGCTGACTGTGACTGTCATGGGGATCTGGTTGGCGAACATGCCCAGGGTGGATATTGACGATATTATCGAGTTTAAGGAGACATTGACTGTGCTCTTCATCTCGGGTCTATTTATATTGCTGGCGGCCAGACTCGATTCTCAGGCGCTGCTTAATCTTGGATGGCACGGTATCGCCACATTGCTGATAGTGATGTTTATTGCCCGGCCTTTAAGTGTTTGGTTGTGTGCCTTTGGCACGTCTCTGCCCAGAGCCGATAGGTGGTTTTTGAGTTGGGTTGCCCCTCGCGGAATAGTTGCGGCTGCGGTATCGTCACTCTTTGCTATCAAGCTGGAAAAAGAGGGCGTCAACGGGGCAGAGCAGATAGTGCCTTTGGTGTTTTTAATCATCATAGGTACGGTAGTAAGCCAGAGTTTGACCGCGGGTGCCTGGGCACGTTTCCTTGGAGTAAAAGGGGGCGCATCTCAGGGATTTTTGATTTTCGGTGCCTCCAACTTTGCCAGGGCCTTGGCTAAAGTCTTGCTGAGTAAGAATGTGCCAGTCCTGCTGGCCGATAATAACTGGGATAACATTCGTCTGGCTCGAATGGATAACATTCCTGTTTATTTTGGCAATCCGGCATCGGAGCATGCGGATAATGCCATTAATATGAATGGAATAGGTCGGCTATTGGTGCTCTCTCCCTACAGGCAACTTAATCCTTTGGTCACCTTCCATTATCAGGAGCTGTTTGGCAGGCACAAAGTCTTTGGTTTAAATCATAGCGAAGGCAACAGTGCCCGCCATCAGTTATCCGAAGCTTATCAGAAGGGGTTATGCCTTTTTGGTGAGTCAGTTTCCTATGGTCGCCTGGCCAGCACTATGGCTAAAGGTGGGATGATTAAGAGCACCAGCCTGACAAAGAATTTTACCTTTGAGGATTTTAAGCAGCGTTATGGTGAAGGCGCGCTACCGCTTATCTATCTGCAGGAGGGCAAGGTAAAGTTGATCACCAGCTCTGTGAGCGATCTACCTGTGGGGATTGAGCTTATCAGCCTGCTGCCCAAAGAGGCGATTAAAGAGGCTCCGATTGAGGAGACTAACGATGGCGAGAAGCAGAGCACTCCAGCCTGAATTAATGCAAATAATACAAGTTAACTGCTAATAAAAAACCACCCTAGGGTGGTTTTTTATTGAGTCATACCAGCTTATTACTCTCAGGCGGCTTGATGCTGGGCCTCGGGTTTTATCGCTTGGGCTTTAAGCTCTTGCGGATCGAAATCATCGACATTAATGGACTTCATCCGGCCAATTTCGGCTCGCTCCAGCAAGGCGATTTCCTCTTCACTCAAGATCCCCAGAGCCTTACCTTCTGCCGCCAGTTTATCCAGCCACATGAAGGGTAGACGCTTGCCCGATGCCCTGCTTATCTTATCGACTAGCGGCTCACAGGCGAGGATATCCTTAAAGGTTTGCTCCTGAATGCCAACAGGGTTGAACTGGCTTGGGGTCAGGTATTGGCCTTTACCTAAGCGATCACGGCTGGCACAGGGCGTCTGCATTATCTTAGCCACCTTGTGATCTAACAGATCGCTCGGGCGTTTAATCGGACGACCGAAGGGGAAGAGCACTAAGCGCAGGGGTTTACCCAGTCCCATAGGGAAGTTATCGAGTAGGTCATCGAGTGAGTCCTGTAATTTATACAGGGCATCTTCAACGGCCCACTGAACTAGCGGCAGATCTTCGCTCTGACGTCCCTCATCCTGATAGCGTTTCAAGGTAGCCGAAGCAAGATAAAGCTGACTGAGCAGATCCCCAAGACGGGCTGAGATACGCTCTTTGCGTTTTAGCTCGCCGCCCAGGGTCGCCATGGCAAGATCCGATAATAAAGCCAGGTTAGCGCTGAAGCGGTTCATCTGCTGATAGTAACGTTTAGTCTTATCCTGATAGGGGCTGCTGGAGAAATGACTCGATGTCAGTCCCAGCCAGAAACTGCGGATGAAGTTGCTGATACTAAAGCCAATGTGTCCAAAGAGGGCCGAGTCAAAATCATTGAGCCCCTTGTGGTGATCGGGATCGAATGCCGACTCCATCTCTGCTAGCACATAGGGATGACAGCGGATGGCTCCCTGTCCGTAGATGATCATAGAGCGGGTTAAGATGTTAGCACCTTCTACCGTAATGGCGATAGGCGCAGCTTGATAACCTCGGCCAAGGTAATTGTTCTCACCCAGACACACCCCTTTACCGCCATGAATATCCATGGCGTCGATAACACATTTCTGCATTCTGTCAGTTAGGTGGTATTTCACTATGGCTGAGATAACCGAAGGCTTTTCGCCCATGTCGATACCTGTGGTGGTCAGGCTGGTCACCGCATCCATCAGATAGGCATTACCTCCGATGCGTGCCATCGGCTCTTCAATGCCCTCTAATTTCCCGATAGGCAGTTTAAACTGGCGACGGATACGGGCATAGGCACCGGTTGCGATAGCGGCGATTTTAACACCGCCAGCCGAGTTGGAAGGGAGCGTGATGCCACGGCCCACGGATAAACATTCGACCAGCATACGCCAGCCTTGGCCAGCCATTTCTGGGCCACCAATGATAAAGCTCAGAGGGACAAACACTTCCTTACCGCGAGTAGGACCATTCTGGAACATACAGTTTAGCGGGAAGTGACGACGGCCTGTTTCAACGCCAGCAAGATCGGTTGGGATTAGGGCGCAGGTGATCCCAAGCTCCTCCTGATCTCCCAGCAGTTTGTCAGGATCTTTTAACTTGAAGGCCAAACCCAGGACGGTCGCGATAGGGGCGAGAGTGATATAGCGTTTGTTCCATGTCAGTTTCATACCAAGGGTTTCTTCCCCTTGCCACTGGCCCTTACACACGATACCGAAGTCGGGTATGGCGCCCGCATCGCTGCCCGCTTCTGGGCTTGTCAGCGCGAAACAGGGAACTTCAAGGCCTTTGGCCAGACGAGGCAGGTAATAATCTTGCTGTTCCTGTGTACCATAGTGCTGTAACAGTTCGCCAGGGCCTAGGGAGTTGGGGACGCCAACAGTGGAAGCCAATTCACTCGAGAGTCCGGCCAGTTTTTGTAATACGCGGGACTGAGCGTAGGCCGAAAACTCAAGGCCACCATATTTCTTTTTGATGATCATGGCGAAGAAACCATGATCTTTCAGGTATTGCCAGATCTCGGGCGGCAGATCGGCCAGCTGATGAGAGACTTGATGTTGATTGAGCATCTTACACACTTGCTCAACCGGGCCGTCGAGAAAAGCTTGCTCCTCGGCTGTGAGTCGGGCTTGTGGGTAGTTATGCAGTTTTTTCCAATTCGGCTTACCCGCAAAGAGATCGGCTTCCCACCAGGTGGTACCGGCTTCGATCGCTTCCTTCTCTGTCGATGACATCTCTGGCATCAGGCCACGGTACAGCTTTAGCAGAGGTCGGGTGATCAGGGTTTTTCTGATCCCACTGATATTGAGTGGCAGTGCGATAGCAAGGAAGAGGATCCAGGCAAGCGGAGAAATGACGGCAGTGACGCTACCAAGAGCCATGACTATGGCGGTGATAATGCTTGAGGTGAACAGGGATACTCTCAAATAGGCTAAGGCGCCTAGTGTGAAGAGCATCACTAAAATCCAAAGTAAGGTAGTCACGGTTTTCTCCTTGTAAGTGCAACTATGGGTAAGGCTCTGAACCCACTTTTCATGACGCCTATCACAATTATAGGCGGTGGTCAGACCTGTGTCTTATAAAATCTACCTCTTCGATTTAATTTGCACAAGCAGTTTTCAAACAATTGTTTAAATTTTTTATTTGTGTGTCGATTCCACTCTCTGTCTCAACTGGTTAGAATGATAGAATCGAGATTTTTGTGAGGTTGCTTTACTTATGTGTGAGCTGCTGGCCATGAGTGCTAACGTGCCAACGGACATAGTGTTCAGTTTTACCGGCTTGGCTGAGCGTGGCGGCGTAACTGGCCCCCATGTGGATGGCTGGGGGATCACCTTCTATGAGGGTAAGGGTAACCGGACATTTAAAGATGCCTGTCCCAGCAGCGAGTCCCATGTGGCTAAGCTGATAAAATCCTATCCTATCAAGAGTGAGGTGGTCGTTAGCCATATTCGTCAGGCGAACCGGGGCTGTGTATCCCTAGAAAATACCCATCCCTTTACCAGGGAGCTTTGGGGTCGTTATTGGACTTATGCTCATAACGGCCAGTTAAGTGATTATGAAAGCAAATTTTCTGTTTCACGCTTTCAGGCTGTGGGGGATACAGATAGTGAACTGGCGTTCTGCTGGATTTTAGAGAAAGTTGTTAAGCGTTTCGGCGAACGCAAACCGGACGATCTGTATGAGGTGTTTAGCTATATCGCCACCTTGGCCGATGAGATCCGCGCGCTTGGGGTATTTAATATGATCCTCAGCGATGGCGAATATCTGATGAGCTTTTGTTCCAACAACTTGTGCCATATCACTCGCAGAGCCCCCTTTGGTAAGGCTAAATTAATCGATACCGATGTGGTGATCGATTTTGATAAAGAGACGACCCCAAATGATATCGTTACAGTGATTGCCACCCGGCCCTTAACCGATAATGAGCAGTGGCAGGTGCTCACGCCGGGAGAATGGAAACTGTTTCGTAAAGGGGAAGTAGTGCTTGCGGGTAGTACTTTAGAGTAGCTCTTTGGCTAGAGCAATGCTTTAGGTATAGTAGCGCTTCGCTGTTGGCGTGTTGTGGGTTAGCGGCTCGCAGGGCATCTTGTGTCACCAAATAACAGAAAAGGACGAGGTCAGGCTCGTCCTTTTTTATCTGTTGCACAAATTTTTGCTTGTTGGCTGTTTATAATTGTTTGTTAAAGTCGGCTCAAGGTTTAAAGCCAGGCTCTGGTTCAGTCTCTGGTTTAGTTTCAGCCTTAGCGTCAGTTGTCCCTTCGGGCGAAGTAACTTTGGACTCGAGTGTGGGTTGCTGCGTCTTATTCTCTTTTCCTGTATCGCTATTTCCAGTATCACCATTTTCTGCATCAAGATGTTCAGAAATGCTTCCTTTAATTCGGGTTTGTCCGATAGCGTTTTGTTCAAACTGGTAGTTGAGTAGTTTGATGTCCAGCTGTTTGCTACCTTTCTCATAATGGGTCAGTTGCACTGGAAGATAAGCCAGTTGAGGTGCCATCCAGAAGAAGGTCTGACGCTTAGTGCTTTCCCTCACGACCTCAATCTTTACCGTGTCATAGCTACCGCTCTCTAGGGTGATGCGCTCTTGGCCTAATACCTTGAAGTCATAGTCGTCTACTTTGCCGCTTTTTAGCAGATCGTAGTGCATGGTCTTAGCCCCGGCTGTGATGTCCAGACGAAACTGCAGCTGGGCGCTCAGGGGGTCATAAAGATCGTCAGTGTATGGAAATTTGTCTCTTTTATCTTTATAACTGCTGTGAACCAGCTTCTGATCCAGCACATAGGCTGTCTGATCGCTAAAATCTGATCCTGTGCCGGTGCGCTGCTGAATATAGCGCATAGGAGTGAGTTTCTTGCCATCGAAGCTGAAAGTACTCTTGATGGTACGTTTATCAGTCAGCATCAGCAGGCTTAAGTCACTATCGAAGCGGTAATGGTAAATATTTCCCTCGGGTGCGGGCAATTGATAACGGGCCCGACCCAGTTCAATGCTGCCGTAATTTACCTGATATTCGGCCGATTGCGGAGTGAGTGGATCGACAACGGCATAGGCCGGCAAGCTACTGGTTAGCAGCAGGCCTGAGAGGATGAGTTGAGATTTGATCACATACAAGGCGCGTCTCCCATCATATTAAAAAGGTAATTCAAATACCAAAGTTGCCAAGTCGGGTCGCCATTCATGCTCGCAAAGCTTGACCCTGCCATGATTGACTTGAATATCTTCACTCCTCAATAACTGGAGTTGTTCAATAAAAGCCGGCGTATTTTTCGCGAAAGAAATTTTGCCCTGGCTGTTGATCACCCTGTGCCAAGGAAGGGGCATATTGGCCGGAGCCAGTTTCAGCGCTCGGGAAACATACCTTGCACGGCCTGGTAGTCCGGCTAAATCGGCAATTTTACCGTAGGAGATCACCTTTCCCTTGGGAATGAGTGCGACCACATGCCAGATACGCGCCATGGGTAAAACGGGCTTTTGCGTCACGATAAACCTTGAATAACCAAATAGGTAATTTTGATGGTAAACCACAGATGCAGGAATAAAAAGTGGTGCTGGCATAAAAAATAAAGTTGGAATGAAAATGAGTTAGCCGAGTAGTGGTTATTGTGTTTCAGCCTGAATGGGCTCTCTTTTAAGAGTGTTTAAACATTGCCCAGCCAGCCTGAAGATTAATCTGTGCTTGGGGTTAAGAGTGTTGCCATTGAAGTCATTTAGGTCATAATGACGCCACTTTTAATAAGCAACTTTCATTAAGCAACCTACTTAAGTTAATTGAATTATGGCCATACTGAATATTCTTACTATCCCGGATGAACGACTCAAGCGTAAAGCAAAACCGGTCAGTGACATCGCGGCAGTACAAACTTTTATTGATGATTTGACCGAAACCATGTATCAAACCGAAGATGGTATCGGATTGGCGGCAACCCAGGTGGGCAGCGAGCATGCCATTATCGTGATCGATCTTTCAGAGAATCGCGACGAGCCTCTCGTGTTAATTAACCCTGAGTTCGTTGAGTGTTCGGGAGAATATCTGGGGGAGGAGGGCTGCCTCTCTATTCCTGGTTATCGTGCAAAAGTTGCTCGTTACAGCAAGGTCAGTGTCAATGCACTCGATCGAGAAGGCAAGCCTTTTACTATAGAGACAGACGATTTTTTGGCCATAGTGTTGCAGCATGAGATGGATCACCTCGAAGGTAAGGTATTTATCGAGCATCTGTCGAAGCTTAAGCAGCAGATCGCCTTGAAGAAGGTCAAAAAATATAAGTAAGTTCGTCTACTCAGCTTTTTTCGCTGTAGCTAAAGCCATGAAGCCATTAAGTCATTAAGCCTAGAGCCATGAAAATAGTCCTACTGACTCATGAACGCGAATTGAGCCGGCCAAGTAACACGGGGCGATTGGTTAACGAGTGTCTGCCCGAACTGTGCAGGCAGGTGATATGGCGCAGAGTCGAGCCTTGCTCTGAGTTAATCCAGCTACAGCAGGCGTGTCTCGATGGCGAAGCATTGCTGTTGTTTCCTCAAAACAGTGATGAGCAAGCGGCACAACCAGAGCCAAATACAGAGCCAAAGCCTGCTCACTGTTCATCTGCGACTGCTGATATTTTACTTATCATACTGGATGCCACTTGGCAGGAGGCCCGTAAGATGATGCGCCAAAGTCCCTATCTGCAGCAGGCGCAGCGACTCTCGTTATCGGGTGAATTTCACTCCAGTTATCAAAAACGCCGTAATCAAATTGAGGGCGGACTCTGTACCTTAGAGTGTGTAGAGCAGGTGTTGCTTGATGCAGGCATGGACCAACAGGCCTCGCTGTTAGCCAAAGTATTTAGCCAGTTCAATCAGGTTTAATTCCTTCACTCTTGTTTAAGGAGCTTATTTAAATAACGGCCAGATTAAAATCACCGACAGTTTAAATCACGGTCAGATAGATACAGAGGAAGTGACTGAGGGCGCCAAAGAGTACGAACAGATGCCAGATAGCATGGTTATAGGGAATGCGTTTATTCACATAGAAGATCACGCCCACGCTGTAAAAAATACCTCCGGCAAGTAAGAGAGTAAAACCTAATGGGCTCATCGCCTTGCTCAGATCGCTCATCACCACACTGCATAACCAGCCCATGATCAGATAGAGGATCAGGCTGAACACTTTAAAGCGATGGATAAAGATGGTTTTGAATAGGATCCCAGCCACGGCCAGTGTCCAGATGGCGATTAAGATCCATTTGGCCTGCTGGGCATCAAGAATGTTTTGCATCAAGGGGGTATAAGTGCCGGCGATCAGCAGATAGATGGCGCAGTGATCGGCAATTTTCAGTTTATGCTTTAGCTTAGGCTCACTGACGCTGTGATACAGGGTGGAACAGAGAAACAGCAGGATAATAGTAAAACAATAGAGGATAACGCCTGTTAGCTGAATGCCTGTGAGTACCCCCAGCCCTTTATTGACGGAAAATAGCAGCGCGAGAATACCGGCGAGAACGCCAAGACCATGGCTAAGGGCATTAGCCAGCTCTTCTTTCTTACTGTAGCCTATGCTTGCTTGGACTGTGGCCACGGTTAAGCCGATTGCCTCTTTTGTCATGTTTGTTAGATCCGTCTGGTTTGACCTCAGATTAGGCAGTGTAACAGCTAATCTACCCAAAACCAACCAGCTTACACGTGTAAGCTGTATTGGTTTGGGTAAGGGATAAAGCATACAAAATAAGCTTAATCTATTGGGCTGCTTGTACTTTTTATCGCATTTTTTAATAATGGAAAATCAAAACAGCATATCAATATAGCTAAACAGACTAGATTAAATTTCGAGATGTCAATCGCCACTACTTCACTAGACGACTTTTAGCCTCATTTATGCTGAGCTAAAATCAACTGCTCTAATAGCTGTGAGGCTGGGCCCTGTTGATCCCGGTTGGGAATGATCAGGTTAAGCGCGGCACGTCTATGGCTACTGCCCTGAAGGTTTAGCTGATGCAGCTCACCTCGATTGAGCTTTTCTGTGACCAGATGCGCCGGGATCCAGCAAAAACCTAAGCCTTTATCTAAGATGGCGATAGCTTCATGGAAGTTGGATACAGTCCAGCGCTGCTCTGCCTTGAGCCAGCCAAAATCGGTGCGAACCATCTGGCCTGTATCTTTGATCACCAATTGCAGATGCTCTGCCAAGGTCTGATCATCCAATGGCTCTAGGCGGCTGGCCAGTGGGTGACTTGGATGGCATACGAGTAAGAACTCCACATGATCGAGAGGTTCTGCCAGATACCTTTGAGGTGGGGTTCCCGCGATGGCAATATCCACCTGTTCAGACTCGATCAACTCCTGGGTGCCGCTGATCACCGAGTCGATAATGATAATGCGGGTGCCGCGCCCTTGAGGCTCAAATAATGCCAAGGCATCGATGAGCTTTTCCATGGGGTAGATTATCTCCCGGGCGATGATGAGAGTCGGCTCCCACCCTTTTTCCAGGCTCTTTGCCAGCAACTCGAGATCTTGTACCGAGCGGGTAATGTGGCGCGAACGGCGCAGCAGCACTTCGCCAGTCTCTGTGAGGTAGGCTTTGCGTCCCTTAATTTCCAGCAGCGAGACCCCCAATTGCGACTGTAACTTGGCCACCGCATGATTGAGTGAAGATTGACTCTTATTGAGTTTTTGCGCCGCCTGGGCATAGCCACCATGATCGACAACGGCTTGTAAGATTCGCCACTGCTCAAGTGTTGATTTAGCCTGGCCCATGCTGGATAGCTCCTGTTTTAGTCTATGACGAGGTTAGGGTTTTTGCGTGACCTGTTTGGGCAGATACTCTTTGGTGGCTTTCAGCCGATGAAGATAGGGGCCCTGATAGAGTTTATCGGGCCAATTGAGCAGCATCATAGCCAGGACATTACGGTGTTCGCCTAAGGCTAAGTCCGGATTGCCTTTAGGCGAGGGGATGATGTTTTCACGTTTGTCGAATGCGTTAATGATGTGCGCCTGAGTCTTTTTTACGACTGGGTTATCAGACAGCCCGGCGAGGTGAAAACTGATCCCCACCTCGGCTATGATGTCATCGGTTGCATCCTTGAGAATACGGTCAATATTGGCTTCGAAATAGTCTAATATCCAGGCAAACTCTTTGGGATCAACCTGGTGCTGATAATATTCGCTGGCGGCAAAGATAAAGTGGGTCATACCATAAATCTTGTTGCGATATTGACTCTTTTTCAACGACTTATCACGGCTGGCTGGGTAAACTTGGTTAAAGGCTTGCTTATAGTCGTTAATATAGTCGCCGACCCCCATCTGTTTAGCCCAGTAGGCGTAATTAATCAGCTGCGCCGCCCAGGACTCAATCATGGCCTTATCGGTCAGGCCATGTTGTAAATCCGTTGCTTTAAGGGCTTTGATCAATTTGTCATGGCAGGGACCTTCTAGGCCAAATTCATCGATACGGCTGGAAAAACGCAGTAGCACATCGGTATAGAAGATAAACTCAGGAAAAGGCTGCAGTGCCTTCTTACGCGCCTTGGCTCTTGGGCCATTACCTAATAGAGAGATGGCGGCTTTCGCCTCTTGTTCGACAAAGCCGGGTTTGTCGAGCTGGCAGGCATAAAAAGCCTGAGATTCGGTGACGGCATAGAGATCCACGAGCGCGGCGTTGGCATATTTATCATCACCTGTCATGCGATAGAGGCGAATACCATAATGTCCCTGCACTCGGGGCGGTAGCTGGTAGAGTTGAGTCTCTAAATTGGCTTGAATGGCCTGGCGAACCTTAACGGCGTCATTATCTTGTACTGTTTTAGCAGAGCATGCCTGGGTAAAGAGTAATAGGGAAAAGGTGAAGCTAACAGCCAGTTTATAGCTCAGACGGGATAGGCTCATGTTGGATCCTTTTTATTAAAGCACTAGGCGATACATCTTCACCCAAGATAAGTTTTAGCTGGGCTGAAAAAGGCAGTTGCGCCTCATTAATCAATAAAATAGTAAAAGTTTGCTGCTGTTTTTGCCACTCTTTTCCGTTGTGGTAAATAAGTTGTGCCAGCTGTTTTTGCCATAGGCTCTGGTAATAGAGTGGGCCTTGATCGAGTATGCCACTGAAGCTGTAGATGGCATCCACCGCCTGTGGCCAATCCTGAGCAAAACTTTGCTTAAAGGCGCGACTTAATTGCGCCGCATCCAGCCTGTTCTTATAGAAGGCGAGGGCAAGTTTGCTACGAAAAACTTTCAGCTGAGTGTCATATTGAGCAAGATAAGCTTCCCTGCTAGCGTTTGGCACTGCTGGCAGTAACTTGCGACTCAGATACTCGCTTAACCAATACTCGCCCACCTGTGCGCTGTCCTGGCTTTCACCTAAGGTGTTGAGTAGATAATAGTGTCCGCCCTTGAGAAGCCGGGCGACTTGCTGTGACATTGCTTCTATCGCTTGCAGCTGGGCGCGGTAGTCGTCTAAGGTGGCGGGCGCGCTGAATGAACCTTGGCCAAACTGAAGGCCAATGACACCCTGGCGAATTGTGTTCGATACAATTTTAGTTTTTGATGAACGCCTTTCCGGCTTCGTTTGAGTCTCTGTCTGTGAATTGTCTTCTACTAGATCGCTTTGCGTCGCGCTCTGCGCTGTGATCTGTAAATAGATATCCCCTAACAGCCGCCCCTGGTGCCAGAGCCTAACCAGAGTGGGATTTGCCATTTCGGCTTTGATACCAAAGGGTTTTAGCTGCTCAAACATTGAATCGATAAAAGTATTGGTGTCAATGGCTTGGCTGTCGGTTTTTGCACTCTGACTCAAGGTGAGGGCGAGATCCCAGGGGGCCACGGTCGGCGCCGTGATAGCATCGAGAAACTGTGCTACCAGCTCGGGTGTGTTGAGATACTGTTCGCTGAGCTGGTAGCTTGCGAAATCTGCATACCTATTTAATGAAGCAAGCTTTTGTTTGTCATCAATAAAGCTTTGTAGCCTGAGCTGGTTTCTCTGCTTGGCTCGGATCTGATAGGCCTGCCACACCTGCCGGCGACATGCTCCATCTTGTTGTTTAAGCAGATAGGCGGCGATGGACTCCTGAAATGGCTCAGATGAGGACGCTGCGGGTTTATCTGCATCGGGCAACTGACAGGGCTCTGGCATAATTAAAGAGAGTGCTTGTGTGGTTAAGGCGTGCTTTACGCTGGCTTCAAGGCTGTGAAATCTGGCTTTTTGCGCTAAATCCTCTTGCTGGGAGAGCAGTCCACCTAAGCGTTTGCCTAATAATTGCTCTTCGCTGCTATTCCCACTACTACTCCCACTCTTTTGTGCACCGCTCTTTTGGGCGCCAAGTAATGCCTGGCTAAGCTGAATGAGATCCGGCCTTTGCGTTAGCTGGTGAAATTGGTCGCCCAGATGTAGCTGACATTGCAGCAGGGCCTCGCGACTGTTGCTGCTCATCGCATATTGGCGGTAATAATCCACACTGTCTTTGAGGTTGTAAAGACCAATAAGTTGGCGCTCAAGTTGCCTTGCGTGTTGGGTAAGCGCCAGAGGCTCAATACTTTGATTTTCACTAGCCTGACTTACAAAATCGCTAACACCGGCTAAAGGCTGCAGCTCATATTCCAGACATTGCTGAGATAAGAGTTCGAGGGGAGAGGCGGCCTGGGCCGCCATGACGAGACTAAGCTGAGTGAAGAGACTAAGCAGAGTGGTTGCTAAAATGAACCTTAGCATAGGCGACTCGCTCTTCTACTGACATCTTCTTATTCTTCATCTGCTCCACATGCAGCAGTCTTGGCAGAATACCCTGGCCGTTGGCTATCTGGATTGCCAGCCCTGGACGGGCGTTGAGCTCCAGCAGCAGTGGGCCTAACTCTTTATCGAGCACCATATCAGTTCCAAGATAGCCTAGTTCACACATCTCATAGGCTTGAGAGGCCGTATGTAACAGTGTGTCCCAATGGGGAACCTGAATATCGGTCAGCAGACGATTTGTATCTGGATGGCGCTCGATGGGACGGTCAAACTGCACTGCATGCAAGCCTTTGCCTGTAGCAATATCCAGCCCCACACCGACAGCGCCCTGGTGGAGGTTTGCCTTACCGTCCGATGCGGCGGTTGAAAGGCGCAGCATCCCCATGACAGGAAAGCCTTTAAAGACGATCAGGCGAATATCCGGTACCCCTTCGAAGGAGTAGCCATCGAACACGGGATCGAACTGGATAAGACCTTCGATAATGGCTACATCGGGTTTGCCACCGAGGGAGAAGAGGCCGCTGAGAATATTAGACACATGGCGGTCGATTTCACTCGGGGTGACCTCATTACCATTGGTCTTAAAATAACGGCCATTTTCCACCTTAGTGATCACTAAGATCCCTTTTCCTCCCGCGCCCTGAGAGGGCTTGATAACAAAGCCTGTGCGGTTGTTGACCATCTCTGGGATATGGGCGATATCGTGCTGCTGGGTTACCGTGCCAATTAAGGCTGGCACGGCAATATCATTGGCCAGGGCAAGCTGTTTGGTTGTGAGCTTGTCATCGACGCGTTTATAGAATTTACGTGGATTATAGCGGGCAATAAAGTCGATGTTACGCTTGTTCATGCCCAGCACACCATTATTTTTCAGGGTTTTAGGACGTGCAAATAACATGACTATTCTCCCGCCAAGGGTCTAAAACGTCTGAGTTCCAGCAGTTTGTAGCCTGTGTACTGGCCTAAAAGCAGCACCATTGCCAGGATCACTAAGTGGATACCGAGGAAGTTAAATACCCAGTGTTGTACCCAGCTGGCACTCATGGCGAGGTAGGCAAGGGTGGCCACAAACAGGCTGCCGCCACCTTGAACAATCACCTCCTTGGCGCCTTCCTCCTCCCAGAGGATGGACATACGCTCGATAGTCCAGGCCAGAATAATCATAGGGAAGAAGGTGATGGTTAAGCCTTCGCTTAAGCCAAACTTGTAGGAGAGCAGGGTAAACAGGCCTATGATCCCAATAACGACTATTATCACCGCAGAGATACGGGAGATGAGTAGCAGGTTGAGATCAGACAGGTAGGAGCGGATCATCAGACCGAAAGAGACAATAAGCAAAAAGCCGACAAGCCCAGTTAACAGCGTGGTCTGAATAAAGGCCAGAGCGATAAGTACAGGCATAAAGGTACCCGAGGTCTTGATACCAATAATGACCCGTAAAAATACCACCATCAAGACACCAATGGGGATGAGCAAGATCCCTTTGAACAGGCTTTGCTCCTCAAGCGGCAGTTGATAGAGAGAGAAATCCAGGGCATTTTGGTTCTTCATCAAATCCAGTGAGGTCGCCAGTGCCGAGCGGGTATCTTGTAACATAGAGAAGTTAACCTGTGAGTTAACCCCGCCCACAACATCCAGTGTCGATTTACCCGTTCTGTCCCAAATGAGTAGGTTATCAGGGCGACCCTGAGTGCCATCGGCGGGATTAAACAGCACCCAATTACCGTTATGAAACACTTCAACGAAGGTGATTAGCTGTTGGCGTCGGCGCTGATCCTCCAAAAATAGGCCACTGACTTTTCGCGCCGGGATCCCTTTGCTGTTGAGCATATTAACAAACAGATTGGCAGGCGAGCTAGCTGACAGTAATAGTTCGATATTTTGACTGCGTTCACTGCCGTTAAAGGCCTTGTTGAGTTGCTGCGCGAACGAAAGATTGCTGGCGCTGCGAGCCCAAATATCCTCCATTACTTGCTCTGCAGCCGCTCTTTCGGTTGCAGGCCAGCTGTAAGGCAAGGGGGCTTGTGGCGTTTGCTCGGCGGTTAACTTGTTTCTGCCGGTCGGTACTAGGGTGACTTTATAGTAGAGATCCTGCTGACCGAGCGCACTGCGCGTCGACCAGGTCGCATGGCGACCGGTTTCATCATCGGCAATGGTTAAGCCATAGCCGGGGGAGGTGGCGTTTTCCACTAAAATTTCGAAGGCAGGATCGCTGGGCAGCGAGAAAGTTACCTCTGCCGCTTCACCAATGGCCTGAAAACTCACCTTGGCATCGACAGCCCAGCTTTGCACCTGCTGGCCAGGAAGGAAGGGCACATTGTGTTCGATACCGCGATAAATGCTGGCCGAAATACCGGCAATAAAAAGCAGTGCAACTAAGATATAGAAAGGTTTTTTAGAATGCATTTGCAACAAATCCTATTTGGCGACGCTTGGGTTAACTTTGCCATGAATAAAGCTTTGGCCGACATCCACCACGGCAATATCCTGCATAAATTTGCGTCCTAAGAGCAGCTGATAATCCAGGTGGCTGCGGTCGGTGAGGTTCAGATCGGTTTCTGCCTTATATTTGCCTATCTGCAGGTGGGCGTGGATCACTGGGCGGCGATCACTGTTCTCATCGGCCTCCTGCTTGATACGCACAAAGCGCTCAACCTTAGACTCAAAGGTTTGTGCGGGTTGATCGGCGCCATTGGTAAAGACGTCAAAGCGCACCCACTGTTTGCCATCGCGTTCAAAAAGAATGATGTTTTGTGCATCGAGAGAAGAGGACTCTGCGCCTGTGTCTATGCGGGTCTCAAAACTGGTTTTATATTCATCGATATAGACGTTTTCTACTGCGCCTAAGACAAACTTGTCGCCTATGGGCGAGGGGTCGCATTCAACCGGCACTTGTACAACCATTTTTTCTGCCGGTTGCGCTTTTCTGGCCGCCATCTTGGTCATATCCGCCGAGAGTTGCTCCACCTTTTGGTTTAGCGCAGTTAGAGCCTGGGCTTGAGTCTCCTGGTTGGTGTTGATCAGCGTGACTAACTGATCTTGTTGCTGGGCTAGGCTGGCGTTGAGGGTCTGCGCATCGACAGGCTCGATTTGATTCGCCTTATTTGCTGCGCAGCCCACTAATCCAGTTGCGATAAGCAGAGTTGTTGTCCGTTTTAACATAGTGCATCCCATATACTATTGTTGTTAGATCAGATCTTTATTGGGTTGATTCTTGGTGGCGATAAAGGTAGCACGCTTTGGCGCTGGGTAACCTTCGACAGTCAAACTAATATCATTTGGGTCAAGATAATCCACCAGAGACTCGTTTGGCATCCAGGGGGTACTACGCTGCTCGGCAAGCGAGGTGACATCCACATCCACACAGCGCACATCCACAAAATCTGCTTTTATCAGCCAGGCTTCTAGTGCCTTGATTGAGGGTAGAAACCATACATTGTTCATCTTGCCGTAACGCTCGCCCGGCACTAATACGGTATTTTCATCGCCATCGACCACTAAGGTTTCCAATACCAGCTCGCCGCTGGCGCGTAGTTGATCTTTAAGCTGCAATAGATGGTCTATCGGTGAGCGTCTATGATAGAAAACACCCATAGAAAACACGGTATCGAAGGCATCCAAGGGCGGCAGAGCTTCAATGCCAATGGGTAACAGATGTATGGGGTGATGCACGCCTGCCAGGCGTTTTACCGCTTCAAACTGACATAAAAACAGCGGCGATGGATCAATACCCACCACGTGCTTAGCGCCTTCACCCAACATGCGCCACATATGATAACCACTGCCACAGCCCACATCGAGCACGGTACGATTGGCTAAAGGGGCGATATGGGGCAGCACTCTTTGCCATTTCCAGTCTGAGCGCCATTCGGTATCGATATGAATGCCATGAAGATGAAATGGCCCCTTGCGCCAGGGCTTAAACAGCTTAAGTAGATTTTCCAGCTTCTCTTTTTCACCGACACTGAGTTGCTCGCCACTGCCAATGGTTACACTGGTTTTAAAGTCGATATGATCCGGCGCAGGATAATGCAGCTTATTGAGCACCTTCTCCCACTTAGGGAGATCGCCATGTTTGTTACTGCGCTGCCACTCTCCAAGAACAGTGGGCAGGGTTTCTAGCCAGTGTTGCAGGCTTGAGTCGGCAATTTGTTTATAAAAAGAGCTGAAACTGATCACTTGATTGCCACCATAGAAGCAAAATTAAAACATTGGAACCACAGATCAAAATGTTTGAATCCCTGTTGTTGTAAACGCTGTTTATGTTGGTTCAGCGAGTCGGGTTTCATTACGTGCTCAAGGGAACTGCGCTTTTGGCTTATTTCCAGCTCGCTATAGCCGTTGGCCCGTTTAAAATCCAGGTGTAGCGCATCGAGCAGACTGTGGACCTCACCATCTTCGAAGGTGAGTTTCTCCGATAGAACCAGTATGCCGCCGGGCAATAACCCCTGGTAGATTTTACCTATCAGTTTGTCTCTATCTTTGGGGGCGAGAAACTGCATGGTGAAATTGAGGATCACCATGGAAGCCTGGTGGATCTCTATGTCGCGGATATCGCCGCAGACAAGATCCACAGGGGTTTCGCTCACATAGGCACTTAAGTTCTGCTGACAGCGCTCTATCATGGATTGGCTGTTATCGACGGCGATAATGGTGCAATCGCGCCCATCTAGCCTGCGACGAACACTCAAGGTGGCTGCGCCTAAAGAGCAACCCAAGTCATAGACACGGCTGCGAGGCGACACATATTTTTCGGCAAAATCACCTAAGGTATTAATGATCTGAGCATACCCAGGCACGGAGCGCCTGATCATGTCGTTGAATACCCCAGCGACCCTGTCATCGAATTTAAAGTCGCTGATCTGCTTATATTCCTGAGCGTAAATAGTATCTTGAGATGAATTCATTAGAGTTTATAAGATGCGTTCGATTTCTCATTCTAGCGAATGATAACAGTTTGCAGCAAGTCTAGTGCTGGTAATTATGAGTAAAATTCTGTCTAATAAAGGCATTATAACAATTACGTTACTGCGCGTTTACTTTCTAGGGTGATTCAGTGATACGTGTCATTCACTTTTTAGCTAACTTATTGCTATTTGTATCAATTTCGGCATTTGCTGAGACCACTAAACCGCCATTGACCTTAGTCATGGGGGAGGATAGCTACCCTTATCAATTTGTCGATGACACTGGCGAAGTGCAGGGGGTTTTGGTGGATCTGTGGCGCGAATGGTCGCTGCAGACTGATACCCCAATCCGATTTGTGCCAAGATACTGGCAAGATTCCCTGACCCTGCTTAGCCAAGGAGAGGCCGATATCCACCTAGGGATGGCGCCCACAGAGGAGCGGCGACAAATCTTCGACTTTGCCGAGCCAATCAGCTCGGTCAGTACCTATCTGTATCTCAGACAGTCCCTTGGCAATAAGTCCAGCATTAAAGAGCTACAACCTTATCGAATTGGGGTGGTGACGGGCTCATCCCATGAATCTATCTTGAGTGAGCAAAATACCGGTCTGAGCTTTCGTTATTATCCCAGCCGTATGGCATTACTTGAAGGGGTAAATCGGGGCGATGTGGATATTTTCGCGGGTATGGAAGGGTATCTGCGTGACAATGCCGTCAGTCGCGCGGTTCTCGATGCTTTTCCTGTGGCGAACCGCCTGTTGATCCATAAAGTCAACATGCAGCCGGCTGTGATTAAAGGTGATAGGGCGCTGTTAGCCAAAATTAACCAGGGATTTTCCCTGGTGTCTGACGACGTGAAACAGAAGATAGAGAAACATTGGCTAGGTTACAGTAAAGACACCAATACCTTAATTATTACGACGACCACGGGGATCCAGCCTTTTGTCGATATCGGCGGGGACGGTGAGCCTCAAGGCATGTATATCGATATCTGGAAGTTGTGGTCTAAAAAAACCGGTATCAATGTGGAATTTAAGCCCAATGCCATGGCGGAGACGCTCGAAGATCTTAAATATGGTAGAGCCGACATTCAGGTCGGTTATCCAGAAAGTAACACAATCAAAACCGGCTATCACAGGGCCTGGCGAATCGCTCAGGTCACCAGTCGTATTTTTAGCTATAAAGCTCCAGTCAAGCAGAAAGATGACTTTGCCGGTGAGCGTATTGGTGTGATGCCAACCGCGCCCTATTTAAGTAAGTTAAAGGCGGCGCTGCCCGAGAGTGAATTAAAATTCTATACCGATGTGACTGAGATGATCGCCGCGGCCAAGGCCGGTTATATCTCCGCTTTTGTGGCTTCATCTGCCTGGACGCAGCATCATCTGCTCACCAGTGGCAACTGGTCAGATTTTTACCCCTTTTTGGATCTGACGTTTGTTACCGATATCTATGGATTAACTCGCAATCAGGACACAGGCCTAGCCAAGCGCATAGCAAGTGGTTTTAATCTTATCTCCCAGGACGAGCTGGCGAATATTGAACGCAAATGGATATTAAATAGCGAAGACAGGACGGTGAATGTCGAGCGCGCTCCGCTTATGTTGACGGCGGAGCAAACTGACTATCTCAGTCAGCTCAAGCCGTTAAAAATAGGCTATTTAAAGGATTGGCGGCCAATGGAGTATCAGGGCGCTGAGGGGCAGTTTCAGGGAATAAACAGCGAAATGATTTCGCGCTTTGCGAAGGAACTTGGACTCAAATTCGAGCCAGTCGCCTTCGATGAGTGGAATGAGTTGCTCGATGCCTTGAAAAAAGGACGTGTCGATATAGTGGGCAGTGTGGCACAGACGGCAAGTCGCGAAAAAGAGCTGTTGTTTACTCAATTTTACTGGCCATCACCCTGGGGATTAGTGACGGATCGCAGTGAGCTGTCGATTTTTAACTTGTCGCAACTGCGCGGTAAACGTCTAGCGGTTGTGGCGGGTTATCATCTTAATACGCGTCTGATGGATCATATTCAGGGTATAGAGCTGGTATTGGTACCCAATTTCAGGGCGGGGATCGATGCGGTTTCTCAGGGGAATGCTGATGGATTTCTCGAAAAAGTGGTTAACCTGAGTGTAGAGCTGAGTGAGCCCCACTACAGGGATCTTAAGATGTCTGTGTTGGCAGATTTTTCCAGTGAGCAGAGTCATTTTGCGCTTAACCCAGCACTCACGCGGCTGGTGCCTATCCTGGATAAGGTGATAGCTCAGATCTCCATGGAGGATCAAAGGCAGATTTACCAGCACTGGATAACGAAGAATGAACCGGCAAAATGGGCGTTTATCACTTGGAAACAGAGCTTTTTTACTTTAGCTTTTTGCTTTCTGCTGACGCTGATTCTATTGCCTTATTTGATATTGAAAAAGCGGGATAAAAAGCGACAGCAACTGGAGCAGCAACTGGCTTTGCTTGGCAAGTTTGACCCGCATACTGGACTGCCTAATCGTAGCCTACTCGATGATAGACTGGAGCAGACTGTCTTGATGCATCGCCGGGAAATGAGTCCCTTTGCCGTGCTGTTTATTTGTTTCGATAATCTGCGTGAAGTCAATCAGAGCCTAGGGCATGGTGCCGGACTTGAGGCGCTGCGCCTTGGCGCGGATAAGCTGAAAAACTCAGTGCGAAAATCTGACACCCTAGCGCGTTTTGGTGAAAATGAGTTTGTGCTGGTACTGAACCGCTGTAAGAATTTAGATCAGGTCTGTCAGGTGGCTGACAGCATAATCGCAGGCTTTGGTGCGCCATTTGTCATCGATGGGGTTGATGTGTCACTCTCTGTCAGCATAGGCATCGCCATGTATCCCAATGACGGTGATAATGTGGTCGAGATTTTAAAGACAGCGGATCAATTGATGTCCAGAGCGATTAAGCAAGGTGGACTCTGCTACCGCTGTGCCTGATGGGCTTTGCTGGGCTGAGGTTTGGCTCGCTATCTTTAACTGGGATAGGCTCATTTTAGCAAGTGCAGAGCAAGTACAGAGCAAGTACGGATTGAATAGCGCTGGATAATTACCCAGCGCGTGTATTTACTTCATGTTAAGACGATGAAGTTGTTTTGAAATCGGCAATATTTCACTATAATGCCGCTTTTGTCATGTATTGAATATTCCCCAGCCTTGTCTGGTGGATGAAAGGAAAGTGTTAGATGCGCAGTCATTATTGTGGAGACGTCAACGGGTCTCATGTTGGTGAAGAGGTCACGCTAGTCGGTTGGGTTAATCGTAGCCGAGACTTAGGTGGAGTAGTGTTTCTGGATCTGCGCGATCGTGAAGGGATTGTCCAGGTTGTTTATGACCCTGATCTTCCAGAAGTATTTGAAGTCGCTAGCACGCTGCGCAGCGAATTTTGTGTTCAGGTGAAAGGTCTGGTGCGTGCTCGTCCCGACAGTCAAGTGAACGACCAGATGCGCACGGGTGAGATTGAGGTACTGGGCAAAGAGCTGCTTATCCTCAACAGCGCCGCGCCTTTGCCAATCAACATGGACAAAAATCAGCACAACACAGAAGAGCAGCGCCTCAAGTACCGTTACTTAGACCTGCGTCGCCCAGAGATGGCTGAGCGCATTATTTTCCGCTCTAAAGTGACTAGCGCAGTGCGCCGTTTCCTCGATGGTAACGATTTCCTCGACATCGAAACGCCTATCCTGACCAAAGCGACACCTGAAGGTGCCCGTGACTATCTCGTGCCTAGCCGTACCTATAAGGGTCAGTTCTTTGCGCTGCCACAATCGCCCCAGTTGTTTAAACAGCTGCTGATGATGTCAGGTTTCGACCGTTACTATCAGATTGTAAAATGTTTCCGTGATGAAGATCTGCGCGCCGACCGTCAGCCTGAGTTTACTCAAATAGATATCGAAACCTCTTTCATGACGTCCGAGCAGGTTATGGCTAAGACAGAAGAGATGATCCGCGGCTTGTTCCTCGAACTACTTAATGTCGATTTAGGCGAGTTTCCTAAGATGCCATTTAGTGAAGCTATGCGCCGTTTCGGTTCAGATAAGCCAGACCTGCGTAACCCGCTGGAACTTATCGATGTGGCCGATCTTGTTAAAGACGTTGATTTTAAAGTGTTCCAGGAGCCTGCTAACGACAGCGAAGGCCGTGTAGCCGTGCTTTGTGTGCCAGGCGGCGCAGCACTGTCACGTAAGCAGCTCGATGAATATGGCAAGTTTGTCAACATCTATGGTGCCAAGGGGCTGGCCTGGATGAAAGTCAACGAGCTGGCCAAGGGATTAGAGGGCATTCAGTCGCCTGTGCTTAAGTTCCTCAATGAGACAGTCGTGAACGGCATCGTTGAACGTACCGGCGCGAAAGATGGCGATCTTATTCTTTTTGGTGCCGACAAAGCCAACATCGTCTGCGAGGCGATGGGCGCACTGCGTCTGAAAGTGGGTGAAGATTTCAATCTGCTACAGGGCGAGTGGAAGCCGCTCTGGGTGGTGGATTTCCCCATGTTCGAGCGCACCTCAGATGGTGGTTTACACGCGATGCATCATCCCTTTACTGCGCCCAGTGGCATCACGCCAGAGCAGCTTGAAGCCGATCCAACGGCTGCCCTGTCAGACGCCTACGATATGGTGCTTAACGGCTGTGAATTGGGCGGTGGCTCTGTGCGTATTCATAACAGTGAGATGCAGTCTGCCGTGTTCCGTATTCTGGGGATTAACGCTGAAGAAGCCCAAGAAAAATTTGGCTTCCTGCTCGAAGCCCTCAAATATGGTACGCCGCCACACGCGGGCCTGGCCTTTGGTTTAGATCGCATCATCATGTTGATGACAGGTGCGAGCTCTATCCGCGATGTGATGGCCTTCCCTAAGACCACCACAGCAGCTTGTCCGCTGACCAATGCGCCGGGATTTGCCAATCCAGTTCAGTTAGATGAGTTAGGAATTGCCGTCGTTGAGGCGGCCAAAAAAGCAGAATAAAAGTTGAATCTAAGCCGAGCGAAAGCTCGGCTTTTTCGAGAGAGACTCGAATAAGGAGTTGTTATGGCAGGTCACAGTAAGTGGGCCAATATCAAACACCGCAAAGCAGCCCAGGACGCCAAGCGCGGCAAGCTGTTTACTAAATTCATCCGCGAGTTAACTGTGGCAGCAAGGGAGGGGGGCTCAGATCCTGACTCCAATCCAAGATTACGCGCAGCCATCGATAAATCCCTGTCAAATAATATGACCCGTGACACGGTCGAGCGCGCCATCAAGCGCGGCGCTGGTGAACTCGATGGTCAGGTGTTAGAAACCATAATGTATGAAGGCTATGGCCCAGGCGGCACCGCGGTAATGGTGGAAACCATGACAGATAACCGTAACCGCACCGTTTCGGGCGTGCGTAATGCCTTTAGTAAATCCGGCGGCAACTTAGGCACAGATGGCTCGGTAGCCTATCTGTTTACCAAGCGCGGCGTGATCTCTTTTGAAGAAGGCATGGATGAAGATGCCATTATGGATGCAGCACTCGATGCAGGAGCAGAAGATGTTGTGACCCATGATGACACCTCTATCGATGTCTATACCACGCCAGAAGCCTTCGGCGCAGTCAAAGATGCCCTGGATGCGGCCGGTTTTGAGGCGGCCAACGCTGAGGTAACCATGGTGCCTTCAACGAAGGCGGAACTCGATGCCGATACTGCGCCTAAGTTTATGCGCCTTATCGACACCCTCGAAGATCATGATGATGTGCAAGAGGTTTACCATAACGCCGAGATCTCTGATGAGATCATGCAAACTTTAGAATAAGCTGCGAGTAAAACAAGATGATAGGAGGCTTATGCCGATCATTTTAGGGATTGATCCCGGTTCAAGGATCACAGGTTATGGGGTGATCAAGTGTCATGGACGGCAACAAATCTATCTTGGCAGCGGCTGTATCCGCACTCAAGGCGATGATCTGGCATCTAGGCTGAAAATCATTTTCGATGGGATCAGTGAGATCATCCGCCAATACCAGCCCGATGAGTTTGCTATCGAGCGGGTATTTATGGCTAAGAACGCCGACTCGGCACTGAAATTGGGTCAGGCGAGGGGCGCCGCCATAGTGGCGGCCACCAATGCCGGATTGCCCGTGGCAGAATATTCGGCGACTCAGATTAAAAATGCCGTGGTTGGCACTGGTCGGGCGCAAAAATCCCAGGTACAACATATGGTGCAGCAGATGTTAAATCTCAGCGCCGCACCTCAGGCTGACGCCGCCGATGCATTGGGGGTGGCCTTGTGTCATTATCACACTTATCAAAGTCTTATCGCCCTGGGCGGTAAGGCCAGTTCAAGAACATACGGAAGATATAGATGATAGGTCGTTTACGCGGATTGCTTGTGGAGAAACAGGCACCAGAAGTCGTCATCGAAGTGAGCGGTGTCGGCTATGAAGTGCAGATGCCCCTGACCAGTTTTTATGAGCTACCCGAGCTAAACCAGGAAACATTGATCTACACCCACTTTGTGGTGCGTGAAGATGCCCAGCTGCTCTATGGCTTTATCAATAAGCAGGAACGAGCCCTGTTTCGTCTGCTGATCAAGGCCAATGGTGTCGGGCCTAAACTGGCACTGACGATCCTGTCTGGCTTAACTGCCGCCGAATTTGTTAAATGCGTCGAGCACGATGATATTGCCACCTTAGTTAAACTCCCGGGTGTCGGTAAGAAAACCGCCGAGCGTTTGCTGGTAGAGATGCGCGACAAACTCAAGAGCCTGATGGAAACTTCCCATGGCTCGGAGCGGGAGTTTGTGTTGCAGTCCAACTATACCCCAGCAGTGCAAGTAAACAGCGCCGAAGAAGACGCCATCGCCGCACTGTTATCCTTAGGCTACAAACCGGCCCAGGCAAGTAAGGCGGTCTCAAGTGCCTACCAGGAAGGGATGGACTCAGAGTCCTTAATTAAAGCATCGCTTAAGTCCATGCTTTAATCGTTAAGTGAGAAAAAGATGATAGAAGCCGATCGACTAATTCATGCGCAGCCTCAGGGTACAGAAGAGCGCGATGAGCAGATTGACAGAGCCATGCGTCCTAAGTTGCTCGATGAGTACACGGGGCAAGATGATACCCGTGCCCAGCTGAAGGTCTTTATCGAAGCGGCGCAGAAGCGCGGTGAAGCCTTGGATCATATGTTGATCTACGGCCCCCCAGGCTTAGGTAAAACCACCTTAGCCATGATAGTCGCCAATGAGATGGGAGTGAATATCAAGTCTACCTCTGGGCCCGTTTTGGAAAAGGCAGGGGATCTTGCGGCGCTGCTGACCAATCTCGAAGCGGGCGATGTGCTTTTTATCGATGAGATCCACAGATTGAGTCCTGTGGTCGAGGAGATCCTCTACCCGGCGATGGAAGATTATCAGTTGGATATCATGATAGGCGAAGGTCCGGCTGCGCGATCCATTAAACTCGAATTGCCACCTTTTACCCTGATTGGCGCCACGACTCGAGCAGGTGCCTTAACATCACCACTGCGAGCCCGTTTTGGCATTCCGCTTCGTCTTGAGTTTTACAATGTGGCGGATTTAAGCACGATTGTGAGTCGCTCGGCCAAGGTACTGGGTCTTCCCATAGATGATCCGGGCGCCATCGAGGTGGCAAGACGCTCGCGCGGTACGCCCCGTATCGCCAACCGCTTGCTGCGCCGAGTACGGGATTATGCCGAGGTAAAACACGACGGTGAGATCACTAAAGCCGTGGCCGAAAGCGCCCTGGATCTGCTGGATGTAGATGTGGAGGGCTTCGATTATATGGATCGTAAGCTGCTGCTGGCGATTATTGACAAGTTTATGGGCGGCCCGGTCGGACTGGATAACCTGGCGGCGGCCATAGGTGAAGAGCGTGAAACCATTGAAGATGTGCTCGAGCCTTTCCTTATTCAGCAAGGCTTTATTCAGCGTACACCCAGGGGCCGGATAGCGACTCCAAGAGCCTATCAGCACTTTAATATTATTCAGCCAGATTAATTTAGTCCCAAAAAGCGCCTTTCGGCGCTTTTTGGTCTTAATATAGTTAGTTTATGACTGCTTTTATGGCCAATTAACCTAATCCCGCTTGAGCCGATCTCATCTGGATAAACTCAATCTTGTAACCATCAGGATCTTCAACAAAGGCAATTTCTGTGGTGCCACCGGCAACCGGTCCTGGCTGGCGAGTCACTTTACCTCCCGCGACTTCGATGGCCGCGCAGCGGCTATAAATATCGGCTTCACCAATTGCAATATGGCCAAAGCCAGTGCCGAGATCGTAACTATCCGTATCCCAGTTATAGGTCAGCTCGATCACTGCAGCGCCAGCGCTCTCTTCATCGAAGCCAACGAAGGCGAGGGAGTAACGATACTCAGGGTTTTCTGAGGTTCTAAGTAGTTTCATGCCTAAGATCTGGGTGTAAAATTCGATGCTACGCTCCAGATTGCCAACCCTCAGCATGGTGTGTAAAAGCTGTGCCATGAAAACCTCTAATCGATTAAAAATGAAGGTCATTATAACCTGTTTTGTCAAACGATGGGTTTTGTCTGCATAAACTTTACATTTGCTGTGAATGTGACAAAACTCACAGAGTCAGATTGGTCGCTTGGTACAGTCTGTGCGGCATAGGATAATGATTTAAATTAATTGAAGCTGTTGGTTATAAAGGAGTTGGGTATGTCGTCTGAACTAAAAATGGCGTTAGGGATCACTGTAGCGGTAGCCTTAGTACTTTCCATTTTTTTCGTGTCCATGTTTTAATACATAGAAAGTTTTAAAGAAAAAAGTTTTAATGCATAGAAAGATTTAATGCTTAGAAAATTTTGATGTAAGAAAGCCGCAGCATTGCGGCTTTTTTAATGGAATTGATTTAAAACTCGGCATGTTAAATCGGGAAGGTCTTGGCGTATGAGCTCGCCCGATTTACTCGTAATCGGATATGTAGGTTTCTTCATAGGGCGTATTGTGAAATAGGGCGCAATATGTTTCGCACTGCCAACAAGTGATGGGGGCAATGAACCAAGTATTGAAATCAATAGGATAAGACTGTTTATTCTTCTGTCTTATCCTTAAATTCACACAGTTCTTCAATCAGGCAGCTGCCACAACGAGGTTTTCTCGCGATACAGGTGTAGCGGCCATGAAGAATAAACCAGTGGTGTACATCCACCTTAAATTCACTGGGCACGACCTTTAGCATCTTCTGCTCCACCTGATCCACATTTTTCCCTTCGGCGAATCTTGTGCGGTTTGCAACACGAAAAATATGGGTATCCACGGCGATAGTGGGCCAGCCAAAGGCGGTGTTGAGCACTACGTTGGCGGTTTTTCTGCCTACACCGGGAAGGGCTTCGAGTGCCTCGCGGTTTTCCGGCACTTCACCGTCATATTTTTCCAGTAAGATCTGACAGGCCTTGATAACATTTATCGCCTTATTGTTATATAAGCCGATAGTTTTTATATACTCTTTCAAGCCATCGACACCGAGATCGTAAATGGCCTGGGCGGTATTGGCGACGGGAAACAGCTTGTCGGTGGCCTTATTCACACTGACATCTGTGGCCTGAGCCGACAGGGTGACTGCCACTAACAGCTCAAAAGGAGAGGAAAAGTTGAGTTCAGTTTCTGGCTTAGGATTGTTTTCTCTTAAAATTTCAAGGATCTGACGGCGTTTATCCTTATTCATCTTATTTCCTTATCGATTCAACTGATCTAACTGAACTTATTTTTTCGTAGCTGAAGACTTAATTGCAGTCTTAACTGACTTTGGTGATCCTAACCCGGGTAACGCTCTGCTCGGGGGCAGGCTCAGGATTGAGCGCGGCAATTTTCTTATCAAGACTGTTCTTTGCTGCAATTAAAAAGCCCATGGCGATGAAGGCGCCCGGTGGCAGCATGGCCAGCAGGAAGTTGGTGTCTACCTGCCAGAGATGCAGGGTTAAGCCTTTGGCCCAATCACCCAGTAACTGCTCTGCGCCATCAAATAGCGTGCCCTGACTCAAGATTTCGCGGCAGGCGCCCAGCACCATTAATACTGCGGTAAATCCCAGACCCATCATTAAGCCATCGAAGGCGGAGCTGGCCACAGAGTTGCGAGACGCAAAAGCTTCGGCGCGACCTATGATGACGCAGTTGGTCACAATCAATGGCAGGAAGATCCCCAAAGAGAGATAGAGGCCATAGGCATAGGCGTTGACCAGCAGCTGCACACAGGTCACCAGCGCGGCGATGATCATCACAAACACTGGGATACGGATCTCTTTGGGCACAAAGTCTCTGACCAGGGAAACCAGAATATTGGAACAGACGAGCACAATCAGGGTGGCAAGTCCGAGACCGATGGCGTTTGTCAGGGTGCCAGTGACTGCTAGTAGCGGACATAGCCCGAGTAGCTGAACTAGGCCAGGGTTATTTTTCCATAATCCCTGCCAAGCGATTTCGCGATAATTACTCATAGGACACCTCGCAGTTAGCGGGTCGATTTAACAGCTCGGCCTGATTGGCCTTGAAATAGAGCAGGGTGCGTTTAACCGCGCCCACATAGGCCCTTGGGGTGATGGTCGCCCCAGTAAATTGATCGAACTGACCGCCATCTTTTTTGACCGCCCAGCGTTTGTCATTCTCATCATCTATCTGCTGCTGGGCAAAACTTTCAACCCAACCGGATTTTCTAAGATCGATTTTATCGCCAAGCCCAGGGGTTTCATTGTGGCCTAAGGTTCGCACGCCCAGCACTGTGCCATCCACTGTGATGGCGGTGATAAGCTTTATCTGACCGTTATAACCGTTGGGCGCAACAGATTCGATGGCAATCGCAACTGCTTCCCCTGTTTGGGTGGCGATATAGGCGGGCAGGGGTTCATCTATCCCCAGTGCTTCGCTGTTATGGATCAAAATACAATGCTCGATTAAGGCATTATCGTGCAGCTCATCTGGGATGATCTGATGCAGTATACGCATCAACTCCCTATTTTGCTGTTCCTTGATCTTATCGGCTGTGAACAGGTTCACCAAGGCGACCAGGGCGGTGCAGGCTAAGGCGAATAGGGCGAGTAGACTGCCGTTTTTAATGATAGATCGTTTCACTTTTTACTCCTGCCAACCCTAATGGCTCGTTCTATGGCCATAGGCGCGGGGTTTAACATAGTAATCGATAAAGGGGGCGCACAGGTTGGCTAATAGCACGGCGAAGGCAAAGGCATCGGGATAACCGCCAAAACTGCGAATAAGGTAAACCAGCAGGCCGATAAGGGCACCGAAGATGAGCCTGCCTTTATTGCTGGTTGCGGCTGTGACAGGGTCGGTGGCGATGAAAAATGCCGCCAACATGGTCGCGCCGGAAAACAGGTGCAGCAGTGGACCTGTATGGGTATCGGGACTGAGCAGATAACCCAGGCTGGCACAGATAAATAGGGTAGAAAGCAGGGCTACACTGATATGCCAGCGGATCAGTCTCATCTTAAGCAGCATAATACCGCCAAGAAGATAAGCGAGGTTAATCCACACCCAGCCTGCACCAAAACCACTGCTAAAGCTGGTCTTAGTCAAGATCTCATTTATGGTCAGCCCAGTGGATAAACCTGTGCGTATGGTATCGAGCGGCGTTGCCATGGTGACACCATCGATACCGGCGCGGTAAGCCAAAATGGCTTCGGGGGATGCGCCTTTAAAGATGATGGCAAGAGTGCTGAGAAGATCCACACTGTGCAGGGCATAGCCAGCAGGTGCAACCCAAGTGGTCATCTGCAGCGGAAAAGAGATCAGCAGCATCACATAGGCGGCCATAGCTGGGTTAAAGATATTATTGCCTAAACCGCCATAGAGTTGTTTTACCACTAACACAGCAAATAGCGCGCCGATAACTACAATCCACCAGGGCGCCAAAGCAGGGACAGACACCCCGAGCAGTAATCCGGTTAAGGCGGCGCTGTTATCACTTAATGTGGCGGCGATGGGGCGCTTTCGCAGTTTGAGAATGGCGGCTTCTATGACCACTGCGGTAGTGATAGCCAGCAAGATCTGGATCAGAGCACCTGTGCCAAAGAAATAGATCTGCGCCAGCACACCCGGCACGGCGCAGAGCATCACCTTCAACATGACACTCGAAGTGCGAGACTTGCTGCTTAAGTGGGGCGATGAGGCCAATTTAAATGCCATTAGTGATCCTTTTGCTCGGTTTGCTCGGCGGCCTTAGCCTGTTTCTTTGCCTTGGCTTTGGCCACTGCTGCGGCGATGCGCTGTTTCTTCAGTTCTTCAGCGGAAAGACTTTTAGTGTTATCTGGCGCTTGCACTGTTACTGGCGTATCAGATGCTGCTTCTACACTGCTTTCAGCTTCACCAGCCTTCTTTTTATCACCAGCCTGCTCGTTATCGCGAGTGGTGGCCGATAAGTCACCAGCATCTTGCTGCTTGGCGGCTTTCTTGGCCTTTGCCTTGGCGATAGCGGCGGCAATTTTGGCTTGCTTCTCTTGCGCCGCATTGAGTGAGGACTGATCTTGAGAAGCCATCCTCTGAGATTCGGCTTCCTTTTCTATCTTGTGCTCCTCTGTCGCATCAAGGGTTTTACCTTGCTGGGCGGCTTTCTTCGCCTTAGCGCGGGCGATGGCGGCAGCAATTTTATCCTGTTTGCTTTCGGTCCCTGGTGATGCTGCTATGTTTGCCGCTTCATCTTCGTCTGGCGTTTGGGCATTATTCTGTTTGGCAGCCTTCTTAGCCTTTGCTCTGGCAATCGCTGCTGCGACCTTATCGGCCTGAGTCAGTGGCTTGGCTTGTTCGGTCGGTTCTGCAGCTTGTGGTGCTGCTGGTGTTGTTTCTTGCGTTGCTTCTTGTGTCGAAGGCTCAGCTTGTTGAGCTGCCGCTTTCTTTGCCTTAGCGCGGGCTATGGCTGCGGCGACCTTATCTTGCTGATTAGCTACACCAGCCGGCGCTTTCACTGCTTGCTCAGTCGCATTATCAACAGGCGTTTCTGCCTGCAAGGCTTTTTTAGCTTTAATGCGAGCCATGGCGGCGGCAACTGCGTCTTTATCATTACCGGACATGGCGGCCTGACGCTTCTGGGCTGCCTGTTTTGCTTTCTCTTCCCGAGCGCGCTTCTCCTCTTCAAGACGCAAGGTTCGGGAGTCGAAGCGTTGCTTGGCCAGCTCCGCCTGTTTCTTCTCCAGCGCTTCTTCACGCAGTGCCGATTTGGCGATGCGATAATATTCGACCAGCGGAATGTCGCTCGGACAGACATAACTACAGCAGCCACATTCGATACAGTCACGCAGATTATAGCTGGCCGCCTTGTCATACTCTTCTGCCTTGGCATGCCAGAAGAGTTGCTGTGGCAGGAGCTGGGCGGGGCAGACCTGGGCACATTCGGCGCAGCGAATGCAGGGTTTCTCGACACTCTCAGGCGCCATCTCTTCGCTATTGGGCGCGAGGATACAGTTGGTGCCTTTAAGCAGAGGCGCCGCTCTGTCGGGTAACATGTAGCCCATCATAGGCCCGCCTATGATCACAGGCGATTTTTCATTACCACTAAAGCCTGCCTGTGCAAGCAGATGCTCGACTGGTGTGCCGATGGGCAGCCAGTAGTTTCCTGGCTTAGCGATATGATTGCCCGTTAGGGTGACGACTCGCTCAATCAGTGGGCGGTTGCAGTACACGGCTTGCTCTATGCTAAAGGCGGTAGCGACGTTCTGTACCAAGATACCTAAGTTTGCGGGAATCGCCCCTGAGGGCACTTCCTGTCCGGTCAAGATCTGGATAAGCTGCTTCTCTCCGCCAGAGGGATAGAGAGTCGGTATGCTGGTGACTCTTACTGTGTCAGCGGGCAGGGCACTGCGATTGAGGGCATGGCGCATCCGCTCTAAGGCCTGAGGCTTATTATCCTCAATGGCGATGATGATACGTTTAGGCGACAGCAGTTGCTGAATAATTTCGATGCCGCGGAAGATCTCGTCACTGTGCTCCTGCATCAGGCGATCGTCTGAGGTGATATAGGGTTCACACTCAACGCCGTTGATGACCAGCAGTTCTATTTCACTCACAGGATTGAGTTTTATATGGGTCGGGAAGGCTGCGCCGCCGAGCCCGGCAATGCCGGCGTCTTGGATTTTGTCCAATACTGTCTGCGTGGATAAAGCCTGGACCGCTTCTCGGCTTAAGGGCTCATGGAGCGTGTCTATCCAGCGCTCCTGATGATCATTTTCGATAACGCAGCTCAGTACCGGCAAACCAGAAGCGTGGTTACTGGCATGGGACTCGATGGCTATCACAGTACCCGATACGGGCGCATGCACAGGAAGGTGCCTGAAGTTATCCCCCTCTGTCAGTCTCTGTCCTTTATCGACCTTGCTGCCAACTTGTACGGCAAGGGTGCAGTTATCGCCTACATGGGGAACCGGCACTAGATAGCGGTCGGCGAGTGGCAAATGCTTGATTGCAGCATGCGCTGAGCTCGATTTACATTCAGCCGGATGGATGCCACCTGGAATAGGCCAAAGTGTTCCTTTATCAATACGTTCAAATAAAGTTAACACTTGGACTCCTCACTGATAGTGACAACAGGAATGGCGTTGAGCTTCCAGTTCCAGTTTTGTACTGTTTGTTCTACGGGAAGCATGTCGATACAGTCAACGGGGCATGGCTCGACACAGAGATCGCAGCCGGTACAGTAATCCGTTATCACAGTGTGCATCTGTTTGCCTGTGCCCAAGATGGCATCGACAGGACAGGCCTGGATACATTTAGTGCAGCCGATACATTCCGCCTCACGAATAAAAGCGACTTTCTTCACCTGACTCTGGGCCGTGGCAGTAAGGGGCTCTGGCTCGACCCCCATCAGCTCGGCCAGTTTCTCCATGGTAGCGGTGCCACCGGGAGGGCATTTATTGATCTTCTCACCACTCGCGATCGCCTCGGCATAGGGACGACAGCCGGGATAGCCGCATTGCCCACATTGAGTCTGGGGTAAAAGCGCTTCGGCCTGATCTATGATGGGATCGCCCTCGACCTTAAACTTTTCGGCGGCATAACCCAGTAAGGCGCCAAAGGTGAGAGCCAGGGCACCAAGCAGTGCAATTGCGATAAAGATTTCAAACATGGTTAATTAACCAAACCGGTAAAGCCCATAAAGGCAAGGGACATCAGGCCAGCGGTGATCATGGCGATAGCGCCTCCTTTAAAAGGAGCGGGCACATCGGCGGCGGCAAGGCGCTCGCGCATGGCAGAAAACAGGATAAGCACCAGAGAAAAGCCCACCGCGGCGCCAAAGCCATAAATGGCGGACTCGATAAAGTTGTGCTTCTCATTGACGTTAAGCAGGGCGACCCCAAGCACGGCACAGTTGGTGGTGATAAGCGGCAGGTAGATACCTAAGGCGCGATGTAATGATGCGCTGGTTTTCTGCACTAACATCTCAGTAAATTGTACTACGACGGCAATCACTAAAATGAAAGCCATGGTGCGTAAATAACTGAGGTCGAATGGTAAAAGCAAGTAGTTGTCGACGATATAACTTAAAATCGATGCAAGGGTCAACACGAAGGTTGTCGCCATTGACATGCCTATCGCCGATTCGAGTTTGCTCGATACACCCATGAAAGGGCACAAGCCAAGAAATTTGACTAATACAAAGTTGTTGACCAGAACTGTGCCGATCAAGAGTAGGAGATATTCACTCATCTCAAATGGTATCTGTATCTAATTTAACGGCTATTATCGGCGTTTGTGCAACGATAAACAACACATAGAATGCAAGGATTATTTCAATTTACATCTGTTTGACTGCAGATTGTTCATTGCCCATAACAATGGGTTTAGGTTTCCCTATATAGTAACCCTGTAATCCATCCACCAAAAGTTGCTCGAGGGCAAGCTTTTCTGTCTGTTGCTCGACACAGGTGGCAATGACTTTAACCGACTGTTTTCGAGCAACATCCACTACCATTTTAACAAAAAATAGGTTGTTATCATTAATATCTATGTGCTGGGTGTAACTGCCATCGAGCTTGATAAAGTCTGGACGCACCTCTTTAAAGAATTTAAATGAGGTAAAGCCTAAGCCAAAACGCTCCACACAGACGCGTGCGCCTACGCTGTGCATCTCACGCACAAATTGATGAGCCTGTTGAATATTGGCTTGCATACCGGCCTCGTTGACCTCAAGCACTACCTTGGATGCGATATTTCTATGTTTTAGGAAAAGGGCTTTTATCCAGGCAACAAAATGGGCCTGGGTCATCGAATGGGAGCTGATATTGATGCCAAATGATCCTTCCAATCCTGGATTATCGAGCAATAATTTAAAACAGCGAAGAATAATAACTTTATCTAATTCGAGACTCAGGCTGTGGCGTTCGGCCATAGCTATGACGGTTGCCGTGGGTAAAAATTTGCCATCATTGCTATAAAAACAGGCAAAGAGTTCACGGTAGACTTTTTCGGCGCCGCGGCAGGGATGTATATCTTGCATCTGGAAGTTCACCGCTCGTCGATTGATGATATCTTCGATGGCTCGTCGCCAATGATCATCGCCGAAGCTTTGCTCCACGCCGAGCTGCTCTTGAATATGATAGCTGTTTGGCCCCTTGGTCTGGGCTATGCTGACTGCCGAATCGGCCTGATAGAGTAGGGAGAGCGGCTCATCTTCCTGTTGATAGGGCACCAAACCTATGTGAGCAACGGATCCCACATCCAAGGTTTTTTGAAACTCATCGAACTGTGTCTTGAGTGCCTTTAGCTCAGGCTGGGCATCTTTAAGGAGCAGGTTGGGGATGAATATGGCAAAATCGACGCTTGAGATCCGAAAACATTCAATCTGCTTAAGATCGCCTAATGCTTCTCTTATACACTTGGCGATTCCCGCAAGGTAGTTATCACCGGCGAGTCGGCCCTGGGATTGATTGATATGGGCAAGCTCAGTGGCTTTGATGCTGGCTAATACACCAAAATTACTTTTACCCGGTTTGGCCAGTTGGTCTAGCTTCTCGGTAAATTTAGCCCTGGTGCTGAAAAGGGTAATGGGATCCTGAAAGGCTTCTTTATTGAGCTTTTCATTATGCAGCTGCATCTGGTTGAACTTATCGTGTAACCGACTACGGCACTTTTCTAGTGCGATACCCAATGGTTTAAGTTCGCCAGTAAACTTGGAGCGGCTGAGTGCTTCAAAATTCAGTTCAGACAGATTCGCAAGATAATGGCTGGCATAGCCGAGCGCTCGCTTTAAACGCAGTACCAGTAAGCTAAAGAGAATGGCAATAAGCAGATAGATAGACCAGATATTAACAAGATAGTCGACAAAATCCCTGGCTGTCTGCTGCGCGATGGCGGAGTCATCCAGCTTTATCTGTAAGCGCCCCTCATTTAAGGAGCGGATATCTTCAAGGTTTTGTACAAACAGTGCCGTGATGGGATCATCGATCTCAGGCTTTAATTGTCCATGGGTATAGTTATGGCTGCCATCCTGGCTATGAACATATTGGAAAAAATAAAATGGGTAGAGGCTGGTTAACTCGGTAAAGAGTGCCTGACCATCTGTCGGTAGCGATTCGCTCCAGATTGGGTTTTGCTTGTATTCTGCTAAATAGTCACTGGATTGTTTGATGGCGCTCACTTGCTCTTGATTGAAATTAATCAATGAGAGGCTGATAAAAATGATCAGTAAAATAAGATGGAATGTTTTCGCAATGCCCATAAGAAGAGGCTCCCCAAGCGCCCAGCTAATTTTAGAATTATTGTTTGCTGGCTAGTCTAACGGATTATCAACTAAAGCGAAATTATATTTGTAACAGAAATGTATAGGAGATGGCTCCCCAGACTGGACTTGAACCAGTGACATACGGATTAACAGTCCGCCGTTCTACCGACTGAACTACTGGGGAATAATAAACTTGGGTATTGTGATGCAGGTAAGTGGCTCCCCAGACTGGACTTGAACCAGTGACATACGGATTAACAGTCCGCCGTTCTACCGACTGAACTACTGGGGAAACGATACTTATCCTATTGCAGTTATAAGTATAAGTGGCTCCCCAGACTGGACTTGAACCAGTGACATACGGATTAACAGTCCGCCGTTCTACCGACTGAACTACTGGGGAATAAACTTATAACTTCGAACAAAATTGGCTCCCCAGACTGGACTTGAACCAGTGACATACGGATTAACAGTCCGCCGTTCTACCGACTGAACTACTGGGGAATCGATTTTATTCTTGCCGTCCATACACTTCGTTATGAACGGCTATCTTCACAACCTGTTGTTTGCACTCTTACAGAGAATATCAGTAAAAATTGGCTCCCCAGACTGGACTTGAACCAGTGACATACGGATTAACAGTCCGCCGTTCTACCGACTGAACTACTGGGGAATCGTACACAACTCATCGTTGAAGACGGAGCGCATATTAAAGTGCTCTTACACATGAGTCAACTCAGGCGTGTAAAAAAAATCTAATTATGATGTTAAGTGCACATCTAATGTTCACGCTGCACACTTATTGTACGTTTCAGTTGTTAAGAGCTGTTTTGTCAAATATTAATCGTTAAAAAGGTGCCTGTGTTTTTTATGGCAAGAGACAGAATAGGGCCGTGATTATTTCAAATGTAGTAAAATTACATAAGCAAGTTTCAAGGGGCTTTTGACAGGGACTTGGCCTAAAGCCGCGAATTCTCTGAGGTTGGATGAGTTATCCACTAAATCTGTGGATAAACCTGTGGGTTATAAGCAAAATGATTAGCCAAAGCCTGATGTATCGGGCGTTGGACTTAAATTGAGTTGAATTTAGCGCTGCTTTTTTAAGGCAGCAAAATCAATAAGTTAAAAATTTCAACTCTATTTTTTGTGCTTAATAGATTTCGTTACAAATATGTAATGAAATTCACTGCTGTCCTTGTGCATTAAAGTGCCCAATTGTACGGGTTTTAAGCGGTGTTGCCATCAATATTGCCTGATTCTGGGGCGTACTAAAGTTTCATTGCACTCCGATGAAAATTTTATGAATTATTTAATTTAGCTAGGCTTATGTTCGAGACTCGATCCCTCGTTGCGATTGGATTCAGCATAAAGGTAGATTATGATTAACGGCTTGCTTAAATGAGGAGCTGCAATTGAGTGAATCTCTGTTTAAATTAGTGTCACAGTACCAAGCTGCAGGCGATCAGCCCACTGCGATCGCCAAGTTAGTCGATGGGATCGATGCTGGGCTTGCCTGTCAGACCCTGCTTGGGGTGACAGGATCTGGCAAGACCTTTACTGTGGCCAACCTGATCGCTCAGCTCGGGCGGCCCACTATCATTATGGCGCCCAACAAAACCTTAGCTGCTCAGCTTTATGGCGAGATGAAGGAGTTCTTTCCCCATAATGCGGTTGAATATTTTGTCTCCTATTACGACTATTATCAGCCCGAAGCCTATGTGCCTTCGACCAATACCTTTATTGAGAAAGACGCTTCGGTTAACGCCCATATCGAGCAGATGCGTCTTTCGGCCACTAAGGCGCTATTAGAGCGTAAAGATGTGGTGCTTATCGCCTCAGTTTCGGCCATCTATGGTTTGGGCGATCCTGACTCCTATATGAAGATGTTACTGCATCTCAGGCAGGGAGATTTTATGGGGCAGCGGGAAATTTTGCAGCGCCTGAGCGAGCTGCAATACACACGTAATGACATAGAGCTGCAGCGCGGCACTTTCAGGGTGCGTGGTGAGGTGATCGATATCTTCCCCGCCGATTCAGATAAAGAGGCGATTCGGGTCGAGTTGTTTGATGATGAGATAGACAGACTGAGCCTGTTTGATCCCTTAAGCGGCCATATATTGCAGCGTATTGCACGAACCACGGTTTACCCTAAGACCCACTATGTGACGCCCAGAGAGAAGATCCTCGCGGCCACCGAAGAGATTAAGGCCGAACTGCGCGAGCGTAAACAGTATCTGCTGGATAACAACAAGCTAATTGAAGCTCAGCGGATCGGCGAGCGGGTGCAGTACGATATCGAGATGATGACAGAGCTGGGTTACTGCTCTGGCATCGAAAACTACTCTCGCTACCTGTCTGGTCGCCGCCCTGGCGAAGGGCCGCCGACTTTGCTTGATTACCTGCCGGCCGACGGACTGCTGATCATAGATGAATCCCATGTGACTGTGCCGCAAATCGGCGCCATGTACAAAGGTGACCGCTCCCGTAAAACTAACCTGGTTGAATACGGCTTTCGTTTGCCCTCGGCGCTGGACAACCGGCCACTGAAATTTGAAGAGTTTGAGTCATTAATGCCTCAGACAGTATTCGTCTCGGCGACGCCAGCGCAATATGAACTCGACAAGAGTGATGGCGAGGTGGCAGAGCAGGTGGTGCGGCCGACAGGCTTGCTGGATCCAGAAATTGAAGTGCGTCCCGTTGCGATACAGGTGGATGACTTGCTCTCAGAAGTGGGCAAACGGGTTGCGGTCAATGAGCGGGTGTTAGTGACTACGCTCACCAAGAGGATGGCGGAAGACCTCACCGAATATCTCGATGAACATGGCGTAAAAGTGCGTTACCTGCATTCGGATATCGATACGGTCGAGCGGGTTGAGATCATCCGCGATCTTCGTTTAGGTGTGTTCGATGTGCTGATTGGGATCAACTTGCTGCGAGAGGGGCTTGATATGCCGGAAGTCTCCTTGGTCTGTATTCTCGATGCCGATAAAGAGGGCTTCTTGCGATCCGAACGATCGCTCATTCAGACCATAGGCCGGGCGGCGCGAAACATAAACGGTAAGGTGATCTTATACGGTGACAAGATCACGCCATCTATGGCAAAGGCGATAGGGGAGACAGAGAGGCGCAGGGCGAAGCAGCATCAGTTCAATCTGGACAACAAGATCACGCCCAAGGGCTTATCGAAGAAGATAACGGATGTGATGGATGTGGGTGAGCAAAACAAGCATACCGCCAAAGTGCTGCCTAAATATCAACAGGTTGCCGAAGCCAAGTCTGATTACAAGGCCCGTGATGCGGCCAGCTTAAGCCATGAAATCGATGAGCTGGAAAAACGTATGCATCAGCATGCGCGGGATCTTGAATTTGAACAGGCGGCCGCGCTGCGTGATAGGGTGGCTCAGCTAAGAGATGCCTTAATCAAGGCCTGATGGACTAAGCTGCTAAGTTAGACTTGCTCAGATTAAAAATACACAGCAGATAAAACTGTAAGGCAACAACCACTAGAGTTAGTTATTCTCAAGCGTTAGCTATTATCTTGCTTAGTTTCTGCAGTTTTATCTTCCTGCTGCGCAGCACTGGCTTTAGAAGCTTGCTCATTAGCCGCTTTTTGACTGCCTTGAGCTTGCTTGGGTTTACCGTCCTTGCCAAATTGGGGGAGCTTAAATTTGGCACTGTATTTCAGTACCGCGATATTACTGGCAATTACCCCAATCACAAGAATAATGATTAACCAAACTTCTAGATTCGACATAGACTTCCTTAGTGTTCTGCTTCTCAACTTGTGGTTTTAGCCAGTCACTGCACTAAAACCACATACCTCAACTATCAATAATTGATGATCACTCTACTGCAAGAAGCTGTTCACAGATGCGGATATCTTCTGGGGTATCCACTTCCGGTGAGTTAAAGGTAGTGATAGCGACTTTAATCTTATGACCATGTTCCAAAGCTCGTAACTGTTCTAGCTTTTCTAGCTCTTCTAAACGACCCAAAGGTAACTTGGCAAATGTCGAGATAAAGGCGCGGGTATAGGCATAAATCCCAATATGTTTATAAACTGGGTACTCAGCCGTATCACGGCCGAAGGGGATACGTGCACGGGAGAAATAGAGGGCGTTATGATTGTTGTCAAACACCACCTTAACGTGATTAGGATCATCAAGCTCATTCATTTTAGTGATCTGATAACCTAAGGTTGCCATACTGAATTCACCAGGATGAAGCTCGAATAGCTTAATAAGTTGTTCAATCGAGATAGGATCGATCAAGGGTTGATCGCCCTGGACATTGATCACTAAGTCATCATCCTTGAGGCCTAACTGAGTGATGGCATCATTAATACGATCCGTTCCTGACGCTGCATTTTCATCCGTCATCACGACCTTGCCACCAAAGCCTTCGACAGTGTTTTTAATCCGCTCGTCATCGGTGGCGACATAGATAGCCGTTAATCCCTTTGCCAGAGCGGCACGCTCATAGACATGTTGGATCATGGGTTTACCGTTAATCGGGGCTAAGGGCTTACCGGGAAAGCGGCTAGAGCCATAGCGGGCAGGGATTAACAGAGTGACATTCATAGTGATACCTATTTGGTTACTAATATATTAATTAGGAACAGGATCCTATTGACCCCATTCTTACGAGTCTTTAAATGCGGCGGAATAGGCCTGTGAGCATTTCGTCGGTGACTTTGTCCTGCCAGTTGTTGCCGTATACGTTTTCCCATAATGGGCCCATGCTTTTGGTCACTGCAACCATTTGGGCTATGGTGTCATCGGGCAGATCTTTACAGATATTCTTGGGTAAGCTGATATTGTGCTTCTCCATCATGGCGCGGAATTCGGCTACGTTTTCAGGGTAAAAATCCTCAAGCACATCAAAGGCTAAACAGTTGCCCAAACCGTGGTGATAACCCAACACATAGCTTAGACCATAAGAAACAGCATGGCAGGCACCCACCTGGCTGTAGGCGATACTCATACCGCCCATATAGGAAGCCATCATCAGCTTGTCATCTTTCTCCGGATGGTCGTCGATAAAGACCTCCCGGCAAAGATCCATCGACTTCTCGGCGAAGGCTTTGGCAAACTCGTTGAGATAAGTGCCTTGGAGGGATTCGACACAGTGAATATAACAATCCATGCCAGTATAGAACCACTGCTCGGTTGGCACGCCGGCGATCAGTTCAGAATCCATGATGATTTGATCGAATACTGTGTAGTCAGAATTTAGCCCTAGCTTTCTTACCGGACCGGAAAGAACCGCAGTACGTGAGGCCTCGGCGCCCGTACCTGAGATAGTCGGGATCCCGACGTGGTGAATCGCGGGGTTTTTTATCAGATCCCAGCCCTGGTACATGGCTGAGCCACCTGGATTGGTAAGCATCAAAGAGACGGCTTTTGCCAAATCCATGGTTGAACCGCCGCCCAGCCCGACAACACTGACGGGATTATTACTGGTAAATTGTTGTACTTTTGCTGTTAAGTCATCAACTTGTTTTGTTGTTGGCTCATCGTCTACGTTCACATAGATAACCAGATCCTGAGCCTTAGCCGGTACGCGGGCAGTAATGGCGTTATTTTGATGAATATCATCGATCAGAAAGACGACAAAATCCTTGTCGGCTTTACGCTCTGCTGCAAGCACTTTATCCAGCTGGGCAAATGAACCTCGACCGAAGATCATTTTGGGCACGCATTTGAAATTTTTAAAACTCATTACAATAGTTTCCATTGAGATTATTACTGTAAAAAGTGCTATCGCTTGTTTGCAGGTGCGATAGTAGCGTCTTTTCCATTCTCTTAAGCAAATGCGCGTTTGATATTTTCAATGCGCTGGCAAATTTGCTCTTCCGTCCATGAGAGCTTGATCAACATAGAGATGGTCCGGCTCATAATCGCATCTGATTTTGGCAGAGAAACCTGGGTATAGTCAGGCTTGTCTTGAATCAAATTGATTGGCAGTGGTGCGGAGGATTTGAGTTCTTGAATATGCTGCCAGTTCTTCAGGTAGTGCCAGTTATTAACATACCAGTAGAAACAGCCATCGACACCGTTTTCGGCCAGTTTTTTATTGATCACCTGAGCGCGTTCTTCGGTTGGCAGCATAAAGCTCAAGAAACCGGCTGAATCGCCATCGGGATCAGGGATCTCGCGAAAACTCACTTCTGGAAGCGTCGCCATAGCTTCTTTTATGAAAGCCTTATTTTTACGCTGAATATCGATAATGGTATCTAGCTTACGTAACTGCGCTAGCCCAAGGGCCGAGTTCATTTCGGAAATACGGAAATTTAGCCCCATAATGGGATGACCCTCGGCGCCGCGATCGCTGCCAACATGGTCGTGGCCATGATCGGAAAACATGTGGGCGTGATTGTAGATAGCCTCGTTGTTAGTGATGACAGCGCCACCTTCACCACAGGTGATGGTTTTTACCGAGTCGAATGAGTAGCAACCCACATGGCCGATAGTGCCTAATGCCTGACCTTTGTAGCTACCACCTATGGCCTGACAGGCATCTTCCAGTAGCACCAGATTATGTTTGTCACAGATGGCTTTGATTTCATCCATCTTGGCCATAGAACCACACATGTGAACCAAATTAACTGCTTTGGTACGGGGGGTGATGGCCGCTTCTATTCCTTCAGGAGAGAGGCATAATGTCTCATCAATCTCAGCAAATACTGGCACTGCACCGGCCATGATAACCGCTTCGACTGAAGCCACGAAGGTAAAAGGAGGTACTATGACTTCATCGCCGGCACCAATACCTGCGGCGGCAAGGGCGGTTTGCAGTGCAGCTGTACCACTGGATAACAGATGGGCATGCTTAACATTCATCTTTTCACAAAGCAGGGCTTCCATCTCACGGGTCTTCCAGCGATCGTTACGCATGTGATCGAAGTTATAACGGAAGGTGAACCCGTTTTCCATAACGTCGGCAACTTCTTGCTTCTCTTCTGGGCCAAATAACTCAAAACCTGGCATTACAATTCCTTAGTATTCGAAGGGCGCGGTGCGCGAAAAAATTAGATGAATTATAACTGGGATAAGGGGAGAACTGCGATGTTTATTAAGGATTATTTTACGATAAAAGGCGTTTTATTTTCAGTATGCAGTGAGGTATGACTGTATGTTAGCCACTCTTTGTTCATCTCTCTTTTTTTAGTGACTCTTTGTTAATCACTCTTTATTAGTGACAGCGATATAAAAAAGCGCAGGTCAAAAAGTGGGCTGCGCTTTTAAAGGTTCAGTCGATGCTGTATTTGCAATCTGGAGACTTGGAAAGGGCTTATGTTAGCGCTGCTTTAGTGTCTCATTGTCCACTGTGACATCCAGATCCGACAGCAAGCCATTTTCGACACTGTAGATCCAACCGTGAACCGCAACGTTATGACCACTTTCCCAGGCATCTTGCACTATGCTGGTATTGATCACGTTACCTACCTGTTCGATGACGTTCAATTCACATAGACGGTCGAAACGGGCTTTTTCATCCAGTTGGTTCAATTCATCCTGGTGTAAGCGGCGAATATCGCGAATGTGACCAAGCCAGTTATCGATAAGGCCCAGACGATCATTGCCCATTGACGCCTTAACGCCGCCACAGCCGTAATGGCCCACAACCATGATGTGTTTCACTTTGAGTACTTCGACCGCATATTGCAGCACAGACAGACAGTTTAGATCTGTGTGGATCACCATATTGGCAATATTGCGATGAACGAAGACTTCACCTGGCATTAGGTCGATGATCTGGTTTGAGGGCACTCGGCTGTCAGAACAACCTATCCAGAGGTATTCGGGGTTTTGCTGTTTTGCCAGCTGTTGAAAAAAGTTTGGGTTCTCTTCGAGAATCCGGCCCGCCCAGCGGCGGTTATTATCAAATAAGGGTTTCAGTAGTTTCATTTTTATAAAATCATGTCTATTAAGAAGATTTTTACTGTCAGGCATTCTATCACCGAAAATATCACTTGGTGGTCTATTCAGTGAAGTTTAGTATTCGATTTTTATTTAAGGGCATGACTAAAAAATATAAGTAACCGCTGCGCGACTTCCTCTGTCAGCTCAAGGTTGGCGATATGACCGGCATCCTGAAGATGGATATATTGACTGCCGCTGATGGCATCGTGCATAAGGTAACCTTCTATGATGGGACAAATTTTATCTTCAGTGCCTGTCATGATTAGGGTGGGTAAGGTGAGCTGCTCCACTTGCTCCATCATATCCCGGCGATGAATGATCATGTGCCCAATACGGATCAGGGTTTCCAGCTGTTGCTCTGAGAGACTGGCAAACGATGCTTTAAAATTATCGATAAGCTCAGGTTGTTGCTTGTGTGTTTTTGGGGCAAAAATCAGCGAGGCCAGAGTGTCGATCACCTCATTAGATACTGCTTTTTCCAGATGAACGCCGTCCAGCAGTTTCTGATATTTTGCCCGAGTGACTTCAGGTTCGAAGCCAATAAAACTTCCTAGCATGACCAAAGCTTGCACCCGCTGCGGTGCCATTAAGGTCAGCTCTGTGCCCCACATGCCGCCTATGCCTTGGCCTATGATGGAAAACTGATGGATCTCAAGGCTGTCCATAAGTTGTAAGTAATGCTCGGCCAGGTGCTTGAGTGCATAGCATGAACCAGGCAGATTGGCTGATCTGCCATGTCCCCAAAGATCGGGCACGATGCAGCGGTAATGTTGGCTGAGAGACTGCAGTTGAGCCGCCCAGAGGTTGCTGTCAAACAGGTAGTTGTGACCGAGCAGCAGGACAGGGCCTTGGCCGATATCCAGGTAATTTAATGCTTGGTTATCGATAAAATAGGTATGACGGTGTTGCGCTAGATTCATGGTAAAGCCGATAAAAGTTAAATGGCTGGCCAGGGGGCGATGCGATAGGCAAATGCCTTGACCAGAGAGGGCAGCCGGTTAAGCACGGCAGTTTTCAGTGCCATCTGTTGCCCGGTTAAGATCTGCCTTAGCGTTTCCAGTTCGAAAGCATCAAGGTAATCTTTTGCTTTAGGGTAATAGCTAAGGTGCCAAGGTTCAGGGCTGACGGCGCTCAAACCCGCCTGATAGGGGAAATAGAAGCCAAACTCCTTGCCATGGTGTTGTAGCCAAAGGTACATGGCATGGCAGGGGCCGCCAGGGGCATATTCCTGTGCCACCAAACGCAGCTGAGATTGATTAATTTGATTGGCATCGAACAGATCTATGTCGGTTCCCCAGTGATGTCGGGAGATCCCCGGAAGCGCAGACCAGAGTAAGATAGTATCGATCAGCTCATCCTGACTTAAACCATGGTGATTTATGGACTGGGAATTTTTATCCAGCAAGGTGCGCTGCCCTTCTGCCTTGGCATTCCAGATTGCAAGCTGTTTTGCAAAGCTGCGATATGCCGAGCAGATTTGAATCGAGATCCCATCCTGCTCAGCCTTGTGCTGCATCTTTTTGAGTTGCCCAGCGGTTTCGGGCTCTAACAGATGACCCTGATACTCCACTAAAGGCGGCGTTTCAAGCCCATAGACTTGAGACACTAATGCGGCAGGCTGATTGATTAACACAGCAGGTTTTCCAAAATGCGTTCATAGATCAGGGCTAACTGCTCAAGATCTTCGACACTGACACACTCATTCACCTTATGAATGGTCGCGTTAACTGGCCCCAGTTCAATTACCTGGGCACCAGTCGGCGCGATAAATCGACCATCGGATGTGCCGCCTGAGGTCTGGGGATCGGTATCCTGTCCCGTTATCGCTTTCACAGCCTCTTTCGTGGCATCGAGCAGAGCGCCTTCGCCAGTCAGAAATGGTAAGCCGTTAAAGACCCAGTCGATATCATAGTCCAGCCCGTGAGCATCTAGAATATTTAATACCCGCTGGATCAACAGTTCTGCGGTGACTTCGGTGGAATAACGGAAGTTAAACATCACCTCAAGGATGCCAGGGATAACATTCGATGCGCCTGTGCCGCCATTGATGTTGGCGATTTGGAAACTGGTGGGTGGGAAAAACTCATTGCCTTTATCCCACACCATGCGTGCCAGCTCATCCAATGCAGGCGCCGCCTTGTGAATTGGATTATCCGCCAGGTGCGGATAGGCGACATGGCCCTGGATCCCTTTGACTATGAGGTTGCCCGTCAGGCTGCCGCGGCGGCCATTTTTAACAACATCCCCAAGCTTGTGGGTCGATGACGGCTCACCGACCAAAGACCAAGTGATCTTTTCGTTACGGGCCTCTAGGGTGTCGATAACCCGGGTCGTGCCATTGATAAAGGGGCCTTCCTCATCACTGGTGATCAGAAAGGCGATAGAGCCTTGATGATCAGGATGCTTATCGATAAATCGCTCAGTCGCCACCACCATGGCGGCCAATGAGCCTTTCATATCGGCGGCGCCGCGGCCGTGCAGATAACCATCTATTACCACAGGGTCGAAAGGTGCTGTATGCCAGCGATTGAGATCGCCTACAGGTACCACATCCGTATGGCCGGCAAAGCAGAACAGGGGACCTTCAGTGCCGCGTCTGGCCCACATATTGGTGGTATCTTCAAACACCATAGACTCGATAGCAAAGCCTTTGGCGGCTAAGCGCTCGGCCATCAGCGGTTGGCAGCCTTCATCCAAGGGAGTCACAGAGGGACGGGCGATGAGATCTTGCGCCAGTAACAACACATCCTGGGTCATGATGTAAACAGCTCCTGATATTTGCCTGCGTTAAAGCCAACTAACACCTGATCGCCATGTACTAAAATCGGGCGCTTTATCAGGGTGGGATAGGAGCACATAAGCTCAATCGCTTTATCTTGATTCAGATCGGCTTTTTCATCCTCGCTAAGGTTGCGAAAACTTGTGCTGCGCTTGTTAAACAGGGCTTCCCAGCCGAGTGTTTCGGCCCAGGACTCAAGAGATGCGCGGTCTAGTCCATCTTCGCGAAAGTCATGAAATGTGATTGACTGCTGGTTAGTCTCCAGCCACTTGCGCGCTTTTTTTACCGTGTCGCAATTTTTAATACCATAGAGGGTCAAAATGGTTTCCTTCTCATGAGAGTCATTCGTTTGGCCCCATTGTGTCATCGAGCGGGGACTGGCTCAAGGGGCTTGCCCATTATGACAGCACGCTGACTTGTACTGTCATTCATAGAGCGGGGTTAACTTGGGCTAGGCAAAAACAGGATTTAGAGTTGCACTGAGAAAATTACATCCTTGCCTGCTTCAACCGAGCCTGCTTTTTTCTCTAAGCTTTGTACATCTTCCATATTGGCCAATACGACAGGCGTCAGCAGGCTTTCCACATGGTTTTTTAAATAGGTGAGATCAAACTCCAGTATGGGATCGCCCACTTTTACTTCTTGTCCCTCTTCGGCTAAGCGCTTGAAACCATTGCCTCTTAACTCGACCGTACCGACACCAAAGTGTACAAATAGCTCAAGACCATGGGGAGACTCGATACTAAAAGCATGGTTTGTCTCGAAAATCTTACCAATCGTGCCATCGATCGGGGCCAAGATCTGCGATCCTTTTGGAGATATAGCTATCCCATCACCGACAATTTTTTCGGCAAAAACCACATCGGGTACTTTTTCGATGGAGCTGATTTCACCAGAGACAGGGGCATAGATATCTATGCCACCCGTGATAGGAGGTTGTCCTGATATTAACCGGCGGATGCGACTTAAAAATCCCATTAATCACCCCTGTAACATTGCTTGTTATTTATCATTTTTCGTTAGCATACTCAATAATGCTCAAGAGGAACAGCGCCTTAATAGCGCATTCAGTTCATCGATTCGAGTCACTGCAAGTGCTTGGTTCGCGAGTGTAACACAGTCTTCGTATTGCCAGTGACTCAGGGCTTGTTTTATCTCTAGAGGCGCATTGATATTGACACTTAATTCATCGACACCCAGACCGACTAACAGCGCAGTTGCCAGTGGATTACTGCCCAGCTCACCACAGATAGAAACTGGAATCTTATGCTCTTGTGCACAGCGAATAGATTGTGCCAGCAGCTTGATTATCGCAGGCGAGAGCACTGGGTATTTATCAATAAAATAGGGGTTAGTGCGATCGGCAGCCATGGCATATTGGGTCAGGTCGTTGGTACCTATGCTGATAAAATTGAGCAAAGGCAGCATGGAGGGTAGGTTGAGCACAGCAGCGGGCGTTTCCACCACTATGCCTAGTTCTAACTCTCCATAACCTTGTTCCTCTTCATTGAGCGCCTGTTTACAGAGCTCTATCTGAGCGAGAACCGCCTCGAGATCTTCTACCTGGTTGACCATAGGGAACATCAAGCGGATATGGCCGTGATTAGCCGCCCTGAGGATAGCTCGCAGTTGCGCCGAGAAAAGAGCCAGATGCGTCAGGGTATAGCGCACACCGCGTACACCTAATGCGGGGTTTTCCTCTTTCGTCATACCAAGTTCAGGCAGATCCTTATCGGCACCGAGATCTAAGGTGCGTATGGTTAGCACTTTTCCATCGAGCAGTTGCACGGCATCGCTGTAGATCTGATATTGCTGCTCTTCATCGGGCAGGGGCTGGCCATTCATAAACATAAACTCTGTACGAAACAACCCTACACCCTCGGCGCCAACCTCATTGAGCAGATTGATTTCACTCAGGGAGCCAACGTTGGCAAGAAGAGTAATTCTATGGCCATCGGCTGTTTGTGTCGCCTTATCTTTGAACTGGGCTAAGAGCGACTTTTGCGCCTCTATCCGCTGACGTGCTGAGGTTAACTCGGCGACTTGATCCTCTGTGGGCTCAATAAACAGCTCGCCGGTAAGGGCGTTGAGACCGACTTTTGTACCATCGAGAAGACGATTAAGATCGCAAGGGCAACTCATTAAGGTAGGGATGGCGGCGCTGCGCGCTAAGATGGCGGTATGGCTAGTGATCCCGCCAGTTTGCAATACTAATCCTTTTATTTTATCGAGCGGTAAGCTGGCAAACTCGGCAGGAGTTATATCTTTGGCGATGACAATAGCATGGTCGTGTAGGTGGGAGAACTCGACACATTCACCGGTCAGTAACAGGTTTATCAGGCGTTGACTTAAAGAGAGCACATCTTGGGCGCGACTGCTTAAGTAAGAGGTATTGATTTCCCGCATCGCCTGGGCGTGTTTGGCAAAGGTACGTTCGACCGCCAATGCGGCAGAAAACTGCTGTTTGGCTATCGCCTCATGGAGCTCGGATACAAGCTCCTCATCTTCGAGCAAAATAAGATCCGCTTCGATAAGCTGGTAGTGCTCACTGTGCGGGTCAAGATGTTGGCCGCTGAGTCTTATCTGTGAGGCTAATTTGGTGATGGCCTGGTCGAGTCGCGCTTGCTCATCTTTAATTTGTGATAAGGGGAGTAGATGATAATCAAGTTTATTGTCCAGCACCTTGAGAACTTTGGCCTGACCTAATGCGATACCCGCAGAAACCGCAATTCCTTTAATTATCATCTATCCATCCTATTAACTGAGTGTGATCAGCAGCTCTGATACGCGTTCAACGGCTTCTTGTGCCTGTTCGCCATTGGCGCTGATGGTTACAGTGGCACCCTTATTCAAACCTAAGGTTTGTAGTTTAAATAAACTCTTGGCGCTGGCTTGTTTTCCCTGACATGCCACTAAAATATCACAATCATATTGTTTTGCTTCTTTTACCAAGAGGGCTGCGGGTCGAGTGTGGATCCCATGCTCTGCCATGATAGTGACGGTCTTCTCAAATGTCATACTGCTCTCTTAACATAATAAATAATTGAAACTAATAATGAATTATATGGTAGTTGTTTTTTTTAAGTGCCAATATTGCGCTATCGAGCCGCTCTTTTTTCACTAAAATATAGTCGGTGTCGAATGTGGAAAGGGCAAAGATACTCACTTTCGCCTTGGCCAGGATTCCAGATATACTGGCTAAGATGCCTGTCATCGAGAAACCTAAGGGGCCGACCACTTCAAGACAACGCCAGTCGTTTTCCTGTTCCAGGCTATCTAAAGTCAGACTGGCTGGGACGACGACAGATAATTCATCTTTGGTTTTACCGATAAAAAACATAGGTTGGTCGAGGACGCTGGCATCGATAGGGCTGTCAGGGTTGAAGCTGTGAATGCTATAGAGCTGTGGGTGAACAGCTAATGTCATACGAACCATGGCCTGTGGTCTCTTAGTTTCGGTATCGGCATTAGCTTATCATAGTTTGTGCAAAAAAAAGGAGCAGCATTTAGCGGCTCCTGATGTAAGAAAAATCGATTCGGTTACACTTTAAACTGGCTTAGGATCTGGGTACTGCTCTGACTGATCTCCATCAGAGAACTGGCGGCCAATTTATTGCTTTCATTTGCCTTAACCGAGACTTCTGAGAGTTCGGTAATGCTGCATACATTACGATTTATCTCCTCAGTGACCAGAGATTGCTCCTCCGTGGCACTTGCGAGCTGAGTATTCATGTCGCTGATATGGGCGATCAACTCCAAAATTGTCGTGAGGGATTCGCCTACGGCCTGAGCCTGTGTCTGCAACTGCTCTGACTGGCCTTGGGTCTGACTGTTACTCTGCATCACACTGGCAACGCCGGTTTGAATATCTGTGATGATCTTCTGGATCTCATTGGTTGAGTCCTGAGTGCGGTTAGCCAGGGCTCGCACCTCGTCGGCTACCACAGCAAAGCCCCGGCCATGGGCACCGGCACGGGCGGCTTCAATCGCGGCATTAAGCGCCAGCAAGTTCGTTTGATCGGCAATGCCACGGATCACCTCGAGAATATTGCCAATTTTCTCGGAAGAGACGCCAAGATCTTGGGTGATCGATTCGGCGCTGCGCAGTTCACTCACTAGTTTCTGGGTATTGAGCACAGTGCTGTCCATCTGTGTCTTACTGTCCAGCGCCTGCTGTTTAACACTACTGGCGGCATCGGCCGCTTGCTGTGTATTGTTAGCCATCTCATGGGTGGTGGATAGCATCTGATTGATCGCCGTGGCAACACTACTGGTTTCCTGGTGCAGATGATCGACGCTGGCGTTGGATTCATTAACGGCATTGAGCAATCTGTCGGCATCCTGATGCAGGTTATGGCCAACAGGCTGCAGCTCGGCCACCATATAATTGATTTTACCAACAAATAGATTGAATGCTTTGGCCAGTTCGCCTATCTCATCTTTACCTTCGGTAGACAAACGCTTGGTGAGATCGCCTTCGCCCTGGGCAATATCTTTCATCGCCTCAATTGCTTGGGAGAGTGGGGTACTGATGGAGTGATTAAGTACCAGGAAGAAAGCAAAAATGGGTGCGGAGATCAACACCATAATAATGAGGTAGTTAGAGATCACCGCCATAGTGGTTGTGTTGACGTCACTCATGTAGGATGCGGTGATGAGAGTCCAGCCCCAAGGCGTAAACTGTCTAGCTTCTATTAACGCAGTTTCCTGTTGATTACTAACGGGATTAAGGATATCTGCTGTCAGCTTGGCTACGCCATTAAGTCTGGATTGAGTGACAAGTTTGGTTAATAACTCATTACGATCCTTGTGTGACAGGGTACCAACTTTGTGGCCAAGATCTTCCGGATTAGCCCCATCGGCTATGATGATTTGCTTATCATCCAGTAAAATAAAGTAGCCATGGCCACCATATTTAATGTTGTGCACCAGATCCTGTGCTTCTTTTTGGACTTGCAAAAGGCCAATTTCCCCTTGCTTAACCTGCTGCTCATGGGCACTGAGCACACTGATAATGGTGGACAGCTGAGCATCATTTTGGAGCCATTTCTGATCTATCAGGTTATTTCGTTGTTCATTGATAGAGAAACTGGCAAAAACCATGGTGCCTATGGCGGCAATGACCAGCATCATAATAAGGCGTTGCAGTATGGTGAATTTTCTAAGGATGGTGAGCATGATCTTCCTTTACAACTTCAGGTTAAGTAACCGATAACCCCTTATCGGCATCAATTGAAATAGGTTGAGGGTTAATAGTGACTTATTATCAATTAGTTGAGTATGTTCACACAATTTATTTGTGGTTTATTTTGACTAATGATTATTAACGGGTAATAGTCTGTATTTATTGAATTTTCTATCAATTATTAAAGTAATCTATAAAAAGAATAAAAAGAATAAAAGGGAGCTAGGGCTATAAGCCATGGTGTACACGGGTGAAGTTAGGGGTTAAGAGTGAGGTTAAGAATAGGGTAATAAAAAACCCTAACAATTTGCATTGTTAGGGTTTTATTAAAACAGTCTCTTAGAAAGTAAAATTACTTCTTAGCTTCAGCTGCTTTACGCTCTTTAACTTGGGCGATAACTTTCTCAGATACGCTGTTTGGACATGGTGAGTAGTGTGAGAACTCCATAGAGAACTGACCACGACCAGAAGTCATAGTACGTAGTGAACCGATGTAACCGAACATTTCAGATAACGGTACGTCACCCTTAACACGAACACCAGTCACACCCGCTTCTTGACCTGAGATCATGCCGCGACGACGGTTAAGGTCACCAATCACGTCACCTACGTTGTCTTCTGGGCTGAATACGTCAACTTTCATGATAGGCTCAAGTAGTTGCGCGCCAGCTTTTGGCATAGATTGACGGAATGCACCTTTAGCCGCGATTTCGAACGCGATAGCTGATGAGTCAACTGCGTGGAAAGCACCGTCAGTCAGTTCTAGTTCAACGTCTAGTACTGGGAAGCCAGCAACAGTACCGGTTTTCATCATAGACTCGAAGCCTTTTTCAACTGCTGGCCAGAATTCTTTAGGTACGTTACCACCCACAACAGAAGACTTGAATGTGAAGCCAGAGTTTGGCTCACCAGGACGGATAATATAGTCAATCTTACCGAATTGACCAGAACCACCTGATTGCTTCTTGTGGGTGTAGCTATCTTCAACTGGTTGAGTGATAGTCTCACGGTAGGCCACTTGTGGCTCACCGACGATTAGCTCAACACCATAGGTACGCTTAAGGATATCTACCTTAATATCAAGGTGAAGTTCACCCATACCTTTAAGGATGGTTTCACCTGAATCTTCGTCAGTTTCAACGCGGAATGATGGATCTTCAGCGATCATCTTACCGATAGCGATACCCATCTTCTCTGAGCCACCTTTATCTTTAGGGGCAACAGCGATAGAGATAACAGGCTCTGGGAACACCATGGCTTCTAGCGTACATGGGTGCTTAACATCACACAGAGTGTGACCGGTTTGCACGTTCTTCATACCCACGATAGCGATGATGTCACCGGCTTGCGCAGTTTCAAGTTCGTTACGTTGGTCGGCATGCATTTCACACATACGGCCGATACGTTCTGTCTTACCTGTTGCAGAGTTAAGGATGGTGTCACCCTTGCTGATACGGCCAGCGTAGATACGTACGAAGGTCAGGGCGCCGAAACGGTCATCCATGATCTTAAACGCAAGTGCTTTTAATGGTGCATTGGCGTCAACGATAGCGTGTTCGCCAGTTGGATTACCTTCTTCGTCAGTTAGATCTTGTGGATCAACTTCAGTTGGAGATGGTAAGTAATCAACAACTGCGTCTAGTAGAAGCTGCATACCTTTGTTCTTGAAAGCAGAACCACAGTATGTTGGGAAGAAGGCTAGGTCACGGGTACCTTTACGGATACAACGCTTGATGTCTTCAATAGAAGGCTCTTCACCTTCCATGTAAGCTTCCATCAGATCGTCGTCCATCTCAACGGCAGACTCGATCAGTTGCTCACGGTATTCTTCAACCATGTCAACCATGTCAGCAGGAATATCTTCGATGCTGTAGTTTTCAGCCTCACCAGTTTCGTCCCAAACCCATGCTTTACGGGTTAGTAGATCGACAACGCCTTTGAACTCATCTTCGATACCGATAGGCAGTACCATTACGAGAGCATTAGCAGCAAGAACGTCTTTAGTTTGCTTAACAACGCGTAGGAAGTCAGCACCCATACGGTCCAACTTGTTTACGAAGATGATACGAGATACTTCAGATTCGTTCGCATAACGCCAGTTGGTTTCTGATTGTGGTTCAACACCACCAGAACCACAGAATACACCGATACCACCGTCTAGTACTTTTAGAGAACGATAAACTTCAACTGTGAAGTCAACGTGGCCAGGGGTGTCGATGACGTTGAAACGGTGATCGTTCCAGAAGCAACTTACAGCAGCAGACTGAATGGTAATACCACGCTCAGCTTCCTGTTCCATGAAGTCGGTTGTAGATTCACCGTCATGAGTTTCACCAGCTTTATGGATTTTACCGGTCAGCTTTAGGATACGCTCAGTTGTGGTGGTTTTACCCGCATCAACGTGAGCAAAGATACCAATGTTTCTGTACTTTGATAAATCAGTCATTTTTCTACTCTATTGGAGTTACGTTCAAAAATTCGGGGGGAAGTATATCAATACTTTTAGAATAGTTTTATAGATTTTTATTAAAATCATTTAAATTTGCTTAATAAAGCAGGTTTTTTGTAATCAAAGTTCAAGACGTTTTTTGATAAAAGCCTTACACCAGCTGGATTTGGCTGATTTTTGTTCGCTAGGGACTTAAGTCTTTTTTGCTTATATTATTTTTTGCCATAGACCTACAGGTTAATGACAGAAAATTCTGTCGGCCGAACTTGCCAATTTTCGAGCCTTATGTTCAATAGTAAAACTCAGATTTACGGCGCACATGCTGGGCGAAAATCACAGTGCGCCGCATTAATCTAAAATTGATTAAAACGCACCTGTAGCGCCGGGAAACACAACTGGGCTGGTATTACCGTTTTTACCTACGGCAGCGACGCCGAACAGGTAGTTGTCTATCACCAGATTCTTCAAGGTAAAACCATCGACTCTGCCTACATAGCGGCTATAGCGCCATTCGCTATCTGTGGTTTCGCGCCAATAGACACGATATCCAGCCAGCTCCTCACTGTCTGACAGCTGCCACTTAAGGTGGGTGTCGGCTGTCACCTGGCCGCTGATGTTCACTTGTTGTGGTGGCGCTGGCGCCCAGGCCATGGCCGCCAAGCTGATGGCATTGAGAGCCGTTAATTTGGCGTTAAACTCCTTATCTACACCCGAGATCACATCACCATATTCGATGCCGTTTTCGACCCGAATATCTTGATGCTGACGGTTGTAGTTTTCATTGGTCTCCATCACTCGAACCGCAGGCATGCCAGCCTTATTGAAGGGCAGGTGATGGCCGCCGCGGCCGAATCTATCCAGACGATAAATCAGCTTAACATCCAGGTTGATCATATACTGATCGGCAAGGGTCTTAATGTGGCGTGCAAGGTTGCGTGAAGCTGAATCGTTTTCGCCGCCACTGAAATAGCGCTCCTTGGCTTCCTCTGGGGTTTCGGCAATGCGCACCCCTTCAGAAAATACCCGCACAGTATGGTTACTCACGACACCGTTTATCCCTTCGATATTGCCTATCATGTCGTTGTTAAGCACAGCTTCAACCCGCCATCCTTGTGCCTTGGCGTAGTTTGCTAGCGCTGCGCCGCCATAGAGACCTTGCTCCTCGCCGGACAAAGCAGCGTAAACGATTGTGCCATTAAATTGGTACTGGCTCAGCACTCTGGCCGCTTCCAATGCGCCTGCGACGCCGGAGGCATTGTCATTGGCGCCAGGTGCATCTGATGTGGCGTCCATCACATCACTGACTCGAGAGTCTATGTCACCGCTCATCATCACGACTCGGTTGGGATCGCTTTGTCCTTTCTGAATTGCGATGATATTGACGATTTGGGTGGGGTTGGGGATACGCTTGCCTGTATCGGTCGAGCTAACCTCAACCACTTCTAGACAGTTGCCGCATGCAGCAGATATCCGCTCAAACTCCGCTTTTATCCAGCGCCGCGCCGCACCTATGCCTCGAGCTGAAGACTGAGTGTCTGACAGGCTATGACGGGTGCCAAAATTCACTAGGGTTTGCACATCACCAATGATGCGATCGCCCTGAGGCGCTGTGGCGATATCATAAAGACGCAGATCTTCGCTCGATGGCGCCGTTTGTGTCTCTGTTTGTGCCTGAACAGAAAAAGCGATGTTTGAGGCCAGCAGGCCTGAAATCAGCAAGGGAGAGCGGTGGAAACAGCGCAAAGCGCCTAAAGTGCGGTAAAAGGTGTTAGGAAGAAATCGTCGGCAGTGCATCATAACCTCGTTTAGTGTGATTCGATCATTAGTTATTGGATATTAGTTAATCGATCTTATTTATTGGGGAGTTAGTTATTTGATCTTAGCTATTGTTATAAATTGAATATTTATATCATCTGCCGGACATGTGTCCAGACTTTCCCAGCGTGATTGGGGTCATAGATACAGTTTGTTACTTTTTCTATGTAAGAGTATGTAAGAGTTAGTTGCCTGAAAAGCGTTATTAAACTGGGTGAAGCATTATCTGGAAATTGATTGCTATCCTGGGCCAGTAAAACTGTTATAATTCACGATTATAGTGTTACCCACTTTTTAGATGAAAACGACCGGATAGCGATGCCGGTTTTCTGTTGCCCTTTGTCGAGATCCCCATGTCATTTACCACACTCGGTCTAGATCCTTCCATTATTCACGCCATCGACGAGCTTGGTTACACCCAGCCGACGCCCATTCAGGCAAAAGCAATTCCCCTTGTGTTAAAGGGCAAAGATGTGATTGCGGCGGCGCAGACAGGCAGTGGTAAAACCGCCAGTTTTGTTTTGCCCATACTGCAAAAATTGTCCATGGGGAAAACCCAAAGAAAGAAACGCACCCGCGCCCTTATTTTGACGCCGACCCGCGAGCTGGCGATTCAGGTAGATAAACAGATAGGCCTCTATGGAAAGTATCTTGAACTCAAGTCAATGGCCATATATGGCGGCGTGGATCTAGCGCCGCAGAAACAGGCATTGATAGAAGGGGTCGATATCGTAGTCGCCACGCCTGGCCGTCTGCGGGATCTCTATAGCCAAAGAGCCATACATTTCGATGAGGTGGAGATCTTAGTGCTCGATGAGGCCGACCGTATGCTGGATATGGGGTTTATCGAGGATATCAATAAAATCATCGAGCAATTGCCACCAGAGCGTCAAAACCTGTTGTTTTCTGCAACCCTATCACGGCCGGTAAGAGACTTAGTCAAAGCGGCCATTCCTAAGGCGATTCACCTGTCGGTGAACAATGAGCAGCAGGGCAAGCCTGACATAGCTCAGTGGATCATCACAGTCGATAAGGATAAGAAATCGGCGCTGCTTAGCCAGCTGATCCATGAACATAACTGGCCTCAGGCACTGATCTTTATCGAGACCAAACATGGAGCGGCCAAGTTGGTCAGTCAGCTTGAGAAGCGGGGCATAGAGGCTGAGTCTATCCATAGTGGGCGTGCCCAAGCGGTGCGCGAGCAAGTGTTGGCCGATTTTAAATCGGGGAAAATTAAGTATTTAATTTCTACTGGGATCTCGGCGCGCGGAATCGATATCCAACAACTGCCATTAGTGATCAACTATGATCTGCCTTATCCTGCCGATGAATATGTGCATCGGATCGGGCGTACGGCTCGAGCCGGGGCGAGCGGTGAGGCTATCTCCTTGGTATCAAAAGATGATTTTAAAAATCTGTGTATGATTGAGAGCCGCTTAGGTCATCTGCTCGAACGCCGTGAGGTCGAAGGTTTTGCACCCAAAAAACCTGTGCCTGTATCCATTTTAAATTATGTACCCAAGGCGGCCCGTGATGCTGATGGTAAGCGAATGGTAAAAGCGAAAGGCACTGACGCTGCCTCTAAAGCATCGGGTAAAAAATTAACCAAGGGGACACTGAGTTTAACCGACCATTCCGCTAAGTTTGAGCGCAAGGCTAAGCCAGAAAGAAGTGCTGCAGCCCAAGGGAGAAATACACAGCACAAGCAGCGCGATAGCCAGCGGGCAGGTGACAAGCAAAGTGCGGCGCCCAGTTTTAATCCCTGGACTGACAAGTCAGATTAGGTAAGTTTTGGTTGAAAAATATTAATTATTAAAAATTAAATAATTCAGACATTTATTATTTGTTTTATTTTTTTATACCATTTGCCATCAATAAAGTTGTTTTAATTTTGCTCCTCCTTTACATCAGAACAATTGGATGAGCCGAATGGACAAGAGGTTATATCGCGTTATCCGCTGCTGGACTTGCGTCTGCAGGGGATAACTCCTATGATCGCCCGGATTTTTCTTAAGTAGGCCTTATCATGCTAAATGCGTCGCTCTCCCCAAGCTCAACTGAATTAGTTATCAATGTCTTAATTATGGTTCTCAAAGAGGGCAAGCCGCTCGATCGCGCCTATTCACACCATTTTTCTGGGTTAAAATTGGCCCCCTCAGAACAGGCCAGGATCACTATGGTCACTGGGGATCTGTTACGCCGCCTTAACTTTTATTGCCATCTGGCACAAATGCAACCTCAAGAGATAGAGCGACTGGGTTCGCGTCTGCTTAATGGCTGGCATATGTTTCACCAGTTACCGACGCCTAAGCTACAATATTCACTGCAAATAGCCCCTGAAGAGTTTGAAGAGCGTTTGGCAGAAGCCAAAGGTCAGCTCGCTTTGTTTGATGGCTGTCCCGAGTGGCTGGATCAATTGGGCCAAGCCCAGCTAGGTGATGCCTGGGTTGCCGAGCGCGCCGCATTAGCCATGGCACCCAAACGCTACCTGCGGACGAATCTGCTCAAGGTAAGCCGTGGCGAGCTAATGCAAAAACTTGCGGCCGAGGGGGTTGAAACGTTAGAGGTAGAAGGCGTGGACAGCGCCTTAGAAGTGCTGTCCGATGCGGCGCTGTTTCGCACCGAGGCATTTAAACAAGGCTTATTTGAACAGCAAGATGCTGGCTCGCAATTAGTGGCGGCGGCTGTGGATGCCAAGCCGGGTATGCGGGTGATCGACGCCTGCGCTGGCGCCGGTGGTAAAACCTTGTCGATTGCCGCCCAGATGCAGGGCAAGGGGCGCTTATTGGCCATGGATGTTGAGCAGTGGAAGTTGGATAACCTAAAGCAACGCGCACGCCGCGCCGCAGCCCATAATATCGAGACCCGGATTATCGCCAGTAGCAAGACCATTAAACGCTTAAAACTCAGCGCCGATCGCGTTTTGTTGGATGTGCCTTGTTCTGGCCTTGGGGTGCTTAAACGCAATCCAGATACCAAGTGGCGTGACACCCCAGAGCGGTTGCCTGCCCTGATTTTACTGCAAAAAGAGATCCTGCAAAGTTATAGCCGCATGGTCAAAGAGGGCGGCATATTGATCTATGCCACCTGTTCAATCATGCCCGAGGAGAACCGTCAGCAGGTAGATAATTTCCTAGCCAATAATCCTCAATTTAGTTTTATAGACGACGAAACTATCAGTGTGGCGAGTTCCGGCTTCGATGGTTTCTATTTAGCCAGAATGCAGCGCTTGGCCGATTAATCTTCTCTTAGTCAGGCCATAGGCGCATCCGATTGTGAATGATTAACGTGCGCCTTAGCACAGACAGAGTAATATCTGTTTTCAGGTCTGTATAAATAGCCATTAATGATGATATGATTTTCCCTTTGAGCCATTGATTAAGGTGCTCAGGGTTTTATCTCGGATGGTTGATTTGTTAGCGGCGATTGAACATTTTTCCCACCGGCAGCGGTTTGCGGGGTTACAAATACTATTGCAAGGTGAGCTCGTGGATTTTTCCCATGTGGCTAGCCTGCTGTCTGGGCGCTTCTCCTGTGCAGGCGTGGCAATTAGTACCTCTGTCGACCTAAAAGAGGCCGTTAAGGTCGCCTGTGATTGCTTGCAGGATGATTGTGCTCATGGCGCCGCACTCTTAATCGAGGCGCTCGCGCAGCAGGGGCTGGCCAGTCCCAAGCGCAGTCGCCGCGATGATACCGCAATTCGCTTGTTTCGAAGCGAGTTTAACCAGCAGTTTGATCCTTTCCCTGCGATGGTACGTCATCGAGTGCTCTATCTGCTTGAAGAGCAAAAAGATACTTTAACTCTGAGCCTCTATAAAGGTTACCTGAGTAAAAATGGCACCTATCAGATCCGAAGCCGTTTGGGATTTGAGCTATTTTCAAGCGCCAGTTTACCTAAGTATGTTAGCCAGACAGATCTGCAGCTCTTATCTCTGCTCAAAATGAGCTGTTCTATAGAGGAGATCGCGCAGCAGTCTGATGAAATCACCCTGAATCTGCCTAGAGGAGTAGATGCTGATTGCTATCGATTGTTGGTAGACAGCGGCCGTTTATTCTATCAAAAGGTGAGTAAAGGACCTTTGAAGCTGGCGATTCATTATGATGACGATTATTTTGATGCCGATTTTCTTTTGCCCTTGGATGATCGGGTTTTTATCGATCTCGCCAGTAACACCTTAGTGATTGATGAGCAGGACGGCGAGATCAATGAATCTTTACTGAGCCAAGTTGATCTCGATGGTGAGTGGCTACCTCGTATAGAGGTAGTACGCAGGGAAGTCGATTTCCCCTGGCTTTCTCCTGCCATGTTGCCCCTGGATCTGACTCGATTCACTATGGTACATAGAGGCGTGGCATATACTCTGCAACAACTTCTCTATATTGCCGCCGATCACCTGGGGTTAATGACGCAACTGGCTAAATGCCAGCTACGTTTAGCCCCATTGCCGCTCGTGAGTCAGCAGTTTGAACGTCCCATTACAGATGCGATGAGCGTAGGGGATCGCATTATTCCTGATGATATCAGCGAGTATGTGGTCTTTTTTCGTCAGTTATCCTTGGCCGGTTGGCAACTGGATTTCGAGGCGAAGAAACGTTTCGTTAAAGTGGCGGCGAATCATTGGTATGGTGAGATAGCGGCCGATGAGCAGGATTGGTTTGAGCTCAGTCTTGGCGTTGAAGTGGAGGGCGAGCGAGTTAATTTGCTGCCTCTGCTGACCAATATGATCCGCCAGGGGCGTTTAAAGCGGGAGCACCATAAGGAGCCGGTTGCATTCGAGCTCGATTCAGGTGAGATCTTAACCCTGCCGGGTGAGCGGATCGGCCGCATATTGAGCGTTTTGTCGGAGCTGTTCGATAAGAACCCGTTAAATGTCAAGCAAGAGTTAGTGTTACCCCGGCATCAACTTAGCCGACTACCACAACTGGATGACGTATTAAAGCAAGATCTGGTCGATAAGCGCACTTCTCCTCTGAAATGGAGTGGGGCTACCTGGCTTAAGAAACAGGCGCAGGATCTCAATCACTATTTGAGCCACTCAGATAGTGAGACACGTAAGTCGGAATTAGTTATCCCCGACAGTTTTAATGCCCATTTAAGGCCTTATCAACGTCAGGGGGTGAGTTGGTTGCAGTTCTTGAAACAGCATCACTTTGCCGGGATCCTCGCCGATGATATGGGGCTTGGCAAAACGATCCAGACACTTTGCTCTATCCTTATCGACAAAGAACAAAATCGGCTCAAGGGGCCAGTGCTTATCTTGGCTCCCACCAGTTTATTGACCAACTGGCAGCGGGAATGCCAGACCTTTAGCCCAAGTCTAACCACGCTTATCTGGAGTGGCAGAGAACGCCATGAGCAACATGCTAAGCTACAACAGGTAGATCTGGTGATCACCAGCTATGGGCTGTTAGCACAAGATGAGCGCCGTTTGAGCAAGATCCATTGGTATCAGGTGATCTTAGATGAAGCACAAACCATCAAGAACAGCCGTAGTCGAATAAGCAAACTGGCTAATCGATTGCAAGCCAGCCACAGATTGTGTCTGACAGGCACGCCAATGGAAAATCATCTGGGGGAACTCTGGTCGCTGTTTCATTTCTTAATGCCTGGGTTTCTGGGGACAGCCAACCAGTTTCAACGTCAGTTTAAACAGCCGATAGAGAAGGAGGGATCCCAGAGTGCCAGACAAAAGCTGGCCCAGCGAATAGCGCCTTTTATGCTGCGCAGAACCAAATCACAGGTCGCTCGTGAACTGCCAGAAAAGACGGTGATCAATACCCTGATCGATCTCACCCAGGCCCAGGCCGATCTCTATGAGACCATCCGCTTGACTGTGGCCGAAGAACTTAAGCTAGCCCTGTTACAGACAGGAGCCAAGGCGAACCGACTGGCGATCAGTAATGCATTACTGAAACTGCGCCAGGTGTGCTGTCATCCTGCCATGCTGAAATATGCAAGGTCTGAGAGTGCGACCCAGCAGAGTCTAGTTAAGGTTAACAGTGAGCTAGAAAATGATGAACAGGAAGGTAGCTCATCTAAGCTGGTGTGGTTAGAAAACAAACTGCCGAGCATGATAGAGGATGGCCGCAGTATCTTAATCTTCTCCTCATTTACCTCCATGTTGGATCTGATAGCCCAGCAGCTGGATGAACAGCAGATAAGCTATGAGATGTTGACAGGTAAGAGTCGCCACCGGGATAAGATCATAGACAGATTCCGCCGCGGTGATGTCAAGGTGTTCCTGATCAGCCTCAAGGCAGGGGGCGCCGGACTGAATTTGACCGAGGCGGATGTGGTGATCCATGTCGATCCCTGGTGGAATCCCGCCGCCGAAGAGCAAGCCAGTGATCGCGCCTATCGCATAGGGCAACAAAAGCCGGTATTTGTCTATAAACTGCTGTGTAAAAATACGGTTGAAGAGCGAATACAGCAGCTACAACAGAGTAAAAAAGCCTTGGCTCAAAGCATGTATCAGACCAGAAGTCTTTCACTGGCCGAGATGAACCGTGACGACTGGCTGGCACTGCTGCAACCTATCGGCGATGAAGCCAGCTAGCGATTTTCCAAGATGGCAGGACTATTCTCCCTGCAATGTGATGATAAGCCTGCGCGCGCCGCCATGATTACGGGCTTCACACAGGTAAATGCCTTGCCAGGTTCCTAAATTAAAACGGCCATTGGTGATAGGCAGCATCAGCTCGGCGCCCAAAAGGGAAGATTTTAGATGCGCCGGCATATCATCACTGCCTTCATAGGTATGGCGATAATAGGGGGCATTTTCTGGCGCTAGGCGATTGATAAAAGATTCAAAATCCTCCCGCACAGTGGGATCGGCATTTTCATTGAGGGTGAGAGCGGCCGAGGTGTGTTGCAGCAGAATATGCGCCAGGCCGAGCTTGTATTGTTTTAATTCTGGCAGGGCAGCGACTATCTCATCTGTGATCAGATGAAAGCCACGGCGTTTTGCACTCAAGGTGATCTGTTTCTGCTGCCACATGGTATGACTCCCGACAATATTGCTTAAGTAATGACTCAAATAATGGCTCAAGTCATTGCTAAAATCGCCCTCATCTGAGGGCGATTTAACTCTTTCATCTAACCGAATAACAAGTTAGAAGTTGGCAGATTTTGGCGCGCGCGGGAAGGGGATCACATCGCGGATGTTAGACACGCCAGTCACATAAGACACCAGGCGCTCGAAGCCCAGACCGAAACCTGCGTGGGGCACAGTGCCGTAACGGCGCAGATCGCGGTACCACCAGTAATCTTCTTTGCTCAGGTTCATCTCTTCTAAGCGGGTATCTAATACGTCCAGACGCTCTTCGCGCTGGGCACCACCTATGATCTCACCAATGCCTGGCGCCAGAACGTCCATAGCGGCAACGGTTTTACCGTCATCGTTGAGGCGCATGTAGAAGGCCTTGATATCTTTTGGATAGTTTTTCACCACCACTGGCGCCTTGAAGTGTTCTTCGGCAAGGTAACGCTCATGCTCAGATTGCAGGTCGATACCCCACTCAACGTCAAATTCAAACTTTTTACCACAGTTTTTGAGGATCTCTACCGCATCGGTGTAATCCACCTGGGCAAAGTCGCTGCTGACGAAGTTTTCTAGACGCTCGATAACGGTTTTATCGACGCGTTGCGCAAAGAAGGCTAAATCGTCAGGACGTTCCTGTAGTACGGCGTTGAAGCAGTATTTGAGCATACGCTCAGCAAGACCCGCAACATCGTCTAAGTTAGCGAAGGCCACTTCGGGCTCAACCATCCAGAACTCGGCTAAGTGACGGCTGGTGTTGGAGTTTTCGGCGCGGAAAGTCGGGCCGAAGGTGTAGACTTTAGACAGGGCGCTGGCATAGGTTTCGGCATTTAGCTGACCCGATACCGTCAGGAAGGACTCTTTTCCGAAGAAATCTTCTTTAAAGTCCACTTTGCCATCTTCTGTGCGTGGCAGGTTTTCCATATCTAAAGTAGAGACGCGGAACATCTCACCGGCACCTTCACAGTCAGAGGCTGTGATAAGTGGCGTCGATACCCAGATGAACCCCTCTTCGTTGTAGAAGCGGTGAATTGCCTGAGACAGACAGTTACGCACACGGGCCACGGCACCGATGATGTTGGTGCGGGGACGCAAGTGCGCCAGCTCGCGAAGATGCTCAATAGAGTGACGTTTTGCCGCCATAGGGTAGGTGTCTGGGTCATCGACCCAACCTGTGACTTCAACGGCGCTCACTTGCAGCTCGAAAGCCTGGCCTTGTCCTGGCGATTCAACCACTTCGCCTGTCATGATCACAGAGCAGCCGGCGGTTAAACGTAATACTTCATCGTTGTAATTACTTAAGCTATTTGGCACAACACCCTGAATAGGGTCAAAACAGGAACCATCATAGACGGCAAGGAAAGAGATGCCAGCCTTAGAATCGCGGCGGGTTCTGACCCAACCACGTACGGTCACTTGCGAACCAACCGCAAAATCACCTTTAAATACAGAAGCGACAGATGCAATGCTCATTGTTGCTTAGTTCTCCAACGAATCGTTTTATGAAAAATTTTGGACGTTTATATTACCTTGATACAGGCTTTTCTCAAGGAAAAAACCGCAGATAACCGCAGTTAGAAACAAATATTTGCGATTTATCTTGATTGATGAAACTCGCGTGCAGTTAACGGCTGACTAAATGGGGGCGTTTGTATGCCAGTTGAAGGGCGTTCACCTCAGGCTTAATCGGCCAGCTGGCGACAAAAATGGTCGATAATCGCCGCCGTTGCGCCCCAGATCATGTAATGCTTATAGGGGATAAAATGCACAAGATGCTTGCTGCCACGGCGGGAATAATAGCGAGTGATACGGTTTTGTGGTTTGAGCAGAAAAGAGAGCGGCACAGTAAACAGCTCCTCAACCTCGCCGGGATCCAGTATGGGGGTAAACTCCTGTTTGACTATGCCGATCACGGGGGCGATAGCAAAGCCAGTGAAAGTATTAAATATCGGATACTGACCTAAAATATCGACATTGTGCTTGGGCAGGGCGATCTCTTCGAAGGCTTCGCGCAGCGCGGTGGCGGTGAAGTCCACGTCCTGCTCTTCGACCTTACCGCCGGGAAAACTGATCTGGCCTGGATGTGCCCGCAGGTGCGTCGGTCGCCGAGTGAGGATCAGATGCAGCTCTTGCTGTTGCTCAATCAAGGCCAGCAGCACAGCCGCCTGACGCAGACTGCGCGTCATGGGCTGCTTGATCTCTTCGGGCAAGGGCTGCAGGGCAAATCTGTGTTTAAACTCATCAAGCGTCATGGGACTCGGCCAAGATAGGCAATATTTTACTTACCTTATCATAGCTTTCCTGATATTCGGCATCGAGCTGACTGTCGGCGACTATGCCGCCACCGGCCCAGCAGTAGAGGCGAGGCGACTCGGCCACTAAGGTGCGTATTGTGATGCTGGTATCCATCTGGCCATCTTGGCTCAGATAGCCGATAGAGCCGCAGTAGAGACTGCGCCTTGAGGGTTCTAGCTCTTCGATGATCTCCATGGCGCGGATCTTAGGTGCACCCGTGATGGAGCCGCCGGGGAAGGCGGCTCGCAGCAGATCGCAGCCGTGATACTGCTTATCGAGTCTGGCGGTGACTGTGCTGACCAGATGATGCACAGCAGGGAAGCTCTCAATATCGAACAGCTTAGGCACGGCCACGCTGCCGCTTTGGGCGACTTTACCTATGTCGTTACGCAGCAGATCTACTATCATCAGGTTCTCGGCGCGATCCTTTTCAGAATCTGCCAATTGCTGCTTGGCTTGTCCATCTTGTATCGGATCCAGAGAGCGTGCCATAGTGCCCTTAATAGGCTTGGTCTGTATTTCATCGCCCCTTAACTGAATAAATCGCTCGGGCGAGATGGAGAGCAGCGCATGTTCATTTAGGCGGATGAAGGCAGAAAAAGGCGCTTTATTGCTGGCGCGAAGCTTAAGATAGGCTTGCCACTCATCACCTGAATATTCGGCCTCAAATCTCTGGGTCAGATTGATCTGATAGCAATCGCCGCTGTTAAGGTACGCCTGCACCGCATTGAATTTCTCTGTGTACTGCTGCTTATCTATCTGCGCTTGCCAGGGGCGAGTCAGGCTAAACGGGCTCTGATTTGACAGGCTTTTTGAAGTAGCAAGGATCTGCTCAATCGCGTCAAGCTGTGTCTTGAGCGCCGAATCGCCGCAATAGTGCACCAGTGACCACTGTTTTAGGGTGTTATCGAAAACCAGCGCCCACAGATACAAGCCGATATTCATCTCTGGAAGGCCGATATCCTGTGCGGCACTCGAAGGCAAGGATTCCAAGCGCCTGCCAAGATCATAACTAAAGGCGCCAAGCGCGCCGCCACTAAAGGGTAAGTCACAGTGGATAGGCTTAGGGAAATACTGATTAATGGCCTGTTTTAACAGAATAAAGGGCTCATCTAGGCTATGCTCGACCTCATTGTATCCGTCAGGTTTAACATGACAGAGTGTGGTTTGCTCACCTTGAGTGACTAGGGTCGCCACAGGCATTGCCACTATGATGTCGTACTTAGCATCTATGTGCTCAGCATCGGCGCTGTCGAGCAGCATGGCCCAGGGCAGATGGGCAAAATGGCTAAATAGCTCAGTCGTCGTGTGGTTCCAGTCCAAGGTTTTAACGGCAATGCCTTGAGTTGACGAATAAATCATCTATTAACCTTATCTAAAAAGTGATGTTCCCCTGAAAGTCACGAAAGAGTATCATACCGTGAACAGATTCAAATAATACCGACCCTAAAAAATAGGGCGAAGAATAACTAAACTGTGAGATAAGGAAACGTCTGTGAGTATAGAACAGCCCATCATTAAGCAAGCGGATCTCATCGAGAGCGTTGCTGACGCACTGCAATACATCTCTTACTATCATCCCAAAGATTTTGTTGATGCCATGAGCGAAGCCTATGACAAGGAGCAGAGCCCGGCGGCAAAAGATGCGATCGCGCAGATTTTGATTAACTCACGTATGTCTGCTGAAGGTAAGCGTCCTCTGTGTCAGGATACCGGGATCGTCACTTGTTTCGTTAAGGTGGGTATGGGCGTTCAGTGGGATAAGCATGACATGACAGTGCAGCAGATGGTCGATGAAGGGGTCCGCCGCGCCTATACAAATCCGGACAACCCGCTGCGTGCCTCTATCGTTGATGATCCTGCGGGCGCTCGCAAAAATACCCGCGACAATACCCCGTCAGTTGTGCATATCGAGATGGTACCTGGCAACCATGTGGAAGTGGCGATCGCGGCCAAGGGGGGTGGTTCGGAAAACAAATCCAAGATGGTGATGCTCAACCCCTCAGATGATATCGCTCAGTGGGTCGAGAAGACGCTGCCTACCATGGGCGCCGGCTGGTGTCCGCCAGGCATGCTGGGCATAGGCATAGGCGGCACGGCTGAGAAAGCGGCTGTGATGGCCAAAGAAGCCCTGATGGATCCCGTCGACATTCATGAACTTCAGGCTCGCGGCGCCGAGACCGCCGATGAGAAGCTGCGTCTGGATATATTTGAGCGCGCTAATAAACTGGGCATAGGCGCTCAAGGACTCGGCGGTTTAACCACAGTATTGGATATCAAGATCAAATCGGCGCCGACCCATGCGGCCTCTAAGCCTGTGGTGATGATCCCGAACTGCGCGGCAACTCGCCACGTACATTTCCACCTCGATGGTTCGGGTCCTGCAGAGCTGACGCCTCCATCCTTAAGTGACTGGCCCGAAATCACCCGTGAAGCGGGCAGCGATGTGCGCCGAGTGGATCTTAATACTGTTACTCAGGCAGAGATTGAACAGTGGAAGAGCGGCGATGTGCTGCTGCTCAATGGTAAGATGCTCACCGGCCGTGATGCGGCCCATAAGCGTATTCAGACCCTAATAGAAAGTGGTGAAGGCCTGCCTGATGGGGTGGATTTCACCGGTAAGTTTATCTATTACGTCGGTCCGGTCGATCCTGTTGGCGATGAAGTGGTTGGCCCTGCAGGTCCAACGACCGCGACCCGCATGGATAAATTCACCGATCTCATGCTAGATAAGACTGGTCTGATGGGCATGATAGGCAAGGCTGAGCGCGGCCCGGCAACGGTTGAGTCCATTAAGAAGCATAAAGCGGTTTATCTGATGGCGGTGGGCGGCGCAGCCTATCTGGTGTCTAAAGCCATTAAACAATCTCGCGTGGTCGCGTTTGAAGACCTAGGAATGGAAGCCATCTACGAGTTTGATGTGCAGGATATGCCTGTCACGGTTGCGGTTGACAGCGAAGGGGTTAATGCCCACGAAACCGGGCCCGCGACCTGGAAAGTCAAACTAAGCTAACCGTTGTTTTGAGTGCTTTCTCGATGTTTAAACTTTGAACATGATGTTTAAACATAGTGTTACACATTGACTTTACCTCTGGGGGATGGGCGCTTGCCTAATCCCCCGTTTTTGTTTAGTGTGCTTTGGCATACATTTTCTTGCATCAGGTTTGCCTGATCCTCAATCTAAAAGATGACAATAACAATGAAAAAAACTGCAATCATACTTTCCTTGGCTGCCGCTGGTGCGACTTTCGTTGCCCATGCCGCACCAGCGCCTTTTAAGGTGCAAGATCTCTCTAATCTTAACAAATTACATTCCGCTGTATTGTCTAATGACGGCACTAAAATTGTCTATGCAGTGAAAAATATTGATGGCAATGGTGATGGGGAATCGAATCTCTATATTCAGTCAGTCGATGGTTCTGCCGCTCAGCAGCTGACCTTTGCCAAAGGCACTGAGCACAGCGTTGCCTTTAGTCACGATGATAAGCGTATCTATTTTCTTGCGGCCCGTAACGGTAGCTCGCAGTTGTTTGAACTGCCTCTCTCTGGCGGTGAAGCCAAGCAGGTGACAGATCTACCACTGAGCATCGAAGGCTTTAAACTGTCTCAGGACAGTCAGCAGGTGGTGTTTAATCTGCGCGTCTTCCCAGACTGTAAGGATCTTGCTTGTAGTGTAGATAAGTTTGCCGCCGAAGCTGAGCGCAAATCGACTGGGCGTGAATATAAGCAGCTGATGGTGCGTCATTGGGATACCTGGGAAAACCATACCCGCAGTCACCTGTTTGTTGCTCAGCTCAATGGCGATATGATCACAGCGCCAGTCGATGTGACTCAAGGCCTGGACACAGAAACCCCACCTAAGCCATTCTCTGGCATGGAAGAGGTGACCTTTACACCGGATGGAAAGTATGTGGTTTACAGTGCCAAGGCGCCCAGTAAGTCTCAAGCCTGGGAAACTAACTACGATCTATGGCAGGTTGCTGTAACGGGCGGTAAGGCTAAGAATCTGACCGAAGGCAACAAGGCGTGGGATGCACAGCCGACTTTCTCCAGCGATGGGCGTTATATGGCATATCTTGCTATGAGCAAGCCTGGATTTGAGGCCGACCGTTACCGCATCATGCTGCGTGACACAGTCACAGGCCAAGAGAAAGAGGTGGCGCCACTTTGGGATCGCAGTGCAAGCTCACTCACCTTCGGCAAAGATAACCGCACCCTGTATGTCACCGCGCAGGATCTGGGGCAGGTTAGTATCTTTGAGGTCAATACTCAGTTTGGTGATGTGAAACCCCTCTTTAACGAAGGTAGCAACAGTGTTGTCGGCGTCAGTCAGGATAAAGTGGTATTCAACCATAAGAGCCTGGTTGAGCCGGGCGATCTCTATAGCGTGTCACTCGATGGTCAGAACAAGCAGCGTCTGACTGAGGTGAATAAAGAGAAGCTGGCCAAGATTAAGTTTGGTGAGTTCCAGCAGTTCAGCTTTAAGGGCTGGAATAACGAAGAAGTTTACGGTTACTGGATCAAGCCGGCAAACTATAAAGAGGGTAACAAATACCCTGTAGCATTCCTGGTTCACGGTGGCCCTCAAGGTTCATTCGGTAACAGCTTCAGTGGTCGTTGGAACGCTCAGCTTTGGGCGGGTGCGGGTTATGGCGTGGTGATGATCGATTTCCACGGCTCAACCGGTTATGGTCAGGCATTTACCGATTCCATCTCTCAAGACTGGGGCGGTAAGCCTCTGGAAGACTTACAGAAAGGTTTAGCCGCCGTTTCGGCGCAGCAAAAGTGGCTCGACAGCAGCCGTACCTGTGCCCTTGGCGGTTCATACGGCGGCTTCATGATGAACTGGATCCAGGGTAACTGGAACGATGGTTTCAAATGTCTGGTTAACCACGCTGGTCTGTTTGATATGCGCTCCATGTACTATGTCACCGAAGAGCTTTGGTTCCCAGAGCATGAGTTTGGCGGCACTTATGAGCAAAACAAGGCGCTTTACGAGAAGTTCAATCCAGCTAACTATGTTGAAAACTGGAAGACGCCTATGCTGGTGATCCACGGTGAGAAAGATTTCCGTGTGCCTTATGGTCAGGGCTTAGCGGCCTTTAGCGCACTGCAGCGCAAAGGGATCCCCTCTGAACTGCTGATCTACCCAGATGAGAACCACTGGATCCTTAATCAGGATAACCTCAAACAGTGGTACGACAATGTCTTCCGTTGGATGGATCGCTGGACTGAGAAGTAAGTACAGGTCCAATATGAGCCTTAACTGAAAAAGCCAGAACCGTCGTTCTGGCTTTTTTGTCTCTGCCCTAAGTGAATCATGCTTTAGCTAATACACTCTTTTATTTAAATTTCACGCTTTCATTTAAGTACGTTTTCTTTTAAGTTCCATACCTTCATACAAGTGGCACACCTTCATTAATGCGAAACCAGCCGGTCAGGCTGTATCTGTCTTTATATGATTGCAGCACTTCATGGGGAAACTGCTCGCTAAAAAAGATCACCATGGTGCCAAACCTGGGTTCGACCCTGGCAAAGGGGTCGATTTCTTGGTGTTGGTACATCAGCAGCTCGCCGCCATCGCCCTTTTGCCACTCTTTGTTAAGATACAAAATGGCCGTGAGTTTGCGGTTCGATCGTCCCTTAAAGGCATCAAGATGTTTTTTATAAAACGCCCCCGGACCATAGTAGGCAAACATGGTTTCATAATCGAACAGGCCTAAGTAGAAATAGCGATTAACGGCTAGCCTCAACTGTTCGGCCCAATCAAAGTAGGGTTGTGCAAAGGACATGTTGTTGTCTAACCAGCAGATCTTATCGCTGCGTATGGTTTCAATCACCTGTTGATCTTGCTGGCGGCCGATAGCGGCGGTTTTAAAGGCCGAATCATCAATCTGGCTTAGGTTGTCCACTAAGCTATTGAGCACGTCTGTGGGAAATAGGCCAGAGAGTATGCTATAGCCTTTTTCGGCGAGCTCATCACAGATGAGCTCGATTGGATCATGATGCGTTTCAAGAATGGATAGGCTGTTCAATTGGCAACAGATCTGCAAGTAAAGGTGCCGCTTTATAGCTAAGTTTGACCTTGTCAGATAGCTAAAAATTTTTATGCTCAAGACAAATAATTTTTTGTTTTAGGATTTGTCCTAACAGGCCGCTAATTCGATCTCAGTTTATTCAAATGATTGATGGGCTATAGGGGGAGAGAAGTGCGATTACAGGCAGAAAAAATCGTTAAAATCGGTATTTTAGTCAAAATTGTGAGTTGGGCGATAAAATCTCATTTTCTGAAATTGAGGCAATAATGTACAGTAGCGTTTTTTTAATCCAGCTATTTTTAGTAATTACTTTTAACAGCTACTTATTAAGGGCCGATAGCCCGATAAGTTACCGAGGACACGATATTGGATTTAACACTCTATGTTAAATTTTTTCTTGGTTTAATTGCGATCATCAACCCAATCGGCTTGCTTCCGGTATTTGTCAGTTTGACCAGTCATCAGACGGATGTTGAGCGCAATTTAACGGCTAAGCACGCCAATATTGCCGTTGTGATCATCCTGCTTGTAACCATAATTGCCGGACAGCATATCTTAAACATGTTCAGCATCTCGCTGTCGGCATTCAGGATAGCCGGCGGGTCTTTGATCGCTATCATCGCCATGTCGATGTTGCAGGGTAAACTCGGTGAAGTAAAACGCAACCAGGAGGAGGACAGGGAAGCTTCAGCCATGGAATCTGTTGCAGTTGTGCCACTGGCTCTGCCTATCATGGCGGGACCGGGAGCCATCAGCTCTGTGATTGTTTTTGGTGCCCAGCACAACTCTATGAGCGATCTTATCGGAATGTCTTTGACTGTGGTGATCTTCGGCCTAACCAGCTTTGCCCTGTTTAAGATGGCGCCCATGTTATATAAATGGCTCGGTAAAACCGGGATTAACGTGATCACCCGTCTGATGGGTCTCTTGATGTTATCGATTGGCATAGAGGTGATGGCCGCTGGATTTAAGGGATTATTTCCAGGCACATTCGGATAATGTCTTGATTAACAGTCATAAAAAAACGCGCTTAGGCGCGTTTTTTGCTTTTTGTGTTGTTCAGTTAGCTTATTTACAGCATTTTGTAGTTGTGCCTTATTGCAACTCGATAAGTGAATTGGTGCGGGCACTAAAAAGATGTTGATGTAACCTGGCGGCAAATTCATCTGTCATCCCGGAAATATAATCGGCTATGACTCTGAGTTCATTGCAGCCGTTTTGCTGTGCTGCCAGCCAACGCTCCTGGGTGTTGAGTGGTAACAAACGCTGTGGATCGGAGGCAAAGGCCTCAAACAGCTCCATCACTATCTGTTGCCCCTTATATTCGAGCATCTGGATCTCAGGTTTACGGATCACCCGCTTATAGACAAATTGCTTCAGTGTGTTGAGCGCATCTTTAAAGCCAGGTTCTAAGACGGCGTTATAACGCAGAAGTGGCTCATTAAATTCACTGTCTTCTTCAATAATGATGGCGGTGACAAAGCCATTGACTAAGGTGCCTATGGCATCTTTGCGCTGGTGATGCTCACAGGAAAACAGTTTAGTGCCGATAGTGGCGCATTCCGCCGCTATCCAGGGATCGCTATTGTCCTTAAGCAGATGGGCCACATCTTGCTGCCACATACTCTCAGTGACTATACCCATCACAATTGCATCTTCGAGATCGTGTATCGCGTAGGCGATATCATCGGCAAGCTCCATAATGGAGCAGTCTAATGACTTGTGCTGGGTACGCTTATGTTGATTGGACTCTAGGCTGTGGGCCGAGATAAAACGGGTTTTGTCCGCAGCCTGGAGTGGGGCAAGCACCCAATCTAAGATGGCATTGTCTTCATCATAGATCCCTTTTACCGGTTGCCATTGGGCCGGTTTTAGCTGGCGGTAACTGTCCACCTCTGGCCGTGGCGGGGATTGATACAGCCGAGAGTGGCATGCTGGGTATTTTAAGATCCCAAGTAGGGTGCGCCGACAAAGGTTCATGCCGTGATTCTGGGTATAAGGTTCCAGCGCGGTTAAGATTCTGAAGGTTTGGCCATTGCCTTCAAATCCGCCATCACTTCGCATCATATAGTTGAGTGCGACTTCGCCGCCGTGGCCGAAGGGGGGGTGACCAATATCGTGTGCCAGACAGAGGGATTCTATCAGGCTCATCGAGTCTAGCAGTGGCTGCTGCGCTGGGTATTTCTGTTTTAGTTGAGCGCAGATCCCGGTACCAATTTGCGACACCTCGAGGGAGTGAGTTAAACGGGTGCGGTAGAAATCGTTCATACCGACCCCCAGCACCTGAGTCTTGGCCTGTAAGCGTCTGAAGGCTGCCGAGTGCAGAATTCTTGCCCTGTCTCTCTGATAGGGGCTGCGGTGATCGTTACGGCGCTGTTTATCCTGTTCGCTCAGCTGCCTTTCATGCCATGGATTATCCGTCATTTACACTCCTTATAACGCTTAGATACCCTCTTAAGCCTCAGCTGTATCATTGGCTAGAGCAGCCGATTGATATCGTCTAGGTTGAGTTCGAAACTGGGAACAAAATTGTCCATAAAATATTTCACAGCAGGATCGGGGTTTTTATGGAGAGAATCGAGGAGTCGTTTCTTAGCCGTCTTAAACTCCAGATTGCCAGCACTCTCTTCCTCTAAACACTTGAGATAGGCGGCTATGGTATCAGCCGACTTAACTACCTGTTTATAATCATTATCTATATGGTCGCTGATCAAAAGGCTCTGATAATCGTGTTTAAACTCATCGGGCACCATTTCGAGTAAACGATTTTCCGCTATGGATTCAATTTTTTTGTACTCAGCCTCTATCTCTTTATTGAAATATTTGACCGGGGTAGGGAGATCGCCTGTGAGGACTTCGCTGGCATCGTGAAAAATGGCGATTGTAGCAGCGCGCTCGGCATTGAGTTGGCCAGCAAACTTTCGGTTCCCGATCACCACTAACACATGGGCTACCATGGCGACCTGCAGTGAGTGTTCCTGCACGTTTTCGCGGCGCACATTATACATTAGCGGCCAGCGTTGGATCAGTTTCATACGGGCTAGATGGGCAAATAAATGGCTCATGATCTCATCAGTAATGGCAAGTGGTGAGATTAGATTAACATAGCCTCGAAGCGATGAAATAGGCTGATGAAAATAAAAAAGCGATCCTGATGATCGCTCTTTTATTGGGCTAAATTGTGGTGAATTCAGATTTTATTGGGGATGCTACTGGCTGTATGTCGATAAAAAGTCGCCAAATTCGTGTAACGCCTTCTCTAAATCTTCCTTATAAGGTAAGAAAACCACTCGTAGATGATCCGGCTCTGGCCAGTTAAAGGCTGTGCCCTGAACTAAGAGGATCTTCTTCTCCTTGAGCAAGTCCAGCACAAGACGCTCATCGTCACGCAGATTGAATTTCTTCATATCCAGTTTAGGGAAGGCGTACAGGGCGCCTTTAGGTTTCTTACAGGAAACCCCAGGGATCTGATTTAATAGCTCATAACAGGTATCACGCTGGATCTTTAATCGTCCTTCAGAGGCAACCAGTGTCTTAATGCTCTGGTATCCACCCAGGGCTGTCTGAATGGCGTGTTGATTAGGCACGTTGGCACACAGACGCATGGAAGCCAGCATGTCCAATCCCTCGATGTAACTCTTAGCGGCTTTGAGATTACCCGAGAGCATCATCCAGCCGACACGAAACCCTGCGGCGCGATAGGACTTCGACAGGCCATTGAAGGTCACAGTGAGAATATCATCGGACAGGGTCGCAGAGGGGATATGCACGGCATCATCGTAGAGAATTTTATCGTAGATCTCGTCGCTAAACAGGATGAGATCGTGCTGACGGCACAGTTCGATGATCTCCAGCAGGAGCTCTTTTGAATACACAGCCCCCGTTGGGTTATTGGGGTTGATCAGCACAATACCTCGGGTACGACTAGTAATTTTTGATTTGATATCATCAATATCTGGAAACCAGTCCGACTCTTCATCACAGCGATAATGCTGCGCCTTGCCACCAGAGAGGTGCACGGCTGCGGTCCAGAGGGGGTAATCGGGTGAGGGCACAAGTACTTCATCATCGCTGTTGAGCAGCCCCTGCATCGCCATGACGATGAGTTCAGACACACCGTTACCTATGTAGATATCTTCAATATCCACCCCAAATAATCCCTGGCTCTGATAATGCTGCACGATCGCCTTACGGGCAGAGAACAAGCCCTTGGATTCGCAATAACCCTGGGCACTGGGAAGGTTTAAGATCACGTCTCTGACTATCTCTTCCGGCGCCTCAAAACCAAAGGGGGCTGGATTGCCGATATTGAGCTTGAGGATGCGATGGCCTTCATCTTCGAGGCGTCTGGCTTCTTTGTGTACAGGGCCTCGAATGTCATAACAAACGGTATCGAGTTTATTGGACTTGATAATAGGGCGCATCTTTACCTCATCAATGCAGGGGTGCTTAAGAGAGGGAACAATATCGAAAATTCAGGGGTTTTAAAAGCACTATCATGATAAAAAAGGTGTAAAAACAGAATAAAATACTGATTATATAACTTGAGGATAGCCTTGCTTGGCGTGTTTGTTTGCTTTTTATGTTAGTTTTAGGGTTTTACTCTTTTTATTTTGTGTGGAGCAAATAAAAAAGCCAGCAACACGGCTGGCTTTTTTTATCGCGAAATGAGGGATTAAGCGCGTTTTTTGAATTCGTGAGTACGGGTATCGATCTCAATCAGATCGCCAGTTTTAACGAAGTCGGCAACGCTTAAGGTCGCGCCACCAGCGATAGTGGCTGGCTTCATCACTTTGCCTGAAGTATCGCCACGAGCAGAAGGCTCGGTGTAGGTCACTTCACGTACTACAGTCGTTGGTAATTCAACAGAGATAGCCTTACCTTCGTAGAAAGTCACTTGGCACTGCTCTTCCATACCGTCAACGATATAAGCTGCTGCATCACCTAGGTTGTCCGCTTCAACATCATATTGGTTGTAATCAGCATCCATGAAAACATACATAGGATCGGCAAAGTAAGAATAGGTACAATCCAAGCGATCAAGAATGATATCTTCCATCTTGTCATCACCCTTGAAGGTGGTTTCAGTAGAAGATTCTTGAAGTAGGTTTTTCAGTTTCATCTTAACGATAGCCGCATTACGGCCAGAGCGAGTTGTTTCAGTTTTTTGAACAACCCATGGGCTGCCATCTAACATGATCACGTTTCCTGGACGGATTTCATGAGCAGTTTTCATTTTACTATTCCTATATGAGGTTTTTATATCAACGCAGTATCTTAGCTATTTTCGACGAATTGGACTAGTCGAGATGCAAGATCTGCGTCATTTAATGCAAAAATTGACCACTGCTTTGCATGTTCCAGCAGTGATTTGTTGGCAATGCCAACTTGCTTCCAAGCAGGGATGATTGTGTCAGTTCCATCCTGGTTGAACGCGAAATTCAGTGTTGCCCAACTAGCTGCAACGTCAGGGGCTAGATTATGACAATAAAGTGCGATAAAGGCTCGTAATTTTATCAGGTGGTAGTCATCTTCCTGAGGATAAATATGCCAGATGAAGGGTTTTGCCGCCCATTGAGCGCGCAAAAACGAGTCTTCACCACGAACAATATTGAAATCACAGCTCCATAACAGCCGATCGAACCCTTGTTGATCTGTCATGGGCAGTATGTGCAGGGTAAGTTTGTTATGGCGATAGCTATCGCCTGGCTTAACACTGTCGAGCTCTGGCAGCCAAGCCTTAAGGCTGTTCAAGCTTCGTCCCATGGGGAGAAGGGCATGGATTTTATTGCCTGACTTTGAGTTTGTATCTATGTGTGAGCCTGAGTCTTGCCAGTGCCGGCACAGTGCATCCAAAGCGGGTGATTCATAACTGAAGATGCTGATCACTGTGTCTTCATCATCAATCCCCTGTAAGCCTAAGCGGTCAAACAGTTGCCTGCGGTTGTCAGGATTTTTTTGCCAGGCATCGCGCTGCTTGAACAGTGCTTTTTCACAGATAACTCCGCCGGTTTTAGCGGTAAAGCCAGGAAAATAAAAATATTTCTTGATCCCGCTGGGTTGCATTGAGAGCAAACCATGACAGCCATCGACCCAATCCTCAGCGCTTAAGTATTCAAGATTGAGCCACACAGGCACGCTGCGATTTTGTCTGTGCATACTGTTGATGGTTTCAAGCACTATATCGGGCAACTGGCATGCAAAGGCTTCGATCAGCACTGCACCGGGGAGATAATCAAGATCTAAAGGGGTGTTCCACTGTTTGATAGTGACATCATAGAAACACTGGATTGTTTGCTTAGGATTAAGCTCAGGCAGAATATGGGAGAAGCTGTGCAGATCATCGACCCAAAGATTCACCTGAATCTGGTATTCAATCGCCAGCTGTTTGGCTAAACGCCAGGTCACGCCTATATCGCCGTAGTTATCGACGACGGTGCAAAAAATATCCCAGTGCTGCTGTGTGCTGCGTGATTTTATCATCTAGATACTTGCCTAAAAAAAGCGGCTGATTGCCGCTTTTTTATTCTCCCTGCCTCTTGTTAGGCTGGGATTAGTCTTCAAGCTCGGCTAAACACATCTCTTCATAGATCTGCTTTACCCAAGCATCGACGCGCTCTTCGGTCAGTTCTGGTTGACGATCTTCATCAATACCTAAGCCAACGAAGTGTTTGTCACCGGCCATGCCTTTGGAGGCTTCGAAATCGTAGCCTTCTGTTGGCCAGTGACCAATGACGACCGCGCCGCGCGCTTCGACAATTTCATTGACCATGCCCATGGCATCGAGGAAGTACTCAGCATAGTCTTCCTGATCACCACAACCGAAAATGGCAACGAGTTTGCCGTCAAAGTCGATCTGTTCTAGCTCAGGGAAGAAGTCATCCCAGTCACACTGGGCTTCGCCGTAATACCAGGTCGGGATCCCAAATAGCAGTAGATCGTATTCTGCGATCTCCTCTTTGGTGCTTTTGGCGATATCTTTCACATCGACCATCTTTTTACCCAGTTTTTTCTGGATCATCTTGGCGACAGCTTCAGTGTTACCCGTATCACTACCGAAAAAAAGACCTACAGTTGCCATTGTCTTTCCTTTATTTAATTCATTCACTATTGCTCAATTTTACAAGGTTTTCAGCTGGTGACTTCTTGTTGCAAAATCGATTCGATTAATTGGCTGCGGCTGATGTTACTGGCCAAAGCCTTTTCATTCAAGGCGTCATATAAATCTTGTGACACCTTTAACTCAATTCGTCTCAAACCGTTGGCTCTGTCGCGTTGGATCTGATTACGTTTGTTGACCTTAAGTTGTTGCTCTCTGGGTAGCGGATTGCTGCGAGGGCGACCTCGACGTTTTTCAGTAGCAAACAGGTCTATTGTTGTTCTATCTGATGATTCTTTTGCCATTGAAATACTATTTTAACCTATGCCTGAACCTTCCCAGGAGATCTGTATCAATCCCTTGGCGACAAACCCAGCGCAGCCTAGAAACAGTACTAACCATACAATATAACGACCAAACTTAGGCACATTTCCCTGTTTTAGTACATCATGTATCGCCATACCAATAAAGAAAAAGAGCGATGCATAGAAGAGATCCAGACCGATCGATTCTATCAGCTCTATATGCTGAGATAACATTCCCGCGTTTCCTCAGGTAAAAAATGAGGCGCGAATATATCACAGTTACCCTTTGCCTGCTATACGATTTACACCCAGAATGCGACAAAATTCCCCAGGCGAATTGGCACAAATTTTATTCTATCGTCGTCGATTTAATCTTTATCTTTAATAGCATAAATGCTTATTGGTGATTTGCGATAAATTCGCCGACCAGACGATTAAAGACGGCGGGTTTCTGCGCGTGCAGCCAGTGTCCGGCACCCGCGAGACTCTTGGCCTGAATCGCGGGAAACTGACTGACAAACGCCTGGGTGTGGGCAGCCTGAACATAGTCTGAGTCTGCGCCGCGAATGCAGAGACTCGGACCCCCATAGGATTTTCCCGATCCCCCCAATTCCCAGCCAATTAATTTGTCGTAACTGGCCTCAAGCGCCTTTATATTCATGCGCCAGCTAAAGCCGGTTTGCTCTCTTTTGAGGTTTTTGAGCAGAAACTGCGCCGTTCCTTCATCTATGCCGGCATCGAGCAGCTGGGATAGGGCCTGCGCTCGATTGCTTAATTGCGCGGGGTCTAACTGGTTTAATGCTGCAAATACAATGTGATGCCTGGGAGGATAGGCAACCGGGGCGATATCGGCCACCACCAGACTCTTGACATATTGGGGATAGAGCAGGGCCGTTGCCATGGCAATTTTACCGCCCATGGAGTGACCGACAAAATGCGCCTGCGCTATCTTCAGGCGCCCTAGCAGGTCAACCACAGCCTTGGCCAGACTGGGATAATCCATCTCTGCCCAGTGGGGACTATTGCCGTGATTGGGCACATCGAGACGCAATACCTGATGCTCTTCTAAGGTGTTAGCTAATGCCTTTAGATTATCCAGATCGCCAAACAGACCGTGGATCAGCACCACACAGGTTTTTGCTTCGCAGTTGGGCGTTGAGAGCTGATAATTGAGGAGTGACATGAGATTTGCAAATAATGAGTTTGGTTAAATTGTGCCTGTAAGTGGCGAAAAATAACAGGTAAAAGCCGGAGTCTTTTCCTGTCTGAGCGGATTTTGTCCAAACGGTAATTAATTTGTTGATCTTGTGGCGATCTGACACAAATATCGAGCGATCGCTCTTTATTCATGGCTGTAAATTGGCATACACTGGCAAGATTGCAACTGATCCTTAAGATTAGCTTTACCATTGAGGGATCGAATAATAACAAGTTGATTTTCACTGCCTAAGGAAGCATCTCGCCATGAAATATATTGAGGTCGATGAAGAACTATACCGCCATATTGCAAGTAAAACCGAGCACATCGGAGAGAGTGCTTCAGATATTTTGCGTCGTTTACTTGGCTTAGATGTTGAAACTCAACCAGTCGCAACACCATCCCATATCAGCCAGCCAGGCAGTGAAAATGTCAGTGTTGATCAGGCGAATGCCAGAGTAAGTGCTAGCGCAGTAAAGGTCTCATTGGCTTCATCTATCGAGACGCTGATCAATCCTGAATTACTGGCACAACAAAAAGGGGCGGTTGGCCGTTTCCTCTACTGTTTAGAAGCGGTTTATCAGGCCTTGCCTCATCAGTTCGACCAGGTGCTACAGGTACAGGGGCGCGACAGACTTTATTTCGCCACTTCGAAAGAGTCCTTGTTAAAGGCGAGCCAGTCGGCCAATCCAAAAGAAATAGGAAACAGCGGTTTCTGGGTCACCACCAACAATAACACGGCTAAGAAACGCACCATTTTCGGCGAGGTGTTAAGCCAGTTTGGCGTCGATGCCGAGCAGATTGAAAAAGTGGTTGCAAGCATCTAATCCCTATTGTTAAGGGCTAAATGAATAGAAAACGCTAATAGAAAAACACAAATAGAAAAAATAAGAGAAAACAATAAAAGGAGTTAGCTTTGGCGCTTGATAAACGAGCAGGGCAAGTGGCCCAACAAAAGGATTTGACCAATATTCCCAAACTCATGAGTCACTATTACAGGCTCTCGCCGGATGTCACTCAAGAAGATCAAAGGGTGAGTTTCGGTACTTCGGGTCACCGTGGCTGCGCCTATAATAAAAGTTTTAATGAGAAACACATACTGGCGATCGTTCAGGCTGTGGTCGACTATCGTCAGGGCGCCGCTATTACGGGCCCCATGATAGTGGGCTTGGATACCCATGCGCTGTCTCAGGCTGCTTATGTAACGGCTTTAGAGGTGCTGACAGCCAATGGGATCACTGTTTTAGTCGCCGATAATGATGAGTTCACTCCAACGCCTGTGGTATCTCAGGCGATCGTACGTGCTAATCGTCCAGCGAATGTAAGTCAAGTTTCAGGACTGACCGATGGGTTGATCATCACTCCTTCTCACAATCCCCCTCAGGATGGCGGCATAAAATATAATCCACCCCACGGCGGACCTGCCGAAGGGGAGATCACCAAGTGGATCGAGAACCGCGCTAACGACTACCTTGCCAGGCAGTTAGAAGGGGTAAAGCGCCTCAATTTCGGCGTTGCGCAAAATACCAGCTTGATAGTGCCAACGGATCTGATGTCGACTTATATTGATTCCCTCGGCGATGTCATTGATATGCAGGCGATCAGCAAGGCTGACATACGTATCGGTGTCGATCCTCTAGGCGGCTCGGGGATCCATTACTGGGAGAAGATAGCCAGTCGATATAATCTCAATATTGAACTGGTTAATGACAGGGTCGATCCTACCTTCAGTTTTATGACCTTAGATAAAGACGGCAAGATCCGTATGGATTGTTCATCGCCCTATGCCATGGCTGGCCTGCTTGAGCGCCAGGATGACTTTGACCTCTGTGTGGGTAACGATCCCGATTACGATCGCCATGGCATCGTCTGCCCAGGTTTTGGTTTGATGAACCCCAATCATTATCTGGCGGTGGCCATCGAATATCTGCTTAGTCACAGACCCCTATGGTCAAAGGATCTCATCATAGGTAAAACCTTGGTCTCCAGCGCCATGATAGACAGAGTCTGTCAGGAGCAGGGGCGTACGATGTGCGAAGTACCCGTCGGCTTTAAGTGGTTTGTTGATGGGTTGGCAGATGCTAGCTTTGCCTTTGGCGGTGAAGAGAGCGCAGGTGCGGCTTTCCTGCAGCGTGACGGCCAAACCTGGTGTACAGATAAGGATGGCTTTATTTTGGCACTGCTCGCCGCCGAGATCTTGGCCGTGACAGGCAAAAGCCCTGCTGTGCTTTATCAGGAGATGGTTGAGCGCCATGGTGAGAGTTTTTATCGCCGTATCGACAGTCCGGTCAAACCTAAGCGTAAGGCTAAATTCAATCAGCTAGTAGCCAATGAGATAAATCTCTCACAGCTTGGGCTAACGCAACTGGCCGGTGATGCGGTCGATGCTGTGCTAACCCAGGCGCCCGGCAATCTAGCCGCTATTGGGGGTATTAAGGTCAGTACGGCTAACGCCTGGTTTGCGGCGCGGCCATCGGGCACTGAGGCGCTGTTCAAACTCTATGGCGAAAGTTTTGTCAGCGAGCAGCATCTTGAGCAGGTGTTAAATGATGCGCAAACCATGATAGAGAATCTGCTCGCTTAGTCAGATTGGTAAGTTTTAGACTCGTCTTCATACTTCCATTTTTACGCTGTATTCTGATTTTTTAAGGCCTTTGATGATGACCTCGTTTTGGGCCTTAAACCCATATTCTTATTTCTATCGTGGTTAATTTCAGCATAAGCAGGAGCACAATGAAGCTTTTACATGGACTGTTTATCCTTTTGGCTGTTTGCACCAAGCTACAGGCCGAGACATTGTTTGACGAGGCCAGGGACAGATCTATTCCCATCGAGATAACTCAGCCTAGCGGGCATAACTGCAGCGCAGCCAAGCCCTGTCCTGTGGCATTTGTCAGTGCAGGTTATGGCATGGCTCATACTCAATATGGATTTATGACAGCGACCCTCAGTCGCCTGGGGTATCTGGTTATTGCCATCGGCCATGAACTGCCGCAGGATCCGCCATTGGCAGTAAGCGGCGATCTCTTTGTTAATCGCAGCGAAAATTGGCAGCGCGGTGCACAGACCTTGGCATTTGTGCAGCAGAATTTGTCATCAACTTACCCAAATTTCGATTTTAATCATCTGCTGCTTGTAGGGCATTCCAATGGTGGTGATATTTCTGTCTGGCTTGCTGCTGAGGGCGTAGATTATGTTAAGCAGATCATCACTCTGGACAATCGCCGTGTGCCATTGCCTCGAGACAGTCAGATAAAGGTGTTGTCGATCCGCGCCGGAGATTTTCCTGCGGATAATGGTGTGCTGCCCACACAGAAAGAGCGGGAAGACTTTCCTATCTGCGTGGTAACACTCAATGATGCCAGACATAATGATATGTCGGATCTCGGGCCTGCTTGGCTTAGGAGCAAGATTTCACAGCTGGTCGAGTCTTTTATCAATGAGCCAGAATGTGAGGCATTGTTATAATATTCGCCACGTGCCATCTAGCTGTTTTTGGGCATTTTGATTTTTGTATTTGTGTATGTTTTAGCTAATGAGATTAGGAGAAACCATGTCTGACTATCAAGCTGTGGTGAAATGGCAGCGTCAGGCCGATGAGCCATTTAGCGACAACCGTTATAGCCGCGCTCATGTGTGGCAATTTGATGGTGGTGTCGAGGTGCCTGCATCGGCATCGCCTCAGGTGGTGGCGCTGCCTTATTCGGTCGCGGAAAATGTCGATCCAGAAGAGGCTCTGGTTGCCGCACTTTCGAGCTGTCATATGTTGACCTTTCTCTCTATCGCGGCCAAGAAACAGTATGTGATCGACGGTTATATTGATGAGGCCCTTGGTGTCATGTCTCAGGATGAGCAGGGGCGTTTCTGGGTCAGCAAGGTGACGCTGCGTCCGCAAATCCGCTTTGCCGATGACAGAGCACCGACAGAGGCTCAGCTTGAGAAGATGCATCACATAGCTCACGAAAACTGCTTTATCGCCAATTCAGTCAAGACAGAGATAGTGATTGAGTCGTAGGCCAAAGCTTAACAAACGGGAACGGATACAAAAACGCGAATGCTAAAAAGGGATCCACAAAAGCAAAGAGCCGGCAAATAACCGGCTCTTTTCTTGGCGCAATGCGATAGTGATCCCTAATAGGTCAGATGACAGCTGGGCAGGTTATTCTTCTCCAGATAGTTCTGGTGATACTCTTCGGCTGGATAAAAGGGCATGGCAGGCACCACCTCTGTGACTATCTGACGTATTCCCCAGCGACCACTGCGGGCAAGCTTGAGTTTAGATTGTTCGGCAATGGCTTTCTGATCTTTATCGTGAAAGAAGATGCAACTACGGTATTGATGGCCAATATCGCCCCCTTGCATATTAAGCATAGTGGGATTGTGATTAGTCCAGAAAACCGCAAGTAACTGCTCATAATCGACTCTGGTTTCATCATATTCAACCTGTACTACCTCGGCATGGCCGGTAGCGCCTTTCTTGACCTGCTCATAGACGGCGGTTTTGGCATCGCCACCCATATAACCCGAGGTGGCTTTGGTGACTCCCTCGATTTGTTTAAAGAAATATTCAACGCCCCAAAAACATCCCGCACCAAAGGTCGCTAAAGCCATTTTTACCTCTCCATGACTCAAGATAAGTGATAGTTGCTCGCCAGTCTCTTGGTTTCAATATTTTTCAAGTAGACGGCTAGATGTCCGTATTGTGTCCTTTCGTTGATGTGAATGCAAGGGGAAAAAATGCCTCAGATTCGGGACTCAATAGATGTCTTTAAGCAGAAGTGTTAGTATCCCCAGCAGTTTAAATAGAGCAATAAGCTAGCTTATTAAGTCTTTAATGGTGTTAAGGAATGAGCGCTTAATTTGTGTGGCGTCATTGCCAGCCATCATTTGTTGAGTATAGGGAGTACTTTCGTGTCATCGAAGTCAAATCCATTGAAGGATTTTTTACAATATACACTGGCTAATCCGCAGTTTATCCCCGAGCCTTTCTCTTTTTCTATTGGCCATCATACTCATGTCGAGGTTTGGGATACCGGGGTGATAATGTTCGAGCCGCGAACAATGCCCCCAAGCCAGGCGGTGAAAAACCTCATACTGTCATCGGCTGTCCATGGCAATGAAACCGCGCCCATTGAGCTGTGTAATACCTTTATCAGTGACTTATTGGCCGGTAAGTTAGTCACTCAGCACAGGCTACTGTTTCTGTTTGGTAATCCCATGGCAATTATCGAAAACACCCGCTTCGTGGAAGAAAATTTAAATCGACTGTTTAGCGGTGCGCATTCAAAAGGCGAGGGGCTGGTTAACTATGAGCGGCGCCGGGCAAAATCGCTGGAGAGGCATGTGGCGCGCTTTTTTGAGCAAGCCTATCCTGGCTCACCGAGATTGCATTACGATCTGCATACAGCGATACGTGGCTCTAAACATGAGAAATTCGCTATCTACCCCTATCGTGAAGGGAAGGCATACAGCGGTGAGCAATTGATGTTTTTAGCCGCTTGCGGCATCAATACGGTGCTGTTCCATCATGAGCCGACAACCACCTTCAGTTATTTTTCATCCCATTATTATCAGGCAGACGCTTTCACCATCGAATTAGGTAAGGTGATGCCGATGGGAGAGAACGACATGACACGTTTTACCGCCTTAAAGCAGACGCTAACAGCACTTATTAGCCATCCCACTATAGAATTGCCTGATTTTGATGCTGAGGAGTTGGAGCTGTTTCAAGTACATCGCTCAATTAATAAACGCAGCGATGATTTTGCCTTTACCTTTAGCAAGGATGTCGAGAATTTTACCGAGTTTTCCCACGGCCACGTGTTGGCCATAGATGGGGGGGAGGAGATAAAGGTCGACACAAGTGTGGAGGCGATCGTCTTTCCCAACGCGAATGTGCCCGTGGGACAGCGGACTGTGCTATGTTTAGTGCCTGCAAAAGGATACAGCATAAGCTGACTTATGCGTCAGTTTGTAAAGCAAAATATACATCAAGCAATCAGGCTACTTATGGGGCTAAGGCACCTTAAGGTTGCGACTGAGTTTACCTTAACGTAATTTTATGGCGCTTAGTGAAAAGAGATGATCGATTTTGTTCGATTATCATAGATAACAAGAAAACTCAGCTGATAAGAGAATAGTATGAGCAACGCAACAAGTACGACAGAGACTGTCCATCGTGTCAGTTTTCTCGATAAAGATTCATTATCGATCCCAATCTTGAAAGTGTTACAAGCCGATGGCACCACTTACGACAAGGCGGTGTTACCTGCGATCGATAAGGCGTTAGCCGAAAAAATTTATGATGCTTGCGTATTTACGCGAGTGCTCGATGAGCGGATGCTAGGCGCGCAGCGTCAAGGACGCATCAGCTTTTACATGACCTGTATCGGTGAAGAAGCGGCCGTTGTGGGCAGTGTTGCTGCATTTGATGACGAAGACGTTATCCTTGCGCAATACCGTGAACATGCGGCACTGCGTTACCGTGGTTTTACCACCGAACAGTTTATGAACCAGATGTTCAGTAATGAAAAGGATTTAGGCAAAGGTCGCCAGATGCCAATCCACTACGGTTCTAGCGCATTGCACTATCAAACCATCTCATCGCCGTTGGCCACTCAGATCCCTCAAGCCGCTGGTGTAGGTTACAGCCTGAAGATGCAAGGTAAACGCAACATAGCTGTGTGTTACTTTGGTGAAGGCGCCGCCTCGGAAGGGGATTTCCATGCCGGTATGAATATGGCTGCCGTGCTCAAATCACCCACCATCTTCTTCTGCCGCAACAACGGTTATGCTATCTCAACCCCGACTACAGAGCAGTTTGCCGGTAACGGTATTGCTAGCCGTGGTGTGGGTTATGGTATGCACACTATCCGTGTCGACGGCAACGATATGTTGGCTGTACTGGCCGCAACTCAGCAGGCTCGCGCCTATGCGCTAGAGCACAATGCACCCGTCTTGATTGAAGCTATGACCTACCGTCTGGGCGCTCACTCTTCATCGGACGATCCATCTGGCTACCGCTCAAAAGAGGAAGAGGCCAAGTGGAAGCAGCACGATCCAGTTCAACGCTTCAAACTGTGGATGATCAACAAAGGCTGGTTGTCTGAGAGTGACGATCAGGCCCTGTATGAGAAGTACCGTCAGGAAGTGTTAGCGGCGGTAAAAGTGGCAGAGAAGCTGGATGTTTGTCATGTCGATGAGATCATCAGCGATGTTTATGATCAACCAACGCCTCGCCTGCAAAAACAGCTGGCAGAACTAAAACAGCACATCAAAAAGTATCCAGAGTCCTATCCAAAAAGCGCAGGGAGAATATAAACGTGGCCAAGATCAATATGTTACAAGCCATTAATGATGCCTTGACTATCGCAATGGAAACCGACGAAAAGGCTGTGGTATTTGGCGAAGATGTGGGACATTTTGGTGGTGTATTCCGCGCGACATCAGGATTACAACAAAAGTTTGGTCGTGAGCGTTGTTTTAACACCCCCCTGACCGAACAAGGCATTGCCGGTTTTGCCAATGGTTTAGCCTCAAATGGCATGACGGCTATCGCCGAAATTCAGTTTGCCGATTATATTTTCCCGGCAATTGACCAGATAGTGAACGAGTCAGCCAAATTCAGATACCGCAGTGGTAACGAATTTAATGTTGGTGGCATTACTTACCGTACCCCTTATGGCGGCGGCATTGCTGGTGGCCATTACCATTCTCAGTCTCCAGAAGCATACTTTACTCAGACTGCGGGTCTTAAAGTGGTTGTGCCACGTAACGCCTATCAGGCAAAAGGTTTACTGTTAGCCTCTATCCGTGATGAAAACCCAGTGGTCTTCTTCGAGCCTAAGCGTCTTTACCGTGCCAGTGTTGGCGAAGTGCCTGAAGAGGCCTATGAGATTGAACTTGGCAAGGCGGAAGTAGTGAAAGAGGGCACGGATATTACTCTGCTGGCTTGGGGCGCTCAGATGGAGATCATCGAAGATGCGGCCAATCGCGCCGAGAAAGAGGGGATCTCTTGTGAGGTGATCGACCTGCGTACCTTAGCCCCCTGGGATGTGGAAACCGTGGTTGCCTCTGTGAAGAAAACCGGTCGTTTACTGATCAACCATGAAGCACCATTAACTGGCGGCTTTGCTGGCGAGATCGCCGCAACCGTTCAGGAAGAGTGTTTCCTCTACCTTGAATCACCCATTAGCCGAGTGTGTGGCTTGGATACACCTTATCCACTGGTACATGAAAAAGAATATATGCCTGATGCGCTTAAGACCTTTGAAGCCATTAAAGCATCGATGAATTATTAGGAGTTTACGGCATGATTAAAGAGTTTATTTTGCCGGATATCGGTGAAGGTGTCATTGAGTGTGAGCTGGTCGAATGGCTGGTGAGTGAAGGGGATACTGTCGTTGAAGATCAGCCTATCGCCGATGTAATGACAGATAAAGCCCTAGTGCAGATCCCGGCGCCACACCCAGGTGTCATCAAAAAACTTCACTATAAAAAAGGTGAGATAGCCAAGGTGCATGCACCGCTTTATAGTGTTGAAATTGATGGTGACGATGATGGCTCATCTAATCAATCAGCAGCTCAGGCTAGTGTGAGTGAAAATAATTCACAGGCTGCGAGTCAAGCCACTCCTGCTGCTAGCGGTAAAGTGATTGAAGAGTTCTTACTGCCCGATATCGGTGAAGGTATCGTCGAGTGTGAACTGGTTGAATGGCTTATCGAAGAGGGCGATATGGTGGTTGAAGATCAACCTATCGCCGATGTGATGACAGATAAGGCGCTGGTTCAGATCCCAGCCATTAAAAACGGCAGAGTTGTAAAACTGCACTACCGTAAGGGCCAGCTGGCTCAGGTGCACAGCCCACTGTTTGCCATCGAAGTGGATTCTGATACCCCAGTAACTGCAGCCCCAGTGCAAGCAGCTGCCGCGGTTGATACGCCTGCCCAGGTTAGTGCATCTGAGCCACAAGTGGCTAAAAATGGCAAGGCTCTAGCCAGCCCTGCAGTACGTCGTCTTGCGCGCAGCTATGACATTAACCTTGCCTTAGTGCCTGGTTCAGGTAAAAACGGTAGGGTGTATAAAGAGGATGTGGAGAAATTCCGCAGTGGTGCTAGCGTGAGCAGCGCGGCGACTGCAGCCTCTGAACCTGTTAAGGCGACTCAGGCTCCAGCGGTTGTGACTGCAGGCGATCGCGTCGAGCCAATTCGCGGTGTGCGTGCTGTGATGGCCAAGATGATGACCGAATCTGTCTCTAGCATTCCACACTTCACTTACTGTGAAGAGCTGGATCTGACCGAGTTGGTGGCGCTGCGTGAATCGATGAAGCAGCGTTATTCGAGCGACGATCTCAAGCTGACCATGATGCCGTTTTTCATGAAGGCGATGTCTCTGGCCCTGACTAAGTTCCCGGATCTAAACAGCCGGGTTAATGACGACTGCACTGAACAGACTTTCCTCGCATCCCATAACATAGGCATGGCGGTAGACTCTAAAGTGGGTCTACTGGTGCCGAATGTTAAGGATGTACAGGCGAAATCTATTCTTGAAGTTGCAGCCGAGATCACCCGTCTGACCAAAGATGCCCGTAGTGGTCGTGTCAGCCCGCAGGATCTTAAGGGTGGTTCTATCTCCATCTCCAATATCGGCGCCTTGGGTGGCACAGTTGCTACACCTATTATCAACAAGCCTGAAGTGGCCATTGTTGCCTTGGGTAAGCTGCAAGTCTTACCAAGATTCAATGCTCAGGGTGAGGTTGAAGCGCGTAAGATAATGCAGGTGAGCTGGTCTGGCGATCACAGAGTGATAGACGGCGGCACAATTGCCAAGTTCTGTAACCTGTGGAAACAGTACCTTGAGCAGCCACAAGAGATGTTGCTGGCAATGCATTAATTGCTAATGCGTGAATGAAGATAATAAAAAAGAGCGCTTAGCGCTCTTTTTTTTATCAGTGGTTAACCTTGTTGCCGGATTTAAGTATAATGCGCTGTATCAGTCGTATTTAATGGTTTTAGCATGAGTCAAGTTGCCCCCAGCATCGAAAATATTCAATATCCATTTCCAGCCAAACCTATCCCGTTAAGTGATGTAGAAAAACAAGCCTATAAGGCGCGCATTAAACAACTGCTTATCGAGAAAGAAGCCGTGTTGGTGGCGCATTATTATACCGATCCTGAGATTCAGGCCTTGGCCGAGGAAACTGGCGGCTGCGTATCTGACTCATTGGAGATGGCGCGTTTTGGACGGGATCATCCTGCTAAAACCTTGATTGTAGCTGGGGTGAAATTTATGGGGGAAACTTCAAAAATTTTAAGCCCGGAAAAAACCGTATTGATGCCAACGCTGGAAGCGACCTGCTCCTTGGATGTCGGTTGTCCTATCGAGACCTTCAGCGCATTTTGCGATGCTCATCCGGATCATACAGTCGTGGTTTATGCTAATACCTCGGCGGCAGTAAAAGCCCGTGCCGACTGGGTGGTGACTTCAAGTATTGCACTGGAAATCGTTGAGCATCTAGATAGCGAAGGGAAGAAGATCATCTGGGGTCCCGATCGTCACCTTGGCAGCTATATTGCGAAACAGACTGGCGCCGATATGCTGATGTGGCAGGGCGAGTGTATTGTGCACGATGAGTTCTCGGCCAAAGCGCTCAAAGATATGAAGGCTGTGTATCCTGATGCGGCCATTTTGGTTCACCCTGAATCACCCGCCAGTGTCGTTGAACTGGCCGATGCGGTGGGCTCCACCAGTCAGCTGATTAAAGCGGCTAAAGAGCTGCCTAATAAGCAACTCATAGTGGCGACCGATAAGGGGATCTTCTTTAAGATGCAGCAGCTAGTGCCTGAAAAAGAGCTGATTGAAGCCCCAACAGGAGGGAATGGCGCCACATGTCGCAGCTGTGCTCACTGTCCTTGGATGGCAATGAATGGCCTTAAAGCCATTGAGCAGGCGCTGCTTAATAATGGTGAGCAGCAGCATGAAATTTTCGTTGATGATACCCTAAGAGAAGATGCGCTTGTACCATTGGATAGAATGCTTAACTTCGCTAAGACGCTTAACATGCAAGTGAAGGGTAATGCTTAGTTTCTAATATTTAGTCTGCGGGAAAAAAGCCGGATAAGCATCTCGATAAATAGCTTGATAACAAAGTTAATCTAAAAGCGTCCTCTGGACGCTTTTTTGTGTCGTTTTTTTTCTCATTGATTCCGCTGGCGAAGAGAGTTGTCTATCTATTATGCAAATGCCTGACTCTTAGGTTTTTTCGCTTGACCCAGTTTAGTGATTTGCGTAAAGTAGCGCCCCGTTACCGCGAGATTATTCGCGTTGACGATTCGGTGAGATGTCCGAGTGGCCGAAGGAGCACGCCTGGAAAGTGTGTATACGGAAACGTATCGAGGGTTCGACTCCCTCTCTCACCGCCACATTTATATGAAGGGGATCAGTGAATGCTGCTCCCCTTTGTTGTTTTAGACGATTTCTGCTCTCGCTATCCAACTAACCCAGCTATCACAACTTCGTCCCCAGCTAACTCCATTTTCTCGATACATCAGGATCGGTGAATTGCCTGCTCAACTTTAAATTTAATCTCTTAACCGCAAATTTGACCACAAATCTATTCTTTCAAGATGCTCATTTCAACCAGGCTTAAACAGCTTGAAAATGCTCCCTGCACTATAATTAAAGCTTATATGCTTTAGCCGATACTTAAGTACCAGTTTCGAGTCTTCTACCTGTAAGAATCGATGTTAAGACTCACAGCGAGAGTGCTAAACAGTTACGCTATCTGAATCATAAGCTCACTGGTTTAGGCCCTAGATTAGGCACAGATTAGCAAATGGTTTAGCCGCTGCTTTAACCAATGAAAGACGGTATCAGCTAAGCGCATGTGGAGATCTCCATATGAAGATTAGCCAACTTAAACGAATCGTCATCACACTGGGATTGATGATTGCAAGCTTTCAATTCGTAAGCTTGGCTATGCCCGCGCCAGTCTCAGCGTCAATGGGTCTGGAGATGGCGCTGGCGTCAGATCTGGAGCAAAGCCAATCTAGCAATCAAACCAGTCTCACACTCTCTGACATTAAAGACCTAGATAGAAGAAAACCTAAGACGAAGAAATCTCCCGCCTACCTAGATTCAGTCGGTAAGATCACTGTTTACCTTACCAACAACAATGAGGTTTTACACTGCTCTGGCACGCTTATTTCTGCCATGCCAGGGCAGGCGAGTAGGGTAGTTAAATCGGCAGGGCACTGTTTTGGTAGTACTGTTACCGGCAAACGATATCAAATTCGCAAAATAAAATGGGAAGTAACGACTAAGCCTGGGGTGCGCATCCTAAAACACCTAACCCTGGAATACTTAGTCTTAGAGGAAGATCTCGCGCTATTGTCATTTAAAGAAAAAATTCCATTTAGGATCGTTAAACCTGCAATATTGGTTAATCTCAATCGCCCGGGTAGTGGTAGAGATCAGGTGATTTACATGATTAACGCAAACTCCAATAATACCGTTATAGCCGCTGGGTTTAGCACATATATCGATAGAATGGATGACAAACACATACTGGCCTATGATAACCGGATAACCAGCAGCAGTTTTACTGATGAAACCATTAACGGCCATGATTTTAGTATTCGCACTGTTTCATTTTCGGGTTCCAGTGGCGGTGCATGTTTACTCAGAGGCGATCTTTCAGAGGCTGGGATAGACAACCCGCGTTCACAGCTTGTTTATCTGGGGACCTTACTGAGTATCAGGCCCGATCATGGCCTATATAAGAATCGATTTTTAGGAATAATAGGTTCACCCTTAACCTTCTTCAAGAGTTTTAATGTGATTGATTTTGAGCGGGTTAACACCCTGAACCGTGAGTAACAAATGCTGAGTATCAATTGGTAAACCTGAATGAAGGGAAGCTATAGGAGTCAATGCTTTCAAATACAGATACGAGGACTGAGTGAGTAAGATCTCAGCGTGTATCGAATCTCTTTATATGGATAAGTTATTAGCATTAAATTTAATCAAATGCAGGACCTTTTGCTTTGAGTTACATTTCAAACACAATATAATCATACAATAATATCAAAATGCAGGTTGAACCATGACAATAGCAACAAATAAGCCGTTAGTAGAGCAGCGCGCCGATCCTTTCGCCTACAAACACAGCGATGGCTACTACTATTTCACCGGCTCTGTACCTACCTATGATCGTATCGAACTTCGAAAATCAACAAGTTTGGCAGGCTTAAAAGATGCCGAAACCGTTGATATTTGGTTTAAACATGAAAGCGGCCCCATGAGTCGTCATATTTGGGCTCCAGAAATCCATTATCTCGACGGCAAGTGGTATATCTATTTTGCGGCTAGCGAAGAGGAAGATATTTGGGCGCTTCGGCCATACGTGCTTGAGTGCCAGGGGCAGGACCCACTTAACGATGAGTGGATTGAGCTGGGCATGATGCAGGCCGCCGATGGCGATAACAAATCCTTTATCGACTTTTCTCTTGATGCGACAATTTTTGAATCTCAGGGTAAGCGTTATTTCTGTTGGGCAGAGAAAACCGGTGGTCAATTTGCCGCATCCAACCTGTATCTGGCGGAAATGGCATCACCCATTAAGCTGAAAACGCCTCAGTTTATGTTAACTACGCCTGATTATGATTGGGAGCGGGTCGATTTTTGGGTCAATGAAGGACCGGCTGTACTGAAACATGAGGGTAAAATTTTTATCACTTTTTCAGCCAGTGCAACCGGCGCCTGTTATTGTATGGGCTACATGGAAGCCGATGAGAATGCGGATCTGCTGGATCGCAATTCATGGAAGAAAACCCGTTATCCCGTACTCGAAACTGACTTTGATAAGAAGATCTACGGCCCAGGCCATAATAGTTTTACCCTGGCTGATGATGGGATCACACCTATGTGTATCTACCATGCCCGTGACTATGAAGCGGCGGTAGGGGATCCAGCTGTGGTTCCTAAGACTGATACCCGACCTTTAGCGGAGATAGTTAAAGATCCACTGTACGACCCAAATCGTCATGCGCGTATGTTAGAAGTGAAATTCGATGCCGATGGCAAACCCATGTTCGAGCTTTATTGATTGAATCATATGTCTTTAAGCTTTACACGGTCATAAGTTTTAATACATTTCCATAAGCTTTAATTCAGAGCCTCGTAATCGCGGGGCTTTTTAATACCTGAATTTTTAATAACTAACTTTTAATAACGAGATTGGCTTAACGTGAAAGGGCGGCGGTAAGTTCCTAACCTCAAATAAATTGGCTATTCTTTCATCTTAGAAATAAGGCGTATCTCCCTTGCCATAAGGAAATGAAATGACTGATATTTTGCTGATCACCTTTGTATTTCTAGTCGCTGGCGTGATTGCCGTTCCTATCGCTTCACGATTCGCTTTGGGTTCTGTGCTGGGCTATCTGCTGGCGGGAATTGTTATCGGTCCACTGCTCTCACTCTTAAATGTGGATGTGAACGCGGTTCAGCACGTGGCCGAGTTTGGCGTGGTGATGATGTTATTTCTGGTAGGGATGGAGCTGCAGCCAAAGCAGCTATGGGAGATGAAATTTCGGCTGATGGGACTTGGTGGGGGTCAGATCATATTCTCAGCCACATTAATCGCCCTGGCAGGGCATCTGTTTGGACTTTCCTGGTCTGCGGCTGTGGCGATAGGTTTGCTGTTTTCATTATCTTCCACCGCGATTGTATTACAGACCCTGGGAGAAAAAGGGCTGATGAAGTGTGACGGTGGTAAGGCATCCTTTGCTGTACTGCTAACACAAGATATTGCCGTCATTCCCATGTTAGTTCTGTTGCCGCTCCTAGCATCGCCCGAATTGGTGCAATCGAGCAGTGCAATCACTCAAACCCATGGATTTAGTCTGGTGGCAGAGTTAAATAGTTGGCAAACGGCGGCCGTCACTGTTGTCGCCATTTTGCTGGTGATATTTGGCGGCAGCTATTTAACTGCGCCGATATTTCGTTTCGTATCCATCGCGAGGCTAAGAGAGCTATTCACTGCCACAGCGTTGATGTTTGTTGTCGGTATCGGTTTGCTCATGTCGTTAGTTGGGTTATCGCCGGCACTCGGCACTTTTCTGGCTGGTGTAGTGCTGGCGAATTCCTCCTATAAACATGAATTAGAATCCAATTTAGAGCCAGTTAAAGGTTTGTTATTAGGTCTGTTTTTTATCACAGTCGGTGCCAGCATCGATTTCAGCCTGCTTAGGGAGCAGTTTGTAAACATAGTCGCGCTGACACTCGGTTTGTACATTATCAAGATAGCTGTGCTATGGCTGATGGCCGCACTCTTCGGTGTCAAAGATGGCGATAGATGGCTCTTAGCGCTGGGGGCTTCTCAGGCTGGGGAGTTTGCCTTCGTGCTCTTGTCCTTTACCCTTGCCAATCATGTTTTACCCTCGTCGTTAACCGATACCTTAATGCTGGTCGTTGCGCTCTCTATGCTAGTTTCGCCGGCGATATTTATTGTCTATGAACGCGTTATCGCTAAGCGGTATACACAGCAGCAGGAAACGACTCAGCCATCGACTATCCCGCCCAGTGATGCCAAGGTCATTATTGCCGGCTCAGGAAGAGTAGGTGGGATAGTCGACAGAATGCTGCGCAGTGCAGGCTTTGCAACAACAGTGATCGATTTTAGTGTCGAACGCCTTGAGGCGCTGGAGCGTTTTCGAGTCACCACCTATTTTGGCGATGCCACCCGTCCCGACATGTTACATGCGGCAGGGATTGATGATGCCAAGTTACTGGTGATTGCAATTGATGATGCCGAGCAAATCTCAAAGATAGTGCAATACGTTAATCAAAATCACTCCCATGTTCATGTGATTGCCAGAGCGGTGGATCGCCACCATGTATATGATTTATATGCTTATGGGTGCCGCGATATCATACGTGAAACCTTTGACAGCAGCCTGCGGATCGGCCGCTCAGCCTTTGAGGCATTAGGCATTCCGAGAGAAAAAGCCGAGCAGATGAAAGATCTGTTTAATGAATATGACAGAAACTCCATGGTTGCTGTGGCAGATGCCTATCGGATAGGTGTGCCAGTCCATGAAAATGAGGCTTATGTACGACGTATTATAGAGATGCGTGACACTTTATTTCCTGAGATGGAAACCAAGATGTGTCAATTGCGTAAGCAGGAGCCTGAATAATTATTTCGATAGACTTTGTACTTAGCAAGGACTCAATTGCTCAATTTATCACATCTTTAATACTATTTAATCGGCATAACCACTACCAATAGCACTGAAGGGCAGTTCTAGGTTTAGTTCAGGCAGTTGTTTTCCAAGCCAAGCAGGGAAGGTGTTACTGTTTGGCCCCGGAAACAGGGTGTATTCATTGGCCCAAGGATATTGAGCGACAAGAGTTTCTATTTTTGGGATAAGTTGTTGTGCTTGCTCACCTTGTATCGAAAGGAGTTTCTCAGGCTTAGCGCCATACCAGTAGCGATCCGGTGTGCGGGTTTTATATTGATACAGTGCGGGTTCGCCGCGATCGACTCGCCAGCCAAGGACCTCATAAACCGTATACTCCTCGGCATCCTGCGGTTTAACGGCCACCCAGGTATGCACAGCAAACCAGCCACGCCAGCTATAGGCATCTGCCGCATAAAACTCTATTACAGCCTGTTTGTTATCTTGGGGATCGGGTGCAAGACCGGCGGGAGCACGGCTTGCAGTGCGCCAGTCATTATTGCTGCAACTTATTAATAATGTGGTAAATATCAGTAAAAACAGCTTAAGGGGATTTCCTAAGTTATGGCTGTTAGTCATCTATATCTCCATAGCTTTCGAATAAGTTATAGCTAATAAGTCACATAGTTCAATCACGTACTAGTAAACCGTTTTTAATGTCGCAATGCCAGTGTTGTATAAGAGAAAACTTGTATGTGCTGGGGAAACGCTATTGTGCTCATGAAAACAAAGATAGACTTTTTACGAGCAGAGTTATCTGCTTGCTAATCTCTCTGTGAGCTAATCATTGGCAATCAAGTGACTCGAATCAAGCCGTGAACAAGAATCTCAATTTAAGTGGAAATTCCCACTTAATATAGATAGCTCACAGGAATGAGAAATTAAGTGGCAGATACATTCTGGCCAATACAAAACAGGCTAATAAAAAGTGAAGATGAAGACTGTCTTATGAGAAGAGTCTTATACGTGTAGTGGTCAACTAAAATTGGCCACGGTTTTGTATTCAAGCCAATATCTTCGCTCTGACTCATTGGGTGTCAGCCCACCGTTATATTGATGTGGTCTCAGCTGACTGTAATACCCCGTCACATATC
>NZ_JAKCLJ010000039.1 GCF_021412565.1 Shewanella sp. AS1 | reverse complement strand
GGCGCTTGGCGATGACCTACTCTCACATGGGGAGACCCCACACTACCATCGGCGCGATTGCGTTTCACTTCTGAGTTCGGGATGGGATCAGGTGGGACCACAAAGCTATTGTCACCAAGCAAAATTGTTAAATTCAGAAAGCTGTTCTTTATTGAGTCACACTAAAATCAAGTGCTTGTATTCTTTTGTTCAAGTTTCACCATTGTCACGACCTCCATGGAAGGAGGAAGTACTTTAAACGTCTGGAACGTTTTAAGTAAAACCCATTAGGGTTGTATGGTTAAGCCTCACGAGTCATTAGTACAGGTTAGCTCAACGCCTCACAACGCTTACACACCCTGCCTATCAACGTCCTAGTCTCGGACGGCTCTTTAGAGACCTTAAA
>NZ_JAKCLJ010000038.1 GCF_021412565.1 Shewanella sp. AS1 | reverse complement strand
TTACTCACCCGTCCGCCGCTCGCCGGCAAAGATAGCAAGCTATCTTCCCGCTGCCGCTCGACTTGCATGTGTTAGGCCTGCCGCCAGCGTTCAATCTGAGCCATGATCAAACTCTTCAATTAAAAGTTTTTTTGTTTGGCTTGCACCAAACGACTCAATGAATTCTACTGTTTCTCATTCACTGCGTTCATAAAGAAGCAGCAAACTCGATACTTACATTTCTGTAAGACATATTGCTATGAACACTCACTATCTCTAGTGAAGAGTGCATTGAGATTTAAATCGTTTTCGATTTCTCAACACCTGTGAGTGTCCACACAGATTACTTGATATGTTGTTAAAGAGCAGTGCATCTTTCGATGCTGCCGTTAGACGCTTGGTCTCGGCTTAGGG
>NZ_JAKCLJ010000037.1 GCF_021412565.1 Shewanella sp. AS1 | reverse complement strand
CTGGAAATGACCTACTCTCACATGGGGAGACCCCACACTACCATCGGCGCGATTGCGTTTCACTTCTGAGTTCGGGATGGGATCAGGTGGGGCCACAATGCTATGGTTTCCAGACAAAATTTTGTCCGGAACAAAATTTCACGCACTTCAGTGCGCCCGCTAGGGTCAAGTACATGGATGTACTTGATACAATTCTGTTCCAGAAAATTCAGAAAGCTGTTTTTTATTTATAATCGAGTCACACTAAATCAAGTGCTGGTATTCTTTTGTATGACCTCCATGGATGGAGGAAATGCTAGAAAATGTCAGGAACATTTTCAGTAAACCATCGTTACTTCGAAACCCATTAGGGTTGTATGGTTAAGCCTCACGAGTCATTAGTACAGGTTAGCTCAACG
>NZ_JAKCLJ010000036.1 GCF_021412565.1 Shewanella sp. AS1 | reverse complement strand
TCGGACATCGTTAGCTCAAATGCTTGTTACTAGCTCGCCAACGCTTTTCGCAAGTTACTACGTCCTTCATCGCCTCTGACTGCCAAGGCATCCACCGTATACGCTTAGTCACTTAACCATACAACCCCAATGAGTTTCATCAGTGTTGTATCGCAACTAATGGTTTCAACTTTCGCCAAAAGAATACTCAAGCCACTTGATTTAAGTGTGTTTTGAGAACTCAATTATTTTTCGCAATAACCTTTCGGTTATTACTATCAGCTTTCCAAATTTTTAAAGAGCAAGCACTGCCGTAAAGACAGGCCACTGTTCTAACAAGAACAAGTTATCTGTGTGAACACTCAAGCACATGGATGTGCTGTGTGTAAGAAATGCAGGAGCATTTTCTTACCAAACCAAGGTTGAGTTATCGTATAGGTAAGGAGGTGATCCAGCCCCAGGTTCCCCTAGGGCT
>NZ_JAKCLJ010000035.1 GCF_021412565.1 Shewanella sp. AS1 | reverse complement strand
GAGGTCGGTGGTTCAAGTCCACTCTGACCCACCAAATCTTCCTTTATACGGCGTTGTAAGTCTCGTCGTTTAGCGTGCTAAACGTCCTCAACTTACGCCTTGTCTAAAGTCGATTTGGTAAACCAATCAATGATTGGTGTTCGGTATTCTCACTGCATGTAATGGGGCTATAGCTCAGCTGGGAGAGCGCCTGCCTTGCACGCAGGAGGTCTGCGGTTCGATCCCGCATAGCTCCACCATTTCTCTTCAGTGAGAAGCATGCACATGGTTAGAGATGCCAAAGATAAATGCAGAATTTATCTTTGGCTTTTTTAAGCCCGGTCGAAATCGTTCCATACGATTGTCGACACTTCCACCATCCGTGGAGGTCGCTCTTTAAAAATTTGGAAAGCTGATAGTAATAATCGAAAGATTATTGCGAAATAATTGAGTTCTCAAAACACACTTAAATCAAGTGCATTGAGTATTCTTTTGGCGAAAGTAGAAACCGTTAGTTGCG
>NZ_JAKCLJ010000034.1 GCF_021412565.1 Shewanella sp. AS1 | reverse complement strand
TTCTGAGGATGTCAAGAGTAGGTAAGGTTCTTCGCGTTGCATCGAATTAAACCACATGCTCCACCGCTTGTGCGGGCCCCCGTCAATTCATTTGAGTTTTAACCTTGCGGCCGTACTCCCCAGGCGGTCTACTTAATGCGTTAGCTTGAGAACCCAGTGTTCTAGACACCAAATTCCGAGTAGACATCGTTTACGGCGTGGACTACCAGGGTATCTAATCCTGTTTGCTCCCCACGCTTTCGTACCTGAGCGTCAGTCTTTGTCCAGGGGGCCGCCTTCGCCACCGGTATTCCTCCAGATCTCTACGCATTTCACCGCTACACCTGGAATTCTACCCCCCTCTACAAGACTCTAGTTTGCCAGTTCGAAATGCAGTTCCCAGGTTGAGCCCGGGGCTTTCACATCTCGCTTAACAAACCGCCTGCGTACGCTTTACGCCCAGTAATTCCGATTAACGCTTGCACCCCTCGTATTACCGCGGCTGCTGGCACGAAGTTAGCCGGTGCTTCTTCTGCGAGTAACGTCACAG
>NZ_JAKCLJ010000033.1 GCF_021412565.1 Shewanella sp. AS1 | reverse complement strand
ATCGTATAGGTAAGGAGGTGATCCAGCCCCAGGTTCCCCTAGGGCTACCTTGTTACGACTTCACCCCAGTCATGAACCACACCGTGGTAAACGCCCTCCCGAAGGTTAAGCTATCTACTTCTGGTGCAGCCCACTCCCATGGTGTGACGGGCGGTGTGTACAAGGCCCGGGAACGTATTCACCGTGGCATTCTGATCCACGATTACTAGCGATTCCGACTTCATGGAGTCGAGTTGCAGACTCCAATCCGGACTACGACGAGCTTTATGAGATTAGCTCCACCTCGCGGCTTCGCAACCCTCTGTACTCGCCATTGTAGCACGTGTGTAGCCCTACTCGTAAGGGCCATGATGACTTGACGTCGTCCCCACCTTCCTCCGGTTTATCACCGGCAGTCTCCCTAAAGTTCCCGGCATTACCCGCTGGCAAGTAAGGATAAGGGTTGCGCTCGTTGCGGGACTTAACCCAACATTTCACAACACGAGCTGACGACAGCCATGCAGCACCTGTCTCTCAGTTCCCGAAGGCAC
>NZ_JAKCLJ010000032.1 GCF_021412565.1 Shewanella sp. AS1 | reverse complement strand
AGTCGCTGGGCGTAGGTCAAACTCAAGTACTCAACATTGATGTCACTGGCAGCGACAGCCAAGGTGCGTCTGATGTACAGACCCTAACCATTACCGTCACTGGCACCAACGATGCACCGACTGTCTCAGCGGCGCTGACTGACCAAGCCACAGACCAAGGCAGCGCCTTTAGCTTCGGCGTACCTGCGGGCACCTTCGCCGATATCGACACCGGTGATACTCTCGCTCTGTCAGCAAGCGGTCTGCCGACCTGGTTAAGCTTTGATGCCGGCACCGGCACCTTCAGCGGCACGCCGGCGAACAGCGATGTGGGTACGACCAGCATTACCGTTACCGCCACCGACAGCCAGGGTGCAACCGTCACGTCCACCTTTAACTTGGTGGTCAACAACGTTAACGACGCGCCTGTGCTTGACCCCATCGCGCAAGTCAGCGCCAAGGAAGATGGTTCAGTAGTTAATGGCACCATCACCTCAACGGATATTGATGCGAATGACACGGCCACTTACAGCACCACTGCCACAATAGCGGGACTGACGTTCA
>NZ_JAKCLJ010000031.1 GCF_021412565.1 Shewanella sp. AS1 | reverse complement strand
CAAACAAGTCCAGAACAACGGCAAGGTAAGCCCATCGTTTGCCTGTCCACACATAGGTCACATCGCCACACCACACTTGATTGGGAGCCGTCACAGCAAACTGGCGGTCAAGGAGGTTAGGGATGGCGACATGCTCCTTGTCTGCCTTTTTGTAGCGATGTTGCGGCACCTGGCAGCTCACTAGCCCCAGCTTCTTCATCAGCCCGGTGGCACGATAGCGCGTCAACCTCACGCCAGCAGTCGTCACCATATCAGCCAGAGTTCTGGCACCCGCTGACCCATTGCTGGCTTCATAAGCCTCCCGCACCATGCTGTGCAGCTTTACCACCTTCGAGTCAATGGTGATAGGCCTACTTCGCCAATACTTGTAACTGCTGCGGTGAATACCAAATACTGAACAAATCTGTTTTACGCTATGGCTCTTCTTGAGTTTCTCGACTAACGAGAACTGTTCAGTGAGTCTGACATCAAGAGAGCCGTAGCCTTTTTCAAAATGGTGTTCTCTTCTTCAATGCGGCGGATTTTCTTCTCCAGCTCGCGGATCCGCTGTTGT
>NZ_JAKCLJ010000030.1 GCF_021412565.1 Shewanella sp. AS1 | reverse complement strand
GCCATCCCTAACCTCCTTGACCGCCAGTTTGCTGTGACGGCTCCCAATCAAGTGTGGTGTGGCGATGTGACCTATGTGTGGACAGGCAAACGATGGGCTTACCTTGCCGTTGTTCTGGACTTGTTTGCACGGAAACCGGTGGGGTGGGCGATGTCATTTTCGCCCGATAGTGCGCTAACAAGCAAGGCACTAACCATGGCCTTTGAGGCGCGAGGAAGGCCGAAAGACCTAATGTTCCATAGTGACCAAGGAAGCCACTATACCAGCCGCCGCTTCCGCCAACAGCTCTGGCGTTATCAGATTAAGCAGAGCATGAGTCGACGAGGAAACTGCTGGGACAACAGCCCGATGGAGCGCTTCTTTAGAAGCTTAAAAACAGAATGGATACCGATGACCGGCTATCGGGATATCGGTGAGGCTAAGAGTGAAATTTCGCGATATGTGACGGGGTATTACAGTCAGCTGAGACCACATCAATATAACGGTGGGCTGACACCCAATGAGTCAGAGCGAAGATATTGGCTTGAATACAAAACCGTGGCCAATTTTAGTTGACCACTACA
>NZ_JAKCLJ010000002.1 GCF_021412565.1 Shewanella sp. AS1 | reverse complement strand
TGGAAACCATAGCATTGTGGCCCCACCTGATCCCATCCCGAACTCAGAAGTGAAACGCAATCGCGCCGATGGTAGTGTGGGGTCTCCCCATGTGAGAGTAGGTCATTTCCAGACGCCTAATACACGATAAGCCCCAGTAACTCTTACGCAGAGTTACTGGGGCTTTTTCGTATATACGCTTCGCGAACCTCTACTTCACATGCAGCCCACAGCCACTGTGTGGGTGGGCCCCTCAGCTCGCAGCACAGCTGCTTCGCGCTACAAAGCCCTTGAATGTGTTGCATTCATTGCAGGGCTTCTCCGCCCCCATGTGTTCGCTACGCGAACCGAGTAGGTCATTTCCAGACGCCACTTTGGTTTTCACTTTTTCGAAAAGTGAAGACAAAAAGTTAACTCGTAAGAGTGTCGAATAATCCCCAGCACACTGTGTTGGGGATTTTTTCGTTTAACGACTTTAGAAATACTTGCTTGATTTTTACTAGTTCAGACCTGCTCCCATCCGCTCCCTATCGCCGCTGGCGCCCAGAAGTGAAACGCAATCGCGCCGATGGTAGTGTGGGGTCTCTCCATGTGCCCCCTTCGGGGATAATAAAGAGTAGGTCATTTCCAGGCGCCTAATACACGAAAAGCCCTAGCATTCTCTTTATAAGAGATGCTAGGGCTCTTTGCTTTATACGCTCGCCTAAATTGCTCCTGGCAATTTATGGCACTTCCTACATCCATGTAGGTCGCGCGAAAGTGCTACTTCACATGCAGCCCACAGCCACTTAGTGGATGGCAGTTAAGTGCTCCATTCATTAACTGCATTTCCGCCATTCATGGCGGTCAGGTCCTCAGCTTGCAGCTTAGCTGCTTTGCGCTACAAAGCCCTTGAATGCGTTGCATTCATAGCAGGGCATCTTCGCCCCCATGTGTTTGCTACGCGAACTACGAGAGTAGGGTAGATTCTCCGGGCTCACTTTAGGCTAATGCGTTTTTTAAATGCTTCTCGAGTCCTATCATCTGCCTGGCTGTACCAGTAATCGAGCATTTTACCTACCTCCTCTTGAGTGCTGCCGACGTTTGTAGGAATCGATGCTTGTGTCAGGGGTTGTGTTAGGGACAGTGTCTGGCTTTGTGGGCCTGCCACCGTGGGTAGTGGGTCTACCGACGCTAAAGAGAAAGTCATAACGGCGGCGCCTTGGCTTTGGTTGTAGGCTTGGATCTCCTGTTGATAATCGCGCCCAAGCTGAATGCCTTCCTGGCGCAGTGTATCAATTTTATAATCTATCCCATTTCCCTTGTTATCTTGCAATGCTAGATCAGGCTGCTTATTGAAAGCGTCGCCTTCTTTACTGGAGGTAATTGGGGGCAGCTTAATCGTGTATTCATTATCCGCCGCATCGAAGCTAAGTATGATGGCTTCAGAGCTGTAACGTGTTTGTACGCCATGGGCACGATAGCTGCTTAACAGCTTAAACACCAGTTGCTGAGGGCCATTATCATTTGTCAGTGTTTTACCACTGATGGCTTTTTCGTTTAACAGCAGGGTCTCTGTGTTGCCGGGGAGCTTAATCACAACTTCGCCATAGGCATTGCAGACTGTTGTAATTGTGAGGAAGAATAGCCAGGGTGTGAATTTTTTCATGGTTTATCAGCTTGTTGAGCAGTAGCTTTTTTATAGCATTCACACTTTGCTTTGCAAATCTATCTATCCAAAAATACGGTTCTTTTTTATCTGCTGAGGGGTCTATAACAGTAATTGCGTACGATAGCGGGTATACTTTTTTTAAATGCGACTTTGGAGCCAACCTTGTTAACGAAATTATTGATCACCTTATTAGTTATTGTCGGCGCTCTGTTTTATATCAGAAAACCTAAAGTGAAACAGCGCAGTGAGTCGGTATCGCAGCAGGGGCAGCGTTTGCTGTTTAAGTATATTACTATGGGTCTGGTTACCGTGACCTTATTAGGTAGTGTGGGGTACTGGTATTGGTCCTGGCAAGATGGTCAACAAATTGTCAATGTGACTATCGTGTCCCCTAATGATGCGACCAGCCAGGTTTATCGTGTGCATAAGCGGGATATAGGCCTTACTGAGATCACTACAATCGAGGGCGTAAAAGTGCGTCTATCCAGTCAAGAGCGAATTGTGATAGCCCCTGCTTCGTCTAAATAAGTGTTTTTTCTTAGGTTATGTATAATTAATCGGCAATCAATCGGGTTTATGATGCTTACTCATTCCATATCGGGGTTTATGCTGGCCAATATTGGCTTATTGAGTAGAATAAAGCGATATTTTCCCTGCGCTTTGGTGTGGTGAATTTTCATCGAAGTGTTTTTCAGGAGGCCTTATGATCACCGCATATGTCTATGAAGGCAATCATCTTTCTATTATTGAACTCGATATTCAAGATAAGGTCCCACTAGGGACTTTATGGTTAGATCTTTATAAGCCGGAAGAGGCTGAGCGTGAGTGGTTACGAGGCTATTCTGCCGAGGAGTTGCCTGAAGAGGAAGATATCAACGAGATTGAGGCATCGGCGCGTTTTTATCAGAACAAAGATGGCTTACATATTAACTCCTTATTCCCACAGCGGGTGGGGCAGGATGTAAAAGGGGTAAACATCTCCTTTAACCTGCGCTCGCAGTTTCTGGTTACTCTGCGCGAAGATGATGTGGGCCTGATCCGTTTGCTGCGTAATTATCTGCGCTTAGGTCGATTGGCGGTGAAAACGCCCCAAGCACTCTTTATTGAACTGTTTAATTTGAAGGTCGACTATCTTTCTGATTTAATTGAAGATGTCTACTCTGTCCTAGAGAATGTAGGGGAGCAGGTGTTTGACAGTGAAGAGCTAGATGATGTGTTTAAACTCATTACACTGCAGGAAGATTCTAACGGTAAAATTCGCTTAAGTTTGCTCGATACCCAACGTTCATTACGTTACATGCAGCGTTATTATCGGGGACAACTCACGGATGAAGATCTCAAAGATCTGCGTGAAATGTTGTCGGATATTGAATCTTTGATGCCACACAGTCAGTTTATTTTCGATAAGTTAAACTTTCTGCTCGATGCCGCCATGGGTTTCAGTGGGCTGCAGCAAAATAAGATCATTAAGATCTTTTCGGTTGCTGCCGTTATCTTTCTGCCACCCACAGTGATCGCCAGTGCCTACGGCATGAACTTTGCCAATATGCCTGAACTCAGTTGGCAATTAGGCTACCCCATGGCGATATTGATGATGGTGGGCAGTGCTGCTTCGACCTACTTTTTCTTCAAGCGTAAAGGCTGGCTATAGGGATTTAGTGCGACGAAAGGGCAATAAACTGGCTCTTTTATTTTGCAAGTTTTCGGGCTCTGTAACGACCTGGTTAAGCAGTAATAACTTATTATTCATTAGCTTAATTGCCAGAATACACCGGGCATAGGGATTGGTGCAGCGTGACATCTGCAGGTTGAAGTTATGCAGCATGGCTGTTAACTGAGGTCGGTTGGCTTCAGAGGCTTGCTCTATCGCGTCCTGGCTGACCTCTTGTTGTAGTCTTTCCAGCTGCTCTGGATCATGTTCAGCTAACCATCTTAAAGTGTCGAAATCGGGTAGTTCTTTCATGGGCGCCTCGCCGAGTGTCGCGCATGCAATTATCCATACCAGCTAATTTTAGTTGTTGACGCAATATTTGCATAAAATATCAACAAATTAAGCTTTGCTGATATTTATTTTTGATACTGGTTATCTGTTTGGTGTAAAAGGCTGCTTGGCTGTTTTTTCTTTAGGGAGGCTGCGGAACACTGTCATTGCAGTTTTGCAAAGCGGCGAGCTCTGTGTCAGCATAGCTGGGATTTATACCACTGCATAATGCGCACTTATTGGAAGTTTTATAATGGATTTTATCGAAGTTTACCCTAATGCAATTCCCGATGATTTATGCGACCGATTGATTGAAGCCTTCGAGCTTCATCCAGGTGTTAATGATGGACAGACGGGAAATGGTGTTGATTTAAGTAAAAAAGTCAGCCGTGATATTACTATGGATAAGTTCAATGACCTGGCACCATTGAGAAATGAACTGTTGGGGCATACTTTAAAAAATATCAGTGGTTATTTTGAAAAATATTCAATGGCCTTAATGGGGGCGGTTTCTGTTGATGTCGCCGATGAGCAGGGACAGGCACAAACGTTAACGCCAGATAATTTCGAGCGCCTTGGTCGTCATAGAGTACAGCCTCTGGTGCAGTATCTCTATCGCAGTGGTTTTATCAATATTCAGAAATACATTAAGGATAAAGGCGGTTACCCGCACTGGCACTCAGAACAGTTCCCGCAGCTGGGGCATAATGAAGCCCTGCACCGGGTGGTGTTGTATATGTACTACCTTAACGATGTGGCTGAGGGTGGCGAGACTGAGTTTTTCTACCAGGGACGTAAAGTGCAGCCCAAGAAGGGCACTATGGTGATCGCACCAGCGGGATTTACCCATAGCCATAGGGGGAACATGCCTGTGAGCAATGATAAATACATTGCGACCTCCTGGGTGATGTTTAACCGTGCAGAGCAGCTCTACCGTGCTGCCGGTAGCTAGAGAGAGCGCTGGCGATAGTGCTAGAGAAGTATTAGTCGCTGTAGCGATGTGAGTGAGATATGGCATCTCGCTCTAATTCAGATCCTAATCCAGATTGACTTAACAAAAGCGAAATAAGCCAGTATTTTTCATCTGGGTCATGCTCGGCTCTCTATGAATTTGACCTGCCAATGGGTAAGATTGCCCGACTTAACCTTAAGGGATATATACCATGTTATTGATTAAAACTATCGCTTTAGCTCTGGCCGTCTTCATTATGCCAGCGGCCTTTGCGCAAACCTTCACTTTCACGGCGATCCCCGATGAAGATGAGACAAAACTACAGACGCGTTTCGATAAGGTTGCCGATTACCTATCCGAAAAATTAGGGGTTGAGGTCAAGTATATGCCTGTCAAATCCTATGCGGCGGCTGTAACTGCGTTTCGCAATAATCAGGTACAACTGGCTTGGTTTGGCGGTTTATCTGGCGTGCAGGCAAGACGTTTGGTACCGGGTTCTCATGCCATAGCTCAGGGTTATGAAGATCAATTTTTCAAAAGCTATCTGATTGCCAATGCCTCAGTGCCACTGGCTCGCGCTGACAGTTTTCCTGACATCAAGGGCTACACATTTACCTTTGGTTCTAAAGGCTCAACATCGGGCCGCTTAATGCCTCAGTTCTATATTGAGCAAAACACTCAGACCAAGGTGGACGACCTCTTCAGCCGAGTAGGTTTCTCGGGTGATCACAGCCGTACTATTGCTCAGGTAGAAGCCGGGGCGTATCAAATTGGTGCCGTCAACTATAAAGTGTGGGATGACATGGTTGTGAAAGGGCAGGTTGATACCAGCAAGGTGAAAGTGATCTGGGAGAGCCCTGTCTATCCCGATTACCAATGGACATTAAGAGCGGGCTCGGATGACACCTATGGTGCAGGTTTTAGCGCCAAGGTAAAACAGGCCCTGCTGGATATGACAGATCCCGATCTGTTAGCCAGTTTCCCGCGGCACTCTTTCGTGCCGGCGACCAACAAAGATTATGAGCCGGTTGAGTCGGTCGCCACTGCGATAGGCTTGTTAGATTAAAACGTGTTAGCACTAGAATCCATATCACTGAATTATCAGGATAAAACCGTCATAGATAAACTATCGCTAACCATCAACAAAGGTGAAAAGTTAGCGATAGTGGGAGCCTCAGGCGCAGGGAAATCTACTCTGCTGACCCATATTTATCAAAAGCTGAGTAAAGACGCGGCGCTGTGTTCGCAGTCTCAAGGGCTTGTCGATGCTTTAAGTGTTTATCATAACGTCTATATGGGAGCTCTGGCGCGCCATTTTTGGCTCTACAATCTGGCGAACTTAGTCTGGCCCTTTAAGCGCCATCTGACTGAAATAAAACAGCTGTGCGATAACCTGTTCCTCGATGTGGATCTCAACACTAAAGTGTCCGACTTGTCTGGCGGGCAGCGACAGCGTGTGGCCATCGCCAGAGCCTTGTATCAGCAGCAGCCGCTGTTTCTGGGGGATGAAGCTTTCTCGGCGCTGGACCCTGTAATGGCCAGTCGTTTGGTTGAATTAGTGCTGAGCCGCCATGAGACTGTAGTCATGGTGCTCCATGACTGTGATTTGGCCCTCACGCATTTCGACCGTATTGTCGGGCTGCATCAGGGCAAAGTCGCACTGGATAAACCCGCCCGTGTTCTGGATGCGCAGCAGCTTGGGGATTTTTTTGATGAAAATACGGTTTCTGTGACCCCCTGATGCTGAGTCGATTTTCATTTCTCGGTCCCTGGCAGCGATTAACCCTGACACTTTGGCTGCTGACCTTTATCTGTTTCTGCTTTGCCGATATAGAGATCATCTCTCTCGATCCCTGGAGCGAGCTGACACGCATGTTATCCGGCTTTATGGCGCCCGATTTTTTTGCCACCGAATCCCTGCTCAATGCCCTGTGGCTGACGGTCAGTTTTGCACTGCTTGGGGTCGCACTGGGTTTATTGCTCGGGATCCCGCTGGCCATGCTGTATCAGTCGCCTGGGATCGCAGCTATCTGTGCTATGGTGCGCGGCGTGCACGAGATTTTCTGGGCATTGCTGTTTTTACAACTCTTTGGCTTATCGCCGCTTACGGGCATTCTCGCCATCGGTTTGCCCTATGGCGCCACCTTTGCCCGAGTATTTCACGATATTTTGCAGCAGGCGCCTGGGGCCACCTTGCAAAGTTTTCCCTTTGGTGTCGATAGAATAAGCCGTTATGTCTACGGCAAACTGGGCCATGTGTATCCCTTGATGCTGGCCTATGTGCGTTATCGCTTTGAATGTGCGCTACGAAGCAGTGCCGTACTTGGCTTTATCGGTATGCCAACCCTGGGCTTTTATCTTGAGACCGCATTTCGTCAGGGTAACTACCACGAAGGTGCGGCCTTATTACTCCTGTTAGTGCTGCTGATAGGTACAATAGCTTTTTGGGCTCGGCGTCAGCTAATTGCATTTTATCTGCTTGCCGCACTGCTTACTCTGCCGACAATCGGCAGTGTAGATGGACTGCTCATCTGGCAGTTTCTCTCTGTTGACTTGCTGCCGCCGGGCATAAAAGGGGTTGTGCATTATCAGCTTGGTGTTGAACAAGGTCTGGAGCAGTTTGTTTCTTGGTGGCAGGCGTTATCGCTCGAGCAAGCCTTGCCTGGGATTTGGGCCACACTTGTTTTGGCGATATCGGCGCTTGGGGTTACTCACCTTTTGACGCTCTTGGGTTATTTCTGTGTGAGTCGCCACAGGTTTGGCTATCTTACCACCCGCGGGGCGCAGCTTGGGCTGCTCTTTTTACGATCAACCCCTGAGTACTTGTTGGCCTTTATCTTTATGATGCTTTGGGGGCCTTCCATGCTACCAGCGATTGCGGCCCTGGCTCTGCACAATGGTGCACTGATCGCCTATCTTGTGGCGCGGCAAGAGGTTGCGGTTAAGCCTAGCCCCTTATACCGACCTCGAAATGATCATTTCGCCTATGAGGTGTTGCCTCGTATCTATCCCAATTTCATGTCGCTACTGTTTTATCGGTTCGAGGTTATCTTGCGTGAAACGGCAATCTTCGGGGTATTGGGGATAGCGACCCTGGGTTTTTATATCGATAGTGCCTTTAGCGAGATCCGTTACAGCAATGCCTTATACCTCTTGCTGGTGACCGCGATACTCAATGTGCTGGTCGATTTTATCGCCCGGCGGTTATTGGCTAATCGCGTTTCTCACAGCGTGAGTCTTGGGCAGGTATCTTGCGTCGCCTAGCGTCTGTCGCCGTTACTCGCTAGGGACAAATGGTTCAAGGGACAAATGGTTTAAGTGGCATAAGCTGAAGCGGAAAAAGGGGGCAAAAGGCGTCCTTGTCCGTTTGCACCCATTTAGTCTTTTACTTAGCCGATTTTCCTTTGCTGTTAGTCAGGGCTTGCTCCAGCTTTTGCTTTTGCGCATCGCTTAATTTGTCTGACTCAATCAGCTTGATCACCTGGTCGATATCTGGCTTCTCCTGTTTGTGGATCACTATCCTATGAGAACCGTTTTTGTGCAGATCTTCGCCGGCATACTTGATTTCGATTTCGGCCATCTGCTCAGCTATCGCGGCAATCTCGGATGAGGCCAGTTCGATCTGCTCATCCATTTGCATCCCATCTTCTTGGAGTATGATCTCAAACTCTCGCGCCTGCTGTTCAAGTTCTGCCGCTTTCGCTTCCATTTTGGCTCTTTTAGCCTCCATTTCAGCACTTTTTATGATGATCTTCTTTTCGATTTTCGCGACATGCTTAGCCAGTTCGGCTTCTTTTTTTGCCATTTTCTTGGTTAATGAGGCGAGTTTTTGTTTATCGGCTTCGGACATGGCACTGTGGCGCAGGTAGACATGGCTTGACTCCCGCCCATCGAGTTGCTTGATGAGGTGAATGACTTTTTCCTGAGTTGCCTCGGGAAGCGCCGTGAGTTTACTTTTTAATTGCTTGTCATCCTGAACTTCATCGTTGCTCAGTTGATAACTGTATTGTTTACCTTGGTGATCGACTATCACCTTGGTAATTTTGTCTTTCTTCTGAGTTTGCTCTTGGGTTTGCTCTTGAGTGAGTTTGATTTTGGTCTGATCATCTTTAAATTCGATCTGCTTCTGAGACGTTGCCAGTGCACCTGTTATCGGAGCAAGCAGGGCGATGCTGATCAGCAGGGGGATAAAATGTTTAAGTTTCATGGCATTTCCTTATAGTTTGAAATCATTATAGATTTGGCATTGATTGCGAGCTTGTGGGGAGTATGTTCCCGTAAACCTGTAAGGGGTAATGCGAATATCGGGCCAACATCTGGCGAATATCAAACCGATATCAAACCAATATCTATTCAAGGTGAAGTATTGGCCGCTGATCGAGACTCTACGTTGAAATTGTACGTTGAGATTGAATGCCGAGCTTAGTCGTTATCGGCATGGGAAGAAGCGGGCTGGCTATCGCTTAAATTCCCCGATTTGCGCTATCAACTTCCTGATATAAGGAAATTTTCATTTTTTCTGTTATCTTGAAACCCAATATCTGCGCCATTTCATCTTGGTACTCTTTTTGTATAGCCAGATAAAAATGATTTGTTAGCTTGAGGATTTCATGTCGATAAAACGCTATCTGTTTGTGCTCTTTGGTGCGCTTATTCTTCTGCTGGGGGTGAGCCAGCTGATTGTGTCTCACTATTTTAAGGGACAGCTACAGAGCGAGCTGAGCGAAAGTTCTCGGGAGTTATCACAGAGTCTGGTTAAAGTGCTGATTGATAATGTCGGGCCCGAACAGAATTTTGTGGTAAAGCTAGACAAGCCTGTGGTGCCAGAGGAGAAACGAGCACTTATTCAGTCAATACATGAAGTCGAGTCAATGCATGAAGTCGAATCGATGCGCAGTGAGTTTGAGGCGGATGTTGAGGCCGTAAGCGATGAGATAGCAAGGCTCAGCGAGGAGTTAGTGCTGCTTGAGCTGCCAGAAGCGAAAAGCGGTAGTGCAGAGCAGCAACAGCAAAAGCGAATTCAACTAAGGGCTGAGCTCAGGGAAAAGCAGCAGGAGTTAACCCGTCGGTTGAATCAGATGATGGTGCATGAGCAGGAACTCAGACAAAGGCAGAAGGCGAAAATTGCCGAAGCGAAGCGCCAGGCCGCGGATGAGTATCGCCAGCGACTCCATGAGGCGGTAAAGCAGATCGAAGTCGATGCAAATAGCTGGCTTGAAAAAGGCAATGTAGCTCTTATCGAATCTCCGCCATCGCCCGGAGCGCCTGTGGTTAAGGTGACACGGGAAATTTCAGTGCCTAATCAACAGGCCAATACCCAGTTAAATCGTTTCAGTGAGTCTATGTTTGCGATGATCTTGCTAAGCTCAATCGCAGCTTTAGTCTTGGCTTACCTGCTTAGCCATGTGATCAGTGCGCCGCTCTCGGCTCTGGCTAGCGGCCATAAGAAGTTAGGTGAGGGCGAGCTTGGCTATCAGGTCGAGGAGCGCGGGGTAAAAGAGCTTAAGAGTATACTCAGCGGATTTAATCGTATGAGTGTGCAGCTGGCATCGTTAAATGAGCAGAAGAAGCTGATGGCGCAGCAGAAACAGTTAGCCGAGCTTGGTGAAGTGACCCGCGGCATTGCCCATAGCCTACGAAACCCGCTTCATACCTTAGGTTTATTATCGGAAGCGATTGCACAGGCAAACTCAAGCCAGCAAGCCGCTGAGATGCTTGCTCAGATGCAGAAAAAAATCGCCATGATGGATAAGAGTATTCAGTCACTGCTGACACTGTCCAGTACTCAGGTGAATCGCGACGCATCTGTGCCTCTTGCCGCGACTGTGCAGGATATTCTGCTGGAGCTGTCGATTAACGGCAGCAAGATGAAGATTAATTTTGATTGCATAGATCCAAGTTTAAGCATCATGGGGGCAGAGTCGGAGATCAGGAGCATAGTTCACGCCGTGCTGATTAATGCGGTGGAGGCGACGCCGGATTCGGGTCAGATAGATGTCACTCTGTCACAGCAGGGAGACTTTTATACTCTGGTGGTGGCCGATACAGGCAAAGGGATAGATCCGGAAGTGCGCGACAAGCTCAGTCAACCCCATATCACCACCAAAGCCGAGGGAACTGGTATGGGGATCTATATTGCCGAGCAATTGATCAAGGGCCATTATGGCGGTCGCATCCAATTTGCCGATAATCCCGGCGGTGGTACTGTGGTGACACTCTATTTTTTATCCCCTAGTTCTCAAGTTAGTGCTTCTGCAAACATATATTCAAAAAACCAGAGTTCAAAAAGCAAGGATTCAGATAACGCCCCTGAAGAGGTGAAATAATGGAGATGCCCCAGTTGCATATTTTGGTCGTGGAAGATGAACCGGATCAGCGCCAGTTGATCGTGCAGATGCTCACGGCCAGCCAATATCAGGTAAAGAGCGCCGAGAGCGTTGAACAGGCGATAGTGATGATTAAGCAGAGTCCGCCTGACTTAGTGTTTTCCGACTGGAAACTGGGTCAACTGACCGGCATGGATCTGCTTAATTATGTGCGCCGGGAACACACGGACATGGGCTTTATTATCGCCACTGCCTACGGCACTATTACCCATGCGGTCGATGCTATGCAGGCTGGCGCCGATGATTACCTGGCCAAGCCTTATCAACGCCAGACCCTGCTGTTAGCCATAGAGAAAGTGGCTAAGTCCATCGCCTTAAAACGCCAGAACCGCCGATTGTCGTCCGAGCTTTCCCAGCAGCAGGAGCTAGTGGGGCTGGTTGGCGGCTCTGCACTGATGCAGAAAGTCTATCAGCGGGTACAGAGGGTGAGCGCCACAGATGCCACCGTGCTGATCGGCGGCGAGAGTGGCACAGGAAAAGAGCTAGCGGCGCGGGCGCTTTATCAGCTCTCAAACCGTAGTCATAAGCCCTTTATCGCCATCAACTGTGGCGCCATTCCTGAGTCCTTAGCCGAGGCTGAGTTATTTGGCGCCGAAAAAGGGGCTTATACAGGTGCGAACTCTCTTAAGGTAGGTAAACTCGAGGCGGCCAATGGTGGCACCGTTTTTCTCGATGAAATAGGCGAGCTACCGCTGCTGCAACAGACTAACTTGCTGCGTTTTCTGCAAGAAGGGGTGATCTCTAGGCTAGGCCAAAATGGTGAGATAAAACTGGATGTGAGGGTGATTGCTGCCACCCACAGGGATCTACAAGTCGAAGTGGCCGAGGGACGTTTTAGAGAGGATCTCTACTACCGGCTCAATGTGGTGCCTATTCACATGCCTGCGCTTAGGGAGCGACGGGAAGATATCGGCAGACTGGTTGAGCACTTCTTAAAGCTACACGCCAGCCAGTATGGTATCACGACGCCCAAGTTACAGAGTCAGACCATGAAGGCGCTGCTGGATCATGCCTGGCCAGGCAATGTGCGGGAGCTGGCTAACCGTATCGAGCGTTTTGTCCTGCTTGGCGATGAAGAGGAGATGGTTCAGGAGCTTAATGCTACGCCTCAGACCTTAGATACCTCACAATTTGTGTTGCCCAGTGACGGAATAGAGTGGGAAAGTTTTGAGAAAGATTGCCTAGAACAGGCGATGAACCGCTTCGATGGTAATCGTACTAAGGCTGCGAAATGCTTGGGTCTGAGTTACAAGGCATTTTTGTATCGTTTAGAGAAATATCAACTGGTTTGATGCCGAGATTTGGGTTTAGCCTGGGCAATTAAGCCTAGGGCTATGACTAAGACAAAGATAAAGAGACAGACAAAGACAAAGATGGATTTACCACTTGGCTAACCAGAGCCTGATCTTCATTCCGATACTGCTGGTGACGCCTGAGGTTTTAAAGCGGATCTCGCCGTGCTTATCGACTATGTAGATCGCTGGAAACACCTCAGCTCCCCAGAGCTGATTTAGCTCAATGGCATCATTCCCCCTAAGGTTATTAGTGATAGCGTCATTAACGACAGTGTCATTTATAACGGGGTAGCGATAACCCTGCTCGGTCATGAACTGGTTTATCTCATCATCGCTGCCAGAGGCAACCGCTATGCTGATCACCTGATAATCGGCCGTCAGCGTATCCACCATAGGGGAGGTGAGGCGGCAAACCGGACACCAGGTGCCCCAGAAATAGACTAAGGTTGGCTGGGAGGTCGATAAACTGAGTGGTTCGCCCAGGGTGCTGTAGGCATGCAGCTTGGGCGCCTTACCGGTTATCATCTCTTTTTGCTGATAACTCAGCACCAGAAAGGCGATAAGACCAAACAGACAGAGATCTCTCAGATAGCGATAGCGTTTCTTTTGGGGATTCAGCCAACCCAAGATGTTAGATAGTCGCTGCTGCGCGCTCATTTTCTTATCCACGCTTACTTTCTTAACCACGCTTACTTAGTGGTCCTCATTTACTGTGCCGTCCTCGTTTTCTTTGTCCTTCGTTAAGACTTAGAGGTACTCGGTCGGCGTCTGGCGCGTCCAGATCCTGGAATAGGCCATCAATTGTGGGTAGAAGGTGCGAAAGGCGATTTCGATATCGATATCCATTTTTTCCACTGTCTTCTGTGCGCCCTGGAAAATCTCAGGCTTAGATACCCGTTTAGCTACCGCGCTGATGGTTTGATTGAGGCCACTGCGACTCTGATAAGCGATAAGCCAGTTTTCGTCGCGCATCCTTGGGATGAGCAGGTTGAGTTTTTCCGGCAGTGCAGGGGTATTTTCCAGCTGTTGATAGGCAGTCTTGGCAAATTGTGCAAGCGGTTGGTGATGATATTCATCCCAATACTTGGCCAGCATATGATCGAAAGCCAGATCGATTAGAATAGGCGCGGCTCGCTGGAGTTCTTTTGGAAAGGCGGCTTTTAACTCTTTGGTGAGTTCATGGCTGTCGGTCAGGGCATCTATCTGTCTATGTAGCCAGATCCCTTGCTGTAACGCTTTGGGATGATCGCTGATGTTACCTTTTGCAAAGTCGCCAGCCAAATTGGCGCCCAGACTGGTTTTGCTGTTATCGGCGAGATGAAGATGTGCCAAAAAATTCATAGTTGGACTATATTTGTCTTTATCAAATTGTTAATTTCACGGTATCATGGCGAAGTACGCTAAGAAACCTTTATTTTTGTTAATTCTTTCATGGGTTAATACAAGGTGGTCTTAAGGATGTGCGTACAGTGAGATTCATTCCTCACAATTCTCGACTAATCTCGATTTAAGGATCACGGATGATGTGGAACTGGTTGTCGCAACTCTATAATAGTAGTAAAACTTCTCAATCTAAACGCAAACGTGTACAGATTGATATTCCAATTGAGCAACATCGAAATCATAGCATGAAGATAGATATGTCTCGTGATCGACATGCAATGGAAAAGAATAAGCAAGTTAAATAGGTTCACCTTGATCTTATCAGTCTCTGCCAATAGACTAGCGGCCGATTTATGTTAAGCAGAGACTGATTATGCGCGTTGCCGATTTTTCTTTCGACCTCCCCGATGAATTGATTGCCCGATATCCCATGGCGGAACGTACGGCCTCGCGTCTGTTGACTTTAGAGGGCTCGACGGGTGAGCTTGCCGATAAGCAATTTACCGATATTCTCGAGCTGGTTAATCCCGGTGATCTCATGGTGTTTAATAATACCCGCGTGATCCCGGCGCGCCTGTTTGGTCAAAAACAGACAGGTGGCAAGCTGGAGATCTTGGTTGAGCGTATGCTCGATGATAAACGCATTCTCGCCCATGTACGGAGTTCTAAATCCCCTAAAGTTGATAGCGTTATCTGCCTCGATGGTGGTTATCAGATGACCATGGTGGCTCGCCATGATGCCTTGTTTGAACTGGTGCTTAACAGTGATAAGACTATCTTAGAAGTGCTGGAAGAGGTGGGGCACATGCCTCTGCCTCCTTATATCGACAGACCCGATGAGGATGCAGATAAGGAGCGTTACCAGACAGTCTATAATCAAAACCCAGGTGCCGTGGCGGCGCCGACGGCCGGTTTGCATTTTGATGACAAAGTGCTCGCTAAACTGAAGGAAAAAGGGGTCGATACCGCTTTTGTGACACTGCATGTGGGCGCTGGGACTTTCCAGCCGGTGCGGGTCGATAATGTGCTTGAACATAAGATGCACTCAGAGTGGGCGCAGGTGTCTCAAGAGGTAGTGGATAAGATTAAGGCCACTAAAGCCGCAGGTAATCGAGTCATTGCTGTGGGAACCACTTCGGTGCGCTCCTTGGAGAGTGCCGCTAAGGCCAGTGCCGGCGAACTTGAACCCTTTAGCAATGATACCAATATTTTTATCTATCCTGGTTATGAGTTCCAGGTTGTCGATGCCATGGTGACCAATTTCCACCTGCCTGAGTCGACGCTGATCATGCTGATCAGTGCGTTTGCCGGATTTGATGAGGTGAAAAATGCCTATCAACACGCGATCGCACAAAAATACCGCTTTTTCAGCTATGGCGATGCCATGTTTGTGACTAAAAAAGCGAACTAAAACCCGATTTTGTTTTAAAATACCCACCCCACTCAGGCGGTGGGTATTTTTTTTAGTTTTTTTAGATTTAGGGTTGATACTTAATTGTTTGCCCTCATCTGTTTATTAATCGCGTCGCCAATTCTATTGGCGGCAAAAAGTCAGACTGTTTCTCTGGCGAGGTAAATTATGAAATTTGAATTAGATACAACTGATGGACGCGCGCGTCGCGGCCGTTTGGTTTTTGAGCGTGGCACGGTTGAAACACCTGCCTTTATGCCCGTTGGTACCTATGGCACAGTCAAAGGGATGACACCCGAAGAAGTCAGGGCCACAGGCGCCGATATCTTGCTGGGTAATACGTTCCATCTGTGGCTGCGTCCTGGCGAGGAGATCATGCGTAAGCATGGCGATCTGCACGATTTTATGAACTGGCAGCGCCCGATCCTGACCGATTCCGGTGGGTTCCAGGTGTTCAGTTTGGGTGATATTCGTAAGATCACCGAAGAGGGTGTGCATTTCCGCTCACCCATTAATGGTGAGAAGATTTTCCTTGACCCGGAAAAATCGATGCAGATCCAAAATTCTTTAGGCAGTGATGTGGTGATGATTTTTGATGAATGTACACCTTATCCTGCGACAGAAGATGAAGCGCGTAAATCGATGCAGATGTCTCTGCGCTGGGCTAAACGCTCTCGCGATGAGTTTGACCGATTAGAGAATCCTAACTCGCTGTTTGGCATTATCCAGGGCGGTGTTTATGAAGATTTACGTGATGAGAGCCTGGAAGGGCTGGTCAACATAGGATTCGATGGTTATGCCATCGGTGGTTTAGCGGTTGGGGAGCCTAAAGCGGATATGCACCGTATTTTGGAGCATGTTTGTCCTAAGATCCCAGCCGATAAGCCGCGTTACCTGATGGGGGTGGGTAAACCAGAAGACTTGGTTGAAGGTGTGCGTCGTGGCGTCGATATGTTTGACTGTGTGATGCCAACACGTAACGCCCGTAACGGTCATCTGTTTACCAGTGAAGGGGTGATCAAGATCCGCAATGCGCGCCATCGTGATGACACTTCACCACTCGATGCTAAATGTGATTGTTATACCTGTAAGAATTACTCGCGGGCCTATCTGTACCATTTAGATCGTTGTAATGAGATTTTGGGAGCGCGTTTAAACACCATTCACAACCTGCGTTACTATCAAATGTTAATGGAAGGTTTGCGTGGCGCTATCGAGACGGGTACATTAGATGCCTTTGTTGAGGAGTTCTACACCAGCCAAGGTCGTGAAGTCCCTAAATTATCCGATTAATATTACTGCTAATAAGAAGAGAGAAATATGTTTATTTCAAATGCATACGCAAATACGGCTGGCGCACCAGCCAACGGTGGCACCATGGAATTGATTTTCATGTTGGTCATTTTTGGTTTGATTTTCTATTTCATGATTTTCCGTCCTCAGTCAAAGCGTGTTAAAGAACATAAGAACCTGATGAGCTCATTGAGCAAGGGTGATGAAGTGTTAACCAATGGTGGTATCTTGGGTAAAATCGCTAAGATCAGCGACGAGAATGACTATGTGCTGTTGGCTATCAACGAAAACACAGAGATCACTATTAAAAAGGATTACATCACGGCTGTATTGCCTAAAGGGTCGATTAAGTCACTTTAAGTTGTAACTGAGTCACTTTAAGCCAAGAGGGCGATGGTGTGTTAAATAAATACCCAATGTGGAAGAACCTGATGGTGATCTTGATCATCGCCGTCGGTACCTTCTACGCAATACCAAATTTGTTTGGTGAAGATCATGCGGTGCAAGTGGTTGCTACCCGTGGTGCCGAAGTTACTGCGACGACCCAGACCCAGGTAAACGACATTTTGTCGACTGAAGGGATTGGCGTTAAACGTTCTGAGCTTGAAAACGGCCAGTTGTTAGTTCGGGTGGCAAACTCAGATCAGCAGCTGCTTGCAAAAGAGCTGATCGCACAGGCGCTGGGCGACAAGTATATTGTCGCATTAAACCTCGCGCCGGCGACCCCTAAGTGGTTAGAGAACTTAGGCGGTAGTCCGATGAAACTCGGTCTCGATTTACGTGGCGGGGTTCACTTCCTGATGGAAGTGGATATGAGCGAAGCTATCCGTAAGATGACAGAAGCTAAAATCGGTGATTTTCGATCTGATCTTCGTAGTGAGCGTATTCGTTATGCCGGTATTCGCAATACCCCTAAGGGGATTGAGATCAAGTTCCGCGATGCAGACAGCCTGGCGAAAGCAGAGCAGTTCCTCAAGACTCGCAGTAACGACATGGTCTTCAGTGATGCAAGCTCTGGTGACAATTACCAGCTGATGGCAAGCATGAGCGAAATCTACCTTAAGCAGATTAAGGAAGAGGCGCTGCAGCAAAACATCACCACTTTGCGTAATCGTGTCAACGAATTGGGTGTGGCTGAGCCTGTGGTACAACGCCAGGGCGCAGAGCGCATCATCGTCGAGCTTCCTGGTGTTCAAGATACCGCTCGTGCTAAGGATATCTTAGGCGCGACGGCATCGATTGAATTCCACATGGTGGATGAAAGAGCCGATGCGGCGGCTATCGCCAGCGGCCGAGTCGCAGCGACATCGCAAATCTATAATCGTCGTCAGGGCGGTCAGGTTGCTCTTGAAAAAGCTGTGATGCTCACAGGCGATCATATCCAGGGAGCCCAACCAAGCTTCGATGAATACAGTCGTCCTCAGGTCTCCATTAACTTAGATGCGAAAGGCGGCTCTATCTTCTCAAACGTCACCAAGGACAATATCGGCAAGCCGATGGCGACCCTGTTTATCGAATACAAAGATAACGGTGCTAGAAATCCTGACGGTAGCGTGAAGATGGATAAGATTGAGGAAGTGATCTCGGTCGCGACCATTCAGGCGCGTCTTGGACGTAACTTCGTTATTACCGGTCTCGATCACTCTGAAGCGCAAAACTTGGCTTTATTACTGCGTGCCGGTGCCTTGATCGCCCCTGTCTCTATCGTTGAAGAGCGCACCATTGGCCCAAGCCTGGGCGCCGAGAATATCGAAAATGGTGTGCAGGCGATGATCTGGGGCATGGCGGTTGTACTCATCTTTATGCTGGTGTATTACCGTGGTTTTGGTCTGATCGCTAACTTGGCGCTATCGGCTAACCTCATCATGGTTGTAGGTGTAATGTCGATGATCCCAGGGGCGGTATTAACCTTGCCGGGTATTGCCGGTATGGTATTGACTGTGGGTATGGCGGTTGATGGTAACGTACTGATTTACGAACGCATTCGTGAGGAGTTACGTGCCGGTCGCAGCGTGCAGCAGGCGATTCATGAAGGTTACGGCAACGCATTTTCAACCATCGCCGATGCGAACATTACCACCTTTATGACAGCGTTAATTCTGTTTGCTGTGGGTACAGGTGCCGTTAAAGGCTTTGCGGTTACCCTGATGATAGGTATTGCAACCTCTATGTTTACCGCCATCGTGGGCACACGTGCCGTGGTGAACGGGATATGGGGTGGTAAGCGCGTGAAGAAACTGTCTATTTAAGGGGAAGTTGTATGTTCCAGATATTATCGATAAAAGGCACGATCAACTTCCTGCGTCATGCAGTGCCGATCAGCATTATTTCACTCTTGTTAGTGTTAGGCTCATTGGGTTCTCTTGCTTTTAAAGGGATCAACTGGGGATTAGATTTCACCGGCGGTACAGTCGTCGAGATGGAGTTTAGCCAGAGTGTGGATCTTAATCAGCTACGCAGTGTACTGACTTCAGATGAAACCGATGGTGCCGTGGTGCAAAACTTCGGTTCGAGCCGGGATGTGTTGGTTCGTCTGCCTGTAAAAGAGGGCGTTAAAAGCGATCTCCAGGTTCAGCATGTATTAGAAGCCGCTGCTACGGTCGATCCGAGCGTGGAGCAGAAGCGGGTTGAGTTTGTTGGTCCTCAGGTAGGTAAAGAGTTAGCCGAGCAGGGCGGTCTTGCGGTATTAGTGGCGCTGATTTGTATCCTTATCTATGTGTCATTCCGTTTCGAATGGCGTCTGGCTTTAGGTTCGGTAGCCGCACTGGCGCACGATGTGATCATTACTCTGGGCGTGTTCTCACTGTTCCAGCTGGAGTTTGATTTGACCGTATTGGCGGGTGTGCTGACAGTTGTGGGTTACTCGCTAAACGATACTATCGTTGTGTTTGACCGTATCCGTGAAAACTTCCTCAAGATGAGAAAGGCTAACCCTGAAGAGGTGGTTAATAACTCCATCACTCAAACCATGAGTCGTACCATTATCACCACAGGAACGACATTAATCGTGGTGATTGCCCTGTTCCTTAAGGGCGGTACTATGATCCATGGCTTCGCAACCGCACTGCTGATGGGGATTTTTGTGGGTACTTTCTCTTCAATTTATGTGGCGAGTTTCTTAGCGATTAAATTGGGTATTAATCGCGAGCATATGATGCCTGTTGAGATTGAGAAGGAAGGCGCGGATCAAGATGCGCTGATGCCTTAACCTAATATGTTTTTGATCAAAAAAGCCACAGATTGTGGCTTTTTTTATAGGTTAAGAAAGTGTAAAAAGGGTATTCTACAGAGAGCCTTATTTCACGACAGTATCTCTTCTTGGCGCAAGGGTGCAATTTTCTAACAGTGTCTGTATGGGGCGACTATTTATGAGGGCGACTATTATGGGGACGACTATTATGGGGACGACTATGCAAGAAAAAGCCAGGTTGGTAGCAAGCGGTAACCTGTTGCAGGTTCATAGTTTGAAAGGGATGTTGGAGACCTGCGGGATTGAGGTTGAGATCCGAGGTGAAGCCCTGCTCGGGGCTATTGGAGAACTGCCGACCGATCTTCAGGATGTGGAACTTTGGGTGGCCGAATCTCAATATGAGCATGCAGTGTCACAGCTCGAAGCCCTCGAAAGCAGCTCGCCTAAATGGCAATGTGTTAATTGTCATGAGATCAACGAAGGCAACTTCGAGCTTTGCTGGAATTGCTGCGCCGAGCGCAGTGAACAATTGAGTTAGATAAATCGACTCACGATTGACGTGTGATCTCAGTGCTATTCTGTTAAGTGTTGGCTGACTTTAGGTACCTTTATGCAATATTTCCCCCTGTTTCTCGATACGCAATCCATACGGGTGTTAATGATAGGCGCCGGGGAAGTTGCGAGTCGTAAACTGGATTTGCTGACGCGGACCGAGGCAGATATTCGTGTGATAGCCATAGATGTCTGTGATGAGGTGCTGCATTATCATGACTCTGGACGTATCCGTATTGTTCAGCGGGCGGCAAGCAAGGCAGATCTACAGGATTGCGATCTACTCTATCTGGCCACACAGGATGAGGCATTTAATCAAGAGATGGCTCTTGCGGCCAAAGAGAAAGGGATTTTAACCAATGTGGTGGATGCGGCAGAGTTGTGTCAGTTTATCACCCCATCGATTATCGACCGAGGCCGATTACAGGTGGCTATCAGTACCGCTGGGGCGGCGCCTGTGTATGCAAGAGAGCTTCGTGCTCGAATAGAAACCCTGTTACCCGCCTCATTGGCACCTTTATTTGATTTTGTTGCCGAGCGCCGCAGTGAGGTGCAGCAACGCCTACCCAACTTTAGTCAGCGAAAACTCTTCTGGGAGCAGTTTTTTAAGGCAAATGGCGACAAGTTTGATGCCAATACAGCCCATCATTATGCCAATGGCTTTGAGCAACTCAGCTGCGAAGGGGACATTTTATTGGTCGATGATACGGCGCCGTTGACCATGCTGCCCATTGCTGCTATCCCCTTATTACAGCGACTGGATCTTATTTGCTGTGCAGAGACGATTCCTGCTGCACTCTTGGAGCTTTGTCGCCGGGATGCCGCACGTAGCCAGCTACTAACCCTAGGCCAATTGACCGAACATTATCAGCAGGGGGAGCGGCTGCTTATCTATGGGGATATCGACGCGATTAAGGCAATAAAGGCGCATTTCCCAATGGCAAAACATCTGCGAGCCGGGTCATTTTAGTCTGCACTGGGCTACTTAATTAAGGTAAACTAGCGCAAATTTCACCTATATTTCCTCCATGGCACTTAAAGCAACCGTTTACAAAGTACAACTGCAGATCGCGGATATGGTTCGCGGCTACTATCATGATCACAACCTCACATTAGCACAGCACCCATCAGAGACAGATGCACGCATGATGCTGCGCCTGTTGGCATTTGCACTGAATGCCAGTGACAGACTGCAATTCAGCAAAGGCTTGTGTGTCGATGATGAACCTGAATTGTGGCAAAAATCCCTAAGCGATGAGATTGAGCTATGGATTGAATTTGGCCAGAGTGATGAGAAATGGCTAAGAAAAGCGTGTGGCCGGGCTAAACAGGTACAGCTGTTTGCCTATGGTGGGCGCAGTGTACCCATCTGGTGGCAGCAAAATCAGCAGGCGTTTTGCCGTTATGACAATCTTAAGGTGTGGAATATTCCTGAAGATGCCCTAAAGGCGATGGGCGAGTTGGTAAGCCGTACCATGGTGGTACAGTTCACCATAGGTGAAGACGATATCTGGATGTCCAATGACCAAGGCAGCGTGCAGATCATTCCTGAATGCTTAAAGGCCTGATCCTGAGACACGCTTATCATTGCTCAGCAATTGCGGAATAGATCAAAGTATCACTCCTGTAAATCCGCTATAAAGGTATAAATTAATTGTATCTTTATAGAGGTGTTATGTCTGAATCAATTCATGGCCATCAGGTGATGGAACTTATGCTTTCCATCGGGCGTGCAGTTTCCAGAGAAGAGCTTAAACAGCTGATGGTTGAGCAGTTCGGTGAACAGGCCAAATACCATACCTGTTCGGCTCAGGATATGGATGCGCAGGAGTTGATCACTTTTCTTGAGCGTCGTGGCAAGTTTATTGAATCTGAAGCGGGTGTTGAAACCGCTGCGGATCGCATCTGCCAGCATTAATCACGGCCTTAACTGGGTTTAACTTTTGCGCTGGCAGTTTAAATCAGCATTTCAAATTAGCAGTTTCAAAGTTGCAGATTAGGCCCGGATCAATTCGTACGAGTTTTCCGGAGGGATAGACAATAACTCTTCGGCGATAGCGCGGATCTCATCCGCTGCTTTGCTACCGGGATCCAGTTCAAGCACGGATGAACCTTGCTCTTCGCTATCATCATAGATATTTCGGTAATAGGTGATGGCGTCGAGCACTTTTATATGAAACGAACTTACCACCTCTTTGGCTTCTTCAATGCGTTTCAATTGATTGGGTAAAGCGGGGCACTGGGTCAGTACCACAGTTGCCACCATCTTAGGATTAACCATTTTACAAGTGCTGAGCATATCCTCCATGTGGGGCAGCGTCTTAAGATCGCGTCTTTTAGGTCTTAATGGCAGAAGCACATAAGTTGCCACAGACATGGCGGCTCGCATTGCTAAGTTATCCTGCCCACCACAATCGACAATCACATAATCGTAGCGTTGGTCCAGGCTAAGAAGATCATTACGTATCTTTCCATAGAGCTGGATACAGTTAATGATGGGAAGGGTGGGATCTTCATTACGCGCCTGGATCCAGTCTGAAGTGGTACGCTGGGGATCGCAATCAACCAGCAAGACATTGGCATGCAACTTTTGGGTTAAATAGACTGCGATATTTTGCGCGATACAACTTTTTCCGGCTCCGCCTTTTTCACCTCCAACAAGCAGAATCATAAGCTCTCCATTTACGTTAAGTCGTGTTGTATCGCGTGGATCGGATTTCCTAGTATAGGACAGGTTTTTTTACCTTGCTCAAATTACGCAATTAGCTATTTGAAATAGTCACTTGAAATTACGCGATAATTTCCATTGCAATATGAAATTCAGTGTTCGTTTTGGTGCAGCGACATACCCTCGCTGTGACGCCATTTTGATTGCTGGTTTCCGGATTAAAGGTAATGAGCAGGATTTCTCCCTGATTGAAGGCGCGCGGATATGCTATCAATACACCTCTGCGAGAGAGATCGAGACACGTGGCATTGTCTAGGTGGCTCTCTCCCTCATCATCTGTCCATGAGATATGAATATGATCGGCTTCTAAATCGATACGTTGCGATTGGCGTCGTTCATCCAGTTCTTCGTAATATTGATTCATATATTCCCTTAAGCTGATATCTAAATGCGTAACTCATTAAAGTTAGCACAGTTTTTTAAGGGCACAATCTAATGGTTTCACAGAGCTTTATACTTCAAGTCCGTAAGTGGCGTTCTCATAAAGGTGAGGGGGAAGCAGGGATGGCGCCAGGCGTGACGCCATCAGGGAATGTTAGAGTTTTTCATCCTCTTTTTTGGGATAGGGCATTCTCAATTGACCCCAACGGATCGCTATCACAGTGCCAGCCAGCACTATGGTCGATACAGAAATGGCTAATATTCGCCAATCTTCCATGCTTTTCATATCGAGGATAAGGTATCGAGCCAACGCAACAATAGCTATATAGAGGGGCATCCTGACGGGTAGCTCTCCAGACTCTACGTAGTTAGCTACCATGGCCAACACTTCAAGGTAGATAAACAGCAATAGCAGATCGGCCAGTGCCACCGAGCCTATCTTTATGATATGGCCTATCTCTTGCCCTATGGCAATGACAGTGGCAATGGCGATGATAATTAATACAAAATTCTCAATCGCTTTGAGACTTTTTAAACCCAATTTATGATAAAGCTTTCCCATCCTGGTAATTCCTATCGGTTTTATATCTTGATAGAGGGTAGCAATAATAATTTGTGATGTGAGCAGATCGATGTGATTTCAATCACATAATTCTTTTTATCCGAAATAAAGCTTCAACAAGTATAGGGGTAGTAAGGATGGCAGGTAAAAAAAACGCCACAGTGAAGTGGCGTTTGCTAGTCTGGTATGACTTATCGTTTGAGCGCATCGCTCAACAATGGGCGGAAACTCTTTAACAAAGCAACGGTCGCTTTTGGGGTACCAGCGATAATATTGCCTGAAGTCATATAGTTATGATCGCCGATGAGATCGGTCACTGTGCCACCGGCTTCACGTACCAGCAGATCACCTGCGGCGATGTCCCAAGGTTTCAGACCGATTTCAAAGAATGCGTCCATACGGCCTGCGGCCACATAAGCCAGATCCAGTGCCGCAGAGCCGGCGCGGCGAAGATCGCCACACTGAGAGAATGTCGCAGCAAAAAGCTTCATGTAGGTTTCGCTGTGTTGTTTGGCCTTAAAAGGAAAGCCTGTACCGATCACAGTTTCGTTCAAGTCGGTCGCTTTACTGACGCGAAGACGGAAATCATTTAGCTTAGCGCCTTTACCACGCACAGCAGTGAACAGCTCGTCACGTACAGGATCGTAAACGACGGCAACTTCAGTCTTGCCTTTATATTGAACCGCGATAGAAACCGCAAAGTGGGGGATACCTCTAACAAAGTTAGTGGTGCCATCCAAGGGATCGATAATCCACATGTAGTCTTTATTTTCACCCTTATTTTGACCACCTTCTTCACCAACTATGGTGTGGTCTGGGTATGACTTGCGGATCTGATAGGTAATGGCAGCTTCAGCTTCTTTATCGACATTAGTAACATAGTCATTAATACCTTTATTGCTTACTTCGATACGGTCGAGTTCCGTATAAGCACGCATAATCGTTTGGCCAGCGGCACGAGCGGCGCGCACGGCAATAGTCTGCATCGGATGCATTACAATCCCCTGGATGTTAAAGAACAGATATAAATAATCGGCGCACATTATACGTATTTTTAAGGTTATATCAAATAGAGTTTTTTATTTAAGAGATCCCATCGCCCTGTGATACCATCTGCATCACTGTTCTATATAAAGAAATAAACCTATTTAATGCTTAGCAATATCCGTGTAGTCCTGGTCGGAACGACCCATCCTGGCAATATTGGCTCAACCGCGCGTGCGATGAAAACCATGGGGTTATCCACCCTGTATCTGGCAGAACCCAAAGTGGAGCCAGATGGACATTCTATCGCCCTGGCGGCTGGCGCTTCAGATATTTTAAAACATGCGGTTACCGTGGATTCGTTAGCAGAAGCGATCGCCGATTGCAGTCTGGTGATAGCCACAAGTGCCCGCAGCCGTACATTAGACTGGCCTATGCTTGAGCCGCGTCAGGCGGGTGAAAAGCTGGTTGCTTCTGCACTTAATGGTCCTGTCGCCATAGTGTTTGGCCGTGAGAGTAATGGCCTGAGTAATGAAGAGCTGCAAAAGTGCAACTATCATGTGGCTATTCCGGCCAACCCTGAGTACAGCTCACTCAATTTGGCTCAGGCGGTGCAGATCATCTGTTATGAAGCGCGTGTGGCTCACCTGAATCAAACGCCATCTGAGGAAGAAGTCCTCGAATATCCGCTGGCAAAAGAGCAGGAAAACTTCTTTACTCATTTAGAAAAAACCTTGTTGTCGACTGGGTTTATCGTGAGGCAGCATCCTGGCCAAGTGATGATTAAATTGCGCCGCTTGTTTAGCCGAGCCAGAATTGAAAGCCAAGAGATGAATATTTTGCGCGGCATTCTCACCTCGATCGATAAGAAGGTGGGGCTGGCAGACAAGGGCTCAATCAGGTCGCAAGATGATGACAATACAGTGGTGAAGAAGGAAGAGTAACTTCATGGGCATGATTTCCAGAATTAAAGATGACATTGAGTCTATTTACCACAGAGATCCTGCGGCAAATAACACCTTAGAAATTTTGCTCAATTACCCTGGGATGCAGGCTATCTGGATCCATAGGGTTAGTCATAAATTATGGAAGCGTAATTGGTGTTTAACCGCAAGGTGTATCTCGACTTTTTCCCGTTGGTTAACTGGGGTTGAAATCCATCCTGGGGCGACAATCGGCGATCGATTTTTTATTGATCACGGCATGGGTGTCGTGATCGGTGAGACAGCCGAGATAGGCAACGATTGTACCCTGTACCATGGCGTGACGCTTGGTGGAACGACCTGGCAGGCGGGTAAACGTCACCCGACCTTAGGTAATAACGTGGTGATAGGTGCCGGTGCCAAAATACTCGGCCCCATTACTATGCATGACGGTGCCAGGGTGGGGTCTAACTCGGTAGTGGTGAAGGAAGTGCCCCAAGATACAACAGTTGTTGGGATCCCCGCACGTGTGGTGGCAAAACCGACCGAAGAATCGAAAGAGCATGCCGAGCGGCGCAGTGCGATGGCGAAGAAATATGGTTTCGATGCCTATGCTGTGTCCCCCGATAATCCAGATCCTGTGGCAAACGCCATTGGACAGATGTTGGATCACATGCATCTGATGGATTCTAAGGTGCAGGAAGTGTGTCAGGCTGTACGCAATTTAGGCGGCAGCGTGTGCACCGAGCGCTTACCCGAACTGGAAGTCGATGAATTCAGCGACGTTGAACAGGCGGCGGCAGAGAAACGTAAAAGCGCATTAGATGAGTTTGATCCCATTATTTAGCTAAAGAGTGAGATTAAAGGTATTTCAGCGTTGAATCTTTGAGACGAAAAAGGTTAAATACCCTAGCAAAGGGGCAGGGTATTTAACTTTAATTTTTTCTGCAATACTTGACTAAATCACTAGGTTTTATACTTGACTAAAATACTCAGGTATGTTTGAATAAACCCAGGCATTTTAGAGAGCAGTGGTAACGATGAAACTAACTTCAAAAGGTCGGTATGCAGTAACCGCAATGTTAGATGTAGCAATGCATTCGACATCTGGCCCCGTCCCATTAGCTGATATCTCTGAGCGTCAGGGCATCTCCCTTTCCTATCTTGAACAACTCTTCGCTAAATTAAGAAAACATGGATTAGTCTCCAGTGTCAGAGGCCCAGGCGGTGGATATTGTCTCGGATATGATGCCAAGGATATCTCTGTTGGCATGGTTGTACGTGCGGTAGACGAGACGGTGGATGCAACCCGTTGCCAGGGTTCAGGTAACTGCCAAAGTGGCACCCGCTGCTTAACTCACTCGCTTTGGGGTGATTTGAGCAAACAAATTTCAGATTTTTTGAATGGAATAAGTCTAGCTGGATTGATGAACAAGAGAGATGTGCAGTTTATCTCAATCAAACAAGATAAAATCCAACAGGAACAAAGAATAACCGCATAAGTGTTCTTTGTTATTAAATTTTTCAAATGGTACGTAGTAAGAGGTCAGCGATGATCTCTGTAGTACGGAGTGTGAGATGAAGCTTCCTATATATTTAGATTATGCAGCAACGACGCCAGTCGACCCTCGTGTTGCAGAAAAAATGATGCAATGTTTAACTATGGACGGCATTTTCGGTAACCCCGCGTCACGTTCTCATCGTTACGGCTGGCAAGCTGAAGAGGCTGTCGATATTGCCCGTAATCAAATTGCAGAGCTGATCAACGCCGACCCACGTGAAATCGTTTTCACCTCAGGTGCGACCGAGTCTGATAACCTGGCCATCAAAGGTGTTGCACGTTTTTATCATAAGAAAGGCAAGCACATCATCACCAGCAAGACAGAACATAAAGCTGTGCTGGATACCTGCCGTCAACTCGAGCGTGAAGGCTACGAAGTGACCTATCTTGAACCCGCTTCTAACGGTATTATTCCTATCGAAAACATCGAAGCGGCCATGCGCGAAGACACTATTCTATTAAGTTTGATGCATGTGAATAACGAGATTGGTGTGATCCATGATATCGACGCTATCGGCGAGTTGTGTCGTGCCAAGAAGGTTATTTTCCATGTGGATGCGGCGCAAAGTGCCGGTAAGCTGCCTATCGATTTAGACAAGACCAAGGTCGATCTGATGTCGATTTCGGCCCATAAGATGTACGGTCCTAAAGGGATTGGTGCGCTTTATGTTCGTCGTAAGCCCCGTATTCGCCTGGAGGCAACCATGCACGGCGGTGGTCATGAGCGTGGTATGCGCAGTGGTACCCTGGCGACCCATCAGATCGTGGGCATGGGTGAAGCGGCTGCGATTGCCAAAGCCGATATGGAATCAGATAACGCACGTATTCTTCAGTTGCGCGACAAACTGTGGAACGGCATTAAAGATATCGAAGAAACTTATATTAACGGTGATGCCGAGCAGAGATATTGTGGCAGCCTCAATGTGAGCTTCAACTTTGTTGAAGGTGAATCATTGATGATGGCCCTTAAAGATCTGGCGGTTTCCTCTGGTTCAGCTTGTACCTCGGCGAGTCTGGAGCCAAGTTATGTGCTTCGCGCGTTAGGACTTAACGATGAAATGGCGCACAGTTCAATTCGTTTTTCAATCGGACGCTTTACAACAGAAGCCGAAATTGATCATGCGATCGAGACAATTACCAAGTCTATTGGTCATTTAAGAGAGATGTCTCCATTGTGGGAGATGTTCAAAGATGGTGTCGATCTGTCGACAGTGCAGTGGGCACACCATTAATAGACCAATAAACGAATAGAGAGTGGAGCAGAATCATGGCTTACAGTGAAAAAGTAATAGATCATTATGAGAACCCACGTAACGTAGGTTCATTTGACAAGAACGATCCATCCGTCGTAACCGGCATGGTAGGTGCGCCTGCCTGTGGTGACGTGATGAAACTGCAACTTAAAATCGATGATAAGGGTATTATCGAAGATGCTAAGTTTAAAACCTATGGTTGTGGTAGCGCCATCGCCTCTAGCTCACTGGTAACCGAGTGGGTGAAGGGTAAAACCATAGAAGAAGCGCGAGCGATTAAAAATACGGATATTGCTGAAGAACTTGCACTACCGCCTGTAAAGATCCACTGCTCAATTCTGGCTGAGGATGCAATCAAGGCAGCGTTAGACGACTATAAGTCTAAGCACGGACAGTAATATTCGGAGTAAAAATGGCAATAACAATGACTCCCGCGGCAGCAGAAAGAGTAAAAAGCTTTCTCGACAGCCGCGGAAAGGGGCTTGGATTACGCTTGGGACTCAAGACCTCAGGCTGCTCTGGTATGGCGTATGTGCTTGAGTTTGTCGATGAATTAAATGCCGATGATGAAGTATTTGAAATCGATGAAGTTAAAATCATTATCGATGCCAAGAGTTTTATCTACCTGCAAGGCATAGAGTTAGACTTCGTGAAAGAAGGCTTGAACGAAGGATTTAAGTTCAATAACCCCAACGCAAAAGGGGAGTGTGGCTGTGGCGAAAGCTTCACAGTCTAACAACCGAATCTACCTACATGAACTATTTTGAGTTGTTTAGTTTATCGCCTGAGTTTGATCTCGATACTGCCTTGCTTGCACAGCGTTACCGCGAGCTGCAACGGGCAGTACATCCGGATAAGTTTGCCAATGCCAGCGAACAGGATAAGCGGATAGCGGTGCAACGTACCGCGCAGGTTAACGATGGCTTTAATACCCTAAAACATCCTATCTCCCGCGCCGAACATATGTTGAGTTTAAAGGGTATCGATCTGAGTCATGAATCGACAACGGTCAAAGATACGCTGTTTTTAATGCAACAGATGGAGTGGCGTGAATCACTCGAAGATATTAAGCACAGCGACGATCCCGACGAGATCATCGACGAGTTACATCACTCCTTCGCCGAACATCAAACTCAGTTAATAACAAAGATGAGCGAACTGATTGGCAGTGATGATCCAAAAGTCTTGCAAGATGCCGCAGACGTTATACGAAAGATGAAGTTTATGGCAAAATTGCAAGATGAACTCGCCAGAGCAGAAGATGCACTTTTTTGAGTGTGATTAACCTTAATGGCTCAATCTCTCTATTGATAGATGATTGAGCCTTTATCATATAAGTTGGATTGATATGGCACTTTTGCAAATTGCTGAGCCCGGACAAAGCGCAGCACCTCACCAGCATCGACTCGCTGTCGGTATCGATTTAGGCACCACAAACTCGCTGGTGGCCGCTGTCAGAAGCGGTGTGGCCGACACATTGCCCGATGAAGCCGCTCGTCATGGACTCGCCTCTGTTGTGCGTTATACCGCGGAGGGGGTTCAGGTTGGCGAACAAGCTGAAAAATATTCGGCTCAGGATCCGCTTAACACCATAGTCTCGGTCAAACGTTTTATGGGTCGCAGCCTGCTGGATATTCAAGCCGAAGAGACCGCCTTGCCTTATCAGTTCAGTGCCAGTGAAAATGGCCTGCCGCTGTTTAATACTGCGACTGGTCAGGTGAATCCTATCCAGGTATCGGCCGAGATTTTAAGACCGCTTATCGCCCGCGCCGAGAAGACCTTAGGAGGCGATCTCGAAGGCGTGGTGATCACGGTTCCTGCCTACTTCGATGATGCTCAGCGCCAAGGTACTAAAGATGCCGCCGGTTTGCTGGGAGTCAAAGTGCTTCGCCTGCTCAATGAACCCACAGCCGCAGCCATTGCCTATGGCCTGGACTCGGGTCAGGAGGGCATTATTGCCATCTATGACTTAGGTGGCGGTACTTTCGATATCTCAATTTTGCGCCTTAATAAGGGCGTGTTTGAGGTGCTGGCCACGGGCGGCGATACCGCACTGGGTGGCGATGATTTCGATTATGCCTTAAGCCAGTATCTACAACAGGCCTGGGAACTGACTAAGTTAACGCCCAATGAGCGCCGGGCGCTGTTGATTGAGAGTCGCCGGGTAAAAGAGGCATTAACCGCCGGTGATAGTACTCAGGCCTGTTTGACCCTGTCGGATGGTCGCGTGTTTGAACTCAGTGTCGATAAAGCAGTATTTGATGAGTTGATTGAGCCGCTGGTGAAAAAGACCATTGCCGCATGTCGCCGCGCCCTGCGTGATGCCGGCATCAAGGCCGATGAGGTGCTCGAAACCGTGATGGTGGGCGGTTCTACCCGTGTGCCTCTGGTTCGTGAAAAAGTGGCGCAGTTTTTCGGTAAGGCACCATTAACCTCTATCGATCCTGACAGAGTGGTGGCCATAGGCGCCGCTATTCAAGCCGACATTCTAGTGGGTAATAAGCCAGATTCAGATCTCTTGCTGCTCGATGTATTGCCGTTGTCACTGGGGATTGAAACCATGGGCGGCCTGGTGGAAAAAGTGGTGTCGCGTAATACCACCATTCCGGTTGCCAGGGCGCAGGAGTTTACCACCTTTAAAGATGGTCAGACGGCGATGGCGTTTCATGTGGTACAAGGTGAGCGCGAACTGGTGGCCGACTGCCGCTCGTTAGCCAGGTTTACCCTCAATGGCATTCCGCCAATGGCGGCCGGCGCAGCGCATATTCGAGTGACCTTCCAGGTGGACGCAGATGGTTTGCTGAGCGTGACCGCGATGGAAAAATCATCAGGTGTACAGGCGACTATTCAGGTTAAACCTTCATTTGGTCTGACCGATGAAGAGATTGGCGCTATGCTCAAAGACTCGATGGCCCATGCTAAAGATGATATTGAGCGCCGCATGTTGGCTGAACAGCAGGTGGAAGCGGCTCGTGTGTTAGAATCCCTTAATGCGGCTCTGGTCAAAGACAGTGAGCTGCTGTCACAGGAAGAGGCTAAGGCGATTGAACAAGGTATGGCGCATCTGGCACAGACAGCGGCGCAAAATGATGCAGATGCAATTGAGAAGGCGATAGAGGCTCTGGATGAAGTCAGCCAATCTTTTGCTGCAAAACGTATGGATAACTCTATCCGATTGGCGCTTAAGGGCCAGTCTGTAGACAATATATAGGTTGAAAATATGCCACAAATCGTTTTTTTACCCCATGAAGAGTTATGCCCGGATGGGGCTGTCGTTGAAGCACAAGTGGGTGAAACCGTGCTCAATGTTGCACTTCGCAATGGGATCCATATTGAACATGCCTGTGAGAAATCCTGCGCCTGTACTACCTGTCATGTCATCATTCGTGAGGGCTTTGACGAGCTTGACGAGAGTGATGAGCTTGAAGATGATATGTTAGATAAGGCCTGGGGGCTCGAGCCTGAGAGTCGCCTGTCATGCCAGGCTAAAGTACCTGACTGCGATCTGGTGGTGGATATTCCTAAATACACCATCAACATGGTCAGCGAAGGTTAAGTCGCAGCAGTTTGTTTAGATAGGCTGTTGAGATAGTCGATTAGCCAGTCCTGAGGACTGGCTTTTTTGTGCGTGTTAGATAGATAGCGACTATGCTGTTAAAATCGATGACAGGAGGTAAGCACATGAAATGGATAGACTCGCTTGATATCGCCTTAACCTTGTTGGAACAGTATCCAGATGTCGATCCCAATACGATTCGCTTTACCGATCTCTATGACTGGGTCATCAATTTAGAGGAGTTTGATGACGATCCGAATCATTGTGGTGAGAAGATTTTAGAAGCGATCCAACAGTGTTGGATCAATGAATATGAGTAACTATGGCGTTCTTTAGTTAATTTTATAACCAGGTCATGGCCTTACCATTGAGATAACGTTTTGCTTAAAATTTGCCCGCCCCGCATTTTACGTCAAAAGTTTGCGCTCTGTGCTCCTCCTCCGTGCCTATGATGGGAGCTATCTCTCATTCATCTTGCTTAAAAGGTAGGTTTTTGATCTTTTATTTCGTATAATCCGCGCGAATTTTTAAACCTGTTTATTAAAGGAAGCTAGACAATGGCTATCGAACGTACTTTTTCTATCATTAAGCCTGATGCAGTTGCTAACAACCACATCGGTGCCATCTACAACCGTTTTGAAACTGCTGGCCTAAAAATCATTGCTTCTAAAATGGTTCACCTAAGCCAAGAGCAAGCTGAAGGCTTCTACGCTGAGCACAGCGAGCGTCCTTTCTTCGGTGCTTTGGTTGAGTTCATGACTTCTGGTCCTATCATGGTTCAAGTATTAGAAGGCGAAAATGCCGTTCTAGCAAACCGTGAAATTATGGGGGCAACTAACCCAGCTGAAGCGGCTCGCGGTACTATCCGTAGCGATTTTGCGACCAGCATCGATGAAAACGCCGTTCACGGTTCAGATGCCGTTGCTTCTGCAGAGCGTGAAATCGCTTATTTCTTCAGCACTGAAGAACTTTGCCCACGTACTCGTTAATCTGAGTCCGATGCAAAATATAAAAAAGGAGCCGAAAGGCTCCTTTTTTATAGGCTTTACAGGCACAATAGCGCTATTACATCGATGGATTTGGGAAATAGATGAAGATAATTGCCGACGAAAACATGCCCTATGTTGAGGCGTTATTTGCCGACTTGGGTTCCATAACCCGTGTCGATGGTCGCAAGCTCACAGCCGAACAAGTAAAAGATGCCGATGTGCTGCTGGTGCGTTCGGTCACTTGCGTCGATGAACATTTGTTATCGCTAAATCACAAGCTGCGTTTTGTCGGCAGTGCCACCATAGGGCTGGATCATCTGGATCAGACCTACCTCAAGCAGCGACAAATCCCCTATACCAATGCACCAGGCTGTAATGCGACTGCCGTGGGGGAGTATGCCTTTATGGCCATGCTGGAGCTGGCCCGTCGCTTCCATCAGCCACTCAAACAGAAAACAGTCGGTATTGTCGGTGCGGGTAATACCGGCTCTGCCTTAAAAAAATGCCTCGATGCCTATGGCGTGAGCTGTTTACTGCACGATCCTTTCCTAGCTGAAACTGAAGATGAGCGCGATTTTGTCTCTCTGGATGAATTGATAGCTCGCTGTGATGTGATCTCCTTACATGTGCCTCTAACCAAGGCAGGTAAGCATCCAACCTGGTATCTGTTTGATGAGCAGAGACTCGAGAGCCTATTAAAGGGTTGTTGGTTGCTCAATTGCTGCCGGGGAGAGGTGATAGACAACCGCGCCTTAATCGAATTTAAACAGGGCAGAGAGGATATCAAACTGGTGTTGGATGTCTGGGAAGGTGAGCCACACCCTATGGCTGAGCTTATCCCCTTGGCTGAGATAGCAACCCCCCATATCGCAGGTTACAGTTTGGAGGGTAAGGCCAGAGGCACCTTTATGCTGTATCAGTCGCTATGTCGGCAACTGGGGAAAAATGCCGATAAGTCGATGACGAGTTTGCTGCCGCCGCTTTGGATTCATCAACTCACCCCCTTGTCTGTGCCCGATGAGAGAACATTATTAAGTTTGTGTCGTTTGGTCTATGATCTTCGTGATGATGATGAATTGTTTCGCCAGCAGGCACTCATGCCCAATGGTTTTGACCTGATGCGAAAAAATCATAAGTACAGGCGGGAATTTAGCGCCTTAACTCTAGCCAATACTGCGTGTTCTGATGTAGATTGGTTGTCCAAATTAGGTTTTTCAGGAGTCGGTCTGTAATTATGTCGCAGGAATATAACGTAGTCGTATTAGGTGCATCGGGCGCAGTGGGTCAAACTATGATTGAGATCCTTGAAGAGCGTAACTTTCCCGTTGCCAATTTATACCCTTTAGCCAGTAGCCGCAGTGCAGGTGATACTGTCTCATTCCACGGTAAACAGGTCGAGATCTTAGATGTAGACACATTCGATTGGTCTTTGGCTCAGATAGGTTTCTTCTCTGCCGGTGGTGACGTGTCTGCCAAGTGGGCGCCTATCGCCGCAGAGCATGGCTGTGTGGTTATCGATAACACCTCACATTTCCGCTATGACATAGATATTCCGCTAGTGGTGCCTGAAGTGAATCCACAGGCGATCGCCGATTTTCGCAATCGCAATATTATCGCCAACCCTAACTGTTCCACTATTCAGATGTTGGTCGCTTTGAAGCCCATCTATGATGCATTCGGGATCTCCCGGATCAACGTGGCGACCTATCAGTCGGTTTCAGGTTCGGGTAAACGTGCCATCGATGAACTGGCCGGCCAATGTGCCAAATTGCTCCAGGGGCAGCCCATTGAGCCTAAAGCTTATCCTAAGCAGATAGCCTTTAACGTCTTGCCACAAATCGATGTGTTTATGGATAATGGCTACACCAAAGAAGAGATGAAAATGGTGTGGGAAACCCAGAAGATTTTTGGTGATGATCAAATTGTCGTCAATCCCACAGCCGTACGTGTGCCAGTGTTTTATGGACACTCAGAAGCCGTGCATCTCGAAACTGTCCAGCCTGTGGATGCTGATGATGTTAAGGCCGTACTGCGCGGTGCGCCTGGGGTAGAGCTGTTTGAAACCGATGAGAATTACCCTACTGCGGTAACCGACTCAGCGGGCAGCGATCCTGTTTTTGTCGGCCGGGTTCGTAAGGATATTTCACACCCCAATGGCATTAACCTCTGGGTTGTGTCTGATAATATTCGCAAGGGCGCCGCACTGAACAGTGTGCAGATTGCCGAAGTGCTGATCCGCGATTACTACTAATAGCCTTTGTTATTGATAGGCCTGTTGAACGGCCTTTTCGTGCGAATACTCTAAAAAGCTTGCCTCTGGCAGGCTTTTTCGTTTCATAAATGTTTTTCAAAAGTGAACAGTAGCAGGGTATTTAATTCTAGTTTATAGTAATCTCAATAAATACAACCGCCTAAAGCATGCTGCCTATTTTTATTGCGCTATTTCGCTTTCAAGGGAAGATTTGATGAACTTTCGCACCTCGTATCTTGCTGGTTTCATTGCCAGTGCTCTCGTTGTTTTTGCCTTTCCATCGGCTCCTTTATCTGCCGCAGAACCCCTGAAAATTACCGGTCCGGATGGCGAAAGCCGCCAAATGATGCGTCAATATGGGCCTACCAACAGCGCAGATACTTTTTGGAGCATTGCCCAAAAGGTGAGACCCGATAACAGCGTCACTGTGTATCAGGTGATGGCGGCCATCTATGAGGCTAACCCCCATGCTTTTACTAGCGACAATTACAACAGCCTTGAGAGGGGGATGATACTCCTGATCCCAACCAAGGCTGAGATTGCCGCTATTCCTAAGACTCTGGCAAAACAGCAGGCTGAGTATAATGACAAAGGGTGGCAACAGGGCGGTAGTCGTCTTGCAAAGCCGAGTGTTAAACCTGCAGTTCAGCCAGCTCCTGTTGAAGCTGAGATTAGCTCTTCCAATGTTAGCTCTGCCAAAGAAAGCTTTCCTAAAGTAAGTGTCGAGACTCAAAAACAGATAGAAGAGCTCACCGCCAAACTGGAAGCGCAGCAGGCAACAAACCTCTCTTTGACCGATGAATTAGCTAGGGCTCAAGACAAGCTGAATTTGGGCGCAAACGATATCGATGTGTTTCAGGCAAAGATAGATGAGCTTAATGGCCGAATAGCAGAGCTAGATGAGGCGCTGCTAGTGCAAAAAGAGCAGAAAGCGGCTCTTTCTAAAGAGGTGATTCAGCTTCGTGAACAGATTGAACAACTGAAAAAGTCGGCATCAAATGAGGGAATGCCAACGGCTTTTTGGCGTAATTTGATGGACAATCCACTCTATCTTGCGTTGGCTGTCTCGATTCCAGGACTTTTACTGCTTGCTATCTTGTGGGCATTCTTCAGACGCCGTAATGAGGTTGAAGAGGAGGTCTCGCCAGCGGCGAAGATAGCTGAAGAGCCTGCGCCACTGGCTGCGTCTCACTCCTTAGAAGATGACCAGACACTCGCTAGCGATGATGACGAGTTAATGGCTGTCCATCTGGACACAGATGATGAGAAAGAGACCCTGGACTCTGTCATCGGGAATGATGCATACACATCCGAGTCCTTCATGTCTGATGATGAAACTCAGTACAGCCAGGAGTTCAACCGATTCGATGAACAGGATGAAGGGCAATCGTTAGATGACTTGTGGGCCGAGGCGATGGGGGAGCACGATGAGCTCGCTAATCAAAACAGTTCGCAAGAGGAGCAATCTAACGACCTCGACTTAGATGATCTGCTCAGACCTGAGCATGATGCCGAGGTGGAGCTTCAAGAGTCTGAGGCGGATACCCTTATCGAATTAGATGAAAAATCTGCAGGCGATGTGGATCTCGACGCCCTGCTAGCGGATTTGGATAAGAATCAAAATGGCGTTGAGGCAGAGCCAGAACTGGAGCATGAGCCAGAAATAGCGCCAGAGCATTACGCTGTTCAAGCTGAAGAAGCCAGCCTGGACAGTCTGCTGCAAGCTGCGCCGGATACGGTTGAAGATGAGCAGGTTCAGGCTGCTCAATATGAGTCAGCTGAATATGAACCCGAGTCAGATGCGCTATTTGAAGAGCAGGCGATCATCGCTGATGATGACGAGGCTAGCCCCAGTCCACAGGCATACCAGTTTGAAGATGACACAGATGAGCTGATTAAGGCACAGCTTGATGCCGAGTTGGAGTTATTATCCGACCCTGCCGATGATGAGGCGGATCTCGATGCGCTATTGGCAAGCTTTGGTCTTAAAGATGAAAGCGCATCTCAAGTTCAGGAGACAGATGATGCACCAGCCGCCCCTGATGTGACGCCTGATACTGAGGCACTAGAGGACATTCAAGAAGATCAAGAAGACGATCAAGAGCAGGCTCAGGAAACAGAGGCCCAGCTTGATCCTATCGCGCTGAGTACGGTATCTCAAAATGCGCCATTAGAGTTTGAACGATTTACTATCGATGATGCTAATCATGATATCGATCCCGTGAGTGTTAATCTGGAGCAGGAGCCTGAGGATAACGCCCTTGATTCCCTCTTAGCCGATCTTCAAGCGGCTGAAAAGAAAGAGAAGACTAAAGACTCAGGCTTCTTCGACGATCTTAAAGGTGACAAGTCACCTAGCGATAACAGTTTAGATTGGGACGATGGCCTAAATGTCTTTAGCCTGGATGATGATCACCTTGATGCGGAAGATGCATTGGCCGCACTGAAGGCTGAAGATCAGAAACAAGCGAGCATAGTCGACCATGATTTAAGTTCGTTCCAACAGGATAACGGCTATATCGATATCGATAAGCTGCTCAATGATGCCGATGATGAGGCGGGTGATGCCGATCAGTATAAAGAGTTGGATATCGATATGGGCGAGCTTAACGATCTCATGAGCAATGCCGACATGGTAGATGTTGATGATGAGGAGAACTCAGTCAATGCCAAGTTGGATCTGGCCAGAGCCTATATTGAGATAGACGATAATGACAGCGCCAGCGCACTGTTAAAAGAGGTTGAACTGGACGGTAATGAGCGTCAGCAAGAGGAAGCCAAGCAGCTGCTTAAAGGGCTCTAACGCCTCTTGCAATTATCCTAAAAACGGCGCCTTGGCGCCGTTTTTTACTCAGGGGGATTTTCTTGCGTGTTTGCTGTCTGTTTAGGCTAACGATATGCTAGAATCCCGCGCCTAAGTTAGCTTTTATGTAAGGGTTGGAATTTCATGCGTGTTGCATTAGGCATCGAATATGATGGCAGTCGCTACTTTGGATGGCAACGTCAGGCCGAGGTGGACTCGGTTCAGGCACAACTGGAGCGAGCCCTGTCTATTGTCGCCAATGAACCCATTTCCATTCAATGTGCAGGGCGCACAGATGCCGGGGTACACGCCACAGGACAGGTGATCCATTTCGAGACCAGTGCCGTGCGTAAGGAGAGTGCCTGGACCTTAGGGGTCAATGTTAACCTGCCCGATGATATCGCGGTGCGCTGGGCAAAAGATGTCGATGATGAGTTTCACGCGCGTTTCAGCGCCACGGCGCGCCGTTACCGTTATATGATCTATAACCATCAATTTCGGCCGGGTATCTTACGCGCAGGGGTGAGCCATTATCCTGGCGTGATAGATGAGCAGAAGATGCATCAGGCGGCACAATCTCTGTTAGGGGAGCAGGATTTTACCAGCTTCCGAGCCATTCAGTGTCAGTCCAATACGCCGTTTCGTTGTGTGCATGAGGTCAATGTGACCCGCCAGGGCATGTATATCTGCGTCGATATTAAAGCCAACGCTTTCTTGCACCACATGGTGCGCAATATTGTCGGTTCGCTGTTAGAAGTGGGCTATGGCCGCCAAGACATCAGCTGGATTAAGACATTGCTGGCGCTAAAGGACAGAACTCAGGCGGCAGCAACGGCCAAACCAAATGGGCTGTATCTGGTGGATGTGACTTACCCCGATGAGTATCAACTGCCCAAGCTGGCCTTAGGTCCGCTCTTTATGCTCGATTAAGCAAAGTGCCACAAAATTAATGTGTCTCAATATTTACGCCGTGAATGATAACCTATGAGTAAAAATAGCCCTATGCAAACCCCACCCAATCGGCACTCGAGTCTCACTGTCTGGCTTGAGCATCTGTTATCCATTCATCCTACCGAAATCGATATGGGACTGGCCCGAGTCTCTGAGGTCGCGGCCTCAATGGGGCTGCTGAGCCTAGGTCAGACAAAAATCGTTACAGTGGCTGGCACAAACGGCAAAGGTACGACCTGCGCCATGATAGAAGCTGTGATGATGCAGGCTGGCTGGTCTGTGGGCGTCTATAGCTCGCCGCATCTGCTGCAATACAATGAGCGGGTACGTATTAACGGTAATGATGCCAGCGATCAAGCCTTTATCGAGGCATTTTGCGCCATAGACCAGGCCAGAGGGGCGATTTCTCTTACCTTTTTTGAGTATGCCACCTTAGCGGCTCTGTATATCTTTAAACAGCAGAAATTAGATCTGGTGATCCTCGAAGTCGGGCTCGGCGGACGTTTGGACGCCACCAATATGATCGATGCCGATGTTAGCGTTATCACCTCAATCGATATTGACCATCAGGAATATCTGGGTGATACCCGGGAGCTGGTTGGACGGGAAAAGGCGGGGATCTTCCGTGCATCGCGCCCAGCCATAGTCGGCGAGCGGGATCTGCCGCAATCGGTTATCCAAGTGGCGAGGGAAAAAGGCGCTGACTTGATCTTGGTCGGTCAGGCGTTTGATTATGTTAAGCATGAGAATGGCTGGGATTTTCAGGGGCAAACCTTCTCAATGAATGGCTTGCCTTTGCCAACACTGCCACTGCCTAACGGGGCAACCGCCTTGGCAGTGGTTGAACACTTGCTGCCAGGTATCAGCCAGGAACTTGTGGCCGCAGGGCTTAGGGCCGCCAAACTCAATGGCCGCTTAGAGCAGGTGTCATTGCAGCCTACTATCTTACTCGATGTGGCACATAACCCCCATGCCGCCAAGTACCTCAGGCAATCGCTTGCGCCCTATAAAGGTAAGCGAATTTTTGCCCTGTGCGGTATGTTAAAAGATAAAGATTATTCAGAGGTTATTTCCATCCTTGGGGATGTGATGACACAGTGGTATTTTACAAGCCTTGATTGCCAGCGCAGCGCGGCAGCCGATGATCTACTCGCTTGTCTTGAGGGTAAAGGGAACGGGTTTGCTTTCGACACGCTTAGGCAAGCTTATGATGCCTTGGCCGCTAAAATCTGCGACGATGATGTGGTAATTGTGTTTGGCTCCTTTTACACTGTTGCAGAGTTTAAACAACTAGTGTTGAAAGAATAGAGTTTAAACAACTAGATTTTAAACAACCAGAGTTTAAACAACCACATCTTAACTAATTCGATATCAGGTAATTTGCGTGGATCAAGTCGAAGCTAAAGAAAACAAACTATCCAGTCAGTTTCAGAACCGTCTCGTTGGCATCATAGTGCTGGTGGCCCTAGGGGTGATTTTTCTGCCGGATATACTCGATGGCAAGAAACAGCTTCAGGAAGAGCAGTTTGCCGAGATCCCACTGCGTCCCGCTCAAGTGAATGAGCTCAGTGCGCCAGAGGAGATAGCATCGGTCGATCTCAGTGAGGCCAAAGCGCAATTTGAGTCGCAAAAGGCGCAGAGTGAAGTGGTTAATTCAAATGATGAGTCTGCTAAGACCGCAGAATCGATAGCTAAAAAACAAGCTGACGCGAATTCAACGCCTCAATCAGAGAGCAAGTCACAAGCTCAGCCTGAATCAAAGCCAGAGTCAAAGCCAGCAACGCCAACGGCTGCGGCTTATACTCTGCAACTCGGCAGTTTTAAAAATGCCGCCAATGTGAATGCATTGGTTAAGCGTCTGAGAAAAGAGGGCTTTCGCGCTTACACTCTGCCACAGACGCCTGTTGATGGTGAGCTAACCAAGGTTTATGTCGGGCCGGATGTGTCTATGGCTAAACTGGAAAAACTGCAAAAGCAGTTAGATAAATCAACAGGTTTGAAGTCGGCCGTGGTGAGTTACAACCCAGTCGAATAATCAGCCGACTTTAAAACAAGCTTGTTAACTGGCCCGAAATGTTTGTTTCGGGCTTTTTATTGCTCTTTTTAGTTAAAGCCGACATTTTTGTGATCTAACCTATTTTTCAGCTGCTTCATTTGATAGATAACTGGCTGAATCTTAAGTTATAACTTAATTATGTTGATTTGATGAACTCAGAGTCCATGATAGCGGATAAAGTTAGTCACTTTTAAATGAAGCAAAGGGGTGAGAATATCCTCTGTCTCTGATAAAATCGCGCCGTCTTAACACTGAAGCTGGATCAACTATTCAATGGTTTGGATCGATTACGCCATTCTCGCGGTTATCGGATTATCAACTTTAATTAGTTTACTCCGTGGTTTTGTTAAAGAAGCTATGTCCCTTGTGGTCTGGTTTGCTGCTTTTTTCATTGCGAGTCAGTTTTATCAGGACCTCGCCGTTTATCTTACCCAGATGCAAGATGAGTTACTGCGTAATGGTATCGCCATTGCCATCTTGTTCATTTCTACCTTAATTCTGGGCGCACTGGTAAATTACCTTATCGGTCAGTTAGTGGCCAAAACAGGCTTATCGGGTACCGACAGGGTACTCGGAGTATGTTTTGGTGCATTAAGAGGTGCCTTGATTGTCAGTGCAATACTGTTTTTTATGGACGCGTTTACCGGCGCGCCCAATAGCGAGTGGTGGAAGAGTTCTCAGCTCGTGCCGGAATTTGGTGTAGTGATCCAATGGTTTTTTGACTATTTGGAAAGCACATCAAGCTTTGTACCCAAAATATAAAATTTCCGGCCATAGGCTTAGCCTCTGGTTGGCAAACACAATAATTATCAGAACATCTTAAAATGAGGAAATCGACTCATGTGTGGTATCGTCGGAATTGTTGGCCGAACTGCGGTTAATCAGACAATCTATGATGCATTAACTGTATTACAACACCGAGGCCAGGATGCGGCGGGTATTGTTACCGTTGATGGCAATGCATTCAGATTGCGTAAGGCCAATGGTCTGGTAAAAGATGTGTTTGAACCTAAACACATGCAGCGCCTGCAAGGTAATGCCGGTATAGGACACGTTCGTTATCCCACGGCCGGTAGTTCCAGTGCATCAGAAGCTCAACCTTTCTATGTAAACTCGCCCTTTGGTATTTCACTCGCCCATAACGGCAACCTGACTAACACTCTTGAGCTGCAAGAGCGTTTAATCAAGCAGCGTCGTCACGTTAACACCACATCGGATTCAGAAGTGCTGCTTAACCTGCTGGCCGATGAACTGCAACATACCCAGAGTCAGCACCTAACTGCCGATGAAGTGTTTGAAGCTATCACTAAAGTGCATAGTCTGACTCGCGGTGCCTATGCCGTTGCCGCCATGATTATTGGTCAGGGCTTAGTGGCATTCAGAGACCCGTTTGGCATTCGTCCTTTAGTGCTGGGTAAGAATGAGACAGCGCAAGGCACAGAATACATGGTGGCCTCAGAGAGCGTTGCCTTAGATGCAGTCGGTTTCGAAACAGTGCGCGATGTAGCGCCCGGTGAAGCTATCTATATCTCACTGGATGGTCAGCTTTATACCCGCCAGTGTGCCCATTCGCCAAGTTACGCGCCTTGTATCTTCGAATATGTTTATTTTGCCCGTCCCGACTCAACCATAGATAAAGTGTCGGTATACGCAAGCCGAGTGAACATGGGCACCATGCTGGGTGAGAAGATCAAGAAAGAGTGGGAAGATAACGATATCGATGTGGTGATTCCTATTCCTGAAACTTCATGCGATATCGCCTTAGAGATCGCCCGTCATATGGATCTGCCATACCGCCAGGGTTTTGTGAAGAACCGCTATATTGGCCGTACCTTTATCATGCCGGGTCAGCAGGAGCGTAAGAAGTCGGTACGCCGTAAGCTTAATGCTATCAATGCCGAGTTTAAAGATAAGAATGTTCTGCTGGTAGACGATTCAATCGTACGCGGTACCACATCAGAGCAGATCATCGAGATGGCCCGTGAAGCCGGTGCCAAGAAAGTTTACTTTGCTTCGGCAGCCCCAGAGATCCGTTTCCCTAACGTCTATGGTATCGATATGCCAACCGCCAGCGAACTGATCGCCCATGGCCGCGATGCCGATGAGATCTGCAAGCTGATTGGCGCCGACGGCATCATCTTCCAGGATCTCAATGATTTGGTCGAAGCTGTGCGTCAGGAAAACCCGGAGATCAAGCGTTTCGAGACCTCGGTATTCGATGGTAAGTACATCACCAATGATGTGGATCAGGCTTATCTGGATCATCTCACTCAGCTGAGAAATGATGATGCTAAAGCCAACCGGATTAAAGATATCGGCACGAATCTGGAACTGCATAACGTCTGTCATCCTTAATCGCCTTCCCGCTTTATTGTGGGCATACCATATTAAAAAGATCGGCTAATTAGCCGATCTTTTTTTGTCCTCCTCATTCATCACGACTTAAATTTGCAGCTTGGGCCAAGCTGAGTTAGAGTTACTGGTAATTTATACAGTATCTTTTAAAATGTACTGGTTAACTCACTGAATCGACTGAACCTACTAACTCGCATTTGCCATGATTCTATATATTGCCGAGAAACCCAGCCTGGGTCGCGCCATTGCCGATGTTCTGCCCAAGCCTTTGAAAAAGGGGGAGGGATTTATCACCGCGGCCAATGGCGATTGTGTCTCCTGGTGTATAGGGCATCTGCTGGAGCAGGCCGAGCCAGACTGCTATGATCCCGCCTATAAATCATGGAAATTTGAGCACCTTCCTATCGTGCCAGCTCAGTGGCAGCTTAAACCTAAATATAAGACCCGTGGACAACTCTCTGTGCTGCGCTCTCTTATCAAGAAAGCGACGCAATTGGTGAATGCCGGCGACCCTGATCGTGAAGGGCAGTTACTGGTCGATGAGGTGATCGCGCACTTAGGTGTCAAGGGGGACAAGTTAGCCCAAACTCAGCGGCTGCTTATCAGCGACTTGAACCCATCGGCAGTCAAAAGGGCCCTTGGACAGCTGAGATCCAATCGCGACTTTATTCCTCTGTCCACCTCGGCACTGGCACGTGCCCGTGCCGATTGGCTCTATGGTATGAATATGACCCGAGCCTATACCCTGCAGGGGCGAAAAGTAGGCTATCAAGGGGTATTGTCGGTCGGCCGTGTGCAAACGCCGCTGTTAGGCCTAGTGGTTCGCCGTGATGAGGCGATCGCGCAGTTTGTCAGCAAACCTTTCCATGAGGTGCTGGCGCACCTGACGACTGAGCAGCAGGAGGGCTTTAGCGCAAAATGGATCCCCAGTGAAGCCTGTCAGCCCTATATGGATGAGGAGGGGCGGGTGCTGGCGAAAGGCCTGGCGGAAAATGTGGTGCGGCGTATCTCCTATCAGCCGGCTCGAGTAGAAGATGTGCAGCGCAGCAGCAAATCACAAAATGCGCCGCTGCCCTATAACTTGTCTTCCTTGCAGATAGATTGCGCCAAGCGTTTTTCCATGAGCGCCAAGGCAGTGCTCGATACCTGCCAGTCACTCTATGAAAAACATAAGTTGATCACCTACCCACGCTCCGACAGTCGCTATCTGCCCTTGGCGCAACTTGCCCTGGCGCCTAGCGTGATTGATGCTGTGCTGACAGGGGCTGGCGAGCTGACCGAGGGGCTGGATAAGCCTGACAGCCAACTTAAATCTAAGGTGTGGAATGATAAAAAGGTCGATGCCCATCATGCCATAGTGCCCACAGAGAAAGTGGCCAAGCTCTCTTTGTTAACCCAGGCAGAAAAACAGGTTTATCTGCAAATAGCCCGTCAATATCTGGCCCAGTTCTATCCGGCTTATCAATTTGACGAAACCGAAGTTTTTGTCGAGATCCAACAAGGGCATTTTAAAACCAAGGCAAAACAGGATAAGCGCCTGGGCTGGAAGCAGCTGTTTCCCAGCAAGGCAGATCCAGGTGAAGAGCGCTTGCAGCAACTGCCGGATTTAGTCAAAGGTCAGGCGCTGCACTCGCAGCAGGCTGAGCTTATTGAGAAGCAGACTCAGCCACCTAAGGCGTTTACCGATGCCACCCTGCTCAGCGCCATGACGGGCATCGGTCGCTATGTGACTAATCCTGAAATTCGTAAAACCCTGAAGGAGACTGATGGTATCGGCACAGAAGCGACCCGCGCCGGTATTATTGAACTGCTGTTTAAGCGGGGTTATCTGCTTCGTCAGGGGAAGAGCATAGTGTCGTCAGACGTAGGTAAGGGCTTAATCCACAGTCTGCCGGAATCGGCGACCACGCCGGATATGACAGCCCTGTGGGAACGTCACCTGGATGCTATCAGCCGCCGAGAAGCTAAGTATCAAAGTTTTATGACGCCACTGGTAACGAGTTTAACCCAGCTTATTGAGCAGGCAGGTTCCCAGTTGCCCACCGCTTTACAGGGAATTAAATCGCCCCAAGGTCAGTTTCGCCGCCCGAAAACGGCGAAAGGCTCTGCCAAAAAACGCGCTAAAAAAACCAGATCAAAGAGTACAAGCTAACCCCTCCCGAAAACGGGGCCGGAATTAGTTGTCCCCTTTGTACTGGTTACTGATGGGATCGTAGTGATAACCGGCATCCGCCAGCTTCTGTTCCAACATATTGCTGGGTATATCCAGTTCATAGAAGAGATCTTGCCTGTTATGACAGTGTAAGCGCAGGTGTTCGTTGACTATGCCGAGCAGGATCTCGCTGCTCAGATTTGAGAGTTGATAATCCATCGTCATTTCCTGTTAATGCGAGTGCCTTTATTCATTTTTAGCCCAATTCCTCCCGTCATGCCAACTGGTCGGTGTGATTGTCAATTTTCCCGGTTTTTATCTCTATAATGTTGGTAATATAGTCTTGAGGTTGTAATTAACAATAAAGGGTTGAATATGGACAGGATCGATGGCATGCGCGCCTTTACGGCAGTAGTGCAAGAGGGGGGATTTTCCAAGGCGGCACAGCGGCTGAACCTCTCGCCGCAACTGGTCAGCAAATATGTCTCTCAGCTTGAAGATCATCTCAAGGTGCGTTTACTCAATCGCACTACCCGTAAAGTCAATGTGACCGAGGCGGGGCTCGCTTATTTCGAACGCTGTCAGCAGGTGCTCATCGATATCGAGGAGATGGACAATGCCCTGACCAATCTCTCCAGTCAGGCGGCCGGCACCTTGAAAGTCAGTGCGCCCATGTCATTTGGCATAGGGCATCTGCCTGAGGCATTGGATCTGTTTCAGCGCCAATATCCAGAGGTGAAACTGAATGTCACCCTGACAGATAAGAAGGTGGATCTGCTGGAAGATGGGGTCGATGTGGCCTTAAGAATAGGTAAGTTGGCCAGCTCTTCATTGATCGCAAAGAAGCTGGCTCCCATCAAATTAGTGTTCTGCGCCTCACCGGATTATCTGGCGCGCCATGGCATACCAGAGAAACTAGAGGATCTCGCTGGCCATAATTATCTGCATTTTCAATATGCCGATCCTCAGCTTATTTTGGGGCGCTTGGGCCCCACGTTTTCCGGGCTTAAGCTTGGCAGTGATTTTTCCTGCAACAATGGCGACATGCTAGTGGCGGCGGCGATCCAGGGGCGTGGCATCGCGCTGCAGCCCACTTTTCTTGTCAGTCAGGCGTTAAAAGAGGGCAAGCTGGTGGCCTTGATGGAAGATTATACCCCTGAGCCATTGGGGCTTTATGCTGTCTATGTTCACCGTAAATTTCTCGCCAGTAAGGTGCGCAGCTTCGTTAGCTGCCTTAGCCAATATTTCGGTAAGACACCCTATTGGGATCAAATGTAAGTGATGGCTAAACTAAATCTATAGCGGTATTTGGTTTCGCTAGCATTGTTGCGAGCTAATTAACAACAATTTGATGTTAAATATTAAATAGAAGCGCTCTTTATCAATTCATTGTTGAAGGCTAAATTGTACTCATCCGCCAAGATTGGCAGGGCAACAGTTAACTTCTGAGGAAAACATCATGAACAAATTTATCGTTTCACTTTTCGAAAGCAACGCAGGTTTTGCACCCTTAGTTTTACGTCTACCTATGGGGCTTATCCTTGCGGCTCACGGTTCACAAAAGCTGTTTGCTTGGTTTGGCGGTTATGGCTTAGAGGGCACAGGACAGTGGCTGGCCAGTGTGGGCTTCGAGCCAGGTTACCTCATGGCTTTACTGGCGGGCAGCGCAGAGTTTTTTGGTGGCCTTGCTTTAGCCTTAGGTTTACTCACCCGTCCGGCAGCGGCAGTGGTGGCCTTCACTATGGCGATGGCGATGACAGTGCATCTGGGCAACGGCCTGTTTGTATCCAATAACGGTTACGAGTTTGCGCTTATCCTGCTGGCAGTTTCTCTATCTCTGGCAATACAGGGCGCAGGGCGCTACTCCCTCGATGCCCTATTAGCGGCGCGTCTTAAAGGCTAACCATAGGTAGCTTTTCCCCTATATCCCTCAGACAGGCATTAGTTGTGATGCCTGCTCTGCAGATTAATCACATCGAATCGAATAATAGAGTAGGAGCCACCCATGTTAGTCGATGGCAAGTGGACAAAGGCCTGGCAACCCGTGCAGGCGAAAGATAAAGAGGGGCGCTTTGTGCGCCAGAGCAGCAGTTTTCGCCACTGGATAACCCCTGATGGCGAGGCGGGCCCAACGGGTGAGGGCGGATTTAAGGCCGAGGCGGGTCGTTATCATCTGTATGTCGCCTTTATCTGTCCCTGGGCGTCGCGCACGCTTATGGTGAGGGCACTTAAGGGATTAACAGACTATATCAGCGTCTCAGTAGTCAATCCTGTGTTATCGGATCAGGGCTGGCAATTTGGCGGTTATCCCGGCGCCGATGACGATCAGCTGAACGGTCATCATTTTATGCACCAAATCTACACTCAGGTTGACCCTCGCTATACGGGCAGAGCCACAGTGCCGGTACTTTGGGATAAGCAGCGTAAGATGATAGTCAATAACGAGTCGGCCGACATTATCCGTATGTTAAATAGCGCCTTCGACAGCCTTACTGGTTCGACGCTGGATTTATACCCTAAGCAATATCGCAGCGACATAGATAGCCTTAATGAGCGCCTTTATCATGAGTTAAATAACGGCGTCTATAAGGCCGGTTTTGCCAGCAGTCAGTTTGCCTATGATGAAGCTTATCACAGCGTGTTTAACCTACTCGATGAGCTTGAGCAGACCCTGAGTGATGGCCGGGCATATCTGCTCGGTTCTGAACTAACAGAGACAGATATCCGCGCTTTTGTGACCTTAGTGCGATTCGATGTGGCTTATTACGGTTTGTTTAAATGTAATCGGGAGTTAATCGCGCAAAAGCCGTATCTTCAGGCTTATTTAAAACGCCTTTATAGGATTGATGGGATTGCAGACACAGTGAATATCGACCATATCAAGCAGGGCTATTATTCGATTAAAGCCCTTAATCCCGCAGGGATAGTCCCCATGGGGCCGGAGGTAAATTTATGAGTGCGCAGCAGATCTCCCTTGAGATGGATCAGCAGTTTGAGGCGGCAAAAAGAGCTGGGTTAATGCCGAGTCTATTTGTCTCCCACGGCTCGCCCATGTTGGCTCTTGAAGATAGCGACAATGCCGCCTTCTTGACCGAACTAGGCGGTAAATTACTTAAGCCAAAAGGGATAGTGGTGTTCTCGGCCCATACAGATAGTCAAGCAGGTGTCCGTATCACAGCGGGCGAACAGCCAAAGACAGTGCATGACTTTTATGGTTTCCCCGATGCTCTGTATCGAATTGAGTATAGGGCTCCTGGGGCGCCAGCCCTCGCCGAAAAGGTCGCCAATTTGTTGAAAGCTGGAGGATTGGACGCCGTGTTAGATAAGCAGATGGGCTGGGATCATGGCCTTTGGAATCCGCTTTGCCGCCTCTATCCCCAGGCCGATATTCCTGTGGTGCAGGTTTCTCTCGACACCAGCAAGGGTGCCAAGTATCACTACCAATTGGGCAAGGCCCTAAGCTCACTTCGCGCTCAAGGGGTGTTGATTTTAGGTTCGGGTGGTATTAGCCATAACCTTAGGGAGATATTCAGCCGACCAGGGGACCCAGATAGAGTAGAGAAGATGCAGGCCTTTGTGCGCTGGATAGCCGATGGCGTGGCAAAACAAGACCTAAGTTCATTGCTCGACTATGAGGCCAAAGCGCCCTATGCACGCTTTAATCATCCCACGGTTGAGCATCTCATGCCTTTCTATGTGGCACTTGGGGCAGGGCAGGCAGAAGCTGACACAGACTTAGACACAGAAAGCGGCAGCAGGCCAGCACTGCGATTGCATCAAAGTGTCGAGATGCAAATTTTAGCTCTCGACAGCTACGCTTGGTTTGAGTAACCCCGCCATAAGCGATGAGTCACAGTTGGCTGCAAAACCAGACGTAAAATGAATATCGCTTCGAAAACTTAATAGCCAATCTCACTCGCTTTTAGCAAAAGCGAGTGAGCTTTTTACGCTAATCCATCATGCAGAGAACAATATTTTTATGGGTAACGCCGCGTAAAGGTTCGACAAACTTGAGCAAAGTGTAGGAGTTGCTCTTAAACGCATTGTTAGCAAACAGTGTCTAACGCCATCGGTATATCTACCACCCCGTCTCTGTTTCTTATGCCTTCTGTACGATTGAAACCAAAACTCAAATAAACACTTTCTGCGTTCACTGCAGAATTCACAGTAAAGTGACCACTATTACCGTTTTTGAGAGACTCATCTTTAACCACTTCCCACAACTGGCGTGAAAGCCCTTTTCCTTGGCTACCCTCGTCTACAAAAAGATGATACAAGTGCGAATAATCTCGAATACCAGCCACACCAACAATGTCATCATTCATATTCACAGCGACCGCATAAAAGTAGTTTGCAGACAAATACGTTTTAATATTCTCTTCTGACATAGAGTCAAGCAAAACACTATGCACCGATAAATCACAAGTCGGGCAAACATACTTTTTTGTCAAACGTAATATCAACACACTGATTGCTTTCGCATCACTAATCACAGCTTTTCTAATATTGATGCTCATTGCTTATCCTGGTTGATAACGCCTCTCTCTGGGGCAAACCGGAGCGCAGCGTAGGTTTGTCCCTAGCAGCGATTTGTTATGACATCAACTCTTCGGCCTTACTGTTTAGTAGTTGTGTCCTTGCTTTTATGAATTCATCATAATCAAGTTTGTCAGTATCTTCAGGGCATAGGGCAGATTCCAAATACGCTCGCCTTCTGTCCTCTGGAAGGCTACCAAGATACTCTGTGGGTGACTTATCTTTGATATTGTTATTGTCGCCTCTGGTCAAGAAACAAATATTGGCAAGCACATTGATCTGCTTTCTTTCGCGACCACTTTTTTCTAAAAATTTCTGGGGAAAGATATGATGATATTCATGTTTACTCCCCTTTTTTAGAACTTCGTCTAAAACAACGTTTGCGCCACTTAAGAATGACTTAGGCCCCATTGTGTTGAGCATAAGAATGAGGACTCGACCATTAGCACTTGTGCTACTAAAAGGGCTCTTTTCAAAGTCTATTTTGTTATCAGCTACGGGATAGCGGAGCACATGCTCTTCATCATCCCGTAAGCGACAAAGTTCTACAATATCCGTTGCCTGTCGCTGATTAACACCTGCAGAGAATCTCCGCGTAAACAGCGACCGCCAAAACCATCTCAATATCTTGTCACGCTGCTTGTCCGTATAACGAATCCCGTCAGCTTTATCAGTTGCAAAAAATGCAGCCAAAGGAACTAACAGACCTGGAAAAGGTATCATCTTGTAATGGCGTACATTAGCCTCTCTCTTTAAAAAGTCTAGCGCCCCCAAGATACCCTTCTCGACTATATGAAATTTTTCTCTTATCTCATCACCTTGTAGTTCCATTATGGTTTTCGGAGTGGTTTCACCCGCAATGATGCCTGCACACATTCTTAGTTGAAGATCTTTATCCTCAACTAACTCTCCAAAATTGTGATCAGATATTTCTGACTGTAAATCTCGAAATTTCTCCACCAAATCAAAATCGTCAGACCAGCTCCAAGCAGACAACAGCTCAAACACATCAAGCTCGGTCCCTGCACGATTAATTCTTTCGAATACAATTGCGACTTTGTTTCTATCTTCTGATTCGAAAACCTCATTTGGAATTAAATACTCTTTGAACCTTGATTGAAGTTCGTCAAGTTTCAAAATTATGTCGTCACGTAGCCCATTGGTTGCCTGACGATAAGCAACCGGATCAAAAAGCGTTTTCATAGGAAAATGTCTGGATTGATCTATTTCTGATTCTTCCAGTGCTAAAAATAGTGACTCCTGTATATTCTCCTCTGCATCAATATCGAAATATATATCAGTCCATTCAGAGGATATTGGTGCCAAATCCGTCTGAAAAACACTAAAGATTGAAGTTAAACGCTGCTGTCCATCCAATACATAATTTACCGGGTAGTCTTTTTGAGGTTCGGGCAAATCGAAGAGACCCAATCTTTTTTCAGTCTTTAATCTAGTGTCGGTTTTCCACAAGATTACAGTTCCTATCGGGAACCCTTTGTAAATACTATCCAAAAGGAAAGCAACTTGCTCAGGCTCCCAAACAAAATCACGTTGAAAAGCTGGAATCCTGATATCACCGGATGTAATGCGATCAATTAGTTTGCGAATTGTTATTGGATCACTCATTGAATTTCCTTGATGTCACAGATCAGATAGTAAAAATTGTTGCATGTTGCTTTTAGTCATAACATTTTATTAGTATGCATGCGCATGTATTTGGCAAAACGCGCATGCACATTTATTAAACCTATTATCTAAGCTGCACTATAACAAAGTTATTGATTAATAAACACTCTACCAGACTCGTGCTGGATAAACGAGCACAAAAATTTGCAAAGTTAGCTTGTGATTTTGACTCGAAGCAATCGAGGTGAGAAAGCGTCCCGAAGGCGCGTTTTACAGCCAAGGGCTTCTACAGCTAAGGGCTTCTACAGCCAATGCCTCCTAAAGCTAGGCGCTTCGCTGATTTTTGGATGGTTGGGGCGAGCGATACGCCCCGTCGATCGTTACTTTGGTCGTTCTTTACCGCGATCGTTACCTCAACAGCTCTCCACGATTAAGGGCGATCAATTTATCTAGGATGCGCTCGCCATCCATGCGTATGCCGTTGTGCTCATATTCAGAGGTGAGCCAATATTTCAATCCGGCGACCTGCTTGGCCGTCTCTAAACTGTATTGCATCTCGACAAACATATCTTCGCTGTAAATTGCGGCGGCCACAGGCACAGTGTTGTTTTGCAATTTATTCAGATCATAGAGGCGAGGCCAGTCGGCCTTTTCTGCCAGCAGGTGAGCGGCATGTTTTAGCGGTTTTAGGTTGCTGAACTGGTCGAAAAACCAGGGATAGACCATCTCGCCGGTAAACAAGAATGGCTTGTCGGCTTGATAGTTAAATTCAGGGTATTGGCCTCTGACGCGCTGGGCCGACCAGCGTGAGGCGGATTGCTGACAATAGATACTCTCATGCAGTAGGGCAAAAATGGGGTTGGTGTTAAAGTCCAGCAGCTGGCAAAAATGCGCCAGAAACAGCGGATTCACAGTCAATCCGTTTGATGTGTCTATCAGCGCCTGTTCCAGCAGGTAATAGACCTGCTCTGGGCCTTGCTCCATGCCTATATTGATCCCCAAGAGTTGCAACATCTCAACCGTGAGTCGCTCGCCGCTGGCGATGCGTACTTCATGCTGGGTGATATAGTCAGCCAGCTGTTTCACCAGTTGCTGTGCATCGGGGAAACGCTGGAAAAAATCCTGATTCTTGGCGAGCACTCTGAGGTAGGTGGCTTGATAGACCTCGTCGGCGCTACGTGTCAGTGGGGGGATACCGCCTGTGATATAGGCTTCATGGACGCCCTCTGGCGCATCATTGAGGTATTTAAGTACACAAAAACCGCCAAAACTCTGGCCTAAGATGCTCCATTTTTGATCGCCAATAAGCTGTTTGCGGATCGCTTCGGCGTCTTTAATGATATTATCGGCGCGAAAATGGCTTAGGTAGTCCGCCTGCTCAGCCGAATTCAGATGACTTAATGCGCTGAAGTTAACCGGAGTCGACAAGCCTGTACCACGTTGATCCAGCAGCAGGACACGAAATTCCCGCAGCGCTCGTTTAACCCAACCGCTGTTTGATACCGGCCTTAAGGCGCCAAAGCCTGGGCCACCCTGGAAAAAGACCATATAGGGTAAAGGTGAGTCCTTATGCTCAGGGGCAAAGAGTTCACGGGCGAACACAGTTATCTGCTCACCTTGAGGCTGGTTGTGATCTAGGGGAAGATGAAAGTGGTGTTTGATGGCATGAATACCAGACAGGAGCTGCGGCTTAGACATAGGGAACCTTGGGTTATGGGCAATTTTTTAAGTTGGATTGTAATCAAAAAATTTTTAGCTCGATAGGTTATCCTAGATCAAAATTATGCTAAGAGTTGTTAGAGAATATGGATGGCATATCGTACTCTAGGATCAACCTTTAATAGTGGATGTGAAGATGAAATATCAAATTGTGCCAGTCACACCGTTTCAGCAAAACTGCAGTATTATTTGGTGTGAAAAAACGAAGATGGCAGCGGTTGTCGATCCGGGCGGTGATGTCCAACGTATTACGCAGCAGTTGCAGGCCAATGGGCTTACAATAGAAAAAATACTATTAACTCATGGGCATATTGATCACGTGGGCGGCGCAAAAGCCTTGAGTGAGGCCACTGGTGTGTCCATTATTGGTCCGCACAAGGCCGATGAATTTTGGTTATCTTCACTCAATGAACAGAGTAAGCATTTTGGCTTCTTGCCCGTGGCACCTTTTACGCCGGATCAATATCTGGAGCACGGCGATCTGGTGACAGTAGGGGAGCAGACGCTGAAGGTCTATCACTGCCCTGGACATACGCCGGGTCATGTGGTGTTTTTCAGTGAAGCGGATAAGCTTGCCTGGGTTGGGGATGTGTTATTTAAAGGCTCTATCGGGCGTACCGATTTCCCACAATCCAGCCATAAAGATCTGATCCACTCTATCACCCAAGTATTATGGACATTAGGGCGAGATGTGAGTTTTATTCCCGGCCACGGCCCCATCTCCAACTTTGGTCTTGAGCGTGAGCAGAATCCTTTCGTAGCCGATCAGCTGTTAAGCTGATCATTAGCCGACACACAGCCTAAAGGGTCTCTTTTGAGGCCCTTTTTAGTGCATTTGGGTCAGCCATTTTCTTTTTTCTAACTTAGTTACTGGTCTATTTACTGCCTTATTTACAAGCTTAGCCTGTCTCTTTACCGGCTTAGTTTGCACTCTGCTGCCATTGAGCGCGTTAAAAAACTTCATTTGGTGATTTTTTAAGCGATTTGTTTCGATATTTTGCGGATGATCCGGTTTTTCTGTTTTATTTTGGTGTAAATTACCTACAAATATTCCACTGTAACATGGGGTCATACATGGAACATCGTTGGCAAGTTGCTTTTTCTGCGGGTCTACTGGCAGCCATTTGGGCTGAGGTGGCCGATATATTTCATCTGGTGACTTGGATTGGTTTCCTCTCCTGCAGTACCTATTTTGCACAGGGTAAAGTTAACGCTAAAGGCGTGTTAACCACTTGGTTGACTAACTTCTCTGGGGTGTTCTGGGCCTGGGTGATCATTGCCGGCGGCAGTTACTTTAACGAACCTTTAGTGGGTTATCTGTTAACTGGGATTGCGACCAGCATGATGTGTTTGCAGGCCAGTTATCAAAAGCTTGCCTTCATTCCCGGCGCCTTTATTGGCTGCTGTGCGACATTTGCCATGGGCGGCGATATTGCACCTATCATCTTACCTTTGATCTTGGGGGCACTGCTGGGTTATGGCATGACGCTGTTAACGGCTCAGCTGGTTGCATTTTCAACCAAGACCTTACCCGCAATTAAACTGCGTTTAGCCAAACAGCATTAATCGGCCAATAGGCAGAAATTAAAAAGGGTCAATAATCGTTATTGACCCTTTTTTAATATCGACTGTAGCAGGCTAGCGAAAACCTTATTTAAACACGCTCCAGATAGGGGCGTGATCGGACGGTTTTTCTATACCCCTTAGTTCATAATCCACGTCGGATTCGACTAAACGTGCGGCAAGGGAAGGGGTTGCTAGGATCACATCGATCCTCAGGCCGCGGTTATCATCAAAGCCTTTACTGCGGTAATCAAACCAGGAGTAACGCTCACTGCGCTCAGGATGCAGTTGACGGAAGGTATCCACTAATCCCCAGTTGAGCAGGGTTTGTAGCCACTCGCGCTCTTCCGGCTGAAAACTGCACTTACCTGTTTGTAGCCAGCGTTTTGCGTTAGCCGGGCCGATGCCGATATCTAAATCGATAGGAGAGATATTGATGTCACCTATGATGGCGATATCTTCATCCGGACTGCGGTGCTCCTCAAGGTAGCGCATCAGATCCTGATAGAATTTACGCTTGGCAGGATATTTCACTTCGTGACTGATATTTTCCCCTTGGGGGAAATATCCATTAAGCACAGTGAGGGGCCTGCCATTTTCCTGCATAAAAGTGCCCATAATCATACGGCGCTGGGCATCTTCATCATCGGTAGGAAAACCTTTCTGAACGTTTAATGGTTCAAGCTTGGATAACATGGCCACACCATAGTGTGCCTTGCCACCATGATAATGCACCTTGTAACCCATGGCCTCAACATCGGCCAGGGGAAATGCTTCATCGTGCACTTTTGTTTCCTGCAGACCGATAATGTCCGGCGCATGGCTGTCGATCAGCGCCTGTAGCTGATGCAGTCTGGCCCTGAGACCATTAATGTTAAATGAGACTATTTTCATCCTGAAAACCTATTTGAGCCTAAGTTTGTTTGAGGCTAAGTTTGTTTGAGCCTAAGTTTGAGCCTAAGTTTGAGCCTACGGCAGAACGTGTTTGTAAGGCTTAACGACCACCTTTTCATAGACACCTGCTGCGATGTAGGGGTCTTTATCGGCCCAAGCCTGGGCATCTTCGAGGGAGGCAAAATCGGCAACGACCAGAGAGCCAGTGAAACCAGCTTCACCTGGGTTTTCACTGTCGATAGCAGGATGCGGTCCGGCAATTAATAAACGGCCTTCATCGGCTAACTCTTGCAGGCGCGCCAGATGAGCCGGACGGGCAGCTAGTCGATTTTCTAAACTGTTTTCAACGTCTTGAGATGAGATCATATACCACATTATTTGAGTTCCTTTTTCTGTTCTTCAGGTAGATGTTTATAGAGATAGACAACTGTGACCACAGTATTGACCAGTGTCAGGGCTGTCAGACCAAAGACTTTAAAATTGACCCAGGTATCCTGTGACAGGCTAAAGGCCACGTAGATATTGCCTAGACCACACGCGATAAAGAAAGCCACCCAGTACCAAGTGACGCGAGCCCAAACTGCATCGCTGACCACCAGTTCTTTGCCCAGCATCCCCTTTAAAATGGGTTTGTTAAGCCATTGACTGACCGCCAAAGCGATGGCGAACAGGGCGTAAACCACAGTCACTTTCCACTTGATAAAGGCATCATCGTGAAAAATCAGGGTGAGGGTGCCGAAAAAGCTCACCATGGCGAAGGTGATGAGATGCATCTTTTCGACTTTCTTATACAGCATATAAGTGACTATTAACTGCAGGGCGGTGGCCGCGATCAGGGCGCCACTGGCAATGTAGATATCGAAAAATTTGTAGACAGCGAAAAAGATCACTAACGGCAGAAAGTCGAGCAGTTGTTTCATAGGTCTTTTAAATACACAAACAATAGAGACCATCGAGTGTAGCACGGCAACTATAGTCGCAAAAGCGACCGAGCGCAGAGAAGGGGGATTTGTTCTCTCTACTGGTTAATTATTACCAGATAGCTGAATTGAAGCTGAAACCGGCAAGTTTGGGGTGTAAAAAACCGATCTCTTAGGAGATCGGTTTAACGTGAGAACGGTCTATCGGGAAATAGGTCTATTGTGAGATCGCTCTATAGTGAGATTGCTCTACTGGGCAGCCTATAGTGTCGCCGCTTTCATATTACGGGTAAATTCACCTAAAGCTGCTAAAAGCGCTGTCTCGTTATCTCGGTTCGCCTCGATTATTTTCACCACGGCGGAGCCGGAAATGGCACCGGCGGCGCCTGCGTCAATTGCAGCCTTCACCTGAGATGGCTCGGCAATACCAAAGCCAAGCAAAGGCGGCGCACTCTTATAGGTTTCAAGCTGAGATAAAATCTCGTTAATCGGCATGCCTGCTTTTGATTCAGTCCCAGTCACCCCAGCGCGGGACAGCAGATAGGTATAGCCTTCGCCTTTTTCGGCGACCTGTTTTAGGGTGTCGCTATCGGCGTTGGGCGGCGCGATAAAAATGGGCGCGATACCATGAGCCTTGGCGCTGGCAATAAAAGGCTCTGCTTCTTCTACAGGCACATCGGCGATCAGTACTGAGTCCACCCCCGCAGCCTTTGCCTTGGCATAAAAGTTATCAATTCCCTTGGTAAAGACCAGGTTTGCGTAGAGCAGCAGACCGATAGGCAGCTCTGGGTATTTTTCGCGGATCTTCGCCAGCAGGGTAAAACATTGGCTCGGGGTGGTGCCTGATGCCAAGGCGCGCAGGTTAGCCCCCTGAATAACAGGGCCATCGGCCAATGGATCGGAAAAAGGAAAACCCAGCTCCAGGGCATCGGCGCCATTTTCCACTAAGGTATCGATTATCTTGAGTGACAGTTCGGGGGTTGGATCGCCTAAGGTGACAAAGGGGACGAATGCGCCTTGCTGTTTGGTCTTTAGTGCGGCAAATGCTGTTTGGTAACGGTTACTCATCGCCGCTCTCCTTGGTGGTTTGTGTCTCTCTTTTCTCTAAAATATCCGCGACTGTGAAGATATCTTTATCACCCCGCCCCGACAGGTTGACCACTAAGATGGTCTCCTTGGTGGCTTTCTCGGCCAATTTGATGGCGTAGGCGAGGGCGTGAGCCGACTCCAGTGCAGGAATGATCCCTTCGCTTCTAGCCAGCAGCTGAAATGCGTCCAGGGCTTCTTCATCGGTCGCCGACTCGTAACTGGCGCGGCCGGTTGCCGCCAGATAAGCGTGCTGCGGCCCAACCGAGGGGAAATCCAGTCCCGCAGAGATGGAGTAGGACTCCTCTATCTGCCCTTCACTGTCTTGCATCAAGGGGGCCTTCATACCGAAGAAGATGCCCGTTTTGCCGTGTTTAAGTGGCGCGCCATGTTTGGGTGTGTCTATGCCAAGGCCCGCAGGTTCGACGCCGATCAGCTGCACCGAAGCTTCATCAATAAAGTCGGCAAACATGCCGATGGCGTTGGAGCCGCCGCCCACACAGGCGATCACCGCATCGGGCAATCTGCCTTCGCGCTCAAGCAGCTGCTTCTTGGTTTCTTCGCCTATCATGCGCTGAAACTCACGCACTATGGTGGGGAAGGGATGCGGGCCTGCCGCCGTGCCCAGCAGATAGTGCGCCTTATCATAACTGCCAGACCAGTCACGCATCGCCTCATTACAGGCATCTTTTAGGGTGGCTGAGCCGGAGGTTACAGGGATCACTTCGGCGCCCATCAGCTTCATACGAAACACGTTGGGTGATTGACGTTCGACATCTTTGGCGCCCATATAGACCTTGCATTTGAGATCCAGCAGAGCGCAGGCCAGCGCTGTGGCGACGCCGTGTTGACCCGCGCCGGTTTCGGCGATGATCTCTTTCTTGCCCATGCGTTTGGCCAGCAGTGCCTGCCCTAATACCTGATTGGTTTTATGGGCGCCGCCGTGGAGCAGATCTTCCCGTTTTAGGTAGATTTTTACCAGCGGGTTGGGACTCAGATTGCGCGTCAGCGTCAGTGCCGTGGGTCTGCCGGCATAGTTTTTCAGTAAGTCAGTAAATTCCGCCTTAAAGGCCTCATCTTGCTGTGCATCGACGAAGGCCGACTCCAACTGCATCAGGGCGGGCATCAATATCTGTGGCACATACATACCGCCATATTCGCCGAAATAGGGATCGAGTTTTGTCATAATTGCTTCCTGTTCTGGTCAGTCTCTGTGACCGGGTATTCATTTGTGTGATCTGTGTTTCAGTAGTGACGCAGTGCGGCAAAGGCATCGGCTATTTTCTGATGATCTTTGATGCCGGGCTCGCGCTCTAAGCCTGAGTTAAAGTCCAGACCAAAAAAGCCCTGTTTGGCGGCATCAAAGGCGTTATCGGCGCTCAGTCCACCGGCAAGCATGGCCTGCTGTTTTTTAGGGAGCGGCAGTTGCCAGTTGAAGCACTGGCCTGTACCGCCAAATTGACCTGTCTCGCCAAACTGGCTGGCATTAGCCGTTTGAGTCTTGCTGTCATAGAGCAGGCGATCGACATGCTCTGGTAGCTTAAGCTCAGATTGTTTGAGCTCTGGCAGTTTAGCGTCAGTGCTGCTTTCGATAGCAATCGCCTTCCAGATCTCACACTGGCAGTTGGCATCTTGCAGGGCGAGACGTAATTCATCGATCTCATATTGGGTTTCACTGCCATGAAGCTGCACCGCAAACAGTGACAAGGCGGTAGCCACTTCCACTATCTTGTTGATCTCTTCATTGACAAACACTCCCACATATTTGAGCCGTTTGTTTGAGGCGCTCTGTTGTTTGATTAAATTATGCGCCTTCTCAGGTGAGATATAGCGTGCCGATTGAGGGGCGAAAATTAAGCCGCCATAGATGGCGCCCGCTTGTGCGGCTGCTTTGGCATCCTCTGCGCGGGTTAAGCCACAGACCTTGTTATGGCCTAAGGTGAGGGCGCGGCAAGCGAGATCCAGATCTGGCTCGGCCATCAAGGAGCTGCCTACCAAGAAGCCATCGACCAGGGGACTTAAGCGGCGAACCTGGCTCTGGTTATAGATCCCCGATTCGCTGATCACCACGCGGTCGGCCGGAATGTGCGGCGCTAGTGTCTCTGTGGTAGCCAGATCGGTGGACAGGTCGCGAAGATTTCGATTGTTGATGCCTATGATGGGGGCATCGAGGTCGATGGCGCGTTTAAGCTCCTCTTCGTTGCTGACCTCGGTAAGTATATCTAATTGATACTTAGCGGCCTCATGAGCAAGGGCGCGGTACTGCTCATCGTCTAACACAGACAGCATCAACAAAATCGCATCGGCGCCCTGGTGAGCCGCCAGTTTTATCTGATAGGGATCGACAAAGAAATCTTTGCACAGCACAGGCTGAGTCACCCGCGCGCGTACCTTGGGAAGATAATCCATATCGCCCTGGAAGAACTGCTCATCGGTGAGCACAGAGATCCCGGCGGCATAATTAACATAGATATCGGCAATCGCCTCGACATCGAAATCTGCCCGGATCAGCCCCTTAGATGGGCTTGCCTTTTTACATTCGAAGATAAAACCCGCATCGGGGGCTTTTAATGCCTCGAACAGACTTCTGTCAGAGATCTTTGGCTGTAACGAGTCCTCTGGGAATCGCAACTTTAATGCGGCGATATGCGCTGCCTTGGTCGCAACTATCTTAGTTAACACATTCTTAGTTAACACATTGCTTGGCTTTAATGATGTATGGCTCACTGTGGTTCCTTTAATCCTGTTGGCTTGCGCTGGAGAGTTTTTCGACTAAATCGAAGGTGCGTCCGCTCGCTAAGGTGCTGAGGGCAAGTTGTACTCCTGCGGCTATCGATTCGCATACACCTGCGACATAGAGGGCGCAGCCGGCATTGGCGGCGACGGCATCGCGGTGGGCATCAGCGCCCTTACCGAGTAAAATGGCCTGGGTGAAAGCCGCGTTTTCTTGCGGGGTGCCGCCTTCAAGCTTAGATAATTTTGTCTGACTTAACCCAAGCTGCGCCGGGGTGAGTGTGTATTGGGTGATGCTCCCCTCTTTGAGTTCGCAGACCTGGGTATCGCCATGGACTGCAACCTCATCTAGGCCTGAGCCGTGAACCACCATGGCTCGTTTCATTCCCAGCGCCTTTAGAACCTGAGTTATGGGCTCGACCAGCTCAGGGCTGTAGACACCGAGCAAGATATAATCGGGGCGAGATGGATTGATCAAGGGGCCTAATAGATTAAATAGGGTTCGGGTCTTGAGTGCCTGTCTCACTGGCACGGCGTGGCGCACTCCGCCATGATAGTGAGGCGCAAACAGGAAGCAGAGACCTAACTTGTCCAGGCAGTCTCTGGCGGTTTCTGGTGCCATGGTGAGATCGATACCAAACTGAGACAGAAGATCGGAGGAGCCCGACTTGCTCGACACCCCCCGATTACCATGTTTGGCGACCTTAGCACCGGCGGCCGCGGCAACAAAGGCGGCCGTGGTGGAGATATTGATTGTGTTATGGCCATCGCCGCCTGTGCCGACAATATCCAGTATCCCCTGCTGACGCGTGGCGTCATTGCCTTGGGGGAAGGGCTTGGCAGCACTTAGCAGCGCATCGGCAGCACCCGAGATCTCCGCTATGGTTTCGCCGCGCACTTTCATGGCGATCAGCATAGCCGCCATCACAGTCTCGCTCATCTCGCCATTGATAACGGCGCTAAAAAGGGTTTTTGCCTCTTCACGGCTGGCACTTTGTCCCAGGTAGAGCTTATCGAGTATGGGTTGCAGCTGACTCATCTACTGAGCTCCTTGTGGTTGCTGTGGGGAAGATCCTCAGTTAAGTAAGCTAAGGTTTGGGTTAGCAGTTGGCTGCCTAAGGTGGTCAGAATCGATTCGGGATGAAACTGAAAGCCGACCGCTTTAATGCTTTTATGGGAGATCGCCATTGGCATCTCGTCTGTGGTGGCTATCACCTCCAGGCAATTGGGCACCTTAGTCGCGACCAGGCTGTGATAACGCGCGACCGGCAGCGGCGAGGGCAGGCCATCGAAAATCCCTTGGCCATGGTGCAAAGTTAGACTCGCCTTGCCGTGCACCACTTGCTTGGCTCGCTCTACTTTACCGCCAAAATGCTCGATCATCGCCTGATGACCCAAGCAGATCCCCAGCATAGGCACTTTGCCTGCAAGTCGTTCGATGAGCGCCATTAAACAGCCCGATTCGTGAGGTGCGCCTGGGCCAGGTGAAAGCACCAGCACGGCAGGTTCCAATTCATTTAGCAGTTTGTCTGCAATAAAGTCTGCCTCAAGATCGTTGCGGTAGATAATGACCTCAAAACCCAAAGTCCTGAATTGATCCACCAGGTTGTAGGTGAAGGAATCAAAATTGTCTAACAGGTAGATTTTCATCGCCCACCTCCCATCTTGATGGCGGAAATAACGGCTTGGGCTTTTTGGCGGGTTTCATCGGCTTCGGCCTGGGGATCTGAGTCATAGACCAAGCCAGCACCGGCCTGAATGTGGGCGACAGCGTTTTTGACGAACGCCGAGCGGATCACGATACAGGTGTCCATGTCGCCTAACGCGTTGAGATAGCCGACCGCGCCGCCATAGCTGCCGCGCCTGGTCTTTTCTGCCTTGCGGATCAGCTGGGCGGCTCTCACTTTAGGCGCGCCAGTCAGCGTGCCCATGTTCATACAGGCCTGATAGGCATGCAGCGCATCGAGATCTGTGCGTAGCTGTCCTGTCACCCGGCTAACTAAGTGCATCACATGGGAGTAGCGATCGACTTTCAGTAGTTCTGGCACTTTGCGGCTGCCGCTTTGGCTAATGCGAGCCACGTCGTTACGGGCTAAATCCACCAGCATTAAGTGCTCGGATAGCTCTTTCTTATCGAGTCTCAGCTCAAGTTCAATGCGACTGTCGAGATCGAAATCTATCTCGCCATTGGCCAGTTTGCCGCGCTTTCGTGTGCCGGCTATGGGGTAGATCTCAACCTGATTGGTAGCGGCTTCATACTTGATTGCACTTTCTGGCGATGCGCCAAATAGGGTGAAATCCTCGCCGCGAAAATAGAACATATAGGGGCTAGGGTTGGTTAGACGCAGGGCGCGATAGGCGCCGAGCGTGTTGGGACAAGGCAGGCTGAAACTGCGAGAAGGCACCACCTGAAAGATGTCGCCAGCGTTTATATGCTCTTTGAGATTATTGACCACAGTCTTAAAGTCATCGTCTGAGATATTGACCTGAACGTCGGCTTCGACGCTGCAAAGGGGCTCGATAGGCGATAGGGTTTCACAGGCCTGCTTTAGCTTGTCTCTACGTTCACTGAAATGGGCGCTAAAGGTATTTAAGCCGCTGAAATCATGGGTGATGATATCGGCCCGCTGGTCCTGATGATCCACTAAGATCAGGGTTTCAGCCAAATAGAACAGGTAATCGGGGCAGGTGTTATCACTGTCTGACACAGTCGGGAGCGGCTCGATGGTATCGATAAGATCGTAAGCGAGCACGCCGCCGAGAAACAGGGATTCAAACTCGGGCTTATCGACAGTCTCTATCTGCTGGAGTAGGGTGCGCAGGCCATCCAAGGGAGAGGTGGCTTTTAATTTTGCATCCTCATCGAGTTGTCCCGAGGGCTTACGCAGTTGCAATATAAGGCCGTCGTCTTCGAGCTGAGCTGCGCCTAGCCTGGCATCATCTTGGCTGAAATAGTGGTGTATGGGTGACAGAAGTGTTTGTCCATTGGGGGTGAGCGCCTTAAATGTGAGTGTGTAGCCTTCACAACGGATCATCATGGCGGCGTGGGTCATCACTATGCTTTTGAGGTGATCTTTACTGTCTATTTCGGCCGATTCCAATAGCAAGGTATTTGGCGCATCATGAGTGAGCTGCTGATAGAGGTTGAGCGGATCATCATGATAGGTTATCCGCTCCTTGTGTGTGCTGACCGATGCCAGAGTGTCATGCGCCATGTTTACTTGCTCCATGATGGTTGTTTCAACCTTTATATAACCTTAGCCTAAATTGCAGTGTGCTAAGCCTTGTCAGATTTTGTGATAAAAATTAAGCCATTAAACGCAAAAAGCCCGCATTAAATGCGGGCTTTTATGTTATTTCTTGTCTCTTTTATATGAGCACAGAGTTTCACACCACCCGCTAATTTGGGAAGTGCCACCACCAGTTGATGCTGTTGAACGCTGTAGTCTGTGTCATTTATCGCTGCATATAAAAATTGAGAGGTGTTATAAAAACATTGTTATGGTCTGGCTGTCAATGGAATATTTTTTTGATTAATCACTTTCTATTTCGAGTCGCTCATCTCGTGTCCCGGCCAACGACTCGAATTGCAGTATTTCACCCAATTGGATGTTTCTACTAATAAAGTCGAGTAGAATAAGAGAATGACAACTGAAACACTTTTAATCGACCTCCATAGCCACACCACTGCATCCGATGGTCAATTGACCCCATCTGAGCTTGTGGCCAGGGCCCTTGAACAAGGGGTTCAGGTACTGGCTATCACAGATCATGATACTTTGGCGGGCTTGGCCGAGGCCCATCAATTTAATCAGTCTCAACCCAAACCGCTGAAATTGATTGATGGTTGTGAGATCTCAAGCAGCTGGAATCATTTCGATATTCACATTGTCGGTTTGAATTTGGACTGCAACAACAGTGAACTCATCGACTTTTTGGATAACCAGCGGCTGCTGCGTGACAGCCGTGCTCAGGAGATAGGCCGTCGCCTGGCGAAGGCGGGGATAGAGGGCGCTTATGAGGGTGCTCTGGCCTTAGCCGATGGCGCGGCGCTGAGCCGTGGCCACTATGCTCGCTGGCTTGCAAACAATGGATATGCGCCCGATGCAGCTTCTGTTTTTAAGAAATATTTAGCCCGTAATAAAACCGGTTATGTACCCAATAATTGGTCGGATATGGCGACCGCGATTAAGATTATCCATCAGGCTCACGGCATCGCCGTGTTGGCGCATCCCAGCGGGTATAAACTGTCGGCAAAATGGTTAAAGCGCCTGGTGCGTGATTTTAAAGCCGCCGGGGGCGATGCCATGGAAGTGGTGTTAGGTCAGCAAACCTTGGATGATAGAGATAATCTGATCGCCCTGAGCCGGCAGAATCAACTTGCCGCATCGTTAGGAAGTGACTTTCATTTTCCCGACAGTTGGATAGAGTTAGGTAAGAATATGTTCCAGCCCCAGGGTGTTGACTGGGTCTGGCAGATGGATAGGTGGACGGAAACACTATGAGCCAGTTTTTTTATGTACATGAAGAGAACCCCCAGGCGCGCTTGATTAATCAGGCGGTCAATTTGATTAAGCAGGGGGGCGTGGTGGTTTATCCAACCGATTCAGGTTACGCCCTGGGCTGCTTGCTGGGGAATAAGGATGCGATGACACGCATCGAGCGCATTCGTCAGATAGATCATGATCATGATTTCTCCCTTATGGTGCGGGATCAGTCTGAGCTTGCGAGCTATGCCAGGGTCGATAACCAGGCATACCGAGTGCTAAAGCATAATACCCCTGGGCCGTTTACCTTTATTTTTAAGGCGACAAAAGAGGTGCCTAAGCGGTTACAGAATCCGAAAAAGAAGACTATCGGAATCCGTGTGCCTGATAATGTGATTGCTCTGGCACTGCTCGAAGCCCTAGATGAGCCTCTAATGTCGACCAGTTTGATTCTGCCTGGTGAAAGTTTTACCGAGTCGGACCCTGAGCATATTCGCGATATCTTGGAACATCAGGTGGATGTGATTATCCATGGTGGTTATTTAGGTCAGAAACCGACGACAGTGATCGACATGTCCGAAGGGGAAATCGAGATCCTGCGAGAAGGGGCGGGTGACGTCAGCCAGTTTATTTAAATCGGTGGTTAAATTTCTGTCTATTCCCCTTGCGAGTCGGTATAATCGCGTGTTTGGTGTCTGTTTAGGGGAGTCTCTTCGAGACTGTGATGAACAAGAGTGACGCCCTGCGGTAACGCATAGCTGAGAACCAGAGCAGTGACGCATAGCGGCGACACAGAATAGGCGGCGACACAGATTAGGAGCTTGGATGCAGGGAACACAACAGAGTCTACCGCTGGTACTTGTCAGGGGAGAGGTGGTTAAGGAACTACCTGCCGATCTGTTTATTCCGCCCGAAGCCCTGGAAGTGTTTTTAGAGTCTTTCGAAGGGCCGCTGGATCTCCTGCTTTACCTGATCCGCAAGCAAAAGCTTGATGTGGTCGATATGGCTATTTTCCCCGTGACCGAACAATACCTTGAGTATATCGAGTTGTTGCAAGGGGCAAGAGTGGAGATAGCCGCCGATTATCTGGTGATGGCAGCCACCTTAGCCGAGATTAAATCGCGTCTGTTACTGCCTAAGCCTGTGACTCAAGAGGATGAAGAAGATGATCCTCGTATGCAGCTGATAAGACAGTTAAAGGCCTATGAAACCATCAAAGAGGCGCAGCAGCGACTCGATGAACTGCCGCGTCTAGAGCGGGACATTTTTCAGGCCAAGGCGCTGGCCGCGGCCGATATTAAGCCGATTGTGGTGCCGCCACCTGTGTCTTTGGTGGACTTGGTTGGTGCCTTTGCCGCCGTGCTCAAGCGGGTTGAGGCGACAGAGCATCACCATGTACGTCGTGAATATCTATCGACCCGGGAGCGGATGACGCAGATCTTAGCCATGCTTGAAGGCAAATCTTACCTGCCTTTCGAGCAGCTGTTTGATGTCAGCGAAGGGAGGGCCGGTGTTGTAGTGAGTTTTCTGGCATTAATGGAGTTGGTTAAAGAGTTATTGGTCGACTTGATCCAGGCGCAGCCTTTGTCGACCATACATGTTAGGGCATATGGGATTGTCGACAAGTAAACTAAACATCAATCAACAACAACTAAAACAGCTTATCGAAGCCAGCCTGTTTGTGATGGCCAAGACGGTTTCCATTAAACAGTTAACCGAGGGTGTGCTGGCGGACTTTAGCGTATCACGTTCGCGCATTAAAGCGGCACTTGATGAGCTACAACAGGATTATCAAGGACGCGGGGTGACACTGGTCAGTGTGGCCGGTGGGTATAGATTCCAGACCATAGAGATGCTCAGTCCCTATCTGCAGCGTTTATGGCAGGAGAAGGCGCCTAAATATTCTCGGGCGACCTTAGAGACCTTGGCGGTGATCGCCTATCGTCAGCCTGTGACCCGAGGCGATATAGAACAAGTACGTGGTGTGGCAGTCGGTAGCCATATCATGAAAACACTATCCGACAGAAACTGGATTAAAATTGTTGGGCATAAAGAGGTGCCGGGACGGCCCGCTCTGTATGCCACAACAACTGAATTTTTAGCCTATTTTGGCTTAGATCGAATAGCAGATCTTCCTGAATTATCCGATCCTGAGTCATTAGCAGCGCTGTTTTCCGGCTCGGCAATTTACAAGGAGCATTTGCCTGAACCTGAGACAGAGTCTGAAACGTAAAAGAGTCAACTAATGAGTGAAAAATTGCAGAAAGTCTTGGCCCGTGCAGGCCATGGCTCCCGTCGTGAGATGGAGGCATGGATTGCTGCAGGTCGAGTTAGTATTGACGGTGAAATCGCAAAACTCGGTGATCGTGTCGAAGCCGATGCCAAAATCCGTATCGATGGCCGCGCGGTATCTATTAAAGCCGAGCAGGATCTTGTCTGCCGTGTGATCGCCTACCACAAGCCTGAAGGTGAGATCTGTAGTCGCAAAGATCCTGAAGGGCGACCAACGGTATTTGACCGCCTGCCTCGTACCCGTGATTCTCGCTGGGTTGCCGTAGGGCGTCTGGATATAAATACCTCAGGCTTATTGCTGTTTACTTCTGATGGTGAGCTGGCCAACCGCCTGATGCACCCATCACACGAAGTCGAGCGTGAATATGCGGTGCGTACCTTTGGTGAGGTGACCGATGCTTGTGTGCAGCGTTTGCGCAGTGGCGTGACCCTGGAAGATGGCCCGGCGCACTTTGATAAAGTCAAACCCGCTGGTGGCGAGGGGATGAACAAGTGGTGGCATGTGTCACTCGCAGAAGGGCGTAACCGTGAGGTTCGTCGTTTGTGGGAGTCCCAAGAGATCCAGGTGAGTCGTCTTATTCGTATCCGTTACGGTATGATTGAACTGCCCAAGTCACTGCCTCGTGGGGGATGGGTTGAGCTGCCTGTGGAACAAGTGAACTATTTAAGAGAGCTGGCGGGCTTAGCGCCTGAAAACCGTACTCTGATGGGCACTGATAAGCACAGTGTTGCGCGGGCTAAGGTGAAGAGTGCCAAGATCCGTCGTGCTGTGCGCAAGCATAAAACGACGGCGAGTAAAACGCCCCGTCAGCGCAGTTAAGGACCTTAATTACTATTCCCTTAAGTGTGTCTATTTTGTATCAAAGCCGCAGATTGCGGCTTTTTTATTGCTTAGCAGCAGTGCAAGCCTACCCAAAATCGAACACCAACCCCATCAGCAACACAAGCGTAACCGCGTAATTCCTGTCTTACCAGTTTTGTATCACGCCCCAGTCCTTTTCAAGATAAGTTTTGTTTCAAGCCCAAGTTTTTTCAAGCATAAGTCTTTTTCAAGCATAAGCCTTTTTCAAGCATAAGTTTTGTATTAACCCTAAATGACAGTCGTTTTTTATTATTATTTCATTGCTGATTAAATTAGATTTTTTAATTTCAGCAAAGTTAAGCCGGATTTTTTATTAGGTTATATTTAAAAATTAAATTACCGATACCTATGTTTAATATTTATTAAATAAATTAAAAAATAAAACATAATAAAAACAGTTGTATTAATTTGTATCCATTTTTGATTGGGTAGCTAAATAATTGTTCGATATTCAATCTCCTTTTTAAGTCTTTGATTTAAAATAATTTGTATTTTTTCGTTCTGTTTTTTTAATCTTCAAATGTATCAATTGTTTTCAATTAGGTTGTTTTGATGTTGTGCTTGTTGACAGCTTGTTTCTTTTTTAACAATATCGGCGGCGAAGGAATTAACTTCTTTTAAATAATAAAACTATAAAGATTAATGGAGTGGGGTTTAATTATTTAAATCTCAGAACATGAGGGGAAAAACATGAACTCTTTAACTTTAACTGCAAAGGCTGTACGGGTTGGTTTAATTGCCGCCGCGACCTCAAGTATCGCTTTTTCAGGTGTCGCTTTTGCTGCTGATGAAAACGGTGAAAAAGTAGAACGTATCGAGGTAACAGGCTCGCGTATTAAGCAGGTTGATATGGAGACGGCATCACCTGTCACTGTATTAACGGCTGCCGATATTCAGATGTCAGGTGAAGCCACAGTTGCCGATGTGCTAAATAACTCCTCGGTCAACAGTTTCGGCTCTCACCGTGGTACCTCTGGTTTGGGGTCGGGTGCATCGGCAACTAGCAGTATCCAGATGCGTGGTCTGCCATCGCATTATACCTTGGTTCTGCTCGATGGCCGTCGTATGCCGGGTACCAGTGCCAGCTCAGGCGCCGCAGCCGATACTTCCCGTATCCCTATGGCGATTGTGGAGCGTATTGAGATCCTGCGTGAAGGGGCATCGGCGGTTTACGGCTCAGACGCGGTAGCAGGTGTGATTAACATCATCACCAAGAAAAACTTCGAAGGCCTTACATTCGCTTATGATGCATCTCTACCCGAAGAAAAAGGCGGTGATGAACATCGCTTTAACGTCACGACTGGTTACTCAAGCGAAAAAGGGAATATCACTCTGAGCTATGAGTATTACAATGCTCAAGCTGTGATGGATAGGGATATCTGGAAGTTCGATGACCCAACCTATGGCGCTTTCAGTAGTTTTGGTGCAGTACCTACGGGTAAATATGATACTGGCACTGTCGATGCAGACGGCGACCCAATATTTGCTAACTATTCAAACTCGGCTATCTGTGCTCAGGCACCTAACTCAGTGGACTACACAGACGGGCAAAACAATGGCCAATGTCTCTATAACCACGGAATGGTAACTAAGCTGTTTGGTAATGTGGTGCAAAACTCTGTGCTGTCTAACTTTAACTACAGCCTAACTGATGATATCCAGTTCCGCGGCCGCGCCAGTGCCTCTATGTCTGAAACCGATACCCGTTATGCGGGGACGCCAGTATCGACCAATGTGCCGACCATGAGTGCCTCACATCAGTATAATCCTGTGGGTAAAGATTTAGATTTGTCACTGCGCTCGGCATTCATTGGTGCTCGTGATACCCATACTGAGATCAACTCTATCGATTTCTTGGGCGGCATTATCGGATATGCAGATCTGGGTAATGGCCTTGATTGGGAGATCAATGCCCAGCATAGCCGTTCGAGCACTAACGTGTGGAACACTAACCTGATCAACGATGATATAGTGCAGAACCTTATCGATTCTGAGCAGTACGATATCTTCAACACCACAGGCATGAGCTATGGTGACTGGGATGCCATGATGACAGATTTTTATGGTCAGGCGGCCCACACAGGTACTTATCAGGCGCAGTTTATCAGCTCACAGGTGGATGTATTAGCATCGACTCTGCTCCTTGATAGCGGTGATTTTTCTCTTGCAGGTGTTGTGGGGACAGAATTCGAGCGTGTCGATTACACTCAGTTCAGTGATCCTCAGTCTGCTTCAGGTAAAGTCTCTGGTGGCTCAGGTGGTGACGATGTCAACGCAACCCGTGACCGCACCTCGGCCTACGTAGAGCTGCAGGCGTCTCTACCCTTTAATATCGATGTGAACGCGGCTGTACGTTATGACAAGTATGAGCAGGAAGGTGATGTTGGGGCGCAGTTTGTGAATGGCACCTTCGATAGCACTACACCGCAAGTGGGTATTGCATGGCGTCCGGTCGATTCACTCTTAGTTCGTGCAAGCTGGGGTGAGTCGTTCCGCGCACCAAACATGGGTGAGATGTTCGCAACTCAAGCGTTGAGTTTCGAAAGTGCGCTGGATACCGTATGGTGTGATGCTAACAATAATGCCGATCCAGTGTATTGTCGCCCTCAGCAGCAGCACAAGACCTGGTTTGGTGGCAACCCAGATCTTAAGCCTGAAGAGGGTGAGTCCTTCACAACGGGTATCGTATGGAACGCGACCGACGAGTTGTCAGTTGAAGTGTCTTACTATGACTTGACCCTGGACAATCAGATCGCCTCTACCAGCCTGACGCGTCTTTTGAAAGATGAGGTGGACAATGGCTCATCAACGGCTATTGTACGTGGCCCAGATGGCAAGATTGATACGGCCTACAGCTTCGATCAGAACATGGCATCCCTTGAAACCTCGGGTATCGACTTTAAGGCGGCTTACTTCTTAGAAACTGGCATGGGCGACTGGACCTTTAAGGCAGAGCTAGGTTATGTGGATGAATATGCACAGACCTCTGCTGCCGGTGAAGAGCCATTCGATTACGCTGGCCTGCAGGACTACCCCAAATACCGAGGTAATGTGAACATCAACTGGGCTCAAGGTGATTGGTCGGCGGCCTGGACCACCTATTATGTTGGTTCACAGTATTCGGGTAACGAAGAGTACGGTTATGATTTCCTAGCTGCAGTGTCGCCTTACTATAAGCACAACGTGCAGGTGAGCTATGTTCACCCATGGAACGGTAAGCTGACGCTTGGGGTTAATAACCTGACAAGTGAAGATGCGCCGACTTGGTACGATGGATTTGTCGATTACCGCGATGTGAAGACAGATTTGTACGATGTGATGGGCAGAACTGTGTTCCTGCGCTTAGAGCAAACTTTTTAAGCCATAACAAACAAAGCCCAAACACTATTGTTAATAACACTCCCTGTTACTTAGCAAGCCAAAGCCTCCTGTAAAGGAGGTTTTTTTTGGTTAATTCTGACTAGATCAATAAGCAGAGGCTCATTTTTAACGGACTAGTAATTCAGCCTCAGTTCCTGTCTGTGCTCGTGAGCATGGTTGGCCGCACACTCGGCGCACCTTTGCTCTAAAGGATCGGCCATCAATCGCGATGCTTCAATTTCTGACTCACAATCGGCGCACAGTCCATATAGACCTATATCGAGCTGACAGAGGGCTGCATCAAGCTGGGTGAGCTTAGTGAAAAGCGGTTCGCAGGTGAGTTTACTTGCGCTCATCTGCTCGATTAATGCCGATAAACTGAGGGTTTTACTATCGATTTCAAGCTGCTTTTGTGCAAGCAGCTGCGATAATCCAACTCTGATATTGGTTTCGAGTAGCGATAGTTCATGTCTGATACGAGAGCTGTTCACAAATTGCTGCCTTGTTGGTGTCTAGAATATAAAGTCTAAACAGCTTGGCAATCTTGGCTATGACTAAGATCAAATTGCAGCGATATTTTGAGTAATATTGTCTCATTGCACAAAAAGTATTAGGTCATTTTGACCCTGATCAAAGCCGTGTTTAAGAGTCCTGCAGTAATGAGAGTATTTGTCGGGTATCTTTCAGGATTCTTATCTGTAAAAACAAGGCTTCGGCTTGTTCATAATGACGCGAGATAAATCTTAGCCATTGCTTGATACGAGCGTGATAATATTGCTGTTTTTCACTGACCACCTCAAATTCTGAGTACTGAATAAGCAGTGCTTTTACATCGTCCCAGGCCATGGCTTGCTGATGACCTTTCACTACATGAGCCAGGTTAGGGACTGTGAGTGCGCCCCGTCCCAGCATCACATCATCACAATCGCTGGCAATCTGGCATTTTAAATAATCTTCTCGGTTCCAGATCTCGCCGTTGGCGATAACAGGAATATTAATATGCTCTTTTATCAACTTGATATATTGCCAGTGGGCAGGAGGGCGATAGGCCTCCTCTTTGGTGCGGGCATGGACGGTCAGTTCATTGGCACCAGCAGAGGCGATCGCCTCGGCAATCTCGACACAGCGACTTTTATCATCCCAACCTAAGCGGATCTTGGCCGTTACCGGTTTTTCTTTAGGCACAGCATCACGCACGGCCTTGGTCACCTGATAGATGGTTTCCGGCTCTTTTAACAGGGCGGCGCCGCCATTGCTGCGGTTAACCATAGGTGCCGGGCAGCCATAGTTGATGTCAACGCCATGGGAGCCAAGCTCAATTGCCCGCACTGCGTTTTCAGCCATCCAGTTCGGGTGTTGCCCTAAGAGCTGCAGACGCACCGGAGTCCCCGATGGAGTATGACATTGATATTTGAGCTCGGAGCAGAGTCGGAAAAAGACTTTTTCCGGCAGCAGTTGATCCACCACGCGGATAAATTCACTGATGACTAAGTCATAGCCTCCCACACTGGTAAGCAGGGCTCGCATAGGTGCATCGGCTACGCCTTCCATCGGGGCTAAGATCACGCGCATGTTTAAGTCTCAAAATTAGCTATTGGGTCGACGGCTTTACCAAGGGTTAATAACAGGCGGCAAAGCCAAAAGGGCGCTTATTCTACGCCAGCGCCGATGCAGATAAAAGCGAAACAGTTACCTATGTGACTGTGTTACTTAGCTTGCACTAGCATGCTTTTTGTATCATAAATGTGATGTTTGATTGGTTTTTGAAATAAAACAGTTAAATATCTGGTCATATCAATCAGCCGACAATGAAGTGGTGTTGGTAACCAATTGCATACATTAAGCAAATAAGGAAGAGATTATGAAATTAGCAAAAAATACCGCTGTGGCTGTTGCACTGGGCTCTGTGATGGTTGGGGGCAGTATAAGCACTCAGGTTCAAGCCGACCCATTTGGCTATGTTGAGATGCAGTCTGGCTACCAAATCGCCAACAACGAAGGTAAATGCGGTGAAGGTAAGTGCGGCGAGAAGATGAAGAAAGCCAAAGAGGGCGAGCGTGGCATGAGCGAGTCCGCGAAAGAGATGGCCAAAGAAGGCAAGTGCGGCGAAGGTAAGTGCGGCGAAGAGATGATGAAGAAAGGCAAAGAGGGTAAATGTGGCGAAGAGATGAAGAAAACAGGCGAAAAGAAAGCCAAAGAAGGTAAATGTGGTGGTGCAAAATCTTAGTCTGCCCTAGCTAAGGTGACAATGATTAGGTCAGTGTTTACTGGCCTAATCTGTTTTGGCGACCAGTTGAGAACAAGTGTGGAGTGTGTATGTTGAGCCAAGCTAGAGTCGGGTTAGGATTAAGGCGTGAGATGTTGGGGGAATTTTGCCAGGCGCTTCCCCGCGAGATCGATTTTCTTGAGGTCGCACCGGAGAACTGGATGACTCTAGGAGGTAAGTTTGGACGTCAGTTTCGTCAGCTCACCGAAAAACACCGTTTCTTCTGCCATGGCTTGTCGCTCTCTATCGGCAGTCCGGCACCTCTGGATATCCGCTTTATCAAGCAGGTAAAACATTTTCTCGATCAGCATAATATCGAACTCTATTCGGAGCATTTAAGTTACTGCTCGGGAGCAGGGCATCTTTACGATCTGATGCCGATCCCTTTTACCGATGCCGCGGTTACTTATGTGGCGAAACGGGTCAAGCAGGTTGAGGCGATTTTAGAGCGTCCATTGATCCTGGAAAATGTCTCCTTTTATGCGGCTCCCGCAAGCGAGTTAACCGAGCTTGAGTTCGTCCAGCATGTTCTGGAAGAGGCGGACTGCAGGCTGCTGCTGGATGTGAATAACATCTATGTCAACTCTATCAATCATCAATATGATCCTTTTGAGTTTATGCGCGCCATGCCGACAGAGCGGATAGCCTATCTGCATATTGCCGGTCATTATGAGGAAGCATCGGATCTGCTGGTAGATACCCATGGCAGTGAGGTGATTTCGCCTGTGTGGCAATTACTCGAGGCCTGTTATCAGCATCATGGGGTGTTTCCGACCTTGCTGGAAAGGGATTTTAATATTCCCGCTACCGATGAATTGCTAAGGGAGATCAGGCAGATCCATGGCTACCAAACTGCTCAGTTAGATAAGCTTGGCAGGAGCGCATAATGGCATTTCAAGCTGTTCAGCAGCGTTTTATCGATTATATCCGCGATCCGAATCGTCCCTTGCCTGAGGGGACGGATCTGCGCCGCATGACAATTTATCGGGAGCTGTTTTTCAACAATATGAAAGGCTTTGTCGATAATGGCTTTCCTGTGCTGCGCTCTCTGTACCATGAGAGGGATTGGTTAGCATTAGTACAAGACTTTTTTGTAAAGCATGATTGCAGTTCCCCCATCTTTCTGGATATCGCCCAGGAGTTTTTACTCTTTCTGCAAGATGAGTATCAGCCAGGCCCTGGGGATCCCGATTTTATGCTGGAGCTGGCGCACTATGAATGGCTCGAGCTGGTGGTGGCCACAGAGCAGGATGATCCCTTGCAGCAAGTTATCACCTTGGAGCAGATAGATAGCGTTAAGTTGGTACTGAGCGCCAGTGCTAAGGTGGCGCAATACCGATATGAAGTGCAGCGAATTTCACCCGAGTATCGCCCCGAGATCCCGAGTCACGAGCCGCAGTTTTTTTGTATCTACCGGGATGCAGAAGATGAGGTGTGTTTCCTGCAGTTACAGGCCTTAAGTGCTCAGGTGCTGGGATATATTTCACAGCAGGGGCAAGTATTTCAAGCAATTTGTGATTGGCTGGCGGCTACCTATCCTGAGATGGCAGCAGGCGTACTCGAGTCTGGTTGCCGGCAACTGCTGCAACAGATGATTGCTAAAGGGATAGTCATGGGGGATCGCACCTAAAGGGAATGCCTGTCAGGCTTAGGGGAATTAATGGCTTTTTGGGCTTTCTATCTTAAAGATGACTCACTATAATGGCGGTAAAATTTGATCTAGATCAATAAAAACCATTAATTTTGCGTGAGGAATCTATGAGTCAGCCGTTTAAAGACCCTTTTAATTTCGTTTATTTCATTGGCTTTTTGTTGGTACTCATGTTGCCAACCCTGCCAGCAACCCTGTCTTGGCTGAAACATCTGCAACTGCTGTGATTTCAGGCTAAACTGCTTGCGTTTTACACTGACTTTTTACTCGTTTTTTACTTAAGTTAAGTGCAAATTTAGATATACTAACCACTCTATTTTGAGTGGTTTTTTATGGGTGGATGAATGACTCGGGGATTATTGCTGCTGATTGGCTGTTTGAGCCTGGCACTTGGCCTTATCGGCATTTTTGTACCGCTGCTGCCGACTGTGCCTTTTATCTTGCTGGCCTCGTTCTGTTTTGCCCGTTCAAGCCAAAGATTACATCAGTGGCTAATCAGTCATCCCTGGTTTGCTCAGGCGCTGCAGGATTGGGAAGAGCAAGGCGGTATACGTAAAGATCTGAAACGTAAAGCCTACATCATGACTAGCCTGAGTTTTATGGTGAGCATAGTATTAGTGCCGCTGCTGTGGGTTAAGTTGATGCTGCTGGGGATGTGTTTGGCTTTGCTGCTTTATTTGTGGCGTGTCCCTGAGCTGGATGACTAAAGCTGATTTTGTGAGCAAGGAGAGGCTTTAGGGCGTCACAGTTGCAAGGGAGTGTAAAGAGGCTTAAGCTAAGCCGAAAATTTTCTCATAAACTGGTCTTTGGCCAGTTTTTCCCTTTAAAGGGCGTTAAAAAAAGATGTTAGTAATGAATCAAGACAAGTTAGCGTTAATCAAAGAGAGTATTAAAACGATCCCTAACTATCCCAAACCAGGGATCATGTTCAGGGATGTGACCAGCCTGATGGAAAATCATAGTGCCTATCAAGCAGTGATCGAGTTGTTGACCGAGCAGTATAAAGATCGTGGCTTCACTAAGGTTGTGGGTACTGAAGCGCGCGGATTTCTCTTTGGTGCGCCTTTAGCGCTTGCCCTGGGAGTGGGTTTCATTCCTGTGCGCAAGCCAGGAAAACTACCACGTGAGACTATCAGCGAAAGCTATGAGCTTGAATATGGTCACGATTCACTAGAGTTACATACAGATGCTATCCAATCGGGTGATAAAGTATTGGTGGTTGACGATCTGTTAGCAACAGGTGGCACCATCGAAGCCACAGTGAAGTTAATTCGTAAACTTGGCGGTGAAGCCAAGCATGCGGCGTTTGTTATTTCTCTGCCAGAATTAGGCGGTGAAACGCGCTTACAAGCATCGGGTCTTGAAATTGTTAAACTCTGTGAGTTTGAAGGCGAATAATCGCATCTCACAGCCGTTAATCTGGTTTAAATATTAAATGCCACTGGTGAGAAACGAGTGGCATTTTTTCTGCCTGCAATTTTCTACCTGCAAAATTATTTTAAACAGCCTAGCTCATTGATTCTTAACTCACTTGCACATTTTAAACTCAAGTCTACGCGCTGGTGTTAATCGCGATTTGGTGATTGTTTAAAACGTCAGGTGGAGGTGTTTGCTTGCTAGCGACTGAGGCATTTGCATGTTATTGTTGGCAGCTAGTCGGAAGAAATTTCCGTTTTGGGTGATGACAATTTGGGGAGTGACATGTCATATCAGGTGTTAGCCAGAAAATGGCGCCCTGCCAAATTTGAGCAAATGGTCGGGCAATCTCATGTATTGCATGCCTTAACCAATGCGCTCATGCAGAATCGATTACATCATGCTTATCTCTTTTCGGGCACTCGAGGAGTGGGTAAGACCAGCTTGGCGCGACTGTTTGCCAAGGGGCTTAATTGCGAACAAGGCGTCACAGCCCAGCCCTGTGGCCAGTGTGCTAGCTGTGTTGAAATTGCCCAGGGGCGATTTGTCGATCTGATCGAAGTGGACGCCGCCTCGCGCACCAAGGTGGATGATACCCGCGAATTGTTGGATAACGTCCAGTACCGTCCATCCCGTGGCCGCTATAAAGTCTACTTGATTGACGAAGTGCACATGTTATCGCGCAGCAGCTTTAATGCCTTACTCAAGACATTGGAAGAGCCGCCTGAACATGTGAAGTTTCTGCTGGCGACCACAGATCCCCAACGTTTGCCAGTCACGGTTTTATCTCGCTGTCTGCAGTTTAATCTTAAGAGTCTCACCTTAGATGAGATCAGTGTGCAGCTGAGCCATATCCTCAAGCAGGAACAGATCCATTTCGACGAGGGCGCGCTAACACTGCTCGCCAAAGCGGCCAATGGCAGTATGCGTGATGCGCTGAGCTTAACGGATCAGGCCATCGCGTTTGGCGCCGGGCAGGTACAGCTTTCTCAGGTTCAGACCATGCTCGGCACGATAGATGAGCATTATGTCATCGTTCTACTCAAAGCCTTGTGTGATGGCGATATTGCCAAGTTGATGCAAGTCATAGATGAAGTGCTGTCATACGGCGCAGAGCCTGTAGAGGTGCTCCGCAGCCTGCTGGAGCTGCTGCATCAGATCACCTTAACCCAATTTGCTCCCGCCGCGGCGCAGCTTTCCAAGTATGCCCAGCAGATAGCTGCCTTTGCCGCCCAGCTCCCACCCGAGCAGGTTCAGCTTTATTATCAGCTCTTATTGACTGGCCGTAAGGATCTCCCCCATGCGCCGGATCCTAAATCTGGGCTGGAGATGGCCATGCTGCGTGCCGTGGCTTTTGTGCCCGAATCGCCGGCAAAAAAGTGGCAGAGTGAGCCAGGTAAGCAAACTGCGCCTCAGGACACCACTGTATCGGCGTCGGGTCATGCTCCTGAAAAACTGACCTTGCCAGTGATGCCCGCAAAATCAGCCGCGCCAGTCAAGTCAGCTGCCCCCGCTACTGTGAAGCAAACAGTGGGTGAAAGCCAAGCTGAGAATGAACAAGACTCAGAAACTGGGCCAGAGGCAGAAAATAGACAAGAGACTGGCAGTACAGCAGAAGCTAGCAGTGCCAAAGCGCAGCATAGCGAGAAGGATGTGGATTGTGATGATGCCAGTTTACTGTCTGAGCAGGCACTGATCTTAAGTCAGGCTGCCAGTCAGACACAGCTGAGCAAAGATGATACGTCTACTAGCGAGACTCATGTTAGTGAGACTCATGCTAACGAGACGAATGTGAGCGATTCGGGTCAAAGCAAGGCGAGTAATGCGTCAAGCCCATCACTGTTCGACGCTTACGATGAGATGACACCAGACTATGGCGATGAGTTAGCGGCTAATGGGCAAGATGCCCTGGATTATGAGGCCTACCTTGCTAGTCAGCCAAGTCAGCCAAGTCAGCCAAGTCAGACTGATGTTGCTGCAAGAGAAGCCTCTCAAGCAGTCTCTCAAACAGCAGCATCTCAAGTAAAAGAAGCAGCATCTGTGGCGCCCTGCAGCGATGATCTGCTCGATGCTGTGCTTGCGGCAAGAGACTCCTTACTTAGCGAGCTGGATGTCAAACCATCTAAGGAGAGTGACGCAAAAAAGTCTGAAGTGCAGGTTAAGGCCTACGTGCCGCCTAAGAGGCAGACCGATGCGGGAACCACACAGAGCGATAAAGCCTCAGATGACAAAGCGATAGAGGACAAATCCAAAGATGATCTGGACGACAGGCCGCCCTGGGAAGATAAACCCAATGCGGCTGTCGAGGTCAGTTCATTAAAGGATGTGACGCCTGAAAATGACGTGACTCATGAGCAACACAGCGAGCTTAAGGCTAAAGATACAACAGACAAGGCGGCTCAAGAGCAGGCTATTTCTCAAACCCAGCTTGTATCTCAAGAGCCGGCTGTTTCTCAAGAGCAGCCTGTTTCTCAAGAGCAGCTTAAGCCACAAAAGTCCTTGCCAGATCAGGTGCTGAGTCAGCACTCTACTCAACTAAGTGTGAGCGAGTCCATTACCGGCGATAGCACAGATCTTAAATGGTATCGCCTGATGGCGGCATTGGAGATTGGCGGGCGGGTAAGACAGCTTGCAGTGAACTCTGTGTGCCAGCAGTTTAGCGAGCCGCTGCCCTTAGTATTAAAGCCGGATCAAAAGCATCTTGAAGCCGCGGCGGCTGTCGCGCAGCTTGAAGAGGCGTTATCCACGGCTTTGGGTGAGCCTTGTCAGGTGAGCTTTAGCGTTGGTGTGGTCAAGGGGCGGGAAACGCCGCTTGAGATCCGCAAGCGTTTCCATGGCGAGCTGTTAGCCCTAGCTGAGCAGGAGCTCGTCAGTGATGAGCATATTCGCTGGCTCTCTCAGGCCATGGGGGCTCAGATGGTGCCCGATAGTTTAAGCTATGCTCCCGAGCGTTTAGGTCAGCGAGGTCAGGCTATCGAGCTTATCGATAAGTCGAACTTTCTTGAGCTGGCCGAATCACATTAATGAAAGGCGTTACAGCTTAAGTTTTTATTTGGTGATCAGCATTGATTGCTTATTGGCGCTAATTCAGTAAGATTAGCCAGTTTTTTAATATCGAAGAGAACGCAATATGTTTGGAAAAGGCGGTATGGGCAACCTAATGAAACAAGCCCAGATGATGCAAGACAAGATGGCCAAAGTGCAGGAAGAGATCGCACGTATGGAAGTGACCGGTGAAGCCGGTGCGGGTCTTGTAAAAGTCACTATGACAGGTTCTCACAGCGTGCGTAAGGTTGAGATCGACCCAAGCCTGCTAGAAGATGATAAAGAGATGCTTGAAGATCTGATTGCCGCGGCCTGTAACGATGCTGCGCGTCGTGTTGAGCAGAGCCAAAAAGAGAAGATGGCGGAAGTCACAGGCGGCATGCAACTGCCACCTGGCATGAAGATGCCATTCTAATCATGAAGTTCAGCCCTCTCGTTGATGAGTTAATACAGTCGCTGCGTTGCTTGCCCGGTGTGGGCCCCAAGTCGGCGCAGCGCATGGCATTTCAGCTTTTGGAGCGGGATCGCAAGGCGGGGCAGAAGCTCTCTCAATCCCTTGCCAGCGCCATGAGTGATGTTGGTCACTGCAGTGCATGCCGCACTTTCACCGAAGAGACCCTGTGTCCAATCTGCGCCAGCAGTCGCCGCGGACAGTCGGATCTGATCTGTGTGGTAGAAACCCCGGCCGATGTATTAGCTATCGAGGCGGGAGGCTATTTTTCCGGTCGTTATTTTGTGCTCTTAGGTCACCTGTCGCCGTTAGACGGTGTGGGACCCGACGAGCTTGGCCTGAGTCTGCTAGAGCAGCATCTGGCATCGGGTGACGTGAGCGAGCTGATCCTTGCTACGAATCCGACGGTGGAGGGAGATGCCACGGCTCACTATATTGCCGATCTTGCCCGGCAGTATCAGGTGAAGGTCAGCCGTATCGCCCATGGTGTGCCCGTCGGCGGTGAGCTTGAATATGTGGACAGCACCACCTTGGCCCTGTCGTTCAATGGGCGCTTGCCTTTGTAAACCATAGCTTTTAGTGGTGAAAACCTTAGAGATAAAATCCAACTCCAACAGAGTTGGATTTTTTTTGAGCAAATAAAACTTAAGATAAAAATCTGGCTTGAAAAGTGAAATTCCAGCCCCATCTCTTTAGCCATAGAGTGTCGTTTGTGAATTTAAGAAGGAATAATCGATGTCACAACAAGAAACCCATGGCTTTCAAACAGAAGTCAAACAACTGCTTAATTTGATGATCCACTCTTTGTACTCCAACAAAGAGATTTTCTTGCGTGAATTGGTCTCCAACGCTGCCGATGCCGCCGATAAACTTCGCTATGAAGCCTTAACCAAAGATGAGTTATATGAAGGCGACGGCGAGCTACGTGTGCGTGTCAGCGCCGACAGCGAGAAAGGCACAGTCACCATAGAAGACAATGGCATAGGTATGACCCGTGATGGTGTGATTGAACACTTAGGCACCATAGCCAAGTCGGGCACGGCTGAGTTCTTCAAGAACCTCTCTGGTGATGAATCGAAAGACTCAAAGCTCATTGGTCAGTTTGGTGTGGGGTTCTATTCGGCCTTTATCGTTGCCGATAAAGTCACAGTTCGTACCCGCGCTGCCGGGCATGCTGCCGATGAGGCTGTGCAGTGGGAGTCAACGGGGGAAGGTGAGTTTACCGTTGAGAACATAGTTAAAGCATCTCGCGGTACCGAGATCATCTTGCATCTGCGCGAAGATGAGAAAGAGTTTGCCAGCGATTACCGTCTGCGCTCAATCATCACCAAATATTCTGATCATATCTCTGTGCCTGTTGAGATGTGGCAAGAGGGTACGCCCGCCAAAGAAGCCACAGAAGAGGGCGGAGAAGCCATCCCTGCCACTGAGGGTAAATGGCAAGCGATGAACAAGGCTACGGCCCTGTGGACCCGTAACAAGAGCGATGTGACCGACGAGGAGTATCAGGAGTTCTACAAGCATATCTCCCATGATTTTGCCGATCCGCTGCTGTGGAGCCACAATCGCGTCGAAGGTAAGCAGGAATACACCAGCTTGCTTTACATCCCTTCGAAAGCGCCTTGGGATCTATGGAACCGAGACCGTAAACATGGCCTGAAACTCTTCGTTCAGCGTGTATTTGTGATGGACGATGCCGAGCAGTTTATGCCCAGCTACCTGCGTTTCGTGCAGGGCTTAATCGATTCTAACGATCTGCCGCTCAACGTCTCTCGTGAGATTTTGCAAGATAACAAGGTTACTACGGCGCTGCGTACCGCCGTCACCAAGCGTGTACTTAGCATGCTGGAGAAGCTGGCAAAGAACGAGCCAGAGAAATACCAGACTTTCTGGGCCGAATTTGGCCAGGTATTGAAAGAGGGCCCTGCCGAAGATTTCGCCAACAAAGAGAAGATTGCCGCGCTGCTGCGTTTTGCCTCTACCCATACTAATGAGGCGGCGCACACTGTGTCTTTAAGTGACTATGTTGAGCGCATGAAAGAGGGCCAGAACAAGATCTACTATATTGTGGCTGACAGCCATGAGGCGGCGGTTAACAGTCCTCACCTTGAGGTACTGCGTAAGAAGGGCATCGAAGTCTTACTCATGTCTGAGCGTATTGATGAGTGGTTAATCAACCACTTAACTGAGTTTGATGGCAAGCAGTTACACTCGGTCACTCGCGGCGATCTCGAACTTGGGGATCTGGAAGATGCGGCTGAAAAAGAGGAACAAGAGAAGCTGCAGAGCGAGTCTGAAGGCCTGGTAAAGCGGGTTAAAGAGGCTCTGGGTGACAAGGTTTCCGAGGTGAAAGTGACGACGCGTCTGACCGATACTCCAGCCTGTGTGGTTGCCGGTGAAGGTGAGATGTCATCACAGATGATCAAACTGATGCAGGCGGCGGGGCAATTTGTTCCTGAAAGCAAGCCGGTATTTGAGCTCAACCCAGCGCATCCCTTAGTGTCTCGCTTAGATGCCGAGCAGGATGAGGAAGCCTTTAGCCAATGGGCTGAGCTACTCTTACAACAGGCTCAGCTTTCTGAGAAGGGCAGTTTAGCCGATCCTTCGGCCTTCATTAAGCTGATGAACAAGATGCTGCTTGCGAGTGTCAAATAAGATAGCATCGAATAAGAGGCAGCCTAGCTGCCTCTTATTCATTGAGTCACACAGACTAAAGATGCTAAGAGATAGCCCCTAAGGTAAGAGATAAGCCTCTAAGGAATGATATGGACAGCGTATTGGATTTAACTAAAGAGAATATCCAGCAGGTGGTCGATGCGTCGATGCAGCAACTGGTGATCTTAACCTTCTGGAGTCAGCAGAGCCCAGACAGCATGGCCTTAGGCCAGAGCCTGGAGCAGCTTGCTCAGTCGGGCCGTTTTATCCTGGCGAAAGTCAATTGCGATGCAGAGATTGAAATCGCCCAATATTTTCAGATCCAGAGTCTGCCAACCACACTGTTACTGACAGAGGGTAAGCCGATTGATGGCTTTGCTGGCCCCTTACCTGTGGATCAGATAGAGGCCATGTTGGCCAAACATCTCCCAGCACAGTGGCAGCTGGATCTCAATCAGGCGAAAACCTTGTTGGCACAGGATGATGCTGTTAATGCCTTACCTCTGCTGAAAGCCGCCTATCAGGAACAGCCTCATGCTGAAGTCGCCCTTGTGTATGCCGATGCACTCTTGATGCTAGGGCAGGTAGCGCAGGCAAAAGTTCTGCTCGATGGGATAGGGCTGGCCGATCAAGACAGCTACTATCAGAGCCTGAAAGCCAAATTGTCCTTGGCCTTAGATGCGGCCGATACGCCGGAGATCCGAAAGCTTCAGGAGAGTGTCGATGCATCGCCCGGCGATTTAGCCTTGCTGCTCTCTTTATGTAAGGCATTGCATGGCGCCAAACGTGATGAGGAGGCACTTGAGAAGTTGTTTGCTGTACTCAGTAATGATATCAACGCACAGGATGGTCAGATCAAGCTGCTTTTCATGGAAATCTTAACCGCCATGGGCCAAGGGAATGTCACGGCCAATCAATTTCGACGTAAGCTCTACTCTTTACTCTATTGATACTGCGGCTTCACGGCTTAATTTCAGTGAATTTGACTGAAAATGCCGTGAAAAACAGTTAATCGCTGACTATCAGCCTAAAGTCGAATGCAAACTCAGGCTCAGCTACTTCAAAATGGCGGCCATTTGTGCGAAGATCGCCGCCCAATGAAAAATATAATTATGCGAAATAAGAGGACTCTCAGATGCGCATTATGCTATTAGGTGCCCCAGGTGCCGGTAAAGGTACTCAGGCTCAGTTCATCATGGAAAAGTACGGTGTACCACAGATCTCTACTGGCGACATGTTACGTGCGGCGGTAAAAGCGGGCACTCCGCTTGGTCTGGAAGCCAAGAAAGTGATGGATGCTGGCCAGCTGGTGTCTGATGAGCTGATCATTGGCCTGGTAAAAGAGCGTGTGGCTCAAGATGATTGTGCCAAAGGTTTCCTGCTCGACGGTTTCCCTCGAACTATTCCTCAGGCTGATGCAATGGCGGCTAGCGGCATAGAGATCGATCATGTGATCGAAATTGATGTGCCGGACGAAGAGATAGTTAAGCGCATGAGCGGACGTCGTGTTCACCCAGGTTCTGGCCGCGTTTACCATGTGGTTTACAATCCACCTAAGGTTGAAGGCAAAGATGATGTCACTGGTGAAGAGCTGGTGATCCGCCCTGACGATGAAGAGAGCACAGTGCGTAAACGCCTTGGGATCTACCATGAGCAGACTAAGCCTCTGGTTGAGTACTATGGCAAAGTTGCCCAAGAGGGCAAACTGACTTACAACAAGTTTGATGGTACTCAAACCGTTGCCGCTGTCAGTGAAGCGATCGAAAAAACCATAGGTTAACTTAGGTTTCTTACGTTTAGGTTTAAGCCCACTTATATTCAAGCGCACTTATATTTAAGAGCACTTAGATTGAATAGCTGAGAACTGGCATGAGCCGCTTCTCATAATTGATTAAAGCCCACTGAGTTGGGCTTTTTTTATGGCTGGCGCAATGCTAGCCTAGAATAAAATTGGTTATCATTTCGGGTAGGAAAATCGTTTGAATTCAATCTCATCTTCAACGCCTGCAAAAATGGGCGTCTTGCTGGTTAATTTAGGCACACCAGACACGCCCACCCCTGCAGATGTAAAACAGTTTTTGAAGCAGTTTTTAAGTGATCCTCGCGTCGTGGATCTCAATCCGCTGATCTGGAAACCTATCCTTAACGGCATTATTTTAAATACTCGGCCCAAAGCGGTCGCTAAGCTATATCAATCCATCTGGTGGCAAGATGGCTCGCCGCTTATGGTGATAAGCGAGAGACAAAGAGAGGCACTCTCTTTGTTGTTAGCGAAAATTCATGGACGTGAAATTCCGGTGGAGCTGGGAATGAGCTACGGCAATCCATCCCTGCAGGCTGGGCTTGATAAGCTAATTCATCAAGGCGTCGATAAAGTCGTAGTGCTGCCGCTCTATCCGCAGTACTCCTGCTCGACTGTGGCGCCTGTGTTCGATGCCATTGCCGAGATTTACAAGCAGCGACGCGATTATCCTGAAACCCGTTTCAGTAAAGCCTATTATCAGCACCCAACTTATATAAAAGCCTTGGCTGAGTCGGTGCGTCGTCACTGGGATGAGCACGGTCAGGCCCAGTGTCTGTTAATGTCTTATCATGGCGTGCCTGTGCGTTATGTGACAGAGGGCGATCCTTATCAGCAGCAGTGTCAGGAGACGTCCAGGTTACTGGCCAAGGAACTAGGGCTCAATGATAGCCAGTGGCGTCTGTGTTTTCAGTCTAAGTTTGGTAAGGAGGAATGGCTAACGCCGGCGACCGATGCCATGCTTGAAGTCCTGCCAGAAGAGGGCATTCGCAGTGTCGATATTATGTGTCCCGCCTTTGCGGTGGATTGCTTAGAGACATTAGAGGAGATCTCCATCGGCGGCAAAGAAAGCTTTATTGAAGCTGGCGGTGAAAGCTATCGTTTTATCCCTTGCCTTAATGACGATGCCGCCCATATTCAGCTACTTGCCGAGATTGTGGCCGAGCAGGCTGGCGCTTGGTTACAGCCTAAGTGATAAATCTCGCTTTATCGGCATAAATCACTGGCCACTGCTATTTTATATGGTAGGATCTGCGGCCATTTTACAGCACTTGGTATAGAGCAGGGTGACTGCCAAGTGCTCGATTAAAGGGTAGGCTAAATGAGGTAGCTTACCTTTTAATGATAATTTCCATTTGCATGGATGCGACAAGAGTGAGCTTGATATGAAGTTTCCCGGTCAACGCAAGTCGAAGCATTATTTTCCTGTTACAAATCGTGATCCACTATTGGCTCAGTTCACTCAGCAGCCACAGCATATCTCCACCCACATCTGCGGGATAGATCAAACCTTAGTCGATATCGAGGCCAAAGTGGCCGATGAGTTGCTCAGCCGTTATCAGCTACCTAAGGGCAACTCTACCTTAATCGATGATACTAAGGCCCATCAGCTCTATAACGAGCTTAAAGCCCTGAGCCTGATCAGCGATGAGTTTGCCGGAGGCACTATCGGTAACACAGTGCACAATTATGCCATCTTAGCCGATGATCGCTCCGTGCTGTTTGGGGTGATGAGTAACAACATTGAAGTGGGCAGTTATGCCTATCGCTATCTGTGCAACACCTCATCGAAAGTGGATCTCAATTACTTGCAGCCGGTTAATGGTCCGATTGGCCGCTGTTTTACCTTGATCTCAGATTGCGGTGAGCGCACTTTTGCCATCAGCAAAGGCTCAATGGATAAGCTTACTCCCGAATTTATTGATAAAGAGATAGTGCAAACCTCATCGGCATTGGTGCTTACTGCTTATCTGATGCGGGCCAGTGACAAAGATCAGATCACAGAGGCGGCGCTAACGGCCATCGCCTACGCCAAAGAGGCAGACGTCCCCGTGGTATTAACCTTAGGTACACGTTTTCTGATTGAGGAAGACCCAGAGTGGTGGATTAACTTCATCAAAGAGAATGTCACTATTCTGGCGATGAATGAGGATGAGGGCGAGGCGCTGACTGGATATCGTGACCCATTGAGTGCATCTAACGCCGCGCTGGAATGGTGCGATTTGGTGTTAACCACAGCAGGTCCCTTAGGCTTGTACATGGCTGGTTACACAGAAGATGGCGAAAAGCGTGAAACCACTCATACCTTGCTTCCTGGTGTCATCCCTGAGTTTAATCGCTATGAGTTTTCCAGACCCAAATTAAAGCTGGCCTGTGAGACGCCGCTTAAAGTGTTTGCCCACATCGCCCCTTATATGGGAGGGCCGGATATTATTCGCAACACTAATGGGGCGGGAGATGGCGCCTTGGCTGCGTTATTGCACGATCTGGCTTCCAATACTTATCATAAGGCCAATGTGCCAGGTTCGAGCAAGCATAAGCGTGATGGGTTGTGTTACTCCTCATTTTCGCAGATCTGCAAGTACGCTAACCGGGTTGCTTATGAGGTGTTAGCTCAGCACAGTCCACGTTTATCCCGAGGTTTGCCAGAGCGGGAAGACAGTCTGGAAGAGGCCTACTGGGAACGTTAATTGCCGCGTGGCATCCTCTTTGTGATAACTGAATCGGCCTGTGCTTGAAAAAGTTCAGGCCGTTTTGTTTGCTTATGCTTTTAGTGCCCGTTTGTTGAGCCTGTTTGCAAAGCGATCCAATAGGCTTTAGGTTAGTGAGCCGAATCTGATGATTTATTCCTTATGGGGAATGTTCGTCATACCTAGTGTGACTCTAGAGGAGCGCCCAGACGTTAACATTATGGCAAAATCGATTACCCTTTCGGCTTATGTTAAAAAGCGCAATGGCGTAGCCCTAGGGGCGCCAGAATCGATGAGAAACATGTTGAGCCGCTCACTTGGCGCAGGCAGTTTTCATCAGTTCTGGGAATACTGGAATCCTATCTGGGGTTACTATCTCGCGAGGCTGGTGATGCGTCCTTGCCTTCGTGTGCTTCCTTTCTCTTTAGCCTTAATCATGACCTTTGCCGTGAGTGGCGCATTGCACGATCTGGCCGTTACTCTGGTCAAAGTACGCGTTACGCTGTTTTTTACTCCCTGGTTTACCCTGATGGGGCTGTGCGTGCTTGCCTCAAAACGCTTGCCACTCTCCTATGGGAGAAGGCCATGGTTGATGCGGGCAATGATAAACCTTTCCATCATCTGTGCTTGCCTTTTGTTGACCCAAATGCTGCTTAAATAGTCAGCCAGTTCACAGTGAGCTCTCTCTTTCCCATAAAGGGTGCATTCATTAGGAAATGATTGTATAACGGGGCGTTAAAATTGAGCGACTGTGGTAGCAGTTGACTCGAATAATATGGATAAAATGGACAGGTTGTTATGAAAAATTCCCGTATTTTGACCCTAGGCCTTATTCTGCTTACTCCAATGGTTTTCGCGAAATCGAGATCTTAAAATAACTGTGTTGTGAATGGGACTTAGTCTGTCGTGGTCATGAAAAAAGGCGTCAATGGACGCCTTCTTATTAAATGGACTACAGAGTAGTAAGTAGATAGCAGTAAACTTAAGGTTTCATTTCCACGTTTATCTGATCGGTGAAACTGCCTGTGGTCTTGCCTGCTTGAGTGTTGTGATAAACTTCTGAGTCAAAAGCATTTTCTGATTTTGCTATCACGACAGTAGCCACAGAATCACCGGTTACGTTAACGGCAGTACGCACCATATCCAGCAATCTGTCTACCCCCATGATCAGAGCGATACCTTCGACAGGCAGACCGACCTGATTAAGTACCATGGCCAGCATGATCAAACCTACACCAGGAACGCCTGCGGTACCGATAGAAGCTAATGTTGCTGTGACCACAACCATGGCGTAGTCGGTAAGCGTGAGATCAATACCAAAGACCTGTGCAATAAAGACGGTCGCCACCCCTTGCATAATCGCCGTACCATCCATGTTTATAGTGGCACCTAAAGGCAGAGTGAAAGAGGCTATCTTATTATCCACGCCCAGGCGGTGTTCGGCAGCTTCGATAGTGACTGGCAGTGTTGCATTTGAACTTGCGGTACTGAAGGCAAATAACTGCACGTCGCGCATTTTACGGATAAAGATGAGGGGACTTAAGCCCGAGAAACTTTTTAATAGCAGTGGGTAAACAACAAAGGCGTGGAATATTAATACAGCCAATACCACGAAGAAATATTTAACCACACTCTGGAAGGTTTCAACACCCAGAGAAAGTGCCAGTTTACCCATGAGCGCGAAAATACCATAGGGGGCAAGTTGCATGATTAAGGTTACTACGCGCATGATAACTTCATTCAGGTCATTAAATAGGGCTGAAACGCGTTTACCTCTTTCGCCAATATGGGAAATCGCAAAACCAAAGATAACTGCAAATATAATGATCTGCAGCATATTGCCTTCGGTCATTGCTTGAATAGGATTACGGGGAACGAGGTTGATTAATACATTGGCTAAACTTGGGGCCTCTTTAACAGCGAAATGCATATTTTCACTGGCAAGGCTGGCATTACCTGGATGGATTAGCAGGGCGACTAAAATTGCGGTGATCAGCGCTATTGCGGTAGTAAATAGATAAAAAATGATGGTTTTTCCGCCAAGTCGCCCCAAAGTTGATGGGTCGCTTAAAGAGCAGGTACCGCAAACGAGTGAGATAAAGACCAGGGGAACAACCAGCATCTGCAAGCTTGAGATAAAAATGGTTCCTACGACATGTAATACACCATCGGTAATATAGTCCTGAATAAAACTACTTTCTGGAAATAAACTGCGAAGTAGAAGACCGAAGAAAATACCCCCGGCCATGCCGATAAGTATTTTAGGTGTTAACCCTAGTTTCTTTTTTTTAGTGGGCGCCATAGTGCATCCTGTATTAATTTTAATCAATGTGATTTTGCCATAAAGCCTAGCAAGAAACTGAGCCTTGTGAAATGGCTAAATAAGTAATCTTTTGGAACATTTGTTAAAAATAAAGTCGATTAGTGATGGAAAAGTTATAGGAAAATTGTGTAATGTTAATCTATAAGTAATAGGCGGATGTCAACATTATAATCTTAAGTTACAGGGAGTCTGACAATGAAGTCAGCGTTTAACGTTTTTACCTCATATTTATTTTTACTTTTTCTTGCTGCCTGTAGTGGTGGGGGCGATATCACAGACGATGGTACTGATGGTGGAACTAGCGTAGATCAGGACAGTATCTCCATTGCACTGACTATCGATAATACCCAAATCTCCGCAGCATCGCCGGCGACTCTTACCGCTGAGGTAAAAACGGGGGGAGGCAGTCCAGTTAATACCTTAGTGACCTTCAGTTTAAACGATGCGACCTATGGCACCTTTACGCCGGCAACCGGAGCGGTGGCGACAGACAGCAGTGGGGTGGCTACTATTACCCTGAATACGGCGTCCATTAGTACCGGCGCCACAGTGACAGCAACCACCAGCACGGGTGAGAGCGCAACTGTTAACGTCACCATGGCCGGTGATGGTGGTACTGTTGTGGCTGGTGGCGGAGCACAAGTTGCTGTGACATTAACTGATGCTAACGGTAATCCTATTCAATCAATCAGCACCTTGACTCCAGGTAAAGTTACCGCGATGGTCAGTGGGGTTTCTAAGTCTGTGATAGTGACATTCGATACGACTATCGGTGATCTGCCCATTAAATCTGCTGTGACTGATGCTCGAGGAGTGGCAAGCGTTGATATTTATGCGGGTAACGCTTTGGGGGCGGGTGAGGTTAGCGCAACATTATCGACTGGCGAAGTAGGTAAGGCGATAGTGGTTGTCGGCGCCACCAATGTGGTGATGGGCAGCGGTACTCCCTTTGTTGCGGGTACAGCCGAAGTGAGTACAGATGTGCTGTCAGCTGGCGGTACAGCGACTATCTCGGTACAAATCCAGGACGATCAAGGCAGTCCCTATACTCAGCCCGTGGATGTTAGCTTCTCATCCCGTTGTGTCAGCGCGGGTTCTGCTCAAATCAGTACACCGGTTGCAACCAACAACGGTGTGGCGACATCGACTTATTTGGCCAAAGGCTGTGTGGGTGATGATCAGATCAATGTGACGGCCAACGCCGGTGGCAAAAACCTTTCTGCCACAGGTATGTTAGAAGTGTTACCCGCCGATGTGGGCAGCATAGTGTTCGATTCGGCAACCCCACAAACCATCAGCATTCTGGGAACCGGTGGTGTCGAGTCTTCAACGGTGAAATTCCAAGTGCTGGATAAAAACAGTAACCCTGTCAGTAACCAGAATGTGCTGTTTGCATTAAATACTAACGCTGGTGGGGTTACATTTGCTCCGCCTAATGCAACCACAGATGCGAATGGTATGGTACAGACGGTTGTGACAACAGGTACTGTGGCCACGTCACTGAGGGTCACGGCGACCGTTGATAACGGCGCTGTGCCAGCGATTTCCAGTCAGTCTAAACAGTTGATCGTATCGACGGGTATTCCAGATCAAGACAGCTTCTCGCTTTCAGTCGATAAGCTGAACCCTGAAGGCTGGGATATCGATGGTGCCGTGGTGGTGGTAACGGCGCGTATGGCCGATGCCTTTAACAACCCGGTGCCAGATGGCACGACTATTTCCTTTACTACAGAGGGCGGTTCTATTGGCGATCACTGTTCGACGGTTAATGGTGCCTGTTCAGTGAAATGGACCAGTCAGCTGCCTCGCCCAGAAGGGAATACGCTGTTTGATGGATCAGGAGCGATGACCAATAACCCTGATGCTAATTTGAGTTTCGATGCGACTCTTGGGATCTACGGCAACATGTATGGTCAAAAATATGGTGGACGTGCAACTATTACAGCAACCGCGATTGGTGAGGAGTCTTTCCCCGATCTCAACGGTAATGGTCGCTTTGATGCCAGTGAAATGTCAGAGTTTCTCAATGGCACTGATGTTACGGGTCACTCTTTTGACCTGACAGATGCCTTTAATGATTACAATGAAGATGGACTGTTTAACCCTCAGGACACCAGTGGTACAGGTCAGCAAGGGGGCTCACTAGAAGAGCTGATCGATTTTAATGCCGATGGTGTCTTTCAAGTTGCCGATCAGAAATACAATGGTGTGCTCTGCTCCGATCCGGTGCATTCTGGGTGCGCCGATGGCGTGACAGAATCTAAGTCTTTGTATGTGCGTCGCAGTTTAGTGATAGTGATGTCTGGCAGCACGGCTTATTCAACGCCGGCGAGTGATGTTCTTATCACAGATAAGGATGGCGCCCATGTGGGAGGAGGGATCACTATCGAGGGTAAAGGCACGGCGTCTGTCATCTTTGTTATTTCAGATCGCCATAATCAGCAGATGCCAGCAGGTACAAAGGTGTCATTTAGCGCCACTGCGGGCTCAGTCGTAAGTTCAACTCAGTATGTCTGGCCGAGCAGTAACTACAATGGCGGACGTGAATTCACTGTGACCCTAAAAGGGGAAGATCAAGACGATTCAGGTGTTTTCCTGGTTGAGGTGGAAACACCGTCAGGGCTTGTAACTCAGGCTCTTTCAGTTCCAATAACAACAATTAAAGCCCCCTGAGAAGTAACAGTAAAAAAGGTGCCAAAGGCACCTTTTTTACTGTCTATGTTTTAGCGAAGGAGTAACACTCCTCTGAACTTTTTATCGTTGGAACTGATAGACACTGCCGAGTTTCATTATCTGGGTCAGTTCATCGAGGGCGATTCTGGATTCATTGATGAGTTGAGGATCGGCCAGATCAGCCACATCCAGCCTGTCACGATAATGTTTATCGACCCAAAGGTTCAAACGATTAAACAGTGCATCATTCATTAGTGTGTGCGGGTTGACTGCCGAGACTTCCATCTCTGTCATAGCAACGCGCAGGCGCAGGCACGCGGGGCCGCCGCCGTTTTGCATGCTCTGCTTAACATCAAAATAGTGTACCTGCTTGATAGGGGTACCTAAGGTGATAAGTTCATTTAGATAGGCCGATACCGCAGGATTGGCCTGACAATCTGTCGGGGCAATGATGGCCATCTCGTCAGGGGACAAGGTGACGATTTGGGTATTAAAAAGGTAACTTTTCACCACATCATCTATGCTGACTTTACTGGTCGGTACACAGATAAAATGCAGATCTGTGGCGCTAAATTTGCGGCGAATCTCAGCTAACTTTTCCTCGGTATGGAGAAAGGCTTGTTCGTGATAAAACAGCACATTCTGGTTACCCACGGCAATCACATCATTATGAAAAACGCCTTGATCGATAACATCGGGGTTTTGCTGGATAAACACGCAGCTTTCATCGTCAAGACCATGCAGGCGCGCAATCGCCTGCGATGCCTCTAAAGTTTGCCTTGCTGGGTATTTCTTCGGTTTCTTGGCAGCAGGGTTGGTGGCCTCTTGGCCATAGACAAACAGCTCGAGACCTGCATGACCATACTCTTGACATAATCGGGTGTGATTGGCCGCGCCTTCATCGCCAAAGCTGGTGTGTTCCGGCAGGTGTTGATGATGGGCAAAATGTCGCGGATGATTAAAAGTCGCCGCCAGAATCCGTCCTGTGGTGACTGGTTCTATGCTGCGGTGTAATTTATCCACTAGGTTTGCAGGGGTAAAATGAATTTTGCCATCATAGGTATCGGCACTGGGGGAGACGGTGGCGGCATTGGCTGTCCACATGCTCGATGCGCTACAACAGGCTCTAAGGAGCGCAGGAGCTTGTGTGGCGGCTTTATTAAGAACTTGTGCGTCTGTTCCTGAAAAACCGATCCGACGCAGTGTATGAAGATCTGGGCGCTCCTGAGGCGCCAGTACGCCTTGGACTAATCCCATGTCGGCGAGTGCCTTGGCCTTTTTGAGTCCTTGTTTTGCCGCGGCCTTAGGGTTGGATGTGGCTGCTGCATTATTTAATGAAGCCACATTGCCATAGGACAAGCCCGCGTAATTATGGGTGGGGCCGACGAGTCCATCAAAGTTTGCCTCATAATGCTTCATTATATTTCCCTTGAACTTGTTATTTGATTAATCATTTTACGACCGATTTTCCATCAGGCCTGCTGAAATTTTGCTCCAGTATACTGAAGCTGTTTGGCTTAACAAGTTGACTAAAAAAGGGGGGTATTGTGATATCTGCTTAAAAATGCATAACTATTGCTTGCGGGATGCCTAATAATGAAATATTAGTTTTTAATTACGCAATATTATTTTTCACAATTTTTTCAAAAATGGTTAAAAATTGGCACTCTGAGACAAATAAAAGAGGGATCTGCTTGAAAGTATCGATACAACCCTCTATATATGGAGCCAATTTACACAACTTTGAGACTTTTTGGCGCAGATCATTCTATGGGTAAATCGCTAGTTATTGTCGAATCACCGGCCAAAGCCAAGACTATTAATAAGTATCTTGGTAAGGATTACATTGTAAAATCCAGTGTGGGTCACATACGTGACTTGCCAACCTCTTCGGTCAGTGAAACGAAGTCAGGAACCAAATCTCCAGCAGAAGTGCGCAAGATGTCAGCGGAGGAGAAAGCGGTTTATAAGGCCAAAAAAGCCAAACAGGCACTTGTTGCCCGTATGGGGGTCGATCCCGAACATGGCTGGAAAGCCAATTACCAGACACTTCCTGGTAAGGAAAAAGTTGTCAAAGAGCTGCAATCACTTGCTGAAAATGCCGATAATATCTTTCTCGCAACCGATTTGGATAGAGAGGGAGAGGCAATCGCTTGGCATTTACAAGAAGTGATTGGAGGGGATCCTGCCCGCTATCAACGTGTGGTATTTAATGAGATCACCAAATCGGCCATTCAGGACGCTTTCAGTCACCCATCCAGCTTAGATAACAACATGGTGAACGCCCAGCAGGCGCGACGTTTCCTCGACCGTGTTGTGGGCTTTATGGTTTCACCACTGCTTTGGAAAAAGGTCGCCCGGGGCTTATCTGCCGGCCGGGTGCAATCGGTTGCGACCCGTTTGGTGGTCGAACGTGAAGGCGAGATCAAGGCCTTTGTCCCTGAAGAGTTTTGGGATATCCATGCCGAGCTAAACACCTTGTCCAATGAAATGCTCAAGATGCAGGTGGTTAGGTATCAAGGTGGTAACTTTACCCCTGTCAATGAGGCGCAGGCGCTTAAGGCTGTTGACGCGTTAAAAGGAGCCAGCTATCGGGTGAGTGCCCGGGAAGATAAGGCGACCTCAAGCAAACCCTCTGCACCTTATATCACCTCTACTCTACAGCAGGCGGCCAGTACCCGTTTAGGTTTCGGGGTAAAGAAAACCATGATGATGGCTCAGCGTCTCTATGAGGCGGGCCATATCACCTATATGCGTACCGATTCGACTAACTTGAGTCAGGAAGCGCTCGATAGCGTCAGAGCCATGATAGGCAAAGAGTTTGGTGATAAATACCTGCCTCAGGAGCCTATTCGTTATGGCAGTAAAGAGGGCGCTCAAGAGGCGCACGAGGCGATTAGACCGTCCGATGTAAATGTTACAGCAGCCAACTTAACTGATATGGAGCGTGACGCCCAGCGTTTATATGAGCTGATCTGGCGCCAGTTTGTTGCATGTCAGATGATGCCTGCGAAGTACGATTCCACTCGTCTGACAGTCACCGCAGGCGATTATGAACTTAAAGCTTCAGGCCGCACACTGAAATTTGATGGTTGGACGAGAGTACAAACTGCTATTAGGAAGAAAAACGAAGAAGATAACACACTGCCTTTCGTTGCCCAGGGTGACAGCTTGTCACTTAAACAACTGGATCCCAAGCAGCATTTTACCAAGCCGCCGGCACGTTTTAGCGAAGCATCTTTGGTTAAAGAGCTTGAAAAACGGGGAATTGGTCGTCCTTCAACCTATGCAACCATTATCTCCACTATTCAAGATCGCGGTTATGTCAAAGTTGAAAATCGCCGTTTCTATGCAGAAAAGATGGGCGAAATCGTCAGCGAGAGCCTGATCGGCAGCTTTGAAGAGCTGATGAGCTATGACTTTACCGCGGGCATGGAGCAGACCCTGGATAATGTAGCTCAAGGTCAACTCGATTGGAAAAATGTACTCGATAGTTTCTATCAGGATCTCACTTCGCAATTGGAAAAGGCCGAACTGCCACCCGAAGAGGGCGGTATGCGCCCCAATGAGATGGTGCTCACCGACATTGCCTGCCCAACCTGTGGACGTCCTATGGGGATACGTACAGGCTCGACTGGGGTTTTCTTAGGCTGCTCCGGTTATGCCTTACCGCCAAAAGAGCGTTGTAAGACCACAATGAATCTGACAGCGGGCGAAGAGGCTATCAGTGAAAATAGTGAAGATGCCGAAACAGAAGCGCTGCGTGCCAAACACAGATGTGGTGTCTGTGGTACCGCCATGGACAGCTACCTAATCGACGAGAAGCGTAAACTGCATGTGTGTGGTAATAATCCCATGTGCGGTGGATATGAAGTGGAGCAGGGGCAGTTCAAGATTAAAGGCTATGAAGGGCCCATATTAGAGTGCGACCGCTGCGGTAGCGACATGGAGCTTAAGAATGGCCGCTTCGGTAAATATTTTGGTTGCACCAATGCAGAGTGTAAAAATACTCGTAAACTATTGAAAAATGGTGAGGCGGCGCCACCAAAAGAGGATCCTATTCATCTGCCAGAACTCAAATGCACTAAGTCTGACGGTTACTTCGTATTAAGAGATGGTGCGGCGGGGATCTTTATGGCGGCCAGTACTTTCCCTAAATCTCGGGAAACCCGCGCGCCCTTGGTGGAGGAGCTGGTCAAGTACCGCGATCTCCTATGGCCTAAATATCAGTATTTAGCCGATGCGCCTTTGACGGACGATGAAGGCAATAAAACCTTCGTTCGTTATAGTCGTAAGACAAAGGAGCAATATGTTGCAACAGAGGTGGATGGTAAAGCCACTGGCTGGGTTGCCAAGTATATTGCTGGTAAATGGATTACTGAGGCAAAGGCCAAACCCAAGGCCAGGCCTAAAGCGAAGAAATGATACTAATCGCCCTAACTTAAGTTAGGGCTTTTTTTATCCACTTGATTTATAGTCTAAAACAATGAATATTAGATCGCTATGAAGTGCGATATTCCTTACGATAAAGCACAGTGTACAAAGCTTTATCTTGTAATGGATTAAGTGGAATTATGGTCATTGATAAAAACGGATATATAGAACTCATACAATATCTTACCCATCACCTTGAGATTTTCGAATTATCTGAAAATATCCCTGCCAGCGGTGGGACTATTATGGAGATATTTGAAGAGCAGCTGGCGGCACAAATTATTTTGGTCTGTGGCCAACACGGCTCTTTGAGCTTTTCCGACCGTAATAGGGTGATCAGGGAAGTTGACGCCATAGTTTATGATCTCGAAGAGATCTTAGCTAAGGTGGCCGATCACAGGGCATCCGATGAGCAAATCCGCTTTATTACCGAGTTTTCAGCCCTGATAAAAAATCTATTCGATAATGAAATCATCAGCCTCACAAAAGAAAAAGTCTTAGTAACAGACGGTTACAACTGATCTCTTGAGTATTGGCTTGAACCTTTCTAAGGTTAGTCTGAGCGCACTATTTTTGGGATCAATGAATGTTATCCATGTCTGTTAATAAACAGCATCTTATTGTTTATGTTATTTTGACTCTGTTTTGGACTGTATTTCAATATTTTAGCAAGAATGCCGTTGAGATGGGGTGGGGGTTTATCCTCTTCGTTTTTTCACTTCCTTTTGTCCCTTTTATCTTGGTATGGCTTGGTGTGCAGTTTATAAGGCACTATCGTTATGCTAGGGCTGGTATTAATATGGGGCAGCATCTGGCCCATTGTGCCTTTACCGGTTTGCTGTTTTGTTTATTTGTCTATCATTTTGTACGTTAAGCCATGACGTGTTCGGAGGCTATGATGATTGAGCTATTAGATGGTTTTAGTCATGATGTGCTCGCGATAAGGGTTCAGGGGATCCTCTCCAGTGACGATTATGACAGAGCCCTTGTGCCTGCCATTGAGGCTAAGTTAACAGATCATGCAACAATAAAGTTATGGTACGAGTTTGGCGAGCAGTTTGAAGGGGTCGCGATTGAGACCCTGTGGGATGACGCTAAACTGGGCCTTTTTCATTTAACTGATTTTTCGAGAGTGGCCATTATCACAGACAATGAAAATCTGATGAATATGGCCAAGTTATTTGCTTATATGGCTCCGTGTCCTGTTGCGGTATTTTCACGGCAGAAAACGTCTCAGGCCTACCGTTGGCTAAATGCTGTTGCTGTGGTTTAATCACCTTTTCCTCTCGCTCATTCCGAGCTGAATTTTTCGTTGTTTTGAGGTTTTTACATGCTGAAAAAAATTCTGATCTCAAGTGTCTTACTGTCGACGGCTGTATTTGCCATGGACAAAGAGATTGTCGGCCCCACGGCGACCATGCAAGTGATTGAAGCTAATCTTGATTTTGAAGCCCGTATAGATACAGGGGCCAGTAAAACCTCCCTTAATGCCTTCGATCTTAAAATTGAGCAACCTGCCAAAAAAATGAAAGACAATATTGGCAAGACTATCTGGTTTACGACTGAAAATGCCAGAGGTGAGCAGAAGCGACTGAGTGCCAAGATTGTCTCCACCTCGACCGTGAGTAACTCCCAAGGCATAGAAACCCGTTATTTGGTCGAGCTCAATATCAGTTATCAGGGGAAAGCGCGCAAAGTTGAGGTGAACCTCAGGGAGCGGCAACACATGGATTATAAGCTGCTGATTGGCCGTAACTGGCTAAAAGACAAATATATAGTAGATGTTTCTGATAAACAGATCATCGGCCCTGTCGCGCCGATCAGCATAGTCGAAACCGGACTGATTTATGAGACTCGTATCGACAGTGGTGCGGTCGAGAATTCGTTACATGCTGTCGATATTAAGATAGAGAACGGGGTAGAAGATATGGAGCAGAATGTGGGTAAAATGCTCTCTTTTACCACAGAAAATGAGAAGGGGGAGTCACGCCGGGTAAAGGCGAGAGTCGTTGAAACTTCCTTGATTAGAAACGCCCAAGGCAGTGAAGTGCGCTACATGGTCGAATTAAATGTGGGTGAGCCGGGTAAAGAGTATAAGGTGAAGGTGAACCTTAAAGATCGCACTAAGATGAGCAACAAGTTTTTAATCGGGCGTAACTGGTTGCAGGGACACTATCTTGTCGATGTCTCTTTGTAGCTTGCTGACAGTGACGAAAGGATAAGCCTGAGCAGCAAGATTACAGGAAAAGATTAAAGAAAAAGAATAAAGGGGGTAGCAGATCCCCTTTATTTTTAGTTTTATTTAAGTTTTTATTTGAGCACTTATTTAAGAGTCAAACGACACTCCACCTGGGTAAATTTGCCGGCCTTGGAATCGATAGCAATTTCACCCTGATATTGTCCATCCAGCCAGCGGTGGAGTTCTACTAGGGTGCCATAGCCTTTCATCTCAGATAGATTGTTTCTAATATTTTCAAGCAGGTTCTGGCTAATACCCAGACCGTTATCTTTGATTTTTATCAGCAGAGTATCTTGCTGATATTCGACGCCGATCTGCAGCAGCTTATCTTCACTCTCAGGGAGTGCATCGGCAAAACCATGAAAAATACTGTTATTGATCAGCTGATAAAGCAGGATGAACAGATGCCATGCCGGTAGGGTTACCGTTAATTGTTTCGGGCAATCGATAGACCAGTTAATGGCTTTTTCTTTGAGGCGAGGGGAAAGTACAACGAACATATCCTGTAGATATTGTTCGAGAATGATCGCCTTGGTCTGTTGCTCGTTGAGCAGTGGGCGAAGATGCCTGAGTATATCTATCTGCTCTGCCAGTTTTTCGCTCAGGATTGGTGGCTGATTCTGTGCTTTTTGTTGCAGGATAAACAGATTCTCCAGCGCTGCCAGCTGTTGCCTGCTGAGTTGATTCACCAGTTGACTGAGCAATTTTTGATGGGTTAACTCCATTGCAGTGCTTAAATTGGACGGCACAGTATGTTCGCTTACCAGTTTGGGATCTTGCCTAAGCTTATCTAAGTTTTGCTGCACTAAGGCAAGTCTTGACGTCAGGGTCTGGATGGTTTGTTCCTGCTCCGCCTGTTTGTCTTTTAAACTGCTCACATCCACCGCCATGGCGCCTAGCGCAATGAGTTTGCCATCGCCATCTTTAATCGGGTATTTAGTGATAAGGAAAACCCTTTCTCCCTGCACCGTTGGCATAGGCTGCTCAAAATTAAGAGCCTGATCTGACGCCATCACTAACTTGTCATTATTGTGTATAAGCCTGGCGACGTGGGGCGGGTAGATGTCGCGATCGTGCGAGCCAACGATTCGGGTGCGTTCTATACCCAGTAGTTCACAAAACTTATCGTTCACTAAGGTGTATTTGCCGTCAGTGTCTTTTATACAAATAAGGTTCTGTGAGGCATTGAGCAGCGAATTGATCAGTTCTCTTTGGCTTTCCAACTCTTCCTGTGCGCTTTGTTGCATCGCCAGTTGTTGCTCAAGTGCCAGATTACTGGCATCTAAACTTGCATAGGCTATTTCCAACTGATTACTGCGGGCGATAAAGGCTTTAGCCAGCTGCCCGACCTCATCTTGCCGCTTGTGGGCATCAAGTTCTAATCGGCCGATATTGCCACTTTGCAATGCCGATACGATCTGAAAAATAGGGCGAATAAACAGTTTGTGCTGGCATACAAATAAAATCATTAATGCGATTAGCTGCGATAGCAGTAGAAATGCACCTATTTTCAAAGCAATGGCATTGGCTTGCTGAGATAAACTTGAGATAGGGGTAAATAGCAGAATTTTCCATTGTGTCTGCTCCATGGTGAGAATCGACACCAAAACTGGCTCTTCAAACAGTGGACTAGAGGTGAGTTCTAAAGTCACTAGATGCTGCTTTATCGGTTTGGCCTGTAAGGCTGAATTGATCAGGGCGGCCAAGCGGTGTCTGTGTTGCTCGGGAATATCGTTAAGCAAGGTCTGAAGCTGCTCGGCCTGATAGGCAGGATGCTGCACCGACTCCTGGTAAAACGCCTCATCGAGTCGATTAATCTCTTTTTCTACCGGTAACAGACTGGGGAACTGTTTGATAAGGGTCTCCAAAGGTTTGCCTAGAAATGGGTCTGTCTGCTGCTTAGCCGACAACTCATCGAAGGGATCGGAGAGCAAATTGTTATAGGCATCTAAGGCTAATATATACCCCTTAGAGAGAGGGTTTTGATCGGAAATTTTAAAATATTTATCTAGGCTAGCGAGTGAAATATCCACAGTTGCGACGCCGATAAATTCATGTTCGACACGCATGGGAACCGAAGCGGTGACCATAAGTTCTTTGGTATAGGGATCCACATAAGACTCTGACCAGTGGGTATAAGCATTTTGAAAATATTTGACAGGTTTATACCAGTTTTTTTCATGATATCCAGGGCCATCGTTATTATTGTAACCTTCAACGGTTCGATATTCGCCGTTAGGATCCCGTGCCCAGAAAAGGCTTCCGAGTTGTTGGTTATCGAAAAATGCGCTGGGTTCGGGCCAGATCCCGCCCCCAGCGATCAGGTTATTGGTATCTTCCACTACGAGCATAGGGGGAACTAGCTTTTCGATAACGCCGACCTGTCCCTTATAGGTTTCGCCCACTATGCTGATGGTATTGGCGAGGGTGTCGATTTTGGTCACTACATTTTGTAACTGTTCAATTACCGATTGGGCGTAGGTTTGGCTCAGGGATAACTGAGTATCCATGTGATGCTTTTTTTCGGTCGCAAAGAGCAACCAGATACTGGAGGTGATGATCAGCGTTGCAACGATAAATTGAACGATAGTAAACTTGAAAATCAGGCTTTTTTTCCACTGGGTGCGGGGGGATATCGACGGATGTCTTCTGTCGTGAGTTACCATTTGTGGGGGCGCTCCATGTCACTGATCTATCTATCAAGATTAAAACATAATGACGCCAGATGCCGCCAGATGCAAAGGCTATCTTTAGGGATTTTTCAGCAGGGGCAGGGCATTGTGGTTCAGAAGGGGATTAACAGGTAAACCGTTTCGAACTTAGGTGGCCACCTAGGAGCTGAGCCTAGATGGCCAAGCGCTGGATCACACCTTTAATCCTATCAGCAAGAGATCTAATTTCTCTGCCGTGGCGTGGAGTTCATCACCAGCTGATCGATCTGAGCTGTATTATCATTGAGTGTGCTGATGGCACTGGAGGCTTGATTGATTTCCTTTGCCAGCTCACTGATCGCATCCACTGTCACCGCGATATCTTTCGCCCCAGCATCCACCTGTTGATTGGACTCTTGGGTCTCTTTCGTTGATTGTTCGGCGTTGTAGGCCACCTCTCTGACGGCAGTGGTCATCTGATCTATGGCTACGGTCAGGGAGTCCAGATGCTCACTTTACTGGGCGGCAAGGCTCTGAACTTGTATGGCATTTTAAAAGCCAGCCATGACTTGCTGATTAAATTGATAATAGAGGATCTGCGACAGGCTTATTAGGGCGGTAATGGCGATAACCGCTAATAGGGAGAATTTGGTTTTTAAAGTTATCTGTAGTAAGGTAGTTATCCACCCAGCGAAATTTAATTTCTTTCATAACAACTTTGTTTCTCGATTTAAACGCTGTAACAACATGAATTTCTCTAGCCCTGTATTAGCGACACAGCACTTGTCTTGAACAGTATCTTTTGGGCTTTGAAGCGTTTGCTGTTTTTTTCACCGACCTCGGGATTTGAACGGGTTCTTGATGCTTATTTGTCCCATTTTGCGGCGTCAAACAAGATTAAACAGTCTGGTGTCGTCAGCTAAATTGATCGGCTTGTTTTCTCATGGATTTTGTTGGAAAAATTCCAAATAAGCCCTAGTCAAATGCCTTATGGTCACGTAAAATTTGTCTCTTTTTCTATTTTCGAAAGATGAATAGTTAGTCTATATAGAAGTCTTGGCTCCGAAGCGGGGCGGGCAAACTGGAAGAGATGATGTCACAGTTAACAGAAATCGTAGAACAGGCCTTAGCGGCCATCGAAGGGACTGACTCACTGAAGACCCTCGATGACCTTCGTGTCGATTACCTGGGTAAGAAGGGTAAGATCACCGACATGATGAAGTTGATGGGAACCCTGAGTGCTGAAGAGAAACCTGCTTTTGGTCAGGCAGTTAACCAGGCGAAGCAGGCTGTTCAGCAAAAGCTTTCTGAGCGTATCGAAGGTTTAAAAGCCCAGGAACTTGAGGCTAAATTAACCGCCGAAAGCATAGATGTGTCCCTGCCAGGTCGCCGCATCGACAATGGCGGTCTTCACCCCGTGACTCGTACCATAGAACGTATCGAAACCTTCTTCGGTGAACTTGGTTTTAGCGTAAAGCAAGGCCCTGAAATTGAAGATGATTTTCATAATTTTGATGCATTGAATATCTCCGAGCACCATCCGGCCCGTGCCGATCATGATACTTTCTACTTCAATCCCAAGTTGATGCTGCGTACCCAGACCTCAGGCGTACAGATCCGCACCATGGAAACGGAAAAGCCACCACTGCGTATCATCTCTCCAGGCCGTGTTTACCGTAACGATTACGATCAGACTCACACGCCTATGTTCCATCAGGTTGAAGGCTTGATGGTGGATGAAAACGTAAACTTCGCAGAGCTCAAAGGAATTTTGCACGACTTTTTGCGTAACTTCTTCGAAGAGGATCTGCAGGTACGTTTCCGTCCATCTTATTTCCCCTTCACTGAGCCTTCGGCCGAAGTGGATGTGATGGGTAAGAATGGCAAATGGCTTGAGGTGTTGGGCTGCGGCATGGTGCATCCAAATGTACTGCGTAGCGTTGGCATCGATCCGGAAAAATATCAAGGTTTCGCCTTCGGTATGGGGGTGGAGCGTCTCTCTATGTTGCGTTATGGCGTTAACGACTTGCGTTCATTCTTCGAAAACGATCTGCGTTTTCTTAAGCAATTCAAATAACGGAGCTTTTTATAATGAAATTTAGCGAATCTTGGCTTCGTGAGTGGGTTAACCCGAGTGTAAGTCGTGAAGAGTTGGGCCATCAAATTACCATGGCCGGTCTGGAAGTCGATGGCATAGAGGCCGTGGCGCAAGCCTTCAGCGGCGTGATCGTCGGTGAAGTGGTGGAGTGTGGTCAGCATCCGGATGCGGATAAACTGCGTGTCACTAAGATCAACGTCGGCGAAGATGAACTGATCGATATCGTCTGCGGCGCGCCTAACTGCCGCTTAGGCTTAAAAGTGGCTGTGGCCATGGTAGGCGCAGTGCTGCCGGGCGATTTTAAAATTAAGAAGGCTAAACTGCGTGGTCAGCCCTCTTTCGGTATGCTTTGTTCCTACAGCGAACTGGGCATAGATATCGAGAGTGACGGCATTATCGAGTTGCCACAGGATGCACCAGTGGGACGGGACATTCGTCAATATCTGGATCTGGATGATGCCATCATAGATGTGGACCTGACCGCGAACCGCGCCGACTGCTTGGGCATGGTTGGTCTTGCCCGTGAGGTAGGGGTATTAAACCGTCAGGCGGTCATTGAGCCGACCTGGGAAGCTGTTACTGCGACTATCGATGCCGCCGTGGTGCTTGATAACCAGGCCCCAAGCGCATGTCCTCGTTATTTGGGTCGTGTCGTCAAAAACGTGAATGTAAAAGCGGCAACGCCACTCTGGATGCAGGAAAAACTGCGTCGTAGCGGCATTCGCTCTATCGATCCTATCGTCGATATCACTAACTATGTGCTGATCGAATATGGTCAGCCTATGCACGCTTTCGATCTGGCGACCCTAGAAGGGGATATCACTATTCGCCTGGGCGATGGTGAAGAAAAGCTGACGCTGCTCGATGGTAGCGAAGTCACTGTTCCTGCCGATACCTTAGTGATTAGCGACAAACAAAAAGCCTTGGCCTTGGCCGGCGTGTTTGGCGGAGAAGCCTCGGGCGTGACTGGGTCCACTCAGGATATTCTGCTGGAATGTGCTTTCTTCGCGCCTTTAGCCATTATGGGTAAATCACGTCGTTTAGGCTTGCATACCGACTCATCGCACCGTTTTGAGCGTGGTGTCGATCCTGAACTGCAGGCAAAGGTGATGGACAGAGCCACACGTCTGGTGCTGGATATCTGCGGCGGTGAAGCTGGCCCTGTGGTCGAGTCTAAATCAGAGGAACATCTGCCAAAGCCAGCCCAAATAACCCTGCGTCGCAGTAAGTTAGATCGTATTCTCGGTCATCATATCAGCGATAGCGATGTGGTTGAGATCCTTGAGCGTCTTGGTTTTAGTGTTGAAGCGCGCGAAGGACAGTGGCAGGTGACTACCGCGACGTACCGTTTCGATATGGCGATCGAAGAAGATCTGATTGAAGAGGTCGCCCGTATCTACGGTTATAACAACATCCCTAATACTGCACCGGTTGCGGCGCTGCGTATGCCGGATCACAAAGAATCAGATATCAGCCTCAACCGAGTTCGAGCCATGATGGTAGCCCGGGGTTTCCAGGAGGCTGTGACCTACAGCTTTGTGGATCCTAAGCTGCAGGAAAGAGTACATCCGGGTGAGCAGGCGATGATTCTGCCTAATCCAATCTCAATCGAGATGTCGGCGATGCGTCTGTCCATGATCACAGGTTTATTGCAGGCTGTGGGTTATAACCAGAGTCGTCAGCAAAACCGTGTACGTCTATTTGAAACTGGCTTGCGTTTTGTACCCGACGAAACGGCAGAATCTCAAGTACGTCAACAAGCTATGTTGGGTGCTGTCATCTCGGGTGTTCAAAACGATGAACATTGGGCCATGGAGTCAAAAACCGTTGACTTTTTTGATCTTAAAGGCGATTTAGAAGCGATTATCGGCTTGACAGTATCTCAGGAAGAATTTACTTTTAAAACAGCATCACATCCGGCTCTTCATCCAGGGCAATGTGCTGAAATATTAAGAAATGATCGAGTAATTGGTGTCATTGGTGCCGTTCACCCGAGTTTGGAAAAGCCTTTCGGACTGAATGGCAAAACAATCGTTTTCGAACTTGAATTAGACGCTTTATTACATGCAAGTTTGCCTCAAGCTCAGGCTGTATCTAAGTTTCCAGCAAACCGTCGCGACATAGCCGTACTCATCGACGAGGGTATACCTGCGGGTGATGTTGTAAATTTAGTAAGAAAAGTTGGCGAAAATCAGTTGGTTGGCTTAAACTTGTTCGACGTATATCAGGGTAAAGGTGTAGAACCAGGCAAAAAGAGTCTGGCGATTGCACTTACACTACAAGACAACGCTCGTACGCTTGAAGAAAAAGAAATTACTGAGATGGTCGAAAAGGTGGTTTCTGAGCTCAAGTCAGAGTTCAACGCATTGTTGAGGGATTAAAAGTATGGCACTTACCAAAGCCGAAATGGCAGAACATCTTTTTGAAAAGCTTGGAATTAATAAGCGAGTGGCGAAAGAGATGGTTGAGGAGTTTTTCGAAGAGATTCGTCAAGCACTCGAAAACGGTGAGCAGGTCAAGTTATCCGGCTTTGGCAACTTTGACTTAAGGGACAAGAATCAAAGACCGGGAAGAAACCCTAAAACAGGTGAAGATATCCCTATTTCGGCTCGCCGTGTGGTGACTTTCCGTCCTGGACAGAAGTTAAAAAGCCGGGTTGAGAAGGAAAACGCGGGCAAATAGTCTGGTTTGATCACAGTAGAAGGCCACTCAATGAGTGGCTTTTTCTGTTTGTTAACACTGTATTTTCAATGGTTTACAAGTGAGAGGTTGAAGTACTTGTCTTCTACTACCCCTAAATATTTTGATCGGCGTTTTCAATTTCAATTATTGCATCCTAAGTTCTGGCCGACTTGGCTTGCTATCATTGTGCTGGTTATTTTTGGCCTGATGCCCGCTTGGCTAAGGGATCCTATTGCGCGGTTGTTGGCGCGTCTGGTTAAGCTCATCGCCAAAAAGCCCCTCAGGGTGGCGCGAGCAAATTTAGTCACTTGCTTTCCAGAAAAAAGCGACGCAGAAATAAACCAGCTATTGCACGATAACATAGAAAATTTTGTGATGATCTTATTGGCTCAGTCTGAACTCTTGGTGCGCTCGAGTGAGAATCTACGTCGCCGGGTAGAGTTGGAAGGCTTTGAGCATGTGCAGCAAGCCCGAGATGCGGGACAGCCGGTGATCTTTATCATGCCCCATGTGTGGGGGATTGAGTATGCTGGCCTGAGACTTAACATAGAGCTGCCTATGGTATCCATGGCAAAACCCCATAAAAATAAGTTGTTTGATTGGTTCAACAACTATATGCGCAGTTCCAAAGGTGGCAACATCTATATGCGCGAGGCGGGGATCCGTGCGCTCTTATCTGAGTTAAAAAATGATAACAGTTTCTTCTATCTGCCCGATGAGGATCTCGGGCCGGATAAGAGTGTATTCGCACCGTTTTTTGCCACAGTCAAAGCGACACTGCCAGTGGTTGGACGGCTCTCGGCAGCGGGTAATGCTCAGGTCATGCCGGTGAAGATAGGTTATGATCAACAGCATCGCAAGTATAAACTGACTGTGATGCCGGCTATCCCACCTGAGCAGATGCAAGGCAAGGAGAGCGAGGCGAAGGCACTGAACCGCGCCGTTGAGCAGGTGATACTGGCGTACCCGGAGCAATATATGTGGTTCTTAAAGGTGCTCCGTACCCGTCCGTTAGGCGAGCCCTCTATCTATAAAGATAAGAAAAAGTAAAAAACGGACAAAAAGAAAATAAAAAACGGCGACCTGAGGTTGCCGTTTTTTATGTGGAATTAAGTACTCATCCACTTATCTGTTTTATTTAAAGGCCGTTAATCCACCAGACCTCGACGCTTTAGCAAGGCATCGATAGTGGGTTTTCTGCCGGTGAAGTGAATGTAATCTTGCATTAAGTCTTCGCTGTTGCCTTTAGAGAGGACATTGTTGCGGAACTTATTGCCATTGATTTGCGTGAGCCCACCGTTTTTGCTCATGAAGTTGAAGGCATCGGCGGCAAACACTTCTGTCCAAAGATAAGCGTAATAGCCTGCAGAGTAGCCGCCGGTAAAGGCGTGGCTGAAATAGGCCGACTTATAACGGGGAGGAACAGGCATAAAGTCGATGCCATGTTTCGCTAAGGCCTGTTGTTCGAACTTCGCCACATTATCCACTTTGGTATCGACGCCGATAGAGTGCCATTCCATGTCCAGAATAGCGGCCGCTAAATACTCTGTCGTATCAAAGCCTTGGCCAAATTTGCTGGCAGCTAATACTTTGTCGAGTAGGTCAGCTGGGATAGCTTCACCCGTTTGGTAGTGCTTAGCGTAGTTAGCCAGCACCAGCGGCTCCACAGCCCAATCTTCATGGGCCTGAGAAGGAAACTCCACGAAATCCCGTGGTGTTGCTGTACCTGCAACACTTGGGTATTTCACATCTGAGAAGAGGCCATGAACCGCATGACCGAACTCATGGAACATGGTGGTCACTTCATCGAAGGTCATCAGGGTTGGACCCGATGCAGGTTTAGGAATATTGAGCGCATTGTAAACCACAGGTTTAGTGCCCATAAGACCGCTTTGGGTGACGAACTCATCCATCCAGGCGCCGCCGTTTTTACCTTCACGGGCGTAGGGGTCAAGATAGAAAATACCCACTGAGGTATCGTCTCTGTTAAACACTTCGAAGGCTAAAACATCTGGGTTCCAAACGGGGAGATCTTTGCGTGATTTGATCGTGATGCCATAGAGTTTATTCATGGCGAAAAACAAACCGTCATTGAGCACGCGGTTAAATTCGAAGTAGGGCGTAACCTGGCTCTGGTCTAAGTCGTATTTCTCTTTACGTACTTTCTCAGCGTAATATGCCCAGTCCCAAGGTTCGAGCTTGAAATCCTGGCCCGATTTTTTGATTTCAGCCTGAATCTCAGCCGCTTCCTCTTTGGCTTTGGCTACTGCCTGTGGCGCTAAGTCATCCAAAATCTGGTAGACGGCGCTAGGCGTCTTTGCCATCTGATCGGCAACTGTATATTCTGCCCAGGAGTTGTAACCCAGCAGGGCCGCTTTTTCAGCATGAAGGTGTGACTGCTTTAGAATATTGGGGCCATTGGTATCCATGGCGCGATGGGCCGAGGTTTCCCAGACACGCTGGCGAAGTTCGCGGTTATTGAGCTGTGTCAGAATAGGTTGGCGCGTCGTATTGACTAAGGTGATAAGGTAGCCGGTTTTACCTGCATCTTTGGCGGCCTGGGCCAGGGTGGCTATCTCGGCATCGGAAAGGCCATCAAGCTCAGCCTTATCTTGGACGATAATCACATCATTTTTAAATGAATCTAACACATTTTTAGAAAACTCAGTGGTGAGGCTGGCAATCTGGGCATTGAGTTCACGCATCTTGGCTTTATCTGTGTCAGAGAGATTGGCTCCGGCGCGCACGAATGTTTGGTAATAGTATTCAGCTAGACGTTGATCTTCCGCATTCAGCTGATCGCGAGATTGATAGACTGAATTAACTCGGGCAAACAGCTGGGGATTTAAGTAAATATTGTCGATATGGGCAGATAATTTAGGTGCCAACTCGGCTTGAAGTGATTGAACGTTTGCATCTGAGTTCATACTCGCCAGGTTGAAGAAGGTTTTTGCGGTGCGAGTTAATAAACCGCCGGCTTTCTCCATGGCGACAATGGTATTGTCGAAGCTGGCGGCTTCTGGGTTGTTTACGATTTTGGTAATTTCGGCATCATGTTCGCTCATACCTTGCTCGAAAGCAGGGGCATAATCGGCGAATTTGATTTTATCAAATTCAGGAGCTTGGTATTGTAATTGACTCGGATGGAGTAGGACATTGCTATCGATAGTGTTAGCGGCTTGAGTTTGGGCAGACGCTTGTGCTGTTGGTTCTTTTGCTGTTGGTGCTTGGGTTGTTGGGGCTTCAGAACAAGCTGAAAGGGCTAGTGCAGTTAAGATAGCCGTTGTAATAATGGACTTACGCATGGGTTCTCCCTAATTGCTGTGCGAACCGATTTTGATTTGCTCTTGTGTAGATCCGCATCAAGCTGTGATTGACGTCTAACCATATCAAGTGAATGTGACTCACATCAAATGCTATTTTTAAGTTTTAATTAAGAAAAATTCATCTAGCCACAAAAACTGTGTTTGGTGCACTTCGGAGTTGAATTCGCGCGTCAATAAATTATGTGAGTGAAAAGGACTAGAGGCTGCGTCAGGTTCGGAGCCTAAATGGAAGGGCCCAAATGAGGGGTTCTGCTAGCGTTAATGACAGACAAAAAAGCCGCAGTAGGTGAGTTATCTACTGCGGCCTGGTATTACACATGGAGTGACGTATTAGTTTGGAGGCTTAATTTAGTCGACGATCAACTGATACTCATCACGCAGTATGTCGATCAACTCCTGACGTGGATTTTCACTCAGGTTCAGCTTCTCGCCTATGATGGTTTCAGCAATACCCACATAGGTATTAGAGATATCCATCATCACTTCGGTCGGTAGCTTGTTGTCACGGGCCAGTGCAAAGCGCTCTGGCATACGCTCTTTGTTGAGCAGAATATCGGGATCGGGGAAGTGGTTAAGCAGCCACTGTCTGAAACCTTCCTTCGATTTTTCGATGATCGATCCATTGCGACGCGCTTCACCATCCCAAATACGCGAGGAATCTGGCGTACCAACTTCATCCATATAGATGAGTTTTTCCTGGCCATTGGCATCCTTGACATAGCCAAATTCAAACTTGGTATCGACGAAAATTTGATCTTGTGCTTCTAAGGCCTCGCTGATCACGGCAAAACCTTCTTTGAGCAGCTTCTCATAGAGATCGATATCACTGTGACTATGGAAGTTGAAGCCTGCTAGGTGACGTTCAATATCCGCGCGCGAGACGTTGACGTCATCCGCTTCTGGAACACCTTCAAGGCCAGTGAGCACGCCCTTGGTCGATGGGGTGATTAACACTTCATCGAGCTTCTGATCTTTCTCAAGACCTTCTGGCAGTGTGATACCACAGAAATCACGCTCACCTTTGCTGTAGGCACGCCACATAGAGCCTGTGATGTATTGTCTTGCAATCGCTTCAACCATGACGGGTTGTGCTTTTTGTACTATCCACACAAAGGGATGCGGTACATCAAGAATATGGCTATCGGCTAAGCCTTTCTCTTTAAATAGTTTGAACCAATGGTTGGAAATCGCATTCAGTGCTGCGCCTTTACCTGGCACACCATTGAGACCATTCTCACCTTGCCAGATGCAGTCGAATGCAGAGATGCGATCGCTGATCACCATGATGGCCAGAGGGGTATCAGCGGGAACATCATAACCTTTTTGTTTGATCAGGCGCGCACTGTCTTCGGCAGTTAACCAGTAAACACTGCGGACTTTGCCTGAGTGAACGGGTTTGTCCGTGCGGATTGGCAGATCATCGTTAACGGCTAAAACTTTGTTTGATTGATTCATAGGGTATTTTTATGTTTCTGTTAGAGGGTAGGATAACGGCGAAATTGTAACAGAACTCACAGTCGACAACAGCTTTTTCCGGTGTGAAAATTGTCTGTTTTTTATAACAAAATGTTGATGGGTATATAACTTTTTAATCTTATGTATTTCTCTATTGTATAAAATGAACAATCTAGTGGAATTTAGCAACTTGCAATTTAGCTGTTACTATTTTACCTTGGTTTTGTGAAATGGACGTTAACAAATTTTTAACAGGCCTGTTTTAGGCCGAAATAAAAGGAAGTGACTATGTACAATAAGGTAATGAATAAAAAACTGATTGCGCTGCTGGTTTCTGCATCTTTGGTGGGATGTGGTGGAAGTGATGATAAGGATGAGGATGACGTCCAGACTCCTGTCGTCGTTACTCCTCCAGCTGAAGTCTCTGTTGAAACGGGCGTATTTATTGACAGTGCTGTTGCGGGTATTGGTTACCGTACTGAAACGCCTGAAGGCGAAGTGCGTGAAGAGGGAGTGACTAACGAAAACGGTGAATATGAATATGTCGAAGGCGATAGTGTTACCTTCTTTATCGGCGATCTTGTTTTCCCTGCGACTGCCGCAACGGGTGTAGTGACACCACTCGATATTGCGGGTACTGATGATGTTACCGATCAGAAAGTGGTTAATATGGTCAGATTGCTGCAAACCCTCGACCAAGACGGCGACCCAGAAAATGGCATCACTATCACTGAAACTGCGGCAAGTGCCGCTGAGCCAGTCGATTTTGATGTTCCCCCTGATGAATTTGCCGCTTCAGATGCAGTAAAAACTGTGATTGAAAATGGTGGTCAAGATACACCTGTTACTGAACTGATTTCAAAAGGTGATGCCCTTGAACATTTAGCTGGTTCTATTTCAGATAACGGAATTCAAGTGGGTGTGGTAGGCGCTTGGACGCAGAAAGAAGTAGATACGGGCGAGCATGTAAATGATATGCTCACTATCATCTTCTACAAAGATGGTACTTATGGCCAGTTTGAAGGTGATGTTGAAGCGCAGCCCGGTGATGAAGAGTATGCCGGTATGGAGTATGGTACTTATACTCGTGATAGTGAAACCGGCCGTATTATGCCTGTTTCTAAATTTGATGGAAACGATGATCGCGGCTTTACCGATTTTATGTCAGAAGATTCACCTGTGCCGCAACTGTTTGGTGAAGTGGTTGATGGCGAGTTAATGCTTTACGTTGATGCCGATGGTGACGGTGATGTTAATGGTGAAGAGGATGGCACTGTAAGTTTCACCCGCTTTCCAAGTGATGGCATCGTTGGCGCTTGGACAATTCAGGATTTCAATGGCGGTGAAGACGAAAATAACTTCCTAACCCTTATCTTCTTTAATGATGGCACCTATATCCACGGTGAAGTGGACTTCGATGATGGTGATGAGGTCTCAGGGATGGAGTGGGGACATTATGAACTTGATGCTGAAACGGGTCGTTTAACTGCTACGCAGTTTGCTGATAAAAATGGCGATACTGGGCTGACGGATTTTGTTGCTGGTTCTGAAGAAGATAAACTATATGCTGAAGTTGATGGTAACAAGTTAATTTTTAGTGTGTATGAAGATGGTGCAACTGAACCAGAAGTACTAACCTTTACTCGTCAATAGACTCACGCTCGTTTATAAAAGTCAAATTCGACAATAGCCGATAAAAAAGTGCGCCTGCTGAATTTAGCAAGGCGCACTTTTTGTTTTTGTATTTAAGTTTTAATGAAAAGAGGGTTATGACAATAATCAATGGTACGATGATTAGGCGAAGAGACTTGCCATTGGGAGTATGGTTTTTTTCGCTTATTACTGTTTAGAGTCAGGTGCAGGAGTCGTTTTCGATTACATTGCTATATAGCCAGAGATGAATAGCTGCCAACCGAGTAGCGATCCCCTGTCGCCAGCAGCGAGATCAGAGACCTTAAGTACCCAGTTTCCATTGATCGGTTCATTATTGAAATGATCGGTTTGATATTCTTGCACTCGATTGTCTTTGGTGACATTACTTTGATTTTCAAGCTTGTAGATGGTGCCCATGGGGGAGGTTAGGGTCATGGAGAGCTCTCTTTGTAATGGGTGTGATATTTTGACTAATATGCGTACGTCAAAAGCGGTAATGGCATCTTCTATCATGATGCCACTCATTATGCCTTCAGGAGTATTGTCGGTAATGGAGAGCTCGGTGAGATTACTTTGTTCAATTTGACGCATGTCGCTAGGCAATAGTCGAAGATTAACCCTTTGCTGTTTAACCCAATGGTCGTTATCGGCCGCTGCAGTAATGGTAAACATATAGTCTCCCCAGCGAGAATTAATACTCGATGGTACTGAAAGGCTAAAAGTTTCACCAGGGCGGATCCTTTGTTTAGACAGTTTGGCTCCGGGCAGGGAGGATGCGAGGCTTAAGCAGATGCTGCCCTGCCAATGATTGTTACCCTGTATCGAGAAGTGATAGGTAGCGGTTTCGCCGACGGACTTACTCAGGTTATCTTCGGCAACTGAGAGTGTGAAACCAGAGGTTAATACCTTTTCCATCTTTTTTGGGTTTGTTACAGATGTGTATTCAAGGTCTGCCGTTGGGTTGACTGATGAATTACCCTTTTTGTCATTCTTGTTGTCGCTATTAGCGTCAATCAGGCCGTGTTTGATCTCATCCAAGGGAAAGACGGTATTGTATCGAGAATAAACATGTTCAATGGTGATAATGTCGGGTTCAAGTATATCGAAAAGTGGATCGTTAAATCTCATCTGATCGATGTGAAACTTGCTAGCCCCCATGCACTCGGGGGAGAGTGTGAAGAGAATAAACAGTGAAAGGGTGGATATTTTCACTTCTTTTATGCCTCAGTTATTCGCTGTATGGGTTAAAGCGGAAACCCATGTTGATAAAATAGAAAAAGAGGGTCCTTTACAGGACCCTCCATGTTGGTTTTAGTTTTTCTTACCTTTGCTCTTATGAGTAGCCACAATGGTTTCCTCTGAAGAACAGGTGCTTGTGCCAGTTTCACAAACTTGGTAAGTGAAGCTAGTCGCGGTTGAGCTAAAGCGGTCTGTGTAGCTTGTTTTTCTTACACCAGAGCTTACTAGGGCACCGTCGCGGTATACATCGAAGTTTACTTTATTCTTCGAAGTCCAAGACAAGCTGGCTACTACACGGTCACCTGAGGTTTCTGCGCTGCCTTCTAGTACGATAGATGGCTCAGTTACAGTCACTTCTTTAGTGATTGAGTGCTCGGCACCGTCATCATCGCTTACAGTTAGGGTTACAGTGTAAGTACCCGCAGCTGCGTAGCTGTGTGAAGGGTTAGCTAGCGTTGAGCTCGCGCCGTCACCGAAGTCCCAAGACCATGTGCTTACCGCACCGTCGGTATCACCAGATAGGTCAGAGAACTGTACGCTAAGGTCAGTAGCTGCGAAGCTGAAGTCAGCTACTGGCGCCACGTTAGCTGGTGCATCTACAACTTTTAGCGTTACTTGCTTAGAGTCGAATGCGTCATCAGAGTCCCAGGCTACCGCTGTAACTATGTGGTCGCCAACGCTTAGTGAGCTAGTGCTGAATAGACCGCCAGAACCAATTTTACCGTTGAAGTTTGAGTACCAATCAAGACGGTCACTGATGTTACCTTCTTCGGCGTCGATAGCCGTTGCTTTGAAGGTTACGCTGTCACCAACTGTGAATGAAGTACCACCAGTAGGCGCAGTAATAGTCACTACAGGCTTAGTGTTCTCAGCCGGTGGTTCAACAACGGCGTCACCATTAGATACTGAGATGCTCCAGCTGTTTAACACACCAAGCATTTCATAGCTTGACGTATCTTCAGCGTATAGGCGCCATTTACCCTTGCTTGACTCACCTGCGTATTCTACTGGAGTAAAGGTATGAACTAGGTCTTTATTCCAGAAATCACGCCAAGTTACTAGCTTAACCAAAGTACCAGATGGAGACTGTAACCATACGTTCAGGTGTTGAGCATAGTTAGCTGAAATATCAACACTTACTTCCATTGCATCGATAGCAACACCGGTAGGTAGGTCGATTTCTGTGAACACACGGCCGCCAAACTCAGGAAGTGCAATGGCTGTGTTGTTAGAACCACTTACCGTAGTGTTAGCGTTCGCTACAGAGAACTCAACAGTTTGGTTCGTTGTTTGACCAGCAGAGTCGGTAACAGCAGCCGTTACTAGGTGATCGCCTACAGATAGGTCAGATTTAGTGAAGGTTGCACCGTTACCGATTACACCATCAACGTTTGATGTCCAAACTACGCTTGCAGTCAGGTCACCGTCTTCAGTGTCGCCAGCGCTGGCTGTGAAGCTTACTGCTTCGCCCGCTAGGAAGGCACTGTTGTTGAAAGGTGCAGCAATAGCAACGTTAGGAGCGAAGTCAGTAGCACCTAGTGGCGCGCCGCTTAGCTTCAGTGTCCAGTTGTTTAGGATACCGGCATTGTTGTTTTCGTGGTCTTCTACTCGTAGCGTCCAGTTACCTAGAGCGTTATCAAGCTCGTGGTCGTAGTTTACAAAGTTCATCTCAAGACGGTTAGTGCCTTGGCCTTCGAAGCGACGAAGTACAGACTCTTTACCGTTAGGTGCAACTAGTTTGATAACCAGGTCTTGGATAGCGTCGTGCGTGATATCAACATAACCTTCAACCTGAGTGATGATCATCTCATGAGGTACATTGATTACGCTCTCAGCTGGTGACTCAGGCGTATCGTCTTCAATCAACACTGCTTCGTTGTTGCTGAAGCTGGTTGTGATGCTGCCTTCAGGCCATACACGTAGTGTTAGAGGTAATGTCTTAGTGATGTCACCGTCTACCGCAGTTACCGTCATCTGGTAAGTACCAGGGTTGGTCGCAGTGGTGGTGTTGATAGTCATAGTTGTAGACGTATCGGCAACAACTGGGTTTTGACTAAATACTACTTCTGCATCTAGAGCTGGAACAGTTGATAGGCTAAGCTCTGCATCGCCATCGAAACCACCGGCTGCAGTTAGGTCGATAACGTACTCTTGGCCTTCGCCTTGGTTAACCGTTGCAGCTACAGGCGTTGCACTCATAAAGAATGAAGGACCTGTACCGCCTGAATCTGCAAGGGCATTAAACACGTTCATGCGCTTGCCGTTGATGGTTTTACCTTGTAACGCTTCTACGGTATCACCCGTGTTCATTAGGATGTCTTTAAGCTGCGCAGTTGTCAGGTTAGGGTTACCAGATAATAGAAGCGCTGCAGCACCGGCTACGTGAGGTGTGGCCATTGAAGTACCGCTTAGGGTGTCATACTCGCCACCAGGTACGGTAGATACAATGAATGAACCAGGAGCTGCGATGTGTACCAGCTCGTCACCGAAGTTTGAGAAACCAGAAAGGTTGTCTTGACTGTCAGTAGAGGCAACCGCCAATACGTTTGGTACATCGTAACCTGCAGGGTAGAAACCACCGGCATCGATATCTGAAGCATCGTTACCTGCTGCCGCTACGAAGAGGATGTCGGCATTGTTTGCTGCTGTGATTGCATCTTTAAGAGATTGAGCGAAACCACCGCCACCCCAGCTGTTGTTAAGAACGCGGATGTTGTTACCAGCATTTTTTAGACCGATCATATAGTCGATACACTGAACGCCATCGGCTAGGGTACCGCCTTGTGAACCAAGGAAGCTACAACCTACCATTTTGGTACGCCAGCTTACACCAGCAACACCTAAGTTATTGTTACCTTCAGCACCGATAGTACCTGCTACGTGAGTACCGTGTAGGTCTGTATCTTGAGGGTTACCATTGTCTAGGATGGCAGAGATACCGTGGATGTCATCGATATAACCGTTACCGTCGTCATCGATACCGTTTCCAGGGATTTCGTTCGGGTTGCGCCAGATGTTATTTACAAGGTCAGGATGTTGGAAGTCGAAACCTGTATCAATAACACCAACAAGTACAGATGCATCACCGATAGTGTAATCCCATGCCGCTTCGGCAGAGATTTTTTGCATGCCGTAAAGGTTTACATAGCCAGGATCATTTGGAATTGCTTGGTGCTTAACGATGAAGTTAGGCTCTGCGTACTCTACAAGTGGGTGGTTTTTAAGGCCAGCCAATACCGCTTCTACTTTACGGCCTTGACCTAGGTTTAGTACCGCAAGACGACCGTTAGCAATGTTACGTACGCGGTCATCAACACCATCGTTGTTTTTATCTTTGAAAGATACACCTAGGTTGCGAGTAAGCTCTTTACGATCTTTTTTATCTACTTTTTGTTTGAATTTTACGATAACTGATTGTTGATCGTACTGAGGCGCTGCTTTTAGCGGAGCTTGCGCTACAGCTAAAGCTACTGGGCTGATACCTGCTAATAGAGTGGTACCTACTAGGGTATTGATTAGTTTGGAAGATGATTTCTTGGGCGTTTTCATCATCTGATCTCCTATTGTATTAAATTTGTAAGTACTTAGTGTTGTCGCACTCAGTAACTTTATGAGGTCTTCAATCGGGCTATAGCACATACAAATGTATGCGGTATGTATACATTTATATACCTTAGCTTGGTTTTGATCAACATTTGTTTATCAAAAATGTCACAAAACTGTATTAAATGTGTATTTTTGTATACAAATCAAATGAGGTTATAGAATGAATGATGTGTAATAGTTTGAATTTACGTGAATTTATTTAATTGTTGGACAATCTATAGCTTAAATCGCTGGTGAAGTTCTTATTGGGGAGTAAAGCAGAGATCTGAGTGATCTCTGCTCATAGGGGAAATGTGCTGAACTTAGAAGCTAACGCTTTGATTTTCTGTACAGTGCTGAGTATTTTCCTCACAAGCTTTGTAGTTGAAACTACCGCTTTCCTTGCGACTAAAGCTGTCGGTATAGATACTGTTTGCTGATACAGTAGCAATGATTTGCTCGTTTCGATAAAGATCTATCTTTGAGTTTGATGGCGAAATAGCCGTCAGGTTAACTCTATGCTTTCCACGAGCAAATTCATATTCTGCCGTTAAGCTAAGGGTATCTGGTAGGCTATCTTGGCCGTCACAACCGTGGTTTTGTAAGTAGTCATATGCCGCCTTAGCCTTGACAATACCGTAGCCAAAATACTCATCGTGTCCCTGAATACCTTGATCTTCAGCCGTTGCTTTTAATGCTTGGCGGATCTCGCTACCGCTACACTGAGGGAAGTTTGACCAAATCAAAGCAGCAATACCTGATACGGCAGGGGTTGCCATAGAAGTCCCACTCATATAGCCATAATCACCACTTGAGATAGATATTGATGCCTGAACCGCCGCGATAATAGCAGTACGGTCAGCTAAACTTGCACCGATAGCAGGAATATGTGTGCTATTGGTTTCACCTAGGGTGCCATATAACATTCCATCGACATTATTGATGATAATGGCACCGACACCACCTGAAGCCTCGCAGTTTGCCACCTTGTCGTGGAATGAGATATTGCCGCGATCGATAACGCAAACTTTACCTATAGCGCCACTATCTATGGTTTCTGCGGTGCCCATGAAATAGGTATTTCCGTCAGCGGTACCGATATTCTCCATTGCAGATGCTTCATAGTAGACATTGTCAGCAGAGATTGAGGCGAGGGTGGCCATTTGTGCAGGATAGGTTGACAATGTTTGTACGCCACCGGCAGTCACTTCTACACAGGTGTTTTCATCCATTGTCGCACGTTTACCACGGCCGCTGCTGCAACTTGGAAATTGTGAGAAATTGGCAATATTGTTATCTGCATCGTTGGCACCAACCATCATGACGGCAGGATACCCTGCTGGATATGAGCGTGTATTGTTACCGTCGTTACCTGCAGCGGCAACGACTAGTCCGCCTGCCTGACTAAAGGCCTCAAATGCATTGGACTCGACGCTGTTAGCACCACCACCGCCTAAGCTCATACTAATGATGTTAGCTCCGGCTTGACTACAAAGGTTAGTAGCGTGAGCCAGATCAGAAGAGTAGGCCCATCCACTGGCGGTAAACACCTTTATGATGTGCATCTCTACCCCAGGAGCCATACCGACGACACCGAAGCCATTATCCATTGCTCCTATCGTTCCGGCAACATGAGTTCCATGAGGACCACCGTTAATATCCCAATCACCGGTGCCAGAGTCGTTGTCACCGCTGATCGCTCCCCAGTTAAAGTCGGGATTAGATCTGTCGAGTCCGGAGTCTATTACACATACTTTGATGCCGGCACCAGGTACAAAACTGACTTGATCGGCTTGGGACTGATATACCGCATATGGGGTCAGCTGTGTCAATGTAGGATCCCCTACACCGTCTTGATACAAAGATTGTAGTTCGCGGCGTTGATCTTCTTCGATCAGTTGTACATGAGGATTATTTAGCAGGCCTTTGACTTGTATTAGGTCTTGGTCGTTAAAGCTTGCGGCGAAGAAGCCCTCTCCATCAAGGTTGATTGTTGCGCCTGATTTGATTGCCAAGGCTTTTATAATGCCCTTATGTTGGTTATCTACTTGGATAACATAGCGGTTATCAGCTGCTTGACTCGAGGTTGCAAAACTGAAGGTGATAAAAGATATCAAACCTGCTAATTTACTGATTTTCATAGCATATTCTCCATAAGCTTTAGAGGTGCAGCAAGTGGTATCGGTGAAGGTTCATTTTCTTTACGCGATACACATTGGCTGGTGTACATGTCCTGTTGCTGTTTAATGTTCTATGGTTGGGTTAAGTTCATAACCGCATAACCTAGCTAACGGGGATGACTTGCTAGGGATATTCAGCTACGAAAGTATACATTTATATACAAAAATATTTATTTGATCAAATTTATTTAACAATTAGAAAACATTTATTGGCTGAAGGTGGGATTACAGGAAAAAGTAACGCAATTTAACGGATAAATGGCGTTACCGTCATTAGATGGGAATGTTGGCTATACTTTATTGTTTTCTTTCAAAAACTTTTTTTGTAAAGGACAGGAGAGTGATAATTTAGCTCCTCCCAAATCGGAGGAGGAGATTGTGAGACTACCGCTATGGGCTTGGCATATTTTTTTCGCGAGGGCGAGGCCTAAACCTATACCTCCAGAGTCACGACATCGACTTTGATCGAGTCTGATAAAAGGTTCGAAGACCCTTTCTCTCTGCTCGTCAGGGATCCCTGGGCCATCATCTTCGATAATAATCTTGATGGTTGATTTTTCTTGCTTGAGTGTGATGAGCACTTGTGAGCGGGCAAAGCGAGCCGCATTTCGTATGATGTTAGAACATGCCCGTGCTATTTGATTACTATCGGCCTCAATTAAAATAGTTTGGCTTTGGTTAACCTCCAGTTTAAATGTTTTATCGGGATAGAGAACGGTATTGGCATCAATTAACTCACTGAGTAATTTATTAAGGTTGACCTGTGAGAGTTGCAATGGATGGGATTGATTTTCGAGTTGAATAAAATCGAGCGCTTCTTTGATTAGTTTTTCCAGTTCGCTAAGGCCGTTATTGATAGTGTTGATCAGGCGAGTCGGTTTACTTGGCTCAAATTGTTCTTCAATCATGTCAAATGCCAGCTGAACCCTGGCGAGGGGCGAGCGAAATTCATGAGCAACCGCTTGTATTAACTCACGTTGAGATTGGATATTCTGATTGAGTGAGACATTGATCTTGCGCTGATGACGACGATTTACCAGTAGCAGAATAATGATGAACAATACGCTCAGGCCTGCAATCCAAACATTGCGCTGCAAGCTGTGCTGTGCCAGCTGAGTTTTCTGCAGTTGCTGATCGGCTTGCAGCAATTTAATCTGTTGTTCTTGCTGCTCGGCTTCAAAATGGCTGAGGAGAAAGGCCAATCGTTGATCGCTCTCTGAATTAAACATCTCATCGTTCACTTGCTTCAACGCTTCGTGACTTTCCAGTGCAGCCTCCGATTGGCCTAAGTTTTTGTAGAGTAAATAGCGAAATTCGTGGGCGTCCCGAACCATGAGTTTATCTTGCAGTTGTTGGGCGCTGTTTAACGCTGTGGCGCTTAGAGAGAGGGCCTGTTCATTGTTGCCACGTAATTTCTCAACTTTGGCTAGGGTTAACAAGCCGTATGGATTGAGTGAGACAATCCCCAGACTGTTGGCCTGACTAAGCCCCGTGGTGATCTGCTCGTAGGCCTGCTCAGGATTGTTGAGTTCGATATAAGCATTAGCTAAGTCCATATGGATTCTCGCCTCTAACGCCGTATCCGGGATGGTCTGTGCTAGCGATAATGCCTGTTGATATTGCAGTAATGCTGATTCAAGTTGATGTTTGTGTAGGTGTACCATGCCGAGGTTACCGTGGATCTCGGCAATGCCTTGTTTGTCCTTTAATGATTCATAGTAACCCAAGGAGCGTTGTAGGTGAGAAATTGCCTGTTCACTGTCTTTTAGATAGAAATAAGTCAGTCCGATATTACCCAAGATTTGTGCCAAACCCGGGAGATCATTGAGCTCTTCACGAATCTTTCTTGATTGCAGTTGGTAGTCCAGTGCCAAGCTGTAGTTACCGCTAGTACCATACATGTTGGCGATGTTATTGAGTGAAACAGCGATGCCTTTCTCATCACCCAATTGCTTCTGTATGTTGAAGGCTTGGGTGAAATAGTTTAATGCTTTCTCTGGTTGACCAATGGTTTGATAGATAATTGCAATATAGTTTGTGGTACTGGCGATACCTCTGAGATCTTGCTCCTGTTTAGCAATCTCCTGTGCCTGCTGGAAGGTCTTCAGAGCCGTTTGATAATCCGCTTTACGCCAATAAATGATGCCTTGCATCGTATGGGCTGTCAGCTGTCCACGAAGATCATCAATCATTGTGGAGAGCTGTTTAGCCTGATTGGTATACTGCTGGGCCTTCTCATATTGACTGAGAGAGACATAAATCCAGGCCATATTATTAAGAACAATAACCTGACGGCTATCATCTGGCCAACGAGAGAACAGGCTAAGAGCTTGTTCTCCATAGGCCAGACTCTTGAGGGGATCGTTGTCGCGATAGTGTTTGACCAGCGCTGTGAGCACCTCTGCTTGTTGCGCTTGTGGGATACTCGATAGTTGTGCTTCTTGTTGGACGATGTCAGTCTTTGCCTCTGGAGGATCAATACGTGCTGTGATCCCGACTAGAGTGAAGCTGATCAGTATAGTGAGTATTAATAGGGCAATAAGCTTTATTCGCATTTGAGATTAATCTCCGACAAACAGGTAACCTTTACCGTGAATGGTTTTGATACGTGTTGCGTGATTGGGATCATCGCCGAGCTTTCGGCGAATGCGAGAAACTCGTAGGTCTATGGTTCGATGAGAGCTCTCGTAACCAAGGTTGTTAAAATAATCGGAAATAGAATCTCTGTCGCATATCTCTCCTGGCTTGCTTGCCAGTAACCAAAGTAGCTCAAATTCAGCAGTGGTCAATTCAATATCTTGCCCATGTTGTTGTATACGTTGATATTTTTTATCAATACTGAGTCCATCAAATTCGATTGCACTATCGTCTTTACTGTTAGTCTTACTTAATTTATCTTCGGTTTGGGATTCAGTTTTACGTCTTAACAAAGCTCTGACTCTGGCTAACAATACCCGTGAACGTACGGGCTTAGCCAGATAATCGTCGGCACCGGTTTCTAAGCCAGCGACTTCGTCTATATCATTATTGAGTGCGGTTAACATCAATATAGGGCCGCTATAGTTGCCTTCGATTCCGGGATGGCCATGACGCACTGCTCGGCAGATGGATAAGCCATCCATGTCAGGAAGCATAACATCCAAGATAACTAACATGGGTTGCTCAATGATGATGCTCTCTACGGCTTTGGTACCGTTATGTTCTATCTTAGTTTTATAGCCGTTCATCTCAAGAAAATCAGCGACTAAATGAGCCAGATCGGCATCGTCATCGACAATCAATATCCAATTACTTTGCTTCACGATATCCCTCAAAATGTTGCGTAACTGTAAAATATTTATTGCAAGTTATTATATATCATTTTTGTATTCTAATGTATGTTTTTGTATATAAAACTTGTTTTAGGTGTGGCACTTAGCTGGGAAGGGCTGATGTCGATTATGGGCGTTAATCATTTAATTTGGCGATCTAGAGCAATTAAGGCATCCATGCCTTGAAGGGGAATTAAACTTGCGACTTAGGTAGATTTTGATGAAATTTGAGCAATTTGATGAACATTTTTATGATTTAGTTGAAAACTTTCAGGAATCACTAACGCTTCATTCCCCATGTAGCTAAACCAAGAATTACGTGAGGAGTGCTTGGCCTGATAAAGCGCCATATCCGCAAGGTAAATAACCTGATCCCAGCTGATTATACTTGGTTGACTTATTGAAAAAGGATAGGGGGCTGCACCTATTGAGACGGTGATATTTATTTGACCATGTTGTTTTAGATCGATTTCCATTGACTCCATGGCATGACGGACTTTTTCAGTGAGTATATTTAGTTGCTTGCGATCGACAAATCGCGCAACCACTAGAAACTCTTCACCTCCCCAACGAACCACGTAATCATAGTTACGAAATAGAGTCATTAGCCGATGACCGACCTGAGCTAACACTTGATCACCTGCTAGATGACCATAGGTGTCGTTAATCTGCTTAAAGTGATCGATATCTATGATAATAGCCAGTAGATCGGCTTTATCTGGTTGTTGATCATTTTTCTGTATAGTTTCATAGATATGGTCTACCCGATTTAGATCCTGGGAGATTATCTCTTCAATAAAATGACGGTTCCTTATTCCGGTTAGAGAGTCTGTTTGACTCATAGTGTAAAGCCGTAGGTTTTCTATTTTTAATGCTTGAGTGCGTTGAGCTACCTCTTGTTCCAGTCGGTGTTGAGAAACGACTATAGCTCTTCTATAGAGGAGCTGTAACACGAGGATGATAGTGATAAGTGGTACGAAGTAATGCAGTAATCTCGGAAAATCTTCTTTGATGTCACTGAACCATGTTGGAGACCTGATGATTTCCTGAGGAGACGAGTTGAGTGAAGTTGAGCCCGAAGAAATTTGAGATTGGTTTATGTCATTGACGCTTAACTGTGCGGCGGCAAAGTGGTTAAGTGTGCTTGTTTGCGAAAATCTGCTAGTTGTGGTCGCTATCAACTGATAAGCCGTGGTCAAATAATCCTGGGTTGTGTGATGATAAGGTGTGATCAGTAATTGTGCCTGATTTATCCTGATATTGGCTTTGAGCTGGCAGGAAAATAATAGCAATAAACTGCAGGTAATTAATGCGCTTGTGTTTAATCGGCTCTTTCGAGAACACTTAACCATAACCGGATACCTCTTTGTTTGAACGCTGACATCTGCGGGCACTTAATCGGCGAATTTGTAATTGATTTGTTTGATTTGGTCGGTTTTATTACATCGCGCATTCATTTGTATATAAATGTATATTATTAGGTAAGGTGTTATATTGCAATAGTGGTGTAGATAAAGAGGTGCAGTCCGAGGGAGGGCGTGTTATGCCAAGTCGCGGTTAAGTATCTCTTTGTGTAACGGCTAATTGAAAGAGATATGAAGAGGTTTTGAAAGTAAACTGCCTGAAATACGGGCTGAAATAGAGGGGGGGGGATTAACAGGCGAGAAGGCCCCATTATTTTGGGGCACTCAATTAATGCTTATTTGTCGGCAGCGTTGTGACGCTTTAACAAGTTCGCGCTGATATCGGCCAGGCTTAGCTGCTGATCTTCGAGTAATACTAATAAGTGATACATCAGATCAGAGGCTTCATTGATCAGCTCCTCTTTATCATGGGTTGCAGCTGCCAATGCGGTTTCCAAACCCTCTTCGCCGACTTTCTGAGCGATGCGTTTGGTGCCTCGTTCAAACAGATAAGCAGTGTAACTGGATTTGGCATCTTGTCCTTTACGTGAAGCGATGAGTTGTGCCAGATTATCGATAAAGGGATGCGCCTCGCCATCGGGCCAGCAGCTTTCTCGCTGTAAATGGCAAGTGGGGCCATTGGGGATGGCCTGAACCAATAGGCTGTCGTTATCACAATCGCTATCGATAGAAATAAGATCTAGGGTATGGCCAGAGGTTTCGCCCTTGGTCCACAACCGCTGTTTACTACGGCTATAAAAAGTGACTTTTTGACTGCTTAGGGTTTTTTCTAGCGCCGCTTTATCCATGTAGCCAAGCATTAATACTTTGCCTGTGAGATGATTTTGAACCACTGCAGGTAGCAGGCCTTGCTGTTTGTCCCAATCGAGCTGGGCAAATTTTTCTATGTTTTTCATAAGCGTTCCTTCAAGCTTAAATTCGAATCGTTATGCCGTTGTCAATCAGATAGGCTTTTAACTGCTGAATGTCGATGATTCCTTTATGAAATACGCTGGCAGCGAGGGCGGCATCGACTCCTGCCTCGACAAAGACGGCTTTAAAGTGGGCCATGGTGCCGGCACCGCCAGAGGCGATTAAGGGAACGTCACAGATGGCGCGTACCATAGCAAGCTGCTTGATATCATAGCCCTGCCTGACGCCGTCTTGGTTCATCACATTCAGCACGATTTCGCCACAGCCACGTTTTTGTACCTCTTCGACCCAGTCTTGGGTATACCATTGGGTGTCTTTTGTGGCGGCTTCATCACCGGTAAACTGCTTAACTTTGTAGCTGTCAGTCTGCGTGTCATAGTAAGAGTCGATGCCTATGACGATGCACTGGCGGCCAAACTCATCCTGCAAGCGATCGATAAGACTAGGATCGCTCAGCGCCGGTGAGTTAATGGATATTTTATCGGCGCCAAAGGCGAGTTTTTCTCGCGCCTGTTCGATGGTTTTAATGCCGCCTGCGACGCAAAAGGGGATATCTATCTGCTCGGCGACTCGGCTGACCCAGGTTTTATCCACGACTCTGTCGTGGGCGCTGGCGGTAATATCATAGAAAACCAATTCATCGGCGCCCTCAAGGGCGTAACGCGCTGCAAGGGGGACGATATCACCGACAATTTCATGGTTACGAAATTGCACCCCTTTAACGACTTTACCTTCGCGCACATCAAGACAGGGGACTATTCGTTTGGCCAGCATGCAATTGCCTCCTCGACGCTGAAATTTTCAATTAGTAGGGCTTTACCTATGATGATGCCGCTGGCGCCGCTGTCGCGCACTGCCGCAACATCGTCTAAGCTTGCTATCCCACCAGAAGCCTGCCATTGAATATCGGGATACAGGGCGGCAATCTCTTGATAAAGTTCGGTATTACTGCCTTGTAATGTGCCATCGCGACTGATGTCTGTCACCAGCGCATGTTTAAGGCCAAAGGGGCTAAAAGACTCGACCAAAGACTCTAAGGTCTTACCGCCACCAGTTTGCCAGCCCGATACGGCGACAATTTTCTCACCCTGATCGTTAATGTTCACATCCAGCGCCAGGCAGATGGCTTCGCTGCCATATTTTTCAAACCAGCGCTGTACCAGCTCAGTTTGTTTAACCGCAAGTGAGCCGATCACCACGCGCTTAACGCCAATTTCCAGCAGTTCGGCGACCTGGGCTTCGCTGCGAATACCGCCGCCTACCTGTATCTTGGCATCGAGGCCATTGACCAGTTGACCTATCAAGGCGGTTTGACGTTTGGCGGGATCTTTGGCGCCGGTTAAGTCCACGATATGCAACCATCTGGCTCCTTGTGCCTGATAGGATTGCAATTGAGCGAGCGGACTTAAATCGAAGGTGGTTTGCTGATTGTAATCCCCCTGATAGAGGCGCACCACTTGCCCCTCGATGAGATCGATAGCGGGAATGATCATAGTTCAGCCTCCGAGGGAGTTAATCTAGATGGTAAGTTATCAGACGTCATTTTCATGAAGTTTTTGAGGATTTGTGCCCCGACAGCGGCACTTTTTTCCGGGTGAAACTGTACGCCCATAAAATTATCCTTAGCGATAGCGGCACTGAAACGTTCGCCATATTCGCTCTGGGCTATGGTGTACTGACTCAGGGGGGCGCGATAGCTGTGAACAAAATAGACATAACTGCCGTCTGCTATCCCGTTAAACAGGGGATGAGCACTGGGTGAGATCTGGTTCCAGCCCATGTGGGGCAGTGGCAGCCCCTTACTGTCTAAGTCACTAATTTCTGTATCGATAAGGCCAAGACAGGCACAAGCATCCCCATCATCATTGATCCCTTTCTCGGTTGAGGAGTTAGTCATCATCTGCATACCCAGGCAGACCCCAAGCACAGGCTGTGTTAATGACTGAATAACTGCTATCAAATTTTTTGATCTAAGTGAGGCCATCGCTGCCTGAGCGCTGCCGACGCCGGGTAAGACGATTCGAGTGGCGTTGCGGATTTTATCTATATCATCGCTGATCTCCACATCGGCATTGATGCGCTCAAAGGCATAGCGTACCGAGCTTAAATTGGCACAGCCTGTGTCTATGATAATGGTGCTGTCTTTATCTGAGATCATAATACACCTTTACTCGATGGCAGGGTGTCACCCTCAACTTTAATGGCTTGGCGCAAGGTGCGGCCTAGCACTTTAAACAGGCTCTCTACCTTGTGATGGTCGTTGTCGCCAGTGGTAGATATATGCAGGGTGCAGCGCAGTCCATCGGCGAAGGAGCGGAAGAAGTGTGGCACCATTTCCGTGGCCATTTCTCCCACCATCTCCCGCTCAAATTGCCCTTCAAATTTGATAAAAGGGCGACCGGACAGGTCGAGCAAGCAGCTGGCATTGGCCTCGTCCATAGGAATGCTGAAACCAAAGCGGGCAATGCCTCGTTTGTCACCTAAGGCTTCTCTTAGGGCATCGCCTATGGCGAGACCGGTATCTTCGACGCTGTGATGATCGTCTATCTCCAGATCGCCATCCACACTCACGTCCATCTTAAAGGCGCCGTGGGTCGCTATTTGATCCAGCATGTGGTCAAAAAAGCCTATGCCTGTTTTGATCAGACTCTTTTGCTGGCTGTCGAGATCGACAGTGACGCGAATATTGGTTTCCTTTGTAGTGCGAATGACAGTTGCGATGCGGTTACTACTGAGTAACTGTTTTGCTATGGCATCCCAATTTAAGGTTTCACTGTGATATTGCAGCCCCAAAATGCCCATGGCGTCGGCCAAGCCCATATCGGTCGCTCTGTCGCCTATCACGGCAGAGCGGGTAAAATCGATGCGCCCTTCGGTGAGGTATGGCTTTACCAGGCCGAGTTTGGGTTTGCGACAGCTGCAGTTTTCATCATCAAAATGAGGACAGATAAGCACCTCATCGAAAACGATCCCTTGACTTGTGAGGATCTGCATCATCATATCCTGAGGTGCGTCGAAATCCTCTTTAGGAAACGAGGGGGTGCCCAGCCCATCCTGATTACTCACCATGACTAGCCGATATCCGGCCGCCTGCAGCTTAAGCAGCGCTGGGATCACCTGGGGTTCAAATACCAGTTTGCTCAGGCTATCGACCTGTTTGTCTGTGATGGGTTCTTCGATAATGGTGCCATCTCTGTCGATAAAAAGTATCTTTTGTTTCATCGCTACTCCCTTTAATTCAACTCTTACTTAGCATCTTAATTTGAGTGAGATGCTCGCTCTCACGCACTTACTCTATTGGCTTTTTATCTTGATAAGCAGATCGATCAATTGCTCGATTATTAGATCGGTTTGTTCATCACTGGCAAAGCTAAAACGGACACTGCTCGCCAGCGCCGGGTCTTTATAGGCTCGCGCTACCACACCGGCCTGTTTGAGTGCGCTTTGCACCAGGGCGACATCCTCAAAACTGGCCAAGATAAAGTTGCCGTGTGCGGGCAGAACAGTGGCGCCCATGCGCATCAGGGCTTCGGTCAGACGCAGGCCATTTTGTTTAAGCTGCGCTACCTGGGTTTTCATTGTCTCTATGCCTGTAGGACTTAATGCCTGACACGCAAGCACTGAGACCGGCAGCGGCACTGGATAGGGAGCGATAACCCGCATCACCATCTCGATCACCTCGGGGTTGGCCAGCATAAAGCCGCAGCGGGCGCCCGCTAAGGCGAAGGCTTTTGACAAGGTTCTAAGCACCACCAGGTTTTCGTAACGCTCAATCAGATTGGCGACGCTAAAGCTCGCACAAAACTCGATATAGGCTTCATCGACCACCACCAACTTATCAGGCATGGCCTTGATCACTTGCTCAATCAATTCAGGTGCGATAACGGTCCCGGTAGGGTTGTTTGGATTACAGATGAAAACGATTTTTGCATCGCCCACCTGAGTGACAATATCTGATGGCAGCTGATAATCAGAGGTTAGGCGCAAGGCATTGACGCCAACATTAAAGGTTTGGGCGCTGATGGCGTACATGCCATAAGTCGGGCCAAAACAGGCAATGCTGTCTTCTCCCGGCGTACAGAAGGTGCGAATAAGCAGCTCAATGGCTTCATCTGCGCCTCGGCTGGTGAGCACCTGATTTGGCGTGACCCCAGCGTATTGCGCGTAGGCGTTAATCAGTTCAGCGGGCTGACATTCGGGATAACGGTTTAGGCCAAGCAAATCGCTGTTATTAAAAGGTGACTCGTTGGCATTGATCCACACCTGTCCTTCACCGCCTATACGACGGGCCGACTGATAGGGTTCTAAGGTCAACAGCTCAGGGCGGGCGAGGCGCTGGGCAAGATTAAGTGACTGGCTCATTTACGCCTCCTCGCTTGATTTGTTTAAACTTGAAAGTCGCAGTGCCACGGCATTTTTGTGGGCATCTAGCTGCTCTGCGCTCGCTAAGGTCATCACACTCTCGCCCAGGCGCTGTAAGCCTTGAGGGGTGAGCTCCTGTACCGTATAGCGGCGGCTGAAATCTGCCAGCGATAGACTAGAGACCGCGCGGCTGTAGCCATAGGTAGGCAGCACATGGTTGGTGCCGCTGGCATAATCGCCGACCGACTCTGGCGTATAGGCACCGAGGAAGATGGAGCCGGCGGCGCGCAGTTTGGGTAGTAACGCCCGTGGCGCGGCGGTTTGCACTATCAAGTGCTCAGGGCCATAGCGGTTAGAAACTAAGGCCGCCTGATTGAGATCCGCTACCAGCAGGGTGCGGCTGCAGCTTAAGGCCTGGCTGGCTATCTCGGCTCTTGGAAGCGTTGAGAGTTGCGCGGCGAGGGCAAGATTGACCTTATCGGCCAGAGTCTGGCTGTCGGTCACCAGCATCACCTGTGAATCGGGGCCATGCTCAGCCTGGGACAGGAGATCGGCGGCGATAAAGTCGGGGTTAGCATCCTTATCGGCGATCACCAAGACTTCGGACGGCCCGGCAGGCATATCGATAGCAACCACACAGCGACTGTCCTGGGAGACAAGACGTTTGGCCTCAGTGACATAACGGTTGCCAGGACCATAAATCTTATCAACGGAGGGAATCGACTCTGTTCCCAGCGCCAGCGCTGCAATGGCTTGAGCGCCGCCAACCTGAAATATTTGGGTGATGCCACAGGCATTGGCCGCATAGATGATGGCATCGTCTATGGGCGGCGGGCTGACCAGGATGCGTTGCTCACAACCTGCGATCTTCGCGGGCAGGGCGAGCATGAGTACGGTGGAGATGAGCGGTGCACTGCCACCGGGAATATAGAGGCCGACTTTTTCAATCGCTTCGCTTCTGAGCTCGCAGCGAATACCGGCTTGCGTTTCAACATCGATGGGCTTATATGCCTGCGCCTGATGAAAGGCTTGGATATTGTCCATGGCAAGGGCGATGGCATTTTTTATCTTGTCATCGACACGGTCACAGGCGGCAGCGATCGCCTGTGGAGAGAGTGCCAGGCTAGTAAGTTCGATACCGTCGAAGCGTTTTGAGAAGTCGATAAGCGCCGCATCGCCTTTATCGGCAACGCTGTCGATAATGTTTTTTACGCTCTGCTCCAGCGCCTGATCGCCAACCAGTGGCGAGCGGCGAAGGGCCTGCTCTTGCTCACTGGCACTCAATTGATTCCAGTTAAGTTGTTGCATGCTAATCGTTTGCAGGGGAGTTGTACTGCTCATCGTCTTAACCCATCATCTTTTCAATTGGCATCACCAGGATAGAGCTGGCACCCAGTTTAGTGAGCTGTTCCATGGTATCCCAGAACAGATCTTCTGTGCTGACCGCGTGAATTGCGACCCGGTTGGTATCGTCATTGAGGGGCAGCACTGTTGGGTTTTCGGCGCCAGGCAGCAGGGCCACAATCTGATCCAGTGTCTCAGTGGGGGCGTGCAGCAGAATGTATTTGCTCTCTTTGGCGCGGATGACACCATTGACGCGGGAAAGGATTTTATCGATAAGCGCCTGTTTGGCCGGTGTCTGCTCCTGCACTGATTGGATGATGCAGGCCATGGAGCGGTAGATCACTTCGGTTTCATACAGGCCATTGGCCTCTAAAGTTGCGCCGGTAGATACCAGATCGCAAATCCCGTCGGCCAAGCCGGCACGAGGTGCCACTTCCACCGAGCCTTTAAGCATACAGTCACGATAATTCACGCCTTTTTGTTGCATAAAACGGCGTAACAGGTTGGGGTAGGAGGTGGCGATGCGTAAGCCTTCTAATGAGGTAGCATCCTGATAGTCAAACTCGGCCGGTACGGCGAGAGAGAGGCGACAGCCGCCAAAGTCCAGATCCCGTAATTTGATGCACTCGGCAGGCTTGCCAAGAGTTTGCCGCTCTATCTGTTCCTCTTCCAGCACGTTTTCGCCAATGATGCCAAGATCCACGACACCATCCATCACCAAGCCTGGGATATCATCGTCACGTACCCGTAAAAGGTCGATGGGCAGATTGTCAGAGTGTGCGATCAGGCGTTGTTCGTTAATATTAAATTTAACCCCACAGCTTTTGAGCAACTTGAGCGACTCTTTCGAAAGACGGCCGGATTTTTGGATGGCGATGCGTAATCTGTTTGACTCTGGCATGGTTGATCTCCTCATCGATAAATTAATTTAATTTTAGAACTGTTAGACAAACTGTAAGTTAAAAAATAAAAACCCCCGGAATTCCTTCCAGGGGTCTCGATCTATCTTGAGTTAGCCGCCAGAAGGAAATAGACCTCCGGCAGTAAGCGTCCGAAGGCTACCGCATATGATGGTGACTATGGTTGTTGTTCAAACGCTGTTTCATTCTGTGCTGCTCACTTAGGCATAAATGGGTTTTAATATGGCGTAATTTTCGCCGAATCTGCATTTAAACTAATGAATATTTATTTTATGTGCAACCATTAATTTTTAATTGAACCTTAAAATGGGCTGTTTAAGGGATGGTTAGTCTTAAGAGTGTGATCGAGTGCAACTTGTACTTCTCTTATATTCACGGATAATGCCTCCATTATCCTAGCGATTTGTTTGGAGCGAGATTGGTTAACCGATTGACTCAGGAAGTAGAGCGCGTTTTTGCCCGTGAGGGGGCCATCGCCCGTTGGGTCAGTGGTTATAATTGTCGCCCGCAGCAACAAGCCATGGCCAGTGCGGTCAGTCAAGCCTTTGGAAAGGGAAACACTCTGGTCGTCGAGGCGGGAACCGGAGTGGGTAAGACCTACGCCTATCTTATTCCTACCTTGCTAAGCGGTAAGCAGGTGATTGTCAGCACAGGCAGTAAAAACCTGCAGGAGCAGTTGTTTTACAAGGATCTGCCCGAGCTGCTGCAGATGCTGGGCATGAACAAGAAAGTGGCGCTCCTTAAAGGGCGTAATAACTATCTGTGTCAGCGCAATCTGGAGAAGCAACTCGATGCCGCGTCTGCGACAAGCACCCAAGTGCTCGATGATCTGTTAAAGATCAATCAGTGGGCGGGTCAGACCCGGGATGGGGATATAGGCGGGATAAACAGTGTCTCTGAAAATTCGCCGGCCCTGCCTTTGGTGGTGAGCTCAAAAGAGTCTTGTATCGGTAAGGCCTGCGAACATTACGACATCTGTTTTACCCGTAAGGCGCGGCAGAAGGCCCTCGATGCTAAGGTTATCGTGGTCAACCATCATCTTTTTTTCGCCGATAGTCTGCTAAAGGAGACAGGTTTTGCCGAGCTGTTGCCCGATCCCGATGTGGTGATCTTCGATGAGGCTCATCTGTTACCGGATATTGCCGTGACCTATTTCGGCCAGCAGCTGAGCCTTAAGAGTCTACAACGTCAGCTGACAGGTTTTAGTGAGCTTTGCAGGAGCACTATGGCAGACTCGCCACAGATAGCCGTGATGAGCGCACGCTGTCAGAGCTTGCTCAGCCAATGGCAGAGCCAAGTGTTTGCGCTAGAACAGTCTGACTGGCGAGTGCTGCTCGGGCAAAAAGCGCTGATGTCACAATCCTGGGAGCTATTGGGGGAACTCACGGCATTTAAGCGACTGCTATTGGGTTATCTTGGGCGTAATGATGAGTTTGATGATGGGGTTGAAAAGTTCGATGCCCTGTTAAATACCCTGGAACGTTTTTTTCAATGTAACAATACCAACTGTGCTTACTCTATCGAGTTTGGCCATCACAATGCGTTGCTGCGGATAGCGCCTATTAATGTTGCTAAAGAGTGTCAGGCGCTGTTTCATGCCGATACCAGCTGGATATTTACCTCGGCGACCTTACAGATAAACCGTGATTTACGCCTGTTTACCGCTGCCCTTGGATTGGTAAAAGCACGTACTCTTATCCTCGACAGCCCCTTTGACTATGGCCGTCAGGCACTGTTTTGCGTACCAAGACATCTGGGTAGTGTTGCGAGTCAGGACAACGCCGCCCGTCAGCTGGTGGAGGTGGCAGTAAAAGCGATCAATGCCGCCAAGGGGCGCACTTTTATGCTGTTTACCAGCCACAGAATGTTAAATCAGGTTGCCGGTGCGCTCCATGGTCGAATTCATTATCCACTATTGGTACAGGGACAGGCGGGCAAACAGACCCTGCTGAAAAAATATCGCCAGCTTGGCAATGCTGTTTTGCTGGGCACAGGTGCTTTCTGGGAGGGGGTGGATGTGCGTGGTAAGCTGCTGAGCTGCGTTATCATAGACAAGCTGCCTTTTATCTCGCCCGACGATAACTTATATAAAGCCAGAGCCGAGGGGATCAGCCGTGACGGCGGCGATCCCTTTCTCTCTTTGTCTTTGCCCCAGGCTGTGATCAGCCTAAATCAAGGTGTTGGCCGCCTTATTCGGGATGAGAAAGATCGCGGCGTGCTTATCTTGTGCGACAACCGGATAGTGAATCGTCCATACGGTCAGGCTTTCATTAATTCTCTACCACCTATGGGGCGCACCCGAGATCTGAACAAAGTATTGTCATTTTTAGACAGCATCGATTGAGGGTGAATAGCGTATTGCATTCATATTCGCTGAGTCCTTATTCCCTAGCCCTTAGTCCCTAGTCCTTGGCCCTGTCCTAAAATTTGTCGCTGCAACTGAGAATTACGTTATAATCCCGACCATTCTTTCTTCGCAGTAAACTGCGTTTAGCCTGAGCTAACTTAAGTTCTGATTCTTATAAGTGTCAGTTTAGGCTGTTAATATTTTGGTTTTATTTATGTCTGAAACGAAAGCGAATTCATCTAACCTGACTGTTCTGGCTCTCGATACCTGCACCGAATCTTGCTCGGTGGCATTGGGTCATCAGGGCAACATTTATGCCCTGCAGGCCGATGCGCCCCGTGAGCACAGTCAGCGACTCCTGCCTATGGTCGATCAAGTATTAAAGCAGGCTGAGATAGGGCTGGATAAGGTGGAACTTATCGCTTACGGCCGCGGCCCTGGCAGTTTTACCGGGATCCGCATCTGTACCTCTATGACTCAAGGTTTAGCCCTTGGCCAGGATTTGCCCGTTGTTGGGATCTCTACCCTGCAGGCCATGGCGCAGCAGGCAATCGAACGACAAGGAGTGACTCAGGTCGTCGCGGCTATCGATGCCCGCATGGGGGAAGTCTATTGGGGCGAGTTTATCAACCGTGATGGCTTGGCGACCTTAGTTGGCAGTGAGCGCGTGTGCAAACCTCAGGAGGTGAGTCGAGAGCTGGATTATCAGCAGGCGGTTGCGGCCTGTGGCACAGGCTTTGATGCCTATCCAGAGCTGATATCTGAGACGATGAGCTTAGTCGATGAAGCCAAGTTTCCTCAGGCATCCTATATGCTGGCGCTGGCTCGTTATTCTTATGCAGCTGGACTCTCTACCGATGTGGAAGGACTGGAGCCCGTTTACCTGCGAGACACAGTTACCTGGAAGAAGCTTCCCGGCCGTGAGTAGTTGAATATTCAGCGAATAAGCTCAGGGTATCGGAATTAGTCTATGATTAGGTGTGTGTTCATAGGTTTTATAATGGGTTGAGATGATAGGGTCAGTGATCATGTTTCTGTCGTCCATTCACCTATTCAATCTCTTAGCAAGCCCCATAGCTAAGCGACAGCAACTTAAGCAACAGCAACTTAAGCAACAGCAACTTAAGTAACAGTAAGTTAAACAAGAGCAACTGATAAAGGTCTATATGAGCATGATCAGGCGTGCAGTTTCTAAAGAAAGAGTGAGCAAGTCCGCTTGCGAACGCTCGTTGCCGTTTTTAGGGGGCTTATGATGCAGTTTCCTAGCGGCAATTTGTTTCGCACCCAGCCATATTCTGCACCTTCATCACTGCAGCGAGAAACTATTGGTCTGAGTGAAGGCATCAATAAAACTCAGCAAACTCTTGTGCTGCCCGCAATTACACCACTTTCGAATGTAGGAAAAACAAGGGAAGCAACAGGGGAAGCAAGGGAACAAGCTGGGGCAGGGCTCAATAATAGCAGTGAAAAAAGTCGCAGTATCACAGCATTTGCGCTGTCGGATAGGCTAGATGCGAAACTTGAATATGACAGGCAAACTCAATCATCTGATTATGCCATCTCAGCCTATCTTAAGTGTGAGTACGCCGCTAAACGTGACGCCATATCGCAAATGGTGGGTATAGATACCTATGTGTAAGCGACTTATGTGTGAGCCGTTTATGTGTAAGCGACTTATGTCTAAGCTGCCTATGTTTAATCCCTATTTTCCTGCTGATTAATCCCTATGATGTCACGGACTGACAGTATGCATACCTTGCGTAAACCGAGTTCTGCTGTACCAAGCCGAGGTCAGTTTATAATTGAACTCATTCTTGCCTTAGTGTTGACCCGTATTCCCTATCTCAATGTGCCTTTTAACTGGTTAGAGAGTTATTTTCATGAGCTTTCTCATGCCTTAGCGACCCTGATGACAGGCGGCGCCGTGAGTCATATTGAGCTTTACAGTAATGGCGCCGGACTCTGTTTTAGCCTAGGTGGCTTGCCTGTGATGATTGGATTTGCAGGCTATTTTGGCGCGGCGCTCTGGGGAGGGCTGCTATTTTATCTGGCGACTTGGCAACGGGGGATACGCTTGAGTTTTGCCTGTCTCGGATTGGGGGTGATCCTCTCAGTGCTGTTTTGGGGGCGGGATCTGCTTACTATCCTCATCCTTGCCATCTTGGCCTTGCTCTTTCTGTTGCCACTTAAATTGAGCCAGAGTCCCATTTTGACTCTGCTATTAAGGTTGACGGGTTTGCTGGTGCTGCTCAATGCCTTAGCAAGTCCAGCTGTGCTATGGGGCGTGACGGGCAGAGGCGATGCCATCATGTTAGCGCAGCAGACCTGGTTGCCGACCTGGTTTTGGATCTTGCTCTGGTTACTCTCCTGTTTCGCTATGCTGTGGCTTTGCTGGCGGCGAGTCGACGGCCATGCAGCTAAAAGCTCCGCTATTGACGATAGCCACTCGCCAGGGCGTTAGTCTGCCCATTAGCCACAAGTAGGGACCGTCACTTAACAAAACGCAGTGAGGATTTTTGTTTTATTTCCTTTGTTAGGCTGTTAGCTTTTACCTTGTCTTTATTACTTTCAGGATGAAATTTAATGAAAAAATTAACCCTAGTCACAGCTATGCTTGCTCCTTCCTTGTTGAGTCTGTCGGTTTGGGCGCAGTCGCCTCAGCCTCAGGTGAGTCCCCAGATGCAAGCCGCTGTAAGCAACAGTTTGAGACAGGAAGCCAATATTGCCCGCGATATCTATCGTCATCCCGCCGAAACCCTGACCTTTTTTGGCATTAAACCGACAGATACTGTGATTGAACTCTGGCCGGGCGGGCGTTGGTACGCCGAGATCTTAGGCCCCTATCTTGCGGATGAGGGACATTACATTGCAGCCAATTTCGATGCTAATCCGCCAGCGGATGTGAAGACGCCCGCTTATCGGGTGCGTCTGGGCAAGGCCTTGGATCAGTGGCTGGTGGACAATAAGCAGGAGTTAGGTAAAGCCTCTGCCTTTGCCTTTGAGCCACCGCGTTTGGCATCACTTGGGGAAGATGAGAGCGCCGATGCTGTACTGACCTTCAGAAACCTGCATAACTGGGCGATGGCCGAGCAATTAGAAACCGTATTTGATGCCGCATACCAGGTGCTTAAACCCGGTGGCGTGTTGGGTGTGGTGGAGCACAGAGCCAAACCAGGCATGAGTATGTCTTCAGGTTATATGGAGCAGGAGGCTATGGTGAGCCTTGCGCAGGAGGCGGGTTTCACCCTAGTGGCCAGCAGCGAGGTTAACGCTAATACCAAGGACACCAAAGATCACCCTAAAGGGGTGTGGACATTGCCCCCTAGCCTAAGTTTAGGGGAGCAGGACAGGGAGAAATACCTAGCGATCGGAGAAAGTGATCGCATGACTCTCAAATTTATAAAAAAATAACCGTCAATGCCTGACAATACCCAGGGTTTATGGCAATCTTGCGGCCGCGAAAATGAGGTAGCGATTTCGCTGCCTCATATCCGTCTTGGCGGGCGGGTTTGGGGGGAGGATGATAAGCCCTTATTACTCGCGCTTCATGGCTGGTTGGATAACGCCAATAGTTTTCAGCCACTATCAAACTATTTAAAAGATTATCAATTGCTTGCAATCGATTGGCCTGGCCATGGTGCATCTCAGCACAGGCCGGGGGCCTATCCGCTGCACTGGATAGATTATCTCTATGATCTAGAGTGTTTGATTGAGCATATCAGTCGTTCAAGAACCCTCTATGGGGTGATAGGCCACTCGTTAGGCGGTATTGTGGCTTCGGCCTACAGCGCCGCCTTTGCCCAGAAGGTGCCTAATTGGATCTTAATTGAGGCGCTCTCGCCCCTGTTCGAATCATCAGAGAACAGCAGGCAGCGATTAGTGCGCAGTTTTCAAAGTCATAGCAGGCAAAAACCTGCGGATGCAAATCGTATCCTGATGCTCGATAGTGCGGTGAAGGCAAGGCATAAGTTGACCGGCTTAGCGTCAAACTGGTGTGAGCTATTGATTGAGCGAAATCTCACCCATACACAAGTGGGCTTGTGTTGGCGCAGCGATCCCAGGCTTAAATTGGACTCGCCGATGCGGCTCAACTTCGAGCATATAAAGGCCTTAATGCAGGATCATCCCGCCAGAGTCTTAGCTGTATCGGCCGATAAAGGGTATCGCCTTTTATCTCATCATCAGGATGAGATATCTGCTTGGTATCGGAATTTGACCTTAGTTCAGTTGGCTGGGGATCATCATCTGCACATGGGGAATGCTGCTGGGGTTGCCGCAGAGATTAAGAAATTTCTCGTCGGCGACTAACGCATTTCAGTGCTTTAGATAGGGCACAATTGAGTGCTTCAGATAGCGCAAAATTGAGCTAGGTTTTTTGCTCTAATTATGTGATGATAATCAAAATTTAAACGCCTGTATGATTTTAAAGTCGTCAGAATAACACTTGAAATAACAATAATAAGTCAGTTTTAGTCGTTAATTTTATAATCTGATGTGAATGGGGTCATTCACAACTAACTCTGCCTTGGGGATTTAGGAGAGATTAAGTGGAACAGCTATGGACAAAAAACTTACCCGATGATGTACCGGCAATCATAGATGATAAGCAGTACAGCTCAATCATAGATCTATTTGAAAGCTCAGTGGCTAAGTATGCCGATCAGCCTGCCTTTATGAACATGGGGGCGACGCTGACCTATCGTAAGTTGGAGGAGCGTAGCCGCGCTTTTGCCGCCTACCTGCAAAATGAACTTAAGCTGCAAAAGGGCGATCGCGTGGCGATCATGATGCCTAACCTGCTGCAGTATCCTATCGCACTGTTCGGTGTCTTACGTGCCGGCATGGTGGTGGTGAACGTCAATCCACTCTATACTCCGAGGGAACTGAAACACCAGCTCAACGACTCAGGTGCTAAGGCGATCGTTGTGGTGTCAAATTTTGCCAATACTTTGGAGCAGGTGGTCGAGCAAACGTCTGTCGAGAGTGTGATCATCACAGGGCTTGGGGATCTGCTAAGTGCGCCTAAGCGAACCCTAGTCAATTTTGTCGTCAAATATATCAAGAAGATGGTGCCTAAATACCATCTGCCCCATGCGCGCTCTATGCGACAGTCGCTTTCCCTAGGTCGCAGGCTGCAATATGTGAAGCCCGAACTTCAGCTAGATGATATCGCCTTCTTACAATACACAGGCGGCACCACAGGGGTATCGAAAGGGGCTATGCTGACGCACCATAATATCGTCAGTAATCTGCTGCAGGCCGATGCGGCTTATTCTCCCTTGTTGACCCAGGGCAAAGAGCTGGTGGTGACGGCATTACCTCTTTATCACATTTTTGCCTTAACGGTGAACTGCCTGCTGTTTATCCATAAAGGGGCTAACAATCTGTTGATCACCAATCCTAGGGATATTCCGGCATTTTTGTCTGAATTGAAAAAGTACCCTTTCACTGTGCTGACCGGGGTCAACACCTTGTTTAATGCCTTAGTGAGTGCGCCAGATTTTAAGGAGCTGGATTTTTCTCACCTTAAACTCTCGATTGGCGGCGGTATGGCGGTGCAGCGCGCCGTGGCCGATAAATGGCAGGGACTCACCCAAACTCGCCTGCTTGAAGGTTACGGTCTGACCGAAGCTTCTCCGCTGGTGACTTGCTGTCCTTATAACCTTGATGGCTATAACGGTTCTATCGGTTTTCCTGTCGCCAATACCGATATGCAGGTACGAGATGATGAGGGCAATGTCCTCGCGCAAGGTGAGACAGGGGAGCTGTTTGCAAAGGGACCACAAGTGATGAAGGGGTACTGGCAGCGTCCGGAAGAGACGGCCAAGGTGATAGACCAGCAGGGTTATTTGGCGACCGGTGATATTGGCTATATGGATGATAAAGGCTTCTTTTATATAGTGGATCGCAAGAAAGATATGATTTTAGTATCTGGTTTTAACGTCTTCCCCAATGAGATTGAAGAGGTAGTTGCACTGCATCCCAAGGTGGTAGAGGTCGCGGCAGTCGGGGTTCCCCACGATGTCAGTGGCGAATTGGTGAAGGTGTTTGTCGTGGCTAAAGATAAATCCTTAACCGAAGAGCAGGTGATCAATCACTGTCGTCAACATTTGACAGGATATAAAGTGCCTAAGCTGGTAGAATTCAGGGACGAGTTACCTAAAACCAATGTGGGTAAGATCTTGCGCCGCGAGCTGCGCGATGAGGCGAAATCCGCATAAGGGACAATAAGGTTAGCTTATAGCAGGTGATCTAAGCCGGCGTTTATCGCCGGTTTTTATTTGAAAGTGTTTATTTGATAAACCAGTTGTAGCCCGACGTGTCGCCGCTACGGGGAGAGAAGAGTGTTACCTTTTACCTATATTGAGGATGATGCCAGCCTAAGTGAGTTGGTCGAGCAGTATCATCAGGCCAGTGTCCTGGTATTGGATACTGAGTTTGTACGTACCCGAACTTACTATGCGCGTTTAGGCTTGATCCAGGTTTATGATGGTAAAACCTTAGCCTTGATTGACCCCTTGGAAGTGAGCGATCTCACTCCCTTCTGGGCGCTGCTACAGCGCGACGATCTTATCACTGTGCTGCATTCCTGTAGTGAGGATCTTGAGGTATTGGCAAACTATGGCCAGTGTCAGCCCAAGCAGCTGTTTGACAGTCAGATAGCCGCAGCCTTATGCGGTTTTGGACATGGTATCGGCTATGCCAAGTTGGTAGAGCAATGTTTGAACATCAGCTTAGACAAAGGGGAGTCCCGCACCGACTGGATAAAACGTCCCTTAACTGATGCCCAGTTGCATTACGCCGCCAACGATGTGGAGTACCTGTATCAAATCTACCCTCAGCTACTTGATAAGCTTAAGCAGTCTGAGCGTTTAGCTTGGGTGTTTGAAGAGGGTGAGCGCATGACCCAGGGGCGGCTCGATGCGCCGGATGGTGAGACTGCCTACCTTAGAGTGAAAAACGGCTTTCAGCTGACATCGCAGCAGCTAGCCTATCTGAAAGTGCTGGCAAAATGGCGTTTAGAGCAGGCGCTGGCAAAAGATCTTGCCCTGGGGTTTGTGGTTAAAGATCACGCCCTCATCGCACTGGCGAAGAAACGCCCGCAGAGCGTGTCTGATATATATAAGATGAGTGAGCTGACCGAGCAGGAGAAGCGACGTCATGCCAAGACCTTAGTCGCCGTGTTAAAGAGCGCCGATCTGCAAAATTTGCCCCAGCCCATAGATGTGCTGGCCTTAAAACCCGGCTATAAATCTGCTTTTAAGGCGATTAAAAACTGCCTTACCTGTATAGCAGAGGCTGCCGATGTGCCCATGGAGCTTATTGGCTCTAAACGTCATATCCATGAGTATCTGCAATGGGTCTGGGAGGGCAAAACCAGTGAGCCACCGCTGGTGCTGACAGGTTGGCGCGGTGAGCTGACGGCATCCAAACTGGAGCAGCTAAGCTTATAAAGCGATATAAAAACGCCCTCATGTGAGGGCGTTTGTTATTTTGTCTCTTAAAGCTTGGCCAGAGTGCTGTTTGACAAGAGTGCTGTTTGGTAAGGATGTGGTTTACCTGAATGATTATTTTTCAGGCAAAGTCACATTGAGCTCCAGCACTGAGAGATTGTCATCATTCTGATCTAACTGCACAGTGACCTGATCGCTGTCTATCTGCACATATTTACGGATCACATCGATGATCTCCTGTTTCATGGCCGGAAAGTAATCCGGTGCATCCCGTTCACTGCGCTGGTGGGCAACGATGATCTGCAGTCGCTCTTTGGCAGTAACGGCAGTGCTCGGTGTTTTCTTGGTTTTAAAATAATCGAGTAAAGACATAATTAGCTACCAAATATCCTTTTTAAGAATCCTTTTTTCTCTTCGGTGACAAAGCGCATCGCAACCTCTTCCCCTGTCAGGCGGGCGACACTGTCGCTGTAGGCTTTGCCGGCATCACTTTCTTGATCGATGATCACAGGTATACCTGAGTTTGACGCCTTAAGCACGGCCTGTGATTCGGGGATCACACCTAAGAGCGGAATGGCCAAGATCTCCTCCACATCGGCAACGCTGAGCATCTCACCGGTTTCGACGCGGGCAGGGGAGTAACGGGTCAGCAGCAGATACTCTTTAACCGGCTCTAATCCCTCTTCGGCGCGTTTCGAGCGGCTCTGCAGCATACCGAGTATACGGTCAGAATCGCGCACCGAGCTCACCTCTGGGTTGGTGGTAACGATAGCGACATCGGCAAAGTAGAGTGCCATCATGGCGCCGGTCTCAATGCCAGCGGGTGAGTCACAGATAATATATTCAAAATCCTGGCGTAAATCCTCAAGCACTCGGCCCACGCCCTCTTTGGTGAGCGCGTCTTTGTCCCTTGTCTGTGAGGCGGGCAGGATAAACAGGTTAGGGGTGCGTTTGTCTTTAATCAAAGCCTGATTAAGATTGGCTTCGCCATTGATCACATTGACAAAATCATAGACGACGCGACGCTCGCAGCCCATGATGAGATCCAGATTACGCAGGCCGATATCGAAATCGATCACTACGGTTTTGTGTCCTTTCAATGCCAGCCCAGTTGCAATCGCTGCGCTTGAAGTGGTTTTACCCACTCCGCCTTTTCCTGAGGTGACAACAATAATTTGTGCCATGTTCTATTTTGTCCTTTATTGTTTCTATAGCGATAGGGCGTCGAATGTGAGGCTGTCACCTTCGAGTTTGATACAACCGCTTGCTTTCGAGGCATGTGCCTGAAGATTTTCTGTTAGCCAATACTGCCCGGCAATGGAAACCAGCTCAGGATCCAATGTCTGGGCGATAATGACGGCATGTTTGTCACCACTGGCGCCCGCCATGGCTTTTCCTCTTAGACTACCGTATATGTGAATGCTGCCATCTGCAATCACTTCCGCGCCATTTCCTACCGTGCCAACAATAATCAAGTCGCTATTTTTCGCATAAACCTGCTGACCCGAGCGGATAGTCTGTTTAACTATTTTGGTGGCTTTGGGCATCACAACTTGGCTAGCACTCTGTTTGCCCGATTTCACTAAGGCGAGTCCCAGCGCCTTAGCTTGGTTGGCAATGGCTGAGGGGGCGCCTGTGATCCCAACGATCACCAGTTGGCGGGAGATAAGCAGATCTTTAAGGCCGGCAAGGTTATAGTCAGGATCTGTGATGGCACTTAGATTAACCACCAGTGGGGCGCCAAGGAAAAACTGCGGGGCTATGGCCAATTTACTGTCGAGTTCAGCGGCAACCTGATCGAGACTGACATGGTTGATATGCAGCACTGAAAGCGTAAAAGAGGAGCCTTTTAATTCGAGGCTAGGTTTCTGCATTCCTAAATTTGCTCTTTATAAATAACCAGCTGACGCTGGCTGGGCATTATAATAATCTCTTGCCTCATGGTATAGTGTGCCGTATTTGCTGGCAAGTTGATTAGACTGGAAATTTTGTAGAATATGATTTGTGCTGTATATAAGAGTCGGTTAAAAGCAGACAGTTACCTGTTTATTGAAAAACGTAATGATTTTGAACGAGTTCCTGACGCCTTGATGAAGATGTTTGGTACTCCTGAGTTGGTGATGTTACTGCCATTAGATAAGCGTCAGCAGTTGGGCATTGCGGATATTAATAAGGTACGAAGTGAATTAGCTGATAAGGGATATTATCTGCAATTACCTCCTCCTCCGGTTAATTTGCTTGAAGCCTATAAGAAAGAGATTGGTTATAGCCAGGATTAGTAATTAAGGGAAAGAGCATGCTTCTAAAAAAAATAGTGCTCGTGAGCTTAGGGCTCAGTGGGTTATTTTTTGTGACGTTTTCGCCTGCAAGTCAAAGTGAAGGGAGTTATCAGCAAGGCGAGCTGAGTTTTACTACATACTTAGATGGATTAAAGCAGCAAGGCCGAGAAGCAGGGGTGAGTGAGAAAACTCTTAATATCGCTTTTTCTCAAATGAAGTTGTTTAAGAAGGCAGTGATCAATGATGAAAACAAAGCCTTACCCGAAAAGTTTGCCGAGTATCTCCCAGAGAGCGTGCCTGAAACTTTGGTCGAGCAGTCCAGAGCCCTGTTTAAAGCCCATAAGGAGGAGTTTGAGCGTTTAGGCAAGCAATACGGGGTTCAGCCCAGATTTGTGCTTGCGCTATGGGGACTGACATCACACCTAGGAGAGGATGTCGGGGATTATCCAGCATTAAGTGTGATAGCATCCAACGGCTATGGCGCTAAGCGAAACGCATTAGACCGAATCGACTTCATTGCTGGACTTAAATGGCTGGATAGATCTAAGGCTGAATTTAACCAGTTAAGAAGTAATTGGAAGGGCGAGTTAGGTTACCCCCATTTTTCTGTTGAAGAGTTTGCCCGTTACGGCGTTGATGGCAACCAGGACGGACAGATTGATATCTGGCAGGATCTCCATGATGCGTTTGCATCGACGGCAAATTATCTGTCGCAGCAGGGGTGGGATGAGAAGAGTACCTGGGGAAGGCAAGTGCAGGTGCCAGCTAACATAGATAGCGAACTCTCAGGTCTTGAGATACATAAAACCTTCGATGAGTGGCAGGCAATTGGCGTGCGCCGATTCGATGGTTCCGATCTGCCTAATCGCAGCGATATGCAGGTCTCCTTAATCATGCCCGATGGGGTAAATGGCAGAAAATATCTGGTTTATGATAACTACCGTATCCTGAGCCAAAGGTATGCCTCTGCTTATTTTGTGTTGTCTCTGACCTATCTGTCAGAGCGAATTAAATATCCGGAGATTCAGTAAACATTATCTGTTCGTCGTATGAATAAGAATACTTTTTGGAAAGAAAAAACCTTAGCAGAGTTAACTCTGGATGAGTGGGAGCAGCTCTGCGATGGCTGTGGCAAGTGTTGCTTAAATAAGATTATCGATGATGACACCGATGAACTTTATTACACCAATGCGGCCTGTAAACTGCTGGATAATCAGGCTTGTCACTGTATCCATTATGCGAATCGATTCGACCATGTTCCCAGCTGTACCAAGGTCACACTAGAGAACATTGCCGAGCTGACCTGGTTACCCGATAGCTGCGCCTATCGTCGCCTCTACTTGGGCAGAGATCTCCCCAGCTGGCACCCATTGCTGAGTGGTTCGAAACAAGCCATGCATGACTTAGGGATCTCGGTGCGCAATAAGACGGTCAACGAGACTAAGGTTAAGTATCTTGAAGATCACATAGTGAGCTGGCCGCTGAAAGACTGCGATTGATAACGCAATTAAGCTTTACAAAAAAACGCCCTTAGAGGCGTTTTTTTATGTGTAGTTTTGATTGCTCATTACCACTTTTACTTAAGCGAACTCGGTTACTAAGATCAAGGTTTTAGGTTCTATTTTTCATCAATGAGGGGATGAAGAAGAGGGCAAAGGCAATGAGATAAAGGGTAAAGGCCAGTATCATCCACTGGGCCATGGTCACACCAAAGATCTCCCAAGGGGTATCGGTGCACATGCCTGTGGGCAGGAACAACCAAGGTAGCCATTCATGCAGTGGCATCCAGCCAGGAAAATCAGGCAGAAAAGAGCAGGTGGCAAAGGGGTTGGCGTTGGTTTGTATATCCACCAGCTCATAGGCCAGTTTGACTCCCCAGACGGCACTCACGCCCCAAACAAGTGTGGCTAATGCTCTTAGTCCCTTGAATTGATAGCCAAAGATCCCTAGCAATCCGGCGAGCATGATACCGATAACGGCAAGTCGGATATAGATACACATAACACAGGGGTCGAGCTTCATCACATGCTGAAAGAAAAGCGCTGTGATCTCTAAGGCTAGGCCACTTAAGAATAAGATGATCCATGCTTTACGTGAATGGGCAAAATGGGTAAGTGCGTTCACTATTATCTCCTATAAAAAACGCCCCTGACTGCAGAGGCGTTTTTAAGACTTTACGGAACTCGAAAAGTTCAGTCAATCAATGTTTAACGGTACTGATAAAGATCAGTGTCCGCCCATCCCTGCCGCCGAGTCCAGCGCACTATGATGGATTAACAGCTGTGAATTGTACATGTAGTGGGTCATATCTGTTAAGAAGCCGGTTTCGATAGCCAGAATGCCCACTAAGGATAATACGATAGTGTAGGGCAGCGCCATCCATACCATGCGGCCATAGGAGAGGCGGATCAGCGGAGCTATAGCCGAGGTCAGCAGGAACAGGAAGGCAGCCTGGCCGTTAGGGGTCGCAACCGAAGGCAAGTTAGTGCCGGTATTGATGGCGACGGCGAGCAGGTCAAACTGATCCCGTGAAATTTGGCCATTTAGCAGCGCCGCTTTCACTTCGTTAATGTAAACGGTTCCGACAAACACGTTATCGCTCACCATAGAGAGCAGACCGTTAGCGATGTAGAAGATCACCAGTTGAGTGTTGCCTTCATAGCTTAAGGCCCATTGGATCACAGGGGCAAACAGATGCTGGTCGATGATCACAGCAACGATGGCAAAGAAGACCGCGAGCAGTGCGGTAAAAGGCAGCGCCTCTTCAAATGCTTTACCTAAGGAGTGTTCATTAGTGATGCCGTTAAAGGCAGTGGTAAAAATGATCACTGACAGACCAATAAGGCCAACTGAGGCCAGGTGCAGTGCAAGACCGACAATCAGCCAGATCCCGACTAGCGCCTGGATCACCAGTTTAAACTTGTCATGGTTTGTGCGCCGAGCATCTTCGTAGGTAGAATATTCGGTTAAAATCTTGTGCACGGTGCCGGGAAGCTGCTGACCGTAACCAAAGACTTTGAATTTTTCGACCAGGAAACAGGTGGCAATACCAGCGAAGAACACAGGGACAGTAACAGGCCCCATGCGCAGGGCAAATTCACCAAATTGCCAGTTTGCCTGAGCGGCGATGATCAGGTTCTGGGGCTCGCCCACCATGGTACATACACCACCCAAGGCAGTACCAATACCAGCATGCATGAGCAGATTGCGCAGAAATCCGCGGAATGCCTCCAGCTCATTTTCACATAATGGGTGGCCTTCACCATGATGATCTGAAGTGTGATCATGGTCATCCGAGAAGCTTTTCCCTGATGCAACCTTATGATAAATTGAGTAAAAACCAACAGCTACCGCAATAATTACGGCGATCACAGTCAAGGCATCGAGGAAGGCAGAGAGGAACGCCGATGCGATGCAGAACATTAATGATACCACTAACTTTGAGCGGATCTTAGTGATCATCTTGGTAAACACATAAAGCAGAAGCTGTTTCATAAAGTAGATACCCGCCACCATAAAGATCAGTAGCAGTAGCACTTCAAGGTTGGCTTCTATCTCATGCAGCACCTGACTTGGAGAGGTCATCCCTATGATAACAGCCTCGATAGCCAGTAAACCGCCCGGCTGTAGAGGGTAGCATTTTAACGCCATTGCTAGAGTGAAAATGAATTCAACAACCAGTAACCAACCTGCGATAAAGGGGTTGAGGTAAAAGATAATAGGGTTGATCACTAAAAAGGATAAGATTGCGATTTTGAACCACTTAGGCGAATTGCCTAAGAAGTTGTCAATAAACGCCTGACTTATAGTCACAGGCATGGCTTCCTCTCAATTAAGTAGTTCTTTTTATAGAAAGTGAACGGACATTTTGTAAATGGGCGCGCATATTCTAACGTATTGCACTATACAAATTAATCTCTTTTGACGATAAAATTAAACTTAAATCTAGATTAATGTTTTCTGGTAACTTTAGGACGTGTTTATCTTCCAAGTTTGTTTTGCAGCAGTTGGTTGGAAATTTATACAAGGCAGCACTTTTGATGTGTGGTTATTCCAAATGAGCAAGTGCTAAGGCCGTAGGAATGACGACAAACGCTGCCCTAGGTGTTTGGTTGTAGGTGTCATAGCTCATGGCGCGGTTAAAATACTTTTATCTCGAACAAAAATTAAACAGCAAAGATAAACACGCTCTAATGCAGGCTGTCCGTTTTTGCTATTTCTGCGATCACTGTCAGTCCGCAAAAGCAGTAATCAGACAGATTAGGTTTTCATTTTTCTTGTCTCTGGTATGATCAGTTCCACAATAACACTAAATTAATTTGGAATTCTGGCCTGATGACTACCGTTTCCCAAGCTAACGCGACGCCAAAAGATAAAGACATTATTGAAGCTAAAGGTCCCGCCAGCTTTGCCGAGAAGTACATAGTTCGTTCAATATGGGAAGGCAAATTTCCACCAGGCTCTATCTTGCCTGCCGAGCGCGAGCTCTCAGAATTGATCGGTGTCACCCGTACGACATTGCGTGAAGTATTACAGCGTTTGGCTCGTGACGGCTGGCTGACGATACAACACGGCAAGCCAACCCGAGTCAATGATATATGGGAAACTTCAGGCTTGAACGTGCTTGAGACCATAGCCGAATTGAACCCCGCCGGTGAGCCTGTGCTACTGGAGCAGCTCTTGTCGGCACGCACAAATATCAGTGCCATCTATTTCAAGGGGGCTGTGCGTCATAATCCGGACAAGGTGCTTGAGGCTTTAGGCTCGCTTGCAAGTTTAGAAGACGATCCCAAGGCCTATATCGATTTCGATTATCAGTTGCATCACACTCTGGCTTATCACTCGGGGAATCCTCTTTATGTCTTAATCCTAAACGGCTTCAAAGGCTTATATAGCCGGGTAGGACAAGAGTATTTTGCTATCAAGAAAGCCCGTGAGCTAGCACTGGATTTCTATCAGGCGCTGGAAGCCCTGGCTAAAGCCCACAATCATAACGATATTCCCGTCTTGATGCGTAGCTATGGTATCAACAGTGGTAAACTCTGGCAGCGGCATAAAAATGATCTGCTCAGTAAAGCCGAGACGCTGTAAAGGACTTAAAAAAACCACTCATAGAGTGGTTTTTTATGGTTGTATTCCCTTTTCGAGTTTGGGCGCCGACTAATCGATATCGAAGTTGTAGTAGATATCTAAGGATTTTTCGACCGCACTTGAGACACTCTCAAGATAGAGCTGGGTTAACAGATAGTAACGTACCGTCATCTCATAACCCGGGCTGAAGACACCGACGCCATATTTCACCATCAGGTTTTCCCCCAGATACCCACTGATGGCGACTTTACCCTCATCATTGGTGTCAAACTGCACATTGGAGAGCCCCAGCTTTTCGATGACGCCTGTAGCACTGTTGCCTAGGTTATTGACGCTACCATCGCCTATCTGATTGCTAAGGGTCAGGGCGGCGCTCATCATAAATGCACTGTTCTGATCGCCGCTGTTATTATTAAAGCCCGTGCCTTTGACTATGTAGGAGATGATCTCCGCCTGCTCCTTGGCGGGGTTCGAGAACAGGGTCACTATGGGTTTAAGTGGTGTACCCGTTATCCTCACGCCGGCAATAACATCTTCAGACTTTATCTCTCGGACGGCTTCAATATTGAGGTTGGGCACCTCCATCGGGCCGATAAATTGCACTTCCCCTCGCTTAATCGCCAAGGTTTGTCCCATAAAGCGATAGGAGCCTTTTACCACTCTGACATCACCATAGAGGCGAGGGGGATTAAAGGGTTCTTGGCGAAGATCCAGCGTGCCGACCAGCATACCTTTTAATCCCATGCCATCGATGGCGAGCCTATCGCCGACATGGATCTTAACTCTGCTACTAATGGCGATGGGGCGCTTCTTCTCCTGCTGTTCAGACAGACTGTCCTGAAAGACAACATCGCTGGACTCTGCGATACCACCTTCGGGTAACTGGACAATTTTTATGTGGCCGGAAGGGACGTCTAGCTGACCACGTATGTCGATATTGTCGCGGCTGAATTGGATTTTAAGTTCCGGTGACAGATCCAGTAGCACCATGGGCGGCTGAGTTACAGCCAGTTTGTCGCCACTAAAGTCTATGTTTCCAAGCAGTTTTTCACCGCGCCAATCCAGATCGCCCTTGAGACTCGCCTTGCCATCACCCATGTTCCAGCCGCCATCAAACTGGGCATAACGGCCGTTAAGGTCCATATTAAATTGAATATTATCCAGGCGGGTAGGGTTGTTTGCGGCGAGTAACTGGCCATCTTTAAGCTGGATATTGCCCACTATCATAGGTTTTTTCAGTGTACCTGAAAGGGTGAGTTTACTCGATACCATCCCTTCTAGTACCTCAAGCTGGGGAGCAAAACCGGTCAAGGCGTGCAGATTAATACGGTTAAAGATGATCTCACCTGACAGGGGATTATCCGGGGTCACTCCTATCTCGATATGACTGTTAACATTGGCCAGCTTCTCTGACTCAAACAGTGTGATGAGCCTTAGCTGCTTATCATCTAAGTTCAGTGAAATTTCGACGTTTTGATAATGGGTTTGCGCTTGCTGTTTGGCCGACTGAAACTCAAGATTCCCAGGCGCCAGCTTGACGTTTATCTGGGCTCTGGGTTTTTGTTTTTCGCTCCAACTGAACTTTCCGTCCAGGCTGGTTGGGCCGTACCATTTTACTTCGCTTGGCAGGAGCGGCGCGATAATGGCACCAATATCACCGTTAAAATCTATGCTGGCATCGCCGGTTTTCGCCAGCTCAGCGGTATCGGTTAGACACAAGGCCCCGTCGCTGTGTCGCCAGCAAAATGGCGGCACACTGCCTGTCTGTTGTTTGTTGTTCCACTGGATATGCACCGGGTTATCGAGCTCGATGGCGCCGATGGCCGATGCTAATGTCAGTTGATTCACATCGAGCTCAAGCTGCTCTGTGTCGATATCAAATTGTGAGTCCAGGGCTGTGGTGAGGTTGATGTCGCCCTGACTTTGCAGCGCCAGGCTCTGCTGATTTTGATCGCCCGCAAAGGTGAGGTTAACCGTGGAGATCAGCAGATCTTTTTGCTGCAGATCCGATGCTTCCAGGAACAAGGCAAATTGATGTTCATCCTGTGGACGATAATTTCCATTTAATTGTGCCTGTGCCAGGCTGATATCGGTAAATTGAAGGCCGCTGACATTGCCATCGATTGAGATCACTGGATGGGCGTTATCCCCTGTCGCCTTAATATCCATGGCCACAGAGCCATCAGCATCTTTATGCCACAGGCTTAAGTCTGGAATAGATAACTTGCCATCTAATGCCCAGCTCTGTTCCACCTGACCCGAGAGGGCAAACTCTGAGCCTAATGCTTTAAGTATCAGCTGTTTTGCGTTGAGGTGGTACTGTTCATTTACCTGTAAGTCCCCCTCAAGCTCAAGCGGGTAGTCATCGATATGGCCGCTTAGTTTCGTTTCATTGATGGCAATTTGCCAGTGTTTATCCTCGATTCGCCCCCAGGTTTTGATATGACCTGCAATAGCCGTTCTGGGCAGGCTGGTTTCATCGTCAATATTGATCTGCTCCAACTGCAGATCCTGAGTGTCTATGCTGAGATCCCAGCTTATCGTATCACCGTATGCCAGTAGACCGCTTAATTGTGCATTGCCCATGGCGCTGGTTAGATCCAAATGCTCAATATTAAGCTGCTGCTTATGGTGACTGAGTTGAGTCTCTAGCTGCAGCGGCGGATGATAGGGCGTTAAGATCTGGCTCGTGAGGATGGCTGTTTGCTGCTCAAGATTGCCCTGGCTTGACAGATAGAGCGCCTTGGCCTCATAAATCGCCTCTTTTAAGGGCCACATAATATGGTCGCTGCCTAAGGTCACTGAATAGGGCAGGCTGGCCTGGGTGAGGTCGATATTGGCATTTAATTGAAATTGAATATGCCCATTGCCGCGGGCATCGAGGTGCAGGGCACTGAGATCGCCGCTCAGCTGTGCGCTCACGCGCTGTTTATCCAGCTGAGGCAGGGTCTTGATGTGATCTGTCTGCACCGCGAGCTTGAGGTTCATCGGATACTGATCCTCCAGGCTGATATTGCCCTGAAGCTGCATATCGGCTTCGTCATGCTGAAGGTCAAGCTTGTCGACCTGAATGTGATAACCGACATAGCTGCCCTGTAATAGAATGCTAGCAAAGTGATCCTGACGCGGCCCTATTTGTAGCTGGCTGTCGGTGAGCTGAGCCTTCTCGACAAATATCGGCATAGGGATAGGCACCTGGGGCATTTGGGCCAGTGGCCAGGCTTGCTGCTCCTGGGCTGCTGGCGCTGGCGCCGCCTTTGCCTCTGTCTCAGCACTTAGCGGTATCTGCACTATCAGACCATCGCTGTCGAGGTAATTGACCCTTAACCCGGTGGACAGCCAGCTTGCCTGGGTGGAAAGCTGCTTGGCACTAAAGTGCATTTCGTCAACACGCACATACACATTACTCAGTTGCCCCTGAGTTAAGTTGATCCCAAATGGCAGTTGCAGCTCAAAAGGCTCGTCGGTTAAGGTTTGTGAAGAGCTGGCATCTGGGTCTTCTGGTTGTGTCTCTGGGCTTAGTGGGATCAGCTGAGTGTCGATATTCACATCGGCAGAGCCTGTGTGAAGAGCATTGACACAGAGTTGCTGCTGCACAAAACACAGTGGCCGCCAGTCGAGTTGCAGCTGCTTTACTTCTACTTCTATTCCCGTCATTTGCCAATGGGCATAGCTGAGGGAGAGCTTGCTGTTGAGTGTGCCTGACTCATAGGTTAAGTCGAGATTGGGGACAAAGGCATCGGCTAAATTCACCGCGATGCGACTGCCAAACGGGGTTCCTATCAGTATCGCTGCAACCACAAGCAGGAGTAATGGCAGATAAACCAGCAGGCGCAGAGTATGCTTAATCCAAATCAATAGCCTAGCTACCGAGGATGTTTTCACCGGCTCTGGGCGAGCAGTATTGTTTGACTCTGGCGCTGAACTCATAGCTCTGAACCCATAGTTAGATGGATTCGCCAGGGGCGGTCGGTTGCATCGGTTTTATCTAGGCCAACCCCTAAGTCTAATTTTATCGGACCGATGGGCGTGATCCAGTGGATCCCCGCGCCAACGGAAACTAATGGATTTATCTGATCAAGGTCGAAGGCGTTACCTGCATCAACAAAGGTGGCCACACGCCAGGAGGGCGTGAGGTAATATTGATACTCTAGACTGCCAACCAGCAGGTAGCGTCCACCCACCACCATTCGCGCAATATCGTTATCATCATTGATATAGTCGATATAGGGACCAAGTTCATTGTAGCCATAACCACGGATACTCTGATCGCCACCGGCAAAAAAGCGCAGCGATGGCGGGATTATAGCTAGATCATCTTCGCTGACCACATTCGCCCCAAGATCGAGACGGGCGACAAACCTGTGCTTTTCAAAGAAGGTATCTATCCATTTGAATTTGGCCTGCAGGTGGGTCAGTCTGGCATCCGAGCCCGCAGTCGGATCGGCATATTCGATACTGTAATACTGAAAATAGCCAGACTTAGGGTCTAAGGTTTTATCGCCCCTATGGGTCTGAGAAATACTGCTGCCGAACAGGTAAAAAATCGGGTCGTAATCTATGTCTGACTGGGTATAGCTTTCATCCAATATGTCAACCGAATAGGTAAAGACCCAGTTATTGTCTAAGCGTCTCTGCCTGACCACCCCTAAGGTCTTGATGATGGACTCGAGTTCACCATCGTAATCATATTCACGATCGGCCACATCGTAGACCTGCTTAACCCCATATTTCTCCCTGAGCAGCCCCAGCCTGATCTTAAGCTGATCGTCTAAAGGGTGGGTGAGGGGAATTGTATATGTAGTCAGAAACTTAGGCCTGTCCGGTGACCATTCGACACTGGTTTCTTGGGAGTGACCATAGCGGTTGATCTGCGGGGTTCGCCAGGTGACTTTTACTCTGGGCTCAATCGTTTCATTGCTGGTATTACCCACGTTTGCACCCACACCAATTTCAATGGAGTGACTTGCCTTTGGGGTCAGTTCAACTTTAATGGGTACAGTTTTATCTTCGCTCTTATCGATAAGAGGTAACACTTTGATGTTACTGAAATAACCTGTATTGATTAGCTGCTGGTTCAAATCGCCAAGACTACCCGTACTGTATTTCGCTTCCTCTTCGAAGGGGATTAATTTGTCCAGGAAGCCGGGCTCAAGGGTATGTCCTGAAAAGGTGACGGATCCGAAGCGATAACGCTCACCGGACTCATAATGGAGGGTGATCCGCGCGGTATTGAGATCGCGATTGATCACTATGGTGTTGGTCTTGTAACGACCGTTAAAGTAACCGCGGGCCAGTGCCAGGGTCAGTAACTGAGACTTAACTTCATCATATTTACCGTGATTGAGTATATCGCCCGGCTTGATATCGATACTGTAAAGCCAGTTGCTGACGGCGTCATCATCACGGATCTCCCCCTCTAAGCGAATATCAATCCATTGGATTCGGATTGGCTCATTGGGGGTTATCTGCAATTTCAGCTGCCAGGCATCTTGCTCTGAGCTGACAACTTGCTGCTTAATCTGGCCATGATAATAACCCAAGGATCGCAGCGCCGCGCGCGCATGTTCGTTGGCATTGAAGATGAAGGCGTTACGTTGCTGCTCTGAAGTGGGAAACTCGCCTAAGTGAGCCATGATGTTGCGAGTCAATGCGTCATTGGCGCCTGTGATTTCAACCTCTATCCATTTATTTGCCCATACAGGAAGCGCCGCCATGCAAAGCATGGTGCCTAACAGTAAAGGAAATATCGATTTTATGAAAAGAGAACGTAGCAAAAATCACTCTATCTATTTGAAGATATTATTGTCTGCTATTGTCGCAGATTATTAATGGCAAGCAAGATTATGATTGTAATTAATAATGAATCTGGCTAAAACTAGGGGCAAAAAACAGTACAAGGAATTCCAGTTAGTATGAAAATGAAGCAGCTTTTATTGTGTGGTATGAGTGCGCTTTTGGGCCTATCTCTTAGCGCAGGGCTTAGTGCCAATGTCAATGCCGAGGAGTCTCGCTTTTCTATTGCCATTCACGGCGGCGCCGGCACTATCTCCAAGGCGAATTTGACTAGCGCCCAAGAGCAAGCCTACAGAGATAAATTGAAACAGGCGGTCGATGCGGGTTACCGGGTTTTGGAACAAGGCGGCGATAGTTTATCTGCTGTGACTGCGGCCATTAATATTCTCGAAGATAGTCCCCTGTTTAATGCCGGCTTAGGCGCTGTCTATACCTATGAGGGCGCCCATGAACTGGATGCCTCCATCATGGATGGTAAGACGATGAATGCAGGTGCTATCGCCGGGGTTAAACATATCAAGAACCCCATCAATCTGGCTCAGAGTGTGATGGAGTATTCGCCTCATGTGATGCTATCGGGTAGCGGCGCCGAGGAGTTTGCCTTAAGCCAAGGTTTCACTCTGGTACCTAGTGCCTATTTTGATACGGATACACGTTATCAGCAGTTGCAGGATGCAAAGCAGAAATTAAAGGCGGCTGAGCAAGGGGCGCAAGGAAAAATCGATCATCAGGCTGCAGTTAACTATCTCGATCTGGATTACAAGTTTGGGACAGTCGGTGCAGTCGCCTTGGATAAGCAGGGAAACCTGGCCGCAGGTACTTCTACGGGCGGCATGACGGCTAAACGCTTTGGCCGTATCGGTGATTCTCCTGTGATTGGTGCCGGTACTTACGCCGAAAATGGCGTCTGCGCCGTCTCAGCAACTGGGCATGGCGAGTATTTTATCCGCTATCATGTTGCAGGTGATATTTGTGCAAGAGTCAAGTATCAGCACAAAACTGTGGTACAGGCCGCCGATGAGGTGATCAATCAGCGTTTGGTGGGCGCAGGTGGAACCGGTGGGGTTATCGCCATCGATCAGCGCGGCAATATCGCGACGCCTTTCAATACCGAGGGGATGTACCGCGCTACGCGTAAGGAAGGCGAACCGGCGCAGGTATTGATTTGGCAAGACCACTAACGGCTTAAGCAAAGCGGATAGAAACAAGCGGATTGAAAAAGGGGCTGTAATTAGCCCCTTTTTTCATATAAACAAGCGATTACATAAACTTCTTGCCCACATTGCATCTGATCTGCTCGCTCTCATAGTTCATTAAGGTAAAAAAAGCGAATCCATTAGCTTTAAACGTTCTATAAAACTAATGTCTTAGTTTCAGTGAGTTGGCTCTAGCCCTTGTGGTTAGGGCGTTTGACGTACATTTGAGGCATTTGTACTGGACTACAATTACATTCTTACACTAGGTGAGAGTTCAGTTATGGATAGCTATCAAAGATTGTTAGTCGTAGTTGATGAGCACGACTTCAGCCTAAAAGGGATCGCACGGGCACTCTATATGGCAAGTCGAACGACAAATGCATCCATTATTGTGATGTTGCTTGAGCATGGCAGTTTCGTGAGTCGTCTTGTAGACACTTTTGAACATGGAAATGAGGCAGACACGGGAGAGGGCCTTAACGGTCATTCCACCCAGATGAGTCTGGATAAAAAACGTCACTGCATTACCCAATTTATTCAGACCAACAGGCAAAACGGTTTATCTATCTCACAGGCGTCTATTTCCTGTCATTCCTGCGATGATGTCTTAAGCTTTTGCGAAGATTTTAAGGTCGATACCATCTTTATCGCGGCTTCCCGCCATAAACTCTGGAACTGGTTAACCATCAAAGCCTTAGATACCCGGCTTGTCAGAGAGTCGCCGCGCCCTGTAGTGGTGGTGAAAGATCATCTGTGGGAGCCAGGTGGACGGATCCTCTCACTGGTGGACCCTTGCAATAATGGTGAGGATGAACAGGCATTAAACAAAAAGGTGCTGCAAACCGCGGAACATTTTACCCGTTTACTTAAAGGTTACTGTCACCTGCTGGACTGCTATTATGGTGAGACTCCCAGCATCTCTTTTCATCAGTCGGTGTCACCAGAGGGTGATGAGCAATACCATTTTGAGCGATTGTCCCGTTATAGCAGCGAATATCATCTGTTGCCCGATAGAAGCCTTAAAGCGCGGGAGTATTGTCATCTGGTAAAGGAGTTACCAGAGGATGCCATCGAGTCACTCTCTAAAAAGGTGGACAGTGAACTGGTGATCATAGGCGATAAGGGCACATCCAGTTTTTTCTCGAATCTGTGTGGTCACGCGGCGGATCAGGTGATAGACAGGATTAACTGTGATCTTCTGGTGGTGAAACCCCAATAACAGGAGAAACCCCAGTAGCAGGGACAACACCCCAGTAAAAGAGACAAAAAAGGGCTGAATATGCGTTCCGGCATGAGTCAGCCCACTGCTTTAGTTTATTTCTTTACCCATTTTCCCTGCGGGGTCTGCACAAACTGCCCCTTGCTGGCAGCGGCGATGGCTTTTTCGGCGGCCAGCTTGGCTACATCATCGACACTGATCCCATTTTTCTTGGCTATCTGCTCATAATAGGCGCGGCGCTTGGCGTTGACCGATTTGGCTAAGGCAATGGTGTCGTCATTTGTGACCACCACGCCCAGATAACCGTTACTTAATTCACCCACTAACCCTTGGTTCTTAGCATCTTGAAGATCTAAGGCAAAGACATTGAGGCTTAATAATAAACCGCTGATAAGTAAGAGTAGTTTATGTTTTATCTTCATCTTCTGGTACCTAAAATGGGTTAAAACAGCTCATCGTTTTGAAGCAGCTCATCGAGCTCCTTATCGACTTTAATTTTTATCTCGTGCTCAATCTTCACGTTGAGATTGATCACTATGGGTTTATCGGGCGGCTCTATCTTTACCGTCGGGGTACAGCCGCCGATACTGAGCAGACAGATAAGTCCAAGCAGTAAACTGGGAGTTTTGGTTAGTCTTTTCACTCGTCATTCCTTTTCGATATGTAGAAACTTGGCGCCTATTTAAAGCTTACTCTGATAGGACTTAAATTACATGCCTCAAATTACATGCCTTAGATTACATGTTTTAGATGACGATAAGCTGAACAAAGTACATCAGCTGTTACTATTTAACTATAACTATCAGCCGTTACTATCGCCATCAAGATTATTGCTCCATCGCTTGTTCAATTTTGTTTTGCAATGAGTCACCTATTTGTAAGCTTTTGAGTAGCTGCAACATATTCTCCTCCTGAGTGTAGTTGAAATGGATTGGCCGCTCGATATCTTTGGCGCGTCCCTTCACCATGACACGCAATTTGGCGTCGCCATTTGGCGCCATATCAAACTCGCTGGCCAGTTCACTGTAGTGTAACTCTTCCAAAATAGAGAAAGCATAATCCAGGTAGGGCTGAGTCTGGCGCATCTGCATTACAGCTGGATTGTCATCGACTTTGATTAAGCCGCCGGGGGCGCGTGCGGCCAGATGCCCCTGGTTGACTGAGATCTGGCCATGTTCGAGTTCGACCGGCAAAACGCCATCGAAGATCCCATCGGCATAGACGCCTGTCAGGGGTTGTACGGCAAGTAGCTGGGTCAGATCCAGCCCTTGTAAAATCAGATAGGCTTCAGATGGTCGGGTGAGGTGCAGATTGAATTTGGGCAGTAGTAACTTGCCGCCTAAGGTGCTGGCATTGGCGGTAAGTGTGAGCGAGGCGGTTTGTTTTTGTGTGTTGCCATTGAGTTCATTGCCGTCATTGTCTTCATTGCTGTCACTGCTCGCCTGCTCGATGGCAAATTCGAGGCGACTCATGGCTTCTATATCCGTTAACAGCACGCCAGGATTAAAGGCCGCAATTTTAAGCTGAAGTCGATCGCAGATAAACTCGGCTTGCTGGTACTGGCCTTGATTTTGATTATCAAGCCTCGCAGCTAAGTGGCACGCGCCCGTGAGCCAAACCTGCTGGAAGGGCAGTTGCTTTAGCTCCCCTTGTGTAAATTCAAGTTCTGGTACCAGCGAGGCGCCGAGTGTTATGCCGCTATCTGTCCAGTTTGCGTTATGGGTGGTGGATAGCTGGATATCACCGACACCGTTAAGTGGCAGCTTCAAATCCAGCATCTGCTCAAACTCTCTGAGTAACTGGTTAATATCACTTGTTAACTTAAGCTTGCCCTGCAACTTAAGTCGCTGCTTCTCGCTTTTCGCCTTAGCCTTCTGCAGGGTTAATTTGTGCTCGCTGGTGAAGTTAATATCCTGCAGCTGCCAGCTTTCGTTCGTGGATAAGCGGTGATCCTTGGCTTTGTTATCCGCCTGCCAATTGAGGGACTGCCTCAGGGAAAACTCGCTAATTTCTAGTAACTTGCGGCTTCTTTGTTTACCAAGCCACTGATATTGCTCACGGCTTTGAAGATGGTGCAGACGATATTGCAGCGTAGTTTTTAAGGGGCTCTGCAGTGTATACAGGCTTGCTTCGGTGTGCTTTGACTTTTGTTCTGGTTCTGATTTTGGCTTTTGTTCAGGCTTTGGCCTGAATGCCTGGCTGGTAAGAGTAAAGGAAGCGATCTGGGTAATGCGTTTACTGGCTTTAGGCTGATTTTGCTGGCTCTTTTCTTTTTGTGCTGTTTGCGTTGTTTGAGCTGATTGGGTCACTTGAGCCGTTTCAGCGTTAGCTGCTGCGTCGATGGGGTCGATTAACTCGAACTGCGTAAGGTCTAACTGAATGCCTGGCACCCTAAATTTAACGTCCTGCTCGATAGCTAAATTCAAGTTCGCTTTGCTCTGCATTTTGAGTTGCAGCGCACTGAGTTCGCGCGCACCATCTTTTAGCTGAGGTTGTTCTGTGGTCACGCTAAAGGGCTCAAGCTCCAGCAGGAGTTGCAGCGCTGCTTCTTGTTTTGCATCATTTTTTGCTTCTTGTGTCGTTAAGCTCTCTTCTTGCCCGCGCTCTTTTTTCCAGCGAAGGCTGCCGCCGCTCAGTTGTAGCTGGGTTTGCTGACTGCTGATTTTTATCGGTGGCTGAGGCTGGGGTGCTGTGAGCGCTAGTCGATTGCCTCTTACTGTCAGGCGACTCTGACCAAAATTAAGCTGCTTCATATCTTTGAGGGTGAGCGGCGCCTGGAGCATCAGTGCTATCTCCTCTGCGCTCAGCGCCAGTGTCTGCTGCTGATAGCTAGGGGATAGGAGAGTGACCCGACTTTGTGCATCCATGCTGAAGTTGGAAGCCATCTGCAGCGGCTCGCTTTTAATCTCAGCCTCACCCGACAGGGACAAATCGATGCCATTCAGACTGGCGCGGCTCTTAATTTTGTTCTTGATTTTGTCCTTGAAATCGCCATCGCAGCGGCTGGCGGCGGGTGTCGGCTGTGTGTTTGATGACAGTTGTGTATTTGATAGCTGTGGCATACAAAGAGGGATTAACACTGAGCCATTAAGGCGCCAGCGTGTGGTGAGCGTCTTGGGGGTCAATGTTAGCTCCTTCACCTCGGCGGTTAATCTGTGCTCGGCGAGGCTTATCTGCGCTTTTGCTTGGGGCAGCTTGAGTGCCTGCTCTTTTAAGTGGTAGTCGAGCGGATGATTAAGCGTGAGGCTAACCTTTACTTCCTCTTGAGGCGCCGGGCGAAAATCTGTCTTTAGCGGCCAATGCTGCGGCTCAAGGGGAGTGAATAACCCATCAAGCTGCGCTGTTGAGAGCTTAGTCTCAAGAGCGAAAGGCGAGAGCTGCAGGGCGAGATCGCTAAGCGGGCCGGAGAGGGTAAACTCAAGGTTCGAATTTTGCGCTTCATTGACAACAGATGTTCGATTCGGGGCTAAGTTGTCAACTGCCTTCGACCTAAGCTCAATCCCAACAGGCTGAGATAAGCTGGCTTGATTTCTCTTACCTAGGCTTATACTGCCTAAATTTAGGTCAAGTTGCTGAACCTTATGTGTTGAGCTGAGTCGGTGATCCTGAAGGTGAAACGCCCAAGTTGAGTCCAGATGACCGGCAAAATGCAGCTGAGACTCTGTGACCAGCTGCCTGATGCGATTGAGTGTATCGGCGCCTGTATTGTCCTGATTAAGTTCGCTGAGATGAGCTGCGAGTGCATACAGGGGCCGCAGTTCAAGCCGGGTTTTTCCCTGCCAAATCTCTTCTCCTAAGCTGGCCTGAATATCAATCAGCTTTTGCTCATTGACACTAAGGTGGCCAAGCAGATGGCCGCGTTGGTCTAGGTTTAAATAGTTTAAGACCAGGCTGGTTTGCTTATCTTCCAGGTTGGTAAGATGGATCTGCGCCCGGCCTACGGCAATAAGCGGCAGGGACGCTAATGTACTGACCAGCTCATTCTTTATTTTAAATTCAGTTAGCTTAGTTTCAGTTAGCTTAGTTTCAGTTGGCTTAGCTTCAGTCGGTTTCTTATCTTGGGCCTTCGGGGCTGACAAGGCGCCAAGCTGCAATAGCTTAGGGGAAAGCCTGATATCTATGTTATCGACGGCAACAGACTTTATGCTCGCCAAAGATAAGGTTTTTTCCAAGGAGAAGGACCACCAGGACAGGTCCTCTTTTAAGCTGACTTGTAACTGCTCGATTGTGATTATGGTGCCGTCCACATCCAGTGTGATGGCGCCCACCTGTCCGCGAAGCAGCGCTTGAGGCGTGATAGAGAGCGACGTAATTTGGGTGTGGTGATCCTTAAGAAACTGATTTGCGCCCGCTGTGGTGATATTGGAAAACTGTGACCAGGTAATAGCCACAAACAGGGCGGCGCCTGCCAAACTCAGCAGTAAAATGATCCCTATCATTCGACTCGTTTTAGACAGGCGCGCCACATCGATTCCTTTAATCTTATCCTTATCTAACGGCTTTATGCACTCAACTGGCGTGATAAGCCTTTATTGCTTGACCCAACCTTTATTGAACGGCCCCAACCTTTATTAAACGACCCAACTTATGATGGTGCTCAAGCTGTGGCTGCTGCCGGGCGCCAAAATGACCTTGTCTTCGAGCACATTCGCCGCTTCATGGCAGACCATAGTGAGGTAATCTTCGTCATTGAAGCGCGACAGGCGTTGGGATTTTTCAATCCAGGGATTCCATAACACGGCCGACTGGCTGTTTTCACGTCTGACTTTGATGATCCCCTCAGGGGTATGCAGCTGCTGCTCGTCACCTAGCTGATTGTAGACGCGGTCTGTTTCTTTATCGAAGATGACCTCATCGGTTTCCTGTGTGTAGGGGCCTTCACCAAACTCAATATAATGACTGCCGGAGAAACCTGTGGCTCTGAGCCTATGTATATCTTGGATAGGGAAATAGGTGTGTAGCGCCTGGGTCAGGCTGACATAATCATCACTAAGGTTGTGATTGATTAAGCTGACTTTTAACTCATGGCTTAAGCGAAAAACCGCTTCAACGCGCGTGTTATGGGGCCAGTAGGCTTTATCCTCTGCCGACAGGGGAAGGCTGAGGGTGAGCTCGACCACTTCATTTTGAGTGTCTATTTTATCTAATTGCCAAATTCGGGTGCGAGCAAATCCATGTTGTGGCCAGTTGCTGTTTTCATGCATGCCAAACCAGGGCCAGCAGATAGGAATGCCGCCGCGAATGCCACTGCCGGGCTGATATTCATCGGCGCCGGACACCCATAACAAAGGCGCCTTGCCCTTGGGAATGAAGCTGTCGATCTGCGCCCCTTGCATAAAGATCCTGGCCTGACAAAACTCTGTGTCTATGTCGAGATAAGTAAGACCGTTTTGATGAACTTTCTGGGTAATACAAGCCATTAGATTCTACCTCATTCCTTTGGTTTAGTTGGCTAAGTGCTGATAAGCAGGACTGACAACAGGTTTAAAACAGGGGTTAGCTTACCGCCTTTTTTCTGCAAGGATAAGTCCAGCGCAATGGTTTTTGTGATTTTGTTGTTTGGCCTTTAAAGGTTAATTTACGCAACTCGCCTAATTAGCCTAATCAATCGGCTTAAGCCCTTTTATAAAACTCAAGCAGGCGGTTGTTAGCGGGCATCTCATGATCCGCAGCCAGTTCAAGGCCCGCCGCGCTAGCAAGCTGTATGATCCACTCTATATCCCGGATGCCGCTGTTTTTGTCACGCTGTTTTAACCAGATATCGAACTGGTGATTGCTCTCGCTTGTATATTGCTTGTTGTAGTTAAAGGGGCCGTAGATACAGCATTTTCCCTCAGGGCTCAGATGCTGCTTTACGCCAGCAAAGAAAGCGTCGACATGGTGCATGCTCATAATGTGCAGGGTATTGGCACTGAAGATCCCATCTAGGTTCAGATGATCGCAAGGCCAGGACTGGCTGACCTCTAAGGTTAAGGGCGCGTTAAGATTATCGCCGCCCTCAAAGGCGATGCGCTTAGTAAGGGGCTGGATATAAATCCCCTGGTCGCTGGGTTGCCAGATCAGATGGGGCAGATGATTGGCAAAAAACGTGGCATGTTGCCCTGTGCCGCTGCCAATCTCCAGGACCTGTTTACAGCGGCTAAAGCTAGTGCTTAGCACAGATAAGATAGGGTGCTTATTATTCTCACAAGATTGTGAGTAGGGCAGTTCAGAGGGATCGATTATCACAGTGTTGTTATTCCATTTAGGGGTTACTTTGACTTGCTTTGTTTTATCCTTTAATCAGCCATGCAAGCAGCATAGCTGATTAAAGGATAAAACAAAGCACGCGCGAGGCGTGCCTTGTTAAGTGGCTTAAATTTATTTGGCCAATAGGCCGCGGCTTCTCAGCAGTGGCTCGATACCCGCTTCCTTACCACGAAAACGCTTGTACAGTAGCATAGGATCGTCACTGCCGCCCTGTGATAACACATTGTTCTTAAAGGCATCGGCCGTGGCTTTATCGAAGATGCCGTTTTCTTTGAAGGCTTCAAAGGCATCGGCACCTAGAATATCAGACCAGAGGTAGCTGTAATAACCTGCCGAGTAACCCCCAGCGAAGATATGCGAGAAGTAAGTGCTGCGATAACGGGGCGCGATCTCTTCGATAAGTCCCATGTTACTCAGTGATTCGGCTTCAAACTTGGCCGCATCCTTAGGTGTGGTATCGCTCAGTGAATGCCAGTCAAGATCCAGCTTGGTCGCGGCCATATATTCAACTGTGGCAAATCCCTGGTTGAACTGGCTGGCGGCGCGGATTTTATCGACCAGGGCTTGGGGGATCACTTCACCTGTCTGGTAATGCTTGGCGAAATGGCTCAGCACTTCGGGTTGCGTCATCCAATTTTCCATCACTTGGGATGGGAACTCTACATAATCACGGGGCACAGAGGTGCCGGCCTGGGATGCATATTCCACGTCAGAGAGCATGGTATGCAGGGCATGGCCAAACTCATGGAACAGGGTGCTGGCCTCATCGAAGGTAAGCAGAGCTGGCTCATCGCCAGTTGGACGAGGGTAGTTGAGCACATTCACAACGATAGGAATGGTATTCACACCTTCGATATGCGACTGCGGACGATAGGAATTATTCCAGGCGCCACCGCGTTTGCTGTCACGCACATAGTAATCCCCCATGAAGATCGCCATCAGTTTGCCATCTTTGTCATACACTTCCCAGGTACGCACTTCGTCATTGTACTTAGGTAGGTCGGTGCGCTCTTTAACTGTGATGCCATAGAGACGATTGGCGGTATAAAACACGCCTTTTAAGGTGTTTTCTAGCGAGAAGTAGGGGCGGGTCTGCTGCTCGTTAAAGCTGTATTTGGCCACACGGATTTTGTCTGAGTAGTACCACCAGTCCCAGGCCGCCAGTTTAAAGTTGCCGCCCTCGCTGTCGATAAGCTTTTGCATCTGCGCCACTTCGGCGCGGGCTTGATTCAGGGCGGCAGGCCAGACGCGGTCTAGCAGTTTGTAAACATTTTCCGGTGTCTTGGCCGTGCGTTCTTCAAGCACATAATGGGCGTGAGAAGGGTAGCCTAACAGCTGGGCACGCTCGGCGCGCAGGGCGGCTTCTTTGGCGAGGATCTGCTTGTTATCGTTAGCGTTATTATTGTTCGCACGCTCGATATAGCCCTTGTAAATTTTCTCGCGCAGCTCACGGTTATCGGCATAGGTCAAAAACGGTGTGATAGAGGGGCGATGAGTGGTGAAAACCCATTTACCAGGATGACCACGTTTCACGGCTGTTTGGGCCGCCGAGTTAATCACATCCTGGGGCAAGCCTGAGAGATCTTGCTCATTGTCGATAACCAACTCAAAGGCATTGGTTTCGGCCAATAGGTTGTCACCAAAGGCCAGGCTCAGTTTGCCCAGCTCTTCGTTAAGGGCGCGTAGTTTGAGCTTGTCGGCATCATTTAAGTTAGCGCCGCCTCGGGTGAAAGATTTATAGGTGTCTTCCAGTAGCTTTTGCTGGGCGACGGTCAAACCTGACTTATCCTGCTGATAGACAGTTTTAACTCGCTGGAACAGCTTATCGTTGAGACGGATATCGTCACGGGCGGCAGAGAGCAGTGGTGCCACCTCTTTTGAAATCGCCCTTAATTCATCATTGGTGTCTGCGCTGGTGAGGTTATAAAACACTCGGGCGATTTTACTGGTGAGCTTGCCGGAAAACTCCATGGCTTCTATGGTGTTGGCGAAAGTGGGCGCCTTTGGATTGTCGATAATGGCTTGAATTTCTGACTTTTGCTCAGCGATGCCCGCCTTAAACGCAGGCAGGTAATGCTCGGGTTTGATCTTGGCAAAATCAGGCATGCCGGCAAAGGTATCATAGGGCTTAAAGAAAGGGTTGTTGGTATCCTGCGCCATTACATTTTGGGCACTTTGTTCTGACTGGCTGATGCTATTGCTGCTGGCATTACTGCTGGCACTTGTATCGAGGCTTGCAGAGCTACAGCTGCTTAAGCCTCCCAGCATGAGCGCTAGCGTGATGGCTGACGCCAGCGGTTTGATCCCTAGAGTATTTTTTATCATCAGTAATTCCCGTTCTTTTCCCTGATTATTGTTATAGCGGCCGCGACTTGGACTAGAAAACACGACCCAAACGGCTAATCTATCCTGTTTATGAGATTGAGTTCTACCAATTCGGTGCATAGTTTGTAACAAAGAGTTTGTAACAAAGAGTGTGTGACGGCCTATCAAGCATTTTCAATGGCGATTTTTATGGCAGAATATCGATTCCAACAACCACCTGATTAGTAATAATTTTAATAATATGACAGGCTTAAATCGCGTTATCTCTTGTGGTGCAGTGGCGTTGTCCCTGCTTATTTCTTCCTACTGCGCCCAAGCTAAGGCGCAAACCGCTCTGACTTCAATCTCATCAACAGCCGATACTCTGGCCGAATATGCTGTCGAGCAGTATGGCGAGAAAACCGTGGATTCTCTACGCACCCTAGTCAGTTTCAATACTGTGGCCGTCGATGGGCTGACGCCGCGAACCAATCCCGAATTTATCCATTTCAAACAGGCGCTGAAACAGTTAAGTCAGCAGCTTGGGCTGGATTATGCCGATCATGGCTATGTGGTGTTAATTGGACTCGGTGATAGTGACAGTAAGCTCGGGGTGATCACCCATGGTGACGTGCAGCCCGCCGATCCTAAATTATGGCACAAGAGCCCCTATGAGCTGGACACCACAACAGAGCCCGGCCTGCTTATCGGTCGTGGCACTGAAGATGATAAAGGGCCAATTGTCACCGCCATGTACGCCATGAAGGCAATCAAAGATAAAGGCTTGATATTAGACAGGCGCATCGAGCTGATGGTCTATATGGCAGAGGAGTCTGACTGGGAACCATTAAAACAGTTTTTAAACACCTTTACCCCAGCCGATATCAATATCACTATCGACGCCGAATATCCTGTGGTCACAGCAGAGAAAGGCTGGAGCAAAATCAGCTTTACCGTGCCGCCAGCTAACGTGAGCGATACCGAGCTGCCAACGCTGAGCGCATTTCACGGCGGTTCATTTGCCAGCCAAATTCCCCAGCAGGCGAGCGCCACGCTCAAACATGTGAATGAAACACTGCTAAATCAACTCAAGCAGCGTGCTGGGGCGCAAATTGGCATGCATTATCAGTTTCTGCAACAGGGTGACAGTTTGACCATATTGGCCGATGGTAAGTCCACCCACTCATCCACCCCTGAAGATGGCATTAATGCCGTGACCCATCTGGCCGAACTGCTAAAAGGTTATGATTGGCCGAAAACCCAGGCGGCATTAACCCAAAGCTTTATCAGTGAGATGATTGGACTTGGAATATACGCCGAGCAGTTTGGCGAAATTGCCTATCGCGATGATTTTATGGGGCCTATGTCGCTCGCGCCCACAGTGGTAAAAGAGACAGAAAAGGGCACAGAGATCACCATTAATCTAAGACGTCCACTGGGTAAAACCCCTGAAATGCTGGACAGCCAGACCCAGGCCGCCTTGGCCAACTGGCAGCGCCAGCATGATGTCAGTTTGCAGGATATCGCCACCTACTGGGGAGAGCCTAAGCTGATGGATAAGGCGCCGCACCTTAACACCTTATTATCTGTGTTTGGTCACTTTACCGGCGTGAAAGACCCCAAACCTGTGGCGATTGGCGGCTCTACCAACAGTAAGCTATTCCCCAATGCCCTGAGTTTTGGCCCCGCCATGCCAGGTGTGGAATACACGGGCCACAGCGAACATGAGTTTATTACCCATGAGCAGTTTATGCTCAACCTCAAGATGTATACCGCCGCCTTTGTCGAGTTGGCAGTGAAGTCTGAGATACGCTAATACTGAATGAAACCTTTTGCCCAAATGACTATCAACAAAAAGGGAAGCGTTTGCTTCCCTTTGTTTACCTAAAATACTCGAACCTTGAACCTTGAACCTTGAACCTTGAACCTCGAATCTCGAACCTCGAACCTCGAACCTCGAACCTCGAACCTCGAACCTCAGTTTAATACCCCAGCGCCTCGCTACCAGCGCGTCTGGGATCGGAGGAGCCGAAGAGGCCATCATCTGTGATCATGATAGATTGAGTTGAGCCAATGGCATTACCGACCTTGACCTTATGGCCTTTGGCTTCGAGCAGTTTGATTGTGTCGCGGTTCAGGCTCTTCTCAACTCGGATCTCATCTGGCAACCATTGGTGATGGATACGCGGTGCGTAAGTGGCCTCGGCGATATTCGTTTTATGGTCGATCACATTCATGATGATCTGCAAAGTCGTGGTGATGATGCGTGAGCCGCCTGGACTGCCAGTCACGATAAAGGGTTTATTCTCTTTCATGACGATAGTGGGGCTCATGGAGCTTAAGGGTCGTTTCTTGCCCTTTACCGCGTTGGCATCACCGCCAATCAGGCCGAAACCGTTAGGTACGCCGGGTTTGGCCGAGAAATCATCCATCTCGTTATTGAGTAAAATTCCCGTGCCTTCGGCCACAAGGCCGGAGCCATAGCTGAAATTCAGTGTGTAGGTATTGGCTACCGCATTGCCCCATTTGTCGACCACAGAGTAGTGGGTGGTTTGCGGGCTCTCATAACCGACTATCTTGCCCGGCGCTATCTCACTGCTGGGGGTGGTCTTATCTTGTTTGATATCGGCGGCGCGGCTTTTTGCGTACTCTTTACTGATGAGCTGCGCCACAGGCACTGTGACAAAATCGGGATCGCCCAAATATTCGCTGCGATCGCTATAGGCGCGTTTCATCGCCTCACTCATCAGATGTATCGTCTCTGCGCTGTTGTGGCCAAGATCGCCAATAGGATAGGGCTCAAGCATGTTGAGGATCTCTATGATGTGAATGCCGCCAGAGGAGGGGGGCGGCATAGAGACCACCCGATAGCCGCGGTACTCACCTGAGACGGGTTGACGCTCGGCGACGCGATACTGCTTAAGATCGTCTAGCGTCATAATACCGCCAGCTTGAACTACGGAGGCCACGATTTTCTCGGCGGTTTCTCCCTGATAAAAGCCTTTGCTGCCCTGCTTGCTGATAAGGCTTAGGGAGTGAGCTAGATCTGGCTGTTTTAACTGCTCGCCTATCTCAAAGTTGCTGCCGTCGGCCTTATAAAAAATCCCTTTCGAGCTGGGCCACTGGCTGATCCGGCGTTTGACACCAGCAAGGGAGGTGGCGAGATCTGCCGATACGCTAAAGCCCTCTTTTGCCAGCTTGATTGCTGGGGCGATCACCTCGCTCATGCTCATGGTGCCATATTGTTTGAGGGCATATTCCATCCCCATCACAGTGCCGGGCACCCCGACAGCCAGGCCATGCTCGCGGCTGAGTCTTGCCACCGCATTGCCGTTCTCATCGAGGAAAATATCTTTATCGGCCTTGGCCGGCGCCATCTCACGATAGTCGATGGCGATGGTTTTATTCTCTTTAGCCAGATGGACAAGCATAAAACCACCGCCGCCTATGTTACCGGCTCTGGGCAGGGTGACGGCCAAGGCGAATCCCACGGCCACGGCGGCATCGACTGCGTTGCCGCCGCGTTTAAGAATATCGACACCGACACGTGTCGCCAGAGATTCCTGGCTCACCACCATCCCCTGTTTTGCCCAGACGGGTTGGACAGTGGCGCTATTGCTGTATATTGAAGAGTCTACGCTGTAAGCGGCGGTACTGCTGATTAACGGCAGGGAAAGGGACAAAGCGACGAGTAAACGGGTTAGCGGGCGCACATGAATTCCTTTGTGTCATTTTTGTTTTAGTTAGCTATTAGCTCAATGTGCCGATTATTCGCCATAAGATCAACCTGCTATTTGAACGAGGTGGGATAGTGTTTGCGTTTTCCCGGGTAGATGAGATTGCCCAAATAGGTCAAGCCGCCTGGCATTCACTCTTTGGTGACGATGACCCATTTATGCGCTATGAGTTTCTGCATGGATTAGAAACCAGTGGCTGTGTCGGTGCTCAGAGCGGCTGGCTGCCATCTCATCTCATGGTGAAACAGGATAACAGTCTCATCGCTTTGCTGCCCCTTTATATCAAGTATCACTCCTATGGCGAGTATGTGTTCGATTGGGCCTGGGCCGAGGCCTATGAGCGTCATCAACTTAATTATTACCCTAAGCTGGTGAGCGCCGTGCCATTTACCCCCATAACCGGATCGCGTATCGGCTTTACAGAACAGCTAGATACCGAGCAGCGGCAAGCCTTAGTCCTTGCGCTTAATCACTATTTATCTGATTGGCTTAAAGAACTTGGCGGCTCAGGTTGGCACCAGCTATTTCACCGGAAAAGAGAGCATGACTATTTTGCCAAAGCGGGCAGCTTGACCCGTCTTGGGACTCAGTTTCACTGGCACAATCGCAGTTACCGGGATTTTGAGGATTTCCTCGCCCAGATGAGCAGCCGTAAGCGCAAGAATATCCGCAAGGAGCGTGAGCAGCTCAAGGCTCTGGCGCTGCGCTTTGATTTTATTGACGGTGATAAGGTGACCTCAGAGCAGCTAGCGCATTTTTATCTGTGTTATCGGGCGACTTATGCTAAACGCTCTGGCCATGGCGGTTATCTTAATCTGGATTTTTTCAGTCAGATTCTGGCGAGCATGGGTAAGGCGGTGCGCCTCTTAATGGTGGAGCAGGAGGGAAAACCTGTCGCTGCCGCGCTTTATTTTGTCTCTAAAGAGAGACTCTATGGCCGTTACTGGGGCAGTTTAGTGGAGATCCCTGGATTGCATTTTGAGACCTGTTATTACCAGGGTATCGAATATGCGATATCTCATGGCTTTAAGGTGTTCGATGCCGGGGCCCAGGGTGAGCACAAGGTGCTGCGGGGCTTCGAGCCGGTGGAGACCTATTCTGCCCATGAGATCTTACATCCGCAATTTCGCGATGCGATAGCCGCCTTTACCTTAGAGGAGAAGCGCAATATCAGGCAGTATATGGCTCAGCTTAGGCAGGTATTACCCTATAAAAAGACGGTGGATTAGAGAGCTTAGCCAAGCGCCAGCCAGAAGCCCACGCCTATCATCAGGCTACCGGCAATGCGGTTAAGCCATTTGATGTTATCGCCACGGCCTAGGAAGAGCTTTAAGGATTTGCCGCCACTGGCGTAGGCCATCATGCTGACAAACTCGGTGCACATGATAATCGACAGCAGAATAAGCAGCTGAGGCGCGATAGGGTTGTCGACATTGATAAAGGGGGGCAGCAGGGAGATCATAAAGGCCCAACCTTTAGGGTTGGCGATGGCGGTGACAAACCCTTGGGTCATCAAGGCGCGATTGCTGACGCCACTGGCGGTATTATCCAAAGTTGCCATCTTGCCTTTGGCGCGCCACATCTGAATGCCTATGTAACCCAGATACGCGCCGCCGACCCATTTTAGGACCTCAAAAATGTGCGGGTAATTGAGCATCATGCTGGCAACGCCCATGACGGCGGCAACGGCCACTAAGGCCACACCAACAAGCTCACCTATCATCATCCACAGGGTGCGTCTTACCCCTATGCTCATGCCTAGGGTCATCGCCAGTGTCATGCACATGCCTGGTGTGATGGAGACAAAGAAAAAAGTCGGCAAAAATACAGCGATAAGAATATGTTCTGACATAGGGCTAACGACAACTGAGCCTGAATTAGAAGAATAAATAAGCTTGCTAGTGTAGTGATTTCTAATGGCTTGGCAATAAAAAACCAGCCGCAGCTGGTTTTTTTCTCGAAAGGGCAGAGCTTACAGAACGCCGCGGCGTACCTGATCCCGCTCGATAGATTCAAACAGGGCCTTAAAGTTACCTTCGCCGAAGCCTAAGTTGTTCTTACGCTGAATGATCTCGATGAAGATGGGGCCAAACAGATTTTTGGTGAAGATCTGCAATAGGTAGCCATCTTCGTCGCCATCGACCAAGATCTGGTGATGTTTAATCTTCTCTCTGTCTTCGGTCACCTGTGGTAGTTTATCGAAGATGGTGTCGTAGTATTCAGGGATAATATCCAAGGTCTGGATTGAACTGCCTTCCATTGCATCCAGTGATGCCACTATATCGCGGCTACGGAACGCCAGGTGCTGTACGCCCGGGCCGTTGTATTCTTGCAGGTACTCATCAATTTGGTTTCTGTCGTCGCCTTTCCCTTCGTTGATCGGGATGCAGAAACTGCCATCGGGAGAGCGCAGTGCGTAGGAGATCAGGGCGGTTTGTGAGCCTTTGATGTCGAAGTAACGTACTTCGGTGAATCCGAACACATCTTTATAGAAGTTTGACCATTGCTCCATAGTGCCTTTGTAGACATTGTTGGTCAGGTGATCGACTTCCATGAAGCCTTTCTCTTGGGTGAAGACAGGCTCATCGAGATCGGCAAAGTCAGCGTTGTAGATGTTGTTATCATCACCGAAGGTATCGATAAAGTAGATCAGGCTGTCGCCAATGCCATAAATGGCTGGATAGGGCAGATCTTTAACCTCATCACCGGCAGGCTTAGCACCACGCTCGACGGCGCCGTTAAAAGCAAACTGGGCATCCTCAACGCGCCAGCCCATAGAGCTGATCGCCGGACCATGTTTTTTGGCAAACTCAGATGAGAAGCCCTGCTTTTCTGTGTTCAGCAGGAAATTGATCTGGTTCTGCTTGTAGTAAAAAATTGACTTTTGCTTATGTTTCTTCAGTTTAGAGAAACCAAAGTCGATAAAGACCTTATGCATAAAGTCGATGTCTGGGGTACAAAATTCGGTAAATTCAATCCCCAGTAATCCGAGTGGATTTTGCTCGCTTGCCATTTGCTTTTCCTTTTTCAAATTGGGTGACCCAAGTTGCAATGCTCTCGGGTCTGAGTGTTCTGTCCTGACTGCTAACGTTTGACCTTAAATGCTTTTGCTAAAATGCTAGTCTTCCAGCCAAGAGCGGTTGTAATCAGGGCTCATACAGGCCTGTACATGTTCTGTTAGTTGCAGCGGTGCGAAAGTATCTATCATTACCGCGTATTCATAGGTGTCGGTTTTGCCGATAGAGGCCTCAGTACGCCCCGGCTGCGGCCCATGAGGCACCCCTTTTTGATGCAGTGTCATGTAGCCTGCTTCTATGCCTGTGCGGCTCATAAAGTCGCCATCGACGTAATAGAGCACCTCATCACTGTCGATATTGTTGTGATAGTAAGGCGCCGGGATCGCATCTGGGTGAAAATCATACGGACGGGGCACGAAATTGCAGATCACGAAGTTATGGGCGCTAAAGACGATATGATCCGACGGCGGCAGATGGATCTTGCCCACCTTAGGCGCGTAATCCTGAATATTGAAGCTCCAGGGATACACATAGCCATCCCAACCGGCGAGATCGAATGGATGCCACTGCAGATTTGTCTGCTGGTATTTGTCACCAAATTTAGAGACTAGAGGGAATGAACCTTTCTCGACTATGGCTGGTTGTAGCTTGGGGGTCTGTATATCCCGCTCGCAATAAGGCGCCGATTCGGTCAACTGGCCATACTGATTGCGAAAATGTTTTGGGATCTCAACCATAGAGCTGGACTCAATCACTAACAGGCGCACCAGACTAAAATCATCAAATTTCAGCTGATAGGTGGTGCCTCTTGGGATAACTAAGTAATCCCACCTAGATACCTTGAGGGCGCCATATTCGCTGTAGAGCATGCCTTGTCCTTCATGGACAAAGATCACCTCATCGGCATAGGCGTTACGGTAAAACGCCTGAGTATCTTCAGTCACCTTGGCACTGTAGATGGCGACATCTTGGTTAAAGAAGATCTTATTACGACCAGAAAAGAAGTTGCCCTGACGATCGGCCTGTTTAGCATCCAGTTTATAGTTTTGGATCAGGCTGTCTTGCCAGGTTGCACCATGGCTTAATTCATAATTCTCAACAGACAAAGCCTTAGTTGGCATGTTGTGGTGATACTTATTGGAATAGATATTGGAAAAACCGTGGGTTGAAAACAGTTCCTCACGGTAGAGTTCGCCATTCTCTTTCTTAAACGCGGTATGGCGCTTTGGGGGGATCTGACCCTGTGTTACATAAAATGGCATGGTGCGTAATTCCTTGGTTGTTCTTGCACAATAATTTTTGTGACCTAGTTATCAATTTAGTTGCGGCAACCACCAAAAAAAAGAATAATAAATGCTTAGAGATAATCTAATTTTTAGATGGTATTGATTGTTTTACAGTTGGAGCAGGGATGAAAATCGACATTGAGACCTTTCGTGTCTTAGCCGTGCTGGTGGAAGAGGGCAGCTTTTCCAAGGCTGCAGAGCGTTTACACAAGGCGCAGTCGGCCGTGAGCTATCAGGTGAAGAAACTGGAGCAGCATCTGGGTGTAAAGCTATTTTGTCGGGATCAATACCGCGCAGAATTAACCCCAGAAGGGCAAGTGATCCTGGCCGAAGGCACAAAACTGCTGCAATACCTAGGTAATATCGAACATCTCGCCAGCCGTTTCAGTGAGGGATGGGAGCCCAAACTTGAGCTGGTGGTGGATGGCGCCTTACCTATGGAGCCTATCATGGCGGCGTTAAAGCAGCTCTCTGAACATCAAATTCCTACTAAAATTCAGCTCAATGTGGAATTTCTTGGCGGGGTTCAGGCCAGATTCGAGCGGGATAACGCCGATGTGATGCTGGTAAAAGATTTTCGCAGCGGTCCTCATTATCGTCATCAGCCACTGCCTGACATTGAGAGTATTCTTACTGTCGCTAAGTCGCATCCGCTGGCTAAGGTGAAAAACCTCAGCTTGTTTGATCTACAGCAGTATGTCGAGCTCACCATAGAAGATTCCACTCCGGGCAAACAACACAGGGACGAACTACAGTTTGGCGGCGATAAGGTGTTTTATCTCTCTGGGTTTATCATGAAGAGAAACGCCTTGTTGATGGAGTTAGGCTTTGGCTGGATGCCAGATTTCCTGATCCAGTCTGAATTGGCTAGCGGTGAGCTGGTCGAAGTCGATTTTGTGGGTGGCAGTCGTTACAGTTTCACGCCGCAACTGGTATCGACCTTAGACAGACCGCTGGGGCGGGCAGGGCAACTCTTTACTCAGTTGATCCAAGCGCAATTTGAGCAGTTTAAACTGGCGCGAAGTTAATGTTTTACGCCTCGCATAATTTTTCTTGTCTCTCGGATTTTTGCTAAAAGCAATTCGGCTTAAGCGCTTCACCTTGAGCGCCATGCCTTAAATTGGGCGACTTTATTATCCATATAAGCGGCCGATTGGGTCAGATAGCGCTGGCTGCGCTTCAACCATTTTCTAGCCCAGAGGTGCTCCAGACTCAGTATGGCTAAGCCGATAGGTAGCAACAGCCAGGCTGGCCCCGGCAGAATGAGCAGCGCTAGCCCCAAGAGACACAAACTGCCTCCTATGATGGTGATCAGGCATTTTCTTAATACTTTAAGGCGGTTATCGCTTTTTAATTGTTTGTAATTGTGCATGATTTCCTATTTCCTCACAGTAACTATACTTAGCACTTAGTAGCATTCGCAATTTTGATGCTGGATTTATCTCTCCACCGCTAGCCTCACCACGTCAGAAGTGGGTCGTCAGTGGTCTTATATGGAACCTTAGTATGTGGTCTTTTGCCAAGCAGGATGTCGTAAAACCAAAGCCGGGTGTCATGGCGATGCTGCAGGGCATGTTCGGCCAACTAATCTGTTCTCTCTTTTGTGTCATTCCTTTTGCTATCCCTAGTCTTGCTAAAGCCGAAACCCTGCATCTCACCTCACTTAACTGGCCACCCTATACTGGAGAGAAACTGCAACAGGGGGGCGTCACTGTGGTGATCATTACGGCCGCCATGAATGCAGTGGGCCATCAGGTTAAAGTCGATTATTACCCCTGGAGCCGGGTGCTTCGTCTGGTTAAGCGTGATGACAGTATCTACCGCGGCTATTTTCCTGAATACCTTTACCCCACTGAAGATTATGTGTTTTCCGATCCCGTCGGTCACAGCCCTCTGGGGCTAATAGAGCAGGCCGATTTTCCCCTAAAGTGGCAGCAAGTTAGGGATCTCAACCGTTATCAACTCGGTGTGGTACAGGATTATGTCAACACCTATGAGCTCGACGGCATGATCGCAAATGGCAGCCAGAAAGTGGAACTTGCCAATTCCGATGAACATAACATCCAAAAAGTCGCCACGGGCCGGGTGCAGGGCGCTGTGATTGACCGCCACGTATTTAATTATTTGGTGGATCAAACCCACCTTAAACCCCTCAAAAACAAGCTGCAGTTTAATAAGCAGTTACTCGAACTAAGAAGCTTGCATATTGCCTTTAAAAATAATCCCGAAGGGATTAAGTGGCGTGACACGCTCAATCGGGGGCTTAAACAGATAGATCAAGATAAGATCATCCAGGCCTATTGGACTGCATTGGCACTGGATGATTAATCTGCTTTAAACCATTTAGCTAAACAATTTAGTTAAATCGATCACTTAATCTCGCCCAATCTCTATCTTAATCATTACGCCTTAGAGGTGATTGTCTGCCCTATGGGGGTTAAACTCAGCAGTGCTAATTTAAGGTGCTGAATACCAAAGGGGATCCCGATTATGGTGACAAAGCAGGCCAGTGCGTGGCCGATATGACCAATGGCGAGCCAGATCCCAAACAGCAGGAACCAGATGATGTTGCCAACCAACCCCAAGGGGCCCGTGCCTAAATCTTCAAGGCCAGTGAGTGATTTACGGTTGCGACTCTCCTGACCAAAGGGCCAGAAGGTCATCTCACCAATGACAAAACAGGCACGGCCAAAGGGGATACCTATGATGCTGATAAAGCAGAGCAGGCCAGCTAACCACCAGGCCAATCCCATGACAAAGCCACCTAAAATAAACCAAGCAATATTGAAAATTAAACGCAGTACAGCCATTTGGCCCCCTATTGAATGCGTATCAGATAAACTTAATTTTTGATAATAGCCGGATATAGCGATTATCATGCCATATTTCTAATCTATTGTTTTTATTGGTTATTACAATGATTCTGCTCGGGCTGGTTAGAGGTTTAGCTTAATAGTTGGTTAAATTAACCAGTTATATTAGCGAGTTCAGTCAGCGGCTCATGTAGCGCAAGTTTTATTTAGCGTGATTTTTATGTTGCGTAAGCTTTTTGTGTCGCAGTTAAGATGTAAAATGGCAGCTCGTTCACCAGAGTCTCAACTATGAAGCTATCCCATACTCCAGTCGATCAGATAGGGTTTGACCAATACGGCGTATTTGTTAAACGAGACGATCTGCTCCATCCCGAATTTTCCGGCAATAAGGCGCGTAAGTTTGCCTACTTTCTTGATCAGACTTTTCCCGGTATCACTCACTTAGTGGGTTATGGTTCGCCCCAGGCAAACTCGCTTTATTCCATGTCGGCGCTGGCCAAATTAAAGGGCTGGCAACTGTGTTTTTATGTCGATCATATCGCTTCTCATCTACGCGATAACCCGATAGGTAATTATCGTGCCGCACTGGAGAATGGAGCGGAGATCATCGACTTGTCTCAAGCTGAAGATCGCCAGGGCCGAGACACCTTAACTTATATACAAGAGCAGGTATTACCGGGGCGCGAGGACATGCTTTTTGTGCCGGAAGGGGGGCGCTGTCAGTATGCCGAAGTCGGTGTTACTCAGTTGGCCCGCGAGATCATCGCCTGGAAACAGCAACAAGCACTGAAATCTTTGATGGTGTTTCTGCCGTCAGGGACAGGCACCACGGCGCTATTTTTAAATAAGGCCTTTTGCCAGTTAGATCCCAGCATTCAGGTGTATACCTGCGCCGTTGTCGGTAGCGAGCATTACCTGAGATTGCAATTTAGTCAGCTGGAAAACGACAGTGCCTCGCATCCAGTGATCCTCCCTAAGGCGAAGCCTTATCACTTTGGTAAGCTCTATCCTGAGTTTTATCAGATCTGGCGTAAACTCAGCTGTAGCGGAATTGAATTTGAGCTGCTGTACGATCCTTTAGGCTGGCTGGTATTGGCAAAGCAGTTACCTAAGGTGAGTGAAGAGGCTGTGCTCTATGTTCATCAGGGTGGTTTGCTTGGCAATGAATCTATGCTGCCAAGATATCTGCGAAAATATGGCTAACGGGGAAGCGGGCTAACGAAGAAACGGGTTTACTCAGAAGCGGGCTAATTGGGGAAGATTTGTCTCATTTGGCGAGCTGCATCTCTAGTGAATATTTAGGGATACTGGCTTGCCAAATGAAATTTGCTCAGTCGTTGACCTTTGGGGTCAATCCTACTTGTTGCTTTAGCAACCTTCGATACGGGTGAGAGGAAGTGTGTATCGAATAGCAGAGGATTATTTATTGCTTGAAAGCAACCACTTCATAAACTGCAAGGCTTCGGTGCGCTTAGAGAAGGTTTGCTTGTTTTTACCTAGGCTATCGGTAAATGCGATAGAGGTTTTGTTAACAGAGATTGAGTCCACGGGAAAATTTACTGTGATCTCATGACCATTTACTTTGTACGACATACATCATACTCCTTTATATTGACTGCTGTTCGCAGTTGAAATTTGAATAATAAAAATCCTTAGCAATAGCGAAAGATGAATTTTAGCTGTTTGAAACTATCCATTTTATTTTGTTGCGTCAAGTCTGGCATCTCAACCATGCACCTCAACCATGCACCTCAACTATGTTAAGCCGTTCAATGTTCACAGTAGAGCATCTCTTGATGACAGTATGATGACCAAAACAGATGGCATAGCAACCATGTTGATTGAAGGTGATCTGACTTGTTTGATCTAAGCGAGCGGGTCTTGGGAAACAAAAATAAGACAGGGTATTTCAAGGCTGGCGATTATAAATCTGTTTAAATAAAAGTCAATAGCTTGATTATCGCGCTTCACTTAATTGTTCATTTTGCAGGTCGAGTAGGATCTGTTGTTTCACTTTAGGGCTGGCGGCAATATTGAGGCGACTGAGCCTGATGGCGTAGCCGAAACGTGCCCGTCCGACAATGGCCGTTAGCTGCTGCAGAAAGTGTTTATCTAGCCCGAGCATCTGGCTGTAATGTTCAATCGCCTTAGCGATGGAGCTAAAGCAGAGTCCATCGAACTGAAAATTAAGCTGATAAGCCTGTTCATCCAGCATTATGCCGTCGATACTCAGCGGCCAGGGCTTGGCTGTGGCACGGCCTTTAGCGACCTGGTACATAAACCAGCCACTCTTCTTGAAGCCTTCGAGGATTTTGCAGGAGAACTCAGATTCGGCCAGCTCCTGTTCGGTCCAGTTCTCGCCAATCGCCAGGTGTTTCTTATGCAGGCGCATTAGCTCATCTTTAACCGCCTGATGGCAATCCCAAATCGAGGTTAGCGGAAATCGTTTTGCCAGAGAGAGGCATTCGCGGCAACTGGGCACGGCCAGTGACGGATGGGGCGTGTAGGTTTGGGCCTGATAATGAAACACCCGATCGCAGGGCTCGGCGCAAAACCAGCAGGTGTGTCGCTTATCGAAAGGGATATCGACTAGGGGATAATCAAGGGACACAGTGACTTCCTGTGTCCATTGTTACAGAGAATTCTCGCAAGTTTATTGCTGCTCGATGTCGACCAGTTTTTTCGCCAGAACGATAGGGTCTAGCTCAATACAATCCTGCTCAGCATCCCAATCGATACCGACCAACACGCCATCATCGTGCAGATCCTGGATCCAGTATTCGAGCAACTCCTCTAAAGGGATTTTGGCGGGTTGATAATTCTGCCAGTCATCTGTGCAGTGGAATTTTGCCAGCTCGGCACTAGACCATAAGGGCATTACATCGGTATTTTCAAATTCTGAAGAGTCACATACGACCCAGCCTTCGCCAGTTTCGTCCTGTAGCCCCCATACGGCCTGATGTTCGGTCACATTTTCAATAAAGCCTGCCAGAGATGGATTGCTGTCTGTCATGGTAAGTCTCTTCGATATCAGTTAAAAACAGCGTCATTATACGCTAATGGAGGTGGGCTCCAAGGACTAGTTGGTTAAAAATGCATTATTTATAAAAATCTGCTAATCCAGTGGTTTATCAGGGCAAGTACTGCTGCGGGGTAATATTAATGATAATTTACTTAGAATAACTCAAGTATCTCGTTATCATGTGGCTAATCATAGTTATGATGACCGTATCTTTTCTGGTTGCCGCATTTGGCTAATGAATTTAGCGCAGCCACATTTATGGAGTGCCTTATTGTGAAAAAAATCCTCACCCTCACATCCCTTTTTCTCGCCTCGAGTTTAGCCCATGCCGATCAAGGCTTCGATACCTGTGTCAGCAGCCTGAAACAGAAAGCTGCCGATGCGGGCATCTCGGCAAAAACCATCAGCGAGAGTTTAGATCAGGTCAATTATGTACAAAGGGTGATCGAGCTGGATAACAAACAGCCAGAATTCAGCCAAACCTTCGATAACTATTTCACTAAGCGGGTGACAGATTGGCGGGTAAAAGAGGGGCGACGTTTACTCAAAGAACACAAGCCTCTGCTGCTTAAATTACAGAAAACCTATGGTGTTCCACCACAATACCTGATGGCATTCTGGGGGCTTGAGACTAATTTCGGCGCTTATAAAGGTAAGATGCCAGTGATCGATAGTCTGGTCACTTTGGCCTGTGATCCCCGCCGCAGCAGCTTTTTTACCAGTGAGCTAATTCAGGCGCTTAAACTGAAGCAAACCTATCAATTTAGCCGTGAGGAGATGATCGGTTCCTGGGCAGGTGCCATGGGGCACACCCAATTTATGCCATCGGCCTATGCCAGATACGCAGTCGATGCTGACGGCGATGGTAAAGCCGATCTCTGGCACAGCACAGAAGATGCCCTAAGCTCGGCGGCCAACTTTCTGCATCAACTTGGTTGGGTGCGTAACGAGCGCTGGGGGCGTGAAGTACAGTTACCAGCAAGCTATGACTACAAATATTTAGGTACTGATGATCCGCAGCCGTTAATCACCTGGGCAGAACTTGGGGTAAAAAAGGCCAACGGACAGCCACTGGCAACACCTCAGATGCAGGCGGCGCTCTATCTGCCTGCGGGTCATACCGGGCCTGCCTTCCTGGGGTATGACAATTTTAAGGTGATCATGCGCTGGAACCGCTCTGAATATTATGCCATTGCGGTAGGACACCTGGCCGACCGTATCAATGGCGCCGCGCCGCTGCATATCGCGCCGCCAGAGCAGGCCAACTTCAGTCGTGAGAAACTTAAGCAACTGCAGAATAAGCTCAATGAAAAAGGGTTTGATGTCGGCGAGGCCGATGGCGTGCTGGGAACCCGTTCCCGTGCGGGCTTACAGGATTATCAGCGCAGTGTTGGTTTAATTGCCGATGGCTTTCCCGATGAAAAGACCTTAAAGCGTATCGGCCTACAGCTCTAATCATTTTGATTGCATCTTGAAAGGTAATCCATTAGTTTCAAGTTAACCTCTCTGAAACTAATGGATAATTTTAAGGTGTCACCATGGATCTTCTTGCCGATTTAACCCATGCACAGCGGCAGCGTCTGGCCTTTATCGATTTTAGTCTGCAATATTTTGGGCAGATCTCTCGCCAGGATCTCATCGCCAAATTTGCCACGGGTCTAGCGGCATCCACCCGGGATCTGGCCTGCTACCGCGAGCTGGCTCCCAAGAATATGCAGTTAATTCATCAAACCAAACGCTACCACAGGTGTGATAAGTTTGCGCCTCTGTTTGACCATGATCCTGAAGTGATCCTCCACGGTTTGGCCAATGGTTTTGGTGATGGTTTATCCCATCCTGTGCAGCCCAGCGATGTGTGTATCGATGCGGTGCAGCTAATTCATCCCGATCCCAATATCATTGCCGGGATCATGCGCGCCATTCAGCAGCAACAGGCGATTGAAGTGACTTATGTGTCTGTCTCTTCAGGCTTGACCACAAGGGAGCTGGTTCCCCATACCTTAGTTAACAATGGCCAGCGTTGGCATGTGCGTTGCTTCGATAGAAAACATCAGGTGTTTACCGACTTTGTGGTGACACGCATTACCTCGGTCAGGCTGAGCAGCAGTGAGCCTTTCGATCATGAGTTGCCGAGTCAAGATCTGGGCTGGCAGAAATGGGTAGAGCTGGTGCTTATTCCCCATCCCAGCCTTACTCATCCCGAGGCGATTGAGTTGGATTATAAAATGGTGGATGGCAAGCTTATTCAGCACAGCCGTGCGGCGCTAGCCGGTTATCTGCTGCGCCAATGGAGTGTCGATTGCTCGGTAAAACATCAGATAGCGAAAGGGGTGTGTCAGCTGGCATTGGAGAATCTGTCAGTACTTGATGAGATTGAGCATCTGACAATAGTGCCGGGTGCAAAATCAAGGTAAGTCCAGGCTAGAGCTATCGAAGGAGTTTTGCTAAGCTCGACCCTAATTTTCAGTGTGTATAGAAGAAGGACACTCAATGAGCATTAAAAACGATATGGTGGTGCAGTTTAATTACACCCTGCGCGATGAGAAAGGTGAAGAGCTGGAGACAAACAAGGGGCTCGATCCTATCGCCTATCTGCATGGCCATCACAATATGATGCCGGGTGTAGAAAAGGCGTTAACAGGGCGGGCGATTGGCGACAGTTTCAGTGTGACTCTGCCTCCAGAGGAAACTTACGGGATCCGTAACCCAGACGCCGAGCAGCGCGTGTCGGTTAAGCATCTGCAGGGCGCGAAAGTCTGGAAGCCAGGGATGCGCGCGATCATTCATACAGAACAGGGCCAGCGTCAGGTGACCGTATTGAAAGTGGGTAAGTTTATGGCCACAGTAGACATTAACCATCCTCTTGCGGGACGCGAGCTGACCTTCGAACTCGAGGTGGTCGGCGCCCGCGATGCCACTCAGGAAGAGATAGCTCATGGTCATGCCCATGGCGTCGGTGGTCATCATCACTAATTTGTGATTCTAAACAGACGTCTATAGATAAAACCCAGATTTATTTTGGGTTTTATTCTTTTGGCGCGATATAGGGATTTTATGGTTATCGATTTCTCAACGGGAAAACTGATCCTCTCCGTAAACGACATTCACGTTAAGTTGAACCAGAGTACAGTCTCTCTCTACGCCATGGCCGAGGATCTTAAGGTATTTCAAGATGCCCTGATGTTAGTGGCCGATGCGGGGGCAGTGTGCTGGAGTATCAAACTCGATGACTCACAGCAGTTAGAGCAGGTTATCAATCAACTGGGGTTAGCGACGCAGTAAATGAATCGCTATTTATCTTATACTTTGAATTCAGTATCCATTTTATCGAGTTGGGTCTGGTCCGGCTTCCTGCTATTATGTCGCGAATTTTTTGGGTTGAGATAAGGAAATATTGATGAGCTCTGTTCCGATAGAGTGTGCCCTTTTAGAGAGGATCGCCGTAGAACCCACACTACCCGCTAAGGCCTGCGTTATCTGGTTACATGGATTGGGAGATTCTGGAGCCGGTTTTGCGCCCATAGTGCCTCTGCTGGCGATACCTGATTCTTTGGCTGTGCGATTTATCTTTCCACACTCACCGAGTATTCCAGTGACACTGAACCAAGGGTTCGTGATGCCAGCCTGGTATGATATACGGGGACTGGATATGAAAAACCGCGCTGATATAGCCGGGGTATTAGTCTCTGAAAAAGCGATTGCGAATCTAATTGACGAGCAGATCGCAGCGGGCATTCCTGCCGATAAGATAGTGTTGGCTGGCTTTAGTCAGGGAGGCGTGATGAGCCTGTTTACTGCGCTCAGGTATGATAAACCGCTGGCGGGGATCATGGCGCTCTCCTGTTATCTTGCTAGTGGCGAGCAGCTGCCCGATAACCTCAGTGAGGCGAATCGTCATACACCTATCTTGCAACAACATGGCGAGAAAGATGAAGTGGTGCCATTTGGTGCTGGGCTTGCTGCTCACGAATTAGTGAAGGCGGCGGGTTATCCGGTTCAATGGCAAAGCTATCCTATGGGGCACAGCGTGTTACCTGAGCAGCTACAGGATATCAGCTGCTGGCTGATTGAGCGGTTAAGCTGAGGATTGAATAGATTAAGTGGCTAAGCCTTTTGAGCGTAACGCACAAATAGCCAATAAAAAATCCACCTTTGCGGTGGATTTTTTATTGGGCTTGCCAGTTTTGGCTACAGCTCAAGTCTCTGGGTTATTTCAAAGGCGCAGCTTGTGCTTTGGTCTGAGGCAGGATGAGGTTCATTGTGATGGCCACTATGCCACACAGACTGATCCCGGTCAGGCTGAAGGAGCCTATGCCAAACGCCATTCCACCTATGCCGAATACCAGAGTTACCCCAACGATACACAGGTTTCTTGGCTCGCTGAGATCAACATGGTTTTTGATTAAAGAGTTCAGACCCACGGCGGCGATTGAACCAAACAGCAGACACATGATCCCACCCATCACAGGGACAGGGATGGTTTGCATTAAGGCGCCTAATTTACCTACGAATGCCAGAGCAATGGCGGTTATTGCAGTCCAGGTCATGATGCGGGGATCGAAACTTTTTGTCAGGGTGACCGCACCTGTGACTTCGGAGTAAGTTGTATTTGGTGGTCCACCAAAGGCTGAGGCGGCTATGGTCGCTACGCCATCTCCTGACAGGGTGCGGTGCAGGCCAGGCTTTTTCATATAGTCTTTACCTGTGACATTGGAAATGGCCAAAATATCGCCGATATGCTCCACCGCAGGGGCGATGGCGACTGGGATCATAAAGGCGATGGCATGCCAATGAAATTCTGGCGCTACGAAGTTGGGTAATGCCAGCCATTTAGCCTGCTGCACTGGGGTAAAGTCGATAATGCCAAAGGCCAAACCTAAAGTGTATCCCACTATAATGCCTGCCAGAATGGGCATAAGTTTAGCTATCCCTTTGGCAAAAATGGCGACACCGATAGTGGCAAGCAGTGAGGCCAAAGACAGGATCAACGCATGATCAGCATCGACCAGGACTAAACTGCCATCACCACTTTTACCTAATGCCATATTCACAGCGACTGGGGCGAGACCTAGACCTATCACAATAATTACTGGGCCCACGACCACAGGCGGGAGCAGACGTTTGATAAAGCCATCACCACGCAGTTTCACTAGGCTGGCTAATATCAGATAGACACAGCCAGCGGCCATTAATCCACCCATAGTGGCTGGAATGCCCCAGGTTTGCACGCCGTACAGGATAGGAGCGATAAAAGCAAAGGAGGAGGCAAGAAACACTGGCACTTGGCGCTTGGTGATGAGTTGGAACAGTAAGGTGCCAACGCCTGCGGTAAATAGGGCAACATTGGTGTCTAAGCCAGTTAATAACGGCATCAACACTAATGCGCCAAAGGCGACAAACAACATCTGTGCGCCTTGTAAGGGGAGCATTAAACGATTCATTCTTATTCTCTATTTTGTAGGTAAACCGAAAAAGTTTAACTTGATGCTCCTTTTTTTACATTCGAAAAGATCACATTCTGCAAAACTCGTCGAATGGGAATAAAATAGTTAAACTGAAATGATCAATGTGACAGGCATGGATTTACCAGGTGTGTTACACTGCCGCCACTCTAATTTGGTTAACGTTTTTTTTGGTTAAAGAATCGGATACGGATGTTTAAGAATCATATATTCGCTATTTTTAGCGCAGCATTGCTGCTTTTGAGCGTGAGTGTACAGGCTCAAGAGCGCCTTCAACTCGATGAGAGTAACGTTAAGGTTGAAGATCGCACTAGCCAAACCCAACAAAATGCGCTGCAACAGGCCTTGCGTAATGTCGTATTGAAAAATGCTGGCAGTCAGAGTGTGTTATCCAACCCGACTATAGCCTCAGCCATTAAAAGCCCAACGAACTTTATTCGCCAGTTCGGTTATCAGGAGAATGAAGGGCAGTTATATCTGCATGTTTCATTCGATCTACAAAAAGTCGTCAGATTGCTGCGCGATGCACAGTTACCTGTGTGGGGAACACAGCGTCCCTTAACCCTGTTCTGGTTAGTACAGGATGAGGATGAGCGCACCATACTCAATGATGAGTCGACCACAGAAACCCGCGCTTTTATCCGTGAACTGGCAGGTGAACGTGGTGTTCCTACGCTACTACCAATTATGGACCTTGATGACAGGATGAAGATAACCGCCAATGACGTGCGTGGTATGTTTGTCGACCATGTCGTCAACGCCTCTGCGCGCTATGGCACAGATTATTTTGTGATGGCAAGCATCGAGCCCAGTGATAATGGCGAGCGTAGAAGTTATACCATGGCGCTCTATCCTGTACGGGGTGACAACGCCTTGTTTACCCCACTTACCCAAGCATCGGGCGCAGCTGCAGATACAGACAGTGCCCTTGAGCAGATCTATAGTGCCATCAGTGAGTACTACGCGGGGCGTTATGCCGTTGCCGATACGGGCGAGTCTTTGATGACTCAGCTGAATTTTGTTCAAATCACTGAGCGTAAGCAACTGGTGGATATTGAACATTATTTGGGTCAGTTAACTGCGGTAAAGCGTGTGACCCTGACTCGCCTGCAAGGGGATTCTGCGATATTTTCACTGCAGCTTTTTGGGACAGAAGCGGATCTGTCCCGATTGCTGAACCTGGAATCTAAGGTCAAACGGCAATCAAATTCGCGTTCAGTCGATCAAGATCCGTTAACAAGCTCACAGAATGATGTGGCTAACTACATTTGGCTGGGACAGTGATGTAGGGTGAGCGTTTCAATTAAGCACTCCCTTAATCTGTTTATCAATACGTAAAATCGAGATTGAATTTAGTGGCATCTCATTCACCGTTACAATTGTCTTTACCCGTTTATCTGCCCGATGATGAGACATTTCAAAGTTATTACCCGGCTTCGGGTAATGATGAGCTTATTCAAACCCTGCAAGGGTGTGCGGCCGGGCAGAGGGACAAATCTGTCTATCTGTTTGGGCCTCAAAAATCGGGCCGAACACATCTGATGCACGCAACCTGTGCCAGGGCGAATGAGCTTAACCGCAGCAGTTTTTATCTGCCTTTAGCCATTCATGCCAGTATCTCTACCGAGTTGTTAGAGGGGCTGGAGCGGGTCAACTTAGTCTGTATCGATGATATCGATGCCATTGCTGGCCATCCGCTATGGGAAGAGGCGCTATTTGATCTTTATAACCGTATTGCTGAACAGACCGACTGTGCCCTTGTGGTGAGTGCGAGCGCCTCAGCAACCGAGAGTGGTTTTGGCTTGCCGGATCTTGTTTCGCGTATGCAGTGGGGAGTGACTTATCAGTTGCAGCCCATGGCCGATGAGGAAAAACTTGCCGCATTGCAACGCCGTGCTGCGATGCGCGGATTGCAGTTACCTGAAGATGTGGGTCGTTTCCTGCTAAATCGTTTGGCCAGAGATCTGCGCACCTTATTTGATGTGCTCGACAGGCTGGATAAGGCCTCTCTGGTTCACCAACGCAAGCTGACCATCCCTTTTATTAAAGAGATGCTGAGGCTCTAGTCTGTTCTAAAGTTAAAAAAAGCGCCTAGGGCGCTTTTTTGTTTGCCTGTTTTTTTAGACCTAGGCCCAGCTCTCGTCCTCTTAAGCGCGCGTAGAAGGGGAAAACGACCAATAAGGTACAGAGCAGAACCACTTCGACTATGGCAAAAAGCAGGGCGGTTTCTGTCACGTACAGCAAGGTTAAACCATGTAGCAGATACAAGCAGATTATAAAACTTGCCCAAGCATAGGTGTAAGGATTGCCGGTTAAGATCCCTTTGAGTGGGGCTAACAGGGGTAAGATCCATAACAGGCTGAACAGAAGCGAATATTGACCGTTAACGCCCTGCAGGGTAAACCAGCCAGCCATCAACAAAAGCAGCGCAACATAAGCGGTGCGGCCAAGCTTAAATAGGGTATTGCTCTTCATTGCAGGCCTTATAGTATGCTAAGTACGTTTTCTGGTGGGCGTCCGATTGCGGCTTTATCGTTAGCTAAGACGATAGGGCGTTCTAATAATTTAGGGGTATCGACCATAGCCTGGATCAACAGAGAGTCATCCTCAACGGCCGCTAGGCCAAGCTGTTTATACTCATCTTCTTTGGTGCGCATTAGCTCACGAGGGCTGATGGCTAACTTTTTAAGAATGTCACTGATTTCAAGGTTAGAAAGGGGTTGCTTCAGGTATTCAACCACTGTGATATTGCAGCCTTGCTCTTCCAGTAACGCCAGAGTTTGACGGCTTTTTGAACAACGAGGATTGTGAATTATGGTGACTTGGGTCATCAGGTTCTCCGGTTAACAGATCTGGGCTCATTCTACTGTAAAAGGTGAGTTGAGTCACAAAATCTTGCTGATCGCTATTTCAGTTCATCCATGGCTTGTTTCGCTTGTTTAAACTGACGAATACGCGCCTCGATGCGGGCAAGTTGTAGCGGTTCGCTCTCAGATAAACGATAAGCGAAATTGAGCTGATCGATTGCGCCGGCATAGTTTGCTGCTAAAGCTAGCGACTCGGCTTTCACATAATGCTCCATCGCCTGATTTCCCTCTTTGCGGTAGGCAGCACTCAAAAGTTGCAGTGGCAGCTGGCTCTGTTTGTCGAGGAAAATCACCTCCTCCAGGATAGGGATTGCCTTCTTGGGCTGATCGCTTTCGATATAGGCATTGGCTAGGTTGATATTGATCACCTGCGAGGTGGGTTTAAGGCGCTTCTCTCTCTCCAATAAATTAATGGCTTGCTCGAATTGCTGGCGCTCGAGCAGCAGATCTGTCTTAGTATCTATGTAGAAGAGATTATTGGGCCCAGATTGCAGCAGCTCATCGATAATCACTTCTGCTTCTTTTGCCCGTTTTGAACGCATCAGGGCCAATGCCAGACCATATTGTGCCGCCTGTTTAAAGTTATAATTGTTCTTTTTCAGCTGCTCTTCAAACAGCGACAGGGCGGCTTGAGGGCTGTAACTGGAAAATCGTACCTGAATACGGGCCTTGGCCAGCTGAAAGTCGAGGTTATCGGCCACGTATCTGTGGGGATATTGTGCCGCTCTGTTTCTTGCCTCTGTGATACGTGACTCTGGCAGTGGGTGAGTCAGTAGCATCTGTGGTGGCTTGGAGGTAAAGCGATAACGGGAGGCCAATTTCGCGAAGAAATCGGCCGCGCCTTCTGGATCAAACCCTGATTCGGCTAAGATCTGCATGCCTATCCTGTCGGCTTCTTTCTCGTGCAATCGGGTGTAGTTGATCTGGGACTGGGTCGTCAGTGCCTGGGTGGTCATTAAGGCGGCTATCCCCACCTGAGGTACAGCGATCGCCAGTAAAATCGAGCCTAGCATCCCCGCCATTGTGGCCGTGGAGCTTTTTTGCTGGGCTTCGAGGCTACGAGCCAGGTGCCTTTGGGTGACGTGGGTGATTTCGTGTGCAAGCACTGAGGCGATTTGACTCTCGTTGTCGGCGTTAAGAAATAACCCGGTATGCACGGCGACATGACCACCGAAAAAAGCAAAGGCATTGATCTCGTCGTTACGTAACAGGAAGAAATAGAAGGGGGTTTTGACCCCAGTTGCATGGGCTACTAAGCGATTACCCAGCTCGGTTGTGTATTGATTCAACACGGGATCGTTAAGCACTGGCGCCGATGCGCGGATCACCCGCATATAAGCATCACCGTAGACATTTTCTTTTTCCAGGCTGAAGGTATTAACCGCTGCGGTGCCAAGGTCGGGTAAATCATTATTTGCAAAACCCTGAGGTGCGATGGAGAAAAGGGCAAAGGATAGCGCCCCGGCGATAAGGGATTTTGCAGTTGGTAGTGTTCTCAAATCTTTCCTCAGGGGTCTGTGCTGGCTGTGTTATTTGAGCGACGAAATCACTATTAGTTCATTAATTTACATAAACTAACATACAGCTCATCTCGAACTGGATGATGTGTAATTGATAACTTGTGGTTTAGTTAGAGACTTAGGATAATAGCTGCAGTTTATCTTTAGCAAGTTCATTATGACTTTTATTGATTTGACCGCTTATCGTTGCCCGTTGGCCTTAGTTAAGTTTAAGTTAGCACTGAAACAGACAGAAAATGGTGAAGAGTTACAGGTAGCATTGAAGGACAGTGGAACCAGGCGCGATGTCTGTCGTTTTTTGGCTAAGGTGAATCCGACTTTTAGCGAGCTGAGAAACGATGAGCAGATGCTAATATTATCTGTAATGAAATCAAACCTGTCTTAATTAGAGTGCGTATCCGAAATAGGAAGTGTAAATGTTTTCCATATTGACTGACTGGTATAAAGAAAGGTTTAGCGATCCCCAGGCGGTAACATTAGTGTTTATCCTGGTGGCCATAGCGCTGGCGATCTACTTTGCCGGTGGTTTATTGGCCCCTTTACTGGTGGCCTTGGTGTTGGCTTTCTTGCTGGAATGGCCAGTGGCGCAGATGGTTAAGATAGGGATCAATCGCACCACGGGCGCATCTTTAGTGCTGGTACTCTTTATCGGCCTGATGGTGCTATTAACCTTTGGCCTGGTGCCTAGTATTTGGCGTCAGGGTGTTGCTCTGGCAACCGATCTGCCTAATATGCTGGACAAAGGCTTGATGACAATCACTGGCTATATCGAGCAATATCCGCAGTTTTTCAGTGTCGAGCAGATTGATGCCAGTGTCGGGGAGCTAAAGAAACTTCTCGATACCCAGCACATTATCGATTTTGGTAAACAGCTGCTTGGCTATTCAGCGTCATTGCTTGTGCTTATGGTTTACGCCATTTTAGTGCCTTTGTTGGTGTTCTTTTTCTTAAAAGATAAAGAGGAGCTGATCAGCGGTAGCAAGCGTTTTATTCCAGCTAACCGTGAACTGGCCCGTAAAGTCTGGCTGGAGATGAATCAGCAGATCTTCAACTATATTCGCGGCAAAGTGATCGAGATAGTGATAATCGGCGTGGTCAGTTATATCTTCTTCGCCGTAATGGATCTGCGTTATGCCATGTTGCTCGGGGTGTTGACCGGTTTTTCTGTGTTGATCCCCTATGTGGGGGCGACCTTAGTCACTCTGCCTATTGCTTTGGTGGCTTTTTTCCAGTGGGGCATGAGTCCTGAATTTGGTTATCTGATGTTAGGTTACGGTATTATTCAGGCGCTCGACGGTAATGTGCTGGTGCCTATTTTATTCTCAGATGCGGTGGATCTGCACCCTGTGTTCATTATCGCCGCAGTATTGGTGTTTGGTGGGCTATGGGGCGTGTGGGGGGTATTTTTTGCAATCCCCTTAGCCTCATTGGTGAAGGCGGTGATCAATGCCTGGCCTCAGTCTAAGGCCAAGTCTGAATCCGAATCCGAATCTATGAGCGATACGCCACAGACGCAGGAGAATGGTGAGCGAGCGGCCTCTTAATTATCTCGTAGTCGATTGAGTCAAATTTATTGATAACAAAAAGCCAGCTATGCTGGCTTTTTGTTATCTGTTGCTTATTACCTGGATTTTAGATCAATTTGATTCAAGGTAATCTAATACGACTTGGTGATGATCTTTGGTCTTAAACTTATCAAACACGTGGGCAACTTTGCCATCCTGACCTACGAGAAAGCTGAGGCGATGGATACCATCGTAGATCTTGCCCATGAACTTCTTCTCGCCCCACACACCAAAGGCATCGGCAACACTATGGTCTTCATCGCTGAGCAATGAGAAATTGAGCTGATGTTTATCGGTAAATCGGTTCAGTTTTGCCACAGGATCTGGGCTGATCCCAAAGACAGTAACATTAAGCTCATTGAGTGCATTTTGGCTGTCACGCAGTCCGCAGGCCTGCACTGTGCATCCAGGTGTTAGGGCTTTGGGGTAGAAATAGACTAACACCGGGCCCTTTTGTAGCGCCTCTTTTAACGAGGTAGACGCGCCGTCTTGATTCTGTAGTGTAAAGAGCGGTGCCTGATCACCTGTAGTTAAGGTTTTCATCCTAATTCCTTTGTTTTCCTGTTTATCTTTAGGGTTCGAGTTTGGCTGCGTCTGAGGTTAGCAGATTGGTGCCTTGCATTCTCTCGATAGTACAGCTGAGCTCCATCTCCTGGGCAAGTTCTTTAAGGGAGAGCTCCAGTTTAGTGATATCGACTTTTTCTGGCACATTGATGGTCAGCGAGACATTTTGCATGGGCTGGCCATCGACGCTCTCCTCTGCATGGGAGCGCACGGCGCCCAGATCCAGTGAACGGTCGGCCAAAAATTTCGTCAGGCGCCCCATGGTTCCGCGCTGATCTTTACCGTTCAGGTTAAGCAATAATCTAGATACAAAATTGGGTGGAGTATGCTTTGAGGTGCGCTTCATTACCGTTAGTAGACCCAGCTCCACACTTAAAGGGGGCAAAAGGGTTTCTATTTTTGTAATGGATGCCCAGGCGCCTGAGAGCATCATGATTAAGGTAAATTCATTGCCGTAAATTGCCATTTTGCTGTCGACTATGTCGCAGTCGCAGTCGTTGGCAAGTTTTGCAAACTGACTCACGATACCTGGACGATCTGTACCCAGAGCCGTGACGACAAGATGATTGGACATGAAATTCCCCTGAATGTTGCGTTTGTATCGCTGTAAATAAACATCAAGACAAACAGATGTTTTTGAAGAACGTTATGCTAACACATGTGAGTCATTTTGCGATCCCCGTCTTGATAAACTGAGGCATAAATAGGTAGCATTTAAGGATATGGCTTTATTCATCTCTCTATGTCGTTATGCTTGTGTTTACCACTGAGCATCAGTACCATAGCGAATCCTGAACACCTGGGGAAATCACATGATAAACGGAAGCATTGTAGCCTTAATCACACCTATGAATAGTGATGGCTCGGTTGATTATGCAAGTCTTGAACAATTGGTTGAATACCATATCCAGCAAGGAACAGATGGTATTGTTGCCGTCGGTACGACGGGTGAATCTGCAACCTTACCCATGTCAGAACATATTGAGGTTGTGTCCCATACAGTGAAATTTGCCGCTGGTCGTGTACCTGTGATCGGTGGTAACGGCGCGAACGCAACGGCAGAAGCGATCGAGTTGACCAAGGCGCAGTCAAACCTTGGCGTAGCCGCTATGCTCGGCGTCACACCTTATTACAACAAACCCACACCAAACGGCTTGGTGGCCCATTACACTGCAGTGGCCAACGCCACGGATATTCCGCAGATCCTTTATAACGTGCCTGGCCGTACCTCGGTCGACATGTTGCCTGAAACTGTCGCCAGATTGGTCGAAGTCCCCAATATTATTGGGGTGAAAGAAGCGACTGGCGATCTGAGCCGTGTAAAGCGTCTGCGTGAACTGTGTGGTAATGATTTTAAACTCTTTAGTGGCGATGATGCGACAGCCCGTGAGTTTATGCTGCTAGGCGGCGATGGGGTGATCTCGGTTGCTAACAACATAGTGCCGAAAGAGTTTAAAGCTATGTGCCGTGCGGCGCTTAGCGGTGATGATAAGGCTGCTTTGGCCGCTGAAGCGGACATTGTGCAACTTTACACTGCACTGTTTTGTGAGGCGAATCCTATCCCGGTGAAATGGGCCGCCCATCGTATGGGGTTAATTAAAAACGGTCATATTCGTTTACCCCTTACGGAACTTTCACCCGAATACCATGGTCTGTTGCTAGAAGCGATGAAAAAAGCCCGAATAGAGGTCCAATAATAAATGCTAAAGCAAGTAACACCGATTTTGTTGATTGCAGCAGTTTCTGCATGTAGTTCACCCCTGGAGCGACGCCAGGCTAATGGTACTGATGAGTATGTTTCGTTAGCCGCCCAGCCTAAATTGGTTATTCCCGCCGATTTGAATGAGCCTCAATACAGTAACGAGTATGCGATCCCTGAGCTTGGCGACAAGGCCGATAGCCGTTCTGTGGGGAAAAATTTGGATATCCGCCCGCCGCTGCAAATTTTGCCCATGGCGGAAGGGACGCATGTTGAAGAGTCCAGTGACAGTATCAAGATCATTGTTGAGACGATCGACAATGAGGTCGATTTACGCCAAGAGATGTTTACCATTTTAACCAATTATCTCAACAGTAAGCCTATTGATATAGTCAAAGAAGACTATGACGCCGGCATTATAGAGACAGACTGGATCGAAAATGAGGATGTGTTAGACACCCATTTCTTTGGCAGTGACGATGTGTACACAGTACGCCAACGTTATCGCTTTACCGTGAATGTCCGTCCCCATGGCCGCAGTGGTAATCTGGAGATTGAGCTAATCGATCACCAGGAGTCCTACAATGGTGAGTCTCAGGATGTGTCGCTCAGTGGCGAAGATAAACGCCGTTTTACCGTTGATATCTTAAACAGCACCATTGCTTACATGAGCGTGAAGCGTGAGCAGATGATCAAGGCCAAGCGAATTCGTGAAAGCCTGGGGATCGAAGTGGAGCTGGTTAAGGCGCCTGAAGTGGAAGATGAGGCGCAGTCAGAGTCGAGCTACTGGTTAGCCCTGGCACCTTACAAGCGTAGCTGGGATCGTCTGCGTCTGGTTCTGCCTGAGATGGGATTTGAAATTGTCGACATGGACAGCAACAAAGGGCTGTATTATATCAGTGTCAACGAAGATTCCGGTTTCTGGAGCTCTTTGTGGAACGATAAGCAGCTGCCATTGAAGAAGGGCGCTTATCGTCTTCTGGTTGAAGAAGATAAAGAGGACAAAGCCAATAAGACGCGTATCTATCTTCACGACATCGCGGATGAGCCGCTGGAGAACGAGACAGTTGAAGAGATCTATAACGGTCTTGCCGAACTGATGAAAGAGGATCGCAAGGTGCGATAATCGGTTCAGTTAGAAGCGAAAAGGAGGCGTAATTCGCCTCCTTTTTTGTACCCCAAATTAAGTAAAATTATCACCACTGACTATAGTTAGCAGATGGCATTCTGCCAGAAATTCTGTAATGGAGGTTAGATGCCTTCTAAGTTTCACCTTCAGGATATCGAAGCCAAGTACCTAAAAATTGTCAGTGAATTTGCTATCGATATGCTATCCCTGCAGGGTGTCGATAATATCCTGTGGCATCTGGCGCAGAACGTGGTTGCGCAGATGGGATTTGATGACGTGGTGGTCTATCTGCTGGATCAGCAACGCGGCATGTTGATCCAACGGGCCAGCTATGGCGCCAAGAACCCGAAAGGCTTTGAGATCTTATCCCCGATTGAACTTAAGTTAGGTGAAGGGGTTGTGGGTGAGGCGGCGAAACGCAAGCAGCCATTACGGATCCCTGATACCCGGCTTTATCCCAATTACATTGTGGATGATGCGCCTAGATTGTCCGAACTGGCGGTGCCCATGCTTATCGATGGTGAAGTGGTGGGGGTGATAGACACAGAACATCCAAAGAAAAATTTTTATAATGAGCAGCATGAGCGCACCCTGTTTGCGCTGGCTTCCATCACAGCCATGAAAATCCATAAGGCAAAATCTGTGGTCAAACTGCAGCAAACCATCGAAGAGTTAGAATACAGCTGCAAGATCCAGGATGTGTTGTTCGAGATAGCCGAGCTGATATTTGAAACCCATGATTTACCGACTTTCTATCATCGTCTGCATCTGTGTATTTCCCGGCTAATCTTTGCTAAAAACTTCTATATCGCGCTGCTGGACAATACCGGCCAGCGCCTGTGTTTTCCCTATCATGTGGATGAGTTTGATGAGATAGCGCACAATACTTACTATACCATCGACCCTCACTTTTTAAGTGTCACAGGCTATGTGTTACTCAAAAACCAACCCTTGCTGGCCGATAAGGCCGAGCTAAAGCGTATGGTGGCGGCAGGGCAAGTTCAGGTGTTGGGGGAGCTGCCTAGGAGCTGGTTGGGGATCCCTTTTGGCCATGAGCACTTTAAGGGCATAGTGGTTGTACAAAGCTATGACGACAACTATCTGTTTCAGACCAAAGATAAGCAGCTGTTGATCTTTGCTGCCAAGCATATCTGTAATGCCATCGAGAGAATGAACCTTAAGTCGCGTTCGGAAGAGATTGCTTTACATCACCCATTGACTGGGCTCGCCAATCGCCCCTTGCTCTTCGACAGAATTGCTCAGGCCTGCAACAGGGTTAAAAGTACGCTTAAGCAACAAGCTATAGATGATAATCTAAGTGGCATTTCACTCTTATATCTGGATATAGATCATTTTAAATTGATCAACGATACCTATGGCCATCACTTAGGGGATGAACTGCTTAAAGCGGTGGCTGTGCGTCTGGGGCTGGGGCTGGGGCAGCTGGAGTCTGTGTGCCATCTGCGCCAAGATCAATTTGCGATTTTACTCGATAACATGGCCGAGCCAAAGTTGTCTCTGGAGGTTGCCAACAGGCTACTGGACTTGTTCGAGCAACCGATCAACCTAAGTGGCATCGCAGTTAAGACATCAGTGAGCATAGGTATCGCAAACTGCGGCGCAATCGATATCTCGCCCAATGGGCTGCTGATGTTGGCCGATGAAGCGATGCAAAAAGCCAAACAGTTAGGGGGCAATAGGGTCTATGTGCATGATGGGGCGCCGGATGAACTCCTGCTCGCCTCCTTTAGTGACGACTTTAATCAGGCAATTGCAGGTAGGGAGTTTTATCTCGAATTTCAGCCAATTTATCAGCTAAAAAGTGATAGAGTGATCGGCGCAGAAGCCCTTGTTCGCTGGCAACACCCTAAGTTAGGCCCACTCATGCCTATGCAGTTCATTGCCGCCTGCGAGCGTAATGGCGCACTGCAGCAGCTGGATTGTTATGTGGTCGAGACTGTGTCTGAGCTGCTCAGTGAATATCAAAGTGCATTGCCCAAAGCGTTCAGGTTAAACGTCAATCTCTCTGGCAGCGGTCTTAACTCGACTAAATTGCTCAGTTTATTGGAGTCTAAATATTGCAACAATCAGCCGTTACTCTCTTTGATGGGGATTGAGGTCAAAGAGCAGGTTTTGAGTGCATTACAAGATGAAGTCAAGCAGACGCTTTCCCGTCAGCAAAATTTAGGGCTATCGATTGCGCTCGATGACTTTGGCACCAGTTGCTCTTCACTAAAGTCTTTGCATCAGATGAACTTTAACCTGATAAAAATCGATCGCGCCTTCGTTCGCTACATGGATATGGCGATAGATAATCAAATCACCCTAGAAACCATCATTAAATTGGCCAAAACCTTAAATATTCAAACGGTGGCAGAAGGTATTGAGACCCATGAGCAATACCAGAGAATGCAAAACTTCGGCTGCGATTACGGTCAGGGGTATTTTATGCATGGCGCATTGAACTGGGCGCAGCTGCTTGAGGTGATTGAGAAGCAAGAGAGCTTTTCCCGATTTGGATAATAAAGGGGAAATTCGCCAACAAGCACACATTTGTAGTGGGGTTGTTAATATTGTAAGGAAAAGTAAAACGCCTTGATGAGGAGGTTTTACAAGGTAAACTACTGATAATAAAACTCGATGATTGGACCATTGATGAAAAAAACTATAACAATAGCAATATTAGTTGCTGCCGCAACTGGTTATTATTTTTATATAAATCAAGAAAATAAACCTTCCCCCTCGAGATCTGCCGTGACCCCAAATGTGGTGGTTTCCATCGCGGAAATGCAGCCCATTCGTGATGAAGTCGAGGCATTGGGGACTGCCAAGGCGAACGAATCTGTTTCAATTACCCCGAAAGTGACCGATATGGTGACCGAGTTGAATTTCGATGATGGCGACATAGTCGAGAAAGGGCGCATGTTAGTTCGTCTGCAGGATAGGGAGCAACTTGCCAGGGTCAGAGTCGCCAGCGTACAGATGAACGACCATAAGCGTGAACTGGCCCGTATCAGTTCACTGGTCACCAGCCAAACCGTTGCCGAACTTGAGCGTGACAGATTACAGACCTTGATGGATACCGCCAAGGCTGAGCTGGATCAGGCCGAGTCTGCCTTAAAAGATCGCCACATCCTAGCCCCATTTTCAGGTCGTCTTGGCTTGCGCCAAGTGAGTTTAGGCAGTCTGGTGACGCCCGGCACAGTGATCACGACCCTGGATGATATCTCTGTGATCAAACTGGACTTTTCGGTTCCCGAGCGTTTCTTGCAATCTATCGCAATAGGCAAATCTGTCGAAGCCAGTGCCGTGGCATTTGATAACCAGGTTTTCAATGGCAAGGTGGTCTCGGTCGATAGCCGCGTTAACCCTGTCACCCGCGCCGTTATCGTTCGCGCCGAGATCCCCAATAAGGACTTACGTTTGCTACCCGGCATGCTGATGAAGGTAAAGCTGATTAAACAGAGCCGTGATGCCTTGATTATCCCGGAAGCGGCAATTATTCCTATCCAGCAGAATCATTTTGTCTATCTTGTGAATGACGACGATGTGATTGAACGTCGCCAGGTGCAGATTGGGCTGCGTAAGCGAGGTTGGGTCGAGATTTTAGATGGGATTAATATAGGCGAACGTATCGTGACCCGCGGGATCTTAAAAGTGCGCCCGGGCAATACTGTGACCACTCAGCCCAGTGAGCATTTTAGCTTTAACGAACAGGCTAAGGTGGGTCCCACCGTATGATGTTAACGGATTTGTCGGTAAAACGGCCGGTATTTGCTTCCGTTATTAGCATGCTCTTAATTGCGTTTGGTTTAGTCTCGTTCGATAAGTTGCCATTAAGGGAGTATCCCAACATAGATCCGCCAATCGTATCGGTGGAAACTAACTATCGAGGGGCGAGCGCCGCGGTTGTCGAGAGCCGCATTACTCAGTTAGTCGAGGATAGGATCAGTGGCGTTGAGGGGATACGTAATATCAACTCTTCCAGCCGTGATGGTCGCTCTTCTGTTACCTTAGAGTTCGATGTTGGGCGTGATATCGAGGCTGCGGCCAACGATGTGCGTGATCGTATCTCAGGCTTGCTCAATAACCTGCCGGAAGAAGCCGATCCCCCAGAGGTACAAAAAGCCAGTGGCGGCGATGAAGTGATTATGTGGCTTAACCTGCAGTCAGATCAGATGACGACACTGCAGTTAACCGATTACGCACGGCGTTATCTTGTGGACAGATTCTCTGTGATCGACGGTGTGGCCAATATCCGTATCGGAGGCGGCAAAGTCTATGCGATGCGGATCTGGATTGACCGTCAGGCGCTGGCGGCTAGGCATTTGACCGTTGCCGATATTGAGAAAGTGCTACGCTCCGAAAACGTTGAATTGCCAGCAGGTTCGGTAGAGTCCAAAGACAGACAATTCACTGTACGTTTGGAGCGAACCTTTAAGACGGCGGAAGATTTTAATGAGCTGGTGCTGGCCGAAGGGGATGATGGGTATCTGATCAAACTTGGCGATGTGGCCAAGGTCGAGATAGGCTCAGAAGAGGAGCGTATCACCTTCAGAGGCAATGGCGAGTCTATGATTGGCCTTGGTGTCTCCAAGCAATCGACCGCCAATACACTGGATGTGGCCCGTGCGGCCAACGCCCTTGTTGATAAAATTAACCCCACCTTGCCGGCGGGCATGGAGATTAAGCGCTCCTACGACAGTTCTGTCTTTATCGAAGCCTCTATCAACGAGGTGTATCAGACCCTGTTTATCGCTATGTCTTTGGTCATAGTGGTGATCTATCTGTTCCTGGGTAGCGTGCGTGCCATGTTGATCCCCGCACTCACTGTGCCGGTTTCTCTGATGGCGACCTTCATCGTACTCTATGCTCTGGGTTATACCATCAACCTGCTAACCTTGCTTGCCATGATCCTCGCCATCGGTATGGTGGTCGATGATGCGATTGTGATGCTAGAAAATATTCACCGCCGCATCGAAGAGGGAGACTCTCCCCTTAAAGCGGCGTTTTTAGGTGGCCGTGAAGTTGGCTTTGCTATCATAGCAACCACCTTGGTGCTGGTAGCTGTGTTTATGCCGATCACCTTCTTAGATGGCGATTTGGGCAAGCTGTTTAAAGAGTTTGCTGTTGCGATGAGCGCGGCGGTGATATTCTCCAGTCTCGTTGCCTTAACCTTAAGCCCTATGATGTGCTCTAAGCTGCTTAAGCCAACTGGGCAAGAACCTTGGCTAGTGAAACGCATCGATGCGGGTATGGATAAGCTGATCGCCGCATACGGTCTTTTGCTTTCCAAGTCGATGAAGCATCCCGTCTTGGTGAGCAGCTTAGTGGTAATGGCACTGCTTGCCAGTGGCTTTTTGATGACCAAGGTTCCTCAGGAGTTTGCTCCGCAAGAGGATAGGGGCTCTATGTTTTTGATGGTGAACGGTCCTCAGGGGGCCAGCTTCGAATTTATCAGTCCCTATATGGATGAGATTGAAGCGCGTTTAATGCCACTCGTTGAAAGCGGCGAGATCAAGCGTCTATTGATCCGTGCGCCCCGTGGTTTTGGTCGCAGTGCTGATTTCTCTAACGGTATGGCGATTATCGTATTGGAAGATTGGTCAACGAGGCGTCCTGCATCGGCAATCATCAATGATATACGCGCAAGGCTATCGGATCTTGCTGGTGTGAGAGCCTTCCCTGTGATGCGCCAGGCATTTGGCCGCGGCATAGGTAAGCCTGTACAGTTTGTACTGGGTGGCCCAAGCTACGAAGAGCTGGCGAAATGGCGCGATATCATGCTCGAAAAAGCCAAAGAGAATCCTAAATTAATCGGTCTTGATCATGACTATCAAGAGACTAAGCCTCAGTTGCGTGTGGTGATAGACAGGGATCGCGCCGCCGATCTGGGGGTGTCTATTGCTCATATTGGCCGTACTCTGGAGTCTATGTTGGGTTCACGTTTGGTGACCACTTTCATGCGCGATGGTGAAGAGTATGATGTGATCATCGAAGGCAACCGCGAGAACCAAAATACTGCCAGCGATCTGGCTAACATCTATGTGCGTTCTGACAGAAGTCAGCAGTTGATCCCGCTGGCTAACCTGGTGAGTGTCGAAGAGTTTGCCGATGCTAGCCAGCTGAATCGCTACAACCGGATGCGCTCTATTACCTTAGAAGCAAACCTTGCCGATGACTATAGCCTAGGTGAGGCGCTGACCTATCTTAATCATCTTGCCCATATCTATCTACCGGCAGAGGCGGTGATCAGCTATAAGGGGCAATCGCTGGATTATCAGGAGTCGGGTAGTTCTATGTACTTCGTGTTCCTGCTGGCCCTTGGCATAGTATTCTTAGTGTTGGCAGCGCAATTTGAAAGCTATATTCACCCTATGGTTATCATGCTGACAGTGCCGCTGGCGACTTTAGGTGCGCTGATAGGGCTATGGGTGACGGGGCAGAGCCTCAATATCTATAGTCAGATAGGGATCATTATGTTGGTCGGCTTGGCGGCCAAGAACGGTATCTTGATCGTTGAGTTTGCCAACCAGCTGCGAGATAAAGGGATCGCCTTCAATGATGCCATTATTCGCGCCTCCAGCCAGCGTTTACGTCCCATTTTGATGACAGGTATCACGACGGCAGCGGGCGCCATTCCATTGGTTCTAGCCAAAGGCGCTGGCGCCGAGACACGTTTCGTTATTGGTGTGGTTGTGCTGTCGGGGATCATACTGGCGACCTTCTTTACACTGGTAGTGATCCCTGTGATGTACTCAGTGCTTGCCCGTAAGACGGGATCGCCAGATGCGGTGGCGCGAGCGCTTGAGCAAGAGCTGAAATAGCCTTAATCCCTTCTGATGCTCGAGATAAAATGCCAACCTTAATCATAGGTTGGCTTTTTTATTTCACTTTTCGCCTAATTCATTTTTCGCTTAATTCATTTTCGCATTTTTCACTTTTCCACCGGTTTCATGCCCAGTTTATTTTGAGGTCCCTGTTTGTGGTAGTTAAACTATCGGGGAAAATTTGTTAGGGTATACATAACGCAGCAGTGAATTATTTTACTGTTATTTAAATGGAATTAGCATCTTAGGAGTAGCAGATGGAAAATCATGTTTTAAATATGGAAGAGGGGCTGAACAGGACGGCACCTTGCAGTTTTCAAAAAGGTGCCATAAGAGTGGATGGCGTATTGACCTTAGCCCGGCATCAGCTGTGTTTTGAGCCCTACAGCAAGTCGAGCCCATTCGGCCCCTATGGGATTGGGATGAGTCAGGTCGTCGCTGTTGAGCCCTGTTGGGGGAAAGGCGCGGGTATCTTGCCTATCACGCCAGATGGGATGCAGCTTAGCTTAGCCAACAAAGAGAATTATCAGTTTATTGCGGCTGATATCGACGAGTGGATAGCTTTAATTCAGGCCGAACTTCATCAGTGAGTCAGGCGTCTTACCAATCTAAACAGAATAAAGAGCAGGATCCCACTGATCACACCGACCAGATGCGCCTCGGTAGCAACACGGGCATTGATCATCTGAGTGATCTGCTCGCTGGCACCATAAACCTGCTCATAGAGCACTTTGGCGCAAACTCCCACCAAGAGCAGGTAACCCGAGCGTATCCCAGACTGAATATCCCTAAGTGCGCCATAGGTAAACAGGCCATGAAGCAATCCGCTTAGGCCGACATAGGCTCCAAGGGCGGGGAAGAAGAGATATAAGCCTATGCCTTGCAGCAGGCCGAGCAAGATGAAAATTAGGCTGAAATTTGCCAGCCTGTAGTGGTTCTCATGTAGAAAGCTTATCACCCACAGACCCGCTAGGTTCATCAAAAGATGCAGGGCATTGGTGTGCAGTAAATTTCCGCTAAACAGACGCCACCACTCACCATGACTGATGGCGCTACGGCGGTAACCAAGTTGACCCTCAAGCTGAATAATGAAGAGAGTGACACACAACAGGCTGATAAATGCCACCACGCTATAGGGGGTGGCAGTCGATTTGAGTTTATGGATCATGCTGGTTTAGTTTTGATTGTCTAATTCGGCTTGTATGCTGGTCTTATTGTCTAGGTAGTCGTTTAACCCTTTGCTGCGTAATATACAGGCAGGGCAAGTTCCACAGCCTGAACCTTTAATCCCGTTATAGCAGGTGAGGGTCTCATCCCTGACCAATTCAAGGCTCTGATACCTGTCCGCTAAGGCCCAAGTTTGTGCCTTATTGAGCCACATTAATGGGGTTGAGATGGTCAGTTTTCGGTCCATCCCTTGTTCAAGCGCATTTTGCATCGCTTTGATAAATTGATCACGGCAATCTGGATAGCCTGAAAAGTCTGTTTCACACACGCCAGTGATCACTGTCTGTGCGCCTATCTGGTATGCGTAGATCCCGGCCAGGGTTAAAAATAGAATATTACGACCTGGCACAAAGGTATTGGGCAAGCCGTTCTCCATCAATTCATTTGAGACCGGAATCGCGTCACGGGTTAACGCCGAGATCGCTAGTTCATTGAGCACAGTCACATCCAGCACTTTATGGCTGGCGACGCCCAATTTTTGGCCTAACTCTTTGGCTATCTCAATCTCCTGACGGTGGCGTTGGCCATAATCGAAGGTGATGGCGTGAACTTCATCGAATTGGTTAATGGCTTGAATCAGGCAAGTGGTGGAGTCTTGCCCTCCACTAAAAACGACAACGGCGATATTGGGCATAATGATCTATGATAGTCTGAATTTTCGATAGTTTAACTGACAGCGGCCAGCTTGCCAATTTCTTCGCTTTTGAGGTGCGATCCTACTAATACTTGATCTATAAGGTGATTGAAAAACTTGCTTGGCCGAGAAAAATCCTCTATAAAAGCCGACCCACTAGGATGAGGTAGATAATGAAGTATCCCGTAAATGAAGTATTTGAAACCATACAAGGCGAAGGCGTCTTCACTGGCGCCCCCGCTATTTTTGTGAGGTTACAAGGCTGCCCTGTGGGTTGTCCTTGGTGTGATACTCGCCATACCTGGGAGAAACTCATTGAAAACCGAGTCGAGCCGCAGCAGGTCATTCAGGTGGATGGTGAAGTAGGGCGCTGGGCAGAGCTGAGTGCTGAGCAGCTGTTAGATGAGCTCAAACGTAAAGGCTTTACAGCTAAGCATATAGTGATCACCGGTGGCGAACCTTGTCTGTACGATCTCACCGCCTTAACGCAACTGTTCACCGCGCAGGGATACCAGTGTCAGATTGAAACCAGTGGCACATTCGAGGTGCATTGTGATGAGCAAACTTGGGTAACAGTGTCACCGAAAGTCAATATGAAAGGCGGCTATGCCGTGCTTACCCAGGCTCTGGAGCGAGCCAATGAGATTAAACATCCGGTTGCGATACAAAAACATATCGATGAGTTAGATGACTTGCTTAAGCCGCTGGAGCTGAGCAATAAAACCATCTGTTTGCAGCCTATCAGTCAAAAGCCGCGTGCAACTGAGCTGGCGATGAAAACCTGTATCGAGCGTAATTGGCGCTTATCGATACAGACGCATAAATATTTGAATATCGATTAGAAAAGGGCTGCAACTGCAGCCCTTTTTGATCTCAATATTCACTTCAGCCAAGCTGACCTGTTTTATTAAAGGCTTCTAACTCTGCCTGATAGTGACCGATATCGCCGATATTGCAGTTCACCCACTGCTCGTTATAGTAAGTGTCCAGATAACGTTCACCACCATCACATAGCAGGGTGACGATAGAGCCTTTCTCACCTCTTGCTTTCATCTGAGTGGCCAGCTTTAAAGCACCGTAGAGATTGGTGCCAGTGGAGGGACCGGCTTTTCTGCCGATAAGCCTCTCCAGCCAGTAGATAGTGGCGATTGATGCAGCATCTTTCACTTTGATCATCTCATCCACCACACCCGGAATAAAGGAGGGTTCGACCCTTGGGCGCCCAATGCCCTCGATTTTGCTGCCCTGAGTGCAAGTGAGGCTGCTGTCGCCTTGATGGTAATAGTCAAAAAACACCGAATGCTCAGGATCGACCACTAACAGCTTAGTCGTTTCACGTTGATAGCGGATATAACGGCCTATAGTGGCCGAGGTGCCCCCTGTGCCTGGGCTCATGACAATCCAGCTCGGCACCGGGTGAGGTTCTCTTTGCATCTGCTCAAAAATAGAGTTGGCGATATTGTTATTACCCCGCCAGTCTGTGGCTCGTTCTGCGTAGGTAAACTGATCCATATAGTGGCCCGAAAGTTCATCGGCCAGGCGCTGGGATTCGGCGTAAATCTCGCTGGAATGATTCACAAAATGGCATTTTGCACCGTAAAATTCGATCTGCTGGATCTTCCTCTTGGCGGTACTTTTGGGCATCACAGCAATAAAAGGCAGTCCCAGCAACCGGGCAAAATAGGCTTCGGAAACCGCAGTACTGCCACTGGATGACTCGATAATCGGGGTATCTTTTTTTATCCAGCCGTTACATAAACCATATAGAAAAAGTGAGCGGGCCAGTCTGTGTTTCAGGCTGCCAGTGGGGTGGGTACTTTCATCTTTCAAGTAGATATCGATATCGGTTAGACAGGGGATATCGAGTTTAATTAAGTGGGTATCAGCACTTCGCTGATAGTCGGCTTCAATTTTTTCAATGGCCTGATTAACCCAGAGCTGATCCATTACCTCTTCCTTATGTTGCCGTTTCTTGTTGTTATTCGTATTGATCTTGGTGTTGTTATTATGTGTGCCACGGCAATATAGCATCTGGTTATGGATTATAACCATAAATCTAGTTCGGTAATAGGGGGCAGATTGAACTGTTTTATTGAGGCGAGATACCAATGAGAAAGTGGATCATACAGATAAGCTTGCTTGATCAGAAAAGCTGAGAAACGGTTAAAATATGTTGGAAGTGACGCGAGGAAAAAGAGAGAAATGGTGGAGGGAGAAGGATTCGAACCTTCGAAGGCGGAGCCGTCAGATTTACAGTCTGATCCCTTTGGCCACTCGGGAACCCCTCCACAGATAGTGATTTCTAACCCAGTGTTAAGCAAGATAAAGTGGTGGAGGGAGAAGGATTCGAACCTTCGAAGGCGGAGCCGTCAGATTTACAGTCTGATCCCTTTGGCCACTCGGGAACCCCTCCAACATATCTTTATCAATATCTTAGCACTTTGGCGCAAATGGTGGAGGGAGAAGGATTCGAACCTTCGAAGGCGGAGCCGTCAGATTTACAGTCTGATCCCTTTGGCCACTCGGGAACCCCTCCTTAATTGCGGCGGCCATAGTAGACAGAAACGGTGCGAGTGTAAAGGCCGAAATTCAAAATATTCCTAAAGAAATGCGTTAAATGGTCGATTAAGTGACAACAGACATTTTTATTGTTGTTTTTTTATGCAAAGCAATCAGTTATTGATCAATGAAGTCAATCTGGGAACCAGACTTAACCAGGCTGTGGGTATGGCCCGTCGAGGCGAGTTTGCCCTTTTGTTGGCTATGCTTTCAAATGATGTCTGCGATATGGCGCAGTTTCATCTGCAAGAGTGTGATAACAAACTGCAGGCACTAAGGCAAAAATTTCAGTTGCCACCGCCTCAACCTTATGTTGCCGATCTCAGTCTGAATGCTGTGGTAGACAATAGCGCCTGTTTTCATCACTCTCTTGAAGAGCAGAGTCATACATCCAATTTGACGGGTTTTCATCTTCAGCACTATTTAACTCCCGAAGCCTTGGTTGTCCGTGGCCGTGATTCACTCGACATGCATCAAGTCTTGACCAATTGCGATCCTGTGACACAGGCTCGCCATAAAGGGGAGGTGAACGCCGCTACCTATTTTGACCAAGATCAACATTTTTCAGAACAGTTAGTTGCCCAGCGGACGATGGCCAAAGCAATTTGTGTATAAGTTGAAGAAAGTCTCGCACTCAGTCTCGTTTTAGTTGCGCAGGCCCTCTATAATTATTCATAAATTTGCTTAAACACATTGGTGTAAATGATGAACAATATTGAGAAAGCACAGTCAGATCTGATTAATGACACCTGCAACGACTGTGGCAGTTATGCCGATATCGGCGCCGTCATCGATGAGCATGATACCTTGCTCACTATAGAAAGAGTGGGTTCTGATAGTCAGCAAGCCATTGCTGAGTTTGCCAAAGCTGCTCAGGCTAAGTTTGACGGTGTTAAAGTGGAAGTCGTTGATATTGAAGGTGGCCAACGGCTGATGCTCACTTTTGCTTTTAGCGCCGAAAAAATGATCTTTCAATTACAGCAGGGGCTGTAAAAACCGATAATTATTATTTGATGGCTAGCCAAGGGCATAGCTATAGAGTAAATTGCAATAGAGTAAGTTGTAATAATAATAAATATAAACAAGCAGTTATACTGTAATATAAAAATACTATTTTGGCGGTGATTTTTATTCTGCCAGCGATTAGGGATATATGGTTAAGCGCAAATATCAATATTTGCTTGAATCGATCATCAATTCGGTTGAGAAGCAAGAAGGCCAATTTAGCGAAACAGCCTTATTGAGTACCCGGCTACTGAACGAGCAATTGATGCTCACCTATGCAGGTGTTTGTGTCTTTTCCATCGAAAACAATCTTATCGACCAAATCGCTCATCAAGGTGGCAGCGTTGATGTTATCCGTCCAAGGCCAAGTGACTGCAGTGAGTATCTCGATGAGTTAAAGCTGCGCAGGGTGATTGACGCCCTTGATGTGGCAACCGACGCCAGACTCAATTGCCTTTATGACAACTACTTTTCCCAAAAGCAGATCAAGAGCGCCCTGGATGTGGCGATTCGCATCAATGGCCACCTCGAAGGCGTACTATTTCTTGAGAGTAGTGATCCCCGGGGCTGGAGCGAAAGCGAAATCCACATTGCAGCACAAGTAGCCGATCAGTTAGCCCTGACACTGGCAACCCAAAGGGCCTACGAGACTGATGAACGTTTGACGTTATTTCATCAGGCGATCGAGCATTCAGAACAAGTGAGCATGGTGTTAAACCTCAATACCGATATTGTCGAGTATGTGAATGGGGCATATCACACTATTTCCGGCATTTCAGAGCAAAAGGTCTTAGGCAGGCCAGTCACTGAACTTGATTTTTTCAAGCAGTCGCCGCAAGAGGCTTATAGCGCATTATCCCTTATCAAGTCTCATCAAGCGGTTAAGCGTGAAGCCCAGATGACACGCCCAGACGGCTCACAGTACTGGGTTCGATATAATGCGCGGCCATTCACCACAAAGCGCGGCAATGATTATGCGTTGATCACGGTAGAAGATTGCTCCGATGAGCGTAAGAATCAGGATGAGCTTGAGCGTTTGGCTTGGCGTTGCGCTTTAACTGGGTTATACAACCGAAGTTACTTTAATCAGGCGTTGGAGCATCAAGATTCCGGTCATCTTATTTTGATTGACCTTAAAGGTTTCAAGCGCTTTAACGACAGTTATGGTCATGGGAAGGGTGATCAGCTTCTCGTTGAAATCGCCAGGCGCTTAAAACATTTCGCTAGTGTAAACCATACCGATCTACTCGCCCGTGTTGGGAGTGATGAGTTTGCCTTGGTGATTCATGGCGCCGGGGATCTTGATGAGAAACAGCTATACGAGCGATTTATTCAACGTCTCTATCAGCAGTTGAGTCTTCCTGTGCTGATTGGCAGAGAAGGATTTGATGTCAAACCTGTGCTTGCCATAGTCTCATTAGCATCTTTAGAGCAACAGTTCTCCCCACTGACTTGCACCGATATTGCGCTGCAGTATGCTAAACAGAAACAGGGTGAGTTGATTCAGGTTTTTAATTATGCCTTGCTCAAATCATTCAAAGAGAGCGCCCAGATAGAGAGGGAACTTCAGTCAGCCCTTAAAGGGCGGGAGTTTGAACTTTATTATCAGCCGCTCAAAGATCTACAGTCAAAGCAGTATATCGGTGCCGAAGCATTAATACGTTGGCATCATCCTAAGAGAGGGATCTTATATCCCGGCGCGTTTATTGAAATTGCCGAGCAATCGGGGATTATAAATAGCATCGGTGAATGGGTGCTGGAGTCGGCCTGCAAACAGCTGAATCTGTGGCAGCGCCATGATCTGAATATCTCCATGCATGTGAATGTGTCAGCTCAGCAATTTTTCAGCACTAACCTCTATGATCAGGTATGGAAGCTCATCACGCGTTATCGCATTAAACCCAGAACCCTGATCTTAGAGATCACAGAAACTGAGCTGATGGAAGATATCATCTATGCGACTAACCTTTGCAAGGAGTTAGCCGAATTAGGTGTGGGCTTAGCCATCGATGACTTTGGCACGGGTTACAGCTCTATGCGTTATCTAAAGCAGTTCCCTATCTCTAAATTGAAAATTGATCGCTCGTTTATTTCCGATCTCAGTATCAGCCCGGAGAGCCGTGAAATTGTCAGCGCCATTATTGCAATGGCCTCGGCGTTAAATATCTCATTGACGGCCGAAGGGGTTGAAACCATAGAGCAGGAGCAGTTTCTCTCTAAGCTGCATTGCCATCATGCCCAGGGTTTTTTGTATAGCCCTGCGTTAAGAGAAGCGGATTTTAGTCAGTTTTTGGTGGCTCAGTCTGTTGCTAATGCTAGAGCTGGCGTCAGCCCTGATTCCAGAACTAACTCCAGAACTAACTCCAGAACTATCACCAGAGCTGTGCCCAAAAGTATCCCCGGTTAGTTTAACGTCTGGCTAGTAATAGTCACAAGCACTCATATTTATAGGCGCCCATACTCATCAAGCTTTGCGCGACAGGCAGCACTGCTTAAACTTTTTGCCGCTTTTACAGGGACAGGGCAAGTTGCGTGACGGCATCTCAGGCGGGCGTTGCTCTCCTGTGGTGTATAACCAACGCCCATTTCGCTTATGAAACTGCGATATTTCATGAATAGCCGTTAGGCCATCATCAAGGTACCAGGCATGGAATTCAACAACGGCTGTGTCACCAGTTTCCTGAAAATCGTTCACATCCAGTCCTATCCAATGGGTGTGGTTGTCACTATCGAGTAACCCTTTGGTTAATCCATTTAGATAGTCAGAGTCGTGTGTGCTGATCAGGTAGTCATGTTCTCTTAAGACAAATGCGCTGTAGCGACTTCGCATTAAGGTTTCAGCATCGGGAGCCGCTTGCCCCCTGTGATAGGGCTGACAGCACTGCTGATAAGCTAACGCGCCCTGTGATGTCTGTTTTCCGCATGGGCATAGCTCTTCTGGGCATAGCTCTGGACTTTGCTCTGGAGATAGCTCAGGGCTTAGCTCTGGACTGAGTTCTGAATTTTGGGTTATGGGCATGATCTATTCACTCAGGATGCAGTGATAGCGCTGCTAATTATGCTTAGTTTTAGAAAAATGGAGCCCAAAATAAAGATTGGGTGTGGGCTTTGCCTGATAGTAGAAATCGGGTTCGGCGCGGTTGTTGGTATCGACAGTGAGATACCATTTTCCATCGTTTTTCTTTTTCGACACATTTACAAACTTACCAGCAAACTCACTCACAGGTTCTTCGGTTTCTTTGGGGGGATGATAGCGGATCATGTAATAGCCGATATCGGTCGCACTGTTTTGGCTGATTTGACGTTCAATGACACGAAAGTCCACTTCGATATGGGCATTCTTATTCTTTATTTTACTGAAAAAGGCATTGTATAGGGCGATGATCTTGTCGCGGCCTATAGTGATATCTTTGCTTTGTTGCTCGGGTATGTAGCAGGCATTTTCAGCATAAATCGTTTTGATTATCTCCACATCCAGGCGCTCGAACGCCACAGTGAACTGGGCATAAAACTGATTCAATGCATCATCGTCACTGGTTTTGGCTTGAGCCATCATGGGCAAAAATAGCGAACTGACTAAGCCCGCAATTATGGCGATAACCATTAACTTGGTTAATTTCATTGACAAGGCGTCTCTAATGGAATTTGACACCACTATAATCCAAGGCCATTTGATCGGAAAGTTTTAGTTATTAACAAATTGTGTATCAGTGAGCAGCATAAGTTGGCCAATCGGCTTTATGGTGAAAAACTCGGCTATTGGACACTTGCTGCTTTTGTGTGCTTGTATTTGGGCTGCTTGCTGGTAATAATTTTGGTTCTTCGCAGATTAGGGTGAGCGCTTTTTATGAGCTTCTATCATACCTTTATATTGTGAGCTGCTATTGCAAACTTTCTATCGCAAACTTTCTACCGTAAAGCAGGGAGAGAATAATGGCCGAAGATGAATTGAATCTATTTCTCGATGCCATGGCTGATGTGGTACCTCTAGATGCAACCTCGAAAGTGAATCTTGTAACGGCGACAATTGATCAGCAGCAGGCTCAGCGCTATGCGGCCACGAAAAAGAGAGAGGCGTTGGCTAGATTGTCTCTGGAGCTAAGTGAGATCCCTCTGCGTGCACCCGATGAGATAATCTGTTATCGCAGTGAAGGGATCCAGTCTGGTGTGTTTAAACTGTTCCGCCAAGGGAAATACCAAAGCCAAGGTATGCTGGATATAAAAAACTCTGGGCTTTCCCGTGCTAGAGAGCAGCTCTATGATTTTATTGAGTCCAGTCAGCGCCAGGGACTGCGTAATGTGCTTATTATTCATGGTACAGGAGTCAACAATAAGCCTTTTCCCGCGCAGCTAAAGTCAGCTGTGGCAGCTTGGTTACCTCAGTTATCTGGGGTGATAGCATTTCACAGTGCGATTAAAGCGCAGGGGGGCGAGGGTGCGTTAATGGTCATGCTGATAAAGAGTGAGACGGCGCGGCTCAATACCCGTGAGCTAACCGCCAAAGGCGGGCATCTGCGGTTTATTTAACAGCGCGTTTTCATTTATCTTATGTGTTAATTTACGGCCATTTCAATCCACTGTTTTTCGTTTTATCCTTTCATGTTGCGTGACTTAAATTAGGTTAACATTGCTGGTTGACTTTGGGCGTACATCTGTTTAATTTAAACGCACGTTTAAATTAAACAGGGTTACACAATGGCAAACCGATCCGACACGAAAAGCAGAATATTGGATGCCGCAGAAAAATTATTTGCCGAGCGTGGATTTTCAGATACATCACTGCGCTTGATCACAAGTAAAGCCGAGGTGAACCTTGCATCGGTCAATTACCATTTTGGTTCGAAAAAAGAGCTTATCAGAGCCGTATTAGCACGCTATTTAGATCGTTTCATGCCCGATGCGGCCAATGAGATTGAGCAACTTAAACAAGCGGGCGAACCGTCATTACATGCTATTTTCTCTTCCCTGGTTAAACCTTTGCTTGAGCTTAATAAGTTCAAGGCCGAGGGCACTGGTACCTTCCTGCAGCTCTTGGGGCGGGGATATATCGAGAGTCAGGGGCACCTGCGCTGGTTTATCACAACCCACTATGGTGAACATCTGAGAAAGTTTGTTAAAGCTGTCACCGAAAGTACTCCCCACATTCCGCCTGCGGAGATGTTTTGGCGTCTACACTTTACCTTAGGTACGGTCGTTTTCACTATGGCATCGGCTGATGCACTCACCGAAATTGCTGCGGCGGACTTCAATGAACATAACGATATTGAGGCTGTTATTCGTAAAGTGATCCCATATCTTGCTGCGGGTGTTGCAGTTCCTGTGTCTACCCAATAGGGGGCGTTATGACGGTTTTTATTCTTATACTATTAGCAGTAATAGTGCTTTTGGGCGTGAAAAGTATTCGTCAGCAATTGATCACACGGCCCATTTTCTTCTTCTTTAAGAAAGTGTTACCCCAACTCTCCAGCACTGAGAAAGAGGCGATGGAAGCGGGAGATGTCTGGTGGGAAGCTGAGCTGTTCAGAGGAAAGCCCAATTGGGATACTCTGCATAGCTACGGTAAGCCAAGGCTGACCGAAGAGGAGAGATCTTTTATCGATAATCAAGTGGTGACAGCGCTCACCATGATAGATGATCACGATATCGTCAATAATCGCAAAGATTTACCCCCTGAGCTTTGGGACTATTTCAAGAAAGAGGGGTTCTTTGCCCTAATCATTCCAAAGCAATATGGCGGCAAAGCCTTCTCTGCTTACGCCAACTCAACCATAGTCAGCAAACTTGCCAGTCGCAGCGTGAGTGCAGCTGTCAGTGTCATGGTGCCTAACTCGTTAGGACCGGGCGAACTATTGACCCATTATGGCACCAAAGAACAGCGTGAACATTGGCTGCCTTTGCTCTCGAAAGGGGATGCGATCCCCTGTTTTGCATTAACTGGGCTGGAAGCGGGTTCTGACGCTGGAGCTATCCCAGATGAGGGCATAGTCTGTCGTCGCAAGTTCAATGGCGAAGAGGTGCTTGGTTTAAGTCTGACCTGGGATAAGCGCTATATCACCTTGGCACCCGTAGCAACTGTGCTGGGTCTTGCGTTTCAGATGAGAGACCCTGAGGGGTTGCTGGGTGATGAGCAGGAGATAGGTATCACCTGTGCACTCATTCCGACGGATCACCCAGGCGTCAAGATAGGCTCGCGTCATAATCCACTGCAACTGGCATTTATGAATGGCACCACTCAAGGTGAGGATGTGTTTATTCCTCTAGATTGGATCATAGGTGGTCCTCAATATGCTGGCAGGGGCTGGCGTATGCTGGTCGAATGTCTGTCTGCGGGCCGCGGGATCTCGCTTCCCGCATTGGCGACCGCCACTGGACATGTGGCCACTAAGACGAGCACGGCCTACAGCGCCATCAGGCATCAGTTTGGCATGGCTATCGGTCATTTCGAGGGGGTGCAGGAAGCCCTTGCACGCATTATCGGCAACACCTATCAGCTGGAGGCGGCTCGCTGTTTAACCACCACAGGGATAGATTTAAAAGTCAAACCTTCGGTTGTGACCGCCATTGCCAAATACCATATGACAGAGATGGGGCGCAGCGTTATTAATGATGCTATGGATATCCAAGCGGGTAAGGGGATACAACTTGGCCCCAAGAATTATCTTGGCCATAACTATATGGCGACACCCATTTCGATAACGGTTGAAGGTGCCAATATTCTTACCCGTAGCCTGATGATCTTCGGCCAGGGAGCCACTCGCTGTCATCCTTATGTGTTGGCAGAGATGGAAACTGTGGCGATGGAAGATCAGAGTGCCGCGCTGCAAAGGTTCGATAACCTCTTGTTATCTCACATGAGTTATGCAGCAAGAAACGCCTTCAGTGCCTTTTTTAGTGCTTTGACGGGAAGCCGGTTTAACAGTGCGCCCGTGAGTGGCTCGACCAAAAAATATTACAAATCTATGACCCGTTTGTCTGCGGCATTGGCCTTTATGACAGATTTTGCCATGTTGATCATGGGCGGCGATCTTAAGCGGAAAGAGATGCTGTCGGCGCGGCTTGGAGATGTTTTAAGCGAGCTTTATCTTGGTTCGGCAACGTTAAAACTGTTTGAGGATAATGGGCGTCAGCAGGATGATCTGCCCATAGTGCACTATGTGATGCAAACACGTTTGTACAATGCCGCTCAAGCCTTGCAAGGAGCGCTTAAAAACTTCCCTAATCGTCCGGTTGCTTGGTTGATGAGGGCGTTGATCTTCCCGCTGGGGAATCACTTTAATCAGCCTGAGGATAATCTCTCCGTAGAGCTGTGTAAGGGCTTGCTAAAGCCAGGCCCTGCAAGGGAGAGAATGACCTTCTTATGCCCTAATATCAAAGGTGATAAGGGCGGCATAGCCGAGGTTGAGCAGGCGTTTCTCGCTCAGGTGGCTTGTCAGCCCTTACATGTGAAGCTGAAATCGGCCCAGAAGTCAGGCAAGCTGTCGAAAAAACAGGCGGCTTTGTCTTTATATCAGGAGGCACTCGATAATGGCACTATTACAGAAAGTGAACATAAGCGTCTGGTAGAAGCAGACAGTTTGCGTAAAGTTGCTATCGCAGTGGATGATTTCAGTCAGTTGTAGTTATTAGCCTACAGTAAGTTTGTAATAGATCTAAAAATACTATTCAGAAATATAGAGACTTTAGAAATAGAAAAGGTACCTTTGAGGTACCTTTTTCATATCTTCACCATGGCTGTTGCAAGACCCTGATGGCTGTTAGCAAGACAATGTGGCTAATTACAAGTCACCAGACTGCTAGATGCCAGGACTTAATAGAGCCTTGTTTTATTCAACAGAGGCTCTCGTTTGGCACTCAAGAACCTTAAGCAACGACCAATACTTTACAAGTGTTGGTGCCACCGATAGTTTCCATCGCATCACCCTTGGTCATTAATACCAGGTCGCCACTTTTAAGGTAACCAGCCGCTGTGAGGGCTTCCAATGCTCTTTGAGCCAGGAGATCGGCACTGTGAACCGTAGAGTCAAAGTAGAAAGGCTGCACACCACGGTATAAAGCCATTTTAGCCAGAGTGACTTCATGGCGCGACAGGGCAAAAATTGGCAGCGCCGAGCTGATCCGTGACATCAGCTGTGGAGTCGCCCCCGATTCTGTCAGGGCAACGATAGCCTTAACACCTTCAAGGTGGTTAGCAGCGTACATGGTCGAAAGGGCAATCGTCTCTTCAACCGAGCTAAAACGCTCATCGAGACGGTGCTTAGACACCTGTACACTTGGGTGTGATTCGGCGCCAAGACAGACATTGGCCATAGCCAATACGGTTTCTTCTGGAAAATCACCGGCGGCAGTTTCTGCCGATAACATCACAGCGTCCGTACCATCAAGCACTGCGTTAGCTACGTCCATCACTTCGGCGCGGGTAGGCATTGGGCTGCTGATCATAGACTCCATCATCTGGGTCGCAGTGATCACGCTCTTGTTTAGTTGACGTGAACGGCTGATCAGTTTCTTCTGCACTGCCACCAGTGCCGCATCGCCAATCTCAACACCAAGATCGCCACGGGCAACCATCACAGCGTCAGACGCTAAAATCACATCATCCATCGCTTCATCGGAGGCAACGGCTTCTGCACGCTCAACTTTAGAGACGATTAAGGCGTTGCTACCTGCCTGACGGGCCAGTTCGCGAGCATAGTTTAGATCGGCGCCTGAGCGAGGGAAAGAGACGGCTAGGTAATCTACCTGAATATTGGCAGCAGTAATAATGTCCTGCTTATCTTTTTCAGTCAGCGCAGCAGCAGAGAGTCCACCGCCTTTCTTGTTGATCCCTTTGTTATTTGATAACGGGCCAGCAACAGTCACAGTCGTGAAGACTTTATTGCCTTCTACTTTTTCGACTTTTAACTGCACGCGACCATCATCGAGCATCAGAATATCGCCTAGGCTAACGTCCTGCGGCAGTTCCTTATAATCGATACCTACTTGATTTTCATCGCCTTGGCCTTTCTCAAGGTCGGCGTCTAAGATAAAGCTCTTACCTAAATCAAGCTGTACCTTCTTATTGTCCTTAAAGGTTGATACACGGATCTTTGGACCTTGCAGATCGCCTAATATCGCAACATGTACGCCAAGTTCTTTGGCGATGTTTCGCACGTCTGTAGCACGCTTAAGGTGATCTTCTGGTGAGCCGTGTGAGAAGTTGAGTCGAACAACGTTTGCACCCGCTTTGATAATACGACGTAGATTGTCGTCGCGATCGGTAGCTGGGCCGAGAGTGGTAACGATTTTGGTTCTTCGGAACATGTGATACTCCGTTTAATTTAAAATAACATCTGGCTTCATTTTAACAGACAGTCGTAAAAATTGTAGGAAAATTACAAACAAAATGACCTAGCTCAAGTTATTATTTTTGTGAGATACAACTCAATTAGAGCAATAATAGACCAAAAAAAAAGCGACCAGATAATTATGGTCGCTTTTTTATCGTTATAAAATGAGATTTAGAGGATCGGATCTTTATCGATACGTGATTCTTTTAATACCTCTTTAACCCGCTTGAGACTTTCTCTAAAACGTGGGCCGCGGCGTAGAGTAAAGCCGGTCGCGAGTACATCCACAATAACCAGCTGTGCCAGGCGAGAAGCCATGGGCAGATACATGTCTGTATCTTCAGGCACTTCCATGGTTACAGGCAGAGTACACTCGTTAGAGAGAGGCGAATTACGCGAGGTAATAGCGATAACAGCGGCTCCATTTTCTCTTGCAAGACGTGCTATATCAATCAAAGACTTAGTACGGCCTGTGTGAGAGATAAGTACCACAACATCGCCTTCACTGCTGTTAATGCAGCTCATGCGCTGCATCAACACATCGTCAAAACAGATCACTGGAACATTAAAGCGGAAGAACTTGTTTTGTGCATCGTGGGCAACAGAGGAGGAGGCGCCTAAACCAAAGAAGGAAATTTTCTTCGCCTGAGTCAGGATATCTACGGCTTTATTGATTGCAGCGGTATCCATGCTCTGTCTGGCAGTATCGAGTGCTGCCATTGATGATTCGAAAATCTTAGTTGTATAAGAGTCTGGGCTATCATCCTCTTCAACATGGCGGCTGACATAAGGGGTGCCGTTAGCCAGGCTCTGTGCCAGATGCAGTTTAAAGTCAGGGAACCCTTTGGTGTCTAAGCGACGACAGAAACGGTTTACCGTTGGCTCACTCACATCGGCCATCTTAGCTAAAGTCGCAATACTGGAGTGAATGGCTGTCTGTGGAGAAGCCAAGATCACCTCAGCGACTTTGCGCTCAGATTTACTGAATTGTGTTAGGCTTTTTTGTACCTTTTCTAGGGTATTCATATGCGTACATCCACTGGATAGTAATGTAATTATATTTATTCTTTTATGTCACTCAACAAACAAATAAAAGCTGCTAAAGTTTGCTATAGACAAGGAACCATGGTCGAACTGCGAAGCAAACTAACTACTATTTATAGTTAGTTAATATGAAAAATCATATCAGACTTTAGTGTCTTGTTACTAGTTTACTGATAGTACATTATTTACAAAATAATGGTGCAATAAATAAGTTATGTTGTTATATTACAACAATTATGCGAGACGATTCGGTTTTTCATCAAAATGATGAGGGATCGTGACTTAGGAGATTTGACCGCTATGGGCATGACATCAGCAGAAGCTAGGGCTTGTGATTTTGTACTGTTTGGAACCAAAGGCGATTTAGCTCGCCGTAAGTTGTTACCTTCTCTCTATCAGCTTGATAAGGCTGGTTTGCTTCATAAAGAAACTCAAGTGCTTGGCGTGGCAAAAGATGCCTTTAGCCAGGATGAGTTTCAAGAGTTAGTCGTAAAATCACTCAATAGCTTTGTCAAAGAGCCCTTATGTTCAGAAACGCTGGCTCGTTTTATTGAGCGTTGCTCCTATATAGGTACTAATTTTACCGAAGCCGAAGGATATAAAGCCTTCCATGAGGTGGTCGACCCGAGCAAACGAGTCATGGTCAACTACTTTGCCACGCCCCCGGCTATTTTCGGCGATATCTGTCGCTGTCTGCATGAACAAAATCTTATTACCCCAGAGACGCGCGTCGTCCTCGAAAAGCCAATCGGTTCGGATCTTGAATCCTCTAAAGTGATCAACGATCAGGTCAGTGCCTATTTCAACGAGAATCAGGTTTACCGTATCGACCATTATCTAGGTAAAGAAACGGTTCAGAATCTTATCGCTTTGCGTTTTGCCAACTCATTATTTGCCTCTAAGTGGGATAACCGGACTATCGATCATGTGCAGATCACGGTTGCCGAAGAGGTGGGTATCGAAGGCCGCTGGGGCTATTTCGATAAAGCCGGTCAGATGCGGGACATGATCCAAAATCATCTACTGCAGGTGTTAACCTTAGTTGCGATGGATCCGCCCGTGAATCTCGATGCCGACAGCATTCGCGATGAAAAAGTAAAAGTGCTCAAATCCCTGCGTAAGATAGATGCCGATAACATCTATGAAAATACCGTTCGCGGCCAATATTCATCAGGTTTCCTAAAAGGCAGTCCCGTACCTGGTTATTTGGAAGAGGAAGGCGCTAATACTCAATCTTATGCGGAAACCTTTGTTGCGCTGCGTGTCGACATAGATAACTGGCGTTGGGCTGGCGTACCATTTTATCTGCGAAGCGGAAAACGTATGCCAACCAAGAGTTCAGAGATTGTTGTTTATTTCAAGAATCCGCCCCATAACCTCTATCGTTCAAGTTATCGTAACCTGCCACCCAATAAGCTCACTATCCGTTTACAGCCCCATGAAGGTGTTGAAATTCAGATGATGAATAAGGTGCCGGGACTTGAGCAAAAACAGCGACTGCAAACCACTAAGTTGGATTTAAGTTTCTCCGATACTTTTAAAAATGATCGTATCGCCGATGCCTACGAGCGTCTGCTGCTTGAGGCCATGCTGGGTAATCAGGCCTTGTTCGTACGCCGTGATGAGGTGGAGCAAGCCTGGAAATGGGTCGATGGCATTATTCAGGCTTGGCTCCAGAGTAATGAGAAGCCTAAACCCTATCCTGCAGGTAGTTGGGGGCCAGTTGCATCAGTTGCTTTGATAGCCAAAGATGGCCGCTCCTGGGACGAGTAGGGGGGAATTCTGATGATTAAAGAATCTGTATTCAAATTATTTGATGATAAAAAAATGCTGGAATCGCAGCTGGCAGACCGCATCGCTGGGCAATTACAAGCGGCGATAGATGCCAGAGGCAAAGCCAGCCTGGTGGTTTCCGGTGGCTCGACCCCGCTAGCCCTGTTTGAGCTGCTCAGTCATAAGTCGATCGAGTGGGGCAGTGTTTATATCACTCTGGCCGATGAGCGCTGGGTCGATACACAGTCCGATGATTCCAACGAGAAACTGGTGCTTGAGCATTTATTACAAAATCGTGCAGCAAGCGCCAAGTTTCGTGGTCTAAAGAATATGTTCTCATCCCCAGAAACGGGGTGTGATATGACGATAGAACAGTTAGCTAACTTGCCGAAACCCTTCGACGTTGTAGTGGTGGGGATGGGGAATGACGGCCATACTTGCTCATGGTTCCCTTGTTCGGCGGAGATAGAGCAGGCGTTATCGACGAACGCTTTATGCTTGGCGGTCAACCCAACCACGGCACCCCATGCCAGGATCACCATTTCTAAGAAAGGCATACTCGCCAGCCGCCAAATTTATTTACACATAGTTGGTGAACAAAAGCTAGCCGTTTACCGCAAGGCGCTCGAAAGTGATGATGCGTTGACCATGCCGATCCGTGCAGTACTCGCGCAACGTCATACACCCGTTGATGTTTATTGGAGCGCTTAAGGAGTTTTTATGCACACAGTAGTACAGACAGTAACCGATAGAATCATTGAGCGTAGTAAACATACCCGTGCTCAGTATCTCAAAGCACTTGATGAGGCCAAGTTTAATGGTGTTCATCGCAGCAGTTTAAGCTGTGGTAATTTAGCCCATGGTTTTGCGGCCTGCAGTCCTGCTGACAAGAGTGCAATTAAGGCCTTAACCAAGGCCAACATAGGCATAGTCACCGCATTCAATGACATGCTTTCTGCGCACCAACCTTACGAAACTTATCCTCAATTATTGAAAGATGCCTGTCATGAAGTAGGCAGTGTCGCCCAAGTCGCTGCGGGTGTGCCAGCCATGTGTGATGGTGTGACTCAGGGGCAGCCTGGCATGGAGCTCAGTTTGCTTAGCCGCGAAGTGATCGCCATGTCTACGGCTGTGGGCTTATCCCATAATATGTTTGATGGGGCATTGTTACTTGGGATCTGTGACAAGATTGTCCCAGGCTTACTGATTGGAGCCCTCAGTTTTGGTCATCTGCCTATGCTGTTTGTACCAGCAGGGCCGATGCGTTCGGGGATTCCCAATAAAGAAAAGGCGAGAGTTAGACAGCAGTTTGCTCAAGGCTTAGCGGATCGCGCTGCATTGCTCGATGCCGAGTCTAAGTCATATCACAGTGCGGGAACTTGTACTTTCTACGGTACGGCAAACAGTAATCAGTTAATGCTTGAAGTGATGGGACTGCAACTGCCGGGTTCCTCTTTTGTTAATCCTGACGATCCACTGCGCGAAGCCTTAAACAAAATGGCGGCAAAACAGGTGTGTCGCCTGACAGAGATGGGCACTCAGTATACGCCTATCGGTGAAGTGGTTAATGAAAAATCGATTGTCAATGGCATAGTTGCACTCTTGGCAACCGGTGGTTCAACCAATTTGACAATGCATATAGTCGCTGCAGCAAGAGCAGCTGGCATTATTGTAAACTGGGATGATTTTTCCGAGCTTTCCGATGCCGTGCCGCTGTTAGCAAGGGTTTATCCCAATGGCCATGCCGATATCAACCATTTCCATGCTGCTGGCGGTATGGCGCTGCTGATAAAAGAGCTGCTTGATGCCAATTTATTGCATGAAGATGTGAATACTGTGGCTGGCTTTGGTCTGCGCCGTTATACCCAGGAGCCTCGTCTACTCGACAATGAGCTGGTTTGGGTCGAAGGGCCGAGCGAGTCACTGGATAAAGAGGTCTTGACCTCAGTATCTCAGCCTTTCCAGAACAATGGTGGTTTAAAACTGCTTAAGGGTAACCTCGGCCGAGCGGTGATAAAGGTTTCTGCAGTTGCTGAGCAGCACCGTGTTGTCGAAGCGCCTGCGCTGGTGATCGACGATCAAAACAAACTGGAGCAACTCTTTAAAGCTGGTGAGCTTGATAAAGATTGCGTGGTGGTGGTGAAAGGTCAGGGCCCTAAAGCCATAGGTATGCCAGAGCTGCACAAACTCACCCCCATTTTAGGCTCCCAGCAGGATAAAGGCTTTAAGGTCGCACTATTGACTGATGGCCGTATGTCCGGCGCATCGGGCAAGGTGCCGGCGGCGATCCATTTAACACCAGAAGCGTTAGAGGGTGGCCTTATTGCCAAAATACACGATGGCGATCTGATCCGCGTCGATGCGAATACGGGTGAAGTCAGCCTCTTGGTTGACCAGGCTGTACTCGATGCCAGGGAAGCCGAGCGCGTTAATCTGCGTCCTTCTAGTTACGGCATGGGGCGTGAGCTGTTCGCCGCCTTGCGTTCAAATTTCAGTAGTCCTGAGACCGGTGCTCGCAGCACAACGGCCATAGACGAAAATTATTAATCCTTGAGGAAGAGAAAGCATGGCTAAGAATAATTGGTCAATTCAACCAGAAGATATTTTTAAACGCAGCCCAATCGTTCCTGTGATGGTGATTAATAAGATTGAAGATGCGGTTCCCTTAGCCCGAGCCCTAGTCGCCGGTGGGATAAGCGTACTTGAAGTGACATTAAGAACTCCTTGCGCGCTGGAGGCCATCACTAAGATTGCCCAGGAAGTACCTGAGGCGATAGTAGGCGCCGGGACTATCTTAAATGAATTACAGCTAGCTCAAGCAGTAGAGGCGGGAGCCCAGTTTGTTATCACCCCGGGTGCTACCACTGAATTGCTTAAGGCGGCTATGTCTGGCTCTGTGCCTTTGATCCCTGGGGTTGCGAGCATCTCTGAGGTGATGGCGGGTATGGCTTTGGGTTACACCAACTTTAAGTTTTTCCCTGCAGAAGCCTCTGGTGGCGTTAATGCGCTGAAGGCTTTCGCTGGCCCGCTAAAGGGGATCCGTTTCTGTCCAACAGGCGGGATCAGCCCAAGTAATTACAAAGATTATCTGGCGCTCAGCAATGTTGATTGCATTGGCGGCAGCTGGATTGCACCAACAGATGCGATGGAGCAGGGCGATTGGCAGCGAATTACTCAGTTGTGTAAAGATGCGATTTCGGGTATTTAGGTCTTATTGCTGATTAAAAACCTCTGCTAACTTAGATTTAGCAGAGGTTTTTTACATTTTACATCTGTATGACAAAAGCTAAGTTGGCTATGCCGTTAATGGGTCGGCGCGACTCCAACTTGGGGTCTCATATTGGGTGAATAGTGATAATCTTCTTTGCTCTGCCAGATCTTGTATCTTAATACTGAGCCCTCTGGCAGATAAAACAGCTTAGGTAAGCGACTGTCGTAAGCTAAAGTGATGGCGTCAGGTAGAGCTATAAATTGGCTTTTTGTCATCTGCTGCAGGCAGGCCATTCTAGTACTTGCACCTAGCTTTAGGCTATTAAGGCGATAGTAGGGATAACCCCATCCAGGCAGACTCTGCTCTGTTATGTTGCCAATCAATCTGTGTTTATTGCAGTCAAGCTGCGCCGTGATGCCTATCTCAATTTCAATCTTATAGCGAGTTTCGTCAGCTAGCTTCTCTAAGGTAAGCAGATGTAGCTCCATGCCAGTATCGGGTATGGGGAACATCTTGATAGTATCTGGCAGCGCCTTAGTATCATGCGCGAAAACGTCGATTGTGATTGGGTTTGAAGGGTTTTGCTCTGGTTTAGGTAGTGTCCTGGCAAATGTCGAAGTGCTAAGGCAAATGAGTGCGGCGCTTAGACAAAACAGCGTGCTGGCTAAGGCAAGTTGTTTAAGTGAGATAAAGTAAGCTTTCATACTGACTCCTGTAGTGAACTGGGTTCTCTGTTTGTAACTGATTTTATATTCGCTTTTCAGCGTTACTTCTGACGAAGTACTTCTAATAAAATGCTTTTCAATTAAAGCGTTTCTCTTGAAGAGTTGGAGCTATAAACGCAGGAGTGAGTAAAAAGGGTTAAAGGTGAGTGTATATTTTTACTTTGATAGTCAAAGTAATTCATTTATGATTGTTTGACTTTCAAAGTAAGTGCGTCAAAGTAAGTACAGCAAAACAAGCGTATAAGTCGCATTCAATCTACAAGGATGGCATATGGCCCTTCAAAAACATGGTATCGAATCCTGGCAACACTCACATCAATTTGCCAAGATCAACAGTAGTGGTGAACGTAATACCCGATATGTGCTCTATTTGACTCTAGTCACTATGGTGGCTGAAATTGTCGCCGGAACGCTCTATGGTTCGATGGCGCTCTTGGCCGATGGATGGCACATGGGAACTCATGCTGCGGCGTTTCTGATCACCTTATTCGCTTATTACTATGCAAGAAAATATGCCGATGATCCCAAGTATGCTTTTGGCACGGGAAAGGTGAGCGTGTTGGGTGGATTTACCAGTGCGATAGCATTAGGCCTAGTGGCACTTTTGATGGTTGTTGAGTCGGTTAGCCGCTTATTAAACCCTGAAAACATTCATTTTAATGAGGCCATTTTGGTCGCCTTTATCGGCCTGACTGTCAATGTGGTATCTGTGTTTCTGTTGAAAGATCATCACAGTCATGATTATCATCACCATCATCACCATCATCACTCTCATGGACACCATCACCATGCTCACGCTCATAATGATGAGCATGAGCATGAGCATGAGCATGAGCATGAACACGGACATCATCACGGACATGACCATAATCTGAGAGCGGCCTATTTCCATGTGCTTGCGGATGCCTTGACGTCCTTACTTGCCATTGGCGCCTTACTCTTTGGTAAGTATCTGGGCTTAACTTGGCTTGACCCTGTGATGGGCATTGTCGGCGCCGTCATCATTACTAGTTGGGCATGGGGCTTAGTCAAGCAGACGGGCCCAATTTTGCTCGATGCCAGTATCGATCCAAAGTATGTTGAGAAAATTGTCCAATGTGTCGAAGATGAGAGGGATCATCAGGTGAGCGACATTCATGTGTGGCCTGTGAGTGCCGATCACCATGCTGCCGTGATCTCGATTGTGAGTCATGAGCCTAAATCGGCCGAGTATTTTAAAGCGAAACTCAGTCGCTTCAATCGTATCCATCATCTGACCGTTGAGGTCTTTACCTGCGATTGCTCGTCTCAATCGGCCGTTTCCAGTGTTAAATGATGGTGGAGGCGAGATGAAACAGGCACAAGATAGATTAAGCCATGAAATTGTAGAGTTTTATGAAAAGCTCTCCTCCTGGGAGGCTTCGGTGGTCAAAGACACAGGTTACTCGCTGCCCCAGATCCACGCCGTTGAGATCTTAGGGGCTAACGGCGCCATGCGGATGAAAGAGTTGGCTGAGAAGATGGGGATCACCACAGGCACCCTGACGGTACAGATAGACAAGATGGAGCAGGCGGGCTTGGTCATTCGCAAGGCCCATCAAGCCGATCGCCGCGCGATTCTTGTGGATTTAACTGACGTCGGTTTAGGGATCTATAAAGAGCATGACCAGTTGCATCATGGGCTGACTAATCAGATCACGGCCAAATTCAGTGATCAAGAGCTGCAGCTGTTATTGCAGTTCTTTGAACAGATGAATCGGGAGTTCTGAGTTTTACGCCACTTTCGTTTATTCTCCTTAGCTTATCGCTGAAATCTGTGCTTATTGGGCAGATTTTAGCGGCATATCCATCTTGATCAGCTGCTCTTCCATATCGAAGGTCACGGTAAAGCCAAGGCTCTTAGCCAGATTGGCCATATTGCGATTCTCGAACATAGTGAAACCCGTCAGCAGCTCTGTATCATTGGTCTTATAGTAGCTGATCAACTTTTCCAGTAATAGTTTTCCTATGCCAAGCCCTTGATGATCGCTGCGAACCGCCATGGCAAATTCGGCTTCGGTATTGTCAGGGTCTATCGATGCACGCACAGCGCCCAAGGTAATGTCATCCCCATCTTCACCTTTTGTGGTGGCAATAAAGGCCATCTCTCTGGCGTAATCTATCTGAGTTAATACTGCCATCTCCTCATGGGTCATCTTAGAACGCACACCAAAATAGCGTTTATATCTGTCCTCATCGGAGAGAGAATTATCGAACGCCAGGTGTTTGGGCTCATCCTCGGGCAAAATCGGGCGCAGCATGATCTCGAGCCCATTCTTTAAGGTGGCATACTGCTCCAGCTCTTTGGGATAGGGGCTAATAGCCAGGCGGTTAGTATTATCTGACGGGCAGGTTTGCAGCTGAATATTCACATCCAATAGGGTGATCTGCTCACCGGCGCACAGCACAGGATTAAGATCCAGCGCGGCAATTTCAGGGCAATCTATGATGAGGTGAGAGATCTGGGTCAGCATGACACACAGGGCATGCATGTTCAGTCCGAGCGGCAGGTGCCTGTCTTTTAGCTTATGACTTTTTAGTGCCTGGATCACCATATAACGTGCCAGCGCCATATTCAGTGGCGGCAGGGCAACGGCCGCGTCTGTGGTAGGTTGCCATTCAGAGCCTCCTTCACCGAGGAAGATGGCCGGGCCAAATACGGGATCGCTAAGAACCGCAACGCGGATCTCTTGTGCGCCTGCGGTCAGCGCCATTTTCTGTACGATAAGTCCCTCTATTGTGGCGCTCTGATCTAGGCTGTGGACCCGATTTATCATGGCATTCGCCGCCTGTTTGACCTCATCGGCACTGGTGAGATTTAGCATCACCCCTTGAACATCAGACTTATAATGGATATCCGGTGACTGCACCTTAAGGGCGACAGGGTAACCAATCTGCTCGGCAATGCTGACGGCATGCTCAGCATCCTTACTGAAATGGGTCTCTATGGTATTAAGGCCATAGGCGGCCAAGATTCGGCTCGACTCATGGGTCTCAAGTACCCGTTTATTCTTATCCAAGGCCTCATTGAGCAGTTGTCTGGCCAGGGTTGCATCTGTGGGAATGTTATCGGGAATAGATTGTGGTACTTCCTGAAGCAGCTTCTGATTGCGCCGAAATTCCACCATATGCATAAATGCCCCGACCGCACCTCCGGGTGTGCGGTAGGTGGGAATGCTCGCCTTATTAAACAGTTTGCGGGCTCGATAGGCAGAGTCTTCGCCACTCCAGTTAGTTAAGATATTGACCCTGTTACGGTTAGGATGGCTCGCTATCACATTAACAATCCCCTCCGCTATCTCCATGCTGTCTCCCAGTGCCGACGGCGAGTGGAGTATTAAGATGGCATCGGCTATGTTGGCATCCATTAGAATTTTAAGACTGTCGCAGTAACGTTTGGCATCGGCATCACCGCCGATATCGATAGGATTTTGCCCTGACCAAGTATTAGGCAATAAGTTGTCGAGCGCCTCAATGGTATCTTTCTCCAACAGGGCCGCTTTGCCTCCAGCCAGCATCAACTGATCGAGAGCCAGCACGGCAGGGCCACCGCCATTGGTTAAAATGGCGAGTCGCTCGCCCTGCAGCGGCGATGAGTGTGCAATCGTCTCCAAGGCGGCAAATAGCTCAACTAAATCATTGACCCTAAGCATCCCTGCGCGGCGAAATGCCGCTTCATAAACGGCGTCATTACCGCCAATTCCCCCCGTATGCAGCTTGGCGGCGGTTGTCCCCTCCATGCTGCGGCCAGATTTGATCACTAAGATGGGCTTGTTTCTGGCAGCAGCTCTCGCGGCAGAGAGGAAATGACGTTTCTCATTGATTGAGTCGATATAGAGCATGATGGCACTGGTGCGGCCATCGCGGCCAAGAAAATCCAGTAACTCGTCGAAATCTATGTCTGTGGCATCGCCCAATGAGATGAAAGAGGAGAAGCCTATGCCCTTATTATTGGCCCAATCGAGCACGGTTGTGCAGATGGCCGATGATTGAGACACGAAGGCGATTTTACCGGGCAGGGCACTGGTATGAGCCAGGCTGGCATTGAGCCCGATATTGGGTAGCATCATGCCAAGACTATTGGGGCCGAGTAAACGCATGCCGTAGCGTTTGGCATGGGCTCGGGTCAACTCGAGTAAATTATTACCCTCTTCATCCGATTGCAGTGCCATTGCTGAGGCAAGGATGATGGCGACCTTACAACCAAACTGAGCCAGTCGCTCTACTATGGCCGGCACTTTCGTTGCCGCTGTGCAGATAATGGCCAGATCGGGCTTCATCGGCAGGGCTTCGATGCTGGGGTAGGCAAGTACCCCTTGCACAGCTTCATATTTTGGGGTCACGGGCATGATGGGACCTGAAAAGCCACCGGAGAGCAAGTTACGCATCACAACATTGCCAGCACGATTTTTGCCATTGGATGCGCCAATAATGGCGACCGATCTCGGTTTAAATAAAGAGGGTAGGGTCCGTTGACTCATTTTTATCTCCCGTGACATCGCTTTGTAGAGACTAAGCGCCGCAAATGAGTGTAACTCAGTTAAACAATTTTCTGTAGAAATTTAACGGGATAACTAATTTTTTACTGAATGTACTTCTAAAACTAGTTCTGAATTTAGTGTAGGTAAATGTTGAAAGTCATTAGCTGGTTTGTTGGTTCGTTTCACGCACTAAGTTGACGTCATTAGCCCATGTCACAAGGGGCGAGTGCGTTTCACAAGGTCACAGATAATTCAAATGTTATAGGGTCGATTAAGAATAGTTAAAAATAGTATTTCAACCTAAATAAAATTATCGTAGTATTGTAGTACAATTATAGTTTGTTATTGTCATATGCATAATGTTATGGGGATAAAGATGTCTTATGCTTTAGGGTTAGATTTTGGTTCAGACTCAGTTCGGGCCTTGTTAGTCGATACAACAAATGGGGCAGAGCTTGCTACCCATGTTGTTTACTACCCACGCTGGAGTAAAGGATTGTATTGCGATCCTGTGTCTAGCCAATTCCGTCAACACCCCCTAGATTACACTGAATCTTTGATTGAGGCGGTTAATGGTTTGTGGTCCCAACTACCAGCTGGCGCCGCTGAAAAAGTGTGTGGTTTATGTTTCGATACCACAGGCTCGACGCCTATCGCGATTGATGAGCAAGGCGTAGCCTTAGCCCTAAAGCCTGAGTTTGCTGAAAACCCTAATGCCATGTTTGTGCTGTGGAAAGATCACTGCGCCATTAAAGAAGCTCAGGAGATCACTGCCGCTGCCAATGCCAACGACATTAACTATCTCAAGTATGAAGGCGGCATTTACTCTTCTGAATGGTTCTGGGCCAAGGCGCTTTATGTGCTGCGTCAGGACAAGAGAGTGCGCGATGCAGCTTATGCTTGGGTTGAACACTGTGACTGGATGACGGCGCTGTTAACCGGCACAAATCATCCTGACAAGTTAATTGCTGGGCGTTGCGCCGCGGGTCACAAAGTAATGTGGCACGAAAGCTGGGGCGGTTATCCACCTAATGATTTCTTTGTCGGCATCGATCCACTGCTCGATGGTCTGCGTGACCGTTTACCCAAAGAGACCCGAACTGCCGACACTGTCTGTGGCAAATTGACCGACGAGTGGGCGGAAAAACTGGGGCTGTCAACCGATGTAGTGGTCTCTTTCAGTGCCTTTGACTGTCACGCTGGCGCGATTGGTGCCAATGTTAAACCCGGCGTACTCACCAAAGTGATGGGAACTTCTACCTGTGATATCACCATCGCCTCTTATGAGGATATTGGCGATCGTTGTATCAAGGGGATCTGTGGTCAGGTCGATGGCTCTGTCATGCCTGGCATGATTGGACTCGAAGCAGGGCAGAGCGCCTTTGGCGATCTCTACGCCTGGTTCAAGAATGTCCTGTGTTGGCCACTGAAAAATGTGGCCACATCCACCATTGTCGATGAAGCGACAAAGGCTAAACTGGTAGAAGAGATCGAAGGGCAAATTTTACGTCAGCTTGGCGATGCGGCCAGTCAACTGCCTATTAGTGTTAACGACATTGTGGCCCTAGATTGGGTCAATGGTCGCCGTACACCGGATGCGGATCAATCGGTTGCTATGGCGATAAGTGGGCTGAACATGGGCAGTCAGGCGCCGCAGATTTTTAAAGCGCTAGTTGAAGCTACCGCCTTTGGCGCCAAAGCCATTATTGACCGTTTTGTCGAGGAAGGGGTGGCCATTAATCAGGTGGTAACCATAGGCGGGATCTCCAAGAAATCGGATTTCGTCATGCAAACCTGCGCCGATGTCTGGAACTGTCCAATCGATGTGCTTGAGAGTGAGCAGAGCTGCGCTTTAGGTGCGGCCATCTATGCCGCCACAGCCGCCGGTGTTTTCCCAAGTGTGCATGTCGCACAAGAGGTGATGGCATCGAAAGTGGTGAAAACCTATCAGCCTAATGCCGAAAACGCCGAGATTTATCAATCCCTTTATCAGGGTTATATCAAGCTAGGTCAATTTGTCGATGGGGGAGAAGCTTAATGTATTATCGTGAGTTAAGACAGCAAGTGTATGAAGCCAACATGGAACTCGAGAAGCGTAAGTTGGTGACTTACACCTTTGGTAACGTATCTCAGGTAGACCGTCAACATGGGGTGATCGCCATTAAACCCAGTGGCATACCCTATGAAGATTTAAAGGTTGAAGATATCGTTATCGTCGATCTGGAAAATAATGTGGTCGATGGTCACTTAAATCCCTCATCGGATACTAAGACACATACTTATCTGTATCGTCAGTGGGATAGCATAGGCGGTGTGACCCATACCCATTCGACCTATGCCACCGCTTGGGCACAGGCTCAGCTGCCTATCCCTTGTTATGGTACGACCCATGCCGATTATGTTTATGGTGAGATCCCTTGTACGGCTGTGATGCGTGACGATCAGATCGCTCGGGACTATGAAGAGGAAACAGGCGTACAGATTTTAGAATGTTTTGCCGATCGCACACCTAAAGAATCGCCTATGGTAATAGTGGCAGGACATGCGCCTTTTACCTGGGGAGACAGTGCCGCTAAATCAGTTTATCACGCCGTCTTGCTCGAAGAGATCGCGAGAATGGCATATTTAACCAAGACCTTAGCCCCAAGTGTGGGTGCATTAAAGCAAGGGATCCTGGATAAACACTATTTGCGTAAACACGGTAAGAACGCCTACTACGGGCAGTCAAAATAAGCCGTTGACCAGTTTAATTGGAGTAAAAGATCATGAATCCTATGTCTAAAAAGCAAGTCTGGTTTATCACAGGTTCTCAAGACCTGTATGGGCCAAAAGTATTGGAACAAGTGGCTAAAAATAGCCAGGAGATCGTTGCCGGTTTTAATCAATCAAGTCTGATCGGTACCGAGGTAGTTTATCAGCCAACGGTTAAGTCACCACGTGAGATCTATGCGGTCTGTCAGGCGGCAAACAGCGATGCAAACTGTATCGGTGTGATTTTGTGGATGCACACCTTCTCACCCGCCAAGATGTGGATCGCCGGTCTTAATGAGCTGAGCAAGCCATTTATGCACTTGCATACTCAGTTCCATGCTGAGCTGCCTTGGTCTGAAATCAACATGAACTACATGAATACTCACCAGAGTGCTCATGGCTGTCGTGAATTTGGTTTCATCGGCACCCGCATGCGCAAAGAGCGTAAAGTGGTTGTGGGTCACTGGAACACAAACGCTGTACAGACTGAAGTGGACGACTGGTGCCGCGCCGCAGCAGGTTGGCATGAGAGCCGTAACCTCAAAGTTGCACGCTTTGGTGACAACATGCGTCAAGTGGCTGTGACTGAAGGTGACAAGGTAGCAGCCCAGATCCAGTTTGGTTATGAAGTTAACGCCCACAGCTTAGGCGAACTGAACGAAGCTATTGAAGCCGTTGTTGAGGCTGATATCAACGCGTTAATCGAGAATTATCGCCAGGATTATCAGATCAATGAGTCTGTGTTCACCGATGATTTCCAGCTAGATAAATTACGCAAAGAAGCGCGTATCGAAGTGGGAATGAAAAACTTCCTAGTTGCTGGTCAGTATGGCGCTTTCACCAACTGTTTTGAAAACTTAACCGGTATGACAGGCCTGCCAGGACTGGCGACTCAACGCCTGATGTCTCAAGGTTTTGGTTACGGCGGTGAGGGTGACTGGAAAACGGCTGCCATGGTTCGCATCATGAAAGTAATGGGTGAAGGCCGTAATGGCGGCACCTCATTCATGGAAGACTACACCTATAACTTTGGCGCGACCGATCAAGTATTAGGTGCGCACATGTTAGAAGTGTGTCCATCGATTGCTGCAGCAAAACCTCGTCTTGAGGTGCATCTGCACACTATTGGTCTGCGCTGCGATGTACCGCGTCTGTTGTTTACCGGTAAAGCGGGTCCTGCTATTAACGTATCGACAATCGATATGGGTAACCGTTTCCGTATTATCCTTAACGAGTTAGATACTGTCACACCACCAGAAGATACACCACATCTGCCAGTGGCTTCTGCGCTGTGGGAGCCTAAGCCGAATCTATCAGTTGCCGCAGCAGCTTGGATCCATGCTGGTGGCGCTCACCACTCAGCCTACAGTCAGTCGGTTAGCACAGACAACATAGTTGATTTCGCTGAGATAGCCGGTGCTGAGCTGGTGATCATCGATGAAAATACCAATATTCGTCAGCTTAAGAATGAACTGAGACACAATTCAGTTTATTATGGTCTGGCACGAGGTCTGTAAGCTCGGATCTTGATCCAAATAGCCGCCTTTATGGCGGCTATTTATTTTGTACCAGTTTATTTTTTGGGGTTTTATGTATAACGAATTTGATGCAATTATCTTTGATATGGACGGTACGCTAGTCGACAGCGGCCAGCTCCATGAAGTGGCCTGGAGAGAAACCCTGTCTCATTTTCAGATCCCAATAGATGCGCCGCTTATGCGCTCTCTAGCCGGTGTCCCTACTGTGGAGACCATAGAGATCCTCAAGAAGCATTTTAATGTCACCACAAGTGAAAGCAATCAGGCGATCAACGACTTTAAAGAGGCGATTGTACGCAAGATCATGCACCAGCATGTCAACCCCACGTGTTTGATTGACTTTGCCAAACAGAATCACGGGGTCAGACCTATGGCGGTCGGCACTGGGGCGTACACTCAGGAGGCGGTTGAGATCTTAACTCTGTGCGGCCTTATCGATCTTGTGGATCACATAGTGGGTGCCGATCAAGTCAATGCACCTAAGCCTGCGCCTGATACCTTCTTGCGCTGCGCCGAGTTAATGGGCGTTAAACCTGAAAACTGTGTGGTATTTGAAGATGCCAAGCTAGGGATAGAGGCAGCGCAGCGCGCCGGTATGGCTGTGGTGGATGTGTTGGCGGAGCTTGGGATAGAGAACGACTATTTTCGCCAATAACACAATTTATCATATATGATGATTTATCTGAGCCAAGTATCTATAGCTCTTGGGTTTTATGCTTAAATCCTGTTATTAATTCATTGTAATAAAAGAAGTATCCCATTAAGATTGGCGTTGAAAAACAAATGAGGATTAAAGGCTCTTGCACAGGCGCATTCGTGATTAATCCCTAAGCGATAATTTAAAATCATCATATTAATCAACACTTAGCTGAGCCTGTTTGTACTTTGTTCCTATGTAAGTTTTCGGGTGTTCAGGATGAAAATGAGAGGGCGTGATGGCGAATCATGTAAGTAATAGACCACAAAATATTCACACTTGGGTAGCGAGTGAGCTAGGTTCACGTATCGTCAGTGGTTATTACGCGCCAGGTGAGTACATCCCTAACGAAATCACCATTTGTGAGGAGCTTGAAGTCTCCCGTACATCCTTGCGTGAGGCATTTAAGGTGCTTACGGCGAAAGGTTTGATCGAGTCGCGGCCTAAACTGGGAACCCGTATTCGAGAGCGCCGTTATTGGAACATGTTCGACCCTGTTATCTTAGGCTGGTTCTCAGAGTCCAAGCCTTCACCAGAGTTCTACACATCGCTTTATGAAATACGTGCCGTGTTTGAACCTGCCGCCGCAGAGCTAGCCGCGAAAAAATGCACGCCAGAGCAGTTAGAGCAGATCAAAGAGTGTTACTACAAGATGGAGAATGCCGAGCTGGGTACAGATGAGATCTATACCACGGACATCGACTTTCACATGGCTATTCTCGATGGTACCAACAATGAGTTTATGGTTTCCCTTGGGGGATCGATTCAGTCGGCTTTGCTGCAAGTGTTTAGAGTCAGTAGTAACTTTGCCGATGATTTTACCGAGTCTCTGCCGGGGCATAAGGCGATTTATACTGCGATAGAAGCCGGTGACAGCGAAGGCGCCAAAGCGGCGATGACGAGTCTGCTATCGACCTCTCAAGAGACAGTAAACAAGAACGTTGATAGCCGTAAAAATTAGCCGCTCAGATAAAGGGTCAAGTATCACACAAAAAAATGCCTAACTTATGTTAGGCATTTTTTTATGACTCAGTCAGATAGGCTGACATTATTGGGCTTGTGTGATCCCTTTCGTTGTCATATGGATAAGCTTAATAGTGCCATCTTCATTGTAATAAAGCGGATCGATAGCAACAGCACGTCTAAATTCACCGCCACCATCTTGAGAAGCCCCAGTGTGGTAGATGAAATAATCTTTGCCCTTAAACTCAATAATTGCCTGATGGTTGGTCGGTGAGTTACCGGCAACTTCATTTAATAAGCCCTGATACTTCCAGGGACCATGAATACTGTCGCTAGTGGCATAGGCAATTTTTTCAGGGAAACCTGAAGCATACGAAAGATAATAGGTTTTACCTTTTTTATGCACCCAGAGCGCCTCGGTGAAATCTGGAATGTCGATAGCATGGATAGGGCCATCGAGTTCTATCATATTGTCTTTAAGCTTGGCATATCTGGGTTTAGTGTTGCCCCAGAAAATATACGCCTGACCATCATCATCGATAAAGGCAGCCGGATCGATATCATCCCAGTCAATCTCAGTATCTGTAGTCATATCGTTAGTAATTAACGCCGTGCCTCTGGCATCCTTAAAGGGGCCTAAAGGTGAATCAGCAACGGCAACACCGATAGCAAATCCATTAATGGTGGCGTGACGAGCAGTCACATACCAGTAGAATTTATTATCTTTTTCAATCACGTGAGCAGCCCAAGCATCTCCTTTTGCCCAGCTGAAATCTTTAGTCGCAAGCTTGGGACCATGGGCTTCCCAGTTGACCATATCTTTAGAGCTGAATACTAGCCAGTCATGCATCTCAAAGAAAACACGGTTGTCTTTGGCTTCATCATGGCCAGTGTAAAGGTAGACTGTATCGTCATGGACGATCGCTGCGGGATCGGCGGTAAAAACATCGTTAAATAACGGGTTTGCGGCAAATACACTGGTGCTAAAAGTTAAGCACAGTCCCAAAATGCATTTTTTCATAAATCCTCTATTGTAATCCTGCTTTTTAGTATTATAGTAATACCAATAGTTTTGCACATACGCAACGACCCTTAAAGTAAAACTTCACAAAAAATGTCGTTAGCGTGATTTCACTCTGTTTAACGCCCGAACATTAGCGATGGTCATGACCTGTATCTATCGCCGAGTCGGACAATAAGGGGTAAGTAGATAGATGGACGATAAGAAAAATAAAAAGCCATTACGATCTGCAAGTTGGTTTGGCAGCAACGATAAAAACGGTTTTATGTATCGTAGTTGGATGAAAAACCAAGGGATACCCGATCACCATTTTCAGAACAAACCCGTTATCGGGATCTGCAACACCTGGTCTGAACTGACTCCTTGTAATGGGCACTTCAGAGAGCTGGCCCAAAGAGTCAAGAACGGTATTCGTGAAGCCGGTGGGATTCCCGTCGAGTTTCCTGTGTTCTCCAACGGCGAGTCTAACCTACGTCCTAGCGCCATGCTTACCCGTAATCTGGCCTCAATGGACGTGGAAGAAGCCATCCGAGGCAATCCCATCGATGGTGTCGTCTTGATGACAGGATGTGATAAAACCACCCCTGCATTGCTAATGGGCGCCGCAAGCTGTGACATTCCCACCATAGTGGTGACAGGCGGCCCTATGCTTAATGGTAAGCATAAAGGTAAAGATGTGGGTTCCGGCACCTTAGTCTGGCAGATGCACGAGCAGCTGCAGGCGGGGGAGATCACCCTAGAGCAGTTTATGAACGCCGAAGGGGATATGTCACGCTCTACCGGCACTTGCAATACCATGGGCACGGCATCGACTTTGGCCTGTATGGCTGAGGTGCTGGGCACCAGCTTACCCCATAATGCCGCCATCCCCGCAGTGGATTCCCGGCGTAATGTGCTTGCGCACATGTCTGGCATGCGCATCGTCGAGATGGTGGATGAAGATCTCGTCTTATCAAAAATTCTCACGCGAAATTCCTTTATTAATGCGATTAAGACCAATGCAGCCATAGGCGGCTCGACCAATGCCGTGATCCACCTTAAAGCGATTGCAGGACGAATAGGGGTCGAACTCAGCCTGGATGATTGGCATCACGGCTATGATGTCCCCACACTCGTTAACCTGGCACCATCGGGACAGTATCTAATGGAAGATTTCTATTATGCTGGTGGTCTTCCTGCGGTTTTACGCCGATTAGGTGATAAAAATATCATTGATAAAGATGTGCTTACGGCTAATGGTAAGACGCTGTGGCAAAACGTGAGTTCGGCTCCTTGCTACAATGATGATGTAATTAAGCCTATGGAAAACCCCTTGGTTGATCAGGGTGGCATTCGTGTACTTAGAGGCAATCTTGCCCCCCGTGGCGCCGTGATTAAAACCTCTGCTGCCACCCCTGAGCTGATGCGCCATCGAGGACGGGCCGTTGTATTCAAAAGTTTTGATGATTATAAAGCGCGGATCAATGATGACGCGCTTGATATCGACGAATCCTGCGTCATGGTGCTGCAAAACTGCGGTCCTAAAGGGTATCCAGGTATGGCCGAGGTCGGGAACATGGGCTTGCCTCCCAAGCTGTTAAAGCAGGGGGTAAAAGATATGGTACGGATCTCAGATGCGCGTATGAGCGGCACGGCATTTGGCACTGTGGTGTTACATGTGGCGCCCGAAGCCAAGGCTTTAGGGCCGCTGGCTGCAGTGCGTGATGGCGATATGATCTCACTCGATAGCTTTGCCGGCACCTTGGAATTGGAGATCAGCGAAGAGGAACTCAAGCAACGCTTAGATCAGTTAGCCAAGATGCCAGCAGACACAATAGAGACGGGTTACCTGTCACTGTTTAAACAGCATGTGCTGCAGGCAGATGAAGGCTGTGATTTCGATTTTCTGCTGGGATGTCGCGGGGCAAAGATTCCCGCACATTCTCATTAAAGAAGATAGGTTTTTCTTTTATAATGCAACCAACTAAAGAACAAAACTAAGGTTACGTTATGAAGCTTGGTAATAAGTATCCAAGTTTATTGGGTAAAACGGTGTTTATCACTGGCGGCGGCACCAGCATAGGGGCTTGTTTCGTAGAGGCTTTCTTGCAGCAAGGGGCTAAAGTTGCCTTTGTCGATATTCTCGAGCAGGAGTCACAGTTGCTGGTTGAGCAACTGTCCGAGCAATATCCCCAGGCGCAGGTGAAATACTATCATTGCGATCTGCTCAATATCAAAGCGTTGCAAGCGGTCATAGAGCAGGCCGGAAATGAGCTCGGGGCCATTAGCGTACTGATTAACAATGCTGCCTGTGATCAGCGCCATAAGATTGAAGATGTGACCCCTGACTTTTGGGATCATTGTTTGGACACCAATCTTAAGCACTATTTTTTCGCCTCCCAAGCGGTGAGGCTTCAGATGCAGAAGATTGGTGGTGGTTCCATTATCAATCTGGGCTCAATGAGCTGGCACAACAATCAGGGCGGAATGGCTGGTTATACTGCGGCCAAAGCCGGTGTGATGGGCTTAACCCGAGGGTTAGCGGCGGATCTTGGTAAGGATAAGATCCGCATCAATACCTTGACGCCGGGTTGGGTGATGACCAAAAGACAGCTAACCCATTGGGTTGATCAAAATACAGCAAAGTATATTGAAGATAATCAATGTATTAAAGATTATGTGATGCCAGAAGATATCGCCGCTATGGCGCTGTTCCTTGCATCAGACGACAGCAAACTCTGTACGTCACAAAACTTTATTGTGGATGGTGGCTGGATTTAACCACTGCAGCACCATTTACAAACATGGTTCGAGCCCTGCCTGACTATTTGGCATGTGGCGAGGATCCACTATTTGTTTAAAGGTGTGTAGTTAACGATGCAAGCTTCGATTTCGAAAAACATTAAGCATGACCCCGCATTCCCTGGCGAGTTTGAGGTGATTACCTTAACGAACAGCAAGGGCCTGTCAGTAACCTTATCTAGCTTTGGTGCCAGTGTCTGGGCCGTTGAGTATGAGAAAGAGGGCGTTAAAATACCGCTTACTCTTGGCTATCAGGAGCAAGCCGACTGGGCCACTAACCCTTATTACTTTGGTGTTACAGTGGGCCGAGTGGCAAATCGCATCGGCAAAGCTCAGTTTGCCATTGGTGATAAACACTATCCTCTGGTCAAAAACGAAGGCAACAACCAGCTGCATGGCGGCCCGGGTGGATTTAGCCACCGCATCTGGCACAGCGAAACACAAACAAATGACAAGAGTGTCAGCGTTATCTTCCATATCGAGAGTCAGGATGGCGATCAGGGTTTTCCTGGTGATCTTACCGCCAAGGTTGAGTATCAACTGACTGAAGATAATGAACTTATCATCAACTACCACGCACTTTGTGACCAAACCACCCCTATCTGTCTGACGAATCACACCTACTGGAATTTAAGTTCGGACGCGCTCAGCGGCATTCTTTACCATCAACTCCAGCTCGATGCCGATCGTATCTTGGCGCTCGATGAAGAGCAGATCCCCAATGGCGAGCTGATCGCCGTTGAAGGCAGCGCCCATGACTTCCGTTCGCCCAAGCTGGTTGGTGCCGATATCTCTGAGCTTGAGAACGGTTACGATCATTACTATGTGGCGAGCAATCATCAGAGCGGACAGCTTAACTTTATCGCCAGACTGACGGACCCAGCCTCGGGGCGCGAGATGGAGATCCTATCCACTGAAGTGGGAGTGCAGTTCTACAGCGGTAATTTCCTCGATGGTTCGCGTAAGCGCGAAAATGGCGAGCTGATCAACAAACATCAGGGTCTGTGCCTTGAAACCCATGGTTTTCCTAATGGGGTTAATCACGGGCATTTCCCAAGCATGCTAGTGACAAAGGGTACACCTTACACCCAAACCACAGTGCATAGATTCAAGCATCTCTAACTGAGAAATTAATAAAAACAATAGGCTTTTTTGTAAAAAGCCGGGGACTTTTGTACCTGAAGATAAAGGAAATAATTATGAAAATTAAAAAGTTTATTCCAGCGATCGCCTTATGGGCTATGGGTAGCAGTCTTGCATGTGCGACCACAGTGGGCTTTTCGCAAGTGGGATCTGAAAGTGGCTGGCGTACCAGTTTTAGTGAAGCGGTTAAAGATGAAGCCAAAGCCCGTAATATCGATCTTAAGTTTTCTGATGCACAGCAAAAGCAGGAAAACCAGATCAAAGCGGTACGCAGTTTTATCGCCCAGGGCGTCGATGCCATCATCATAGCCCCTGTGGTTGAAACCGGTTGGGCACCGGTATTAAGAGAAGCAAAACGTGCCCGGATTCCTGTGGTGATTGTGGATCGCAATGTGAAGGTGAATGACGATCTCTATGTCACTCGTATCGCTTCAGACTTTAAAGAGGAAGGGGTGAAAATCGCCAACTGGCTGATGAATGAAACCCAAGGCAATTGCCGTATTGCAGAGATCCAAGGCACTGTGGGCGCCACCGCGTCGATTGACCGCGCTGCAGGCTTTAATGAAGTGATAGCTAAATATCCCAACGCCAAGATTGTCCGTAGCCAAACCGGTGAGTTTACCCGTGCTAAGGGTAAAGAGGTGATGGAGAGCTTCCTCAAGGCACAATCTGCCAACGAACCTTTCTGCGCCATCTGGGCACACAATGATGAGATGGCCCTAGGTGCGATTCAAGCGGTAAAAGAAGCTGGTATCAAACCCGGTAAAGATATCTTAATCGTCTCGGTTGACGGTGTACCCGATTACTTTAAAGCCATGGCTGAAGGTGATGCAAATGCGACCGTTGAACTGAGTCCATACCTGGGCGCACCTGCATTTGATGTGATCGATAAGTATCTTGGTGGCGACAAAAATATCCCCAAACTTATCAGCACAACAGGGGATGTCTATACCCAGGAAACCGCCGCTGACGAATATCAAAAGCGGTCAAGCAAATAAGCATTATCAGCATTAAAGCTGTTTTGGGGACAAGCTAATGAATAGTGTCTTAGCATTAAATGCGATATGCAAACAGTATCCAGGGGTGAAAGCATTACAGGATGTAAGCTTGAACCTTTACCCTGGTGAAGTGCATGCTCTCTTGGGTGAAAATGGTGCCGGTAAATCGACTCTGGTCAAGATAATGACCGGCGCCGAGACGAAGAACAGTGGCAGTATTCTTTTCGATGGCAAGGAGTATGAGTTCTGCTCGCCCATCGAGGCGCAGCGAGTGGGCATAGTCAGTGTCTATCAGGAAGTGAACTTGCTACCTAACCTGACTGTTGCGCAAAACCTGTTTCTGGGTCACGAGCCCAGAAAGTTGGGTTTGATTAACCATAGTGAGATGGCCAAACAGGCCAAAGCCGTACTGGCGCAATTTAAACTCGATATCGATGTGAATGCGCCCCTAGCGCAATACTCGGTTGCCGTGCAGCAGTTGGTTGCCATCGCCCGTGGTGTCGCCATGTCGGCCAAAGTCTTGGTGCTTGATGAGCCTACAGCGAGTCTAGATGCCGATGAGGTGAAAACCCTATTTTCCATTCTCGAGCAGTTAAAGGCGCGCGGTGTTGCCATCGTCTTTATTACCCACTTTCTCGATCAAGTCTATGCAGTGAGCGATCGCATCACTGTGCTGCGTAATGGCCAGTTTGTCGGTGAGTATGAGACCAAGCAGTTGCCACAGGCCAAGTTGGTTGAAGCCATGCTGGGTCGTGCGCTTGAGGATCATCTACAGATGGACGGCGTTGAGCGTACTGCAGATGAGGACAGCGCTCAGGCTGTGTTACTTAGCCTGCAAGGGGTATCGGTCAAAGACTCTATTCAGTCTCTTAGTTTGACACTGGCAGAAGGTAAAGCCGTTGGACTTGCGGGTCTGTTAGGCTCGGGTCGTAGCGAAGTGTGTAATGCGGTATTTGGACTGGATCAACTTAACAGTGGTCAAATTCAGCTTAAGGGCAAGCCCTTAAAACTGACGAATCCTGCCGATGCGATTCAAGAGGGGATCGCCCTTTGCCCAGAGGATCGTAAGGTCGATGGCATTATTGGTCCGCTTTCTATTCGGGAAAACATTATTCTTGCGCTTCAGGCCAGACTCGGATGGTGGCGCGGCTTGTCCCGTGCAAAACAGGATGAATTGGCACAGTTTTTTATCGATAAACTGCAAATTGCTACACCGGATGCGGATAAGCCCATTGAGCAGTTAAGTGGCGGTAATCAGCAGAAGGTGATCCTAGCGCGTTGGTTAGCCATCGAACCTATCCTGCTAATTCTCGATGAGCCCACTCGTGGCATCGATATCGGCGCCCACGCCGAGATCATCAAGCTGATAAGAAGTCTTTGTGATGATGGCATGTCGCTGCTGGTTGCATCCTCTGAACTGGATGAACTGGTAGCGTTTTCCAATAAGGTAGTCGTGATGCGAGATCGCAGCGCGGTCAAAGAGCTCACTGGTAATGAGCTCACTTCACAGCATGTGATGCAAGCGATAGCGGAGGGCGCATGAGCAGTTCAAGCGACGTATTAACTAACGGATCTGCTGTTGTATCTGCAACAAGCGGGCAAGTAATCGATAAGCAACAAGCGCGCTATCAAGCCGGTGCCGATAAAGCCTGGTTAAGGTACCTTTGGCCTGTGTTGGCCTTGGTTCTATTGCTCGTGGTGAACTTGTTTATCGACAGCAGTTTTTTCCATTTAACTTATCAAGATGATCGCCTTTTTGGTTCTTTGATCGATATTTTAAACCGCGCAGCGCCTGTGGCACTGCTGGCGATTGGCATGAGTCTGGTGATTGCCACTGGCGGTATCGATCTGTCTGTGGGCGCTGTGATGGCCATTGCAGGGGCTGTGTGCGCTAATTTACTGTTAAGCCCAGATCTCAGCGTGTTTACCGTGGTTATTATTGGCATTTTGGTGGGGATCTTTGCTGGCTGCCTTAATGGCGGTTTGGTCGCTTACCTGGGTATTCAACCCATAGTCGCGACCTTGCTACTCATGGTAGCGGGTCGTGGCGTAGCGCAGTTGATTAACCAGGGACAAATCGTCACTTTTCAAAGCCCGGCGTTTGCGGCTATTGGTACAGGCCAGTGGTTAGGCTTGCCTATGCCAATCTGGATAGTGATTGCCATGCTGCTGGCAACCCAGCTTTTGCTGCGTAAAACGGCATTGGGTTTGTTTATCGAGGCCGTTGGCTGTAATGCGAAAGCCAGCCGTTATATGGGGATCAACGATAAGTCGATCAAACTGTTTGTCTACGCAGTTGCCGGCCTTTGCGCCGCACTTGCAGGGATGATCAGTGCCGCCGACATCCAAGGCTCAGATGCTAACAATGCCGGCCTCTGGCTTGAGCTAGATGCCATTTTGGCTGTGGTAATTGGCGGCGCTGCGCTCACAGGTGGACGTTTCTCACTGATCCTTTCTATCGTGGGGGCGCTGATCATTCAGACGCTGGCGACAACCATCATTGTCAGTGGCTTACCTGCCAAATTCAATCTGCTGATTAAAGCGGTAGTGATCCTCTTAGTCTTATTGCTGCAATCTGAGCGTTTCAGAAATCAGCTCAAAGGTTTGTTCAGTTTTGGCAAGAAAGGGGCAGCATAATGTTTTCTCGTCGTTTTTTACCTCTATGGATCACAGCGTCTCTCGTGCTGGTCATGTTTATTTTTGGCGCGAGTCAATTTGAAGGATTTGCCAGCGTACGTGTGGTGTCTAATCTGTTTCGTGACAATGCATTTTTGCTGATCACAGCCCTAGGGATGACCTTAGTGATCATCTCTGGTGGGATCGATCTCTCTGTGGGGGCTGTCATTGCATTAAGCGGTGTGGTGACGGGTCTGCTAATCACAGATTATGGCTGGCATCCGTTAGCAGCATTTGCTTTAGTGATGCCACTAGGCACCTTGTTTGGCGCCGCCATGGGCAGCATCATACATTACTACAAGTTGCAGCCTTTTATTGTGACTTTGGCAGGCATGTTCTTAGCCCGCGGTTTGGCGACAACCTTAAGTGAAGAGTCGATTGCCATCGAACATCCATTCTATGATGCGGTGGCCGATTTTGGTTTCTCGCTTCCTGGTAATGGCTGGCTGGATGTTAGCTCAATCATCTTCTTCCTGGCATTTGTCGTGCTGCTTATCGTGATGCACTTTACTCGCTTTGGCACCAACATTTATGCCTTGGGTGGCAATGAGCAGTCGGCTAAGTTGATGGGCGTCAATGTTGCTCGCACGACCATCTCGATTTATGCCACAAGTAGCGCATTAGCAACCTTAGCGGGCATAGTCTTCTCTTTCTATACCTTCTCTGGTTATGCGCTAGGAACCATAGGTACAGAATTAGATGCGATTGCGGCGGTTGTTATCGGTGGGACTTTGTTAACCGGTGGAAGCGGTTATATCGTGGGTACTGTGCTCGGTGTAATTTTGATGGGAGTCATTCAAACCTACATCACTTTCGAAGGCACACTGAGCAGTTGGTGGACCAAGATTGTCATTGGCTTACTCTTGTTCTTCTTCATTGTGCTGCAAAAGCTCCTCAATGTGCGTAAGGGGTCCCATGCATAAACTCAAGACCAGTTCTGTCAAGACAAGCTCTGTCAAAATAAGTTCTGTATTGGCCCAAACCCTGCTCGGTGCAACTGCTACAGTTTCAGCCTTGTTTGCAGCGACTGTGACGGCACTTCCGCTGATCGTTGAGCAAGGCAGCATTCAGCAAGTGGCACATGAGCAGAGTGGTTCTCATGCAAATACCCAGGTGCAAAAGGGGTACAATTTTATTGAGCGCCGCGCCGATCCCTGGGTGATTAAAGCGCCTGATGGCGGCTATTTTTTTACCGCCTCTGTGCCTGAGTTCGATCTGATTGAGATCCGTTACGCGAAAACCCTGGCAGGTTTAGCCACGGCTAAGACCAGAGCCGTATGGCATAAGCATGCAACAGGGCCTATGAGTATCGATATCTGGGCGCCTGAAATGCATTTTATTGATGGCAAATGGTATATCTATTATGCCGCCAGTGACATCAATACACGCTTTCACAACCGCATGTATGTGCTGGGGCTGGAAGGGGACGACCCTATGACTGGCGAGTGGAAAGAGTTAGGGCGCATGCAGACAGAGCGTTCGGCGTTCTCCCTCGATGAAACCAGCTTCAGCATAGGCGATCGGCACTATGCGATTTGGGCGCAGCAGGATAGGGCAAAGACCTATAACACAGGTTTAGTTATCGCAAAAATGGTTTCCCCAACGGCTACCGCTTTGCCAGAAACCATCATCAGCGAACCCCTGCTTGAGTGGGAACGCTTGGGCTTTAAGGTGAACGAAGGTGCGGCCGTGATTAAGCATGGGGGTAAAGTCTTCGTTAGCTATTCGGCCAGTGCCACAGATCATAGATACAGTATGGGACTTATTTGGGCCGATGAAGATGCGGATCTGCTCGATGCTGACAGCTGGCATAAGCTACCCGAGCCCGTGTTTACCTCAGCACCTGAGTTCAAACGCTATGGCCCTGGGCATAACAGTTTTGTTGTGGCAGAAGACGGTAAAACCCTGTTGATGTTCTACCATGCGCGGGATTATCTAGAGCTTCAAGGAACGCCCTTAACAGACGGAAATCGTCATACCCGGGTGCGGGCAATCACCTTCGATGATAAAGGTTTCCCTGAGTTTCATAACCAGCTTTCTGATCAGCAAACCTTGGATATGGTTGGTTATTCGCTCTACTAATCCAGTCTGTTTTGCTTAATCTATCTGAAAAAGTGCCTACTTGAGTAGGCGCTTTTAGGTTTAGACAGGTGTGAGACCTTTAGTTAATAAGCTAATGCCTATTTAATTGGTTTTCGGCCAAGACAAATAAGTTCATTAGCCTCTTCTTTGCTCAAATCACTTAATAACAATTCTAAAGAGATTTCGGTGCGCTCTTGAGCAGAACCAAATTTATCGTAACCACCGCACTTTACAGTATCTATTTTTACGAGGGCGATGGTTTTATCCTGATCTTTAATTTCGATATTCAAATATCGCATGTAACTTGCGACATCCCACCACCAGTTAGCTGAGTAGGTCAGTTTAGGGTTATCAGTGTCTTTAGCATTCGCCACGGAAATATCAACGACTTGATATTGAAATCCATAATCGTTAAGTTTGCTGGTAATGACATATTTGATTGAGTTTTTAGTTCGGCCATCATCAATGATTTCTATGGTTTTGTTTTTAAGAGAATTCGAATCTGCCTTTTGAAGCTCAACAATGGCATTGTTCGCACAACCAGTGAGTAACAGCGCTGTTAATATTAGAGAGATTTTTCTGAACATAATCCATGTTTCCGATAAGTATTAGACTGACAACTAGGTTACTATTTTTTATTAAAATCATCTAGTAAAGTAAAGTGAAGTGAATCGCCACCACTACATTGTGTAAATAAAAGTGCCTTTGAACAGAGTGAATGCATGGGAGAAGATGTGATTTTTTCAGTCGCTCACAGAAAGAAAGTTTCAGGCTAAAATTTGCGGTAAAAATGAAAAAGCGAGCAGGGTAACTGCTCGCTTTTTTGTTTTATCGTTTTTTATTCGTTTATTTACGTTCAGGTTTCATTAGGCGAACTTCATATAAACCACCGGCGATAGAACCAGGCTTAGCCTTAAATTTAACTCTGAGTGGCTGGCTAGCGTCTTTGAGCAACTTAGCTGGAATAGGGAAGGACTGAGTAAAGTAATCGGGCCCTTTATCACCACTGAGCTTAACCGTCGCGAGATACTGCTCGTCAATTAAAATATCAAACTCCCTGTGATTATCTAAGCCAAAGAAAGTCAGACGTAGGACTGGCTGAGTTTCGCCTTTGGCATTTAATTGATAGCTGAACCAGTCATGGGCATGGCGCCAGTGACGGGTGCCATTGAGCCCTGCTTCACTTTTTGATGCCTCAAAGAAGTGATCTGACTCAGGCTGCTGCTCACCAGGCTGAACTAAGTCCAAGGTGCTGGCGGCCAATGCGGCTGCTAGTTTTGACTGCTGGGCTAATCTGGTTTGTAGGCTTTGCCAGTTATCGGCACTGCTTTGCCCAAAGTAGACGCTATAGCGGCTGTCGTGCAGCCTGAAGAAGGGGATAAGCTCCAGCTTTTCTCCGAGATTTAGCTTGGCATCGCCCGTGGTGAAAGCAAGCGTGCTGCTTGGCATTTTCTTAATCTCCTTGAGGAACTGGGTGCCATCGCTGATAAAGACAGGGGCATTTTCTGGTTCACAAGTTGGGCCTTTGGCTATGTGACCCATACGGCTCGCATCGGCGATAAAATCAAGTTGCTCGTTAGGGAACGGGTTGGTTTTCGCCGCCAAAACGATTGGGCCATAAAGCACAGAGTAGTAGGCCGATTTGTCTGGCATCTGCTCCAGGCTGATCTTCATCGGCAGAGTAATAGTGACTTTATCGCCCGCTTGCCATTGACGCTCAAGCTGCACATATTCGCCCGGCTTTGCTGTGATAATCCAAGCTTTGCCATTAACAGTGACTTTGAGTTCTCCTGCATTGACCCAGGTAGGATAGCGCAGGTTCAAACCAAATTTAGCACTGCTAGCGGGGATGGAGAGGATCTCAATCTCACTGGTATCGGCATCGGGGAACAAAGTGGTTTGTTTCAGCTTCACCCGTTTGGCTTGCCAATTTAGCTTAGAGTCGATAAAGAGGTTCACAAACAGCTGATCATCATCTTCGGCATAGATCATCTCACCGTATTTGGCATGGTTTTCTATCCCTGAACCGACACAGCACCACATACTTTTCTGCGGATCTGAATAGACGCGATATTGATTCGGTCGCATGGCGGTGAAGTAGACTAAGCCACCTGTCTCAGGGTTTTGGGATGACAAGATATGGTTGTAGAGGGCGCGCTCATAGTAATCGATATAGTTAAGATCGCCATTGCCCTCATAAAGGAGCCTGGACAGTTTTAACATATTGTAAGTATTACAGGTTTCAGGCCCTTCAACAGATTCGAGCATGCTGGAGAAATCATCGCTTGGATGAAAATGCTCGCGCACACTGTTACCGCCGATAGACACGGTTCTGTGATTGACTATGGTTTGCCAGAAAAAATCGGCACTGTCATGCCAGGCCTTATTGTTTTCTAGCTGAGCAATACGTGCTACACCGACGATTTTAGGGATCTGGGTATTGGCATGTAGGCCGGTCAGGGCGTCTTTCTGTTCTAATAAAGGATTCAATAAAGACAGATCGGTATAGCGCTTAGCCAGGGTCAGATAAGCCTGGTTGCCTGTGATGTCATAGACATCGGCTAAGGTTTCATTGAGTCCTCCATACTCGGTTCTCAGCATTAGCTGTAACTGCTGATCACTTAAGTTTTTGCTCAGTTCAAGCATCCAGTCACTGAACAGTACCATCATCTTCTTGGCCTGTTGATTGCCTGTGTAGATGTAGGCATCTTTTAAGCCGGCAAACACCTTGTGCACGTTATACCAAGGCACCCAGGCATCGTTTAGGGTAAAGAGATCGGCGCGGATATCCCCTTGGGCTAACGATTGCCACAATTTTGCACCATTAGGTACACCGCCAAGGTAACCATTGCCATGGGCTTGCTGACATTTACTCAGCTCTTCAATCATGTAATTAAGGCGCTCAAGTACCTGCTTATCACCGGTTGAAGCATACATAAGTGCAAGGGCACTCAAATAATGGCCACCGATATGGCCATCAAGTCCAGTATCTTCCCAGTTAGGATAGTTTTCGGCAGTGTTAGGTAACCCCGCCTCTTTACGATAAGGGGCCAGTAGGCGCTCAGGATCCATCACCATCAAATAGTGCAGGTCGGTTTGCTGGGCGTGTAAAAATGGCCCATGGGTAATACGCACATCTTGCAAGGGCACAGGGCTAGGCTGCAGTGCCAGGGCAACAGAGCTATTTAACATGAGCACGGCGGCGGTGAGGATTTTTTTCATATTATTTCACCTAAAAAAAGCTCCTAATGAAAGGAGCTTTATAGTTGAGTTAATGAGGGCGTGAAAGCCTTGACCACTATTAGTAAAAAACTAGGCAGTAAAACACCTGGCAGTAAAACATTAGGCAGTAACAGGATTCGCCTTTTTGTCAGCAGCATCAGTGTCTATTACTTGGTGTAATGGCATCTCTTCAAGTTTGGCCTTGATCGCTTCATAGCGGCTGTCGCTGATGTGATACTTAAACATCAAGCTGCCCATCAAGGTGTGGAAGAAGCCAGGAATAATGGTCAGCATCAATGCGATACCTGTGAGAGCAAATTCAGTTTGCACCGCATTGGCTTCATAGCCGAAGTAGGTCAGTAGCATACCGACAACGAATCCCGCTAGGCCCATACCCGCTTTCTGTGCAAATGAGATCCCGCCAAATGCGAGCCCAGATACACGCTGACCATTTTTTACCGTGCCGTAATCCACGGCTTCAGAGATAATGGACCAGAAGACAGGGGCGTGAAGATCGACCACAAAGGAGATCAGGAAGTAGAGCACAAAGGCCAGCATCACATCGCCAGGTTCGACAGCGAAGAACATAATAACGCTTAATACGCCGACCAAGATCTGAGAGTATCTAAACAGTTTGAGTTTACAAAAACGCTTGGTGATCCAAGTGGAGGCCACCATGGCCAGAATCGCCGCGCCCACACCCGTCGATAAGAAAGCCGATAACATCTTAGCATCGCCACCCAGGTAATAGGTGGCATAATAGGCGGCCACAGAACCGCGAATGACATAACCTATGGTACCAATGACACAGATAGCGACTAAGATACGCCACTGATCATTTTGCAGCAACAGTTTAAATTGGGTAGAAACTGGCTTGGTTTCAACCTTATAGGCAACACGTTCACGTACAGTAAAGAAGCAGAACAGGAACAGCAGGGTGGCCATCAAGCCCATTAGCCCCATCGCCGCCTGATAACCTGAAGCCAAATTATCTCCTCCCCACTCTTTTGCTAGGATAGGCACAATAATGGTGACTAAAAATGCAGCCACTTTAGCAAAGAATAGACGGTAACCGTTGGCTGACAGTCGCTCTTTGGGATCGTCTGTCATCACGCCTATCACTGAAATATAAGGTATGGTGACAGTGGTAAAGATGATGGTGACCAGAATATAAGTGGAGTAAGCCCAGATAAGCTTGCTGTTGTAATCCCAGTCAGGTGTACTGAATGTTAAGAATACTGAGATCCCGAATGGCACTGCCATCAGAAGGAAGTAAGGGCGATACCGACCCCAACGTGTGTTCACTTTATCGTTAATGATCCCCATCAGTGGGTCGGTCACCGCATCGATAAGCCTGACCACTAAAAACAAGATGCCCAGATCGGCCGGTTTTAAACCGAAAATATCGGTATAAAAGTAGGTAATGATCAGCATCATAGAGGAGATCACAACATTGACGGCCATATCGCCAGAGCCGTAGCCCACTTTTTCAAGTACTGAAAGTTTATTCGTACTCATCCAGGTTCCCTTCATTTTAGTTTTATACGCTAAGTTAACACCCACAAGCTTATGTGTTGCCACTAACGTGAACCACATCGACAAATTCAGTGTTAAATTTGTTAGATGGGATTGTTAATTGTGAAATTGATAGTAAGATATAATCATTCATCATACAATAGCATTAATGCTAAAATAGCCTACACGGATCACAGGGAGAAACGATGCCAGCAATCACTACCATCACGAGTAACCTAAGTCGTCAGATAAAGTCACTGACCTTAGTTGGGCTTATGGGTTTTAGCACGCATGCCCTAGCGACTCAAGTGAGTATTCATGATCCTGTGATGGCCAAAGAGGGTGACAGTTACTATCTGTTCAGCACAGGCCCTGGCATTACCATTTACTCGTCGAAAGATAAGGTCCATTGGCAAGGCTCTGGCCGCGTATTTGCCACCGAACCCACCTGGGCCAGAGATGTCGCTCCGGGATTTAATGGTCATCTGTGGGCCCCAGATGTGTTTGAGCACAATGGCACCTTCTACCTTTATTACTCGGTTTCAGCCTTTGGCAAAAACACCTCAGCCATTGGCGTTGCGGTCAATAAGACCTTAGATCCCCATTCCAGCGATTATCAGTGGCAGGATAAAGGCATTATCCTGCAGTCTGTGCCTTATCGTGACGACTGGAATGCCATCGATCCTAACATCATTATCGATGAGAAAGGCACGCCTTGGATGAGCTTTGGCTCTTTCTGGGGCGGCATGAAACTGGTGAAGATGAATGAGGATCTGATCTCGATAGCCGAGCCGCAAGAGTGGCATACGCTTGCCAAACTCGATAGACCCGCATTTGAAGATGACGCCGAACCCGGTCCGGCCCAAATCGAAGCCCCTTTCATCTTTAAGAAAGGGGACTACTACTATTTAACCGTTTCTTACGGTCTCTGTTGTCGTGGTGATGACAGTACATATCGGATGGCCATCGGCCGTTCAACCTCTGTGACAGGTCCTTATCTGGATAAGACAGGTAAAGATATGGCCAAGGGGGGAGGCAGCGAGTTGCTTAACGGCACCAAAGCCTGGCCAGGACTGGGTCACAACAGCATGTATGAATTTGATGGAACAGATTATCTGGTATTTCATGCTTATGAATCTGCCGATAACGGCCTGCAGAAGCTAAAAATGATCCCAATGACTTGGGACAAGGATGGCTGGCCGGTTGTGGATCCTACAACATTAGATACATACCAAAGCGTGTTAATTGAGAAGTAGGTATAAAAACAATGACTCATAGATTGAAAAAATCGATAACCGCGATGGCACTCGCTGCAGCCTTCGCTACTCCGCTTGCACAGGCAGCAACCCCTGCGCAAGTAACAGCAGAAAAATTGCAGGTCGCTGGTGATACTTTTTCTAACCCATTGTTTCGTAATGGTGCCGATCCCTGGATGCACTATTTCAATGGTAACTATTATCTGACCACCACCACTTGGACATCTGAGTTGGTGATGCGTAAATCTCCCACTATCGAAGGTTTGGCCGACGCACCAGCGCATAATATCTGGTCAGGTGCCGATAAATCTCGTTGCTGTAACTTCTGGGCCTTTGAGTTTCATCCACTGCAAACCGAGAAAGGGTTACGTTGGTATGTCATATACACCTCGGGCATTGAAGAGAATTTCGATGGACAACGCAACCATATCCTAGAGAGTGAAGGTTCAAATCCTATGGGTCCCTATATTTATAAAGGGACGCCTATGCCAGATCATTGGAATATCGACGGTAGCTATTTTGAGCATGAAGGTCAGCTCTATTTCCTTTGGTCTGAGTGGCATGGCGACGATCAGGTGAACCTGATCGCTAAAATGTCCAACCCTTGGACTGTGGTAGGAGAGCACAAGGTGATCACTAAGCCTGATTACGAATGGGAAAAATCGGGCCTGAATGTGAACGAAGGACCAGAGATCATAGTCCACAATGACAGAACCTTCCTGGTTCACTCTTCAAGCTTTTGTAACACAGAAGATTACAAGTTGGCGGTAGTAGAACTCACAGGCAAAGATCCTATGGATCCTGCCTCTTGGACCAAGTTCGATGAGCCATTCTTCAGCAAAGGTAACGGTGTGTTCGGCCCGGGTCACCACGGTTTCTTTAAGTCACCCGATGGCACTCAAGACTGGTTAATTTATCACGGTAACTCGTCACCAACCGATGGTTGTAGCGGTACCCGTGCAGCGCGTGCTCAGCCAATTAATTGGGATAAGAGTGGCCTGCCTGTGTTCGGTGAGCCAATGGCTGACAAGAAACAACTGCCTGTCCCCAGTGGTGAACAAGGCCCGCTAACGGCCAAGGTTGAAGGGGTTAAATACCGTATCGTTAACCATGACAGCAATCAGTGCATGGTGACTGACGCTAAAGGAAAGATTACGGTTGCAGATTGTGATGCCAAAGGCAGCAGCTGGGTAATCGATCCCACGAATGAAGGTCTTTACCGCTTAGCCAGTGCCCAATACGGTACTTTCCTGACTCAAGAGCTGTGTCAAGATGAAGCTGCCACAGGCTTAAGTGCAGGCCCATGGGTGTCGTCACGTTGTCAGCGTTGGTCTGTGGATGCGACTCAGGATGCTTGGTTCCGTTTTGCTAACGAAGTGTCAATCAAGAATATTCAAGCTAAGAGTTGCAGCAGCAAATCAGGTACTGAAGTGGTTGCTGGCGAGAATCGCCGCGGTGATTGCACAGACTGGCGTATCGAACCTGTCTCTGACTTTGCTATCGTTAACGCTCATAGCGGTCGTGTCGTGAGTGCCGAGAACTGCGCTGTAGATGCTAATGCTAACGTGGCGCAGCATGAATACACCGCCAGCGCCTGCCAGCAGTGGAAAGCATTGCCAACATCGGAAGGTTATTACCGTCTGCAATCATTGAACAGCGCAAAACAGTGTCTCGTCAGTGATAAGGGCAATTTGAAGCTTGGCAGCTGTGCGAGCGATGATGGCGAATGGCGCGCCGAGTATATGCCTAATGGTTCTCTACGTGTGGTTTCCCGTAAAGGCGGCTCTTCGATGAAGGTGTCAGGCGAGTCTTATGCCAATGGCGATAACATAGTCGAGGATGTGTGGAAGAGCACTATCTCTCAGCAGTTCTACTTCAGAGAGGTCAATAAGTAAATTTGTCAGACAAGCTAATGGAGCATATCTGCATTAGCTTGAATTAAACGCTTTTCGTGTTTGTTTGCCAACATAAGTTTAGGTCGCTTTATTGGCAAATTTTGTTGAGCAGCTTTTTCGCTCAACCTTTTATATGCAGTTGCCGCAGGATGCGGTAACTGCTTTTTTTTACCTAATTCACAATAGAAACGGAAAAAAAAGCGATGCTAGGCATCGCTTTGTCTGTATGTTGACTGAATTTATGTTGATTGAATTTAAGTTGACTGAATTTTAAGCCTAATTTAGGCGGATAACGAAACCATCGTTACCTTGCAGTGTTATCCGTGTTTTAGATGAAGGGATAATGTGCGTCTGCTTAAAACCCAGAAAGTCATCGCTGCTGATCATTTGCGCCTGCTGCTGGGGTAAAAAGCTTAAATCCAGGTTGAGTTCTTTGACCTGGTTTTCCCCATTGATCCCAGCAAGATACCAGGTATCGCCACGATGTCGTGCAAAAACCGCGAGTTTGCCCGGTGTGCCAGCCACATAGCGTGACTCATCCCACTGTGTTGGCAACTCTTGTAAGAAGGCTTTGACAAAATCGGGCACATTTTTCATGCCTTGCGGTGTTTCCACTATGTGTTGTACACCACTGATAAAGAGTACCGGCAGAGCCAACTGGAATGCATTAGTGGTTTTTCGCTCAATATTAGGAATGGCGTTAAAAGTGGTGGGCGTAAAATCCATGGGATCGAACAGGTTGCGGGTAAAGGGCAGCATGGTACTGTGGCTGGCTTCTTTATCGGCTGAGTCTTGGAAGAAGGTGATCATCTCAAACCCTTTGACCGCCTCAGAGGTGAGCAGATTAGGGTAAGTGCGCTGCAGACCCCGAGGCAGAGTAGTGCCATGGAAATTGACCAGCAATTGATGCTCGGCTGCATCCTTTAATATCTCATGATAATAGGCCATCATGGATTGGCCATCGCCGGCGAAAAAGTCAATTTTAACGCCTTTAACGCCCATCTTTTGGAGTTTGGAAAAGGCTTGTTGACGTGCTGTTTTCGTCAGTAACTTGCTCTTGGGGCTATACTCAGTGGTGTTCCAATCCCCAGACGAGTTATACCAAACAAAAACGCCAACTTGTTTGCTGCTGGCATATTCAACCAACTGAGCCAATTTTTCATCGCCAATATTTCTGTCCCAATTGACATCCACTAAGGCATATTGCCAGCGCATATCGGCAGCATGATCGATAAATTGTTTCTGCACCGGGTAAGTGATGGATTCATCCTTTAATAGTCCCCAGCTCCAAGTGGCTAAACCGGGTTTGATAAAGTCGGTGGCAAAGGCTTTAGTTGGTTCAGCCAGATCGGTTCCTAGGGTCGAATTGGCAACTTGTTCCAATGAACCTAGCGCCAACACCCGCCAAGGTGTATCGAGGGGTAATTTTCCCTTAGTCAATAATCCTTGATGGGTGAACACTTCAGGCGCCTGGGGTTCGCCAATCTGGTAATTGCCATCGGGTGATTGTGCTTCGAGTCGTGAGGCGTGGTGATAACCTTTTATGCCTGCTTCTGTGATGGCCAGCCAAACTTGCTGCTGCTCATCTGTTGTTGGTTTTGAAGTATTAAATAGTGCGGGGAACACCCAGCCAGCAGGAGAGGGAGAAGCGTTACCAACATCGATACCCATGAGGTAGTGTTCTTCATAGGAAGGGTTGGTGTTTGCCCATCCTGTTTGTGCTTCGGCAATAGGTTGTAACCAGGCTTTGCTGTGGCTAGGTAGCTGGAAGCTAGTATGCTCCGCTTTGATGGTTTTTGGTTCGTTCTCGGTTTTTTGATCATTTAAGGCTGTGTAGTGGAAAGCCACACCATCATCTGAAACGCGAAAGGTAATATCCAGTTTTTGCGCTTTGTCATTTACTAAGTGAAATTGGCGCTCATTGGCTTGATAGTTAACCTGGGTTTGCTTGCCGGTAAACAGCTGGTAGTCTTCTGAAATTTTAGTGACGTTAGATGCACTTAGCTGGCTGAAATTTTGATAGAAAGTGCGGTCAGATAAACTGAGTCCCAGTGTAGAATGCGCTAAAACTATGCTGTTGTTTTTATCGATTCGATAGCTAAGTTTGTTGTCGTTTAAGCTAACAGTGACAGCGATTTGCTGATCAGGGCTGTGAACTTGATAATCGATGGCATAAGCGGCATTGCAAGATAAACAGAGTAAAGTCATGCTCATTGGCATTATCGGCTTCATATTGGTTCCTTATGGCCTGAAAATTGTCTGCAGATGCTAGAAAAAATAAAAGCTAATCAGATGATTAGCTTTTATTAGAGTGACTTCTATCTAATTGCTTAGAAAGCGTAGCGTGTACCTAATGCGAAGGTACGGCTGATGATGGTTGAACCACTGTTGTACAGATTAAAGTCTGTATAGGCGCTGTGGTACTCTTCACCCGTTAAGTTAGTCGCATCGAAGGTCAATACCCAATCAGGTGTCACGTTCCAGCTAAATTGGAAGTCCATGTTGGCTTCTGAATCGCTGTATGTACCCGTTGGCATAGAACAACAGAAGTTGTAGCCGGTTAAGAACTCATCACGGTATACATAAGAAAGACGCGCTGAGTAGTCCTCTTTCTCATAGGCCAGTACGACACTGTATGAGTTTTCGGAGACACCGATTAATGGATTAGTTTCATAGCCAACTAAAGGACCCGCGCTACCATCTGGCAATTCTGAGTAGATTGGATCTTTGGTATCACCATCGATATAGGTGTAGCTGGTTTGTAGACCAATACCTTGCAACCACTCTGGTAAATCATCAGGGAACCAAGTAAAGCCAAGCTCTAAACCTTGAAGCGTACCTTTACCAGCATTAAGTGGCTGAGTCAGTACATATTTAGCATTGTAATCAGGGTTTGGATTGTTAGTGATTTCGATATTGCGGTTTGCTGAGTAAACAAAGCCGTCGACATCACGTCTAAATAACACACCATATAGGCTGCTACTTTCTGCAAAGTACCACTCTAAAGACAAGTCGAAGTTTTGTGATTCAACCGGTTTTAGATTTGGGTTACCACTGGACGCATAACCAAAGTCTTGGTTTGTACCTGGGTTAGGTGGCGTCAGGCTCATGGTTGGGTTCAAATCGCCAAAGTTTGGCAGACTGATGGTTTTACCATAAGCGAATCGCAGCAGAAGATCGTCAGTCAGATAGTAACGAGCCATAAAGCTAGGTAGCACATTGGTATCTTCTGTGGTTTGCTCAACGCGACTAGCTGCTAGTTCGTTAAACGATAGATCTGTCTTGCTGTTCACCACACGTACACCAATTTGGCCATCTAAGGTTAAACCAAACAGCTCAGTGGCATAGTTGGTTTGCAGATAAGCAGCTATGGTTTGCTCTGTGATGTCAAATGTGCGTTCATCTAAGTAATCGCCACCATTAAGATCTAAGCCATAAAGTCCACGTAGGTATTTGATGTTATTGATCATCCAGTTGCCGTCAGTGGATAACCAGTTGTTAGGCACATAGGCGTTGTTATCGTAGAAACCGGACTCTGTCGTGTAGGCTAGACCATCGATATCGGCTAGCACACAAGCAGCGCCATTATTTGAGCAGGCACCACTTGATTGATCTTTTGATTGAGATTTCGCTGTACGTTTGTTGTAACGTACCCCAAAATCCACAGTCTCAAACATGCCAGCGTATAAAGCGTAGTCACCGTCCAAGGTCCAAGTGATCGCATCGCCTGTATCTTTACCGCTGTTGTCGAACATAGTGCCCATGGTATAGGCATTAACATCAGTCAGACTGCCTTCATCGTAAGGGGTGCTAGGATCGTCAAGATAGGAGAAAGCAGGGTTGCCTGAGCCATTGTGGTTGAAATCTACCGCCAATCTGTCACGGGACGATGTGGTTTGTATTGCAACAAATGAACGCTCATAAGTACTGGTTTGATAGACCACTTCAGAATTAAGGATTAAGTCGTCACCAATTTCCCACTTACCACCTAAGGCGTAGACGAAGCTGTCTGTCTTGCCTGTGCCGCCATCACCACTGGTGAATAGGGCTGCATCATTGATGTAAGTCTTCTTGATAACATTGGTGCCTTCATAAAACTCTGGTGCTCTGAAATGGTTGTTACCATTTACAAAGCTAAATAGCAGCGAGTTGAAGTTTTGGTCACGGTAGCCATTGTAGAAGGCTTCAAACAGATACTCAGAATTATCAGTCGGTGCCCACTGAAGTGATAGGTTCATCGCAGGACGTTCGCGCTCACCGGTAAAGTCGGTAAAGCCCATCGCATCGCGTAGCATCACATATTCAGTATCGACACCATTTACATTAATTGTCGAACCAGGCTTGGTAGAGAGTTCTTCACCTGGGGTCACAGCTGAAGCAGGGATACGGGTGAAATCATCTGCGCGATAAGGATCAGATGAGCCTATCCAGATGTTTTGGTCGCGGTAATTACTTTTCGCATAGGAAGCGTTGAATAGGGCACCGAAGTCACCTAAACCGGTTTCCCAGCGATTACTGGCTAGAATACTGACGTTAGGATCGACCTTGTCGCTGGAATCCATGTAGATACCACGGGCAGCAACAACCACTTTATCGCCTTGGAAATTGAAAGGGCGGTTGGTTTTAATGTCGATTTGACCGGCAATACCACCCTCAATGAGGTTGGCTGAACGTGTCTTATAAACATCGACACTGTTAAGCAGAGAAGCAGGAATGTCTGCTAGTGCTACAGAACGACCGATAGAGGTAAAGATTTGTCTACCATTAACAGTCGTAGAAACATCTCCAAGACCACGAATGGTAACACCGCTCACTTCACCGCCGCCGCGGCCAGTGGTTTGAACGCCAGAAACACGCTGTAGTGCTTCGACTACGTTATTATCTGGGAATTTGCCGATATCCTCAGCAATGATGGAATCCACGATCTGCACATTTTCTTTTTTTAATGAAATTGCTTGTGTAAGACTGCCACGGATCCCGCTAACTTGTATTACTTCAATGTCGTCAGTTTTTTCTTCTTCAGCGTAAGCTTGGTGTGCAATCAAAAATGATGATGCAACCGCCATGCTGATTATCGTACGTTTAAACATGAATTAAAGCCCCCAAAGTGCAATTACTTCATTGTGGTTTATAGAACATCCCGGTAAAAATTTTGTTGCTATAATTTTAATGATGCTATTGTATGACTAATAAGCTGTCAACAAAATACTTGCTCATGTATCGAGAAATGAGGTCTAGGTAGCTTATTTAAATAACACTTTGCTGTTTTGTTAAATACTATTGTATGATGATTTTAACTGACGCTGTTCACCTGTTACATAATTTAACCATTGTGTGAGTCAGTTTGAGACATTTACACCAAACAAAAATGCTGATGTCTATTTTAATTGGGGAAAAACATTCTAATGAAAATTAATAAGTTAATGTTAGCGATGGCGAGTGCAGGTGTGTTATCACTTGCTGGCTGCGGTGGAGATGGTGAGTCGGGAGGACTGCCATCAGATTTCATTCCTGAAATTGCACAATCTCCAGATCCTACTATTCAGGCAGATGTTATCGATTTTAACGATCTGGCCGTTCACGACCCTTCAGTGATCAAATCCGGTGATACCTACTATGTATTTGGTTCGCACCTTGCTGCGGCTAAATCCACTGACTTGATGAACTGGAGCTACCTGACTCGCTCCGAGGATGATGGCAATGGTGGCACAATTGAACGTGTTGCAAATGATGCAACCGATCTAAACCCACTATTTGATACCATGTCGACTCAGATGGCCGAAGGCTTCCAGTGGACTGGGCCATACTTTAAAGGCTCTTGGGCTTCTGATGTTGTTCAGCTAAAAGATGACAAATATTATTTCTATTACAACTGGTGTAATAATGCGGATAATGATCAAGAGCCAGTTTGTCATCATCGTTCATTTATTGGGGTAGCGGTCGCCGATAATGTCGAAGGACCTTACACAGATAAAGGTGTCTTCCTGCGTTCTGGCATGACAGATGCTGAAATTGCTGCTGGCATGGGCCCTGAAGGGGTGACCAGTTATGACCCTGCTACCATGCCTAACGCTATCGATCCAGATGTGTTTTATGATAAAGACGGCCAGTTATGGATGACCTATGGTTCATACTCTGGCGGCATATTTATTCTTAAGATGGATGATGCCACAGCCATGCCTGTTCCAGGACAAGGTTATGGTACCCGTCTAACCGGTGGCAACTTCCACGCCAACGAAGGTTCATACATTCTCTATAGTCCAGATAGCGATTATTATTACCTGTTTACCTCTATCGGCGGTTTCGATGCTAATGGCGGTTATAACATCCGTGTTTCTCGCTCTGTGAATCCAGATGGCCCATATTATGATGCCGCTGGTAATGATATGAGCACAGTTTATGACTCGCCAGAAGGCTATGGTAATAAGCTGATGGGCGGCTTTGATTTTGTTGCTAAAACAGGTGATGATGCCGGCAGTTATGGTTACTTATCTCCTGGTCACAACTCGGCTTATTACGATAAAGAAACTGGCAAGTATTTCTTAATCACCCATACACGCTTCCCAGATCGCGGCCCAGAGCATGCTGTACGCGTTCACGAGATGTTTGTTAACGCCGATGGTTGGTTAGTGGCATCACCCCAGCGTTATACTCCAATCGATGGTGAAAACATTGTCGATGGTGTTGATTTAGCAGGTGATTACCGTTTCATTAACTTAGGTCATGATACCAATACCGAGGCCAAGCAGTCGGTATACCTCACCTTGACTGAAAACCGTACGGTTAAAGGTCAGGTGACAGGGACTTACCGCATCTATGAGAACGAGCCTAACCGCATCACCCTTAAACTTAATGACATGGGCACGTTTGAAGGCGTTCTTGCCTGGCAATGGGATAATAGGCTGCAAAAGTTGGTACCCACCTTTACTGCGCTCTCCAATGAAGGGGTGTCAGTATGGGGCTCGCAGCTGACCAAGCAGACACCTCAGGAAGTGGCAGACAAGATTGCCTCTGTGATTGTTATTCCTGCCGAGGTAAAAGAGGACAGTATCTCACTGCCTAGTGATGCAACTCGCGGCGCAACCATAGTGTGGACATCGAGCAATCCGGATCTTATCCGTACCGACGGTACTGTTGTGCGTCCAAATGCGGGCGAAGGCGATCAGCTAGTGACCCTAACCGCGACCATCACCATCAATGGCGTGACTGTGGTGAAAACCTATGAAGTGACGGTATTGGCAAGACAGCCTTATAACCGCATTGCAACTTACAGCTTCGATGACAATCTGTCTGACTCACTGGGTTTATTCGCCGATGGTGAGTACACAGGCGATCGTATCTTTACCCCAAGCACAGATAGCGTTACTTACGCTATGGGTATGGAAGGTAACGCCTTAGCACTCGATGGTGCTCATGGTGTGAAACTGCCTAACGGCTTGATCTCAAACTATGAATATACAGTGTCGTTCTGGGCTAACCCCACTGTCATTACTGGTTTCACTACAGCCTTCTTTGGCGGCGTTGAAGTAGGTGATGATCTGGGTAATGTCTTTGCCAATAATTGGATTAGTCTTGTGCCTCAGAGCTGGGATGTGAATACCATGCTTTGGAGCCGCAGTGAAGCCGATGATGGTACTGTGTTCTGGTTTGATGGTAGTGCCGGTGAACGTATTGCTGAAAATGCCTGGTCACATGTCGCCTTCTCAGTTAAGAAAGGTGTCGCCAGTGTTTATATCGATGGCGTTGAGAAATTCAGCTCAGGTAACCTGCGCGATATCTTCAGTGGTCAAGATGGCGTATTTTCCTTAGGTGTAAACTACTGGGATCTACCATTTAATGGTCTAATCGACGAGCTTAAAGTCTATGAGGCTGGACTCAGTGCAGAAGAGGTGAAGGCGCTGGATATCGATAAGTTATCCGACACTGACCTTCTGGCTTCGGCAACTAACCTGTTAGATCTTGGCGATTTAACCGCGGTTCGTGAAGATCTAGATTTACCCGTTACAGGCCCTTATGCGTCGGCCATTACTTGGACCTCATCTGATGTGACTGTAATTGATGAGAAGGGCGGCGTAACACAGCCTGGTCGTGATGACACAGATAAACAGGTGACCCTAACAGCAAGCTTGAAACTGGGCACAGAGACCAGCACTAAGGTATTTACTGCGACAGTTAAATCCCTTGCGCCGCCAACACCAGTTGCCGTGTTTAGCTTCGAAGATAACCTAACTGATACCACAGCCAACTTTGGTGCCGGTACAGTAGTAGGTAACTTCATCGGTGTTCCTGGGGGTAACTTGAGCTATGAAGCGGGTGCTGTTGGTCAAGCGGCTGTGCTTGATGGTGCATCAGGTATTGAGTTGCCAAGCAACTTAATTAAAGATCACACTTACTCAGTGGCCATGTGGCTCAACCCCACTCAACTAAGTGCTTACACTACTGCTCTGTTTGGTTATGCAACTGACGCTAAGTGGACAAGTGTACTACCAGGTGGTTTTGACGGTGTGCATTCAATCTTGTGGTCGGGTACCGCTTGGTATGATGGTGTAACTGACTATGCGCTACCTGTAGGTGAATGGTCTCACTTTGCCTACACTGTGAATGGTGGTGAAGTGAAGGTGTTTATCAACGGTGAGCTTAAGTTCTCTGGTTTTGGTTTCCCTGATGTATTCAGTGGCGCAACCACTAACTTCGCGATTGGTGTGAACTTCTGGGATACACCTTATGCCGGTGCTATCGATGAGCTTAAGTTCTATGATGAAGTGATCACAGCGCAAGATGTGATGGATCTCGTTAACGAAACCAATTAAGTTTGAATTTGCACGGTTAAGTCGTGCATCTGAAAAAAAGCTAGCGCAAGTCGCTAGCTTTTTTATTGCCTGTTTTTTAGATCCACAATCTGGTTAACGCTAAAATTGAGTAAATTGGTTTTATTCTGCCAGCTTGTTATATTATGCTGCGTTTTCAATTAGCTAACTAATTTACGCAATTTAATTACCACAATCGAATCAAATTCACAAATTCAGGTTAATTATGGGCTCAGTATCAGTCGGCAAACTCATTCATACGCTTAATGTCAGCAACAGCTTAGGTGAGGGGGTGATCTGGGACTGTGAAAGTCAGTGTATCTGGTGGACGGATATTCAGGCATCCATGCTTTTTCAGTTCTCTGTCGAGTCTAACTCACTTAATCAATATGCGATGCCGATGCGGGTCGGTTGTTTTGCATTGATTGAAAATGATCCCAGATTGATTGTCGCATTTGAAAAAGGAATCGCGCTGTACCATCTTCAAAGTCAAGCATTGCAGTGGTTAGCCACGCCTGAAATAGATAAGTCTCATCATAGATTCAATGATGGCAGGGTGGACAGACAAGGCCGATTTTGGGCTGGGACTATGGTTGAGAGTCCGGTTGAAAATAGGGGTGAGGATCCGCAAGGTATAAATTCAGTTGAGCTAGGTGCACTCTACTGCATAGATCATCAGCTTAGTTGCCATAAGATATTGAGCGGTATTGAGATCGCCAATAGCCTTTGCTGGAGTCCAGAGGGTGATTATGTTTACCATGCTGACTCGGTGAAACAGCAGATCCAGCGTTTTGAGTTTAATCAAACGCCACTTTCATTTAAACGTCCAGAAACACTGGCATATACCGCTAATGGTGCTTTACCCGATGGTGCGGATGTTGACAGTGATGGCTATATCTGGAGCGCCCATTGGAACGGCGGCAAAGTAGTTCGATACGACCCTGAGGGTCACATCGATTTAGAACTCTTACTGCCAGTTAGCAATCCCACCAGCGTGACTATAGGGGGCAAAGATCTTAATTGGCTTATCATCACAAGCGCAAAAGAGGGATTAAGTGAGCAGCAGTTGGCCGATCAGCCTATGGCGGGCTCGCTGTTTATTTATGAGCTTCATGGAGTAAAAGGCTTGGGCAGTAACCGCTTCCTCTTGGGTGAAGCGGTTCGGTAAATGTCAGGCACAAAAAAACCAGCTTTCGCTGGCCTTGTTCTTTACAGCACTTTCTTTAAAGCAGTCTGCTAAAAGTGTTGCTGAAAAGCGTGGTACAACCGAGTGGATTCGAACCACCGACCCCCACCATGTCAAGGTGGTGCTCTAACCAACTGAGCTACGGTTGTATTGTCATTGCAAGATAAAAACAGTCAATAAATGGTACAACCGAGTGGATTCGAACCACCGACCCCCACCATGTCAAGGTGGTGCTCTAACCAACTGAGCTACGGTTGTATTGTTTTATCGTTCGTTAACGCTTGTTATCGAACGAGCGCTATATTAAGTGGGTTGGGTCTATTGTTGCAAGTAAAAATTCGCAAAATGCTGTTTAAGCGGTGATTTGCTGTGCAACTGGCGTGTTTGGCCACCTCTTCCAAGGTTAATAGCCTATATATCTGTGGTCTTAGCCCTGCATGACCTATAGGATAAGACCCTTGATGAGTGTTAGACACTCTTAAAAGCAAGCTCAATAACCACTAACAACTAACCAATAACAATAACTAAAATAGGTTAAATCAATTTTCTATGGGTCTTTTGAAAACCAGCAGGAAACTTCATAAATGGTTGATGGCCTTTATTGGCCTTCAATTTATTATCTGGTCGATCAGCGGTGCTTACATGGTGTTTTTGAATATCGATTACATCCATGGTGATACATTAGTGAATAATGTTCAGGATAAAATCGATCCACAACAGATACACTATCCTCTGCAATCCTTATTCAAGCAGTACCCCCAAGCGACAAACGTCATTCTTGACCGTTATCTGGATAAAACGGTTTATCGTTTTTCCTTAGATAAGCAAAAAATGGCTATAGATGCCAATAGTGGCCAGCCTATTGAGCCTTTAGATCGGACACAGGCTGAAAAGGCCGCGCGCTTTTATTATTCAGGCGTAGGAGAAATCAAAACTAGTGAGCTTATCCTTGAAAACCCGCCCTTTGAGTTGAGTGCTAGAGTCTTACCTGCCTGGCGAGTCAATTTCGCCGAACTGGGGGCTCCTGCGATTTATATCTCAGCCGAAACTGGGCAATTGGTTGGCAAGCGCCATGATTTCTGGCGGCTATTTGACTGGATGTTTCGCTTTCATGTGATGGACTATGACGACGGCGAAGATCTCGATAATAACTTATTGCTCTGGTTTTCCGCGTTAGGGATTTTATCCTCAGTGCTGGGCATGGTGCTTGTCTATTTTCGTGTGTTTCGTCAAAAGGACTCCGAATCAAGAGCTTCCGAAACAGAGCAATTAGGTGCAGTTGGAGTGGCGCGATGAGCATAGTCAGAAAAACCCATAAATGGGCATCAATTTTCGTTGGGCTTCAGTTTCTTATCTGGCTTGGCACAGGGCTTTATTTCAATTTGATGGATCACACCAAGGCCGCAGGCCATAGCTATAGAGCCCATTTACACCCATCGCTCGATTGGAGCAGCCTCCAACTTCAAGAACCCTCTGCAGTGCTAAAAGATAGTGCTCCCAGTACCAGGCTTAAATTAATCGAATTGGCACAAAAGCCCTACTATCTGCTTAATCATGAGCGCGGATTATACGCCCATTTTGTCAATAGCTACTCCTTGGTGGACGCAGTGACAGGGAAAGCGGTAAGCATAGATACTGATTTTGCCCGCACTTTGGCACGTGATTCCTATAATGGGCCCGGTGAGATTATCTCTGTTAACTTAATGGAGCCGCCGATCGCCGATTTTCTTAAACAAAAGAATGCAGCATGGCAGGTGAACTTTAATGATGAGGTTAACACGAGTGTTTATGTCGAGGCAGACTCTGGGCGCATAGTGGGGCACAGCGATGATGACAAACGCCTCGCAGACTTTTTCCTTAAATTGCATTTTATGGATTACGCCAATCAAGGGAGTTTCAATAATCTCTTTATGATGCTGTTTGCCTTTGTGGCGCTTTTTCTCAGTGGCACAGGCCTGTATTGGACTGTCGATTTGCTCAAGCGTGGGCAATATAAAATCCCTCTGTTTGCCGGTAAAAACAGGGTCAACTTGTTCGATAGCAACCAGAAAAATTTAGGTGAGAGAGCTTTTTCCAGCCATAAAAATTTATTGGATGGACTGGTCGATCACAACATCATCTTACCTTCTACCTGTGGTGGGGGGGGAACCTGTGGTCGATGCCGTATTAGGTTGGACCAAAGTGTGAGTGCGACCACTGCCGACCGTGAGCATTTCAGTGCCAGCGAACTCGCGCAGGGCTATTGTCTGGCTTGCCAGCATTTCAGTGATAATGTTGAAAAGATAACCTTGCTGGAGACGACAGCAGCCAAAAAATATCAATTAGCCTTAGTCAGTAGCACCTTTATAAGTCCATTTATTAAGGAGCTGCGTTTCAAGGCACTGACAAAAGAACCCATTGAGTATAAAGCAGGCGCCTTTATGCGATTTATGATCCCTAAGGGGAGTGGTCATTCTGTGCCAACGTCAGTTCCAGGTGAACTGCAAGCACATTGGCAAGAGATTGTCCGTAAGGATTATGAACATGGAGCCTGCAGCCGAAGTTACTCTCTGGCCAGTATTGATGCACTGACTCAGGAACTGGTGTTTGTGATTAAATTGCAAAGTGCTAAGGAGCCTAGTCAGCTGCCGGGTATAGGCTCGAACTACCTAGGAAATCTCAGCGTTGGCGATCGCGTTGAAGTATTAGGACCCTTTGAAGAGTTTTATGCTAAGCATAACAGTGATAAAAGCATGGTATTAGTCGGGGCAGGTTCGGGTATGGCGCCGCTCAAAGCCTTGATAGAAGAACAGCTGACTCGTTATCGGGATCATCAGGCAGGAAATCCGCCACGTCAGCTGCATTTTTTCTATGGTGCTCGCAGCGAACATGATTTGATTTATCTCGACTATTTTTATCAGTTAGCGAAACTGTATCCGCAGTTTCATTATTACCCGATTTTATCTCGGCCTGACGATGCCTGGTTAGGCGCGACTGGCTATGCTCAGGATGTGGTGGCACTCAATTGGCAACAGCTGCTGGAAAATGGCCCACCTGAGTTTTACCTCTGCGGGCCTAAAGGGCTCATGGCTGACACCATAGGTTTATTAGGAGATAAAGGGGTTCCACAAAGTCATATCGCTTTCGATGACTTCTCCTGATCTTTCTGCTCATTAACCCTGTTACAGATGATGCTTGCTGTGTTTACCTCATTGATGAGATAGATGCAGCAAGCTGACGTCGCTGTATCTGATGCAGCCTCAGCGCAAACAGCACGGCAGCACTGGTTAATCCAGCAATTAACCCTATCCAGAAGCCATGAGCCCCCATGGGGGCTACGATAAGGTTGGTGCTAGATAAGGTGTAACCCAGCACCATGCCGATCGCCCAGTAGGAAAAAAGCGTAATGTAAAACGCGCTGCGAGTATCTTTATAGCCACGCAGCGCGCCTGCTGCTACTACTTGAACCGAATCTGACAGCTGATAAAGTGCCGCTAAAAACATCAAACTGCCGGCGAGGGCGATAACCTCAGGATTCTGGTTATAGAGCAGGGCGATTTGAGTTCGAAAAAGCACAGTGATAATGGCGGTAAACAGCGCCAGGCCAAAGGCGATACCCAATCCGACTTTAGTGACCAGTTTGGCCACCTCAGCATTTTGCTGCCCCAGATAGTAGCCAACACGGATAGATACGGCGATACCTATGGAGAGGGGGAGCATAAAGACGATGGAGGAGAAGTTCAGCGCGATTTGATGGCCCGCGACAACGGTTGCTCCTAACGGTGCTAATAGCAGCGCGATAATGGCAAACAGGCTGACTTCAAAAAACAGCGCCAGCGCGATCGGCATACCGTGTTTTGTCATGCGCCACATAGTCGGCCAGTGCGGCAGATGAAAAGCACTGAAAGGAGCCATGGCAGCAAAGCGTTTGTGATACTGCATATAGAGGGTCATGGCAATGAACATGGCCCAGAACACCAGCGCCGTTGCAATGCCGCAACCTGCGCCGCCCATTGCCGGCATACCAAAATGACCATAGATGAAGATATAGTTTGCCGGGATGTTGACGGCTAAACCGACAAAGCCAATGATCATGGTCGGCAACGTGTAGGAGATCCCCTCACTGCAACCTCTTTGCACCTGATAGAGTACGAAAGCGGGGACTCCCCAGGCGAAACCATGAAGATACTGCACGCTTAATTTGGCGAGCTCGGCTTCGATAGCCATGGTTTTGAAAATTAAGGGAGCAAAATAGAGAAAGGCGATCACTAAAATGCTGCCGATTATGGCAATATAGGCGGCTTGAAATGCCATAGGCTGAATCGCCTTGGCTTCATCGGCGCCGTGGTGATGAGCAAAAACAGGGGTAAAGGCCATTAATAGCCCTTGCACAAACAGCAGCGCAGGTAACCATAAGCTGCTGCCTATGGCAACGGCCGCCATGTCCATGGCACTGACGCGACCCGCCATTGCGGTATCGATAAAGCCCATCATGGTCTGGGTCACTTGAGCGATGAGGACGGGCAGCGCTAATTGGATGAGTTTTTTGGCCTGAAAGCTCAATTGATTCATGAAAAAAAGCCTTAATACAGCGAGTTAATTATGTTTACAGGTATCGTACAGGCCACATGTGATGTGGTGGCAATCACTAAAAAAACGGGACTTAATACAATTGAGGTGGCTTTACCCTCACTCCTTGTCGATAAGTTAGCCACAGGGGCGAGTGTCGCCAATAATGGCGTCTGCTTGACTGTTACTAAGATTGCAGATGATAGGGTGTTTTTTGATGTAATGGAAGAGACGCTGAAGGTTACAAACTTAGGCGAACTGCAAGTGGGTTCTCAGGTGAATGTTGAGCGTTCTTTGACCTTTGGCAGCGAGATAGGTGGCCACATTCTCTCGGGGCATGTGCATACTCAGGCAAAGATCTTAGTGGTGAGCGATACAGACAAGCACTTCGATTTGACCCTGGAGGTCGAGCCTAAGTGGATGAATTATATTTTCTATAAGGGATTTGTCGGTGTTAACGGCTGCAGTTTAACCGTCGGTGCCGTTGAAGATAATCGCTTTAAACTGCATTTAATCCCAGAAACCTTATCACTCACCAATCTGAGTGAATGCCGGGTGGGGGATTGGTTAAACATTGAGATCGACAGCCAAACCCAGGCGATTGTCGATACAGTCGAGCGGGTGTTAGCGCAGCGCTTAAATCAAACGACAAGTTGAGCAGCGAGTTAGGGCAAACTCAGTAGATCTGCTCATCGTCGGCATCGATATAAAGCTCGACTTTATGGTGCTGCTCATCAATATGGGCGCGAATGTGGATAGGGTTACAGCAGGCACTGCAATCATCGTAATACTCTTGGTCGCCATTGGAGAGATCGATATTGATGTGCTGATCATGCCCACAGTGGGGGCAACTTAATATCTTATCAATAATATTCATAGCTAACTCCTTAGTCAGCCGTATGTTAACTTGTCCTTCTTTGATTATAGTTCAGCATTTCTCTGTTCAGCCTGCCATAGAAATCCATTCTCAGAGCGCGCCTAGATGAGTGGGTTTCAACCTAAGTTCACTGTTGTACCCACAAACTCGCGCCATTGATATCATCGTCTAACCCTTGCTGTAATTGCCTGAGTTCCTGATTGAGCGCCTGCTGTATCTCTTGCTCCAAGGCCTGCTTGTCTATCAAGAGCGGGTCGCTGTGGTTTATAGCAATCTTGTTGATATAAAGCGCAAGAGTATCCTGCTCAGTGGTCTGTATCTCTTGCGGCAGGGTCAATGCTGCAGTTAATAAGATTAGGTTTAACATGTTTTAACCTCCTTAATTAAATTGCCATTAGTTTAGGAGGCCTTCATGAATGCAAGGTGACAGCAAGATGGATTATTGATGACATCCTTAATCATATTTTCCATGCCACATTTTTCGTCTAAAACCTATGCTTAGGCCGCATTTGCCTTGCGATTTAATGACGTGAGACCTAGAATGTCCCACTTGCCTGTAAGGAATGCTAAAACTCCGGTAATGTTTTGCTCTTTATTGGCTATTTTCTTTTTATTTATGACCAAGTGGCCCTACGTAGGGGTCACCACTGGATAAGGATTTTACATGCCTGTAATTACACTTCCCGATGGCAGCAAGCGCGAGTTTGCCCATGCCGTTTCTACTCTCGATGTCGCCGCCGATATTGGTCCTGGTTTAGCTAAAGCTTGTATCGCTGGTCGCGTGAATGGCGAGCTGAAAGATGCCTGCGATCTGATTGAATCCGATGCTGAGCTATCGATTATCACAGCGAAAGATGATGAAGGCGTTGAGATCCTGCGTCACTCTTGTGCCCACCTTTTAGGACATGCCATCAAGCAAATGTGGCCTGAAACCAAGATGGCCATCGGCCCGGTTATCGATAATGGTTTCTACTATGATGTCGACCTTGATCATAAGCTGACCGACGATGATATCGCCGAGCTTGAGAAGCGCATGCTAGCCTTGGCCAAGACAGATTACGCCGTGGTGAAGAAAGTCGTTAGCTGGCAAGAAGCCCGCGATACCTTCGAGTCTCGCGGTGAAGTGTATAAGATGGCGATTTTAGATGAGAACATCAGCAAAGATGATTCTCCCGCCCTGTATCATCACGAAGAATACACAGACATGTGCCGTGGTCCTCACGTGCCGAATATGAAATTCTGTCATCATTTCAAATTGATGAGCGTTGCCGGTGCCTACTGGCGTGGTAACTCAGACAACAAGATGCTGCAGCGCATCTATGGCACAGCCTGGGCCGACAAGAAAGCATTAAAGAGCCACCTGACTCGTCTAGAGGAAGCGGCCAAGCGTGACCATCGTAAGATTGGTAAGCAGCTGGATCTGTATCACATGCAAGAGGAAGCACCGGGTATGGTGTTCTGGCACAACGATGGTTGGAGCCTGTTCCTTGAGCTTGAAAAGTTCATCCGTCAAAAGCTGGGGCAATACACTTATCAAGAGGTGAAAGGTCCCTTGATGATGGACAGAGTGTTGTGGGAACGCAGTGGTCACTGGGATAAATATTCAGAAGCCATGTTCACCACTCAGTCTGAGAATCGTGAGTATGCGGTTAAGCCGATGAACTGTCCGGGCCATGTGCAGATCTTCAACCAAGGCTTGAAGTCTTATCGCGATCTGCCACTGCGTATGGCGGAGTTTGGTTGTTGTCACCGCAATGAACCATCGGGTTCGCTTCATGGCCTGATGCGCGTCCGCGGCTTTACTCAGGATGATGCCCATATTTTCTGTACCGAAGATCAAGTACAGCAGGAAGTAAGCGGTTGTATCAAGATGGTTTACGATACTTACGCCACCTTCGGCTTTACCGATATTGTGGTTAAGCTTTCTACCCGTCCTGAAAAACGCATCGGTGACGATGCCATGTGGGACAGGGCAGAGCAGGCCTTGATGGATGCCTTAAAAGCCAATGAGATCGAATATGAGATCCTGCCGGGCGAAGGTGCATTCTATGGGCCAAAGATTGAATTTACCCTACATGACTGTCTCGACCGTGCTTGGCAGTGCGGTACAGTTCAGCTCGATTACGCCTTACCTGGCCGCCTTGGTGCAACCTATGTTGCCGAAGACAACAGCCGTCAGACGCCTGTGATGATCCACCGTGCCATCTTAGGTTCGCTGGAGCGCTTCCTCGGTATCCTTATCGAAGAATATGCCGGTAAATTCCCAACCTGGTTGGCACCAGCTCAAGCGGTTGTGATGAATATCACAGACAAACAGTCAGACTATGTTGACGAAGTGGTCAAATTATTTAAAGATCAGGGAATTCGTGCCTCGAAAGACTTGAGGAATGAAAAGATAGGCTTTAAAATACGCGAACACACACTAAGGCGTGTCCCTTATCTATTGGTCGTAGGTGATCAAGAGATGGAGAATAGGGAAGTTGCGGTGCGAACCAGAGATGGTGTTGACCTTGGCAAGATGAAAATCGACGATTTTGCAGCCAGTGTCAAACAACAGATTTCGCTCCGTAGTCTAAATTTGTTGGAGGAATAGGTCATAAAGATCAAGAAAACAGACGTGCGTAAAGCAGCGGCGAATAGAATTAACGAACTCATTGTTGGCGTATCGGAAGTACGTTTAAATGGGTTAGACGGTGAAACTATCGGTATTGTAAGTTTGCGTGAAGCACAAGAGCTTGCAGATGAAGCGGGTGTCGATCTAGTAGAGATTAGCCCAAATGCCGAGCCGCCTGTATGTCGCATTATGGACTACGGAAAGTATCTTTTTGATAAAGCTAAGGCTCAAAAAGAACAAAAGAAGAAGCAGAAACAGATACAGGTGAAGGAAATTAAATTCCGTCCCGGTACTGACGAGAACGACTATCAGGTAAAACTACGCAACCTGAAGCGTTTTCTAGAAGACGGCGACAAAGCGAAAGTAACGCTGCGTTTCCGTGGTCGTGAGATGGCTCACCAAAATCTTGGTATGAATCTTTTGAATCGTATTAAAGATGACTTGGCTGAGTTAGCAGTGGTAGAGGCATTCCCGAAAATGGAAGGCCGTCAAGCTATCATGGTGCTCGCGCCGAAAAAGAAATAGTAAGGCAAATTTAAAAGTAGCGGAGCCTTTTTATTAAGGTCTTCGCTCGCCTTGCGTTTTATTAATGTCCCAATGCGGAGTTTTAGCAATGCCTAAAATGAAAACAGACAAGGGTGTACAAAAGCGTTTTAAGAAAACCGCTAATGGTTTCAAGCGCAAGCAAGCCCATTTACGTCATATTTTGACCAAGAAGAGCACTAAGCGTAAACGTCACTTACGTGCTAAATGTTTAGTAGCTAAGTCTGATGTGCCAGCAATTGCACGTCAACTACCATACGCTTAATTAGAGGAGTAGAGAACAATGCCTAGAGTTAAGCGTGGTGTAACCGCTCGTGCTAGTCACAAGAAAGTTTTAAAACTTGCCAAAGGTTATTATGGTGCTCGCTCACGTACTTTCCGTGTAGCTAAGCAAGCAGTAATCAAAGCTGGTCAATATGCTTACCGTGACCGTCGCCAGAAGAAACGTCAATTCCGTCAACTGTGGATTGCACGTATCAATGCGGCTTCTCGTCAAAATGGTCTGTCTTACAGCCGTTTCATCAACGGTCTGAAGAAAGCGTCTATCGAAATCGATCGTAAGATTTTGGCTGACATCGCTGTATTCGACAAAGTTGTATTCTCAACTTTAGTTGAAAAAGCAAAAGAAGCATTAGCTAAGTAATTAGATTTATTGCTTAAAAGGGGACCTTAGGTCCCCTTTTTTTATGCAGATTTTAGCTACAGAGCATAAAAAAGCAGACACAAGGTCTGCTTTTTCATTGAGCGGAATAAGCCTATTTTTGCGCGTCTAGGTAACGCTCCGCATCCAGCGCGGCCATACAGCCAGTACCTGCAGAGGTAATTGCTTGACGGTAGTGTTGATCCATCACATCACCGGCAGCATAAACACCTTCGATGCTGGTTTGAGTCGCATTGCCTGCTAGGCCGCTTTGGACCTTAATATAGCCGTTGTTCATCTCAAGCTGGCCTTCGAAGATCTGGGTATTGGGTTTGTGACCAATAGCGACAAACACACCCATCACATCGATCTCTTTGATTGAGCCATCTTTGGTGCTCTTCATCTTAAGACCCGTAACACCCATCTGATCGCCGACTACTTCATCTAAGGTATTATCTAGGTGCAGTATGATGTTGCCGTTCTCAACCTTGTCCATTAGACGTTTGGTGAGAATTTTCTCTGAGCGGAAGCTGTCTCTACGGTGGATAAGATGCACTTCAGAGGCGATATTGCTCAAGTAAAGGGCTTCTTCAACAGCAGTATTTCCGCCACCGATCACGGCCACTTTTTGATTACGATAGAAGAAACCATCACAGGTCGCACAGGCAGAAACCCCTTTACCTTTAAAGGCTTCTTCTGATTCAAGACCCAGATACATGGCTGATGCACCGGTAGAGATGATCAGGGCATCACAAGTGTATTCACCGCTGTCGCCTTTCAGTTGGAAAGGGCGCACCTGTAGGTTGACTTCGTTGATATGATCAAAAACAATTTCAGTCTCAAACTTTTCGGCATGTTTTTGCATTCTTTCCATCAATGCAGGGCCGGTTAAGTCATCAGCATCACCAGGCCAGTTTTCAACCTCAGTGGTAGTGGTAAGCTGACCACCTTGCTGCATGCCTGTGATCATCACAGGCTTTAAATTGGCTCTAGCTGCATAGACAGCGGCTGTGTAGCCCGCAGGGCCAGAACCCAAAATTAATAAGTTACAGTGTTTAGCTTGGCTCATTTTATTCTCCATGCCTTTAGCAAATTGCAGCGATTGTAGGTAATTTGAATGCTAGGGTAAAGCCTATCTTTTAGATTAAGCTAATCGAAAAAGGGAGCCACAAGGCTCCCTTTTATCTGTCATCACTGGTCAGATGATTAACCTAACAGGATTGCTGGATCAACGTATTCGAGGTTAAGTGCTTCTGAAACCTCTTTACAGGTGATCTTACCGTGCATCACGTTCAGACCCTTCAGCAGGTGTTTGTCTTGCAGTAAGGCCTCACGGTAACCCAGATCGGCTAGCTTGATGATATAAGGCAGAGTCGCGTTATTCAGTGCAAATGTTGAAGTACGGGCAACGGCACCCGGCATGTTAGCAACACAGTAGTGCACAACATCATCGACGATATAAGTTGGGTCTTGGTGAGTTGTTGCATGAGAGGTCTCAACACAACCACCTTGGTCGATAGCTACGTCAACAATCGCACTGCCAGGCTTCATCGCCTTGATGTGCTCTTTGGTAACCAGTTTAGGCGCGGCAGCACCAGGGACCAGTACACCACCAATCACTAAATCGGCTTCAAGCACATGCTTTTCGATAGCGGCAGCCGTTGAGTAAATAGCCTTAACTTTGTTATCGAACTGGGCATTTAGACGACGCAGTGCATCAATGCTGCGATCTAGGATAACAACATCAGCACCCAGACCAACCGCCATTTGTGCTGCGTTGGTACCTACCATGCCGCCACCTATGATAACGACCTTAGCTGGTTCCACACCGGGGACGCCGCCAAGCAACATACCACTGCCACCTTTAGATTTTTCAAGGGCCATAGCGCCGGCTTGAATTGACATGCGGCCAGCAACTTCTGACATAGGTGCAAGTAGAGGAAGTCCACCGCGTGCATCTGTTACTGTTTCATAAGCGATACAGACGGCACCACTTTTAACGAGATCTTCAGTTTGTGGCAGATCTGGCGCAAGGTGCAGATAAGTAAATAGCAGTTGATCTTCGCGAAGCATAGCGCGTTCAACGGCCTGAGGCTCTTTCACTTTAACTATCATCTCTGCTTTAGCGAAAATTTCTGCCGCCGTATTTAAGATAGACGCACCAACATCGATATAATCTTGATCGTTAAAGCCAATTCCCGCACCAGCATTGGTCTCGACGTAAACCTCGTGACCTTTGTTTGTCAACTCTAAGACACTTGACGGAACCATACCAACACGATATTCGTGGTTTTTGATCTCTTTAGGTACACCAATAATCATCTTCAAGCCTCAATACAAATAAAACCCTAATTTTGTGGGTTATGTAGTTATTTTATTTACCCTTAAACGTGATTGTTCAAGGGAAATCTAGTATAGTATCACTTCGGCAGTTGATGCTGCTGAAGTTTGGACATACGCAGTAATAAATATTGTTTTAGTGATAAAGCAAGGTTAAAAATATGGTCAATAATAAAAAGAGTCCTATAAAAGACTTAGATCGGATCGATCGCAATATACTTAACGAGTTACAAATCGATGGTCGCATTTCAAATGTTGAACTATCAAAGCGCGTCGGGCTTAGCCCAACACCTTGCTTAGAGAGAGTTAAAAGGCTTGAAAAGCATGGTTATATCAACGGATATACAGCATTAGTGAACCCGCATTATCTTGGGGCATCATTGTTAGTGTTTGTTGAAATAACGCTTAACCGCGATACCGCTGAGGTATTTGATAAATTTAATCGAGCTGTTCAGTTGTTAGATGATATTCAAGAGTGTCATCTGGTTTCTGGTGATTTCGACTATTTATTAAAAACTCGCGTTTCTGATATGTCTGCTTATCGCCGTTTGTTAGGAGAAACTTTACTGAAGTTGCCAGCAGTTTCTGATACACGTACCTACGTTGTAATGGAAGAAGTGAAGCAAACCAATAGAGTGGCTATTAACGTAAGCCTTGAGTCATAAATCGACTTTAACTGTAAAAAAAGGGGCTTTTTTAGCTCCTTTTTTTATTCGCTGTCCATAATTTCATCGTCAAATCAATATTCCTTCGCTATTAGGCTGTAATGTCAGGTAAAACACTGCATCTGACAAATTATTCTGGTATCTTATTTTTACCTGTTTTTCTTCTAAGTGGGTTCTCGATTGTCTAAAGGTAATGGTGTTAAAACATTAAGCGGACTGCAGCGTCTGCTTGAGGGTGGGCTGATCTTATGCTGTATGGCGGCCACCTATATTTTATTGGCGCTCACCAGTTTCAACTCTTCCGATCCCGGCTGGAGTCAGTCCCATTTCGAGGGGGAGATAAAAAACCTGACCGGCGCTGTGGGTGCCTGGTTGGCCGATGTGCTGTTTTATTTCTTTGGTTACACCGCCTATATCATTCCATTAGTCGTCGCCTTAACCGGCTGGTTGCTGTTTAAACGTATCCATAAACTGCTGGAGATCGACTACTTTTCCGTGGGGCTGAGGTTGATAGGTTTCTTACTTATCATACTGAGTCTTGCAGCTCTTGCGAGCATGAATGCCAATGACATCTATGAATTCTCTGCCGGCGGTGTCTCGGGCGATGTGATAGCCGCAGCCATGTTGCCCTATTTCAATCAGCTTGGAACCACCTTATTGCTGCTTTGCTTTGTTGGCGCTGGCTTTACTTTACTGACTGGGATCAGCTGGTTAACCGTTATCGAACTGGTTGGTTTAGCCACTATCTGGTGTTTTAAGCAGCTCAAAACCATACCCGAAAAATTCTCCAGCGCACCAGAAACCGATGATACCAAAGGCTTTATGTCTGTGTTCGATCGTTTCAAATCACAGCGCAGCGCCAAAGAGGATGAGTATGATGACATTTTCGAGGATGAGCCAGAATTTGATGAGATGCCAGTAGGAGAAGCACCGGATTCAGACAAGAAAAAATCCCGCTTCTCACTGCCAAAATTTGGTCGTAGTAAAGATGATGAGTCTGCTAGACCGGCAGAGAAACAGGAGCCTGTCCTCGATCTCAATCAGCATCAACAGGGTGCTGACGAGATGCCACTTGAGTCGATAAACTTCGATGAAACTCAATCAAGCGGCGCTCTAGTTCAGCCAAAGAAAATACAAGAGAAAGTGCAAGAGAAAGCACAGGAGAAAGCCAAGATTGTCGATGGCATAGTAGTGTTACCTGGTGGCGAAAAGGCGCAGCCGACTAAACCTATGGCGCCGCTGCCGGATATTTCTTTGCTAGATGTGCCAAACAGAAAAGCCAACCCCATCACCCAGGAAGAATTGGATCAGGTCGCCAGATTGGTCGAGGTGAAACTCGCCGACTTTAATATTGTGGCCAATGTGGTGGGTGTTTTCCCTGGCCCAGTCGTCACCCGTTTCGAACTCGAACTGGCACCTGGGGTCAAGGCATCGAAAATTACCAACCTGTCTAAAGATCTGGCTCGCTCACTCCTGGCTGAAAGTGTGCGCGTGGTCGAGGTGATCCCAGGTAAAGCCTATGTAGGGCTTGAGATTCCTAATAAATTCCGCGAAACCGTGTTTATGCGTGATGTGCTCGGCAGCGATGCCTTTGCTAAGAGCCAATCTCACCTGAGCATGGTGCTCGGTCAAGATATTGCCGGTGAGCCTGTTGTGGTGGACTTAGGCAAGATGCCCCATCTGCTGGTTGCTGGTACCACAGGTTCGGGTAAGTCGGTTGGGGTGAATGTGATGATCACCAGTCTGCTCTATAAGTCCGGGCCGGAAGATGTGCGCTTTATCATGATCGACCCTAAGATGCTCGAACTCTCTGTGTATGAAGGCATTCCGCACCTCTTGTGTGAAGTGGTGACGGACATGAAAGAGGCGGCCAATGCACTGCGTTGGTGTGTAGGCGAGATGGAGCGGCGTTATAAGCTGATGTCGGCGCTTGGGGTGCGTAATCTCAAAGGTTACAACGCTAAGATTAAAGAAGCCAAAGAAAGAGGCGAGGTGATAACCGATCCCCTATGGCGCTCACAAGACAGCATGGAAGAGCAGGCACCAGAACTTGATAAGTTGCCGTCAATTGTCGTGATTGTCGATGAATTTGCCGACATGATGATGATAGTGGGTAAGAAGGTCGAAGAACTGATCGCGCGTATCGCGCAGAAAGCCCGCGCCGCGGGTATTCATCTTATTCTGGCGACTCAGCGTCCCTCGGTTGATGTGATAACAGGTTTGATTAAGGCCAACATCCCGACCCGTATGGCATTCCAAGTTTCATCGCGTATCGACTCTCGCACCATTTTAGATCAGCAGGGCGCAGAGACGCTGCTCGGCATGGGGGATATGCTTTATCTGCCGCCGGGGACCAGTGTACCTAACCGGGTGCATGGCGCCTTTATTGACGATCATGAAGTACATGCCGTGGTGGCCGACTGGTGCAGCCGTGGAACACCTCAATATATCGACGAGATCCTCCAAGGTTCAACCGAAGGGGAGCAAGTGCTCTTGCCCGGTGAGGTCGGCGAAGGCGATGAAGAGATGGATGCTCTCTATGATGAGGCCGTCGCCTTTGTGACTGAAACCCGCCGCGGCTCCATCTCCAGCGTACAGCGTAAGTTTAAAATTGGTTATAACCGCGCCGCTCGGATTATTGAGCAGATGGAGGCTCAGGGCGTAGTCAGTTCTCAAGGCCATAACGGTAACCGCGAAGTGTTGGCGCCACCGCCACCTAAAGCCTATTAAGGCTCAAAGAGTTAATGAAAGGAATAAGCATGTTAAAAGGTATCGCGTTAGCGAGTCTGTCAATTCTGGTAAGTGCCAGTGTGAGTGTCTGGGCAGATGATGGCGCCTCGCTTAAGCAGAAACTTGCACAGCTGGATAATTTAAAAGCCAATTTCAGCCAGACGGTGACAGATATCAATGGCAAGACGATTCAACAGGGGGGCGGCACCTTTGCTCTGGCCGTACCCAACCAGTTTTACTGGCACTTAACTCAGCCCGATGAGTCGCTTATCGTGGCCGATGGCAGCGATGTATGGATCTATAATCCCTTTGCCGAAGAGGTGTCGGTAATGGATTTTAATCAGGCGATAGAGGCGTCACCCATCGCATTATTAGTGCACAGGGATGAACAGACCTGGGATCGCTATCAGGTGAGTGCAAAGGGCGATTGTTATCAAATTCTCCCTAAGGCAGACGATACGGGCGTGACTCAGGTTGAGGTCTGTTTTAAGGGGCAGACACTGACCAAGATGCAGCTCGATGATCAGCAGGGCAACACCAGTCAGTTTATTCTGAGTGGTCAGCAGTCCCTGACATCAAAAGATAAGCAGTTGTTTCAGTTCATCGTACCCGAAGGCGTCGATATCGATGATCAACGCTTAAATGCGCTGAATTAGAGGCTGACGTGTCGAGTCTCAGTTTCGATTTCTCACCGGATTTCAGGCCGTTGGCTGCAAGAATGCGGCCGGAAACGCTGAACCAGTATATAGGCCAGAAACACCTGCTAGGTGAAGGTAAGCCGCTGCGTAATACCTTAGAGGCTGGGCGCGCGCACTCCATGATGCTGTGGGGGCCACCTGGCACGGGTAAGACGACTCTGGCCGAACTGATAGCCAATTATACCAATGCGCATGTGGAGCGGATTTCTGCGGTCACTTCTGGGGTAAAAGAGATCCGCGCGGCCATTGAGCACGCTAAAAATGTTGCCCAGTCCCGCGGGCAACGCACCTTACTGTTTGTCGATGAGGTACACAGGTTTAATAAGAGTCAGCAAGATGCCTTTCTGCCTTTTATTGAAGATGGCACAGTAATTTTTATCGGTGCGACCACGGAAAACCCCTCATTTGAGATCAATAACGCCTTGCTTTCCAGGGCGCGTGTCTATCTGATTAAACGACTCGAAAACAGCGAAATAGTCGAGATAGTGCGGCAGGCAATAGAGGATGAGGAGCGGGGACTCGGGGCGCGTAAACTCACCATTAGCGATGAAGTCGCCGATAAACTTGCCAATATCTGTGAGGGGGATGCTCGCAAGGCGCTTAACCTGCTGGAGCTGATGAGTGACATGCTAGCCGAAGGAGAGGCATTTACTGAGGCGCAGTTAATCGAAGTCGCTGGCCAGCAACTGGCAGGTTTCGATAAGAACGGCGATCAGTATTATGATCTGATCTCGGCGGTACATAAATCAATTCGCGGCTCGGCGCCCGATGCGGCGCTCTACTGGTTTTGCCGTATGCTCGAAGGGGGTTGCGATCCCCTCTATATCGCCAGACGTTTGCTGGCAATTGCCTCGGAAGATATAGGTAATGCCGATCCTGTCGCCATGACGGTTGCCCTCAATGCCTGGGATTGTTTTCACCGAGTCGGTCCTGCCGAAGGGGAGCGTGCTATCGCTCAGGCGATTGTGTACCTTGCCAGTGCCCCTAAGAGCAATGCCGTGTACACGGCCTTTAAAGCGGCGCGCAACCTGGCCAGAGAGACTGGGCAGATCCCTGTGCCGAACCATCTGAGAAATGCCCCGACTAAGCTGATGGCTGAGATGGGAATGGGTGAAGGGTATCGTTATGCCCATGATGAGCCTCAGTCCTATGCAAGCGGCGAGTGTTATTTCCCCGAGGAGTTAGCACAGCAGCGTTTTTACTATCCAACAGAGCATGGATTTGAGAAACGAATTAAGACTAAACTCGAATTATTGGCTGAGCTGGACAGAGACAGTGAGATAAAACGTTATGAGTAATCTATTATTTGTCGCACTGGGTGGCTCGATAGGCGCAGTTTTTCGTTACCTTATCTCAATAATGATGATTCAGTTGTTTGGCTCGGCATTTCCTTTTGGTACACTTGTGGCCAATATTATCGGCTCATTTGCGATGGGGATAATTTACGCTTTAGGTCAAGTGAGTGATTTAAGCCCTGAACTAAAAGCGTTAGTGGGGGTCGGCCTCTTAGGTGCCTTGACCACCTTTTCAACCTTTTCCAATGAAACCTTGCTCTTGATGCAGCAAGGCGCATGGTTGAAAGCTGTATTGAATATTACACTGAACCTGGGGTTATGCCTGTTTATGGTATATCTGGGGCAGCAGTGGGTTTTTTCTCGCGTTTAACTAAAAAGAAACTAGAACATGTTAGATCCTAAATTTTTACGTACAGAGTTAGAAGTGACAGCCGAGCGTTTGGCGACCCGTGGTTACATTTTAGATGTGGGCCGTTTAAGTCAGCTGGAAGAGAAACGTAAATCGCTTCAGGTAGCGACCGAAGAGCTACAAGCGTCGAGAAACGCGATTTCAAAATCCATTGGTCAGGCAAAAGCCAAGGGCGAAGACGTTGCCCCTATCATGGCCCAGGTGGGGGATCTGGGCGAGCAGTTGGATGCCAAGAAAGTTGAGCTGGCAAAGCTGCTCGAAGAGCTGAATGCCATCGCTATGAGCATTCCTAACCTGCCCGATGAATCAGTCCCTGTCGGCGCCGATGAAAATGAGAACGTGGAGATCCGCCGCTGGGGCGAGCCTAGAAAGTTCGATTTTGAAGTGAAAGATCATGTGGATCTTGGCGAATTCCACGCCGGCTTAGATTTTAAGAACGCAGTAAAAATCACAGGTTCACGCTTTATCGTGATGAAAGGGCAGATCGCGCGCCTGCACCGCGCCTTAACCCAGTTTATGCTGGATCTGCACACTAACGAGCACGGTTATACCGAAGCCTATGTGCCACTCTTGGTGAATGAAGACAGCTTGTTAGGTACAGGTCAACTGCCAAAGTTTGGTGAAGATCTGTTCCACACTAAACCTGCTACCGAAGAGGGGCAAGGCCTGAGCCTGATCCCGACCGCTGAGGTGCCACTGACCAACCTGGCCCGTGACAGCATTCTCGATGAAGATGAACTGCCGGTTAAATTAACTGCCCATACCGCCTGTTTCCGTAGTGAAGCTGGCTCTTATGGCCGTGATACCCGAGGACTTATCCGTCAGCATCAGTTTGATAAAGTCGAGATGGTGCAGTTAGTGAAGCCTGAAGATTCAATGGCGGCGCTGGAAAGCCTTACCCTGAACGCCGAAGCTGTGCTACAAAAACTGGGTCTGCCTTATCGCACAGTGATCCTCTGTACCGGTGACATGGGCTTTGGCGCGGCTAAGACCTATGATATCGAAGTCTGGTTACCTGCGCAGAACACCTACCGTGAGATCTCTTCTTGCAGTAACATGCAGGATTTCCAGGCGCGTCGTATGCAAGCGCGTTATAAGGAGAAAGCGGCCAAGAAGCCAGCCTTGCTGCATACGCTAAATGGTTCAGGGCTTGCCGTGGGTCGTACCTTAGTTGCGGTACTGGAAAACTACCAGAACGCCGATGGTTCTATCACCATCCCTGAGGTGCTGCGTCCCTATATGGGCGGCCTGAGCCAGATTGGTTAATCCCAATCGCAGCAATAGATAGTAGAAATCATTAGCAGAATCGCTAATACGAAAAAAGCCCGGCAATGCCGGGCTTTTTCTTAAGCTTATTTAGTTAAAGGCTTTTATGTTTACCTTTACAGGCATTTTGCCGGTTTAGGTAAGCCTGCGATTTTTGTCGCTTGTTTGGCAGGGCCAACAGGAAACAGGGTGTGCAGATATTTAGAATTGCCTTTCTCCGGCCCTAAAGCTTGCCCGAGTGCCTTAACTAACACACGAATGGCCGGACTGGTGTTGAACTCTAAGTAAAAGTTACGTACAAAATAGATCACTTCCCAATGAGCGTCAGTCAGCTCGATCTGCTCTTTTTCGGCGATGATCTTTGCAATTTCTATGTTCCAGTCCGACACCTGTTTCAGATAACCCTGGGGATCTGTTTCAATCTGAGTTGTTTGATATTGAATGTAATTCACCAGCTAATCACCTTTGAATGTAGCAGTGTTTGCTCAACAAATTCAGCAGATGTGATCTGCTTGTATGAGTGTAAATAGTCTGTCAGTCCTCGGGCCTTAACCGCATCCTTTAGCAGCAATACCTGAGTTTGTGCTAATTGATTTTGCCAGTGTGTCTGCAGCAGCAGATTGATTGCATCACCATAGAGCAGCAATGTATCTTGCGGGGCGATATAGCGAAGACAGCAACGAAGCGCGGCTTCATAATCGGCGTTTTCTTGTAGGGTATGTAAAATCATCAGTAAACAAGAACCTCGTCGGCTTGGCTTAACAGTGCCTTGATGGCATTTGTGTCGAGCAGATCTACAGCAAGTGAAGCAGGAAGCTGATTAAGGCCTCGCTTGGCCAGAGAGTCTTGACAGGCGTAGACCTCATCAATCTCATACAGAGGTAGCGCCTTAAGGGTCTTGATAAAATCGCGCCCGCCGATGAGCTCAGGTAACTGGGCATCAAGCAGATTAAGTACGCCCTCATCGACAAACAGCAGGCTGATCTGCTGCTCGAAACTGGCACTTAACAGGGCAAAGTCGAGGGCCTCTCGGCAGGCTGCGCTGCCATGAGGTGCGTGTCGAAAGATTAAGGTTATTTTCTTGCTCATCTGCTGCTCAAATTAGAAATTGATCACCCGATCGGCTTTTTCTATGCCTGTCACTAACTCACCCAAACCGCCCATAATGAAAGGTGGATTAAGATTCCAATGGCTCTGGAGGTTTTCTTTAGCCTCAACACTGGAGAGAACCCCGCGGCGAAGGGCGGCGGATACACAGTTGATCAAAGGGACTTGATTGGTTTCAGCAAAATCCCGCCACGCAGCCATAAGATCGAACTCATCAGACGCGGGCGAGGTTAAGTCATTGGTGGATAACACGCCATCTTGGTAAAAAAAGACGCTGATGATCTCATGCCCAGCAGCGAGGGCAGCTTTCGCAAAACTCAGTGCCTGGAAACTGGTACTCTGTCCATAAGCTGGGCGGTTAACTTGAATGAGAAATTTCATCGGGATCGCTTTATCTGTGTCTCTTTAAGATCTGTATCGGGGAAAAAAATAGCTCCCAAGAATGGGAGCTATTCTATCTCAGTTTATCCTATTACCTCAAACGCCAATCGACCTAAGCCGAAATCCTGGTCTGGATTAATCGTCGCCACCAACACCCATAAGGTGCAGGATGGAGATAAACAGGTTTAAGAAGTCCAAGTAGAGGGAGATAGTCGCGCGTATATAGTTAGTTTCTCCTCCATTGACGATACGACTGGTGTCATAGAGGATAAAACCTGTCATCAACAATGCGATACCGGTGTTGAGTGCCATAAAGACAGTGCCACTACCGATAAAGATATTGGCGATACCCGCAACAATGGCGATGATAAGGCCTGCAAGCAGGAAGCCACGCATAAAAGAGAAGTCTTTTTTGGTGGTTAACGCATAACCCGATAGGGTGATAAAGACCACCGCGGTTAAACCTAGCGCCTGCATAATCAACTGTGGGCCGTTGGCCATACCTGCATAGTGATTGAGCATATAGCCGAGGGATGCGCCTTCCATGCCGGTAAAGGCGAAGATCCAGAAGAGTCCTGCGGCGGATTCTGCTTTACGTAAGGTGACAAATAAGAGTACTAAGCCACCAAGAGAAAGGCCGATGGATAGCATAGGGCCTATCTGCATTGCCATCGCCAAGCCGGCACAAAGGGCAGAGAAGGCCAGGGTCATCGACAGTAGCATATAAGTGTTTTTCAGTAGTTTGTTGACTTCTTGAGTCCCAACCTGTGAGCTATAAAGCGTTTGTTGTGTCATCTTAGTCTCCATTGACCAGAAAGAGCGTTATCTTTTTGAGTATAAAACAGTTCATCAGTTCCATCAGATGAAGCGAGTTTAATCTTATTAAAATCCTATTTTAACAGGGTTAGTTTATTTGAAAGTTAAAAGGGCAATATTGCCGCTCTGTTTGTAACTAGTTTGGCGAATAAATATCAATTAAACCAGTCTCTTTGCAATTTGTCACTGTCGCCTAAGTAGTCGAGCACCCAGGCCATTGCCGCAGACTGATTGGCATCGTTCCAGGCTAAACAGCAGGGACTGGGGGCTTTAGGCAAAACAAGCTGCTTTTCAACCAAGGCACCCGAAGCAATGAAGGGCGTGGCAAAATGTTTAGGCATATAGCCAATTCCCAGACCTTCACGGTAACAGTTGATGGCGCGGATCCAGTCGGGAACCACAAGACGGCGCTGATTTTCCAGTAACCAGGTAACGCGCTTAGGGATCTCCCTTGAGGTGTCTTCTAGGCAGATGGCTGGATAGATAGCCAGTTCCTCATCGGTTAACGGATGATCAACCGCCGCTAGAGGGTGGTGTTTTGCCACTAAGAAACTCCACTCTATGTCACCCATATCCCTAAAGCGGTAATCACCGCCAACAGGGATGGCTGTGGTTGCGCCAATGGCAATATCACTGCGCCCGGTAGAGATAGCCTCCCAAACACCGTTAAAGACTTCGATGCGGATGATGAGTTCAACATTGTCAAAATGGCGATAAAAATCGGCGATTAAATTGCTCAGCTTGTCGGCTCTGACTATGTTGTCCAGCGCGATAGAAAGGGTGGGCTGCCAGCCATTGGCCACACGTTTAGTGTCATCTTTGAGTTCAGCCAAATTGGTCAGAACCAGTCTGAGCTGCTTGACAAAATGTTCTCCAGCAGGGGTCAGACTAACACTGCGATGGTGGCGCTCAAACAAAATCACACCTAACTCTTCTTCAACCTGTTTGACCGCATAACTCACCGCAGAAGGTACCTTATGGAGTTGGTTTGCTGCTGCGGTAAAGCTACCCACTCTTGCAACCATATCGATAAGTTGCATGGATTGTTCAGAAAGCATAGGAACCTCTGCTGTGAGATTTTTTGATGGCTGTAAGCAAAATTAACCGTTTCACAAGCTTTTGGCAAGTATCTAGACTTGGCGTCTTTCAAATTTCAATTTAATGGAGAATAAAATAATGAATAAAAGCGGAAGTTTACTCTTTGTTGCCTACTTATCCCTATTAAGTATGTTAGGTTTTATCGCGACTGATATCTATTTGCCTGCTTTCAAAGCAATTGAAATATCTTTTAATACAAGCCCTGAAAATGTGGCCAGTACCCTCTCTTGTTTTTTGGCGGGACTCGCCATAGGCCAATTACTCTATGGGCCTTTGGTACAGCGTTTTGGCAAACGCAACAGCTTGATAATGGGGTTAGCCCTGTTTGGTTTCGCAAGTTTGATGGTAGCCCTGAGTCACGACATAGTGGCTTTTAATGTTGGGCGCTTCTTTCAGGCGATAGGTGCTTGTAGTGCATCTGTTATCTGGCAGGCGATTGTGATTGAGCAAAATGATGAAAAATCCGCGCAAAGAATATTTAGCAATATCATGCCTCTGGTTGCTTTATCGCCAGCACTTGCGCCCCTTGTCGGGGCTTACCTGCTAACACTTGGCGATTGGCGAACCATTTTTTGGGTTTTGAGTCTCTTGTCCGCCCTGTTGATTGTGGCCACTTTTCTTTGGGTAGAGCATAATTCTGTAGCACGAACTACGGTATCCGCGGAATCTTCTGTAGGTCATCATGGTTATCTCTCTATGCTGAATCATCCGCGATTTCTAGGCAATGTCATCATTTTCGGCGCTTGCTCTGGGGCATTTTTCTCCTATCTGACCCTGTGGCCGATTGTGATGCAGCAGCAGGGTTATCAAGCGACTGAGATTGGCCTGAGCTTTATTCCTCAGACTCTGATGTTTATCCTTGGCGGGATCTTGAGTAAAAGCCTTATTAAGAAGCTGGGCAGGGAGCTGAGTTTACACTTGGTGTTAGGTCTATTTGGTTTGTGCATACTTGGTATCGCCCTGAGCACGCTTGTGTTCAAGTTTGATGGGATATGGCCCATGCTTTTCATTTTTGCTGTGATGGCGGCGGCGAATGGCGCTTGCTATCCGATAGTGGTGAATGACGCCTTGCAGCAATTTAAGCAGGATTCGGCAAAGGCCGCCGGGTTACAAAATTTTATTCAAATTTCCATGGGGTTTGGTGCTTCCTCCTTGGTTGCCTTGTGGGCGCAACAGGGTAAAGTTGCCATTACAATAGCCATACTTGTTTGTGCTGCGATAGTTATCGTGGCGAGCAAAATGAGAAAACTGCAACACTGGCAAGATCTTGAACAACATTTTCAATTGCCAGATCCCGCCAACATCCGCTTTAATCGACACGGCGGTAATAAAGGCAATCGGGATGTTTGACAGGATTGTCGATAACTTACTCGAATAAACGCCTTATACCATTTTTTACTTTACATGGATTCATACTGGCTATATTATTCGCGGCGTTCGGAGAGATGGCAGAGTGGTCGAATGCACCGGTCTTGAAAACCGGCACGGGTTTATAGCCCGTCTAGGGTTCAAATCCCTATCTCTCCGCCATATAAGAAAAGCCCGCTTTGATAGCGGGCTTTTTGCTTTTTGAAATGTATTTCTTAAATCTTATCTTTCACGCTTATCTGTCGTAACAGAGCAGTTAACTGCAATCTCTTTCTGGTGATTTATCTTTAAGCCTGATATTGCGCCACCAGCAAGCCGGTGGTGCAATGCTCAAAACCTATAATCAGTTGTAATTAGAGCCAGTTGTAACTAGAGCCTGTTGTAACTAGAGCCAGCTAAACAGACTCAAGCGGCTTTGCTTGCGGCTCAGTGTATTTTTTACGGCTGAAGAGAGCTTTTATGTCTTCAATAACCACATAGAGACAAGGGATCAAACCGAGTGTCACAATGGTTGCAAACAACACCCCAAATGCCAATGAAACCGCCATTGGAATGACCATCTGTGCCTGCATGCTGGTTTCAGTCATGATGGGCACCAGACCAATAAATGTGGTCAGCGAGGTTAAGAGTATCGCCCTAAATCGACGACATCCCGCGTTGACCACCGCCTCTTTCATCGGCGTGCCATTGGCTCTTGCGGTATTGATATAGTCGACCATGACTAGGGAGTCGTTTACCACAACACCGGCCGCAGCAATGATGCCAAACAGGGAGAGGGCACTTAGGTCTATCCCCAAGATCAGGTGGCCCATGACAGACCCTATGATCCCAAAGGGGATCACCGACATGATCATCATAGGTTGAACATAGGATTTTAATGGCACCGCAAGCAGGCTATAGATCACCAGCAAAGAGATAACAAAATCCCTGAGCTGAGTATTGGCACTGTCCAGCTGCTCCTGAATGTTACCCGAAACTTCGCTCTTCACTCTGGGGTATTTCTTTAATAACTCAGGGATAAAGTTATCGCGGATCTCCTTAGCCAGCTTAAAAGGCTCTACCTGATCGGCATCAACCGATGCCCAAACATTGATAGTGCGGTTCCCGTTTTCGCGGCGAATGCCATTCACCCCTTGGGTGATCTCAATTTCGGCGACTTCAGATAGGGGGATCTCACCACCGGCAGGTGTAAGCAGCATGACCTGATTGACCTGATTAATTGAGTTACGCTGGGATTCAGGGTAGCGCAGCATTACCTTAATCTCTTCGCCGTTACGCAAGATACGCTGTGCTTCCATACCATAAAAACTGGCACTGACCTGGCCGGCGATGTTGGCGAGGCTCAGACCAACACTGTTGGCTAATGGCTTGAGTTTAAACTGCACCTCTTTGGCGCTCGACTGGCGGCTGTCATTGACATCGCCCACGCCCTGCAAACTATTGAGTTTATCTTTGAGTTCTTTTGAGGCCGCGATTAGTTGCCGCTCATCTTTGCCTTCGAGTCTGAAGCTGATATCGCCATCATCGCGTCCGCTACCAAACAGATTGTCCTGAATGGTAAAGGATTTGACGCCTGGGATAGTCGGCATGGCTTGTCGCCATAATTCGGCTAAGGCAAAGGTATCCATAGGCCTGAGCGACGGGTCAACCAGTTTGGTCATGATATTGGCACGGGTGCGGCCTTCAAGATCGACCTGCATATCCGAGATCATCGACTGACCATAATCTTGCTCTATCTGTTTATCGACATCGTAGAGGGCTTTTTGAATCGCAAGCGCCGCAGATAAGGTGGCATTTTCTGACGCGTCGATATTCATTTCAACTTTGACACGCGGAAAATCGTGAGGGATCTTCGGTTGGCCGATAAATCGGATTATCCCGCCATTGTAGAGTCCGGCGCAGACCAGAATAAAGCTGATAAACACCATGATCACCGCATATCGGTATTTAACCGCAAGCTTCAAGCTCGGGTAGTAGAGGTCGTTAATTAGGTATTGCAGCCCCCTGTCTACCTTGCCTTGCAGATAGTTAATCCCAAGTCGCAAGATATCGAGCGGTTTCTTGGAACCCGGCTTTACTTCTGTTCTGGCTTTCATATGGGCTAAATGCGCCGGCAAGATGAGCTTGGATTCTACCAGTGAAAACAGCAGACAGAGGATCACCACAAAGCCAATGGATTGACCAAATGCAGAGGAGGGTCCTTCATCCATGGTAATAGGTAAAAATGCTGCGATAGTGGTTAATACACCAAAGGTGGCTGGTATCGCTACCTTCTTGACCCCACGGATGACGTTATCGATAGTCTGGCCTTTCTCCTCACACTCGCTGTGGGCACTTTCACCCATAACGATAGCGTCATCGACGACAATACCCAGCACAAGAATAAAAGCGAACAGACTGATGACATTGATGGTGACATCGATCATGGCCATTGGCATAAATAATAGTGTGCCAAGGAAACAAACCGGCAGACCCATCATCACCCAAAACGCCAGGCGCACCCGCAAAAACAGCGCCAGCATTAAGAAGACCAACACAGCGCCACTCTTCATGCTGTCGAGCATCAGTTGTAGACGGCCTTCAAGGTAGTAGGTCATATCCACCCAGGTACTGAGCTTTATCCCTTGAGGCAGACTGGCCTGCTTATCTTCGACATATTGGTTCACTACTTTGGCCACATCTGTGATGCTTTGATCGTTTGATGCGCCCACAAAGAAGGTGACTGAATTCTTGCCATTAAACTTGGAATACTGGATGCCATCCTCAAAACCATCGATGACGGTTGCGACGTCACCCAGTTTAAGGTTAGTGCCATCTTCCAAGGTGATCAGCGGCAGGTTTTCAAATTCGTAGCCAACATACGCCTGGTTTTGTACGCGTAGGTTGATATAACCGTTCTGTGCTTTAATTTGGCCTGCAGACATATTGCGCGAATAACCGCGAACCGCGCTGGCGATATCATTAAAGGTGAGGTTATATTCTCTGAGTTTATCTTTACTGACTTCGATGGCAATCTCGTAGCCTAAGCCACCGTAAAACTCTGTGATATTGACCAAGGGAAGCTGCATCAGCTCATCATGGATCTTTTCCCCCAACTCCTTAAGCTGTTTGGGCGCCATATCGCCGTAAAGGCTGATATAAAAGACCTCTTGTTTTTCTTTTATTCTTTCGACTTTGGGTCTTTCCATGCCATCGGGGAAACTGGAAACAGAATCGATGGCGGATTTAACCTCGTCGAGTACCATCTGTGGATCATAGGAGTCTTCAATTCTGAAATAACCGGACGCAGAGTTACGGTTGGAATAGGTGATCACCCGTTTAAGCCCCTCAACACTCTCAAGTGCTTCTTCTATCTTAATTGTGATCCCTTCTTCAACTTCTTGAGGTGCGGCTCCTGGGTAGAAAGCACTGAACTCTATCCAATTGATTTCATCTTGAGGGAAAAACTGTTTGCGTATGGTATTTGCCGTCAGCAGGCCGCCTAAGATAATAATGATCATCAACAGGTTGGCTGCGACACTATTGCGTGCAAACCAGGCAATAATGCCTTTATTTGTATCTTCCACGGCCAATTACTCCTTGATAGATTGGGTGTGGCCCGCAGCATTTTCAGCCGTTTCCACCGATTTGACCGTTTGTGCCGGCAGCGCGAGTTTCATTCCTTCTATCGGGTAATCCAGTGCCGAGGTGATAACACGCATGCCGTCTTCCAACCCATCGCTAACCACCACTTGTGTTCCTTGTTCACGGATCACTTTGACGTTCTGAAATTTAAGTTTGTTGTCCTTGTCGAGAATCGCGACTCTGTCCTCAATAATGAGATGACGGGGCAGAGTGGTCACAGATGGAGTTTGTTTCCCCTTGATATCGGCTGTGACGTAACTGCCATAACGCAGAGGCGGCCTATCGGTTGCTAATCCGTAAGGATCGAGAATTTCAGCAACCAGGTAGGTCATGCGGCTTTTTTCATCCACAACCCCTTCGCTGCGAACAATTTTTCCCTGCCAATGGTAAGGCTTGCCGGCATAATCCCCCTTGATGGTGACGTCTGCATTGAGGCCATGTTGATTAAGGTAACGGCCATCTTTATCGGCTAAGGGAAGGCGGATCTCAGCTTGTTCTGTACTCAAGAGGTGACCCAGCTTGGTACCTGCGGTGACATAAGAGCCCAAGCCTATGGTTCTGTTATCAATCAGCGCATCATAGGGGGCTCTGATAATAGTACGCTCAAGATCGCGCTTGGCGCGTTTAACGCCGGCTTCACTGGAGTCCAATTTGGCCTTTTCCTGTGCCAGCTGAGGCTTACGTAGGCTGAGCTCGGTCGGAACACTGTTATCGATGCGCTTCCATTCCTCTTCGGCCACTTTGCCGTAGGCTTTCTCTTGTACCAAGGCAGCCTTGGCTGAGGCTAAATTTGCGTTGGCGTCGATTAATGCGGCTTCATAATCGCTGGGGTCAATTTTCGCGAGGATCTGACCTTGTTTTATAAAGCCACCTTTTACAAAGGCCTCGGAGAGATAGATAATCTCGCCTCTGACCTGAGCAACCAGTTCTGTTTCATATTTGGCTGTGACTATCCCGTAGGAGTTAACATTGAAGGTCATCGGGGTTTTACTCACCACATCGACGGCAACCACGGGCGTATTGTCGACGACGGGTTTTTCCTGGGGTGGTTTTTTCATCGAGGCAAAGGCTGCATAACCACCAATTCCCGCAACAAGAATGGCTATAGGTAATACGATCTGTTTTTTGGTAGCCACAAAGAAATCCTCTATTTGAAGCTAAGCTGCTGAAAAAAGTAAGGCCAAAAATAGTTATGCCTATTCTAGGTCACGAATGTTAACTGAAATGAGTCATCGTTAAAAAGTAATTATGTAAATAGGTGTGTAATTTCGGCATAAAGTGGCAGTGTCGAGGAGAATATTACTAAGAAAGAAGAAAGAAGAAAGAAGAGAGCAGTGATGCCGCATTGTGAACATACTAGACGTTCTTGGGTACGCACCCGGTTGCGTTTATCTACTACTCTCTTCATTCAAGTTTAGCCTGTAATAGTCGCCAAGGTAGAAAATATCGGTTGGCGATTGTCAGTCATTGAGCAGGTTTAATGCCTGATGAGTCATGGCTTGGCTAAAGCGGTTACGCTTGTGATGTTCAGGTGCCCAGCCCAGCAGAAATCGTTCGAAATCAGCCCAGGCAAAAATCAGCAATTGTCGCCACTCATTATCCAGTGCCTGTCTATCTTCTGTGGTGAATTTACCTGCCGTGCATTGCCCGAGTTGCTCAAAATAATAGTCTACTAGGCTGTCATAATCTTGTTCGCATTCATTAGGCGTTAAACAACTGCCGAGGAAATAAACGAGATCTTTTACACCCACTCCCGCTCCCACATATTGGAAGTCTACTGCCGCAACGCCATTGTTTACTGGATAATCGGCAAAGTGCTGAGCAAAGTCCTGGGCAAAACAAAAGTTCGCGACCTTAGCATCGCCGTGGATTAGGGTTGTAAACTGGCTTTGATTTAATTGGCTATCTATTTGTGCGGCATGTTGTTTAAGGGAGCCTGGCGGCATAGCTGCAAACTCATCGGGTCTTGTTGACAGGTGCCAATAGGACCCGATGGGCCAGAGTCCTTCGCACCAGTTCTCGGCCGGTTCTTTAGTCATAAACTGACTATGAAATCGCGCTAACCAGGTGATCACCGCCTTGCATTCATCAATGGTTAACTGGCTACGGCGTTGATTATAGCCTTGGGCATCCAGATCGCTTAACACTAATATCGACTGACCCGTGGTTTTATCTTCATAGTCAGCAATGAAATCAGGTAAAGGGCAAATGTCATGACAGAGTTGGGCCCAATGTCGATACCAGTTTGCTTCCACTCGATAGGAGTGCATTTTCCGCTGATGAGCGAAGCCGTTTTGCCATTGGTAGGGGTGAGATGCCACTGAAGGTGGGTCAATATTTTTGACAACAAGCTTAAGGGTTTGGCCGTTTTTGCTGCATTGATAGCGGGAGATCTCCCCGTAACCGCTCCATAAAGGCTGAATTGTCGCAACTTTTTTGACATTGCCTACATCAAGTTTGTTAATCAAAAAATTTGAAATATTCACGGTGATACCTGATTGTTATGAGTTTGGCTATTGTGACAATAACGCCAATCTAAGTGAAGCCTGCAGGCCTTTCTTAAGATGCTTTACTGATCTGGAACAGCCTATCCTTAACATTTTTACCGGGTAGGGCTATCGGCTTTTAAATGCCAGTAGTGGGTCTAACTAATAAGTACTGAGCAAATCAAGGAGAAGTCACTCATGGCTTGCAGGCATGCAAATCGAGATAAATTCATGTTACATTAGTGTTTGATTTTGGTGAATGAAACAGATGTTAGCTCCTTATGTCTTTAGAAATAAAACCCTTGAATGATGTCCATTTTGAGCAAGTGATCTTACTGGGTAACCAGGTCCATGGTGACGGTTATCTTGATGAGATTATGCTTAACGAGATAGTCATAAAGGGTAAGAAGAATGGCATTAATGCAAATTTTGTGGCCTTAGATAAAGATAAGCTTGTGGGATTTAGGCTGACCTACGCGCCGGGTCAGTGGCTGTCTGACAAATGGTGCTCCCCGCAATTATGGCCTGTTGCCCAGCAGCAACTTTGTTATTTTAAATGCAACACGGTTGCTAAAGATTATCGCGGCAAAGGGGTAGGTAAAGCCTTGCTGCAAGCATCAATCGAGGCGACTCAGCGTCAGGGAGCGCTTGGCGGAATAAGCCACCTATGGAAACAAAGTCCGGGCAATGCGGCAGTTGGATATTTTAGTCGTGCCGGTGGGCGGCTAATAAAGATCCATGAAAATCGATGGAATAATAATCCCGAGCATCCTGACTATATCTGCATTATCTGTGGTAAAACCTGTCGGTGCACAGCCTGGGAAATGCTGCTCCTCTTTTAGTTTTTTACTGCACTTAGGCACAGATAAATGACTTACGATCCGCTTTACTCTCTCAATCCAGCTAACCAGGGCTGGCCTGATTCTTACTGGGCGAGCACAGTAAAACCGTCAACGGATATGCGGGTGCTTGGCAGGGATCGCCGTGTCGATGTCGCCATTATCGGTGGCGGTTATACCGGACTCTTGACCGCATATTATCTTGTCAGTCTGTATGGCATCGATTGCTGTGTGTTAGAGGCCAATCAAATCGGGTTTGGTGCCAGCGGGCGCAATGCAGGTTTTGTGCTTAAAGGCTCTGGCCGTTTGAGTTACCCCCAGATGCACAAGAAGTGGGGCATGGAAGTGACTAAGGGGATCTACCTGGAGTTTACTGATGCCGTGACTCGGGTCGAGCAGCTGATCCATGAGCAGCATATCGATTGTGAAAAACAGGCGAGTGGGTATCTGAAGATAGCCCATAATCCTAAGGCGTTCGAAAAGCTGCGGCGCAGCAGTGCTTTTATAACAGCGCATCTTGGCGAGGATGCTACTTTGCTCAGTAATGATGAGTTAAAAGCTGCCTATATGGATAACAGGCAGGCTTGTGGCGCTTTGCGTTTAGCCGATGGATTTGGCGTAAACCCCTTAAAACTTTTACTGGGGTATCGTAGTATGCTGGACAGGCTTGGCGTTGATGTTTATGAGTCCAGCTGCGTTCTGCAGTGGAAAAAGGGGATGCAGGGACATCATCTTATTACAGAGAACGGCAGCGTATTGGCCAAACAGGTGATTTCGGCAGGAAATGCTTATACGCCTAAAGTGTTTCAGCCTGAGATAGATGAGCGCTTCTTACCCATTCTCAGCAATATTATTGTCACTGAGCCATTGTCGGCCGAGCAGCTTAAAGAAACTGGGCTGATGACACATCAGGTGATCATGGACACCCGCCTGCTTAAATACTATTACCGCTTACTGCCCGATAACCGTTTGCTCTTTGGCGGGCGCGGCGCGGTTAGCGGCAAAGCGGCAGATCAGCCTATTTACGGCCAGCATTTGAAGCGGGCTATGTCAGATTGTTTCCCTTGCCTTGCAGATTGCGCTATTGAATATAATTGGACTGGATGGATTGCCGCTGCCTTAGATGATATGCCCCATGTGTTTCAGCGTGATGGAATGGGGTACAGTTTAGGTTACTGCGGCGCTGGGGTTGCGTTTTCTGCTCAGGCGGCGTTTAGGCTGGCTCAAAGCCTTGCTGGAGAGACTTTGCCGGCTCTACCTCTGTATCAGCAGCCCTTATCGCGTTTTCCCTACGCCCGTTTCAGGCGTTTAGGCCAGAGAGGTTACTATCATTATGCCTGGCTTAAAGATCGCTACTTTTGAGTATTTGGGCTGCTTTTTTCACGTTAAGCAAAATTCTTCTCATTGTTCTATAATGGGGCTTTCTCATTTTCAGGGGCTGTGATTCCGCGCTAAGGTTTTTTCATGAAACATGCAGTAGACAAGATGCTCGATAAACATTGCAAACTGGTTCATTCGGAAGGAGTGAAAATTCTCTCCCATACCCAAAGAGAGACGGATGAATGGGTACAGCACACTGTGATGATAGAGGGGTGTGATGCACCATTTAAATTTAAACGCACAAAGAAATATCGCAGCCTTCAAGGTCATAAAGTCAACATTACCTATTATCCAGAAACAGAAACGGTTGCGGGCTTTGATTTTGAAGTGATGAAAGTCGTGCGGATAAAACGTTACTGATCACAATTGCTTATCTTTTATCGTTATTTTAAATGTTAATGGCTAAGCAGAAGGACTCCCTTCTTTCACGTTCAAAAGTTGCATGTTAATAAGCTGCACGTTTACAAGCAGAACCTTCACAAATTTTCCCCTAGTGAGACTCCATTCTCGTTTTCACTCAACGCTTATTCATGATTTGCTTATATTAAGCCTGAGTTCAGTCTTGAGCGACAAAATGCCAGCCTATTTTCAATAGAAAAATTAAACAGAAAGCTATTTAGAACTAGACCCATCAACATAGACGAGAGCGGTGATGCAACAGCAAGATTTTCAGCTATTGCCAGAGTGGTGTATCAAACAACAGAACTTATTATCAATCCTTAATCAAGATCAGGAAAAAACCATTCAGCTGGCATTAATATCCAATGGTCTGAGATTAAAAAGGTTAGTGGATGCAAAGCGCCAGCGTGCAGAGACAATCTCTTATAAAAGATTACTGGGTTTTAAAAGCACTAATCTGGAGCTGCTGCGTCAGATAGTCACAGCTGAGTTTTCTCAGAGTAAGAAACAAAGCTTACTCAGTTGTGTTAACTCAAATCTTGACGATCTCGAAGAGCTACTCAGCCGGTAGAGCTGCCATTGCAGACTTTTATTCGCTTTACAGGCAATAAAATCAGGCGGAGAGATAAATGAGAGAGGCAAAAGAGAAAGAAAAAAGGAGCGTAAATCGCTCCTTTTTGGTTTTATATTGTGCCAAGAATTATTTGGCTGACATTAAGGCCACAGCATTATCTAACATGCGGTTACTAAAGCCCCACTCGTTATCGTACCAGGCCATGACTTTCACTAAACGACCGTTGACACGGGTCTGCGTGGCATCGAAGTTTGAAGAGAAAGCATTGTGGTTGAAGTCGATTGACACAAGTGGCTCATTATTAACAGCCAGCACTTGATTCATAGGGAACTGACTTGCTGCTTTTTCAATGATGGCGTTGATCTCTTCTACTGTCGTATCTCGTGAAGCAATAAAAGAGAGATCCACAAGCGATACGTTAACAGTCGGTACACGCACTGCCATACCATCGAACTTACCCGCTAATTCAGGGACCACAAGTCCTACGGCTGCTGCCGCACCTGTTTTAGTTGGGATCATTGACATGGCCGCAGCTCGGGCGCGGCGCAGATCTGTGTGATACACATCAGAGAGACGCTGATCGTTGGTGTAGGCGTGGATTGTCGTCATTAAACCTGACTCAATGCCAATCTCATCATTAAGCGGCTTAGCGAATGGAGCCAGACAGTTTGTGGTACAAGATGCGTTAGAGATAACAGTCATATCAGAAGTGATGATGTCGTTATTCACGCCATACACTACTGTGGCATCCACATTCTTACCAGGTGCAGAGATGATTACTTTCTTAGCGCCTGCATTTAGATGAGGTTGTACCGCTTCTTTGGATGTGAAGATACCTGTACATTCAAAAACCACGTCGATCTTAAGCTCTGCCCAAGGTAATTTAGATGGGTCGCGCTCAGAGAAGGTGAGGATTTTGTCTTCATTAACATAAATCGCTTCAGCATCGTGATCGACTTTGGCATTGAAGCGGCCGTGAACAGAATCATACTTGGTTAAATGCGCATTGATTGATGCATCGCCTAAATCATTTAATGCAACGATCTGGATTGGATAGTCCTTCTCGCTCTCATACAGTGCGCGAAGTACGTTTCTACCGATACGGCCATAACCGTTAATTGCAACGCGGATAGTCATCTCATATCCCTCAGGTAATTATTTAGAAGTAAACTGGTAGTAAAATTACCAAATTGACAGCTACCGTCAAGTAATATCCGTTAATATCGGTGGGTTAGGCGATAAATATCCCATTTTCTCGATAAAAAGCGTATTTAAGTAACTGCTGTGCAAATTTTTGTAAAAAAAATACTACCAGCAAACACCACTAATTCACCGAATAAGCGTAGCAGAGAAACTAAGGAAGGGGCTGTAACTGATGGCGAATTTCACTCGATGCATAATCTCCTTGGCTAAGTTGGTCGGCTAAACTGGTCGCTTGTTTCGTTAAAAATGCTTCGAGCTGTTTATTTCCATGGATGAGGGCGCTCAATTTTTCCTCGGATTCAGTATTGTCGTTCATCAAAAGGTTGGCTTTGGGATAGATATAGACTTTTTCAAAATCGTTCCGCTGCTGATAAATGGTGACCGATCCCAAGAGCCTGTCAGGCTCAAATTGTTCGGGCGAACTCTTGTCTAGCAGTGAGAGGTACATCTTCTTCGACTGATTGAGGTCGAACTTCTGATAATAGGACGCTAATTGTGCCAATATGACGGGATCGTTAATCGAGCCTGAGTCGTATGCATGAATGACGACTTTTTGTGCCTCTTTATCACCCAAACGTATCCAGCGGTAGGAGGCAAGGTAAGTATTCTTGCTACCTTCAGTTGTCTCCCTTAGTTCTTCAAGATTCTGGGCGCTCATGCCATAGGCGCGAGTGCGATCGTTTGTGCGTTGGGGATGGAGTATATGTTCGATGTTGGCCGAGTAGCAGCTGGTAGATCTGCTTAGATGACGGTGATAGGGTAGTTTTTAATCCATAACGTTGCAGGATCACATCATTTTTTTCTTTTAAACACCAACTATCGCGGTGTAAATCGCCACATAGCTCAGGATTATTTTTACATATTGTGCTGGTATTAGCGGCATTTTCACAGCCATTGAGTGTCCAAATCGCCAAAATAGATAATAATGGTGTAATGATTACAAAATTATGCCTCTATTCAAGCTCCTTCTTACGATTTTGTCTAATAAAATTACATGTTTAGCGAAAATATCTTACTAGATTGTACCATCACTTTTCATTACAATACCGCCGACCAATAAGCAAACGAACCGTGATTAAAACTCGATTATTGGTCTTTTCTTGTTGTTACTCAAACATTTCTACAAATATTGTCGTGAAAGTGAGATAAAGGAACTGAAATGACCACTGATAAACACCTACAAAGCTGGCAAGAGCGTTTTGAAATGGCTGAAGCTATGCAGCCTTTACTTGGAAAACTATACAGAAACCAGGGTGTTGAAGTTGTTGTCTATGGCAAGCCACTTCTAAATGCATCAACAATTGAAATCATCAAATCGCACCGTTTGGTTCGTCGTCATGTAGGCGAAAAATTAAGACTACGTGAAAGCTTTCCCTTTGTTGTTGCGCTAAGCAAACTTGCAGTAAAGCAATGTAAGGTTGATATCGGTAAGCTAGCCGTTAACTATTGGAAAAACCATAGTGATGCCAGCGAGGTTGAACAATACATGGCAGAGCAGCTGGCTTCAGCTATCGACCATGAAGATACCCAGCAAGCACGCGATGTTGTGCTTTACGGTTTTGGCCGCATCGGACGCCTGCTTGCACGCTTGTTGATTGAGCGCACCGGTGTGAGTAATAAACTACGCCTACGTGCAATTGTGTTACGTGGTGGCCGCAAGGGCGATCTTGAAAAACGCGCCAGCTTATTACGCCGAGATTCAGTCCATGGACCTTTTAATGGGTCTGTTGTTGTCGATGAAGAGAATAATGCCATTATTGCCAACGGTACTTATATCCAAGTGATTTATGCTAATTCTCCTGACGAAGTCGATTACACTCAACATGGCATCAACGATGCGTTGGTTGTCGACAATACCGGCATCTGGAAGGATGAAGCGGGCCTTGGTTTGCATCTTAAGTCAAAAGGCGCTGCTAAAGTATTGTTAACTGCACCGGCGAAAGGCGCAATCAAGAATATCGTGTATGGTGTTAATGAAGCCGATATTTTAGATGAAGACACTATCGTTTCAGCAGCAAGCTGCACAACCAACGCAATCACGCCAGTATTGAAAGCGGTCAATGACAAGTACGGCATTGTGAACGGTCATGTGGAAACCATTCACTCATACACTAACGATCAAAACCTGATCGATAATTATCATAAAGCTGACCGTCGTGGCCGCAGTGCACCGCTGAACATGGTGATCACCGAGACGGGGGCCGCGAAAGCCGTGGCGAAAGCGCTGCCAGTACTTGCGGGTAAATTAACGGGTAACGCTATTCGTGTACCGACGCCTAACGTATCAATGGCGATTATCAGCCTTAACCTTAATGGCGAAACCAACAAAGAAGATATGAATGAATATCTTCGCAATGTGGCACTATCTTCTGAGCTACAGAACCAGGTTGATTTTACTGAGTCAACAGAGATCGTATCATCGGATCTGGTTGGTTCTCGTTACGCGGGTGTAGTTGACTCACAGGCGACTATCGCCGAAGGAAATCGTACTATTCTGTATGTTTGGTATGACAACGAGTTTGGCTATAGCTGCCAGGTTATTGGTGTAATGCAGAAGATGCTAGGGCTTAACTATCAATCCCTTCCAGCTGTTTAAGCCGTTATAAATAAAAGCGCCTTAGCTAGCACTAAGGCGTTTTTTTTATGCGTAGTGAATAACAAAAAAGCATAAAGATGATTATTGCAGCAAACAGTTAATTAAGCTCGATAATTACGGAAAATAGCGTTGACTCTTTTTAGTAAATCGGTAGAATGCCAATCCGCAGTCAGGGGAAACAATTTCCTTGTTTGCAATATATGATGTAAATACGATGCGACATTAGCTCAGTTGACAAAGGTGAAAAGACGATACCTTTGTTAATGTTAACAGCTAAAGTTGACGTAATAAGTGATGCGACATTAGCTCAGTTGGTAGAGCGATACCTTGCCAAGGTATAGGTCATCGGTTCGAACCCGATATGTCGCTCCAATATTTAAAAGTGATGCGACATTAGCTCAGTTGACTCTTTGTAGAGAATGGGCGATACCTTGCCAAGGTATAGATTATGGGTTTTTTATTGGTTCGAACCCGATATGTCGCTCCAATATAAAGCATTGGAAATCATCATTTGGCGCGATGGCAGAATGGCTATGCTGCGGATTGCAAATCCGTCGATCTCGGTTCGACTCCGGGTCGCGCCTCCACATTAAGTTTTATCGTTAATAGAATAGTAACGCTAAAACACACTTTTGCCCGAGTGGTGGAATCGGTAGACACAAGGGATTTAAAATCCCTCGCTGAATAAGCGTGCCAGTTCAAGTCTGGCCTCGGGTACCATCATAAAAATGACAAAAAAGCCTCAATGAAAATTGAGGCTTTTTTGTTTTTTAATTAGCCGTAATTTAAACTAAGTCAACAAAACAGTTCAGTCATGACGAATACACAGGTGGGTTAGGGGAGAAGTTGAGAACCTAGGTGAACTCTGGCTTTGAGGCTGTTTTTGCTTTTTCGTCCGACGGCTGATCCCAATTTAACTAAATTGAATAAAATCAAAAAACTTGTCAGCATATTTATATTTCTGCAAAATTTTCTCAGAATATTGAAGATAATCTTATCTTTATTGAAAAAAGTTTCAGATGAACAAAATCCACTATGAAGGCGTCTGTGACAGTGGTATAACAGGCGGAACACTTCTCTACCGATCTACTATTAGGACACCATCATGATATTTAATCAGGTTGAACTGGCACCTGCTGACCCTATTCTTGGACTCACCGATGCATTTAAAGCCGATCCTCGCCCAAATAAAGTCAACCTGGGTGTTGGTATCTATAAGGATGAGTCGGGTAAGACGCCAATCCTAAAATCGGTGAAATTGGCAGAACAAAAACTGCTGGACAGTGAAACTAGCAAAAGCTACCTGGGGATCGATGGTGTTCAGCCCTATAATGCTGCGGTGCAAGCTCTTCTTTTTGGTCAAGATCACATCATAGTGAAAGCGCAGCGGGCAGTAACAGCTCAGGCACCAGGTGGCACGGGTTCATTGCGTGTTGCCGCCGAGTTTGTGGTCAATAATACCAAGTCCAAGACCGTCTGGGTGAGTAACCCTACCTGGGCCAATCACAATAATATTTTTAAGTCTGCTGGTTTAGAAGTGAAACCGTACACTTATTATGATGCAGCAAACCACAATATGGATTTTGCCGCTATGCTAAGCGACCTTGAGCAAGCCAGCGAAGGCGATCTGTTGCTGCTTCACGGTTGCTGTCACAACCCAACAGGGATCGATTTAGATCTAAAGCAGTGGAACACTATAGCCAATTTCTGTTTAGAAAAAGGGCTAGTGCCGCTGTTTGACTTTGCCTATCAAGGATTTGGTTCCGGGGTTGAAGAGGATGCGGCAGGGCTACGCATTGTGGCAGCAAAGGTGCCAGAGCTTATCATCGCGAACTCATTTTCCAAGAACTTTGGTCTTTATAATGAGCGAATCGGCGCCGTTACTGTGGTTGCCAAAGATACTGCCACAGCTGAGAAGGCGTTTAGTCAGGTGAAAAGCACCATACGTGCTAACTATTCTAATCCACCGGCTCATGGCGCTTTGATCGTCGCGACAATTCTCAATGATGCTGAGCTTGCATCATTATGGGAGAGTGAACTCCAAGAGATGCGTGATCGCATCGCCCAGATGCGAGTGCTGTTTGTAGAGAGCCTGAAGTTACAAGGGGTGAGTCAAGACTTTAGCTTTATTTCACGTCAGAATGGCATGTTTAGCTTTTCAGGTTTGAACAAAGCTCAGGTAGAACGTCTGCGGGATGAGTTTGCTATCTATATTGTCGGTTCTGGTCGCATCAGCGTTGCAGGCATGACACAAGATAATATGCAGACTATCTGCAAGGCGATTGCCCAGGTTATTTAATCTAGGTGATTTAATCCAGATCCCAGAGCTTGCTGCAAGTGATGCATTTTCCTTACAGCAAGTTCTGACATATTGCTTTAGTCCTGTTTATCTTCTAGTTCTCATTCTGTGCATTTTGTTTGTACTTTTACTTTTATTTGTACCTATCTTGCTGTTCATCACTGCGAATTCTTGTGAGGTAAAATTTACTTATGGCGGTTTACTATTTGCGCTAAGGCTTCGGCAAGAGCACGGCGATCGTGCAGCGCGATATGATGGCTGCTTCGCAGGGGATAATAGGTAATATTGTCTTTTTCATAGTGAGTTTCAGCGTCACACAAGACGTGATTGACCTTTTTATTCCCTAGTACCTGCTTAAACCATTCCAGACGTTTTTTCAATTCGAAGTTGGCCGCAGCAGAGGGCTCTTGCGTGAGATTCTCAATGAGGATGATTTTCGCTTTTGACTGGGATATTGCCTGACTCAATGAGGGCAGTAAGAGGGGGGGCATAATACTGGTTAAGAAGCTGCCTGGACCGAGTATGATAAGGTCGGCCTGTTTAACTGCCTCAACAGCCTCCTGAGTGACTTCAACCATAGGTTCAAGGGATAGTGCAACCGGGTGCTCTTTCATCTCATCCACTTGGACTTCCCCAAGAATACGATTGCCGCTGGCTGCAATGGCGACTAGATGGGTCGGCTGCTCCGACATAGGGATCAATTGTGTTTCGATATTGAGCATTTTGCGGATCAGGTTAACGGCTTCCAAGGGACGGACGCAGAGCTCATCTAATGCAAGGAGCATCAGATTACCTAGATTATGCTGATTAAGTTCGCTATGACCGTTAAATCGATACTCAAATAACATAGAGCCGACAGAAGGGCGGGTGGCTAGCTGAGAGAGACAGTTGCGCAGATCGCCCCATGCGATACAATCCTGCTCTTTTCTTAAGCGGCCGGTTGAACCGCCGTTATCGGTTGTTGCGACAATGCCCGTCAAATGAGCACCTAGAAATGATAAAGATGAGAGTACGCGACCGAGTCCATGGCCGCCACCAATAGCAACAACGTTTGGATATTGTTGAAATGCATTCTTTTGCATTCGGGTTTTCCTTCCTGAAGCCCCAAAAAAACTGTGATATTATATCCTATATCTCACTTTTGCGTAGTTATTTTGTCAAAGCGAACTCGGTCAGTATAATCTACCGTTTGCAGTTAAATGAGAGTGTATTAAGTTGAAAACGGGTAAGATAAACAGTGTAATTGTGTCGTTAACTCTTGTTGCGGCAGCGTTATTGGTTGTGACGCTTTTTGTCGTAATGCAGGGGGGCGATCACGGTGATAGGGCTAATGGTAAATTAGTTAAGAACAAAGCAAGCAGCAGTATTGTGCCTGACTTTGCTGCGATTCCTGACGTGTCTGAAAAGAAAAAAGCCTTTTTTGACTATCTGAGACCTGCTATTTCACATCATAATCAGATCATCGCCGACGAGCGTAAATTCCTCTTGTTATCGCAACAGCATCTCAATGACGGTCAAGCCCTTTCTGAAGCGGAAAAGTTTCGTATCTTAAAACTGGCGAGCAAGTATCAATATGAGATGCGCGATGTCTCTTTGGATGCATTGGAGAATTTGCTTGTGCGTGTCGATATCGTGCCTGAAAATTTGGTGCTTATCCAAGCTGCGAATGAAACTGGCTGGGGTAGCAGCCGTTTTGCAAGAGAAGGATTAAATTTCTTCGGTCAGTGGTGTTTTAAGCAAGGTTGTGGTCTAGTGCCTCAGTCTCGTAATACTGGGGCTATACATGAAGTGGCCGTCTTTGATAGTGTTGATGCTTCAGTTGGCTCTTACATGAAAAACCTCAATTCAAATGAAGCTTACTCGGTTCTTCGAGCTATTCGAGCGGATCTGCGTGCGGAAAACAAGCCTATTATTGCCAGTAAGCTGGTTTACGGTTTGATGAATTATTCCGAGCGTCAGGGCGCCTATGTCGAAGAGTTACTAGAGATGCTCAGACATAATAAAAAATATCTGGTGGTAAAAAATGAACAAAGGACTGCTGTTTAGTTGCCTGTTAGGCGTAAGCTGTATTTCCCAAGCTGCGCCAATCACTCTTGAATATCAAGGGTTTTATCAAAGGTTAAAGCAGTTAAATTCCGGACATTATCCCCTGATTGATCTTGCCTTTTCTGTGCCTAAACAGGGAGATTGCATTATCAAAGAGGGGAGTATCCGCACCGAAAAGGAAGTGTTTCCATTGGTTGTGAACCAGGCACAGCGGATTTTTATTCCCTATGACGATAGATTGAAATCCGACAGAGCCTTGATCCAGCTGGAGATGGTAAATGATGCAAGCCAGTGTGGTATTGGCATGCAGATCAGAGCAAAACAGACCCAACACAGATATCGCCAGGCTGAACTTATCGAACTTAAGCAGCAGATGAATGACTTATATAAGTCGATGCAGGGTTTTCCGTTGCGCTACTTTTCCAGCGATATCGATGGGCTGACATTTGAGTTTGACGACAGAAGTAGCGTGATTTTCGATGGTGAGCAGCAATCGATAGAAGCCCGGTTTACCTTGTCAGCTTCTCAAATCGACAGCATGGATGAGTTAGCATTCGATGCTAAGCCCACCATAATCAGCCCCTGGTTTAAGCAATAACTTTTCACCATACATTCTCGCGAAAAAGCCCTCATGATGAGGGCTTTTTAATGCTTAACAGTTCCGTCCATAAATACGTTGACGTAAAAAAAGAGTTAAGGCGTATAGGTGCTGACCACGTCAATTTGCTGAGCCGTGCTGCGCTTTGCCGCATCGAGATCGATATGGCCACTGTTAGAGATATCGAGGAAATCAAAGGCGGGCAGATCCGCTTCGGCCACATCACCCTTCATAGGTGCATCGGGATCCCGTTTAAGGGAGACGAAATCGAATTGCTCCCTGTCAACGCCTTGAGACGGGCTGGTATTTTGCATAGCGGTAAAAATGGTTTCGATACGTCCCGGAAATTGTTTATCCCAGCTTTTGAGCATCTCTTTTACCGCAGCACGTTTCAGGTTTTCCTGAGATCCACAAAGGTTACAGGGAATAATTGGGAAGGCCTTTAACGTGGCATATTCACTGATATCTTTTTCTCGGCAATAAGCCAGTGGACGAATAACCACATTGGCACCATCATCGGAAAGCAGTTTTGGCGGCATCGCCTTTTGTTTACCCGCGTAAAACATATTGAGGAAAAGTGTCTCAATGATGTCATCCCTGTGGTGGCCAAGGGCAATCTTAGTGGCGCCTATCTTTTGCGCGAAGCCATAGAGAGTTCCTCTGCGTAAACGACTGCAGAGCGAGCAGGTGGTTTTACCTTCAGGAATTTTATCTTTAACAATCGAGTAGGTGTCTTTTTCTAGGATGTGGTAGGGCACATTTAAACTGTCCAGATAAGCGGGCAGAATATCCTCAGGAAAACCGGGTTGCTTTTGATCTAAGTTGACTGCCACCAGATTAAAGGAGACAGGGGCACGCTGCTGCAGATTAAGCAGAATATCTAACATGGCATAACTGTCTTTACCGCCAGAAAGGCAGCACATCACAGTATCACCTTCTTCGATCATGTTGTAATCAGCAATCGCTGAGCCGACTTCGCGTCTCAGTTTTTTCTGTAACTTGTTTAATCGAGTGATCTGCTTTTTTGAAAGGGTTTCGTCAGACATAATAAAAACGCGCCTACTGCTTAAAATATTGAAAGTCGTATCGTAATTTACGGGCGGCGTAGTATAGCTTAAAAAGGCGGCCTTAAGAAGCCGCCTTATCATTTGCTAGGGGTCAATTTACATCGAGTGGCGAATGGTAACCGTCGGGTTTGATGGCGAGAAGATCGCAATCAATACTGTCAATGACATGTTCGGCCGTGTTACCGATAAGGGCTGCAGAGAATCCAGTGCGGCCAACAGTGCCTAAAATCACCAGTTCAGCATCAAGCTGCTCGGCCAACTCTGGGATCACATCTTCCGGCAGTCCCTCTTTAACATGGCAAAAATCACTGCCAATGCCATAACTGTTTGCAAGCGAACAGACCCGCTGCTCATGCTGCAGACGAACTGTTTCACTATAGGTATGGGCATCGAAATCGGGGAGTTCTATGGCCAGATTCACTGGGGTACCAGGGTAGCCATTGACTAAGTGAACCTGCGCATCAAACTTTTTCGCGAGATCCATGGCGTGTTCGATTATTTTACCGTTGAGGGATTGATGGTCATTATCTTCTGATGTGACATTGACGGCACATAAAATTTTGCCCGCTACGGGCCAGTCATGCTCTTTCACCAAGAGAACAGGAATAGGGGACTTGCGCATTAAGTGCCAGTCGGTTGGTGTGAAAATAACCGACTTTAATTTATCGTGCTGGTGGGTACCTTTGACAATGAGATCAAACTCGCCTTCGATTGCTTGCAGAATAATGCTCTCAAAAGGGCGATTATGCCAAACGACTTCGGCGCTTATTTTAACACTGGGATGTGGATGGTGCTCTAATACCTCTTCCAACCAGGCTTTACGCTGAGCAATCACGCCCTGGCGCATCGCTTCACGTTCATTTCCCGATAAGATGGAGGTCATCTCATAGGAAAAATCGAATATCGACAGGAAGACTGTGATACTGGCCTGATTCTTAGAGGCCAGATCGATTGCCCTTGCAAGGGCGGGTTGAGTATCTTTTGTTGGATCCACTACAACAAGGATTTTATGATAGTCCTTCATAGATGTTTCCTTTTTTAGATGTGATGATTAAATAATGATCGATATCAGGCAAATTGCCTTGTCTTAGATCAAATTCATCCTCAGTATCGAGCGTTTAGCGACCGATTTTATTGTTTCCCGCCAACTTGTTTAATGATTCAAAATCAACAATAGTGATATATTTTCCTTTAACCTCAATCATTTCAGACTTCTGGAAACGACCTAAAAGACGGCTGATGGTTTCAACGGTCAGACCAAGGTAATTACCAATATCACCACGGGTCATGGTCAGGCGGAACTCTTTTGGAGAGAAACCGCGGTTACCAAATCGATTAGCTAAATTACTGATAAATGCGGCTAAACGCTCTTCTGCGTTTTTCTTGCTGAGCAGCAGGATCATCTCTTGATCGCTTTGGATCTCATTGCTCATTAAGCGCATGATTTGCTGACGCAATTTAGGCATGCTGCCAGATAAAGTATCGAGTGTATCGAAGGGGATCTCACACACCATGGAGGTTTCCAGTGCCTGAGCAAAACTTTGATGGATTTGAGAATGAATGCCATCAAAACCAATCACGTCACCGGCTAAATGAAAGCCTGTGATCTGCTCATCACCTTGCTCGGTAATGGTGTAGCTTTTGATGGTGCCAGAACGGATAGCATAGAGAGATTTGAGAGTATCACCAGATTTGAAAATCTGCTCACCTTTTTGAATCGGCTTCTTGCGTTCGATGATCTCATCAAGCTGATCGAGTTCATTGTTATTTAACGTAAAAGGGATACAAAGAGTTCCCATGCTACAGTCATGACAATGAATGGCGCATCCAGGCATTGCCGAACGGCGACTGTTGATGTTATCTGTCATAATCACTCTCGAATTTTACAATTGGCCCTATGGTAAACCAATTTACCAAACTGGGCTAGCTTAGCTGAGCAAATGCGATGTACAGTGTGTGTAACCCAAAGCTTACTAAAATCATACCACTGAACAGTCGAACCGGTTTTTGGGTCAGCCATTGTGTCAGGTATTGGGCAGCCATGCCTGCACTGAGTAGCGCAGGTAGCGTTCCTAATCCAAAGGCCGCCATGATCAGCGCGCCTTGCTGGGCGTTATTGGCTGCAACGGCCCAGGTCAGCGTACTATAAACCAGGCCGCAGGGAAGCCATCCCCATAAAATACCGGCAACAAAGGCTTGTCTTAAGTTGGCAATGGGCAGCAGGCGATTGGCTATGGGGCCAATGGCACGCCATAACAGCTTGCCAAGTTTCTCTATTTGCACAACACCGGCCCAGATCTGCGCAATATAAAGGCCGGTCACTAGCATCATTATCCCGGCAAATACGCGCATTACTATCAGGTAGCTGTCTAAGCTAAAAAGTGTACTGAGCAGGCTGGCTGAGCCGCCAATTAAGGCGCCTGCAAGGGTATAGCTGACGATGCGCCCCAGGTTATAACTCAAAGCAAACTGTAATTGGGACAATAAGAGGGTTTGTCCGGGGCTGAAAACCCGCTGTTGTGAGAGGGCGCCCACTAAACCGCCGCACATACCGATACAGTGGCCAGCACCCATCAGGCCAACGATAAAGGCACCTGTCACTGAATACTCAATCAAGGTGTTTGGACTCTAGTGTGGAATTTTGGCTGCCGGGGGCATCTAAGTCGGGTTCTTTCTTTTGGGCAGGCAGATCGTCGTCAAATAGAATAGACACACTCTGTCTGTCCAGATCGTCGAATTGATCTGAGCGCACAGCCCAGAAAAAAATTCCCACGGCAACCAGAACAAACAACATGGCTATCGGGATCAACACATAAAGAATACTCATACACGCACCTTAAGAAGTCGTAAGCTATTCAGCACCACGATTAGAGAGCTTGCTGACATGCCAATCGCCGCGATATAGGGCAGGACATGGCCTGTCACAGCAAGTGGGATAATAAACAGATTGTACCCCAGTGCCCAGTAGAGGTTTTGTTTAATGATCTTACCTGAGAGCTTAGCAATCTTGATTGCATCGCTGAAACGAGACAGCTGATCCCCAAGAAGGATCATGTCGGCACTGTTTTTGGTGATTGCAGCGCCGCTCCCCATGGCGATGGATAAATTGGCGCCGGCTAAAACGGGGGCATCGTTGATGCCATCTCCAAACATAGCAAGCTTGCCTTGTTGTTGCAGTGACTCAATAAGCGATAATTTCCCTTGGGGTGACAAGCCCTTATAAACGGTTTCGATCCCTACGGCTTTAGCGACCTGATTGACATGCTCTGAGCTATCACCGCTGGCGATTGCAAGTTTACATCCGAGCTGTTTGAGTGCAGATACGGCCGATTTTGCTTCATCACGGATCACATCAGATAATTCAAAGCGGGCAATCAGCTTATGGGCGTCAGCAAGATAGATGGTCTGCTCGCTAGAGGAGAGAGGTTTACAGCCTATGTGTCTTGAGATGTAATCGCCACTGCCGATGACGTATTTCTGCCCTCGAATGACACCACTTATTCCTGCGCCTGCGCTATTTTGGCTCTCAGTGGCAAGCAAGTTAGGCTGGCGGTAAATTTCAAAGGCTCTGGCGATGGGATGTAGCGAGTGCGCCTCTAAAGCCGCAGCGATAGCGAGCACCTGAGTCTCATTCATCTCATTGTAGATTTGCGTACTGGCCACACTCATGCTGCCGCAGGTGAGTGTGCCTGTCTTATCGAACACCACGTGATTGATGAGGGGCAACTTCTCGAAAACGCCTGTTTTTTTTATTACTACGCCGATGCGGGTAAATAACCCTGTAGCACAGGTAACTGCGGTGGGCGTTGCCAATGCCAACGCACAGGGGCAGGTGGCGACTAACACTGAGAGGGTGACCCAGAAGGCGTCTTCTGGCCAATAGGTTTTCCAAACTAAATAGGTGATGGCGGCGATCACCAGTATGGTCCAGGTAAAATAGTTAGAAATGGTATCAACATAAAGGGCCACCTTAGGTTTGTTATTGGAGGCGGCTTCCTGCAAACGCATGATCTCGGCAATGAGCTGATCTTGCCCTATGGCGGTGATCCTTACTTCGATGGGGTGATCCACATTGATGGTGCCAGCGAACACCTGACTGCCTGCAATTTTGGTTATCGGCATCTGCTCGCCAGTTAGCATGGCTTCATTAACGGCGCTTTCGCCACTGATAATTTCGCCATCGGCCGCGATTACATCCCCAGGTTTAACTAAGATGCGATCGCCAATGCGCAAGCGTTTGGCAGGAACTTCACTGCATTGCCCTGTGTCATCTAACAGATGTGCAGTCAGCGGGATCAGCTTGTGCAGGTTATTGGCACTGATAGAGGCTTTCTGCCGGGCATTTTGTTCAAAATAGCGCCCCAGCAGCAAAAAGAAGGTAAACATACTGACAGACTCGAAATAGACTTCTCCCTGGCCCGTTACCGTGGCGATGCAGCTGGCGATATAAGCGCCACAAATGGCAAGGGAGACAGAGACATCCATATTGAGTCTGCCTGATAACATGGCGCGCACGGCACTGAAATAGAAGGGCTGCGCCGAGTAGAAAACAACAGGAGAGGCAAAGATCATACTGACCCAGCGAAAATAATCGCGAAATTCAGCATCGAGATAAGTAAAGTGATCTGAATAGAGCGCCAGTGCAAACATCATAACCTGCATGGTGGCAAAGCCCGCCAGCCCTAGCCTGAGCAGGAATTTTCGGCTGTTGCGTTTACTGCTCTGCTCCTGCTCATCAACCTGATAAGGTGAAGCCTGGTAACCTATTCTGCTGATTAAGGTTAAGATCTCACTAAGCTTAATCTTATCTGGATACCAGCTCAGCTGGGCTCGCTCAGTGGTAGTGTTCACTTTAATGCTCGCAATACCGTCAACAGACTTAAGCTTGTGCTCAATCAGCCAGGCACAGGCCGCGCAGGTGATGCCCTCTATAGTTAATGAGGTGCTGTTAATATCCGCGTTTTGATGAACAAAGTCCTGCTGTACCTCTTGTAAGTCATAGGCACTAAAGGCGCTGAGGGCTTCTGGAACTAAGGCCGTTTGCCTGCTGCCAGGTTCGGTACGGTATTTGTAATAGTTAGTCAAACCGGCATCGATAATGGCTGCCGACACCGCAGCGCAGCCCGGGCAGCACATGGATTTAGGCTGATTATCTATTAGGGTAACAAACTGATCCCCGGTGAGAACAGGCTCGCTGCAATGAAAACAGGTGACTTGCTGCATGAATTAGTTTAGCCAGTAGTGTTGATTACTCTGTAATTCAAGACGTTTCTCGATACGCCAGCTCGTATCAAAGCTTTCTAGTCTCACTTCCCAAGTGCCATTTAATGGCTCAGCCAGATTGATGCGGTAACGTTTATCACCATCTGCGGTTGCAACTTGGCTGAAATCGCGCTCGGCTAAGGTTGGATGGAAAAAGTTGACGGTTAGGGCGGCAAGGTAAGGTGTGCCACCATGTTGAACCAGAGTAAGTTCATTATCTTTTAGGGTTAATTCAAACTGCAGACCAAGTTGCTTTGCTTGACGCACTTTGGCCAGGTCCATATTAATGGCTTTTCCCTCTTTGTAGTAATCCTGGGAGACAAGAGAGTCTTTATGCTCGATAGAAAGAAAAAGCATATAGAGACTGGCAACGACAGCACATAATGGCAGTATAATCAGAAACCAGGGCCAGAATTGTTTATACCACACTTGCGGTTGAGACTGCGGTTGGGACATAGATACGACCTATTGATTTTGTTGTCGGCATTTTACCGTTTTTTGGCTTAAACCGCACTTAAAAAAAGGCCTCGAACAAGCGAGGCCTTTATCTTTGCTAGCAATTTTTACTGGTTAGACAAGCTGTAAACATAGGCAGCAATCACGTGAACTTTCTCTTCTCCTAGAACATCTTTCCAGGCTGGCATCACGCCGGTACGACCGTTCTTGATGCTTTCCATGATCACGCCGCGGCTACCGCCGTATAACCAAGCCTCATCGGTCAGGTTAGGGGCACCCATGAACTTGTTGCCTGTGCCGTCCATACCGTGACAGGCGAAACAGCCTTTCATGAATGAGCCTTGGCCTTGTGCGGCAAGAGCCTCATCGTGTTCACGACCAGACAGTTTAACCACATATTCGGCTAGACCTTGCAGCTCGCTGTCCTCAATCGGCAAACCGCCTTTTGGAGGCATCATACCGTGACGACCATTCATGATGGTGGTCTTGATGGTAGCTAAATCGCCGCCATATAACCAGGCAGTATCGGCTAGGCTAGGGAAGCCTTTCGAGCCACGGGCATCACTGCCGTGACACTGAGAACAGTTTTGTAAGAACAAGCGTCCACCCACTTTAAGGGCATCTTCATCCTTAACTAACTCTTCTAATGGTGTTGCCAGATAGGCTGCAAAGATAGGGCTGTATTTAGCGTTTGCTTTCTCTACTTCCTTATCATATTGCACCCAGCGTCCCTCTTTTTCAGCTAATGCAACAGCCGCTTCAGAGTCTGCCTTAATGCCGTGTTCGGTACCTATACTCTGGTTCGCACTGGACCAGCCAAGCAAACCTTTGAAGTTGCCAAGACCCGGATAGAGCGCCAGATAGATCACACCAAAAACGATAGTGAGATAGAACATATAACTCCACCATTTAGGCAGTGGGTTATTGATCTCCTCGATACCATCGAAACTGTGACCCATAGATTCGCCTTCATCAACACCTGTAGTGTTTTTTGATGTCAGGCGTAGAAGGATAAAACATCCTGCGATTACCACAAGTGTGAGTACGGTAATCCAAATACTCCAGAAGCTACTCATCATCACTTTTGTTCTCCTGAGTCCTTGTGTTTCTCTTCATCTGAAAACACAAGGTTAGCGGCCTCATCAAATTGTGCTTTGCGACGACCACTATAAGCCCATGCAAAAATACCGACAAACGTAACCATAACGACAATGGTGATAATCCCTTGTACTGTTCCGTAATCCATATTTTGCCTCCAATTATTTCAGTGCATGACCTAGTGATTGTAGGTAAGCAATCAATGCTTGCATCTCAGTCTTACCTTCAACAGCCTTCTGGGCCTTATCGATATCATCCTGAGTGTAAGGCACACCGAAACCACGGAATATCTCCATCTTCTCTGCAGTCAGTTTACCGTCCAGTACATTGTCTGATAACCAAGGGAAGCCAGGCATATTCGACTGAGGTACCACGGCACGTGGATCGATCAAGTGCACTTCATGCCACTTATCGCTGTAACGACCGCCAACGCGAGCCAGATCAGGACCGGTACGCTTCGAGCCCCACTGGAAGGGGTGATCCCAAACAGATTCACCGGCAACAGAATAGTGACCATAACGTTCAGTTTCAGCACGCAGTGGACGGATCATCTGGCTGTGGCAGTTATAACAACCTTCGCGTATGTAGATGTCACGACCTTCTAGCTCAAGTGCTGTATAAGGGCGCAGACCATCGACAGGCTCAGTCGTGTCTTTCTGGAACAGCAGGGGAGTGATCTGCACCAGACCACCAATACTGATGACGATAACAGTGAAGATACCGAGCAGACCGATGTTTTTTTCAACTATTTCATGATTAAATTTCATCACATCTACTCCTTATGCTTCTGCCAGTGCTGGCAAAGATTCTTTCGGGGCTTTTACTGTCTTAAATACGTTGTATGCCATTAACAGCATACCGGTAACGAAGAAACAGCCACCTAAGAAACGGACAAAGTAGAAGGGATAAGAAGCTTCTAAGCTCTCAACGAAACTGTAAGTTAAGGTGCCGTCAGAGTTAACTGCACGCCACATCAGACCTTGCATCACACCCGAGATCCACATAGAAACGATATAAAGTACAGTACCGATAGTCGCTAACCAGAAATGGATGTTGACCAGGTTAGTGCTGTACATACGGCCGTGACCATAGATTGTGGGGATCAAGTGATACAGAGAACCAATTGAGACCATAGCCACCCAGCCCAGTGCGCCAGAGTGTACGTGACCGACAGTCCAGTCTGTGTAGTGAGACAGCGCGTTTACCGTCTTGATTGCCATCATTGGGCCTTCGAAGGTAGACATACCGTAGAAAGACAATGAAACAACCAGGAAACGTAACACAGGGTCGGTTCTCAGCTTATGCCAGGCACCAGATAGGGTCATGATACCGTTGATCATACCGCCCCAAGATGGCGCAAACAGGATAAGTGACATCACCATACCTAAAGACTGCGTCCAGTCAGGCAGGGCGGTGTAATGTAAGTGGTGCGGACCTGCCCAAATGTACAAGGCGATCAAAGCCCAGAAGTGAACGATTGACAGACGATATGAATAAACAGGGCGACCGGCTTGCTTAGGTACGAAGTAGTACATCATACCTAGGAAACCAGCTGTAAGCAGGAAACCTACCGCATTATGACCATACCACCATTGTACCATGGCATCGACAGCCCCAGCATACAGTGAATAAGACTTCCATAGGCTGACGGGTACAGCCATAGAGTTAACTATGTGCAACACGGCAACGGTAATAATAAAGGCACCGAAGAACCAGTTAGCCACATAAATATGCGACGTGGTTCGTTTAGCGATAGTACCGAAAAATACCGCGGCATAGGAGACCCATACAATAGCGATAGCGATATCGATAGGCCATTCCAGTTCGGCATACTCTTTACCACTGGTTATTCCCAGTGGCAGAGTCACAACGGCGGCGAGAATAATGGCTTGCCAACCCCAGAAGGTAAATGCGGCTAACTTAGGTGCAAATAACCGGGTTTGACAGGTACGTTGAACGACATAGTAAGAGGTTGCGAAGAGGGCTGATGTACCGAATGCGAAAATCACGGCATTGGTATGCAGCGGTCTGAGACGGCTGTACGTTAACCATGGAGTTTCGAAGTTCAGTTGAGGCCAGATTAACTGGGCCGCGATCAATACACCGACACACATACCAACAATACCCCACAACACGGTCGTTAAGGCAAATTGGCGGACAACGGTGTAATTGTAATCAGCGCCTTGAGGCTGGGAATGGTTCATCATATTGCTTCCACTGCTTATTACTTATACTTATTGTGTGAGTAAAGTGATACTTTACCCGTTAAAGGACATTGCAAGTTCGCTTCCCTACGAAACAAACTCGAATGTGTCAATACATTAACTCACAATTAAGTCGAATTAATGTGAGTGACGCAATGATACTTGAGCAACCTCAAAAAAGATAGGAATTATGCGGAACAGAACGTTGATCTAGATCAAAATAGACGGATAGAATGTAACTAATTTGATAACGAGGTTAAAATTTGTGCTACTAAAAATAAACATAAGCAGACTTTATAAAGTATTGACTCTCATTGGGTTAATTTTGCTCACTGGCTGTAGCGATCAAAAAGAAGCGCAAAAGTCAGAAGCAGTGCAGCAAACATCTTTAGCCTTTCAAACTGATGACAGCTTATGTAAATTTTCTCAGGGTGCATGTGCTCAACAGCTGAATAACTTACAGATTGAATTGACAATTTTTCCCGAAACCGCCCCGAGCGAAAAGCCGTTGCAGGTCAACTTTACTTTTTCCCAGCCAGTAGAAAACCTTAAAGTTAGGGTAGAGGGGCGAGATATGTTTATGGGCATTATCCCGCTTAATCTGACCCAAACGGATAAAAACCACTATCAGAGCACGCTTATCTATGGTTCATGTAGTAGTAACTACATGGTTTGGAGAATGTTTGTTAGTTTTACTCTGGATGGGAAATCGCAAACTGCTTTGTTTGATTTTCTCGCCGACAACGAAAATTAATGGGGTTGATAGTCAGCAATTAATTACTAAATATCGATAATACAAACAGATAAAATCATAGCAACCAAATAGTTATCCTGGTCATCAAAATTAAGTTAACAGTTTGCCGAGTATAGAATCTAAGCAATGAAGGACAGGGGGACTGCCCAAACAAGTTGCTGCAGGATCAAGGTCTTAAACAATTATAGGGATAATAACAATGAATAAACTTATCTGTTCACTGCTGGTACTGGGGGCGGTTAGCACTCAGGCGCAGGCAAAAGATATTCTCGATAAACTCACAGTAGCAGAAGGCTTTAAGGTCAGTCTGTTTAGTGATGATGTTGAAAATGCCCGTGAAATAGCAGTGTCTGATAAGGGAATGGTTTACGTAGGCTCGATGAGGGCGGGTAATCTCTATGCGCTTATCGATAATAACAAAGATGGCGTCAGTGATGAGAAAATCCTGTTAGCAACCGGATTAAACTTGCCTACTGGGGTTGCCTATAAAGATGGCGATCTCTATGTCTCCGAGGTGAGCAGAATCATTCGCTTTAAAGATATTGACAATAACCTTGAATCTCCCAAGTTTGAGGTGGTATTCGACCAGTTTCCCAGCGACACCCATCATGGCTGGAAAGTACTCGGGTTTTCGCCGACGGGCGAGTTAGTTATCCCTGTGGGTGTGCCTTGTAATGTGTGTGCCGAAGATGATCGTTATGGCCGCATTTTCTCACTTAACCTTGTCACAAAAAAATTAACCACTATCGCGCAAGGGGTGCGTAACTCAGTAGGATTCGATTTTCAGCCAGGAACAGATACTTTTTGGTTCAGCGATAACGGCCGCGACATGATGGGGGATGATATTCCCCCTTGCGAGATCAATAAGGTCAACTATCAAGGCGAGCATTTCGGTTTTCCTTATGTGCATGCTGGCAGCATTCTCGATCCCGAATTTGGTCAAGGCAAGAAGGTAAGTGATTATACGCCGCCGGCGCTTTCTTTAGGTGCCCATGTCGCGCCACTAGGGATCCATTTCTATCGCGCCGATCAGTTCCCCAAAGCCTATCGCCAGCAGCTGTTTGTCGCAGAGCATGGCTCCTGGAATCGCAGTAAGAAAGCAGGCTATAAAGTTGCCCTAGCTACCATAGATCAGGGCAAAGTGGTGGATTACACGCCATTTCTGACTGGCTTTATGCAAAACGAGGAGACCTTTGGTCGCCCGGTTGCCTTTGCCGAATTGCAAGATGGCAGCCTGTTGATCTCCGACGATTATGCAGGGGCGATATATCGAGTGACTTACGATCAGGCTAGATAGGTTTGGTAATCGTAAATAGGCTGTTGGTTAGTCTTGATTGTGATTAGCTCAACAGCCTCTTTGCTAAAGCATGGCGCCTAAAATAACACCACCCAGCACTAGTGACCCCAGTCCCAGAATCGGCAGTTGCCGAGTGAAGAGCGGCACTGCTTTTTGAGCAAATGCCCTGTGCCAACGCCAGGGTAATAGGATTAACGCAATACTGGTCCAGATCAGTATCCAGGCAAACAGAGTAAAGCCTGCCGAGAAGCGCATCTGTGGCGCATAACCCAGTAATGCGGCTCCGACAATCAGACGCAATCCGATTTCGATCAGATGTAGTTTTAAGCTACTCGCAAAGGCGAGTAAGAAACGGCTGATTTGTTTGGGATGGATAAAGGCAGCTAGGCCTAGCCCAATCAAATAGCTAGCCGCCACTAAGACGATGAAATAAGCGACTTGCTCGACTGAGGGCATAGCGATCCTTATACTTTATAAATAGAAGAATAAGTGAATGAGTGAAAGCCAGTCACCTGCAGCGACTGGCGTGGTTTTTATTAAGAGTTCTTGTGCTTACTCTTTGTTACTTAATCTTTTTTATTTTACTCGCCACGTTTTAACTGACGCGAAAAACTGCCAACATTTTTGACCATCTTACCAAATTGCTTATCCTTGGCTCGCGCCTCGTGCAGGGCGATGGCATTGCGTTCCTGCTCGGCTTGAAGCTTAAGATAGTTATTCAAACGCCTCTCATCTAGCTGGGCCGATGCTATGCGCTCTCTTACGACGCAGCCTGGCTCATTCTCATGTTTGCAGTCACTAAATTTACACTGGCTGGCTAACTGTTCAATATCGCTAAAGGTTTGACTCACGCCTGTTTCACAGTCAGCAAGTTGCAGTTCACGCATACCGGGCGTATCGATTAAGACGCTGCCCGATGCAAGAAAATGCATACTTCGTGCCGTGGTGGTATGGCGACCTTTGCTGTCATCTTGGCGAATGCCCGCGGTTTTCTGTTGCTGCTCCCCAAGCAGGCTATTGACCAGACTTGATTTGCCAACACCAGAAGAACCAAGTAGCGAAATTGTCTGCCCCGGTCGGCACCAAGGTTTTAATATTTCAACGCTGACAGGGTCTAAGGCATTGATGGCGACAACATCGAGTAGCGGCGTTAATTGCTGAGCGGCAATAATCTTGCTTTCACTGTCGCGGCATAGATCTGCCTTGGTCAAAACGACCACAGGCGTGACTTCAGCCTCATGGGCAAGGGCCAGATAGCGCTCGATACGGCTCAGATTAAAATCATCATTTAATGAGCAGACAATAAAAACCGTATCGACATTGGCGGCAATAAGCTGCGCAGAGATCCCACTGCCGGGCGCCTTACGGCTGAACAGGGATTTACGGTCTAGTCGCCGCACAAACTGCGCTGTTGAATCTAGTAGCACCCAGTCGCCTAAGGTCAGGCCTAATGTGGCTGAGCTGACGACAAGGGATAAAGTCTGCTGCTCGCTACGCAGCACATATTCATTTCTGTGATGTGCGCTAACCCGTGCCAGGGTTTGTTGTTCAAGCTCCTCTAACGAGATTTGCTGCTGAAAAAAAGGTTGCCAACCAAGTTGTTGTAAAGATATCGGTGAATTCATCATTTCCTACCAAATGCCCTGCAGATACAGGGATATAGGATTGCATCAAAAAACATCACACTATCGCACTAAAAAGAACATAGGAGGGTATAGGCGAAGTAGATGAGTTTTCCATTTGAGACCACCGGGCACAGAAATAAGGAGGCTTAGACAATCCTCAGCTTCTGCTCAACCGGGTGGGTAATAGGTACAATCATTAATCTCTCCTTTAATTTTGATTATTGAGTTAAGCCTAAGTTTATCAACCTTTCTATTAAGGAAGCATTAAGTTGTCAGCAGAAGTCGTGTTTTGGTCAATTATCATTGATCAGGGTGACCGTCTTGTGATCTAAGTCGTGCTTTTCCACTCGATAAGAATGCAGCTGAAATTACCACACTCGGCTAGCTCGTTATGTTCGTGCCAGCGTGGATGTAGTGTAGCTGTGATGATAAGGGCTATTTTATGGACCCAAAACAGTGAGTCGAGACGGTCAATTTTTCTTATGGACACCTGTCTTGAAGCATTGCTGCCAAGCGCCTCAGAGCTATACTTAATACTGTATTCTTAATAGTGTCTTGTCTTCTAGAAAACATCTTAAGGAGGGCATATGAAACCCGGCTATATCCTCTGTCCTAGCGACTTCTCTGAAGAGTCGTTTAACGCCCTTAGTTATGCACTGGAAATGGCTGAACGTTACCGGCTTAAACTGAGGTTACTGCACGTGATAAGTAGACCCTATGGCGATGACATCACGACTGAAATTCATCACGAAGATAACTTCGGGATAGTTGCTGCCAATTCAGCTGAGCAAGAACAGCACCTTCAGGCTTATGCCCATGTAAAAATCCGTGAACTGCTTGAAAAGGTGCATCCCTCGCAGGAGATCGATATTCATATCGACAAAGGTAATACCGCCAGTCAAATTTTACTTGAATCCTCTTTTGAGGATGTCAGCATGATAGTGATGGGCAGTCATCATCATGCCCCACTGACACATTGGTTGCACCCGAACGTGACGGCTCAGGTGCTAAATAAGGCGCGTTGTCCTGTGTTAGTGGTGAAGTAAGACGTTAATTTAAGCGTCGAGGAGGGTAGTGAATCCACCAAATATCATGCGTTTACCATCGAAAGGCATCGCTTTAGGATCCCAGTTTTGCATTCTGGGATCTTCCATGGCCGCTTTATTTCCGCTATCACGGGCCTCTCTGGATGGCCAGACAATCCAGGAAAACACCACCACCTCATCAGGTTCACACTTAACCGCCATAGGAAATGAGGTGAGTTTGCCCTCAGGCACATCATCGCCCCAGTTCTCGACCACAGATAAGGCGCCATGATCTTTAAAGATAACGGCTGCGATTTCAGCGAGTTCTCGATATTTGGCTTTATTTTCCTTTGGCACAGGGATTAGATACCCATCGACATAGGCCATTGTCTCGTTTCCTATTCAGCTTGATCTGAGGCAGAGGGCTCAATCCACTTGTTAAGACAGCTTAAACTTACAACTACGGATTCAGCTATCAACAAGCCAACTTGAGCCCAATCAGTGAGTTAACTATTTATAAGATTTATTTAAATACGCCACAGGCAAGGCGCGCACCGCCACCGCCCAATGGGGCTGGGTGATCAGAGTGGTTGTCACCACCTGCGTGGATCATGATGGCGTGTCCAGAGAGATCGGCCATTTTTAGCCTAGGCGCTAACACTGCTTGGGTAGCATTACCAGAATTGTCCACATAGAGAGGCGGCAGATCGCCTAGATGCCCCTCTCCCCATGGCTCACCATGTTTACCCGTGTTAGCGGGATCAAAATGGCCGCCGGCAGACAATGCCGCTACCATCTTGCCATCCTTTTCCTTGGGGTCACAGCTTGGGTTCTGATGTACATGAAAGCCATGTAATCCTGGTGGAAGCCCTTGGAGAGATGGAGTGAGGACCAGGCCGTATTGGGAGTCAGATACCATCAGGGTGCCAATCGATTGGCCTACGCCTTTTGCATCGACCATATTAATCTCGATTGAGTTGCCAGCTAAGGCTGACGCCGATGCAGAGGCCAGAATGGTAGCCATTAACATTGTTTTTTTCATTTGAACACTCCTTGGTATTGTACACCTGCTTTGGGTTATGCCGCCTCATCTTATGAAGAGTGCACCCCCTGTTTTAAACGGCGATATTGGGCTAAGGCTAGCGGCATCAGTAGTCGATGTTTTGCATATAAAGAATAGCTTAACTTATAAATTTTGAAGGAAATAATGGCTCTGTTGAAAATAAACAGTACCGGCTCAGCAGGTTTTTCATCCATAGTCAGCTTGTTTATTGATAATGACAAAGTGACATTCACTATATAGCGGGGTATTGTAACCAATAAGGAAATGATTAAGCGTGCAAATGACATGTCGAACTCAGAGAATAATTGCAAGTCACTGTTTTGTATTCTGCTTGTACCGAGTAAGATGTTAATTACAGGTTAAACAAGGAGTTTGGCTTCATTTGTAGGGGCGTGTGAGCAGTAAAGGATAAGAGATGAGAATTAACTGTGATATGGGTGAGAGTTTTGGTCCGTGGCAGATGGGCTGCGATGATCAGATAATGCCCTATCTCGATATGGCCAATATCGCCTGTGGTATGCACGCATCCGATCCTATGGTAATGCGCCATACTGTGAAACAAGCCAAATATCATAAGGTCAGCATAGGTGCCCATCCCGGTTATCCGGATCTTCAAGGTTTTGGGCGACGCCATTTGGCCATGAGTCCAGATGAGTTGATCGCTTTTTTCATCTATCAATTAGGTGCCCTGCAGGCAATCTGTCAGAGTGAGTCAACCCAGTTAAGCTATGTGAAACCCCATGGCGCACTCTATAACGAAATGATGAAAAACACACAAGTGTTTCATTCGATTCTCTTGGCAATGCAACAATATGATGCCAGCCTGCCTCTAGTGGTGATGGCAGTTCCCGATCATCAGCATTATCAGCGACTGGCGGCAGAACAGGGCATTTCACTTTGGTTCGAAGCCTTTGTCGATAGGGCTTATGATGATGACGGCCGCTTGACCCCACGAAGTATTTCTGGCTCATGCCACAATACATTAGAGAAGATAGAGGCGCAGGCGCTGCAGCTAATTACTGATCAATCTGTTACGACCTTATCGGGTAAAAAAATGGCCATTAAGGCCGATACCTTGTGTATCCATGGTGATGGGCCATTATCCCTGCCAACGGCACAGTTGTTACGGTCAAAACTGGATAAGCGATCAAGTCAGTGATGAAAGTAGCGCAGGTCAATGAAAACAGTGTCATAGTCTATTTTTCAGATACTGTGAGTGAACAGACGGCCGATAGCATTGCATCTGCGCTGCCAGCCATCCGCGCACAACTGGAACAATATGTGGTAGATATTGTTCCTTCCTACACCTCCATTTTAATCAGTGTGGATCTACTCACCATAGGCATGAGTGACTTTTGTCAGCAACTTGAACAGGTTTTGGCCGAGCGTTCCGGTAGCGCCGTCTTCAGCCAGATAAAAACCATCGAACTGCCGGTTTACTACGGGGCTGAGGTAGCATTAGATGCAGAAACGATTTGTGAGCATACAGGCCTGACATTTCAGCAAGTGGTCGATATTCACTCCTCAACCACATATCGGGTTTATGCCATAGGGTTTGCGCCAGGTTTTGCCTATTTAGGCAATACAGATGAGCGGATCGCTATCCCCCGAAAACAGACGCCCAGGCTTAACGTGCCAGCTGGTAGTCTGGCGCTAGCCGACCGTCAGACGGCAATTTACCCTAAAGCATCGCCCGGAGGCTGGCAGGTGATAGGTCGAACACCTCTCAATCTTATCGATTTTGAACGAGAAAACCTCAGTGTTTTTGAGATGGGTGCTCAGGTTCGCTTTAAGGCAATCGACAGAGCGACATTCCTTAAGATGGGCGGTGTGTTACCAATAGAATCAGTAAAAGACTCTGCACAAGAGCAAGAGGGCGAACATGGCGCTTAACATCATTACGCCAGGCCCCTTGAGCCTCATCCAGGATCTGGGGCGTTTCGGCTACCAGTCCATCGGGGTGAGCCCAGGTGGGCCCATGGATGAGCATGCCTTTCGCTGGGCCAACCGCTTACTGGATAACGATCCCAATGCAGCTCAAATTGAAGTGACCATGGGGCAGTTTAGTTGCGAGTTTACCGCCGAAACCTGTTTTAGCATTACGGGCGCGGATATGGGGGCTATGCTCAATGCCAAAGCGATTGCTCCCTGGCACACCTATGTTGCCAAAGCAGGAGACAAATTGAGTCTGAGGGGGGCGCGCAGTGGCATGCGCTCTTATCTTGCGCTCAAAGGGGGATTTAAGCTGCCAGCACCGCTTGGCAGCTGCGCCACTGTGATGCGCGATCAATTAGGCGGCGCTAGTGGGCTTGGGGAGAAACTCAAAGCTGGCGATCGACTCGACTATGGGGGGCATAGCAGAACTACCCACAGCCTAAGCAGAAGTGTGCCTTATTATTTTATTCCTCACTATAGCCAGAAGGTGACACTTGAGGTGATCCCTAGCTATCAGTACGATGAATTCACTCCAGAGCAGAGTGAGCGCTTTTTCGGTTCGACTTATACGCTGACGCCACAGATGGACAGAATGGGGGCTCGCCTTGCCGGTGAGGCGATTGAATGTAAACGCAATAACTTGATTTCTGAAGGGATAGCCCTGGGATCGATTCAGATCCCCCCTGATGGTCAGCCAATCATCTTACTCAGAGACAGACAAACCATAGGGGGATACCCCAAGATAGGCTGTGTCACCGTTAAGAGCCTTAATCGCCTGGCGCAGTGCTTACCCGGTGCTGAAATTCGCTTTGTCGAAAAAGATCCTTTACAGGCGCAGATAGAACGTCGAACCGAGCTTTTATTTTTTCACGCTTATGTGGGAAAAGGTTCGAAGAAGCAAGGGGTATCCAAGGTTCAGGATACTGATAAATAATAAAAGCAGTATTGTGTCAGTTACTGCGTAAAGTACCGTGTTGTACCGTGTTAGTTACTGCGTTAGGTAATTAATGAGGTACAGGGTGAGTTACTGCATGAAACAGCAAAGAGAAATCTATGAAAAATAACAACAATAGCGGCGCACAGCGTCCGCAAGCGTCGTCGATTTCGCCGCAAAACCAGCAGCGTTCCAGCTGGTCATTGATCCTAGGGGCGGCATTTTTAATGGCTACCTCGGCGGTAGGGCCGGGATTCTTAACCCAAACTACAGTGTTCACCCAAACCCTAGGAGCCAGTTTTGCCTTCGTGATCTTGGTTTCCATTATTCTCGACATAGGTGCCCAGCTCAATATTTGGCGGGTGATAGTGGTCTCAAAGAAACGAGCACAGGATATCGCGAATGAATTACTTCCAGGCTTAGGTGCGGCGATCGCAGGAGCGGTGGCCTTGGGGGGACTGGCGTTTAATATAGGCAATCTTGGTGGTGCTGGTTTAGGGGTAAATGTATTGTTTCCCGCTGTCACGCCAATTGCCGGCGCAGCAATGAGTGCTGTGATCGCAATTACCCTGTTTTTGCTCAAAGATGCGGGCAGAATGATGGACCGCTTTGCTATCTTTATGGGCGGTGCGTTGATCGCCATGACCCTGTACGTGATGTTCTCGACCGAGCCGCCACTGGGCGAGGCCTTGTATCGCGCAGTCTGGCCGGAAAAATTGAATATTCTGGCGATTGTGACTCTGGTTGGAGGCACTGTCGGCGGCTATATCACCTTTGCTGGGGCACACCGACTGATCGACGCCGGTGTGGTCGGACAAAAGGCGATACCAGAGGTGAACCGCGGCTCTATTTCCGCCATTAGCTTGGCATCCGTTGTGAGAGTCATACTGTTTCTTGCGGCGCTCGGGGTGTTGAGCAAAGGCGCCATTTTTGATTCAGCCAATCCCCCAGCTTCTATGTTTCAGCACGCGGCCGGAAATCTGGGCTATAAACTGTTTGGCTTAGTGCTCTGGGCTGCGGCCATTACCTCTGTCATTGGAGCCGCTTATACCTCAGTGTCGTTTTTAAAGACGCTGCATCCTTTTATTGAGCGCAATAGTCGTGGTTTTATTATCGGTTTTATTGTCACATCATGCCTTATCTTCTGCTTTATTGGTAAGCCTGTGTATCTGTTGATTATTGCCGGTGCCTTGAACGGTTTTATTTTACCAGTGACTCTTGGCATCATACTGCTTGCGGCCAGAAAGACGGCCATAGTGGGTGAGGCGTATCAGCATCCGCTCTGGTTATCTGCCTTCGGTTGGTTAATCACAGTGGTGATGGCAGGTATGAGTGTTTACACCATTTTTATTATGATTTTTGGCTGATATGTTTGATGGCTAGCAAAGCCAAGCAACCCACAGATGAATTATTAAGAGAATAAAATGGATATTCGTAAAATTAAAAAGCTAATCGAGCTAGTTGAAAGTTCCAGTATTACCGAGCTTGAGATTTCAGAGGGTGAAGAGTCGGTGCGTATTGTTCGTCATAGGGATCAGCACTTTCGCCACTCTGAAACTAAGACCGAGACTGAGAATGAAACTGGCGCCGTAGTTTCAGAGTCAAGCGCGGCCGTAAGCCCGGATTATACTGGGACGGTAAATGCGCCTTTAGTTAATGGCCACTGTGTACTGTCGCCCATGGTGGGCACTTTTTACCGTGCGGCGAGTCCGGATGCTAAACCTTTTATCGAAGTGGGGCAGACTGTGGCCGTTGGGGATACTCTCTGCATCGTTGAAGCGATGAAGATGATGAACCAGATCCAGGCAGATAAAGCTGGTATCGTGACCGAGATACTGGTTGATGCGGGGCAAACGGTCGAATTCGATCAGCCTCTAGTTATGATTAAGTGATAGCGCGGTGATTCGTTATTCACTCAAATATAGCTATCAGTCATATATAGTCCTCGACATCTGATTAGGTAGGGTAGCTCCTTTATGATAGACAAATTACTCATCGCCAATCGAGGTGAAATTGCGCTTCGTATTCTTAGGGCTTGTAAAGCCATGGGGATCAAAACTGTGGCGATTCACTCTACGGCCGACAGAAATCTGAAACATGTCCAGTTAGCGGATGAACGTCTCTGTATTGGGCCTGCTCGAAGCACTGATAGTTATCTTAATATGTCTCGGATCATCGCTGCGGCAGAGGTCTCTGGGGCCACAGCTATCCATCCAGGCTATGGATTTTTGTCTGAAAACGCCGACTTTGCCGAATTAGTAGAGCGCAGTGGCCTGATTTTTGTGGGTCCCAAGGCGCAGACCATACGATTAATGGGAGATAAAGTCTCCGCCATCAGCGCCATGAGAAAGGCGGGTGTTCCCTGCGTGCCTGGCTCCGATGGTCCTCTGGATGGTGATGAGGACAAAAACAAGGCTCACGCTAAGCGTATAGGCTATCCTGTGATCATCAAGTCCTCTGGAGGTGGCGGTGGCCGTGGAATGCGTGTGGTCCACAGCGAAGCGGCGCTTATCAATGCGATAAACTTGACCCGGGCAGAAGCCAAAGCTGCATTCGATAATGACACGGTTTACATGGAAAAATTTCTGGAAAACCCACGCCACATCGAAGTGCAAGTATTAGCAGACGGCCAGGGCAATGCGATACACCTGGGCGAGCGGGACTGCTCCATGCAGCGGCGTCATCAGAAGGTGGTAGAAGAGGCGCCTGCGCCGGGTATCGATGAAGCCACGCGTCAGTATATCGGCGAGCGCTGCTCACGTGCCTGTATCGAGATTGAGTATCGCGGTGCGGGCACCTTTGAGTTCCTCTATGAGAAAGGGGAGTTCTACTTTATCGAGATAAACACCCGCATTCAGGTGGAACATACAGTCACTGAAATGGTGACTGGGGTTGATTTGATTAAAGAGCAACTCAAGATCGCGGCCGGTTTGCCCTTATCTTTGCAGCAGGATGAGATTCAGCTCCGCGGTCATGCGCTAGAGTGCCGCATCAATGCCGAAGACCCCGAGCGTTTTTTGCCATCACCCGGACAGATCACCGATTTCTATTCCCCTGGCGGTATAGGTGTACGCTGGGACTCCCATATCTATAGCGGTTACACTGTGCCAGCCTATTATGACTCCATGATAGGAAAGCTGATCACCTTTGGCGAAAACCGTGAGATTGCCATCGCTCGCATGGACTGCGCCCTCAAAGAGATGAGCGTGGAGGGGATCAAGACCAATATTTCGCTGCAGCAATCCATTATGCAGGATGAGAATTTTAAGCGCGGAGGCAACAACATCCACTATTTGGAAGCAAAACTGGAAGGTTGATTAACCTTATCTGTTGTGCTGCACATGATTTTTAACAAAGAAACTAGATACATGCCGCAAAAATGCTAATTGTCCGTTTTTTAGCTGGGATAAAATGCTTGCAGAGGTAATTTACGTATTATACTTCTCCCTTGTGGTTAGAATAGCGCGTTATAAAAAGGGTTCTGACGGTTTATTTTATTGATTAAAGAGAGTTTGTGATGAGCGATACCATCCCACCATGTCCTAAATGTGACTCACCTTATGCTTATGAAGATGGCGCAATGTTGATCTGCCCTGAGTGCGCCCATGAGTGGAATCCCAATGAAGTGGTTGTCGATCCAGATGCCATTATCTTAAAAGATGCCGTAGGTAATCTGCTCGAAGAGGGTGACAAGGTCACCTTGATTAAAGATCTTAAGGTAAAAGGCACATCGCTTGTTTTAAAAGTGGGTACTAAGGCCGTGATCAACCGTTTCGTCGATGCCGATCATGATATCGACTGTAAAGTTGATGGCCAAGGTCAGATGATGCTGAAATCAAAATTTGTGAAAAAGCAGAGCTAAGTTTTCCTGTTTAGCGTCTTTAGAAATACCCGCCTAGTGCGGGTTTTTTTATTGCCTTTACCTGAAGCAAAGTAGGAATCACCCTCAGAGCAGGGGGCTGAAGAGGTAATAGATCTGCTCGATAAAGCGTTTATATAAGGGCCGCTTCTGCCAGCGCGCCAGTTCGAGCTGCTCAGATTGCGCCAAGTAGCTTTGCTGTAGTTTGGCCAGTTCCTTAGTAAAGAGACTATCATCTATCGCCAGTGTGAGCTCGAAATTGAGCCACAGGCTTCGCATATCCAGATTGACACTGCCGATCAGCGTATATTCATCATCTATGCTGACAGATTTGGTATGCAGTAATCCCCCGGTAAAGCGGTGAATTTTAACGCCCGAGCGTAATAACTCAGCAAAAAAAGAGCGGCTGGCCCATTTAACCATGGTAGAGTCATTTTTTCTCGGGATCACTAAATTGACGTCTATGCCTCGCTGCGCGGCTGTGGTCAGGGCATCAAGCAAGTTCTCGCTGGGGATAAAATAGGGGGTGGTGATCACTATCTTCTGCTTGGCACTGTATATGGCCTGCTGTAACACCTTGTGAATGATATCCGGTGGCATCCCAGGGCCTGAGGGGATCACCTGCACAGCTGAGCTGGTGTCTTGAGATAGCATATCCGGCATGGCCGGTAGCACTCTTTCATGGGTCTCAACCTCCCAATCCCAGGCATTTACCGTATTAAGCACGGGTGCCACAGGCCCTGTTATTCGCACCATGATATCGACCCACTGGCCAACCTGACTGTTCTGCTTAAAGTATTTAGGGTCAATTAGATTCATCGACCCTGTGTAGGCGATATCATTGTCTATGATGAGGAGTTTGCGGTGTAATCTTAGATCGAGTCGTCTGAAGAACATCCTTAGCGGGCTGACGATAAGGGCCGGAACAAGCTCGATGCCCTCATCTTTCATCTTCTCTGGCCAAGCTGATTTGAAGAATAATCGGCTGCCTGCCGCATCGAGCAGCAGTTTGATTGTTACACCGCGCTGAGCGGCTCGGATCAAGGCGTTAGCCACATCATCGGCCTGACCGCCGGGATGCCAGATATAAAATTCCAGATTGATCGCCTGGCGGGCATTGTCTATATCATGAATCATGGCGCTCAAGATCTGGCTTGGCTGCTGTAGTAGTTCCAGTTGATTCCCCAAGAGTGTCGGAATAGCCAACTGGTTATTGCATAATGTGCTTATCCCGCTGCCATACTGGCTCAGGTGGGCGGGATGAAATTGAGTATGTTGCTCCAGTGCGGCAAACCAATTGCCATAGGGGGTAAACATGGATTTAGAACGTGAAGCGCGGCTGCTGCCGACATGCAGCTCGCCCAGCAGAAAATAGATGATCACACCGATCACAGGCAGGAAATAGATCACCAGCAACCAGGAGAAAGAGGCACCTATGGTGCGGCGTTTAATGACAATGCGTACTGCCACGCCCGCCAGCAGCAACCAGTAGCTTACAACTCCAAGGAGTGTGAGCAGTTGAGACAGATTTTCCATATAATCGTATCAAGTTCCTTTGAATTGATTTTGGCGCAATACTTATAAAATTGTATCGTTAAATACTTAGATAGCGAATGCTTTTTATCATTATCCGTTTGTATTTTAAGGAAACCATTTGCCACAGCTCAGATTAAAATTCATTGTTCCCTGGTGTCTTTTGCTAATATGCATTCTCTATTTAGCATTAGTCAGGGGCTTTAATGGTCAACCAGAGGTGATGATGGGTGAGAGTAAAGCTATGTTTCTCGGTCAATGTCTCACAAGCAACAAGCCCGCTGCGCTTGACACAGATGGTGTGCTCAATGTTGCTGTCTGGAACATCTATAAACAGAAGCGTTCATCCTGGCAGCCTCAGCTAAAACAGATCTTGGATAAGAGTGAACTGGTATTACTGCAGGAGGCAAAGTTAGATCAGTCTTTGAGTGATTACCTCAAGCAAAGGCGTCGACATATGGTCATGGGCAAGGGATTTAAATTACTCAATACGCCCATGGGGGTGATGAATATCGCCAGCGCCAGCGTACTTGATGCCTGTGCTTATCAAACCGTCGAGCCCTGGATCCGCTTTGCCAAATCCACCTTGATCAGCAGTTATGCGCTATCCTCGGGGCAGACCCTGTTGGTGATCAATTTGCACGGGATCAATTTTGACTGGAAGCTGGATCGTTTCAATGCCCAGTGGCAACAGATAGTTCATAAAATTGCGCTGCATCATGGGCCAACCATAGTGGCCGGTGATTTTAATACCTGGCGACCGGCGCGTATTGAGTTAGTCAATGAACTGACCGCACGATTAAAATTAAAAGAGGTGAAGTATCACAGGGATCAGCGTCAGCGGGTTTTTGGTTATCCACTGGATCACCTCTATTACCGGGGTTTACATCTGGTCGAAGCCGAGGCTTTTGAGACTCGCGCCTCTGATCATAACCCTATAACCGCAAGATTTACCTTAATGCCTGTTAATTAGTGCCAGGCAACTATTTTCTGGCAAATAATATCAGGTATTTGCAGGTAACAGATTTAATAACAGCCGAAATCGAAAAGGGCGTTGCTGTGTATCAAGTATTACAAGAGTATTTTGGTTTTAGTGAATTCAGGCCGGGACAGCAGCAGGTGGTTTCAACACTGCTGGCTGGGCGCAGTGCGGCCGCGATTTTTCCTACAGGCTCAGGGAAATCTCTGTGTTATCAGCTACCCGCCATCGTTTTTCCCCATCTCACCTTAGTGGTCTCGCCCCTGCTGGCTTTGATCGACGATCAACTGAGTTTCTTAGCCAGTAAAGGGATCCCCGCCGCCAGTATCGACTCGTCTCAGTCGCGTCAGCAGACGCAGGTGATAATGCGCCAAATTAAGCAGGGCAAGATTAAGATTTTGATGATATCGGTCGAGCGTTTCAATAACGAGCGCTTTCGTGAATTTATTGGGCAGATCCCCATCTCACTGCTGGTGGTCGATGAGGCGCACTGTATCTCTGAGTGGGGCCATAACTTTCGCCCAGATTATTTGAAACTGCCCCAATATCAGCAGGCGTTGGCTATCCCACAAGTGTTATTGCTAACGGCAACGGCGACGCCCAAGGTAATAGAGGATATGGGGCGGCGTTTTCAGATCCCTAAGGCCGATATAGTGACCACAGGTTTTTATCGCGCCAACCTTAATCTGCATGTACAAGGCGTTAATTCTCAGGATAAAGATGCTCGGCTAATCGATTGGCTAAACGCGCAGCGCCGAGGCGACGGCATCATTTATGTTACTCTGCAGCAGAGCGCCGAACGTCTGGCCGATAGGCTTAATAGGACTAATATCCGGGCCCAGGCTTACCATGCCGGTATGCCAAGCGAGCAGCGTCAACAGATCCAGCAGGATTTTATGACAGGAAAGTGTCCCATCATTGTGGCCACCATAGCGTTTGGGATGGGGGTGGATAAATCGAATATCAATTTTGTCGTGCATTATGATCTGCCCAAATCCATCGAAAATTATGCCCAGGAGATAGGCCGAGCAGGGCGAAACGGTCAAAGAGCCGAGTGTTTAGTGCTGGCCAACAGGGATAACCTGACTGTGCTGCAGAACTTTGTTTATGGTGATACGCCCGATAGTCAAGGGCTGCATAAGCTGGTAACGACTCTGGCCCAAGCGGGCGAGCAAGGAAGGCAGTGGGAGCTAACATTACACAGTCTATCCATGGCGACCAATATTCGCCTGTTAAGCTTGAAAACTGCCTTGGTGTATCTGGAGATGTTAGGGCTTATCAAACCCGCCTACAGTTATTTTGCCGAGTACCGCTTTAAGCTCTTGTGTACAGAAGAGGAGCTAGTTGACCGTTTCAATGGCGAGCGACGCTCATTTGTTGCGGCCTTACTTGCCAGTGCCACTAAAGCCAAAATATGGTACAGCCTGGATTTTGAGCGTTTAAATCAGGCATATCCCTCAGAGCGAAGCCGGGTTATTTCTGCTATTGAATATTTTGAAGAGAAAGGTCTTATCGAGCTGCAAACTAAGCAGATAACTGAGGTGTATTCAGTATTGTCACCAATCGAAAATATTGACTCCTTAACAGAGCGTTTGCATAAACAGTTTCAGCAAAAAGAGGCCAGCGAGATAGCCAGAATACAGGCCATGCTAAGCCTGCTGTCGAGCGACACTTGTCTGAGTCGACGCTTATCAAGCTATTTCGGCGACAATAGCCTGACACAAAATTGTGGTCACTGCTCTGTGTGCGTATCGGGAAAGGTAAGTTTACCCGAAAGCCATTATCTACCGCCGCTATCTGGGCTTGATTTTTCTGAGCTGAGCCGCGAGATATGGTGGCATCTGGCCAGTCACTTGGATGCGACTCATAGCTATGCGAATCAAACCAATGCTCATCAAAATAATACTAATCAAAGCGACGACATTGACAGTGATGTCTTGTACTACAGGGCAAACATGCTAGCCCGCGCCTTGTGCGGATTGACCACCCCCATATTTACCCGGCTTAAATTGCGTCAGAAAAAAGGATTTGCCAGTCTGGAGGCCTATCCCTTTGCAGAGGTCAGGCAGTGGTGTTGGCAGCAACTGTCAATTTCAGGAACAAGTTTGTAACAATCTTTGTTTAATTAGGGACTTTAGCTGCTTTTTGCGCTGTGACATGGTTAACTAACCCAGTTTATAACTCGAGATAATAAAAACAGATACAAGGACTTTTAGATGAAAAAATCGCTTATTGCGGCCACAGTCGTACTGGCGTTGTCGGGGCTAACAGCATGTCAACCCAAGCAGGTACCGGCAGAAGCACCCGCCGCGCCATCGGCTTCTCAAGATCAAGTTAAGGCTCAGGATTTTGCCGCATTCTCACAGCAGTTTATCGATGCCCTATGGCAGAATGCACCGACCTGGGCCCTCTACAGTGGTTATCATAAGTATGATGGGATCCTGCAAATACCCGATGCGGCCAATCGTGCTCAGTCACTGGCATTTATCGACAAGCAGTTGCAATTGCTTAGGCAGTTTGATCTTGCATCATTATCGGCTAACGAGTCGATCGATTATCACCTGATTGAAAATCTACTCCTGCAGGATAAGTGGGAAACGCAGACCTTTAAAGTCTGGCAGTGGAATCCTGCAAACTACAATGTTGCCGGCGGTTTTGCACAGATCATTAATGAAGACTTTGCGCCGCTCGATGAAAGATTGCGCTCATTTTTAAGTCGTATGGAAAATGTACCGGCTTACTATGCGGCGGCCAGAGAGAATATTAGCGATCCTACCTTGGAACACACACAGCTGGCGATTTTACAAAATCGCGGTGCCTTCTCTATCTTTTCTGATCAATTGCTGACGCAAGTAAACGAGTCGGATTTGACCGAGGATGAAAAATCTCTGTTTAAGACGCGTTTCGATGAAGTAACCACAGCCATTAACCAGCATATCGATTGGCTGCAGACGCTGGAACAGAAGCTACAAAAAGAGGGCGCACGCAGTTTCAGAATTGGTGAGAAACTTTACGAAGAGAAGTTTGGTTTCGATATTCAGTCTGGCATGAGTGCAAAACAGATTTATGAAAAAGCCCTGGCCGATAAGACCAAAGTACAGGGTGAGATGGCCAAGATCACCGAAAAACTCTGGCCTAAATATTTTGATATGCCAATGCCAGGAGATAGCACAAAGGCGACCCGAGAGTTAATCGATAAGTTATCGGTAAAGCATGTTAAGCGTGAAGATTTTGTCGACGAGGTCAAGGCTCAGATCCCAGAGCTGGTGAAATTTGTCAACGAGAAACAGCTTATCAAGCTCGATCCTAATAAACCCTTAGTGGTGCGGGAAACCCCTGAGTATATGCGCGGATTCGCCGGCGCCTCAATTAGTGCTCCTGGCCCCTATGAAAAGACGGGTAACACCTATTACAACGTCACGCCGCTCGATGGCATGAGTGATGAGTCTGCAGAGAGTTATCTGCGCGAATATAATCACTGGGTGCTGCAAGTGCTTAATATCCATGAGGCAATCCCAGGCCACTACACTCAGCTGGTTTATTCAAACGAATCTCCAAGTCTGGTGAAGAGCCTGTTTGGCAATGGCGCCATGGTTGAAGGCTGGGCGGTTTATACCGAACGCATGATGCTCGAAGAGGGTTATGGTGACTTTGAACCTGAAATGTGGCTCATGTACTACAAGTGGAACCTGCGCGTTATCGTCAACACCATTTTGGATTACAGCATCCAGGTAAAGGGGATGACCCACGATGAGGCGATCGCGCTGATGACACAGGAAGCGTTCCAGCAGCAGGCCGAAGCCGAAGGCAAGTGGCGCAGGGCAACCCTGAGCCAAGTGCAATTGACCAGCTACTATTCAGGCTACCGTGAGATCTATGATTTCAGAGAGGAGCTGAAGGCCAAGCAGGGCGAGCAATTCGACTTAAGGGCATTTCATGAGAAATTCCTCAGTTACGGCAGTGCTCCGGTGAAATATATTCGCCAGCTGATGCTGCAGCAGAAGTAATTTCTCAACTAAATTTGATCCAAAGGCAGCATTTGCTGCCTTTTTTATGGCCAAGATCGCATTTTTTGCTGATTTAGAATGAAAACACTAGTCAGGCAGTAGTAAACACTTTAATCTTAATGGTAATGATTCGCGTTAAGATTAATTTAATTGTTGATGAGAAAGTTACTGTTAGTAAATGATGATCCCGCGATAAGAGAGCAACTATTACAAATGCTTGATTATAAAGGGGTCGATATTAGCTGGACGGCCAATGCCCAGGAAGCAGAGTCATTGCTCTTATCCTATTCTCCGGATCTAATCCTGCTGGATCTCGATATGCCACAACTCGATGGGTTTACCTTTCTGTCAGACAGACAGCATTCTTTGCCAGTCATTTTACTCTCGGCAATTGACAGTGAGGATAGGCGCATTCAGGGATTTGAGCAGGGCGCCGATGATTTTGTCGCTAAACCATTTAGTATTAGAGAGTTAGCCGTTCGTATCTTCGCGCTAAAACGCAGAATAGACAGGGTTAAGGCGGGTGATAATGGGGTACTTCCTCACTATCCTGTTGGCAAGATTGACTTTAACGATGAGAATCGCAGTGTTTACATTAACCAGAGCGAAGTGGTGTTGACCCGAACAGAGTTTAATATTTTCAAATACCTGTTCGATCGCCGTGGGCAAGTAGTCAGCAAAACTGAGTTGCAGCAGAATATCTTGAAAAAGGATTTTGGTCAGTTCGATCGTAATCTGGATATGCATGTGAGTAATACCCGCAAGAAGCTGGCACGTATGTCTATCTCTAAGTCATTGATCAACACCATTCGCGGTAAAGGTTACAGCTTTTCCCATTAAGGCACGCTGCAGTTTCTTGTCGGTTCTACTGCGAAAAATAGGCAAATTAGTTTATCCTATGGGGAGTGAGTGGAGCCCAGACTTCACATTTACCCCAACAAAGGAACGGATATGCTGATCAATGCTAATTTCGATGGCGGCAATATTGTTGTCATCAATCAAGACAGCCCTGAGAATGTACAACTGGAAATTCGTCCGGATGCGGGCGGGGAATTTTACCAATGGTTTAATTTCAAGTTGCAAGGCGCTGTGGGTCAGCGTTACACACTTAATATTACCAACGCAGGCACGGCATCCTATCCAAAGGGGTGGGAAGAGTATCAAGCCGTCGCCACCTACGACAGACAGCAGTGGTTCCGTTTGCCTACTCGCTACCAAGATGGTGTTTTAACCATTTCGTTAGAACTCGACTGCGATGCCATTCAGATTGCCTACTTTGCCCCATACAGCTACGAGCGCCACCAGGATCTCTTAAGCGCGGTGCAAGTACATCCGCTCGTTGCCCTAGAACACCTAGGTGCCACATTAGATGGCCGCGATATGACCTTAGTCAAAGTGGGGAATGGTGATGAAGATAAGGCCAATATCTGGATCACGGCGCGCCAGCATCCGGGTGAAACCATGGCGGAATGGTTGGTCGAAGGCCTGATCAACAGTTTGCTCGACAGCGATAACCCGACCGCTAAATCCCTGTTGGATAAGGCGAATTTTTATATCGTGCCTAACATGAATCCCGATGGCAGCGTGCGTGGTCATCTGCGAACCAATGCCATTGGTGTGAACCTGAATCGTGAATGGCAAAATCCTTCACTAGAGAAAAGTCCCGAAGTCTATTACGTGGTCGAGAAGATGAAGCAGACAGGCGTGGATCTCTATTATGACGTTCATGGCGATGAAGGCCTGCCATACGTGTTTTTAGCTGGCTGTGAAGGTGTGCCTAGTCATACTCCAAGATTGACACAGTTGCAGGATAAGTTTGTTAACGCCTTATTGATGGCCAGCGCCGATTTCCAAAATGAGTTTGGCTATGCTAAAGACGCGCCCGGTCAGGCCAATTTAACTGTGGCGTCTAACTGGGTGGCCGAGACTTTCTCTTGCCTGTCAAATACCTTGGAGATGCCCTTTAAGGATAATGCTAATATGCTTGATCCTATGTCGGGTTGGTCGCCAGAGCGCTCTATCTACCTGGGTGAGGCATCGCTTTTGGCCATGCTCGCCGTTGTCGAAGAGTTAAGATAGGAGGCGGATGTGGCGTTAGTCAATTGCCCAAATTGTAATAAACGTATGTCGAGTCTGGCGAAAAACTGTCCGCACTGTGCCACTAAAAATAGTGCAGATAATGAGTCGGCTAATCGTATCAGTCACATTAAACGAACCAATCAACTGATGACCCAAAGCTTCCTTGCGATGACACTCTTCATTGCCGGTGTGGTGATCTGGTTTTGGGGCGGCGAAGCTGCCAGTGGGCCCCGCGCCAATATTGCGGTGATCTGCAGTGTATTTGGTTTTGTCGGCTATTTGATCTGCCGCATTCGGTTAGTGTTACATAAACGGAAAAGTGTATGAGTGATATTAATAAAGTAATCGATGAGATGCCTGATGAGGTCTATCAGCGTCTTCGCAGTGCTGCCGAGCTTGGCAAGTGGGAAGATGGCACTGTGCTAACAGAGCAGCAGAAAGACTCGACCCTGCAATTGGTGATGATGTATCAAGCAAGACGCTTAAATCAGACAGACCATTTCACCATTAATAATCAGGGTGGACTCAATGAGCTGTCTAAGGCTGAGCTGAAAAGACAGTTTAAGGGTGAGAGTATCGCCGCCTTCAAAGAGGCCGAGCTGTAAATCTAGCTAAAGCGAGAATCAAAAAAAGCCCATGAAAGGGGCTTTTTTTGATTAATTCAGTCTGATGTTCTTCATCTTGCACTGATTAATTTAGCACGGATTAATCTTCGGTTAACTCGCCGAAGAGATCTTGCTGCATTAGTGTGCGGATCTGCTCTGGTGTATGAGAAGTCGATAATAAGTAATGCAGCTTGGTCAGCGCCGCCTCTGTGGTCATATCAAATCCGCTGATCACCCCAACCTTAGCCAGCGCATTGCCGGTGGCATAGCCTCCCATATTGACTTTGCCCTGCATACATTGTGTCAGGTTAACCAGGACGATGCCGCGTTCATTGGCACGGCGTAAACAGTCAAGCAACTCAGCGTTTTGCGGCGCATTGCCTACACCATAAGTCAGCAAGATCAGTGCCTTGACCGGTTGCTGCAATATGTTGTCTATGATCTGTGTGGTGATCCCTGGATAGAGGGTTACAACCCCAATGGGCTGAGGAGAGATGTCGATCACCTTGAGTCTTGTGTTTTCTTTAGGCGCTATCTGTCCCGCCCGCATGCGGATCTTGATCCCAGCCTCTAGCAGAAGCGGAAAGTTAGGGGATGCAAAGGCGTCAAACCCATCTGCATGCGCCTTAGTGGTGCGATTGCCTCTGAATAGCTTGTTGTTGAAAAACAGGCCCACTTCAGCCACCGGATAATTCGCGGCGATATAGAGGGCGTTAAGCAAATTTGTCTGTCCGTCTGAGCGTAGCTGAGCCAGTGGGATCTGTGAGCCTGTGACGATTACAGGCTTACTCAAGCCCTGTAGCATAAAGGAGAGCGCCGAGGCAGTGAAGGCCATGGTATCTGTGCCGTGAAGGATCACGAAGCCATCATATCTGTCGTAGTTAGCCTTAATGTCGTTAGCGATCAGCTGCCAGTCAGTCGGTGCCATATTGGAGGAGTCGATCAGCGGCTGATACTCATTGATCACAAAGTTTGGCATCTCATCATGGTAAAACTCTGGCATAGATTTAACGCAGTCGGTTAAGAAACCAGGGACGGGAACGAATCCATTATCTGTTTTCTGCATCCCTATGGTGCCGCCTGTATAGGCCACATAGATAGAACGTTTGTTCATAATAATTTTACTTATTTTAAGCTCAACTGGCGCGATTATACTGAGGATAAGAGCAATAAAAAAGCCCGTGTTCACGGGCTTAAGACTTTGAGGAATATTTATAAGTCACAGGTATCGCAATAGAGATAGATGCCATTCGGATCATCAAAGGTGCTGTACTCTTCAACCAGTTTTGTCCATTGACCCAGTAACGCATTGAGCAGGGCATTGGACTGTGAGGAATCGGGCAGATACACAGACGCCGAGGCAAAGAGCTCCTGGATAAATTTTTCCTGCGGGCTCAGCTCCTGCTCAAACACCTTAGTATCGAACTTATCTAATTTGGCAAATTCAGCGGCCTTAGATACAGCTTGCTCTAGATCCCCAAGCCCATCGACTAAGCCAAGCTCCAGTGCTTTCTTGCCTGACCAGACACGGCCCTGAGCAATTTTATCGACCTGTTCCAGGCTCATACCACGCTCAGTGGCAACCAGAGAGATGAAGTCGTGATAACCGCGCTCGATATGACGCTGTAACACCTGCTTAATTTCGGGGGTCAGGCCACGTGTCACAGACATTGCCGACCAGTCGGATGTGGCAACACCATCTGTATGCACACCAATTTCAGCTAAGGAGTCCTCGAAAGTGGGCACCATACCGAAGATCCCGATGGAGCCAGTTAAGGTCGTAGGATTGGCAAAAATATAATCAGAGCTGGCTGAGATCCAGTATCCGCCCGAGGCGGCATAACTGCTCATGCTGGTGACAACGGGTTTACCCGCGGCTTTGATTGCAAGGATCTCCTGACGGATCTGCTCAGAGGCAAAGGCGCTGCCGCCTGGGCTATCTACACGCAGCACAACCGCTTTAACATTTTTATCAAAACGCGCCTGGCGTAACAGTGCTGATGTACTCTCACCACCAATGTCACCTGGCGCCTGCTTACCATTGAGAATATTGCCTTTGGCGACGATAATCGCCACTGTATCCTTGGCTAATAGAGGCAAGTCATTATGGATCAGGTTCTGATAATCAAGATAATGGATCTGCTTAAATTGGTGTCCCTCTTTAGCCTTACCCACTTTATCCACCATATCCAAACGGAACGCTTCGGCAGAAGCCAGTTTGTCCACCAGTTTCATATTCAGTGCCAGCTGCGCCGAGTTACCATCGGCCTGTTCTAGCTGTGCCATATAGTCATCGGCAGAGAGCAGAATCGATTCAGGGGCTATATCACGATTGTGGGCGATTATCTGCTGATAGCTTTGCCAAAGATCGCTTAATAGTGCCTTATTCGCTTCTTTGGCGGCAGGGGACATATCATCACGAATATAGGGCTCAACCGCAGATTTAAAGGTGCCGACACGGAAAACATGGGTCTTAATCTTGAGTTTATCTAAAGCCGATTTGTAATACTGACGATAGCGGCTATACCCTTCGAGCTGAATGGCGCCTTGAGGATTGAGGTAGATGGTATCGGCAAAGCTGGCGAGCAGATATTGATTCTGACCATACCAGTTACCATTTGCAATGATGGGCTTACCCGATGCTTTAAAGCGATTTAAGGCTTCGCCAACACTCTGTAATTTAGTGATCCCTGTACGATGTAAACTGCCAATATCCAGCACTATCGCGCTGATACGATCGTCATGGGTGGCATTATCGATAGTGTGTAGCAGATCCGCTAATAGGATCTCGCTTTCTTCGCCATTACCCGGACCACCTTGCATCGCAGCTGCGATCGGATCGACCTGACGTTTCTGATCGACAATGGCACCAGAAAGGTCCAGAAGAAGTGCAGAACCGCTTTCAACAACAGGTTTATCATCCATGGTTAAAGCAAGGATGATGATGGCAAGGAAACCAAAGAAGACGAGGTTAAGAATGATCTTACGAGTACAGTTAATTCCCTTCCATACTAGCGAAAAGATCCTTTTAAAAATTGACACTTTAGCGGACATTATCCACTCCTTTATGACTAAATTACTTCTATGCTAACTGAAAAATGTCTAGGGTGTGAAATACAATTGTAAATGAATCTTTTAGAACTGCAGAAATCAGTATTGAGCTTAAATTGAGTAAAAGGTATGCTGATTTAAATCACTTGTTTAAAAAGGATGTTTAAATGCCGTTTCCCCACCTGTTGCAACCCTTAGATCTTGGCTTCACTCAGCTTAAAAATCGTGTATTGATGGGATCGATGCACACAGGGCTTGAAGAGGAAAAGGGGGGCTTTGAAAAACTGGCGGCATTTTATAAAGAGCGGGTAGAGGGCGGTGTCGGTTTAATTGTCACGGGCGGGATCTCGCCTAACTTTCGCGGACGATTGACCCCTCACGCCAGTCAGCTCAGTTACTCCTGGCAAGTCTCCAAACACAAGTTAGTAACCCAGGCGGTACATCAGGCGGGCGGTAAAATTTGCATGCAGATCTTACATGCCGGCCGTTATGCCTATCACCCGTTTGCCCTGGCGCCCAGCAAAATAAAGTCGCCCATCACACCTTTTACCCCATCGGCCATGTCCGGTAGGCAGGTCAGAAATACCATAAATGATTACGCAGCCTCGGCATTACTGGCTAGAAAAGCAGGTTACGATGGAGTTGAGGTGATGGGTTCTGAAGGTTATCTGATCAACCAGTTTATCTGCAGTCGAACCAATCAACGTCAGGATCAGTTTGGCGGCAGTTTTGAAAATCGGGCCAAGTTTGCCGTCGAGATAGTCAAAGCTATACGCGCGAAAGTGGGCAGCCAGTTTATTATCATCTTCAGATTATCTATGTTGGATCTGGTGGAGAATGGCTCAACCTGGGACGAGGTGGTTAGCCTGGCAAAACTGCTTGAACAAGCAGGGGTAACCATTATCAACACAGGTATTGGTTGGCATGAAGCGCGGATCCCAACCATTGCCACCAGTGTTCCCCGAGCCGCGTTTTCCTGGGTGACCGAAAGGCTGAAAAAAGAGGTCAAACTCCCTCTTATCGCCACTAACCGTATCAATACCCCTGAGATAGCCGAGCAGATCATCGCATCCAATCAAGCCGATATGGTCTCCATGGCAAGGCCTTTTCTTGCCGACCCGGATTTTGTGAATAAGGCCGCCGGGGATGAGGCACATCTGATTAATACCTGTATTGGTTGTAATCAGGCTTGCCTGGATCATACCTTTTCCATGAAACGGGCGACCTGTTTAGTGAACCCCAGAGCCTGTTATGAAACCGAGCTTAACTTCCTGCACGCGGCCCATAGAAAACGTATCGCCGTAATGGGGGCAGGGCCTGCCGGAATGGCATTTTCCGTTTTTGCCGCTTCCCGTGGTCATCAGGTGGTTTTGTTTGAGGCAAACTCAGAAGTTGGCGGCCAGTTTAATCTCGCGCGTAAGATCCCAGGTAAAGAGGAGTTTGATGAGACCATTCGCTACTTTACCGAGCAGATCAAGCGTCAACAGATAGATCTCAGGCTCAATACACGATTGGACGCAGCTGCCGTGCGCGATGAACATTTCGATGAGCTGGTGATCGCCGCAGGTGTAATTCCCCGTGAGTTGCACCTGCCAGGTTTCGATTCCCCTAAGGTTGTTAATTATCAGCAAGTGCTGCGCGGCGAAGTGACCATCGGACAAAAGATTGCCCTGATCGGCGCCGGCGGGATTGGCTTTGATATGGCGCACTATCTTGCAGAAACCCAGTCGAGCACCTTAAACCCAGAGCAATGGCGTAAACAGTGGGGCATTGACACTCAATACCAAAACCGCGGCGGCTTAACCGAGCCAGTTTTAGCGCATGCAGAGCGGCAGATCTACCTGCTGCAGCGTAAAACCACCAAGATGGGTAAGGGGCTTGGTAAGACGACGGGCTGGATCCATCGCAGCGTGCTGAAAAACCATCGCGTGAATATGTTATCCGGCGTGAGTTATGAGAGGTTTGATGAGCAAGGATTGCATATTAGCGTCGATGATAAAAAGCAGGTGCTTATGGTCGATACTGTCATCTTATGTGCCGGCCAGGAATCGAACCGCAGCCTAGTCGATGAGATGCTTGCCACGAACTTGCCTGTGCACTTGATCGGCGGCGTGGATGTGGCGGCCGAGCTCGATGCCAAGCGGGCGATCAGACAAGGGGCCGAGTTAGCCGCACAAATTTAACCTGCATCTAACGCCATTAACAGGGCTATACTCTATAACATATTGAAATTTAAGCTCACCAAAGGGTGAGCTTTTTTAATCTGAGCAGGAGAGATAAATGGGAGCAAAAATGCGTGTCTATCTTGGATTGGCCCTTTTAGGTGCAACATTTTCTGTATCTTTGGCTGTGTCTTTACCAAGCTATGCAGAGCAAACTCAGCTTGATAAGGCTCAGAACGATCAAATGCAGTTCGATCAGGCGCTGGCGACTGAGCTGGGCGCCGATGACTATGGCATGAAGCAGTATGTTATGGCATTTTTAAAACGAGGACCCAATCGCGATCAAGATGCCAAGGAGGCTAATGCCTTACAGGCAGCACATCTTGCTAATATCGGTCGTTTGGCAAAACAGGGAAAGCTTGTGCTAGCAGGACCGTTCCTCGATGACGGAGAGCTCAGAGGGATCTACATCTTTAATGTCACTTCGGTAAAGGAAGCCGAAGAGCTGACCGCATCGGATCCTGCCATTCAGGCAGGACGGCTGGTGATGGAACTGCACCCCTGGTATGGCAGCGCCGCCCTGATGCAGGTAACGTCCACCCATGGGCGTATCGCCAAGAAATCCATGTAGCAAATGATGCTGAGGAGCCAAGTGCTAAAGTGTTGGGGGTGAATTTTCAAAGTTCAGCCTAAGCGCCCAACAACAAAATCTCAGTAGCAGAAGCGCTCTTTTAACTGACACTCATAATGCGAGGATAGTGGATCACTTCGGCCTCATCGAACGAGAGGTCTAAATCCAGATCTGTCTGGGCATGGCAGCAGCAGGGCAGGCATTCGTTCTCTTCCAGCTCCACTAAAGGTTCGGTGTGATAGCTGACAGTGCCGCTGTTTAAGCGGGTTTTACAAGCGCCGCAAAAACCATTGCGGCACTCTGAAAATAGTCTAACCTTCTTTTGCTCTAAAGCATGCAGCAGACTCTGGTGCTCTTGGGTATACAAGAGCACAGGCTGGCCGCGAAGGCTGACGATAGGGGCCTTCTTAAAAAGACTCTTATTACAGGTCAAAGTCGGCGAACTCACTTTCATCGATTGAGGAATCGATTTGACCGACCAAATAAGATGAGACTTCCACTTCCTGAGGAGCAACTTGCACTGAGTCACTCTCCAGCCAGTTCTTCATCCAGGGCAGGGGGTTACTCTGCTCTCCATAAGGGCTGATTAGATTAACGGACTTCATTCGCTCTGTGGTGATATATTCAACATACTGAGACAGGATCTGTTCATTTAGACCTATCATTGAGCCATCTTTAAACAGGTATTTGGCCCACTCTTTTTCCTGCTCGGCGGCTTTGACAAAGATTTCGGTGGCAATGTCGCGGCACTCACTGGCGATTTCGCCCATTTCGGGATCATCCTTGCCGGCCTGCATCAACTTGAGTATGTGCTGAGTACCGTTAAGGTGCAGGGCTTCATCGCGGGCGATTAAGCGGATGATTTTAGCGTTGCCTTCCATTACCTTGCGCTCGGCGAAAGCAAATGAGCAAGCGAAACTGACATAGAAACGGATCGCTTCTAAGACATTGACCGACACCATACACAGATAAAGGGCTTTTTTAATCTCCCTTTGTGTCACTTCAATCACTTTACCCTCGATTTCGTGGTTGCCTTCACCATGGAGGTGATAGGCCTGGGTGAGGGTGATTAAATGATCGTAATATTCAGCAATGTCTGAGGCGCGCTTTAAAATTTCGTCATTGGCCACGATATCATCGAACACTACAGACGGATTGTTGACGATATTGCGGATAATATGGGTGTAGGAGCGCGAGTGAATGGTCTCAGAGAAGGACCAGGTCTCAATCCAGGTTTCCAGCTCAGGAATAGACACCAGAGGCAAAAATGCCACGTTGGGTGAGCGTCCCTGAATCGAGTCCAGCAAGGTCTGGTATTTCAGATTCGAGATAAAAATATGCTTCTCATGCTCAGGTAGGGCTGCATAATCAATTTTATCTTTGCTGACATCCACTTCTTCTGGGCGCCAGAAAAAAGAGAGTTGCTTCTCAATTAACTTCTCAAATACCTCGTACTTTTGAATATCGTAACGGGCAACGTTAACGGGTTGTCCCATGAACATAGGCTCGCGAGAGGCATCATTGGGTATTTGACAAAATGTAGAGTAGGCCATTTTTCGCATCTTCCAATATTGGGGGCGTGTGCCCCCTAAATTAATATCCACACTCGATCAGTTAAGTGATCTTAAATCTTAAGTGATCTTAAATCTTACAAGCGCCACCTGCGCAGCTGTCATCCTCTTTTTCCAGACTCACTATGTCGTCATGGCGATCAGAGGCTCCATCGCGGGTGTTATGGTAGTAAAGTGTTTTCACACCATATTTATACGCAGTTAAGAGATCTTTTAGCAGCACTTGCATTGGCACTTTTGAACCAGGGAAGCGCGATGGATCATAGTTGGTATTGGCAGAGATAGATTGATCGACAAACTTCTGCATTAAGCCCACTAACTGCAGGTAACCGTCGTTATTGGGCATCTGCCATAATAGCTCGTAGCTGTACTGGTACTTTTCAAAATCCGGCACAACCTGCTTAAGCTGTCCATCTTTGCTCGCCTTTACACTGATAAGTCCGCGCGGTGGCTCAATGCCATTGGTGGCATTGGAGATCTGCGATGAGGTCTCTGAAGGCATTAACGCAGAGAGGGTAGAGTTACGTAGACCATGGGTCATGATATCCGCACGCAGTGCTTCCCAATCCAAATGCAATGGCTCGTCACAGATCTTATCCAGCTCTCGCTTATAGGTATCGATAGGCAGGATACCTTGGGAATAAGTGGTTTCATTGAATGCAGGGCAGGCGCCTTGCTCTTTAGCCAGATTAACCGAGGCTTTTAAGAGATAGTATTGGATCGCTTCAAAGGTCTTATGGGTAATGCTGTTGGCAGAGCCATCTGAATAACGCACACCCTCTTTTGCCAGGTAGTTGGCAAAGTTGATAACTCCTATGCCTAGAGTACGGCGATTCATCGACGCCTTGTGGGCAGCGGTGATCGGGTAATCCTGATAATCGAGCAGACTGTCTAGGGCGCGTACGGCAAGGTCTGCCAATGGTTCAAGCTCGGCCAGATTCTTAATGGCGCCTAAGTTGAGTGCTGATAGAGTACAGAGGGCGATTTCGCCATCGGGATCGTCAACGTTATTTAACGGCTTAGTCGGCAGTGCAATCTCTAAACAGAGGTTAGACTGACGTACGGGAGCCACTTTTGAATCAAAAGGACTGTGGGTGTTACAGTGATCCACGTTTTGAATATAGATGCGGCCTGTCGAAGCGCGCTCTTGCATCATTAAGGCAAATAGATCCACCGCTTTAATCTGCTTTTTACGAATGCTGTCATCTGCTTCATATTGAAGGTAGAGACGCTCAAACAATTCTTGATCTTCGAAGAAAGCGTCGTACAGACCCGGCACATCCGATGGGCTGAACAGGGTGATCATGCCGCCTTTAATTAAGCGTTGGTACATCAACTTGTTGATCTGTACGCCGTAGTCGAGATGACGAATACGGTTATCATCGACCCCGCGGTTATTCTTCAATACCAGCAAAGATTCCACTTCCAGGTGCCACATAGGGTAGAAGAGGGTTGCCGCACCGCCACGTACACCGCCTTGTGAGCAGGACTTTACAGCTGTCTGGAAATATTTATAGAAAGGCAGACAGCCGGTATGGAAAGCTTCACCGCCACGGATAGGGCTGCCAAGAGCACGAATGCGGCCCGCATTGACCCCAATTCCCGCACGTTGTGACACATATTTCACAATAGATGAGGCGGTGGCATTGATGGAATCTAAGCTGTCACCACATTCGATCAGTACGCAAGAGCTAAACTGACGCGTAGGTGTACGCACACCGGCCATAATAGGCGTTGGCAGCGAGATCTTAAATGTCGACGTGGCATCGTAGAAATCCTTCACATACTGCAGTCTGGTTTCTCTTGGGTATTTAGCGAACAGGCAAGCGGCCACTAAGATATAGAGGAACTGTGCACTCTCGTAGATATCACGGCTCACACGGTTTTGTACTAAATATTTCCCTTCAAGCTGCTTTACTGCGGCATAGGAAAAGTTCATGTCTCGCCAGTGGTCAATATAGCTGTCGAGAATGTCGAGCTCTTCACGGCTATAGTCTTCAAGAATATGGCGATCATATTTGCCCATTTCCACCAGCTTGACGACATGGTCATAGAGGCTTGGCGGTTCAAACTGGCCGAAGGCTTTCTTACGCAGATGGAAGATGGCTAAGCGGGCAGAGAGAAACTGATAATCGGGAGACTCGGGGGAGATCAGATCGGCTGCGGCTTTAATAATGGTTTCATGGATCGCTTCGGTAGGAATGCCATCATAAAACTGCAGGTGTGAACGTAATTCTACCTCAGACACTGATACATTTTTCAGTCCATTGGCTGCCCAGGTGATCACTCGATGGATCTTATCGAGATCGATGATTTCACGTTCGCCACTGCGCTTTGTGACTTGCATATTGCTATTCATTGGAGATAAGCCTTGTAAATATCGCAACGTGATGAGGAGAAGCTCATGCTACGTTTCCGTGTAAAAAACAATTGAAGAGATTAGAAAAGGTTAAAAACAACACACTTCCCTAGTGTCTACAATTATGACCTACATACAATATATGGTGTTTTATATTTTCTAAGATACAAGATAGTGAGGTTGAAGGCATATTGCAAGAAGGAATTTATCGCATAAGTTGTGGATATCTTGGGGGTAAACAAAAGGGTTAGTAATGGCTAACCCTTGAAGCGTCTTTTGGGGTGTGTTCGTCCTTTTCGATTAACACATTTGTAACAAAATTTGATTTTGACAGTTCGCTACTTTTCTAATCGTTCTGGCTAAGATCGCTGCGATCCCTATATGATCTGAAGTCAGGGTTTGACAGCTGAGATTCGCACTCGAAGGGCACTAGTCAATTAATGGGATGACCTCTTCAGGCGTTTCAAAGCGGTAATCATGGGGCCAGCTATCTAGCTTGTCTGTCTTGGCGATATATCCCCACAAGGCGATTCCGCCTTGCATACCACTATTATATGCTGCCTGAAGATCCCGCTCGGCATCACCCAAATATAAAATGGAAGCTGGGGGACAATTTAGCTGCTGGGCGGCCAGTAGCATAGGGGCGCTGTGTGGCTTACTGTATCGAGTTGAATCGCCGCTGATAATGCTCGGCATCAAGTTGGCTAATTTAGTTGAGTTAACCTCAAGCGTGTCTAAAAGCGGTCTTGCAAAACGCGCCGCCTTATTGGTGACCACACCGAAGGGAATATTGGCTTTGATTAACGCCAATAGAAGTGTATCCATTCCCTCAAACAAACGAGAATGCTGGCCATTGATCTGTTGATAATGAGAGAGCAAAGATTGCTGTATTTTAACTTTTTCTGTGTCTGGCAACTCTGGCTGCGCCGCGCTGACTAAGGCCAAACTGCCATGTGATGCCGCATCTCGTACAGCTTCCAAAGGCTTAGGGGGAAAACCATGCTCTAGTAAAGCAAGGTTTAATGCATGGACGAGATCCGGCGCGGTATCGACTAAGGTGCCATCTAAGTCAAATAGCACGCCGCAAATTGGGGCTTTATGCGGCTTAATCTGCATCGACATCTTTGACTGTGGCAATCATATAGTTGACATCGAGGTTTTGGGTATAGCGGAAAATGCCGGTCAAGGGGTTATAGGTAATGCCCGTGGCATCTGTACTCACCAACTCAGCACGCTCTGCCATGGCAATCAATTCTGCCGGGCGGATAAACTTTTTATGATCATGCGTACCGACAGGCAGCATCTTGAGCAGGTACTCGGCGCCGAGAATGGTTTCAACATAGGCACGCAGATTACGATTTATGGTTGAGAAAAACACATAGCCGCCGGGTTTGACCATATCGCTGCAGGCCTGGATAACAGAGGCAGGGTCGGGCACATGCTCTAGCATCTCCATACAGGTCACCGCATCATATTGACCTCTATGGTTGTCGCGATGATCTTCGGCTGTGTTTTGAATGTAGTTGATTTCAACGCCCATCTCTAAGGCGTGCAGTCTGGCGACATCCAGCGGCTCACGGCCCATATCTAGGCCATCGACCTGCGCGCCAATTCGCGCCATGCTTTCTGACAAGATACCGCCACCACAGCCGACATCCAGCACACGTTTACCAAATAAGCCGCCAACGGTTTGATCAATATAGTTAAGCCTAAGCGGATTGAGTTTATGTAAGGGTTTGAATTCACCCTCTGGATCCCACCAAGTTTCAGCCATTTTTTCAAATTTTGCGATTTCCTGGGGGTCAACATTCAATTGCTTAGACACGATTCTCACCTTTAACTAGAGACCTTATTTTTGTTGTCATTATACCCATAGGGGGAGAGAAACAAAGGATAATCGGCGCAGAACCGAACAGATAAACCTCAGTCAGTTTTTTGGCGCACAAGCAAGCAGGGAAATTGCGCTTTATAGCCGGAATCATATATTTGAAGGGAAATCTCAATAGGGTCTAGCGACATTAATTTTCTGTGTTAGAATGCAAAATCACGTTTTCAGGCTTGCTGTTGTACTGCCTGTTTATTACGCAGTATTTTGTCAGCTAAATTTCAAGGGATCGAGCAGTTTATGACTGATCTGGCTTCATCTATAACACCAATTAATATTGAAGACGAATTAAAGAATTCATATTTAGATTACGCCATGAGCGTTATCGTTGGCCGGGCTCTACCCGATGTAAGAGACGGCTTGAAACCGGTTCATCGCCGCGTATTATTCGCGATGAACGAATTGAAAAACGATTGGAATAAACCCTATAAAAAATCGGCGCGTGTTGTTGGTGACGTGATCGGTAAATATCACCCCCATGGTGATACTGCGGTTTACGACACTATCGTGCGTATGGCGCAGCCATTCTCTTTACGCTACACCTTAGTCGATGGTCAAGGTAACTTCGGTTCTATCGATGGTGACTCGGCGGCGGCGATGCGTTATACCGAGATCCGCATGGAGAAGTTGGCCCACTCCTTACTGGCCGACTTAGACAAAGAAACTGTCGATTTTGTGCCCAACTACGATGGCACAGAATTTATTCCGGCCGTACTGCCAACGCGCGTACCGAATCTGCTGATCAACGGCTCCTCGGGGATTGCCGTTGGTATGGCAACCAATATTCCACCGCACAATATCACAGAAGTGGTTAAAGGCTGCTTAGCCTTGATAGAGGAGCCGAGTCTCTCTATCGAGCAGCTGATGGATCACATTCCTGGCCCCGATTTCCCAACGGCGGCGATCATCAATGGCCGTAAAGGCATCATAGATGCTTATAATACAGGCCGTGGCCGGGTTGTGATGCGCGCCAAAGCGGATGTTGAAACCGAAGATAGTGGTCGTGAGCGTATTATCGTGCACGAGATCCCTTATCAGGTGAACAAGGCCCGTCTGATTGAGAAGATCGCCGAGCTGGTCAAAGATAAGCGAATTGAAGGCATCAGCGGCCTGCGCGATGAGTCAGATAAAGACGGCATGCGCATCGTTATCGAAATTAAGCGCGGTGAAGTGGGTGAGGTGGTATTAAACAACCTCTACGCTCAGACTCAGATGCAATCCTCTTTCGGGATTAACATGGTTGCCCTGACCAATGGTCAGCCAAAACTGTTCAATCTTAAAGAGATGCTCGAAAGCTTTATCCTTCATCGCCGTGAAGTGGTCACCCGCCGCACCGTATTTGAACTGCGTAAAGCCCGTGAGCGTGCTCATATCCTTGAAGCATTGGCTATCGCACTGGCCAATATCGATCCTATTATTGCACTAATCAAAGCCTCACCTACGCCTGCAGATGCCAAAGAGCAGCTGATTGCACAAGGCTGGTCGCTCGGTAATGTACAAGGCATGCTGGAAAAGGCTGGTGATGATGCGGCGCGTCCAGAGTGGTTAGAGCCAGAATATGGTATCCGTGATGGACAATACTATTTAACTGAGCAGCAGGCTCAGGCGATCCTCGAATTGCGTCTACACCGCTTAACCGGTCTGGAACATGAGAAGATCCTGTCTGAATATGAAGAGTTACTGGTGGTTATTGCCGGTCTTCTGCATATTCTGCGCAGTCCAGAGCGTCTGATGGAAGTAATTAAAGAGGAGCTTGAAGAGATCCTTGAGCAGTATGGCGACGCGCGCCGAACTGTGATCAATGCCAATGAGATCGACATGAGCTTAGAGGATTTGATCAATGAAGAAGATGTGGTCGTTACCCTGTCGCATCTGGGTTATGCCAAGTATCAACCATTAAGCGATTACCAGGCTCAGCGCCGCGGTGGTAAGGGTAAGGCTGCAACCAAGGTGAAAGATGAAGATTTCGTCGAAAAACTCCTGGTTGCCAACACCCATGACACCATCTTGTGTTTCTCCGATTTCGGTAAGATGTACTGGCTCAAGGTGTATCAATTACCATTAGCGAGCCGCACCGCACGTGGTCGCCCCATCATTAACCTATTGCCGCTGGCTGATGGTGAGCATATTACGGCGATTCTGCCGGTGCGCGAATATGCCGAAGATAAGTACATTATCATGGCAACCGCTCACGGTACTGTGAAGAAGACGGCACTGACTGCTTATAGCAACCCACGTGCAAACGGCATCATTGCCGTTAACCTCAAAGATGGCGATCAGCTGATTGGGGTCGACATCACAGAGGGCAGCGATGACATCATGCTCTTCTCTAACGAAGGTAAAGTGGTACGCTTCAATGAGAAGGCCCGCGATTCTGAAACCGGTGAGGTGAAGATAGATCCTGAAACCGGTGAAGAAGTGATTGCGCTGCGCGCCATGGGCCGTACGGCAACCGGTGTCCGTGGTATCAAGCTCGAAGAGGGCCAAAGCGTGGTTTCGCTTATCGTGCCTAAAGGCGATGGCGCCATCTTAACCGTTACCGAAAACGGTTATGGTAAGCGCACTGCCTTATCTGAATACCCAGCTAAGAGCCGTGGTACTAAAGGGGTGGTTTCAATCAAAGTTAGCGAACGTAACGGCGCAGTCGTCGGTGCGGTCCAGGTTGGCGAAAATGATGAGATCATGCTGATCAGTAACAAGGGCACCTTGGTACGTACTCCGGCAACGGGTGTATCCAGTATTGGCCGTAACACTCAAGGTGTGACCATCATACGCACCGCAGAAGATGAATCTGTGGTTGGTCTGCAACGCATCGATGAGATCCAGGATGAGGTTGAGCTAGATGAAGAGGGCAATCCTATCGAAGTTCAGGCCGACAACGCTGAAGTGGATCAAACCGATGAGCCAGCAGCGGATACTGAGCCTAACGAATAGGTTTTAGTAACAATAACGGGCGTCCTTTAGGGCGCTCGTTTTGTTTCTGCTTCTGGTTCGGATAGCCAAAACGGATAACGTCATCCAAATGACTTTCAATTTAAAGCTTAAGCTTTAAACCTTAAATCAATCGCCATTGGATGAAATTTATCTCGTTTCTGAGTAGGTTTTATTGCACAATTTGATTAGATATAACTGAGTGTAGTTAGCTGACACAGATGTCAAAGGAGAAGAATGTGAGCACGACATATAATTTCTGTGCGGGCCCAGCCATGTTGCCACCTGCTGTAATGGAAAAGGCACAAGCAGAGTTATTGGATTGGAATGATCAGGGCGTCTCAGTAATGGAGCTCAGTCACCGCAGTAAAGAGTTTATCGCACTTGCCGATCAGTCTGAGGCAGACCTTAGAGAGTTAATGGCGATTCCTGACGATTATCATGTGCTCTTTATGCATGGTGGTGGACGCGGACAGTTTGCCGCTGTGGTGAATAATTTTCTTGGCAATAATGGCAGAGCCCTTTATCTCGTCGATGGCAGTTGGTCATCTGCCGCAGTTGATGAAGCAAAAAAACTGGCTGGCGAGAGCCAGATAGATACACTTAATATCGTCGAGAAGGCAGATGGTGTCAGCCGTGTGGTGATCCCAAGCCTCAGAGCGATAGATAAGGATTACCGCTATGTGCATTACTGTCCCAACGAGACAGTTGATGGTATCGAAATTTTTGATGACATCGATTCACCTTGGCCGCTTGTTGCCGATATGTCATCGAACATCATGTCCCGCGAGATAGATGTGAGTCGCTATGGGCTTATCTATGCAGGAGCCCAGAAGAATATTGGCCCGTCAGGCCTCAGCATAGTGATAGTTAAAGATGAGCTGCTTAAACTGCCACAGTTGCCCCAGGCTTCGATAATGGATTACCGCGTGGGCGTGAAATACGACTCTATGTTTAACACGCCGCCCACCTTTGCCTGGTATTTGGCGGCCGAAGTGTTCAAGTGGCTGAAAGCTGATGGCGGTGTTGCCGCCATGGCGAAAACCAACAGTGAAAAAGCGGCCTTACTTTATTCCTATATTGATGGTTCGAGCCTGTTTGAAAATCGCGTTGCACCAGAGAATCGCTCAAAGATGAATGTGACTTTTTATTTGAAAGATGAGTCGCTCAATGATGCGTTTTTGACTGAGTCCAAGGCCGCGGGCCTGGTTGCGCTCAAGGGGCATCGCAGTGTCGGTGGTATGCGCGCTAGCATCTACAATGCGATGCCATTGGCGGGCGTCAAGGCCTTAGTAAACTTTATGCAAAGCTTTGAAGCCAAGCACAGTGGTTAAGCGTGCTACTTTACCGGCTACTTTAGTGCAGTTTTAAAATCAAGGCTTAACTCGCTGCTGAATGTCAGTGTCATGATGTCATAAATAAAAAGAGCACAAGCTAGGCTTGTGCTCTTTTTATTGCTTATTAGATAGTTACTTTATCACTTGAGCAATAGCACTTGCCAGGTGATCCACATTATTATTGGCAATGCCCGCGATACTGATCCGGCTAGAGTCCACCATATAGATGGCGTGTTCTTTCTGGAGCGTGTCGACTTGTGATGGGGTGATCCCCAAGAAAGAGAACATTCCTTTTTGCTCCTGAATAAAACCGAAATCTCGGGTTACTCCTTTTTCCAGCAATTTATTCACCAATAGTGCACGATTATCATTAATGCGATCGCGCATCACTTTAAGCTCGTCTAACCATTGCTGCTTAAGTTCGCTCGACCCCAGAATGGTTTCAACAATGGCAGCACCGTGCGCCGGTGGCATAGAGTAGATACAGCGCACCACATAGAGTAAGACTGAGTATGTAATATCCGCCGCTTCGCTAGTTTTAGCAAGGATAGAACAGGCACCAATACGCTCACGGTAGAGGCCAAAGTTCTTTGAACAGGAGGAACATAAGATCATATCATTGACCGTTTCGGCCATCTTACGCACACCATAGGCATCTTGATCGACCCCATCACCAAAGCCTTGATAGGCCATATCGATAAGGGGGGTAAAGCCTTGAGTTTTAGCCAGCGAGCAGATGCTGTCCCATTGCGCTGGGGTTAAATCCATGCCACTTGGATTATGACAACAGGCGTGTAGTAGTACCACGTCATCGGTGCTGACTTGACCTAAAGCCGCAAGCATCTCATCAAATTTCAGGCACTTGTTGTCATAATCATAATAGGGATAAGTCTTAACTGTGAGTCCGGCAGCCTCAAACAGACCTATGTGGTTTGCCCAGGTTGGATCGCTGACCCAGATAACGGCGTTAGGCTTGATGCGCTTAATAAAGTCGGCGGCGACCCTGAGCGAGCCTGTACCACCTGGCGTGGAAACTGAGCGTATACGCTTGGCGGCCAGCGCTGAATGTTCACTGCCAAAAGCCAGCTCAGCAATCAGCTCATTAAATAGGGGTGAACCGGTAGGGCCTATGTAAACTTTGCTTTCCTCTGTGTCAATTCGGTGCTGCTCGGCACGTTTCACACAGTCTAAAATGGGGGTATGCCCAGCATCATCTTTGTAGACACCTACGCCCAGATCGATTTTATTGGCGCGGTTATCTTGTCGATATTTTGCCATCAAACCTAGAATAGGATCGGCAGGCATAGGTGAAAGTGTTTCAAACATCATCGGGCACCTTTTTATAACTGATTTAATGTAATGAGTAGTCTAATTGTTCTGATGACATAGAATAAACTGATTTTGCCGTAAAATAACAGTAAATAAGGCTAATTCGCAGGGCAATGAAAATGGCAAACATTCATGCCAGCCATAAGGTTTAACCAAATCCAAGTAGGCGTAAATGGGTGTTTTTAGTTAACTCGCGCCTAAAACTGACATTTTTTAACGAAAAACAGAAAAAACTATTGAATAGTGCGCCTCAATCAGTAATTTTATAACAACGAGGTTCAAAGTATTTTTGAGCAAAAGCCCTTTTGAGCAACTCACCATTTTGTCGTGATGGTAAAACTCGTTAACCCCGCCTGGATACTACAACCTAGGCATTGATAGAAGAAGTGATTAATGAAGCAGCTACGACTCGACCCCATCAAAAAAGTGCAAGGTACTATCAATATCCCCGGCTCAAAAAGCATCTCTAATCGTGCCTTGCTGTTAGCGACCCTGGCCTCAGGAACCACTCGATTAACCAATCTGCTCGACTCCGATGATATTCGATATATGCTCAAATCACTAAAGCAGTTAGGAGTCAATTACCGGTTATCAGACGACAAAACAGTGTGTGAACTCGATGGCATAGGTGGTGTACTAAGCAGTGACCAGGCCCAAAGCCTGTTTTTAGGTAACGCAGGTACCGCTATGCGGCCGCTCTGTGCCGCACTTACCTTAGGTCGCGGCCAATTTACCCTGACCGGTGAGCCGCGCATGGAAGAGCGTCCCATCGGCGATCTTGTCGATGCGCTGCGGATTCTCGGTGCCGACATTCAATATCTCAAGAACGAGGGCTTTCCACCGCTTACCATCAATGCCACTGGCCTTAATGGCGGTGATGTTGAAATTGCAGGGGATCTCTCCAGTCAATTCTTGACTGCGCTCTTGATGGTAGCTCCGCTGGCGAAAAGTCATGTGAATATAGTGATCAAGGGCGAACTGGTTTCTAAGCCCTATATCGATATCACCATCGCGCTGATGGCGCAGTTTGGTGTCAAAGTGATTAATCATGACTATCAGAGTTTCGAAGTTGAAGCGGGACAAACTTACCGCTCGCCTGGCACAGTGCTGGTTGAAGGGGATGCGTCATCTGCCTCCTACTTTTTAGCCGCTGGGGCAATTAGAGGCGGCGAAGTCAAGGTCACAGGCGTTGGCCTTAAAAGTATTCAAGGGGATGTGAAGTTTGCCAATGTGCTCGAGCAGATGGGCGCCGAGATAGAGTGGGGCGATGACTACATTATTGCCCGCGCAGGTGAACTTAATGGGGTCGATCTCGATCTTAACCATATTCCTGATGCAGCCATGACCATTGCGACAACGGCCCTGTTTGCCAAAGGGACCACGCGCATACGCAATATCTATAACTGGCGTATCAAAGAGACAGATCGCCTAGCCGCAATGGCCACAGAGCTAAGAAAAGTGGGGGCGCTGGTCGATGAAGGGCTCGATTACATTAGCGTCACGCCACCTACTGTGCTCAATAGCGCAAATATCGATACCTATAATGACCACCGCATGGCCATGTGTTTCTCTATGATGGCATTTGCAGACTGCGGGATCACCATTAACGACCCTGAGTGCACCTCTAAAACCTTCCCTGGTTATTTCGATGCCTTTACCGGATTGGCGGTATAGCACTTCACAGAAAAGTGAGACTTGTGATCGGGTCTCATTTTCCATCGCTTAAATCAAAACATCTCACCGACGGGCTAAGTTTTTACCGCCTTTAGTGCGCTTTTCATGTATAATGCGCGCGCACTTTTCATATGGGTGATGTTTCGGTTTTTAGGGAAGCAGATTAAATTTGGAGAAAAATATGTCACAACGGGCTCCTATCGTCACAATTGACGGTCCTAGCGGTGCGGGAAAAGGAACGGTAAGTCAAATCCTTGCAACTCGATTAGGTTGGAAGCTGCTCGACAGCGGTGCCATTTATCGCGTGCTTGCCCTCGCAGCAATTCATCATAATGTCGAACTCGATAATGAAGCCTCTCTGGCTCTACTCGCCGCGCACCTAGATGTGCAGTTTATCACCACAAAAGCCAATGGCATTAAGGTCGTATTAGAGGGGGAGGATGTTTCCCATTCGATACGCACTCAGGAATGCTCCAATGCTGCATCAAAAGTCGCTGCATTTCCCAGTGTGCGCGAAGCCTTGCTGCGTCGCCAACGTGCTTTCGCCGAGATGCCTGGGTTAATTGCCGACGGTCGTGATATGGGAACCGTTGTTTTCCCCCATACACAGGCGAAACTTTATTTAACCGCTTCGGCTGAAGAACGCGCCCAAAGGCGCTATAATCAGTTGCAGGACAAAGGCTTCGATGTTAATATCGACCGTCTTTTGGCCGAAGTCATCGAACGTGATGAGCGCGATATGAATCGCCCCGTTGCGCCTTTGATTCCAGCTGAGGATGCTCTTGTTATCGATACGACGACAATAGCCATTGATGAGGTTGTCGAGCTCGCACTCGCGCACATCAAGCAAAAATTACCTGACGTTAGCCTGTAAGGGCTGACGTTTTACTATTTGTCACACGGATGGGACAAATGATTAATCTGACTCCACGTTCAGGATGAACGATGGTTTATTACTTAAAGTAAATTAAACATGACTGAATCTTTTGCTGATCTATTTGAACAATCCCTTCAACAACTTGAGTTCCGTCCAGGTTCTATCGTTCGTGGTACTGTAGTATCAATCCAGAACGGTATGGTACTGGTTGACGCTGGCCTTAAGTCTGAAAGCCCAATCCCAGCTGACCAATTCAAAAACGCACAAGGCGTTTTAGAGATCGCTGTAGGTGACGAAGTTGACGTAGCCCTAGACTCTGTTGAAGACGGTTTCGGTGAAACTCAGCTTTCTCGTGAGAAAGCGAAGCGTCACGAAGCGTGGATCGTTCTAGAAAAAGCGTACGAAGATGCTGAAACTGTAATCGGTATCATCAATGGTAAGGTTAAAGGCGGTTTCACTGTTGAATTAAACGGTATCCGTGCATTCCTACCTGGTTCTCTAGTTGACGTGCGCCCAGTTCGCGACACCGCTCACTTAGAAAACAAAGAATTAGAATTCAAAGTTATCAAGCTAGACCAGAAGCGCAACAACGTTGTTGTTTCTCGTCGTGCTGTTATCGAATCAGAAAGCAGCGCAGAGCGTGATGCACTTCTTGAAAACCTACAAGAAGGTCAAGCTGTTAAGGGTATCGTTAAGAACCTGACTGACTACGGTGCATTCGTTGACCTAGGTGGCGTTGACGGCCTGCTACATATCACTGATATGGCGTGGAAGCGCGTTAAGCACCCATCTGAAATCGTCAACGTTGGTGACGAAATCAACGTTAAAGTACTTAAGTACGATCGTGAGCGTACTCGCGTATCACTAGGTCTTAAGCAACTTGGCGAAGATCCATGGTTAGAAATCAGCAAGCGCTACCCAGAAAACACTAAGTTAACGGGTCGCGTAACTAACCTGACTGACTACGGCTGTTTCGTTGAAATCGAAGAAGGCGTTGAAGGTCTGGTACACGTTTCTGAAATGGATTGGACTAACAAGAACATCCACCCATCTAAAGTTGTTAACTTAGGTGATGAAGTTGAAGTTCTAGTATTAGACATCGATGAAGAGCGTCGTCGTATCTCTCTAGGTCTGAAGCAATGTAAGACTAACCCATGGGATGATTTCGCAGAGCGTTTCGCTAAAGGCGACAAAGTTACTGGTAAGATCAAGTCAATCACTGACTTCGGTATCTTCATCGGTCTTGACGGCGGTATCGACGGTCTGGTTCACCTGTCTGACATCTCTTGGAACGGTACTGGCGAAGAAGCTGTATCTGAGTACAAGAAAGGCGACGAAATCAGCGCAGTTGTACTGTCAGTTGACCCAGAGCGTGAGCGTATCAGCTTAGGCGTTAAGCAAACTGAAGATGACCCATTCAATGCTTATCTTGCAGATAAGAAGAAAGGTGCTATCGTAAACGGTACAGTTGTTGCTGTTGATGCGAAAGGTGTGACTATCGAACTAGCTGAAACTGTAGAAGGTTATCTACGTGTTTCTGATATTTCTCGTGAGCGCATCGAAGACGCGTCTACTGTATACTCAGTAGGTGACGCTGTTGAAGCTAAGTTCATGGGTGTTGATCGCAAGAACCGTTCTATCAGCCTGTCTATCAAAGCGAAAGACGAAGCTGACGAGAAAGAAGCGATGGCTAACCTGAACAAGCAAGAAGACGTTGCTATGAGCAATGCCATGGCAGAAGCGTTCAAAGCAGCTCGTAAGTAAATCGCCTGAAGTGCGGGGATGATAATTTCATCCCCGTTAGGTGACTGTGTTTGGCTTGATTATAGAGGGTAAAGGATGACTAAATCCGAACTGATCGAAAAACTTGCCACTAGGCAGTCGCAGCTGTCGGCAAAAGAAGTAGAAAACGCAATCAAAGAGATGTTGGAGCAGATGGCAACAACATTGGAAAGCGGTGATCGTATCGAGATCCGCGGTTTTGGGAGCTTCTCACTTCATTATCGTGCGCCGCGTGTGGGCCGTAATCCAAAGACTGGTACCTCAGTTGAGCTGGATGGCAAATATGTTCCGCACTTTAAGCCTGGCAAAGAACTGCGTGAGCGCGTTGATGCTATCAACTCGTAAATGACATTGTTTTAAAAGCCTCCTTTGGGAGGTTTTTTTATGTCTAAATTCTCGGTATCGCTAGCTAGTTCGTTAAAATTCTTAGATAATCAATTCACCATCACGCTTTTATGGAGTGTTACGTGAAGTCATTTATTGCGACGGTTATTGTCGCTTCGTGTTTCGTGCTGGCCCTATTATTTGGGGCACGTAACGAACAGTTGGTGACGATCAGTTATTTTGTTGCTCAGGGAGAGTACCGATTGCCTGTGGTGCTCGGCGTGGTATTTCTTGCCGGTTTTTTAGTGAGTTGGCTATTCGCCATCTACCATATAGTCAAAATCAAGCTCCAGTTGCGCCAAGCAACTAAAAAAATTGAACAGCTTGAAGCGAAGCAGCCCCCAGAAGTGTCCTCCAATAGCTCTACTGCTATAGCGCCTCAGGCCAAGGAATTGAACGCTTAGTATGTTAGAGATACTGTTTCTGTTACTCCCTATCGCCGCTGGCTATGGCTGGTATATGGGGCGTCGTAGTATTCGATATAAGCAGAATCGTAAGCGTAAACAGCTTAGCCGTGATTATTTTACCGGGCTTAACTTCCTTCTCTCTAATGAATCCGATAAAGCGGTTGATCTGTTTATCTCCATGCTGGATGTCGACGATGACACCATAGACACACATCTTTCTTTAGGCTCACTGTTTCGTAAGCGTGGGGAAGTGGACCGTTCAATTCGTATTCACCAAAATTTGATAGCCCGTCCCACTTTAACAACAGAACAACGTGATATCGCCATGATGGAGCTGGGGAAAGACTATCTTGCGGCAGGCTTTTATGATCGCGCCGAAGAGATTTTCCTGAATTTGGTTCAACAGGAAGATCACAGTGAAGAAGCTGAAGATCAATTGATTGCCATCTATCAAGTCACTAAAGAGTGGCAAAAAGCGATCAATATTATTAAGAGCTTAAAACGCAAACGTCAGCAGTCACTTAAACTGCTCAGCTCACACCTTTATTGTGAGCTGGCCGATGAGCAGCAAGATATTACAGCAAAAATCAAAAACCTGAATCTGGCGTTAAAGCAAGACAATAACTGTGGCAGGGCGCTGTTACAGTTATCGAAGCTCTACTTGAATCAGCAGGACAAACAGAGTTGTAAAGAGATACTGTACCGTTTAAAAACAGCCGATATCGAGCTGTTTCCTGAAGCCTTAGCTATCGCTAAAGAAGCCTATGACGGCGAACAGGACAAACAAGCCTATCGAGAGCTGTTACACGAAGCCTTGCTAAAAGGAGCCGGCGCCAGTGTTGCCATCACCCTTGCTCAGCACATGATAGAGCAAGGTGAGTTATTTGATGCCGAAAAGCTGATATTGGACGGCCTCTATCGACATCCCACCATGAAAAGTTTTCAGCATCTGATGAAGATGCAGCTGCAACAGGCAGAAGATGGTCAGGCGAAGAAGAGCCTGAATATGCTCTCTGAACTGGTTGAGCAGCAGATAAAATTCAGACCCAGTTACCGCTGCCTCGAGTGTGGTTTTCCGTCCCACACCCTCTATTGGCACTGTCCCTCCTGTAAAAGCTGGGGCAGCATTAAGCGGATCCGTGGGTTAGACGGAGAATAAGTAAATGTTACCGATCAGGAGAATCAGATGAGTACCAAGCCGATCATAGTCGCCCTCGATTACGATAATAAAGATGATGCACTGCGACTAATCGATCAACTCGACCCCAATATGTGCCGCTTAAAAATAGGCAAAGAGATGTTTACGCTGTTTGGCCCCGAGTTGGTAAAGGCGATACATCAACGTGATTTCGACCTGTTTCTCGATCTTAAATTTCACGATATCCCCAATACTGTGGCAAAAGCCGTTAGCGCAGCTGCAGAGCTCGGGGTCTGGATGACCAATGTCCATGCCAGCGGGGGACTCGCCATGATGCAGGCGGCAAAGCAAGCCCTGGCTGGTTACGGTACTGACGCGCCGCTATTGATCGCGGTGACTGTTTTGACCTCAATGAGCGATGAGGATCTAAAATTATTAGGTATCAATGTGCCAGCGGCTGATCATGTAAAGCGTTTAGCCCGATTAACCCAGCAGGCGGGACTCGATGGCATAGTCTGCTCAGCCCAGGAAGCGAGCATGTTAAAAGCCGAATTTGGCCAAAATTTTAAGTTGTGTACACCCGGTATTCGTCCTGTAGGCGCCGATAAAGGTGATCAGCACAGAGTGATGACACCGCCGCAAGCATTAGCCGCAGGTTCCGATTACTTAGTAATTGGCCGACCAATTACTAAGGCAAGTGATCCACTGGCTGCATTAAGGGCAATTCATGCATCCATTGCATAAACACTAAAACAGTCAGGCAAGTCATTTAAAATAGCGTGATTTAAAGAAGTATCTAAGAGAGTTAAAGATGGCCAATCCATTTCAAGAGCAGCTACTAAAGGCGGGTTTAGTCAGTAAGCAGAAGGTGCGTGACACCAAAACCCAGAAGCGCCGCGATCGCAAGGCAAAGGTTGATGATGGTTCAGTTGCGCTTAAGCAGGAGATCGAATCTAAACGCCAGGCGCAAATTGCGAAAGACAAGGCCTTAAATGAGCAGCGTTTTGCCGAGGCATCTGAGAAAGGCCAGGTGAGGGGATTAATAACAGAGTTCACTCGCACGGCCATTGCTCAGCCCAAAGAGGCAGAAATTAAATTCAACTATACCTTGGCCAATAAAATCTACTCAGTGTATGTCGATGAGAAACTGCAAAATCAGTTACTCAATGGCCAATTAGGCATAGTCCGTCATGAAGAGAAGAGTTATCTTGTTCCCCATAAATTAGCAGAGCGGGTGAATCTTCTGGTGCCTCAATGGTGCGGTTATCTGTGGCAACAGAATGAACAAGCCCCTCAGGCGGAAGAGGATGATCCATACGCAGACTATGTGATCCCAGATGATTTGATGTGGTGATCGCTATCTTACCCCTATAAAATTCTGAGCCCCGTTTCGACGGGGCTTTTTATTTTCTACTATGCGCTAGGCCACAAAGATCAATAAAGCACTTTATTCCATACTTGAGTTAGTATAAATTGAAACAACCGTTTTAATTATTTGTTTAAGGGTCTTGAAATGAATCCATATCATGCGCCGTTAACTGACATGAACTTCTTACTTGAAAAGGTGTTTGATGCGTCTGCGACCTGGGCTGCACTGCCCGCATTTGCGGAACATGTGGATATAGATACGGCCAGCGCCATTATGGATGAAGCCGATAAAATCGCCAGGGAGCTGATCCATCCTATAAACCGCAGTGGCGATGAGCAAGGTGTCTGTCATCAAGATGATAGGGTGATCACGCCCGATGGCTATAAAGAGGTCTACCAGCAGTTTGCCGAGGGCGGCTGGGTTGGTTTGTGCGGCGATCCTGAGTTTGGCGGCATGGGCATGCCCAAGATGCTCGGGGTCTTGGTCGATGAGATGGCCTACAGCGCCTGTAACGCCTTTACTCTTTATGGGTCACTGACAGCCGGCGCTGCCTTATGCATTAACGCCCATGGCAGTGATGAGCTTAAGGCGAAGTTTTTGCCCTCCCTTTATAGCGGACAATGGGCAGGCGCCATGGATATGACAGAGCCTCAGGCAGGCTCAGATCTGCGTAATATTCGCACCAAAGCCCTGCCTCAAGATGATGGCAGCTACTTAATCACTGGCAGTAAAATTTTCATTACCGGCGGCGATCACGACTTAACCGAAAACGTCATTCATCTGGTCTTGGCCAAACTACCTGATTCTAACGGCATCTCACTCTTTCTCGTACCCAAAATCAAAGTGGCTGACGATGGCACTTTAGGGGAACACAATGGGGTCAGTGTCGGTTCTATCGAACATAAGATGGGGCTGAAAGGCTCTGCCACTTGCGTGATGAATTATGATAGTGCGCAGGGCTATCTGATAGGCAAGCTCAATCGTGGCTTGGTCTGTATGTTTACCATGATGAATTATGAGCGTCTGGCGATCGGGATCCAAGGTTTAGGTTCCTCACAGGCCGCTTATCAGATGGCATCAGAATATGCCAAAGAGCGTTTGCAGGGAATTGCCGCAGGCGGCTCGGCAAACGGCGCCGATTGCGATCCCATTATCGTTCACGGTGATGTAAGGCGTATGCTGCTGACTATCCGCAGTTACACAGAAGCTGGGCGCGCATTATCTGTGTTCACAGGCAAGCAGCTGGACTTGGCGAAATACGCCGAGGGTGACGTAAAAGAGAAAGCCAGCCGTTATGTCGGTCTGTTAACCCCTGTAGCCAAAGCCTTTTTAAGCGACCGTGGCCTGGATACCACTATTATGGCCCAGCAGGTGTTCGGTGGCCACGGCTATATTCGTGAAACAGGCATAGAGCAGCTAGTGCGTGATACCCGCATTGCCCAGATCTATGAAGGCACCAACGGTATTCAAGCCATCGATTTTCTTGGACGTAAAACCACAGGGGATAATCTCAGAACCTTAACTGAATTTATCAATGAGATTAAAACCGATTCAGCGGAATTTGTGCATGTCTCGAAGGCCCATCGCCAGCAGTTAGACTCCTACTGTGACAAACTTTTGCAGGCGGCTTTAACGATAAATGAAAACAAACTGACTCAGCCTGCATTAATTAATAGTTGTGCGGTGGATTTTCTCGATGCCTTTGGCCATTTAACTTATGGGTATTTCAGCTTACTCATGGCCGAGCGTGCGGGTGATGCGATGGAACCCAATTTTTCGCGCATTAAAATGTTACTGGCCGATTTTTATATGGCAAAGTTGATGCCCAAAGTGGATTATCATCTAGCCCAGATCAGGGCAGGGGATGCTGTGGTAATGGCCATGCAGGAAAGTGACTTTTAGAATGAACATAAAAAATGGGTGCTGATGCGCCCATTGTTATGCCCTTTATTATGTCACTTTTTACGTTCATCGTTTCAATGAGTCATCATTGTGCGCCGATAGCCAGAGTTGGCTCACTGCCAGCTTGATCCAATACAGACTGCAAAAACAGGGCGCTGAAGGGAGCAAGCTGAGATGCTTTTGCCTTTGGGCTCTGACCATTTTCCAAAATCACAAACAGTAAGCTTCTGCGTGTATCTATCGTTAAGAAGCCCGCCAGATTATCCACTCCCTGCATTGAGCCTGTTTTAGCTATGACTCGTTCCTTGAGTACGCCGCTGTGGTAATGGGACTTATTGCGTAATGTGCCTGTCTCGCCGGCTATGGGTAACATATCCCTAAGCCCTGAGAAACGTGAATCCCTAGCGATGAGTGCCAAAACCTGTGCAAGCTGATTGGCTGATAACAGGTTATATCGTGACAGACCCGAACCATCGACTATCTGTGCATGACTGAGATCGACACCTTCCTCTTTCAGTAGCTTTATCATCGCCTGGGCACCATTGATAAAGTCTCCACGAGTGTGATAAACGCTGCCGCCTATGGCCTTAAATAGGCTGTCGGCTATAAGGTTATTTGAGTCTTCAAGCATCTTTGTCAGCAGCTTAGGTAAAGAGACAGATTCATGTAGCGCCACTATTTGGCTATTCACATTGATCTGACTCTCCTCAATGATCTGCACTTTGCCATTGATCTGTATTTTCCCAGACAGCGCCAGTTGCGGCACCCAGGCCTTGGCATACAAAGCAGGATCTGACAGGGCGATTGAGAGAGGGACAGGGTTTGTACCCGAGTAACAGCCGGTGATTGTAAATTGGTTATCTGGCCCCCTTCGTAGCTGCAGCTGGCAAAATGGGTCCTGAGCCCTAGCATCGAAATGCGCCTGAGTAGTCAGGCTAACGGGCAGATAACTTGGAAAACTAAGCACACTGCCACCCCCTCTAGGTTTTAGTTCACCTTGCAGACAATTCTGGTCGATAACGAAACTGGACACGGGGGCGGCGTAGCAGATCCCTAAATCGTCCCATACCCAGCCGGGCGCTTGCTGCTGCTCATTAAGCTCGCCCACTAGGTAGAGATTGCCATTAACCCTGTGCACCCCTTTATCGGCGAGCTGTTTAAACAGCTCGCGAATATTATCGCTGCTCAGCGTTGGGTCACCGGAAAATTGCAGATAAAGATCGCCTAAAAAGGTGTCCCCATCAATCACACCATTAGAATAGAGCGCAGTCTGATAGCGAAAACTGGCTGGCAGATGGGCTGTGGCAGCGACTGCGGTTAATAATTTTTGCGTACTGGCCGGGATGAACAGGGTATCGGCATTATAGGTAAACACCTGAGCATTGGCGCTAAGATCTGTGACTGTCACCCCGACTTGTGAGTGAGTCGGTTTAATGACGGACATTAAATTATCCAGATACTGGCTCGATGCACCTTGGGCGAAGTTTTGAATGCCAAACAGCAGACTAAGCCCAAGACTCAACCCAAGACTCAGCTTGAATATAAAAGCAGCTTTACTCACACGCGATTCCCGTTCTCAGTATTCTTGTTTAGCGGAATGATTGATAGACAAAGACTTATCAACAGTAATGGAAAGCAACTATCACTTACCTTGTCTGGCCTGACAATTCACTTCTGAGAGTTATCATTTTCCTTTAACCGATCGTCCATTAATCGATAGCCCATCAATCGGTACAACCTGAGGGTGACAAAAACCACCAACAAAATAAAGAGGGGTAAGATAAAAATCCCCAGCTCAGCCTTATAGTGAAAAATAACCCAGGCTAAAACAAGGGTGAACATAAGTGTCATAATGATCTTTAGCTTCATTCTTTCTCACTTTTTAATGAAAATAGGGCTTTGTCGATTGTAAAAATTGCTGCCCAACAGGACTATTTTGCCAAAGAAATTGCTATTTTATTTGCGCTTATCTCAATTTGTGAGAAAAACCTTGCCCCTGGTGGCGTAAATGGGTAATTTCTATCACCTTAATATAAGGCAGGAAACATTATGCCACATATTCGCATGCGCGGCTTACCCCAAGAGGCGGTCAAAATAATGAGCGGGTCGCTGCTGGAAAAGTTAGCGAATATCTGTCACTCAAACAGTGATAGTTTTACCCTCGACTGGATACCCAGTGTCAGCTATCGCCACCAAGAGGTAGATCAACACTTTGTGCAAGTCGAAGTACTCTGGTTTCCTAAAACGCCTGAAACGCATCATGATGTAGAGCAAGCTATCCGCGAGTCGATACTGACAGTACACTCGCAGGCTCGGCATATCGCTGTCATCTTCATGGCATTAGAGCCCAGTTGCTATTACCGTGATGGACACCATTTTTAAGGAGGAGACCTTGCTGAAGAAGCTAGGTGGAATAGCGTTACAACCCGATGATATTCAGTGGTTATTGACGCCTACGGCTCTGAAAGCCGAACTGTTAAAGCAGATCGCACAGGCAAAATCTGCGATCACCATTGCCGCCCTTTATCTGGAAGATGATGAAGCGGGACGTGAAATCCTAACGGCATTAATGGCTGCTAAGGAAAAAAATCCCCTGCTGGATGTCACTGTACTGGTGGATTTTCACCGCGCTCGCAGAGGCCTGATAGGGCATAAAGGTGACAGTGGCAACTACTTCATGTACCGCGAGTTTAATCACAAGGCAGCCCATCCAATCAAAATGCTTGGGGTGCCGGTGAAATCCCGCGAGTTTATGGGCGTTTTGCACCTTAAAGGTTTTATTTTCGACGACACTGTCATATACAGTGGTGCCAGTTTAAACAATATCTACCTGCAGCAGGGCGATAAGTACCGTTTCGATCGCTATCATATGATCACGTCAAAGGAACTGGCATCTTCTATGAGGCAGATGATCCAGGATCATATCGAAAGCGATAAGGCAGTCACCTCACTGACCCAAAATGCCGATAGTGAAGTCCTGCCCGATAAAGCCGATGTTCGTACATTGAAAAACCGCCTGAGCTCAGCCAGCTACCAATTTAAAGCCTGTTTCGATGGCAACAGGATCACCCCGGTTGTCGGCCTTGGCCGTAAGCGCAATCAGCTGAATAATCTGGTGATGGATCTTGTCAATCAATCGACACTGTCACTGTTTATCTGTACTCCATATTTCAATCCACCCTATATCCTGTCTAGAGCGCTTTCTAAGCACCTTAAACAGGGGAAACGCCTCGATATCGTGGTGGGTGATAAAACATCAAACGATTTCTTTATTCCAGAAGATCAGGATTTTTCTACCATAGGGGCCTTGCCCTATCTTTATGAGCAGTCTCTACGTAAATTTGCCCGGCGGCAGCAGTGGGCTATCAATAAAGGCTTGCTTAATATTCACCTGTGGAAGCATGATCGCAACAGCTATCACCTTAAAGGGATCAGCGCCGATAAACGCTATCATCTGATCACAGGCTCAAATTTAAACCCCAGAGCCTGGGCATTGGATCTTGAAAATGGTCTACTGTTGCAAGATGAAGAGGGCGTATGGGAGAGCCAGTTTGCAGCCGAGCAAGCCCATATATTGCAGCATACCAGCCGCCTCGAACATTATAAGCAGATTGAAACCCTGAAAGATTACCCGGATCCTGTTAAAAAGATCATGAAAAGGATCCGTCGGCTCAGGGCTGATCTGCTGCTACGCAGGATCTTATAAGAAACGGCGAAGCTGCTAATATCTAACAGCAAGGACTCAGTATTAGCGTCCGCGCTCGTTTACGACAAATTGAACAAGGGATACGTTCTACTCATGCGTGTCCCTTGTTTTCGTATAAGCACTGGATAGCTATTTATTTAACTCGATTAACAGGCAAGATCTCATTGAAGACCCATCAGCCCCATGCAGTCCATCTGCGTTATCAATATCGTAAAGCGATCTCGACACGCCCCTATAATGCCAGAGGCAAAAACCTGGTGCGCTGTGATGCCTGTCTGCTCGCTAAGACGTTTTGTACCTGCAGTTCTGTTCGTCAGCTTAATTCTAATGTCAGCTTTTTACTTATCATGTATGACGATGAGGTGCTCAAACCCAGTAACTCCGGCCGTTTGATCGCCGACCTTATCCCGGATACCCATGCCTATATCTGGTCGCGTAATTATGTGAGTCGACCGCTGCTGCAACTGCTTGGCAATCCCAAATACCAACCCTATCTGGTATTTCCCGGTGAATATGCAAGAGCGGGGCAAAGTGTGCTCAGTTCAATTGAGTTAACTCATCAAGCTGATGAGTTATCACAGCAGAAACGGCCACTGTTTATTCTGCTCGATGGCTGCTGGCGTGAGGCGGTAAAGATGTTTAATAAGAGTCCGTATCTGCACCATCTGCCCATTCTCTCTTTCACTCCGGAAACGGCGGCGCGTTATGGTCTGCGAAAGGGTAAACGGGAGTTTCAGCTGGGTACGGCAGAGGTTGCGGCGCTGGCGTTGGCCACGGCAGGAGAGGTTGATAATGCCTACAGCCTGAATCTGTGGTTTTCGCTATTTATCGAATCCTCGTTTTTCAGTCGCAGTCGTAAAAGCACCCGCGATAAAACGGCACTTATCCAGCTGCAAGAAGCATTTCTGGCCAGTATTAAAAGTTAGAGGGTAAAACAGATTAACTCTGTTTCAGCTGTTGATTTTGTTTATGCTGATTAAACACCCTGTGCCAAAACTCGGCGCCCAGTTCGGCAATGACGCGAGACTCACCGTTAAGCAACATCGCCATACCTAATTTTAATTTAGGCGAGTAGGCAATCTCAGCGACATAACCGGAAACCCAGCCTGCATGATAGATTAACGCTTCCCCCTCAAATTCGTAGATCCGCCAACCTTTACCATAATGTGCATCATCGAGGTAACTGCGCCATTCACGACGACGCAGTTCTTTGGTGGTTCGCACGCCAGGCGTCGTAATATCTTCAATGATAGTCTTGGGGATGACAGCTGGAAATTGCCCCATATTGGCCATTAACCATTTAGCCAAGTCGCTGATACTGGCATTGACACCTGCGGCAGGGGCAAGCTGATAATAGTTATCCCGCACTGTGACTTTTCTGAATCCCAAACGGGTCTTAACGTGTGGCTCAGCGCGATTGTCCAACTGATTAAAAGCATCAAAGCCTATGGATGCCGTGTTCATCTCAAGCGGCGCGAAGATCCTTTGGTTGAGTAATTCGGCATAACTGTGACCACTTTGCTGCTCGATGGCCTGTTCGATAAAAGAAAAGGCCACATTCTGGTAGCTATAGCAGACGCCTGGATTACAGATGGGGCTAAGCTCAGTAAACTTAGGCAGGATCTTGTCAAATTTCACATTGGCATTGATCAAATTATCATAGCTGTTGGGCATGAGTCCTGTGCTTTGTCCCACGATATGACCTAGGGTGATCGACTGACTGGCCTGCAAATCCTGCAATGAAAAAGTAGGGATATAGGTATTTATTGGTTGCTGCCAGCTGAGTTTATGCTCATGTACTAGCATACTGGCCAAGGCGCCGGCGAAAGTTTTCGACACTGAGGCTAAGCGAAACACTGTGTCTTTATCTATCTTCTCGCTTCCGCCTTTGCGGCGTTTACCATAGGTGTTAAGCCCTATGATTCTATCGCCATCCACAACCACTAAGGCACCTCCCGGTACCTTGCTTTTAGCCAGTTTCTGCTCAAACTCATGTTTAAAATTATCGACAACAGATTGATAGGGCGAAGCATGAAGGGAATTGATTGCACTCAATGAAAACAGCAGTACACAGAAAACAAACTTATACATCATCCAATAACCTAATGTCCGTATCGATACGGTATTCTTATTATTTACTCGATAAAGCCAATCAGCGTCATGCAAGATGGGCCTGCGGCGTCAAGCATAATAACCAAGGCTAAGGTGGATGTAACCCTTTAAGGATAGAAACTATGTTGTTGATTCATGCTTGCTTATTTATTGAACTGACTCATCCACACTAATAAGGTGAATTGGCACCCAGGACTAGGCGATAACAGGATCAAGTGATAACTTATTTTACAAATACAAAGTTTAACAAATACAAAGGTCATTATCGCAGACTCGCCATTTACTGTGGATAATCAAAAAAGGAATCAGGATGAAAATCGCCAATAGTGCCCGTCTCAGTTATCAGATGATGACCCATGACGATGCCGCCTTATTGTTTGAATTAGATCAAGACCCACAAGTCATGCGCTTTATCAATGGCGGCAAGCCCTCAACCCTGCATGAGATTGAAACTCTGATGTTGCCAAGACTTGCCGCCTACACCAATCGAGAGACAGGCTGGGGCCTGTGGAAGGTATCGACGCTAAGGGCAACTCCACAAGATAACGGTGATGCCTATTCGAGCAGCGATCTCCATTTTATTGGCTGGATCTTAGTCAGGCCCATGGATTTTTTCAGTGATGCACCCAAATTTGATGATATCGAACTCGGCTGGCGTTTTAAGCAGAGTAGCTGGGGCAAAGGATATGGAACCGAGGCAGCCATGGCGATAAGTGATGCCATAGCCAAACAAGCCTCTGTGAATTATCTATCAGCCGTCGCCGATGAAGCCAATACAGCCTCTATCGGTATCATGAAAAAACTGGGCATGAAGTACGTTAAAACTGACGGGTACGCCACACCAAACGGAGAGGTTGAAGTGGTGTATTACCAGATGAGCGTTATAGATAATGAGAAGAATTCGTAAGCAGATGTGTCGTCATCTAGCTTGGTTATGCCTATGTTTGTTATCTTGCCAAACTCAGGCACTAAATCTGGCACTAAAATGACTGAAGCTAAGTTGCCTTGTGGCTAAGCATTCATTCAACTTATTAATATAAAAAGGGAATTCAATGTACCGTATAGTCTCTCTTGGTCTGGCGACGGCAACACTCCTGAGCAGCCCACTCACAGCAGCAAATGAGTTTGTATTAAGCGGCGTGGCAAAACCTGTTTCACAGGCCGTCACCCTTAACTTAAATCCCGCACTCGACACTTTCTCCGGCTCAACTAACATCACGCTCAATGTGCTTGAAAAGACACAGGAGCTGGAACTAAACGGTGTCGCTTACAGCGCAAGTAATATCAAGCTCAGTGGCGCTGGTCAATGCGATATGACGGCAAAGATGCTGGAGACCGGCATAGTAAAGCTGCACTGTGGCCATAGCATAGAGCCTGGAAAATATCAGCTCTCGCTGGATTTTACCGCGCCCTATAACCGTCAGTCTGTCGGCCTTTACAAAACAGTGGACGCGGGCCAGCCTTATCTCTTTACCCAGTTTGAGATGAGCGATGCCCGCCGCGCATTTCCTGTATTTGACGAGCCAAAGTATAAGATCCCATTTCAGGTAACCATTACGGCGCCAAGCAGTGAAAAGGTTTACAGCAATACGCCTGTTATCGAGACGCAAACCCAGGATGGCATGACAACCCATACTTTTGCTCAGACCAAGCCCATCTCCTCATACCTTGTGGCGTTTGCCGTCGGTCAGTTCGAGGAGATAGAAGTCAAAGGAATGAAAGTGCCGGGCAGGGTGATCACCACAAAAGGCAAGATAGAGATGGCAAAATATGCCGCCGAGCAGATCCCCGGTATCTTATCTGCGCTTGAAAGCTATTTCGGGGTGGATTATCCCTATCCTAAACTCGACACTGTCGCCGTACCTGAGTTTCCTTTCGGCGCCATGGAGAATGCCGGACTGGTTACTTACCGTGAAGATATCATCTTGCTTAACGAGAATGAGGCCACGCTCAATGCTAAACAGCGCAACGTGGCGATCATCGGCCATGAACTTGCCCATCAGTGGTATGGCAACTTAGTGACCATGGAGTGGTGGAACGATCTCTGGCTAAACGAAGCTTTTGCCAGTTGGATGGCAAGCAAGATAACCCATCAGGTGCATCCTGAGTTTCAGTACGATCTCAGATTATCCAAAAACAACGTGATGACACTTGATGCCCGCGTCTCGACTAAACCGATTCGCAAGCCAATCAAGACAGAAGCGGATATCATGGACGGTTTAGGTTTGGCCTACAGCAAAGGCGAGGCCGTGCTCTCTATGGTAGAAAACTGGATTGGTGAAGAGGCCTTCAGAACAGGGATCCGTAACTATATTAAAGATCATGCCTACCAGAACACCACGGCCGATGATCTTTGGAATGCACTGGGCAAAGCCTCAGGTAAAGATGTGGCTAAGGTGCTGAAAACTTTTATTGAGCAATCCTCTTATCCGCTAATTAGCGCAAAAATAAGCGGCGATAAGCTGACCTTATCTCAGCAGCGATTTGTCACCGCAGGCACACAGGCACCGGCGCAAACCTGGACAGTCCCAGTATCCATTAAAATTGGCGCAGGCGACAAAACCCAGGAACTGACCTTGCTGCTGGATAAGGAAAGTCAAACTTACACCTTACCCTTTGCCCCTGACTGGGTATTCCCAGACGGCAAAGGCATGGGCTATTACCGCTGGCTGCTCGATGGGAAACAGATGCAAGTCTTGGTGGATAATGCGCAGACTAAACTGTCTCCAAGAGAGCGTAAGGCGCTGATCTCGGCCGCCGATGCTTTGCTCGATGCAGGCTACATGAGTGCAGGGGAGTTATTAAACACGCTCGGTAAGTTTATTGACGATCCGCACCCACAGATAGTGGCCGATGCACTAGGTTATCTGCAATCTCAGAAGCAGACTTTCGTGGACGACAGCAATAGTGAACTCTGGGCTAAATTTATTACAGCCAGAGCCAAACTGGCGCTAGATCGCTATGGCCGCACGACTCAAGCAGGGGAAGATCCGCAGATCAGTAAACTGCGTCCTATGCTAATTACGCTACTCGGTTTTGAAGGCAAAGATAAAACCATAATCGAGACCGCCAAGCAGCAGAGTCTTGCCTATCTTAAAGAGCAGGGAGAAGCGGATAACTACCTTATTGGTACTTACCTGGATATCGCTCTCTTCAATGGTGACATGGCATTTCTCAATCGAGTGCAGAAAAGCTTTGAAACCACCAAAGATCCGCAAAAGCGCACCCGTCTGCTTAATGCCATGGGCTATGCCCCCGCAGGTCAGCTACAGTCAGCGGTACTGGATTACAGCCTAGGCGAGCATATTCTAGCACCAGATCTGCGTTATCTGTTTGCGGGACAAGCGTATCTGGATACCCGCGCCGAGGCGTTCCGCGATTGGGCCTATGCCCATTACGATGCACTCACTCATAAACTACCACCCTTTGCGCTGCCCAACATTCCGTATTATCTGGGATCGGGCTGTAAGCTTGCGCCACTGGAACGTGCTAAGGCATTCTTTACGCCGAAAGTGGAGCAGGTGCCTGGTTATGGCAGAACCCTGGCCAAGGTCGAAGAACAGGTGAATAATTGCGTGCAGTTAAAGCAGCACGAACAGGCTAGCGTCGACGCTTTCTTGCAAAAGCAGTAACGTAATCTCAAGCGCTCTGTTTCAAGCGTTCTGTCTAAGAACTCTGTAAGAGCTCTGCCTCAGCCCGCCATCGCGGGCTTTTCTTTGTCTGCAAAAAAGCGCTATTTAAGCTAATGTCTAATTAATTGATCGATTTAAGCTATGTAAATTCGGCGCTAGTTTGCTAAAATGCGGCGAAATTTATTGTGAGAATTAACTATGCCTATCTATGTTGTCGGACACAAGGTCCCTGATTCTGATTCTATTTGTGGCGCCATCGCACTTGCTTATCTTAAAAACCAGATCGGTGAAGAGGCTGTAGCGGCGCGTTTAGGTGAACCATCTCCCGAGACTCAATTTATTCTCGACCGTTTCGGTTTTGAGGCGCCCCTCTATAAAGAGAGTTATGCCGGTGAGCAGGTCTATATTGTCGATCACTCTGAGCTGACTCAGGCGCCCGATGATATCGCTCAGGCGACAATCGTAGGCATAGTGGATCACCACAAATTAGGTGACTTAACAACTTCTACGCCTCTGGAATGCTGGATCCGCCCGGTCGGTTGCAGCAACACAGTGATCAAGATGATGTACGATTTTCATAATGTGGAGATCCCTAAAGATATCGCCGGCATCATGTTATGCGCCATCTTAAGCGACACAGTGATCTTCAAATCACCTACTTGCACCACAGCCGACATCAAGTGTGTCGAAGCCCTGGCTGAAATTGCCGGAATCGAAGATTACAAGGCCCTTGGCATGGAGATGTTCAAGGTGAAATCTGCTGTTGAAGGCACGCCAGCAAGGGATCTTGTGATGCGTGACTACAAAGATTTCAACATGAATGGCAACCTTATCGGTATCGGTCAGTTGGAAGTGATCGATCTTGCCGTATTCGATGGGATCAAAGCGGATCTTGAAGCCGATATCGCCGCACTCAAAGCGGAAGGCAATCGCCACAGCGTGCTATTACTGTTAACCGACATCATGAAAGAGGGCTCTGAGCTGCTGGTGATCTCTGATGACAAGAACCTGACCACCAAAGCCTATGGCAAAGCCTCACAAAATGGCCGCGTCTGGTTAGACGGTGTCCTTAGCCGTAAGAAACAAGTTGTGCCAGCGCTGCAGGCGGTATTTGCTTAAGGTGTTTCAAAAAGCCGTTAAAAGCCGTTAAAAGAAAAGCCACCTCAGGGTGGCTTTTTCATCTTTGCAGAATTTTACAATAACTTAGACTCTTGTTTCTGCTGCTTAATGTAATCCTTGAGTTTAGTTAAGCGTTTCTCCGCAATGCCAAAAACGGTGACAGGATCGTAGGGCTCAAACTCAAAATCCCGTTTACCGGCAGGTTTTCCCGTTAAGAGTTCAATCGCCTGAGTAACATGATCGATAGCCCAGATAGAGAAAGTGCCTTGTTTCACCGCATCCACGATATCGGCTCTCAACATCAGGTTTTGCATATTGGATTTGGGAATGATCACTCCTTGGTTGTCGTGACGTCCTTTAATCACACACACATCGAAGAAACCCTCAATCTTCTCGTTCACGCCGCCAATGGGCTGTGCCTGACCGAACTGGTTCATTGAGCCTGTGATCGCAATATCTTGCCTCAGCGGTAATTGAGCAAAGGCTGAGACGATTGCGCAAAGCTCTGCCATCGACGCGCTATCACCATCGACGCCGGCATAATTTTGCTCGAAGGTGAGGTGAGTGGAGAGGGGGATCTTATCTGTCTGACCAAACACAGTGGCAAGATAAGCAGATAAAATCATCACTCCTTTTGAGTGGATACTGCCCCCAAGCTCCACTTTTCTCTCAATATCAAATACCTGACCATCACCAAATGCGGTAGTTGCCGTAATACGATTAGGCGCGCCAAACTGGTGATCTGAGGTCGCGACAACTGACAGGGCGTTTATCTGCCCAATCACAGCATCTTGAGTGTCAATCAAGGTGGTGCCGTTGATAAAGCTCTGCATTACATGATCCCTTAAGCGGCAAACCCTTAAGGTATGATTATGCAGCGCCTGTTCCACATGGCTTGCGCGGATCAGCCTGGCATTACTGCTTCTGGCCACATAATTGGACTCGCGCAGCAGATTGGCGATATCGGCTGAGTGTAAGGAGAGTTTATTTTGTGCATCTGCCTGACGGGCACTGAATTCGATAATCCGCTGAATCGCACTGCGATCGCAATGTAACATCTTGTTATCGTGAACAATACTCGAGATAAACTGAGCGTAGAGCGCCTCTGACTCATCGCTTCTTGGCATCTCATCCTCAAAATCTGCCGTCACCCTAAACAGCTCTTTAAACTCAGGATCGTAATGCTGCAGTAATTGATAGGTCTGATAATCTCCGAAGAGAATGATCTTCACATCCAGCGGAATGGCTTCGGGATCCAGTGAAATCGTGCCCGACAGGGTCACCTCACGCTCAAGTGAACTTAAACTTAATTTTCGTGAACGCAGAGCACGCTTGAGTCCGTCCCATACATAAGGCTGTTCCAACACTTTTATTGCATCTATCATCAACACGCCGCCGTTGGCCTTATGTAAGCTGCCGGCGCGAATGAGTGAGAAATCTGAAAAAATGGTGCCTTTAAAGGTGGCGTTTTCTATGTAACCAAAAATATTGTGATAATTAGGGCTCTCTTCAATCACTATGGGCATGGTCTGCTCGCCGTGATTAACCAGCACATTGACCTGATAACGTCTTGGCATCTTCTTCTCGAGCGAAGCATAGGAGAGGGCGATCTGCTCTTCGTTTTGCTCTAAGAAGATATCTAAATTTTCGGTAATGTCTTTGTGCATCGCATTAAGATGCGCTTTTACTTCAGAAAAATCGCTGTAATCCTGCTTTAATGGCTCAATTAGGTGGATAAGCACCTCCTGAGCCACTTGCTCATCTTGCTTCTGCTGCTTGTCTAAATATTTCTCTTCCCAGACAGTAAATTTACGCACCACTTCCCGCAGCTTGGATTCCAATTGGCCAATCTGCTGCTCAAGTTCTTGCTGTTCCTGTTGGCTCAGCTGCCTGAATGACTCATCTGTGTGGGGTGTTTCACCATTCATCGCCACCAGTTCATAGCTGCCCTGGGGAGTGATACTTAAGCTGATATTCTTAGCGGCCGCTTCTTTAGTCAGCTGGGTGAGGGCGGCTTCCTGCTTACTCGCCAGTTGAGATTTGAGCTTCTCGGCACGTGTGTAATAGATCTCATTATCAAAGGCTAACGGCAACGCTTTTACCAGGCGCTGCATGAGCTGCTCAATATCTTTTTTAAAGGCCTGTCCTTTGCCTTGGGGTAATTTCAATACTTTTGGTGTCCGGGCATCATCAAAATTAACCACATAACACCAATCAAACAAAGGATGATGTCCATTAGGATCATAACGATCTAAATAGCGCATCACCATAGTACGCTTGCCAAGGCCATTACGGCCAATAGCGTAGATGTTGTAGCCTTTATCTTTCATAGACATAGCAAACTCAACAGCTTGCTGAGCACGATCTTGCCCGACAATTTCTGTTAGCGGCGTCAGGTGTTTAGTGGATTTAATGGCTTTATCGAGTCCACTGAGAGTCGATGGACGGTACAACTTGTCACTGGAAAGAGGAGCAAAGGGCATTGGGAATAACCTCGGATGACAATGATTTTTCCCAGTGTAGGCATGAGATTTTTAAATTTCAGTAGTTAATTGTTTGTTAACAGCATTTCTCGGTTTGTTTGTCTATAAAATGTACACATACAATTCTAAACATTGAATACCGATTTACTGAGCCTAGGGCCGAGTTTGGCTTTTAAGCCTTAGTTGAAGGCAGGAAGGTCATCATTAATTGGATTTGTTTAATCAAAAGCCAAACCACAGTTAATGGCTGCGCTTGATGGCATCAATGCACGTTATGGTCGTGATACCTTATTTTTAGCCGCGCAAGGCATCGAGCAAAAGTGGGCAATGCGACGGGACTTGCTCACGCCACAATATACGACGCAATGGAGTGCTATTCCTAAGATCAAATGCTAGCAATATTTGATAAGGGTTAAAATCATCCACCAATCAATCCCCAGCTCAATAGAACTAAGCCTTCACTTGCAATCGCTAAAACTAGAAAAACTAGCGGCCAGTTTTTCAGTTTAAGACATATCGAAAGGTGTAATGAGACCATGATGTCACCATAACATCTGAGTAAATAGAGCGTAAGTATAGTACAATAACGGCAATAATCTAGAATAACTATTTAATAATCAATTTGTTATAATTTAACATAATATACATTGTGCGCACATATACTTTAAAGTATCAGAGAAAGGAGTCTGACTTCCAACCTGTTGATATATGCCACTTTAACGCGTCGCTGCTTGTTTGCTTTATTGTCTGCTGATAACTAATGGCTAATAACTAACGAGAAATGATGAATCTGGCCGTTGTAGTGGCATAGTGAATTTGGCCACCTGAATAGACGAAGTGATAGACTCACTTCCAGAAAAAAGGTGGTAGAAATGAAGAACACAAGACCGACATTCAGTGCAGATTTCAAATTAGAAGCTGCGCAGCTGGTAACGAAACAGGGATACAGCATAGCTGAGGCTGCAAGCGCGATGGGCGTCAGTAATTCAGCCATGCGTAAATGGGTAAACCAGCTTCGACAGGAGCAGCAAG
>NZ_JAKCLJ010000029.1 GCF_021412565.1 Shewanella sp. AS1 | reverse complement strand
AGGGATGACTCATCTTAGGGCTCGCTTCCCGCTTAGATGCTTTCAGCGGTTATCGATTCCGAACGTAGCTACCGGGCAATGCGATTGGCATCACAACCCGAACACCAGCGGTTCGTCCACTCCGGTCCTCTCGTACTAGGAGCAGCTCCCTTCAATCATCCAACGCCCACGGCAGATAGGGACCGAACTGTCTCACGACGTTCTGAACCCAGCTCGCGTACCACTTTAAATGGCGAACAGCCATACCCTTGGGACCGACTTCAGCCCCAGGATGTGATGAGCCGACATCGAGGTGCCAAACACCGCCGTCGATATGAACTCTTGGGCGGTATCAGCCTGTTATCCCCGGAGTACCTTTTATCCGTTGAGCGATGGCCCTTCCATTCAGAACCACCGGATCACTATGACCTGCTTTCGCACCTGCTCGACGTGTATGTCTCGCAGTTAAGCTGGCTTATGCCATTGCACTAACCGTACGATGTCCGACCGTACTTAGCCAACCTTCGTGCTCCTCCGTTACTCTTTGGGAGGAGACCGCCCCAGTCAAACTACCCACCAGGCACTGTCCTCAACCCCGAT
>NZ_JAKCLJ010000028.1 GCF_021412565.1 Shewanella sp. AS1 | reverse complement strand
ACAGCAATGACACCATTACCTACTCGATTGCTAACCCAGTTGATGGCTTAACCGTCAACACCGATGGCAGCTGGGCATTTGATGCTAGCCACAGTGCTTATCAGTCGCTGGGCGTAGGTCAAACTCAGGTACTCAACATCGATGTCACTGGCAGCGACAGCCAAGGTGCAACCGATGTACAGACATTAAGCATTACCGTCACCGGCACCAACGATGCACCGACAGTTTCAGCAGCATTGACTGACCAAGCCACAGACCAAGGCGCTACCTTTAGCTTTGGCGTACCTGCGGGCACCTTCGCCGATATCGACAGCGGTGATACGCTCACCCTGTCGGCTAGCACACCGGCATGGCTCAGCTTCGATGCCACCACAGGCACCTTTAGCGGTACCCCTGGTAACAGCGATGTGGGTACTACCACCATCACGGTCACGGCGACCGATAGCCAGGGCGCGACTGTCACGTCCACCTTTAACCTGGTGGTCAACAACGTTAACGATGCACCGGTACTGGACCCCATCGCGCAAGTCAGCGCCAAGGAAGATGGTTCAGTAGTTAATGGCACCATCACCTCCACCGATATCGATGCGGGTGACACGGCGACCTATTCGATTGC
>NZ_JAKCLJ010000027.1 GCF_021412565.1 Shewanella sp. AS1 | reverse complement strand
TCACTGGCTGAAGGTCAGCAGCAAGTCATTAGCGTCGATGTCACCGGCACCGACAGCCAAGGTGCGTCTGATGTGCAGACCCTGACCATTACGGTCACCGGCACCAACGATGCGCCCACCGTTGCAGTGGCACTGACTGACCAAAGCGTTGACCAAGACGCCGCCTTTAGCTTTGGCGTGCCTGCGGGCACGTTTGCGGATATCGACACAGGTGACAGCTTAACCCTGTCAGCCTCCGGTTTACCGACCTGGTTAGCCTTTGATGCCGCCACCGGTAAGTTCAGCGGCACCCCTGGCAACAGCGATGTGGGGACTCAGGCCATTACCGTCACTGCCACCGACAATCACGGCGGTAGTGTATCCAGTACCTTCGATTTGGTGGTTAATAACCTCAACGATGCGCCAGTGCTTAACCCAATTGCAGCAGTGTCACTTAAAGAAGATGATGCGGTTTATTCCGGCACTATCACCTCCACCGATATCGATGTGGGTGACACGGCGACCTATTCGATTGCCAACGCCGTTCCAGGCTTTACCTTAAACGCCGATGGCAGTTACAGCTTTGATCCTAGTGATGCAGCCTATCAATCTTTGGCCGAAGGCGATCCACTGACCCTAA
>NZ_JAKCLJ010000026.1 GCF_021412565.1 Shewanella sp. AS1 | reverse complement strand
CAAACAAGTCCAGAACAACGGCAAGGTAAGCCCATCGTTTGCCTGTCCACACATAGGTCACATCGCCACACCACACTTGATTGGGAGCCGTCACAGCAAACTGGCGGTCAAGGAGGTTAGGGATGGCTACATGTTCTTTGTCGGCCTTATTGTAGCGATGCCGTGGCACCTGGCAGCTCACTAGCCCCAGCTTCTTCATCAGCCCTGTGGCACGATAGCGCGTCAACCTCACGCCAGCTGTCGTCACCATATCAGCCAGGGTTCTGGCACCCGCTGACCCATTGCTGGCTTCATAAGCCTCCCGCACCATGCTGTGCAGCTTTACCACCTTCGAGTCAATGGTGGTAGGCCTGCTTCGCCAATATTTGTAACTACTGCGGTGAATACCAAATACTGAACAAATCCGCTTTACGCTATGGCTCTTCCTGAGTTTCTCGACTAACGAGAACTGTTCAGTGAGTCTGACATCAAGAGAGCCGTAGCCTTTTTCAAAATGGTGTTCTCTTCTTCAATGCGGCGGATTTTCTTCTCCAGCTCGCGGATCCGCTGTTGTTCGGGGGTGAGCGGTGCGCCTTTGGGGGATACGCCTTGCTGCTCCTGTCGAAGCTGGTTTACCCATTTACGCATGGCTGAATT
>NZ_JAKCLJ010000025.1 GCF_021412565.1 Shewanella sp. AS1 | reverse complement strand
GGCTTAGACAGCTAGGATGTTGGCTTAGAAGCAGCCATCATTTAAAGAAAGCGTAATAGCTCACTAGTCGAGTCGGCCTGCGCGGAAGATATAACGGGGCTAAGCAATACACCGAAGCTATGGGTACTAGCGCTTGCGCTAGTGCGGTAGAGGAGCGTTCTGTAAGCCGTTGAAGGTGAAGGGGTAACCCACGCTGGAGGTATCAGAAGTGCGAATGCTGACATGAGTAACGATAAAGGGGGTGAAAAACCTCCTCGCCGAAAGACCAAGGGTTCCTGTCCAACGTTAATCGGGGCAGGGTGAGTCGACCCCTAAGGCGAGGCCGAAAGGCGTAGTCGATGGGAAACGGGTTAATATTCCCGTACTTCTGCTAGCTGCGATGGAGAGACGGAGAAGGCTAGGCTAGCGCGGCGTTGGTTGTCCGCGTTTAAGGCTGTAGGTAGGGTGCTTAGGCAAATCCGGGTACCTAATACTGAGAGTTGATGACGAGTCACTACGGTGATGAAGTAGTTGATGCCATGCTTCCAGGAAAATCTTCTAAGCTTCAGGTTAGTAGGAATCGTACCCCAAACCGACACAGGTGGTCGGGTAGAGAATACCAAGGCGCTTGAGAGAACTCGGCTGAAGGAACTAGGCAAAATGGTAC
>NZ_JAKCLJ010000024.1 GCF_021412565.1 Shewanella sp. AS1 | reverse complement strand
CCCATCGCGCAAGTCAGCGCCAAGGAAGATGGTTCAGTAGTTAATGGCACCATCACCTCAACGGATATTGATGCGAATGACACGGCCACTTACAGCACCACTGCCACAATAGCGGGACTGACGTTCAACAATGACGGCAGCTGGACCTTTGACCCAAGCGATGCAGCCTACCAGAGTATGGCTGAAGGCCAGACTCAGACCTTAACTATTCCAGTCACGGTCACAGATGCAGCCGGTGCCACTAACACCCAAGACCTGGTCATTACCCTCACCGGTACTAACGATGCGCCAGTGCTCAGCAGCATTGCCGCGCAAACTGTAGCGGAAGACGCCAGCATCTCAGGCCAAATCACCGGCTCAGATGTAGACAGCAATGACACCATTACCTACTCGATTGCTAACCCAGTTGATGGCTTAACCGTCAACACCGATGGCAGCTGGGCATTTGATGCTAGCCACAGTGCTTATCAGTCGCTGGGCGTAGGTCAAACTCAAGTACTCAACATTGATGTCACTGGCAGCGACAGCCAAGGTGCGTCTGATGTACAGACCCTAACCATTACCGTCACTGGCACCAACGATGCACCGACTGTCTCGGCGGCACTGACCGACCAAGCCACAGACCAAGGCAGCGCCTTTAGCTTCGGCGTACCTGCAAGTACTTTTGCGGATATTGATACTGGCGATACTCTCGCTCTATCAGCAAGCGGCCTGCCAGGCTGGCTCAGCTTTGATGCCACCACCGGCACCTTTAGCGGCACGCCGGCGAACAGCGATGTGGGTACGACCAGCATTACCGTTACCGCCACCGACAGCCAGGGCGCCACCGTCACGTCCACCTTTAACTTGGTGGTTAACAACGTTAACGATGCACCGGTACTGGATCCCATCGCGCAAGTCAGCGCCAAGGAAGATGGTTCAGTAGTTAATGGCACCATCACCTCAACCGATATTGATGCGAATGACACGGCCACTTACAGCACCACTGCCACAATAGCGGGACTGACGTTCAACAATGACGGCAGCTGGACCTTTGACCCAAGCGATGCAGCCTACCAGAGTATGGCTGAAGGCC
>NZ_JAKCLJ010000023.1 GCF_021412565.1 Shewanella sp. AS1 | reverse complement strand
TCGTTAACGTTGTTAACCACCAGGTTAAAGGTGGACGTGACGGTTGCGCCCTGGCTGTCGGTGGCGGTAACGGTAATGCTGGTCGTACCTACATCGCTGTTGGTAGGTGTACCTGTGAAGGTGCCGGTTGCAGCATCGAAGCTGAGCCATGCCGGTGTGCTAGCCGACAGAGTGAGTGTATCGCCAGTATCAATATCGGCGAATGTCCCCGCAGGCACGCCAAAGCTAAAGGCGCTGCCTTGGTCTGTGGCTTGGTCGGTCAGCGCCGCTGATACCGTTGGTGCATCGTTAGTGCCGGTGACGGTAATGCTTAATGTCTGTACATCAGACGCACCTTGGCTGTCGGTGCCAGTGACATCAATGTTGAGTACTTGAGTTTGACCTACGCCCAGCGACTGATACGCCGCGTGGCTGGCATCAAATGCCCAGCTGCCATCGGTGTTGAGTGTCAGCCCATCGACAGGATTGGCAATCGAATAGGTGATGGTGTCGCCCGCATCTACATCTGAGCCTGTGACGCTGCCTGAGATGCTGGCGTCTTCCGCAACAGTTTGTGCAGAAATAGCATTCAGCACAGGCGCATCGTTAGTGCCGGTAAGGGTAATGACTAAGTCTTTGGTGTCAGTCGCATTTGCGCTGTCGGTGACCGTGACCGGAATGGTCAGGGTCTGGGTCTGACCTTCAGGAAGTGACTGATACGCCGCGTTGCTTGGATCGAATGTCCAAGTGCCGTCATTGTTGAATGTCAGTCCGGCAACACTGGTCGCAATCGTATAGGTCGCTGTGTCACCCGCATCGATATCCGTGGAGGTGATAGTGCCCTTAACCACGGCACCATCTTCCTTGGCGCTGACTTGCGCGATGGGATCCAGTACCGGTGCGTCGTTAACGTTGTTAACCACCAGGTTAAAGGTGGACGTGACGGTTGCACCCTGGCTATCGGTGGCGGTGACCGTGATGGCGGCAGTGCCTACATCGCTGTTCGCCGGCGTGCCGCTGAAGGTGCCGGTGGTGGCATCAAAGCTGAGCCATGCAGGTGTGCTAGCCGACAGGGTGAGCGTATCACCGCTGTCGATATCGGCGAAGGTGCCCGCAGGCACGCCAAAGCTAAAGGCGCTGCCTTGGTCTGTGGCTTGGTCGGTCAGTGCCGCCGAGACAGTCGGTGCATCGTT
>NZ_JAKCLJ010000022.1 GCF_021412565.1 Shewanella sp. AS1 | reverse complement strand
ACCGCTCCCACTGCTTGTACGTATACGGTTTCAGGTTCTATTTCACTCCCCTCACAGGGGTTCTTTTCGCCTTTCCCTCACGGTACTGGTTCACTATCGGTCAGTCAGGAGTATTTAGCCTTGGAGGATGGTCCCCCCATGTTCAAACAGGATATCACGTGTCCCGCCTTACTCGTTTTCATCTTCGGTTAGTTTTCGTGTACGGGACTATCACCCTGTACCGTTGTGCTTTCCAACACATTCCACTAACACCCCAAAGACTTAAGGGCTAATCCCCGTTCGCTCGCCGCTACTAGGGGAATCTCGGTTGATTTCTTTTCCTAAGGGTACTTAGATGTTTCAGTTCCCCTCGTTCGCCTCACTAACCTATGTATTCAGTTAGTGATAACAGCTTATGCTGCTGGGTTCCCCCATTCGGACATCGTTAGCTCAAATGCTTGTTACTAGCTCGCCAACGCTTTTCGCAAGTTACTACGTCCTTCATCGCCTCTGACTGCCAAGGCATCCACCGTATACGCTTAGTCACTTAACCATACAACCCAAATGAGTTTCATCTGAATCATACCGCAACTAACGGTTTCTACTTTCGCCAAAAGAATACTCAATGCACTTGATTTAAGTGTGTTTTGAGAACTCAATTATTTCGCAATAATCTTTCGATTATTACTATCAGCTTTCCAAATTTTTAAAGAGCGACCTCCACGGATGGTGGAAGTGTCGACAATCGTATGGAACGATTTCGACCGGGCTTAAAAAAGCCAAAGATAAATTCTGCATTTATCTTTGGCATCTCTAACCATGTGCATGTCTCATTTGAGAGCTCTTATCCAGAACTTTTATTGAGAAGTAATGGTGGAGCTATGCGGGATCGAACCGCAGACCTCCTGCGTGCAAGGCAGGCGCTCTCCCAGCTGAGCTATAGCCCCATTACATGCAGTGAGTAATACCGAACACCAATGGTTAATTGGTTTACCAAATCGACTTTAGACAAGGCGTAAGTTGAGGACGTTTAGCACGCTAAACGACGAGACTTACAACGCCGTATAAAGGAAGATTTGGTGGGTCAGAGTGGACTTGAACCACCGACCTCACCCTTATCAGGGGTGCGCTCTAACCAGCTGAGCTACAGACCCATTCTTTTTGGTCTTTTGAACGCTACTCGGCGTTGCTTTCGTTGTTCGGTCGTTATGTAGTGAACTACACTGCCTTCCTCACGCCTCAAGCGCCTTGATTAGCACTCAAAATCCTCAAAAATACCTTTCGATATTTCTCTATCTTCTATCAAGCAATCTGTGTGAACACTCAAGCACATGGATGTGCTGTGTGTAAGAAATGCAGGAGCATTTTCTTACCAAACCAAGGTTGAGTTATCGTATAGGTAAGGAGGTGATCCAGCCCCAGGTTCCCCTAGGGCTACCTTGTTACGACTTCACCCCAGTCATGAACCACACCGTGGTAAACGCCCTCCCGAAGGTTAAGCTATCTACTTCTGGTGC
>NZ_JAKCLJ010000021.1 GCF_021412565.1 Shewanella sp. AS1 | reverse complement strand
GAGACCGTGACTGCGTACCTTTTGTATAATGGGTCAGCGACTTACATTTTGTAGCGAGGTTAAGCGAATAGCGGAGCCGTAGGGAAACCGAGTGTTAACTGCGCGTATAGTTGCAAGGTGTAGACCCGAAACCCGGTGATCTAGCCATGGGCAGGTTGAAGGTTGAGTAACATCAACTGGAGGACCGAACACACGTATGTTGAAAAATGCGGTGATGACTTGTGGCTGGGGGTGAAAGGCCAATCAAACCGGGAGATATCTGGTTCTCCTCGAAAGCTATTTAGGTAGCGCCTCGAGCGAATACCATTGGGGGTAGAGCACTGTTAAGGCTAGGGGGTCATCCCGACTTACCAACCCTTTGCAAACTCCGAATACCAATGAGTACTACTCGGGAGACACACGGCGGGTGCTAACGTCCGTCGTGAAAAGGGAAACAACCCAGACCATCAGCTAAGGTCCCAAAGTTATTGCTAAGTGGGAAACGATGTGGGAAGGCTTAGACAGCTAGGATGTTGGCTTAGAAGCAGCCATCATTTAAAGAAAGCGTAATAGCTCACTAGTCGAGTCGGCCTGCGCGGAAGATATAACGGGGCTAAGCAATACACCGAAGCTATGGGTACACACTTTTGTGTGTGCGGTAGAGGAGCGTTCTGTAAGCCGTTGAAGGTGAAGGGGTAACCCACGCTGGAGGTATCAGAAGTGCGAATGCTGACATGAGTAACGATAAGGGGGGTGAAAAACCTCCCCGCCGAAAGACCAAGGGTTCCTGTCCAACGTTAATCGGGGCAGGGTGAGTCGACCCCTAAGGCGAGGCCGAAAGGCGTAGTCGATGGGAAACGGGTTAATATTCCCGTACTCTTGCTAACTGCGATGGAGAGACGGAGAAGGCTAGGCTAGCGCGGCGTTGGTAGTCCGCGTTTAAGGCTGTAGGTGGTGTGCTTAGGCAAATCCGGGCACACATACACTGAGAGCTGATGACGAGTCCCCAAGGGGATGAAGTAGTTGATGCCCTGCTTCCAGGAAAATCTTCTAAGCTTCAGGTTAGTAGGAATCGTACCCCAAACCGACACAGGTGGTCGGGTAGAGAATACCAAGGCGCTTGAGAGAACTCGGCTGAAGGAACTAGGCAAAATGGTACCGTAACTTCGGGAGAAGGTACGCTGCTGTTGGTGATGGGACTTGCTCCCTAAGCTGACGGCAGTCGCAGATACCAGGTGGCTGCAACTGTTTATCAAAAACACAGCACTGTGCAAACTCGCAAGAGGAAGTATACGGTGTGACGCCTGCCCGGTGCCGGAAGGTTAATTGATTGGGTTATCATCACGAGAAGCTCATGATCGAAGCCCCGGTAAACGGCGGCCGTAACTATAACGGTCCTAAGGTAGCGAAATTCCTTGTCGGGTAAGTTCCGACCTGCACGAATGGCGTAATGATGGCCACGCTGTCTCCAGCCGAGACTCAGTGAAGTTGAAATTGCGGTGAAGATGCCGTATACCCGCGGCTAGACGGAAAGACCCCGTGAACCTTTACTATAGCTTGGCACTGAACATTGACCCTACATGTGTAGGATAGGTGGGAGACTTTGAAGCGGGAACGCCAGTTCTCGTGGAGTCAACCTTGAAATACCACCCTTGTAGTGTTGATGTTCTAACTCTGGCCCCTGGATCGGGGTTGAGGACAGTGCCTGGTGGGTAGTTTGACTGGGGCGGTCTCCTCCCAAAGAGTAACGGAGGAGCACGAAGGTTGGCTAAGTACGGTCGGACATCGTACGGTTAGTGCAATGGCATAAGC
>NZ_JAKCLJ010000020.1 GCF_021412565.1 Shewanella sp. AS1 | reverse complement strand
CCGTCCGCCGCTCGCCGGCGAAGATAGCAAGCTATCTCCCCGCTGCCGCTCGACTTGCATGTGTTAGGCCTGCCGCCAGCGTTCAATCTGAGCCATGATCAAACTCTTCAATTAAAAGTTTTTTGTTTGGCTTGCGCCAAACGACTCAATGAATTCTGATTCATCACTTAGACTCGGAAGAATCTAAGGATGTTTGTACATATTGCTATGGACTCTCACTATCTCTAGTGAACTAGATTTAGTAAATCATGCATTGAGATTTAAATCGTTTTCGATTTCTCAACACCTGTGAGTGTCCACACAGATTACTTGTTTCATCTTGTTAAAGAACGTTCGCCTCATACTGGACTCCAGCGGGCTAGGGCTGCGTATTCTACACTTCCCAATCAAGTCGTCAAGGGCTAATTTTAGCAAATCTTGCGACTGCGGATTTATTAAACAAATCCTCTTAACATGGCGCTGCTGTAACTGCTTTGCCGTGTCAGTGGGAGCGCATTATAGGGAGTGAATTGGTTTGCGCAAGGGGTTTTTCAATGAAAATATCATTTATTTTTTATACCGGGCAAAACACATTTTATACCTGACTTATCTACAAACTTACCCACAACAGAGCCCACAGCAGTGCCCACATATCGCTATCGCAATAAACTCACAACAGCCGTTTTTTGTAACCATCGCTTACTATTAAAGGGCACTAATTAGGCGCACATCAAAATGGAGCACAGCGTTGGCACCTATTTTACCGCCATTCCCTTTACGCCCCCAGGCCAACTCAGGCGGGATCATAAACTCATATCGCGAACCTACCGGCATAAGTAAAATTGCTTCACGCAATCCATCGATGGCTTCTGCCAACTCAAAAGTCTCTGGCATGCCCGCTTTATAGGTATCGGCAATGACACTGCCATCGGATAATAAGATCCGCTGATTAATAACTACTGTGTCAGTTTCTGCTGCGTATTGGCCGTCTGCATTTTCGATCACCCGGTACATCAAGCCGGAATCACATTCTTGAGTCTCTGGATGTGCACTGAACTTCTCAATAAAGCGTGCGCTATTCTTGCGATTACCGCCGGAGGAACCTTTTGATTTAGTCGTCTGTTTACGTGTCACAATAGTCCTTACTTTAAGCTGTTATTTGTATGACTATTATAATCAAAAGAGACTCTAGCGGTAAGCGGTAAGCAGTAAGCGGTAAGCGGTAAGCGGTAAGCGGTAAGCGGTAAGCGGTAAGCGGTAAGCGGTAAGCGGTAAGCTAGCATTGTAAAACACTTGATAAGCATGCTACTAGTTTCATAAAACTTATAGCTTAGGGCTTAGCCCCATCGCCCTACTTTCGTAGTTTACGTTACGAACACATGGGGTGTAGAGTCCCTGCTATGATGCAACGCATTCAAGGGCTTTGAAGCGCGAAGCAGCTGTGCTGCAAGCTGAGGGGCATGCACTACCATCGGCGCGATTGCGTTTCACTTCTGGGCGCCAGCGGCGATAGGGAGCGGATGGGAGCAGGTCTGAACTAGTAAAAATGAAGCAAGTGTTTCTAAAGTCGTTAAACGAAAAAATCCCCAACACAGTGTGCTGGGGATTTTCGACTCTCTTTCGAGAATAAATAGGCGTCTGGAAATGACCTACTCTCACATGGGGAGACCCCACACTACCATCGGCGCGATTGCGTTTCACTTCTGAGTTCGGGATGGGATCAGGTGGGACCACAATGCTATGGTTTCCAGACAAATTTAGTGGTGCTGATACCCAGAATCGAACTGGGGACCTCATCCTTACCAAGGATGCGCTCTACCGACTGAGCCATATCAGCACAAAATCTTTAATAATTAAGCGTCTTACACTATATGCGCTTGATTATTTTGCTTAACCCTAAACCAGGTTAAGCGAATTAGGCGCTTGGCGATGACCTACTCTCACATGGGGAGACCCCACACTACCATCGGCGCGATTGCGTTTCACTTCTGAGTTCGGGATGGGATCAGGTGGGACCACAAAGCTATTGTCACCAAGCAA
>NZ_JAKCLJ010000001.1 GCF_021412565.1 Shewanella sp. AS1 | reverse complement strand
TGCGCAGCTTCTAATTTGAACTCTGCACTGAATGTCGGTCTTGTGTTCTTCATTTCTACCACCTTTTTTCCGGAAGTGAGTCTATCACTTCGTCTATTCAGGTGGCCAAATTCACTATGCCACTACACTTGCAATACAATTAGGGCCTGTGGCTTTGCGTACATTAATCTCTTAATGTTTGCCGTTTCGAGAGTGCTTTCGAACTTAACCTCCAGGCTGCTCCAGCCCAGACAATTCGGGAATTCTAGCAATTATTTTTAGCTAAGCTCAACCTAGAAATTGATCATTTTTTGATCAATTTTAAAACCTTATGAAATTCAATACACAATGACTTCTCGGCGATCTCAGGATGAGAGCCTATGTATCAATACAGGCTGTGAATGTAGACGGGAAGCTCCCTTATCTCCTGCCTTCGCATATCACTGTATTTCTGTGCGAAGCCAGACTGACTTTAAGATGAAAAGAATGAAGATGTAACAAGAGACGTGCCATCCGACACGCCCCAAACTTGCTGCGCGATAATGCGCAGCCATGACTACGAAACGCGACTTATGCTTCTTCGTTCCAAGGAGTTGCCTTGTTTTCCAGCAGCACAGGAATGCCATCGTCGATGGCGTAAGCGAGTCTGTCTGCCTTGCAGATGAGTTGTTGCTTCTCTTTGTTGTATTCCAATTTGCCTTTACATACAGGGCAGGCAACTATCTCTAACAGTTTCTTATCAAACGCCATTTCTATATCCTTGTTATCTTTTCTTTTGTTGCAGCAACCCGATAAGTTGCTGATCAAATTTGTGCTCTATCTTGGCATCAACCGGCAGATACCACCAGTTTTGCATTGCAAATTCGCGACACTTAACCGCATCTTTCTCTGTCATCAAGACTTGCTTATCTCCAGCGAGACGCTGAATTTCATCTAGGCTAAAGGCCTGGTGGTCATCGAAAGCGAGCTGCTTTTGCGTCTTTATCCCAAGGGCGGAAAGGGTTGCAAAAAACCGCTGTGGATTACCTATCCCTGCCATTGCCAGCGAATCAGACTCAGGGGTGAAAGTGCGCCTGTTGTCACCATTGACCGCACGCCACTCTCCCGCCTGCAGCGTCATCAAAAGTTCACCTGGCTGGCAAGCATCGCCATTCACCAAGGTAAAATCCACTTGATGTTGACGCCACAGCCCCTCTCTTAAAGGGCCGGCTGGCAATAAACGGCCATTACCAAATCGGCGCTCACCATCGAGGATTAAAAGCTCAATATCCCGCTCGAGGCGATAATGCTGCAGGCCGTCATCACTGATGATGATATCCACATCACTGCTGGCCAGCAGCTGCTTGGCTGCTGCGACGCGATCCCTGCCTATCACCATAGGCACTTGGGTACGAGCGACTATCATGGCTGGCTCATCGCCAACCTCACTGGCGGGCATGCCCACCAATACCTGACGGGTGCCTTCAAGGCTGACACCATAGCCTCGGCTTATCACTCCAGGGCGAAAACCCTGAGTGCGAAGTAACTCAATCAGGTAAATCACCGTAGGCGTCTTACCACTGCCACCGACTGTTATATTCCCCACTACGATAACCGGCACAGGCAGGCGATAACGCTTGGACAGATTAACTCTGTATGCCAGGCGTCTACAGGATGAGATCAGATAAAACAGACCGCTTAAGGGCAGTAGCAGCAGGCTTAACAGCTCAGTTAGTCCCTTGGACTTGCCATACCATAAACGGTTAACGAATGATTGCATCGATTAGCTACCAAACTGCATCTGGTAGAGGTTGTAATAGATCCCCTGCTGCGCTAATAACTCATCATGGGTACCGCGCTCAACCACCTGTCCCTGATCGATAACCAAGATCTGATCGGCTTTTTCTATGGTGGATAAACGATGGGCGATCACGATAGAGGTGCGGTTTTGTCTCAGGTTTTCCATCCCATTTTGAATTGCCTTCTCCGACTCAGTATCCAGCGCAGAAGTCGCTTCATCGAGAATGAGCAGAGGCGCATCACGCAGGATCGCGCGGGCAATGGCGATACGCTGACGTTGACCGCCAGAGAGCATCACGCCATTTTCACCCACCTGAGTATGGATCCCCTCGGGCAAGAGTTCGATAAATTCATAGGCGTTGGCCAGTTTGGCCGCCTCGATGATCATCTCCTCTGTCACTTCACCAGGATAGGCGTAGGCAATGTTGGCGGCGATAGTGTCGTTAATCAGGGTCACCTGCTGGGACACCAAGGCCACCTGACTGCGCAGTGAGGCGAGCTTATAATCTCGCAGGCTCACACCATCTAAGGTGATATCGCCGGAGGCTAAATCTGAGTAGAAACGGGTGATCAGACTGGCAATGGTGGACTTACCCGAGCCGGAGCGCCCCACCAGGGCCAGGGTTTCACCGGGATTGACCACAAAGTCCACCTGCTTAAGGGCTAGGCCTTCCTGATTCTGATAGCGAAAATCGACCTTATCGAATTTAAGTCTTCCTTCGACTCGCGCCGTCTCATAGGTGCCCTTATCCACTTCGGCTGGGGTGTCGAGCACCTCAAAGATGGTGCTACAGGCCGCTATCCCGCGCTGGAACTCGGCGTTCACCTTGGTCAGGCTCTTAATGGGCCTTAACATGGCAAGCATGGCCGCCAAAATGGTCGCAAAGGTGCCCGCCGTCAGCTCAGTTCTGAGGGCCTCTAAACTGGACGCATAGATAACAAAGGCCAGCGCGAAGGAGCCGATAATCATGATCAGCGGCTGACTAATCGCCTGCGCCAGCGCCAGCTTCATAGTGCGCGAACGGTTATCGTTGTTCACTTTGGCAAAACGAGCCGACTCACTCTGCTGACCACCGAAGACCAGCACATTCTTATGCCCCTTGATCATCTGCTCTGTCACTGTAGTGACGCCGCCCATGGTGGTCTGGATCTGCTTAGAGATACGTCTAAAACGGCGACTCACAACGGCGATCACTGTGCCGATTAAGGGCCCCACCACTAAGATACACAGCGAGAGTTTCCAGGAGCTGTAAAACATCACCCCTATCATGCCAATCACGGTAATGCCGTCACGCACTATTGTGATAAGGGCACTGCCCGAGGCGCGGGCAATCTGCTCGGTATCATAGGTCACACGGGAGATAAGGTTACCGCTGCTCTCAGAGTCGATATAACTGACAGGCAGCTTCAGATAATGTTCGAAAACCTGCTGGCGCATCGCCATAATCATGCGCGCACTGATGTAAGAGATACCATAAGTAGATAAAAAGTTAGCCAATCCGCGCAGGGTAAATAGGCCGACGACCACAAGCGGCGCCAGCTTCAAGACATCGCTATCTGAGTTAAAGCCGCCGCTCATGCCAAAATCAACCCCGCTGGCCATACCCGAAGCGCTGGGGACATTGCTAGCAAAACCCTGATCGATAAAGGGCTTAATCGAATAGATAAAAGTCGCATCTACCAGGCCATAGAGTGCCAGCCCGAAGATTGAAAGTAACAACACCCCTTTGAGCGGGGCAAGATAAGTCAGCAAACGCAGGAAAACGATCCGCACTTCACTTTTCGAAGAGTTTGTCATTCAACACTCTATTCTTGATACAAAAAAACCTATTCTACTCTGGATTAGCAAACACACCAAACTCAAAGCGCCGATTATACCAAAATGGTGCCATATCATAGCGAAAGCCAATAATATCGAGTTTTTCCTGCTTAAAAACCAGGCTGATTTGGCCATTTTCACCCACGACATATTGCCTAGCATTGGCCGCCTGATAACGGCTCACCACCTGCGCTTTGGGAAAACCATAGTGATTGTTTAACCCCGCGCCATAGAGCACATATTGGGGCGATACGGCCTGAATAAAATGACGCGTTGAAGAGGTATTGCTGCCATGATGCGGCGCGATAAGCACCTGGCTGTTCAGGGCAGAGCGCGTCGCACCGACAGCCAAGCTGCCCAGAGCTCCTGTCTCATCCAAATCGCCAGCCCCATCCAAGTCGCCAGTCTCATCCAAGGCGGCATAGCTTGAGAGCAGTGCTCGCTCGCCGCCCTCCTCTATGTCTCCTGGCAAGAGCACCCTATGCCAGTCATCCCTTATCTGCACCACACAGGAGCCATTGTTGCCCGCCGTTTTTCCCTCAGGCCCCAAAATCTGAACCGTTAAGCCTTGCCAAATAAACTCAGCCGGTCGGCACTCACGCGCACCGGCCAAGGGGAGATCGCTGATGATGTTAACATCCCCAAAATGTTCGATTAACACCTTGACACCGCCGGCATGGTCGTTATCGCCATGACTCACTATCAGGTGATCTAATTTATCGATCCCCTTGTATTGCAGGAAAGGAATCGTGACGCTTTTAGCGTAGCTAAATCCCTCACCAAAGGCGGCGCCGGTATCATACATGAGTGCCCGCCCCTGCTTTTCGACAACCATACTCAGCCCTTGGCCCACATCCAGTAAGTGTAAAGTCCAGCGATTATCGAGCCGATTCAGCCAAGGATTCGCCACTAAGATTGCGCTGGGTAACAGCAAAACCAAGGATAAATAACGCCAGCGAGCCACAGTGATCACCCGCAATAACCCTAGTCCCAAAAGCAGAAAGATAACAGCCGCCGAAAAACTGGCAGACACACTCATCCAGGCTTCGGGCAAGTGTTCAAGCAGGGTAAAACTCCAGGTTAATGGCGAGATAGCATAATCAAACAGGATCAATAAACTCTGTACTAACTCCGCCAATAGCCCTGTACTGACACTAAGCAAGTAGAGCAGCATGGTGATAAAGCCAAGCGGGATCACCACTAGGCTAAACCAGGGCACAAAAATAAGATTAAACAGCAAAGAATAGGGAGCGATGCCACCGAATAACAGGGTCTGCAACACCCCCAGACATAGACTCAATCGCCACTGTATTGCCCAAAGCTGCCCTAGCCTGAATCTCAGTCCTTTTGCTTGTGATGGCGCCTCTTCTTTTTTATTGAGCGAAGATGCACTCAAAATGATGGCAAGAGCTGAGAATGAGAGCCAGAACCCCGCGCTCAATATGCTCACAGGGTCAATCAAGAGCACCACAAACATGGCCCAAAGCAGGCGTTCAAAGGGGCTGGAGTGCCGCCTAAGCCATACAAGCAAGATCACCATGGTCAACATAATCAGCGCCCGCTGGGTCGGCAACGCAAACCCCGACAGATAGGCATAAAAACAGCAAATCACTAAGGCAAGCAGCGCCGATAGATGATGATTTGCCATAGATTGGCTCGGTGTAATGCGGTATAACAAGGCGCGGCTGGCGAACACAATCCACAGGGCCAGTACAGATAGGTGCAGCCCTGAGATGGCGATGAGATGCCCAGTGCCACTCTGCCTTAATCCCTGCCAGTCCTGATTTGTCACTAAGCTTTTATCTCCCAGGGTCAGGGCCAGCATTAAGCCACTATGGCGAAAAGAAGCGATGCTTTGGATAAAATCATTGAGCAGAGTCGATCTAAGTCCCGCCGCTTCGCTAATCCGCTTTGCTTCAACCACCTTGCCCTTTCCCATTATGTGCCTGGCAAGATAATATTTTTGTCGATTAAAGCCGCCTTGATTGAGTACCGAGGCTATCGGCTTAGGTTTAATGCTAAGTTGCCACACCTCACCAGGGCTTGCCTGAGTCTGTAATGGCCAATCAACACGCATATATTGAGGCACCCCAAGCGGGAGATTCTGATCTAATATACGGATATCTGCATTTATCCAGTCGCCGTTTCGGGAAACTAGTGATATGATTTCGGCCCTTATCGCTATATTTGTCTTCTCTTCTGCCACCGAAAAGGTGAGTAGTTGATAACAAAATAGACTGAGCCATGCGGCCGCGAAAACGCCTCCGGCAAGGAGCTGTGACCTGTGAAACAGCAGCAGTGCAGCCACAATAGCGCATAATGCCAGGCCAGGTGAGAGTAAGCCTGGCCAACAAAGGGCCGAGATTAAGGTGGCACAGTAGCCAAACATAAATCGATTCATAACGAATAATTTAAGACTGCAATACTCAGCTATGCCAAAAAAATTACTTGAAAGGTTTATGCCCAAACCCGAGACACTGCAGAACCACAAGCACCTGCAGATGTTCGGTCAATTACTTCATAAACCCAATCTATGGGCACTTAATCGTCGCTCGGCGCCGCTCGCCTTTGCCGTTGGATTATTCGTGGCCTGGATCCCTATGCCGTTTCAGATGATCCTAGCAGCGGCCTTAGCTATTTTCTTTAACTGCAATCTGCCGCTTGCGGTGGCGCTGGTCTGGATCACTAATCCTATCACTATGCCATTTATGTTCTATATGGCTTATCTGCTTGGGGCTAAGTTACTCGGTCACCCACCACAGGATTTCGCCTTTGAACTTAGCTGGCACTGGGTCGAATCCTCTATCTCGACCATAGGCCCACCTTTTCTCTTAGGCTGCCTTGTTTTGGGTGTCATCTTCGCTGGGGTTGGGTATTTTGTGGTGCACAATCTCTGGAAATATTCCATCTTGTTTAAGTGGAAAAACCGGACTCATAAGTAATATTCGACCTGGTTTTTACTGTATACTTGGCGAAGGCCACAAACTTACCTAAAAGCTGATGGTTTCTCCCATCAGCTTTTTCTTTATTGTGAAAGAGACTATTTATTTACCGATTTCATGATATAAATCAACTCCCCCGTTATCTGCCTTTCACTTACCCATAATAGTTAAGATAAAATAACCTAAACCTATATTTTTATTTATAAATTTCATTGAGGCTATTGACCTCTTCTGAAAATAAAACAACGCCGGGACGTTATGGGTATCAGTTCAAGCCGAAAACAACTTGGGTATTTCATTTTTCTATCTTTATTTTATATCGCAATAGCCAGCGTCAGCATTCTGGCCGTTAATCAGTATTTCACCGAACAAAGCATTGCCCAGGAAAAGGATACCATACGTAAAAACCTTGCCTCAGCCCGCTTTAATCTGGAAACCGCTATCCATATCGATGCCTATCTTGTCACCAGCCTAGTGACAGTCATCACTATGGGGCCTGAGCTAGCGATGAATAACTGGAACCTCATCGCTCAACAAGTCTTAAGCCAGGCCAAGTATGTCAGGAATGTGGGAGTCGCACCCAACGACATTATCAGCCATGAGTATCCCTTATCCCATAATGAAAAAGCGATTGGACTGGATTACCGAACCCTGCCTGGGCAGATGAAAACCATATTAAAAGCCAGAGAACGCCAAGGACTCTATATCGCAGGCCCACTTGATTTAATCCAAGGGGGAAAAGGACTCGTTGTTCGCTACCCTGTTTTCAGTGATTTTCCCGCTAATCTTGAATATTGGGGCAATGTCAGTGCGGTGATCGACTATGAGCAGCTCCTGAAAAACACAGGCATAATCGATTTTCAGGGCGCAGAGGTTGCCTTAAAAAAACCTGTAACAGACGGTACAACCAAGCCCATCTTCTTTGGCAGTAGCGAGACCTTCAAGAACCCGGATATGCTCTATCCTATTCATCTTCCAGGTGATACCTGGCAACTGGCGGCTAAATTTAACTTCAACCACCAGCAGCAAACACAGTTTATCCGCAACATTATTTTTTCAGTCGGCAGCCTGATCTTTCTGCTGCTCTATGGTTTTATCCTGCTGATTTATAAAAACTATCGCTATTCCAATAAAATCGCCTTACATGATGAGCTGACCCATTTACCGAACCGGCGTTTCATTCTTAACAAGTTGCGCACCTTAACCAATCAAGGCGCAGAAAAGCGTCCCTTCGCCCTGCTGAATATCGACTTAAATGGCTTTAAACAGATAAACGATGAATTAGGTCATGAGGCGGGCGATGAACTGTTGAAGCACATAGCTACCCTGCTCAGAGCCAATACAGATAAACAGGATACAGTGGTGCGTTTTGGTGGCGATGAGTTTCTGATCTTATTGAGGGATGTTAGCGAGCAATCTCAAGTCGATAAGATCATCGCCAGGCTGCAGCTAAGAGTCCAATCGAGTGTGCTCTTGTGGGGCTCAAAAAAGATTGTCCCCTCTTTGAGCATCGGCTCGGCCATCTATGATGACAGCATCACAAGTACAAAACAGCTGTTAGCTCAAGCCGATAAGAACATGTATGTTCATAAACGTCGGGCGCAGCTCAAAGCGGCATTGAGTCACACCAGCCTAGCGTCCTGATAGCGCGCTGGCAGGCATAGTCCTGCTGGCTTTCCAGGCGGGATACAGAGTGGCAAACAGGCTCATGATAAAGGCCAGGCCCAGTACTAAACTGACATCGCTCCACTGCAGCTGTGACGGCAGAAAATCGATAAAATAGACATCGGCCGACAGTAACTGCACACCAAAGAGCTTCTCTATCCCCTTGGCGGTTTGGCTTAAGTTAGCGGCAATAAACACACCTAGACCGCCGCCGATGGCGCAGCCCAAAAGGCCATTTAACGCGCCCTGCACGATAAAGATCCCCATCACAGTCACCTTAGTCATGCCCATGGTCAGCAAGATAGCGATTTCCGACTGCTTATCGCGCACCGCCATCACTAAGGTCGAGACGATATTAAAACAGGCCACGGCGATCACCAGTGCCAGCACCAGATACATTATGGTTCTGACCAGCTGAATATCCTGATACAGATGCCCCTGGGTGCGGGTCCAGTCTGACAGATACATATATTGCTGCTGGCTGTAACCCAGATCCCGAATCAATCTGGGGGCATCGAACACATTATCGACACTGATGCGCACCCCACTCACACCCTCGCCCAAACCTAAGATTTTAGCGCCGTAGCTGAGCGAAATATAGGCTGTGGTCATATCCAGTTCACCGCCAAGCTCGAAGATCCCTGCCAGCACAAATCTATGACTCTTAGCTGCACCAATGCGCGAGCCATTGCCCTGCTTTGCCGTCAGGTTCGGCGTATACAGGCTCAGGCTGTCGCCCACTTTGAGCCCAAGACTTTTGGCTAGGCCGCGGCCCAGAATAATATTATTGCTCTGCTGATCCAGCGCCTGCCAGCTCTGCTTATCCATGAATCGAGCTATGTTAGAGACTTTTGGCTCGATAGCCGGATCGACCCCAACCACAGTCAGGCCCTGAAAACCGCCGGGTTTTTGAATCAAGCCCTGCAGGCGCACAAAAGGCGCGGTGGCGCGAATACCACTGATCTGCTGTGCATCCGCCGCGATCCGCTGCCAGTTATAGATAGGTTCATTCACCCCAGTTAATTCGCCATGGGGCACAACCCCAAGCAGTCGTTGCTCCAGCTCCTTCTCAAACCCGTTCATCGCCGAGAGCACAGTGATCAACACAGCAACCCCAAGGGCGATACCCGCCGTCGAGGCAAAAGAGATAAAGCTGATAAAACGGTTCGATTGCCTAGCGCGGTAAAAACGCCATCCAACCCAGAACGAAAGCCAGCGTGTCATGAGGCTTCCTTCTCATCTGGACCAGCATTATCAAACAGCAGACCATCTTTCATCTGCAGCTGCCTGTCCATACGCTCGGCCAGTTTGGGATCATGGGTGACCACCACAAATGCTGTACCTAGCTGGCTGCCCAGCTCGCGGATCAACTCATAGACAGATTCACCGCTGGCCGCATCCAAGTTGCCGGTCGGCTCATCGGCAAGCACCAATTTTGGTTTATTAATCAATGCCCTGGCAATGGCGGTTCGTTGCCTTTCTCCCCCAGACATCTCTGCCGGGGTATGATCTAACCTGTGATTGAGCCCTACACGAGTCAGCAGCGCCTTGGCCTCCTGCTCGACCTCTTTGCGGCTACGCCCCTGGATAAGCCCGGGCATGGCGACGTTTTCCAGTGCGGTAAACTCAGGCAGGAGGTGGTGGAACTGATAGATAAAGCCCAGATCCTGATTACGGATCTTGGCCTGACGCGCGGGAGATAATCGATAGAGATCTTCACCCGCCAGGGTCACCTTACCGCAAGTGGGCTGATCCAGCGTGCCCATAATATGCAAAAGCGTACTCTTACCCGAACCGGAAGAACCGACTATCGCCACCTGCTCACCGGCATAAATGGTTAAATCGACCCCGTTTAACACCTGAGTATCTATGCTGCCCTCTTGGTAGCGCTTACTTACGTTATTCACCTGCAGTAGCAAGGCTCTATTCTCTTGCGTCATTGTTATTCATACCTTAATGCGCTGGCTGGCTGAACATTGGCCGCCCGCAGCGCCGGATAAATGGTTGCCAAAAAGGTGATCACCACAGTGCCTATTACGATGACACTCAGTTGTGTCCACTCTAACTGCACGGGTAAGTGATGGCCTTCACCCAGGATGGAGATCCCAAGAGCAGATAAAATACTATTTAAATTCAATGTGATAAATACGCCTATCAGTAGGCCAGATAGCAGACCTAAGATGGCATTTAGGGAACCTTGGATCATAAAAATGGCCATCACATTGGCCGTGGTTAATCCCTGAGTCTTAAGCACTGCCACATCTGTGCTCTTATCCACCACCATCATCACTAAGGCCGAAACAATATTGAATGCCGCCACGGCTATGATAAGGCTTAGCATCAGAGACATCATGTTCTTCTCCATCTTCACCGCAGAAAAGAGATGCCCATAACTCTCACGCCAATCTGTGATTGTCACATCAAGCCCCGCCTGGTTAAAGGTGGCCTGCACCCTAGGTTCCACCTGAGAGACTAAGAAGGGATCTTTAAGATAGAAACGCAGCTGCTTTATCTCACCGGCTTGCTGGCGCATCAGGCGCTGAGCATCATCATGGTAGATATAGGCCAGACTGGCATCGACTTGAGATCCCGTCTCAAAAATGCCTGCGATATGAAAACTGCGCTGACTCGGCACTGGCCCAAGAGGAGAGTAAACCACACCATCGCCGCTCAGCACTCGCACCTTATCCCCGAGCGAAACACTTAAGCGCCGCGCGAGTTCGGCGCCTAATACCAGGTTATAACTGCCGGGAGTTAATACGCTCAGTGATCCGCTAAACTGCTGATTTATCATGGCGAGGTTGCGTTTTTCCAACTCAGGATAGATACCATACACCTGGACGGCACTGATATTACTGGCTGATTGCAACATGGCCTGGGTGGAGATACTCGGACTGATGGCCACTATCTGCTTTTGTTTGATGAGGGGCGCTGTGAGTTGTTGCCAGTCTGGCATGGCTTGCCCGCTCGTTATCGTGAGCTGAGGCACTGCGCCCAAGATGCGCTGCTTTAGCTGCCCTTCAAGGCCATTCATCACAGAGCTGACTATGATAAGGGCGGCAACCCCAAGCAGAATACCAGAGACGGCAAAGAGGGTAATAAATGAGGCAAAAGCGTTATTTTTTCGTGCTCGCCAATATCGATAACCAATGTTCCAAGATAACGCTAAATTCATATATGACCGGGTCTCTTTACTCAGTGGCCTTGATAAATCATTGAGATGCGAACGATAATAGGAGCAATGATACTATAAATACAAGAGACAATCAGTTGAACGGCGAATCAAACTCCTATTTTAGCGTCAAACACAGCTTTTCAGCTTACCTTGTTCCTTGGCAAGAGGGTCAAGCTTTACCCTCGGATAACGAACTTAAAGCCCTGTTACCCACAGGCCTTAAGTTAATCAGCGAAGTGAAAGCCATGGAAGCCTCTTGCCTGTTGCAGCTGAGAAACTTAGATGATGAAGGGCGCACAGTCGTCGATTACCTTAAGCTACAGTCGAAAAAAATCGATCTAGTACTGCAATATGTGCTGGAGCAGCAATCCCACGAAGGCGAGAAGTGTGAGGGAGAAAGCTTTGGTGGCAGCGGCGTTCGTCTCATATGTCCAAGCCCACTGCAAGTGGGACGTCACTACCGGCTGACACTGCACATCAAAGAGGCATTAATCTCACTCTTGTGTATCGCCCAATGTGTAGCTGCCAGCCCTATCGATGCGCAAACCGGCGCTTCAGGCTATCTGTGTGCCCTGGAGTTTTCGCAGATCCTCGATGAGGATGTCGAGCAACTGGTCAAGGCCAGTCTCAATATTCAGCAAAAACAGTTACAAGAGCGCAAGAAAGCCAAAAACGCTTAAGGTACTTTTGCTTAGGGTACTTTTACTGGCACTGTCTGCACTTAGACTCTACAATGGCGGCATCTTTGTCGATTTTTGGCTATAAATTCCATCTCCATGACTGCTTTTTCTATCCTCACGCCCCCAAAAGTTAAAGGGGTAAAAACAGCGCAAACCTTAAGCCAGTTGAGCGGTGCCGCTAAGGCCATTACCCTGGCCAATATCAGCGCCAATTATGCCGGTCTAACCTTAGTCATCACCCACGATACCCCGAGTGCGCTACAGCTGGAGATGGAGCTTAAGTATCTGCTCGCACCCAAATCTATCCCTGTGTTGCTGTTTCCCGATCGAGAAACCTTGCCCTATGACAGCTTCTCGCCCCATCAGGATCTGGTGTCACAGCGCTTAGAAACACTGTCGCAGATCCCTACCAGCAAACAGAGCTTAGTGATCGTGCCTATCAGTACCCTGATGGTCAGGCTGCCGCCTCAATCTTTCTTAACCGGCAATGTACTGCTGCTCAAGAAAGGCGATATCTATCCGCTTGAGCAGGTGCGTCAGCGGTTAGTCAATACTGGCTATCACTTGGTTGAACAGGTCTACGAGCATGGCGAATTTGCGGTGCGCGGCTCCATCATAGATATCTTTCCCATGGGCGCAAATCACCCCTACCGTATCGAACTGTTTGACGATGAAGTCGAGTCGATTCGCCTGTTCGATCCCGAGACCCAACGCTCAAGCGATACCACAGAGGCGATCCGTCTGCTACCGGCTAAAGAGTTTCCCACTGACGACAGCGCCATCGAGGGGTTCCGTCAGCGATATCGCCGCCAGTTTGAGGTGATAGTCAAAGAGCCCGAATCCATCTATCAGATGGTGAGCCGCAAGGTGATGCCAGCAGGGATTGAGAGTTACCTGCCGCTGTTTTTCGATGAAACCGCGAGTCTGTTCGATTACCTGCCCGATGACAGCCAACTGGTCACAGTAGGCGATATTGAACAGGCGGCCAAAGCCCACCTCAATGAGGTGAGTCAGCGCTATGAAAACCGCCGCGTCGACCCCCTGCGTCCTCTGCTGCCACCCAAAGATCTTTATCTGTTAACCGAGCAAGTGTTCGAAGCCTTTAAGGCCTTGCCCCGTTATCTCTGTAAAGGCGCCGATCATCAGGGCTCAGCTCATCAGGGAACGGGCAGCACAGCTAAGGTAGATGCACTGCCGGATCTCACGGCTAACCACAAATTAAAGCAGCCCCTTATCACACTTCAGCAATACGCAGATACTAGCGGACCTATCCTATTCAGCGCCGAATCTGAGGGACGGCGCGAAGCCCTTATCGAACTGCTGGCCAAAATAGGCATCAAACCTAAGCTGTTCAAGCATATCGATGAATTTGCCGCCAAGCCTGTGGATTTTGGTCTGGTCGTCTCGCCGCTATCTCAAGGCCTGATTATCCACCCGAAAAGTGGCAAGCCCTGGGCGCTGGTGTGTGAGACTGAGCTCTTTGGTCAGCGGATCTCCCAGCAGCGTCGCCGGGAAAAGCAGCGACAAATCAGTTCAGATGCGCTGATTAAGGATCTGGCCGAACTCAAAGTCGGGCAACCCATAGTGCATTTAGAGCATGGGGTGGCGCGCTATCTGGGGCTGGAAACCTTAGATACCGGCGGACTTGTCGCCGAATACTTAAAACTGGAATATGCCGGCGGCGATAAACTCTATGTGCCTGTTGCCTCACTGAACCTGATCAGCCGTTACAGTGTCGGCGCCGATGAAGAGGCTCAGCTGAACAAGCTGGGTAACGACACCTGGAGCAAGGCTAAGCGCAAGGCGATTGAGAAAATTCGTGATGTGGCCGCCGAGCTGTTGGATGTCTATGCCAGACGCCAGGCCAAACCCGGCGAGGCGTCCAAACTGGATCAGGAAGAGTACGCCCAATTTGCCGGCAGTTTCCCCTTCGAAGAAACTGTGGATCAGGAAACCGCCATCGATGCCGTACTGACAGATATGTGCTCGCCCATCGCCATGGACAGACTGGTGTGCGGCGATGTGGGCTTTGGTAAAACCGAAGTCGCCATGCGCGCCGCCTTTGTGGCGGTCAATGACAACCGTCAGGTGGCCATCCTGGTGCCGACTACCCTGCTGGCGCAGCAACACTATGAAAACTTTAAAGATAGGTTTGCCGACTGGCCGATTAAGATTGAAGTGCTGTCGCGCTTTAAAACCGCCAAAGAGCAACAACAAGTGCTGGATCAGCTCGCCCAGGGCAAGGTGGATATCGTCATAGGCACACACAAGCTGCTGCAATCTGAGGCCAAATTTGAGAATCTAGGCCTGCTTATCATAGATGAAGAGCACAGATTCGGCGTGCGCCAAAAAGAGAAGATAAAGAGTCTCAGAGCCAATGTGGATATTCTGACCCTCACGGCGACCCCTATCCCCAGAACCCTGAATATGGCGATGTCTGGCATGCGCGATCTCTCCATTATCGCTACCCCGCCTGCTAAACGTCTGGCGGTAAAAACCTTCGTGCGCGAGTATGACGACGCCACAGTGCGTGAAGCCCTCTTAAGGGAGATATTGCGCGGCGGTCAGGTCTATTTTCTGCACAATAATGTTGAAACCATAGAAAAACGTGCAAGGGAGCTTGAGGTGCTGCTGCCCGAGGCGCGGGTCGTCACCGCCCACGGTCAGATGCGCGAGCGCGAATTGGAAAAGGTGATGTCCGATTTCTATCACCAGAAATACAATGTCCTGGTCTGCACCACTATTATCGAGACAGGTATCGATGTGCCCAGTGCCAACACCATAGTGATTGAGCGTGCCGATCATTTTGGTCTGGCGCAGTTGCATCAGCTCAGAGGCCGTGTCGGCCGTTCTCACCACCAGGCCTATGCTTACCTGATGACGCCCCATCCGAAACGCATGACCAAAGACGCCCAGAAGCGGCTCGAAGCCATTGGAGTGCTGGAAGATTTAGGGGCCGGATTTATGCTGGCTACTCAGGACTTAGAGATCCGCGGCGCTGGCGAACTCTTAGGGGATGAACAGAGCGGCCATATATCCAAGATAGGCTTTACCTTGTATATGGAGATGCTGGAAAGCGCAGTGAAAGCTCTTAAAGAGGGGAAAGAGCCCTCCCTAGAGCAGATGCTCAAAGGCCAGTGTGAAATTGATCTTCGCATTCCAGCACTCTTGCCCGAAGATTATGTTCATGATGTCAATGTTCGGCTGTCTCTGTATAAGCGCATCGCCAACTGCAGCGATGAGCAGGCGATCGACAATCTTAGAGTGGAATTAATCGACCGTTTTGGCTTATTACCACAGGCGACTAAGAATCTGTTAACCTTGAGTTTATTTAAACAGCAGGCCACTGAGTTAGGCGCGGTGAAAATTGAGATGCACGCCAAGGGCGGCAGCATAGAATTTGGCGATAATCACTGTATCGATCCCGGATTTATTATTGGTCTGCTGCAATCTCAGCCACAAATTTATCGTATGGATGGGCCAAGTAAGTTAAAATTTATCATGCCTGCTGAAGCGGATACGGATAGATTAGCGCTTCTCTCTCAACTGATCTCACAACTGATGCAACATCGTCTTGGAGAACCACGTGCTTAAAAAGACCCTATTACTGGCCAGCATGCTAATGTCGATCACCCATGTCGCCCTCGCCGCTGATGAGGAGCGTTGGTTTGAAGTGGAGGTCTACATTTTCGAGCGCCAAGGCCAGGCTTTTGAACAGATGGATAGCAATCCTGCCAACATCAATCAGCGCCAAAGCGTGGATATGATAACGCCGCTGTTTAAAACAGATATCACAGGTGCCAGCCTGGGGCTTGAGGGCTGCACTGAGCAGGAGTGGGTGGACGATGCCGAGCGCTGTAATCATCAGTTAAGCTCGACGCAAATAAGCTACCCCAGTACCCTGCCCGTCTCTATCGGTGCCTCCGACCCGCAATATGCCAAGGAGGGGGAATCAACGGTTCTATTGGCGGACTCTCAGGCACAATTTAGCGAGATGATAAATACCCTAAATCGTGAACCGGGCCTGAAGGGACTACTGCACATGACCTGGCAGCAATCGATGCAGCCTCGTAATCTGGCCACGCCGGTTCGCCTGGTCGCTGGTCATGATTTCTCCGAACAGTATCAGCAAAATGGTTACCCCATAGATAAACAAGCTGTGTCAGAGATCCCGCAGTTTAGCTTTAACCTGGGATTAGGCCAAAGCACTATCAAAAAGCCGCTTTGGCAATTGGATGGTGCCATCAATATCTATCTGGATCACTATCTCTATGTGGAAACGGCATTAACCCTGCGTGAAGAAGGCAGCAAAACGCCGACACGCTTCATCTTAGCAAGGGACTCCGATGCCAACAGCGCACCTGAACCGATTCCTTTCCTGTTTAAGGTGTGGATGGCACAAAATAAGCGGGTGATCAGTGATGAGATCCACTACTTAGATCATCCCAATTTAGGCATGATTTTGCAGATACGTAAGATGGTACAACCCAATGAAATGACGCCAGAATTGCTGGCAGAACTACAAATTTCAGACGATCAAAATGCCAGCAAGGATAAGGCCAGAGTAGAAGAGGCCAGAGTCGAAGAGGCTAAAGTTAAGCCCTAGCCCCAGACTGGCTCATCTCAACCTGGTGTTAGATGAAGAGATGAAATAGAAGTTAGATAAAGGGATTAGTAGATAGAAAAATCGAGGTAGATCTCATCTGCCTCATCTTCTTCAATCAAGAGATCTGCAACTCTCGCCTGAGGGACACCATGCTCAACCCAAGCGAGAAACTTGTCGACGTTATCCCGCCCCCCCTGCAATAGCAGTGAAACCTTGCCATCATCCCTGTTTTTAGCGTAGCCAGTTATGCCTAAGTCTAAGGCTTTTTGCTGGCTAAAACGCCGAAAACAAACGCCCTGAACCTTACCCGAAATCGTCACCAATATTCGCTTCATAGTCTGCCTCATTTAATAATGGACACATTGAAGATAACCTAAAGTGATTCGCTGGGCAAAATTGAATAAAAAAACAGCTAACCCATTGAAGAAGTTAGCTGCACTAAGCGGACATACGCAAAAAGGGAAAACATCATAAACATGAACCTAAGTTGTGACAATTTGTATCACAATGAATTCCATTTTGCTACTGAAAAATGATTATCGCCGACAATATGGTATTTAATTCAATTTAAATGCCTTGATGGCGTTAAGGTGTACCGCTAAAGAGGCGAATTTATGGCTCTGCTCTTCATCCCACACTAAGGGGTAATAGGGAGTTAACACCTGGGCCACCTGCTCATTATCATGCACTTCATCATGGCGAGACAAAATACATAAACCTTGACCGCGATTTTTCTCCCTGAACTGACTGACGCATTTACTGGCGATATCGGCATACTCTTCCGGGCGATCGATTTTGCCCAGCATGGTCTGCTCAGGGAAAAGATTGGGATTGATCATCACTGTCTTGAGCCGGTTAAGAAAGCCGATACGCTCAGCCCAATAGGCACCAAGCCCAACCCCGATAGCCAAAGGAGTAGGATCGTCATTTTGCTCTAGCTGCCGGCTGACTTCATGAAGCAGATATTGCATATCATGTTTCGGGTGTAGCGTGCTGTAACTAACTAAACGCACATCATTATCGACAAACTGCAATTGACGCATTTTGTCGTGATTCCCTGGGCTTGTGGCATCAAAGCCATGAAAATAGAGGATCATCCTTTCTCACCTTTTGAGCAAATTGCCTTTAAACTCTAGCTAACTCAGCCACGATCGCCTATGAAGAAGATCAAATTTTTAGATTAAAAATTGTTCAGTGAGTGATTTCGCCGCCAGCCAACGCTGTTCATCCTCCAGTGCGATAGCTACTTGCTTAGCATTGGCACGCAGCAGAGATGCCGGCGTACTCGACACTTGCTCAGGCCACTCAAACTCATTGAGGAGCTCGGTCACCCCCACATTATCATTACACACTAAAATCATATCGCAGCCAGCTTCGAGTGCTGCCTTTGCCTTCTCCTGATAACCACCGGCGACGCTGGCGCCCTTCATGCCTAAATCATCGGAGAAAATCACGCCATCAAAGCCCAGTTCGCTACGCAGCACTTTCTTGAGCCAATAGGGAGAAAATCCAGCGGAATTGGGATCAACCTCGCTGTACACCACATGAGCCGGCATGACACCTTGAAGTAACTTATCTGAGATCAGCAAGTGAAATGGCACCATATCCAAACCACGTATTGCCTCCTCTGAGCGCCGATCCACCGGCTTAGCGATATGAGAGTCAGCCGCCACGCTACCATGGCCAGGAAAATGTTTACCCACAGCCGCCATCCCGGCATCATTCATCCCCGCGATAAATGCTGTGGCTAAGGTGACAACCTCATCTGGATTATCACTAAAGGCGCGTTTGCCTATCACCTGGCTGATCCCATTCAGATCCAGCACAGGTGCAAAGCTCAAGTCGATATCACAGCTCAGCAGCTCCACCGCCATCAAGAACCCCAACTCTTTTGCCCAGACCTGCGCCTTCGCGAGATCTTGCTCAGCCTGAAGCAAAATGTCACCCATAGCAGGAATCTTACTAAAACCCTCGACAAAACGCTGAACCCGCCCACCTTCATGATCGACGGCAATCAATAGATCAGGGCGAACCGCACGCACCGAGGCGATTAATTCACACAGCTGCGAGCGGTTTTGATAATTGCGGCTAAACAGAATAATACCGCCCACCATGGGATGCTGTATCTGTGCCCTCTCCTTTTCAGAGATCTGCGTTGATAACAAATCCATCATTAAATAGCTCATAAATTTCCCCGAAAATTCCTGTTAATCAGGCAACTAACCTGCAAAATAAAATAAATTTTAATTAATAAACATTAGATGTAACAGACTGTATATTAATGATATAAATTAAGATTCATCCTTTATATTCACTACTGATCACCATAACGCACTAATATCACTAATCCGAAAACAAAAGATAAAAAAATCTAATGCGAAAGTTTATATAAAAGTATGGGATACTCTCGCACCTTAATCTTAACAGGCTGAATATGAACTATAGCATCCCATATTTTACAGCCTGCAAAAATAGGTTAGTTAACCTAAAATCACAGAGATTGAAATAACGATAACAATGACGATAGACAGGATTGACCATGATTAGCGTATTTGACATGTTTAAAATAGGGATAGGCCCGTCGAGCTCCCATACTGTTGGGCCGATGAAAGCCGGCAACATCTTTATTCAAGATCTTAAAAAACATGGTCACTTAACAGCAACCGATGAACTCAGGGCTGAACTCTTTGGCTCTTTGGGTCAGACGGGTAAAGGCCACGGCACAGGCAAGGCCGTGATCTTAGGTTTTATGGGTGAAGATCCAGAAACCGTGAATACCGATAGCATAGAGCAGATCCTCGCCGATGTGAGCCAAAACCAAACCCTAACAATGCCCAACAACAAAGTGGTTAAATTCAGTCGTGAGGATGGTATCACCTACCACAGACGTAAATCCCTGCCTGCACATGCCAACGCCATGACCCTCTATGCTTTCGCTAAAGGGGAGTGTATCTACCAGCGTACCTACTATTCAGTCGGTGGCGGCTTCATTCTTGATGAAGATGAGATTTTGGCTCGCAACGCCTCACCTGCAACACCCATAAAGTCGGCACCTTACGATTTTAATAGTGCCGCTGAACTATTAGAGATGTGCATTGACAATGGCTTAAGTATCTCGGCACTCATGATGGCTAACGAGCTATCCATTGCCAGTGAGCAAGAGGTAAAACAGCGCCTTTGGCATATCTGGCAAACCATGAAAACCTGCATCGAGCGAGGCTATCAAAAAGAGGGAATCTTACCTGGTGGCCTTAAACTGCGTCGCCGCGCTCCTGCCCTCTACCGCCGCCTGAAGGCTGAAGGCAAAACCAACATGGATCCTCTCACTGCTATGGACTGGGTTGATCTGTTTGCGTTGGCCGTGAATGAACAAAATGCCGCCGGCGATCGCGTAGTGACCGCCCCCACCAATGGCGCCGCGGGTGTGATCCCTGCTGTCCTCTGTTATTACCACACTTTTGTGGAAGAAGTGGATATCGATATCTGCTGCCAATACCTGCTGACAGCGGCGGCGATTGGTATTCTCTACAAGAAAAATGCCTCAATCTCTGGTGCCGAAGTCGGCTGCCAAGGTGAAGTGGGCGTGGCTTGTTCTATGGCGGCCGGAGCCTTAACTGCCATCATGGGTGGCACGATTGAACACGTAGAGAATGCCGCCGAAATTGGCATGGAGCATAACCTGGGCTTAACCTGCGATCCCGTAGGCGGTCTGGTACAGGTCCCTTGTATCGAGCGCAATGCCATGGGCGCAGTAAAAGCCATTAACGCCTCTCGTCTTGCTATGCGTGGTGATGGTAACCACAAGGTATCTTTAGATAAGGTCATCAAAACCATGATGGATACGGGTAAAGATATGCGCAGCAAGTATAAAGAGACAGCCAAGGGTGGTCTGGCGGTGAATATCGTTGAGTGTTAATTAGCCTCCTCAGGTAGATTAGCCAATAAAAAAACGCCCATGGGGCGTTTTTTTATTCTCTGGAGCGCAGTTAACTCATCTGTTAGCTAATGCCGCGTGAGAACTCGCAGCCAAATATTAGCGAACGGGAAGCTCGATATCGGCAAACAGCTCCTCAATCAATTGCGGATCCCGTAGCGCCACGGCCTTCTCAACGACGCTGCGTGTCAGATGAGGGGCGAAATACTCAATAAAGTCATACATATAGGTCCTTAAAAAGTTACCTTTTCTAAAACCTATCTTAGTGGTGCTATGGGCAAAGAGATGGCTTGCATCGATAGCCACAAGATCTTTATCCATGACAGGATCTATGGCCATAGAGGCGATAACCCCAACCCCAAGCCCAAGACGTACATAGGTTTTAAGCACATCGGCACTGGTGGCCGTAAACACCACGCGAGGATCGATATTTGCTCGATTAAAGGCTTTCTCTATCTCAGATTCCCTATCGAAACCAAACACGTAAGTGACAAGCGGGAAACGGCCTAGATCTTCAATACTGATATGAGTTCGCGCTGCGAGCGGATGATCACGCTGCACCACGATTGAGCGATTCCAGTGATAACAAGGAAGCATGATTAAGTCAGAATAAAGGTGCATTCCTTCGGTGGCGATAGCGAAATCGGCATCACCACGTGCGGCAAGCTCGCTGATCTGCGTTGGCGTGCCCTGATGCATATGCAGGTTGACCTTGGGGTAACGATCGATAAAACCGCGGATAATACTGGGTAACGCATAACGGGCCTGGGTATCTGTTGTCGCAATATTCAACTCACCCTGATCCGGCTTAGTATACTCTTCAGCCACCTTCTTGATACTTTCAACCTTCCCCAGAATATCGTTAGCTATGTTGATCACTTGTTGACCCGCCGGAGTGACGTGTGTCAGATGCTTACCACTGCGGCCGAAAATTTGAATGCCCAGTTCATCTTCCAACATGCGAACTTGTTTACTGATCCCTGGTTGAGAGGTATACAGATTTTCAGCAGTTGCCGAGACATTCAGATTATAGTTAACCACCTCGACGATATATCTAAGTTGCTGCAGCTTCATCGTTTATCCTTTAAAAAAGGTGTGCTCTCAAGAAAATAAGAGCGTCTGAGTGTGAGAATTAGTATAAGAATTAGTTATAGTATATCCTAATATTTAATTCAAATGGTAATAACGTTCGAAATCAAAATGGATGTGAAATTGATTGAAGCGGTTCACTTAAGATGAGCTATGCGGGTATGTTGATTTATTGTAGTATTAACCGAATTATAAAAAAATGGTAGGTCTATGATATTTACGCTGGTTCTTATCCTTATCGGCGCATTATTGCTGCTAGTTATTGGTATCAATGTGCTTCAACAACACAAAGAGCGCGTCGAAGCGGAAAGAAGGAGTGAATTAGCTCGTCAACGGGCTATTATCGACGAAACCGAAACGGTTCTCTCTTGTACAGGCATGTTCCCCTGCTCTACGGATATTACCTTAGTGCTCTATAGACGCATCCAAGAGGCACTTTCAAAAGCCGTGAATATCGGAACGAGTCAATCTGCCGATTACGAAAGACGTTTGCTTGATCTCAATAGCCAGATAGACAGCATCAAGTCCAATCCAAAGCTGATGCCATCCTTAGAAGGTTTTCGCCTGCCCGATACAGATAAACAGATCCTGACCTTAGTGCAGATCTTAAAAAAACTGAAGGCGATACTGCGCGCCGAACATAATAAGGGCAAAGTTGACCCTACAGTATTTGCTCAGGAAGAAGCTAAAATCGATAACCTGCAACTTAGGATCAATGTCGACTCCATGCTGGCCAGAGCTAAGAAGGCCAATTCTATGAAACAGTATGGTTCTTCCAAACTAATGGTGACTAAAGCCTTAGCCACACTTCATACCCTCAAGGCGCTATCACCTACCGAGCCTTTCATATCGCAACGAGTCGATGAGGCGAAACAGTTATTGGATGAGATCATGAGGGCGCAGCAACTGTCCGAGCCTCGCCAAGCCTCTTCAAAAGTGGCCGAGGATGATATCGACATGCTGTTCCAACCCAAAAAGAAATGGTAGAAAGAAATAACCACCTGAATATCAAGTGGTTATTATAGCGACGGTTTATTTCAAGCTTTAATCTTTTAATCTTTTAGCTTGTCTACAGTCGCCCTTCAGCGTTGCAATCCTTGCTGGCATTATGGCGCTAACCTTGCTATCTCCCATTTAGAGGCCTGCTGCGAGTCCAGTTTAGTATAGAGAAAACGATCATGCAGACGATACTCACCGCCCTGCCAGAACTCTATGCTAGCTGGCTCGACAACATAGCCCCCCCAGAACTTAGGTAAAGGCACTTCACCTTTGCTGAATTTCGCTTTCATCTCGGCAAATTTAGTTTCAAGCGCCTGACGCGCACTGATTTTGCTCGACTGCTTCGATACCCAGGCCGCTATCTGACTCTCCTTCGGACGCGTAATAAAATACTTAAGCACCTCGGTATTGGACAGCGGCTTGGCGATACCCGTTATCGCGACCTGTCTTTCCAGCGCATGCCAAGGAAACAGCAGGCTCACCTTATTATTACTGGCGATCTGCTCTGCCTTGCGACTCTCTAAATTGGTGAAGAATACAAACCCATTCTGATCAAATCGCTTAAGCAGCACAATCCGCTGAAAAGGTTGCCCGGATGCATCGACCGTAGCCACACTCATGGCAGTAGGATCTGTCAGAACATTACTGTCTCGCACCTCTGTCATCCACTTTTCAAATAACACCATAGGATCATCAGGAAGCTCACTGCGATGCAGTCCTCCCAGAGTGTACTCACGTCTTATATCATCTAAATTGGACATATCCCTCACCTAATATCAGATCCAACGATTTTGTTGCCACCGGCCTTCCACATAACCTGCGATAAAGCCTAATGAGACAAGACTGAATCGCAGCCATTTCAGTGGCTTAAAATCCAGTGGTTTAAGCTCTAACGCCTGTTATCAATTCAAAAAGCAAAACATTAGCCTAAAAGGAACCATAAGCCGATTGCACTTGCTCTATTTATTCACTTACTTTTCTATTCACTTGCTTTATCTATTCAGTTAATAGCGTGACAGGCTGAATAATTTCACACTCAGTCTGTCGATAATGTTCAGTATAAATGCCAACATGGTTATTGACGGCTAAGCGGCTTTGGGAAAGTCGCCGATACTCATCTAACAACGACTTCATACTCGTCTGTGCGCTACTTTGAGATAAAGAAGCGCTTTGAGATACAGGCTCAGCACAGCTACCCATATTGCAGCGGCTCATGTCAAAGCCGCTCACGTCCCAGCTGCTAGGCCGAAACAGCGTTAACAAATGTGCCGCTATCATTTCAAGCCTGTTTCCGTCAGCCAAATTGGTTTCCAGACTCAGGTAACTGTTGGGCAATTGAGGCGTAATGTGCAAGGTCAAATAATGCTTCTGTGAGACAGCATTTAAAGAGTAACCGCAAGGGGAAAACAGATGAGTATCGAAGCTAAATTCAGGCAATAATTCATCCAGCTGTAATTGAGCAAAAATGGCCTGCTTATCTTGCTCATCACCACGCAAATACTGGCTCAGTTCCCCTTTTATTTGATACAAATGCAACGCACTATAGGCACAGGCTTCGGATAACTTGCCGTGAACAAACAGATGCTGATGATGGCCATCTAAATGCCCCATACGATAGGCTTCGCCGGGTAAAACTCGAGTTAAACACTGTACATCATGGCTAAAACTGCGGCTTTGGCGGTGAGCGAAAACCTCATGTTGCCTTTGATAACTCACGCTTTGCAGATGTTCACTACCTATCGCTGTGACTATCTCAAGGGCAGTATCGACCAAACTCGTATCGCCGCAGGTAATGAGCAACACTCTGTCTTGCCACACAAACAGACTGGATTCACTGAGCACATAAGCATCGCAAAGCTGGTGGCTCATTTTAGATAAGATAAAGGCGCCGGCTTTCGCCAATGCAGTTCGCCAGAAAGCGGCATCAAACTGGCGTAGATCGACAAAAGCAAGACTCTCCTGCTTCACACAGATCTCCACTCGTTTCTCAGCGCTTTCAAACTCCATCTTAAGACTCATCCTTTCATACTGAACGGGAAAATTTAATCATGACAAATTTAATCGTGGCATAGTACAGCGAAAAGCCAGCTTTGAGCAGGCTCAAAACTGGCTTTTATCATATCCTAAAGCGCGCAGCTTATCTTAAGAGAAATCTTCAAGATAGGTGTAGCCTTTCAGGCCAACCTGAAGCTCTTCGAGAATATTGGCTCGCTCGCTCTCTTCGATATGCAGGTTAACCAACTCCTCGTAGGTTCGCATAAAAGAGACGGCATCGAGGTTCACATAACGCAGCACATCGGCAACGGTATCACCGGCAAGTACAGACTCAATATTAACTAGGCCATCGTCATCCAGACGCACGACAGCAGAGTTGGTATCGCCGAACAGGTTATGCATATCCCCTAAAATCTCCTGATAGGCACCCACAAGGAAGAAACCGATTAAGTAGGGGCTTTCGGCGCTCCATGCCGGAACCGGCAGCGTAGTTTCAATCCCCTGACCATCTACGTATTGATCAACAATACCGTCAGAGTCACAGGTGATATCTAGCATTACCGCACGGCGTTCAGGCTCTTTATCTAATCCACTCAGAGGCATTACCGGGAACACCTGCTCAATCCCCCAGGCATCGGGCAAAGATTGGAAAAGAGAGAAATTAACGAAGAATTTATCGGCCAACTTCTCATTCAGCTCATCGATAATGGGGCGATGGAAACGATATTTTCCGCTCATCACATCTTTTAGCTCATAACAGACGCGCAGGTTCATCTGCTCGGCCCATGCCCTATCGGTGAGGCTCATCTGCCCCAAGGCGAACAGTGAATGCACCTCGGCTAAATCACTCTGAATGTCGTGGTAAATTTCAATTAGCGCACGTTGATCCGCGCGGCCACTGACCTCTAGCCAAGACTCCCACATATTTAATAGCTGCTGTGGTGCCTCTTCATCCGGAGCCTGAACATCTTCACATTTGTAGGCCTCGGTACCAATCACATCTGTTATGAGTACGGCATGGTGCGCCGTTAAATAGCGACCAGACTCAGAGATCAGTCTTGGCATCGGCTGTTCATATTCATGACACATGTCGCATAGCACGCTGACGATATTATTGGCATACTCGGTAAGGCCATAGTTCATCGAGTTACTGCTTTGACTGCGGGTACCATCGTAATCCACGGCCAAGCCACCGCCAACATCGAAGCATTTTACATTGGCACCAAGGCGTTGCAGCTCACAGTAAAAACGCCCCGCCTCGCTGACACCACTACGGATATCGCGAATATTGGCAATCTGCGACCCTAAATGGAAATGCAGCAACTGCAAGCAGTCGAGCATATCATTCTGTTTAAGTGAGTCGATCACTGTCAGCACCTGAGCCGCCGATAAGCCAAACTTGGACTTTTCGCCACCACTGGCCTGCCACTTACCCTTGCCCTGGAAGGCTAGACGCACACGCAGACCCAATCTAGGGGTTACCCCAAGCTTCTTGGCCTCTTCGAGTACCACCTTAAGCTCAGATAACTTTTCCAGAACGATATAAACGCTGTGACCTAACTTCTCGCCGATGAGCGCAAGGCGAATATATTCAATATCTTTGTAACCGTTACAGATAATCACAGAGCTGGCTTTTTGCGCCATGGCAAGTACCGCCATCAGCTCTGGCTTACTACCCGCCTCAAGCCCCAACTGAGGCACCTCTTTAGACACCTGAGAGGCCAGGATCTCTTCGACAACCGTTTGCTGTTGATTCACCTTGATGGGATAAACCAACAGATAATCAGACTGATAATCGTAGCGTTGAATCGCCTGATTAAAGGCATGACACAGGCTGTTAACCCTGTGATGCAGAATTTGTGGGAAACGCACTAGTACAGGCAGAGCCACGCCAGACTTCACCATGTCTTTGGCTAACTCGTTTAAACCTATACTGTACTCAGGATGATCCGGATCAGGGGAAACCGTCACTTCACCAGCCTCGCTTATGCCATAGAGTCCAGAACTCCAGTGGTTTACGTTATAACTTGCATAAGCGTCATTAATAGACCAATTACTCATATTTTCTCAGCCTGTCTATTTACATTCAAATTCAGTAAGCCCGCCGCTTACCAACAGATTAATGCAACTCAATATCACACCTTATAGGGCTCAATATTGGGCAACATCAAAACAGGAGCCTTAGCTAACTCCGTCAGGCGCCTCATGGTTTCATCCTGTTTTACCCCTAAGGTAAAACCCAAATGGCGCGCAATTAAACCCTTGAAATAAGTTAATTGCAAGTATCAATAACACATTAAATTATTACAACCTTTAATGCACATTATTCACACTTGAGGCCTCTCTGTTTTGATTAGGTAAATCCCCAGGGGCAAATCACTCAAAAATACCGGATATGGGCGGCTAAGTTGCAGCATCTTAATGAAAATTCCACTATAATCCGCTCTCGCAGTTGTTATTTCACACCATAGAGAATCCCATGATAGAGATAGGAAAATCCTGTAGCCTTAAGATAGTCAAGCAGGTCGATTTTGGTTTATACCTTAACGCCCATGAGCTCGGCCAAGTGCTACTGCCTAATAAAGTCGCCCCGAAAGAGTTTGAGATTGGCGACAGCCTTGAGGTTTTTCTCTACCTTGATTCACAGGATTTGGTTATTGCCACAACCAAACGACCTAAAGCACAGGTGGGGCAATTTGCCTACCTTAAAGCTGTGGCGACCGGCCCCTATGGCGCCTTCTTGGATTGGGGACTGGAAAAAGATCTCTTGCTGCCTTTTGGCGAGCAGCACAGAGAAATCGAAGTCGGCCGTTCCTATCTGGTATATGTCTATCTGAACAGCGCCGATGAGCGTATCGTGGCGTCATCGAAAATCGACAAGTTCCTCGACAAGACGCCGCCCCCGTACCGCAATGGTCAAGAGGTGAATCTGATCATAGGCGGCACTACAGATTTAGGCTATAAGGCGATCATAGACAATGCTCACTGGGGCGTGCTCTATAAAAATGAGGTATTTAGGGATCTTAAATTTGGCCAAAGACTCAAAGGCTTTATCAAGCGCGTCAGAAGTGACGATAAAATTGACTTGGTGTTGCAGCGCGGGGTTAAGGAAGAACTTGATAAACAGGCAATGAGTATAATGATTAAGCTGAAACAGGCTGGCGGCTTCCTGCCCCTAACCGATAAAACCGACGCCGATCTGATTTATGCCCAGCTTGCCATGAGCAAGAAAGCCTTCAAGAAAAGCATAGGCGGTCTGTATAAGGCGCAGAAGATTTCTATCGACACGGATGGCATACGTCTGCTCGATTAACCTTATCACCGTTTTCCCAAGCCAGAGATGAGATAGCGCCTCTGGCTTTTTAATTCAGGCTTTTTAATTCAGGCCTTTTATCCTCAGCTCACTTCTTCCCATCTTATCGACAATCACATTGAGATAGCAACAAATAGACACACTTGTGCTCCCCGCTTAACATTTTTTGATGTTAACATGACTAGCGAAACCCAAAAGGAATTTGCCATTGAATACAGCAACATCAAGAAGTGCTATCTCAGCGGTTATGCTTATTGCCGCCTTTGAGCTCAAGAAGATCTTATTTAGTCGACGAGGATTAATTGGCCTGTTCGCCTTTGCGCTCGTCTGGTTCGTCCTGCTCTGGTATCCAGTACGCCAGGCCTCGGTTTACCTGTTTACTCCCGATATTAAGCAACTGCTGATTAATGTGTTCGGTGAGGCCTCGGTAAGCCAACTGCTCTCCTGGCAAGTGGCCGAAATGGCTGTGATGAGGGTCGCGGCTCTCTATCTGTTTCCACTGTTTAGCCTGTTTATCTGCGCCGATCAATTTGCCTCAGACAAGACACGAGGCATGTTTCGCTTCTTAAGTTTACGAGCCGATCGTGACACACTGTTTTTGGGACGCATTGCAGGTTACCTCTACATACAAGCTCTGCTATTAGCCTTAACCTTAATCGCCACCTTAGCACTTGCCTGTAGCCGTGACAGTAGTTTACTCCTGCTAGGCCTAGGCTCGGGACTCTTTATCTTTATCAACATCATAATAGCCCTACTGCCTTTTACCGCTATGATGGCGATTTTATCTCTGTACGCTAACTCTTCTCGCCAGGCCACTATCTACGCCGTCTTATTGTTAGTTGGGTTCTCAATCATCAATGGCATCCTTGGGCATTATCTGCCAAGCCTTAACTCAATATTGCAATGGATACTGCCAGGAGCACAATTATCACAGATGATCAACAGTCACGGCTTTAGTCAGCTATCACTCTATGGTGTGCCTCTCATACAAACCGCCCTATTCTTGCTACTGGGCAGAAGCTATATGGGGAGGATCGCACTATGAGTCTTATCCAATGTAACAAGGTCAGTAAACACTATGGCACTAAGCTGGCCTTAGATAATGTCAGTTTTACCATAGAACCCGGCGCGCCAGTTGCCCTTGTGGGCCCAAATGGGGCGGGAAAAACTACCCTATTCTCGCTTTTGTGTGGCTATATTCGCCCCAGTGAAGGTGAGATAAGTCTGTTTGGTCAGCGCCCAGGAAGCCGTAGCCTACTCAATAAGATTGCTGCACTACCTCAAGATGCCCGTCTCGATCCCAACTTAAGTGTCGAGCAGCAGCTAACTTTTTTCGCGCAGCTGCAAGGCTTCAATAAGGCGCAGGCTGTGATGGAGTCTCTGCGGGTACTCAGGCTCGTGGATCTAGAGGCAAGCGCAGCTCAAAAACCTTCGGCCTTAAGCCATGGTATGAGCAAACGAGTTTCTATCGCTCAGGCCCTTATCGGCTCGCCGCAGCTTATCCTCTTAGATGAGCCTACTGCGGGGCTGGATCCGGCCAATGCCAAGGCGATAAGAGAGCTGGTTAGGGCCCTAAGCGGTCAAATCACCTTTGTGATCAGCTCCCATAACCTCAATGAGCTGGAGAAACTCTGCGATAAAGTGCTCTATCTCGATCAAGGTCAGCTAAGCCAATCGGTTTCAATCAAAAATGATCAACTCGATGACTACCTGACGCTGACGATGCATCATTGTGACTCGAAGCAACTGCTGGCAACCCTTGAAGCTTGGCCAGAAGTACAATCGGTCAAGAGCGATCAATACAGTGAATTTGTGATCCGTTATGAGCGCCTACCTGAATATCAGTTTGAGCAAAAACTGCTTGAGCTATTTAACCAGCAACAATGGCTCTACAAAAGCATGCAAAGAGGCCGGAGTCTGGAAGATAAGCTCTTCGCAGCCCAGTAAGCCAGTCCTATAAAATTAGGCTGTTTTAATCAGTCCATTTACAAAATGACTCATAATAGAGTGCGTGAAAAAGGACGATTCAAACACCAATACTGCGCAAAGTCAGTGCCCATAAGGACTGACTTTGGTCTAAGCATATCGACCAAGATCTAGGCTGGAATTTTGAAGGATTAATATAAAAAGGCAGATACAAAAAAGAGCCGCGATTGAATCGCGGCTCTTGAAATTCTTTTTAGTAGCTTAGCGCCACTATTTAAAGGTCAGCTTAGATAACGGTTACGTTCTCAGCTTGTGGACCTTTTTGACCTTGAGTCACAGTGAACTGCACTTTCTGACCTTCATCAAGAGTTTTGAAACCGTCAGAGTTGATCGCACGGAAGTGTACGAAAACGTCTGGGCCAGACTCTTGCTCGATAAAACCAAAACCTTTGTCAGAGTTGAACCACTTAACAACGCCAGTAACTTGAGACATGATATAAATCCTGTAACTAAATAAAATAAAGCCATAAACGGCAGTAGAGCTGGAAAATGCCGGTATTACTTATGTTAACAGGACGAACTGGTCGTATTGAACACATAAAGTTAAGCCCAACCTTCAAGCTCCAGCTACTATAAATCATTCTGGCAGTATGTCAACAACCTTATCAAGGTGAAAAATCTGAATTTTTACTTAAATTTCTGTCAGTTGTTGCCTAAAAAAAGCATAAAAACTGCAACAAAAGCGTACTTATTATTTTTTGGTCAAAAAATAGATAATTTAAACAATAGCTAACAACTAGCAGGCTCGAAACACTTCCAGCTTAAAATCCAATTCACATCTGAAATCTGCGGCCATTAGTTGCTGCTTCTGGATTTCATTTAATTTCCAATTATAGGGCGTCATTAACAAGAAATGGGCAATATCATTGGGAGCAGACAGATGTAACTCCTGCTGTAACCTTTCACCATGCAGGCGTTCAAACCCCGCTATTTGACTCTGGATATCGGGATGTTGACGGGGCTGATCATAGATCAGCGCCTTTAATGCAAAATGGTGCAGGGGTCCAGCCGAGACAGTGATCAGTATTCCATCACGCTTGATGACTCGTCTGAGCTCCTTATCTTCCGATGGCGCGTAGATCCTCAACATGAAATCAAAACTGTCATCATTAAACGGCATCTCAAAACTGCTGGCAACGCAAAAACCAATGTCTGGATAGCGCTTAGCGGCGTATTTTAACGCCGATTTTGAGATATCCACGCCCTTGAGCATAAAGGCGCCGCGACCTGACATCGCCTGATGCAAACGATGAGAGTAATACCCTTCACCGCAGCCAATATCCAGCCCATCTTTCGCATCCGGTGCATATTGCAATGCCAGCTGATTTACTCTGTCGCTCAGTGCTTGATAAAAGCCTTTATTTAAAAATTCCCGCCGGGCAAACATCATCTCTTTATTGTCGCCGGGATCTTTAGATCTCTTCTTCTGTACCGGTAGCAGATTGACGTAACCTTCCTTCGCACAGTCGAATCTATGGTTATGCTCACAATGCCAGGTGCTGTTTTCTAAACTCAATGGAAGCAAACAGATAGGGCAACGATAGTTCATGGTCTTTCCAAATATTGCGGTAAACAAGTGATTAACTGAGGCCGATGATATAATGATCCGATATGGGGCTATTGTGCCATCACACTGGAGCCAAAGCGCTCCCATTGTGCTTCCATCCTTCTCGACGAGAGAGTGATTGTAACTGCGATATCAACAGGCTGCCAACTGCAAAAACATCCATTTTCAACCAAATAGCGATTAATCTTTCGTGGTCATAGCGCGCCCTCCTTGGTCGATGCTATGATAAAGCCACGATTCAACGGGCAATTTCTATATGACATCTAATCAGTTAGCGAGCATTTTCTGGCACGATTATGAAACCTTTGGTGCCAATCCCGCCAAGGACAGACCGGCGCAGTTTGCCGGGATTAGAACCGATCTCGAACTTAATATTATCGACGAGCCTGTCACCTTCTACTGTAAGGTGGCAAGCGATTACCTGCCCTCTCCCGAAGCGATGTTAATCACGGGGATCACGCCCCAACTCGCCAACTTAAAGGGCATGCCCGAGGCCGAGTTTATGGCGAGGATCAACGATCTCTTTTCTATGCCAAACACCTGTGTTGCCGGCTATAACTCTCTGCGATTCGATGATGAGGTCAGTCGCTATGGTTTTTATCGTAACTTCTTCGATCCCTATGCCAGAGAGTGGCAAAATGGCAATTCCCGCTGGGATATTATCGACCTAGTTAGAGCCTGCTATGCCCTGCGCCCAGAAGGTCTTGAGTGGCCGCAAAAAGAGGATGGCAGTCCCAGCTTTAAACTGGAACACCTGACTAAGGCCAACGGCTTGAGCCATGAAAATGCCCATGATGCTATGTCAGATGTTTACGCCACCATAGGTATGGCTAAGCTGATCAAGCAAACCCAGCCTAAGCTGTTTGATTACTACTTCAATCTCAGGAAAAAAACTGAAGTCACTAAGCTGCTTGATGTGCTCAACATGCAGCCCCTGGTGCATGTCAGCTCAAAAATCAACGCCCTGCATGGCTGCGCCACCCTTATTGCGCCCGTCGCTCACCACAGAACCAATAAGAATGCGGTGATCTGCGTGAATTTAGCCATGGATATCACACCGCTAATCGAACTTGATGCTCAGCAGATAAGAGAGCGGATGTACACCCCAAGAAGTGAGCTTGCTGCCGATGAACTGCCTATCGGCCTTAAACAAATCCATATCAATAAGTGTCCCTTTATCGCACCGGCCAAAACCTTAACCGATGATAACGCCGAGCGACTGCAAATCGACAAAGAATTTGCCAGAGCCCAATATAAACGCCTGCGCCAGCACCCTGAAATTCGTGAAAAACTGGTTGCTGTATTTGATATTGAGTCTGACCGAGAGATCACAGATCCCGATCTCCAGCTCTATAGCGGCGGCTTTTTTAGTCAGGCGGACAAAAATAAGATGGAGATGATCCGCAATACTCAGCCCCACAATCTGGCGGCACTGGATCTCAGCTTCGATGATCCTAGACTAAAAGAGATGTTGTTCCGCTATCGAGGACGTAACTATCCGCAAACCCTCGATTATGCTGAGCAACAGCGCTGGCGCAATTTCTGTCAGCAAAGATGTAATGACCCTGATTATTTTATCCGACTGGAGAACTTAGTTAACGATACCCAAGATGACAGCGAGAAACAGAAACTCCTGACAGCTTTGTGTCATTACTTAAGTAATCTGTAAACCCGGCGGGATATAGATCCCGTTATTACAGCACTATAGTCACTACAATAACCGACCAATGACTTACATTTCTAAGGATAAGGCTGATGCAAGATAGATTTATTCACTGCATAGCGAATATGCCAGAAACCCTAGCAGACAACCTGGTTCCTCTGCTCAACGACAACTTTGTCGGTCACATCGATGCTCAGCAACTCGAAGACTTAATGACGGCAACAGGGCTGGCCGAAGATGAACTCTTACTCGCCCTACTTCCCGTTGCAGCCGCGTTGGCAAGCCCCCCCATCAGTGACTTTCATGTTGGCGCCATAGCCAAAGGTAAAAGCGGCGATATCTATATGGGCGCCAACCTCGAATTAAACAACGAAGCCCTGTTTCACTCAGTGCATGCCGAACAGAGCGCCATCAGCCACGCTTGGTTAAGCGGCGAAACGGCAATTGAAGATATCATAGTCAACGCCACGCCCTGTGGCCATTGCCGCCAATTTATGAATGAATTAGTTGGCGGCCAAAAGATCAAAATCCACCTGCCGGCACAGGAAACCAAACCGCTTTCCTATTATCTGCCCTACGCATTTGGTCCGGGCGATCTTAATATCACCACACCGCTGTTATCGAAACAGTTACATGAGTTCTGTTTGGAGAGTTCCGATCCCATGGTGATAGAGGCGCTCGATCACGCCAGTTTAAGTTACGCGCCCTATACCAAGAATTATGCAGCCGTGGTGCTGGAAACCAGAGATGGCCAGACCTTCTGTGGTCGCTACGCCGAAAATGCGGCATTTAACCCTTCCATGCTGCCGATGCAGATGGCGCTATCAGCTATGGCGAGGCACAACCGCGATTTTAGCGAAATAAACCGTGCCCTGCTGCTAGAATCGAGTCAAGGTAAGATCTCCTTAGTCGGCGCCGCTATGAACGCCCTGCATGCCCTGACGTCCGTTGAGCTTGAGCATATCGTTATCGATCCTATCTGATAAACCAGCCAGTAAAGGGTCAAAAAGTTAACAGATCAAAAAAGGACTGCTAGGCAGTCCTTTTTCAATTTAAGCTTATCACGCCAGAGAATTACTTACGGTGACGCTCAAGACGCGACAGCAGACTCGATGTATCCCAACGATTACCGCCAGAAGCCTGCACATCACAGTAGAACTGATCAACTAATGCCGTTAAGGGAAGCTGTGAGCCATTGCGTCTGGCTTCATCTAGGGCTATCCCTAAATCTTTTCGCATCCAGTCAACGGCAAAACCCAGATTGTACTCACCTTGCCACATGGTTTTATAACGATTTTCCATCTGCCAGGATTGTGCGGCGCCTTTACTGATCACCTCAACCACTTTTTCACCATCGAGGCCAGCGCTGCGGGCAAAATGCAGCCCTTCCGCCAATCCTTGTACCACGCCGGCGATACAGATCTGATTCACCATCTTAGTCAACTGACCACTGCCGACGTCACCCAATAGCTCGGCGCAGCGTGCATAAGCTTGCATCACCTCTTTGGCTGCATCAAAGGTCGCTTGCTCACCGCCAACCATCACGGTGAGTACGCCGTTTTCAGCCCCAGCCTGACCACCAGAAACGGGGGCATCGATAAAGCCAATGTTGTTGGCCGCCGCAACCGCGCCAATCTCGCGAGCAACATCGGCAGATGCTGTGGTGTGATCGACCAGCACAGCGCCTTGCTTCATCGCCGCTAACGCCCCCTGCTCGCCCAAAACCACAGAACGCAAATCATCATCATTGCCGACACAGACGAAAACAAAATCCTGATCTTTCGCCGCATCAAAAGGCGTAGCTTGATATTGACCACCATACTCGGCCGCCCACTGCGCCGCCTTAGCCGTAGTGCGGTTATAGACAGTCACTTCGTGTCCATGTTTCACCAGATGACCCGCCATGGGGTACCCCATAACGCCTAGCCCCAAAAATGCTACCTTTGCCATGCATACATCCTATTTTACTGACTTAGAAATAAATTTTATAAACCTGCCCACTGAGTCTCTAGGGTACTATATGGGAGAGATGCGCCTCCATCTCGGCACCGATTTTTTTGCGCATCTCCATCAACTTGATTGCCGAATCACGCATCATCTTATCGGCCTCGGTAACAGGAACCCACTCAGGCACCTCTGTCGGTTGCCCCGCATCATCCACGGCCACCATGATCACTATGCAGTGTGTGGTCAGGTGTCGCTCACTGTTTTTCGGATCGCCAGCTTTAACATCTATCCCGAGATGCATTGAAGTCCGGCCGGTATAGATCACCTTGGCACTGATCTCGACTATGTTGCCCACTAAGATAGGCTTAACGAAACGGATCCCGCCCGCATAAGCTGTGATGCAATATTTCCCGCTCCAGGCTGCTGCGCAGGCATAAGCCGCGAGATCAATCCATTTCATCACAGCGCCACCATGCACTTTACCGCCGAAATTTACATCGGCAGGCTCGGCTAAAAACCGTAAAGTAATATCTCTTTCTTTTCCAGCCATTTGCATCACCCTCTTTGTCCTTTTGCTAAAGTTTACTGCAAAATATGCGGCTCGAATATCTAAGATTCATCCGATAACAGAATTCCCCTAGGCTCCCAGTGGGTCTTCGACTCGATTTAGGCGAAAAAATCACAAAAAAAGCACCCTAAGGTGCTTTTTAACATAGCAAGTGTAATTACTCGCCGCGCTTAAACAGCAATGAACCGTTAGTCCCGCCGAAGCCAAAGGAGTTACACAGCGCATAATCGAAGCTGTGTTCACGGGCTTTGTGGGGCACGAAGTCAAGATCACAGCCTTCGTCTGGGTTATCTAAGTTGATAGTAGGCGGCACCATCTGATCGCGCAGCGCCAATAGGGTAATGATCGCCTCAACAGAGCCTGCGGCACCTAAAAGATGACCCGTCATCGATTTGGTCGAGCTCACCAGCAGATCATAGGCATGCTGACCAAACACAGACTTAACTGCCGCCACTTCCGCCTTATCACCAGCAGGGGTCGAAGTACCGTGGGCGTTGATATAACCCACTAACTGCTTATCTACGCCTGCATCTTTAATCGCGTTTTCCATCGCGGCTGCCGCACCTGTGCCTTCTGCTGGAGGCGAAGTCATGTGGAAGGCATCACCACTCATACCAAAGCCAACCAGCTCGCCATAAATAGTCGCGCCGCGGGCTTTCGCATGTTCATACTCTTCCATCACTAACACACCGGCACCGTCGCCAATCACAAAACCATCACGGTCTTTATCCCATGGACGGCTGGCTGCGGTAGGATCCTCATTGCGAGTCGATAAGGCTTTGGCCGAACCAAATCCGCCAACGGCTAATGGACAAGTGACATCTTCTGCGCCGCCGGCAATCATTACATCGGCATCGCCATAGGCAATAGTACGGGCCGCGAAACCGATATTATGCACCCCAGTGGTACAAGCAGTTGTAACGGCAAAGTTAGGCCCTGTCATGCCATACATGATAGACAAGTGACCGGCCACCATGTTGATGATGGTACTAGGCACGAAGAATGGCGAGATCTTACGCGGACCGCCATTAAGCAGGCTTGTATGCGCAGCTTCAATCAAAGGCATCCCCCCCATACCAGCACCGATTGCGGTACCGACTCGAGTTGGATCTTCCTGTGTCATATCCAATCCCGCATCGTTTATCGCTTGGATACCAGCGGCTAAACCATACTGAATAAACAGATCCATCTTGCGGGCATCTTTCTTTGACAAGTATTGCTCCACATCAAAATCTTTAACTGATCCACTGATCCGAGTGCCGAACTCAGTTGCATCAAATTTGGTTATGGGCGCGATACCGCTTTGTCCCGCGAGCAATGCTTGCCAGGACGTATCAACGGTATTGCCTACAGGAGTGACGAGACCAAGACCTGTTACGACTACACGACGTTTAGACACGTTTTCACCTTCTAACTAAAGTAATGACCATCTGCCCCATTAAGGAGACAAAGAATAAGATTAAAGTGTAGTTTATAGCCGATAAAAACCAATGGTTTATCCATAGCAGATAAACACGAAGGAAATTATCATAAACCTAAAACAAAAACAGGCGGCATAATTGCCGCCTGTTTTCTAGAATTCAGTATTACTGATTCTTAGAAACGTAGTCGATCGCTGCTTGAACAGTAGTGATCTTCTCAGCTTCTTCATCAGGGATCTCAGTATCAAACTCTTCTTCTAGAGCCATTACCAACTCAACGGTGTCCAGAGAATCTGCACCTAGGTCGTCTACGAAAGATGCTGCTGGTTTAACGTCTTCTTCTTTAACGCCCAGTTGCTCGATAATGATTTTCTTTACACGTTCTTCGATGTTGCTCATTAGTTTTCTTTCCTATTCAAATTACGCACTTGCGTAAGATTGCGAGTAGTTTATTCAATTTGGCACACAATGCAAGCTTAACTTTTGTGGTCAAACCACGAAACCTACGTAAATTTACGCCCAAATTCAATCAAAATCAGTTAGTTGTCAAGACTAATTGATTAAACCATATACATGCCGCCGTTTACATGCAGAGTTTCCCCTGTAATGTAAGCAGCTGAATCCGAAGCTAAAAATAGTACTGCATTCGCAATTTCTTGCGGTTGACCTAATCTTTCCATCGGAACTTGGGACATGATACCTTGTTGCTGCTCTTCAGTCAGCTCATCCGTCATATCAGTCTGGATAAATCCAGGAGCAATAGCATTCACTGTTATTTGACGAGATGCAACCTCTCTTGCAAGAGATTTTGTAAATCCAATTAAGCCAGCCTTGGCCGCACAATAGTTTGTTTGACCTGGATTGCCCATTGTACCTACAACAGAGCCGATATTAATAATACGGCCACCGCGTTTCTTCATCATAGCGCGAAGCACCGGCTTAGAGGTGCGATAAAGTGAAGTAAGGTTAGTATCTATGATATCAACCCATTCATCCTCTTTCATGCGCATCAATAAATTATCACGGGTGATACCCGCATTATTAACCAGAATATCAACATCGCCAGCTTTTTCTTTGATTGAGTCAAATAATTGTGCGATAGATTCAGGATCGGTGACATTGAGTACCATGCCGTGACCCTTGTCGCCTAAGTATGCCTGGATAGACTCGGCGCCACGCTCACTGGTCGCAGTACCGATCACTATTGCGCCAGCCTGCACTAGCGTCTCTGCAACCGCGCGGCCAATACCACGACTCGCGCCTGTCACTAAAGCCACTTTACCTGTTAAATCAATGCTAAAACCCATAATAACTCCTTTACTCACTCAATACCGCAACAGTAGCTGGATCGTTGGCAACCTTGGCCCCAAGAGAGCGATTGATTCTTTTTGCAAGTCCAGTTAACACTTTACCTGGACCTACTTCAACTAACTGTGTCACTCCGTCTGCCGCCATCGCTTCAACCGTTTCTGACCATCTTACAGGGCAGTAGAGCTGACGGATCAGAGCATCTTTAATCTCAGCAGCAGTCACTGGTGTAGCCACATCAACGTTGTTGATCACTTTGATTGCAGGCTCAGAAAAATCGATTGTGGCTAATGTATCGGCCAGCTTATCGGCTGCAGGCTTCATTAATTGGCAATGTGAAGGCACGCTCACAGGCAAAGCAACGGCCATTTTGGCTCCCGCTTCTTTACAGGCGGATGCGGCGCGCTCAACCGCCTCTTTCTCACCGGCAATCACGACCTGACCAGGACTGTTAAAGTTAACTGGACTGACTACTGCACCTTGGGCTGATTGCTCACAAGCCTTCTGGATTTCATCATTTTCCAAGCCAATAATGGCGTACATAGCCCCAGTACCTGCAGGCACAGCTTGCTGCATCAATTGACCACGTAGCTCAACCAATTTCACCGCATCGGCAAACTTGATCACTCCGGCGCACACTAATGCCGAATATTCACCAAGGCTATGACCCGCAAGCACTTCTGGCTTGGCCACACCTAATGACTCAATCACGCGCCAGATGGCAACACTGGCAGTTAACAGCGCAGGCTGAGTTTTATCTGTTTCATTTAAGCTTTCAGCAGGACCTACCTGAACCAGTTGCCACAAATCGTAGCCTAATACTTCGCTTGCCTCAGCAAAGGTTTGCGCAACAATCTCATGTTCTGCAGCAAGTTCGGCCAACATACCCACGGCCTGAGAACCTTGCCCAGGAAAAACATAAGCGATTTTTTCCATTCTTATATACCTTTTTGAAATCAAACTATTATAGCTTAAAAACGAACTAATGCACTGCCCCAAGCAAAACCGGCACCAAAAGCTTCTAACAATAATAGCTGACCACGTTGAATGCGCCCATCACGGACCGCCTCATCTAAGGCGATCGGCACAGAAGCGGCCGACGTGTTACCGTGTTTGGCCAAAGTGAGAACGACTTTATCTAAGCTCATATCCAGCTTTTTCGCCGTGGCCTTAATGATACGGAAGTTAGCTTGATGGGGGACTAACCAGTCGATTTCCGATTTATCTATCTGGTTGAGTCGCAGTGTTTCAGTGACGACATGTGACAGTTGTGTCACAGCCACTTTAAAGACATCGTTACCTTTCATCGTCATAAAGCCATTGGCGTCTGACGATTCTCCAGTACGAGAGGGAAGAAGGCATTTAAGCAGATCGCCCTGGCGGCCATCGGCATAAATATGGGTCGATAAAATACCAGGGGTATCGGATGCACCAATCACAGCAGCGCCCGCACCATCACCGAACAGGATAATGGTTGAACGATCCTCTGGATGACAAAGACGTGAGAGCACATCGGCACCTATGACCAGCACTTTTTTCATCGCCCCGGTTTTAACAAATTGATCCGCAACTGACAGTGCATAAACGAATCCTGAGCAAGCCGCTGCCACGTCGAAGGCTGGGATGGTATGCACCCCTAATAATGCTTGGATTTCACAGGCCGCTGCAGGAAATGCATTATCGGCACTGGTCGTGCCGCAGACAATCATGTCCAATTCACTGGCTTTAATGCCCGCCATTTCAAGTGCTTTTAAAGCAGCTTGATGCCCCATGGTGGTAACAGATTCATCACTGGCTGCTATTCTGCGCTCTGAAATACCGGTTCGTTCAACAATCCACTGGTCACTGGTTTCCACCATCTTTTCCAGATCCTGATTGCTACGAACTTGCGCTGGCACATAACTGCCCGTTCCGAGAATTTTTGTATGCATAAGGAAATATCAGTTATTTATATCTAAAAGAATCGACTCAAGACGTTCTTCAATCATCTTAGGGAGTCGACGTTGTGCTTCGGTCACAGCCAAGCTAATTGCTTGCAAATAGGCGGCTTCGTCAGCACTTCCATGACTTTTCACTACAATTCCGCGCAATCCTATCAGACTTGCCCCATTATAGTGGTCGGGGTTCATCTGATTTAACACGTTATTGATTTGCGGCGCGATTAATTTAGCCATTAACCGTACAAAAAAGCCTTGTGTTAATCCTTTCTTTAACTGATGCACGAGGAGTCTTGCGATCCCCTCAGAGGTTTTTAACGTGATATTACCAACGAAACCGTCACAGACGATAACATCGACTTCACCAGAGTAAATATTATCGCCTTCTATAAATCCAGTGTAGTTAAGCCGTGGACATAGTTGCAATAATTGCGAGGCCTGCTGAACCTGATCGTTACCTTTTATCTCTTCAATCCCCACGTTGAGTAAGGCCACCTTTGGGGAAGCATTCTTATCAACCGCCTCACACAATACTGAGCCCATAACGGCAAACTGAAACAAGGTTTCTGAACAGCAGGAAACATTGGCTCCGAGATCGAGCAGGTAAACAGGTTTGTCATTTATCGATGGTAAGCAGCTGACTAATGCCGGTCTGTCTATACCAGGCAATGTTTTAAGCAGAACTTTGGCGATAGCCATCAAGGCGCCCGTATTACCAGCGCTGACACAGGCATGTGCACGATTATCCCTCACAAGCTCAATGGCCTGATGCATGGAACTCTGCTTGCTGTTACGCAGGGCGTGAACCGGTCTGTCGGTCATCTTCACGACTTGCGTCGTATGCTGAACTTCAATCCGAGATAAAAGCTTGCTGTCACACTGAGACAATAACGGCTCTATCTGAGCGTTATCACCAATTAAAATGACATTTAAGAAGGGATATAAGCGAAGTGCCTGCAGAGTTGCAGGCACTGTGACTCGGGGGCCAATATCGCCCCCCATCGCATCTAACGCAAGCGTCAGATCAGTCATAAGCTTATCAACAAATTACTTGTTGATAACCTTTTGACCACGGTAGTAACCGTCTGCAGTCACATTGTGACGACGGTGTAGTTCACCGCTAGTAGCGTCTACAGATAATTGAGCTGTGCCCAATGAATCGTGTGAACGACGCATACCACGCTTTGAACGAGATTTTTTATTCTGTTGTACAGCCATTTGACCTGTCTCCTAGATTACTTGCTCTTCAGTTTTTCTAACACTGCAAACGGATTTGGACGCTCCTCTTGAGCGGGCTCAATCTCGCCTACGACTATATCCTGATCCCCTTCATCACAACTTTCGTCGTCATGCATAGGTATCAAAGGCATAGCGATTATCAATTCATCTTCAATCAATTGATGCAGACGAACCTCACCTATCTCATTGCACTCAATAGGGTCATACGCATCCGGGAGCTCATCGATTTCTGCCTCAGACCCGCAAGGGCTAAAACAAAAGTCGACCGTAACCTCAGTGGTATAAAGCGTCATGCAACGTTGACAAATCAGAGTGAGCTCCGTCACAGCCTTCCCTTTCAGGTAGACTATCCCCTGTATATCTACGCCACATTCAAGCGACACTGCCACATCGGAACAGTCGCCGGCACTTAACTCATTTAATCGTTTTAACTGCACACCAGGAATGAAGCCATCAAAAGAAAGCTTACTCGCTGCTGCACGGTTTGGATCAATTGAAACCGGTATCTTTACTGTTTGCATAAGGCGCGCATATTATAGTTTGAATTACTCGGAGTCAAAGGAAAATTTGTTACCTGATAGCGATCAAGATAGCAATTCCTAAAAAACTCACGAATTACTCCAAAATTAATGGAAGCGGAATTTTACCCAAGGGCCGATATAGACTCAAGCCCCCGCCGATTAAAATAGCCGCATTTACCGCTTAATTTTAGTCTAATTCCTTAGAAAACTGATACCATCTGCTCCTATGCTGGCGCCCTTTATCATAGATTTTGAGGTTTTAAGATGACCCCACCGCTGTTTCTTGCATCCACATCCCCCTATCGTAGACAGTTAATGGAAAAACTTGCTCTGCCTTTTGACACCTGCGCTGTCGATACCGATGAGACGCCGCTTGCCTTTGAAACCGCCCAGAAGATGGTGATGCGCCTTGCAGTCAATAAAGCCAAGGCTGGTGCCAAGGGCAAATCATCCGGCATCATCATAGGCTCAGATCAAGCGGCGCTGCTCGATACGCAAATCCTAGGTAAACCCTTGACGGTGGAAAACGCCATTAAACAGCTCAGCAGCTTTTCGGGGCGCAAGATCACCTTCTATACCGCTCTGGCACTGTACAATCTGGATACCGATGAGATAAGTGTGCAATGCGAGCCTTTTAGTGTTCACTTTAAAACACTCAGTGAGCAGCAGATACGCTACTACGTGAATCAGGAGCAGCCGCTCTATTGTGCTGGCAGTTTTAAGTGCGAAGGCTTAGGCATAGCCCTCTTTACTAAGATGGAGGGGCGGGATCCTAACGCATTAATAGGTTTACCACTTATTCTATTAACCGAAATGCTACTGGAGTTTGGGGTGGATGTACTCAATCCATAAGCGGCAAGAAAGGCAAGAAAGGCAAGAAAGGCAAGAAAAATGGAACAAGAACAGCAGGCACGCCATTACGCCTGCCTGCTTTTTCGAACTCCAGTCGTAAAGCTGCTATCTCAGGCTCAGGCTTGACCTAATATCACAGGCAACATAGCCAGCGGTGAAGCCACTACGGCAATGGGACTTGCCTGCTGCAAGACCACCTCGCTGTGGGCACCATAACTGACACCTATGGCATCGATACCGGCATTCTTCGCCATATTAAGATCATGAATAGAATCCCCTACCATCATAGCCTTGTCAGGGGATACATTGAGCTGTGCAAGTAATTCATGCAGCATCTGTGGGTCAGGTTTACTCTTGGCTTCATCGGCGCAGCGACTGGCATGGAAATGGCCGATAAATCCTGTCTCATTCAAGACACGATTCAAGCCCGCACGGGCCTTGCCTGTGGCAACCGCCAATTGATGACCAGATGCTTTTAATGTCAGCAGCAACTCCTCTGCCCCTTCAAACAGGGGACTCGGCGTCTTGTTCAGCTGTAAGTATTGTTCACGATACACAGAGATCATTTTCAAGCGCGTCTGGCTGCAAGCTGAGGGATGTAACACATTCAAGGCTTCATCCATAGACAAGCCGATAATGTCACGCACCGCGGCTTCACTCGGTACTAACAGACTCAGCTCTTTCGCCGTCTGCTGCATACAGGCAACGATTTTGCCTATGGAATCCATCAGGGTGCCATCCCAATCGAAAATGACTAACTCATATCGTTTCATGCTTTTTCCAACTGCTTTAATAACTGTTCTAGTTCTTTATCCAAAGGCGCTTTCACCTGCATCACCTCTTCTGTCACCGGATGAATAAACCTCAGCTGGGCAGCATGCAAAAACAGACGGTTCAAGCCTAATGCCCGCATGCTGTCATCAAACTTTTGCTCACTGTATTTTTCATCACAGGCGATAGGATGACCTGCATATTGGCAATGTACCCTGATCTGATGGGTTCTGCCGGTAACCGGACTGGCCTGCACCAATGTCGCGCCTTTATAACGCTGCTTAATCGCAAAACGGGTTTCAGAAGCTTTACCTTCCTTATTGACCCTAACGATGCGTTCGCCCGATTTAAGGGTGAGTTTCAACAGCGGCGCATTGACCACCTTGTCATGACTCTGCCACTCACCCCGTACTAAAGCCAAATAATCTTTTTGCATCTTCTTATAACGCAGCTGGTCGTGAAGATGTTTAAGCGCACTGCGTTTCTTGGCGATCAGCAAGACACCCGATGTATCTTTATCCAGCCTGTGTACCAGTTCGAGAAACTTCTGCTGTGGACGCAGCGCCCGCATCGCTTCAATCACGCCAAAGTCGACCCCACTGCCACCATGCACGGCAATGGCAGCCGGCTTATTGAGGACGATAATAGCTTTATCTTCAAAAAGGATGCGATCTTCCAGTTGCGACACCTTAGTCAACTTGGCACTCGGTCCTGGCTTTTCATCGCTGTTTGACACTCTCACCGGGGGGATTCGCACCAGATCACCCTCTTGCAATTTGTACTCAGGTTTAATGCGTTTCTTATTCACCCGCACCTCGCCTTTACGCACAATGCGATAGATCATGCTCTTGGGCACACCTTTTAATTTAGTGACCAAAAAATTATCGATGCGTTGGTCGACATTGTCTTCATCAATAGTGACCAATTCGACTTTATTTAAAGATTGTGAGTTATTCATGCTAAGCCTTGTATCGTTCAAGCCGCTTATTGTACACAAGTCAGATCTTTTATGCCTTTCCATTTGCTGATTTTCTGGATTGTTGCTATATTTGCCTCGCTTATGGGGATAAAGATTGGATAAAGTGTTCATAATCCCCCCTATGCATGCGCGAAGAGCGGAGACTAAAAAACATTTCCACTGAGTAGCAAACCATTGATTTGCAAGTCGTTGCACCACAAAGAACCGATAAAACGAGTTTAAACGACCAAACACAGTGCTAATGCCACATTTTCATGTGGTTTCTCTAAGAATAGCGCCCCAAATTCGAAGTTTAATTTTAGCTTGTCGTCAGACGAACACTATATCGATTTTGGCATTACCGGAAAGTACATTAGAATTTATGGGGTTGGTTGACGTTTAACAACGAATTCCTTGTTTTTCGAAACATTTAAAAATGAGCCATAAATAGGTAGCGACACGCAGCGATTGCGTCTTACAGATCTGCGCACCTTTAGCCTGGACCCAAGCCGTGAGGTTTTCGGACACCAAACCAGGCCCGTAATGCATCGAATATGTGTGGTTTGATGACCCTATTTTAAGAAGAAATACGTCATCATGAAACGGATGTTAATTAATGCAACTCAATCAGAAGAGTTGCGCGTTGCCCTTGTAGATGGGCAACAGCTATATGATCTCGACATTGAAAGTCCAGGTCATGAGCAGAAAAAAGCCAATATTTACAAGGGTAAAATTACCCGCGTAGAACCCTCTCTCGAAGCTGCCTTCGTCGATTATGGCGCCGAACGTCACGGCTTCCTTCCTCTAAAAGAAATTGCCCGCGAATACTTCCCTAAAGGTTACTCTTTCCAGGGTCGCCCAAGCATTAAAGAGGTGATCAAAGAGGGTCAAGAAGTTATCGTACAAATCGATAAAGAGGAACGCGGCAACAAAGGCGCGGCCTTAACAACCTTTATCAGTCTCGCCGGTTCCTATCTGGTCTTGATGCCAAACAACCCTCGTGCAGGCGGGATCTCACGCCGTATCGAAGGGGATGAGCGCACCGAATTAAAAGAAGCCTTATCTGAGCTTGAAGTGCCACAAGGCATGGGCTTAATCGTACGCACCGCAGGTGTTGGCAAAGATGCAGCCGAACTCAAGTGGGACTTAAAAGTTCTGCAACATCATTGGGCTGCGATTGAAGAAGCCTCACAAAGTCGTCCAGCGCCTTTCCTTATCCATCAGGAAAGTAACGTTATTGTACGTGCAATTCGTGACTACCTGCGCCGCGATGTAGGCGAAGTGCTTATCGACCATCCACGTATTTATGAGCAAGCCAAGCAACACGTTGCCCTGGTGCGCCCTGACTTTGTCGATCGTATCAAACGTTACGAAGCTGAAGTACCACTCTTTACCCATTATCAGATTGAAACTCAGATTGAATCGGCCTTCCAGCGTGAAGTTCGCCTGCCTTCTGGCGGTTCAATCGTTATCGATCCGACCGAGGCACTGACCTCAATCGATATCAACTCTGCCCGTGCCACTAAAGGCGGTGATATTGAAGAAACCGCACTGAACACCAACTTGGAAGCGGCCGACGAAATCGCACGTCAACTGCGTCTGCGTGACTTAGGTGGCCTAGTGGTGATCGACTTTATCGATATGACACCAGTAAGACACCAGCGTGAAGTGGAAAACAGAATGCGTGATGCCGTACATCACGACCGCGCCCGCGTCCAGTTAGGCCGTATCTCGCGTTTTGGTCTGATGGAGATGTCTCGTCAACGTCTGCGCCCTTCTCTAGAAGAATCGGCCGCGCACATCTGTCCGCGCTGTCATGGCCAAGGCACCATTCGTGGCACTGAATCTTTAGCCTTATCCATCTTACGCCTGATGGAAGAGGAAGCGATTAAAGAAAATACCTCGCAAATTGAGGCCGTAGTGCCTGTGGATGTTGCCGCCTTCTTGCTAAACGAGAAGCGTAAAGCGATTCGCATTACCGAGCAGCGCCATGATGTTGAAGTCTATGTGATCCCCGATCCTAATATGACGACACCGGATTACCGCGTGACCCGTCATCGCAAGGATGAGCAGATCACAGAAGCCAGCTACAAGCTGCTTGAGAAACCAGAGAGCAAGCTTTATGAGCCCCGTAAGCTTGAGCGTGCAGCCTCGCCCGAGCCGGCATTAAAGGGCTTTGCCGCGCCGGTACAATCCGCACCTCAACCTCAGGCGACAAAACCCAAAGCTACCGAGAAGAAAGAAGCTGAGCCAGGCCTTATCTCTAAACTCCTTGGTGCTATCGCTAAACTCTTTAGCTCTGACAGCAAAGAAAGCGAGAAGAAAGAAACCAAAGAACAACCTCGCCGCAGTAGCCAAAACCGTGGTAAGGGTCGTCGCAACAACACTCGCCGCACTGACAATCGCCGTAACCGTGATGAGAGTGAGACTAGCGAAAACGAGAACAACAAGCGCAGCCGTAACAGCAAGTCTGGCAGCACTGACTCTCGTCCAGCGAAAGGTCGCAACGACAAACGTGTAAAACGTGAAGACGCTAAGTCACAGACTGAGACAAAAGTAAGCGAAGAATCTCAAGAGCAGCAACCTAAACAGGAAGCGGCAAGAGAACGTCGTCAGCGTCGTAACATGCGCCGCAAGGTGCGCGTCACGACTGAGCAACAAACTGATGAAACTGCACTTGAGCAGACAGCAGCGCCAGATGTGATCACTCAGGATGCTGATCTGCAACTAGATACAGCGAAAAAAGATGCCGCTAAGAGTGAAGCCAAGTCTGATGCGAAATCTGAGGCTAAGTCTGAGACTAAACCTGAAACTAAATCCGAGACTAAGTCTGATGAGAAGGCGCCGCGCGCTAAACGTCAGCCTCGTAAGGCCAAGCCTAAACAGGATAAAGAGCAGGATAAAGCTGAAACTACTGAGCCAAAAGCCAGCAAGGAAGCGGAAGCTGATGACAAGGTACGCTCCGAATCTACTCAGGCCGAATCAAGCCAGACCAGTTCAAGCCAGGCTGAGCCAGAAAATACTGCAGAGGTGAAAGCGCAAGCAGCCAAAGTCGCGGACTCAAAGGCTAATACCGATGAACTTACTGGCAATTCAGAGGAAGCTCAGGTAGCCGATACTGACAAAGACAGCGATGCTGAAACCAAGCGTGAAAGCCGTGATGGACAGCGCCGTAGTCGTCGTAGCCCACGTCATCTTCGCGCCGCAGGCCAACGTCGCCGCCGTGATGAGGACTCAAGCCAAGAAGGTCAAGAACCGGCATTTATTCCAAATGAGGTTGAGACTGCACCTTTCCTGGATGTCGAGGCGCTTTCGGCAACTGAGACTGAAGTGGCTCCAACACAAGAGTCTGCAAAGGCCGCCTCTGCACAACAATCAGAGCAGCAAACTGAGCCACAGTCTGAGCAAGAGACTGATTCACCAGCAGAAGTTAAAAGTGAACCAGTAGCAGAAGTGACTGAGCCTCTCGCCGCTAAAGAATCTGCGACCCAAGAGGTTGTGGAACCAGCCACTACTGAATCGGCTTCCCCAGCTGAAGAAGTAAATGCTAACGAAGCGGCTGTAGAAGCTACTGCCTCTGAAGAAGCTGTCTCTGAACAAGCTGCCTCTGAACAAGCTGTGCAGGAAGTCGCTGTAGCGGCTCAAGAAACTGAGACACTTGAAGACGCTAAAACACAGGCTGATGTTAAAGAGCAGCCAGTTGCTGATGAGGCAAAAAACAGTGCTCCTAGATCAGAGCCTAAGGCTGAAAAAGCTGCAGCAAGCAGCACAACTGCCTCGGCACCTATGGCTAAACCTGCGGCAGTTGCAGCTCCAAGCGCTGCGGTACCGGCAAAAGCTAAGGTCGAAGTAACCGAAAAACCTGCTGAAGCGAAACCGGCGGCGAAAGCGGTAAGTCGTTTTGGGACTATGGTAACCTCTACCATGACCAAACCACAGGTTGAATCTAAGCCGACTGTTGATATCCCATCGGGACGTCAATATGAAGCAAGCGAGAAAGAAGCGAAGCAACCTGCGACTAAACCCAACAGCGCAGCCTCAGATATGGCGCGTCCATAACTGTCAGCGAATCAGGCGTCTTTTACAAAAGACGCCTACCCAAGCCATGCTATCTGCATGGCTTTTTTTTATGTCATTACAAGTGCAACTTTGTTAGTATCCGCCCGTTAAATTTGAACTTACAAAATAATAACAGAGGTTAAATGTTCGATCTTATCCGTCATAAAACCAGCAGCCACAAAGCGGATTTACTCTCCGGTCTTACTGTTGCCCTGGCCCTGATCCCCGAAGCTGTCGCCTTTGCATTCGTTGCAGGTGTCGAGCCTATGGTTGGCCTTTATGCCGCCTTTATCATGGGGCTGGTTACCGCCTTGATCGGTGGACGCCCAGGCATGATCTCTGGTGCAACCGGCGCCATGGCAGTCGTCATGGTGGCACTTGTCGCAGAGCATGGCATTCAATACCTTTTTGCTGCCGTCGTATTAGCGGGCCTCATTCAAGTCAGCTGCGGCCTATTTAAACTGGGCAAGTTTATCCGTATCGTGCCCTATCCTGTCATGATAGGCTTCGTTAACGGTCTGGCCATAGTGATCTTCCTTGCTCAACTTGGCCAATTTAAGGTACCTGACAGCAATGGGGTATTAGCTTGGTTGCCACAAGATCAGCTGATCCTCATGCTGGGGCTGGTTGCCCTGACCATGGCTATCATCCACTTTTTACCTAAAATCACCACCGCCTTCCCCTCCTCACTCGCGGCGATTTTAACTGTTACCTTTATCGTGGTGTTCTTTAATCTCGACACCCGCAATGTACTGGATTTCTTAAAATCCATGAGCGGCGATGATAATGCAACTATCGCAGGTAGCCTGCCAATTTTTGCTATCCCCTCTGTGCCATTCAGTCTAGAGACCCTGTATATCATACTGCCATACTCATTTATCCTCGCGGCTGTAGGCTTGATTGAGTCTCTGCTGACCCTTACAGTGATTGATGAAATGACCAACACCCGTGGACGCGGTAACAAAGAGTGTGTTGGTCAGGGTCTAGGCAATATCACCAGCGGTTTCTTCGGCGCCATGGGTGGCTGTGCCATGATAGGCCAATCGATGATCAATATTAACTCTGGTGGTCGTGGTCGTTTATCTGGGATCACAGCGGCTGTTGCCCTGCTGGCCTTTATCCTGTTTGGCTCATCCCTGATAGAGATGATCCCACTCGCTGCCCTAGTAGGTGTGATGTTTATGGTCGTGCTGGGCACCTTTGAATGGGCCAGCTTTAAGGTGATGCGTAAAGTGCCTAAGCACGATGCCTTTGTCATCATCTTGGTTACTGTTGTGACTGTCTTTACCGATTTAGCCTTCGCGGTATTCGTGGGTGTGATTGTCTCTGCACTTGTGTTTGCTTGGGAGCATGCCAAACATATCAATGTTCAGGTAAGCGAAGATACCAATGGCTGGAAAGTCTATAAACTTAACGGCCCGCTGTTTTTTGGCTCAACCGCCGAGTTTCTCGAGCTGTTCCACACCCAAGATGATCCCGACGATGTCATTGTCGACTTTCAAAACTCCCGGGTTTGCGATCACTCTGCACTCGATGCCATAGATACCTTAGCTGAACGCTATGTCAATGCCGGAAAACGTTTGCACCTGCGCCACTTAAGCCACGACTGTAAACAGCTATTACATAAGGCTGGCGATCTTGTCGAGGTGAATCTGATTGAAGATCCCCACTATAAGGTGGCCGATGACAAGCTCGACTAAATAAGACTAACCGAGTTAGCTAACCCAGTAACTATTTCAGTAAAAACAACAAAGGCGCTATCTGCGCCTTTGCTGTTTCTGATTCACCGTATCTGATTCACCGCTTCAGTTTATCAACAAACACCGCCCTGAATTTGTCGACCTTTGGCTTTACGACAATTTGGCAGTAAGGCTGCTGAGAATTATGGGCATAGTAGTCGTTATGATAGCTCTCGGCAGGATAGAAATCTTCAAATGCCGTCAGTTGAGTAACAACGGGGTTATCATACAGTTTATGTTGCTCCAGCTCGGCTAACATCTCAGTGACGCAGCGGATCTGGGCATCATCATGGGCGAAGATCACCGAGCGGTACTGTGGCCCGACATCATTGCCCTGACGGTTTAAGGTCGTCGGATCGTGACTCTGAAAAAAGATCAACAGCAACTCACGGAAGCTGATTTGCTGAGGGTCAAACTCAAGCTGTACCACCTCTGCATGACCCGTGTTTCCGCTGCACACAGCCTTGTAATTTGCCTCCTGCGCCTCACCGCCTGCATATCCGGATTGTACCGAAAGCACGCCTTTAACCTGAGTAAATATAGCTTCTAAACACCAGAAACAGCCGCCGCCGAATGTTGCCTTGTCGGTTTTTGCTTTCGTCTGCGCCTGCTCGCTAATGGGCATGTCATCCTTCTGCAGCGATTTAAACAAGAGAGAAACCGAGTTTACACAGTGCCTGAGGTTTTTCTCCGTTAAATATTCTCCCTCAAACACATGGCCAAGGTGGGCATCGCACTGCGAGCAGACTATCTCTACTCGCCGCCCATCGGCATCGGGCAAACGCTTCACCGCCCCTTGGATCTCATCATCGAAAGCGGGCCAGCCGCAGTGGGCGTTAAATTTATCTTCTGAGCGATATAAAGGTGCATCACAACGTTTACAATGATAGATGCCCCTCGCCTCATGCCGATAATATTCACCGCTGAAAGGAGGCTCTGTGCCCTTATCCTCGATCACATACTGCTCAAATTCAGTTAATTTACGCATTATTTGTACTCACTCAACTAGCTCAACAAGCCCAAGCAGACACACATCTTTTTATCCATATTCATAAGCGTATCAGATAAAGCCCAAGGGATTAACTCAACTATTAGCGACACTCATTTTAAGCGCGACTGTTTTGACTCAACAATTTAAAAACCAAGGCAAAAACCAACAAAGCAAAACCAGATAACTTAGCTAATAAACAATAATTTAAGTGATTAAAGTCACACTTCTTTGCTGTTGCACCCTATGAGGGTTACACTGCCGCAAAAGGGGTCAATAAGGTCAGAAAAACTATGCCATTAGAAGCTATGCCATTAAAAGCTGAACAATTAGAAACAATTGATTACCGCGCGCCCGACAGTGCACAACAATTTGTCAATTCCTTACGCAACACAGGTTTCGGTGTATTAACAAACCATCCGATTAAGCAAAGTTTAGTTGAGACCATTTACGCCCAGTGGCAGACGTTTTTCGATAGCGATGCCAAGCAGGCTTATCTGTTTAGCACAGAAACCCATGATGGTTTCTTCCCCGCTGATGTCTCTGAAACAGCGAAAGGAAATAACGTTAAGGATATTAAAGAGTTCTATCATGTTTATCCCTGGGGACGCATTCCTGATGAACTAAGGGAAAATATCCTCAACTATTATGATCAGGCCAATGCTCTGGCGGCAGAGTTACTCAGCTGGGTTGAAGCATATACCCCAGCCGATATTGCGGCTAACTATTCAATGGCCCTACCTAAGATGATAGAGGAGAGCCAGAGAACACTGCTACGGATCTTACATTATCCACCACTATCTGGTGCTGAAGAGCTTGGAGCCATTCGAGCCGCCGCCCATGAAGATATTAACCTTCTGACTCTGCTGCCGGCAGCCAATGAACCCGGTCTGCAAGTGAAGAGTAAACAAGGTAAATGGCTTGATGTTCCCAGTGACTTTGGCAATATCATCATCAATACCGGTGATATGCTGCAGGAGGCCTCAGGTGGATACTTCCCATCAACCACCCACAGAGTGATCAACCCAGAAGGTGCTGATAAGAGCCGCTCGCGCATCTCTTTACCTCTGTTTCTGCACCCTAAGCCTGAGGTTGTTCTCTCGGAGCGTTACACCGCCGAAAGTTATCTGATGGAAAGACTGCGAGAACTTGGTCTAATATAAAACCAGATAGAGATAAGGCGCCGATTGGCGCTTTATATTTGTGATTTTTAGTGCGTTTCAAGGTAAAATCCCCCGCAACTTAAGTTTCAGAGCAGAGTAAAACAATGGCTATTCAGTGGTATCCCGGTCACATGCACAAGGCACGCAAAGAGATTGAAGAGGTAATGCCTCAAATCGATCTCGTGATTGAGGTACTCGATGCCAGGATCCCTTTCAGCAGCGAAAACCCTATGGTCAAGACACTGCGTGGCGATAGACCCTGTATCAAATTGCTCAATAAATCTGACTTAGCCGATCCTGTAACCACACAGCTGTGGATAGATTATCTTGAGCAGGAGCAAGGGGTGAAAGCCATGGCGATCACAACCCTGCAAGCCGCTCAGGTGAAGAAGATCCCCGACCTTTGCCGTAAGCTGGTCCCCAGCCGTGATACTACAGAGAAAGATATCCGCACCATGATTATGGGGATCCCAAATGTAGGGAAATCTACCATCATCAATATCTTAGCAGGCAGAGTGATAGCCAAGACAGGTAATGAGCCCGCAGTCACCAAGCGTCAGCAGCGGATCAATCTAAAGAACGGTATCGTATTATCCGATACTCCAGGTATCTTATGGCCGAAAGTAGACAATGAAGCCAGCAGCTACCGTCTGGCCGTCACGGGCGCTATCAAAGATACTGCAATGGAATATGAAGATGTGGCTATGTTCGCCGCTGAATATTTCTTACAGGCCTACCCAGATGCCATAGCGGAACGTTATAAACTCAAAGAGTTGCCTAAAGAGGATATAGGTTTGCTGGAAGCCATCGGTCGTAAACGCGGCGCTCTGAGACCGGGGGGACGCATCGATCTTCACAAGGCATCTGAGCTGTTACTTCACGAATTTCGCTCCGGTAAAATTGGTCTCTTATCCTTAGAAACGCCTGAAATGGCAGAAGCTGAGAAAGCGGAAGTTGCCCGAATACTCGCCGAGAAAGCAGCCTTAAAACAGCAGAAACTGGAAGCTGAAAAGCTAAAACGCTCAGGTGTGCGGCACAACGACTGATCATAAAAACCATCTCTAAGCATGGGCGACAATAGCCTGTAATTAATGCCAATTATTAGCTGTTAATGGCGGTTAATGATAGTTAAAGACGATTAATAACAGCGTCGCCTATTTTTCACTGCCTCCGCATTGACTAACAGACTAATCCCTAGAGTTCGCCCGAGCCATATTGGATATTATCCAATAAGCGGTCACAACTCTGCTCCAGTAAATCCAGCACTAACTCAAACCCTTTATCGCCACCATAATAGGGATCGGGCACTTCTGTGTGATCACTCTTGGCAAAAGATAACATCAAGGCCAGTTTATGCCTGTGCTCTACAGGACAACGCTGCATCAAGTCACGCATATTATGATTATCTGCCGCCAAAATCAGATCGAAATGGGCGAAATCATAATCACTAACACCTCTGGCACGAATGCTGGAAAAATCATATCCGCGCCGCTCTCCTGCCGCCCTCGCCCGGCGATCGCTTTGCTCGCCCTGGTGGTAATCGATAGTGCCGGCCGAGTCCACTTCGATGGCAACCCCTCTGCGGGCCGCCTTAGCCTTGAAGATAGCCTCCGCCGTTGGCGAACGACAGATATTACCCATACAGACAAACAAAACAGAATTGATACGCTTCATAACATCACCCAAACTATCAATGGCATATTATTCAATAAGCTTATAATTAAAAAGCCTTTAGCAACAAGTCTCGTCGACTGACGATAATATTTTTAAGTTATTAAACAATAAGTTAACTAAAAATATAAGCTAATTCAAAACAGCATAAGTCTACAGAGAGCAAGGGTAGCAAAGACCTTTTAAAGAGGCATTTTAAAGGAGTAATTTTAAAACAGGGGGCTTAAAGAAATGAGCTTAAAAGAGGTAGCTTAACAGCAAGAATCTAAACTAATACATCTAAACTAATACATCTAAACTAATACATCTAAATTTATACACCTAAAAACAGGTTGCTTGAGAAAACCATCAGGCCACAGGAGACATGCTTTCTCCTAGTGACCTCGCAAGATCCAATCCTCAATTATGATGGTTTGCTATGGGTACAAGTTAGAGATGGAGCAAAATATCGGCAAGATCGGTAAAAGGGGCAACTACGCAAAAAGTAATAAAAAGTGCGATACCGATTTTTGTCGTCACATCACTCAGTGCTTTGGTTTCAGTCGTTGACTTCATAGCGTAATCCTTCTTGTTATCAGCTAATTGGCACTTTCAGATTGCGCCTCAGCGAAATCCCTTTCAAGTTGTTTTTCATTAAGTTTTGTTAACCCCGTTCATAATGGCTCTCTTATTCGTACAAAGCTGGCAAATCGAGGGATACCATATTGAGTCACCCCGTAGAATTTATAAGTCACTGTGGTACCTATGGCGGGCGGCGCTTTGCGCTGCTCATCACTAAAGCCCGTGCCGATACGAAATACTATCCCCTCAGGCGTTTTCACTTCGAGCGAGCCTAACATACCTTGATATTTGCCCTTCCCCGGATGGTGGGCAATAACAAGGGCTTCGGCATCTTCAAAGAGTTTTAATTTTACCAGATCCTGGTTGCGCCCATTACGATATAGCGCCGCTTTTCTGTGAAGCATCAATCCTTCACCGCCGGCTATCACAACACTATCGAGCAATCTGTCTAGCTCCTGTCTATCATGCAGTTCCCACTGAGGGATAATCACAAGGTAGGGAGATAAAGTAGAAAAATGTTCGAGTGCATAGTGATAACGCTCTGCAAAAGGTAAGGCAAGATTGGGGATATCGAACACCATAAATCTCACCTGCCGCCAAAGATGATCGTCAGTCTCGCCTCTGCGCACTAAAGCCGAAATGGCATCAAACTGGCCTCTACCAATCCACAGCTCGCCATCTAATGCCTGCTTAGGAAAACCCTGAGCAAACCAGCTAGGCAATGTGATCTCATTGCCACTTCGTGTCAACATTCGACCACCATCCCAACGCCCTCGTACGCCATCGAGTTTCTCGCTCACCAAATAATCAACAATCGACTTTGAAGGTGATAAGGCGCCTGCATGTTGCATCGGCGAGCTATCAGGTACATCTGAAAAAGCTGACAGTGAAAAATAGATAAAACCGAATAAGATAAGAGAGATAAAACGGCGCAGATAGATAGACATAAGCTCCTCCTTGAGCCAGTAAAATGCTTGTTTGCCCTATTGAGTCTAGTTCAAAGTAAGCGCAGGCAATATAACAATTGCCTTCGAGATGTTATACTTCCATCGATTGAAAGCTAGGTTACTATTATCATTAATTTTTTATAGATGGAAAAATAATGAAACCGGAAAATAATTACGGTATTAAACGGGTTTTTCGCGCCACAGGATTCTCAATTCAAGGGCTTAAACAGGCCTGGCAATCGGAAGCCGCATTTAGACAAGAGTTAGTGCTCGCTTTACTCATGCTACCTATCGCCTTTTTAGTGGATATCACCACTATTGAGCGCATCTTGCTTGTCATGACTGTCTTTATTGTACTGATCACTGAGCTACTAAACTCGGCTATCGAAGCCGTTGTTGATCGCATCGGCGATGAATACCATCCTTTGAGCGGTCAGGCAAAAGATATCGCATCGGCGGCTGTATTTATAAGCTTACTGCTTTGTGGCCTCACTTGGTTGCTCATCTTGATGCCTCTGATGTTTTAATCTTCTTCTCAATAGGGCTTTAGCATAAAAGCGTTACCTAACCAGGACGTTAAAGCCCTCCACAAACTCATGCTTGACTGATATCGATAACATTAGCTGTAAAACCAGTAACACACAGCTATTGCCGCGCAAATACCGGCGAGATCCGCCGTTAAACCACAGGCTAAAGCATGGCGCCCATTTCGAATGCCCACAGCCCCAAAATAGACAGCAAGCACATAGAATGTGGTTTCCGTGCTGCCTTGTACTATCGCAGCTAGCCGCCCGGCAAAAGAATCGACACCATAATGCTGCATTGTCTCCAACATCATGGCGCGCGCCCCCGAGCCACTAAAGGGTTTCATCAACGCAGTAGGCAAGGCATCGACAAAGCGGGTATCACCGCCCAAAATATTCACCACGGAGGCGATAAGGTACAGAAGATAATCCAGGGCGCCAGAGGCTCGCAGCAGCGCGATAGCAAGCAACATCGCGAGCAGGTATGGGATAAGCTTTATCGACTGCTCAAACCCCTCCTTGGCGCCACTAATAAATTCGTCATACACGGCAACCTTACGAAAACCTGCGACCAGAATAAAACTGAAGATCAGCAGCAGTAAGATGCCATTGCCCATGGCGGTAGAGAGGGTTCCAATGGCGCTGGCACTCAAGGTACCTAAATAGAAAACCAGCGCAGTGATACTGCCCAAAATCACAGCGCCATAACCCAGAACCACACTGTTTAATAAAGATAAACGCTGAAACAAGGCCACCACCAAAACGCCTACCAAGGTTGAGGCAGTTGTGGCTAATAAAATCGGCAGGAAAATATCGGCTGGTGACGCCGCCCCCTGCTGGGCCCGATAGAGAAAAACCGTCACAGGCACAAGTGTGACTGACGAGGTATTAAGCACCAAAAACAGGATCTGCGCGTTAGTGGCTATCGACTTATCTGGATTAAGACGCTGTAGATCTTGCATCGCCTTTAGCCCAAGGGGGGTAGCCGCATTATCCAGTCCCAGCACATTAGCGGTTAAGTTCATGGTCACACTGCCATAGGCCGGGTGCCCTCTTGGCACCTCTGGCATCAGCTTATGCAGCAGTGGCTCAAAGATCTTGGCTATCACACCCACTACCCCAGCTTTCTCGCCCACTCGCATCAAGCCCATCCACAGGGATAACACACCTATCAAGCCCAGCGCGATCTCGGCCGCCAGCTTAGCACTGGAGAAAAGCGCATCGACCGCATCTGACAAAACCTGCCACTGCCCCTGAAATAACGAGATCCCTATGGCACCAAGGGCTGCCACAAAAAAGAGTAACCAGATGCGATTTAGCACAAAAACTCCTTGCGTCCTGAAGTTTATTCCCTAAGGCATGTCTATCTGTGTGATATACTGCCAGCTAACAATATCTTGTTTTTCTCTCTTATGGTTCAACTAAATCAAAATTTTATCAATAGCATAGCTAAAGATATGCCCAGTCATCTCACAATGGATGATTTTATCGCTTACTGTGATAAGCCCCTCAGGGCATCGATTCGTGTCAATACCCTCAAGATAGGCGTGGATGAATTTTTGACCCTGATGCAGGAAAAAGGCTGGCAATTTGAGCCTATCCCCTGGTGCGGCAGCGGCTTTTGGATCCAGGTTGAGCCCGATGTTCAGCTCGGCAACACAATTGAGCATATTCAGGGGCTGTTTTACATTCAAGAAGCTAGCTCCATGCTGCCACCGCAGGCTCTGTTCCCCCAAGGCATAGAGGATGCTACTTCCCTCACCTTGCTGGATATGGCCTCGGCGCCCGGCTCTAAAACCACGCAACTGGCGATGATGATGCAAAATCAGGGGGTATTGGTCGCCAACGAATACTCTTCCAGCCGGGTAAAGGTTCTGCATGCCAATGTGCTGCGTATGGGCGTCAAAAACTGCGCCCTGACCCACTTCGATGCCCGCGTATTTGGCGAATACCTGTATAACAGTTTCGATGCCATTCTACTTGACGCCCCCTGCAGCGGAGAAGGCACAGTGCGTAAAGACCCCGACGCGCTAAAACATTGGGATAGCGATGAAATTGAGTCAATTGCGGCGACCCAAATCGATCTGCTCGAATCGGCCTTGGCTGCCCTAAAGACAGGCGGCAGCCTAGTCTATTCGACCTGCACCCTTAATCGCTTGGAGAATCAGGAAGTCTGCTTAGCACTGAAGAGTCGCTATGGTGATGCCGTAGAGTTTGAATCACTCGACAATCTGTTTGTGGGCGCCGACAAAGCCTGCACACCAGAGGGATTTTTACATGTCTGGCCACAAATTTATGACAGCGAAGGTTTTTTCGTAGCAAAAATCAGAAAGGTTGCCGACATAGCACGGCTTAAACCTGAGCCTAAGCCACAGAAAAACTTCCCATTTACCGCCGTTAGTAAAAAACAGCAGCAGGCCTTGAGCGATTATTTTTCTACCTTTGATATTAAGCTTGAGCAGCACGGCACCTTGATGCAGCGTGATGATGAGTTTTGGCTATTTCCCGATAATATCTTACCGCTTATCGGTAAAATCCGTTTTCAGCGCATAGGAATAAAACTGGCGAATGCCATCAAAAAAGGCTTTAAAGTCAAACACGAAGCTATTATTGCCCTGGCAAAAAGTGATCGCACTATCCCCCTCGATGAGCTCCAGGCGACGCAATATTTGATGGGACGTGATATCCAGCTCGAAAGCCCGACTAAGGCGCAGGGTGAACAGGTCGTCAGCTATCACGGCGCGAGCCTAGGATTGGTCAAGCATTTAGGCAGTAAACTGAAAAACAACCTGCCCAGGGAATTGGTTAAAGATAAAATCTGCCCATCAAATAGTAACAACATCATTATTTAACAATGACTTACCTTATTTAAGTTTAGGAAGTTATAATTTATTACAAAAATGAATTGATTATTTTTTAAACTAATTGGCAGATTTTTTTAACTTGGCTACACTCTAAAACCTGAGACAAAGATTGAGGTGTTCTCAAACAGTAGCGCACGGCTCTGAAAAGAGCCATTCCCCTAGACCCAAAACAATCGGAATAGTTTTGGGTCTTTTTTTATCTCTCTCTTATCTATCTCTTATCTATCCAAAGGTTTAACGCTGTACTAATGTGGCGGCATCTTTAAATAGATTAAAGAAGTTTTGGGTGGTCGCCTGAGCCAATGCCTCGAAAGACTCACCGCGCAACTCGGCGACAAACTCAGCCACATCGCGAACATAGGCAGGCTGATTCTCCTGACCTCTGTGGGGCACTGGAGCCAAATAAGGTGCATCGGTTTCGACGAGCAGGCGATCCTGCGGCACCTTACGGATAACACTGCGTAGATCGCCAGCATTCTTAAAGGTCACTATCCCAGACACAGAAATATAGAAGCCCAGATCCAGCGCGGCTTTGGCCATCTCCCAATTTTCGGTAAAACAGTGCAGCACACCGCCCACCTTGTCGGCATGGCCAGCCTTAAGTAGAGCAATGGTATCTTCTCTGGCATCCCGGGTATGGACGATAAGCGGCTTATTCACCTCGACAGCCAGAGCAATTTGCTGTTCAAAGCATTGCTGCTGCAGTGCCTTGGTTTCATCGTCATAGAAATAATCCAGTCCGGTTTCGCCGATAGCAACCACTTTAGGATCTTGAATATATTGATGTAACTCCTGGGTATCTAAGCCTTCTTTCACATCCAGTGGATGCACACCCGCAGAGAGAAAAACCTGCTCAAATGCAGCCATCTTAGCCTGCATCTCACGAAAGCCTTTCTGGCGAACGTTAACGCAGAGAAAATAGTCAACACCTCTGGCCTTTGCCTGAGTAAGAAGGAGGTCGAGTGAGTCATGATCCGGCGCCGCCTTAAGGCGATCCAGATGGCAATGGGAGTCGATTAACACGCAAATATCCAAGTAGAACACAAAAGAGGCAAAGGATACCTAGCTACATGGTACAGGTCAAATCACTTGAGGCCAGCTGGCGGGAAAGCAGGTTTTCAATATGGTGTTTATGGGTAGACGCATCTGAGACGATTTTCACCCCGACACCTGCCGGTCGCCCGCCCGATGCCCCTAAGGGGTTAATCCAAACCACCACACCTTTAAACTCATACTTAGTCGTAGAACCGGGCAGTTGATAAGCAATGTTCAATTCCTGCCCCAAATAATGGGCTTCAGTTGAAGCGACAAACAAGCCTGCCGGCTGAATAAAAGGCATATAAGCACGATATAGCTGATGTAATGTATCAAAATTAACCACAATATCGACCATATTCTTAATTTTCGACTCTTAAGCTTGAGTAATTGATTGATATTCTAAGATAAACATTTGAAAAATGGCCATGTAATTCACATTTGGCATCATCTTCAGCTCATGATAAGTGGCCATCACTTTGGTAGCAAAATCGGTTATCTTAGCGTTAATAACTGCATCGTATTGTTTTTGTTTAATCAGCTTCTGTTTCAAGACTAAAAACAAAACTTTAAGCGCATCAGAAACTTGCTTCTGATCCACATGAGTTAAGTTAGCACAGAGGTGTCCAGACGACAAACTTTGAATCCAGTCTTTACGCAATTGCACTAATTGCTCATAACGCTTACTCTCTAATGCACTGAGCAGCTCGACGGGCCCGCCGACAGTAGATAGGCACCAGGTTACATCATGCTCGAGGGGATATTGCTGCTGCAACCATTGCAGGATCTCGGCTGTCGATGGCAACTGAAAATGTAATCGCTGACAACGACTGCTAATGGTCGACATCAAACGGCTCGGCGTATCTGTCTGCAGAAATAACAGTGTCTCTCTGCCCGGCTCTTCGAGGGTCTTTAACAGCGCATTGGCCGCGGCAGTGTTGAGACGTTCGCAATGCTGGATCACGGCAATCCGCCTGCCCCCCTGCTGCGCTGTGGAGCTTAACTCCTGGCATAGCTGACGGATCTGATCGACCTTAATCTGCTGACCATCGGCCTCGACTTTATGATAATCAGGATGGTTACCGGCCAAAAATAAGTGACAAGACTTACACTGACCGCAGCCGCCTTGCTGCGTTGGCTCAGTGCAGAGCGCGCTTTGAGCTAGTTGCTCAGTTAACTCCAGGGCGCCATACCCTTGATGCATGGCAACCAAATAGGCGTGCCCTTGTAGCCCAGCGCTTAGCTGTCGGCTAAACTGGGCTATCACGCCTTGATGCCAGGGAAGTGTATGCCAAGGTTGTTGCATGGTCACCAAGCCTGCTGCTGCAATAGTGCAAGAATATCTTTATGCACATCGGCCATATTCTGACTGGCATCGATCACGGCTATCGATTCATCCTCGGCCGCTAATGCAAGATAGGTCGCACGCGCCCGCTCAAAAAAGTCGATGCCCTGCTGCTCAATTCTATCCAGCGCACCACGATTAGCCGCCCTTTGCAGCCCAAGTACGGGATCGATATCGAGATAAAGCGTCAGATCTGGCTTAAAACCTTTGAGGGTCGCCTCACTCACAGACGCGACTAATGGCATCAGCTGTCGACCACCGCCCTGATAGGCCAGCGATGACAAATCGTGTCTGTCGCCCAGCACCCACTGACCACGACTAAGGGCTGGTTTAATCACATTGGCCACCAGCTGTGCTCTAGCTGCGTAAATCAGCAGGCATTCCGCCTCATCACAGAGGGGATCACCTGGCTCGGCGATTTTCACCAGATCACGAATTTTCTCGGCCAAAGGAGTACCGCCCGGCTCCCTTGTACAGATAGGCGCTTCGCCCAGATGTTTCTCAATAAAATCTCTGACTAAAGCGATGGCACTCGATTTACCGGCTCCCTCTAATCCCTCAATAACGATAAATTTAGCGCTGTGTTGACTCATCGATTTCTCTGATACTTGTCTACCGCACGATTGTGCTCGGTTAATGTGTTAGAAAATATATGGCTGCCATCATTTCGGGAAACGAAATAGAGATAATCCACTTCGGCAGGATGGGCAGCGGCATGCAGCGATGCGCCGCTTGGCGCCGCGATGGGGGTTGGTGTCAGCCCCTTAATGCGATAGGTATTAAAAGGGGTCGCCTCACGCAGATCTTTGCGGGTGATATTGCCCTGATAGCGTTCGCCCATACCGTAGATCACAGTAGGGTCAGTCTGCAGACGCATCTTCTTACGCAGCCGATTAGTAAATACCGCCGAAATCCACGGTCGCTCCTCGGCTTTGCCTGTCTCTTTTTCTATGATGGACGCCATGATCAATAGCTCGTAAGGGGACGTCAAGGGAATTGTCTTATCCCGCCCCTGCCAGGCTTTGTCCAGTTCAGCCTGCATCTTTAGATAGCTCTGCTCAACGACCAGCTTAACATCATCCCCGGCCACATAATGGTAAGTGTCGGGATAAAATTTCCCCTCAGGCAGACCAGAGTTATCACCATGGGCGATCAATACCTGATTAAAGATATCCTCCTGCCAGGTTAATCTGGGTTGCTGCTGCAACAGGGCACGCCACTCTTTGATGGTCTGCCCCTCTATCAGGGTAACGCTAAATACTAGCTCCTTGCCGCTGCTCAGCTTTTCCAGCAGGCTATTGACTGTGTCATCCGGGGTAATTTCATAGAGGCCAGAACGGATATGGGCCAGCTCGGGATGCAGCTTGAGCAGCACTTTTAATTTCCAGCTGTCCTGAATGATCCCTTGGGCCTCTAACCCTTTAGCTATCTGCATCAATGAGCCGCCACGCTTAACCTCCAGCTCCTGAGACTGATTGAGCTTGAGCGATGATTCACCATAGGAGATCAGGCTCTGGTAGCCCCAAAAAAGCAGAACTCCTGCCAAGGTCAAAATGGAGAGAAGAGCACCGAAAAGATTGACTAAGGTTCGACTCATAATACTAACGCCAGGTCGTTTAAAATACCTTGAGGAAGCTCGCTGGCGCTAAGCATCCGCTTATCGATACGCTTGATTCCAACCACACCAAACAGACTATTGGAGAGAAGTGCGTGATCAAATTGAGCGTGATCTTTGAGCTCATCATACAGCACAGGGCGACAATCGACGTGAAAGCCCGCGTCAATAAACCAGTAAATAAGCTGCTCACGCATCACTCCCGCCACGCCTGAGCCCTGCAGACTCGGGGTCACCACCTGTTTGCCCTTAATCAAAAACAGGTTGGCCATCGAAGACTCGATAACATTCCCCTGGGTATCGAGCACCAGCCAGTCATCTGAGTCATCATCGAGTGCTTGGGCGCGGATCAAGACCTGCTCTAAACGATTAAGGTGCTTGATGCCCGCCAAACGGGGCTGGAAGGCTAGGGTCATCTCGCTGGTCTGCAGATTTATGCCTGATGATTGCCAGTCAGCATAGTGTGCTGGAATGGCGTGCACGGACACCACCTCGGTTAATTGTGCCGACTCTGGCGCCTGATAGCCGCGCCCGCCGACACCACGACTGAGCAGAAACTTAACACACACATCCCGCTGCGATGCCACCGCACCTTCGGTTCCGACCTTTTCAATCAGTTGCCGCAACTCTTCGCTAGGCTGCCAGACTACTCCCAGACGGCGACAACTTTGCTGTAAACGCCGTAGGTGGGCATCAAAAAACAGCACGCCGTTTTTGCTGCTGCGCATAGTCGCAAACAGACCATCGCCGTAGGCAAGCCCTCTGTCGAATGCAGAAACCTTGTCCTGGAAAATTCCGTTAACCCAAATATTGGCAGACATTATCTGTCCTGACTTATCCGGCTGGCCACCGCTTCCTGCTGATCCCTGTATTTGGCGCTAACGCGCTTATTATAGGGTCTGGCAACAGGTGAGCTTAGGCGTTCAAAATTCAGCGCGCCTATGGTCATCCTGGGGCGCAGTGCCAGAGGCAGCTTACCGCTGTTGTAAAACTCCAGCACAATTTTCCCTTGCCAACCGGGATCGATACGATGAGCCGTGACATGCACCATTAACCCGAGTCTTGCCAAGGATGAGCGGCCATCGAGCCAGCCAACAATATCAGCCGGCAGAGTCACGGTTTCATAGGTAACAGCCAGGGCTAATTCCCCTGGATGCAGGAAGAAGGCTTCCCCTTCTGGGATCTCGATTTTATCGCTCATCACACGATCGAGCGCCGCCTGCACATCTGCGCTTGGGCCACTTAAATCGATGAAGGGAGCCGTATGATCCTGAAATACGCGAAACTGGGAGCCTAACTTAATATCCACACTCACACCGCTTATCGCATCGGCATCGGGACGCGGCTCAATCGCAATTGTGCCGTCATCTAAACATGTTTCAATTTCTACGTCAGTTAAACGCATTCAAATTAACTCCCACTATCCATAGTGATTAGCCACAGCAACCAGGCAGGGTAACTAGACTAAAAGGTGTTGAATTCTGGCTTTTAGTATATCGGTTGCGATGCGGTTTTTTCCGCCTCTTGGCACGATAATATCAGCATATTGCTTCGATGGATCAATGAATTGCAAAAACATGGGTCTGACGGTGTGCGTATATTGCTTCATCACAGACTCCATGGTGCGTCCCCGTTCGGCCACATCACGTGCCAGACGGCGCATGAAACAGATATCCAGTGGTGTATCCATAAAGACACTGGCATCCATCTTTTCTCGCAGCTCAGGATTAGTGAGCAATAAGATCCCTTCCAGAATAATCACCTTCTTAGGGGTCAGCGTCACTGTCTCGGCCATACGGGTATGTTCGGTGTAACTATACTGGGGGATATCCACCGACTGACCATTTTTAAGTGCGTCTAAATGCGCGCACAGCAGTTGATGATCAAGTGCCTTAGGATGGTCATAGTTAGTTAACACCCGCTGATCCATAGAGAGGTGGCTCTGATCTTTATAATAAGAGTCTTCGGCGATAACAGCTATCTGATCTGTGCCTAAATCGCGGCACAATTCTTCATAAATCGTCTTTGCTATCAGACTCTTACCCGAAGCAGATGCCCCTGCAATACCGATGATCACACATTGCGATTTCATGCTTTAACCTTACTCGTCATCTGAAATTGAAATAGAAACAACATCTTGGGTTTGGGTTAACGCAAGTTGCGCTCCCACTTTACGAGCAATCGCCAGATAAAGCTGCGAAACTGGCCCTTCTGGATCGGCGACCACTGTGGGTACACCTTGATCCACATCTTCGCGAATATTAAGTTTAAGCGGTAATTGGCCCAATAGCGGCACCTGATAACGCTCGGCCATCTTCACGCCGCCATCCTGGCCGAAAGGAAACTCCTTATGACCACACTCGCTGCACAGGTGGAAACTCATGTTTTCGACAATACCCAGCACAGGGATATTTACCTTCTGAAACATGCTGATCCCTTTCTTGGCATCGGCAAGCGCGATATCCTGCGGAGTGGTTACGATAACCGCACCACTGACAGGCACTTTTTGCGACAGCGTCAGCTGAATGTCGCCTGTGCCTGGAGGCATATCAATAACCAGATAATCCAGTTCAGGCCACAGGGTTTCATTCAATAATTGAGTCAAAGCCCCTGCTGCCATAGGCCCGCGCCAAACGGCGGCTTCATCACCACCAAGCATGAAGCCGATTGATTGCGCTGCAATGCCATGGGCGCTAGCGGCGGTCATCATCTTGCCGTCAGGAGAGACAGGATTAAAATCGGGCACACCTAACATGATAGGAATCGAAGGACCGTAGATATCAGCATCGAGAATGCCCACTTTCGCGCCTTCAGCTGCCAGCGCCAGCGCCAGGTTAACGGTTGTGGTCGATTTACCCACACCGCCCTTGCCAGATGCTACGGCAATCACCTGTTTGACATTTGGCAATGGTGCAACGGCGCCAGAGACGATTGTCTTTGCCTGAAAATCGATTTCACACTCCACCTCATCGATGGCATCCAGCACGGCTAACTTGTGGGTCAGCGCCATCACAGTATCACGGTACTGACTCTGGCATGGATAGGGGTAACAGAGCCCAAGTTGCAGACGTTTATCTTCAATAGCCAGTTTAGTGACGCAACCTGCAGTGACTAAACCCTGATGAAGATATGGATCTTGATACGCGTCTAAAATGGCCAAAACTGGCCCGAGGAGATCATCACTAAGGTGATAATTCTGAGAAGATGCAGACAAAACGACTACCCCTTAAAATTAATTTGGCTAAGTGTATCAGAAATTCTAACAGTATTCGGCTAGATTTAGCTCAGTTAAAGCAGCTTTTAATGAAACTTTAGCGATGATCGGTTACTATCTATGCCATTCTTTTTGGGCACTTACTGACTTTTGAGACAAGATGGCAACTTCACAACGTAAAATTCTCGTGACCAGCGCACTCCCCTATGCCAATGGACCTATCCATTTGGGTCACATGTTAGAGTATATTCAAACCGATATCTGGGCCCGTTTCCAAAAGCTGCGCGGCCATGAATGTCACTACATCTGTGCCGACGATGCCCACGGTACTCCTATCATGCTCAAGGCCCAGCAGTTAGGCCTGGCCCCTGAGGAGATGATAGCTCAGGTGCAAAAAGAGCATCAGCAGGATTTTGCCGATTTCAATATCCAGTTCGATAATTTCCACAGCACCCATAGCGAAGAGAACCGCGCTCTGGCGAGCGAAATCTATCTCAAGCTGCGCGATGGCGGTTATATCAAGTCGAAAACCATCTCTCAGCTGTTTGACCCAGAAAAATCCATGTTCCTGCCGGATCGCTTCGTTAAAGGCACCTGCCCTAAGTGTAAGTCACCCGACCAATATGGCGACAACTGCGACAGTTGCGGCGCGACATACAGCCCAACGGATCTGATTGACCCTAAATCGGCGGTATCGGGCGCCACACCTGTGATGAAAGATACCGAGCACTTCTTCTTCGATCTGCCCGCCTTTGAAGAGATGCTCAAAGAGTGGACCCGCTCAGGCTCGTTGCAGCAGGAGATGGCCAATAAGTTAGGCGAGTGGTTCGAGCAGGGTCTGCAACAGTGGGATATCACACGTGATGCCCCCTATTTTGGTTTCGAGATCCCCGATGCGCCAGGTAAGTTCTTCTATGTCTGGCTCGATGCTCCCATAGGTTATATGGGCTCATTCAAGAACCTGTGTGATAAGCGCGGCGATATTAACTTCGATGAATACTGGGCCAAGGATTCCACTGCCGAGGTCTATCACTTTATCGGCAAAGATATTGTCTACTTCCACAGCCTATTCTGGCCCGCCATGCTCGAAGGCGCCGGTTTCCGTAAGCCAAACAGCGTCTACGCCCACGGCTATGTCACAGTGAATGGCGCCAAGATGTCAAAATCGAAAGGCACCTTCATCAAGGCCCGTACCTATTTAGACAACTTAAATCCTGAGTACCTGCGATACTACTACGCGGCCAAACTCAGCAGCCGAATCGACGATCTGGATCTTAACCTTGAAGATTTCGCCCAGCGGGTTAACTCAGACTTGGTTGGTAAACTAGTAAACTTGGCATCACGGACAGCGGGCTTTATCAGCAAGCGTTTCGATGGCAAATTAGCTCAAATTAACGATCTCTCCTTAACTGAGAGCTTCTTAGCCAAACAAGATACCATTGCCGAATTTTATGAAACCCGGGAGTTCGGTAAGGCGATGCGTGAAATCATGGCCCTTGCCGACATTGCCAACGCCTATGTTGCCGATGCAGCCCCCTGGCAGCTGGTAAAAGAGGAAGACAAGCAGGAAGAGGCCCATCAGGTGTGCACCAATGCCCTTAACCTGTTCCGCATCTTAGTGACTTACCTTAAGCCTGTATTGCCTCAGCTTGCGAAAGATGTAGAAGGTTTCTTACAGTTAGAACTGACCTGGGCCGATCTGGACCGCAACCTTGCCGGACACGAAATCGCCCCGTTCAAGGCTCTGATGCAACGTGTTGAGATGAAGAGTATCGAAGCCATTATCGAAGCATCGACAGAAAACCTGCAGGCGAGTGATGCACAAGCCAATGAGCCAAGTCAGCTGGATCTCGATCCCATCAGCGATGAGATCAGTTTCGATGATTTTGTAAAGCTGGATCTGCGCATTGCTCGTATCGTCAAGGCTGAGCATGTACCCGAGGCCAATAAGCTGCTTAAACTGCAGCTGGATCTCGGCGGCGTCACCAAACAGGTGTTTGCCGGCATTAAATCTGCTTATGCTCCGGAAGATCTCGAAGGTAAGCTGACAGTGATGGTGGCCAACCTCGCGCCGCGTAAGATGCGATTTGGCATGTCAGAAGGCATGGTGTTAGCCGCAGGCCCAGGTAAGAAAGATTTGTGGATCTTAGAGCCTCATGAGGGTGCTCAGCCAGGTATGCGGGTGAAATAACCCCCTAAAGACAAAATAAACCCTAATACAAAAACAGAAAAAGGCCGCTTAGCGGCCTTTTTAATGACTATCGAAGACAAAATATCTTCTCTGCAGCTTATGCTATTACACAGGGTTAGGAATATCGACAAAATGGTGTACTAAGCCAAACTTTTCGGCCAGGTGCTCGCCCAAGGCTTTGATCCCAAAACGCTCGGTGGCGTGGTGGCCGGCGGCGAAGTAATGAATATTCTGCTCCATGGCACTGTGGAAAGTACGCTCTGACACCTCACCGCTGATAAAGGCATCGGCCCCCTGAGACACGGCAAAATCGATATAATCCTGCGCGCCCCCCGTGCACCAGGCCAGATGCTGGATCTGCCTGTCGCCCTCACCTAAGTGCAGTGGATCACGGCCAAGCACATTGTTAAGTAACTGAGCAAACTCAGTGACAGCCATCGGCATATCCAAACGCCCCTGCCACACCAATCCCTGAGGCGATGCCTCTATCGCTTCGGCATCTATCACCCCCAAGGCACGTCCCAGCTCGGCATTATTCCCCAGCATGGGATGACCATCTAAGGGCAGATGGTAACCATAGAGGTTGATGTCGTGTTTGATGAGTGATTTTATCCGTCTATATTTCATGCCGGTGATCACCTCACTCTCCCCTTTCCAGAAAAAGCCATGGTGGACTAACAGAGCATCGGCGTTAAGCGCTATGGCACTGTCTATCAGGGCCTGACAAGCGGTGACCCCTGTTACTATAGTTTTAACCCTGTCCTTACCTTCAATCTGCAACCCATTGGGCGCATAATCTTTATAATTTGAGATCTGTAAAAACTCTGCCAGATATTGCGTTAATTCTGAACCTTGCATTCAAACTCCTAAATTCAACCCCTCATCGGTATCCACTGTATGTTTACCGCTTTTTATTGGCTTTAGTTTAGCCATAATTGACTGCCAGATCATAGAAATAGGTTGAAACTCTGTGAAAATTGGACTTTTTTACCAGTTAAACTATAAAATTACTGCAAACCTTCAATTACAGATAATCAATAAATAGGTTAAAACTATGTCAAACTTGACTAAAGAAGAGGTAATTAGCGCGTTAGAGACTGCCCTAAGCAAGGCTCAAGGCAAGACCGTATCTATCGAGCAAAAGGGTAGCTGGTACAAGATCGACGGCGGCAAGTCACTGCGTTTTAGCGATCTTGAAGCCATGTTAGCCGAGCAAGGCACTGAAGCGCCTAAAGCGAAAACCGAAACTGTCAAAACTGCAAAACTTAAGACAGAGAAGGCCAAGGCGGCAAAACCGAAAGCCGCTGCAAAACCAGCTAAAGCAAGCCCTAAGACAGATGCAAAAGGCTCTGATGCTAAAGCTAATAAAGGCATGACACCTAAAGAGCTGTGGCGAGCCAAACTAGCGGGAAAGGGTCAGCTACCACGCGGATTCTAATCCCAGTAGAAAATTAGCATCACTGCACATAAAAAAGGAGCCAGCGGCTCCTTTTTTATTTTAGTTTTAATATGTTAGGTATTATGCTTCGCTAGAGCGCGAAACGAATACCAATGGCGCCCTGCACTTCGATGTGGAAATCATCATCAATATCCACTGCCGGACCCACTTGTACATAGGTATCCCAGCGGCTGGCGAAATTCCAATCTAGGCCGAACGGCACCCGAACACCATAACCATTACAATTATCATTGCAATTATTGTCTTTATCCCAATCGTAGAAGCCACCAACGCCTAAATACCAGCTAAAAGGCAATTTAGGGCTAAATTTCTCATCGGTTAAAAACAGATAGTCACCAGCAAAACCCTTGTTACCTATTGATAGATTAATATTGTTAAACAGCTGCGCTGTGAAACTCGCTCCACGGTCAAAGGCAAAACCTATCTTATAATCTGAGCTGTTGTTATAAGAGGCCACCTTAGTGCCGGTACGTGTTCCTTCTTCAGCACTAGCGCCTGCACTCATAACAAAACCTGCCAGCGCCGCCGCATATACACAACTAACCACTGCTTTTCTCATAGCTCCTCCAAAGATGATTAGAAAAGAGAACTGTGTAATTATTCTAGTTATGTTTAGCACGTTAATGCATATCTAGCTACTTTAACTACAATTATTCGATTATTCAGAGCCAATTAAATTGCCATTTCGACCTAATACAGAAGATTTAAATAAAAAAGATAACTCTGGTCTGCACAATATTCTGACCAAAGTGAATATGCTTGTTACCCACGAGATGACTCTCGGTGAGAGTTAGATGTATTAGCTACATGGCCAGATCGACCCGAACCCAGCCAGGGAAATAGATCACTCTCACTCTGTCATCGGGATTAAACCTCATGCCGGGATCAAAATCCTGCAATACCATCACCTGCTGGCCATCGTCTAAGTTAATCAATAATTCGATTAATTTCATCTGCCTCAGTCGGTCACGACTAGAATGACTACCAGCACCAGCCCCCAAAAGAGCACCGAGCACGGTGGCCACATCCCTGCCTGAGCCACCACCAAATTGATGACCCACTACACCTCCTAACAGGGCGCCGCCAAATATCTTCCAGCCTCGATTCTGATCTATCTGCAGCTCACTTTGGGTGAGCTCTCGCACTGAACTGACATGACCATAAATGACTTTCTCTACCGGCAGGGCTTTGTTTCGATCGTAAGCCGCGGTAGAAGCCGTACTGGCTCCCAGCCCACAAAGTACGATTAAAACTAAAAAAACACCCTGAAAGCCGCTGTAACTAGGTTTCAACATAAGACATTTTCCGCTAACTTATAAAGAGACGCTTAACTAATTTTACTCAATTGTGAACTCACTGTCCTTTTTGAATCATGAATTAGCACAATTCCCTTCACCGGAGTTTGCGCTTACCGATCCCAATGGGCTATTAGCCATTGGTGGTGATCTGCATCCCAAACGTCTACTCAGCGCTTACTACAATGGCATTTTTCCCTGGTTTAATGAAAACGACCCCATTCTTTGGTGGTCGCCGGATCCCAGAGCCGTCTTTGTACCCGGAAGCATGCAGGTCAGCCGCAGCTTAAAACGCCACATCAAAAGGCATGGATGGCGCTTTAGTGTTGATCAAGCATTCGATCGCGTCATTGAAAATTGTGCCAAAACACGGATCGGCAAGGAAGGCACCTGGATCACGCCCGATATACAGCTTGCCTATAAGAAATTGCACAGACAACACAAAGCCCATTCTATTGAAGTATGGGAAGGTGATGAACTAATTGGCGGGCTTTATGGTATCGCCATCGGCCAGGTTTTCTGCGGCGAGTCTATGTTTCATCTGAAAAGCAACGCCTCCAAGGCCGCCATGCTGATGTTACACCAACACCTGTTGGCCCATAAATTTAGGCTAATCGATGCACAAGTGATGAACCCTCACCTTGAGTCATTGGGGGCTAAGGCATTAAAACGCAGCGATTTTATTAATCTATTGAAACGCTTTCGTGATATCGAAGTGGCCAGTGATGCTTGGCATGCTAAAGAGGTCTATCTTGGATTCTAAATCAGAGACTATTCAGGTTGGTCTGACCAACACCTTCAGTTGCAGCTACCTGCCAGAGCAGCAGGAGCAACTGCTGGTATTGCAGGAAACCCTGCTCAATGAAGATCTGATTGAACAACTTTCGGCACTGGGGTTTCGTCGTAGCGGCGATATGCTCTATAAGCCCCACTGCCCCCGCTGTCAGGCCTGCCAGCCCATTCGAATTCCAGCTAGGGAATTTACCCCATCAAAACGGCAGAAGCGTACCCTGAAAAATAATAGTGACCTGCATTTTGCGATTGTCACAGAGGCATCGGAAGAACACTACCAGCTCTATCAAACCTATATCAATGAGCGCCATCGTGATGGGCCTATGTACCCGCCCACAAAGGAGCAGTTTAACCATTTTCTGCAATGTTGCTGGCATCAACCTCTGTTGATTGAGGTAAGGGATGATAAACAACTGTTGGGCGTTGCTGTCACAGATGTGTTGCCAAACAGCCTCTCGGCCATTTACAGCTTTTTCTCACCGACGGAGGAAAAACGTTCATTAGGCGCGCTGATGATCTTATTGCAGTGCAGGCTGGCTAAACTTTCAGGAAAAGAGTTTGTCTATTTAGGCTATCAGATCGATGCCTCTAAAAAAATGAACTACAAACGCGCCTATCGCCCCTACGAACTCTTGTCTCCAAATGGTTGGCAAACTTACTTTAAATAATGGGAGCCATCCCTAAGGTTACTATCCTCGCGTTAACCACCTCTTTACAGCAAGCCGAATTTGCGGCATGATACGCCCGTTTTTAATATTTGAAGGCTAACAGGATAACTGATTAATGGCGAAAGAAGACAACATTGAGATGCAAGGCACTATTCTTGAAACCTTGCCAAATACAATGTTTCGAGTAGAGCTAGAGAATGGTCACGTAGTGATCGCTCATATCTCAGGCAAAATGCGTAAAAACTACATCCGTATTTTAACGGGTGACAAGGTCACTGTGCAGCTGACCCCTTATGATTTGAGCAAAGGGCGCATCGTCTTCCGTTCACGCTAAAGTGTTACCCAAAGTCGTTTCAAATAAAAACCAGCATCAGCTGGTTTTTTTATCTTTAAAATAACCCCTTGATTATTCGAAATCGGATTAAGAAAAAGGCTACGCTAGGCAGCCTCTTATCACCCCATGTTTGACTCGCTCAACTCATGACTTTTTCCCGCGTGTCGACTTCAATCACTATCTCATTATCCTTGGCGTCGACATGAGCGGTTCCGCCCTTCTCTAACTTACCAAACAGGATCTCATCGGCCAGTGGCCGTTTAATCAGCTCGGTCACGACTCTTGCCATAGGACGCGCGCCCATCGCCTTATCGTAGCCCTTCTCGGCAAGCAGCAGTCTGGCTTCATCACTAACATCCAGTACTACGGCTTTATCATCAAGCTGTGCCTGTAATTCGACCAGGAACTTATCGACCACTTTGGCGATCACTGTCATATCCAGATGATTGAACCAGATGATCTCATCGAGGCGGTTTCTGAACTCAGGCGAGAATACCCGGTTAATTTCAGATAGCGCATCCTGACTGTGATCTTGCTGTTTAAAGCCGATAGATTTACGCACCGTCTCCTGAACACCCGCATTAGTGGTCATCACCAGAGTCACATGCCTAAAGTCTGCCTTGCGGCCATTGTTGTCGGTCAGTGTGCCGTGATCCATCACCTGCAGCAGCAGGTTATAGATATCAGGGTGGGCCTTTTCTATCTCGTCGAGGAGCACCACACAGTGAGGATTTTTGATCACGGCGTCTGTCAACAAGCCACCCTGATCGTACCCCACATAACCAGGGGGAGCACCGATCAGGCGCGATACCGTATGACTCTCCATATACTCAGACATATCAAAGCGCACCAGTTTTAAGCCTAAGCAGGAGGCCAACTGACTGGTCACCTCGGTTTTACCCACCCCAGTGGGACCGGCAAACAGGAAGCTGCCCACGGGCTTAGCTTCACCACTCAAGCCACTGCGAGAGAGGCGAATAGCTGAGCTTAAGGCCTCAATCGCTTTGTCCTGACCAAAGACCACCATCTTAAGGTTACGCTCTAAATTTTTGAGCATCTCTTTGTCTGTGGCCGATACGGACTTCTCAGGAATGCGCGCCATCTTGGCGATAATTGACTCAATCTCGCTCTGACCTATGGTCTTCTTACGCTTGCTGGCAGGCAGCATCTTCATTCTCGCCCCCGCCTCATCGATCACATCGATGGCCTTATCGGGCAGGTGCCTGTCATTAATGTGTTTATCGGAGAGCCGCGCGGCAACGCTCAAGGCCGCCAAGGTATAACGTACCCCATGGTGAGCCTCATATTTGGCCTTAAGCCCCTGCAAAATCTTGGTGGTTTCGGCCACCGAAGGCTCGTTGATATCCACCTTCTGGAAACGTCTAGCAAGGGCTCTATCTTTCTCAAAAATACTCTGGTATTCCTGGAACGTCGTCGAGCCCATGCAGCGCAGATTGCCGCTGGATAACAGGGGTTTTAACAGATTAGATGCATCCATTACCCCGCCAGATGCGGCGCCGGCACCGATAATAGTGTGGATCTCATCGATAAACAGAATCGCATGCTCATCCTGGCTAAGCTCTTTAAGCAGCCCTTTGAAGCGTTTTTCAAAATCGCCTCGGTATTTAGTCCCTGCCAGTAAGGCGCCGAGATCAAGGGAATAAACTGTGGCACTCTCCATCACCTCTGGCACTTCGTTATTGACGATGCGATAGGCAAGCCCTTCGGCAATGGCCGTTTTACCCACACCAGCCTCACCCACGAGTAAAGGATTGTTTTTACGGCGACGGCAGAGAATTTGAATCGAGCGCTCAATTTCATCGCTGCGGCCAATCAAGGGGTCGATACGGCCGCTGCGGGCCTCTTCGTTTAAGTTAGCGGTAAACTGTGCCAGCTTGCTGCGCTCCTCACTAGCCGAGTTGTCTTCAATCTGCTCGGTATCGGGCGCACTCTCGATTTCATCACGGCCAACGCCGTGGGAGATATAGTTAACCACATCCAGGCGGGTGATCTCACCGTTTCTAAGCAAGTAAACCGCCTGTGACTCCTGTTCGCTAAAGATAGCGACCAGAACGTTCGCGCCCGTAACTTCATTGCGCCCCGAGGATTGGACATGAAACACAGCGCGCTGCAATACGCGCTGAAAACCCAGAGTTGGCTGAGTCTCTCTGTCGTCATTGGGATCGCTGATGATAGGTGTGGTTTGTTCAATAAAACTGGACACCTCTTCTCTGAGTTTCTCCAGGTTGGCACCACAGGCCAAAAGGGCTTCCTGAGCCGAAGGGTTATCGATTAGCGCTAGTAGCAGGTGCTCGACTGTCATATATTCATGACGTGCATCTCTGGCCTGCTGAAATGCCAGATTTAACGTGACCTCAAGATCTTTGTTTAGCATAAGCCCCCCTAAATTTAATCCCAAAACAGATTCAGGCTTTCTCTAATGAACACAGTAACGGATGTTGGTTTTGCCTTGCAAACTGATTTACCTGAGCAACCTTAGTTTCCGCGATACCAAAAGGAAAAATCCCGCAGATCCCCTTTCCTTGATGATGAATAGCTAACATGATATCTGTCGCTTCTTGCTCACTTTTTTTAAAAAATAGCTGCAATACCTCAATGACAAAATCCATCGGAGTATAGTCATCGTTATTTAAGATCACTTTGTACATTGAAGGGGGTGCAATCTCTGATTCGACCCGCTCTTCGATGCGTTCAATATTACCTGTTTTACCCATCTCTAAATATTAGCCTCTAGTGTTGGCTTCTACCAAATGTTGCAAATGACTTCAACTCAAACATCTCTGTTATCGTTAAAACAACCCAATTGTTCATATTTTTTAAAAAAATGTTGCTCTAATGTTAAATTTACCCTTGACATCCGCTTTTAGTGGTTTCATTCTGTTGCCTAAGCGGTGAATTTTCCCGCCTTACTTAATAGTTTTACTATCTTACTGGTCAGTAAACAACAGAAGGAAGTGGATGTATGGCAAACGGAACTGTAAAGTGGTTCAACAACGCCAAAGGATTCGGGTTTATCTGCCCTGAAGCTGGTGGTGAAGACGTTTTCGCGCACTATTCTACCATTGAAATGGAAGGCTATCGAACTCTAAAAGCAGGCCAATCCGTTCAATTTGAAGTGGAACAGGGTCCAAAAGGGATGCACGCGTCAGCGATATCACCCACCAAATAGCAGATGCCAATAACGGTGATTGGATAGCGAAAAAAGCAGAGATATCTCTGCTTTTTTTATATCTCGGTTTAGCAAAACCAATTTAATAAGCCCCAAACAAAAAGAGGAAGCATCATGCTTCCTCTTTAATTTATTTACTTGTGTTTAGTTGCTTCTTTTTATTTGCTTAGATTTGGCCGTTTCCACTTTAAGAGGATCAAACGGCCAGATCCCATCAGCTCAAGATGCTGTTTAGGGTCGCACTTGGACGCATCGCCTGCGAGGCTTTATCCAGGTCAAGCTTATAGTATCCACCTAAGTCCACAGCAGTGCCCTGAGCACCATTCAGTTCAGCTACAATCTTAGCTTCATTCTCAGTCAAAGCTGAAGCCAATGGCGCGAAATGCGCTTTAAGCTCAGCATCGCTGTCCTGAGCCGTTAACGCTTGTGCCCAGTACATGGCCAGATAGAAATGGCTGCCGCGGTTATCCAGTTCACCGACACGGCGTGAAGGAGAACGGTTTTCATCAAGGAACTGACCAATCGCTACATCGAGCGCATCAGCAAGCACCTGAGCCTTAGGATTGTGGTAATTCTGACTTAAGTGCTCGAGTGATGCACCCAATGCCAAAAACTCACCCAGTGAATCCCAGCGTAGGTGACCCTCTTTCTGCACCTGCTGCACGTGCTTAGGCGCACTGCCACCAGCACCAGTTTCAAACAGACCGCCGCCATTCATCAAAGGCACGATAGAGAGCATCTTGGCGCTGGTACCCAGCTCAAGAATGGGGAAAAGGTCGGTCAAATAGTCACGCAGCACGTTACCTGTCACAGAGATGGTATCTTGGCCTGCTTTTATGCGCTTAAGTGAGAAGCGCGTCGCTTCAACTGGCGACATGATATGAATTTCTAGGCCATTGGTATCGTGCTCTGGCAGATACTGCTTCACTTTATTGATCAGCTGCGCATCATGGGCACGATTCGCATCCAGCCAGAATACCGCTGGGGTATTAGACAAACGGGCGCGGTTAACAGCTAGCTTCACCCAGTCACGAATAGGCGCGTCTTTAACCTGGCACATTCTCCAGATATCACCCGCTTCCACTTCATGACTCAGCAGCTGATTGCCGTCGGCATCGACGACTTTAACTGTACCATCGACTGGGATCTCAAATGTCTTATCATGGCTGCCGTACTCTTCGGCTTTCTGCGCCATCAGACCAACGTTAGGCACGCTACCCATAGTGCTAGGATCGAATGCACCATTCTCTTTACAGAACTGAATCGTTTCCTGGTAAACACCGGCATAGCAACGATCTGGGATCAACGCCTTAGTGTCTTTAAGCTGACCATCTGGGCCCCACATCTGACCCGATGAACGGATAGCCGCAGGCATAGAGGCATCGATGATCACATCACTGGGTACGTGCAAGTTGGTGATGCCGCGATCTGAGTCCACCATAGCCAAGGCTGGACGCGCGGCATAAATGGCCGCGATATCGGCTTCAATCTCGGCTTGCTTCTCTGCTGGCAGGGTCGCAATTTTGGCATACACATCGCCAAAACCATTGTTCACATCCACCCCAAGCTCTTCAAACAGCTCGCCGTGCTTAGCAAACAGATCCTTATAGAAAACCTTAACAGCATGGCCAAACAGAATAGGATCAGACACCTTCATCATGGTGGCTTTCAGGTGCAGAGACAAAAGCACATCTTCCGATTTAGCCGCCGCAATTTCACGCTCAAGATAAGCAACCAAAGCCTTCTTGCTCATGGTCGATGCGTCGATCACTTCACCGGCGATTAAAGCTAGGCCTGACTTTAAGGTCTTGCTTGAACCATCTTTGCCTGTAAACAAGATATCAACAGAAGTGACTTTATCTAAGGTAACAGACTGCTCAGAACCGTAAAAATCGCCGCCATCCATATGGGCTACATGGGACTTGGAATCCCCTTTCCAGGCGCCCATTGAGTGTGGGTTTTTCTTGGCATAATTTTTAACCGACGTTGGTGCGCGACGATCTGAGTTACCTTCACGCAATACTGGGTTTACCGCACTGCCCTTCACCTTGTCATAACGAGACTTGATATCCATCTCTTTGTCAGACTTAGGCTCATCGGGATAATCTGGCAGCGCATAACCTTGCGCCTGCAGCTCTTTGATACACGCTTTTAATTGAGGAATCGAGGCACTGATGTTTGGCAGTTTGATGATATTCGCTTCAGGTTTTGTGGCTAATTCGCCCAATTCGGCCAAGGCATCGCCAATCTGCTGCTCAGGCGTTAAATACTCAGGGAAGTTGGCAATTACTCGGCCAGACAGTGAGATATCTCGGGTTTCAACACCCACACCGGCTGCAGCGGTAAAGTTTTTGATAATAGGCAGTAGAGAGAGAGTCGCGAGTGCTGGCGCTTCGTCGGTTTCGGTATAAATAATCGTTGGATTGTCGTTCATTTCATTTCCTACGTGTTTGTAAAATAAAGCGTTATAGACCTAGCTATGACCTAACTAATGGTTTTAATTGTTATTATTTTGCATGCGAAACTATCGCACTTTATAAGGGAGAGGAAACCGAGAAATACACCAAGATGAGTCGCAATCGTTAGCCCTCAGGCTACTGCGCTGATAATGTCGAATCAAAGCAACACCACCACATCTCACTTCTCAAAAACCACTCACGTTTTGCTATCGATCACATTTTATCGCCGACATCATAAATCATTCCTGACAATATTCAAATTCCACTAAGGGCGAATGCACAGTACAATGATATGAATCAAGTCCTGCAGCCAAAAGACATCCTGTGAGTACATCCAATCCCCCTAAAAAACAATCTCACTCGAGCAAACCATTCACTAAGGGCGCAGCAAGCGCAACAAGATCCCCTAAAAGGCCAACCTCAACGCCGCAGGGAAAACGATTAACCCAGCGCAAGAAACCTAAGACTGACAATCCCATCATCGTATTGTTTAACAAACCCTTTGATGTCTTATGTCAGTTCAGCGATGAGCAAGGGCGCCAAACCCTGAAGGACTTTATTCCCATTAAAGATGTGTATGCGGCCGGGCGTTTAGACAGAGACAGTGAGGGCCTGCTGCTACTGACCAATGATGGTCAGCTGCAGGCCAAGATCACCGAGCCCAAGAAAAAAACCTATAAAACCTATTGGGTACAGGTCGAAGGCGCACCTAGGGAAGATGAACTCGATGCCCTGCGCCGTGGGGTTGAATTAAAAGATGGATTAACCCTGCCGGCCAGAGTCCAGGTGATGCCTGCCCCAGCCGTCTGGGAGCGTACTCCCCCCATCAGAGAGCGCAAACAGATCCCCACCACCTGGCTCAGCATTGAGATCTGTGAGGGACGCAACAGGCAGGTGCGCCGCATGACGGCACATATAGGTTACCCTACCCTCAGATTAATTCGTTATAAAATAGGAAAATGGAGTCTGGATGGAATCGATAACGGCAAATATAAGCTGTTACCTCAAACAAGCAGACATGAGGATTAGCTGTCTATGGCCATGACCCCAAAACCTCTAAACCCAAAGCCACAAAACCAAAAGCCACGATATAAACCCAATGTCACTGTGGCCTGCGTGATGAAAAGCCAGGATAAATACCTAATGGTGGAGGAGATTATCGACGGTCAGCTAAGATATAACCAACCCGCAGGTCACCTTGAGGCCAAAGAATCCCTAATTGATGCCTGTAAACGCGAGGTGTTTGAAGAAACAGGGCTTAGGGTCGATGACCTTTCCCTCATCCGCATCTATCAGTTTCAGGCCAATCCTGAACTCGCCTTCCTGCGCTTCAGTTATTTTTGTGAACTGGACGCGCCAATCCCGCCCAAACCACAGGATAAGGCGATTCAGCGCGCCCTCTGGTTGAGCCTCGATGAGATAAAAGCCTTAGGCGCAAAGCTCAGAAGCCCCTTAGTGCTGCAGTGCATTCTCGATCAACTGTCGGGCAAAAGCTTTCCAGCCGAAATCATAGATAGCCAGTTTCTTTAGGAAAACAATTTTCATCTAATACAGCCAATAGTTCTGCACTCAAGTTAGCTACCATGAATAATGCGTGATAGAATACGCCCCCGCAGATACGGCATATCAAGCATCTGGCGCAGCTCCTATTGCTAAGCGGTGGTTAGCGACTCACTTCGCGAACTAAAGAAGCGTGTAAGTTAACGAGTGGCGGGTAATTTAACGAGTAAACTTGCGAGCCAGCACAACTCTGGGCCATCTATACTTAGCCCGCCAGACTTGGCCGTCGCACTTAATTTTTAATGGTTTAAAGGCTTTATGGCACAAATCGACTCCAATCCACAGGGTAAAAAAGTCATCGTCGGCATGTCCGGTGGTGTTGATTCATCAGTTTCTGCCTATCTGTTAATGCAACAGGGCTATCGAGTTGAAGGCCTGTTCATGAAAAACTGGGAAGAGGACGATACCGACGAGTATTGCGCCGCCGCAGAAGACTTAAAGGATGCCCAGGCCGTTTGTGACAAATTAGGCATCAAGCTGCACACGGTCAATTTTGCCGCCGAATATTGGGACAATGTGTTCGAATATTTCCTTGCCGAATATAAAGCGGGGCGCACACCCAACCCAGATATCATGTGCAATAAAGAGATCAAATTCAAAGCCTTCCTAGAGTTTGCCGATGAGATCCTCGATGCAGACTATATCGCTATGGGACACTATGTCCGTCGCAGCGATGCATCGGGCCAGAGCCAGATGTTACGCGGCCTAGATGGTAATAAAGATCAGAGCTATTTCCTCTATACCCTGAGCCATGAGCAAATAGCCCGCTCACTGTTTCCTGTCGGCGAGCTGGAAAAAAGCCAGGTCAGAGAAATTGCCAAAGAGATGGGACTTATCACCCACGATAAGAAAGACAGCACAGGGATCTGTTTTATCGGCGAGCGTAAATTTACCGATTTCCTACAGACCTTCCTGCCCGCGCAGCCAGGTAAGATCGAGACTGCCGAGGGTGAAGTCATAGGTGAACATCAAGGCTTGATGTACCACACCTTAGGTCAGCGTAAAGGCCTTGGCATAGGCGGCATGAAAAACAGCAATGACGACCCCTGGTACGTGGTCGATAAAGATCTTGAGCGTAACGTATTGGTCGTCGGTCAGGGCGGAAATCATCCCCGTCTGATGTCAGATGGCTTCTATGCCGATCAGCTGCACTGGGTCGACAGAAAAGGCCCTGCCGATGGTGCCTCAATCACAGTCAAGACCCGGTATCGCCAGCAGGATGTGCCTTGCACCCTCACCTATGAAGGCGAAGATCGTATCAAGGTGCTGTTTGAGCATCCGGTTGCGGCCGTGACCCCAGGACAATCGGCGGTGTTTTACGACGGTGAAGTCTGCCTCGGCGGCGGCATCATAGATTCACTGATAAAATAATCTCGTCGATAAAATAGAACTGAATAACAGAGTAAGAGAGTAACACGTGAACCAAGCTATCATAGACAGAACCATGGCCTTTGCCGGGATCTTGCAGGCCATAGCCCAAGTGCAACGCGTTGCCAGACATGGCCAGGGTGACACTGATGCCCTGGCTGCCAGTCTCAATAGCATTTTAGTGACCAATCCCGACAATACCAGCGACGTCTATCGCGACAAGGCCGCCCTGAATCAGGGCTACCAGCTTATCGTGAATCAGCTGGGTGACGATAAACAAAAAGATGTCGAGATCACTCGCTACCTGATTGGCATTCTCGCCCTCGAGCGTAAGCTGTCCCGCTCATCCAGCGCCCTTGGCATGCTAGCCGAGCGCATCAATCAAGTGCATCGCCAGTTACACCATTTTGCCATTACCGACGATCAGGTGATCGCCAACTTTGCCGGCATCTACAGCGATATTATCAGCGAGCTCGGGCCCAAGATTCAGATCTCAGGTAATCCCGAATTTTTAAAGCAGACATTAGTACAACAAAAGATCCGTGCCCTGCTGCTGGCGGCTATGCGCAGCGCAGTGCTCTGGCGTCAGTTAGGGGGCAAGCGTAGACACCTTGTCTTCTCACGTAAATCCATTGTCGATGTCGCAAATAACAGTCTGACCCTATAAACCAATAAGATAAGTTCATTAAAGGAGCTTCTAATGGAACTTTCCGCACTAACTGCTATCTCTCCGGTAGACGGTCGTTATGGTAGTAAAACCGCCTCATTAAGAGGGATTTTCAGCGAGTACGGCCTGACCAAATACCGTGTTCAAGTCGAAATTAACTGGTTAAAACTGCTTTCCAGCTGCCCAGAAATTGAAGAAGTTCCGCCTTTTAGCGAAGAGGCTTTAGCCCTACTCGACCAGATTAAAGATAACTTCAATGAAGCCGATGCCCTGCGGGTAAAAACCATCGAAGCCACCACCAACCACGACGTGAAAGCCGTTGAATACTTTATCAAAGAGAAGATCGCAGACAACGCAGAACTCAACGCTATCGGCGAGTTTGTGCACTTTGCTTGTACCTCAGAAGATATCAACAACCTGTCTCATGGCCTGATGTTGATCGAAGCCCGCGAGCAGGTCTTGGTTCCCTACTGCCAGCAGATCCTCGATGCGGTGAAAAAACTCGCCGTGGAGTACAAGTCTGTCCCTCTGATGTCACGCACCCACGGCCAACCTGCATCACCTTCTACCTTAGGTAAAGAGATGGCCAACGTGGCCGTGCGTCTCGAGCGCCAGCTAAAGCAGATCCAGGCAGTCGAGATCATGGGCAAGATCAACGGCGCCGTGGGCAACTACAACGCCCACCTGTCGGCTTACCCTGAAGTGGACTGGCATACCCTGTCACAGCGTTTTGTCACCAGCCTAGGTCTGAACTGGAACCCATACACCACTCAGATTGAGCCACACGACTATATCGCCGAGCTGTTCGATGCCGTTGCCCGTTTCAACACTGTCCTGATCGACTTTGACCGTGACATCTGGGGTTATATCGCCCTGGGTCACTTCAAGCAGAAAACCGTTGCTGGTGAAATTGGCTCATCGACCATGCCACACAAGGTTAACCCAATCGACTTTGAAAACTCAGAGGGTAACTTAGGCATAGCCAACGCCCTGATGCAGCACCTGGCGTCAAAACTGCCCGTCTCTCGCTGGCAGCGTGACCTGACCGACTCCACTGTACTGCGTAACTTAGGTGTGGGCATGGCACACGCCCTGATCGCTTACCAGGCTACCCTGAAAGGGATCAGCAAGTTAGAGGTGAACGAAACTCACCTACGCGCCGAGCTGGATCAAAACTGGGAAGTGTTGGCCGAGCCAGTGCAGACAGTAATGCGCCGCTACGGCATCGAAAAGCCCTATGAGAAGCTCAAAGAGCTGACTCGCGGTAAGCGTATCGACGGTGAGCAATTAGCCCTGTTCATCGATAGCCTTGAACTGCCAAGCGAAGTCAAAGTTGAGCTGAAGAAGATGACGCCGGCAAACTATATCGGCCGCGCCGAAGCCTTCGTAGACGAGCTGAAATAAGTCAGCTTGAAAGCATAAAATGCGTTAAGGCGGTAAGTCACACTTACCGCCTTTATTATTTCTGCTTATACTGCTTACTGATACAAAATCTTCCCGCTTTCGCACTGCAACTTTTGAGATATCTAGCTATGTATACTCCGGATTTCGACCCACAGGCTTTTTTACAGCAGCACTGGCAAAAACAGCCTGTGGTGCTCAAAGGGGCATTTAAGCGCTTTGAAGATCCTATCTCGCCGGAGGAACTGGCGGGGCTTGCCTGTGAAGAGGAGATAGCATCACGCATAGTGCTGACCCAAAAGGATAACTGGAAAATCATCCAGGGACCGATTGAAGACTACGCCCCCTTTGGTGAAACGAACTGGCAGCTGCTGGTGCAGGCAGTTAACCATTGGTATCCCGACTCTCAGCCTTTAGTTGACGCCTTTCGCTTTATTCCCGACTGGCGTTTTGATGATCTAATGGTGTCATTTGCCACACCAGGCGGTGGCGTCGGCCCCCATATAGATAACTATGATGTGTTTCTCCTGCAAGGCAGTGGCAAGCGCCGCTGGAAGGTAGGACCTCAGGGGCACTATTCACCAAGAGGCGGCGATACACACACAGCCCTGATTGATGATTTCGAGCCCATTATCGATGTCGTGCTCGAACAGGGAGACATGCTCTATATTCCCCCTGGATTCCCTCACAGAGGCGAAACCATAGAGACAGCGCTGAGTTATTCCATAGGTTTTCGTGCGCCGAGCCAGCAGGAGCTGATAAGCAGCATTGCCGATCACCTTATCGACACTAACACAGGCCTGACACGTTTCATGTCAACCTCTGAGCCAAGCAATCCTGGACTGGTATCTAGCGAGCAGCAGCAAGGTATGCTCAAGCTATTGCAAAGCTTACTGAGCGAGCCTGAGCACTATCAGGCCGTCTTAGGCCAACTGCTCAGCCAGAATCGTTTCGAGTTGGATTTGTGCGAGAGTGACGAGGAAGCTCATACCCCTCAGGAGCTTATCGAGGCATTTGAAGAGGGAGCGCAGCTGTTACGCATAGGCGGGCTGAAAGTGCTCTGCCTTGAGCAAGATAATCACAAGCGGTTATTTATCAATGGCGAGACTTACAGCTTCGAGAACACTGAACTGTCGACCTTAGAACTATTGGCTGAGCAGATCCTGTTTGACGATAAAGCGGCACTCAACCTCTGCCAGCAAAAGGAAGTGTGTGACTATTTTGTTTGGCTTATCAATCGCGGCTACGCCTACCTTGCTTAACTTTCAAGACCCATAAACGCTCAGGACTCATAAAGGTTCAAGACTCATAAACAGAAAAACAAAAAAGCCGCTTTAGTTAACTAAAGCGGCTTTTTGATTGAGTAACGGGTGAGATTATGACTCGCGCCACAACTTATCGTCGCCATGAATTTGGTACAGACTCTCGGCGCGGGAAACCAGAAGCTGAGCAAACTTAGCTTGGGTTGGATCTTGCGTCGCACCAGATTGCACCAGATTTTCTGCCTTTAGCTGCCACATCATAGAGAAATGACGCAGAGCCTCACGGGCGGTCGCGGCAACATTCACATCCACATAATCTGTCGGCAGATCGCCAGACATCACCCAGAAGGTCTGCGCTTTAGGCTGTTTAGATTCAATCTTCCAGATCGCTAACAGAGGCGCCAGATAACGGCACTCTTGCTGGATCACTTTGCTTGGGATCACCCCTTTTTCGGCAAGAAAACGATTCGCCTTTTGAAAATGTTCCTTCACCCATTCCTGGGTGCGGGCTTCAATCTCTTCAGCAGAAAGCTGAACCTGTTCAGATACTTGTTCTGTCATACTAGTTCCCATTTGTTATCATGCTTTTGTGATTTCAATTTTATTCTTATTTACAGCAACTTAGCTTGACCTTACCGATTGACATTACGTTAACGTAAAGTGGAAAGCAAAATTGCCACAGAGATCACAACTAAAACTCAACTTCACTTTGTTGAGAGTATCGCTAAATGTTATCGTTCTGCAATAAGTATAACAAGCATAGATCAAGCAAATTTGCCCTATGCGCTTACATTCCAACACATCCCAAGCGGAGAACTCTGAAGTGGCAGTATTCAATCACATCTCATTTGACGACCATGAACAGGTCGTATTTTGTCATGACCAGGAAAGTGGCTTACGTGCAATTATTGCAATCCACAACACTAACCTTGGCCCTGCCGTTGGCGGGTGCAGAATGTGGAATTATGAATCAGATGACGCAGCCTTAACAGACGTGCTGCGTCTTTCCCGTGGTATGACCTACAAGAACGCTCTCGCGGGATTAACCATGGGCGGCGGTAAATCTGTGATCATCGCCGATCCAAAAACCCAAGATCGTGAAGCCCTGTTCAGAGCTTTTGGCCGTTGCATCAACAGCTTAGGCGGCAAATATTATTCCGCTGAAGATGTAGGCGTATCGACTGCAGATATCATGATTGCCCATCAAGAAACCCCTTATATGGCCGGTCTGGAAGGCAAGAGCGGCGATCCATCACCATTCACCGCACTAGGTACCTACCTGGGTATCAAAGCCGCGGTAAAACATCAGCGCGGTCTGGATAGCCTTAAAGGGCTAAAAATCGCCGTTCAGGGCGTTGGCCATGTGGGTTACTACCTGTGCCGTCATCTGCACGCTGAAGGCGCCGAGCTTATCGTTACCGATATTCATCAAGAGTCACTGGACAGAGTCGCCAATGAATTTGGCGCTATTGTTGTCGCGCCTCAGGATATTTATCACCAAGATGTCGATGTCTATGCGCCTTGTGCACTGGGTGCCACGATCAATGACACCACGATTCCTCTGTTAAAGGCCACTATCGTTGCTGGTTGTGCCAATAATCAGCTCGCCGAAGCGCGTCACGGTGAAAAGCTCAAAGAGCTGGGTATCCTTTATGCTCCTGACTATGTGATTAACGCTGGCGGCATCATCAATGTCTCGTTTGAAAGCAACTATGATGAAGCAGCTTCAAGAGCCAAAGTCGAAGAGATCTACAACACACTGACTCGCATCTTTAGCCTGTCTGACGAGCAGAATCGCACCACGGCCGATGTTGCCGATGAGATGGCGCGCGCAATCATTAACGGTAAACCAGGCCTGTAATTAATTTCGTTAATTGCAAGCAGACAAAAAAGCCACCAGCATATTGGTGGCTTTTTTATTTCAGAATAAATATCTGATATATAAAACTTATTTATTAACACGATTCATTAACATTAAACCTGCCAAAACACGGCCTATTCATACAAACCAAGATAAAGCCTAGCCCCATTTCCTAAGCAAAAATAAATTTCCTGCCCCGCCAACAAGATAAAATGAATACACCAATTATTCATAAAAGCGTACTGGAAAATGTCATATTCCTCTGCTTGAATTAAAACCCCATTGAGCAGTGGATGGACGTAAAAATGATATGCTTTAAACATGATTTTAATCAGGATCTCGTCGAACTAAGAGCCAGCGATTGGTGTGGACTGGAGCAGGTGTTTGTCAACGGCAAGCGGGTTTCGCGCAAACTGAATTTTGGCCCCAAGAGTGAGCATCAGATAAAACTGCACGATGGTGATCCCTGCAAGTTTCAGCTGTTTATCGATCCCAGCAGCGAACAGATGATCTGCCGTATCTATAAACAAAACCGCCTGATCACCAGTATCAAACAGGGAAAACAGAACCTGATGCAAAGTCGGCAAGTGTTCAGCATCTCTGTGCTGCTAGCCGTCACTGTGTCATTGGGTTTGCTGGTACTCTGAGCCAGCCTGAATGAACCGAGTTCGTCGTCAGAAACGGTTTTCTGATTGACGTAAACAGCAGAAAAATTTAAGACAAGCGATTGATTTTATTTAGTAGTTTAATAAATACCTGCGCTTCTTCATCGGTTAGACTCACTAAGAAGTGCTCATTTACCCGCTCAGCTTCCCGAATTAAATCTTGCTCCAGTGCTTTAGCGTTATCGGTAAGAAAGATTTGAAAAGCACGACGATTGTCGGCTTCTTGATGACGTGTGATCAGACCCCTAACCTGAAGCAGATCGAGTAACCGCGTCATAGTATAATTGGCCACATCACAGCGTTTAGAGAGCTCAGTCTGAGTGATCCCCTCCTCTTGCCACAATGCAAACAGCACAGGCCATAATCGAATATCTAGCTCATAGCGTTTCAGGCGCTCATCCAACGCCTTTTGCAGATCGATATTAAGATGAGATACCAGATACCCCAAACTCTCATAATGCTTCAATCGGCACCTCCAAAATCCAAGGCTGTAAATTAATACTACCACTTGGTCTTAAAGAAACTAGGGCTAAAGCCAACTAAATTTGCTGAGAAAAACCAATCTTCTTAGCAAATAACAACTTAGGCTAGATGATTATTATGAGCCAGTCATTTATTCATCGTCCGAAGCAAGAAACTGCTCGATAAAACGGTAGTAAGCCGCCCGGTCAAGTTTTGCCCACAAACCCCGTTCCAGTAGCACCACTACGCCTGTTCCTCAATCTGAAAACAGGTAAAGTCCGCCGCGTTAAAGTCAGCCCCTATAGATGTGCTGAGGGACAACTCACCGCTTTCCAATAACTCATAGTCCACAACCAGCAGCGGTGAGTCGCTCACCTCAACCAGGCATTTCTCCACAGGGGTGATCAGATAATATTGTCCGTCTATGCAGTGCAGAATCGAGCAAAAAAGTCGGCAAAACTTTTCAGGCAATCGCCCCTGCCGATAGAGCCACTCGCCCTTAGCATCGATGAAAAATAACGGTTTGTCGCTGCATAGCTCTGCCCCTTGGGTCAAACTATGCAGCTGCGTCTGTGCATCCTGGGAGGGGTTTTCAGTCACAATCACCTCCTATTCTCAAGCAGAGACAAGAGTGCCTGCAGCGGATGCTTAGGCTTAAAACCACCGAAACGTTTCACCTGACTGCGACAGGAATAGCCCGAGATTAAGATCTGCTCCGAAGGCAACTGTTTAATCGCTTGATCCCAAGACATATCAAACAATGCCTTAGAGCGCTCATGGTTTTCACTCTCATGGCCATAGGTGCCCGCCATACCACAGCAGCCCAGATTCACTGTATCTAGGCTCGCACCAAAGTGGGCGAAAATAGCCTGCCACTCTTTAGACGTATTGGGCTTAGCCGTGGATTCAGTGCAGTGACTAAACCAGGTAAAAGCTTTATCTGTTTGCGATAAAGGCTCACGTTCGCCAATCACCTTAAGCAGCCATTCGTTCGCCAGCTGCACATGGAACTCGCCGCGCTCATCTCCGAGCACCTCTTTATATTCATCGCGATAACAGAGCACCATGGCGGGATCCACCCCCACCATAGGCATGCCCAAAGCAAACACCTGATTGAGAAAATCCGCACTGGATTTGGCCGTCTTAGCAAACTTATCGAGAAAACCTTTGATATGAATAGGTTTACCGTTAGGTTTAAAAGGCAGCAGTACCGGCTTCAACCCCAGCTGCTCGATAAGACGAATAAAGTGATACACAGTATCCGCCTCGTAGTAACTGTTAAAAGGATCTTGTACCACAAGCACATATTGATGGCGCTCACCTTGCGGGATCTGCTGCAATGAGAGCAAGTCATAGCCGCGGCAGGCATGATTCTCTAGACGCTGTTTCAGGGTCGGCACAGACAGAGCCGGCGCATCCACATAACCTAAAGACTGCTTGATCACCCATTTGCTCAGACTATTCTGCGACACAGCATTGGTCACCTTGGGCATCATGGCCATCAGAGGTAAGGAATCTTCGATGCCCGCCACCAGATAATCTTTCATCGGCCGCAGATAACGCTGATAGTAGATATTAAAGAACTGGGCACGAAACTTAGGCACATCCACCTTCACAGGACATTGGGAGCTACAAGCCTTACAGGCCAGACACCCCTTGAGTGACTCCATCACTTCATGGGAGTAATCATACTCTTTCTGTTTCTTAAAGCTGTTTTGCGCTCGTTGCAGCAGGCCTAGCGGTTTCGCCTTGGCCAGCGCGTTCACATCGACCCCTTCGTTTTCCAACAAACGCAGCCATTCACGCATCAAGCCGGCGCGGCCCTTAGGCGATTGCACCCTGTCCCCTGTCACCTTGAACGACGGACACATGGGCGAATAAACGCTGTAATTAAAACACAAACCATTGCCGTTACAGTTCATCACATCGGGAAAAGCCTCGCGGGTATTGACAGGGATCTGACGGTCGAATGCGCCGCGCTTGATGCTGTCGACATTGTATTGCAGGTCGCCGCTGTTTTTCGGCGCCACCAGCTTACCCGGGTTGAGCTTATTGAGCGGATCGAACAGGCCTTTGACCTCCTCTAACAGGCCGAATAACTTGTCGCCAAACACAGAGGGACCATATTCACCGCGCACCCCTTTGCCATGCTCACCCCACATCAGGCCGCCATATTTAAGGGTGAGCGCCGCCACCTGATCCGACACGGTTTTTAGCAGGCGTTCATCATTGAGATCGCACATATCCAAGGCGGGGCGCACGTGCAACACCCCTGCATCCACATGACCAAACATGCCATATTGCAGTTTATGGCTGTCGAGCAGCGCACGAAACTCCATAATATAGTCGGCCAGTTTCTCCGGCGGCACCGCAGTATCCTCGGCAAAGGCGATGGGTTTTCGGCTGCCTTTGGTTGCGCCTAGCAGGCCCACCGCCTTCTTGCGCATGGCGTAGATAGTATTGATTGAGGCGGCATCTGAGGTTACCTGATAACCCAGCACACCGCTCTGCCCTGCTTTATCCTCTATTCCGGCCCCTTCTGCTGATTGTGTCTGTGCCATCTGCATATCCAGCATCTGACACAAGGCCTGTAGTTTCTGCTCTACCTCATCACTCTCGCCGGCAAATTCCACCATATTCAGGCCATCGATAACTTTACCTGGCACCTCTTCAATCAGGCTGTCGACCGAATGCCAGATGATGTCCTGCTTGGCTAAATTAAGGACTTTTGAATCTATGGTCTCCACCACAGTGGCATTAGCCTTGACCAGATCCGGCGCATGGCGCAGCGCCGATTGAAACGAGTCATACTTGATATTGACCATAGTACGCGTGGCTGGCAGGCGGGTAATATCCAGCTTGGCCTCGGTGACCACAGCCAAAGTGCCTTCCGAGCCGGTAATAATGCGCGACAGGTTGAATTCATCGAGCGTGTCGTTCCAAACATTTTTCAGATCGTATCCGGTCAGAAAACGATTCAGCTTTGGAAAACGAGCCTCGACTTCATCGCGATTCTCCAGGGTCAGCCTAGCAACGTCCCTCTGCAACTGCTCGGCTAGCGTCAGAGCATTGCCCTGCTCAAGTTCCCTTTGCTCCAATTCCCTTTGCTCCAACTCCCTTAGCGCCTGCTTACCCATTGGGCCGGTTTCCAGTACGCTGCCATCGTATAAAATACTGGTCAGTTCCAGCACATGATCTGAGGTTTTACCATAGACCAAGGAGCCCGCCCCCGAAGCATCTGTGTTGATCATCCCGCCTAATGTGGCGCGGTTAGAGGTGGACAAATCCGGGCTAAAAAAGTAGCCGTGGGGTTTTAATGCATCGTTAAGCGCATCTTTAACCACACCCGCTTCGACTCTCACCCAGCCCTTTTCGGCATTGACCTCAAGTACCCGGTTCATATAGCGCGACAAGTCCAGCACTAAGCCGTGAGTTAACGACTGGCCGTTAGTGCCTGTGCCGCCGCCACGGGCGCTGAACACGACTGTTTCAAACTCAGGCTTAGCCGCCAATTTGAGCGCGATTCGCACATCGGTTTGATTTCGCGGATACAGTACCGCTTGAGGTAAGAACTGATAGACAGAGTTATCGGTCGCCTGAGCCAGGCGCGCGCTATAGCGCTTATCTATATCGCCAGTAAAGCCACTACTGGCCAAAGTATCAAGAAATTCAAGGTATACAGGCTCAAGGGTGTGTTGATGGGATAACTTTGGCAGCATGGCGTTGTCTATTGGTTAAAAATTTGTTGTGCCATTATAAACAAAAAAAAGCCGCTAAAAAGCGGCTTTTATCAATTATCGCGTTCGCTTAACAGAAGATAAATTAAGCGTGTTGCTCACCTAGGTATAACCAGGTATCGATAACGGTATCAGGGTTAAGTGATACTGTATCTATGCCCTGCTCTACCAACCAGGCAGCGAAGTCGGCGTGATCTGAAGGGCCTTGACCACAGATGCCTACATAGGCGCCCTTGGCTTTCGCCGATTTAATCGCCATCGCCAGCAGAGCTTTAACCGCAGGGTTACGCTCATCGAACAGGTGGCTGATGATGCCTGAGTCACGGTCCAGACCTAAGGTCAACTGAGTCAAATCGTTCGAACCGATTGAGAAACCATCGAAAATCTCGAGGAACTGATCGGCCAGCAGTGCGTTTGAAGGCAGCTCACACATCATGATGACGCGCAGACCATCTTTACCACGCTCAAGACCTTGCTCTTTAAGCAGTTCGATAACTTGACGACCCTCTTCCAGGGTACGAACGAATGGGATCATAATCTCAACGTTCGTCAGCCCCATCTCACCACGAACACGTTTAATCGCTTCACACTCTAAAGCGAAACAGTCACGGAAAGACTCAGAAATATAACGACTGGCACCACGGAAGCCAAGCATTGGGTTCTCTTCTTCTGGCTCGTAGCGATCGCCACCCACTAGGTTAGCGTACTCGTTAGACTTGAAGTCTGACATACGGACGATCACTTTCTTCGGATGGAAGGCTGAAGCGATAGTCGCGATACCTTCGACCAGACGCGCCACATAGTATTCTACTGGTGACTCGTAACCGGCGATCATCTCTGTGATCTCTTCCTGCAGCTCAGGGGTTTGATCATCAAACTCAAGCAGGGCTTTAGGGTGAATACCTATCATGCGGTTGATGATGAACTCAAGACGGGCCAGACCCACACCTTCATTAGGCAGACGGGCAAAGTCGAATGCTCTGTCTGGGTTACCTACGTTCATCATGATCTTCATTGGCAGTTCAGGCATGGCATCAACGCGAGATGACATCACATTGAACTCCTGAATACCTTCGTAGATATAACCTGTGTCACCTTCGGCGCAGGAGACAGTCACAGCCTGACCATGTTTGATCTTATCTGTGATATCACCACAACCCACGACGGCAGGCACACCCAGTTCACGGGCGATAATCGCCGCGTGACAGGTACGGCCACCACGGTTGGTCACGATGGCGCTAGCGCGCTTCATGATAGGTTCCCAATCCGGGTCAGTCATATCGGTAACCAGAACATCGCCTTCTTGGATCTGATCCATATCGTCAATAGAGGCCAGCACTTTTGCCACACCACTACCAATTTTATGACCAATGGCGCGACCTTCACCAATCACATCGCCCTTAGTTTGCAGATGATAACGCTCGATTAACTGTACATCTTCGCGAGAACGCACGGTTTCTGGACGCGCCTGAACGATATAGAGTCTGCCATCGTTACCGTCTTTAGCCCACTCGATGTCCATCGGACGACCATAGTGCTTCTCGATGACCATAGCCTGCTTAGCCAGCTCCATCACCTCTTCATCGCTGATAGAGAAAGTGCGGCGCATCTCGACTGATACATCTTCAATCTTCACCTGCTTACCATGACTCAAGTCGTCAGAGTAAACCATCTGGATCAACTTGCTGCCAATGTTGCGGCGAACAACGGCTTTGTGACCAGCCACCAGGCTTGGCTTGTGCACATAAAATTCATCAGGGTTAACCGCGCCCTGTACCACCATTTCACCAAGGCCGAAGGATGAAGTGATAAACACTACATCATTGTTACCTGACTCAGTATCCATGGTAAACATCACACCTGAAGCGGCGGTATCAGAACGAACCATACGCTGTACGCCAGCAGAAAGCGCAACGCCTTTGTGATCGTATCCTTGGTGCACACGGTATGAGATAGCTCTGTCGTTAAACAGTGACGCAAATACGTGTTTAATCGCTACCAGTACCGCATCGAAGCCTTTCACGTTAAGGAAGGTTTCCTGCTGACCGGCAAAAGAGGCATCTGGCATATCTTCGGCGGTTGCAGAGGAGCGTACGGCGAAAGAAGCGTCTTGAGTTTCTGAGGCAAGCTTGTCGTAAGACTCACGGACAACTTGCTCGAATTCTGGATGGAATGGGGTATCGATAACCCACTGTCTGATCTGTGCACCAGCGGTAGCGAGTGCATTCACATCATCAACATCTAGAGAATCTAGAGTTTCGTATATCTTCTGGTTAAGTCCACTTTGTTCAAGAAATTCATTAAACGCAAAGGAGGTAGTAGCAAAGCCACCAGGTACCTGAACACCTGCATTGGCTAGATTACTGATCATCTCCCCAAGAGAAGCGTTTTTACCGCCTACCTTGTTTACGTCACCCATACCTAGTTCTTGATACCAGAGTACATATTGCTGCACAGTTCTATCTCCGCAAGTTTTATTTGAGTGTGGCTCTTCACACGAGAGCAGCGGCATTTTACACTCCACAGCAAGGCGCGTAAATGTATAATTTTATTTGTAATTTTATTACTACAAGAGGTCAGAATGTCACGAAAAGTCTTTTACATTTCAGATGGGACGGCGATCACAGCTGAGGTATTCGGCCATGCAGTGCTATCTCAATTTCCAGTTGAGTTTGAGGCACTTACCATTCCTTTTGTGGAAACGGTTAAAAAAGCTCAGTCGGTAAAAAAACAAATAAATGATTGTTTTATTACAACAGGCGAACGACCACTGGTTTTTCATTCCATAGTGAAACCCGAGATTAGGGATATCATCTACAGCAGCGAGTGTATTGACTATGATTTTCTGAATACTTTCGTCGCGCCACTGGAAGAACAGCTGGGAATGAAAGCCGTGCCCGTCACCCACAGAACCCATGGTAAAGCCAACCACAGTTATGAGGCGCGCATCAATGCCATTAACTATGCCATGGAAAATGACGATGGTCAGACGCTGAAATATATCGATCAGGCCGATATCGTGCTGCTCGGCGTATCACGCTGTGGCAAAACCCCCAGCAGCCTCTATCTGTCGATGCAATTTGGTATAAAGGCAGCAAACTATCCCTTCATCGAGGAAGACATGGATAACCTCAAACTGCCAGAGGTGCTGAAGAAAAATAAATCGAAACTGTTTGGCCTGACTATCGATCCGGTGCGCCTGCATGAAATTCGCCAGAGCCGCATGGAAAACAGTCGTTACTCCTCCTTAAGACAGTGCCGTATCGAAGTCAAAGAGGTGGAGATGATGTATAAGCGTGAACGCATCCCCTATGTGAACACCACCAATCATTCGGTAGAAGAGATAGCTACCAAAATTCTGGAGCGAACCGGACTGGAACGCCACATGTTTTAATTGCCGCTAACAAAGCTAGCTTGCACTTAGCTTACTGGGTGAGATGGCCAAATTAAGCTAAATCGGGATCTCATTTCGCTACACAGGCGCCTAAATTTCACCAAGTTTCACCATTTAGGCACTGTGATCGCGGCAACTATTCGTTATAATCCTGAGCATTAAGGCTAAATGCCAAGACAAACGCTCGGTATATTGAATGACCATTAAAACAGACGAACTCCGTACAACCCTATTATGTAAGGCCATTTCACCTGCAAAGCTCGCATCTGAATACCCGCTTACCCAAGATGCCGCCGATTACTTAGTTCAGCAACGCCGTGAGGTGGAAGCGATTTTACAAGGCGATGATCAACGCCTGTTAGTGATTATCGGCCCCTGTTCAATTCATGATACCCAAGCCGCCATCGATTACGCCAAACGTCTGGCTGTACTGCATCAGGAACTCAAAGATGACCTCTGTATCCTGATGCGGGTCTATTTTGAAAAACCTCGTACCACAGTGGGCTGGAAGGGTCTTATCTCAGATCCCGATCTGGATGGCAGCTTCAATGCCAATAAAGGGCTACGTCTGGCGCGTCACCTATTGCAGCAGATCACTGAACTCAAACTGCCGATTGCCACCGAGTTTCTCGATATGGTCAATGGTCAATATATTGCCGATTTGATCACCTGGGGCGCGGTCGGTGCCCGCACTACAGAGAGTCAGATCCACCGTGAGATGGCATCAGCCCTCTCCTGCCCCGTCGGCTTTAAAAATGGCACAGACGGCAATATCAATATCGCCATTGATGCGGTGCGCGCCGCCAAAGAGCCGCACATCTTCTACTCACCCGATAAAGATGGCGCCATGGCCGTTTACCGCACCAGTGGTAATCCATTTGGTCACATCATACTGCGTGGCGGCAAGCAGCCGAACTACTGTGAAAAGGATGTTCAGGCGGCAGCGGCACAACTGAAAGATGTGGGTTTATCACACCGTATGGTGATCGATTTTAGCCATGGCAACAGCCAGAAACAGCATCTGCGCCAGCTTGAGGTAGCCAAGGATATTATCGGCCAGATGGAACAAGGTTCCACCGCCATAGCCGGGATCATGGCAGAAAGCTTTATCGAAGAAGGCAACCAGAAAGTCATACAAAATAAGCCTCTTACCTATGGTAAAAGCATCACAGATGCCTGCCTGAACTGGCAGGACTCTGAAAAGTTACTGCGGGATCTGGCCAAGGCTGCAAGAGCACGCATCAATAAACTCGCCTAATACATAAGCAAGTAAAATGACACTGTTAGGCTCCAGTCATGGAGCCTAATGTTATCTCTGTACCCAAAAGGAAGTCGCAACCCTACTGGCACTTCCTACGCGAATCGATTTAAGGTCACACATGTTACAAGAAACCACCCCTGCGTCCCAAGGGCAAGCCGTTTGCCTGAGCCACTCACACCCGAACGATACCGACGCCATCAGAGTGCGCATCGCTCAATCTGAGGCGCGGGTCATTAAAGCCATCTTTCCCTCAATAACCAATCACCACAACACCCTATTTGGTGGTGAAGCCCTGGCATGGATGGATGAAACCGCCTTTATCGCCGCGACCCGTTTTTGCCGTAAAGCCCTGGTGACTGTTAGCTCAGACAGGATTGACTTCAATAAGGCCATTCCTGCCGGTACCTTAGCTGAGATCATCGCTAAGGTGATCCATGTGGGCAACACCTCCCTTAAGGTCGAGGTGAATATCTATGTCGAGGATATGTATCAAGATCAGCGCGAGCATGCCATTCGCGGGGTTTTCACCTTTGTGGCGGTGGATGACAATCGTAAACCCACCAAAGTTTGGCCGCTGAGCTAAAGCCAGGCCACTAGGTTAGAGTCTGGCCGATGGGCTAGACTCTGGTCTAAAAGATAAAATCCAGCCTGCAGCGATAACAACAAGCACGAACGTAACAAATTCATAAAAAAGCGAATACCGTAAGTGAAATAGAGTAAATGACGTCTATTTCACTTACTTTCAGGCCAAACCCGCCCCTGATTTCAATAGAAAAGCTCAGCAAACCAGATTAACCACTCCCCCAGCCCTATCGGCAAGATAAAAACAAATGAACAAAAAGTGAATTATCTGTTACATTGGGATATCTTCAAATGCCAAAAAGATAATCACAAAGCAATGAAGCTCGAAAATCTAAATATTATCATCGCCGATGATCACCCCCTGTTCAGAAACGCACTGCGTCAGGCATTAAGCACATCCTTTGCCGACACCCAGTGGTTTGAGGCCGACAGTGCCGATGCCCTGCAATCCCTGTTAGAACAGAACGATACCCCCTATGATCTGGTGCTGCTCGACCTGCAGATGCCCGGCTCCCACGGTTACTCCACCCTTATTCACCTGCGCACTCACTATCCCGAGCTGCCTGTGGTGGTGATCTCAGCCCACGAAGATGCCCTAACCATCAGCCGTGCAGTCCACTATGGCAGCTGTGGTTTTATCCCAAAATCTGCCTCGATGGACACCTTAACCGACGCCTTAAGCGCCGTACTTTATGGCGATATCTGGTTACCGGCCAATATTGAGCTGGTCGAAATTAATGAAGATGCCACAGATCAGATGGCAAGCAAACTGGCGGATCTCACGCCACAGCAATACAAGGTGCTGCAGATGTTTGCCGAAGGTTTACTCAATAAACAGATAGCCTACGATCTCGGCGTGTCTGAAGCCACCATCAAGGCTCACGCCACCGCCATCTTCCGCAAGTTAGGGGTTCGCAACCGCACCCAGGCAGTGATCTCCTTGCAGCAGCTTGAGATGGACAAGGTCGAAATTTAACTTATTGATATTTTAAGTAAATAAAAAAGCCGAACTCCTGTTCGGCTTTTTACTGTCTTAATTTAAATATCCCCATTACCCCTTGAGATATTGGGCATGAAAAGAGAGGTGCTCATCGATAAAGCTGGCAATAAAGTAATAGCTGTGATCATAACCCTCCTGAATCCTCAGCTCCAGCGGATGCCCATTGAGCTTGGCCGCCTCCACTAAGGCCTGAGGCTGTAACTGCTCCTCGAGGAAATTATCACTACTACCCTGATCCACCAAAATAGGTAGCTTATGCTCGGCATGGCGCAGCAGTTCGCTGGCATCATACTCAGCCCAGGTATCACGATTCTTACCCAGATAATGGCTGAACGCCTTCTGGCCCCAAGGGCAATTAATGGGGTTAGCTATGGGGCTAAAAGCCGAAATCGATTGATACCGCTCCGGGTTCTTCAAGCCTATGGTCAAGGCGCCATGGCCGCCCATAGAGTGACCGGCAATACTGCGAAGCTCGCTCACGGGGAAGTGCTGCTCAATCAAGGCTGGCAGCTCGTGCACTACGTAATCATACATCTGGTAGTGTGCGCGCCAGGGCTCCTGAGTGGCATTAAGATAAAAGCCTGCACCTAGGCCAAAATCATAACTGCCGTCGGCATCATCGGGCACCCCTTCGCCTCTTGGGCTGGTATCGGGCGCCACTATGGCGATGCCAAGTTCGGCAGCCATACGCTGCGCCCCGGCCTTTTGCATAAAGTTTTCATCTGTGCAGGTCAGCCCAGACAGCCAGTAGAGCACTGGCACTGGCCCTTCACTGGCCTGAGGTGGCAGATAGATAGCAAAGCGCATCAGGCAATCTAAACTTGTCGATTGATGCTGGTACTGCTTGTGCCAACCACCAAAACTCTTGGTACTGCTGATGTTTTCTAAGGTCATAATTCACCTTCATAAAGCGGCCAGTTTACACAGGCCAGGGCCATAAGTTTTAGCTATTGATTCATTACTTATCGAAGTGAACGACTGAACGAATACTCTTACCCTCATGCATGAGATCGAACGCGCTATTGATCTCCTCAAGCGGCATAGTATGGGTAATAAAGTCACTGAGCTTAAACTCACCGCGCAGGTACTTTTCAACGATTTCAGGCAGCTCTGAGCGTCCCTTCACGCCACCGAAGGCACTGCCGCGCCACACACGGCCTGTAACCAACTGGAATGGACGGGTCGAGATCTCTTGTCCGGCACCGGCGACACCAATAATCACCGACTCACCCCAGCCCTTATGACAACACTCAAGCGCCGAGCGCATCACATCCACATTGCCGATACACTCGAACGAATAATCCACGCCGCCATCGGTCAGCTCAACAATCACCTGCTGAATTGGCTTGTCATGATCTTTAGGGTTGATGCAATCGGTCGCGCCCAGCTGACGGGCCAGTTCAAACTTACTCTCGTTGATGTCGATGGCGATAATGCGTGTCGCGCCTGCCATAGTCGCGCCAATAATGGCTGACAAGCCAATGCCACCGATACCGAAAATCGCTACGCTGGAACCTGGCTCAACCTTGGCCGTATTGAGTACGGCGCCCATACCTGTTGTCACGCCGCAGCCTAGCAGACATACCTCTTCCAGCGGCGCTTCTGGATTCACCTTCGCCAATGAAATTTCAGGCAGTACTGTGTACTCAGAGAAGGTAGAGCAGCCCATATAGTGGAAAATCGGCTCACCATCTTTGTAAAAACGGGTCGTGCCATCTGGCATTAAGCCTTTGCCTTGGGTTTCACGGATCTTCTGACACAGGTTGGTCTTGCCAGATTTACAGAACTTACACTCGCCGCACTCGGGTGTGTACAGTGGGATCACATGGTCGCCCACTTTTACGCTGGTCACCCCTTCGCCCACCATCTCGACAATACCGCCGCCTTCGTGGCCTAGAATGGCAGGGAACACCCCTTCAGGATCGTCGCCCGACAGGGTAAAAGCATCGGTATGACACACACCTGTTGCAACTATTTTCACCAGGACTTCACCGGCCTTAGGCAGCATCACATCCACCTCTTCTATCGATAGAGGTTGACCCGCCGCCCAGGCGATTGCCGCTTTGGATTTAATAAATTTATCTGCCATGTTAACCGCTCCATTTATTGGTTGAGTGTCCACATTCACTGTAGACCGTCTGCTTAAAATTGCCGTCACGCTAGGACGAAATAAGGCAAAGCGCCTCATCTCCCTACTCTACTCCCATTGTATTTATTTCTCTCACGATGATAATCTAGCTAAATCGCAAATGATTTTTACGAGATAGTAATAATGCAACACTGGGAAGGGGTCAGCGAATTTGTGGCGGTCAGCGAAACCGGCAGCTTTACCGCTGGGGCGAAACGCCTTGGGATCTCCACTGCACAGATAAGTCGCCAGGTCGGCGCCCTTGAGCGCAGGCTGGATACCAAACTGCTGTACCGCACCACACGTAAGGTGTCACTGACCGAAGAGGGAAATCTCTATTATCGCCATTGCCGTCAGGTACTCGACGCGCTAGAGGAAGCCGAGCGCGCCATAAGCAGCCTGAAGAATACTCCCCAGGGATTGCTGAAACTGACCGCGCCCGTGGCCTACGGCGAGAAATATATTCTGCCTCTGGTAAACGACTTTATGCTTCGCTACCCCAGCGTCGAGATGGAGGTGCAGCTGACCAACAAACAGATAAACCTTATCGACGGCGGGATAGATTTAGCCATTCGCATCGGCAAACTGGCCGATTCGAGCCTGATGGCTAAGCGTATCAGCCAGCGCACCAACTTTGTCTGCGCCTCCCCCGACTACCTCAAAACCTATGGCGAACCCCATACACTGTCGGAGCTGAGCCAGCATAACTGTTTAATCGGCAACTATGACTATTGGCGCTTTATCGATCAGGGGCGTGAACGCCAGGTGAAGGTGCGCGGCAGTTTAAGGTGTAATACCGGCCATGGATTAAGAGACGCCGCCTTAAAAGGCTTAGGCATCGCCCAACTGCCCAACTACTATATCAACCAGGATATCCATGCAGGTCGGCTTATCCCACTGTTAAAGGCTTATCAGGAGCCACACGAGGGGGTCTGGGCGCTCTATCCGCAAAACCGTCACCTGTCGCCTAAAGTCAGGCTCATGGTGGAGTATTTAGAAGCACGTCTCCCCTGAAAGCGCCCCTTAGAAATTAAGTTTGCAAAAAAGTATCAAAAAATGTGATGCTTACCTAGGCGATGACAGCCAAAACCATCTACATTTACTTTCACTAAATTGACCTTTTGGAATCAAAATATGAATAAAATTTTAGGTATTGTGCTTATCATTGCGGGCGTGGCATTGGCCATCTGGGGCTATAACATCTTCGATTCGGCCAGCTCTCAATTCAGCCGCGCCTTCAGCGGTGATGCACCTATCGAAGCCTGGGCCGGCATGATAGGCGGCGCCGTCTGTATCTTAGTGGGCATAATGAAAGTTAAATAAGCTTGTTTACCACAGCTTTCCACACACATTCAGCTTTGTTGTAAGTTAACGCTTGCTGCAGAGCTGAATTTGCAACACGGCCTAAAACGGTATTTTCTCTTGTCTTTGGCTCAACGAATCTTGTCTAGGACTCAACGAAAATGCTCCATCATACGGTAATAGAGCATTCCCAGCGCCATCCCTTGATTTCCTAGCCATTCACCGACGGGCAGACGGATCTGTTTCATATTGGCGAATAGATCAAACTCATGCAGCTGCCCTCTGATGGCATGGCTCATGATCTCCCCCATAATGTGGGACGTCGCCACCCCGTGCCCGGAATAGCCCTGACAATAAAACACATTTGGCGAGATCTTCCCCAGCTGAGGAATGCGATTCACCACTATGCCCGCCATGCCTGTCCACTGAAACTCTATCTCTACGCCTTTGAGCTTTGGAAATGTCCGTTCAATTGCAGGTCTAAGCTCGGCGGCCACATCCTTCGAGTCCCTCCCCGAATAGTTAGTCCCGCCGCCAAACATCAGGCGGTGATCCGCCGTCATGCGGTAATAGTCGAGCACGAAACGGCTATCATAAACCGCTACATCATGGGGGTTTAGCTGTTTAGCCAGCTCAGGATCTAATTGAACCGTAGCGCAGTTTCCAAGGGACGCGGGAAACAGCAAGCCCCCCAATTTATTGCGCGCCAGTTTATGATAAGCGTTACCGGCGAGCAGGGCACTATGCGCACGAATTTGCCCCTTGGTCGTTTTGACCAAAAGATGATCACCATCCTGAATATCGAGTACCTGAGAATGCTCGAAAATCTTTGCGCCCAAAGAGTCAGCCGCCCTCGCCTCGCCGATACACAGGTTGACCGAGTGCAGATGCATATTGCGTTTATTGAGTAAGCCACCAAAATAAAGCGGCGTATCCAGATAATCACCTATCTCACTTTTAGTGAGCAGGGTCAGCTCATCGCCCATGCCGCGCCTGACACCCTCATCGAAGGTCGAGCGCATCTGCGCCATATGCCCAGGTTTATAGGCAGTATGCAGATGACCGAATTTTAAATCGCACTCGATTTGGTATTTCTCTACTCTACGCTTGATGATCTCATGGCCGCGCCAGCGCAGGTTCCAGACAAACTCTTCCGCTTCCAAGCCGATACGATTACGCAGCTGTTTAACCATGGCATTATCGCCCGACAAACTGCCCGTCACCTGCCCCCCGTTTCTGCCCGTCGCGCCCCAGCCGATTTTGTTCGCCTCAAGCAAGGCCACCTTTATCCCTTGTTCACTTAACTCCAGTGCGGTTGCAACGCCGGTAAAACCACCGCCGATAATCACCACATCCACCTCAAACTCGCCTTCAAGCTCGGGATAGTCGGTTTCATGGTCAATAGTGGCATTGTAATAGGAGGGGCAACGGGGCTGTGACATCAGGCATCCTTAATGATGATTCATGTGAAGTTTGACTTTGAAATTTTGTTTTATATTTTTTACAAATCGTTTGATATTCGAGTATATCGAAATGATGTGAAGGGTCAATAACAGAAATGCTCCCCTGCATAAGCTTCTGTATTATCTCCTGCATAGAAGGCGATACAGTGGTTAAGTTCAGGTGGACAAGTTTAGGTAACGACTTGAGGGAAATTCGCTTGGGATAAGGGCTTAGGCTTTGGGGCTTAGGGCTTTGACTAACACACTTTGGGGAAATGCACAGCTTAGCTAGACTTACGCAAACCGCTCAAGACCTCCCTGTTCGCTTACACGAGGCCATCCATGACCTCGTATGTTTGCTCCATTCTACCTAAGCAGCTCACTCGAACTTCGGCGGTCATGAGTCGATTTATGTGTTTTATTGAAAGTTTTTGGCGAGAAATGAGATTTTTCGCTGAACCTAACTCATTCAAAAAATTAATGTGTAACGCTTTGCTAAGTGGCAATTTACAGTTGGCTAAACTTGCGCGAAGCGCCAAGCCAACTGTTAATTGTCCCAGTGAGTTTATGAACGAACTTGAGCAACTTGTTATAAGCCATTTGTTGCTACTCTTTGCCCGCAATGAATACAAACTATTGAACCTGAAAACCAGTGCCATACTACTTTGTCCCAACTACCGCTTGAAGCTGGATGAGACGCCTTGAAACCTTGAATTGTTAAGCACTTATTACAATGTGGGCATCGATTGAAATAAGCTAAAACTATGTGAACCAATACTGCTATAAAGAATGCCCCAAAGATATACAACATGACTGAAACACTGGAATTAGATCCAGAAAAAACCTTAAAGTAGATCAACGAACAAACAAATGTAAATAATAGCGCCCATGAAATAAATACGCTTATAACATCTAATTTTCCTAATGTTGATTTGTTCACCGATGTTCCTTATGGCTTATAACAGCTTATTGCGCGAATTTCCGGTTATGGAAGTTATCCACAGCTCAGTTCTCTTCACACCATTAAGTATTTTATTAAACAATAGCAGTAACTTATCAGCTGTATTTGCCTCTGGCAATGGATCAATGTCTCAGATAAAACGTGCCATTACTTATTCGAGCCTTGGCGGGCTCGTTATGCCATTTTTCGATTATTGAACTATCAAACACCTAGGCGATATTTCTGCATAACCGAGCCATTCTCTTTCAATACATAGCGTGCCATCGGGTATTTGACCACGGCAAATTGAGTTTGAAATAAGTACAACCAACTTAGCATTTACTCGCTACTCAATGTGAATACCGCATAATTGAAGCTATTGAATGGCCAAGTGTAGATGCGGCTGAGGGTGTCGAAAACAAGGCTGAAAATGTTCCCGACATTTCTCAGCATTTCCTCCCTCCTTGGAGGTCAGATGTTTTCGTTAAGCGGCCATGGATGGCGAAAAGCGTCCCGAAGCAGCGTCTGCACTGAGCTCACAGATAGATCAATTTGAAAGCATTCTCTCCATCCTTGGAGGTCAGCTGAAAATGTTCCCGACATTTTTCGGCATTCCCAACATCCATGTCGGTCAGATGCGGAAAGCGCCCCGAAGCAGCGTCTGCACTAAGGTCACCCCTTCACTTTTGAACAATGGGGATATGAGCTCCATTACTATAAAAAGAGCATCATTACCCCAGAGGTCAGGCTTAGTTAGTTCGTTAGCTAGCAACCCAACTCACCTGAGTGAGTAAGGTGTTTTGGCTAAACAGCGACAGGGTCAACTCATCTTTGGCTTGTATTACCCCCACCCCTTTGGGTGTGCCTGTCATGATAATATCGCCGTCGATTAGCGTCATAAATTCGCTGATTTCTGCCAAAATGGCTTGAGGTTTGTTCATCATCAGACTGACATCCCCCTGCTGACGTAACTCACCATTAATTTGCAGCGTAAAGGAGAGTGAATCCAGCCCTTCATTTAGACCGCCATCAAGCTCAATACTTAGATCAACAAACTGGCTAAACAGCGCCGAACCATCGAAGCTTTTGGCGCGCTCCCAGGGAAGTGACTTGGCTTTAAGCTCGCTTTGCAACTGTCTCTTGGTCAAGTCTAACCCCACTCCTACAGCATGCAGGGCGCCATTTTTCACCATAAAGCAGAGCTCGGCTTCATAGTGCAGTGGCTCTTGATGAACACTCTTCAGCTGGCTTGAAATAGCCGAGTTAGGTTTAACAAACAGCACCATCTGCTCTGGGATCTCATTGGCGAGCTCATGGATATGATCCACATAATTTCGCCCCACACACACCACTTTACTGGGGGTAATTTGACATGTTTCCTCTGTTTTACTTCGATAATGAACCTGTTGTAATTGCACTATGCTTTTCCTTTTAAAGACGTCCTTAACTGAGATGGTGATTTAATCTGTTACTTCTTGATCAGGCTAGAGATCAAGGCTCGCAGCGCCGCCGGTTTAATCATCTTGGCCATATAGTGATAGCCACGGCGTTCAATATCTTCAATTAGTTCTTTATTAGTATTAGCTGTGATCAACACCCCCGGCAGATGGACGCCATAGAGGGCGCGGATCCCATCCATGGCATCGACGCCATTCTGGCCATGATCCAGATGGTAGTCTGCCAGCACGATTTCGGGCGCGACCCCTTTAAGACCAAGCTTAATGCGCGCATCGGCCAGATCGCTGGCGCAGATCACCTCACACTGCCAGCGGCTGAGCAGGCTCTCAAGTCCAGCCAGAATCGCCTCTTCGTTATCGATACAGAGCACCTTCACCCCCGCAAGGGAGTGCATAATCAGATTCGGTTTCTTCACCGCCACCACATGGGACTTGTCGCCTAGGGGCACGGTAATGGAGAACATCGAGCCTTGCCCGAGTTTGGATGCCACCTTGATATCATGATCCAGCACCCGGGAGATGCGATCGGCGATGGCCAGTCCCAACCCTAGGCCGCTAACGCTCTTACTCTCTGGGTTTTCCAGACGCTTAAACTCTTTGAAGATCTCTTTAAGTTCCTTCTTGGCGATACCGCAGCCGGTGTCTAGCACCTGGATCTCCAGCGCGCCCTGACGATGGCGACACCCCAGCAACACCCGATTCCCCTTGGCATAACGGTAAGCATTGGTCAGGAAGTTTTGCACTATACGGCGCAGCAGGCTTAAGTCGGAATTGATGGTCACGTTACTCGGTACCATAGAGAAACTGATGCCATAATCTTTGGCCATGGCATCGAACTCGACCGACAGGCCTTCGAGCAGTTCGGAGACAGAAAAATCACGCCGATTAACCTCCACCAAGCCCGAGTCCAGCTTGGAGATATCGAGCAAATCTGTGAGTAGCTCTCCGGCAATTTTCAATGAACTATTGACATGAGAAAGTGTGGTGCGCCCCTCGTTATCTAAGTGGGGATATTGCGCCAGAGACGCGGTAAACAGGCGCGCGGCGTTCAGGGGCTGCATCAAGTCATGACCCACGGCTGCGAGGAAGCGGCTCTTAGAGGCGTTAGCATTCTCCTCCTGCGCCTTGGCCTCAAGTAACTGACTGTTAAGCATGGCCAGCTCATAGGTACGCTCTTTAACTCGCGCCTCCAGGGTCTCGTTATACTCCTGCAGCGCCTTGGCTTGTGCACGGTACTGAGTAATGTCGGTAAAGGTCATCACAAAGCCGCCACTGGGCATAGGATTGCCCTGAATTTTAATCACCTTGCCATCTTGCCGCTCACGCTCAGACACATGGGCTGTGCCGTTTTTCATGTGCTGCATCCGCTTAGCCACATGCTCTTCAACATCCCCTTCGCCGCAATAACCCCGTTTGGCATTAAAGCGGATCACCTCGGCGATCGGCATCCCCTGCTGTAAAAAATCATCCGGATACCCATACAGCTCAGCGTATTTGTAGTTCCAGGCCACCAGATTAAACTCTTTATCGACCACACTCATCCCCTCGTAAGCATGTTCGATTGCGCCGCGCAGCATATCCTGACTGAGAATAATTTTCGATGAGGCCTCATCCACCAGATTAAACACCTCATCGAGGGCCAGATCGCGGCCCTGCAATACAGAGTCCATCACCAGGGCGGCGCTCGAGCCCCCTAATACCCCGGCTAACATATGCTCGGTATGGGCGATAAGCTCAGGAGAAGCCACCTTATGCCAACTGTCGCTGCGCACCGCATCATCAGAAAAACGGGAAAAGCTCTCATAGGCTCGGGTCGGACTAACGAAGCGACTGGCGAGGATCAAGAGATCTTGCTGGGATATAGGTGTCGAGCGCCGACTGGTACTGTTTTTTAGCTGGCCGGGTGTCACAAAGGCACTGGCCTGAATACGTTCGGCTACCCCTGCCCTAAACCAGATAGAGCCCAAAATATAGCAACACAGGTTGGCCACTAATGCCGTTAATATGTCGCGCACATTGGTATTTATCGAACCAAGCAGGCTCTGGTGATTTTCGAGAATTCCACTTATCTCGCCCATGCCCTGCACCAGGATATAGCACCAGAGACCAAAGCCCACCAGCAAGCCCAAATAGACACCGCGCCGATTGCCATGTTTCCAATACATGCCGCCCACCAAGGCTGGCGCCAGCTGGGCGAAGGCACCAAATGAAAGCATTCCCAAGGTTGAGAGCGAGTCACTATCCATGAAGGTGAGGTAGCTGAAATAGCCTAATGCAAGGATGCAAATAATTGCGACTCGGCGCGCATTGAGGAGAAAATGAGAAAACTGACTGAAATTTTTCTGGCGGATCTTGCCCGAATGCAATAGCAGGGGCACCAGCCATTCATTACTCACCATCACGCTAATGGTCACCACAGCCACTATTAGCATACCAGTGGCGGCAGATAGGGTTCCTAAGAGTGCAATTAAGGCAATCGCAGGATGCTCAAGCGCCAGCGGCAAATTAATCACATAAGTATCGGCGGCGACACTGTCACCTAAGAGTATTTTACCCGCCAAGGCGAGCGGCGCCACAAACAGACCAAACAGCAGCAGATAGAGCAGAAACAGCCACCTGCCCTTGAGCAAGGTTTTCTCGTCGACACATTCGACCATAGTCACGTGGAACTGGCGCGGCATACAGAGAAATGCCGCCATCCCCACCAGTAACTGCGGCATCAGGTATTCAAGCCGCAGATGAGGATTATTGATAAGGCCTCTTGTTTCAGCCCTCTGCCAAATATCATTAAAGCCATCGAAGAAACCAAAACAAACCACTATCCCCACTAGCAGGAAAGCACCGAGTTTCACCAGAGACTCAAAAGCGATGGCCAGCATCATGCCTGGATTATGCTCGGTGGCATCGAGCTTGCGGGTACCAAATAAGATGGCAAATACAGCTAATAATACTGTGACGATTAAGGAGACTTTGGCACCGTTATAGGGGGAGGATTCTGGCTGAAACAGATTTAAACTGAACACCATGGCCTTTAGCTGCAAGGCGATGTAAGGCATGATGCCGAATAAAGCAATTAAGGTCACCAGCGCCGCTATGGTCTGGGACTTACCATAACGGGCAGCGATAAAGTCGGCCACCGAGGTAATGTTCTGCGCTTTGGTCACTATCACCATCTTGCGCAGTAGGCCAAAACCAAACAGGAAAATCAGCATGGGGCCGACAAAGATAGGCAGAAACGACCAGAGATCCTGCGCCGATTGCCCCACAGTGCCGAGAAAACTCCAGGAGGAGCAGTAAACCGCCAGACTTAAGCCGTAGATCCAGCTCTGTATTTTTTTGGTGATCCCACTAAACCAGCGCTCAGCCCCCCAGGCCAGTAAGAAAAGTAATGACACATATAAAATAGCTATCACGCCCACAACTAGGGTCAAGTTCATAGGTTTTCCGTTTTTTTTATTATCTCACGCTAAACTCTAGGCTAAATCTATCGCAAAAATCATCGCAAAACACTAAAAATTAAAGATATTTTTATTGATAGACCAAGGTCTAATAGAGCAAAGTCATCCAAGCAATTCATACTTCTACTATGCATCATAAGTAATAAAAGGAAGTCAGATGAGCACGCAGTCTCTCTATAAAGTGCCAAGCGGCATCGCCAATAAAGCACACATTAACGAAGAAAAATACAAAAAAATGTATCAGGAGTCAGTAGTCAATCCTGACGGTTTTTGGAGAGAACATGGTCAGCGCATCGATTGGATTAAGCCTTACACTCAGGTAAAGCAAACCTCCTTTGATGACCATAATCTCTCAATTAACTGGTTCTATGACGGCACCCTTAACGCATCGGTTAACTGTCTCGACAGGCATTTGGAGAAAAATGCCGACAAAGTAGCGATTATCTGGGAAGGGGATGACGCAGCGCAGCAGCGCACCCTCACCTATGGCGAACTTCACAAAGAAGTGTGTAAATTTGCCAATGCCCTTCGCAGCCAGGGCGTGCGCCGCGGCGATGTAGTTACTGTTTATATGCCTATGGTGCCGGAAGCCGCCGTGGTGATGCTGGCCTGTGCCCGCATTGGTGCCATTCACTCTGTGGTCTTTGGTGGCTTCTCGCCGGACTCTATCGCCTCGCGGGTGATCGATGGCAAGTCAAAAGTCATAGTCACCGCCGATGAAGGGGTGCGTGGCGGCCGTACTATTCCACTCAAAGCCAATATAGATGCCGCTCTGTCTCATCCCGATGTGACGACAGTCGAGAAAGTGATTGTACTTGAGCGCACCGGCAATAAGGTCAACTGGGTTGAAGGTCGCGACATCAAGTGGGGCTCCTTGATGGACACAGCCTCTGAGCATTGTGTACCCGAAGAGATGGGCGCAGAAGACCCCCTATTTTTACTCTATACCTCAGGCTCAACCGGTAACCCTAAGGGGGTACTGCACACCACAGGTGGTTACATGGTGTACGCCTCTATGACCCACGAATATGTGTTCGATTATAAAGAGGGTGAGATCTACTGGTGCACTGCTGACGTAGGTTGGATCACTGGCCACTCCTATATGGTCTATGGCCCGCTGGCCAACGGTGCAACCATTTTAATCCACGAAGGGGTGCCCAACTATCCAACCCCTGCCCGTTTAGGAGAGATGGTCGACCGTCATAAGGTCAATATTCTCTATACGGCACCGACCCTTATTCGCGCCCTGATGGCCGAAGGCAAGGAGCAGTTTGACGGTTTCGATGGCAGATCCTTGCGCATCATGGGTTCTGTGGGCGAACCCATCAACCCAGAAGCCTGGCGTTGGTATCATGAGGTGATAGGCCATGAGCATTGCCCTATCGTCGATACCTGGTGGCAAACGGAAACTGGCGGGATTTTGATCACCCCGCTGCCCGGCGCCACAGACACTAAACCCGGCTCGGCCACTCGCCCCTTCTTCGGCGTACAGCCTGCGCTGGTAGACAACATGGGTAACATCTTGGATGGCGCGACCGAAGGTAATCTGGTGATCCTAGATTCCTGGCCGGGTCAGATGCGTACCGTTTACGGCGATCACGAACGCTTCGCCCTCACCTACTTCAAGACCTTCCGCGGCATGTATTTCACCGGCGACGGTGCCCGCCGTGACGAAGATGGTTACTACTGGATCACCGGCCGGGTCGATGACGTGATTAACGTCTCTGGCCACCGCTTAGGCACAGCCGAAGTCGAAAGTGCTCTGGTTTCCCACGAGCATGTGGCCGAGGCTGCGGTTGTGGGTTACCCACACGACATCAAGGGACAGGGGATCTACGCCTATGTGACCCTTACCAAGGGCACAGAGGAGAGCGAGGAGCTGCGCCAAGAACTGCGCCAATGGGTTCGCAAAGAGATTGGCGCCCTGGCGACACCGGATCTGATCCAGTGGGCCGGCGGTCTGCCTAAGACCCGCTCGGGCAAGATCATGCGCCGCTTCCTGCGTAAGATCGCGGCTAACGAAGTGACCAACTTAGGTGATGCCTCTACCCTGGCGGATCCTGCGGTTATCGATACGCTGATCGAGACCCGTCTTAACCGCAGCGAGTAATCCGCTCTTAGAAAGGCTTGAAAGCTAAAGCCTTAAACTTTAAACAAAAATCCAGTGATAGACTCACTGGATTTTTTTATGCTCAGTCGCTATTCACAGCCCAAACAATCTCGCAGCTTACGATGAAAAATTTGCCAAAACCTGACTTGGGATAATAGACGGCAAGTTCGACAGGAAAAATCCGTTAAGCGGTTAATAATTAGACTATATTTGACCTAACTCAATCAAAGACAATATTCATCGTATTTTTCTAATAAATGATTGCACTCATCATTAAAGTCCATTAGAATTTTCTTATGAATATTAGCGAATGCGATTAAACCCTATGAATATTTCCAAGCGATTTGTCTCTTTCCTGCTAACCTGCACCGCCATTTGTGCAAGCGCTGCCAGTCTTGCCGCGCCTGTTAACACCCTGACGTTAAAGTCAGAACCGCAGCAGCAATGGTTAACCTTAGATGCCCAGCTTGAAGCCACTAAGGCGGCAACGGTTTCGGCGCAGACATCGGGTCGCATCATCAAGATCTATTACGACATTAACGATGTGGTTCCCCTGGGGGCACCTTTACTTGAGATCACCAGCAAGACCCAAGGGGCTGAGCTGGCCGCCGCCGAAGCTGATTACGCCAGAGCCGTGGCTCAGAATGAGGAGACGCAAAAACAGCGACGTCGCTTCGAAGCCTTATTTCCACAAGGCGCTATCTCTCAGGGCGACATGGATCAGGCCATCGCCAATGCCCGCGCAGCCAAGCAAGCTGTCACTGCCGCCAAGGCGCGCATAGTGCAGGCCAACGAGTCGCTGCAATACACTGTGGTCAGCGCGCCATTTTCCGGCATAGTCACCCAAAGGTATGTAGAGCAAGGGGAAACAGTGTCTCCCGGTCAGGCACTGCTGAGCGGTTTCTCCACCGAGCAGATGCGCGCCGTTACTTACATTCCCCAGCGCTATATCGGCGCCCTGCGAAAGCAGACCTCGGTGGAGATCTTGCTTGAGGATAAGCGCACGATTCAGGCCGATGAGCTGACTATCTTTAACTTTGTTGACCCGAGCAGTTACAGCTATCAAGCCAGGATCACCCTGCCTAAATCCCTGCCGGATCTGATGCCTGGCATGTGGGTCAAAGCCAAGTTTGCCACGGGTGAGCGCAGTCGGCTCTCTGTGCCCAAGTCTGCGGTGAGTTACCAAAATGAACTCAGTGGTGTCTATCTGCAGCAGGGAGACAAATTCCAGCTGACCCAAGTGCGCCTGGGCGCAGAACATGAAGGCTATGTGGATGTGCTGTCTGGACTGGCCGATGGCGATGTGATCGCCACCGATGCCGCTCAGATCTTGCTTAATCTCAACCAATAATGGCACAGCGCATTTCGAGGAGTGGAAAATAAGATGAGTTCACCGCAGTTACCCAGTGACAATCAATCGCAATTCGAGCAGAGCAAAGGGCTCGGCTTCTCCGGCCGCCTAGCGCAACTGTTTCAGCTCAGTGCCATCACCCCTCTGCTGGCGCTGCTGGGGATCTTACTCGGGCTGTTTGCTATTCTGGTCACCCCAAAAGAGGAAGAGCCTCAGATAGATGTCACCTTTGCCGATGTCTATGTGCCTTTCCCTGGCGCGACACCGAGCGAAGTGGAGCAGGTCGTTACCCAGCCGATGGAGCAGGTGCTGTCGCAGATAAAAGGGGTCGATACCCTCTATTCTTTCTCTCAGCCCGATGGCGCCATGATTATTGTCGTTTTCGAGGTGGGGATCCCCCGCAACGAGGCGATAGTCAAACTCTATAACCAGATCTACTCCAACAAGGATAAGGTCGCGACGCAGGCCGGTGTCGGCGAGCCACAGATAAAACCCAGAGGCATAGATGATGTGCCTATCGTCAGCCTGACGCTCTGGTCAAAATCCAAGGCACAGTCGGCCGAGCAGCTCACCCAGATTGCCAACGGTCTGGCCACTGAGATCAAGCGCCTGCCCGGTACCCGTGAGATAGAGATAGTGGGCAGCCATGAGTTAACCCTCAATGTGCGTATCGATGCCGCCAAGATGAACTTCTATGGCCTCACCTATGATGCCATCAATCAAAGTCTTGGCAGCAATAATAGTGTCTCTATGCCGGTTTCCCTGATCCAGGATAATCAGCAGATCAAGGTGCAAACCGGTCAGTTCCTGCAATCCCAGCAGGAAGTTGAGCAACTTGTCGTCGCCGTGCATCAAGATGAAAATGGCAAGAGTGTGCCCGTCTACCTTGGCGATATTGCCAGCATCAGCCTTGGCAGCGATATTCCTACACAGTACGCCTGGCACAGCGATAAACAGGGCGTCTACCCTGCCGTCACCCTGGCCATTGGCAAGCAGCCGGGGGAAAACGCCGTCGATATTGCCAACAATATTCTGGCCCATCTGGACAGGGTTGATAACATACTGCTGCCCAAAGATGTCAACATCAGCCTGTCGCGCAACTATGGCCAAACCGCCGGCGATAAGGCCAATACCCTGATTTTAAAACTGATCTTTGCCACTACGGCCGTCATCATACTGGTGTTTCTCACCATGGGACTCAGAGAAGCTGCGGTGGTGGGCATAGCGATTCTTATTACCTTGGCTATTACCCTGTTCGCTTCCTGGGCCTGGGGCTTTACCCTCAACCGTATCTCCTTGTTCGCGCTGATCTTCTCTATCGGGATTCTGGTGGATGATGCCATAGTGGTGGTGGAGAATATTCACCGCCATATGGCGCTGGGTAAACACTCATTTAAGACCTTGATCCCAGTCGCGGTCGACGAGGTGGGCGGCCCGACGATTCTGGCCACCTTTACTGTGATCGCCGCCTTGATGCCCATGGCCTTTGTTTCGGGTCTGATGGGCCCCTATATGAGCCCTATTCCCATCAATGCCAGCATGGGAATGCTGATCTCCCTTGCTATCGCCTTTATCGTCACCCCTTGGCTGGCGACTAAACTGCTCAAGCATAAAAAGGAGCACCCTAAAGGGGATGAACACACGCCAGAGAAAGCCGATGAAAAATCAACGGCCATGATGAAGCTGTTTACCCGCCTGATCGCCCCCTTTGTGAAAGGGGCTCACTCAGGCAAGGCCAGAATAGGACTCGCTGGTGCTATCGCACTGCTGATATTCATGGCCATCAGCCTGCCAGTAGCGCAGTTGGTGGTGTTAAAGATGCTGCCTTTTGACAATAAATCTGAGTTTCAGGTGATGGTGGATATGCCAGAAGGCACGCCAGTCGAGCAGACTCAGCGAGTGCTCAAGGCGCTGGGACAGACGCTCAATCAAGTGGAAGAGGTCGATAACTATCAGCTCTATGCCGGTACCAGTGCACCGATGAATTTTAACGGTCTGGTGAGACACTATTTCTTAAGGCTGAGTCAGGAGCTGGGGGATATTCAGGTCAACTTAGTAGACAAGTCGCATCGAGATCGCGACAGCCATACTATCGCCTTAGATGTCAGGCAGGCACTGCAGGCGGTAGCCAAACAATATAATGCGGCGATCAAAGTGGTCGAAGTGCCACCTGGTCCGCCAGTTTGGTCACCGATTTTAGCCGAAGTCTATGCCCCCACTGCCGCGCTGCGTGAAAAAGCGGCCAGGGAGATTGAGCAGCTATTTCATCAGACGCCAGACGTGGTCGATATCGACATCTATCTGCCTGCAACGCAGCAAAAATGGCAGGTGTATATCGACCGCACTAAGGCCAGCATGATGGGCGTGCCCTACAAGAATATCGTGGATCTGGTTGCCACCTCCGTTGGCGGTAAGGCCGTTAGCTATCTGCATAAGCCCCACCAGCAAAAGCCAGTGCCGATTAAACTCCAGCTGGATGAAGATGCCAAGGTGGATCTTGAGCAGGTGCTCAATCTGAAACTGACCACCTCAAAAGGCGGCGCCGTGCCAGTGTCTGAGCTGGTGCATATCAACAAGACTCAGATAGATGCGCCCATTATTCACAAGAATATGATCCCCATGATCATGGTGGTCGCCGATATGGCAGGCCCACTGGACAGCCCCCTTTATGGCATGTTCGAGATGGCCGCCGATATCGATGCAGAGAATGGTCTGGGCTTTGATCAACACTTTATCCATCAACCTACCGGGCTGGATAAAGTCGCTGTGCTCTGGGATGGCGAGTGGAAAATCACCTATGAAACCTTCAGAGACATGGGCATAGCCTATGGCGTGGGCATGATAGCCATCTACCTGCTAGTGGTGGGTCAGTTCCGCTCATACACAGTGCCGCTGATCATCATGGCGCCTATTCCGCTGACCATAATAGGTGTGATGCCCGGCCATGCCCTGCTTGGTGCACAGTTCACAGCCACCTCCATGATAGGCATGATCGCCCTTGCGGGGATCATAGTGCGTAACTCCATCTTATTAGTTGATTTTATCAATCATGAGACGGCGTCCGGTGTGCCGCTGGAACAGGCGGTGATCCACTCGGGCGCCGTGCGTGCTAAGCCCATTATGCTGACAGGGCTTGCGGCCATGATTGGCGCCCTGTTTATTCTCGACGATCCTATCTTCAATGGCCTGGCCATCAGTCTAATCTTCGGGATATTAGTATCAACCTTGCTGACTTTAGTCGTGATCCCTGTGCTCTATTACAGTGTGATGCGAAAAAAGTTAGCCAAAATGGCTGAGTAATCGCCCAGCCATTGCCAATATTAATAGTTAAATCAAGGAGCTTAACATGTCAGTCGAACGTAGTATTATGGCTTTTGCCGGTTTTATGGTGTTATTGTCATTAGTTCTCACAGCCTTAGTGAGCCACCACTTTATCTGGCTTACCGCCTTCGTTGGCGCTAACCTGTTTCAAAGTGCCTTTACCGGTTTCTGCCCTGCCGCTATGGTAATGAAGAAATTTGGCGTTAAAACTGAGGCCGAAATCGCCAAGAAGGCATAAACTTATAGAATAAGGAGACAAGATGACTAGCCTACTGAATCGAATCATATCCCTGAGTACCCTGCTGTTTATCGCCGTGATAAGCCTGAATCAGAGTGCGCTTGCCCACGACAAAACCACAGATGTGACTTGGCAATTGATCCAGAATGGCGCCTTAGTCGTCGATGTCCGTACTCCTGAGGAGTTCAATCAGGGTCATTTAGATAACGCCATCAATATCCCCTACGAGAGCATTGCTGACGCCTTCACTAAACAAAATATCGCCAAAGACAGAAATGTGGTGGTCTATTGCCGCAGTGGCCGCCGCAGCGGTATCGCCCAGGAGAGTCTAATCAAGCTGGGCTATCAACATGTGCACAACGGCGGGGGTTATCAGCAGTTAATGGCAGAGAAATAACTGGCTAAATAACTGGTTAAGTAATTAAGCGTCTTAGGCCCACCTCAGTGTGGGCCTGATTTTTTATCTGCCGCTGACGCGACGCAAAAATAAGGTTAGCCTGTTATCAGGCAGCATAAACCGACAATAACCTGATATAATCAAACCAATTTCAATCGACACCTTAACTGATATGACTCAAGCGAATAATCCCCTCCACGGCATCAAACTGGAACAGCTGCTCAACGATCTTGTGGATCACTATGGTTGGGATGAACTGGGAGTCCGGATCAATATTCGCTGTTTTAATCATGACCCCAGTATCAAATCCAGTCTGAAATTTTTACGCAAGACCCCTTGGGCCAGGGAAAAAGTGGAGCATCTTTACCTAAAGATGAATCATCTGCCACTGCCCAAGCCTAAAACGGCAATCGCTGAGCGCTCGACGCCCCCCGCCAACAACAAGTCAGAACCAAGCGAAAACGGCGTCAATGCCCATATCTGGGGAAAAGAGTAACAAACAGCCGGGTTAAAATAATAAACCAGGGATTTTTGCTGAAGGTAGGGGAAATATGAATTTGATAAAGGAGTGGTTCTGCGTCAATTTAGGCGATGCCATCATATCCCACTCCAAATTAACCGCGCACCAGAATCACTTAACCCAAGTGTATGAAGCATACGATAAACCTAGCAATATGCTCGCTGTATATAGTTATGAATCGCAAGAACTTCATTGCCAAATAACCCTGTTCCTTACGGCAGAATTTCAACAAGCTGCGATGCTAGAAGGTGCCGCTAGGTGCCGCGAACCCGATCTGCGCAACACAAGTTATTTAGCGGGTAACGCCCCATAGATTGAGAAAGATGAGTAGTGAATATCAATGCCATTTATAATGCTTCTCAAATAAATGGTTGCCGAACACTCACTAAAAAAGCCAATTCTTACGAATTGGCTTTTGTCATTTCAGCTTCACCCAACAGTGATTCATAACGGCTGATCATCGTCCTCTTGGACAAAATGATGCTCAGACATCATATGCCCAAGCTCAGTCGACTTGGTTTTCAGATAGGCTTCGTTGTAACGGTTCTTACCCACTTGCAGGGGCACACGCTCAAGAACTTCGATACCTAGCTCTTTCATCGCTTTGACTTTACGGGGATTATTGGTCATCAGCTTCACCTGATGCACACCAATCTGTTCCAACATGGGCTTGATCATGTCGTATTTGCGCATATCGGCATCGAAACCCAGCTGCACATTGGCTTCCACCGTATTGGCACCGCCATCTTGCAGCTCATAGGCGCGGATCTTGTTGAGCAGGCCTATGCCACGCCCTTCCTGTCGCAGATACAGAATAAACCCCTGGCCCGCTTCGGCTATGTTCTGCATTGCGGTCTGTAGCTGGAAGCCGCAATCACAACGCAGGCTAAAAAGCGCATCGCCAGTCAAACATTCAGAATGGATCCGTCCCAGCATAGGCTTATTGGCGTCCAGCTCACCCAAAGTTAATGCCACATGCTCTTTGCCTGTGTCAGTATCTTCAAACCCATGCATGGCAAATACGCCCCAGGGGGTTGGTAACTTTGAAGTCGCGACATACTTAATCGACATGAAATAACCTTTACTACTTGCTCGGTCAGAGACGTTAGCTGGGATCAGTTAAGACGGATAATGCATCTGTGTCCCACCATTTGGGTGAGCATTCTATGCCTTTTTATCCGTCAGTGAAACTGCCATGTGATCCTATCTGTGGCTCACAGGAAAAATAAACTGAAGATCCGTGGGCACTCGCCCCTATTTTTGATAGGGCCAGGCGAGTGTACCAAGGACATGAAAATCGATCTTAGAACACCTTAGGCGCATAGCCTGTCACTTTGGTCAAGCCCATTTCACGTCCTAGCGCCGTCATGGGATGTACCACCACCAGACCCCGAACCGATTTTTTCAGCTTACCCATATCGGCCTGCTCAGCCTTAGTAAGTTCACGGCTGAAAGGAAGCGATTTGACATCGCTGCCCTTCTTATTGAGCAAGCGAGTCTGTTGATTCTTGACACTGGCGATCTGCTTAGTTACAGCATTAATCTCTTGTTTAAACTGCAACACCACCGCCTGATCGCCACGTTTCTCGGCAGCACTCAGTTTACGACGGTACTTGTCGAGACGATCATTAAGTTGCTGTAACTCTTGCTTTAAATTCATTAATTTGCCTTTAAATAACCACTACGACCCAATTATCAGGCCACTATTTCACCAATAATCTTGATTCGCTTGGGATTATAGCACTATTGATGTAAATGATGGATCTCTTGATTGCTGCTGCCACGAAATTGCAGACTGGGATCGGCAAGGGCCTGTTCGAATTTTCCATCGACTAGGACATCAATATACTCAAGCACTTGCTTCTGCTGCTCGTTAAGCTCGGCCAATCTATAACCAGTCCAGAGCCAGATATCCTTGCCTGGGCATGCAGCTTTGACCCGTTTCACCAGCGCCAGTACAGCCGCCACATTTTGCGGATAGAGGGGATCGCCCCCAGTCAGGGACAGACCACGGCGTTTGACCCGAGTATCCTGTAGATCTCTGATTATCTGCTCACTCAGCGCCTCATCAAATCGATGACCCGAGTCTGGGCTCCAAGTCGACTGATTATAACAGCCACGGCACTGATGCTCGCAGCCGGAGACAAATAAGGTGGCACGGGTTCCGGGCCCATTGACCACATCAATAGGAAAATATTGCTGATAATTCATTTATTCAACCTCAATCTAATCAGGCTGTGACTCAAAAGGCGCCCAGAGGCGCCTTGAATGAGAAACGTCGAGCCCAGTTCAGGTAAACACCTTAAAGGTGCTTAACCCTGCGCTTCACCTCTTCCTGCTTACCATAGTTAAAGGGTCTGGCATCCGGGCTGCCAAGATAACCACAGACTCGGCGGGTGACCGACACTCGGCTCGGCTCATGGTTGCCACACTTAGGACAGGTAAAGCCTTTACTGGTACAGCTAAACTCGCCGGTAAAGCCGCAATCGTAACATTCATCGATTGGGGTGTTCGTGCCGTAGTAAGGCACGCGGCTGTAACTGTAATCCCATACATCTTCGAGCGCTTCAATATTCTGCTGCATATTGGGGTATTCACCGTAGCAGATAAAACCGCCGCTGGTGAGGCTGGGGTATGGCATCTCAAAGTCTAACTTATCGTAAGGATTGACCTTCTTCTCCACATCCAAGTGGAAACTATTGGTGTAGTAACCGCGATCCGTCACGCCCTCTAGCACGCCAAAGGCTTTGGTATCCAGCTTACAGAAACGGCTGCAGAGGTTCTCGCTCGGGGTGCTGTAGAGACTAAAGGCATAACCAGTCTCTTCACGCCAGCGCAATGTCGCCTCTTTAAGGTGCTCGATGATCTTGATGGCTTTGCCCCGCATCTGCTCGCTATCGAACAGATGCGTCTTTGTGCCATAGAGGGCATTAACCGTTTCATGCAGGCCGATATAGCCCAGTGAAATGGAGGCACGGCCATTTTTAAAAATCTCGCTGATCTCTTCATCGGCGCGCAGGCGCACACCACAGGCACCTTCCATATAAAGGATGGGGGCCACACGGGCTTTAACCCCTTGCAAGCGTTCGATACGAGTATCTAAGGCGCGGCGGGCAACCTCGAGGCGCTTATCTAAGATGGCAAAGAATTTGGCTTCATCGCCCTTAGCTTCGATGGCAACCCTTGGCAGGTTAAGGCTGACAACCCCCAAGTTGTTGCGCCCTTCATGCACCAGCTCGCCTTCTTTCTCATAAGTCCCTAGAAAGCTGCGACAACCCATTGGGGTCTTAAAGGAGCCTGTGACCTTCTCAACCTGTTCATAGTTAAGGATATCGGGATACATGCGCATGCTGGCGCATTTCAGTGCCGTCTGCTTAATATCATAATTGCAGTCGCCACTCTTATGGTTAATCCCATCACGGATAGCAAACACCAATTTAGGGAACACGGCCGTCTTGCGGTTCTTACCCAGCCCCGTCATGCGCACCTTAAGGATGGACTCTTGGATCAGGCGCGATTCCCACGAGGTACCTAAACCAAAACCAAAGGTCACAAAAGGTGTTTGTCCATTGGCAGTATGCAAGGTATTGACCTCATACTCCAGAGACTGGAAGGCATCGTGACACTCTTTCTCAGTTTGCGAAATGGCGAAGGCTTTGGCATCTGTGATCCCCCACTTCAGGGCGATCTGATAATGCTTGTCATAACTCTTAGCGACATAAGGTGCCAACACTTCATCGATACGATTGATCGTGGTACCACCATAGATGTGGCTGGCGACCTGGGCGATGATCTGCGCCGTGACTGCCGTGGCTGTCGAGATAGATTTAGGGGTTTCAATCTCGGCATTACCCATCTTAAAGCCCTGGGTCAACATGCCGCCTAAGTCTATCAACATGCAGTTGAACATGGGGAAAAACGGCGCGTAATCCAGATCGTGATAATGGATCTCCCCCGACTCGTGGGCGGCGACCACATCCTTTGGCAGAATATGGCGCGTGGCATAATGTTTGGCCACGATACCCGCCAGTAGATCCCTTTGGGTTGGGATCACTTTCGAGTCTTTATTGGCATTTTCGTTTAATAGCGCGGCATTGCTCTGCTCCACCAGACCGCGAATGTCACGGTTAAGGCGACTACTGAGTTCACGGTGTACATCTCTGTCATGGCGATATTCGATATACACACGGGCAAGAGCCTTGTATGGCCCTTCCATCAGCTGATTTTCAACCGCATCTTGCAGATCATGGATATCCACTTCCTCTACGTCTGCCATCAATTGTCTTACCTGGCTGGCGACTTGGGTTGCGTAGGTAACATCATCAATACCTGCTGAGTTCGCCGCTGCGATAACGGCATCCCTGATCCTTGTTTCGTCAAATGGCGTGCGGTAACCATCCCGCTTAATAACTACTGGCATTGTCAATCTCTCCCCTACGAACGTTTAAAATAACACCACATATAGTGTCATTTAAGCACACAAGCACAATATATAGCGTATTAAGCTACAAACTAAATGGAACTACCTTGATCCAGATCATGTTTTTACCTATGGTGATTTCACAGATGTTATAAATGTAAACTCAGCCACTGATCTTAAAAAGTTACCTTGACCAAAGCCAAAAACAGAGCTAGTGAAGGGAAAAAACGGGACAAACTGTGGACAAAATAACTGAGCCAAATCAAGAGATGATTTGGCTCAGTCAGTTAGATGAGAAGGTGTTTATTTTATCGCCTCCAGCCTAGATGTTATGTTCAGCAAACACAGATTCGATAATATGAGCCACCTGTTTTACCGCCTGCTCGCCGGCTAAAATCGCCTCATTGGCATGATGAAACTCCATGGTGCCGATATCGGCCACATTGGGGGTGATCAAGAGATCCGGCGGGTCCCCCATCAGGCGAATTCGCTTATGGCGCTGCTCGAGTATCTCCATCGATTGTGACATCACTGCCAGCATACTCGGCTGCCCCTTGCTGGCGAGAGAAAACTTGTCTGAGAGTCCGGCCACATAATCCCGGCCTCTGGCCAGCAGATCCACAAAGCCCACATCGTTCGCCTGCCCCTGCTCTGCACTTACCTCACTCTTAGTCTCTTTCTGACTGGATGACATAGACACAGGCAGCTGCTCCATGCGTGTCTTACGGTGACCAAAAAGGTCCACCGCTATCAGAATATCGACCCCCATAGCGCGACCGACTGAGATAGGCACAGGGTTAACTACTGCGCCGTCTACCAACCAGCGATCGCCAATTTTGACCGGCGGCAAGATGCCCGGCATAGAACAGGACGCCCGTACCGCATGGCGCAAACTGCCCTCGCGGAACCACACCTCCTGTCCGCGATAGAGATCGGTCGCCACCGCAGCAAAGGGGAGCTTCATATCCTCGATATCGAGATCGCCAATATGCTGCTGCATCACATCAAACACCCGCTCGCCGCCGATAAGTCCGCCCTTGCGCCAGCTCAAATCCATCAGTCCCAGCACATCCCAACTGGAAAAACTGCTGACCCATTGCTGCAGATCCTGCAGATTATCCTGAGCATAGGCGGCGCCCACCACGGCGCCGATAGAGCAGCCCGCCACCTTATTGGGCTTGATGCCCATGCGGCCAAGCTCGTTGAGTACCCCTATGTGGGCCCAGCCTTTTGCTGCGCCGCTGCCTAATGCGATGCCAATATTTGCCATGTCTCCTCCCTGGGTTCACAACTGACTCAAATGGCTTGTTTAATCATAAGATAAACTGAGATCGGGCACAGCCTGTTAACCAAAAAATATTTTAAGTGAGAGTGCAGGCAATCAAGGGCTAACAGTTAAATCTGAGCCCGCTCAAAATCTAATGCTAAAAAACTAACGCCAAACAGAGCTGAGGCCAGCCAAAGCCAATGGCTGAAATCCATAAGTCGATGTATAATGCGCCCTTACTATTAAGTTGGAGCACACCTTTGCTATTTTCAGATTTTTCACTCGATAAACGTCTACTCACCAGCCTGAAACACATGGGCATCGACACGCCAACAGAGATCCAGGCACAAGGGATCCCAGTCGGCCTATCGGGACGGGATCTGATGGCATCTTCAAAAACCGGTTCGGGTAAGACCCTGGCCTTCTTGCTGCCCGCCATGCAAAGAGTGATCTCCACTAAAGCCTTGAGTAAGCGCGACCCCAGAGTCTTAATCCTGTTGCCGACCCGCGAGCTGGCGACCCAGGTTTATAGTCAGTTGCGCCTGCTGATCGCCAATACCCAATATAAGGCGGTTAAAATTCTCGGCGGGGAAAACTTTAACGATCAGGCCAAGGCGCTGACAAAAGACCCACACTTCCTGGTGGCAACTCCGGGGCGTCTTGCGGATCATCTAAAACAGCATCATCTGCACCTTAATGGGCTTGAGCTTTTAATCCTTGATGAAGCCGATCGCATGCTGGATTTAGGCTTTGCCGAGCAGTTAAGAGAGATTAACAAGGCCGCCGATCATAAGCGCCGCCAGACCCTGATGTTCTCGGCCACTTTAGATCACGGCGACATCAACGAGATCGCCGCAGAACTTCTTAAAGAGCCAGAACACGTCGCCATAGGTGCCTCCCATGTGGAGAACCAGGATATCACTCAGAAGGTGTACCTGTGCGATCACTTAACCCACAAGGAGCAACTGCTCCAAGCCCTGCTCAAACAGGAGCAGCATAAGCAGGTGATCATCTTTACCGCCACCCGCAGCGATACCGACAGACTCGCCGGCGAGCTGGCTAAAGCGGGTTTTAGCACAGCCTCCTTGAGCGGCGAACTGAAACAAGCCGCCCGCAATCAGATCATGGATCAATTCAGCCGCGGTCAGCAGCAAATTCTGGTGACCACGGATGTGGCATCCCGCGGACTGGATCTGCTTAACGTCTCACTGGTGATCAACTTCGATATGCCTAAGCTGGCTGAAGAGTATATTCACCGCATAGGCCGTACCGGCCGCGCCGGGGCCAAGGGGGATGCCATCTCCCTTGTTGGCCCGAAAGACTGGCACAACTTCAAGCAGGTACAGCTGTTTTTACGCAAGCAGTTTGAACTGAGCGAAATCGACGGCTTAAAACCTAAGTTCAGTGGCCTGAAAGCCAAACCCGCCGCCAAGAAAGCAAATCCTAAAGCGGCGGCGAAAACCAGCAAGCGACAGGGTAAAGCCAAGGCAGAGGCCAAGCCAAAGAGCAACCGAGATAAACGCTTTATTACCGGCGTTGATGTGGGTGACGCGCCTATGCTGCGCAAACCCAAGGCAAAACTGCAAGATACCCCAGAAGAGTAAATAGCCCATTGGGTTATTTAAGGTTACAATAAGCGACATCTGTATTTTTTTAAGGTTTATCATGAGAGTTTGTGGCGTTGAGTTAAAAGGTGGCGAAGCCATCATCTGTTTATTGAGCTATGAAGGCGATACCTTTAACGTGCCAAGCTGCCGAACCCGGGCACTGACTGTCTCCGACTCGGCCAAGACCGACTCCATCAAGGAGTTTCACTTTGCCTTTTCCAAGCTGATGCAAGATTACAAGGTCGACGAAGTCGCCATTATTGAGCGTGAGCAGAAAGGTAAACTGGCTGGCAGCGCCACCAGCTTTAAGATGGAAACCGCCATTCAGCTCTGTGGTCTACCCGTGCAGTTGATCTCGGCGGTAAACATCAAGGCTCAACTTAAGCGTAACCCGCCTATGGTGGATTTTGAGGGGCTGGATCTTAAACGCTTCCAGAAAAATGCCTTCGAGGTCGCCTACACACTGCAAAACAAACATATCTTCGTCAAAAGCGAATAATGTAATCGATAGCCGGGTTTAGCCCGGCTTATACCTCTTTACCATGGCATTACTCCCCTATCTTCAAGGCTATAGCCCAGCCATTCTTGAGCAGGTCGAATCTCTTATCGCGCAGAGCCGTCTCGAAGAGGTACTCAAACGTCGCTACAGTGACCAGCACAGCATTCGCAGCGACAAAACGTTATACGACTATACGATTGCGCTGAAAAACCGTTACCTGAAGAAATCCCAGCCTCTGAGCAAAGTCTTGTTTGACGACAAGATCACCTTGAAAAAACAGGCGCTCGGGCTGCACAGCTATATCGCCAAGAACCATGGCGGCAAGACTAAATCGAAGAATGAGATCCGCATCGCCGCCAGACTCAAGCAGGTACCTGAGCCTCTGCTGCGCATGGTGGTGGTGCATGAGTTGGCGCATCTGAAAGAGAAAGATCATAACAAGGCGTTTTACCAGCTCTGCTGCCATATGGAGAGAGACTACCACCAACTGGAATTTGACCTGCGGCTCTGGCTGACCATGTTGGATCTTGCAACGGTTGGATCTTGAAACGGCCGGATATTGAAGCCGACTAGGATCAGGTTCGGGGAGCGAGGGCGCTAGAGGTTTATGGCCCCCTAACGGCTGCCAATCACTCCCACAGGACTGGCAACCACTTGAGCACGCCTTACACCAATCCCATCTGCAGCTTACGCTTCTGTACCAGCTGGCTAAAGGCCTGCATCTGTTTATGACTCAGGGTGCTGGCCATAGGAATGTTCGCCTTCATGGGGTCCACGGGGCGACCATTGACGTGAAACTCATAATGCAGATGCGGCCCGGTAATTCGGCCTGTACTGCCGCTTAAGGCAATCACATCCCCACGGGAAACCCTTTGTCCTTTATGCACTAACGCCTTGGAAAGGTGCAGATAGCGGGTTCGGTATTTATTACCATGATCGATCACCACATATTTGCCGGCAAAACGGTGCTCTGTCACCATAGATACGATACCGTCACCGGGTGCTATCACCTTAGTGCCATTTGGCGTAGCGAAATCGGTACCATTATGGGGGGAAGTGCGCCCAGTTACCGGGTGATGACGATGACGGTTGAAACTGGAACTGATACGATAGTTGCGCTGCAGCGGAATCCGCTGAAATGCTCTAGCCAGGCTACGGCCCTGCTCATCATAAAAGTTGCCATCGCTGTTTTGATAGGCATTGATACTGCTGCTGCCTCGCTGGATCATCACGCCAAGAATATCTGTGTTGCCCGTCATTTCTCCGTCGATATATTGCTCGCTCATCAACACAGAAAAATGATCGCCGGCACGTAGATCCCGAGAAAAGTTGAGTTTTTCTTTCAGCATAGACTCGATGCGCTGGATCTCACCGGCATTGAGACCGATACGCTGAGCAGACAAATAGAAAGACCCCTGAATTTCACCGCTTAAGGCACGATTTTGCCAGATCCCGTCGATATTGATCTCTTCGACCTTAAAACCGCCCTCTTCATAACGGCTGAACACCACCTGACGGGCAGCGCTAAAATAGAGTTCAAGCCTATCCAGTTGGCCGCTATCATCGAGCCAGAAACGTATGGTATTCCCCGGTATCAGAGTATCTAATGCCAGGATATTTAAGTCTGCCTCCAGCACCCTGTACATGGTCTGCTGATCGACATTCGCCTCAGTAAACAATCGACTTAGGGTATCGCCACTGACGATGGTTTTCTCAAAATCGGGCTGGTCAACATCCAGTCCTTCAGTCTCACTCGTCCCAATACTGGACACCAGGGCATCCATATCCAGAGCCACAGGAATACGCTGAGGCAAAGTCTGCTGTTGGCCCGGCAGTAATAAGGTAATACATACCAATAAACTCGCCCCTAGCAGCACCTTTTTATGTAAAGGTGGTAACTGAGCGAAACGAGTCAGATACATATTTAGAAAAGAACTTTTACCCTGGCGCAACCTAAGCCTCAACTTTGACCATAAAAATTATCTTATTTCACCAGCGCTTGTGAGCTGGAAAATCGATGCTCTTTTATATCAAAAAGCGGGCGATTTACAAACAGATCGACTGCACAAAAATGTAGGAAAATAATACAAAATCACCACAAACAAGCCAAAAACAGAACTAATGCACAAAAATTTGAGCATTTACAGCGGTTTTATTCCGACATTTTTACAATTAACCTAAGATAAGCTCGATTTTACTGCCCGCCGCCATTTTTATGATATCGATGCGACTGGGGATCTGCTCTTTCATCTCGCTCACATGGGAGATCACCCCGACCATACGTCCGGATGATTGCAGATCCACCAAAGTGCGGATCGCCAGCTCCAAAGAGTCCTGATCTAAACTGCCAAAGCCCTCGTCGATAAACAGGGTATCTAGCTTAATGCCACCGGCATAGGCCTGCACGACATCGGATAAGCCCAGCGCCATAGCCAATGCGGCCATAAAACTTTCACCGCCACTTAAGGTAGCGACTGAGCGAACCTTAGCCGTGTAGGCATCTTCTACCTCGAGCTCTAATCCTGAGGCTTTATTGCCCTTGGCCCTGTCCTCTTTTCGCAGCAAGCGATAACGCCCCTTGCTCATCAGCTGCAACCTGTGGCTGGCTTCGAGTAACACATCATCAAGCAGCACACTGAGCACGAAACGCTGCAGGCTTATCTTATTGCCTGTGTTGCCATTGGCAACATCGGCCAGGGTTCCCACAACCGCATATTGCGACTCCAGCTCGCCAGCCTTGCTATCGAGATCTTTGAGCTGCTGCTGTGTCTGCTGCAGCTGACGCAAACGCCCATTAAGCTGTTGCCAGCTTTCCAGCCGCTTGGCTTGCTCCGCCTGCAGCTGACTCTTCTGTTCGGTCAAAGATGCTATCTCTGGCATCTTAGCGTCCTTGATCCTCTCTTCAATCTGCCTGATATTGGCCTGTACACTGATAGCGGCCTGCTCATACGCTTTAATCGCCCGCTCTAACTCCGCCATCTGTGGCTCTGCCAGACTGGCCTGAATAAATAGCTGCACAGATGCAAAATTGGATTGCCTGAGCTGCTGCTCAAATTCATGAATTGCACCCTGCAGCTGCTTTTGCGTGCGCTCTAGGTGTTCAAGAGCCGATTGCAACTGCGCCTTGGCCGCAGCGCTTTCCTGCTCTGCCTTGGCCAGCTTCTCACGCAGGCTGTCAATCTGCGCCTGTAACTGCCCCGCCTTTTGCTGCGTTTGAGTGAGCAGCGACTCAAGCGCCTCGAGCGTATTCAGCTCAGCTGGGATCGACTCTGCTAACTGAGCTATCTGACCCGAAAGCACAGAGATCTGTTTTTCCCGCTCCCGGTAGCTTTCTCTGTCCGCTTCCAGCCTTTGGTTAAGTTGCTGCTCCTCTTGTTGCCACTTATCGAGCTGCTTCTCAAGTTTAATAACTTGCTGCTGCGCTAGCGTGGCCTTATCGAACGCCTGCCGTGCTTGAGCGAGCGCATCATCCAAGGCTTGCAGGGACAAGGCTTCTACCGCCCCCAGCTTCTGCACCAGTGCCATCTGGCGTTGCTCAATCCCACTCAGACTCTGCTGTAACAGACGATAATCGCTGCGCGCCTGATGCAGCAGAGCCAACGCCTGCGCCTCCTCGGCCTGAAGCGCCTCGCGCTCCTGCTCTGTTGGGATAGCCTCAGGGCTTTGGGCTAGATGCGGATGCTCCAGACTGCCGCATACAGGGCAGGCCTCACCCTGCTTAAGCTCGGCGGCCAAGAGCACAGCCTGCCCCTGATGCCAGCGCAGGGTTAGGCGCTTATTTTGCTGTTCCAGCGCCTGATGCTTTTCACTGAGCTGACTACCGCGCGCTTTCGCCTCATCTAGCTGCGCCGTTAACTTAACGCCCTCATCCTGCGCCGCCTGCCACTCAATAAACCACTCCCGCTGCTGCGTCTGGGTGTGGATTGCCTGCTGCAGCGTGAGTAACTGCTGACTTTGCTGCTCAAGCTCGGGCAAGTTAGCCTTAGCCTGGGTTTTCTGCTGTTCGAGTTCACCCAATTTGGCTTTTAAGGCGAGCCCCTGATGCTGCGCCTCCTCAAGCTGCTGCTGTTTTGTGCTTAACTCGGCGCGCATTGCTTCTAGCTGAGTTAACTGAGGCAAGATGGCCTGATATTGCTGAACCGAGCTGAGCGCCTGCTGTCTTTGAGTCTCCAATTCCGGCAAATTTGCCATCTCAGCCTGCACGGTTTTTAGCCCCTGCTGTGACTGCGCCTGTGCAGATGATGCCTTTTGCTGATGCTGCTGCGCCTCAAGCTGTTCGCGCTCCCGCGATTGCAGCGCCTGATAGCTAGCCTGTAATCCCTTAGCCTCCTGGGCGCCCTTTAACTTAGTCTGCTGGGCGGTTATCTCGGGCTGCTGCTGTGTTAGCTCATCGGCCCTTGCTTTAAGCTGAGCTAAGGCATCAAACTCCTGTTGCAGCTGATAGGCTTGCTCAAGCCTTGCGCTTATCGCCAAGACCTCTTGATCTACCTTATTTTTTTGCTCTGTGGCTAAGGTTAAGGCAGGCGCAAGCTCGGCTAACTCGTCACTGAGCGCCTGATCGCTTACCAGCTCACTGCCCTGCAAAATCCCATCGCGGCGGTTGCGGTTCGCTTCCACCTCTTTTTTTATGCCCGCGGCCTGGAACTTGAGCCTCTCCTCTATCCGGCGGTAAATATGGGTCTGGAATAGCTGGCTGAAAATTTTCTCCCTCGCCTTGGAGTCGGCCATCAACAGCTCACGAAACTTGCCCTGTGGCAGCACCATCACCTGACGAAACTGATCCACATCCAGTCCGGTTAGGGCCTCTATCTGCGCCGTTGCCTCGGAAACTTTTGCCGCGACCAGCAGCACCTCACTGCCATCGGGCTCGATTCGGCTCAGCTGCGCCTCGCTCTTTTGCGTCGTAAAACCATCGCCGCTCTTCTTGGCGCGAAGCTGTTCGGGCACCCGGCGGATCTGGTAGCGACGCTCGCCAAGTTCGAAGGTAAAACTCACCTCGGTCAGCCTGTCATCGCTGGCCAGATCACAACGCATCTGCGTCCCTTCCCGCTCATCTCCCGTGGTCTTGCCATAAAGGGCGAAACAGATGGCATCGAGTATGGTGGTCTTGCCCGAACCGGTCGGACCGTTGATCAGAAACAGCGGATTGCGCCCAAGGGCATTAAAGTCGATTGTCTGCTCTGTGGCGAAGGGGCCAAAGGCCGACATGGAGAGTGTAATGGGCCTCATTGGTTATCCTCCGCCTTGTGCAAGTTATCGAGCAGCTCTGTCATCAAGGCTTGTTGCGACTTGCTCATCGGCTCACCCGCCACCTGAGTGAAAAAATCGCTGAACATCTCAAACTCGCCTTTCTTTATCTGATCGCCGCGCAGGGCTAATTGATCGCTTCTGGCCATCAAACCTGTGCGCTCAAGGTGAAGCACATTGGGATAGACGCTGCGCAGTTTCCCCATGGGATCTAAGATGGCGCTCTTATCGAGCAGGCGCACCATAAGATAATCCTCGCGCCCAGGGTCTTTCACCCCATCAATTAGCAGCTGCTCTAAAAATCCTTCGATAATGCGCACATCCCTGATGGGCGTGAGCGGCAAGAGCTCAATGGCAGGCTCGGCGCCCTCGAGCTCTACCAGGGTGACAGATTTTTTCTGGTGCTGCTCACTGAAGGAGTATTTTAAGATTGAGCCACTGTAGCGAATATGTTCACTGCCCTTATATTGCGGCCCGTGAAGATGCCCGAGCGCCGTATAGGTAAAAGGTTCAAACAGACTGGGGGAGATCTTATCGGCGCCGCCGATACTCAAGGGGCGCTCAGATTCTGACTCGCTGCCACCATCTAAGAAACAGTGGCCAATCACCACCTTAGGCAGACCTTGACTGTCGTGCTCAGTAATGGCCTCAAGCAGCTTAGCCATCGCCTCTTCATGGCTGCTGGCCTCACACTCAAACACACTACGGACAGTTGCAGGCTCGGCATAGGGAAGCGGATAAAACAGCACATCGGCGATTTTTATCGGGGAAATCTTTTGGGTTAACGGCCCGATAATATAGAGGCCGCTTGATTGCATCTGCGCGGCGGCAAAGCCCAAACGTTCATGGCCATCATGATTGCCGGCGATCAAGATGACAGGAATACCCACCTCATGCAGCAGCTGATTGAGCACTTCATCGAGCAAAGTGACGGCATTGGCTGGCGGCACAGAGCGATCGTAAATATCGCCGGCGACGACTATCGCATCTACCTTGTGGGTTTTAGCCAGCTCGACAATCTGTGCCAACACATGACGCTGATCGTCAAGCAGGCTCTGATTATGTAACTGACGGCCAATATGCCAGTCTGAGGTATGGATAAATTTCATCGGCGCTCTATTTATTTAAAAGTATCTAGAAGAAAATCTGTTTTTAAGAAAATATCAGTGCCCGGATAGCGAACACTAGCCAGAAGACACTCAATCAGCGAGTAAGTAACGACTATAGTAAGAAATAGCCGACCATTAGGCAATCGGCTTAAGTGGTTAGCGGTTCGGCTTAAGTGGTTATCGGTGAAGCTATTTTTTCAGCGCAACGTCCAGCTTAATCTGTTGCTAGGACTCCTGATACTTAGCCTGATATCTAGCGATAACACCGCTGCGAACTAGGGCTCGATGAACATTCTTGGCCAACTTGGCAAAACGGCTTATCTCGCCCAATTGCGGCACCTCGCCGTTATCCAGTGCTGCCTGCCAGTAGCTGAGTTCGCTATCGATCAGCTCGAGTAGTTTTTTCGAGCAACCTATGCAGTCCCCTTTGGGGCCGCAGATAAAGGTCTCTGGCTCGGTTAATGGCAAAGCCTCACGCACCTGCGCCATCAACCGCAACATGGCGGTGCGTCTGTCTGGCTTAATTGATGCCGAGGCTAATGAGGACCTGGATGTCAGCTTCACTCTATTCATGTCGTTACTGTACTCATACTATTACCAGTTAGAGGGATGACAGCCAGGCGCCGACATCATACTGATCCGTCAGAAGTTTAATACTCATGGCGATAGACATGACCACCACCAGAGGTTTAATGATTTTACTGCCCTTAGTCATCACCATGCGAGATCCCAGAGTTGCACCGAGCGCCTGACCCACAAGCATGGCAAGGCCCAGAAGCCAGATCACCTTGCCTCCCAGAGCGAAAAAAATCAGCGAGGCTATGTTGGTTGAAAAGTTCAGAATCTTAGCATGGGCGGTTGCCTTAGCTAAACCATAACCGGCCAAAGTCACAAAAGCCAGGGCAAAGAAACTGCCAGTCCCTGGACCAAAGAAGCCATCATAGAAGCCCACCCCGAATCCGGCCGTAAAACCAAAGGCGGTCGGAGTAAGCAGCTGCTGCTTATCCTCTTCGTCTATCTTCTTGGAAAACAAGAAATAGCCGCCTATGGCTAAAATGAGAAATGGCAGCAACAGGGCGAGCACAGAGGTGTCTATGGCCTGCACTGCAACAGTGCCCAGTGCTGAGCCGACAAAGGCACAGAAAATCGACCACTTCATCTTACTCAGGTTGACAAAGCCTTTGCGCACGAAATAGAGGCTGGCAAAGAAACTGCCGCCACAGGCCTGCAGCTTGTTAGTGGCCAGCGCCGCCGTAGGGGGTAAACCAGCCCACATCAGGGCGGGAATGGTAATGAGCCCGCCGCCACCGGCGATTGAATCGATAAATCCGGCGATCATGGCAACCGCGAACAAGATGGCAACTAACTCATAGGTTAATTCAAAGGACATGATAGCTTGGATTCCTGCGCAAGATAAATAAAAGCCACTAACGAAAATAGTGGCTTAAGGATTATCACTTAGGTAAGGACCGAATGAAACAGCTTTAAACAATAACACTCAAGATTCAGTATTATCGCCCAGAGGATTAATGCTTAATGCTGGCAATCGTCACTGCATTCATGCTCATCATCGGCAAATTCATCATCGCCTTCCTGATGCTGCATCACGCCCCAACCATCGGTGGCGCCACCAAACTCGGCGGCAAACTCATTGAGTTCCAGCTCCTGTTCAACGATAGCCTGATACTCAGGCACCATATTAATACAGACGATCAATTCCCACTTGCCTATCTCATCGTTAAGCTGCAGCTCAAACTCACCCTCTAAATCAGATTGTGCCAGCTCCTCGGTTGCCGATTCGGCATCACGCTGATCGTCAAATACCAGGAAAAAATCCACATCCAGTGCTTTGGTCAGATCGATACCCGCATCGGCCATAGCCGCCAACATCTTGCCATTGTCATCATCAGGATATTGCATACTAACCCCCTTAAAACCCTATTCTGCTGCGACTATAGTGACACTGTCACCGTTAAAACTAACCACCTGCCCCGCCGTGATTTTTTTACGCTTGCGAGTTTCCACTTCACCATCCACTGTCACCAGCCCTTCGCTGATAACAAACTTGGCTTCACCGCCGCCGGCTGTCATGGATAGTACTTTTAACACTTTATAGAGCTCAATAAACTCTTCACCCGGCAAAAGCGCCAGCGTCTGTGAACTTGTTGTCACTGTTTCTACCTTACTTGTGTCTTAAAACTCTTGTTGCTTAGCCGGTGATTCCCGCCGAATAACGATCATCAGCGAGTAAACCATAGTAGCAATCATCGACCCACTGCTCGCCTAACTTATAGTTGTGACGCAGCAATCCCTCAAGCTGAAAACCACACCTTTCGAGTACCCGTCTTGAGCCCTGATTCTGCTCGGCGCAAAGGCCGATAAACTTATGTACCTGTAACGACAAACAGGCCCAGTCGATCACAGCCGCTAAGGCCTCGGTCGCATAACCTTGACCCTGTCCCTGATGACTTAACATATAGCCGACTTCAGCCTGTTTAAGCTCAGCATTGCTGGCATAAAAGCCGGTAAAGCCAAGGGCCTGACCTGTGGCGTTCTCTTCGATAGTGAGTGTTAACCAGTCACCGGATTCATAATGCCAGGGCTGCAATCTCGCATCGAACTTGGCCTGTATGGTTTCTATGGGGTCCGGTGTTCTGACATATTGATTCAGCAGAGGATCTTGATGTATCGCTGCAAACAGCGACCAATCCTGATCCTGCAGCGTCCTGATCTTCAGCCTATCGCTATAGAGGGCCAACATTTGAACTGAATTAGCCGCGGCTGGTAACTTCCAGCAGGTGGTAACCAAACTGTGTCTTAACCGGCCCCTGCACCTCATTGAGTGGCGCACTGAAAACCACTTCATCAAACTCACGCACCATCATGCCAGGGCCGAAAGAACCTAACTCACCACCTTGTGCACCCGATGGACAAGAAGAGTGAGCTTTGGCTAATTCAGCAAAATCAGCGCCTTCTAAAATCTGTTGTTTAAGCTGCTGACACTGCTCTTCGCTGCTTACTAAAAGGTGACGTGCTGTGGCTTGTACCATCTTGTGCTCCTAAAATTATCAGAGAGAAAAATAAAACCCAGCAAGTATAACATTTGCTGGGTTTAAAAAACGATGCCAGTGCAAAATTAGCCTTGCGTTGATGCGATCCAGTGATGAATTTTCTGCTCCATCACCGCCATTGGCAGCGAACCTGAAGTCAAAATTTGATCGTGGAACTGCTTGAGATTGAACTTATCACCCAGCACCTTCTCAGCTTCGGCGCGCAGCGCTAAGATCTTAAGTTGCCCTACTTTATAGGAGAGTGCCTGACCCGGCAGCGCCATATAACGCTCCACTTCGGCGATAATATCTGTCTCGGCCAGCGGCGAATTATCTTTCATGTACTGAATCGCCTGCTCGCGGCTCCAACCTTTGGCGTGCAGGCCGGTATCGACCACCAGACGCATGGCGCGCAGCATCTCGTCGGAGAGTTTACCAAAGTACTGATAAGGGTCTTCAAACAGCCCCATCTCTATCCCAAGATACTCGGCATACAGCGCCCAGCCCTCTTCGAATGCGGTATAGCCGCCAAAACGTTGAAAATCAGGCACGCCGGTCAGTTCCTGCTTGATGGCGATCTGAAAATGATGACCAGGTGCGGCTTCATGTAACGACAAGGTGGTTAAGCCCCATTTAGGCTGCGCCTTTAGGTTATAGGTGTTGATATAAAATACCCCAGGACGAGAGCCATCTACCGCAGGCGCCTCATAGGATGCGCCCGCCGCCGATTGTTCGCGGAAGCTCTCAACCGGCTTGACCACATAATCAGCCTTAGGCATCACGTCGAAATAGTCAGGCAGCACTGCGTTGATCTTCTCTTTGAGCACCATGTAAGCGTCAATTAAGTCTTGGCGCTCGGTGAAGAAATATTGTGGCTCAGATGAAAGCGAGGCGAAGAAGGCCTTTAAGTCGCCCTCGAAACCCACCTGCTGGCGAACCTTGTCCATCTCAGACAGGATCCGCGCCACCTCAGACAGCCCCACCTGATGGATCTCATCGACCGACATTGTGGTTGTGGTATGAGCATTGGCAAGATGCTGATACCAGAGTCTCCCATTAGGCAGCCCCCACCAACCATCGCTGGAACGTGCTTTGGGTAAGTAGGTGTCCTGGAAATAGTCTTTGAGTTGTGCCAAGGCGGGCAGTAAATCTCCTTCGATAAAGGCACTGTATTTCTCAATCAATACTTGTTTTTCTTCTGCGCTGAAACTGTCTGGAAACTGGTTAATGGGCGCATAGAACAAGCTGTCTTTCGCATCGGAAACCAACTGAGCCTGCAACTGAGGAATGATGCGCTCAACTAATACCCTCGGCAGTACCACTTTGCTGGCGATCCCCTCATCCATGCGGCTCTGGGCTAACTTGGTCCACTGGACAAAACCGCTGAGACGCGATAGCCAGTTCTCATAGTCTTCGACCGTCTTAAAAGGCTGAGCACTCTCGCCGCTGCCAAGCTGCACCATGGTAAACAAGGTGCTGTAAAACTGGTTCATCGGCATGAAATGTTCGGGGAAGGTTTCACCCACTAAGGCAATGTTTCTATCGTAGCTGAACATGTCATAGCTAAGTTGCAGTGATTCAGGCAAGGCACTGCGATCGATTGCCTTCACCGCTTTTAAATATTGGCTGTTCAGTTCGTGGCGCTGTTTGAGATAGGCTTCGGTCAATGCGCCGCCAAACTGATCGTTATAATCATTCACCCCGACAAAGGTGGCATAGATAGGGTCAAGTTTGAGTGAGTCTTTAAAATAACGATCCACTAAGTCTAGATAGGCCTGCTCTGCACTCTGAGACATTTGGCTGGCCGGTGGCTGCGTGTCTGTTGTCGTCTGAGTCGTATTCGATTGGTTACACCCTGTTAGCGCGAAACTTGCTGTGATGACAATCGCGAGAATGCTTCTCTTCATTTTGTTATATCCCTTATTTGCAGTGCAATTGATCGTTGTTTTCTATACTTAACTTTATTGATGTGTAAGGAGTGGCCCATGATCTACTCATTTAGTAACTCAGGATTTCGTGACCCAGAGACAGGCGTTTATAATCAGACCTACTTTATGGAGATCTTCCATCGCGAGTGGCATCGCCATATCCGAGAAAAGCAATCCCTCGCATTATTGTATCTGTGCCCTCACCTCGATGAAACAGTTAAACAGCCTCACCTATTGGAATTATTGATAAAAGAGGTCCAGGAAGCCATGATGCGTACGACCGACTTAGTCGCCCGATTCAACCTGGACAATTTCGCCCTCGGCCTGTTCAATATCGACAGACGCGGCACACAGACAGTGATAAAGCGTATTGAGTCCAAGATAAATAACTTTAATCTGCACTATCAGAAGAATCACTCGGCTCAAATAGACTATGAAATTGCGGCGAATGTGTGCCAACCTACAAGCGAAATCGACATAGAGTCCCTGTTTGAAGAGACTAACCTACTTTGCCATCAGCTTGAGCAGCAAAAATCCAGCCACAGTGCTATCGGACAGTTCGATCTGCACTGATTTCCTCTTAACCAAATGCACAAAAAAGAGAACAAGCACAAAAAAGCCCCTTACGGGGCTTTTTTACTATCTCTATCAAGCGAGGCTTAGAGCGCGACGTTATAAATACGCGCTTTCTCTTTGATATAAGCCAAGTAGCTTGTAGCAGAACGCTTAGTCTTCTCATCTTTAGCAGCCTTCAAGCAAGCATTGTATGCTGCTTTCAATTGCTTAGTGCCAAGATAGGCTAAGGCCAACTCAAATTCTACTTCACCTTCACTCACATCACCGGCAGCTAAGGCCTCTTTAAGAACTGGAATCGCTTCCTTAAAATTCTCTTGTAATGTCAGCAAACGCGCTTGTTTAAGATAAAGCTTACCGTCTTTATTCACATCAGCCGCTTTACCGTAATAGGTAGCCGCTTCTTTTAGCTCTTTAGCATTGTGATAGAAACCCGCAAGGATAGAGAAACTACGTTCCTCTTCTTTAATCAGGCCGCTCTTCATATGCTTTTCATAGATTTTTGCCGCACGGTATGGCGAACCACTCTGTGCTAACAGCTGAGACAAACGCGTAATGTTTGCCGCAGTCTCCAAAAATCCATTCTTATAAGCCAGATCATAGGTAGCTAATGACTTCTCATAATTTTCAGTCATCAAATAAAACTGCGCTAATTGTACCCAAAGGCGACCATCATCCTGGAACAGTGGCACCATAGTCTCGAGTACTTTAATGGCATTTTTATAATCTTTCTTGTTGAAATAAGCCGTCAGTTTCATCTGGTACAAGCCTTTATCTGGCTTAGTACTGATGGCAAGACCTTTATCAACAACCTGAAGCACCTTATCCCACTCTTTTAGCTCAGAGTAAGCGATACCAATACGGCGATACACTTGGGCATCTTCCTTACAGGTAAACTTCATCCAGGCATAATATTGTGGAATCGATTCTTTAAATTGCTTCTCCTGAATCAGCAAATCCGCATACAGACGCATAGTAGATGCGTGATCTGTACCACCGAGAATATCGGCATCAACCGCCTGTTTCAGGTGCTTGAGTGCAGTCTGCATCTGGCCTTTTTCAGCGTAGAAGTTACCCAGCATACGGGCAATATACGCCTTATCAAAGGCATCGCGAGGATCGGCTTCAAGCAGTGAAGCGATCGCTTCATCGATGTTGCCCTCTTGATAAGCTTCGAAAGACTTTTGAACTTTCTTCGCCGAGCTTTGACCTATGGCCTTAGCCTGACGAGCATCAACAGGACATTTCTCGTTTGCGTATGCTGCTGGAGCTACAGCTAAACTTCCCCCAATGGCAAGCAATAGGGCAGCAGCAAGTGTGTTAACTTTTTGCATCTCTATTTACCTCCATCGAGTTTAAAGTCAAGTTGAACAGTCATACCAGGCTGCTTAAGCGCCTTACCGTCAACGATTTTTGGCTTGTATTTCCACTTCTTCAGAGCGCGTTTGGCTTCTCTGTCGAAAACACGTTTAGGATCGGCATCGATCACTTCAACATCGTCAACCCCACCCAATTCATTAATGGTAAAGCTCAGCTGTACCCAGCCCTCTTTGCCATCACGAGCAGCAGCAATTGGATACTGTGGCTCGATACGAACGATAGGTGTTGCATCACCGTCACGCGTCATCATGTTACCGAGTTTAAATCCGGTAGTTGCTGCGCCTGCTGTGACACCTGACATGTTGAATGCCATGTTGGTGTCGATATCAGACGAGCTATCTGGTGGTGGCGTATCTGGTAATGGTGGCTGCTCAGGCGGTGTAGGTGGCTTAGGCTTAACCCTAGGCTTATCCTGCACTTTTGTATCCTGCTTTTCCATACTGATCTCAATCACAGGAGAATCAGTTGAGGTGTCGGCGCGTTTAGCGCCGCCACCGACCAAGAAGGCCATGAAAACAAACAGGGCAAAAGTAACAGCACCACCAACTAATAATGATACTATTCCTCTCAGCATATTACTCTTTCCCCGCCGAAACCGAAATCTTATCGATACCCGCTTTCTTCACGTTATCCATGACTTTAATCACTAAGCCATGTTGGGCTTCTTTATCTGCTTCAATCAAAACCGCAGCTTCTGGTGATTCAGCTAACATACGTTCTACGTTGGCTGTAACACGCTCGATGTCAACCTGACGGTTTTCCATCTTGATGATGCCGGTCTTGCTGACACCGATAAAGATGTTTGCAGACTTTTGTGTTGTCGCCGTAGACGCCTCAGGCTTATTGTAGTCAAGACCAGACGGCTTAATGAACGACGTGGTTACGATGAAGAAGATCAGCATAATAAACACGATGTCGAGCATCGGCGTCATATCAATTTGTGCTTCTTCTTCTACATTTGAATGCTTTTTACGTGCCATGTTCAATACTCTCTCTAGTGGTGTGGCAAGCTATCTTTGAGCTTTTCTAAACTGATTTTCATTTTGGCGTCTAAACGGGTGCTAAAGAACACGCCCGATAACGCTGCGACCATGCCTGCCATTGTCGGCATTGTGGCCATTGAAATACCAGCCGCCATCATACGAGCGTTACTCGTGCCATGGACTGCCATCACATCGAATACCTGTATCATACCGGTTACGGTACCCAGTAGACCTATCATTGGACAGATGGCTACTAAGGTTTTGATAATCAGCATACGAGCATTCATATCTTGTTTCGCTTGGGATACCCAAGCTTCACGGATACGGTGTGCATGCCAAGAGGTAGAATCCTCTCTCTTATCCCATGCGGCGATAATGTTTTTATGCTGTTTTGGCGCAATTAAATTGAGATACCAAAAACGCTCAAGCATTAACACCCACATAAGGAATAGCACTGCCGCAACCAACCAGAGGACGTCGCCTCCGGAGGCCATGAAGCCCCTGACGGAATCCCAGATGTCCATCAGGTATAGCATCATTAGGCTTCCCTCTTCTCAGCGTGCTCAGCAATAATACCAGCACTTTGCTCTTCAAGTATTTGAACTACTGACTTGCTACGTGCGATTACAATTGCGTGCATCAGCATTAGCGGTAGCGCAGCAACCAGACCTTGTACAGTCGTCATCAGTGCCATAGAGATACCACCTGCCATCAGCTTAGGATCACCAGTACCGAACAACTGGATGCTTTGGAAGGTCGCGATCATACCTGTTACTGTACCTAGTAGACCCATCATAGGCGCGATTGCCGCTAGAACTTTGATGATAGAGATACGTGTTTCAAGTGCAGGAGTTTCTTTCAGAATCGCTTCGTCAAGTTTCAACTCAAGCGTTTCAACATCCACATCTTTGTTGTCATGGTAGGCTTTCAGTACACGACCAAGTGGGTTGTTACCTGGTTTATCGATATTCTTACGTTGTGCTTTAACTTTCGCACCAACAAGATACAGGGTAACCAGACGTTCGATAGAGATCAGGGCACCAAGCGCTAGCAGACCGATAATGATGTAACCGATAGTACCACCCGCTTCGATACGCTCTTCGATCGTTGCTTTTTGAGTGAATACGTTCAGTAGCACACCGCGAGCTGGGTCAACGAACAGCTTGTGAACGCCTGACGTTTGACCTGCAAAATCCTTTGCACTGGCAACTTCTTCACTACCTGGCTGCTGAGACAGCTGCTGGATTAGACCAAGGTCAGCGTTGTAAACAACATATTGGTCATCAGCTAATAGGTTGTATGAACCTACACGAGTGATTTGAGCTTTATGAACTGTACCGTCCAGAGCTGTGATATCGCCTTCGAACTTAACCACTTTGCCAGACTCAGCCATTTCGAATAGCTGGGCTTCCCAGAACTTTTCCAGTTCTTCAATTTTTGGCAGCTCTTTACGCGCACCTAATTCAGCGATGAACGCTGAACGACCAGGGTATTGCGCACTGATGTTAGATGATACGAGTTGACCTGCGAAATCGCCGGCTTCACCTTTAACAACACCGAACATTTCACCCAAGTCACCTTGAGCGATTTTGCGATCTTCTTCTAACTGAGCAATTTTACGCTCGTTATCGGCAAATGCCTGAGTCAGATCTTTACCACGCTGTTCTTCAGCAGCCAAAGCCGCTTTTTCGCGCTTAAGCAGTGCAGCTTTATCGCCACGCTCAGCTTGGAACTCAGCTTCACGTTGCTTGTTCACTTTTGCGGCGTTAGCACGATCGGTTTGAACTTGTTTCAGTAGCTGGTCGATATTTTTTGGTGCGTCAGCAGCGCTAACCATACCAGCAGTCAATGAGAGAGTAGCAGCAACGATTGCTGTAGAGATTAACTTTTTCATTATTGTGCAGCCTCCGCAGCTGGGATTGGTAACGCAAACATATCTGGAGCACCTTGGCCACGAGCCTGGCGAATCGCTTTAGTTATGTTACGTAGGTAGCTGTCAGCCAGCTTATCCCATGCTTTAGTCTCTGGATTGTATATCCATGCAGACTTCTGATCTAAGCTCTGTGCGTAGTAACCGACACGACCAAAGTTAAGGAAATCAACTAAGATCTCTTTACCATCAATGTCTAGCTGACCGGTTTCAACGTTCAGCTTGTTACCGTATTCACGTTCGATGCTGTAAGCATCCAGGATAAGACGGTATTTTTCAGCAAGTGTTACGTTGGCTGTGTTTAGTGTCTCACGCAGGCGCTTGATACGCTCATGACGGGCTTCCATGTTGAATGGCAGATCCAGTGCAATGAATTGCTCAAGTGCGTCAACCATCTTAAACATCAGAGGCACAACCCCCTGACGTAGTTTATCAACGCCGTTGATATCTTCTTGGATGAGTTTCATTGTTGCTTCTTGGTCAGCGACCAGACCAGCAACATAATCGTTGTATGATTTAGTTGATTCACGAGTATCTGCAACTTGGCCATACTCAAATGCCATGTCTTGCGCTTGATCGTAGAATTTATCAACTTTTTTCTGTGATGCAGCTGCATCGGCGTGAATTTGCGTATCCGCCTTCTGAAGATTCGAAAGTGAATCGGCAACCACTAAGTTACTGCCTGCTAAGGCCAGCGCGCCTACGAGCGCTGTAGCGATTTTAGTTCTATTGCTTACCTTGGACATAGTTCCCAACCAATTTGAAGTGAAAAATAAAAAGTTTAACCAAATAGCAACATGGATTTCTGCTTATCTTGCAAGAATTTTGTCGCTAACTGGGTATGCATTTCTCTTGTGATTGTTAGTATTATCTTCCCTTTTCTACACCACATGGGGTGCAGACCCGCAGGCATCATTTCACAAAATGTTGACCTGTGTCAACATTTCAAAACGGCTAAAACTAGCGGAAAAACCGATTACGCAACAAAAACACCTCAAAAGCTGCTTTTTGAAACAACTTATCCTGACCATCATTGTTAAATAGTTAACAACATATGTTACTTACAACACATAAGATTATGAATAGCATGGATTTAATTAAAGCCACAAGATTAACTAAACATTAACAAAGTAATAACCTTTACCTTGGTTAAAATTTGATAAAACACCTTTCTATTATGAAACCGTTATACAAGCACGCCCTATATACATAAATGCAACCTTGATAAAAGCTGTTCGATAATTGAGCTGCAGATTCCATTGCAGAAACTTAAGATCCTCATATTTGATGCTTCAAAGTCACATTTTTGTCATAAATTAGATTAATGCCCATCTGGTTTTCATGTTTTGATAAAATACCAATACACAACTCAGAAACTCTCAAATGAATAATTTTGCTAAAACCTAGTTCGTAAATGGTCTCAGACGAGTCGTGAGAGAATATTTTTAAAGAAAACGGCTAGTGATCTAATCAGTAAACGCAAAACTCTTGTTAACTTGCCAAAATCGTAAGCTGCACCGGCAAATTTCAAAGGTAATTGCACAAACAAACTTACCAAGCATGGGGGCTAGGCTGTTAACATTTGGCATTGCCATGAGTATCTACAGTTAATCAGAATCGCCACTCTTATGATTATTTTGAAGATTAGAAAGATAATTAGACTAGTTCGCGATCGGAAGGAACACTTCTTTAAAAACAGAAACGACTTTTCAGCCCTGAAGAGCAAAGGTGTGTTGTGTCAGTTTAGCTATTCAGCATCAATGAGTCAGGTGTTATATATAGGTGAGGCTAATTGCTAAGATTGTTAGATACCTGATTGGCCCTTAGAACAATAGCTAATTATTAAGTAATGCCTTTTCCTTATTCTCCTTGTTCCCCTTGTTCTCCCTCTCCAAGCTGCTGCACTTCACTCTTTGGCTCACAAATCAAAGAGCCAGACAAGCATAATATCTATCTATTATTGACTTCCAAAACAATCCCAAAACATTCCTTATCTATCACAATCTCAGAAAAAGAACACTCTACCCCTAATGTGCCCAATATCGCTTCTATGGATTGTTTTCGAGCAGAGTCGACAACAGCGTTAAGTTGATCCTCTAAACGCATACGATGAAAATTTAGCTGCTTAACATATTTCTTAAAAATAGCCCGATTTTCAATTCTTAGCTCATACAGTAACGGGGCTATCTGTGACAGAATCTCATTGAAAGCCGCTTCACAATGCCCATCTTTTGCCAATTCACCTAAATCTCTTACTTTTTGTAATAACAGTGAATTCAAGCTCTTAAAATCATCGTTAGTCTGTATATTTTCCCTCTGCGACATACATTGAGAAACTAAATCTAAAATCTCTTGCACCCGTGCTAAAAAATCAGCCTCGTTGAAAAATAGATCTAAGGCCCTCTTTTCTGATCTTGAGTGTGCAGCAATATTAGAATGTTCATAATGCAACATAGCCACAAGTCTGCCTTTAGGTTTTAGCAAACGTATACACTCAATAAGGGATTGTGATAAATCAGAATATTCCAGGGCGAATTGACTACAAATAAGATCAAATGATTGCGGATCAAAATGCGTTTTTTCGATCTGTGTATTACCAAAAAAACTGATGCTTTTTAACGCGCTATTAATGCTCTCATCTGAATATTGATTCTGCTGAGGTCTTATATCAGCCGCATCAATAGCGCTGATCTCCCAGCTATACTGATGTATTGCACTATATTGAAAACAGAGTACAGCAAGTGCACCATTTCCGGTTCCCACATCTAATACATTGGCATTCTTCGGCAAACCTGCAATTTTATTGTGCCAATAGTCTCTTAATTCCCCATGATAGCCAAGCGCACTCTCTCCTTCCGAAAAGCTGTTCAAAGCTCGCGTATGCTGCCAATAGTTAGTCCACTGTTCCATAAAACCTCAAAGAAAAAGGCAGGGAGTTCCCTGCCTTTATTTATACCGTTAAATCAGTCTCGATTAGAAAGACTGGCTGAAACGGAAGTACACTACACGACCCCAACCATTGTATAGGTTGTAGTTGTATTCACGGCCATCATAACCGATCAACTGTGGGTATTTCTCGAATGCGTTTTCAGCACCGACGCTTAGCTTGCTGTTCCAAGGCGTAGTATAAGTTAACTGAAGATCATGAGTGATCCAAGTGGCAACATGGCCTTCTTGAATGCTGTTATTCACATCTTCATACTGGTCGCCTACCAAGTTGATGTTCCATGCAAAGTCAAAGTCACCGAATGCATAGACGTTTGATAAGCTCATACGCTGTCTTGGTACACCTGGATCTCTTACTAAATCACGGCCACCGTCAATTGAGTATTCAAGCATATGACTCATTTGGAAAGTTTGTGAGAATGAACCTGCATCACCAAAGTCGAAGTTGGTTTTCAAGTTCAAATCTAAACCAGAAGTTTCCAGCGTACCTTCGTTACCGTAACCAGTATTGATGAAGTCAATACTACCATTTGCACGACGAGTTACCCCTAGACCTGCAGGAATTGGGTCACCAGCTTGCTCACGGTCAATCAGGTTTTGGGCACTGAAGAATGCGATACGATCTTCAATTTCGATATTGTAGTAATCGATCGCGAAGTTCAACCAATCGAACGGCTGGTAAGCAATACCGGCTGCCATTTGAGTTGAGCTCTCAGAACCTAAGTCTGGGTTAGCAATTCGGTAAGCGTCAATCTGAACCCCTTGCTGAGGACATGTTGGATTCCCGAAAGCTTGACAGGTAGCCAAATCATCTACAGAGTCAGCAGAGAAGGCTGTTTTCTGTGTCAGAATATCCAGAGTTGGTGCACGGAAACCTAGACCATAAGAAGCACGCAGTACCAGTGCATCGATTGGCTCATAACGTACAGAGACTTTTGGCGAGAAATCTGAACCATAGTCAGAATACTTATCGTAACGACCCGCTACAGAAAGCTCTAAGTTATCCAGTAATGGGAACAGTGTTTCGAAGTAAGCCGCAGTCACATCACGACCACCACCTGCTGAGTTACCAGAAGAACCACCAACTAGACCCGCTTCTGATTGAGAATCATAAGCATCGCTATATTCTTCGTCACGGTGCTCGACACCGACGAAAGCCTGCACCATACCCGCTGGCATCTCAAACAGATCGAATGAAGCATTCAGATAAATTTCATCGATGTTGAATTGACTGACGCGAGCAGTTGTCGCTGCAGAACCTTTCAGAATTTCATCTGGGTTAGAGCTTGGATTCTGAATGTCATAACCATAACGGCAATTAACGGCATCGAAAGTACCATTAGAACAGTAGCCTGGGTTGAAGTCATTTACATAACCCCATGCAGTACCCGCCGCTAGATAACCATTACCCACTTCATTGGTCTTGTTACGAACACGGCGGAAGCCTGCTTCAACTTCAACTGTGTCAGCAATAATGCCGTTCACACCAATCAGGAAGTCAGTGTTGAGGTTTTCTACTGTGTTATCACGGTTACCTAGTGCAGCAAAACGGTGATAAATGTGAACGTCCTGCTGTGCACCAATCGCTGGGTCATAAGCCACTGCGTTAGGGTTGTTTGCATCGTAGAACCAAGCATTAGGGTTAGTTGGGTTATTGTAGCTATCATCCGCAATCGCGTAACCTTGAAACCTGTTCGTATCTGGAGCTGGTGCATAACGGCCGAAAGATTCGGTCTTAGCGGCACTGGCATTAGAGAAGATCTTCCAATCGTCATTGATATTGTATTCACCTTTCAAGAAGATGGATTGGTTATCAGTTGACGCTTCGTTAGCATTCGACGCATTGAAGTTATAAACACAGAGATCACCGTTTTTATAGAAGTTTTCTTCATTACAACCACCTGGTATGCCTGCAAAGTTACCTTGTAAACCTGAATCGATCCAGTTGTTGCCATAGGTAGACCCACCAGGTGTAATCCAAGGATAATCACGCGCAAAAACGATATCACGCTTGTTCCAAGAAAGACCGGCTAACAGTGTCGTCTTCTCACTTGATGAACCAAACAGTACGCTACCTGCACTTCTGTCACCGCCTTCTTTAGGAATGCTTGGCGTCCCTTCGGTATAGCTTAGCTGAATACCGTTGAAATCTTTACGCGTGATCACGTTGACCACACCGCCGATTGCATCGGAACCATAGATAGCAGAAGCACCATCGGTCAGCACTTCGATACGCTCAACCGCCCCTAATGGGATGGAGTTCAAATCTTGGCTAGAACCAGTTGAAGGTGACATAGTCAGACGACGACCATCAACCAACACGAGTGTACGGCTTGAACCTAGACCACGTAAGTCCAAAGATGCAGTACCTTGAGCACTACTACCTGACTGTGGGCGGAATGAACCGGTAGAGTTGAAAGTAGTGTTACGCAGTAAATCGGTTACTGATGTCTGACCTGATAGATCGATCGCAGCACGGTCGATCACAGTAACAGGTACTGAGCCTTCCAGGTCTGTACGCTTAATGCGTGAACCTGTCACCTCAATACGTTCAACTTTATCTGCTGTTTCTTCATCTGCTGCAAATACTGTTGGAACAGTAAGTGCTGAGATAGCTGCGCCGCCAACCAATGCGAAACGCACTGAATTAGCCAGTAAGCTGTTCTTATACATATTGTTTCTCCCTGAACTTTATTTTTATTTTTTCTGTGAACATAAGCATGAATCGACATAAATCGTTACACGTGTGTATATTCGCCAACAAATAAAACCACATATGAAACATTTAATCAACATCTGCATCATTAACATTACAGAGATACTTGCCAAATGCTTATTTTTTAGGCCGATATCGCATAAACCAACAACAAGCTGATTGACTCCCTGCCATTTAATCGCGGCTAAAAATGTGGTGAATTGTCATCAGCAACAATAAAAATCAAATACACACAATGACTTAACCAAGGTTGATTCTTGTGTTTTAGGAAAGCAGGAGATTATTTCAGCTAACCAGCTGACGCAGGGAAATTTAGCGGCGGTTAAATTAGGCGCTAACAAACACACAACAGTTTATTTGGGAACTTAAACGACAGAAGCAAAAATCATCCCTCACGGTTAGCTTCACACAAAATTCATTACACTTGTAACAGGATTTAATCTGCCTGAATGAGGGCGATGAGTATCAGATAAGGTCGAGTCAATATGACAAGCAGGCATTAGCGCTAGGGTAAATGGCTTTGGTTTAGACATTGATTTGGATTAATACCTGAGTCGACCTCTCGCTCCTGCTGTTAATTAGCGAAATATGCAGCTAACCCAACTCAGACAGAAAAAGATAAAAAAAACGCCTCTTAAAAAAGAGGCGTTTTAATTTAAATCAGGCGTTCATTTTACAATGAATAACGAATACCGACAGCCAAACCATCTTCTTCATCGGCAGCCATCGCTTCTGCATCGCTGATTCCGTCGACAGTCACGGCATCAAACTCACTGAAGTCCTTACGACCTTCAATATACAGTACCGTATTTGAATTCCACACATAATGCAGACCGGCTACCACAAACTGACGCTTAAAGGTTGCATCTGGGTCAACATTGTTAGGCTGAGTCACATAGTTATCGCCCGCATCTAGGATGTTATAGGAGATAAAAGGACGGAAACCATTATCAAACTTGTATGAGAACAAGGTTTCAACACCGTAAGAGTCTTTGATCAAACGACCTAAGTTGTCGGTATCATGGTTCTCGTTTTTGTTGAAGTTTGCCGCCGCATAGAAACCGTCAGCATCGAAATCACCCCAAGTGATACCTGCACCATAAATCAGATCCGTCGCAGTGATCTCACTGCCAGTGTTTCTAAAGGTCACCTCGAATTCACCACGGTTAGCCCCCGCAGTTAAGGTTAATTTATCTGTTACTTTATAGGTCACAGCCAAACCATAGGTATGACCATAATCGACTTCTTCAGAATCTATACCTTGATCCCAACGATCTTGACAGTCTGAACTTAACTGGCCCGTTGGATCGTCTTCACACGTATAGAAAGTATCGTTCTTTAGCTGTGTCTGAACCGCAAAGCTGAAATCGCCATACTCATTACGATATTGCACCGTCTTATCACCACGGCCGACACCGTTAACCGCACCATCAGCTTTGTTATAGGTGTATACACCCGCTGTGTTACCATCCCAAACGAAGCCGTAGTTGGTGTTATAGACGACATCATACCAAGCGCCCCACTGCTTACCGAGAGTCAGGCTACCGTAGGTATCATGGGCAATACCCACGTAACCTAAACGGTTGTTAAGGAAATCACCACCTTGAGATTCGAAGTTACTCTCACTGCTGTAGACAATTTCGCTGTTACCAAATGGATTCACACCCCATTCAATCTTGGTGAATGCTTTCCAGCCCTCACCCAATTCGCGAGTGAAACCAAAGTTTATCCGTGACGCGCCGTTAACAACTTCTGTTGCCCCATGGGTATCGATAACACGCGCATCCATGAATCCGCCGATCTCGACCGCATTTTGATCATCTTTATAAACTTCGATAGCCGATGCTGCTGGGACAAATATGACTGCTGCTAGTGCAGTTGCTAATAGACTCTTTTTCATGTGTTCGCCTAACCTTCTGTAATGTTCAATTTGCCGTTCATTCACACATCACATTCCGTTGCTTTATTTCGTACTAATTTTAAATTAGATTAGCAGAAGATTAGTTCCCCCAAAAGATAAACATCATAAAAAACGCGCCACATCACAGATAAAAATCTGACAAAATCTTTTTAAATCATATTAAAAACTATTTGTTAACAATTTTTTGAGATATCAACAACCCCAGACCAACTAAATTAACGATAACTGATGTGAGGCAATCTTTTTGAAACTAATATGTAATATTGAAAGTATTGGATCAGAAATAGGTGCGATCTGTTTATCCAGATAATAATTATAATCGATTTTGCCAAGACAATATTCTATTGGCTCGGCTCCATTGGTCGTCATTAAATATCTCACCTGCACTCCCCGCTTTCCAAAAGATCGATCACCACTGCGTTCACACCATAATGTGGCGGCTTTAACATGGGGGGATGATTTAGCGGTATAATCTTCAACATTGCGCCGTAACCGTTTAGAAAATATCAATAAATCATCTAACTTACCCTGCTGAAGATCCGCCACAATTGCTTTTAAATAAGCCTCTACATCCAACTTGCTAAACAGGCGTCGATAAAGCTCCGCCTGTACTTGCCTCGCCAAGGGACTCCAATCACTTCTGACTTGCTCCATCCCTTTAAAAATCAGCTTAAGCTCCCCATCATCTGAAGTATAAGCCCCGACATAGCGTTTCTTAGAGCCCTCGAGCGAACCTCTGAGCGTAGGCATAAAAAACTGCTCAAAATGACGTTCATATTCCAGTTCCAGATAACAGTCTAGGTCATATTCCCGTTTAAGTAATTGTTGCCATTTTTCATTAATACTTTTGACTAATTGCCTGGCAAAGGCATCGATATCATCAATGGCGCTAACATCGGCTAAATGCACAAACGTCGAGTCGGTATCGCCATAGATCACCTGCAATCCTCTTTCTTCTATCCAAGCGCGTGTCTGCTTCATGATCTCATGTCCTCGCAGCGTGATGGAACTGGCAAGCTTAGCGTCATGAAACACGCAGCCTTTGGAGCCTAATACGCCATAAAGGGAGTTCATTATTATCTTTATCGCCTGGGATAAGGGGGCATTTTTCTGCGATTTCGCCCACTCACGTTTTGTCGCCAGTTCGGCAATTAGTCCTGGCAAGATAGGAGATTGGCGACTGAAACGCGCCCCTAGAAAGCCATCAACGGTTTGCGATTTATCCAGCTCTTGCCCTTCTACCAAGCCTTTAGGGTCGATAAGAAATGTGCGAATAATAGAGGGATAAAGACTCTTAAAATCTAAGACCAAAATATGCTGATACAGGCCAGGAACTGAGTCCATTACATAGCCGCCGGGACTCTCTATGCCATCGCTGGCGGGGTGACTTGGTGCAACATAGCCTGCACGATGCAGATGGGGCAAATATAAGTGGTTAAAGGCGGCGACCGAAGCCCCGACTCTGCCAAACTCCAGCCCAGTTAACCTAGAACGCTCCAAGGCAAAATCAATAAGCTGAGTCTGCTGAAAAATATCCCATACCAGACGACTGTCGGTCAGATTGTAGTGTGCCAGTGCAAGCTTATCTTGATTGAACATTGTGGTAATTTCCGCGCCGCGATTTTCAACCTTATCAATCGCCTTCCCCTCACCTAATAACTGACGGGACACATGCTCAAGGGAGTAACTATCGAACTGATAAAAAGCCGCCTTGAGCCAATCGATACCATCGAGCACCACTCGCCCCGGCAGTGCCAAGGTCTCTGGGCGATACTTATCGGCCACCTTCCAGCTTAAAGGCTGCTGATTGCGCCCAAGCAGCAAGGGGATCTGGTGATGTGCTGCGCGCCGATAAAGCAAAGCCAGATCGAAGGTCACCACTGACCAGCCGATAATGATGTCAGGGTCGACACGAGCAAACCAGGCAATCAACCCATGGATAAGCGCCGCTTCATCGGCCACCCATTCGATAGGCGGCATTTTAGTGACGCTATGATTATTCTCCTTGCCTTGCTCCTCACTTTCGCCCTTGCCTATCATCAAAACCCGTTCGATAGGCTCGCCCGCATTATCCCGACCATAAAGCGCCACACTGTAGAGTTCGCCGCTCATGGCACACTCGAAATCGAGTGACACCACAGACAACTCAAGGTCAATATTCGCTTTACGCGCCCGCTCAGCCGTCAGAAGATGAATCCCTTGCTGACAAGTTTGCTGACCCACAAACTCCACATCCAAAGCAATAAAACGCTCGATAAGATATCGCTGCTCGGGGCGAATATCGCTTTCATACAAGGCAATGGCAAGATCCATCGCCGCGCGGGATAACAAACGAAAGGATGCAGCGTTAACACAATAAAGGGCAGTCACTGGTTCATGGTCAAACGTCTTAAGGGTAAGCGCTTCGGCGCGAATCCCTTTATCGCCACAGGCCCTGAGTAGCTTTGCCGCATCCTGGCTTCGGCAAAAACTGACACGTTCACTGTGGGGGAAGATCACCAACACAGGTCCGTCAGGCGTTTTCAAATAGTAATGCAGATCACTCCCCACCTGATGACGGGTCAGTATTCGTCCTTTAATGCTGCAAAATGACGTGCTCAAATCGACTCTCTATCCAAGTTAATTCATATACTTATAGCAAGATTTGCCAATAAAGGGACAAAATCCGCCGCCAGGCTCTTCTTAGGCTATGAAATCACTGTTATTATGTACAGCATTATTTCTCAGCTAGCCGCCTGCATGTTATCAGCCAATGTAAAAAACCAGATCCGTACCATCTATAAGGCGATCTCAACTGCACTGCCCAACTTTCGTTCCAGACGTGAGCAGAATTACATAGTCGCTGAGATCTCAAAGACGCTTGCAGGGGAATATGACAAACACAGGCGCATCATAGTGGTCGAGGCTGGTACGGGCATAGGTAAATCCCTCGCCTATATTCTGGGCACCATTCCACTGGCGCTCGCCAGCAAGAAAAAGGTCTGTATCGCCACCGCCACAGTCGCCCTGCAAGAACAACTGCTACATAAAGATCTGCCCTTCTTTTTACAGCATTCAGGGCTGGACTTTAGCTTTGGCCTGGTAAAAGGACGCCAACGTTATGTGTGCCTGGCCAAGCTGGAGATGCTTATCGGCGGCGATGACGGCACTCAGATGGCCATGTGGCAGACCAAACCGGATCAGAGTCAGATAGCCCTGCTACAGAAGCTGCAAAAAGATTTCCATGAAAAACGTTGGAATGGCGAGCGCGATACCTTAGGCACGCCGCTGCCGGATCATCTGTGGAATCAGATCTGCTGCGACAAACACAGCTGTCACAGACAACTGGCCAATCACAGACATTGCCCCTTTCATAAGGCGCGAGAAGATATAGATGAGTGGGATGTGCTGATAGCCAACCACAGCCTACTGTTTGCCGATTTAGAGCTGGGCGGCGGGGTGATCCTGCCCGAGCCCGACGAGCTCTACTATATTATCGACGAGGCTCACCACCTACCTGTGGTCGCCAGGGATTTCTCCAGCGCCCAGGCCACACTGCGAGGCGCCATCGACTGGCTGGAAAAAATAGCCAAGACCAGCGCAAAACTGCAAAATCAATTAAAGAGTAATCACATCATCGCCCCAGCTCAGGCGATGCAGGACCATATCAGTGAGCTCTGTAGTCTGCTCAGCGGCGTTGCCCACTATTGTGACACTCAGGCCACCGCCTTCGATAACCCTGAAAATCGCATCCGCTTCGAGCACGGAAAACTGCCTGAGTCCTTAGTGATAAAAGCTGAAAACCTAGCGAGTGCGAGCAACGATGCGCTCAAGCAGTTTAACAAGATGCTGGTACTGCTCAATGAGGCGATAAAAGATGGCGAACTGCCCAAACATCAATCAGAGCAACTCTTAAGCGAAACCGGCTTTATGTTGCAACGCCTAGAAAACCTGCACAAATTGTGGAAGATGACCGCCAAGGCAGATAATCCCAAGGGCGCCCCCATGGCAAGGTGGGTCGAGCAGTTGCCGGGGAAGCAAAGCGATTATCTGTTTAATGTCTCCCCCATCGAAGTCGGCTTCATGCTCGAATCTTTACTCTGGGAGAAGGCCGCCGGGGTTGTACTCTGCAGCGCGACCCTGCGAGCACTGAATAATTTCAACCATTTTACCCATCAGGTGGGTCTGTCCATCAATGACGGCAGCCGTTATCTGGCCATGGATAGCCCGTTCGATTTTCAGCAAAATGCTACCTTGTTTATCCCAAAAATGCGCTGCGAGCCTACGGATGATAACTATACTCAGGAGCTTGCCGAGCAGATAGTCACCCTGCTGGAGGGGGAAAGTGCCACCTTAGTGCTGTTTGCCTCCTATTGGCAGATGGAGAAAGTTGCCGAACTGGTGCGCCCCAAAATCAATACCGAGCTGCTGATCCAGGGGGAAGACTCGCGTCAGCAACTACTCACAAAACATAAGCAGCGCTGTGACGATGGCAAGGTCAGCATCATCTTCGGAACCGGTAGTTTCTCTGAGGGGTTAGATCTGCCAGGCGACTATTTAACCAACCTTATCATCACCAAACTGCCCTTCGCTGTGCCGACCTCCCCGGTCGAACAGGCGCACGCCGAATATGTCAAAGCCAAGGGCGGTAATCCCTTTTTGCAATTAACTATTCCAGATGCATCGCGTAAATTGATCCAAAGTTGTGGTAGATTACTGCGTAAAGAAGAGGATTATGGCCGCATAACCATATTGGACAGACGACTTATCACAAAACGCTATGGTAAATCTCTGCTCGATTCCTTGCCGCCATTTCGTCAGGTAATAGAATAGGACCCCCTTTGGAGTTACTCTTAGAACCAAGCAGCTGGGCAATTTTAATCGCCGCCGGATTTCTGGCTGGCTTTATCGATGCCATTGCCGGCGGTGGCGGGCTGCTCTCCATTCCTGCGCTGTTAACCATAGGCATTCCACCCCATGCGACCTTGGGCACCAATAAACTGGCGGCCAGTTTTGGTTCATCGATTGCGGCGTTCACTTACTATCGCAAGCACTTTTTTACGCCAAGCTTCTGGTATCACGCCGCCATCGCCACCTTTATCGGGGCGATTTTTGGCACCTTTATTGTTTGCCTGATAGACAATCACTGGCTGGAAAAACTGCTGCCCGTCATTATCATCATTATCGCTATCTATACCTTAGTAAAACCCAATGCCATGGGCGCAAAATATTTCACTGCGCCGCTACAGGCCCCAGCAAAAATTAAACAGTGGCGCCAGGGCTTACCCTTAGGCTTTTACGATGGTTTTGCTGGCCCCGCCGTCGGCGCATTTTGGACCATTAGCAGCGTGTCCCAATACAAATTACCTGTACTTGAGAGCCTTGGCCTCGCCCGCGCCATGACGTTTATCAGCAATCTTACTTCTCTGGCTATTTTTCTGTTCCTGGGTCAGGTTAACATCCTTATCGGCCTGTCTATGGGCCTGTGCATGATGTTAGGCTCCTTTATTGGCGCTCGCACCGCCATTAAATTCGGCGCGCCTTTTATTCGCCCCCTGTTTATCACTGTCGTTATCCTGATCGCCGTTAATCTGGCCTGGAGTGCCTGGGTATGAACACCACTGAACTAATCAGGCGATTACGAGTCCAACTCAAGCAGTTAGAGCAAGAAGTGTTGCAACACGATAGCCAACTGGCAAAGGGACAACGTAAGCTGCTGAGTGACACTGAGCGCTTTAATCATCAACTGTTTGAGCAGACAGGTGCACAGCTTGCCCCCTGTGTTCAACAGATAGACAGAAAAATTACCCAACTTGAGCAACTGCTCAAAGGCAAGATATCCAGTGAAACCATTGCGCTGAGTTGTGAAGGGATCCAGGACAGGTTCACCGCACTCAAACGCGCCCTGAGCACGACCGGTCTGGATCTCAAATCCGCCGAGCAGCAAAGGGCAGCCCGCTTTGCCAGTGCCAACAAGCGCCGTCAGCAGGCCCATGCCCAAAGTGGCTTTAACTGGATCGCGGCCAACGTGATGCACAACAGCCATCAGCTCTATGAAGAGCTGAACAAGCATCTCAACTGGGTAAAGGCGTTCGAACAGAAAATTGAAACCTTGCAATTAAAGCTGGAACATTGTCATGGAGCTGACAAAATTGCACTGCAAAATGAGATACTTTTAGTACACCGCCGCTTAGGTAAGTGCCGTCAGGCCATCAGCTATATCGAAGATAAAATTCAGGCGTTTGAACGCCCATATAATAGTCACAATCGTTAAGGAGCAATAATGAAATCTGTATTACCACTCACAGCAATACTCGCTCTGTTCAGTGCCTCGTCGGCTGTTGCCGCTAACCTAACCATTCCCATGGCATTTGAGTATTTGGCCCTCGATGGCCAACAAGTGGCAAGCAGTAAATTCAACCATAAAGCGGATCTCGATTTGAGCAATGGCACCCATAAAATCGCCATTCGTTACCATGATATGATTGAAGATGACTTTAGCGATAGCCCGGATTTCGTAAAGTCCTCCCCTTTTATTGTCACTATCGCCGTTGATGGCGATCATAATTACCAGCTACTACCCGCCGAAGGTAAAGTGATTAAAAATCCTAAGGCCTTTGCCAAGGCGCCACAGGTGGTGATCACCCGTAAAGATGGCGGCGAGGTGAACTATAAGATAGTACAAACCAACCTGACCGAATCCAGCTTCGTGAGTAAAATATTCTCTGGCGAGAGCGGGACTGATATCGACGCTGCTGCCGCAGCCGCAACAAGCACAGGCGCTGAGCTATCTCAAACAGGTCAGTCTATTGCAGCAGGAGAGGCTGTGCCCACCACCTTGCCAGCTCAAATACCTGCCCAATTACCTGCAAACGGCGATGCCAATCATGCACAGCAGATGCTGCAATATTGGTGGCTACACGCCGATGAGCAAACCCGTAAAGAATTTATGAGCTGGGCAATTAAGCAGCTCTAACGCGATGTAAGACTCATGCCAGCCCTTGTGTATCACGCCAGCTATTCTCAGCTGGCGTTACCTTCACACCACAGATTCCCACAATCTAAGTATCAAGCCCTCTACCAATACCTGCTCGACCATCATATTGCTAAGCCGCAGGATTTTCATCGGCCCAGCCAGATAACCCCTGAGGCGTTAGCGAAAATTCACAGCCCGACTTATGTCGAGCAGATCATGAGTCGAGCCTTAGATGCAAAAGCGGTGAGGCGGTTAGGCCTGCCACTGACAGAGGCCGTGATAACACGCAGCCTTTACTCAGTCGGCGGTACAGTGTTGGCCTGTGAGCTGGCACAAGAGCAAGGGATCGCCCTGCAACTCAGTGGCGGCTATCACCATGCTCATTATGATTTTGGTAGTGGTTATTGTCTGTTTAACGATCTGATGGTAGCGGCCCATCATGCCATCACACAAAATGGCCTGAACCGGGTGTTAATTTTCGACTGTGACGTACATCAAGGGGATGGCACGGCCAGCTTGAGTCAGCATTATGCGGATATCATCAGCTGCTCTATCCATTGCCAGTCGAACTTTCCCGCCAGAAAACAGCACTCAGATCTCGATATCGAACTGCCACAAGGCACGTCGGAATCTAGCTATCTAGAGGCTGTAAAGCAGACCTTAGATCTCGCCATTCGCCTCTATCAGCCTGAGCTTATCTTGTATGATGCTGGCGTCGACATTCACCAGGATGATGATTTGGGCCACTTAGGTGTTTCTACCCAGGGAATTTATCTGCGGGATCATTATGTTATCTCGACAGCAAAACAAAAAAATATTCCCATTGCCTGTGTTATTGGCGGCGGTTATAGCAAAAAACCACTAGTATTATCACAAAGGCATACACAACTATTTATTGCCGCAAACAGAGTGTGGCCGTAAAAGACTCATAAATATTGGACTTGAATACAGATCAGGGAGAGAGCTATGCAACTGGAAATTCGCAACTACTACGAGATCCTGTTAATGGAATTACTGTCTGACGAAGGGTTACTCGATGAGTTACCCGAAGATTATCTGGCCGATCTCTGCTGCGTCACCCTTAATCAACTCCCGGTCCGCTATATCCGCCACAGGGTCGATACTCACTTTTTCGAAAACTACCATGAGCTCAAACAGATGAAACAGGGGATCCAGGCAGCTATGGAGCGCTCCCGTACCTATTTAAAGAGTCAATCGCAACGGTAATAAAGTTTATTCAGCAAGCAATGTGTAGTGATTAAATGCTGAGTGAACTCAACACGCAATGAGTACAGATAAATAAGAGGCTTATTGTTAAACAACTATTGTTAAACAACTAAAAAGCGGAAGAGGTCATTCAATGATGCTTTTGCTGACCAAATGTACCACCTAGTGTACCACCTCAGGTCAAAACGATGTAAATAGTTGTAATATAATGGTAATTGGAGGTTCCCCTAGAGCCAGCACTCCGGCACATGAGTCGCCTGCTGCGGTTGCTCCCTTCCGGGCCTGGCCGAGTTCACAAGTTATCATTGCGGAGGGACCCTAGGGTCACCATAGTCTCTTAAACTATTTTATAGACAAAATTGCTTAAGACGGCGTGCATTATCCACTAAGGGCGGCAGGCGATCAAGTCAATATCCACCAGATAAGCCGGCTTTATGACTAATTGCATACTCTATAAACAAATACCCGCATTGGCGGGTATTTGTTTGAGGCAATAGCAACTTGTTATAAAGTCAGTAAGGCTCGGTTTTTCTCCACCAACTTAGCACCTATACCTTTAACCAGAGCTAGGTCATCGATGGATTTAAAATTCCCATTGACGTGACGATACTCAACTATCGCCTGAGCTTTCGCCTCGCCAATACCTTGAAGCTCAGCTAATTGCTCGGCGGTAGCAGTATTGATGTTGATTGGTTGAGAAACGGTTTGTGCTTTCTCTACTGTGACAGGCTCTGCCGCAATAGCAGGCACCACAGACAAGACACAAACCAATATGGCAGTGAACAGTTTTTTCATGATTATCTCCTTGTCGATCCTTTTATCTGATTTGGGCCAACTTTCCCTCTCCATGGCCACCTAACAAACATAGAACAGGTTTAAAAAGATCGCCAACAAGTGATATGGCGCACAACACACAAACAGGCAAATGAGATCGCGATCACAAGACTGTCATTCTTACTTTATTTCAAAATGCTGTTTGACGCAGGGGCAGGTGGAATAAATTTGATCTTAAACCACCATGAAAACATGATTCAAATCACACAATTATGTAAGTCGCCCATCAAAGGTTATCAATCTGTTAATTTTGCGGTGTTTTAATTACAAAATAAAAAACTTGGACGCCGATTTTCGCTCAGATATGGTGAACGCCATTAAAAAAATAATAGGGACATCTAAATGCAATCACAAAGCCAGGAACTGACCCAGGAACAGACTTCCTTAACGACAGAGAAGCCCCCCGGCTCGAATAAAGCGTATATAGTGCTGGGAAATCTGCTGCTATTCGTTTTACTTAATCTCTTGCTTCCCTTTGAGAAAGAGATCAATGTCGGCCTCTCCATTCTTATCTTCGCGGCCATACTCTGGTTGACTGAAGCGATCCACATCAGTATTACAGCCATACTGATCCCCATTATGGGCGTGCTAATGGGTGTGTTCGAAACCAAGGCGGCAATGAGTAACTTTGCCAACCCTATCATCTACCTGTTTTTCGGTGGATTTGTCTTAGCCGCCGCCTTGAATCATCAAGGTATAGACAGGCGTATCGCCCATAAGGTGATCACCGCATCTCAGGGCAAGCTCAGCATCGCTTGTATCATGTTATTTGGGATCACAGCCCTGCTCTCTATGTGGATCAGTAATACCGCCACTGCCGCCATGATGTTGCCCTTAGCCCTGGGGATCTTAAATCAGTTAGACAGTAAAGAGCACAGGAACACCTACCTGTTTATCCTGCTTGGGATAGCCTATTCAGCCAACATTGGCGGTATAGGCACTCTGGTTGGCAGCCCGCCTAACGCCATTGCCGCAGCCCAAGTCGGTTTAACCTTCGCCGATTGGTTAGAGTTTGGCTTAATCACAGTGGCCCTGATGCTGCCTAGCATGTTGATCGCTCTGTACCTCTTTTTCAAACCTAACCTGAACGTGGTTTGCGACATACCTAAAAGCACTGAACAGTTAAGCCTGCAAGGCAGGCTGACCTTAGTTGTCTTTCTTGCCACAGTGTGCTGCTGGATCTTCAGCAAGCCCATCTCATCAGCACTGGGCGGCATAGCTCAGTTCGATACCATAGTCGCGCTCAGCGCCGTAGTACTGCTGGCAGGGTTAGGTTTAGTGGAATGGAAAAAGATTGAGAAAACGACCGACTGGGGAGTGCTCATCCTCTTTGGTGGTGGCCTGACCCTCAGCGCCATCCTCAAAACTACGGGCACGAGTGTATTTCTCGCCCACTGGGTAACCGATATTTTTGGCGACACCCACATGGCACTCTTTACCTTGGCGGTGATCTTCTTCGTGGTGATGCTGACCGAATTTGCAAGTAACACAGCCAGTGCAGCTCTGCTGGTGCCTGTGTTTGCTGCCATTGCCGAGGCATTGGGACTCTCCCCTGTGATGCTCTCTGTGTTGATCGGCATCGCCGCATCCTGCGCCTTTATGCTGCCGGTAGCGACGCCGCCAAATGCCATCGTTTATGGCTCAGGTCATATCAAGCAATCTGACATGATGAAAGCCGGTGCCATCATCAACTTTATCAGTATGTTAGTGCTCTATATTATCTGTCACCTGTTCTGGACCATTTAGCCGTGACGCTAAATCATGCAAATCGCGTTGACGCTAGATCTTTGAAATAGCAGTCACGCTAAAGCTTCCAAAAAAAATCGGCTCCAGAAGGAGCCGATTTTTCATTAGCTTATCTAGGGCGTGTTTATCTTTGCTGTTTAATTTTTGTTCGAGACAAAAGTGTTTTAATCGCGACATGAGCTATAACGCCTAGTCATCTAAGCAAATCAGCTCATAACAAAGAGTAAAATACTTTTAGCCGAACCCGTTGGGCAGCGTTTGTTGTCATTTCTACGGCGTTAGCACTTTACTCATGTGGAAAACCACACATCAAAAGTACTGCCTTGTATAAATTTCCAACAAACTACTGCAAAAACAAACTTGAAAGATAAACATGCCCTATTATTGTTTTACTTTTTCCGCCGGTTTTTTACTTTTCTTGCTCAGCGCCTCGAGTGAAAAATCTTTCAGTTCGCTTAACAGCGCGCGGTGGATCTTGGTTAGTTTGGGTTTAGTCTCATGACTGAATCCCACAGGGCGGCACAAGGCCATAGTCTGATAGCCTAAACGTGCCGTTAGCAAGCCGCCGCCCAAGCCCTGCGCCATACGCGCCGACACTTTACCCGACACTTCTAAAGACAATAATTGTGTGCCTATATCCGTCACCACTTCGCTGGTTCCGGCATAGATGATATTGAGGATCACCGAGCGGATAAGCTTAATCCGGCTCCAATAACCTAGCTCAATGCCATAACAGCGGGCCAGTTCACGGATCATCTTCTGATTTCGCCACAAGATGATCGCCATATCCAAAACCGCAATAGGACTAGCGGCAAGCAACACCGCCGACTCCAGCGCATAACGGTGCACCAACTTTTTCGCCTTAGCATCTATCTGTGTCAGCACAGTCGATTCAAACAGCAACACCCGCTCGGCATCATTATGCTCTTCACTCAGGTGCTGCCGGTAACGGCTGAGATCGATATCCTGCGGTGCTCTAGAGAGAATATCCTCGATAAAAGGCTCCGCCTCCCCCATCTGCATACTCAGGGCTAAGCGCTCACTCACCTGCTGTGCCTCTTCTACACCTCTAAGCTGTTTTAACTGACGCCACTCTTTAAAGACAATACTGGCCGCAAACAGACTCACCAATGAACTGACTAGGGCATAAAAACCAAACAACCAAGGGCTCTGCTGCCAGGCCGAAAATAGCGACAATCCCCACTCCAGTGCAACTAAGCTGATGATGCCGCCCAATGCCGCCTTGGCCAACCAGGACCAGCGCCGTTTGGGCTTATTATCGAGCCCTGAAGCTAAATCCTCCTGATGAGATAAGAGTTCTTCAAGCTCATCAAAATGCTGCGCTTCTTGGAGCTGAGTGGATGCTAGCGGCATTTCATCTTCAAATATCTGCTGTTTCTTGAGTAATACGTCTTGTTTCATTTCCAGCCTTATTATCAATTGATAAACCACTAAGCTAATTTATCGCCCAAAAGGTATTGCAACAGGTGATCGAGGCGAATATGCTCAAAGTGCCGCTCCTGGCTGCCAGCATCAAGCTGAGGCGGCGCAAAGTTAATGAATTCAAATCCCTGTCTGTCCCAAAAATCGGCTTGTGGCAAACGCTTGGGGACTTCTCCCGGAAACAGGGTTAAGATTTTCTGGCCGTTCAGCGCCCTGCCCCTGACCACCTCTATCTGTTTTCCATCCTGCTGCACCATGCCATGGGTCGTCGCCTTAATCGCACTGATGGCCATCACTTCCACATCACAACCTTCAAACTGCGCATGCTGCTGGCTCTGATCCACCATCTGCGACAACAGGGACAGCACATTACTCTGTTGATCCCGCGTAACATGATCAACCTTACTTGCCGCAAACAGTAATTTATCGATACGGGGAGCAAACAGTCGTCTAAGTAGATTCGACTGACCGAAATGAAAACTGGCCATAATGTCATCGATAGCCGACTTCATATCGTCAAACTGCGGCTTGCCGCGATTGAGCGGCGTAAAGCAATCCACCAGCACCACCTGACGATCGAACTTGGCAAAATAATCTCGATAGAAAGGTTTCACTACCTGCGAGACATAACTTAGATAGCGTTTTTTCAATACCTGGTAGTAGCTCGTTTTATTGCTGTTTTCCAATTGTTCAAGTTGAATGCCCTGCAGACCAAAGAGGGGAAAAAAAGCCAAGATCGGGGTATCTGCAAGTTCACCAGGCAACAACATTCTTCCTGGCTGAGCGTGATAAAAACCGTGGCCATGCACAGTGTCGTTCAGCAGCATCTGATACTGTTTAGCTATGTTTTTCAACACTTGCTCATCGGCCGGTTCTGTTAAATTAAGTGCCGAACAAGATGCGATAAAGGGTTGATAGTAATCACTCTTTGATAAATTATCAGCCCGACCATACTGAAGCTGTGACCATTTAGCATAGTCCAGCCTTAGCATAGGCAGATCCAGTAACCACTCACCAGGGTAATCGACAATATCTAAAAACAGGGTCGCATGATCAGTCAGCCTCGCCCTTAAGCCTTTACTGGGTTGATACTTTATGGCCAGACGCAGCTCACTGATATTTCTTGTGGAGGCTGGCCAATGAGGTTTACTGCCACATAGCGCTGTCATGGCGGCATCATAATCGAAACTGGCAATGGTCATATCGGGTTGCAGGGTGCGCTTCACACCATATAAGCGCCCATCACGGGACACTTGCCACAAAGGGAGTACCTGATGTTTTCCCGCTGACAGTAATTGATTAACCAGTCCAGTAATGAAGGCCGTTTTGCCCGCGCCGGACAAGCCGGTAACCGCCAAACGAACATGATTATCCGTGGTACGTTTTATCAATGACTGTGAACGATTGGCAAGCTGTTGCAGTGAACGACCAATTGAATTCATAAGTGATATCTTAGCAATGTCAAAAGACGGCCGTAGCCGTCTATTTTTGGTTTTAAAGTCAAAGTTTAGAGATTATTGATCTCTCGTTTGAGGTCAAAACTATCCGATGTCACATGCCGTTCAAGGTTTTGCAGCCGAGTATCTAAATCCTTGAATTGCTGACTGACATCTCTTAATGCCATTTTAGCAGGCTCTCCGGCTTGCCAAACTTTCTTTTTAACTTCAATCTCTTTGTGATGTTGTTTATCCTTTGCGCTACTTGGCTTCACATCTAAAATCATCCACAACAGAATATAGATGACTATGACTATGCCTGTTCCCCCGAGCAGAAATATAGACGCTGCGAGTACTCGGACCAACCAGGTTTCAAAATTGAAATAGTCGGCGATTCCTGCACAAACCCCGGCGATTTTGCCTGACTCGGGAAGTCGATATAGGGTGCGTCCGTTAAATCCGCTCATCTCGATTCCTCCAATTTGGAGCCTCGCTATCCAGAATGGCCTCAAGTGTTTCGATACGCTGGGCCATCTTGTCTGCCTTACTTATCAGCTCATTAAGCTCGGTAAACTCTTCTTCAGTGAGTCCCTGGCTCACTTGGCGTTTACTGCGATAATGCAATATTAACCAGATGGGCGCCACCACAACTAAAAAGACAATGATGGGGGCAATCAATACATCCATATCCATAACTCACCTCTGAATTACCGTTATTTAGTCTGCTTTTTCGCTTTGCTTGCCTTCACTTTGGCCTTTAAGGCCTCAAGTTCGGCACTGACAGCATCTTCAGCCTCTAGCGCGGCAAACTCATCATTTAATGTACGCTTATTGCCTAAATCATAAGCCTCAACCTGAGATTCTAAGCCTTCGACGCGGCGCTCATACTGCTCAAACTTGCTCATGGCGCTGTCAATCTTGCTCGAATCGAGCTGGCGCTTCACTTCCAAGCGTGAAGAAGCAGTTTGCTTACGCATAATAATCGTCTTCTGGCGTGATTTAGCATCCAATAACTTCTCCTGGAGCTGATTCACTTCCTCTTTAAGACGCGCAATATGTTCTTCGATAACCACCAGCTCCTGCTCAAGGTTCACCGCAAGTTCAGTGGCCTTTTGCTTTTCAATCAAGGCAGCTTTGGCCAAATCTTCGCGATCTTTAGATAACGCCAGTTCAGCCTTATCCTGCCAATCTTGAACCTGCTCTTTTACTTTAGCAATACGGCGCAGGATCTCTTTCTTTTCCGCCAGCACCTTAGCCGAAGTTGAACGCACCTCTACCAAGGTATCTTCCATCTCTTGGATGATCAGGCGCACCATTTTTTCTGGATCTTCCGCTTTATCAAGCAGAGCACTGATATTAGAATTAATGATATCAGCGAAGCGAGAGAAAATACCCATAGTCGTGTCCTCTAAAAATTAATGTTGGTTTCGCAAAAAATAATACACTTAATGTGCCAACTTTACTTAACCGTTATTATTCAATTATTTAACTAATATTTTAACTTTTTCTTTATTTTAAACCTCAGGACACATATTATAATTTTCACCAATTATTAGTGTGAAAGACTAAAAATCACCGTGGCTAATCAATTCCAGCAAGATAATCTTATCGGACAATCTAATGCGTTATTAGAAGTCCTTGAGCATGTTTCAAAAATTGCCCCTTTATCCAAACCTGTACTTATCATAGGTGAGCGGGGTACGGGAAAAGAGCTGATCGCCGAACGCTTACACTACCTGTCTAAACGCTGGGATCAAAGTTTTATTAAACTCAACTGCTCATCCCTGAGTGAAAATCTTCTGGAAAGTGAACTATTTGGTCACGATGCTGGCGCCTTCACCGGCGCCAATAAGAAGCATGAGGGTCGTTTCGAACGTGCCGACGGTGGCACCCTCTTCTTAGATGAGTTGGCCAATACCTCTGGTTTAATCCAGGAAAAGCTACTGCGGGTTATCGAATATGGCGAATTTGAACGTGTGGGTGGCAGTAAAACGGTACAAACCGATGTGCGCCTTATCTGCGCCGCTAACGAAGATCTGCCTTCACTGGCCGAAGCTGGAGAGTTTCGTGCCGACCTGCTCGACCGACTCGCTTTCGATGTGATCACCTTGCCACCGCTGCGTCATCGCAGTGAAGACATTATTCCACTGGCTGAGTATTTTGCGATTGGTATGGCAAGGCAACTGCAGCACGAACTCTTCAATGGCTTTACCCCCAACGCCATTGAGCAATTACTAGACTACAGCTGGCCAGGCAATATACGCGAGCTTAAAAACGTTATTGAACGCTGTGTCTATCGCAATGGTGACGGCTGCGATCCCATAGATACTATAGTTATCGATCCCTTTGCGTCCCCTTATCGCCCAACTAACAGAGTCAAAACCCGCTCCAGACAGGCACAGCCACAGGCTATAGAAACTGAAAGTCAAACTGTCAATCACGAGGTCGTAGCGGCTGAAACTAACAAAACAGGCCAGGTTTCAGCCAGTGTCAGTTTCCCTATCAACTTTAAAGAGCACTGTGAAAATCAAGAGATAGAGCTACTGAAAAAAGCCCTCGAAGCGGGTCAGTATAATCAGAAAAAAACCGCAGACTTACTGGAATTAAGCTACCATCAATTACGTGGAATTTTAAAAAAATACAATTTGTTGGATAAATAAAGGCACAAATAACAGCGAATATTTGCTACCGACACCATAGCACTTTAAAATGAACTTCTTCATTCAATAAACGATTACCTCTACTGATGAAAGAGCGGCTTAAGCGTCTCACATTTGCTTCAGCATTCTGCTGTTTAGTCCCGCTATTAACAGCCTGTGGCCCAACTCGTGTTCCTTCTGGCTTGGTTTATTGCTCTGAAGGCAACCCAGAGTCTTTCAATCCCCAGTTGATCACCTCAGGGACAACTGTCGATGCCACTTCTCAGCTATATGACACCCTAGTCGAATATGATGCGCTATCGGGTAAGTTAGTGCCCGCTCTGGCCAGCGACTGGCAGATAAGCGATGATGAACTGGTTTACACATTTACCCTGAGAACCGGCGTGCGTTTTCACCATTCCAAACGCTATAGTCCCCATCGAAACTTTAACGCCGACGATGTGTTATTTTCCTTTAACCGCATTATCGACAGTGCCAATCCCTATCATTTCATTGCTAAAACTGGCTACCCCTTCTTTGAGAGTGTCGGCTTTAGCAATCTGATAGATAAAATTGAAAAAATCGATGACTACCAGGTTGCTTTTCATCTAACACGTAAAGATGCTTCTTTTTTATCTAACCTCGCGACCGGCTATAGCGTGATCCTCTCAAAGGAGTACGGCGATCATCTGCTGCAACTTGGCGAGCCTGAGTTACTGGATAAACAGGCCATAGGCACAGGGCCTTTCCAGTTAATCGATTATGTCAAAAATGATTTTATCCGTTTTTATCGCAACCATCAGTACTGGCGCACCTCACCGCAAGTAGAGCAGTTAGTATTTGATATTACGCCTAAAAGTACCACTCGTCTGGCTAAATTGATCACGGGCGATTGCAATATTTCAGCATTGCCCAAGGCGGGCGAACTACAGGTTGTGATAGATAAAGAGGATCTAGAAGTCGACTCCCAGCCCGGTTTCAATGTGGCATTTTGGGCATTCAATACAGAGCGCATCCCGCTAAATGATGTCCGCGTGCGTCGCGCCTTAGCTTACGCCATCGATAAAGAAAATATTCTCAGGGCCGTTTACCAAAAAACCGCTGTCGAGGCGATAGGAGTATTGCCGCCTCACTCCTGGGCCTATTCGGAAAATCAAAAAGAGATTGAATACAACCCTCAAAAAGCCCTACAACTGCTGGAAGAAGCTGGGGTTCATGATTTGACTATCGATATCTGGGCCATGCCTGTCGCGCGTATTTATAATCCCAATCCCCACAAAACCGCTGAGCTTATCCAGGCTGATCTGGCCCATATCGGGGTAAAGGTCAATATTGTCACCTACGACTGGAGCGTGTTTAATCAAAAGCTCAGTCAACAGACCTATGACTCAGTGATCATTGGCTGGAATGCGGATAATAGCGATCCCGACAACTTTTTCAGTCCCATATTAAGCTGCGCCTCGGCCAGCACGAATAGTAACCGCTCACGTTGGTGTGACAGCCAGTTAGAGGAATTACTGGAAGCGGCAAAAGATACAACTCATCAGGAGACGCGCAAAGCCTTATATCAACAGGCTGAAGAACTGATTGCACAGCGAGTCCCCCTATTGCCCTTAGCCCATACCACGCGCCTGGCGGTAAAACAGAAACAGTTGACTCAGTCTAAATTGACCCCTTTTGGCGGGATCTCATTTACCCAGATCACTAAACTTCCCCATCAGGCTCCCATCTCTAAGGAGGCTAATTAATGGCTCGTTATCTGCTTAGACGCCTGAATCTGTTTCTAGCCACCTCTATGGTGCTATTTTTGGTAATGTTTGTCGTCACGAATCAGTTTCCAGCGGAGCCAAGTGTCGTCCTGACTGGTATCCAATCACCCAACCCCAGTGAAATGGAGACCATTACTCAAGATTATCATTTAAATAAAAATAAGATCAGTCAGTTTTTTGCCTATCTGCAGCAGCGACTCTCAGGGGATCTTGGCATCTCAATTACCTCACAAACCCCGGTTATTGACGAGTTGACTAAGGTGTTGCCCGCAAGTTTTGAACTGGGCTTTTTTGCCGGTTTTCTCGCCCTGCTGTTTGGTATTCCACTGGGGATACTCGCCTCCTTAAGTAAAAATAAGATCACACAGAATACCATTATGGCGGTCACCCTGACAGGCTACTCGATTCCTGTGTTCTGGCTGGGACTGAGTCTGTCACTCTGGTTTGGGGTGCGCTTAGGCTGGCTGCCTATCTCCGGGCAGATTAACCTACTCTATGAGATAAACTCCATCACAGGCTTTCTGCTGGTCGATACGCTGCTGTCGAACTCTGAATATGCCATGTCGGCCTTTCTCGATGCCCTGCATCACATCATTTTACCTGCCATGACATTGGCCATTTTGCCTTTTACCGTCGTGGTGCGCATCACCCGTAGCGCCATGATTTCCATTATGGAAAAAACCTACATCAAGGCCGCCGAAGCCAGGGGATTGCACACATCGACTATAGTGCTGCGCCACGCACTCCCCAACGCGTTAATTCCTGTGTTAAAAAATCTGGGACTCATGCTCGGCGCATTTGCCAGCTATGCCATAGTGGTCGAGGTGATTTTCAGCTGGCCCGGTGTCGGCGCCTGGTTGGTGTCGGGAATTTATCAGCGTGATTATACTGTTATACAGGGTGGTATTCTGGCAGTGGCACTGATCATCATCTTTTTAAGTATTTTGATAGAAGTGATGCATACGGCGCTCAATCCCATCAGCAGGAAAGAACTCTATGCCTCAAATTAAAATTTACCAAGAGGATCATATTCCCTCCCCTCTATACCGGCTTTGGAGTGCGTTTACCGATAATCCTTTTGCCTTTGCCGGACTTTGGGCTGTCTGCTCTTTGCTGTTATTAACCCTATTTGGCCCCTTTATTGCGCCCTTTGCTCCAGAGCAGCAAGATCCCCACGCCCTCTTACTGCCGCCATCCTGGGATCCTGCGGGTACTGTGGAACACTTTCTAGGAACAGATGATTTGGGCCGAGATATTTTCAGCCGCCTGCTCCATGGAGCCCATCTCACTTTTGGCATGGCGATTGGTATAGTGATCACAGCCTTGCTGATTGGATTCGTTATCGGCTCAATTTCTGGCATGATGAAAGGACTAAAATCAAGTATTCTCAGTCATTTACTCGATGCACTTCTCTCGATCCCCTCGCTGTTGATGGCGATTTTAGTAGTGGCCGTCATGGGGCCAGGTCTGAGTAACGTATTCTGGGCCGTGGGAATAGCGCTCACGCCCCAGTTTGTCAGGGCTATCCATCAAGCTGTCCATGAAGAGCTACAGAAAGATTATGTCACCGCAGCACGTTTAGATGGCGCCAATCCCTTACAAATCTTCTGGTATGTGATCTTACCTAATATCATGGATACCATGATTATTCAGACTACACTTGGGATCTCAGCTGCGATCTTAGATATTGCAGCCTTAGGCTTCTTAAACTTAGGTGCCCAGGCACCGAGCCCCGAATGGGGTGCCATGGTTGCCCAGGGGATAGATAATCTATTAACCGCGCCCTGGACTGTGACTATTCCTGGGGTCGCTATCCTTTGCAGTGTATTAGCCATTAACCTAGTCGGCGATGGTTTGCGTTCAGCACTGTCCCCCATACGTCATTAATGGAATAAGTTCATGCCCTTATTGGATGTGAGAAATTTAACCATCATTCTGGATACTCCCCATGGGCGTGTCAAAGCCGTCGAGCGGGTCAGTTTGACCGTTAACGCCGGTGAGGTTCACGGCTTAGTCGGCGAGTCAGGTTCGGGGCGTTCCCTATTGGCACGCGCCATCCTGGGGATCCCTGGTCATAACTGGACGATTCAGGCCGATCGCATGATGTGGGAAGGGCAGAATCTGATGGAGATGAGCTCAAAAGAGCGCCGTGCGCTTATGGGCAGCGAAATGGCCATGATCTTCCAAGATCCTATCAGCAGTCTGGATCCCACCATCTCGGTCGGAGTGCAGATCATCGAGGCTATGCCGGAAAACAAGAGCATTGCCTGGTGGAAACGGGAGAAGGATAAACGGATCAAGGCACAGCAATGGCTGCATAAAGTTGGGATAAAAGAGTCAGAAAAGGTGATGGCCAGCTACCCTTGGGAGCTGTCTGACGGTGAATGTCAAAAAGTGATGATCGCCATCGCAGTCGCCAATCAGCCCAAATTGCTGATTGCCGATGAGCCCACCAACTCAATGGAGATCAGAACCCAGGCACAGATCTTCCGTCTGCTGAGTAAATTAAATCAGCTGCAAAATGTCTCTATCTTGCTCATCAGTCATGAACTTGAAACCATGTCTCAGTGGTGCGACCGTCTGTCTGTCATGTACAGTGGGCAGATCATGGAGTCGGGGCCAACGAGCGAACTTATCGCCCAGCCCTATCATCCCTATACCAAGGCATTAGTGGATAATATTCCCGATTACTCAGACGTGGACAGTCATAAGACCATGATGAATACCCTGGCGGGGTCGGCGCCTGCGCTGCAGCACCTGCCTATCGGTTGCCGCCTTGGCCCGAGATGCCCTCAGGCGCAAAAACGTTGTGTCAATCAGCCCCACCTCAGTCACCATAAAGATCGCTATTTCGCGTGTCATTTCCCCTACCATAGTGAGCTATCTAATGACGACACCCTTACTAAAAGTTGATCAGCTGAGCAAAACCTACTACGCCGGCTATAAAGGGTTTAAGCGCCAATATAATCATGCCCTAGAGCCGGTCTCATTCGAGTTGGGCAGGGGCGAAACCTTAGCTGTTGTAGGGGAAACAGGCTCAGGGAAAAGTACACTTGCGCGTATTTTGGTAGGCGCAGAAGAGCGAACCAGTGGCGAGATCCTGTTCGAAGGGGAAGTGTTGGAGAGTCGCAACCTGAAACAGCGCTGCCGTCTGATCAGGATGATTTTTCAAGACCCCAACACCTCACTCAATCCCAGCATTACTGTGGGCGAACTATTGGACGAGCCGCTGCGTTTTAACACAAAACTGAATAAGCAGGAGCGCCAGGAGCAGGTATTCGATAGGCTAAGAAAAGTCGGCTTATTGCCCGAACATGCCGAATTCTACCCCCATATGATCTCCGAAGGGATGAAGCAGCGAGTCGCCGTTGCCAGGGCTCTTATGCTTAACCCGAAAATTATTATTGCCGATGAGGCCCTGACCGCACTGGATCTCTCAGTACGATCGCAAATTCTGAATCTGTTGCTAAAATTGCAACAGGAGATGGGGTTATCTTATATTCTGGTGTCTCACAACATGAATATAATCCGCCACTTTAGCGATAAGATCATGGTGCTCCACAAAGGCAAAATGGTGGAAAAGGCGACAACAGAAAAACTGTTCAACTCGCCACAACATGAATACACACAGAGGCTTATTCAAGAGCAGGCTATGTTCTCCTATAAGCGTTAAACTGCTCCAACCACTCTGGCTAAAAAGCTGAATTACTAAAAAACATGTGCCATTTCTTGTTGGTTTAATTATCCTTATGGCACTTTTTCAAGAGAAGCAGAAACATGATAATCAAACCAAAAACACGCGGCTTTATTTGTACAACCACCCATCCGGTTGGCTGCGAAGCAAATGTGCTTGAACAAATTAACCTCACTAAGGCAAATGGCCCTGTCGCCAATGGTCCTAAGAAAGTCTTAGTGATCGGTTCATCGAGTGGCTATGGTCTATCGTCACGTATCGCCGCCGCATTTGGTAGCAATGCTGCCACCATAGGTGTCTTTTTTGAAAAACCCGGTACTGAAACTAAGCCAGGTACCGCTGGTTGGTATAACTCGGCTGCCTTCGATAAGTTTGCCAAAGAAGCCGGACTCTACTCGAAAAGCCTCAATGGCGATGCTTTCAGCCATGAAGCCAAGCAAAAAGTGATCGAGCTTATCAAACAGGACTTAGGTCAGGTTGACATGGTGGTCTACTCATTGGCCTCACCTGTCAGAAAGATGCCAGACTCAGGCGAATTGGTACGTTCATCACTTAAACCTATCGGTGAGACCTATCATTCAACGGCTGTCGATACCAACAAAGATATGATCATCGAAACCAGTGTTGAGCCTGCCACAGAGCAAGAGATCAAAGACACTGTCACTGTGATGGGCGGTGAAGATTGGGAACTATGGCTCAATGCCTTAGCCGATGCTGGCGTCTTAGCCCCTGAGTGCAAAACTGTTGCCTATAGCTACATTGGCACAGAGCTTACCTGGCCTATCTACTGGCATGGCGCCTTAGGTAAAGCCAAGATGGATCTGGATCGCGCCGCCAATGCGCTTAACAATAAACTGTCTGCCACTGGCGGTAGCGCCAACGTTGCCGTGCTGAAAAGTGTGGTGACCCAAGCCAGTTCAGCCATTCCTGTAATGCCACTTTATATCGCCATGGTATTTAAGAAGATGCGTGAAGCAGGCCTGCATGAAGGCTGTCAGGAGCAGATCAACCGTATGTTTAACGAGCGTCTGTTCCGTGCCGATGGCGCTGCACCGGCTGTTGATGATGCAAACCGTCTTCGTCTAGACGACTGGGAGCTAAGAGATGAGATCCAGCAGCACTGCCGCGATCTATGGCCACAAGTGACCACTGAGAATCTGAGCGAGCTAACGGATTATCGCGAATATAAAGAGGAGTTCCTCAAGCTATTCGGTTTCGGTGTTGTTTCAGTCGATTACGATGCAGATGTGAACCCAGAAGTTAACTTCGACGTTGAGCAGTTCTAAAACACTGCCACATTAAAAACATAATAAAAAGCCACGATTTTTATCGTGGCTTTTTTTGTGCCAGTCCCCTAGCTGTAATTTTCCTGAATCTTGCGCAAACCGCTTGCGCACAAAAACTTCAAATACTGGGTTCCCATCACAAATTTTAAATACCGAGTCTCACCACAAGTTTTAAATGTTAGTCGGCGTATGGGTAAAGCCGCAGCAACAAAAAAGCCAGTTGCATTAATCAACTGGCTTTCTACTTGGCCTGACACTGAGTTCAGGCACTCATTTAGCTATTTTTACTCTGCAGTCGTGTATAACACTTCGCTCTTGGCCTTCAGCAAGCCAATCAACGCACGGTAATCGTTTTCACTGTACTGAGAGGTCAAACGTTGCTCCAACGCTTTGAGGGTCTGGGCATCGACTGTGTCGATGGCATTTACCTTATCCAGTACCACAACCGCATAACCGTTAGCCAATGCTGCGGTATCGACCACAAGCTGCTCACCTGGCTGTGCCATGGCAAAGGCTTTACGCACGATAGCCGTGTCGATAGATTGGTCGAAACGCGTCAGCTCGGCTTTTGCAGTCAGTTCGGTTGCACTCTCACCGGCTTTAAGAGTCGTCATCAGATCTTGTGCTTTTTGACGAGCCAGCTCATTAGCCTTGTCCTGCTTGAGGCGAGAGACAATAGCGTCTTTGACTTTATCGAAGCTTAAGGTACCTGCCTCTGTGTGAGTCTTCACACGGACAACCATCACATGATTAGCACCCAGCTCAATAAGATCACTGTTCATACCATCGAGCAGCACAGTGTTAGAGAAGGCGGCCTTAATCAGCTCAGGCGCGTTAAATGGCTCAGGCGCATTATCACGGGTGAACACGGGAGACGTTTTCACCTCAGCGCCCACTTCTTTAGCGGCTTCGGCTAAAGTATCAGGCACTTCATAGCTCACGTCGGCAAGACGCTGCTGCAATCCATAAAACTTGTCGACGGCATGCTTGTTCTTCAGGCTCTCGACTATGTCAGATTTTACGTCATCGAAAGGTGCCGTTGAACCTGCCTGTACATCGAGTAATTTAACGATATGGAAACCGAAACTGGTTTTCACCACGCCAGAGAACTGACCTTTGTTCAGGCTAAAGAGTGCGTCATCGAAAGCACTTTCCATGACCCCTTGTTCGAACCAGTCCAGTTGGCCCCCCTGCTCGGCGCTGAAGCTATCATCTGAGCTGCTCTTGGCTAATTCGGCGAAATCGCCACCCGCTTGCAGCTTGGCCTCAATCTCATCGGCCTTAGTTTTAGCTGCCGCTTCATCATCGCCAAAGTTAATCAGGATATGTGCCGCTAAACGCTTTTCAGGCTGCAGATACTGCGCCTTGTTCTCATCGTAATAAGTACGTGCTTCCTCATCAGTCACTGTGATGTCGCTGGACATATCGGCAACGTTAAGTTCAACATACTCAAGAGACACTGTCTCGGGGCGAACAAATTGATTCTGATTGGCTTGATAGTCGCTGTTAGCTTCTTCATCGGTAACAGAAACTTGATCGAGGAAAGGTGTCGCATCGACAACATAATAACGGATATCACGGGTCTGTCCCTGGAGTTTGCCAAGATAATCGGCTTCACCGGGCAACACAAATTCTGAACCAACGAGCGAGACAATTAACTGGCGGCGAGTCATATCGCTACGCATCATGTCGCGAAAGTTGCTGGCGTTATAGCCTAACTGGCGGATCAGGGCTAAATATCTGTCATTATCGAACTTGCCGTCAGTTTGAAAGGCAGGCTCATTAATGATGGCGTTCTTAATCTGAGCATCAGAAACGGTTAAACCGAGTTCTTCGGCGCTCTGATCGATTAACTTATCGGCAATCAAACGCTCTAGTACGCTCTGTTTAACACTGGCTAAATAATTTTCATTGTTGGCCAGCGCATTATACATATCACCCAGTTGCTGCTCTAATCGGGCACGCTCGCTTTGATAGGCTTGCTCTAACGCCGCCTGACTGATCTCTTCACCGTTTACTGTGGCTGCAGAGGGCTCGCTAGATGAGCCTAAATAGCTACTTACACCAGTAAAAGCAAAGGACAGTATGACAAGAACTAGAATGCTTTTTGCAATCACGCCCTGGGAGCCTTCGCGAATCTTTTCTAACATCAGACTTCTCGCTCGTTGCATTAAAAATAAAAAGGCGCATACCTGAAGGATGCGCCATTTTTGTAAATTGTCAGACCTAGTTTACTTCATACGTAATTTAGGCCAACGCTGTGATAATGAAACTACATCATCAACAACCTTATCGTAAAAAGCACTGCTTTAGCAGTGCTTCGCTTTTACTAAGTAAGGCTTACAAAGGCCACCTTAACTAAGTTTTATCTTAGTTTACAGCGTCTTTCAGTGCTTTACCTGCTTTGAATGCAGGAATATTTGCCGCAGCAATCTTGATCTCTTTACCAGTCTGTGGGTTGCGACCAGTACGTTCAGCACGTTGACGAACTTCAAAAGTACCAAAACCAACTAGAGAAATCTTATCGCCATCTTTTAGGCCATCAGTCACAGCAGAAATAAAAGAATCTAGAGCACGGCCAGCTGCCGCTTTAGAAATATCAGCACCAGAAGCGATTTTCTCGATTAGTTCAGATTTGTTCATGTCATCCCCTTGAAATTAATTTTGCGCCGCAACCAAATCCTTCTTTAGAGCGGTCTGCGGAGGCTTTTTATAACAAGCTTGAAACAAAAGTTCAAGCCAAATAGGAAAACCTAAGAAATAAAATTGGAATATGCTCAAAACCAGTAGCGCCAAGGCTTGTAGCTAAAAGCTATCCACCAACCTAGGCTACCACAGGTTTGAATTTTAAAAAGCCCTTTTTGCATTTTTTTTAATGCAAATAAGCATTTTCTTGCGTTACCCCAAATTTTTAACAACTTCGAAGCCTTCTACTGGCCTTTCTAACGCCAGTTTAAGGACTTCATCGACCCAGCGTACCGGACGAATCTCAAGATCGGCCACCACATTGGCTGGGATCTCTTCTAAATCACGCTCATTCTCTTTCGGAATAAGCACCAATTTAGTGCCGCCTCTGTGTGCCGCAAGCAGTTTCTCTTTCAAGCCGCCTATAGGTAATACCTCACCACGCAGCGTGATTTCACCTGTCATGGCAACATCGGCGCGCACGGGATTGCCAGTTAAGCTGGACACTAAGGCTGTGCACATTGCCGCACCAGCCGATGGACCATCTTTTGGCGTTGCACCTTCGGGTACGTGCACATGGATGTCGCGCTTCTCGTAGAAATCTGGATTAATGCCAAGCTGCTCAGCACGGGCTCGTACCACTGTCATGGCCGCCTGAATCGATTCCTGCATCACATCACCAAGGGAGCCTGTATAAGTCAGCTTACCTTTACCTGGCACTGAGGTCGCCTCTATGGTCAGCAGATCGCCGCCCACTTCGGTCCATGCCAGCCCAGTGACCTGACCTATCTGGTTATTGGATTCAGCCTTGCCATAATCGAAACGCTGTACGCCAAGGAAAGACTTAAGGTTATCCTGGGTCACTTCCACGCGCTTGATCTCTTTATCCAGCAAAATCTGTTTCACCACTTTACGACAGATCTTAGACAGTTCGCGCTCTAGGGCACGTACACCAGCTTCGCGGGTGTAATAGCGGATGATACCGATAATGGCACTCTCATCGACTCGAACTTCGCTGGCCTTAAGGCCGTTACGCTCAATCTGTTTCGGCAACAGGTGCTGCTTGGCGATATTGAGTTTTTCATCTTCTGTGTAGCCCGATAGGCGAATCACTTCCATACGGTCTAAAAGTGGACCAGGAATGTTCATCGAGTTCGATGTGGCCACAAACATCACATCGGACAGATCATAATCCACTTCCAGGTAGTGATCGCTAAAGGTCGCATTCTGCTCGGGATCCAGCACCTCAAGCAGTGCTGAAGCCGGATCGCCACGCATGTCTGAGCTCATCTTGTCTATTTCATCGAGCAGGAAGAGCGGGTTCTTAACACCCACTTTAGACATCTTCTGGATCACTTTACCCGGCATAGAGCCAATATAAGTACGGCGATGACCACGGATCTCCGCTTCATCACGCACGCCGCCTAAGGCCACGCGCACATACTTACGTCCAGTGGCTTTAGCAATCGACTGGCCTAATGAGGTCTTACCCACACCCGGTGGGCCGACTAAACAGAGGATAGGCCCTTTAAGCTGTTTCACTCGGCTCTGAACCGCCAGATACTCTAAAATACGCTCTTTGACTTTCTCCAAACCGTAATGGTCTGTGTCCAGTACTTCCTGTGCCTTGGCCAGGTTGCGCTTGATTTTCGAGCGCTGTTTCCAGGGCACAGAGATCATCCAATCCACATAGCTGCGCACCACAGTGGCTTCGGCCGACATGGGCGACATCATCTTGAGTTTATTGAGCTCTGCAGTCGCCTTATCTCTGGCTTCATCGGGCATGCCCGCTTCTTCAATCTTACGGGTCAACGTTTCAAACTCATCATGAGACTCGTCGATATCGCCGAGCTCTTTCTGAATCGCCTTCATCTGCTCATTGAGGTAATACTCGCGCTGGCTCTTCTCCATCTGCTTTTTCACCCGCGAGCGGATACGTTTCTCCACCTGCAGCAGATCGATTTCCGACTCCATCATGGCCATCAGATATTCGAGACGCTCAGAGACATTGACCATCTCGAGCACAGTCTGCTTGTCTTCGAGCTTCAACGGCATGTGCGCCGCCATGGTATCGGCCAGACGCGCCGCCTCATCGATCCCCGACAGTGAGGTTAAGACTTCCGGCGGGATCTTCTTGTTGAGCTTGATATAACCTTCGAACTGACCGATGGCTGAGCGAACTAAGACTTCCTCTTCTTTGTCGGCTAGCTCCTGCGACTCAAGATATTGAGCCGTCGCGACAAAGTATTCGCTTTCGCTGGTGTATTTTTCGATACGCGCACGTTGGCCACCCTCAACCAGCACTTTAACTGTGCCATCGGGTAACTTGAGTAGCTGTAAAATCGAGGCCACGGTACCGACATCAAAAATATCATCTGTAGTCGGTTCATCTAATTCGGCATCACGCTGTGCCACTAAAATAATCTGCTTATCCTGCTCCATCGCTGCCTCTAGGCAACGAATAGATTTTTCCCGGCCAACAAATAAAGGGATCACCATGTGGGGATACACTACTACATCACGCAGAGGTAGTACGGGGAGTTCGATTCGCGCTTCACGCTCTAAGGTCATAGCTCGATTCCGTTTGCTAACATACTTAGTCAGTATATTGGGGTAGTTTAAGTGGTTTCAATGGCTAAAATAAAAAAAGGAGCCCGTTGGACTCCTTAATGATTATTTCGATTGATGCTCGCCGATTTATTGTTCGGCAACGGCTGATTTTGGCTCGGTGTTTTCGTAAATCAGAATAGGATCTGACTCACCGTTCACCACAGACTCATCGATCACCACTTTAGCCACATCCTCAGAGGAAGGAAGATCATACATAGTATTGAGTAAAATACCTTCCACAATGGAGCGTAGACCACGGGCACCCGTCTTACGTGTCATCGCTTTCAAGGCAATCGCCTTGAGTGCATCTTCCCTGAACTCCAGCTCGACGCCTTCCATATCAAACAGTGCAGCGTACTGCTTGGTCAAAGCGTTTTTCGGCTCGGATAGGATCTGGATCAAGGCTGACTCATCCAGTTCAGACAAGGTAGCCAGTACAGGCAGACGACCGATAAACTCAGGAATTAAACCGTACTTAACTAAATCCTCCGGCTCAACCTGGGACAACATATCTGACATAGTCGCCTTATCAGACTCGCCTTTGACTTCGGCGCCAAAACCTATGCCTGTACCTGTGTGTGAACGCTGTTCCACCACTTTTTCAAGACCGGCAAATGCGCCGCCACAGATGAAGAGTATCTTAGAGGTATCGACCTGCAAGAACTCCTGCTGCGGGTGTTTACGTCCACCTTGAGGCGGCACTGCGGCAACTGTTCCTTCGATGAGTTTCAGCAGCGCCTGCTGCACACCTTCCCCGGACACATCACGGGTAATAGAAGGGTTATCCGACTTACGGCTGATTTTGTCGATCTCATCGATATAGACAATGCCACGCTGAGCCTTTTCAACATCGTAGTCACACTTCTGCAAAAGCTTTTGGATGATGTTTTCCACATCTTCCCCCACATAACCCGCTTCGGTCAGTGTGGTAGCATCGGCCATAGTAAATGGCACATTCAAGAAACGTGCTAAGGTCTCGGCCAATAAGGTTTTACCGCTACCTGTAGGACCAATCAGCAGGATATTACTTTTACCTAACTCTACACCATCGATGGGAGAAGCATTTTTCAGACGCTTGTAATGGTTATAAACGGCAACCGACAGGACTTTCTTCGCCTTATCTTGCCCAATAACATAATCATCAAGATGCGCTCTGAGCTCATGTGGCGTAGGTAACTTCTCTTGATCTTGCTTAGGTGAGATCTCACGGATCTCCTCACGGATAATATCGTTACACAGCTCGACACATTCGTCACAAACATAAACAGAAGGACCAGCAATTAGCTTACGAACTTCATGCTGACTCTTTCCACAAAAAGAGCAGTACAGCAGCTTTCCGCCATCACCGTTGCTTTTGTTATCGCCCATCACTTTACCTCTTTTGCAGTTTCACTCACTGCACAATTCATTTTACCGTCATCTATTTGAGCATAGCTCAGCAAGCAACAATTATCAGCTTCGTTTGTCTAAGACTGAGTCAACCAGACCATATTTTTCAGCTTCGGTTGCACTCATGAAGTTATCACGATCGGTATCGCGTTCGATAACCTCTAATGGCTGGCCCGTATGATCTGCCAACATCTGATTCAACTTATTCTTGATGCCTAAGATCTCTTGAGCATGAATAGCGATATCTGACGCTTGGCCCTGGAAACCACCCAATGGCTGATGGATCATCACCCGCGAGTTTGGCAGACAATGACGCTTACCCTTAGCGCCCCCTGCAAGCAAAAATGCGCCCATGCTTGCGGCCTGGCCGATACAAACAGTGCTCACATTCGGCTTAATGAACTGCATGGTATCATAGATGGCCATACCAGCAGTGACTGAGCCGCCCGGAGAGTTGATATAAAGGTAGATATCTTTATCTGGACTTTCAGACTCTAAAAACAGCAATTGGGCCACAATGAGGTTAGCCATATGTTCTTCAACCTGACCCACCAGGAAGATAACCCGCTCTTTTAAAAGGCGTGAATAGATATCATAAGAACGTTCACCTTTAGCAGTTTGTTCAACCACCATAGGTACGAGGGCATTCAGTACTGATTCTGGCGCAGTTTGCATTATTGATTTCCCTAAAATAAAAATGGCTCGCATGAGAGCCTCATACGAGCCATTATAAATGGCTAATAGCCATTTAAGTCAAGCATAGCTTATGCTTGGCCAGTAGCCTTGTTCATAAATTCTTCGAAATTGACTTCTTTTTCGGTCACTTTCGCAGAATTTAATAGAGCCTCAACCGCTTGCTCTTCAAGTGCTACGTTGCGCATGTTCTGCATCATTTCCTGGTTGTTGTTGTAGTATTCAACAACTTCGCTTGGATCTTCATAAGCAGAAGCCATAGATGCGATCAGAGCTTGTACGCGCTCATCGTCAGCTTTCAGCTCGTTAGATTTGATCACTTCGCCCAGTAACAGACCCACTTTTACGCGGCGCTCAGCTTGCTCAGTAAATAGATCCGCTGGCAGTTCAGGCATGTTAGCCGCTTGCTGACCAAAACGCTGCATCGCTTGCTGACGCAGAACGTTCACTTCGCCATCAACTAACGCTTTTGGAAGATCAAGTTCGTTTTGCTCAAGCAGACCGTTTAGCACTTGATCTTTCACATTCGCCTTAAGGGCTTGTTCAAGTTCACGGGCCATGTTCTTGCTGATCTCAGACTTAAGTGCTTCAAGACCGCCTTCAACAACACCAAAGAGTTTAGCGAACTCGTCGTTCACTTCAGGAAGCTTAGCTTCTTGAACTTCTTTCAGTGTAATTGCGAATTTAGCCGCTTTACCTTTTAGATTCTCAGCGTGGTACTCTTCTGGGAAAGTCACGTCGATATCGAAAGTTTCACCGGCTTTGTGGCCTTGGATACCGGCTTCAAAACCTGGGATCATACGACCACTGCCTAACTGCAGTTCGAAATCTTCAGCTTTACCGCCTTCAAACTCTTCACCGTCAACGCTGCCGACGAAGTCGAACTTAGCTTTGTCACCTTCGGCGGCTTCACGGTCAACCGCTTCAAAAGTGGCGTGTTGCTTACGCAATGTTTCGATCATGGCGTCAACATCGGCGTCCTTCACTTCAGACACTGGCTTTTCAACTTCAATCGCTTCTAGACCTTTTAGTTCTACTTCTGGGTAGATCTCGAAAGTAGCGACGAACTGGAAGTTCTCAGCATCGGTTTCACCTGGAACGAAAGTGGGTGCGCCGGCTGGATTTAACTTCTCTGCGATGATGGCTTCAATAAAGTTACGCTGCATCACTTCACCAGTGATATCTTGACGTATAGCCTTACCATAACGCTTATTGATCACGCTCACAGGTACTTTACCTGGACGGAAACCAGGGATACGTGCACGCTTAGCTTCATTTTTCAAACTATCAGAAACGGCTTTTTCGATCTGTTCCGCTGGAACAGAAATCGTTAGGCGGCGCTCTAAACCTTGTGTTGTTTCTACAGAAACTTGCATTGTTTTACCTCGAAATATGTCAAACATCTTTTTGTAATAGTCGAACTCTCAACTATTAAGGTATTCGTTTCTTGATCTAAAAAAACGACTAAAATGGCTTGGTAACTGGGCTTGGCAGTCGTTGCACATAGTTGAAATTTATCAAGACGCGACATTATAGCCACGGTTTTGTACAGAGTCGAGCCTCAATGGCCGAATTCCGGACGTAAAAAAAGCGACCTGAGGTCGCTTTTTTTATTTCTTCTTAAAGAAGTGGGGTGACTGATGGGACTTGAACCCACGACAACCGGAATCACAATCCGGGGCTCTACCAACTGAGCTACAATCACCACTGTTTGGTACGCCCGGCAGGATTCGAACCTGCGGCCATCCGCTTAGAAGGCGGATGCTCTATCCAACTGAGCTACGGGCGCTTCGCTATGAACCGGGTTCATATCCTAACTGGGCTAAATAACGCCAAGACGTTATTTTAATATGTGGTCGCTGCCGTAATAAAAGTGAGGATTCGAGTCTCTCACCACTTTAAATTGACAACAATCATTTTGAATTTGGTCGGTGATAAAGGATTCGAACCTTTGACCCTCTGGTCCCAAACCAGATGCGCTACCGGGCTGCGCTAATCACCGAGAGTTGCTTATCTATTAAGCTGGCTGTTTTAAGAGGTTCCCCCTCTGGTCCACTTTTATCCCAAGCTTTTTTCCAAAAGAAAAGGATACGCGACTGGACTGCGCTAATCACCGAGATGTTTCACTAAGGAGTCTCTCCCTGAGAACGGAGCGCATCTTATCCCCTCCCCCTGAGGCCGTCAACGATTTTTTTGCGATGACTAATCAGGTGCTTAATTTAGCATCTATTTCACCCAGCTGCATTAAATCGATTGGCAAAACAGGGGGCAAAAATAAAAATGCAGCCAACACCCCCATGTAGTCGGCATTACAGGCAATGAAACCCGATTTCATTATCCATAATTTAAAACTATCTGTTATTGAGTGAAATCAATGACACTCATAAAGCCCCCTGCTAAAATGGCGCCGTTTTCAACATCGTGCAGTAAAGCAGTAGAAAGGAAACCCTACCCTATGACAGCCAAAATAATTGATGGCAAAGCGATCGCACAATCTATTCGAACTCAGTTAATAACAAAGGTTAATGCCCGCAAAGAGGCCGGCCTGCGTATTCCTGGTTTAGCAGTAATTTTAGTTGGTGCCGATCCTGCCTCACAAGTGTATGTCGGCAGTAAGCGTCGAGCCTGTGAAGAGGTTGGATTTTTATCCCAATCTTTCGACCTCCCCACTGATACCTCTGAAGAAACGCTTCTGCAACTGATTGACCAATGTAACCAAGACCCCACAATCGATGGCATCTTAGTTCAACTGCCACTTCCTGATCATATCGAAGAATCTAAAGTCATCGAACGGATCCGTCCCGATAAAGACGTAGATGGTTTCCATCCCTATAACGTCGGCCGTCTGGCACAACGTATTCCTGTACTGCGCTCTTGCACCCCTATGGGGATCATGACGCTTATCAAATCTACCGGCATCTGCACTCAAGGGCTGGATGCTGTGGTTGTCGGTGCCTCCAATATCGTTGGTCGTCCGATGACACTCGAGCTGTTACTCGCTGGCTGCACCACCACCACTTGCCATCGTTTTACCCACGATCTTGAAGATAAAGTGCGCCGCGCCGACCTGGTCGTAGTGGCTGTGGGTAAACCCCACTTCCTGCCCGGTGAGTGGATTAAACCTGGCGCTATCGTCATCGATGTGGGCATTAACCGTTTAGAAGACGGGCGTTTGGTTGGTGATGTAGATTATGATGTCGCCAGCGAATTTGCCAGCCACATCACTCCGGTTCCCGGCGGTGTGGGTCCTATGACCATTGCCAGCCTGCTGGAAAACACCCTGTATGCTGCCGAGAATTATCACGACTAACTCATTTTCGTGATTCAAGCTTCGAGCTTCAAAACTCGAACAAAACAAAAAGCCTGCATTGATGCAGGCTTTTTGTTAACACAATTTATTGATGCAATTACTTCTTACGCCAGGTGGTTCCTTCAGGGCCATCTTCTAGAATTACCCCCAACGCATTGAGGCCATCGCGCGCCTTGTCGGCCGCCGGCCAATCTTTCTCCGCGCGGGCACGGTTACGCTCGGCGATAAGGGCTTCAATCTCAGCCACCTCATCATCACTGCCCTGCCCCTTAAAGAAAGCATCTACATCCTGCTCTAAAATACCCAGCACATCGGCAAGCTGCTTCATGCTGACACCCAGCGCCGAAGCTGCACTGATATCATCAGCCTTGAGGCGATTGATCTCACGCGTCATATCAAACAGCACAGAGTATGCCTCAGGCGTATTGAAATCATCATCCATGGCGGCGGTAAACTTGGCCACGAACTCGGTTGCAGGCGCGGCATCAACCGTTAAATCCAGACCTTTTAGCGCAGTATATAAACGCTCTAAGGCCGCTTTTGCCTGCTTAAGGTTCTCCTCAGAATAGTTAAGCTGACTGCGGTAATGGCCCGACAACAGGAAGTAGCGCACAGTTGCCGCATCGTAATGGGCCAGCACATCGCGGATGGTAAAGAAGTTATTGAGCGATTTTGACATCTTCTCCTTATCCACCATCACCATGCCCGTGTGCATCCAGTAATTCACATAAGGGGTATCATGGGCGCAGCAGGACTGAGCTATCTCGTTCTCATGGTGAGGGAACTGCAGATCTGATCCGCCGCCATGGATATCGAAATGTTCGCCTAAGTGCTTACTGTTCATCGCCGAACATTCGATATGCCAGCCAGGACGACCAGGTCCCCAAGGCGAATCCCAGGTTGGTTCTCCGGGTTTGGACATTTTCCACAGCACGAAATCCATGGGATCGCGCTTATTTTCATCCACTTCAACCCGCGCACCGGCCTGCAATTGGTCCAGATTCTGACCAGACAGGCGGCCATACTCAGGGAAAGAGGAAACACTAAATAGCACATCACCATCGGCGGCAATATAGGCATGATCGCGCTCAAGCAGACGCTCAACCATCTCTATAATTTCGGGAATGTGCAGTGTGGCACGAGGTTCGAAATCTGGGCGCTGCATATTGAGTGCATCGAAATCATTGTGCATCTCACGGATGAGGCGCTCGGTCAAGGCTTCACAGCTTTCGTTATTTTCAGCGGCGCGCTTGATAATTTTATCGTCAACATCTGTGATATTGCGCTGGAAGTTTACTTCATAACCGCGATATCTGAGGTATCTGACTATCATGTCGAATGCCACAAACGTGCGTCCATGACCAATATGACACAGATCATAGATGGTCACCCCGCAGACATACATGCCAACTTTTCCTGGCTGTAATGGTTTAAATTCCTCTTTCTGGCGGGTAAGACTGTTGTATAGCTTCAACATTGAGATTCTCTATAAATAATTGACAACAAATAAGTGCTTGAGTTTATCACCACATATCCGCCGCTTCCAGCATGAGAAACCGATCCCAGCGGCGTTTTTTGGCCTTGTCCACATAAGTTATCTTTTCAGGTTAGCGTCCATGCAACCTCAGGTCGGATAAAATAAAAGTCTACCGCAGCGCTTTATGCCATTACCTTTATAGGCTAGAATCTTGCGCTATCTATATGAGACTAACGATGAGAAGTATTCAGATGATCATAATGCAAACCAATCACGGCCAAATCAAAATTGAACTCAACAAGGAAAAAGCGCCTGTTACCGCAGCTAACTTCCTGAAATATGTTGAAGATGGTTTTTTTGACGGCACGATTTTTCACCGCGTGATCGATGGCTTCATGATCCAGGGTGGTGGCTTCACCGAAGATATGGCCCAAAAGCGTGTTAATGAGTCGATCAAAAACGAAGCCAACAATGGTCTGTCTAATAAAGTCGGCACGATAGCCATGGCCAGAACTTCAGATCCTCACTCGGCAACCGCGCAGTTTTTCATTAACGTGAATGACAACACCTTCCTGGACTTTAAGTCTGAAAGCACTCAAGGCTGGGGTTACTGTGTGTTCGGCGAAGTGGTCGAAGGCATGGATGTGGTTAATCAGATTAAAGCAGTTGCGACTGGTAATCGTGGCATGCATCAGGATGTGCCCTTAGAGGCGGTTGTGATCGAAAAAGTCACTCTAGCTTAATCTTTGAGTCGCTCTCTTTTGAATTACACGCTATTTGTGGGCGATCTGCACTTGAGTGCCGATCGCCCCGATATCCTCAGCAGCTTTTATCATTTTCTCGATAAGCATACAGACAACTGCGATGGCCTCTATATCTTAGGCGATCTGTTTGAAGTCTGGGTGGGTGATGATCTCGCCGAACCTTTTGCCATCGAGCTGGCCTTGAAACTCAAGCAGTTCTCAAGCCATACGCCTATCTACTTTATCCACGGCAACCGCGACTTTCTTATCGGCAAGCGTTATGCCGACTTAGCTGGCATGACCTTGCTGCCTGAGCACCATAGTTTGCTGCTTTATGGCCAGAAAACTGTTCTGCTACATGGCGATAGTCTATGTACCTTAGATAAGGCCTATCAACGCTTCCGTTGGTTTAGAAACCAGCCCTGGGCCAAGTTTATCTATAACCATCTGCCCAAAAGCCAGAGACAGAATATCGCGAAAAAGCTGCGCAGTAAGAGCCAGCAAAGTAATCAGCGAAAAAGCGATTACATCATGGATGTCGAGCCAGATGCCGTCGGTGAACTGCTCACTAAAACCGGCGCAACACTGATGATCCACGGCCATACCCACAGGCCGGCTGTCCATCAGCTTGAACAGGACAAACAGCGCATTGTGGTCGGTGACTGGTATGAACAGGGCAGCATGCTTTGTATAAGTGCAGACACTGTTAAGCTTGAGCACTTCCCGCTGAGTCAGGAATAATTTGCGCATCACAGCGACTAAAATTACAGCCTCAGATTACAGCTACTTACATAACAGCTGCGCAGATAGATTAACGTGGACGACCTGAGTGGAACTTAAATTCATCGTCAAAGGATGTGATTAAGTCTGCTTCAATCTCGGCGAAAAATGCCACTCGCTCACTAATATCTGCGCCGCTTATCGCCTCTGCAAGGCTTAAGTAATCTTGGTAATGCCGCGCCTCTGAGCGCAATAAAGAGACATAAAACTTCTGCAGCTCATCATCGAGATGGGGGGCAAGTTTGGCAAAACGCTCGCAGGAGCGAGCCTCAATAAAGGCACCGACAATCAATTTATCGATAAGGGTCGCAGGCTCATGGGTGCGAACCTGTTTCATCAAGCCTTTGGCGTAACGTCCCGCCGTCAGGTTTTGATAAGGGATCCCTCTGGCGTGCATGATCTCAAGCACCTGCTCAAAGTGATGAAACTCCTCTTTAATAAGCCGCACCATCTTGGCAATTAAATCACTGCCATAAACCACTCCAGGCTTGGGCCTAAGCTCACCTACTAACTCATTTTTTTTCACGTCTCTAGCGAGAAACTCACTGATATTGCGCTGTTTATTATAAACAAAGTCTTCGTAGGGACTGGCCCACTGGAGTAACTGCTCACCGCTGCTTTTATCGACGGCATATTTACGGATCATAAACATGGCGGTCTGCGCCGCCTTTAATTCGCAGTTACAGTGATCGATAAGCAGGGTGTTGAGTAACTCGGGCTCACAGGCCTTAGCGACCCATTCATCCGGGGTCTCACAAGCTAAAAACTGTTGAATTGGCGCTAATAATCCCTGCATTGATAACTTAGACTCCAGATAATAGGGCATTTATTGGCAAATATTTTAACAAGGATTGAAAGGCTTAAGTATCCCCTTTCCCCAAGCATTTTAATGTTAGCTTGACTAGAATGAGTTTATGTTCAATAAATAGACTATAAGAGTCACATGCATGTGACTGTTTGGGGGCCTCAGGTCTATTGGTGTACAGACCAAAGGCAGATGGGTTCGTCTGAAGTTTGGCGACCATGAGATAAGAGCTAAACAAGGATAATTATAATGATATTAAATCACTTAATGGGACTCTACACTCATCCGAAAGAAGAGTGGCACACGATTGAGCAAAACCACGAGGCGGTAAAAAGTAGCCTCAGTCACATATTGTTAATCGCACTAATACCCGCAGTCTGTACCTATTTTGCCTCCACCACTATTGGCTGGGAGCTTGGCGTGGCGGAGCCACTTTTGCTCACTGAAACCAGTGCCATTATGATGTCAGTATGCATGTATTTTGGTTTAATTACCGGGGTCTTCGCCCTCGCCTATCTCGCCTACTGGATGGCAAAAACTTTCGATGCCAAACCTAGCTATACCCAAGCTTTAGAGCTCGCCGCCTATACTGCCACGCCTCTGTTCATGGTGGGGTTCTCGGCGCTCTATCCCTCACTCTGGTTTATGATGCTTATCGGCCTTGCCGGGCTGAGCTACTCTGTATATCTGCTATACACAGGTGTGCCTATTATTATGAATATTCCAGAAGAGAAAGGCTTTATCTACGCAAGCTCAGTCGTCACCGCCGGCTTGGTATTATTAGTGGCCTTGATGGCATCGAGCATCATCTTATGGAGCTTTGGCCTAGGCCCTATCTATCAATAACGCTAAAGCATAAATTGCTCGGATCAAAAAAGGCTTTAGCATCTGCTAAAGCCTTTTCCATTAATAGTAAAAGCTATCCATTAAATCACTCTGAAGAATCTCTTAACGGCACTGTCAGGTTAAAGACCAGCTTATCGGCGCTGGAGTCTTTATTATCGGCGCAGAAATAACCTTCACGCTCAAACTGATAAGCTTTTTCGGCTTCTGCAGTAACCAAACCGGCTTCAACGACACCCTGTTTAACCACTAAAGAATTAGGATTAAGCACCTCATCAACCGTCTCAGCTGCGGCAGGATTAGCCTGATTAAACAGCTTATCATACAAACGAAACTCGGCTTTAACCGCCGTAGTCGCCTCAACCCAATGGATCACCCCTTTGACCTTACGGCCATCGGCTGGATTCTTACCTAGAGTCTGATCGTCATAGGTACAGTAGATAGTGGTGACATTACCATCGCTATCTTTGTCACAACGTTCGGCCTTAATCACATAAGCATTGCGCAGGCGCACCTCTTTGCCTTGTACCAGACGCTTATATTTTTTATTGGCCTCTTCCCTAAAGTCATCGGCATCGATAAAGATCTCGCGACTAAAGGCCAGTTCACGCTGCCCCATATCGATACTGGGATGCACAGGCGCAGACAATGTTTCTAGCTGACCTTCAGGGTAGTTTTCGATGATAAGTTTCACCGGATTGATCACCGCCATCGCCCGAGGCGCATGCTCGTTCAGCTCTTCACGGATACAGGCATCGAGTACACCAACTTCAACCAGGTTGTCCTGCTTAGTCACACCGATGCGACGGCAAAACTCACGAATCGCTGCCGGGGTATAACCGCGGCGACGCAGACCGGCAATGGTCGGCATACGGGGATCATCCCAGCCAGATACCAGCTTACGCACCACCAAATCATTAAGCTTACGCTTAGACATCAAGGTGTATTCTAGGTTTAAGCGAGAAAACTCGTACTGACGGGTACGGTTGGGTGCCTGGAAATCATCCAGATTATCTAATACCCAGTCATATAAACGACGGTTATCCTGGAACTCTAAGGTACATAGAGAGTGGGTGATATTCTCAAGCGCATCCGAAATACAGTGAGTAAAATCGTACATAGGATAGATGCACCATTTGTCACCCGTCTGGTGGTGGTGAGCAAAACGGATACGGTAGATAACAGGGTCACGCATGCACATGAAAGGCGATGCCATATCTATCTTGGCCCGCAATGCACACTCGCCTTCTTTAAATTCGCCCAGGCGCATCTTCTCGAATAGTGCCAAGTTCTCTTCTACAGATGTATCACGATAGGGGCTGTTTTTACCTGGCTCTTTTAGTGTGCCGCGGTATTCGCGTGTCTGTTCACCATTTAAGAAGCAAACATAGGCCAAGCCTTTGCGGATTAACTCAACAGCATATTGATGTAACTGACTGAAGTAGTTAGAGGAGTAACGCACCTCACCATCCCACTGAAAACCTAACCAGTGCACATCGGCCTGGATGGAGTTAACGTAATCAATATCCTCTTTCTCAGGGTTGGTATCATCAAAACGTAAGTTACACTGGCCCTTATAGTCCTGCGCTAAACCGAAGTTCAGGCAGATAGACTTAGCGTGACCAATATGAAGATAACCATTAGGCTCTGGCGGAAAACGTGTATGCACATGGTCGTGCTTACCGCTCTCTAAATCCTCATCAATGATGTTACGAATGAAGTTACTTGGACGAACTTCTGTGTCCATATGACTCATGGAGATCCTCTTTTACCAACTCTGCTATGACCAAGCGGCAATTGTAGCCGATCGGTGTCAATTAGGGAAAACCTGCATATTCCTACAGATCTGATCCAGTTACAACGCCTTGCCTTTAAAAACCAGCACGATTTACGATAAAAATAAAAAAGCAGCGAATCATCGCTGCTTTTTCAGAATATCTCAACCTATTCGGTCACGATATTTATCACAGGAATAATGGTTTGCGATTTTACTGCTTTACGCTTGAGCCAAAAATAGAAGCCAAGCAGGGCCAAGATAAAGAAGCCTATCCATAAGCTCGATTGCAGTGGATGCTCGGCAAAGGTTGCCGCCTGATAAAATACCGTTGCGCTGCCATAGGCCAAGGCTAAGGTCCAGGTGGCTGCAAATGTCGCCCAGCGAGTACCAAACTCACCCACCAGTGCCCCCATGGCCGCTACACAAGGGGTGTAGAGCAGGATGAACAGCAGGTAAGCAAAGGCGGCAACCACACCGCTAAATCCAGCATGCAAGGCTGTGAAGGTGCTGGTATCCACATCCAGCTCTTCAGAAGCCGCTTCAACAGTCGACAGATCGCCAACCGACATAGACAGCGGATCATCGGGTGCAATACCGAACAGGTTCTCAGGAATGGTCGCTAAGGCCTCGCTAAAACTTTCAGACAGCGGCGTTAAGCCTTCATCCTCGGCAGCAGGCGTCGAGTACAGGCTGTTTAGGGTACCGACCACCGCCTCTTTAGCAAAGATACCTGTGATGATGCCTACAGTCGCAGGCCAGTTATCTTTTTCAATTCCCATTGGCGAGAAGAGCGGCGTCACTTTTTGGCTGGCTACACTCAATACGGACTCAGAGCTGTCTTCATGGCCGAATGTACCATCGACACCGATGGCATTAATAAAGTTAAGCAGGGTCACCACAATCACAATGGTCTTACCCGCGCCCTTAATAAAGCTCTTAGTGCGTTTACCTGTACGCGCCATTACCGTTTTAAACTTAGGCTTCTCATAATTTGGCAGTTCCATTACCACTGCACTGCTGCTGCCAGGCAGAATGGTAGAACGCAGCAGTAAGCCTGTGCCGATAGCGGCAAAAATCCCTATGATATAGAGCAAGAAAACCAGATTTTGCCCCGACTCAGGGAAGAAGGCCGCCGCAAACAGTGCATACACAGGCAAACGCGCACCACATGACATAAAGGGCGCCATCATGCCTGTGACAATACGTTCACGCTCACTGCCTAAGGTACGGGTCGCCATGATGGCCGGCACAGAGCAACCAAAACCAACAATCATAGGCACGAAGGCTTTACCGGGCAAACCGATACGGCGCATCAGGCCATCGACAACAAATGCCGCCCTGGCCATGTAGCCAGACCCTTCTAAGACCGACAGCGCAAGGAACAAGGCTGCAATAACGGGGATAAAGGTTGCAACGGTTTGGATCCCCTGACCTATACCACCAGCCACAATGGTGACTAACCAGGCCGGCAGGCCAATGTCTGTCATCGCCGCACCTAAATGATCGACAAACAGAGCGCCAGCGGTAATGTCAAAGAAATCGATAAAGGCACTGCCCACGTTAATACTGAACATGAACATCAGGTACATAACCAGCAGGAATACGGGAATACCTGCGATGGGATGCAGCACCAGCTTATCTAATTTATCGCTGATGGTTTCAACATCACCATTACTCACCGACTCGTTATAGACTCGCTGCACAAAATCGAAACGTGTGGTGGCGACCATGATCTCGATATCTTTACCTTCAGCAGAAAGCTTTTCGCTGCACTGAGCCACCTCGGTTAGCATCTGACCATTTTTGCACTTACCGCAACCTAAGCCATTGGCTAACATGGCTAATGCACGGCCACGGCTCAGGTTCTGCTCACGCTCAAACAGTGCACCAATGCCAGCCTCAATCTGCTCATCATAATTAAGCACCAAAGGTGCTTCAGAGACTCTGCCCTCAAGCAGATCAACCACCTGCGCCTTAATCTTCTCTATGTCAGCGGCCTCACGGGAACAGACAGCCACCACAGGGCAGCCCAGTTCTTGGCTCATCTTGGCGACATCAATCTCAATACCATGGGCCTTAGCCGCATCTATCTTATTGATCACCACAACCATAGGGATACCCAGTTCCCTTAGTTGCACTGTCAAGTAGAGGTGTCTTTCGATATTGGTCGCATCGATAAGGTTAATAATGCCGTCCATCTTGGCATCGGCAAGGTATTGCTGGGCAATCTGCTCATCTAAAGAGCAATCACAGCTGCTGCCCGCAGGCAGAAGATCGTAGATACCGGGAAGATCGGTCAGCAACACTTCTGTGCCGCTCAGGGTAAATTGACCCGTCTTTTTCTCGACCGTAACACCAGACCAGTTACCGACCTGCTGATTTGCCCCTGTCAGTGCGTTAAACAGTGTCGACTTACCCGCGTTCGGGTTACCGACAGTGACACAATGAAATTGTTTAGCCATGGGCAACTTCCACCTCAATTACATCTGCTAAATCTTTGCGCATGCACAATTTACTTCCGCGAATGTCCAACTCAACACCCGAGCCCATTGGAGCCCGTCTTAACAGTGTAAAGGCGGTGTTTGGCGTGATCCCCATAGAGAGCAACTTACGCTTAACCACAGAGGGCAAGGTGATTTGACCCACCTCTGAGATTACCGCTTTGTCACCGGGTTTTAATTCGCTTAATTTCATATTCTGCTGCTACCCTTTCAGGCTTTTGTATTTTTAAACTAGTACCGATTCTACCCAAGCCATCCGCCAAAAAAGTTTATCTGGATCAATATTTGATGTTGGAAACGATAATAATTTTCAATTGAAGTCTATTATGTGACATAACTCAGGGTGAGTAAAACCATTTCTTAATGATAATCATTTTTATTTTTATAGGAATCCCCCGCCAGGTACAGCCAATGTGATCTATATCACATTTGACATAAATTCATACTGAAATCCGCAATTTAGAAACCAACGAGACACATATTATTTACACAAAAGTCACATATCCTGCTTATACTTAAGGCTTGCGAAATTTAGCAAAGTGTTAATCACAATTAAAATCGACTCACACCAATCGGGTAGTTAAATCGCTGTCGTTAAAAGGCTTTAGTTGAGCGCCATTCAATGACGCCTATTACAGATGTAAGGCAAATGAAGGGTTAACAAGCAAGATTGGTATAAAAATGAGCTTGGGACGGGAAATGATGAAAGTGAATTCTACATTGGTTAAAGGCCTCACCATACTGTGCTTGTGCGCTGCACTATTCAGTTTGCCCGCAATATCGACTCCTTGGGAGAACATGCCTGCAAACGAAGTAGAAGCGATCCTCGACCAGAAATTTGCTGAAGGGAACTACTCACCTAAGGGCGCCGATTCCTGCCTGATGTGTCATCGAAAAAATGACAAAGTGGTCGCGCTTTTTGATGGTGTGCATGGCAATCCCCAGGTTCAAGGTTCTCCCATGGCCGATCTGCAATGTGAAGCCTGTCATGGCCCTATGGGAAAACACAATCGTGGCGGTAAAGAACCCATGATCACCTTTGGTCACGACTCGCCGGTTCCCGCCGCCAAACAAAACAGCGTCTGTATGAGTTGCCATAACGATGATAAGCGCATGGCCTGGCAAGGTAATCATCACGACAATGCCGATGTCGCCTGCAGCGATTGTCACCAAGTACATACAGGGCAAGATCCTATCTTAGCCAAAAGCCAGGAAGTCACAGTTTGCACCTCCTGTCATACCCAGCAAAAAGCCGACCTGCATAAACGCAGTTCACACCCTATGCAGTGGCAACAGATGGTTTGCAGCGATTGCCACAATCCTCATGGCAGCCTAAATGAGTCCAGCCTGAAACAGATGAGCGTTAATGAAAACTGTTATGCCTGCCATGCAGAAAAACGCGGCCCGAAACTGTGGGAGCACGCCCCGGTAACCGACAACTGCGCCACCTGCCACAATCCTCACGGCAGCGTCAATGAGGCCATGTTGATCAGCAAGCCACCTCAGCTTTGTCAGTCATGTCACGCCTCAGACGGTCACACCTCTAATGCCATCTTTGGCAACATGCCCAATGCCTTCAACGCCGGACAAAGCTGCATGAACTGTCACAATCAGGTTCACGGCTCGAATCATCCATCAGGCAAACTGCTGCAGCGTTAATAGGGAGTGTTAACATGAATCATCAATATGGCATCAATCCACGCCCTATGCGCCTGACGGCGGTCGCCTTGGCCATCTTCAGTGCTACGGCCTATGGCGATGGCTACAACCTCAACCAGGCCAATCGCGACAATCTCAAACAGGCGGACTGGGAGTGTAAACGTTGTACCAGCTCGGCGGGGACCTCTGGCTTTATCGGTATCAACCTTGCCAGTAATGATGGCGAAGACAGCCACTTTGGTAACGTCACAGGCACAGATGAAGATGGGGTGGTTGCCGGCCTCGAAGCCGATATCTACCATAAAACCGACTCGGGCTACCAAACCCGTTTTATGGCAAACAAACTTGGTTATGACAGCGGCTCGGCACAAGTGGCCACTGGCCATCGTGGCCAATATGGAATAAGGGCTGGCTATCGCAGCATAGCCCTGTATGACAGCAACAGCGCCATGAGTCCCTATAGCTTGCAGAATAATCAATGGCGTTTACCCGCTCAATGGCAAGCGGCGGCTACCACAAATCAGATGGCGGATTTGACGAACTCTGCGGTGTCAGTGGATCTCAAAACCAAACGAGAACGCTACAGCCTTGGCGCCGACTACACAGGCAGCTCCTACCAAACGGCACTGGATTACCAACATGAGACCCGAGAGGGAAATCGCCTCGCCAGCGCTGCACTGCTGACCAACAGCACTCATCTGCCTCAACGCATTGATGATTCGACCGATAACTTCAAGGCGAAGTTCTATCTTACCGGCGACAACTGGTTAGCTGGCATCAATGCCGAGCTCAGTCAGTATAAAAATGATGAACAATCCCTCTATTGGCAGTCGGCGTTTTTGCCCACTTTCGGCTCCGCCTATTTTGGTCAAAGCGCAGTCGCGCCCGATAACAAAGCCTATCGACTCTCTGGCAATTCACAGTTTTCCAGTGGCAGCCAGCAGATATTGATGCACATAGGTTTTGTGCGTATGACCCAAGATGAGCCATTTCTGCCAGCCACCATCAATGGGCCTTCACCTGCTCTGCCCCAGGATAATCTTGACGGTCAGGTCGATATGATGGAGATGAAGCTCAACTACTCAAGCCGCATAGGACGCTCGCTGTCACTCAGGGCCAGTTATGATTACCGGGAGCGGGATAACAAAACCGACTTTTCCAGCTATCCCCAGGTGATCACTGACAGCTACTACAGTGGCGATGCGACTCCAGCTGAATATGATCGCACCCGTCAGCTCGCCAATATTGCCGCCAAGTATCGTTTTAGCCGCAGCATCTATGCTGATCTGGGTTATGAGTATGATCACAACACCTACAGCGATCTTGACCGGCAAAATCTAAAAGAAGCGACCGTATACGGCAAAGTCAATTACCGTATTTCCTCGCAATGGCTCTTGTGGCTAAAGGCGAGTAACGGCGCTCGCAGCGGCAGTGATTATCAAGCGGTCACCAGCACCAACAGTCTCAGCAATCCTTTACTGAGAAAAAGCTATCTTGCCGATAGGAAACGCCAGCATTATGGCCTCTATGCCAGCTACAATGCCGACAGCTTCGGGATAAGCAGCAACCTGCACTGGAACCTCGATGACTATCACGACACGCTCATAGGCCTGACCGAGGTGGAATCTCAGGGTTATAGCCTCTCGGGTCACTACGCCATCAATGAGCAGATCATACTCAATGCCTTTATCAATCAGGATTGGCGCGACAGCGATCAAGCTGGCAGTAGCAACTTTGGTTCCCCCACCTGGTACGCCACCACAGAGGAAGAATCAACAATACTCGGCGCTGGCATTCACTACGCTAACCTGCTGGATAAAAAGCTTAACCTCGGCCTAGATTACAGCTACGCCGATGGCCAGAGCGATACTCAGGTTTCTCAGGGGTTAAAAAGCCCCTACGGCGATTACTTCTCGACTAAACACAATGTCAATGCCTTCGCCGATTACCAGTTCTCTGAATCGATCGGCCTCAGGTTCGATTGGATCTACGAGCAATATGAGGACGCCGACTGGGCAAACCAGGGGCTCACTATGGATGCGATACCCAATGTGTTGAGTTTTGGCGATGTGAGCCATGACTATAGTGCCCACTACTTTGGACTGACATTACGCTATCAGCTGTAACAGATACTTAGCCAATGGCCAAGGAAGAGATGATGAAAACCATGACGAATCTTAGAAATTTTGGCGCCCTAATAGGGCTGACTATATTGCTCAGTGCCTGTGGCGGCGATGATGGCAAACCGGGTGAACCAGGCCAGCCTGGTGGTCAACCTGCGGTCAATATCAACGAACTCATAGTAACAGTTGATAAGGTCAGCATGGATCAAGGGGTGGCAACAGTCGACTATCGGGTCACCAACCAGGATGATGAACCTGTTGTCGGCATTCCCAGCACCACATACATTGCCGCCCAATTATTGCCACAAGGCTACACTGGCCCGGGCAACAGCTCTCAATGGCAATTTTTCACCTCAGAAAACTGTTCAAGCAGCTGCGCCGGCGAATACACAGACCATAAAAATGGTAACTATAGTTACACCTTCAGCGCCGCGTTTGACGGCATGAATGGCATTAGTTACCAAGCAGGATCAACCCAGCGCTTAGTGTTAAAACTTGGTGGCGATAGCCTGCCAGACGGTACCGTCCTGCCTCTAGTTAACCAAAATTTCGACTGGCAGGCATCCGATAATGGCGAAAGCAGCGAGCCTGCCTATACCCGCAACTTGATCAGCATTACCACCTGTAACAGCTGTCACAACGATCTTGCCTTCCACCGCGGCAACTATAATCAGGTTGAAACCTGTGTTACTTGTCATAACAGCGATCGCGTCAGCAACCCGGAACATATCTTCCCTCAGATGATCCACGGCATACACTTAACCGGCTTTCCTGGCTCTGTGGCTAATTGTCAGACCTGTCATGCCGCAGATGATACGCTAAGCGAGAACCAAAACTGGACAAGAGTGCCAACCATGGAGGCCTGTGGCTCCTGTCATACCAGCATCGATTTCCCCGCTGGGCAGGGGCACCCTGCACAGGCAAACAATGCTAACTGCGTGGCTTGCCATAATCCAGATTGGACTGTCAGCGTCCATAGTGATGACGATGATCAGATGGCGCTGTCGCAATTCGCAGCCAAGATCACCGCGGCTTCCCTAAGCGGCGATACCGTCTCTTTCACTATCATGCTGCAAGATCCAACGACTGGAACGCCTTATGCTGACAGTGTCGAAAAGCTGAATTTCGTTTCCGATCTGCGTGTCTATGCCAACTGGGGTACCAGCTTCGACTACTCAGTTGAATCAGGCCCGAATATTCGCTTGAAAAATGTCACGCCGATTTCAGGCAGTGCGGGCAGTTACAACTATCAAATAACGGGTTTGACTGTACCCACAGGCAGTGAAATGGATGCCGGTGTATTGGCTATCCAGGGCCGTGTATGCGCCGCCAATGGTGTACTGGGTGATTGTAGCGATACCAATAACAGCACTGTGAATATCAAGTCGAGCCATCAGTTCTTCACCGCTCAGGCGTTAACCGATAGCGGCCGTCGAGTTGTGGTCACTAACGCCACCTGCGGCAGCTGTCATGGCGATCAACAGCTCAATATTCATGGCTCGCGTAACGATCTCGAAGGTCAGTGTCAGATCTGCCATAACCCCAATCGTGTTGCCGATGAAACGACAGCCAATCCGGCCAACACCACTGTGGATTATAAACATCTGATTCACAGCATTCATAGCGGTAACAGTGCCGATTATCCCGACATAAACTACCCAGGCAATATAGGTAACTGCGCCCAATGCCACAGCGAAAACAATGGCATCTCCACTGTCGCCTTGCCATTAATAAGCACGATGAAACCTATGGCAGTCGGCGACATAAGCACTAATCCAGCCACAATCAATAGCTTCACCAGCCCCACCTCGGCTATCTGTAGTGGCTGTCACACTAGCGACGGCGCCAAGAACCATATGACTCAGCAAGGTGGCGTATTTATGGGAACCGAGGCCGATGCGACTTCAGGTACAGAAAGCTGCGCCACCTGTCATGGTCAAGGCAGCAGCTATGATGTACTGAAAGTGCACCCGATCCAATGAGCACAAAGGTAGCCGAGCGGTTTATTGATATTTATTAACGAATTAGCTCTACAAGGAATGCGATAATGAAACTAACAGTGAAACGATCTAAGTTAAAAATGGGGCTGATCACTGCAACCACCCTGTTTTTACTCACTGCCTGTGACGGTGATGGTAAAGATGGTGAGCCGGGAGAATCAGGATTTGTTGGCCTAGAGATAGGTCAAGCAACGAGTATCAAGATTGAGCTCGAAAATCCTATGATTGAGAGCAATAGCATCAGTGTCGATCTGCTCGTAACCAATGCTAACGGCGTGCCGCTAACGGGACTGGAAAGCTTTAATGATGCCAATATCTTTGGCCTCGGTATTGCTAAGCTTGTCCCTCAAGGAGGAAAAGACTACAAAACGCCCCAATGGATAAGCTATATCAACGATATGCGTTCACCCGATGCCGCCAGAACCTTAACGAACTTTGTTTATAACGAAAATGGTCAGGATATCGCGGTTAATTTCACCCCGGGCGATGCGATACAGGCGGGCATAGAATCCAGCTGTGGGGTTAACTGTGTCACCGTTGTCGAACCTGGTGTCTATCGTTATACCTTTGAAACTAAACTCGATGCACTCACGCCTATCCCTGAGCTGGATTTAAGCTACGATCCCTCCTTGGTACACCGTATTACCTTAGAGTTTCAGGCCAATGGTGAACGGGAAAAACTGATCAATACTCACATTGATTTTGTTCCTAGCGAAGATTTCAGAACCGCCGAAGCGGAAGAAACCCGCACGGTTGTATCTATTGAAGCAAACTGCATGGCATGTCACAGCACTAACTATGCAGACACATCTGCCACAGCGATTCCACTGCTGCTTCACGGAGGACGACGTTATGAGATTGCCAACTGTCAGGTATGCCATAACAGCTACAGCAAAGATCCTGAAACCGGCTCGCCGTTAGACTTAGCCGCCATGGTACATGCAATCCATAAAGGCGATTACATCATGGTCGGACGTGGTACGATTCATGATTTCAGCGGCGCCATAGCCAAAGCCGCTAACGATCCTAACATTGGCTATCCACTCTTTCGCGACGGCCAGGATAATTCAGAAAAAGTCACTTTGCCTGTGAGCATAGGCAACTGTCAGAGCTGTCACAGCACGGACAGCACGGGTCCTGTCGATGCCACAGCCTTTAAACATCACAGAGGATTGGCTTGTGCCTCCTGTCATATGACAGGCTTTAACCCCATAGATAACCCGCAATACTTAACGCCACCTGCCGGTGAACGCGACAGAGGTTTTGTGGGTAACTACTTCCACTACTATTCAGATCCCGCAACCGATGGTATCCCTGGCGCGGATGTAACAGGTGTCTTTAACAGCGGTGGTTGTGATTCTTGCCACGCAATTGAGGGGGATGAGGGTAGTGCCAAGTTCCATCTGGCCAAAGCTAACACAGCTCAGTCGCTGCGAAACGACTATAGCTACACTCTGGAGAATGGCACATTTGATGCGGCTGCGGGTTCACTCACATTCACCGTCAATTGGCGCAATGATGTGCCACCACATCAAGATCCCAATGTAAGAGAGTTCTGGGTTAGTCTGACCGCATTTGATGGTGTCGAATATGTGATGGGGCAACGTGCTTCGAGCACAAATAACCCCTTCGGGCGCAATGCTGGCAGGATCTCCATCAACTTAGCCGGAGTGGATACCAATGCCAATCTATCCGTTGCCGCAAACGGTAGTAGCTTTACCTATACGCTATCTGGATTAGATCCCACCAATCAGGCGCCGCTGATCAACACGGCTCAGGGTTTCTTGGATGGCAAGCTGTTAATCTGTGCTAATTCAGATGAGATCGATCCCGCCGTAAATGCAGCTATAGACTGTAACAGCACTACGGCGCCGATCTTTGATGTGATCGTCGGCAGCAATAAGGCGTCATTCTCCAGTAATGCCGCCGATGTGACAGCCCGCAGTCTGGTGGTATCGGAAGCCAAATGTGCCAGCTGCCATGGTGAGCAGGCTGACTTTTCAGTATCCCACGCCACAACTCATGGTACTGATACCCCCGATTCGAGTTGTGGCGCCTGCCATTCGAGCGTGCCTAACACAGCGGTCGCCTTAGGCGATGGCAGCTGCGTCACCTGTCATAACGGCGCACCGGCACACTCGATTAAACCCTTCGAACGTGGTTTTGATTTTAAAGTGATGATCCATCAAATTCACGCCGATACCCGTAGCCTGCGCCGGACAACCACAGATGAGATCACCTTCCCTGAAAACCCAGCCAACTGCGCCGCCTGTCACGACAGTGGTCAAATCAGCCTATCTGCATTAGCCGCCAAACCTGCGTTTGCCGCCAGCAATGGCGAGTTTTCCCCTATAGTTGCCGCCTGTGCATCTTGCCATGCCCCGATAGAAGCCGATGCGGCGTCTGTAGTGAGTCATTTCAGAGGCAATGGTGGCGTCTATGCAGGTACTGCCGGCACCTATCAGGCGGGAGATGAAACCTGCGCTCTGTGCCACGATACTGGCAAGTCTGCAGGTTTTGACAGTGTCCACCCAATAAAATAACCCTTGGGTTGGTTTATCCCCAAGCGGCGCCCTCAGCGCCGCTTTTTATTTGCAATGCAATTGGATAGATCTCATCTGCAGCACGAGTGTCTTCAAGCGATCTCGCCTTAAAAAGATCCATAAAATAAACACCTATAAGGCGAGGAAAGCGCAAACCCAAACGGGACAAAAACAAACAAATCACTAACAAATAGAGAGATGACCCAGCCCATTATTGAAAATGAGTATTATCTACCTAGCCAAGAATAATGCCCATTTATTGTTTTAGATCAATTTTAGTGGAAAGCTTTTTTGCATTTTTAAGTTTTACTTAAGATACCCTCTGCCAGCGGGAAAAACCATGGCTTCCAACGGAAAAAATCAATCGTAAACACATGAAATACATGAGATTTAACAAAAACTCAACCTGGCGGATAGCGGGAAGCGATCCATCTCACGTTTACCTATCTTAAGTTCTTCTTTTACTACCTCTTTTGGGTAAGATCTCCACTCACTGAGATCTTGTGATTCAACTAAATAACAAGACCAGCAAGGTCTGCAGCTTGAGGCAATAGCAAGCGGCAAAACCAACAGGCCGAAATTAACCTAATCACAACAAATTAATTTCAGCCAAATCAATGAAAATAAAATCTCATTCTCATGCAGGGGAAAAATGATGAAACGGTATTCAATCAGTACCGCAGTCAAAACTGCTTTCGGCGTTGGGGCTTTGTCCTTAGCGTTAGTAGGTTGTAATGGCAGCGATGGTCAAGATGGTGAAATCGGTCAGCCTGGTGAAATCTCTATTGATATCAATAGTGCCAGCGCAGTGCAGACCAAAGTTGAGCAAGCAGCTTACGATGAAGCAAGCAAGACGCTTACCTTTGAATTTACACTGACCAACCCTAACGGCGTCGCGGTTACCGGTCTTGAAACCTTAAAAGACCCACTACGCATCGCCTTTGGCCGTATGGGTACGCGCAGCGAAACCTTTACGCCTTACACACAAGGTGAAGGTGAAAACGCGGTAGAAGTCACGGCAAGAGCCGATGGCGAAGAGCAGATCTGGTTATCCTATCGCAACACCACCAAAGACACTGCGCCTATGACAGGCACTAACAACTGGCGTCCAACTAGAGACTGTCCAGAAGGTGAAACCTGTCTGAGCTATTTAGGCCAAGGTAAATACCAGATCACCGCTCCGAATATCATCGAAACCAACGGTTTAGATTACGATTACGATGCCAACCAGATTCACGGTATCTATGTGATCACTTACGGTGTGGGTGAAAACAAACTGAAAAATGTGGAAGCCTACTACTGGGATCCACTGACAGAACAGTCTGTCAGCTCGCCTAAACGCTCCTTAGAGATGGAAACTTGTACCAACTGTCACGTGGGTCAAGACCATATTCGCCACGGCAACTATGGTAACACCGCCGAAGGCTGTGGTTTCTGTCACACAGATTACACTGTTTACAGCGGTTCAGGCGTTGATGCCAATGGCGATGCGGTCGAGTTCACTTTCGATGGGTCTATCAAAGGCTTAGTTCATGCCGTCCACACGGGTATCACAGAAACCGATCGTCGTGAATTAGCGAAATTTAACAAGGTGATCGCTGATGCGGGTAAAAACCCCGCCTTCGCCTATCAGTTTGACGGCGCGGCACTGGACAGCAATGGCGAGCCTAAGTCTGCCCTTAACTTCCCAGCCTCAACTGCCGACTGTCAGCAATGTCACGTCAGCTATGAGACAACGGCAGACACCCTGCCACAAGGTGTAACAACTCACGCCTTGTCTTGGTTTGCCGACATGGATGTTAAGAGTTGTCAGACCTGTCATGGTAACTATCACTATGGTGACCGTACTGACGTTGTTGAAGATACCACAGTATTAACCGGCTGTGTCTCTTGTCACAACTCACACGAAGGCAGTACCCGTGGTGGCGCCTTCCGTCACTTTGCTGGAACTGGCATCAACAGTCGTGAAGCCGCTTCTCAGGCGGGTATGCTGATTGAAACCGCCTACAGCAATATTAACTGGGATAGCACTAGCTCGGTCTTAAGCTTCACTATGAACCTGAGTAGAGATGGCCAAGCTATCACCACTGATCATATCCCTTTAATCCTAAACAGAAGCAACCAACTAGTTTTAGCAGCGAATGTTTATGTAAACGCAGTTGATAGCCAAAATCCAGATGCTTATTTAGCTTCTCGTTCAACAGGCACGTTGAATCAAAATACTGATGGAAGTTTCAGCGTTACTGTGGATGCAACGTCAACAAGCTACACATTACCAGCACTTGCTGATGCGTTGAATAAGGGTGCCGACCTAGCAATTACCGCTGGGGATATCAAAGTCTGTTTCAATAACAAAAGTTCAGACTTGAAAGTTCTTGATAATGCAGCCAATACAACTGAAGAAGGTATTTGTTCTGGTGTTCTAAGTTCAAATCTTGCGACTACTCAATTCATCAAAATTGATGGTACAGCAGGTGCTGAACGTACGAGTGCGGCTAACTACGAAAGCTGTCGTAACTGTCATAACAACGACATGGTTGCACGTCATGGTGCAACGCACTACCGTAATGCGGATCTGCACACCTGTGCTCAGTGTCACGAAGGTGGTGACTACAACAGCTTGATCGTGCGCGTTCACGGCACTTTCGGTAAGGCTCACGGCCGCGAAGATGTGCAGGCTCTGGTTAGCAGCGCCCAATGCTCGGCGTGTCATAATGACGATGATTTTGCCTTAGAGAATGCCCGTTCAACCGCTATGCGTTGGGATAAAGCTGTAACTAGCAATGGTGTAATTACCAAACCAACGACTTTCTCTAGCCCACAGGCCGGTGTGTGTGCATCTTGCCACGTGTCCGACAGCTATGATATTGGCAATGGTAAAGATGCTGCCAAGGCACACATCGAAAGCATGGGTGGTGTTGTTGATACAGAAAGCTACAGCGAAGCAAGCCTGAACGGTGAATCTTGCTCAACTTGTCACAAAGCAGACAGCGTTAAGCAGTACCATAATCTGAAGTAATTTAATGCTAATAAGTTAAGTTACTGAAATAAAAATGGTTGGAAGATAATCTTCCAACCATTTTTTTATGCCATAAAAAGCAGTGCAATAACGAAACAAGCATAAAACAGCTCAAAAACCAGCCATAAACTTTCTTAAAACAAACTTAAAACACACTTAACACAAGAATCTACCTCTTAAGAAATAGTCGGATCTCAATCACAATCCCCAATGAAATTGACTGATAAAAAACCACAACTTGGTTAGCCTTGCCCCTGGAAAACTAATTCCATAAATCTAATACGGGTAACGAAGTTTATGCTTCATTACCAAAGTGTTTGATGATGATTACACTATTGCAGGGAAATATCATGATGAAACAATCTCAATTCAACGCCGCGACTAAAGCGCTGTTGAGTGCTGGCTTATTGTCACTCGTGCTGACCGGTTGTGGCGGCAGTGACGGTAAAACTGGTGAACCGGGCATATCTGGCCCCGTCGGACTGGATATCAGCGAAGTCACAAGCCTGAATGCCACCCTTGAAGATGCCAATATCGATAATGGCGCCGTCAGCGTCGATATAGTAGTGACTAACGCCAACGGCGTACCAGTAACAGGTCTCGAACAAGCCAACCTGAGTACCTTAGGTCTAGGTATTGCCAAGCTGGTGCCACAACAAGGTAAAGGCTATAAAACGCCTCAGTGGATCAGCTATATCAACAGCGTAAAAGCGGCCGATCCTGCCCGCAGTCTCACCAACTATACCTACAATGACGGCAAAAGAGACATAGATGTAAACTTCGCTCCCGGCGATGCGATTCAGGCCGGTATCGAATCTAGCTGTAAGACTCAGTGCCTAACAGTGGTTGAACCAGGCGTTTACCGTTATACCTTCGAAACCAATTTAAACAACCTAGCACCTATTGATACCTTAGATCTCACCTATGACGAGACGCTAGTTCACCGTATTACTCTCGAACTACAAACTGAAAGAGGCAATGGTGATCAGCTGGTTAACACCCATATCGACTTCATTCCAGCGCAAGACTTCAAAGTTGCAGAACCTGAAGAAACTCGCACTGTCGTGAGTCTAGAAGCCAACTGTATCAAGTGTCACAACACTAATTACAATGATGCTTCATCGACAGCTAAACCGCTGGCAATGCATGGTGGCAAACGTGTCGCTATCGAAAACTGTCAAGTTTGTCACAACAGCTACAGTAAAGATCCTGAAACTGGCGCAACGCTGGATCTCGCCGCGATGGCGCATAAGATCCACAAAGGCACTTATACCATGGTGGGTCACGGTGGCAGCATCAACGACTTCAGCGGTACTATCGCTAAAGCCGCAGCGAGCAGCACAGGTTACCCACTGTTTGATGCTGACAAAGATCACTCGGAGAAGGTCACTTTACCTGTCTCTGTTGGCGAGTGTCAGACCTGCCACAGCACAGATGATAAAGGACCAGCCGATGCTGACGCCTTTAAACATCAGCGTGGTTTAGCTTGTGCCTCTTGTCACATGACAGATGTTGCCCCGGTTGATATCAAAGACTACTTCCATAAAAACGCGACGCCTGATACCGATGGTATCTATGGTGCTGACCTTGTTGGCCGTAAAGTGGCTGACAGTTGTGGTGCTTGTCACGCAGACCAAGGCGAACAAGGTAGCGCAACGTATCACTTAGCCAAAGCCAATGCAGCTCAGTCACTGCGCAGCGAATATGCTTATACATTGGAAAATGGTAAATTTGATGCGGCTACAGGTGAACTAACATTCACTGTAGATTGGCACAATGATGTTGCTCCCCATCAAGATCCTAAAGTAAAAGAGTTCTGGGTAAGCCTGACTGCTTTTGATGGCACAGAATATATCATGGGAGCTCGTCCATCTAATGGAGCGCTAGGACGCAGTGAGAGCCGTATATCTGTCAATTTAGCTGGTGTAGACACCAATGCAAATTTAACGGCTAGTGCTAACGGCTCAGCTATCACTTACACCTTAACCGGTATCACAGTCGCCGGTACAGCTACATCTGAACCATATATGCAAATCGTCAATATTGGCCAAGGTTTCATGGATGGTAAGCTGATCCTATGCGCTAACTCAGCCGAAGTTGATCCAGCAGTAAATGCTGCTATCGACTGCAGTGATACCACTGCTAGTATTTACGATGTTATTGTTGGTAGCCCAAAAGTATCATTCTCTGCTGATGGCAGTGATGTAAAACCACGTCGTTCCGTTACTTCAGAAGCTAAATGTGCTAACTGCCATGGGGAGCAAGCTGATTTCTCTGCATCTCATACAGCGACCAAGGGTTCGGACACACCAGATAACAGTTGTGGTACCTGTCACTCTGCGGTGCCTAACACAGCAGTTTCATTAGCTGATGGTAGTTGTGCAACTTGCCATAATGGTGCCCCTGCACACAGTCAAAAGCCATTCGAACGTGGTTTTGATTTCAAAGTCATGATCCATCAGATCCATGCAGATACTCGTAGTCAACGCCGTACAACGTCAGACGAAGCCACCTTCCCTGAGAATCCGGCAAACTGTGCTGCATGTCACGACAAAGGTCAGTTGAGCCTAGAAGGCTTGAGTGAAAAAACCGCTTTTGTCGCTAAGAATGGTGAGTTCTCACCAACAGTTGCCGCCTGTGCCTCTTGTCACGCACCAACCACAGATGATAATGCAAGTGTGATTAGCCACTTCCAAAACAATGGTGGTGTCTATGAAGGTGCTCCTGGAACGTATGTTGCTGGCGATGAAACCTGCGTAGTCTGTCACGCTGAAGGTAAGTCTGTCGGTATAGATAAGGTTCACCCGACTCAGTACTAACCCGTACAATATCGCGTTAAAACAGCCTAAAAAATCCAGTGATTTTTATCACTGGATTTTTTTATTTTACAGCCTTAACCATCGACAATCAGCACAAATTTTAACCACCAAATAAGCCGTTAACCTATTTCTCCCCCCCCGCCTAACTACCCCTTTAGAAATAGAAAGATCTCGGTCACACATTAGCATCAGTCAGGCAGATTTTAGGCGCTTGTTACGTTAGCATTTCATCGGGGAATTCTATTTCCAGCATTCACTTAGGCTGCAAAATTGATGAAAAACGGTACAAAAACTGTCCATGCACTTAAGTCGATGTCAAACCTATGCAGGGAAAAAATGATGAAAGTACAAAACAATAAGTTTGCGCTGCTTCTCGCAGCAGGTGCTGTTTCCATAGCTTTGAGCGGTTGTGGTGGCAGCGATGGTAAAGATGGCGAACCCGGAAACCCAGGCGGACCAGCCGCTCAAGAGATCAATACCCTTAATCTCGATATCACCAAGGTTGCTTATACTGACGGCGTGCCTACCGTCACTGTATTTGCCACTAACGAGCAAGATCTGCCTGTTATCGGCCTACAAGATTTAGGACTTGTTGCTGCGCAGTTGACTCCAATGGGAGCAACGGGTCCAGGCAACAGTGCCACTTGGACACGTACTGCGCGTACTTCAGAGTACACAGACAACAAAGATGGTAGCTATAGCTTCACTTTCGATGTTGCTGACTTAGACCAAAACCTCACCCAGCGTTTCAACGTTTATGCAGGCGGAAAAACCTCCACACTGCTTGACGGTGTTACTTCGGTTCCTCGCCGTGAGATCGTTGAAGATTTCGACGGTGAAGGCAATGCCCCTACTTACACCAAAGATATCGTCTCTCATGAAACATGTACCGCATGTCACGCGGAAGATGAACCATTAACCAGACGTCACAGCGGTTATTACACCCAAGAAACCTGTGCAACTTGCCACAGTGGCTCAATGGATACAGAAAAGCAGTGGAATCATTTGATACACAATATCCATAACACGGCAAAAAGCTTTACCGATAGATATGGTAATGATTACACAGGCCAATCTGCAGAACATCTGATCCAGAACGACTGTAAAACCTGTCACGTACAAAATGATGAGTTAACCGAATGGGGTAACTGGTCACGCGTACCGACCATGGAAGTGTGCTCTAGCTGTCACGTGGGTATCGACTTCAAAGCGGGTAAAGGCCACTCTCAGCAAAATGACAATGCTAACTGTATCGCTTGTCACAATGCGAGCTGGACTGAGTCTATCCACACAGACAAGGCCGTGCAGAAGAAAGCCCTGATTGATCAATATGGTATCAATGTTGAATCTGTTATCGATGCAAGCACACAAGCTGCCACCATCAGCATTGCTGTGGTAGACGCTGCGGGCAACGCGGTTGATATCAACACTATTCTGCCTCAAGTCCATCGTTTCGAAGTGGTGACTAACGTAGGTCCAAACAAGGTCACTTTAGGCTATGGTGGTAAAGACTCTGTTGATGCCATTAAAAATGGGGTTGTTAATGCCGCAGCCAAGATTGATAGCGGTAAGCTGGTTTACACTACCACTAAGCCATTGAATCTGGGCGCCGCCGGTGATGACGATGAAACTGCCTTCACCTTCGTTGGCTGGGCTATGTGCTCTGCAGATGGTGCATTTGCTGACTGCGATCCAGCTATGGCAACTGGTGATACAGATAATTACACAGGCATGAAAGCGGGTCTGGCTTACGCCACCCTGTCAGGTCAAGACCCAAGCATGCGTCACGTTGACTCTGTCGCCTTCAGCGCCTGTGCAAATTGCCACACCCCAGAGTTTGAAGTTCACAAAGGTCATCACGCTGGTTTCGTGCTGAGTGAACAAGTTTCTCACGCAACCGATGCCGAAGGTAATGCCATTATCGGTGTTGACGCCTGTGTGGCTTGTCACACACCAGATGGTACTTATGCTGGCGGTGCAAACAAAGGCGCGTTGGAGATGAAACTGCACGTGGTTCACGGCCAGCAAGGCATCATCAAAGACTGTACTCAGTGCCACAACGACTTCAACTTGGACTCGTTCCAGAACAAAGGCGCATTAGCAACTTCTGCTGGTTTTTACACCACACCTATCACAGCGACTTGTACTTCATGTCACGACAGCGACACAGTTAAAGCCCACGCTGCTAGCCAAGGTGCGGTTATCGACGGTGATAAAGTTGTTGCTGACGATGCCGCTCAGCTAGAAACCTGTTTCTTCTGCCACGCACCGATCATTGAAGATCACACAAAAATGAAGATGTAATTTGCTCATCTTGATATGGGAGTGGGGATACGCCCCACTCCCACTCTCTTTGTGCAGATTAGGAAGTCGAATATGAAAATCATCAATAAAGTTAAAAGCGCTATCCCAGTTGCCTTAGCAACAGTGGTGCTATCCCTGTGCATCAGCTCCGGCGCTGTCGCATCCAAATGGGATGAGAAGATGACACCGGATGAAGTAGAAACCACTTTAGATCAGAAGTTTGCCGCCGGTGAATATTCTCCTAAAGGAGCTGATTCTTGCCTTATGTGTCACCGTAAATCAGAAAAAGTGATGGATCTGTTTAAGGGTGTTCACGGCTCGGCTAACTCAAGCAAGAGCCCAATGGCCGGCCTGCAGTGCGAAGCCTGCCATGGTCCTATGGGTAAACATAACCGTGGTGGTAATGAACCCATGATCACCTTCGGTCCAGACTCTAGCCTAGCGGCAGAAAAGCAAAACAGCGTCTGTTTAAGCTGTCACCAGGATGACAAACGTATGTCCTGGACTGGCGGTCACCATGACAACGCCGATGTTGCCTGTGCTTCTTGTCACTCAGTGCATACCGCCAAAGACCCTGTGCTATCAAAAAGCACAGAGATGGAAGTCTGTACCAGCTGTCATACCAAACAGAAAGCCGACATGAACAAGCGCTCTGCCCACCCAATGAAATGGGCGCAAATGGTATGTAGCGATTGTCATAACCCACACGGCACCTTAGGCGATGCCGATCTGGTCAAGCCCAGCGTTAATGAGACCTGCTACTCATGCCACGCGGAAAAACGTGGCCCAAAGCTGTGGGAACATGCGCCCGTGACCGAAAACTGCGCGACTTGCCATAACCCACACGGCAGCGTAAACGAAGGCATGTTAAAGACACGCGCACCACAACTTTGTCAGCAGTGCCATGCCAGCGATGGCCATGCCAGCAATGCTTACCTAGGTAACACAGGACACGGTTCAACAGCAGAGGGTAATCCATTTACCGGCGCTCGCAGCTGTCTGAACTGTCACAGCCAGGTTCATGGTTCTAACCATCCTTCTGGCAAGCTGCTACAGCGTTAAGGAGACGAGAAGATGAAATTCAATTTAAATTTAGTCACACTCGCCCTAACTTCGGTTTTAGTACCAGGTGCAGCATTCGCTGGCGGCTATGGCATTCAAAACGCCAACACAGATAAGGTCAAATTCGACAAGTGGGAATGTAAAAACTGCAAGATCGAATCTGGCGTATCTGGCACAGTGGGCGGCGGATTTGGTTACAACGACAGCGACGATATCCACTCGGCTAACGCCTTTGGCGCAGAAGATTCATTTGCAGGTAAAGTCGATGCCGATGTGAACTACATCAGTGAGTCGGGTTACCGCTCAACTGTTGAAGCCCATAACCTTGGCATGCAAGATGGCCGTTTAGAGGTGAATACCGGTCGTATTGGCCAGTACAAAATCGGCCTGAACTATCGCCAGATTGCAACCTACACCACAGATAGCGCCATGAGCCCTTACTTAGGGATTGGTAGCGACGATCTTAGCTTACCAAGCAACTGGCAGACTGCCGGTTCAAGCCAAGATATGCTTGAGCTTTATAACAGCTTAAATCCGTTCGAGCTTTCTCTTAAGCGTAAACGCGCCGGGCTGGGTTTTGAGTACACAGGTGAATCTCTGTGGAGCACCTATGTTGACTATCAGCGTGAAGAGAAGACAGGTCTGAAAACCGCCTCTGGCAGTTTCTTCAACCAGTCTATGATGCTGGCCGAGCCTGTAGATTACATCACAGACACTGTGGAAGCCGGCATTAAGCTGCGTGGCGACAACTGGTTTACTGCGCTAAGCTACACAGGTTCAAGCTTCAAGAACGAGTACAGCCAGCTGACCTTCGACAACGCCTTTAACCCCACTTTCGGCGCTCAGACCCAGGGCGCTATGGCACTGGATCCTGAAAACCAGGCACATACAGTGTCATTGTTAGGTCAATACACAGCCGGTAACACCATAATGAGTGGCCGTGTTCACTATGGCCAGATGACCCAAGATCAAGCCTTCGTGACCTCAGGCTACGGCTATCAGCTCCCCACCGAGTCCTTAGACGCGAAAGTGGATCTAAGCGGTGCTACGTTGAAAGTGGTTTCACGCCTGAGCCGCAGCGTGCGTGTTAACGCCAGTTACGACTACAGCGACCGTGAAAACAACACTAACGTCGAACAGTGGACGCAAATCAGCATCAACTCGACCAATGGTCAGGTGGCTTATAACAATCCCTACGACATCACCACACACAGAGCCAAAGTCGGTGCCGACTTTAGCCTTACCCGTGGCTTGAAGTTGGAGACTGGTTATGATTTTCGTCGTGACGAGCGTACTAACCAAGATCGCGAAACCACTGACGAACACACGCTATGGAGCAAGCTGCGCCTAAGTGCCCTGGAAAATTGGGACATGTGGATCAAGGGCAGCTATGGTCAACGTGATGGTTCAGAATATGAAACCTCACAGTGGACCACCAGCCAGTCAAACGATCTGCTGCGCAAATACAACCTGGCCGATCGCAACCGTACCATGGTTGAGGCACGTATCAGCCACACTCCAATCGATGCATTAACGGTCGATTTCGGTGCCCGCTACGCCCTCGATGATTACAGCGAGACTGTGATTGGTCTGACCGAGTCGACCGATATGAGCTATGACGCCAACGTCAACTATATGCTCACAGACGACATACTCGTAAACGCCTTCTATAACCGTCAGACTATCGATTCTGAGCAGGCTGGCAGCAGCAACTTTGGTGTCGCTAACTGGTATGGCGAAATCGAAGATCAGGTAGACGTAGTCGGTGCAGGCCTTAGCTACAACAATCTGTTAGAGAAAAAACTGCGTCTAGGCGTAGATTACACTTACTCTAATTCAGACAGTAACACCCAAGTTACCCAAGGCATAAGCGGTGACTATGGTGATTACACGGCTAAAGTGCACAACGTCAATGTCTATGGCGAATATCAGGTGACTGAGCAGCTCGCCGTCCGTCTCGACTATAAGATGGAAAAATACACAGACAACGACCAGTCAAGCGGCCTGACCGTTGACAGCATCCCCAATGTTGTCAGCTTCGGCAGCATAGACCACGACTACAATGCCCAGCTGATCATGCTCAGCATGAGCTACAAGCTGTGATCTGACTGAAGTTTGCTGTCTCTCTAAAAACCCGCGATTCGCGGGTTTTTTTATGCTCACAATAAGGCAAATGGTGATAGGCTGATAGCATCCAACATCAGGAGATTCACCGCGATCACCATGTACTTTCTAGACTCACACACAGCACAACAGATTGTCGATCGCACCATGGCGATTATAGGCCACAACATCAATGTGATGAATAACCGAGGGGTGATCTTGGGCTCGGGCGATCCCCACAGAATAGGCTTTATCCATGAAGGCGCCCTGCTGGCGATTAGTCAAAACCGCACCGTCAGCATCAATCAGGCCAGCGCCTCTAGCCTGCACGGCGTGAAACCTGGGATCAATCTGCCGCTGCACTATCAGGGGGAAGTGATAGGTGTGATAGGCATTACCGGCGATCCCGATACCCTGATGGCCTATGGCGAACTGCTCAAGATGAGCGCCGAGATGATAGTGGAACAGGCCAACTCCCTCGAACTGGCCCAGTGGCAAAACCGCCAGCAGGAGGAGTTTATTCTGCAGCTGATCAAGGGGGAATATCAGGACATAGGCCAGCTGGAAAACTGGGCCAAAAGGCTCAATATCGATCTCTACATGCCCAGAGTCGCGGCTGTGATCCAGGTGCAGGACGATGGCCCTCATGCGCTGGGTAATTCCATGTTAAAAGAGATATTACACCTGCTGGAAAACCCCTCCCGCGGCAACCTGATCGCCATGACGTCCATGAGCGAGCTGGTGATTTTAAAACCCGCCTTTCTCGATGGTAAACAGTGGCGCGCCAGCCTGGAGAGCCAGCGGATCGACCAGCTGTTAAAGCGTATTCCCGCCTCCATGAGCTGCCACTTGAAAATCGCCCTGGGGCACTATTTCCCCCATCCAGGCGATATCCACCGCTCCTACCAAACGGCCAAGGAAACACTGAGGTTTGGCAGGCAGATGCAGCCGCAGCAGAGCAAATACCTGTTCGAAGATTTTTCCCTCTTGGTAATGCTCTCAGGGCTGAAACAGGACTGGCGAGGACAGCAGCTACTAAGCCCCTTTAAGAAGCTGATGCAGCAGGATAATAATCAGCAATTGCGTAAGACACTGGCGGCCTACCTGACCCATTTTGGCGATCAGGGCGAGTGCGCCAAACTGCTTTATATCCACCGTAATACCTTAAGATACCGTCTGGATAAGATAAGCCAGATCACTGGGGTCGAGCTTAATAAACTCGATGGCTTATTACAGCTCTATCTAGGACAGATTTTACTCAGCAAAGAGCAGGACAACTGATAAGTAACCCAAGCCGACAGGCTTATCTTGGCTAAAATCCGGCATCGGCTTCGAAGGTGAGTCGCTCGCCTGTGATGGGATGGTTCAGCACCAGACGCTCGGCATGCAGATGTAAACGCGTATCCTTAGTGCCATAGAGATCGTCACCAATGATAGGCAGACCCAGACCGCGTTGATGGGCACAGTGCACCCGCAGCTGATGGGTACGCCCTGTCTGTGGATAGAGGTAGAGCCAGGTGTTCTCTCTGTCACGGGCCTTCACCTGCCAGAGCGTGTGCGCCGGCTTACCGTGCGTCTCACACACCAACTGCCTCGGCCTGTCGTCGAGATCCACTCTCAGCGGCAATCTTATCTCTCCCCTATCGCCTTGAACCTGTCCTGCCAGTTTAGCCAGATAACGCTTCTCGACACTGCGGCCAATAAACTGCTGCACTAAGGCCCGATTCGCCTCACTCGTTAGCGCCAACACCATCAGGCCCGAAGTGGACATATCCAATCGATGCACGATTAACGGCCCGGTCGCCTCGGGAAACTGCTGCCTGATCCGGCTGTAAACCGAATCCTGAATGTTTTTCCCCGGCACAGAGAGAAATTCGCTCGGCTTATTGACCACCAGCATGGCCTCATCCTGATAGAGGATCTCAAGCGTCTTGCCTTCGGCGGGATTGCGAAGCAAAGGATCTTCATCCATCTCTATCCCTTTGAGCATGTGACCGAGTATCGGCTTACATTTACCCTGACAGGCGCCATAAAACTGCTTATGCTGCTTCACCTCCGACTTTGGCGATGCGCCCCACCAGAACTCGGCCATGGCCAAGGGGGTAAAATCATTTTCAAAGGCAAACTGGAGTAACTTAGGTGCGGCGCACTCTCCCGCACCCGCTGGTGGCTGGCCGCTCGGCGCATCTCGAAACAGCTGATTAAGATCCTGCACCTCTCCGGCGCGGTTAACAAATTGATACTGGGCAAAGAGTTTTGTCTGCAGTGCCTTGGACTGTGAGGCGCGGCGTTTTTTGAGCGCCTTGATCTCATCTCGCCTGCGTTTCAGCTCAGCATCAATCTCAGCCAGCTTGCTGTCCCACTCTGCCTTTAACGCCTTCTGCTGATTTTTCTGCAGGACACTCTCGCGCCCTAGCTCAAGGTTCAGCTCGGCAACTTTTGCGTCAGACAAGAGGCCAACAGCCGCATGTCGTCTGGCTTTGCGATCCTTTCTCGCCTCGACCACCTGCTGGCGTAAGGTTTCCAGTTCAGTCTCTGCCTGAGCGCTCATGGCAACCCATGCCTCAGACAAGCAGATCAGCTCCGGCGCCGCTTCCAGTTTGGTTAAGTCTTGGGTGAGCCGGTTTATCTGCCGCTGCTCGCCATGAAAGAAACTCTCTTGGGTCAGCATGTCGAACACAGGCGGCACAAAACCATTAATCAAATTGCGCTCGGCTAATTTGCCAGAAAAGGCCGCCAGATAGCCAAGCTCTCCCTCGGGACTTTTGACTACCAACACGCCAAACATCTTGCCTATGGCGCCCTTAAGCTCGCCTTCCAGGCCAAAGTTATGCTGCCACTGGTTCTGGCTCTGGCTCTCGAGATAATGCTGTAATTCGGCTACAGCTAATGTAGCCAGCGGATGCGGGTCGTAATAGAAAGGAAACGTAAAACGCGCTGGCAACTTAGCGGTTTGATGCTGTTTTGAAAAAGGGTGAAAACAGTGACTCCTCGAGTAGGATGCCGTTAATGATGCATTGTCCTGAGGTGCAGCTGCCTGTGCATTAATAGCCTGTGCATTAATAGCCTGTGCATTAATAAAAGGAACGTCAAAAATCATGTTGCACAAACCCGCCTATATCAAAGAGTACAACGCGCCGCAGAGGAAATTTCGACGACGTAAAAAGAGGCGCGATTTTACCCCGAACACAGATTTTTGTCATCACACCGGCAAGGGATAAGAGAACTCATGCAACTGCACAATATCTGCCATAACGAACAGAGAATAACCTGCCAAAATTGTCGGCAATCCCCTTTGCGGCGGGTTTCTCTCAATATTTGTGCAAATACACAAACATCCTCGCTTAATTTACGCAAATATTATGATTATTGACGAAGCAAGATTGTCAGTATCTGCGGATAATAGTTCTGCCTGAAATACCTTGGCCGCTTTTGTTGTGCAAGCGATTCTCTATACAAGCGACTCTTTGTAAAAGCAGCTATCTCGGGTTCAGTAAAAATAATAATGCGTCAGCGTACCTGTAAGCTCGACACGCTGGTAAACGAATTTAGACCTACACAATCCACGACAGGGACACCCTATGAGTCTAGTCATCATACTATTGGCCGTGATTGCGTTTATCGTGATTGCGACCTCCAAACTGAAGCTTCACCCCTTCTTAACACTGATCTTAGCCTCATTTCTGGCGGCATTTGCCTACGGCTTGCCCAGCAATGAGATAGCAAAAACCATTACCACCGGCTTTGGTGGCATCCTGGGATATATCGGCCTAGTGATCGTTTTGGGGACGATCATAGGTGTTATCCTGGAAAAAAGTGGCGCCGCCATCACCATGGCCGATGTGGTGATCAAGGTATTAGGAAAACGCTTCCCCACCTTAACTATGTCTATCATCGGCTACTTAGTGTCTATTCCGGTATTTTGTGACTCGGGTTTCGTGATCTTAAACTCACTGAAACAGTCCATGGCCGATCGCATGAAGGTTTCAAGCGTCTCCATGAGTGTGGCCTTAGCAACCGGTCTTTATGCCACCCACACCTTTGTGCCACCTACCCCAGGCCCAATCGCAGCGGCGGGTAACTTAGGCTTAGAATCCAATCTGGGACTGGTTATCGCTGTCGGTGTCTTTGTCGCTGCCGTGGCCGCTTTTGCAGGTATGCTATGGGCCAACCGTTTTGCCAATGTCCAGCCTGATGGTGAAGGCGCCGATGAGCTAAAACACAGCATAGAAGAGTTTGAGCAGGTTAAAGCCAGCTATGGCAAGCTTCCCAGCCCAGCCAAGGCCTTTGCCCCTATCTTCGTGCCGATTTTGCTGATCTGTTTAGGTTCAATCGCCAAGTTCCCATCAAACCCATTAGGCGATGGCGCACTTTTCGATACCTTAGTTTTCCTCGGCCAACCTGTGAACGCCCTGATGATAGGCCTAATCCTCTCTATCTTTCTGCTCAAGGGCGATGAGAAAGTTCAGCAGCTTGGCGAACGCATCAGTCAAGGCCTAGTGGTCGCCGCCCCGATTTTGCTGATAACGGGTGCTGGCGGTGCCTTCGGTGCCGTGCTTAAAGCCACAGACATTGGCACTATGCTGGGCAGTACATTGTCGGCATTCGGTATTGGTATCTTTATGCCCTTCATCGTTGCCGCCGCACTGAAATCGGCGCAAGGATCATCGACCGTGGCCTTGGTTGCCACTTCAGCCTTAGTTGCGCCTATGCTTGGGGATATAGGCCTTGCCAGTGACATGGGCCGAGTTCTGACGGTAATGGCGATTGGTGCCGGTGCCATGACAGTATCTCACGCGAACGACAGCTTCTTCTGGGTGGTCACCCAATTTAGCCGTATGAGCGTAAAACAAGCCTATAAAGCGCAGACTATGGCGACCTTAGTCCAAGGCATCACCTCCATTATTCTGGTTTATCTACTCAGCCTGATACTTTTATAAAATTACTCCATTAAAACCCGCTATACAGCCATGGTGTTGTCACCCATGCCATGGCTGCTATCACCCGGTATCGTCCTAAACTTAATGGGCTGGAACTTAAGTTCCAACTCAGCTTTAGCCGACGCCACACTGACAGGAAATATCGATGAAAATTATCATTGCGCCCGATTCATACAAAGAAAGCCTGAGCGCCATGGAAGTTGCCAGTATCATTGAGCAAGGATTTCGCAAGGTGCTGCCAGATGCAGATTATATCAAGGTGCCGGTTGCCGATGGTGGCGAAGGTACAGTGCAATCTATGGTGGATGCCACCCAAGGGGAACTGGTTGAGCTGAGTGTCACCGGCCCCTTAGGCAAACAAGTGACCGCCTGTTACGGCATTTTAGGCCAAGTCGACTCCCAGCTGAGTAATAACAAGATAGCGGTTATCGAGATGGCCTCAGCCTCGGGTTTGCACCATGTGCCAGTAGAGATGCGCGATCCACGTATCACCACCAGCTATGGCACGGGCGAATTAATCAAACATGCCCTGGATAACGGCATCGAGCATATTATTCTCGGTTTAGGCGGCAGTGCCACCAATGATGCCGGGGTGGGTATGTTACAGGCCCTGGGGGCAAAATTTACTGACGACAAAGGTGCTGATATCGCGCCAGGTGGCGCGGCGCTTGTCAATATTACCAGCATAGATCTCACTCTCCTGCATCCAAAACTGGCCAGTTGCAGCATAGAAGTGGCCTGTGATGTCAATAACCCACTTTGCGGCGAGCAAGGCGCCTCGGCTATCTTCGGCCCGCAGAAAGGCGCAACCCCAGAGATGGTGACACAACTGGATAATGCCCTTAACCACTTTGCAGAAATGACCCTTAGCACGGGCGTGCACGAGTGTCGCAACCTTCCCGGCGCTGGCGCCGCAGGCGGCATGGGTTATGGCATGCTGGCCTATTTAAAAGCCGAGCTCAGACCCGGCATAGACATAGTGATGGAAACGGTTGACCTTGCCAGCAAGTTATTTGGTGCCGATCTGGTGATCACGGGGGAAGGCCGTCTCGACAGCCAGACCTTGATGGGCAAAACGCCTATGGGGGTTACCCGAGAGGCCAATAAACAGGGGGTGCCGGTGATCGCCATCGCAGGCTGTGTCAGCGATGATGCCAATGTGCTGCTCGATCATGGTATAGAGGCCATTTTCTCCATCACCCCGAGGGCGATGGAACTCAAGCAGGTATTGGCCAGCGCCGAGCACAATCTGCTCGCTACCGCCACCAATATCGCCTCGCTCTATAAGCTCAACAGCCGCACATAATCACAGCTTAAGCTAAGCACCTCTGCCGGGATGGATTCCCGGCAGTTTACACCCAAACAACAGCCATTTTACTTTTCTCCTTGATGCGCTATAAAGCATACAGTAAAGTTAGCTCCCTTTTATTCGATACATATTTGACACTGATTTAACGCAAGTTAAATGCGTGTCACCAGTAATGCGATGCGCGATGACAGCTAAACACACACGGACAGCGACAGCCTCTGAAGAGGCGTTATTACGTATTTTCACCCTGCCCGAAGCGCCGGGTTCGACCCTGAGCCAGATAGAAAATAATCTGTCCCAGAACCTGATGGGCTTTCTGAAAGCGAGCATAGTTGCCATCGAAAAGCCCTTAAGCGAAATCGAAAAAGATTTTCAGGCCCATCAGATCCCCGCATCGCCAAGCTTTGTCTCAGATTACGCCGAGCAGATGATGCAAACGCTGATCGCCCATAGCGTACACACCTCATCGCCCAGCTTTATCGGTCACATGACCTCAGCCCTGCCCTACTTCGTGCTGCCACTGTCGAAAATGATGGTGGGGCTAAACCAGAACCTGGTAAAAATCGAGACATCTAAAGCATTTACACCGCTGGAGCGCCAGGTACTGGGCATGATGCACCACATGGTGTATCAGCAGAGCGATAACTTTTATTCGAACTGGATGCACAGCGCCAGCCACTCTTTAGGTGCATTTTGCTCCGGTGGCACAGTCGCCAATATTACAGCCCTGTGGATCGCCCGCAACCGTCTGCTCAAGGCAGATGGCGACTTTAAGGGCATAGGCCAGAGCGGCCTGATAAAGGCGCTGCGCCACTATGGCTATGATGACTTAGCCATTCTGGTTTCGACTCGGGGCCATTACTCCTTAGGCAAAGCCGCCGATCTGCTGGGCATTGGCCGTGAAAATATCATTCAGGTGCCCTGCGATCTCGATAACAAGGTGGATCTCGCCAAGATGCGCGCCATCGCCCAAGAGCTACAGAGTCGCAATATCAAGGTGATGGCAATTGTGGGCGTAGCCGGCACCACTGAGACGGGCAATATCGATCCCCTTAATCAACTCGCCAATCTCGCCGATGAACTCAATTGCCATTTCCATGTGGATGCCGCCTGGGGCGGTGCAACCTTACTGTCGAGCAAATACCGCCATCTACTGACAGGCATCGAACGCGCCGACTCTGTGACTATCGATGCCCATAAACAGATGTATGTGCCTATGGGCGCGGGCATGGTGCTGTTTAAAGACCCTGAGCTGGCCAACATCATCAAGCACCACGCCGAATATATTCTGCGCCGGGGCTCAAAAGATCTCGGCAGCCAGACCCTCGAAGGCTCCCGCCCCGGCATGGCCATGTTAGTCCATGCCTGCCTGCAGGTAATAGGCCGTGATGGCTATGAGATTTTAATTAACAACGGCATAGAGAAGGCGCACTATTTTGCCCAGCTCATTGAGCAGCAAACGGATTTTCAGCTTGTCTCCAAACCTGAGCTGTGCCTGCTCACCTATCGCTATGTACCTGCAGAAGTTAAAGCCGCACTGCAACAAGCCGTCGAGCAACATGATACGCAAAAGGTCAACCAGATAAACGCCTTACTGGATCAACTGACCCAGTTCATTCAGAAGCGGCAGCGTGAACAGGGGAAATCTTTCGTCTCGCGCACCCGCATCATTCCGGAGCACAACCTGGGCCTAACCAGCGTGGTATTTCGTGTGGTACTGGCCAATCCTCTGACGACAAAAGAGATTTTAGAACAGGTGATTACCGAGCAGCGTGAGATAGCCAGCCAGGCGACAAATACCCTCAAGCAGTTACAGACCCTAAGCTAGGATAAAAAAACGCCTTCTTGATGAAGGCGTTTTACTTTACAAGCCAGTATTGAACCTGATTATTGAGGCAGAGAAGCCTGATGCTGCTCAATCAGTTGTGCCATCGCCTCGTTGGCGCGGTTTTGCGCCTCCTCCCAACTCATCCCATCACTAAAGGGCTGCACCACCTCGTAATAACATTTCACCTTAGGTTCTGTGCCCGACGGGCGCACTATCACCCTAGCATCCCCTTGCAGACGGTAGATAAGCACGTCGCTGGCTGGCAGATCCAGCGTCTCAGTGCGTCCATCGGCAAAAGTGCGCAGACCTGTGCTGATATCATCAACCGAGACGATATTGCGCCCGCCAATCTCTTTAGGTGGCCGCTCACGCAGCAGCTGGCCTATGCTGGGGCGATTCTCCCGACCGCTGAGGGCGATGCTCACCTGCTGATTGAGATAAAAACCATATTGACGATAGATGGCTTCGAGCCTATCCCACACGCTCTGCCCCTTCTCAGTCAGCTCGGCCGTAAGTTGAGCAAAGCCCAGCAATGCTGACAAACCATCTTTATCCCACACCATGCTGCCTAAGGTGTAACCCAGCGCCTCCTCATAGGCGAACAGGAAGCGATTTTGCGGCGTCTGCTTTTGCATCCCCACATTGGTCAGCCATTTAAATCCGGTTAGGGTTGTTTCACACACGCCTTTCATTGAGCTGGCTATCTTGGATAACAGGCTAGAAGAGACGATAGTGCAGCAGGTCAGGCGCTGATCCTTGCCCGCGTGGCTGAGCAGATAATGGCCGAAGAGCACCCCGACTTGATCCCCTGTCAGCATCTGATAAGCATCGACTGCGGCCATATCGGCGGTGGCGCCGGGCTTTCGCACCGCAACGGCGAAGCGGTCCGCATCGGGATCGTTGGCGCAGGCCAGCATGGCATTGTGTTTATGGGCCTCCAGCATCACCAGATCCATAGCACCGGCCTCTTCCGGATTAGGGAAATTCACTGTGGGGAAACTGCCGTCAGGCTCGCGCTGAGCCGCCACCGAATAGACCTGGGTAAAGCCCGCATCTTTGAGCAGGGTTTCCGCCATCTCGGCGCCAACCCCGTGCATGGCCGTATAGGCCAGGGAAACCTTTTGCGGCGCTGTGTGATTTTGTAACAGCTCAGCCTGCCTGATGCTGTCGCGGTAAGCCGAGTAAAACTCATCCCCCAGCATCACCAAGCGATTTTCCGCCTTGGCGGCTTCATGGGTCAGCATCTCCACTTTCTGCTGTGCCGCCGCTTCGATGCAGGCGGCAATCCCAGAATCATGAGGAGGAATGATCTGAGCACCATTGCTCCAATAGACCTTATAACCATTGTACTGGGGCGGGTTATGACTGGCGGTCACCACTATCCCGGCTGCTGCGCCCAGATGCAACACACCAAAAGCCACCAGCGGGGTGGGTGCAACCCTCGCCGTCAGATAGACTTTGATGCCAGCGGCAGTTAATACGCTGGCGGCATCATGGGCAAAGCGTTTTGAGTCATGACGCCCGTCATAGCCAATGACGACCCCGCGCATTGGCGAGTCTTTTATCTGCGCCTTAAGGTAATCTGCTACCCCTTTGGAGGTCTGCTGGATCACTAACGGGTTCATCGCCATGGGGCCTGCGCCAACCACGCCACGGATCCCCGCTGTACCAAAAGTAAGCCGCCCGCTAAAACGCGATGCCAGCTCGGCACTATTGCCGCTCTCAATCAGTGCCTCGATCGCTTTACGGCTCGGTGCATCGCCATCGAGACTCAACCAATGCTGAATTTTTGCCTGTAGATGTGCATCCATACTCGCCCCCTACGCTACGACTTAGTGTCGCACAGATAAAATCAAAAACTTGAAATCGAACAGAACAGGTGAACTTAAAGTTTAATTGATCAAAGCCATTAATGAACAAAGAATAGAGCGAATTTCGACTAACATGCGGCTAAATTGACACTGTTACGCCCGGCATGTTTAGCGCCATAGAGTGCCCGGTCGGCACGTTTAAGTGAGGCTTCATAGGAGGTGTCTCCCGCCTCTATTGTCGCTACACCTATACTGACCGAGGGACAGACCCCCTCTTTAGTCAATCTATCCTGACTCAGAATTAGCAATTCCTGATGAAAATTAAGCCTTAGCTGCTCGGCAAACTGGAACGCCTGCTGTAACTCCATGCCAGGAAGGGCTATCACAAACTCATCGCCGCCAAAACGGTAACCACTATCGCCACATCTCAGGTGCGCCAGACAGGTATTAGCTACCACGAGTATGGTCTTATCCCCCTCATGGTGGCCCCATCTGTCGTTGATCAATTTAAGGTGGTCGAGATCCAGCATGAGTATGCTAGTTGGCGTGCCATACTGGGTAAAGTTATCGAAATGCTGGGTTAAATCTTTCTCTAAGCGGCGTCGATTGAGCAGGTTGGTCAGCTCGTCCGTATCCCCCTGCAAGCGCAGCTTAGTCTCGAGTTGATGACGCTTGGAGATATTACTGGCTACCCAGAGTACAACCTCTTCGCCAGCGACATGAAAATCCAGAGGCTGAATTCGTCCCTCAAACCAGATGGCCTCCTCAGGCCCCAGGTCAGGCAGCCCTTTAACATCCTTGCTGCTTAACTCATACTCCTCTATGTGTAAGGTCTTGCTGGTCAGCGCCGTTGCTATCATGCCTAAGAACCACTGGGCTTTGTCTTGTGCTAAAACGTCATGCAGATAGTGGCCAACCAGATTGCTGCCATCATGGTAATAACGGGCATCTTTTCCACCAAATACCGCAATATATCTGCCGCTGCGAGAGATTAGAAATGCCGGATCAGGCAAGGCATCTAAAACCAATGCCATCTGCTTGATATCAATCATACATCACGACTCCCCTGCATCCTTTTTGACTCAACTGTTTTGTCTTAACCGTTCTACATAACCGTTTTGAATAATCGTTTTACACATAGGTTTTGAATAACCATGAAAAATTCAGATGCCAGCCACAAATCAGACCACAGCGAGTGGAAACCATATTAAGGTTAGCTTTAGCAACAGGCCTAAAGCATAGTCAAAGGCGCCAATTATCTCCAGCCGTCGGCTTGAGTAAAATCAAAGAGAAAGCCACAAGCAGGGCAAAGTGGCCGCAGCAGAATAAAACAAAATAGTGTAAACTTGGCCGCCAATCCCCGACAGCTAAACCGAGTCACCATGACCCAAAAGTATGAATGCCATATTAAAGTGACTGCGTCCGATTTAGACGCCTGCAGCCTGCTTTCTCAGCGCAGTCAGTTATCTAAACAGCAGATAAAACAGGCCATGGCAAAAGGGGCTGTGTGGGTCACTAAGGGCAAATACACTCAGCGGTTCAGACGGGCCAAGAAGCCGTTAAAACCGGGGGAGGAACTACACCTCTACTACAATGCCGAGGTGCTTGCCCAAAAGGTAGATGATGCCAAATTGCTGCTCGACAAGGGGGAATACAGCATCTGGTATAAACCCTACGGCATGTTGTGTCAGGGCTCGAAATGGAGCGATCACACCACAATCAATCGTTATGCTGAGACCCATCTGACGCCCCAACGCCCCGCCTTTATCGTGCATCGCTTAGACAGAGCAGCAACCGGCCTGGTGATACTAGGCCACAGCAAAAGCACCACGGCCGCCCTGGCGGCGCAATTTGAACAGCGCAAGCTGGATAAACAGTACAGGGTGATAGTCAAAGGCGAGTTCCCCAAGGAAGTGCAGTACATAAGCACGGATGTGGACGCCAAAGCCGCCAGCTCCCATGCTTGGCGTATCGACTATGATGCCGAGCTGGATTGCTCCTTAGTGCAGGTGAAGATAGACACAGGACGCAAACATCAAATCCGCATTCACATGGCCAGTCTGGGGTTTCCTGTGGTGGGTGACAGGCAGCATGGCGGCGCAGTTGAGGACGACCCTAATCTGCAGTTAACTGCCTGTTTTCTTGATTTCACCTGCCCGCTGACTCAGGAGCCTGTGCATATTGCGCTGCCTGAATCCCTGCAGCCCCATTTAGCCAGGCTTAACGAATGACGACCGACAGTTGACTCTGTAAAAGTGCTATAACAATCTAATTTATACTGATATTTTCGACACCTTATCTAATCATCCTTAGTTTCATATTCCCAAGGCGTGATGGCACTCATGTCGCCAAGATCGTAGGGCGTGAGCTGATAAACATAATAATTAAGCCAATTACTAATCAGCAGGCTGCCATGACCGTGCCAGCGGGCAACGGGAGTCGATTCCGGGTCATCGTTTCTAAAATAGTTCAGTGGGAGATCCGGATTGAGCCCTGCGGCAAGATCCCGCAGATATTCATCTTTTAGGGTCGATTTTTGGTACTCAGGATGCCCCATGACAAACAGATTGCGGTTGTTACGACTGAGCACCATGTAGGCACCGGCCTCATCTGACTCGGTTAACACCTGCAGCTCAGGATGCGCCTTGAGCTCCTCAAGGTTCATCTCGGCAAAGCGGGAGTGAGGCGCAAAAAACTCCTCATCGAAACCGCGCAGCAGAGGAAAATGTTTCGATGTTCTCTGGTGACAATAGACACCCGAGCGTTTTCTCTGCAGAATTTTACGGTGTAAACCATAGAGATGATAAAGTGCCGCATGAGCCGCCCAGCAAAGGAACAGCACAGAGGTCACATGCTGCTGTGACCAATCGATGATCTCGCGAATATGCTCCCAATAGAACACCTCCTCAAAATCTATCTGCCCCAGAGGTGCGCCTGTGATGATGAGTCCATCATAATTTTTCTGACGTACATCTTCGAAATCACGGTAGAAATTATTCATGTGATCTACGGGGGTGTGTTTCGATTCTTTATCGTGAATACGCAGCAGATCGATATCCACCTGTAAGGGAGTATTTCCGAGCAACCTGAGCAACTGAGTCTCTGTCTCAATCTTGTTGGGCATCAAATTGAGGATCAGCACCTTCATGGGTCTGATATCTTGATTCGCCGCCCGGGTTTCGGACATGACGAAGATATTTTCAGACTCTAAAATCTCTGCGGCAGGCAGATTGTCAGGAATTTTTACCGGCATAGCACGTCTCTTACACACTCGTTAAACATACAGCTGTATACAGGATTCTTGTCAGTAAGCGCCTTATTAAAGGACTCAATGCTCAGCTGTTGCACATTTGGCTGTTACATACATGACTTTTGCATACATGATGGACTTATCATACATAAAGACTTCTAGATGTCTACACATCCACTCTATTAAATCTTGTCCTTGTGGGATTATCTTTCTATCATAGGCCAACCATTTGATATCGAAAACCTCCATGACCCAAGCTACAGCCATTATCGTGGGCGCCAGCTCACTCCTCAGTCGTGAAATAGCCAAACAACTCGCCGAGCAGCAGGTCGAACTGGCCCTTCTCTCTCAAGATCCCGCAGCTTTAAGCGAATTTGCAGCCTCTCTGCCCACTAAAGCAAGGGTGTATGGGCTGGAAATTGAAAATCCCCAGGCGGTGATCCAATCACTGGAAACGATTTGGCAAGAGCTAGGCGGCGCGCACTTAGTGCTGGTCAATACCGGACTTAACAGCTATGACCCCAGCCTACCCTGGCAACCCGAGGCCGATATCATTACCGTCAATGTGCAGGGCTTTAGCGCCGTATGTAATACGGTATTTAAGCTGTTTAAAGAACAAGGCTATGGTCAGTTAGCTGCCATCAACTCTATTGCCGGCCTGCGCGGCGGCCCGAGCGTGGCGTACCATGCCTCGAAAGCCTACGCCAGCAATTATCTCGAAGGCTTGAGCATGCATGCCCAGCGCCTGAAACTGCCCATCACTATTACCGATCTGCAACTGGGTTTACTGGATAAGGCCGCGATGCAAAAAAGCAGGCTCTGGCTGTCGCCACCGGATGAAGTTGCTAAGCAGGTGATCAAGGCGATGCAATCGGCCAAACGCAAGGCCTATATCACCAAGCGCTGGCGCCTGGTGGCCTGGCTGACCAAGTTACTGCCGGAGTTTATCTACAATACTCGCCACTGGCGAACTAAAGCGCAGCGCCAGGCGGCTAAAGCGGCGAAAAACAGCACTAAAGAGTGAGCAAGAAAATGTAAAAAGGAGCCATCGGCTCCTTCTCTTTCTTTGATAAACAGTTTGATAAAAACGGTTTATCACAAAAACACAGGGATGAGATTAACGGTTACTCACCAGTTTCATCAGCACCTCGGTCGTATATTTACCGTTATTGATCACGGGGAACTTATCATAGGTCTGAAAAATCACCTTATTCTGGTAAAGAATCATGGCGACGACGCCATAGTTCACAGACTTATCTATGGTATCTGCCGCAAAGGTGAACTTAAATGGCACTGGGGCCTTGGCGATATTGAAGGTCTTTTGTGCCACTATCACACCCGGCGTGTCTAAATCAATCACCGCAATTGTGATACTGCTTCCCTGGGGTAGGTTCACTTTTTCTAAATACCCCGCCGCGCCATTCACTATCACAGGCGGCTCAGGTTCTACTGTGACACAGGCACTAAGCAACAACAAAGATGCGAATGCAAAGATCTTTTTTAGTTTCATTTTCATAGTAATTGCCTATTTATTTTTGCCTATTTTTGAGCATCTGAACGAGCATAACGGATCAGCCCCTCCTGGGTTGCCGATGCAACCAGCTCTCCATTTTGCGTAAAAAATTCACCTCGCACAAACCCACGCCCACCACCGGCATTAGGACTCTCTATGCTATAGAGTAACCATTGGCTCAAGTCCAGCGGACGGTGGAACCACATGGCATGATCTATGGTCGCCATGCGCACGCCAGGGGTTAAAAATGAGACCCCATGGGGCTGAGCCGCGGTCACCAGAAAATTAAAATCCGAAGCATAGGCCAGCAGATATTCATGAAGCGCAAGTTCCTGGGGCACCTTACCATTTGCCCGGCTCCACACATAGCGCTTAGGATCTGATGCCGCAGGAGCCACTGGACTAGATGGATTAACCAGACGCATCTCTAACGGCGAGTCGGCCATAAACTTTTCCAGTACCTTAGGCGGCACCTTATCTCGCAGCGTCATGGCCAGTTCCTGTTGATTAAGCAGCCCCTCAGGCCCGGGCACCTCTGGCATCTGACTCTGATGCACAAAACCGGCTTCCTCAGACTGGAACGAACAGGTCATATAAAAAATGGGACGCCCTTTTTGAATAGCCTTTACTCGCCTGGCGCTGAAACTGCCACCATCACGCATGATCTCCACATCATAGACTATGGGTAATTTTTCATCGCCGGCGCGCAAAAAATAGGAGTGAAAAGAGTGTACCTGACGATCGTCTGTAACTGTTTGCGCCGCCGCGCTTAACGCCTGTCCCATCACCTGCCCACCAAAGACATGACCAAAGCCTAAATCCTGACTCTGACCGCGGTATAGTCCAACCTCAATCTGTTCCAGCGTAAGCAAAGAGAGAAGGTCGTTTAATACTTGGCTCATACATACTACCAATAAGATAAAAATAGCAAACAAGATTACCTTAGGTGAGATAGGGATTGCCAGCAGAAGATAGGCGCAGATTTTAGATAAGCAGAGGCAAGTTATCCTCCAATATCAAGGCCTCGCTCCATTGCGCAACGTTTCGCCCAGGCAGTAACCTGATCTTCGCCGCTGGCATGATGGCAACAAGGCGGCGCCCGCACCACATCCTGCCAATGTTCATGAACCGACTCAGGCTTACAGTTGTCTTCGCCGATCCGAATATGGCGAAACTCGGTAAAGCCGCCATGGCTCACACTGCCAGCGGCCACCAGCAGGTGTTTGCCCGTAGGCGCGAGCTTAGTACAGAGATATAAGAGTACGGCGTTGACCGAGGAGGTAGAAAACAGCGACTTAACCGAAGGCGCCAGGTGATTTTCCGTCATCTTAGTTAGGGCATGGGGCGTGATTGAGTTGACGCAAATATTGTGCTCCGCCCCCTCCATCGACAGGCTGTTAACAAAGCCTATCAATGCCATCTTACTTGTGCTGAAGCTGGTCTCATACATATTGCCATATAAGCCGCTGGCGGCACTGCTGACAACAATCCGGCCATAATTCTGCTGTTTCATCAATGGCCAAATCAGCTTAGTGAGATAAAAACAGCCATGCACATCGATATCCCACTGCGCCTGCCACTGCTCTTTTGTTATGGCATCGAACATGCAGGTTTGATGAATGCTGGCGCTATGGATCAAAATATCGATTCGGCCCCACTGCTGATGAATACGGTTAACCGCTTGTACCAGACCCTCTTCATCGCGAACATCGAGGCAAAAATCCAGAACATCGGCGCCCAGCGCTTTGAGTTTGGTAACAGTCGCCTCTAACTCAGCACGCTCATTGTCCTCACGGGTATCGGCGTAGCCAGAATCGATCAGGGCAATCTTAGCGCCACGCTGAGCTAAGGCAAGCGAATAGGCCCGCCCCAATCCAGATGCTGCACCTGTGATCACGGCAACCTGTTCACTAAATCGCATCATCTGCTTATTCCTTACACATTTCGACAATCAACCCACAGTTGATGATTTCAGCTTAAATCATAAATGAGTTCACTTTAGCTAAACCGAATTAACTGCATGTTAATATTGAGATTAAAATCATATAACAGCATATCTTAGGCTCAGATTCTTTGAGCCTTACAACAGTTATACTGATGACTTTCCAGATAACTGTGCGTTTGCTCATGTTTTTCACATCGATTTAACAGTTTGGATTCACCAAGATGAAAAAGTCATAGGCGGGTCACAATTAAATTGAAATGTTTCATAGAATGCTAATACAAGCTCTTCATTCGAATCAGCAATTTTGATAATCTAGTCCACTGTTCTGGGCCTTGATGCCCAATCCCAATAAGCTAATACCGATCAATATCGTTAACATAACGTCCCAAAAACATCGAAACACTAAGCTCGCCAATATTGCCAATATCGCGACTCACCACTGTTTGAGCCGATAATGCCAAGCGTAGCGACTCTATCAGTCTTCAAGATTGATAATCTATGGGATGAAACGGTCGGTCAACAATGACGAATAGAGATAATGAACCCTTGGATCCTGGCGTCACGCCCACGCACTTTACCGGCCGCCATCGGCCCCCTGCTAGTGGGTAACACCTTAGCCTTTCATTTCGTGCAATTTAGCTGGCTGATCGCCGTCACCTCTATGTTATGCGCCATCCTGCTGCAGATAGCCGTCAATCTGGCCAATGACTATTTTGACTATAAAAGCGGTGTCGATACCCATGAGCGCATCGGTCCTGTGCGTGTGACCCAGAGCGGCCTGCTCGCACCGGATAAGGTGCGTAATGCCATGATCTTATGCTTGTTACTCGCTCTCGCCGTCGGTTCCATCCTGATTCACCACGGTGGCTGGCCCATAGCAGTATTGGCAGCCGCGTCCATCTTAGGCGCCCTGTGCTATAGCGGCGGTCCCTATCCGCTGGCTTCCCACGGGCTGGGCGAAGTGGCTGCATTTGTCTTTTTCGGTCTGGTGGCCGTGGTTGGCAGTTATTACCTTCAGGCACAGGATACCAGCCTAAGCGCCTGGATCTTAGGCAGCGCCATCGGCCTATTTAATGCTGCCGTGATGCTGGTCAACAACACCCGCGACATAGCGACTGACACCAAGGCGGGAAAATTTACCCTAGCGGTCAAGATGGGAGAAGCGCAGGCGCAGCTACTCTATCGGGCGCTGATCTACCTGCCATTCGCCCTGTTAATTGGCGGCTTTTTGCTGGGGATTTTGCCCGGCGTACCTGTGCTGTTGGCGGCGCTCTCTCTATTGCTGGCCCGTAAACTGGCCAATGAGTTCAGCCAGACTACAGGCCAAGCCCTCAATCCTTTTATTGGCCGAACGGCAAAGCTAACCGTGATTTTCAGTCTGCTGTTCAGCTTAGGGTTTGCTTTTACTTACTGACACAGACTACTGACACAGACAACTGGGCCAGATAGCAAAAAAGCCTGTGATTTCACAGGCCTTTTTGCTGTTAAACATTTGCGGTTAAGCATCTTAATAATATTTCAATTTATAACTCATAAACCAAGCCGTCTTTGGCGGTAAACTGCTTCTCCACCTTATCTTCCAGACCCGTGATCAGACTGGTCCAGCGACGGGCGAAGGGGGCCTGCTCACTGCTCACGATTGTCATTAGCGCCGCCTCAACCTGCACATCTTTAATACCGGAAAGATCTTCCCTGGCCGAACCCTGCTGACAGTTGAGAGATAATTCAAGGTGAAAACCATTGTTCTTGAGCAAAACGGCACAGGGCTCGCATTTATGGCCAGCAAATGCCACAAACTGCTTAGGTTCGACCAGGCCGCTCTGAGTACCATCGCGAAAGAAAGCGAGCAGCTGCTGATAATAGATCACATAGCTGGTGACATCCAGATGAGAGCCACCACTCAAGGGAAAGTACTTATCCAGAACCTGCTTGGCATAAGTATGACTGTGGTCATTTCGAGTCTCTATGGCCAAGGCACTATTTCCATCACAGTTGCCATCACTTTGTGTCATTGGCATCACCTGCTTGATGAAGCTATAGATACCTTGCTCAATTACATCTGTCTGCTTAGCTTGTATATTCATCTTCATCACCTATTAAGTCGCTTTGTCTATCACTGTGTGTTTGTTACGCTTCGTTCTGGGTCTATCAAGTTCATTCAAGATTGAGTGAGCCTGTAAAACCGCCATCTGCTCGCCATTTAGGGTTCCACCTTTGGCTAATTTGTAGTCTAGCTACTTTTTCACTACAATTTCACAATAAAAATTTCACAGTGTGAATTTTACAAAATGAAGCCACAGACCAGCCTGATGCGAAAGTCCCATTTTCTGGGCACCAAGATACGTAATCTGAGAAAGCGTAACCATCTCACCATGGAAGATCTCTCGGCGCGCTGCGTTCGCATCGATGCCGAGTCCGCACCTTCTGTCTCCTACCTCTCCATGATAGAAAGAGGTAAACGTGTGCCCAGCAGTGGCATGCTGGAGGTGATCGCCGCCGTGTTTCAAAAGGAGGTCAGCTGGTTTCTCGACGATGTGCCCGAAGAGCAGGCCATTACACCACTAAAAGGCAGTCGCGGCGGGATCAGCGGTATGGCGCTAGAGCCCAGCTTCTTGTTTTCCAATGAGATACTGCAGATAGCCATCCCAGAGATGCTGTCCCAGACAGGAATTAGCGGGCGTCAGTTTGCACACCTGCTGATCCGCGCCCATCAGGAGCATCACCAGAATCATTTTCCCGACCTTGAACGCGCCGCCGATGAGATAGGCCAGAAACGCCTGCCTCTAAGTCTCGAAGAGCTGCTTGAGATCATTAACAGGCTCGGGCTGAAAATCAGCTGGTTTACCAAGGCGCCCAAAGCGATTTACCAAGAGGCAGGGGTGAGCGCCGAGCATCTCATCACCTCCTACTTTGAGCTGCCAAACCACATCTATCTCAACAAGTTGCTAGAGAAACACAACAACAGGCTCAAGTACGATCTCGCCGTGCACATAGGCCACTGCGTGCTGCACAACAAAGATGGCTTAAAGAGCATAATGGTGGCCGGTCGCAGCCATGGCACCAGCCTGGGGGATGAGAGCGTACAGCCTTCCCATTCCGGCAGTGTCGATCCCCAGGATATCCTTCATGCCTGGCGCGATTTCGAGTCCAGTTTCTTCGCGGGCGCCCTGCTCTGCCCCAAGGTTCCCTTCAGGCAACTTTTAGACAGCCATGGCTATGAGATAGATGTGGCTAGTAAGATAGGGGTTTCCCCCTCTGTGGCGATGCGCCGCATGACGGCTGTCTCTCCCTACAAACACTGGCACTATTTCGATGCCTATTCACCGGGAAAACTCAAGGCGGTCTACCGGGGTAACGGCATCCCATTGCCCTGGGGCAATATGCGCCAGGTGGAAGATCCCTGCCAGCACTGGGCAGTATTTCGCATGCTTGGCGATCAATCCAAGGGCTCGTCGGCGCAGATCTCCATTTTGGATGTGGCCAAAGAGCCTAAGATCTATTGTTGTGAGTCGATTCGGGTCAAGGACTTGGCGGGTAACCCCCATGTGCTGTGTGCGGGTATCGATCTTAACCCCGCCATCGAGGCCCAAGGCGGCGATGCAGATGCCATTGCCAGGGAACTTAAGCAGGTTTGTGTGGGCTGCGACGGCAGTGCGCCGCTGCCCTTGGGCATAAAACAAGATCTTAAGCGAGTGGCGCGGATCCTCAATATCAACTGGGTCGAGCGCGGCATAGAAAATCAGGCGCGGCTGATCTGCGCCAGAGGCGCGAGCTGCCCGAGAAGCCCGAGCTGCTACGCAAATGGCCAGTGTGCGGGTTAACGCTTTTCCAAAGTACGCTCGGTCTGGCTCCAGTTAAGGTGATACTTATCACCGGCAGGCTTGTCGATGCGCTCGAAGGAGTGAGCGCCGAAAAAGTCGCGCTGCCCCTGTAACAAGTTGGCAGGCAGAGTCTCACAGCGATAACTGTCGTAATAGGCCAGCGCCGAAGCGATACAGGGGACAGGCACGCCGCGCAAGGTGGCATTGGCCACAGCGCTGCGCCAATCCAGCTGTTTGGCTGACAGGGCAAGGCTGAAACTCTCGGCCATCAGCAGATTGGTCAGTCCCGCGCCTTTATCGGCGTCCAGTTGGTAAGCGCCTTGTTGTGAAGCGCCCAGTTGGTAAGCCCCTTTTTGGTAAGCGAGGGTGATGGATTGCAGGAATTTGGCGCGGATAATACAACCGGCGCGCCAGATCTTAGCGATTTCGGCAAAGTCCAACTGCCAACCATTCTCAGTGGCGCTCATTGCCATCAGCTGAAATCCCTGGGCATAACAGGCCACTTTGGCGCAGTAGAGGGCACTCTCCAGTTGATCAATAAACACTTGGCGCTCTTCGCCATCCAGCGGCGTTAGCCTGGGGCCTGCAAGCAATTGACTGAGCTGCTGACGCTGAACTTTCTGAGTGCTCATGGCTCTGGCATAAACAGCCTCGGCGATAGTGGGCGCCGGGCAACCTATCTGCAGGCTGCTGACCGCAGTCCATAATCCTGTGCCCTTCTGACCCGCCTTATCTAAGATCATCTCCACCAGCGGCTTGTCACTTAAAGGGTCGGCCTGTGCCAACACCTCGGCGCTGATCGCCATCAGATAACTGTTGAGCTCGCCCCTGTCCCAGCGCTCAAATACCTGGCTAATATCAAAGGCGCTCATGCCGCACACCTGGCTTAGCAGATGATAGGCCTCACAGATCAACTGCATGTCGGCGTATTCGATGCCATTGTGTACCATCTTGACGTAATGACCCGAACCGGCCGGACCGATATATGTGGTGCAGGGCTCACCCTCTGTTACTGGATTGCCCGGCTCCTGACGCTCTATTGGCAAGCCTGTTTTGGGGTCCACCTTGGCGGCAATCGCCTGCCAGATGGGTTTTATCCGCTCCCAGGCCCTAATGTCGCCACTTGGCATCAGGGAGGGGCCGAAACGCGCGCCCATCTCACCTCCCGAGATGGCGCAGCTAAAGAAGGTGAACTTATCGGCATACTGAGTTTCCCGCGATATGGTATCCGTCCACAGGCTGTTGCCTGTGTCGATGACGATATCATGGGTTTCGATACAGGCTTCAAGCAGTGCACTGCAGACTCCATCCACGGCGGCCCCGGCAGGTACAGACAACACAAAAATCCGGGGTTTACTTAAGGTACTTTGCATCTGGGCAAGGTCGCGGCAACCCAAAATACGAGCAGAAGTGCCAGTGGGACGCTCCTTTTCTTCCTGCATTAACAGGGCATCTACCTTGTTTTTATCAAGATCGAATGCCGCAACACGATAGCGGTTATCGGCGATATTCAGCGCAAGGTTTTTGCCCATAACGCCTAGGCCTATCACACCAATATCATATAGGTCAGAATGATTTTGCATTAGATTTTCCCATGGGAAATGATGATTATACCCAGCCAAACTTACATCTGATAATTCTGCGATCATCTTGGCGTTGTAACTGAGTCTTATCGGAAACAAGGTCTTATCGGAAACAAGGCCTTATCGGAAACAAGACGTAATAAGCATAGCTAACAGGCTCGAATTGGGCGCAATTATACCCAAAGCATCAAGAAGCTGACCAGATGAGATTGCCTATCATACTCATCAATAAAACAGATAGAGTGTTAGTAAAATCAAGCAAATAGGTCAATCTCTATCGAGTAAACGCAGGCATCAAAAAGGGAGCCTAGGCTCCCTTTTTGCGATTGTGCACTATTTTGACATCACTTTGTCGGCACTTAAACATGGGCGTCGGCGCTTAAACATGGGCGTCAGCGTAGCCCATGCGGGTTAGCGCATTGCGTACCAGCTCCAGCGTTTGGGGGTCTTCTATGGTTGCCGGCATATTAAAGGTCTGATTGTCGGCGATTTTACGCATAGTACCCCGCAGAATCTTACCCGAACGTGTCTTAGGCAGTTTAGGGACGGCGCTGACTAATCGAAAAGCGGCCACCGGCCCTATCTGCTCGCGCACTAGGGCAATCAACTCCTTATAGAGCTGCTCATCGGTCAGAGTGCAGCCTTTCTTGAGCACAACCAAGCCCAGCGGTACCTGCCCCTTGAGCTTATCGGCCGCGCCGATCACCGCCGCCTCAGCCACCGCCTCGTGCTGGCACAAGACCTCCTCGAAACGGCCGGTGGATAATCTGTGCCCCGCCACGTTAATCACATCGTCGATGCGGCTCATGATATAGAGATAGCCCTCTTCATCCATATAGCCCGCATCGCCCGTAAGGTAGAAGCCGGGATACATAGAGAGGTAGCTGTCCTTATAGCGCGCCTCATTCTGCCAAAGGGTCGTCAGCGTGCCCGGCGGCAGCGGCAGTTTAATCACCACATTGCCGGTTTGATTGGCCGCGACACTTTTCCCCATCTCATCGACCACCTGCACATTGTAACCAGGCACCGCAAGCGCAGGCGATCCCGCCTTAACAGGTACAGGGGCAACGCCCATCAAATTCGCCGCTACCGGCCAGCCGGTTTCTGTCTGCCACCAGTGATCGATAACGGGTTTGTTCAGCTTCTGCTCGGCCCAGTGCAGGGTATCGGGATCACATCGTTCCCCAGCAAGGAAAACAGTGCCCAAATGACTCAAGTCGACACCATTAAGATATTCACCATCGGGATCGTCACGCTTAATGGCACGAATGGCCGTTGGCGCGGTAAAGAAGCTCTTAACCTTGTGCTCGGCTATGATACGCCAGAAGGTGCCAGGGTCCGGCGTTCCCACAGGCTTGCCCTCAAACAACACAGTCGTCGCCCCCACAAGCAGCGGGCCATAGACAATATAAGAGTGCCCCACAACCCAGCCCACATCGGAGGCGGCCCAAAACACATCGCCAGCCTCGATATTGTAGATATGCTTCATCGACCAGCTGAGCGCCACCGCATGGCCACCATTGTCACGCACCACGCCTTTAGGCTGACCCGTGGTGCCCGAGGTATAAAGTACATAAAGAGGATCGGTCGCCGCCACCTGCTGACAGGCGATATTGGGCGCACCAGCCATGGCGCTCTGCCAGTCCACGTCACGCCCTGATTGCAACTCGGCATCCAGTTGCGGTCGATTGAGGATCAGGCACGAAGAAACCTGATGCTTTGCCTGACGCAGCGCCTCATCCAGCAGTGGCTTATAGGGCACCACGCCGGAAGGCTCGATACCGCAAGAGGCAGAGAGAATCATCTTAGGCTTGGCATCATCAATGCGGGTTGCCAGCTCATTGGCCGCAAAGCCACCGAAAACCACAGAGTGAATGGCCCCCAGTCGGGCACATGCCAGCATGGCATAGGCAGTTTCCGGTATCATGGGCATGTAGATCACCACGCGATCCCCTTTTTCAACCCCTTGACTTGCCATATATCCCGCCAGACGACTGACCTGCGCCAGCAACTCATTATAGGTGATCCCATACTGAGTATCAGTAACAGGGCTGACATACTGAAGGGCTATCTGCTCCCCGCGCCCAGCCTCGATGTGTCTGTCCACCGCGTTATAGCAGGTGTTTAGCTCGCCGCCGCTGAACCAGCGATACATGGGAGCATGCTGGTCATCCAACACACTATCAAAAGGCTTGTCCCATACCAGACTCTTAGCCGCCTCTGCCCAAAATGCGTTAGGATTTTCAATGGATTGCTTATGTAGTTGCTTGTGTAATGCCGTCATGACCATCTCCAAATGCTATGCCTCCCCCAGAGGCACTCTAGGTCTATTGACCTTCCCTTATAATTTCTGTGGCTATTCGCCTGAATCCATTATGGAGAGCGCAAAATCTTTTCCCATTAGACCTTGGCCTAACAGCCAATTTCGCTGGCCTGTTTGTCCGGACAACCAGTGTCAGGATGACCAGTGTAGGGATAGCCAGTGCCGGCGAGAAAGGCTACCTCACCACAACGCTATACCTGTCCAGGCTGCCATCGAAAGTGGAAATATTTTTTAACGAAATTAAGGAATTTGAATCGCACAAATCTTTACCTTTACGTAAACTTCATATATCGTGCTCATTATGTTAACGATTTGGTATTTTTTATGAGCGACAAACACAGTCCAAAGACCACTTATTCCATTAGCGATCTCTCAAAAGAGTTCGATATTACCACACGTAGTATCCGCTTTTATGAAGATCAGCGCCTACTCAAACCCAAGCGCAGAGGACAAACCCGCATCTATGGCCTGAAAGACAGAGTCCGCCTCAAGTTGATCCTGCGTGGCAAACGCTTAGGTTTCTCCTTGGCCGAAACCCGTCGCCTGTTCGAACTCTACGATGCCGATAAAAACAGTTCTAGCCAGCTACACACCATGCTTGAGCTGGTTGAAGAGAAGAAAAGTGCCCTGCAACAGCAGATGGACGATATCAAGGTTGTGCTGATGGAGCTCACCTCCGCCGAGCAGCAGTGCCGCGATGCCTTAGCACAGCAAAATCCGGCTTTGCACAAAGAGTAGCTCTAAGCCAATAACGTAGCGCTAAGCCAATAACTCGTGGTAATACAACAAAGCATCAGCACCATAAAAGTTAACGTAACGCATTAATAAATTTATAAAAATAATTATTATAAAATTGACCTGTAGGATGTAACAAATGACTCAACTCTACTCATCGCTCAACTTCGGCCTAGGTGAAGAAATTGATATGCTGCGTGATGCAGTGCAAAGCTTCGCCGCCAACGAAATCGCCCCTATCGCAGCTAAAGTCGATCAAGAAAACGCCTTTCCTAACGAGTTATGGCCTGTGCTGGGTGACATGGGACTACTGGGGATCACAGTTGCAGAGGAGTTTGGTGGCGCCGATATGGGCTATCTGGCTCACGTCGTTGCCATGGAGGAGTTGTCCCGTGCATCCGCCTCTATCGGTCTGAGCTACGGTGCCCATTCCAACCTGTGTGTCAATCAGATTAACCGCAACGGCAATCAGGCACAGAAAGAGAAATACCTGCCTAAGCTGATCAGCGGCGAGCATATCGGCGCACTGGCGATGAGCGAGCCCAATGCAGGCTCAGATGTCGTCTCCATGAAACTCAGTGCCCGCAAGGAGGGCGATCGTTACATTCTTAACGGCAACAAGATGTGGATCACCAACGGTCCCGATGCCCACACCTATGTGATCTACGCCAAAACCGACATAGACAAAGGCCCTAAAGGGATCACCGCCTTTATCGTCGAGCGTGGTTTTAAGGGCTTCAGTCAGGCACAAAAACTGGACAAGCTGGGCATGCGCGGCTCTAACACCTGTGAACTGGTGTTTGAAGATTGTGAAGTACCAGAAGAGAACATTCTCGGCGGCCTGAATAACGGCGTGAAAGTGCTAATGAGCGGCCTTGATTATGAACGCGTGGTGCTCTCGGGTGGCCCACTTGGGATCATGACCGCCTGTATGGATATCGTAGTGCCATACATTCACGAGCGTCAGCAGTTTGGTCAATCTATCGGTCAATTCCAGCTGGTTCAGGGCAAACTGGCCGACATGTATACCGGCATGAATGCGGCTAAATCCTATATCTACAATGTGGCTAAGGCCTGCGATCGCGGCGAAACCACACGTAAAGATGCCGCCGGCGCCATCCTCTATTCTGCCGAATTAGCCACTAAGATGGCCCTGGATGCGATTCAGTTGCTGGGCGGCAATGGTTACGTTAATGAGTACGCGACGGGACGTCTGCTGCGCGACGCCAAACTGTATGAGATTGGTGCGGGTACCTCGGAAATTCGCCGCATGTTGATCGGCCGCGAACTGTTTAACGAGACCAAGTAATTAATAAGACGTGTAATTAATAAAAAAATTAATAAGACTGAGTCATTAACAAGAATTAGAACACAGCATCTGAGCCTCGGACCCTGTCCGACCTTGGGGAGCACTCAGTCCGACCAAGGGGAGCGCTAAGCTCCCCTCTCATCACCCCTATTAAAGGAATATTGTCGTGACCCAACTGAGCAGTAGAATCAATCCCCGTAGCGATGAATTCAAGACCAAACAGCAGCAAATGAGCCAAGTGGTGGCCGATCTGCAGCAAAAGCTGGCCGAGATCGAACTCGGTGGTGGCCAGGTCGCCATGGAGCGACACCTTTCTCGTGGCAAACTCTCTCCCCGTAACCGGGTGGAAAAACTCCTCGACCCAGGTTCGCCCTTCCTGGAGATCAGCCAATTTGCTGCCTATCAGGTGTATGAAGATGTGGTGCCTGCGGCAGGCCTTATCGCTGGTATCGGTCGAGTCAATGGCGTTGAGTGCATGATCATCGCCAACGATGCCACGGTCAAAGGCGGAACTTACTATCCGCTGACAGTGAAAAAACACCTGCGCGCCCAAGAGATTGCCAAGCGTTGTCACCTGCCCTGTATCTATTTGGTGGATTCGGGCGGCGCCAACCTGCCCCGTCAAGATGAAGTGTTTCCCGATAGGGATCATTTCGGCCGCATCTTCTTCAATCAGGCGCAGATGTCTGCCTTAGGTATTCCGCAAATTGCCGTGGTCATGGGTCTGTGTACCGCTGGCGGCGCCTATGTGCCCGCCATGGCCGATGAGTCGATTATCGTTAAAGAGCAAGGCACCATCTTCCTCGCCGGCCCACCACTGGTGAAAGCGGCCACGGGCGAAGAGGTGTCTGCCGAAGAGCTGGGCGGCGCCGATGTGCACACCAAGATCTCAGGGGTTGCCGACCATCTGGCGCAGAACGATGAACACGCATTAGAGCTGGCCCGCAATGCGGTTGCCCGCCTGAACCATAACAAAACCATCGCTAGCCAGTTAAGCCCGGTCAAACCGCCTAAGTTCGACATCAATGAGCTGTACGGCATAGTCGGCACAGATCTTAAGAAACCCTTCGATGTCAAAGAGGTGATCGCCCGTCTGGTGGATGACTCGGATTTCGACGAATTCAAGGCCAACTATGGCGCCACCTTAGTGTGCGGTTTCGCCCGCATCCATGGCTACCCTGTGGGCATAGTTGCCAACAACGGCATCCTCTTCTCCGAGTCGGCCCAGAAAGGCGCCCACTTTATCGAGCTCTGCTGCCAGCGCAATATCCCACTGCTGTTTTTGCAAAACATCACAGGCTTTATGGTAGGCAAGAAATATGAACATGAAGGCATAGCCAAACATGGCGCCAAGATGGTGACCGCAGTTTCCTGTGCCAAGGTGCCTAAATTTACCGTGATCATTGGCGGCAGCTACGGCGCGGGTAACTATGGTATGTGTGGCCGCGCCTTCGACCCCACTATGATGTGGATGTGGCCCAATGCGCGCATCTCTGTGATGGGCGGCGAACAAGCCGCTGGCGTACTGGCAACCGTGCGCCGCGACGGATTAGCACGTAAGGGTCAGGAGTGGTCTAAAGAGGAGGAAGCCGCCTTCCGCGCCCCAATCGTGCAGCAGTATGATAAAGAGGGTCACCCCTACCATGCCAGCGCCAGACTCTGGGATGACGGTATTATCGACCCGGCGCAGACCCGCGACGTGGTCGGCCTTGCTCTGTCGGCCGCCTTAAATGCCCCGATTGAAGACACCCGCTTTGGCGTGTTCCGCATGTAAGGTAAGGAGTAAACATGACCGCTTTTTTAGAAAATAAATTTACCTACCTGCAGTGCAACTTATCTGATGGCGTGGGTGAGATGAGCTTAAGTCGCAGCGACAAACACAACGCCTTCGATGAGGTGATGATAAGCGAGATGATCGCAGCGCTGGACGGCTTTGCACAAGATGAGGATTGCCAGCTACTAGTTCTCAAGGCCGAGGGCAGAAACTTCAGTGCTGGCGCCGATCTCAACTGGATGCGCAAGCAGGCCAAGATGGATTTTGAGCAGAATCTCTGTGATGCCAACGAGCTGGCAAACTTGATGCATAAGCTGGATAAGTTTCCCAAGCCGACCCTGGCACTGGTTCAGGGTGCAGCCTTTGGCGGCGCACTGGGGCTTATCTGCGCCAGCGATATCGCCATCGCCGACAGCCGCGCCAGCTTCTGCCTGAGCGAAGTGAAACTCGGGCTCATTCCTGCGGTGATCAGCCCCTACGTGGTACGCGCCATGGGACAGCGCGCATCGCGCCGCTACATGCTAACCGCCGAGCGGTTCGATGCCCAAACGGCGCTAAAACTCAATGTGATCCATGAGATCAACGATGACTTAGACGCCGCGGCCCAGCCCATTATCGCAGCGCTGAAGGCCAACAGCCCTCAGGGTATGGCCTGGGTCAAGATCCTGCTGTCACGCCTGGAGGATGGGGTGATCGACGAGGACACCCTGGCCTACACCAGTGAGCGGATCGCCCGCATTCGGGTATCTGACGAAGGGCAAGAGGGACTCAACGCCTTCTTCGATAAACGCAGCCCAAATTGGAAACTGAGATGACAACAAAAATAACTAACTCAAACGACCAACAACAGGGGTTTTATCATGTTTAGCAAATTACTGATCGCCAACCGTGGTGAAATCGCCTGTCGTATTATCAAGACAGCCAGCGCCATGGGCATAAAAACCGTCGCCCTCTATTCCGACGCCGACGCCCACGCCCGCCATGTTGCCCTAGCCGATGAAGCCTTCTATTTAGGTGGCAGCGCCCCGAGTGAGTCTTACCTTAAAGGTGAGCTTATCATCAATATCGCCCAAAAATCGGGCGCCCAGGCAATCCACCCTGGCTATGGCTTTTTGTCAGAAAATGCCGAATTCGCCCGCCAATGTGAAGCCGCAGGAATCGCCTTTGTCGGCCCTGGCAGCGCCTCTATCGAAGCCATGGGCAGCAAGAGCGCGGCCAAACTCATCATGGAAAAAGCCAATGTACCGCTAGTACCTGGCTATCATGGTGACGATCAGAGCGATGCCACCTTGCTGGCTGCCTCGAAAGAGATTGGCTTTCCACAGCTGATCAAGGCGGCCTATGGCGGTGGTGGCAAGGGGATGCGAATCGTCGAGTCGGAAGCCGAGGCGCTCAGTGCCATCAACTCGGCGCGCCGTGAAGCGGCCTCTTCATTTGGCAACGACAAGCTGCTGATCGAGCGTTATCTGAGACAGCCCCGCCATGTCGAATTACAAATTTTTGCCGACAAGCAAGGCAACTGCATCTATCTATCGGATCGTGACTGCTCTATCCAGCGTCGTCACCAGAAGGTGATTGAAGAAGCCCCAGCGCCTGGCCTAAGCGATAGCCTGCGCCGTGCCATGGGTGAAGCGGCGGTTGCCGCAGCCAAGGCGATTAACTATGTGGGTGCGGGTACTGTGGAGTTCCTGCTGGATACCCAAAGCCAAAATCAGGCTAAAGATGAGACCGGCTGCTTCTACTTTATGGAGATGAACACCCGTCTGCAGGTAGAGCATCCGGTCACTGAATTGGTGACAGGCCAAGATCTGGTTAAATGGCAGCTTTTGGTTGCCAGCGGCCAGCCACTGCCCCTGCGCCAGGATGAGGTGAAGATCAGCGGTCACTCTTTCGAGGCCCGCATCTACGCCGAAGATCCCCAGAATGATTTTCTGCCCGCCAGCGGCAGACTCAACTATCTGCGCGAGCCTGAGCAGAGCGAGCATGTCCGTATCGACTCAGGCGTGCGTCATCAGGATGTGATCAGTAACTTTTATGATCCCATGATAGCCAAACTTATCGTGTGGGATGAATCCCGTGAGCAGGCGCGCGAACGCATGCTGCACGCCCTTGGGGAATACCATATCAGCGGCCTGAAACATAACATCCCCTTCCTTGCCAATATCACGGCGCATCAGGCCTTTGCCGATGCCGATTTCAGCACAGACTTTATCGAACGTTATGGCGATGCGCTGATCAATGGCGGCAAGACTGAGCCCCAATATCCGCCACTGGCGATCGCGGCCATCTATCAGCTGTGCGCCCAGAAAGAGTCGGCAAAGCAGCATGGACAGATGAGTCATGACCCCTACTCGCCCTGGAATATGAGCAACGCCTTCAGACTTAATCGCGCCGGCGTGCATCAGTTATCCTTGCTGGATGATGCGCATCAGATCCAGCATCTGGATCTGACTCAGGTGGGCGACAGCTACGCGCTGAATCTAGTCGGGGAGCAACTGATCATCACAGGCGCGCTGCAGCAGGATCTGCTCCAGGTCGAGATAAACGGCCATAAGTTCCAATCTTATGTCAGCCGCGAGGGCGATGATTTTACCCTGTTTTTGCCAGAAGGCAGCTATCACTTCCGCGCCCTGCAGACCGAGCAGGTCGAGGAGCAGGAAAGCTCTGAAGACAAACTCAAGGCGCCGATGAACGGCACTATCGTGACTCATCTGGTCAATGTGGGCGATAAGGTCGCCAAGGGCCAGGGGCTGATGGTGATGGAAGCTATGAAGATGGAATACACCATTGCCGCACCTTTCGATGGCACAGTGGCGGCCTTCTTCTTCGAGCCGGGTGAGCTGGTCAGCGATGGCGTGGTGCTGCTGGATGTGAATCAAGCCGAGGTGGCCTAATGTCCTATCCAAGTCGAGTCAGTCTGTTTGAGGTGGGTGCACGCGATGGCCTGCAAAATGAGGTGGCCGTCTCTACCGAGGCGAAACTCACCTTGATTGAGCAGCTGAGCGATGCGGGGCTGACTCGCATCGAAGCGGGCAGCTTTGTATCACCCAAGTGGGTGCCGCAGATGGCCGATTCTGGCGATATCTTTCGCCGCCTCAATAAGCGCCCCGGCGTCACCTACAGCGCCCTGACCCCCAACCTCAAAGGGCTGGAACTGGCACTTGAGGCGAGCGCAGATGAAGTCGCCATCTTCGGTGCGGCATCAGAGAGTTTCAGCCAGCGCAATATCAACTGCTCGATTGAAGAGTCGATCGCGCGCTTCGAGCCCGTGATGGCGGCGGCCAAGGCGAAAAATGTTAAGGTGCGCGGTTATGTCTCCTGCGTGCTGGGATGTCCCTATGAGGGCGACATTGCTGTCAGTGAAGTCGCCCGAGTGGCAGATCTGCTTTACAAGCTGGGCTGCTATGAGATCTCATTAGGTGACACCATAGGCGTTGGCACACCGGACAAGGCCCGTAAGATGGTTGAAGCCGTGGCTAAGTTAGTGCCCGTCGATAAACTGGCGCTGCACTTTCACGACACTTACGGTCAGGCTCTGGCCAATATTCTCGCCTGTCTGGAAACTGGCGTCAGCGTGATTGACAGCTCAGTCGCCGGTCTGGGCGGCTGCCCCTACGCTAAAGGCGCTTCGGGTAATCTGGCCACAGAAGATCTGGTCTATATGCTTCATGGCTTGGGCATTGAAACCGGGGTCGACCTTAACCGTCTAATTGAAGCAGGCAACACCATCAGCCGCGAACTGGGCAGAGACAGCGCCTCTAAAGTCGCCCTGGCGTTAAGCTAGTAGCTCGTAACCCGTTGCTCGAAGCTCGTAGCTCGTAGCTCGTAGCTCAAAGAGATTAAGCAGAACGTCAGTAAACGAAGCATCTATAAACGAAGCTTCTGTAAACAAAACCTCTGTATATAAAAGAGTGCAAAGCGTAAACAGATATAAGGGGAAATGGCGACCCAAGCCATGCCCAATAAAAGGAGAGAATAACAATGGCAGGACTCAACAAACTGGTCGCCAGCTATGATGAAGCCTTGGCTGGCCTGGAAGATAATATGACCGTCATGGTCGGTGGCTTTGGCTTATGCGGTATCCCGGAAGGCTTAATCGCCCAGATGGTGAAAACCGGCGCCAAGGGCCTCACCGCCATCTCAAATAACGCAGGTGTGGATGATTTTGGTCTGGGCTTACTGTTAAAGAGCCGCCAAATCAGCACTATGATCGCCTCTTATGTAGGCGAGAACGCCACCTTTGAGCAGCAGATGCTCTCGGGCGAACTCAATGTGATCTTGACTCCTCAGGGCACGCTGGCGGAAAAAATCCGCGCCGGCGGCGCCGGTATCCCCGCTTTCTTCACCGCCACAGGCTACGGCACGCCGGTTGCCGAAGGCAAGGAGACCCGCGAGATCGATGGTCGCCACTATGTGCTGGAACAGGCACTGAAAGCCGATTTCGCCTTAGTACGCGCCTGGAAGGCCGATACCATGGGCAACCTGGTGTTCCGTAAAACAGCCGCCAACTTCAACCCAATGATGGCTACCGCAGGTAAGATCACTGTTGTCGAAGCCGAACACATTGTTGAGCCGGGTGAACTGGATCCTGATCATATCCACACCCCAGGGATCTATGTGGATCGCATCATTCAAGGCACATTCGAGAAGCGCATCGAGCAGCGCACCGTCAAGGCGAGTCAATAGGAGCTGACACTATGGCATTATCAAGAGATCAACTGGCGCAACGTGTCGCTCAGGAACTGCAAGATGGTTACTATGTTAACTTAGGCATAGGTATTCCAACCTTAGTGGCTAACTATATTCCAAAAGGAATGCAGGTGATGCTGCAATCGGAAAACGGCTTGCTGGGGATGGGCGAGTTTCCCACCGAAGAGACGATCGACGCCGACCTTATCAACGCAGGCAAGCAGACTGTGACCACAGTACCCGGCGCATCTTTCTTCTCATCGGCAGAGAGCTTTGCCATGATCCGTGGCGGCCATGTGGACTTAACTGTGCTGGGCGCTTTCGAGGTGGATGTGCAAGGTTCAATCGCCTCCTGGATGATCCCAGGCAAGCTAATTAAAGGCATGGGTGGCGCCATGGATCTGGTCGCCGGTGCCGAAAATATTATCGTGACTATGATGCACGCCGATAAGCATGGCAACTCTAAACTCCTGCCACTGTGCGAACTGCCCCTGACCGGCTTTGGCTGCATCAAGCGGGTACTGACAGATCTGGCGTTCCTCGAAATTAAGGACGGCGCATTTCATCTGCTAGAGCGCGCTCCCGGCGTCAGCGTGGAAGAAATAGTGAGCAAAACGGCTGGCAAGCTTATCGTGCCTGAGCACGTGCCAGAGATGCAGCTATAACGCCCCACCTTATATAAATGCTTGTAAATGCTGAATAGTCCCTTCAGCTCGTAATAAAAATACCGCGTCATTCTGGCGCGGCATTTTTTATCGAAGCGTTAGCGCCTCCCACTAAAGCGTGAGTATCATCTATGATAGAGGCTTTGAGGCCGACTTAATCTATTAATTCAGCACCTGTTAATTCATCATCTGCTAATGATAGACTTCTGTGAATACTCGATTTGTCTTAGGCATCAAAAGTAAGGAGAACAATCCATTTGAAACCCTCACTCATCTTTGCCCTGCTGGCATTTTTGCTTATTTTTTGTTCAGGAACAACCACAGCCAAGGAGCTGGGCCAGTTACCGGATGAAAGCCTGAGGCAAGATAGCGCCACTCCCCTTATCTGCGGCATCTCTTTAGGTTTTCCACCTTACCAATTTTCTGAAAAGCAGCAGGTGACAGGTTTCGATGCCGATGTCGCCAGAGCCTTAATGGCTGAGCTTAATCAGCAATTTGAATTTAGACAGAATCAATGGGAAAACGTGCTTAACGAACTCAGGACGGAGCAGAGCGACTTTATCGTCGGCATGGAGATCAGCCCCATTCGCAAACAGCTATTTGACTTTTCACTGCCCTATTACTTCAGAAAAGATGCCATTTTTGTTCTGGCCGAGACACAAATCCTTGACCTGAGTGACCTAACCAATCAGCGGATCGCAGGAGACAAGCACTCTTTTATCGAGAATAAGTTAAAGGAGAGCGGCAGCTTGTTTGATTATCGCCTCATAGTCACTCACAGTAAGAGTGACTCAATGATGCTGCTGGCCTCAGGTAAGGTGGCCGCTGCCATCATGCCCAAGGCTGTTGGCTTTTACTTAGCCAAGCAGCTGGGACTGAAAATCAGAATGCTGCCCTTTGCCGACTATCCAGGCACGCCGGTCGCCATTGCGGTAAAAAAAGGCAATACACAACTGAGTGCTCGTCTGAATCAAGCGCTGAATCGGCTAAAGAGTCGAGGTGAGATCCAGCGTCTGTATCAGAAGTGGTTCAGCATTCAGCCTCAATAAGCCTTAAGCTAAACGCCCTAGTCCCAAAGGTGGGCGCGAAAATGTTTACGACAAACGGACTCGTAACTTTCGTTACCGCCTATTGCCACCTGCTCACCCTCTTTCATCGGCTTGCCCTCACCATCTAATCGCACCACCATGTTCGCCTTACGACCACAATGACAGATGGTTTTCAGCTCCACCAGCTTATCGGCCCAGGCCAACAGATATTGACTGCCGCTAAACAGCTCGCCCTGGAAGTCAGTTTTAAGGCCATAGCAAAGCACAGGGATATCTAAAATATCCACCACATAGGTAAGCTGCTTCACCTGAGCTTTACTGAGAAACTGCGATTCATCGATCAAAATACAGTGCAGCGGCGCCTTGGCTAACTCGGCGGCTACCATCTGGGCTAAGTCATCGTTGGCACTGAACACCTGCGCCTCGGTTTCGATACCAATGCGCGAGGCCACCTTACCGACGCCGTATCTGTCGTCTATGGAGGCTGTCATCACCAAGGTATTCATACCGCGCTCACGGTAGTTATAGGAAGATTGTAACAATGAGGTCGATTTACCGGCATTCATTGCCGAATAATAAAAGTAGAGTTGCGCCAAGAGCTGTCCCTTAATCACTGTAAATAGAAAACGTCACCTTAAATAAGCGGCAAAAGTTTATCATTTTCTATTAAGGGAAACGTAGCCCAACCCCGCTTATTTCATCATTAAGTGGTTTCGCTTGGCGCTGAACACATATCTCTCGACATAAACATCTATAAGTAAGCAGATATAAACTCATTGTTAACAAGGTAGATTTTTCCCTCCAATTTCTCGCCTGTTCCTTTCCCATAAAGAGGGGCCCAAAACTTGGCCTTTCTCCTTTATCACAGCTCATTGTTACGCAAGTGTTACCGCAAACTTAACTCAACCTTAATTATTGTTTTATAAGATTTTTCTTAAGAACAAAAAGATAACAAAAATGCGATATACCTCTAAATGGATACTTCCTATTGAGACTTGTATCAAAAAATACACACACTTTTAACAGTAGACTCAACCTTGAGCAAATTGATGAGTGCTCAACATAAAAAATAACGTGTATCCGATACAAAAATAACGATGGGTTCTTAGCTGATGATCCCCTGCAAGACTTAGCGCCGCAACCTATCGCTCAACATATTGGATCAATTGGAGAAAATGATGAAAATTTTTACATCTAAAAAGCTGTCCTTTGTGATCGCTGCTACTCTGGCAGGCGCATTGGTTGGCTGTACTGGTGAAGACGGAAAAGATGGCGTTGACGGCGTAGACGGCGTTGCTGGTACACCGGGGGATTCTTGGACTCCACCAGCTGTTAGCACTTCTGCTGAAACAAATGTTAATGTGATCAACTACACCTTAGGTGAAGGTCAAATCACTTATGAGTTTGAAGTCACTAACGAAAATGGTGAACTGATCAACGGCTTAAGAACTGCCCAAGGTAAAGTTTCAGCATTGACTGAAAAAGGCTTTATCAACAACCGTGACGAAGCTGATATCAATGGTGTAGCCGATAACGTGCACATCGGTGGCACAGTAGGATTTGGTACATTTGATAGACAAGGTAATCCTTCCGATACTGAAGGTGCAACCCTGACTGCACTTGGCGATGGCCACTATGAGTTTACAGCCCCTATGGCGGGTGTAAATGCTGGCACTGAAGGTCTCGTTTGGTTGACTGTCGGTGGCCATAAAGAAAGTGGCATCGCCGCTTCTGCCAGATTCGTTGTAAACAAGCCAGAAGGCGCTTTCTCAACTGCAACTGAAGCCTGTTACTCTTGTCACGTTGACTACTCAACCAGTCCTAATCAACACTCAGCATATGTAGCTCAAGGTATGGACGGTGAAGTTGAATTCGTTGCTGGCTGTATGGCCTGTCACGGCTCAGTTAGCCGCGGTGTGAAAAACGCTGAAGGCTTCTCTGAGGGCGGTTACGCAACCAATACCCTTTCTAAGATTGGCCACATCAACCACAGAGATAAGTTCACTAAAGACTTCAGTGTAATGAACTGTAGCTCTTGTCACGTTGACGCCACTGTGAACATCAACATCGCAGGTCCTGGCTGTATCGACTGCCATGACACAGGCGGAGTTCCAGGTAATATTCAGCCAAGCAATGGTGCTGATGTACGCAATTTACACCAGACTAAATCTGGTATTGCCGAGCTAAAAGCAGTTCGTGCTGAATACACAGTAGAAATTTCTACCCCTGAAAGAGTGGCCGATGTGGTTGCAGTTGCCGATCACTATGCTGGTAGCAATGCTGCACCTGTATCTCCTGCTCCAGGCTGGTGTTCAACCCTAACTGTTAAAGATGCTGCCGGAAATATCGTTAATATCGAAGATAACTACAACGATGCAGCTAGCACAACAGGTTATGATGCCTCTAAACCTATTGTTTACGCGAGCTACTACTTACATGCTGAAACAGAAGAGGCTTTAGTGGGCCGTCCAGGTAACCGTAGTAACTACAGCTATGGTTACAATGCCGACGGCACTAAGACGCTATGTCATGATGATGCTAACATCGACTTTGCTGGCTTCCCTGATGCAAACCTAGTTGCTTCTGCACGTGTAAGCTTCAGCACTGAAGGTTGGATGAACTATGACGGTAATGTTCGCGGCCAAACTGGCGACCGTATCAGAGCTAATGGCTATGATGGCTCAATGGGCGTATCGTTTACCGCTTATTCTGGTGCTGTGGATCCTGTAACAACCACAGAAAGCAAATTTGAACGTCGTAAAGTGATCAATGACAACAGCTGTACTACATGTCATAACGATGCGACTGCATTCCACAAGAATGGTGCCTTCGATGAAGGTGGCAGAGCATGTATCGCATGTCATGACAACGGTATGGCTCGTACTTCTGCCGATGTAGGTGCCGGTTTCGGTCCTATGGTTCACGGCTGGCACTGGGGTAACGGCTCACTGGTTGGTGAAGTTGAGAAACAAGCTGACGGTAGCTACAAGCAAACTGGCAAGGCTAACGGTGCTGGTGCAATCGCTCCACAAACCAGCTGTGCGGCTTGTCACGATAGCTCAGTTGATCTAGCTAAAGTGCCTACTCAATATATTCTTGAGCCAGGCAGCAAGATGACTAGCCCAGTAACTGCAAACTGTGTTGCATGTCATAATGATGCCTCAGCTAAAGCACACATGGATCAAAACGGCGGCTACATCAGCATTGGTATCAACGATCTGTCGACAGAAGCTTGGTACTCACAAATGCCAGAAGAGTCTTGTGCAACTTGTCACAACACTGGCAGCAGCTTCGGTATCGAGAAATACCATAACTTCACTCGCTAAGACTGGCTAACACTGACGAAGAATCAGTTAAGCTCACTCAACCGAGTATGAAGCAATTGATATAAAGTAAATCATCTCAATTGAGATATCCCTGCAAAGCAAAAGAGCCTGACACATGTCAGGCTCTTTTTATTCGCACTATCGCCCCGCTTGTCACCGCTGATTTTAAGACTCATTTAAGCCTTAAATGCTACGGTCGGGCGCCCACCCAAAATATATAAAAAATTAATAAAAAGCATAACCATTTGAAGGACACAATTAACAATGAAAAATAAAACAATGAAAAAAAGTTTTATTGCACTTGCCATTGCGGGTGCTTTTTCAACCTCTTTCCTGTTAGCGGGTTGCCAAAGTAACACTTCACAGCAGGCTCAAGCCAGCTTATCCGCTGCCGAAATCGCCCAGAACCCACTGATGAAAAAAAGCACACTTCAATATCAGGCACCTAACTTTGCCATCATCAAGGATGAGCATTTTAAGCCTGCGCTAGAACTGGGCATGGCCCAGCACTACCAAGAAATTTTAGCCATAGCCAACAACGGCGATGCCCCCACTTTTGCTAATACCATAGTGGCGATGGAAACCGCTGGCGAGCTATTAAGCCGTACTTCGAGCGTGTTCTACAATCTGACCGGCTCGAACAGCAACCCAACCCTGCGTAAAATCCAGGGTGAAATGGCGCCTAAGATGGCCGCCCACAATGACAACATCCACCTCAATGCGGCCCTATTTAACCGTATCGACAGCCTGTACCAAACTCGCGAGCAGCTTGGATTAACCAAGGAAGAGGTGCGTTTAATCGAGGTGTATCATCAGCGTTTCGTGATGGCTGGCGCCAAGCTAACCGAAGATCAAAAAGCCAAAATTCGTGTACTGAACGAAGAGCAATCCACCCTGACTAATGAGTTTTCTCAGCGTCTGCTGCGCCTCACCAAAGAGATCGCCGTAGTGGTTGACAATGAAGCCGAGCTGTCTGGTCTAACAGAGAGTGAGATCCGCGCCGCCAAAGCGGATGCCGAGGAACAAGGCTACAAAGGTAAATACCTTATTAGCATCACCAACACCACGCGTCAGCCTATCCTAGCCAAACTGGAAAACCGTGAACTGCGTGAGCGCATCTGGTCTGCTTCTGCCAACCGTGGCCTGTCTGGGGAAAATGAAACCGCATCACTGGTGGCTCGTCTGGCGCAGCTTCGCTCAGAGCGCGCCGCCCTATTAGGTTACAACAGCTGGGCGGATTACCGCCTGACACCACAAATGGCCAAAGAGCCTGCTGCGGTTTATAAGATGTTCGGCTCTATGGTGCCCGCCGTTGTGGCGAACACCAATAAAGAAGCGGCCGACATTCAGGCGATGATCAACAAAACCGGCGGTGATTTTGAATTGGCGCCATGGGACTGGGCATTCTATGCCGAGAAGGTTCGCAAAGAGAAATATGACTTAGATGAGGCCTCAATCAAGCCTTACTTCGAGTTTGACAGAGTGCTTAAAGATGGTGTGTTCTTCACCTTGGAAAGACTCTATGGTGTGACATTCAAGCCACGTACCGACCTGCCTGTGTATCATGAAGATGTTGAAGCCTACGAGATGTTCGATGCCGACGGCACCTCTATGGCCATCTTCTACGCCGACTATTTTGCCCGTGAAGGCAAACGTGGTGGCGCCTGGATGAGCTCGTTTGTGGGTCAGTCAGAACTGCTAAACAAGAAGCCAGTTGTGGTTAACGTGATGAACATCAAGAAAGCACCTGATGGCGAGCCGACCTTTGTAAGCTACGATCAGGTGACCACTATGTTCCACGAACTTGGCCACGGCACCCACGGCATGTTCTCTAAAGTAAAATACCCAAGCCTTGCAGGCACAGCGGTATCTCGTGATTTTGTCGAGTTCCCATCGACGTTTGAGGAAGATTGGGCCGCGCACCCTGAAGTGCTGGCCAACTATGCCAAGCATTATCAGACAGGCGAAGTGCTGCCAGCGGATCTGCTGAAAAAACTACTGGACTCACGTAGCTTTAACCAAGGTTTCGATACCCTAGAATATATGGCTGCCGCCTTAGTGGATTTAGAGTGGCACTCTCTGCCTGCTGGCACACCGCTGCAGGATGTGACGAGCTTTGAAGCCAAGGCGCTTGAGAAGCACGGCATTAACATTCCTGCCGTGCCGCCACGTTACCGCTCGACTTACTTCGCTCACGCCTTCCCTGGCGGATATTCAGCAAGTTACTACGCTTACATGTGGAGCGAGATCTTAGCGGCCGATGCCTTTGCTTATGTGCAGACCCAAGGCGGCCTGAACCGCGAGATCGGCATGAAGTTCCGTAAGACGATCCGTGAAGTGGGTAACAGCGTGCCACCAATGGAAGCCTATCAAAACTTCCGTGGTCAAGCGCCAACCACAGATGCGCTGCTTAAACGCCGCGGATTAAAATAATCCCTTTACCGGATTAACATGCTGGCAATAAAAATGCCGCTCACCTTAGTGAGCGGCATTTTTTTATCTGTCACTTTTTAGCGCGAAGCGAAAAGCGTATTCATAAGATCAGACCGGCTGACTCGCCTTATGACGCAGTATAAGCACAGCAACCACAAACAAGCCTGCACAAGTCAACAAACCTGCAGCAACAGATTCGGTAAAGCCTAAAATACCGTAACCGACCAGGCTTATCAGCGCCACTATGAGCGCGTAAGGCAGCTGAGTTACCACATGGTCGATATGGTGGCAGTTCGCTCCCGTTGACGAGAGAATCGTGGTATCTGAAATGGGTGAGCAATGATCGCCAAACACGGCACCAGCCAGCACAGCGGCCAGCATAGGTAGCATCATGTTAGTGTGGGTGCCCATCGCCATATCCGCCGCGATAGGCAGCATAATGCCGAATGTCCCCCAGCTGGTTCCCGTAGAGAATGCTGTGACCCCGGCCAGCACAAACAGCGCCGCCGGTAGAAGCGCAAAAGGAATGCTGCCCGTTGCCAGGTTCGCCATATACTTGCCCGTCTCCATCTGCCCAATCACGCCGGCAATCGTCCAGGCGAAGAGCAGAATATAGATGGCAGGCAGCATAGACTTGGCCCCGACAAACAGGCCTTTAAAGAGATAAGACTTCTCTAAACCTTGGCTGAGTACCAGCACTAGGGTTACACCCAGGCCAACTAAGGCGCCAAAGAAGAGTGACGATGCCACATCTGTGTTCTCAAACGCGCCAAGCACACTAAAAGGCAGGTTTTCTGCAGTTAAAGCATCGGCGCCACTGCTGACCATGAAATAGATAGTGGCAAATACCAGCACACCTATAGGTAAAAACAGCCCCAGCACCTTACCTGAATCCGCCTCTGGCAGATCATGACTCGCCCCAGGCGGCAGACCTTTTGATTCATCATAGAGGTTACCCTTTTGTGCATTAAACTCATGCTGGCGCATTGGGCCAACATCTAAGCCCATAATGGCCACGCAAAGCAGTAGCAAGAGCGAGAAGATGGCATAGAAGTTCATCGGGATCATCTGGATGAACACGCTCAGATGGCCGCTGTCGGTAAAACCGTGGGCAGTTAGAATGCCGCCAATCAGGGCGATAATGTAAGCGCCCCAGCTTGATACAGGTGAGATAACACAGATAGGCGCCGCAGTAGAATCCAGCAAATAAGCCAGCTTGCTGCGCGACACATAATATCTGTCGGTCAAGGGGCGAGCCACACTGCCCACCACTAAGCTGTTGAAGTAATCATCGATAAACACCACACAACCGAGGAACATGGTCAGCAGCTTAGCATCGCGCTTATTGCGGATATGCTGACGTGCCCAATCGGCAAAAGCCTTAGCTGCGCCACTGACTGTGATTAAGGCGGTGATCATCCCAAGCAGGATAAGGAAACCGAGCAGATAGACGTTCCAGCTGTTTATCGCGCCATCATCCCAAAACAGGCCCAGGACTTGTTGGCTCAGGTATTGGCCAGCATTGACGACTGAGTAGTCGCTGATGAAAATCGCCCCTAAAAGGATCCCTACACCGAGGGAGAGCAGTACACGACGAGTAAATATCGCCAATAAGATAGCCACCAGCGGAGGCAGCAAGGACAGTGCCGAATCGGCATAGCTCAAAGTTGTCATGATTAATCTTATCTTCGTTTAATGACGAATGGAGGGTACTGAACGGGTGGGATACTGCAATAAAGCAATAGAGATAACACCTGTCCTATCAGTAGCGCTCCACAGTAATACCTTAGGTAATAGCTCCCAGGGGTATCGCTTCTTTCTATCATCCTAATAAAAAGTACTATGGCAGTACTGTATCTATTCGATAACAGTCCCAGCAGTCAGGTTTGATAAACTGACGACTTCGGCATTGAATCCTTTCATGTTCACTGAGATTGTTTAGTTAAAACAATCCATTAGTACGGCATCACCCTAATGAACATTACTGATATTCAATGCACCTCTACATTTCAGGACGCCAAACAATGTCACTATCATTTGGCGTAGCGGCACATAAAAACACAAGCGGCTTTAAGTATGCTACTTTAAAGCCGCTGGATGTGAGTTATATCACGTATTATTTTAGATCAAAACAGAAATATGCTTATAAAAGCTCAATCAGCTTAGGCACAGCCTCAAACAGATCCGCTTCCAAGCCATAATCAGCCACCTGGAAGATTGGCGCTTCAGGATCTTTGTTGATAGCCACAATCACCTTGGCATCTTTCATACCGGCTAGATGCTGGATAGCACCGGATATACCCACGGCAATGTAAAGATCCGGCGCAACTATCTTACCCGTCTGACCGACCTGGAGATCGTTTGCCACATAACCCGCATCCACGGCGGCACGGGATGCACCCACGGCGCCGCCCAGTTTATCGGCTAATTGCTCAAGTATGACGAAGTTTTCGCTGCTGCCTAGGGCACGGCCACCAGACACAACAACTGAAGCGGCGCCAAGATCTGGACGCTCAGATTCGGTCAGTGTCTGAGAGATAAACTCAACCTTTGAGCCAAACACGCCATCCACAGTCTGCACATCTGCACTGCCATCGTTAGCAACCGCATCAAACGCACTGACTCGTACCGTCATCACCTTGATGGCATCTAAGCTCTTAACCGTCGCTAACGCGCTGCCCGCATAGATAGGACGCACGAAAGTGTCATCACTCACCACTTCAACCACTTCAGAGACCTGCGCGACATCAAGCAGCGCCGCGACACGTGGCAGAAAATCTTTGCCCTGGCTCGACGCTGCCGCCAGAATATGCTGATATTCACCTGCCAGCGATACCACTAACTCTGCGATGTTGTCAGCCAGATGCTGTGAGTAAACGGCATTATCGGCCACTAGTACCTTTCTAACACCCGACAGGCTTTTCGCCGAATCGACCACACTGGCACACTGATGGCCAATGACTAACAGATCCACCTCAGCACCGATCGCCTGAGCACAAGCTAGCGTCTTGGCGGTATCGAGTTTGATACTACTATTATCATGTTCTGCAATTACTAGCGTAGCCATTAGATCACCTTCGCTTCATTTTTCAGCTTTTCAACCAGCTCCTCAACAGAAGCCACCATCACACCTGCCGCACGCGCAGCTGGCGCAGCCACACTCACCACTTCCTGGTGCTGCTTAAGCGTGACGCCCAAACTCTCAACCGTCACAGTATCCAGCGGTTTACGCTTGGCCTTCATGATGTTGGGTAATTTAGCGTAACGAGGTTCATTAAGACGCAAATCTGTAGTGATAATCGCAGGCAAAGGCAGTTTCAGACCTTGCAGGCCACCATCGATTTCACGGGTGACCATGACGCAATCGCCTTCAACTTTCACTTCTGACGCGAAGGTAGCCTGAGGCAGACCCGACAATGCAGCTAACATCTGACCCGTCTGGTTATTATCACCATCAATAGATTGTTTACCTAATAAGATAAGCTGAGCCTGCTCCTGTGCCTGAACGGCATTAAGCAACTTAGCGATAGAAAGTGGCGCAAGCACCTCATCGGTTTCAATATGAATACCACGATCTGCACCCAGCGCCATGGCCGTACGCAGCTGCTCCTGCGCAGCCTTAGGACCTATAGTGACGACAACAACTTCTGTGGCAATACCGGCTTCTTGTAAGCGAACCGCTTCTTCTACAGCAATCTCACAAAATGGGTTGATGGCCATTTTCAGGTTTGCGGTATCGACATTGGTATTGTCAGCATTCACCCTGACCTTCACATTGGCATCGACGACGCGTTTTACTGGCACCAATACTTTCATAAGGCTTCCTTCTTACGTCTTTTTCTGGGAATAAAGTTATCTGGAAAATAAAGATAGTACTCAGCACTACCATAAACTTGTGCCACTTTACTTCTTGTTAACGTTAACGTCAACAAGAGCGTGCCAACAAACCCGCAGATTAGCTGGCAACTGACAGATAATGTTGCCGACAATAAGCTATCGACTCTTATACACAGCGAACTCAACTCCACGCGAATTCATCTCAGAAAGTGCGCCACTCAATAAATCGACCCACCCAATAAATCGACGCTGATAAAACAGATCAAGCTTATCTCAACATTTCCTGCTCAATAGAACAGATAGCAATTTAACAAAACGAAGATAACTTATCCGCTTAATACATACGTCTCGCAACATACATTCGACTTACAGCAAAAGGTTTTATTGGAATAGATAGATAATTTTGCTCAGCACACAATATTAATAAATATTATTCAATTTATTTGATAATTAATTTATTAGTTCCTATTATTAGTCACCGGATAAGATTAATTTTATTTTCTACTAGCGGGAAGTTTATAAATGAACGAATTTTTAGATATTTTGACCCATGGAAGACGTTTTAAAGCTGCGGTAAAGGAACTTTCCGTCGATGAATTGAAAGATGTCGCAGGCAAACTTGAAAAAATCATCGAAGAAAAAGCGGCACAAGCAGAAGAAGAGCAAGCTGCAATGGCTGAGCGCAACGCTAAAATTGAAGAGATCCGCCAGCAGATGGAAGCGGTTGGATTATCTATCGATGATTTAGGCGCTGTGGCAACTAAATCGGTACAGAAAAAACGTGCTCCTCGTCCACCTAAATATAAAATCGTCGTCGATGGTGAAACCATTACTTGGACGGGTCAGGGTCGTACGCCAACAGTATTTAAAGCAGAATTGGATAAAGGCCGCAGCCTAGAAGAGTTTCTAATCTAGCTCGAAATTCATACTGTTCTAAATCCTGGCACTGAATCTAGGAACTAAATCCAGGCACTGAATATTTCGCTTTGGCCTTGCGCCAAACTCAATAATCAGATCCGAGACGAAAACCAGCTCTCTTTAGGCGAGTTGGTTTTTTTGCCTACTATTAACCACTATTGTTCTAGAATTGCTCAAGTATTGCTCCATTACTGCCCCACTTTATCTTAATTAGGATTTACATCTGACAACAAATTTTTATCCCTTCTTTATCAAACACAAATCCAAATCTCTTGATAATTGTTAACAAATAAAGATACTCTGTCACCACCATAAGGCAGAGCCATTAAACTTTCTATGCACCCTATCCATACATTATCCAGTACACTCTTTTTCAGTGCCCTGGCACTGATAAGTAATTCAGCAGCGGCAAATTCTCAACTTGCTGATAACACACCAAAAATCACTGCACTTTCTAACGCAACCCTGATGGTTGAGCCAGGGGAAATCGTTAACAATGCCACGCTGTTAATCGAAAATAATAAAATCAAATCCATTATTACCGATAATAAAGTGCCAAATGACGCCTATGTTATCGATATGACTGGCAAGGTGATCTATCCCGGCTTTATCGACCCTTATACTGATTACGCCATTGAGTTTAAATATGAAGCAGAGAAAGTCGAGCCACCCGTATATGAAATAAAACGTATCGGCGGGAATGCCGAAAATGGTGCTGTTCACGCGGAAAAAGAGTGGTTCAACTATATCTATCCTGACAAAAAATCAGCGGATACTTGGCTGAATAATGGCTTTACCAGTGTACAGACTGGATTACTCGATGGCATATTCAGAGGACGAGCCACCTCTGTTTCTTTGGCTCAATTAAAAACCAATGACATAATATATAACTCACGCTCAAGCCATCTATTAGCCTTCGATAAAGGCAGTTCAATTCAGGATTACCCTAGCTCATTAATGGGTAGTATCGCCTTAATACGCCAAACCCTGTCTGATGCAAAATGGTACAAAGAGAACGTAGACAAAAACAAAGACAAGGGAATCGATAAAGCCCTTGAGTTTAATATTGCCTTCGAACGCCTAAAAAACAGCGATAAAGAAAACTTTCTCTTTGCAACGAGAGACTTAAATAGCGAATTAAGGGCGGCCAATTTATTAAATGAATTTAAATTAAAAGGCAGCTTACTGGGCAATGGCCAGGAGTATGCCCGCGTTGATGAAATCAAGGCGAGTGGCTTTAGTCTGGTATTACCCTTGAATTTCCCCGCCGCCCCAGATGTCAAAAATGACAATATGGAAAGGCAAACTTCACTGGCGCAATTAAGGCATTGGGAGCGGGCACCGACAAATCCGATGGCATTAGCGCAGGCAAAAATCCCCTTCGCCTTTACCCAACACGGTATCGACAATAAGGTTTTCTGGCCCAGGCTAAAACAAGCCGTTAATGCCGGTCTTAGTAAGCAAGACGCGCTGGCGGCATTAACCACTCAGGCGGCAGAAATTGCCGGCATCAGCGAATTTACCGGACAGCTCAAGCCAGGCTTCATGGCCGACTTGGTTATCGCCAATGGCGACCTGTTTGAACAGGGTAAGATAGTGAGTCTCTATCTACAGGGAGAAGAGATGCAGCTCGAACCCAGAGATAAACAGTGGCTCACCAACACCTACCAAATAAGCTTAGGCGAGCTGAATCTGGACTTGACCATTAACTCAGGCGATAAGCTAACAGGGACACTCAGCAGCGGTGAGCAAGAGATCAAACTCAGTGGCCTAGACTATCAGCAGCGCCGTTTACTCTTCACCGCCGATCTCACTGACGCAGGTTATCCTGGTATCAACCGCTTTACCCTTTGGTTTGATGAGCAAGGCATACATGGCCGCATGTTAGATAAGGACAATGTGCAGCACCTGCTTGCCGGTGTCCCAATCGAGAGCGAAACCCGCGCCGCTGAGAGTGATGAGAAGCAGCCTAAAACCCTTGTCTCCCAATTGACCCGTCCCAACGTCGCCTATGGCCTGAGTCAACAAGCAGCAATCGAGAAACTGCATATCAAGAATGCAACTATCTGGACCTCAAGCGAGCAGGGAATATTAAACAATAGCGACCTGCTTATCAGCCGTGGTCGTATCGAAAAAATAGGTCAAAATCTCTCGACGCCATCAGGCTATACCGTTATCGATGCCACAGGGAAACACCTGACTGCCGGGATAATAGATGAGCATTCCCATATCGCCCTAAATGGCGGCACCAACGAAGGCACTGATGCCGTCACCTCTGAGGTGCGTATTGGCGATGTACTTAACCCCGACGATATTGCTATCTACCGCGCCCTGGCTGGTGGCGTAACCACGGCGCAGATCCTACACGGCAGCGCAAACCCCATTGGTGGCCAGGCTCAGGTGATCCAGATGCGCTGGGGTGACAGTGCTCAGGCGCTTAAATTCGACGGCGCCCCGCCCAGCATCAAATTTGCCTTAGGGGAAAACGTCAAACAGACCCACTGGGGCGATAATTTCACCCGTCGCTTCCCCCAGAGTCGCATGGGAGTGCAATCGGTATTTGAAAACGCCTTCAATGAAGCGATTGCCTATGACAAGGCCCAAAAAGCCTATGACGATCTAAGCAACAGCCAAAAACGCCGTCAGGTCGCTCCCAGACCCAACCTGCGATTAGATGCAATCAATCAAGTGCTTACAGGTGAGCGTCATGTGCATGTTCACTCCTATGTGCAGTCAGAGATCTTAATGTATCTGCGTTTAGCCAAGGCCTATGGTTTCAATGCCGGCACCTTTACCCACATTTTAGAGGGCTATAAGGTCGCACCCGAGATGGCAGAGCAAGGCGTCTACGCCTCAACCTTCTCCGACTGGTGGGCCTATAAGTTTGAGGTCTATGATGCCATTCCGCAAAACACCTGCTTACTGAACAAGCATGGTGTGGTCACCAGCATTAACTCAGACGATTATGAGATGCAGCGCCGTCTCAACCAGGAAGCGGCTAAATCTGTGATGTACTGTGATATGAGTGAAATCGATGCCTGGAACATGGTCACCATCAATCCGGCCAAACAGCTTGGCATAGAGACAGTCACAGGCTCAATCGAGAGCGGCAAACAGGCCGATATCGTGCTCTGGGATAGCTCTCCCCTTTCGGTTTACGCCAAGGTGGACAGCACCTGGGTCAATGGCCGCCGTTATTTCGATCGTCAGCAAGATAATGCGATGCGCGATAAGGTTGCCGCCGAGCGCGCCGCCCTAATTCAAGCCGTACTTAGCAGCGATGCGCCGGCCGTTCCCGGCGAGCTTCCCCGTGAAAACCTGGAGCCGCAGTGGCATTGTGATACCCATTACAATGCCTGGGGACAAAACAGCGATGCAGTATTTAAGGAGGCTCACTAATGAAGTCATCAGTTGCTCAAATGGGCCTTGCCCTCTTAATGACCTATACCCTAGTTAGTCAGCCTGTCACTGCCCACGACATGGTGCCGACTATGACGCAGAGCCAGGTTATTGTGATCCAAAATGCCACAGTGCATACAGTCAGCGATGGCGTGCTTAAAAATAGTGATGTGCGCTTTGAGCAGGGAAAAATCACCGCCATAGGCAAAGCTTTGCCCACCCAAGACGCCGAGGTTATCGATGCCAGTAATAAACATCTCTACCCTGGATTGATTGCACTGGATACCAGTATCGGTCTAGTGGAAGTCTCTATGATGCGCGCCAGTAACGACAGTTTCGAGGTGGGCGAAAGCAATCCTCAGCTTCTTGCTGTCAGCGCCTATAACCCAGACTCAGAGATCATCCCCACTGTGCGCGTCAACGGCATTACGCACGCCCAGGTCGTACCTAAAGGCAAAGCCTTTGCGGGGCAATCCTCCCTGGTGTCCTTAGACAGCTGGACAATCGAAGATGCCTTAGTGCCGGCGCCCAAGCAGTTTCATCTCTACTGGCCCAATATCTGGCGTCTCGCCCAGGATAAGGAGAAACGGGATGAACAGCTTAAAGGTTATCAGCAGGAGTTAAGCGCAATCCAGACCAGTTTAGAGCAGGGATATCGCTACAAACTGGCCAGCGATGCCAAGAGCGTCGAGAAGATAGATATCCGCTGGCAGGCCATGCTGCCGCTTTATCAAGGCAAGGCCACGCTGTTTGTGCACGCCAATAACAGTGAGCAAATTGAGCAGGCCATCAATATGACCCGCCCTTACGGCTTTAAGCTGGTGATAGTCGGTGGCTATGATGCCTGGCGCGTGGCCGAGCAGCTTAACGAGATTGGCGCCGGCGTTATCTACACCAACACCTTCAATCTGCCGATGCGTAAAGATGAAGCTGTGGATATGAACTTTAGAGTGCCGAGTTTACTGAAACAGGCTAACCTCCCCTTCGCCCTGGGTTTTAGTGGCGATTGGGACGTACGTAATCTTGCCTTTGCCGCCGGTCAGGCCAGCGCCTATGGGCTGAGTAAAGAAGAAGCGCTTAAGAGCATCACCTTAGATGCGGCTAAACTGCTCGGCGTAGAGGATATGGGCGCAATCAAGGTGGGCTTTAAAGCTAATCTGGTGCTCTCTAAGGGAGAACTGCTCGATCCACTGACAAGCAAGGTCGAGGCGGTATTTATTGATGGTCGTCAGATAGATCTCAATAATCGTCAGCAGCAGCTTTATCAAAAGTACCTAAAACGCTAGAATACGCTTATCTAATGCGTTCAATATTAGCCACTTATCCTATCTGTAGTTTAACGTGGCTGATATTGGCGCTTTTCACACTCTACAAGGCACTAACATGAAAAACCCCAGCCTTATTCTTCTTGCCCTGCTCCTTGGTGGTTGTGCCAGCGAATACCGCTTTACCAGTAATTTAGATAGCGAGGCCATAAACGAATATTTTAAGGTCGGCGATGTGGAGCTCTATCAGGGAGATCATCAGCCTAACACAAGCTATGAACTCAAAGGCTTAGTGGAAGGGCAGTCCTGTCAGGAGCGCGATAACGACATGCCCGCCTCCATCAGTGATGCCAGAACTAAGGCGCGCAAAGCCGCAGCCGAGTTAGGCGCCAATGGTCTTATCGTCAAACGCTGCGTGTTATTTGAAGAGTCCAGCAATGCCTGTATCACTCAAGCACTGTGTCTAGGTCAGGCTATCCTTACTACTGAGCCGCCGAAAAACTGAGCCGTCGAAACCTGATCTGTTAATCCCATTTTCCTGAGTCAATTGCATGACCTTTTCCAGCGAAATACAGGCAGTCGCCATCTGTCGCACCCCCTATAAACAGAAATTTGGTATTCCAAGGCAGCCAGGATTGGTCAGTAGTGCCCGTGGCTTTGTCGAGCTGCAAGCCCCCTTTAACCATATCGATGCCGTCAGGGGGTTAGAGCAATATTCCCATATCTGGCTGCTGTTTTGTTTCCATGAAAACCTGTCCCAGGGCTGGAAAACCACGGTGCGGCCACCCCGTCTGGGTGGCAACGAGAAACTGGGTGTCTTTGCCACCCGCTCCACCTTTCGCCCCAACGGCATAGGCCAGTCTGTGGTAAAACTCCATGGCATACGGCAACACAAGGGCAAGGTGATGCTGGAGATCTCCGCCATGGATCTGCTCGATGGCACCCCCATAATCGACATTAAGCCCTATATCCCCTTCTCTGATGCCATAGAAGATGCCGAGGGCGGCATAGCCCACGAGGCGCCCGTGCTGATCAAAGTGAATTTTAGCGAGGCGGCCACAGCGCAAATAGCCGCCTTTGACAGCAATCGCTACCCTCACCTTGCCGAGCTTATCACTCAGGTGCTGGCGCAAGATCCCCGCCCGGCCTATAAAAAAGCCAAGGTCGATCCCAAGCAGTATCAGGTCGCCCTCTTCGATCTGGATATACTATGGCGGGTAATAGACGATGAGATTCTGGTGGAGTTTATCCGCCCTTCTCTAGTCAATCAGTCTAAGACAGAATCATAGCCATGAGCCCTAATTCCAAAGAGAGTGTCGGAACATCCATAGATTATCAGGCCCAGCATAAGCAGCGTCTGGCCTATATGCCCTGGCTCTATTTTTCCTTAAAGCCTAAGCATTTAAGCTGGGCTAAACCCTGGCAGGATGAGATACAAGCCAAACTGATAGCGCTGGAGACAATCTCGATTGGCGATAACAGTTTTATTGCGCCGCAGGCCAGGCTGTTTGCCGAGCCGGGGCGGGATATCATTATCGGCGCTAAGTGCATGATCGCCGCCGACAGCTTTCTGCATGGACCGATAGCGATGGGCAATGAGGTGGCGATTAACCACGGCTGCTCATTGGACGGTGGCCGCGGTAAAATCATCATAGGGGATCAGACCCGCATCGCCAACAATGTCACCATCTACGCCTTTAACCATGGCATGCGACCCGATACGCCCATCTATCAGCAGAGCGCAAGTTCAAAAGGCATAGTGATAGGTAAAGATGTGTGGATTGGCGCTCAGGCAGGTATTGTCGACGGGGTAAAAATAGGTGACTGCGCCGTGATTGGCATGGGCGCCCTAGTCACTAAGGATGTGCCCGACTACGCCATAGTCGCTGGCAATCCGGCCCGAATCATAGGTGACAGGCGCGATAAGAAATAAACCACGCCCTAAGGCTTGGCTGACGCGCCACCTCTTTATCTTATTGAGTTAGCTTATTGAGCGCCAAACAGTTTAGCTAAGCCATTGGCGATAAAATTAAATATACCACCAGCAAGATCTTTATCTTCCACCCTGTTATCCGGGTTATCAGGTCGTGACTCGGCACAGGCTTTCACCCCATCGTAAAATGCCTGATCTGAGGTTTTATAATTTGCACAGCCGCCCAGGCTCATCAAAATCAATAACGCAATTAATGAGGTTACTCTCAGATCCATTGTCGTCTCCCACCATGACAGATAACTTCATCATTGCATCCCTGCCCCCTACACCTTTAGTCTAAAACGGCCAATATTTGCTTGTTTGTTGCTATCCGCTTTGGGTAGGTTTGACGGGTCAGATAAAAATAACAAAAGTAAAAACAGCATCACGGAGGCGTTATGTCGGTAGTAAAGACATCGCAAGCGGTAAACCCTATTCCTCTTACCCTCAGTCAATTCAATGGTCACACAGACGCGCCGCTTATCGAGCAAACCATAGGCGCCTATTTCGATGAGATAGCCAACAGCTATCCGGATCAGCTTGCGGTGGTGATGCATCATCAACAGCTACGCTGGAGCTACCGCGAATACCAGCAACAGATAGACACGCTGGCCGCCGGCCTGTTGGCCATAGGCATTCGACCTGGCGATCGCGTCGGGATCTGGTCACCGAACAATATCGAGTGGTGTCTGACCCAGTTTGCCACGGCTAAAATCGGCGCCATCATGGTGTGCATCAACCCGGCCTACCGCCCGGAAGAGTTACAATACGCCCTCAATAATGTCGGCTGTAAGGCCATTATCTGCGCCGAGAAGTTCAAGTCGAGCCACTATCTAGAGATGCTCAAGCAACTGGCACCCGAGCTGGCCCATAGTCAACCGGGTGAGCTGCACTGTGCCGCCCTGCCGGCACTCAGATGGGTGATCCGCATGGGAGCCGAGAAGACCCAGGGCATGCTGAACTTCAGCGAGCTGATGCAGCCGCTCACACAGCAGAGCCGGGATGCACTGGCAGCAATCACCAAACAGCTCTCCCCCTTCGATGCCATCAATATCCAGTTTACCTCGGGCACCACAGGCAACCCCAAAGGGGCGACATTGAGCCACCACAATATTCTCAACAATGGCCTGTTAGTGGCCAATGCCATGGCACTGACCAAGGAGGATAGACTCTGTATTCCTGTGCCCCTGTATCACTGTTTTGGCATGGTGCTGGGCAATCTGTGCTGCATCAGCAAAGGCGCGGCGGCTATCTTCCCCGGCGATGCCTTCGCCCCCCTCACCACCCTGCAAGTGGTGGAGATGGAGCGCTGCACCGCCCTGCACGGCGTACCGACCATGTTTATCGCCCAGTTGGAACATCCGCAATTTAGCGATTTCGACTTAAGCTCACTGCGCACAGGCGTGATGGCGGGGGCCACCTGCCCCGAAGAGGTGATGCGCCGGGTGCAAAATCTCATGTATATGCGAGAGGTGCTGATAGGTTATGGTCAGACCGAGTGCAGCCCGATCAACAACATGACAGAGATTGACTCGCCACTGGAGAAGCGGGTCGCCACCGTCGGACGCGCCCTGGCCCATACTCAGGTCAAGATAGTCGATGAATTTGGTGAGACAGTGCCGGTCAACCAACCCGGTGAGGTGTGCAGCCGCGGCTACTGCATCATGCAGGGCTACTGGCAGGACGTTGCCAAGACTGCGGCCACTATCGATAAACAAGGCTGGTTGCATTCGGGGGATATAGGCGAGATGGACGGCGAAGGCTATGTCAAAATCGTCGGCCGCATCAAGGATATGATCATTCGCGGCGGCGAGAACATCTATCCCCGCGAGATCGAGGAGAAGCTTTACACTCATCCCCAGGTGCAGGACGCGGCCGTCTTTGGCGTCAAGAGCGAAAAATATGGCGAAGAGGTGTGTGTCTGGATCAAGACCCAGCCCGGCGCCCTGGTCGATGAAGAGGAGATCCGCCATTTTCTCACCGAAAAGGTGGCCTACTTCAAAGTGCCCAGGTACATCAAGTTCGTCGACCAATATCCTATGACGGTCACGGGCAAGATCCAGAAGTTCAAGATGCGTGAACTCATGTATCAGGAGTTGTATGAGGCGATAAACTGCGTCTGAATCCAGTTAGTACTATTCAGTTAAAGATAGTCCCAATCTAGTCGGGCCATGGCATCCGAGTCATGGCCCCTTTTATTGGGCGATAAATCGTCACCGCCAGCCGCCCAAAGTCATAACATGATTAACAAAACTGCATGAACTTACCCCCCGATTTTACCCAAGGGGCATGAGCCTTAAAATTCGCTGCCAGCAGGCCAACAAACTAGGTGACATCGAAGTTGAGGGTGCTAAAATATCGGCCTATTTCATTACACAACTGGATATTGGGAATGCGAGTTAGCAAGTACCTGCTTTCAACACAAAAAGAGACCCCAGCCAACGCTGAAGTGGTCAGTCATCAATTAATGCTGCGTGCCGGTATGATCCGCCGCAACGCATCAGGTCTTTACAGCTGGTTGCCCTCAGGTCTGCGCGTACTGCGTAAGGTCGAGGCCATTGTCCGTGAAGAGATGAACAATGCAGGTGCCGTCGAGATCTTAATGCCCATGGTGCAACCCGCCGATCTTTGGGTCGAAACCGGCCGCTGGGACAAGTTTGGCCCCGAGCTGCTGCGTTTTCAGGACAGGCACAATCGCGACTTCGTACTGGGTCCGACCCACGAAGAGGTGATCACCGACCTTATCCGTAAAGAGGTCAGCTCTTACAAGCAGCTGCCGCTGAACCTGTATCAGATCCAGACCAAGTTCCGCGATGAAGTGCGTCCCCGTTTCGGCGTGATGCGCTCACGTGAGTTCCTGATGAAAGATGCTTACTCTTTCCATATCGATCAGGCCACCATGGATGCCACCTATCAGGCGATGTTTACCGCCTATAGCAACATCTTAAGCCGCATGGGTCTGGCCTTCCGTCCTGTGCTGGCCGATACCGGCTCGATCGGTGGCAGCCTGTCACACGAATTCCATGTGCTGGCCAACAGTGGCGAAGACTTAATTGCCTACTCGACCGAGAGCGATTACGCCGCCAACATCGAAAAAGCGGAAGCCCCGATCCCGACCGAGCCTCGCGGTGCAGCCACCCAGGAGCTGACGCTTATCGACACGCCCAATGCCAAGACCATAGAAGAGTTGGTCGAGCAGCACGGCATCGCGATCGAGAAGACGGTTAAGACCCTTATCGTTAAAGGCGCCTTGGATGAGGTGCCACTGGTGGCGGTTATCGTCCGCGGCGATCATGAGCTTAACGAAGTCAAAGTAGAAAAACTCGATGCGGTTTTATCCCCATTCGAATTAGCCGATGAAGCCGATATTCGCAGCGTGATCGGTGCCGGCCCGGGTTCACTCGGCCCAGTTGGCCTGACTATTCCAGTATTTGTGGATCACAGCGTCAACATCATGAGCGATTTTGCCGCCGGTGCGAACCAGGATGGCAAACACTATCTGGGCATCAACTGGGAACGGGATCTACCACAGGCCCAGGTTGCCGATCTGCGTAATGTCATCGAAGGCGAGCCTAGCCCCTGTGGCAAGGGCACAATCGGCCTGCTGCGCGGTATCGAAGTGGGTCATATCTTCCAGCTGGGGACGAACTACTCTGCCGCCATGGGCGCCAATGTTCTGGATGAAAACGGCAAGGCACAGACCCTGTTGATGGGCTGTTATGGTGTCGGTGTCAGCCGCATCGTGGCCGCCGCCATCGAGCAGAACCATGACGATCGCGGTATCATCTGGCCCGATGCCATCGCACCCTTCAAGGTAGGTATTCTGCCGATGAATATGCACAAGTCTCACCGGGTGCAGGATATGGCCGAAAAACTCTATCAGGACCTCAACGATGCCGGTATCGAAGTGCTGTTTGACGATCGTAAAGAGCGCCCCGGTGTAATGTTCGCCGACATGGAGCTGATCGGTCTGCCCCACGTTATCGTGATTGGCGATCGCAATATCGACAACGGCGTCTTTGAATACAAAAATCGTCGCACCGGCGAGAAGCAGGACATTCCATTCGAGCAGATAGTCGACTTTATCAAGTCGGCAAAATAACGTGGCAAGCCGCAACTGATAGAAACTAACAATGCCCGGCACCTGCTGGGCATTTTTTATGTCGACTTATGCTTGAACATCCCATCGGCCTCACATATTCTAAATTTAAGCAGTTCAGGAAGAATCAAGAGCCCAAAACATCAAAGTTAATCGGCTCTTTTAGGGATGTAAGAGGTTAATTTGCCAGATAAAACGGCGTTAGTCTTGGGCGGTGGTGGTGCGCGCGCCGCCTATCAGGTAGGGGTGCTGAAGGCGATAGTGCAACACTATCCCCGCAACCATGGCGTGCCCTTTAAGATCATCTGCGGCACCTCGGCCGGCGCCATCAATGGCACCTCGATTGCCACCCACGCCTCCTGTTTTCATCTTGGGGTTCGCAAACTCGAATGGGTATGGCGCCACTTTAACACCCACAAGGTCTATAAGGCTTCCTTTAGCGGTGTCTTCTCCCACCTGTTGCAGATGGCGCTGATGGGACTGCAGGATGAGAAGATCAATCCCGATGCGGGCAGCCTGTTTAATAACGAGCCTCTGCGGGGGCTTCTGAATGAGCTGATCAATTTTGAGCGTATCGATCGTAATATCGCCAGCGGCGCCCTGCATGCTCTCAGCGTCGATACCTCCTGTTACAACACTTCGCGATCTGTGAGTTTCTTTCAGGCCCACCATGAGATAGACGAGTGGCAGAGAGCCAGACGTGGCGGCCAGCGCACCCACCTTAATACCGAACACCTGCTGGCCAGTGCCGCCATTCCCTTGGTGTTTCCCTCGATAAAACTCAATCGCGGCTATTATGGCGATGGCTCGGTGCATCAGCTCGCGCCACTGAGCAGCCCTATCCATCTAGGGGCGGAGAAGATCATGGTGATCAACCTGGAGAGCCCTCATAAACAGCAGCACAAGGAGTTTGAGCATCACCCAAAGACCGCGACTATCGCTGGCCACCTGCTCGATACCATCTTTTCCGATACTTTAAACAGCGATCTGGAGCGGCTGCAGCGGATCAACAGTACCCTGACGCTTATTCCCGATGAAGTACGAAACAAGGCGCCGCTGAAAACCATTGAGACCTTAGTGATTAAACCCAGTCAGGACTTGAGCCTGATCGCCGCGCAGCACTATCATGAGATGCCGATGGCGGTGCGCACCCTGCTGCGACTGATCGGCATCAATCAACAATCGGATACCAGTATTATCTCCTATCTGCTGTTCGAGCAGGGCTATTGCAGCGCCTTGATCAATCTCGGCTATCAGGATGCTATGGTGCAGCAGGATGAAATTAAAGCGTTTTTTAATCTAGGCTAAACTAATACAACTGACCATATAGCATCACCTCTGCTTATCACTATCCCTGCAATAGATAATCTTCAGCCTTCTCCACCCGCCTGGGTTTCCCCAGCAGGATTAAGATATCGCCCTGTCGAATTTTCCAGCTCAGCTCTGGTTTTTCCACCTCAGCACCGGCGCGCCTTACCGCCCTTAACTCCACCTTAAGCTTCTCCCAGGGGATCTCGGCTAAGGCTTTCCCCACCACCTGCGCCCCCTTAGGTAAAGCTACGGCGTGTAACAGTTCGAGGGAGAAATCACTCTCCTCGCCGGAGAAGAAACCATGCAAGTATTGATAATGATTGCGCCGCTCATACTCAAGCCGCTTGAGAATACGATTGAGCGGCACGCCGCACTGAAACATCACTTGAGACACCAGCATCAAACTGCCCTCCAGCATCTCAGGGATCACCTGGCTTGCACCCGCTTTTTCCAGCTCTTCCAGCCCTTGATCGTCCCTGGTACGCACTAAAATTTTGGCATCCGGCGCCAGTTGCCTGCAAAGGGGAAGCACGTTTTCCAGTACCTGAAAGTCATCGAAGGTGAACACGATAAGTTTGGCTTCACGGATCTGCGCCTGTTTTAAAATCGCCCGCTTGGTGACATCACCAAAATAGACAGGTTCTCCGGCGCGACGCGCCTCGGCTACCCGAGTGGGGTCAAGATCCAGCACCAAATAGGGAATCGCTTCGGCCTTCATAAAACGGGCTATGGTCTGCCCCACCCGGCCATATCCTAAGATAAGTACTAACTCATTGGCATGCTCTATGGGGGGAATTGACATAGCTTCTGCCGAGGCCTTGGCGGTGACACCATGCAGCCGCCCAGCAATGGTCACACTGTGCCTGACCAGCCAAGGCGCCAACGCCATAGAGATCACTGCCACCATCACCAGCTTAGTGCTGACGCCAACCTCCAGCAGTTGATAATTGACCGCTAGTGCCAGCACCACAAAACTAAACTCCCCCACCTGAGACAGACTGATAGCCGTCGCTACTGAGGTTCGAAAGCTCTCCTTGGCCAATCGCAGAAGGCCATAAACAATCAAACCTTTGGCCACGATCACAGCGATCACCAAAAGCAGCACCTGCCACCAGTATTGCAGCACCAGAGAAAAGTTCAACAGCATACCTATAGAGATAAAAAACAGCCCCATCAGCAGATCGCGAAAGGGACGGATATCTGCCTCAAGCTGGCGTTTATACTGACTCTCCCCCAACAGCATACCCGCCATAAACGCGCCCAATGCCATAGACATTCCGACCCACTGGGTAAAGGCGCCAGTCGCCAGCGCCACCACTAAAGTCGAGAGCACAAACAGCTCATTAGAACGTGAACGTGCCACCTCATCAAACACCTTAGGCAGCGCCCATTTACCCACGGCCATCAGTGCGATAAAGGCCAGTACCCCTTCGCCCATAGCGATCCCTATCTCCTGCCAAGACAGTGTCTCACCATTGGCTGTTAGCAGGGGCATTAAGATCAGCAAAGGCACCACGGCTAAGTCCTGAAATAGCAGCACACTGACAGACAACTCACCGTGACGCTGCTTTAACCAGCCACGCTCGTTAAGCAGTTTAAGCACGATAGCGGTCGATGACAGCGCAACAACCGACCCTATCACCAAAGATTCACTGGCACTTAAGCCCAAAAAGAGTGCGACACACATGGTCAAAAGGGCGGTGACTGTCACCTGAGCGCAGCCTAAACCGAACACGGTACGACGCATAGCCCAAAGCCTGGGCAAGGAGAACTCCAGACCTAGGGAGAACATCAGCAGCACCACTCCCAATTCAGCGACTGAGTGGATCTGTTGTTGAGTAAACCAGTTGAATACCGAGGGCCCGCAGATCACGCCTGTGATCAGATAGGCCAGAATGGCAGGCAGCCCAGCTCGCCTAAACAGCGCGATGGCGAAGGTGGCTATCATCAGCATCAATAAGATCTTAATAAGAAAGCTATGTTCCATTTAGGCTCCAACTAAGAATCTGCTCCATAGGCTGCCTAGGACATCAGGCGCACAGGCAAATTAGGCATCAGCACAGTTAAGTCACGACGCAATATTCGTCTGTCAAAAATGTGACTCGAGAATATCAATGTAACAAAGAGACTAACTAAATGACAAATAAAGAAATTAATTAAAAGACAAAAGGCATGATAATTGCTTAATTTCTTATAATTCAAGTCCAATTATTTTGGAGTTAGCAATATGGACTTTGCCTTAGCGACAGAGTTTTCGCCGAGTGCTTACCGTTATCATCCCGAATTACATCACTCAGATAAGAGTGCGCCTAATTTGGTAGCCATAGTACAGCAGTTACATGAAAGTTTAGACCCGCGTACGGTTTTTGCCTGCTTCGGCAAGATCATGGGGCAATACTTGCCTGTGTGCGGCATAAAATTGCAGACCCGGCAATATCAGCTCAGTTGGGGCAGCGAACTGGGGATTCAAATCAAACAGAGGGTTAGTTTAGAGACCATAGAAGCCCAGCTCGATTATCGCTTAACATCGCCGCTTTTGGCGAGTCAAAGCGAACTGTTTACACAGATACAGACGCTACTGCTAAGGCCGCTTCTCAATGCTATCGAGTATGATCTTGTCTCTAAGCAGGCCATGTATGATGCCCTGACAGAGCTAGGTAATCGCCGTTATTACGATATCAACCTTAAACAGGCACTTGCCCGGCAGCAGCGCCACGGTGAGCGATTCAGCCTTATCCTATTAGATCTGGACAACTTCAAGAGTCTCAATGATCAACATGGGCATCTGCTGGGCGATGATATCTTGCGCTTGTTTGCAAAAACCCTGAGCCGCGCCATTCGCGAAAGCGAGCAAGCCTATCGCATAGGCGGCGATGAGTTTGCCATACTGATCGAGGGCGATGACGAGGCGGCGAGTGTTCTGTGTCAGCGCATCCTCTCTATGGTGAAGGGTAATCTGCGGCTGAATAAATTTCAGATCCAGACCAGCCTGGGAGTCGCTCAGTCTGTGGAAAACGACAGTCCAATAGAGCTCTTTTGCCGCGCCGACAAGGCCCTCTATCAGGCCAAAGCAGCCGGTCGTTGCTGTTACCGCATCTATGAAAAGTAGGTAAAAAATAGATGAAAAGTAGATAGAAGCAGATGAGAACTAGATGAGCAATCTATCTCTATAAAACAAAAAACGATGCCAGTATTTTAATACCAGCGCATCGTTTTTATTTCAAAGCGCTAACCTGCCAAATTCTACTTGAGGTAAAAGTGCAAGCCGGGTTGATCTGAGTCGGCCACAAAGGTTTTTTCGACCCAGTAACCTACAGCCGCCACCAGTTTATCATCGAAATAAACAAGCACCACTCGCTCACGCTCCCAGGGCGGCAGGGCTAGCTCCTGCCAAAGCTTCTTTAGCTCACGTCCCTTGCTGCGGTAATGAGGATGACACCGAGTCGCACCCGGCGCATTAAAGCCAAGGCGCACCTGCTCTCCTGTCTTGGGCAGGCGCAGACAGATTCTATCGCCGCGATCCCCTGGCGCAACATACTCACCATAAAGATGCTCACCATAGAGCGGCTCACCGGCATCGATTGACCAGCAGAGTGCGCCAGACGCAATCCCATCTAATGCAAGCGAAAACCCCACTCTTGCCGTTGCCACCGCCTTAGCCTGGCTGAGATAAAGATGCTGCCGGTATCGGCGCACCAGCATTCCATCGAGCCTCACTTCGACCTGGGCATCCTCCCTGGCCAGCAGCAGCTGTTCCAGCAACTGTTTGAGCTGAGCATAGCTTGGCAGGGCAAAACCACTATCGCTGATAAAGCCCCGCAATAGCTGCGTCTGCCACAATGGGGGTTGCTTGGAGAGCAAGTTCAGATCCAGCACAGGTTTTACGCTGTGACGAACCTTAACAAGCATCAGAGGTAAGCGAGCATTCACCTCTTCATCGATCAGTGCCTGCTGCTCGGCGCATAACTGCGCACTGCGCGACGCCGTCTGAGCTATCGCCGGCCAACGCGCCTTCAGGGCTGGAATAATCTCAAGGCGAAGGAAGTTACGGTCGAAGCGGTCATCCTGATTGCTCTCATCTTCGATATGAGTAATGCCCTGAGCCTTGGCGTAAGCCTCTATCTCAGGGCGCGGCACCTCCAGCAGCGGGCGCACCAGATAGGCCTGCTCGGCGAAAGGCTGAACTTTGCCCATGGCGGCTAACCCTTTGGGGCCTAAACCGCGTTTTAGCGCCAAGAGCAAAGTCTCTAACTGATCGTCCTGGTGGTGCGCGGTCAGCAGCAGATCCCCAGGGGTTAGCTCTTGGGATAACGCCTGGTAGCGCGCCTCACGTGCATTGGCCTCCAGGCTCATACGGGCGCCGGTTTTCACCTCGACCCGCTTAACTCTAATAGGCAGTCCATATTGGGCCGCCATAGTTTCACAGTGGCCTTGCCACTGATCGGCATTGTCGCTCAGGCCGTGATGCACATGCACCAACAGATAGTTAAACTCGCTGTGCGCCTTGGCAAACTCTGCCAGACCTGCGGCCAGCACCTGGGAATCAACGCCGCCGCTGTAGGCCAGCACCAGGCGAGTACCCGGTTTGAGCTGCAATGGCGCAATGGCGAGTGCTAACTCAGCAAAAGGAGAGAATGACTCACTTTTCATGATGGGAAGCTGTCATAATTTGAGGCTGTCATAATCGCAAGACTGTCATGATGGAAGCTGTCATGATGGAAAGACTATCCTGACCTTATCCGAGCCAGACAGGCTTTCCAGCGCGAGCATCAGCTCATCGGTGGGATTGACCCGCCACTCATCTCCCAGCTTAAACTGCGCCTTAGCCTGGGGCTGAGCATAGTTGATCACCACAGGCACACTGCCGGCCTTCCAAGGCGTTAATGCCTGCTGAAACTTCTCTAGCCATTGACTGTCGATAGCATTGGCATCCAGATCCACCTCGAGGGCATGCGCGAAATGGCTGCGCGCCTCGCCCATATCTATGATGTTACGCGCCGTCATGCGGTTACCGCCGGAGAAATCATCATAACTCACCTCACCTTCGACGATGAGGATACGATCTTTCTCCAGCAGCTCACTAAACTTCTCGAAGGCCTCGGTGAACAGCATCACCTCAAGGCGGGCACTCTTATCATCTAAGGTCACCAGCCCCATTTTCGAGCCGCGTTTGGTCATCATCACCCGGGTGGCGACCACAAGTCCCGCCGCCTTAATGGTCTTGCCCCGCTCTGTGGGATGCACATCCTTTAATCGGCCCGAAGTGTAGTGTTTCAGCTCTTTGAGATACTGATTGATCGGGTGCCCGGTCAGATAAAGTCCGAGGGACTCACGCTCACCTTCTAGCCAGATCTTATCGGGCCAAGGCGTACACTGCACAAACTGCTGCTTACTGTCTTGTGGCTCGCTGTTGAGCAGGCCAAACATATCGTGCTGGCCGATGGCTTCGGCTTTGGCATGTTGATCGGCGGCGCGAATAGCCTCGGGCAGAGTCGCCATCATTGCAGCGCGGTGTGGCCCGAGATTATCCAGCGCACCGGCATAGATGAGTTTTTCAATCACTCGCTTGTTGAGCTTTTTCAGATCCACTCGGGCGCAGAAATCGAACAGATCGGTAAAGGGACCATCTTCACGCGCCTTTAGAATAGACTCCACCGGCCCCTCGCCCACGCCCTTGATAGCACCGATGCCGTAGACGATATTAAGATCCTCATCCACGGTAAAGCGGAACAGGCCCTTATTCACATCCGGCGGCAAGAGCGGCAATCCCATGCGGTCACACTCATCCACCAGGGTCACAATCTTATCTGTGTTATCCATATCCGCCGACATCACGGCCGCCATAAACTGCGAAGGATAATGGGTCTTGAGCCACAGAGTCTGATAAGAGACCAGCGCATAGGCCGCCGAGTGCGACTTGTTGAAACCGTAGCCGGCAAACTTCTCTACCAGGTCGAAGATCTTCATCGACAGCTCGCCATCGACGCCGTTCTTGATCGCCCCCTCTTTAAAGGTGCCGCGCTGCTTGGCCATCTCCTCGGGTTTCTTCTTACCCATGGCGCGTCGCAACATGTCCGCGCCGCCTAGGGTATAACCGGACAGTACCTGGGCGATCTGCATCACCTGCTCTTGATACAAAATGATGCCATAGGTAGGCGAAAGCAGCTCTTTTAACGACTCATGCTGGTATTGTGAGTCAGGATAAGAGACCTCTTCACGGCCATGTTTACGCTCGATGAAGTTATCTACCATGCCCGACTGCAGCGGCCCCGGACGGAACAGGGCCACCAGGGCGATCATATCCTCGAAACAGTCTGGCTGCAGACGCTTAATCAGGTCTTTCATGCCGCGGGATTCCAGCTGGAATACCGCCGTGGTCTCATAGCGCTGCAGCAGACGGAAGGAGGCAGGATCATCTAAGGGGATCGCCTCGATCCGCACCGGCGCTTTACCCTTTTTCTGTAAATGCGGGTTAATCATCTGCAGCGCCCAGTCGATGATGGTCAGGGTACGCAGGCCGAGGAAGTCGAACTTGACTAGGCCAGCTGTCTCCACATCGTTCTTATCGAACTGAGTCACAGGGTTGTGCCCCTCGGCGTCGCAATAAAGCGGCGCGAAGTCGGTGATCACGGTTGGGGCGATCACCACGCCGCCGGCGTGTTTACCCGCGTTACGTGTCACCCCTTCGAGGACACGGCACATATCGATAAGGTCTTTGACATCCTCATCGCCTTCGTAAAGCTCAGGCAGCGCGGGCTCGGCCTCGAAGGCCTTGGCCAGGGTCATGCCGGGCTCGGCGGGGATCATCTTAGAGATGCGATCCACAAAACCATAGGGATGGCCCAGCACACGTCCCACATCGCGCACCACGGCCTTGGCGGCCATGGTACCGAAGGTGATGATCTGCGACACCGCATCGCGGCCATAAAGCTCGGCCACGTGATCAATCACCTCATCGCGCCTGTCCATGCAAAAGTCGACATCAAAGTCGGGCATGGAAACACGTTCAGGGTTGAGGAATCGCTCGAACAGCAGGTCAAATTCCAGCGGATCGAGATCGGTAATTTTTAACGCATAGGCCACCAGAGAACCGGCGCCCGAGCCACGGCCTGGCCCGATAGGAATGCCGTTATCCTTACCCCACTGGATAAACTCCATCACGATAAGGAAGTAGCCGGGGAAGCCCATGTTGTTGATAACGGTAAGCTCGACATCGAGTCTGTCATCGTATTCGCCGCGGCGCTCGGCGCGCACCGCTTCGTCGGGAAACAAAAATTCGAGCCGCTCTTCTAGGCCGATTTTCGACTGCTCAATCAGGAAATCTTCGATGGAAAGATCGCCTGTCGGAAAGTTGGGCAGAAAATACTCGCCGAGGCGCACTGTGACGTTACAGCGTTTGGCTATCTCCACCGTGTTTTGCAGCGCCTCGGGAATATCGGCAAACAGCTCGCACATCTCATCTTCGGTGCGAAAATATTGCTGCTCGCTGTAGAGGCGCGGCCGTCTGGGATCCGCCAAAGTGAAACCGTCGGAGATCGCGACCCGAATCTCATGGGCATCGAACTGCTCCGGCTGCATAAATACCACCTGATTGGTGGCGACCACGGGCAGATCTTGCTCTCCTGCCAGCTCCACCGCCATATGCAGGTAGCGCTCCTCATCGGGTCGGCCGGTGCGGATCAACTCTAGATAGTAACGATCGGGGAAATGGGTCTGGTAAAAGGCGAGCAGGGAATCGACCTGAGCACGGTTGCCCTTGAGTAGCGCCTTGCCCACATCGCCATCTTTGGCACCCGAGAGAATGATCAGCCCCTCGCTGTATTTCTCCAGCCAGGCCTGATCGATCGCCGCCCTGTCACGCACATGACCGCGCAGATAGGCGTCACTGATCAGCAGGGTGAGGTTTTTGTAGCCCTCGTTGTTCATCGCCAGCACAGTTAAGGAGCAAAATTCATCCTCAAAACCGGGCACCTGCATAGAAAAATCACAGCCTATGATAGGTTTGATCCCGGCGCCATGGCAGCCGCCGTAAAACTTCACTAGGCCACACAGGTTAGTCTTATCTGTCAGGGCCAGCGCGGCCATCTGATGTTCCTGCGCCTTGGCAAGAATAGGCTTGACCTTGGCTAGGCCATCGGACATGGAAAAGTCACTGTGAACGCGCAGATGCACGAAACGAGGTTCTGTCATATTGATAGGATCTTTCTTCTTTACACCAGTCTGGTTTTACCGTTTGGTTTGGCAGCTTAGAAGTTACCCCTATGCTTGCCAACTTGCGTAATTGATTGAGAGTAACAGACTCGGCCGAGGCAAGCCAGCGAGCCGCACGCAGCTATCGTGCTATATCGCCAAATTAGCCCGCGGTTAGCCTTTCCTGCACTGGGCGAAAACTGCGTCTGTGCACGGGTAATACCCCGTGCTGCGCCAAGGCCTCAAAATGCGCCTTAGTGGGATAACCTTTGTGCTTGGCAAAACCGAACTGAGGATATTTGGCATCCAGCTCGGCCATCTCATTGTCGCGCACCACCTTGGCGATAATGGACGCGGCGCTGATGGCGGCGATCAGGCCATCGCCCTTCACCACGGCATGGGCCTCAAGCTCAAATTCTGGCACCCGGTTACCGTCGATAAGAATACGATCCGGCCTGGCTCTTAACCCAGCCACCGCACGTTGCATGGCCAGCATGGTCGCATGGAGAATATTAAGCTCGTCTATCTCAGCCGGACTGGCTCTGCCCACGGACACATCTAGGGCCTTTTGCTGGATCTCCTCAAACAGCGCAAGGCGCTTCTTCTCCGATAATTTCTTCGAGTCATTGAGACCCCTGATGGGATTATTGGGATCCAGCACCACGGCGGCGGTGACCACATCGCCGACCAGCGGGCCACGCCCTACTTCATCGACGCCGGCGTAAAAACCTGTGGTTAAAAGGCTGACCTGCTCAGGAGTGATATTTTTAAATACCGCCATCTAGGCCTCCTCGACTAATGCAGCCACCGCATCGGCGGCGCGCTCACTGGCATTGCATTTAAGCTGCTGGTGCAGCTCGGTAAACTTGTCAATCAAGGCCTTGGGATCAGTGTCGAGCTGTTTGGCTACTTCGGCGGCTATCTTGTGCGGCACACAATCGGCTTGAATAAGCTCAGGAATTAAGTCCTCACCCGCCAGCAGATTTGGCAAAGAGTACTTGTCTATCTGCATCATGCCTTTGGCTATCTTGTAGGTAATAGGGCTCACCCGGTAGGCCACCACCATAGGGCGTTTCACCAGCATGGCTTCCAGGGTGGCGGTACCCGATGCCAGTAAGATGGCATCGGCCGCCGCCATCACAGTGCGCGATTGTCCTTCCACGAGATGAATATCGAGATCCGGCGCAAATTGCGTCAGAGCCTGCTCAAACTGGACGCGGCGCTTGGCATTAACCAGTGGAGTCACAAATTTAAGATCCGGGTATTGCTGGCGCAGCAGAAGCAGCGATTTGACAAAGGGTTCGGCCAACTGCTTAAGCTCACCACCACGAGAGCCAGGCAAGACGGCTAAATATTCCGCGTCACTGTCGAGCCCCAACTGAGCCCGTGCCGCGGCTTTATCGCTCACCATGGGAATGTCATCGGCAAGGGTATGACCGACAAAGGTACAAGGCACCTTGTGTTTGTCGTAAAACGCCTTCTCGAAAGGCAGCAAAGAGAGCACCATATTGGTGGCTTTGGCGATCTTGAAGATCCGCTTAGGACGCCAGGCCCACACGGAGGGACTGACATAATGCACTGTCTTGATGCCGCGCTGTTTAAGTTTCAGCTCCAGCCCAATATTAAAATCCGGCGCATCGATACCGATAAAACAATCAGGATTAAGGGCGGCTAGCTCGTTAATCAGGGTGTGACGCACTTTTAGCAAGCGCGGCAGACGAGAGAGGACTTCGACTATGCCCATCACCGCCAGCTCTTCAAATGAAAACAGAGACTCGAATCCCAGCTCATCCATCTGCGGGCCACCTATGCCGACAAATCTGGCATCCGGGTAGCGCTGTTTCAGTGCACGGATCAATCCCGCGCCGAGAATGTCACCAGAAAGCTCACCGGCCACCATGGCAAATATTTTGGGTTTTGTTTCGCTCATCTTCTCTCTGCAAACTTAGGGTTTAACCATTCTGGCTTAGGCAAATAAAAAAAGCCCGTGGAAACGAGCTTTTAAGCGATAAATACAGCTGACTAACGAATAATGCCGCGTTTGGAGTTTTGTACAAAATCCATCAACAATTTTACGTTAGCATCCCCGGCTTCCTCTTTAAGCTCGGCAAGGGCTTCTTCGACCGTTAGGCCTTTACGATAAAGGGCCTTATAGGCACGACGCACCGCTAACTGGCTCTCTTTTGAGAAACCACGGCGCTTCAAGCCTTCGCTGTTTAATCCCCGAGGGATCGCGGGCTGACCCGATGCCATCACATAGGGTGGCACGTCTTGTAGGATCAAAGATGAGCCCGCAGTAAAGGCATGGGCACCAATATGCACAAACTGATGCACACCTGTCATACCACCTAGAATCGCCCAGTCACCCACATGAACATGACCTGCGATCGAGGCATTATTTGCCATGATCACGTTACTACCGACAACACAGTCATGGGCAATGTGCACATAGGCCATAAACAGGTTGTTCGAGCCGATAACGGTTTCGCCTTTATCTTGGGTGGTGCCCCGGTGAATGGTGACCGATTCACGGATCACATTGTTATCACCTATGATCAAGCGGGTTGGTTCACCGGCATATTTCTTATCCTGGCAATCTTCCCCCACTGAGGCAAACTGAAAGATACGGTTGCCTTTACCCATAACCGTTGGACCTTTAACCACCACATGTGAGCTAAGATGACAATCATCACCTATCTCAACATCCGCCCCTATATAGGTCCAAGGCCCTATGGTGACATTGTTACCTATCTTGGCATCTGGATGTACGAAGGCTAACTTATCGATCACTTGCTAATCTCTCTTCTGGCACACATGATTTCAGCAGAACAAACCACTTCACCGTCGACCTTGGCTTCACCGGTAAACACCCCAATGCCGCGGCGCTCTTTGATCATTTTCACTTCAAAATGGATCTGATCGCCCGGCTCAACGACTCGCTTAAATCGAGCATTATCGATACCAGCAAAGTAGTAGAGGTAGTCGGTTGAAGGGATTTCGCTCATGGTCTTAAAGGCCAACAGACCTGTAGCCTGTGCCATAGCTTCAAGCAATAGCACGCCAGGCATCACCGGCTGAACGGGAAAATGCCCTTGGAAAAATGGCTCGTTAATGGTGACATTCTTGATCGCGTGCAGCGTTTCGCCGGGAGTATAATCTAAGACTCTATCGATCAATAAAAATGGATACCTGTGGGGAAGAAACTTCAAAATCTCTTTAATATCCATTGTATTTAATTGATTTGACACTCAATATTTCCTTAGCTGCCAAGGGCAGTTAATCATCTGATTTAACATTTTTCTCTAACTGTTTCACTCGCAGGAACAACTCATCGAGCTGTCTAAACCTGACTGTATTTCTTCGCCAGAGTTTATTTTCCATCGCGACCGTTGCAGAAGAGTATACACCAGGCTCACGAATAACACTTGTTACATTGGTCGCGCCGGTAATATGGGTACCATCGGCAATGGACAAGTGACCAGCGATGGCACAGCCGCCACCAATAATACAATATTTACCGATAGTTACACTGCCTGCAATAGTAGAACTGCCTGCCAGCGCACTGTTTTCGCCTATGATGACATTATGGGCTATCTGCACCTGATTATCGATAATCACACCATGGTGGATCTCGGTATGGTCTATCGCACCTCGGTCAATACTCGTGCATGCACCAATTTCGACCCGATCACCAATACGCACACCGCCGGTTTGGGGGATCTTAATCCATTGGCCGCGCTCATTGGCATAGCCAAAGCCATCAGAACCAATCACACTACTGGAATGGATTAAGCAATCCTTACCTATATGAACATTATGATAGACGCTGACATTGGCCCAGAGCATAGTACCTGAGCCAATAATTGAATCCTGACCTACTACGCAGCCTGCGCCTATCTGCACATTTTCGCCTAAAACCACATTGGCACCAATCACAGCATTTGCCCCTATCGCAGCGCCTTCACCCAACTGGGCAGAAGGGTCGATAACAGCAGTGGGATGGATAAGCTCAGCCGCCTTAGGCGTAGTGTCTAACAACTGGGCAACGCGGGCAAAGCCCACATAGGGATCGTTTAAAATGATGGCATTACCTGTGTAGGTTTCAGCCATCGAAGGTGAGAGCAGTACGGCCGATGCCTGTGTGCCCTGTAACTGACTCTGATATTTGGAGTTAGCTAAGAAAGCGATTTCACCTTCCTGAGCCTTCTCTAAAGTGGCAACACGGTATATCTCAACCGTGTCGTCCCCTTTTACCTCGGCATTGAGATGGTCAGCTATCGCTCGAAGAGTATAACTTGTCATCAATCTTTGGCCTTATTTGCTAAGCGCTTCAACGACCTTGTTGCTGATATCTGATGTTGGGTTAACAAAGATAACCGCGCCACGTTGCAGCACCATGTCATATTTTTCTTTCTCAGCAATGCTTGTGATCGCTTGCTGAACTTTAACCAACAACTTGTTCTGTTCTTCGCCGTTACGACGACGCATATCTTCATCCAGCGCCTTGCCTTTGAGTTGCAGCTCTGACTTCAGTGATTCCATCTTACGCAGCATCTCAGTTTTCTGAGTCTCGCTCATCAGGGCGGCATCACGCTGCTGCTTCTCTAACATGCCTCGCAGTTCATCCTGCATCTTCTGTACGGCAGCAACACGATCGCCAAATTCGGCTTTAAGGTTTTTGCTGACTTCTTCACGCTGTGGCAATTGTTCAAAAACGGCTTGCATATCCACTACGGCAATTTTTTCCGCTTGAGCGGCGATTGGCGCGCCCAGTAAAACTAAAACCATCATTGCGCGATTAAACATCTTTTTCAAAATAAACTCCTTTAAATTATCAGCAAAACTTGCCGAATTTTATTAACTTACTTGTAGATTAGAAAGTTTTACCAATATTGAACGAGAAGATCTCTGTATCATCATCTTCATATTCTTTAATCGGCCATGCAAGGCTAAATACCATAGGTCCCATAGGCGATAGCCATTGCACGCTCATACCTGCCGATGCACGGATACGGCTAGGATCTGAGTAGTCATCAAGCTGCTCGAACTCGGTTGCCGGCAGATAGGAGTAGGAATCGATATCAAATTCCGTATCCCACACGTTACCCGCGTCCACAAAGAAACTGGTACGTACCGAGTTAGTATAGGCTTCATCCAGGAATGGTGTCGGCACAATCAGTTCCAGACTCGCCGTGGCAATCGCATTACCACCAATCGAACGGCCACCGCTAACGGTAACTTTATTTATATCGCCTGGCAAGCTACAAGGATCACCAGAAATATCTGGCGCACAGGATTCGCTGCCGCGATAGAGGTAGAAGGAACGCGGACCAACCGAGTTAGACTTAAAGCCACGCAGCGAGCTACTACCGCCTGAGTAATAGTTCTCCCAGAAAGGTAGGATCTGATCGTTATCATTAAATTTGCCATAACCGTTGGCATAGCCTAAGCGCGCCTTAGTCATCAACACAAAGCTATGACTGCGGTTAATTGGGAAATAGAAGCTGGTATTGAAGTCCGTCTTAAAATACTGCAGATCTGAACCTGGAATCGTTACTTTGCCCGACAAACGCTGGGATGAACCTGCGGTTGGGAAAGTGCCTCGGTTCAAGGTGCTACGGTACCAACCTAAGGACGCCTCGAAGTTATCGAATGAGAGATCTGCCTCAGGATCGTTCGGGTCGCGATAAATATTGTAAAATCGCAGCGCCTGCTCATAAGCTGAGATCTCTGAAATACTGTTATGACGATAGCCTAAGCCACCGTTGATACGGTTGTATTCGTTGATCGGGAAACCAGAGTTAACGGTAATACCGTATGAACTGTTTTTATAACGCTCAAGGTTGGCCTGCTCGGCGTCGAACTCGTTCCAGAAGATATTTCCCCCTAAGCTGACCCCATCCTTAGTAAAGTAGGGATCGGTATAGGAGAGATTGACGCTCTTAGAATAACGGTTGGTATTTAAGCTCACTCCCGCCTGATTACCTGTACCGAGGAAGTTATTTTGCTGCACACCAAGCTGCAGACTCAAACCCGACTCTGTACCATAACCGACACCGGCATTGAATGAGCCAGATGGCTGCTCTTTCACTTTAAAAGCCACATCCACCAGATCGTCTGTGCCAGGCACTTGAACGGTTTCGGTATCGACGGTTTCAAAATAGCCTAAACGATCCAGACGCGCTTTTGATTGCTCAACCTGAGCCGAGTTTAACCAGGCCCCTTCCATCTGACGTAGCTCACGACGCAGCACTTCATCTTTGGTAACCTGGTTACCGGTAAAGTTGATGCTGCGAACATAGACGCGTTTCCCTGGTTTTACATTGATGTTCAGGGTAACTTCTTTGTTCTCGTCATCGATCTCTGGATAGGTTTTCACTTCAGGATAAGCATAACCGAAACGGCCTAAATACTTGCTGTACATCTCTTCGGTAAAGGTCACATCCGCGCCATTATAGGTATCGCCTACCTTCATAGGCAAAATCGCTTCCATCACCTCTTCGCGGCCCATCAGCTCGCCGGTCAGGTTAATATCCTTAACCTTATAGGGTTCGCCTTCATTGACGTTAATTGTGATATAGAGGCCCTTACGATCGGGCGTCATCGCCACCTGAGTCGAAGTCACCTCGAAACGGATATAACCGCGGTTATGGTAGAAAGTCTTAATGGTCTCCAAATCCGCCTGCAGCTTCTGCTTCTGGTAACGACGCTCACCGAAGAGATCCCACCAGGCCACATAATCTTTCAGCTCAAGCATACCGATCAGCTCTGAGTCGCTGAAAACCGTATTACCCACCACATTGATCTGACGAATTTCCGCCGCTAAGCCTTCAGTAAATTTGAACTTCAGCTCGACACGGTTACGGGGCAGGTTAATGACCTGTGCCTCAACTTTGGCGCCATATTTACCTACGCCATAGTAGAAGTCCTGCAGACTCTTTTCGATGCCGCTGAGCATGGTTCTGTCCAATGACTCGCCGACTTTTACGCCGCTGCCATCAAGACTCTCTTGTAGCTGCTCATCTTTGATATCTTTGTTGCCTTCAAAGGAGACCACACTGATGGTAGGACGCTCCTTAACACTGATGACAAGTACGCTGCCATCACGTGTCACTTCAACATGTTCGAAGTTAGTCGAGGCATATAAGCTTTTTATCGCTTGTCTAAGACGGGTTTCATCGACGGTATCGCCGACTTTAATAGGAATATTGAGTAATGCAGCACCGAGCGCAACCCGTTGTAAACCTTGAACCTGAATATCTGTTACTTCAAAAGGCTGGAATGACGCTGCCCAACCCTTCCCTGAAAAAGACGCACCGACTAATAACATCGAGGCAAAAATTTTATTCAATCTCATAGAGCACTTCTAATTATATGTGTGTCCTTGCTCAGAGTCGGGAAAAATCGTTGAAGAGGGCGATACTCATCAACATTAGCAGCATAGCCGCCCCAAATCTGAATCCAATTTCCTGTACCTTTTCCGGTACAGGCCTGCCAGTTATCACTTCGATGAAGTAATACAAAAGATGCCCACCATCAAGTACCGGCAATGGCAATAAATTAATAATGCCTAAATTGACGCTAATTAATGCTAAGAATCCTAAAAAGTAAACCAATCCATAGTTAGCGCTACTTCCCGCTCCTTGGGCAATGGAAATCGGTCCACTCAGGTTTTTCACCGACACGTCGCCAGTGAATAATTTGCCAATCAACTTAATGCTGACCGCCACAAGTTGCCATGTTTTATCGGCGGCCACCAGTAAAGATTCACCAAATCCATACTCTAACTGCAGTTGCATCGCTTCAGGCCATGGTGCCTGAGTCGGTGCAACGCCAAGCACCCCTTCGCTAACGCCGCGGCTGCCACTACGGCTTCCTGGCGTCACGTTTAAGTGAAGCTGCTCGCCATTGCGTCTGACTGTGATCTGCAATAGCTGTCCTGGTGATGCTTTAATCTTATCGACAAAACTGTCCCAATCCTGGTAAGTCTCCCCATCAATAGCCACCAGTTCGTCCCCGACCTGTATTCCACCGGCATGGGCGGCGCCCTCTTCACTGACAAAACTCAGTACTGGGCTTATCTCAGGGCGAAAAATATTCAGTCCCAGCGAACTCATAGGCGACTGTTTTTCTGGGTCAAACTGCCAGTTTGAGGTATCGAGGCGGTAAGTGCGCTCCTCCCCCATCAAACCCGACATAGGTGCCAGGGTTAAATCAATCTGTGAGTCGCCGATATGGCTCACCAATGCGTAGGTCACCTCTTCCCAGTTACGCACCTTTTGATCGCCAACGGCGAGAACCTGCATGGGTCTAGTTACCTGAATCACAGCTGCGGGCGAGTCGCTTTGGGTACTCTCAATCACAGGTTTGAGTGAAGGGACGCCAATCAGATACATGATATAGAGAGCAAAAATGGCAAACACAAAATTCGCCATGGGACCTGCGCCGACAATGGCGATACGCTGCCACACAGACTTACGGTTAAACGCTTGGGGTTTGAGCTCATCTGGCACGTCATCGACACGCTCATCAAGCATTTTCACATAGCCGCCTAGCGGGATCATCGCCAGCACATATTCTGTGCCGTCCTGCCCTACTTTGCGCCAGATTGCCTTACCAAAGCCGATAGAGAATCGTTCGACTTTCACACCACAGCGTCTGGCTACCCAAAAGTGACCATATTCATGTGCGGTAATGAGCAAACCCAGTGCAATAGCAAAGGAACCTAAGTTCCACAAAAAATCCAGCATTACAATCCTTTATTAAGACTCAAGCCAAATACAACTAAATCCGATTAATTAAAGTCGTTTAATCAACTCTGCAGCCAAATGTCGAGCTTCCCCATCTAGGGCCAAAATCGCCTCTAGGCTGTGCAAACTCTGCTGCGCAACTTTTGTCAGACACTGCTCATTAATTTTGGCAATATCGGTAAAGCGGATCTGTCCATTTAAGAAGGCATCGACCGCCAGCTCATTGGCGGCATTTAAAACAGTCGTTGCCTCTTGTCCCTGCTCACAGGCGTCAATCGCTAATGCCAGACAGGGGAAGCGGTTAAAGTCGGGTTCAAGAAAGCTTAATTGTCCGACTTTGAAAAAATCCAAAGGTTCAACGCCGGCATAAATTCTTTCTGGATAGGCCATACAATGCGCAATTGGTGTTCGCATATCTGGGTTACCCATCTGCGCCAACACAGAGCCATCCTTATATTGCACCATAGAGTGGATCACACTCTGAGGGTGAATGATCACCTTAAGCTGATCCTTGCTGGCATTAAACAGCCAGCGCGCCTCAATATACTCAAGCCCTTTGTTCATCATACTGGCCGAGTCGACAGAGATTTTCCGTCCCATGGACCAGTTAGGATGCTTACAGGCTTGCTCTGGTGTCATATCCGCAAGCAAATCGAGATCGGAATTGAGGAAAGGGCCACCAGAACCGGTAAGCAAAATAGAGGCGATCCCCGCATCGTCGAGACGACAGGCACCTATCTCCTCTTGTACCTGATGGGGCAGACATTGAAATATAGCATTATGCTCGCTATCGACAGGCAAAACCTGAGCGTTTGAGCGCTGCATCTCATCGATAAACAGGCGACCCGACATCACCAGGGCTTCTTTGTTCGCCAGCAGCACCCGTTTTCCTGCCTTTACGGCAGCCAAAGTGGCTGGCAGACCGGCGGCGCCCACTATGGCCGCCATCACAGTATCCACCTCACTACCGCTGACTAAGGCCAGCAACTCGGCTTCACCTGTCAAGACCTGGATATTGAGCTGCGAAGGTAAGCTTTGCTTGAGTCTTTGCGCCGCAGCCTCATCGACCATAAGGGCGATCTTAGGTCTGTGAGCCAGACACAAGGCCAACATCTTGTCCACATTGGTGTGAGCGACTAGCGCATAGACGCGATAGTCGTTAGGATTCTGCTCAATAACGCTGAGGGTACTGGCACCGATGGAACCTGTTGCCCCAAGAATCACCATGTTTTGCATCAATTACATCCAGAATGCGATATAGATTAGCGTAAAGATAGGCAAGGCAGCTGTCAGGCTATCAATGCGATCGAGCACGCCGCCGTGACCGGGTAAAATCGTGCCTGAGTCTTTAATATCGGCAACCCGCTTAAACATACTTTCAGACAGATCCCCTATTGCAGAAATCATAGCAACAAATAGGGTCACGCAGACAATGAGTCCTAGCTCCTGTGCGGGCGATAACAACATCACTAAGGCCACCACAACCATAGTGGTTACCAATCCGCCAACTAATCCTTCAATGGTTTTTGCTGGGCTGACATTGGGCATCAACTTATGTTTGCCCAAGGCTTTACCGGCAAAATAAGCCCCTGAATCCATGGCCCACACGGTTAGCATAACCAAGAAAACCAGGGCGCCACCGTAATAGGGAGACATTGACGAGCTTAAGCCTTTTAGTGCCACAAGCGCTGTAAAACAAGGAATAAGGGTCAATTGGCCAAACATGGACTTAAGCATGTGGCTGCGTTGCCACAGAGAAGCACTCTTAGGGTAAGTGATCACTAAGAGTGAAGAGATAGCCCACCAGAATGCACCTATGATAAGAATCGCTAAATAGATAGGATGCAGATGCCCCCTAAACCAGATGTCATGGGCTGGGACAAACAAGTTCAACGCCGCCAGCAATATCCCTATGGTAATGGTGAAACTCCACTGAGTGATATTGCAATTTTTATCAATGATGCGTCCCCACTCTTTAGCGGCAACTAAAAATACGGCCACCAATGCCCATGAAAAAAACTCCACAGGTAAGAAGAATATGGCCCCCAAGACCACAGGGATTAACCATACTGCTGTTATTATTCTGTGTTTTAGCAAAAATCTTCCCTCTTATTTTTATTCTTCGGCCTGCAAGGTCTCTATTTGCGACCCTGTTAAACCAAAACGGCGCTGACGAGTGGCAAAAACGTCTACCGCGTCTTTGAACGTCGACTCATCAAAATCAGGCCATAATACATCAGTGAAGACCAACTCCGCATAGGCGGCCTGCCATAAAATGAAATTACTGATGCGGTAATCTCCACCTGTGCGGATCATTAAATCAACTTCCGGCTGATTTTGCATGCTCAAATGCTGGCTTAGTCGCTCTTCGGTGATTTGACTGCTGTCGATTTCGCCAGCTTCCACCTGTTTAACTAAGGTTTGCGCGGCTTGAATGATATCCCAACGGCCGCCATAATTTGCCGCCACATTGAGAATCAAACCATCATTGTCTGCGGTTTTCTCCATCGCACTCGCGATCTGTTTCTGCAGGCGGGCAGAAAACCGGCTGATGTCTCCAATGATATTGAGACGCACACCATTCTTATGCAGCAACTTTAATTCCCGCTGCAATACGGTAAAAAAAAGCTCCATCAATAAGCTAACTTCTTTATCGGGTCGGCGCCAATTCTCACTGGAGAAAGCAAACAAGGTAAGTGAGCCGACCCCCATCTCTCTGGCACTACTGACGGCGCGCCTAACGGCCTTGACCCCAGCCTTGTGCCCCATGACTCTGGGCTTACCCTGAGCCTGAGCCCAGCGGCCATTACCATCCATTATGATAGCAACATGCTGCGGAATAGACTGTTTCACTAGCTCTGTCAGTGCATGATTAGCAAGTTCAGCGCTAGATTGAGATCCGATTGACATCCAATACAACCCTTAAAAATAGCAAACGCCGTGTAGTATACCCCCACACGGCGTGTTAACTCTAGTCAGTAAGCGAGGAGATTAGACTTCCATCAATTCCGCTTCTTTTGCAGCCAAAATCTCATCGATCATTTTAACATGCGCATCGGTAAACTTCTGAATTTCATCTTCACTGCGGCGCACATCATCTTCGGTGCACTCTTTCTCTTTCTCTAACGCTTTCACATCAGAGTTGGCATCGCGGCGTACGTTACGTACTGCAATACGACCGTTCTCAGCCTCGGCGCGTACTACTTTGATTAAGTCTTTACGACGCTCTTCGGTCAATGCTGGCAGAGGAATACGGATAGTGGTGCCAGCAGACATAGGGTTTAGACCCAGATCAGAGCTCATGATCGCTTTTTCTACCACAGGGATCATGGTTTGATCGAACACAGTAACCGCTAAGGTTCTAGAGTCTTCGATAGACACGTTACCCACTTGCTTTAACGGTGTCAGCGTGCCGTAGTAAGAAACTTTAATCGAATCAAGTAAGCTTGGGTGAGCACGGCCTGTACGCACTTTCGCCATTTGAGTCTTAGTCGCTTCAACACATTTGCTCATGCGAAGTTTCGCATCTTCTTTGATCTCATTAATCACGTTACATATCCTTTTGGGTTACTAGTCACTGTACTTATCTAAACAATAACAGCTCAACAGTCACTCATTATCATTATTTAAAACAAAACTTATTCGGCGGGAGCTGCGCGACCACTGCGGATCAGTGTGCCTTCTTGTTCGCCCATGATAACACGACGCAGCGCGCCTGGTTTGTTCATGTTGAACACTAAGATGGGCATATTATGATCCCTGGCCATGGTAAAGGCGGCCAAATCCATCACTTTTAGCTCTTTATCCAGCACTTCACTATAACCAAGCTCGTCAAATTTGACCGCTTCAGGGTTTTTCACTGGGTCGTCCGAATAGACACCATCCACTTTAGTGCCTTTAAGCACTACTTCGGCCTCAATCTCAATACCGCGCAAGCAGGCGGCTGAATCTGTGGTGCAGAATGGGTTGCCTGTACCGGCAGCGAAAATCACCACGCGACCAGACTTGAGCAGGCTGATCGCTTCAGCCCAGTTGTAATCGTCACAAACACCTTTGAGTGGAATAGCTGACATCAAGCGTGCATTAACATAGGCACGGTGCAGCGCATCACGCATGGCCAAACCATTCATCACTGTGGCCAGCATCCCCATGTGGTCACCAACAACACGGTTCATGCCCGCCTTAGCCAAACCTTCGCCACGGAAAAGGTTCCCACCACCAATCACAACCCCGACCTGAATACCCAGCTCTACCAGCTCTTTAATCTCCTGGGCCATACGATCCAGCACTTTGGGATCGATACCAAAGCCTTCTTCGCCCATGAGGGCTTCGCCACTTAATTTAAGAAGAATACGTCGAAAAGCAGGTTTGGGGTTTGTGCTCATTATATTTATCCTGAATCTATGTCGATGGGTACGTTACCAATTATATCGAAAAAAAGCCCAGATGCGGCAACTAATTGGCATAATAAAACCGCAGCGATTGCTGCGGTTTTTTAGGGTATCTTACAAGTGGCGATTAAGCCTTAGAAGCGGCGATTTGCGCTGCAACTTCAGCAGCAAAATCTTCTTCTTTCTTCTGGATACCTTCACCAACTTCTAAACGAATGAAGTTAGAAACAGTCGCGCCTTTCTCTTTTAGAATTTCGCCAACAGTTTTCTTTGGTTCCATGATGAATGCTTGACCAGTCAGTGAAACCTCACCGGTAAACTTCTTCATACGACCAACAACCATCTTCTCAGCGATTTCAGCAGGCTTGCCTTCGTTCATCGCGATTTCGATTTGAAGCGCTTGTTCTTTAGCAACAACTTCAGCTGGAACGTCTTCTGGGTTAACGTACTCAGGCTTAGATGCAGCAACGTGCATAGCAACGTGCTTCAAAGTCTCTTCGTCAGCTTCACCAGTAACAACCACACCGATACGGTCGCCGTGACGGTAAGTTGCCACGTTTTCACCATCGATGTACTCAACGCGACGAACGTTGATGTTTTCACCGATCTTAGCAACCAGAGCAACACGCGTCTCTTCGAATTGAGCCTGTAGATCTGCGATAGCAATTTTAGCAGCAGTAGCAGCATCCAGTACTTCGTTAGCGAAAGCCAGGAAGTTCTTATCTTTAGCTACGAAGTCAGTTTGACAGTTAACTTCAAGAAGTGCAGTGAAACCAGCACCTTGCTTGATTAGGATTGTACCTTCGGCAGCAATGTTACCTGCTTTTTTAGCCGCTTTTGCAGCACCGCTCTTACGCATGTTATCGATCGCCAGTTCCATGTCACCGTCGGTTTCGATCAATGCTTTTTTACAATCCATCATGCCAGCGCCAGTACGCTCGCGTAGTTCTTTAACTTGGGCAGCAGTAATTGCCATTGTTAAATCCTCTTATAGAAAACTCTACAAATCAAATGTGAAAAAACAGGGGCACTAGGGCCCCTGTTCACCAATCACGTTTCTTGGTTAATAAGGGCAAATCTCGCCTTATTATTCAGCTTCTACGAAACCGTCTTGCTCTGCTTGAACAGCTAGATCTTGGCCACGACCTTCTTTAGCCGCTGCAGCAACTGACTCAGTGTACAGACGGATAGAACGCATAGCGTCATCGTTACCTGGAACTATGTAGTTGATGCCGTCTGGAGAAGAGTTAGTATCAACAACAGCAACAACTGGAATACCTAGGTTGTTAGCTTCTTTAATCGCGATATGCTCATGGTCAGCACCGATAACGAAGATCGCATCTGGTAAACCACCCATGTTTTTGATACCGCCAAGCGATTTTTCTAATTTCTCAAGCTCACGAGTACGCATCAGCGCTTCTTTCTTAGTCAGCTTGTCGAAAGTACCGTCTACAGACTGGCTTTCAAGATCTTTTAGACGCTTGATTGATTGACGAACTGTTTTCCAGTTAGTCAACATACCGCCTAACCAGCGGTTATCAACGTAGTATTGATCACAAGAAATTGCGGCTTCTTTGATCGCTTCGCTTGCAGCACGCTTAGTACCAACGAAAAGGATTTTACCTTTCTTTGATGCAACGTTGCTGATGAAGGCTAATGCTTCATTGAACATAGGCACAGTGTGCTCTAGGTTGATGATATGAACGCCATTACGCGCACCGAAGATGAATGGCTTCATCTTTGGGTTCCAGTAACGGGTTTGGTGACCGAAGTGAACACCGGCCTGAAGCATGTCACGCATTGAAACTGTAGTCATTTTTTTACCTTAAAAAATTAGGGGTTAGACCTCCACGCATCCCATATCTCCGACCTTTAAAAGGCACCCCGGAGAACGTGTCGATACGTGTGTGATTTAGTATTTAGTGATTGCCATGTATAATGGCTGCCATATTCGCTCTCAATGATAGCAAAAGCCCTAAGGCCAAAGACTATCGGAGCAGAGACAAACATAACGGCGCGCTTTATACCATAATACCAGCGCAAACACAAATTTTTAGCTTAGCTGCAGACCCAAAAATGCGGCTACAGAAACACAAGAGAAAGCTTCATGAGTATAGTGATAAAAACAGCCGAAGAGATCGAAAAAATGCGTGCCGCAGGCAAACTGGCCGCCCAAGTGTTAGAGATGATTGAGCCCCATGTCAAAGCTGGGGTCACCACCAATGAACTTAATGAGATCTGCGCTAAATTTACCGAGGAGCAAGGTGCGATTTCTGCACCACTGGACTATCACGGTTTCCCAAAGTCCATCTGTACCTCAATCAATGAAGTCATCTGTCACGGCATCCCGAGCGACAGAGCCTTAAAAGATGGCGACATCATCAATATCGATATCACAGTGATCAAAGACGGTTACCATGGCGACACCTCTAAAATGTTCCTCATTGGCGATGTCAGCGCCAAAGACAAACGCCTGTGCCGCATCGCCCAGGAAAGCCTCTACGAAGCGATCAAAAAAGTGCGTCCCGGCATGAAACTGGGTGAAATTGGCACCATTATCGAGAAATATGTGAAGGGCAAGAAAAGCGGTCTTGAAAAGTACAGTATTGTTGCAGATTATTGTGGTCACGGCATAGGCTCGGGTTTCCACGAAGAACCACAGGTGATGCACTACAAAAACAATGACAAGACCCTACTTCGCCCTGGCATGTGTTTCACCATCGAACCTATGATCAACGCCGGACGCCATACCACAATATTAGACAGAGAAGACAACTGGACTGTGACCACCTCTGATGGTAAAAACTCGGCTCAGTGGGAACACACTTTGTTAGTCACACCGACGGGGGTCGAAGTACTGACGCTGCGTGAAGAGGAAAACTTCCCGCGTATCATCAACCATTAAACTAGGCAGCAGTGAGATAGCGTTATTCAATACCCGCCACACTAGTGTATCGAGAATTGTACCGGGCAAATCGAGATAGCAAGCATCACCTTGCTATCTTTTACAAATTGTAGGGATAACAATGAATACAGCGCTAACCGCTAAATCCGCATCCAAGCAACACAATCAAGAGTTATTAGCGCAATTTAGTGCCGGAGAACCGGTCACGGCTCTAGTCAGGCAGCGCTGCCAGTTTGTCGATAAGCTGCTTACGCAGCAGTGGCAAGCCCACGAGCTGAATGAGCAGCCCATCGCCCTTATTGCCGTGGGCGGTTATGGCCGCGGCGAACTCCTGCCCCACTCAGATGTGGATCTCCTGTTTCTTATCGAAGGCAAACTGTCCAAAGAGGGCGAAACCCTGCTAGGCCAATATATCGCCTTTCTATGGGACGCAGGGCTTGAGGTCGGTCACAGCGTTCGCAGCCTCAAAGACACCCTAAAACAGGGGCTTGGCGATATCACCATAGCCACTAACCTGCTGGAGGCGCGCCTGCTTTGCGGTCCCCAATCGCTGTTTAGCGGCCTGTATGACGGCGTGCGTGAAGCCAAGTTCTGGCCAGCCAGTGCCTTTTTTGTCGCCAAACGTGATGAGCAGCTGGCAAGGCACGCCAGGGCCAGCGCCTTCGATTTAGAACCCAATATCAAATCCTGCCCGGGCGGCCTCAGAGATATTCAAACCATTACCTGGGTGGCGATGCGCTACTTTAATGCAAGTTGTGTCGAAGAGCTACTGGCCCACGGTTTTTTAGAGCAGAGTGAGCTCGATGAGCTGCTCGAATGTCAAGACTATCTGTGGCGATTACGCTTCGCCCTGCACCTGATCTCGGGGCGCGATGAAAACCGCCTGCTGTTCGATATGCAGCGGCAAGTCGCCGAGCTGCTGGGTTACAAGGATGCGACTCAACTAGCTGTGGAGCAGATGATGAAACGCTATTACCGTACAGTAAGGCGGGTAATGGAACTCAATCAGATGCTGCTGCAACTGTTTAAGCGCGCCACCTTGGGCCACACCAAAGCGCTGGAAATTCAGCCAATAGATGAGGAATACCAGCGCAGAGGCAGCTTTATCGAATCCTTAGCCCCTGATGTGTTTGACGATCCAGCCGAGATAATGAAGCTGTTTCTACTGGTGGCGCGTAACTCCAATATCAAAGGCATTTACGCCCCCACCCTGCGCAGCCTTCGCCGGGCAAGACGCGCCCTCAAAGCGCCCCTGATGGACGACCCACGCTGCCGCGCCGTCTTCTTAGAAATACTGCGTCATCCCCGCGGGATCACCTCCCTGTCGCTGATGCACAGCCACGGCATTATGTCCTCTTACTTGCCCGCCTGGCGCAATATTGAGGGGCAGATGCAGTTCGACCTATTTCACGCTTATACGGTCGATGAACACACCCACAGGCTGCTGATGAATATCGAGCGCTTCTCTCAGGCCGAACAGAAAGAGGAGTTTCCCTTAGGCTCTGTGCTGATCAATCAGCTCCCCAAGAAAGGCCTGCTGGTGTTAGCGGCGATTTTTCATGATATTGCCAAGGGTCGCGGCGGCGATCACAGCAAGCTAGGCTCAGCCGATGCTCAGGCGTTTTGCGATCTGCATGGGCTTAACAAACACGATGGCCGCCTGGTAAGCTGGCTGGTCGAAAATCACTTAGTCATGTCGGTCACCGCCCAGCGACGGGATATTTCAGACCCTGATGTTGTGGCAGAGTTTGCCGACAAGGTGCGTGATGCTATCCATCTAAGCTACCTCTATTGCCTTACCGTGGCCGATATCTGCGCCACTAACGAAAAAACCTGGAATAGCTGGAAAGGCTCTCTACTGCGCGACCTCTACTTCTCCACCCAGCGCGTACTGGCCCGCGGCAAGGAAAAACCGGTCGATATCCGCGGCCGGGTTAGGGAGCATCAGGCAAAAGCGAAACGAGAATTGCTCAGAAGAGGCATTAAAGAGAAGAGCTTAGATCTGCTGTGGCAACGTTTTAAGGCGGATTATTTTTTACGTCATCAGCCCAATCAAATCGCCTGGCATGCAGAGGCGATTCTCAAGCACAAACAGGATGAGGCCTTTGTGCTGATTTCGAAACACACCACCCGAGGCGGCACTGAGTTATTCGTTTATAGCCCAGATAAACCCAAATTGTTCGCAACTGTTATGGCAGTGTTAGATAACAAGAATATTAATGTGCATGACGCCAGCATCATGAATTCAAAAGATGGTTACGCACTGGATTCTTTTGTCATTTTAGAGCAAGATGGCAGCCCTGTTTCGCAAATCTCGCGGATTCAGGGGCTGAAAAAGGCCCTGATAAAAGCCTTGAGCACAGATATGACAAAACTGCCCAAGTTTAAGAAACTGCCAAGGCAGATGAAGCCATTTAATGTGCCAACTCAGGTGAGTTTCTTACCGTCACGCAAGCAAGGCACCAGCATGATGGAATTAATTGCGCTCGATAGCCCAGGATTACTCGCCAAAGTGGGTGATATTTTCTATCGTTGTAAGGTGACGCTGCTTGCCGCAAAGATCACTACCATAGGTGAGCGGGCGGAAGACTTTTTTATTTTGCAGACCGCCGAGGGGCTGCAACTGAATGAAACAGAACAAGATGAGCTGAGTCAGGCGCTAATCCAGGCCCTGTCTGAGCCAATCAACGAATTCTAGTAGGATTTATTTTCAAACATAATTGGGAGATGTTATGGAGGCTTTACGCCAACGTATAGAAGCGGCTTTTGAAGCTCGCGCAGAGATCACACCAAGCACAGTCGATGCCGCTGTGCGCGCCGATGTTGAACAAGCTATCAGCATGTTAGACAGCGGCGAGGCTCGTGTTGCCGAGAAAATTGACGGCCAATGGCATGTGCATCAATGGCTGAAAAAAGCGGTACTGCTCTCTTTCCGTATTTTCGATAACCAGGTCGTTGATGGCGCGGAAACCAAGTATTTCGATAAAGTCCCAATGAAATTTGCCGACTATGACGAGGCGCGCTTTAAGAAAGAAGCTATTCGTGTCGTTCCCCCTGCGGCTGTGCGTAAAGGCTCTTTTATCGCCAAAAATACTGTGCTGATGCCCTCTTACGTCAACTTAGGTGCCTATGTCGATGAAGGCACTATGGTCGACACCTGGGCGACTGTCGGTTCCTGTGCACAAATTGGTAAGAACGTGCACCTTTCCGGTGGCGTCGGGATTGGCGGCGTGCTGGAGCCATTGCAGGCAGGTCCTACCATTATCGAAGACAACTGCTTTATCGGCGCGCGATCTGAAATCGTTGAAGGCGTGGTCGTTGAAGAAGGTTCAGTGATCTCCATGGGCGTGTATATCGGCCAGAGCACCCGCATCTATGATCGTGAAACCAGCGAAATTCACTATGGCCGCGTACCTGCTGGCTCAGTTGTGGTATCGGGTAACCTGCCATCGAAGTGCGGCACCTACAGCCTGTACGCTGCGATTATCGTCAAAAAAGTCGATGCCAAGACCCGCGGTAAAGTGGGTATCAACGAGCTTTTACGCATCGTCGATTAGTCACAGGATTTATCACGCTATTTACTAGAGTAGCTTTGGTAAACATCTAACAGCCAAACCCTAGTGGTTTGGCTGTTTGCTTTTCAGTTGCCCCTAAACAAGCGATAATCGCATTGAGAATGAAAAGCTATCTCAGTTAGAAACACTTTGTTACCTGCAGACACATATCGATCCACCCCTCACAAATAGATACATTTAGCGACAAATGGCTAACAGCTTTTAGGGTTAATAACGACTTTACTGATATTCGATCCCCCCGATAAACAGCTAGGAGCACCAAATGAAAAAGTTACTTTCAATTGCCGTGATTGCATTAGCCCCCTTTGCCTTCTCAACCCAGGCAGCCATGTCGTTGCATATGGAAAATACCCTGATTGCAGTATGTAAAGCTGGTGCCAGCAACAACCTAATTGAGTTCAACGGAACCATGAGAGAATACCGCATTAATAAGCAGCGTGTTTTCCCTCGTCTGGTTTGTAATGGCGAGAACTTTCACCAATTTGCACTGAGTAATGGTGCGCAGCGCACAGCCAAGAAAATCGCCCCCTACACAGCCACAGTTACAATTAAAGACTTGGCGATGAATACAAGCGATGAGATATTAGCAGTCAACTACTAAGTATTGATCCACTAGCAGGAATCAATCAGCAAGAATAAAAATGCCGCTCCTTAGAGCGGCATTTCTTTATCGACATTCTTAGCAACAGTTCTCAGCGACAGTTAGCTAGTTTCAACAGACCCAATTAAAACACGACCGTCTTATTACCATAAACAATCACAGCCTCCTGCAATACCAGCTGCAGCGCCTTACTGAGCACACTCTTTTCCACATCACGGCCACATTTAGCCAGCTCCTCTGCACTGTAGCTATGATCCACATGGATAACATCCTGTTTGATAATAGGTCCCTCATCCAAACAATTATTCACAAAATGCGCGGTTGCACCGATAATTTTCACCCCACGCTCCCAGGCTTGGCGATAGGGCGAAGCACCGATAAAAGCAGGCAGAAATGAGTGGTGAATATTGATAATGGTATTGGGATATTGCGCGACAAATTCAGGGGTCAACACCCGCATATATTTCGCCAACACCAGATAATCCACCTGGTATTTTGCGATAATCTCCAGCATCTGCTGCTCATGCTCGTGCCGGCTCAATCCCTCATGGGAGACAGTATAAAACGGGATATCAAATTTATCGGCCAGGGGTTTTAAGGTATCGTAGTTACCTATAATTGCTGCAATTTCCACATCTAATGCGCCGTAATAGGCTTTCATTAAAAGGTCACCAAGACAGTGCGCCTCTTTCGTCACCATCACCACAATTCGCTTTGTGCCGGCCGCGACTAATTTAATATGGCGCTGAGCTGGCAGCACACCATCAAGATCCGCTAGCAGCTGCCCATCATCTATCTTACCTTCCAGCTGAGTGCGCATAAAAAATCGCCCCTGAGCATGATCGACAAACTCACTGTTCTTGGTGATATTGAGGCCATGGGCATAACAGACACCCGTGATCTTGGTGATTAACCCAGGTGCATCGACACAATCTGTGATCAAGACTTTTTGCTGCATTTACCTTCTCCTAGAACTCCTAATGCCGCTCTAAATAATGCTGCAATAAGCGCCGGATCCGCTCGGCCTTAGTGCCATAAACTATCTGTACCCCATTACCGACAAATACAACGCCTTTGGCATCTAAGCGTTCAAGCAGCGCTTTATCCACCAAATCCACTTGCTTCACGCTGATCCGCAGGCGAGTTAAACAAGCACCTAAGTCGATAATATTATCCTTGCCACCCAAGGCCTTAATGATAGAAAACATTCCCACCTTAGCGCCATCACCCAATACCCGTCCTGGGGTTTTAAGGTCGAATGCCAAAATAGCCGCGCGAAATACCAGGTAATAGATAAGCGCAGTGAACGGCCCCAAAATAAACAACCACTCGGCATTTTCCGACTGCTTATAGAGCAAGGTGAAATCCACTAGGCCATGGGAAAAGACTATGCTGTGGTGTATATCTAAATAGATGGCTACAGCAAAGGCAAGGCCTGTTAGTAACGCATGTATGACAAACAGCAGCGGTGCTACAAACATAAAAGCAAATTCTATCGGCTCTGTCACCCCAGTTAGCCAGCAGGCCGAAGCGGCGGAAAACATGATCCCCGCGACTCGGTTACGTTCGCCCACATCCGCACAACGCCATATCGCCAGCGCGGCCGCAGGCAACCCCCACATTTTAATCAAATAGCCACCGGCTAAATTTCCTGCCTGAGGGTCCCCTGCCAGATAACGCCCTACCTCACCGCGAACTGTCTCACTGCCATTAAGGTATTGCCCCATCTCAAGGAAGAAGGGCGCATTCCAGATATGATGTAGCCCCAATGGAATAAGCAGTCTCTCCACCATGCCATAGAGGGCAAAGGCAAACTCTGGCTTTTGGTAAACGGCCCAGTTAGAGATCTGCTCGATCCAGACAGAGAAGAGAGGCCAGATCATCAGGAAGAGATAGGCCTGCAATATTGCCAGCGGCAGCATTAAAAGAGGCGCACTGCGGTGTCCCTCAAAAAAAGCAAACATTGCGGGTAAGCGCAGCTTTTCACTCCACTTGACCGCAAAACAAGTGATCACACCAAGCAGCATGCCCCCTGCAATACCTGTATCTATGGTCTGAATACCTAAGATACTCATCGCTTGGATCTGGTTTATCTTGACTAATGCCGACAGACTGGCAAAGAAAACGCCGTAACCAAAAACCGCACTAAAAGCGGCCAAGCCTTGATCGCGACAGAAGCCTATGGCGATAGTGACGGCGAACAACATGGGCATCATATCAAAGATGAGGTTACCCACTGTGAGCATGAGTATCGAGACAGTATTTGAGATAAAAGGCAGTTCGTTGTTTGCCAGGCCTATCATCACCCCCGCTGCCGGTAAGATGGCAATGGGCAGCAGTAATGACTGGCTCAGTTTTTGAGCAAACTTAAACCATTGTCGACTGAATTTTTGCACGCCAACCTACCTTAGATGAGTTTTATCCACTCTTGTAGCCACCGCTTAGCCTCTTCTTCCGGCTCCATGGTTTCACAGGCATCGATTTTAAGCAGCTCACCAATGCGCCTTGCACCCAGTTCTGTAAAGAGTTCATCGAAACGAATACCGGCATTGCAAAAAGTCTCATAGCTGGAATCCCCCAGGGTGATCACCCCATATTCCAGTTTTGGCAGGTAAGGGGCATCGCTGCGCATCATCTCAAACCAGGGGCTGATATTATCTGGCAGATCCCCTTGGCCTGTGGTTGAGGTCACAATCAGTAAGACTTCATCCTCAGGCGGCACAAACCCTTCGAGCGTCTCAGGCTGGTGCAACTGAGCCTCCACGCCCGCAGCACTCAGTTCCTCCTCCATGGTCTGGGCCACAAATTGAGCACTGCCATAAACAGTCCCAAATACCAGATTCACTTTTCTCATGTTTTATTTAGCCCTAAGCGAATAATTTTCATATAATTAAACAATACTTTATTGAAAGCTTGATGGCTAGATTGAGTTTCAAGGATAAACCGGATGCGACACTTAAGCCGAAAGAAACACTTAAAGCATGTACAGCGTAGCGCCCATATCCGCCGCATGTGTTACTTTCGCTCCCTCCATGCACTGACTCTTGAGCATATTCCCGATCATCTTACGCCTCACCCTCCCCAGTCTCCCTTCGAATTCGACTCGCAGCTCATCGAATACGAAAATGATAAATACGAAAATGTTGAATACGAAGAAGAAAAGTAGCCATTAAAAAGGCCAGCTTTAAAAGAAGCTGACCTTTTACTCTTAATTCATGCTGATTGAATACTGATCGAGTCAGCTTTTAAGTCTATTTCGACTAAGAGAGTGCCATTTAAAGCTGCTCACAGATAAGCATACCTGAATCACTCTCGATCGCCTCTTGCCAGCCCAGGGCCTCAAAAATCGTTAACCATTCTGACTCCAGCTCTGTTTCTATGCTGATCGGTTCACCGGTCCTTGGATGAGTAAAACGCAGCATTTTGGCGATTAACCATAAACGGTTAATCCCAAAATGTTCACGGAAAAAGCGATTCTGCTTACCGTCACCATGAGTCGTATCACCAATAATCGGGTGACGCAGATGCGCCATGTGCCTACGCAGTTGATGTTTTCGCCCTGTATGTGGGGTTAATTGCACTAAGGCGAAACGACTGGTGGCATAGCGGCCTGAAGGATAAGGGATCTCACAATTCAGCAGCGGTTGATAACTGGTCTGCGCCTCCTGGGCCGCCTTATCGGGATCGGCATATTTATCTCCCAGTTCATCAAACTCCTGCTTTAAGGGGTAATCGAGACAATCTCCCTCTAATATATTTCCGCGCACCAGCGCAAGATACTGTTTTTCAATCTCCTTAGTAGCAAACTGTTCACACAGCAGATTGGCCATCTCGGCACTTTTCGCGAACAGCAAAACCCCTGAGGTAGGCCTATCTAAGCGGTGCACAGGAAAAACATGGCAACCCACTTTATCCCGTGTCAGTTGCATCGCAAAAAAGCGCTCTCGCCTAGCAAGATAACTGCGGTGAACCAATAAACCTGCGGGTTTATGGATAGCAACAATATCCTCATCTTCGTAAAGGATGCTGATCTCTGGCGCCACATCATCGGCTAAAGCGTCATTGTCTGCGCTCTGCTCTTGTTCTAATAATTTTTCAGGCTCTAACGGATTATCTTGGTTCACTCAAACGCTCATCTAATTGATTTAAAAGTGTTGTTAAACGCTTCATCTTGGGTTGATTCTGCCACACATGCTCGGCCATAGGGGCTAACGCTATTCGCTGCGGCAAGGGGGCTTTCAGCGCCACCAGCTGGCTCATCTTAGGGATAAAGATAAATTGCAGCCACTGCTCAAAGGCCAGTGACTCACAGGCAAAAGGAGTCGGATCCACCAGCGCCTCTTCAGAGGGCGGCGAGCTCGCCCACATAGCCAAAGACTTGAGTTCCAGCTCAATCAAAGTTAACTGCTTTTGGGTAAAAGAGTACAAACGTCCTCCGGTTTAACACTGATAAGCGAGTCACCATCCTGGCCTGGATCGCTAATTTTCGCCAAATTATACCATCTCAGTGCGCTTGTCCCTATAATAGCCGCCATTAAAAGCTGTCACTCAGAGTTAACAAGCGCCATGACTGAAATCACCACCCTCACCCAATTTTTAACCGCTGCCAATACCCAGTTTGAAGTCTATGATCTAGGCCGCCGAGTGCAACATATCGACAGGGTCGCCTTCGCCCAGATAGAAGAGCTTAGTGCCCCTTATCCGTCGCCCATTCAAGGTCATGCTCAATTTGCTATCGTCTTTTGGGACGAGAGTGAGCAATATTATGTCTGGTTTTTAAAGTTACCTCTGGATGAGCGCGGCCTGTTATCACCTGCTCCGCGCACCCAATTCATTCGTATGGTGATTGAAGCCCTTGGTAGTTCACCGACTCAGAATATGACTCAAGAGCAGCAAGATAAGTTAGCCAATCACCCCTTTGCTTTTAAACCACCGGCGGAGAAACTGGCCTGCTTTAACGCCTTAGTCAAAAAACAGCTAGGGAAAGCCGCCTCGCCTCAGTATGAATTTGCCTATCAATATCTGTCCGGACAAATCGATTCGACTCGCTGGCAAGATGTGGGTCTGCAGGGTATTGCCGACCTCTGTGTGCGGGCTAATGAGCTGGATCACCAGCAGCAGATCATGCGCGCCTTTGACCACTGCGCCATCGAAGTGCAAATCGCTTTGTGTCAGCAGCTGGAACACCTCACTCTCAGCGATAAGGTTGCCGAGCATCTGTCAGCCAAACTAAAGCACGCCGAGCCAGAACACAGACTTTTCTTCCTGCGCGCCTTAGCCTCCCAACCAAGCTACGCCAGACAAGCCATCGCCTATTTAGCCGAATTAAATGAATTAAGCAGCGAGGCTTTAATCACCATTGCTGCCCGTAACTGGAACGCACTGAAAGACGATCAAACTCGCACTCTTTACCTCGAAGCCTTGGCGAAACAGGAACAAGACTTCTTTAACCAGATCTTTGCTGATATCGTTGCTATTCCAGCTATCCGCACCGAACTGTTAATGGCACTTCGCTCGCCGGATCGCAGTCCAAGTTTATCGGCCGCCATTGGCGGACTTTTTAAGGTGACCAAAGCATGATGACCGACTTTTTAATGATTGCTGCCCTAGTGGTGATCATCGCTTTTTTCTGGCAACTGAGACAGATGGCAGAATTGAGTAGACGTTTTGCCCACAGCGAATGTCGCAAACAACGTGTGCAACTGTTAGCCATAGCAATGGAATCGGCCCGTCCAAGCATAGGAGGCACGAGTGGCCTCACCTGGAAAGCCAAGTTCATGATGGAATTTAGTACAGACGGCATCAACCAATATAAGGCATCTATCTGGATGCACGGAAAGAAGGTTCAGAAGATTCAATGGCCTATCTTCCCTGAGCCCGAATGGTTAGAAGCCCCAGAAGCCACGGGAACCATAGGCGGAAGTTGTGGTGGTGGCAGCCGCGGCGGATGTAAATCCGGTGGCTGTAAATAGCCTCTTTCAGATACAGAATAAAATAATCGAAAAGGAAAAGGCGCGGCTCATTTAAGGGCCGCGCCTTCTATCTTTTTGCTAAGCTATCCCGCTATAACTGTGCTCCCTGCACCATCCATGCGACTATTTGCTTCCTGCATCATCCCTGCACTGTTTCCTTGTACCTAAATATCCTTAAAATCGGTACTGTCCATAACCTGGCATCCTACCAAGTGTGTATCATCCTTAATACGTGTCCTTTAATCTTCCTTGAGCATCCCTTCTATACACTCCGTGTATACCACCATCCTAGGCAGTAAAACATCTTCCCTGAAGAGATAGCGACTCCATCGCACTCGCCAATCACTCGGCTTACACCATTCATCCTTGAACAAAGCTAATTCTATTGGAGCGACAACACTTTTTTATCCAATTCATAAATAAACTTTTTTATATTAAAAATCATACCAATGGCAAAAACAGATAACTAATTGATTAATATAATGTTAATTTAGTGTTAATGGAGATCGACACAATAAAGCTGTTATAAGTCTCACGCGCTTGTGAGAGATCTCTTACAAAGTAACAGGCATTATGTCTGCTACATTTCCCCAAACTTAAAAGAAAACAGGTAAATAACAGCAAACAATGGTGTTGATATCGCAGACTCAAGCTTGCTCAAAGCAAGCATATAAATCGTCACCTCTAACAAAGACTCCCAAAAACTGCTTTCTACCGACAATAAAAAAAGGCGTACTAAAAAGTACGCCTTCTTCGTGCAACTCAAAGCCGATATTTGGCTAAGATTGCTATGTTACTACACTCTGGCTCCTGCCAATCAAAACATCCTGTCGGTTTATCCTTAGTTCACTATCCCTAGTTCAGCCATTCCATTTAACTGAAATCCCAATCCTTTTGGCTTGTATTCCCTCCTTGAAATACACTCCCGATGCTTAAATGAACCTATGATTAGCGAGTGCATAGATATCTATCTACTAGCTCAAATCAGCTCCTTGGTACATCCCATACCATAGGGGTTTTCCTACCCACTCCATTGACGCTTCATCCTTTTCCCTTGCGCCTATTTCGTTTCATTTAAGCCTGTTCCTTAATGAGGCTCAGTATAAACAAGCTAAAAATTAAATATGCACCTCAAAGAACAATTCAGTGCAGCACAAATAATAATCACTGAGTATTTTCAAGATAAACAACTGAAATATAATGAAAATAAATTATTTCGTTCTCGAAACACCAAAAATAAAAGCAAATCACTCACAATCTTGTAAGCGATCTCTCACACAATCAGGGGAAATAAAAGTAGATCTAATTAAAATTTATCAAAACAGCTGCTTAGTACAAAACAGGGCGCTAAAATAATTCACCCTAAATTAACAATTGCGCTTATTTAGACTTAAAGAGCGAGCCAAGCCACTGGGCATACATCACCCAATCGCCATACAAGCTATAGAGAGGATGGGTAAAAGTCGCGGGGCGATTATGTTCAAACATAAAGTGCCCTATCCAGGCACAGCCATAACCAGCAACGGGCATCAATAACAACCAATATCCATTTTGTAACCATAGACTCAGCAGCAACAGCCCAAGCACGAGTGTGCTACCTAAATAGTGCATGGCGCGACAGGCGGGCTGCTGATGCTGCGAAAGATAAAAAGGATAAAATGCCTTAAAACTGCGATATTGATTTACTGCCTTATTATCCTGAACCCGCTCCCTGTTCATTTGGTTATCTCACTTTTCGAACTGCGATAAAACAGCAGTTCACCTTCGACATCGGCAATGGTTAACTTTTCCAGCAAGGCAAAACCGGCGCGCGAAAAAAGTTGGCCATGGTTTGTCTGCGTCACATAGACACCTATGCCGTCGAGTTCAGGCTGTTCATCGCACCAACTCATAACGGCCTGTACTAAGCGACTACCCAGCCCTTTATTCTGCTCCATTGGTGTCAGCGCGATAAACTGTAAGATGCCGCATTGGGTACTGGGAAGATGTTCCAGGATCGAGGCTTCTTTTTTCATTAATGTCTGAGTCGATTGCCATCCAGTGCTCATCAGCATTTTCAGGCGCCAGTGCCAGTAACGCGCCTCTCCCAAGGGCACTGCTTGAGTGACGATACAGGCTAGCCCAATCAATCTCTCACCATCGAACAAACCGATTAAAGCCTGCTCTTCCTGCCAGAGGGAGTAGAGCTCTTCCCGCAGCGCTCCTCTGAGCTTCTGTTCATACTGAGTCTTGTCGCTATGCTCTATTGCTGAGAGGAAAAAAGCATCATCATGATAAGCGTTATATAAGATAGACACCGCAAGGCGCAAATCCTCGGCGGTTAAGTAGACAGCTTTATATTTTTCGTTAGCCAATTCAGGGCTTATCGTGTCCATACGCTTATCCTCAGATGGGAGCTATTTCACCTAATGTAACAAGCTTGTAAATAAGTGCAAATGATAATCGACTCGAAACTTAACTAAAAAAGTCCCATACTGAACGGACAACAATTGAGTAAAAAGGTGATTGCAATGGATATAAATCAGCCGGATATGCATTCCCTGTTTGAGCAACTAGGCTTGCCAAGTCACAGTGAGGCCATCGAAGACTTTATCAGCCAGCATAAACTCACGGCCAAAACCCACTTAGTCAATGCCGACTTTTGGAGCTCATCCCAGAAACATTTTCTTAAAGAGGCATTAGAGGAAGACGCCTCCTGGACTGAGGTCATAGACCAGTTAGATGCACGTTTAAGACATTAATTACCGATAAAGCATTAAATACAAAAGACCATTGCCTGACATCAAGCAATGGTCTTTTTCTGGATATTTAAAGCGCGACTCGCAGCAGCCTAATTAGGTTAACAACCAGACTTTTCAAGTTAACCTAGATACTCTTGTAGGCTTTTTCGCCCCAACCGCTAAGCGCATCATCGACTAGCACCACAGGAGTACACTCATCTTTTGTGGTTGTACCATCGCCTTTGACTCTCTGGGTGCGATAGTAAAGCACCACAACGGTTTTATCTTCTTGCTTATAGGCTTCATTAAAATCGGCTGTGCCCATCAGTGTCATCACCTGATCCCGACTCATGCCAAGCGTCAGCTTAGCTAAATTGGCTCGGTTCTTATCCTGAACTTTTTCCCAGTGATTGCCATTATCCCAATTGCCTTCACCGTCACCCACATTAATCACACAACCCGAAAGCAGCGCGCTGCTTGCGCCTAAAAGTAGCAGACTGAATATTTTTGTTTTCACTTTAACTTCCCGTTTATCTATTATAGCCAGACCTGAGACAGCAAAGCTTATGCCAAAAAAGTAACGTTATGATTTATAATGAATTAGCTATTTTTAAGTTCGTCACTCTGGGTTAATGCCACTAATTTTTAAGGAATTTCACTAACTATGAGTCCTATCGAGCAAGTATTAAATTGTGCCAAAGAGATCACCCTCTCAGGTAAAACACCGAGTATGGCGCTACTGAAAGCCAAGTTAGGCAACAGCCTGCCTATGCCTGTTTTAATCCAGGGATTACAGCGCTTTAAAGCATTATCGAAAGAGGAAGTGGCAGCGCTACACTTTAAACCGGCTGTGAGCAAGGAGTCGCAAAGCGATACCCCCATGAGTCTGGAAACCTTGCAGCAAAATATCCGCACCCTGCAGTCGCAGCATGAGGTGCTACTCAATCGCGTCGCACAGCTGGAAAAGGCGTTAGAAAACGCTTTAACAAAAGAGAAATAAACCCATGCACGTGGTAGAACTCAGATTCGAATGCTTCGATAACACCACAATCAGCGCCGCCGAACAGGCCATCAATGGACTGCTTGAGGCCTACCGGGCCAATGGCCAGATATTGGGACGGGAGTTTGCTGTGGCATTTAACAATGCCGAATTCAAAGTGCGACTACTGACACCAGAAAAGAGCAGTCTGGCCAAACGCTACAACAGCCCCTGGGTAGAGCAGGCACTGAGCCAATTAACCCAAGCTAAACTGCTGCAGCCCAGGGAAAAATATATCGGCCAGGATATCAACTCAGAAGTGAGCGCGACTGATAAACCCAGCTGGCAGCTGCTCTATACCAGCTATGTGCATATGTGCTCTCCCCTGCGCAGTGGCGATACCCTGCAACCCATCCCCCTGTACCAGATCCCGGCAACCTTTAATGGCGATCATAAACGTGTCATAAAATGGCAAACAGAGTGGCAAGCCTGTGATGAATTACAGATGGCCGCAGCAACTAAGGCTGAGTTTGCCGCCCTGGAAGAGATAACCCGCTGCGACAGCGATCTGTTTCGCCGAGGCTGGGATCTGCGCGGTCGTATCGAATACCTGACTCAGATCCCGACCTATTACTATCTTTATCGAGTAGGCGGAGAGAGTTTATCGGCGGAGAAACAACGCCCCTGCCCACGATGTGGCAATAAAGAGTGGTTGCTCGATGAGCCACTGTTGGATCTGTTTCACTTCAGGTGTGATGACTGCAGAATCGTCTCTAACATCTCCTGGGATCACCAATAGCAGATATCAACCACTACAAACAGGCGCCTTACACCTTGTTGGTGAGATGGCGCCACATTATCTTAATGCGCTGCCAGATCCCGGGATGATCCAGTGCCGGCAAACTCTCTTCAACCATAGGTGTTGGCGGGCAGACTCTGGGGGTCAGCTGGGAGATAAACTCATCTAAAGAGTCGGCCAGTCGCTGCTGTGGCACCTCACCGGGCACTTCAACCCAGACGCTGCCATCGCGATTATCCACCACCAGCATCTGATCGCCCTCACCGAGCACGCCAATAAACCAGGTCGCCTCCTGCTTGAGTTTCTGCTTCATCATCAGGTGGCCAATCAGGTTCTGCTGCAGATACTCAAAATCGTTCTGATTCCACACCTGCAGCAGCTCCCCCTCACCCCACTTAGCGTTAAACATCAAACTGGCAGCAAAATAGTGACCGTAAAAGGCCTGAATACTCGGATGCAGCTGAATCGACAAGGCGGTTTCAATGTTAGCAAAACTGCCGGGAGACTCGCGCTTCACCACCTGCCACTGCAAGGCAATATCGTCCTGTTTTAACTTGGCTTTATCCGTTTCAAACAGACACAAGGAGTCTTCGCCATGGGGATAATACTTAGGGTGCTCCCCCAGTTTATCCAGATAGGCTTCATGGTATTGTTCAAAAAAATGTTCCAATGCAGGTAGAGAAGACACTTAGCAGCGACCTAAAATGTAAGTATAATGTGCGGCCTATTTTGACATGGAACCCCCAGTAATGACACCAGTTCATGACCCATACCGTGATGCTCCGGCCCTTTCAGACCTTACTCTAGGCAAATCGACCGGCTATCAGGAAGAGTACGATGCGACGCTGTTGCAGGGTGTGCCTCGCAAGCTGAACCGCGATGCCATCGCCCTTGGCGAGACGCTGCCCTTTCACGGTGTCGATATCTGGACAGGTTATGAACTCTCCTGGCTCAATGCCAAGGGCAAGCCTATGGTGGCGATCCTCGAAGTCGAACTGGACATTAACAGCGTTAACCTTATCGAGTCTAAATCTTTTAAGCTCTATCTCAACAGCTTTAACCAGACTCGATTTGCCTCGCTGAACAAGGTACAACAGACCCTGAGTGAAGATCTCAGTGCCTGTGCCCAGGGCGAAGTCAAAGTTAACGTCATTGAGCCCAAGCACTTTAGCCATCAGCGCATCAGCGAGTTGCCCGGCAGCTGCATCGATGATCTGGATATCGAGATTAATGATTACCAGTTCAACAGCGACTATCTACTCGATAGCACTGACAGTCAGACAATGGTCGCGGAGACACTAACCTCTAACCTGTTAAAATCTAACTGTTTAATTACTTCCCAGCCCGACTGGGGCAGCGTGATGATCCGCTATCAGGGACCGAAGATTGACCGCGAGAAACTGCTGCGTTACCTGATCTCCTTTAGGCAACACAACGAGTTTCATGAGCAGTGTATCGAGCGGATCTTCGTCGATTTGAAACACTACTGTCACTGCGCCAAGCTTACCGTGTTTGCCCGCTATACCCGTCGTGGCGGCCTGGATATCAATCCTTATCGCAGCGACTTTGAGCAACCACCGGAAAATCACCGCCTCGCGCGTCAGTAACTGTATGTAACTCTCACGTATGTAACTTGCACGTATGTAACTTGCACGTAGGTAACTCTCACATAAGTAAGAAAGAGTTACCTTGATTAACGAAAAAAGTCCGCCTGTGCGGACTTTTTACTCATCTGGTTTTGGTTAGATGCGCTTGATTTGCGCCCTGTCCTTACTCGCCTTTCAATAGCTGTAAAACCTCATCTATTCTGACCACACTGGCGCTCAACGCTGGCCTGACAGAGGCATTCAGGCTCAGGGCAAAACGGTATTGACTGTTCAGCTTCCCAAGCAACACCTGCCAGTTATCCTCATCGCCCTGATGCTTTCTTAGGGTGATATCGCGCTGGATAACCAATGGCTCACTTGCAGGTTCATCCTCTGCTCTGCTCTTGTGCAGTGCTAATCGCTCATTATGCTGCAGCGCCAGTCGCTCCTTGCCCTCTACATTCGCCTCGCTATTATCAAACACAAAATGAAAGGATTTCAGCGGCTGGGCTAAGCCAAGGCCGGTCGCTTTAATAAATGATTCTTTCAGCGCCCAAAGATCGAAGAAACGCTGGCGCTGCTCATCTTCAGGCAGCGCCAGCAGCGCCTCGCGCTCCTGAGCCGTAAAATAGTTATCTAAGATGCTATAGATATTGGTCGATGGCCTTAAACGCTCGATATCCACTCCAAGTTTTAAGCCATTGCCTGTTAAAGCCGGGTCAACACGCGTCAGGGCAATTAACAGATAATCACCGCTGTGACTTAGGTTAAACACCAAGGGCGAGGCGGCAAAACTGACCGCGGATAACACAGGTTTACCTTTCTCAAGATAACGAAACTGCCATTCATTCGGCGCAATATTCGAGCCCCACAGCCGGGCAAAAAAAGATAACACACCGCGAAGATACCCCCGCACCAGTAAACCTTTTCGCCGGGCATCAGGCTGTAAATAGCGATCCACTTTTGCCTGTTCATCTTCAGGCAAACAGCCTCGCAGCCTCTTTATTTCATCAGACGTTAAATTCGCCTCTGTGAGCGGACAGAAAAAAAAGTGCACATGGAGGAGATTTAACTGGCTCAAAGCTCAATCCTGCTTCACCGCGGCGACGAAGGCGATCTCCACCAGATAATCGGGATCGGCCAATTCGGCCTTTACACAGGCGCGGCTCGGTGCACAGCCTTGGGGTAACCAGGCATCCCAATACTCATTAAAGAGCGACAGATGGGAGAAATCGGTCAGATAGATGGTGGCCGATAACAACCTGGAGTGGGAGCTATTTATCTTCGCCAGTGTCTTCTCGGCCTGCTGCAGCACCTGCTTTATCTGTCCTTCCAAGTCGGCACAGGTATTGTCGGCTATCTCAACAAAATGGCCAATACCGTTAAACACTGTGGCATCGGACCAGCGCGGGGTCGGGTTTATTCTTGTAATTGTCATTATCTTTCCTCATAAAGCCTGACGGTATCTTATCGCACTCTCTTTCTTTTTGTCTGCCTTTCTGCCTTTCTGCCTGCCTGGCATCATTACTTTCCCCTTGCTCAGCGGTCACCTAAGCCCTAAACCAACCGACTATCGACAAATAAGTGCACACTTGTACGCTAAATTTCATCCGAAATACCCAATTTAAGTCCCAGGTGATTGTATTGCCCCTAAAGCTCATGTAGTCTGCAAAACCAATTGCGATAAAATGCGCTAAGGCGCTTCTTTTGCTGGGCATAAAACCGGAGCATGGCAGTCACCCTCCTGCTTGTCCCAGCTGATTATAATGGAATAAAACCTCGCCTATGGTTGAGCAGCTCAATAAGAAAAATGACCTGATGGATAACGAAAGTTCGGATAACTGCGCCCAAAAACCGAGCAAATTCAGGCATAAAAACTCGACAACCACGCCCGAGATGCGCCTGTTTATCCAGGAGTCTGAGTTGCCTGTCAGCCAGCTCGCTAAGGTGCTAAACATCAGTGAAGCCACGGTACGTAAATGGCGCAAGCGCGATTCGGTGGATAACACCCCCAATACGCCGCATCATCTCAATACCACGCTCACGCCGCTGCAGGAGTATGTGGTGGTCGGACTGCGCTCACAACTTAAGATGCCGCTGGACAAACTGCTTAAGGTGACGCAGGAGTTCATCAACCCCAATGTGTCCCGCTCAGGATTAGCGCGCTGCCTCAAGCGTTACGGCGTTTCACGGATCAGTGATATCGAAAACCAAACCGTCCCGGATGACTACTTTAATCAGCTGCCCATAGTGCAGGGGTCTCAGATAGCCACCTACACACTCAACTCACACACCCTGGCCAAGACTCTGGCTCTGCCAGAGACAGACGGCGATACTGTGGTGCAAGTGGCGTCATTAAGTATTCCGGCGCAGTTAACCGATTCAACACCCAGCAGCGTGCTCTTAGGGATCGATCCCCACAGCGACTGGATCTATTTAGATATTTATCAGGATGCCAATACCCAAGCCACAAGGCGCTACTTTGCCCATGTGCTGCGTCACGGCCCCTTTCATCTTCGTAAATTAATGGTCAGTAACTACCATATTTTTCTGCAGCGTTTTCCCGGAGCCGAGATGCCCCAAGGGAACAGTGACGCTGAACTCGACATCAAGCCGGCTGTCGCTCAGGCAGCCACTGGAGACTCACTATGAGCCAGAGTAACACCTCACAGTCATCGCAAGATGCGCGCCTCAATAAGCGATTAAAAGATACCCCTATCGCCATAGTCGGTATGGCCAGCCTGTTTGCCAATGCCCGTTACTTAAATCAGTTCTGGGATCTGATCTGCGACAAGATAGATGCCATCACCCAGGTGCCCAAGAGCCGCTGGAATATCGACGACTATTTTGATGCCGACAAGAGCAAGGCGGACAAAAGCTACTGCAAACGCGGCGGCTTTATCCCAGAGGTGGACTTCAACCCCATGGAATTTGGTCTGCCGCCTAATATTCTGGAGCTGACCGACAGCGCCCAATTGCTCTCCCTTGTGGTAGCCAAAGAGGTTTTACAGGACGCGAATCTGCCTGCCGATTACGACAGAGACAAGATAGGCATCACCTTAGGCATAGGCGGCGGCCAGAAGATCAGCCAGAGCCTGAATGCTCGCCTGCAATATCCTGTGCTTAAAAAAGTGTTTAAAAGCAGTGGCATCAGCGATGATGACAGCGAGATGCTGATCAAGAAATTCCAAGATCAATATATTCACTGGGAGGAGAACTCCTTCCCCGGCTCCTTAGGCAATGTGATCGCCGGCCGTATCGCCAACCGCTTCGATTTTGGTGGCATGAACTGCGTGGTCGATGCCGCCTGCGCCGGTTCCCTAGCCGCCATGCGTATGGCACTGAGCGAACTGGTCGAAGGCCGCTCCGAGATGATGATCACAGGCGGCGTCTGCACAGACAACTCGCCATACATGTACATGAGTTTCTCGAAAACCCCGGCCTTTACCACCAATGAGACTATCCAGCCCTTCGACATCGACTCCAAGGGGATGATGATAGGAGAAGGGATTGGCATGGTGGCGCTTAAGCGCCTGGAAGATGCCGAGCGCGATGGCGATCGCATCTATTCGGTGATCAAAGGCGTCGGCGCCTCATCGGACGGCAAGTTCAAATCCATCTACGCGCCTCGTCCAGAAGGTCAGGCCAAAGCCCTGAAACGCGCCTATGATGACGCAGGGTTTGCCCCGCACAGTGTCGGGCTTATCGAAGCCCACGGCACAGGCACGGCGGCCGGCGATGTTGCCGAATTCAACGGCCTGAGCTCAGTTTTCAGCGACGGGTGTGACAACAAGCAGCATATCGCCCTTGGCTCGGTAAAATCCCAGATTGGCCATACTAAGTCCACCGCAGGCACGGCTGGCCTGATAAAAGCCGCGTTGGCGCTGCACCATAAAGTGCTGCCGCCGACCATCAATGTGGACAAACCAAACCCTAAATTGGCAATCGAGAATTCGCCCTTTTATCTCAACACTCAGACCCGTCCCTGGCTTCCACGCCCCGACGGCACGCCACGCCGCGCGGGAATAAGCTCCTTTGGTTTTGGCGGCACTAACTTCCACTTTGTGCTCGAGGAGTACAACCAAGATCATCAAAGAGAGCAAGGCAAGCTGACCCAGTACCGTCAGCGCGCTGTGCCCCAGAGCCTGTTATTTAGCGGTGCCGATAAGGGCGAATTAATTGCCAGCATCAAGCAGGTGATTGATGCTGCTCACTCTGGCGCATCACTCAATGTACTGGCCAAAGAGCATGCCATTCGGCCCCTTGCTGCCGCAGCGCCGCGCCTCGGCCTAGTGGCTAAAGACTGTGATGAGCTGATAACCCTGCTGAGCCAGGCCCTGGCTAAGTTCGGATCAGAAGCTAGGCTCGAATCGGATGCAGCAGCAAGCTGGTCGCTGCCCGGTGGCGTACACTACCGCCGGCACGCCTTAGCCGATGCCAAAATCGCTGCGCTGTTTGCCGGACAAGGCGCCCAGTATCTCAATATGGGGCGCGAGCTCAGCTGCCATTTCCCCGAGATGCGTCAGCAGTTTATGCTCGCCGACCAAGTGTTTGCCGCCAATAACAAGCCTGCGCTTTCGCAGGTGGTTTATCCTAAGCCGGTATTTAACCCAGATGACCTAAAAGCACAGGAAGCGCAGCTGACCAATACCGCCTTTGCCCAGAGCGCCATCGGCGCCATCTCCATGGGTCAGTATCAGCTGTTTTGCGCCGCCGGTTTCAGTGCCGACATGGTGGCGGGCCACAGCTTCGGTGAGCTAAGTGCCCTGTGCGCGGCCAATGTCATCGGCCTGGAAGATTACTATCGACTGACCTTCGAGCGCGGCGATGCCATGGCTGCCAAACTGGATGATGAAATCGACTCTGGCGTGATGCACGCCATTATTATCGACAAGGCCGATGCGTTGACTCAGCTTGAGGCCAAACTGAGCGAGTTTGATGGCGTAAAGGTTGCCAACTATAACTCGCCAACCCAGCTGGTGATCGCCGGCCCCACAGAGGCCTGTAACCAAGCCGCACAGGCTCTGAGCGAGGCAGGCCTAAAGGCGATCAAACTGCCAGTTTCCGGCGCCTTTCATACCCCGCTCGTGGCTCATGCCCAGCAGCCCTTTAGCGATGCCATCGACAAGGTGAAATTTACCAAGGCAAAACGCCCCCTCTATGCCAACGCCACGGGTCAGCGTCTGGATGCCAGCGCAGCGACAATCAAGCGTGAGTTTAAGCAACATATGCTGCAATCAGTGCGCTTTAGTGAGCAGCTGCAGGCCATGTATGATGATGGCGCGCGCATCTTCGTGGAGTTTGGTCCGAAAAATATCCTGCAAAAACTGGCAGAAACGACCCTTAAGGATAAAAGCGATGAAATCTGCTGTATCAGCCTGAATCCTAATCCCAAAGGGGACTGTGACCTTCAGCTCAGACAGGCGGCTGTGCAGCTTGCCGTGGTGGGTGTTGCCCTGGAAAACCTGGATCCCTACTGCGCCGCTGCGCCCGAGATAGCCGCGCCATCGCCAATGAATATCAAACTGAGCGCCACTAACTACATCAGCCCAGCCACCTTAAACAAGATGGAGTCCGCATTGGCTTCGGGCCAGATCACGCCTCAAATCCAGATAGAGGAGAGAATCGTCCAAGTTGACAAGCCGGTGCCCGCCGCTGCCATGCCAGTCGCGACCAGCGACATCCCCCAGATAACAGAAGTCGAGAAGATCGTGGAAAAAAATCAAACTCAGCAGACAGCAATGCATGATGCCGCCACTCCTGCCACACAGGCAAGCAGCGATGCCATCAGTCAGTTCTTCGCCGCTCAGCAGCAAACCGCTGAGCTGCACCAACAATTTTTGACCATTCCCCAGCAGTATGGTGAAACCTTTAACGCCCTGATCACGGCCCAGACTCAGATGGCCGCCGCAGGCCTGGCTATCCCCGAGAGTCTGCTGCGCTCCATGGCACAGTTCCACCAGCATCAGGCGCAGACGTTGCAGAGCCACAGCCAGTTCCTGGAACTGCAGGCGCAGAGTAATGCCAGCGCCATCGCCCTGCTGCAGGGCCAAAGTGTTCAGCAGCAAGACCAAAGTGCTCAGCAGCCGGTAGCTAGCTCGCAGAGTGCATCACAGACTGCGCCAATCCAACCAGCGCCTGTAGCAACACAGGCAGCACCAGTGCAAACATTGCCAGGACAGATGACCAGGCCTGCAGTCGAACCGACTCAGCCATTGGTGCAGACAGTTCAAGCGTCTGCGCCTGTTCCCGTGCAAGTAGCCGTACCAGCCCCATCGGCTCTCGGAAGTGATAAAGTGCATCAAACCATGCTCGCCGTGGTGGCCGACAAGACAGGTTATCCAATCGAGATGCTGGATTTGGCCATGGATATGGAAGCAGATCTCGGTATCGATTCCATCAAGCGCGTGGAAATTTTAGGGACAGTGCAGGATGAGCTACCAAGCTTGCCTGAGCTTAGCCCGGAAGATTTAGCCGAGTGCCGCACCTTAGGCGAAATCGTCAGCTATATGAACAGCAAACTGGGTGCAGATAACCAGGCTGTCGCACAAGTTGCACCTGCGCCTGTTGCAGCATCGCCTGTTGTAACACAAGTAACGGCGGCGCCTGCCCCATCGGCGCTCGGAAGCGACCAAATGCAGCAAAAAGTGCAGCAGACTATGCTCAGCGTGGTGGCCGACAAGACAGGTTATCCTATAGAGATGCTGGATTTGGCCATGGATATGGAAGCCGACCTTGGTATCGACTCCATCAAGCGCGTAGAGATCTTAGGTACAGTGCAAGATGAACTGCCAAACTTGCCTGAGCTTAATCCCGAAGATTTAGCCGAGTGTCGCACCTTAGGCGAAATCGTCAACTATATGAACAGCAAGCTAGGCGCTAATATACAAAGCACTGAGACACAAAGCCCTGAGGCAGAGCCTGCTATGACTGTGTCTCAGACCTGTTTATCTCAAGATTCTTTATCTCACGACCAGGTACAACAAACCATGCTCGCTGTGGTGGCCGATAAGACAGGTTATCCAATCGAGATGCTGGATTTGGCCATGGATATGGAAGCGGATCTCGGTATCGATTCCATCAAGCGCGTAGAGATCTTAGGTACAGTTCAGGATGAACTGCCAAACTTGCCTGAGCTTAATCCCGAAGATTTAGCAGAGTGTCGCACCTTAGGCGAAATCGTCAACTATATGAACAGCAAGCTCGGCAGCGAGGCGCAAGCCAGTGCGGTTTCAAGCCCAATTGTTACTCAAGAGCAAGTTTCACAAGCGCAAATTTCACAAACACAAGTGCAGCAGACCATGCTCAGCGTGGTGGCCGACAAGACAGGTTATCCTACCGAGATGCTGGATTTGGCCATGGATATGGAGGCCGATCTCGGAATCGACTCCATCAAGCGCGTAGAGATTTTAGGTACAGTGCAAGATGAACTGCCAAGCTTGCCTGAACTTAATCCGGAAGACTTAGCCGAGTGTCGCACCCTAGGTGAGATAATCGGCTATATGAACAGCAAGCTAGCGACAGGCACAGAGGAGGTTAGCTGTACCAAGAGCGAGGTACAAACCCTGGCAGCGACCCCAGCTCCTCTCGTTGAGCTGCCGCCCCACAGTGAGGTGGCGCTAAAAAAGCTTGAAGCGGCGAAGCAAGCTGAACGCTGTTTCGCCGCCGATGCCACCCTGGTTATCAATGATGATGGCCACAACGCTGGGGTACTGGCCGAGAAACTGCAAAAGCGAGGACTCAAGGTTATCGTGGTGCGCCAATTAGCAGGCGCGCCCCAATCGCCCCTGAGCAGCGATATCGTCTGGGTGCAGCTAAATGGCAGACAAGACGCCGATATTCAGGCGGTTATCGCGCAAATCAGTAGCGAGCATGGTGCCATCCATGGCTTTATCCATCTGCAGCCACAGACTATGGCCCAGGATGCCGGCGATAGCCTGCATTTTGGTGAAAGTGCTTTTGACCAAGTGTCAGCGGCATTTTTATGGGCCAAACACCTCTATCCTTCACTGACTCAAAGTGCCGATACTCGCCGCAGTTTTATCACTGTTAGCCGTATCGATGGTGGCCTAGGCTACCTTAAGCCGCACAGTGGCAGCGAACTGAATCAGGCGGCCCTGGCCGGACTGACCAAGACCCTCAGCCATGAGTGGCCAAATGTGGTGTGCCGCGCCCTGGATATCGCACCGCAGATGAGTGCTACCCAACTGAGCCAGGCCATTATTGCCGAACTTTTCGCCGAAAATGGCCAGCCGACTGAGGTCGGATTGAGCCTAACGCCAGAGGGAGAGATTGAGCGAACTGCCTTAATAAGCGCCGATGCGGCGCTAAAAACAGCAAAAACCAGGCTCAATCGCACGGATAAAATACTGGTGACCGGGGGGGCAAAAGGGGTGACCTTCCAGTGTGCCCTCGCCCTGGCGAAACGCTGCCAGTCCCACTTTATTCTGGCGGGACGCAGCGCACATTTGAGCGCCGAGCAGTTGCCCCTGTGGGCGCAAAGTTTAGCACCAAGCGAGCTTAAAGCCGCCGCTATCAAGCATCTGATGGCTAACGGCGAGAAGCCGACACCTAAGCAGCTCGATGCACTGATCTGGCCCATTGCCAGCAGTCTGGAGATAGATGCAGCCCTGCAGGCCTTTAAAGCTGTCGGCGCCAGCGCCGAATATGTCAGCCTAGATGTCTCATCGAGTGATGAGGTAAAACTCAGCTTAGGCAAACTTGGGCAGATAAGCGGCCTGATCCACGGCGCAGGCGTACTTGCAGATAAACACATTCAGGACAAAAGCTTAAGTGAACTTAACCGAGTCTATGGCACTAAAGTGGGCGGACTCAAAGCCCTGCTGTCTCAACTTGAAATCGATAAGCTCAAATTAGTCGCCCTCTTCTCTTCGGCGGCGGGTTTCTATGGCAACAGTGGTCAGAGTGACTACGCCATGTCCAATGAGATCCTCAACAAGACGGCGCTGCAACTGGCCGGTCTCAATCCCCACGCTAAGGTGATGAGCTTTAACTGGGGTCCCTGGGATGGCGGCATGGTGAATCCTGCGCTGAAGAAGATGTTTACCGAACGCGGCGTCTATGTGATCCCCCTTGAGGCGGGCGCCGAGCTGTTTGCCACCCAGCTGTTAACTGACAGCGGCGTACAGCTATTGATCGGCAGCGATATGCAAGGCAATAGCAAACAGACTGACAAACGTGACAGCGTAAAAAAGCCTGATGCGGATGGGGAGCAGACAGCTGCTCGTCCGCGAAGTGCTGGCCAATTCACGCCTGTGACCTTTGAGCGAACTGTCAGCCTGAGCAAGCTGCCTTTTGTCGAGGATCACTGCATCGGTGGCAATCCTGTGCTGCCCACAGTGTGCGCCCTGCAGTGGATGCGACAGGCGGCGAGCGAGCAGTATGGTGACCTGTTCGCCGTGCAGAATTACAAGCTATTGAAGGGGATCATCTTCGATAGCGAGGCTGAACAAACCTTAGTGCTGACACTGACGCCTGCATATCAGGAGAGCGGCTTTGTCGTCATTGAGGCGTTAATTAGCTGTGATGGCAGGCCGCAATATCAAGCTAAGCTAGTCCCGCAAACCTGTGTGTCAGGTGCCGCCGAGCTGGCTGACATTCAAGCTGTGGTTAAGCAGACGCCGATCACAGACAAAAATGCCCTCTATCGTGACGGCACCCTGTTCCACGGCCCGCGTCTACAGGGACTGGATAAGGTGCACAGTTTCGACGATCTTGGTCTGATGGTCAGTTGTGAGCTGCCCACTATGCCGCAAAATCAGCCACATAATCAGCAGCAAAACCAGCTGCAAAGCGATTGCGGTGAGTTTACCCCGAGTGTGCAATATGGCGGCACTCAGCCCTTCGCCGAGGATCTGCTGCTGCAGGCCATGCTGGTCTGGGCGAGGCTCAAATATGGCGCCGCCAGCCTGCCATCCAGCATAGGCGAGTTTGTCAGTCTCCATCCCCTGCAAGCGGGAGAGAGGGGCATGATTGAGCTTAAGGTGATCAAGAGTAGCCATCGCGCCCTTGTCGCCGATATCACCCTCTACCGTGAAAACGGTGAGCCAAGCGCCATTATGCGCGAGGCCAAGGTGACCATAAGCAAAAATCTCAACGACGCCTTTATGCCTGCATCTAAGTTCGAGGTGAGCCGAGTTTAATGATGCAAACACCTGGCACTAAAGTGCAACCAGAGCTGCAAAAAGAGCTGCAGTCCGGACTGAAAACAGCAGACAATTTGGCGCCTTTACGGGTCGCCATTTTGCTGCCTGACGCTGCGGGTTTTAGTTCGCTGACGCTCAAACAGCTCGCGCCTGTGCGCCTTAATTTTCAAGCCTTTGCCACTACGTTAAACCTGGCCTTATCCCATATAGCTCAAGATCAGGCGGTCATCATCACAAGTTCAAGCCGGGAGCTACTGCTGATGCCAGCCTTGATGGCGGCTAGGCTTAAGCTGCATCCCCATGGGCATCTTGGGGCGATGCAGTTGGCAGAAAACGCCGAGAGAGCCGCGCACTTAGTGCAGCAACAGGCTAAACGCGGATCGCTCTCACAACGCAATACCTCGCTCACAATAGAGAAAGAAGAAGCCGCCTTCGATGCGCTCTACCGAGCCGTTGAGCTGCTGGCAAAACGCAGTGTCTGCCACGGCAATAACAGACAGCATTACTGGTTCAGTGCGCCCCATCAGGCGCGCATCAGCAATTTGTTGCTGCATTTTCCCCAAGCCCCCTCAGAGAAGCAGCACCTAGCCCTGCAGCTCAGTCAGGGCACTGGGCGCCTAGAGGGCGAATCGCTGCTTAATGAAAATCGCCTGCTGTTTCTGCTCACAGCAAATAGCCAGGATGAAATCCGGCAGGCACTAGACGAACTCGATAAGCAGTTAGATGGCCTCGACAAGATTCACTCAAAAGCTCGACTCGATGTAACCCTGCTTGAGCTGATGTTGGTTAATCTCACCGAGTTCGACCGGGTCCAGACACAAACCCAGGCTGGGCAAACCAGATACAGGCTCGCCTTGCAGGCGGCTAACTTGACGCAGCTTAAATCTGAACTCGCGGCCATCTCTTCGGCGCTGGAGAAGGTGTTTACCACACTAAATCCCTATAAGACCCCGGCGGGCAGCTATTTTAGCGCAGCCCCGTTAGGCAAGGAGTCGCTTGCCTTCCTCTATCCCGGTGTCGGCACTGTCTACCCGGATATGCTATGCGAGCTGCACCGCTATTTTCCCGCCCTGTTTGATTGGCTCGAGAAACAGGGCGATCTGCGCGCCATGTTGCAGGCCGACAGTATCTACCAGGGCGACAAAGCAATAACTGCCAATATGCCCCTGAGCGCCCTCGCCATCGCCGGTGTGGGCGCCAGCTACCTGCTGAGCAAACTCATGACTCAGGTATTTGAGGTGCAGCCGCAATTTGCCCTGGGTTACTCCATGGGCGAGGCGGCGATGTGGGCCAGTCTGGATGTGTGGCAGCGGCCCCATCAGCTGATAGAGCAGACCCAAACCCATGAGCTGTTTACCTCAGCCATCTCAGGCAAGTTGACCGCAGTGCGCCGCGCCTGGGGGCTAGATGATGAGCAAGAGTTAACATGGAACAGCTTCGTGGTGCGCGCCGCCCCTAATGAGATTGAGGCTCTGCTGAGCGAGTATCCCAGAGTCTATTTAGCCATCATTCAGGGGGACAGCTGCGTAATTGCAGGCTGCGAGGCCAGCTGTCAAAAGCTGTTGCAGCAACTGGGCAAACGCGGCATTGCCGCCAATCGGGTCACCGCCATGCACACCTTGCCTGCCCTGAGTCAGCACTCTGAGGTCGAGGCATTTTACCGCCAGGCTATTCACAGTCAGGCTATTAACAGTCAGGCCATTCACGGTCAGAGCATGGCCCATAAGATTCGCTTTATCAGCGCGGCCAACAGCCGCAAGGGGATAGATGCTGCGCTTAATCAAGATAATGCGCTAAATCAAGAGCGGCCGCTCAGTTCAGCGCTGATAGCTTGCGCCCTTGCCGATACCTTCTGTTATCCACTCGATTTTACCGCCCTGATAAAGAGCGCCGTGAAGCAAGGCGCTAGGCTGTTTGTGGAAGTGGGCGCCGACAGACAAAACTGCACGCTAATAGACAAAATCTTACAAGATAACGTCCCCAGTTCCGTGTGCCATAGTGCCGTTTGCCACAGTGCCGTGCCCCTCAACGCTAAGGGCGCCAGCGACAGCAGCATGTTACTCAAAGCCTTAGCCCAGCTGTTAAGTCATGGGGTGCCGGTCAATCTCAAGGTGCTGCAACAAGGACTCGAGCGGCATATCGCGCAACCCCATTTTCGTCAGCCTCTCGCCCCTAGCGAGACAGACAACCGATTTAAAGAGGAAGCCTAATGCCTTCAAATGAAGTGCCTTCTCCAGCAAAGACAGCCTCAGGTAAAATAGCCATAGTGGGTCTGGCGACCCTGTATCCCGACGCCAAGACCCCAGATGAGTTTTGGCAAAACCTGCTGGATAAACGCGATTCCCGCTCTGCGCTGAGCGATGAGAAACTCGGCGCCCCATGCGCAGCATTTAAGGGCAAACAGGGCGAGGCCGACCGTTTCTACTGTGACAAGGGCGGCTATATAAAGGGCTTTGAGTTTGATGCCGCAGGTTTTCGCCTGCCACAGGCACAGCTTGCCGGGCTGGATGAGAGTCTGCTCTGGGCGCTGGATACCAGTCGCAAGGCGCTGCTCGATGCCGGGATTCACTTAGGCTCCCCCCTGCTGGCGCGCACTGGGATAGTCATGGGCACCCTCTCCTTTCCCACGGCGAAATCCAATGCCCTGTTTCTGCCTCTCTACCATACTCTTGTGGAGAAAGCGCTGCAGCAGAAACTGGGCACTGAAGGGTTCAGGCTCAGCCCCTTTAATCAGGACCGGGAGACAGAGCCTAACTATGCCAATGGCGCCATCGCCCATCAGGCCTCGAAAATTGTCGCCGATGCCCTGGGCTTAGGCCAGGTACAGCTGAGTCTGGATGCGGCCTGTGCCAGCTCTGTCTATGCCCTGAAACTCGCCTGCGACTATTTAACGACAGGCAAGGCAGACATGATGCTCGCCGGCGCAGTTTCCGGTGCCGATCCCTTCTTTATCAATATGGGCTTCTCGATTTTTCACGCCTATCCAGATCATGGCTTCTCGGCGCCCTTCGACAAAAACAGTAAGGGCCTGTTCGCCGGTGAAGGCGCCGGCGTGCTGGCGCTCAAACGCTTAGAAGATGCCGAGCGTGATGGCGATAAGATCTATGGCGTGGTGAGCGGCATCGGCCTGTCTAACGACGGCAAGGGGCAGTTTGTCCTCAGCCCCAACAGCAAGGGACAGGTAAAAGCCTTCGAGTGCGCCTATCAGCAGAGCGGTATCAAACCCGAAAATATTGAAGTGATCGAGTGCCACGCCACAGGCACGCCTCTGGGTGATAAGGTCGAGCTTAGCTCCATGGAGCAATTTTTCGCCCCTCATCTTCAGGGCACGACCGCGCCCCTAATTGGCTCGGCCAAATCCAACTTGGGTCACCTGCTCACAGCAGCAGGAATGCCTGGAATCGTTAAGATGCTGCTGGCCATGCGTGAAGGCGTGCTGCCACCTAGCATCAATATCAGTGACGCCATCTGCTCGCCCAATGGGGTGTTTGGCGCCCATACCATGCCGACTGAGGTGACACCCTGGCCAGTGAAAGCCGCCAACGCCAATAGACTGGCGGGCGTGTCTGTCTTTGGTTTTGGTGGCTGTAACGCCCATCTATTGCTGGAGTCCTATTCGGCAAAATCGGCTCCATCAACCCAATCTGCTACATCAACAAGGCGTAAGCTTGAGACTAGCGGTGACATTAAAGGTGACAGGCCTTCTCTGGCTATCACAGGGATCGCCGCTCATCTAGGCCCCCTTACCAGTATCGAGGCGATAGACAGCTGCCTAGAGCAAGGAAAAAATGCCTTTATTCCACTGCCGAAACAGCGCTGGAAGGGGCTGGATAAACATAGCGAACTGCTGGCAAAGGCGGGAGTCGAACAGGTTCCAGAGGGGGCTTATATCGACAGCTTCGAGCTGGACTTTCTGCGCTTTAAACTGCCGCCTAACGAGGATGATCGCCTGATCCCTCAGCAGCTGCTGCTGATGAAAGTGACAGACGAGGCGATACGCGATGCCAGGCTGCAGCCGGGGCAGAATGTCGCCGTCTTAGTGGCCATGGAGACAGAGCTTGAACTGCATCAGTTCCGCGGCCGGGTCAATTTGCATACCCAGCTGCAACAGAGCCTGGACAATATGGGCCTTAACCTGAGCGAGGATGAATATCAGGCGCTCGAGGCCCTGGCCATGGACAGCGTGCTCGATGCCGCCAAGCTCAATCAGTACACCAGCTTTATTGGCAATATCATGGCCTCGCGCATCGCCGCCCTGTGGGACTTTAACGGCCCCGCCTTTACCGTCTCGGCCGGTGAACTCTCGGTCAGCCGCGCCCTGGATGTGGCGGAGAATTTGCTGGCCCAGGGCTCAGTCGATGCTGTGGTCATCGCCTCAGTGGATCTTGCCGGCAGCCTGGAGCAGTTGCTGCTGCAAAACGCCAGCGCGCAAAACAGTGACTGGCGACTGGCCGAGGCCGCCGGCGCCCTAGTGCTCACACCAAATACTGATAAGGCGAGTTATGGTCAACTCGACAGCCTGAGTTTTGCCGCGGCATCAAAGCTTAACCAGGCGCTCGATAAGCTGCAAAGCGCAGGTCAACTCGTACCAGCAGAGCTGGATTTAATCGAGCTCAATACCGCGCCCAATAGTGAGATAAGTTCAGTCCAGGCGCAGCAGAGGCTGATAGCAAGCGGCCTTACAGGAAAAATCGAGCTCAGTCAGCAGTCGATGGGACACAGTGTCGCCAGCGCCGGCATGACCAGCCTTATCTACACCTTGCTGCGCCTGCAGCAGCTAGGCTGGGATCAAGCCGTATCCACAAAGCGCCAGCAGGCCATCATCGCAAACTTAAGCGAAAATCGCTGCGCCCTCACGCTCCTGAGTCAGACATCTGCCCAGCGCCAAGCCCTGACGGCGAGGCTGCAACAGGGGCTGGCCGCCTTGGATGGGCCCAAGCTGATCAAACGGGTCAGCTTAGGTGGCCGGGATATTTTCGAGCATATCATGCAAACCCAGCTGCCACAGCTCGATGCCATTCGCGCCAAGCTGGCGGCTCAAGCCAAGTCTCCTGTGGAAACTCAGGTCAAACACACGCCAGACACACAAGCATTAGCAACCAATTACCCGACTGACTCTGTCGTTTTAGGGATCCCAGAGACAATGACAACTCATACTCCATCGACGACTCATACCCCATCGACAACTCATACCCCATCGACAACTAAGGTCGATGATGTAACTATTTCGGCTCATGACACCACCTTTGCGCGCAACCAGGCACGGCTCAAACAGACTCACCTGCGTTTCCTGCAGGCACGCCAGAGCGGTCTGAAATTGGCCGATACGCTGCTGAGACAGCAACTGACCGCCCTCAGACCAGCACAGGCACAGACAGGCATTGAATCGACTCAGCCAAACGCTGATCTTATGCCAGAGCCGCTTAAGCCCCAGCATGACAAGCTAGAGCCTCAGCATGACAAAATAGAGCCCTATCGTGCGCCCGTGCCCGAACATAAGCCCTGTATCTGGGATTATCACGACTTGGTGGAATATGCCGAGGGCGATATCGCCAGAGTCTTTGGTCCTGAGTATGCCCCTATTGATGGCTATTCGCGCCGGGTACGCCTGCCGACCACTGACTATCTGCTGGTCTCTCGGGTCACAAAACTGGATGCCAAACTGCACGAATTTAAACCCAGCAGCATGACAACCGAGTACGATATCCCCGTCGATGCCCCCTATCTGGTAGATGGCCAGATCCCTTGGGCGGTCGCTGTCGAATCGGGTCAGTGCGATCTCATGCTGATCAGCTACTTAGGCATAGACTTTGAGAACAAGGGCGAGCGGGTCTATCGCCTGCTCGACTGCACCCTCACCTTCCTTGGGGATCTGCCAAGAGGCGGTGATACTCTGCGTTACGACATTAAGATCAACAACTTTGCCCGCAATGGCGATACCCTGCTGTTCTTCTTCTCCTACGAGTGCTTCGTTGGCGATAAGTTGATCCTCAAGATGGATAACGGCTGCGCCGGTTTCTTTACCGACAGGGAGCTGGCCGATGGCAAGGGAGTGATCCGCACAGAAGAGGAGATAAAGGCGCGTCAAGCGGCCAGCAAACAGATACTGACGCCCTTGCTAGATTGCCCGCGCACCCGGTTCGATTACGGCGCGATTCACAAACTCTTATCGGCCGATATTCAAGGCTGTTTCGGGCCATCACACGCAGGACATCATCAGTCGTCACTGTGTTTTGCCTCGGAAAAATTCCTCATGATCGAGGAGGTGAGTCATCTCGACAGACACGGCGGCGCCTGGGGCTTAGGCCTTATCGAAGGCCATAAACAACTTGAGGCCAATCACTGGTATTTCCCCTGTCACTTCAAGGACGATCAGGTGATGGCGGGCTCCCTGATGGCCGAAGGTTGTGGCCAGCTGCTGCAGTTCTATATGTTGCACCTTGGTATGCACACACAGACACAAAACGGCCGTTTCCAACCCTTGGAGAACGCCTCGCAGAAGGTGCGCTGTCGCGGCCAGGTATTGCCGCAATCGGCGCGTCTCACCTATCGCATGGAGGTGACCGAGATAGGTTTCTCGCCCCGCCCCTATGCCAAGGCCAATATCGATATCCTGCTCGATGGCAAAGTGGTGGTGGATTTCCAAAACCTTGGGGTGATGATCAAAGAGGAAGCCGAGTGTGACAGATACGGCGCAACCGCACAGCCCGCCCAGTCAGAAGTTAAGCCAGCAATTAAGCCAACAAAAATGCTTTCAAATCAGGCAGCGTCTGTTAACGCGCCTTTGATGGCAAAAGTGCCCGACCTTAGCGCAGCGCCCAATAAAGGGGTGATCCCGCTCACTCATGTCGAGGCGCCGTCGATCCCAGATTATCCCAATCGCACCCCGGACACTGTGCCTTTTACCCCCTATCACCTGTTTGAGTTTGCCACAGGCAATATCGAAAACTGCTTCGGGCCTGAGTTCGCTATCTACCGCGGCCTTATTCCGCCGCGCACCCCCTGCGGCGATCTGCAGCTGACTACTAGGGTGATTGAGGTGAAGGGCAAGCGGGGCGAATTTAAGCAACCAGCCAGCTGTATCGCCGAATATGAGGTGCCCAAAGATGCCTGGTATTTCCAAGGCAACAGCCATGGCGCGCAGATGCCCTACTCTATCCTGATGGAGATAGCGCTGCAGCCCAATGGGTTTATTTCTGGTTACATGGGCACCACGCTGGGTTTCCCCGGGCTGGAGCTCTTCTTCCGTAACTTAGATGGCAGCGGCGAACTGCTGCGCCAGGTGGATCTGCGCGGTAAAACCATAGTCAACGATTCACGCCTGCTCTCCACAGTGATCGCCGGCAGCAATATCATTCAGAGTTTCAGTTTCGAGCTCAGTACCGAGGGCGAGCCCTTCTATCGCGGCACAGCGGTATTTGGTTATTTCAAGGCCGAGGCACTTAAAGATCAACTGGGACTGGATAACGGCAGGGTGACTCAGCCCTGGCACAGAGCCAAGGGGATAGGCGCCGATACTCGGGTCAACCTGCTGGATAAGGACTCGCGTCATTTCAACGCCCCCGAGGGTAAACCCCATTACCGCCTGGCCGGCGGCCAACTTAACTTTATCGATTCGGTGGAAATAGTCGATAATGGCGGCAGCCATGGCCTGGGCTACTTGTACGCCGAGCGCACTATCGATGCCAGCGACTGGTTCTTCCAGTTCCACTTCCATCAGGATCCTGTGATGCCAGGCTCTTTAGGCGTTGAAGCCATTATCGAAACCCTGCAGACTTATGCCATCAGCAAAGATCTCGGCGCCGGTTTCAGCAATCCTAAATTTGGCCAGATCCTGTCGAATATCAAATGGAAATACCGTGGCCAGATCAACCCGCTCAACAGACAGATGTCGCTGGATGTCTCCATTACCTCAGTCAGGGATGAGGCAGGAAAGAGGATTATCACGGGCAATGCCAGCCTGAGTAAGGATGGGCTGCGCATCTATGAGGTCACAGATATCGCAATCTGCATCGAAGAAGCAAATCAATAAGCGCATTTAGCACAGAATAATGAAGGTAAGATTTAGATGAGTTCCACGACAACCAACGAGCAGTTAACCCCCTGGCCCTGGCAAGTGGCCGACAATAAAGTGAGCTTCGACATACCTGAGATGGCGAGCCTGCTGCAGGATTTTAGCCGCAGCTGTTATGTGATCAACGATAGTGAAAAAGGGGTGGGTATCGCCTCAGATGCGAGCCTTCTGCAAGATAATCAGCCCTCAGGTCACCCCGTCAGTGCCTTCGCGCCGGCCTTAGGCACCCAGAGCCTGGGGGACAGTAACTTTCGCCGAGTTCATGGGGTTAAATACGCCTATTACGCCGGTGCCATGGCCAATGGCATCTCCTCGGAAGAGTTGGTCATTGCCCTTGGAAAGGCGGGCATACTCTGCTCCTTCGGCGCCGCTGGGTTAATTCCCAGCCGGGTCGAAGCAGCTATCGAACGTATTCAAGCGGCGCTGCCAAACGGCCCCTATATGTTTAACCTGATCCACAGCCCCAGCGAGCCTGCGCTGGAGCGTGGCAGTGTCGAGCTGTTTTTAAAACATAAGGTGCGCACGGTCGAGGCCTCGGCCTTCTTAGGCTTAACCCCGCAAATCGTCTATTACCGCGCCGCCGGGCTAAGCCGCGACAACAAGGGCAATATTGTCATAGGTAACAAGGTGATCGCCAAGGTCAGTCGCACCGAAGTGGCCGAGAAGTTTATGATGCCTGCGCCGCTAAAACTGCTGCAGAAACTGTTAGATGAGGGGCTTATCAGCCAGGATCAGCTGCAGATGGCCCAGCAAGTTCCCATGGCCGATGATATTACCGCCGAAGCCGACTCGGGTGGGCACACAGACAACCGCCCCTTAGTCACACTGCTGCCGACTATCCTGGCCTTAAGGGATGAGATACAGGCTAAGTACCAGTATCAGACGCCGCTGCGTGTCGGCTGTGGCGGCGGCATAGGCACGCCGGATGCGGCCCTAGCCGCCTTCAATATGGGCGCGGCCTATATAGTCACAGGCTCTATCAATCAGGCCTGTGTCGAAGCCGGCGCGAGCGAGCACACACGCAAGCTGCTGGCCACCACAGAGATGGCCGATGTGACTATGGCTCCGGCGGCCGACATGTTCGAGATGGGGGTCAAACTGCAGGTGGTCAAACGCGGCACCCTGTTCCCGATGCGCGCCAATAAGCTCTATGAGATCTACAGCCGCTACGACAGTATCGAGGCTATCCCCCAAGATGAAAGGGAAAAACTGGAGCAGCAGGTGTTTCGCGCCAGTTTCGATGAGATCTGGGCCGGCACTGTAGCCCACTTCAACGAACGGGATCCTAAGCAGATAGAACGCGCACTGGATAATCCAAAGCGTAAAATGGCGCTGATCTTCCGCTGGTATCTGGGCTTGTCCAGCCGCTGGTCAAACTCGGGAGAAAAGGGCCGGGAGATGGATTATCAGATCTGGGCCGGCCCAGCCCTCGGCGCCTTTAACCAGTGGGCCAAAGGCAGTTATCTGGATGACTACAGCAAGCGTCACGCAGTGGATCTGGCCAAGCACCTGCTCTACGGCGCCGCCTACCTCAACCGCATCAACAGCATCAGCGCCCAGGGGATAAAACTGCCCACCGAACTGCTGCGCTGGCGACCCGTGCAGTCTATGATCTAATGGTTTGCTTTGAGCCAAATTGAATTTCAACGCCCGTAAATTTCAATACTGTGGAATATCAATATCCTAGAAAAACCACCGTCGGCAGCGGTGGTTTTTTACCATCAGCAGCAGGCCAATACTGCTATAGTTGGATAATATTGGATAACCTGAAGGCTCGCGAGTCCCACTGCTTTTATCATTTCACTCAGCCTATGAATACCCTGATCAAGATCTGGAGCCATGTGCCAGAGATAATCAAACCACTATTGATCTTAACCCTGCTGTTTCTGCTCGGTCTAATGGCCTTTGGCGTGGCAAGGGCCATCGGCAGTTTAATCTACTTAAGCTGATACAAGCCTCCTAAGCCCTTAGCCATAACAGATCGCCCTTAGCCATAACCGATTGCCCCTTAGCCATAACCGATTGCCCCTATGCCAAAGCAAAAAACGCAGCACTCTGGCTGCGTTCTTGTGGGTGAAGATAAGTTTCCCAGTTTCAGTAAATAGCTAAAACAGCGCAAGCCTGTTAAAACTGATAATGAACCCCAAGATAGGCAGAGCCGAGATCGGTATCGACAGTATCAACAAGACCCGGCGCTTCCAGCTCTGTCATCACCCGCTCATAGCCCAGCCTTATGTTGATGTTTTTACTCAAGGCCATATTAAATCCTGCCCCCCATAACCACCCAATACCGTCATAGCTGTAGATACCATTCACATCGACAGAAGCTACGCCGACTTTAATGAACATGGAGTAAGTGTTGCTGAAATAGTGGTGGAACTTGGCGGACAGGGAGACGTAATTTGCATCTAGATTGTCGGCCAAATTTCCCGTCCGAAAATAGGTAGTCTCTAAGGCGAAATCTTTGCTGGTGTAATAACCCCCATAGGCGCCATAGCTGAAACTGGACTCGTCGGAAGATGCCTCTGTATATTGGCTGTACCCTCCTAATCCCCCGAGGTAATACCCTTTAATATCGGCAATGGCCGCAGCCGAAGTGGAAAAAAACAGGCTGACTAGACTCAATACCAATAAGAGTGATGTTTTCATTATTCCCCCGCGCGGGATTGTAACAATTAGGTAACATATTAGACTATATGAAGAAAAAAACTAACCAGCCAGCAGATTTAGCTGCAAATCCGCTGGCTGATTATAGAGATTCTACTAAACAGCTAACTTATACGACGAAACCCGATAACAGCTAAGAGTAAACCAAGGCCAAAGAATGAGACGCTACCACCGCGGATCACCACCTCAGTCGTCACCCCATCGATATAGTATTCATCTCTGTCGCTGCTCTCCAGAGGCAGAGCATAGAGATCCTCTACATCATCACTGCTGATGGTCGCCACAATATCCCAGTATCCCACCTCATACAGATCGATAAGCAGATCATAATGATCACTGGGATAGCCGCTGTATAGGGTAGTCAACACCTCAAAATCATCATCACTGGCATTGTCCACAATAGTGAAAACATCCGTGGTGTGATAAAGCTCCCATGGACCGCCGTTACGACTCAAATAGAGATCGGCAAATACCTGAGCATACTCACCACTGTAATAGCCGTAGACATCGGCATCAAAGGTCACGCTGAAGGTTTGATAAAAACCATCGTAGTCATAGTCGGTAAACAGGCGGCTGCTGGCCTCATAGATGGCAAACTGACGATAGATGCCGCTGTTAAGACGCTGGGCAGCGGACTTTAATGGCGCATTCTTTTCACCTTCAACACTTTCGCTGCTATAGCCTGTGCTCTGCCGCTCGGCTATCACCTGCTCACGGGTCTTGCGCACAGTCTGACTAGGAGCAAGCTGTGTTAACTGCTCGGCGCCCGCCTGCTGGTTCGCTGTCATCTGCTGCGCAGCGCGACTAAACACCTGTGAGCGAGTCTGCTCATCCTGTTTCACCTTGATAGACACAGAACTTACCCTAGACTCGGCATCTGTAATCATGCTCTGGGCATCTATATTTATGCTTTGGGCATTGCTTACCTGAATACCGCCCACCAATGACAGTGAGCTTAATATTAAAGCTGTTACTCTCACCCTTGCCATTCGCGCCTTAATGGCACAAACAGCTGTACTGACCTCAAGGCTTTTCAACTTAGTCATCATCATTCTGTTCACCTGCTACTTAGGAACGCTCTCTGAAACACTGTGCTTGGAAAGGTTCACTTAAAACGTTCAATGAGAAACATAGGCTCATTAGAAAGGAGTGAAAATGAATATAAGCTGAATAACAAAAATCTATCTATTCAGTCAGATAATTATCAGAGCGACAAAGGGTCCATGTTCAAACTATTCAGTTATCGTTCATCTGAGGTGGACAATACTGGCTCAAAGGTTGAACCAATAGCAGCGAAAGCAATGGCTTGTACTATCGATATGGGTAACTGAGCCGTGGCTCGATGTTTCTTATTGTGAGCGGATCTTTTACACTGGGCAGATAATCACAACACAGGTAGATTCGATGAGACTGGCACTCCTATTGATAGCATCAAGCTGCTTATTTTTTTCCGCTTATGGCAATGCAACAAGCGGCAGCACGACTATGATGATGGCGAGCGTATCGATGACGGATTCGGCCCCCCAAAAATCCAGACTTAAGATAAAGAACCGCCAGCAGGCAACGCAAACCGTCAAAGACCGCTATCCGGGCAAAGTTCTGAGCGTGCAATCGACCAGGATAAATGGCAATCCCGGCTACCGGGCAAAAATACTCAGCGATGATGGCGTGATTTTTTATGTCACCATAGACGCCGCATCAGGGCGGGTGCAACGGGATTAAACAGGCCTAAGCTGCAAGCAAAGGAGCCAAAGATGCGATTACTACTGGTTGAAGATGACATTCCTCTGCAGCAAAATCTGAAACAGCATCTGCTCGATGCCAATTACACTTTAGATGTAGCAAGCGATGGCGAAGAGGGGCTGTTTCAAGGGGAAGAATACAACTATGATGCCGCCATTATCGACCTGGGATTACCCAAGCTCGATGGCATCACGCTGATCACCCGGCTGCGCGCCCAGGGACGGGATTACCCTATCCTGATCTTAACCGCCCGCGACAACTGGCAGGATAAGGTTGAGGGACTCGATGCCGGTGCAGACGATTATCTGACAAAACCTTTTCACCCCGAGGAGCTAACCGCCAGACTCAATGCCTTAATCCGTCGCAGTGCAGGTAAATCCAGCCCGGTGATCCAAAACGGTCCTATCAGGCTCAACACCAGCAGCCATGAGATCAGCGTCAATGAGATGCAGATCAATCTGAGCGGCTCTGAATACAAACTGTTTGAATACCTGATGTTGCACCTTGGGGAAGTGAAATCCAAGACTGTGCTTATCGAGCATATCTATGATCAGGACTTCGATCTGGACTCTAACGTCATCGAGGTTTTTATCCGCCGCCTGCGCAAAAAACTCGATCCCGATAACCAGCTTGGCCTGATCGAGACACTGCGAGGCCAGGGCTATCGCATGCGCCGGCTGCAGGATTAAGTGCGCTTATGAGTCTTTCAGGCAAGCGTCCGCTACTCAACTCCCTCACTAGCCGCTTAATCTTAAGCGCCCTGCTGCTGATCGTGATCTTGCTGCCTACCATAGGCATAGCCCTGAACAAGGCATTCAAGCAGCAAGTGCTGCTCAACACCCAAGATCAGCTCAGCGCCTACCTCTATGGTGTACTGGCAGTCACCGAGATGGAAGAGGGTGAGCTCTTGATGCCAGAGCGCTTGCTGGATAATCAGTTTAACGTGATCAATTCAGGCCTCTATGCCCTGATCACGCAGCAAGATCAACAGGGTAAACAGCAGCTGCTCTGGGCATCCAACTCCTTTTTAGGGCAAAAAACGCCGACCAATCTCGCCAAGCCTAAAGTCGGCCAAGGCCAGTTCGGTGAGCTGTTGTTAGACAAGCGCCCTCACCTGATATACAGCTTCAGCGTACGTTTCGACAGTGGCCGAGCAGACAATGACACAGCTAAGGCCGCGGCGCCCATCAGCCTGCATATCATCAAAGATCTCGACACTCTAGCGCAGCAACAGCAGGCTTTTGGTCAGCACCTGTGGCTCTGGCTAATGATCTTAATGCTGGTACTGCTGGTGATTCAATTTACTTGGCTAAGGTGGACGCTCAAGCCGCTGGCTAAGTTCGAGCAAGAGCTAAAATCGATTCAAAGTGGTCAGTCTCAACAGCTGAGCAAAGATTATCCCACCGAACTACAAACCGTCGCCACCCAGCTCAACACCCTGCTGAGCACAGAGCAAAGTCAGCGTAGACGCTACCGCAACGCCCTGTCAGATCTTGCCCATAGCCTCAAAACTCCGCTGGCGGTGATCCAGAGTCAGAAAGATCTAAATCCCTGCTCGCTCGAGCAAGTAGAGCAGATCAATCGCACCATCAGTCATCAGCTTAAACGGGCGCAGAGCGCCGCCAGTAATGCCTGGCATCTTGGCATCAAAGTAAAGAGTGTCGCCGATAAGCTGCTGCGTACACTACATAAAATTCACCCCAATATGTCACTGGACTACAGTGAATCATTAGATGAAAACGCGCTATTTTTTGGCGATCAGCAGGATCTCACCGAGTTATTAGGCAACCTGCTGGACAACGCCTGTAAGGCCGCCAATGCTCAAGTATTGCTCAGCATAGGTCTTCAAAACGATGCCCTTATCCTTCAGGTTGAAGACGATGGTCAGGGGATCTCGAGCGAACTGCATCAAACCATACTCGAGCGCGGCAAACGCGCCGATACCTATGAAAAAGGTCATGGCGTGGGACTGGCGATAGTGCGCGATCTCGTTGACAGTTATCAGGGCGAACTCTGCATCACCCCCTCTCCCCGTCTCAAGGGCGCCTGTTTTACACTAAGGTTTAAACAGCAAGGGGGTAAACTGCAAGGCTAGGCCTAACCCTTTTATCCCTTTCAGCTTATGTTCATCTTGGGTCAGCTAAATTAACAGTGAACCTAAGGAAACAGAGATTGGGAGACGATATGAAACAGCTCAAATCGTGGATCGCCATACTAACACTGGCCCTGTCGCCATCGCTCTACAGCCTGCCAAGCTCAGCCACTGAGGATCAGGCTAGCACGGCTCAGGAAGTACAGTTAAGCCAGGCCGAGCTTGCTCAGCTACTGGCACCTATCGCCCTCTACCCGGATAGCCTGCTAAGCCATATCCTGATCGCCTCTACTTATCCCCTCGAGGTGGTACAGGCCGACAGATGGCGCAAGCAGCACGCCAGCTTATCGGCAGCTCAAGCGGTGAACCTTGCAGCAGATCAGGACTGGGACCCCAGCGTCATCGCCCTGGTGGGCTTTGAGACTGTGCTGGCAAAACTCAGCGAGGATCTTACCTGGACACAAAAACTGGGCGATGCCTTCCTGCAGGATGAGGCATCTGTGCTCGCCAGTATACAGACACTAAGGGCTGAGGCCGATGCCGCCGACAGCCTGTCTAAGATGGATAATATGAGGGTCAGTCGGGTCAACAACAGCATCATCATCGAACCCATACAACAGCAGATAGTCTATGTCCCCGTCTATGACTCACGTCTGGTCTACGGCTCCTGGCGTTGGCACCAGTATCCGCCCGTTTACTGGACCTATCCTGTCGGCATGAGTGTCAGCTACTACGGCCCAGGAGCCCGCCTCTTCTTCTGGCACGCCGGGATCCATATCGGCTTTAACTATTACTTCAGTGCATTTCGCTGGCATGAGCGTCACATCATAGTGACTCACCACAGGCACACGAGCCACTATCGTCCCTACCGGAAAATCGTCGCCAGCCATGGCGCCAAACGTTGGGCGCACAAGCCACAACACAGGCACGGTGTGGCCTACTCAACTCACAAGGTAAAACAGCGTTATAACAGCTATCGCCCCACACAGAGCCAATTAAAGCAGCAAAGGCAGCTGAGTCGGACTCAACTGCAGCAAGGTCAAAACCGAGGAAGTTCCCATCAAGATAAGGTGTTAAAGGGGCAATATATCAAGCCTAAATACAGTCACAACGGGGCCCAGAGCAAGGCGCTGACCAGCCGCCTGAATGCCACGGCCAAACAGAGAAAGGAACCCAAGGCGCAACAGCGGACTCAGCATGCCCAGAACGCCAAGAGCGCCACACTTAAGCGCAATGATGACCGTCAATATGTCCAAAATAATAGCCAGGGCAAACATCGCGCCACAGATCTTTCTAATGCAAAAAGACAGGCCAATAAACCTCAGAGCAATCAGCGTCATCCAAACCTGCAGGCTCAGACTCGAAGTGCTACCAGAGCCTCGGCGCCAAAGTCCCATCAAAGAGCAAGACAGGCATCGAACTACCGCATCAAGCAGCGGGAACATTAAGTTGTGATTAGCTTTATCTAGATAAAACCTCCCCATGGGAGGTTTTTTATATCATTAACTAACAGACAATCACCCTGCAATTTGCCGTGACTTGCCGCAGTTACACCTGCACTTACGCCTCCTCTTTGGCTAACCTTAGGCGAATACCGTAATAGCGGTAGTAACCAATGATGTTACTACACAGGAAAGCAAACTCCATCAAGGCAGCCATAGGCGAGCCCACCAGCAGATTATTGAGCAACCAGATGCTAGTGCCCACTATCATCAGGAGTCTAAGGTGCCTATCTGACTTAGAGAAAGTGGCTATGGTCTGCATACTGCTACCGGCGAAGCTAACCAGACTCAAGATGCCGGCAAAGGTAAAGTAGGTCATCACACAATTTAGGGTGAGAAACAGCGCCAGCAGAGATCTGGCATGGCTGAAAATCGTCACAAAATAGCGCACACAGGCCAACCACATCAAGGCCGCCGCAGTCCACTGCTCAAGCAGGGCAAAATGGGCGCCGCTTAACATGCACGAGAGGGCTAAACAGGTGACGATAAAACGCTTCTGCTTGAATTGAAACGAGATAAGATCCAGTACAATCGCAATGGCGATCAGCAGTTGAGACAGTAAAAATGCGGACATAGCACACCTCAAAATGAAAGTTTGGCTATGATGTCGCCTCTCCTCTTTAAGCGCATTAACTTAAGTTAAGCCTTGATTGATAATTGCACCACAAAATCACTCTTATTCAGACTGACGATGAATGCGCGCTTTTAAACGGGAAAGGCTGACAGGATTGATGCCGATATAACTGGCCAGCTGCTGACTCGTGAGCATAGCGACCCACAGGGGTCTATGTTGCAGCAGATAGCGATAACGCTGCTCGGGAGAATTAAGCAGGAAAAACGCCTCTTTCTCTTCCTTATAGATTAATTGCTGGCGGATCAAAGCCCATTTCGCCTGCTCCCAGGAGGGGGTCTCAAGTAAACTCAGGGGCACGCGGATCAATTTCGCCTTTTGTACCACCTCCAGCTGATATCGGCTCGGCGACTCAGTCAGCCAGCTTTGATAGAGAAAACACAGCTCCTGCTCAAAGTAATACTCTTTAACTAAGCTGCCACCCTTATCATTGTAATGGCATGCCTTGAGTACACCCGATTCGATAAAATAAGCATAGTTTTGCCTGTCGCCCTGATGCAGCAAGATCTCCCCTTCACTGCCAAAAATCGCTTTCGCCAATGCCTGCGTATCCAAGATAGCCTGGTCGCTTAAGCCAAGTTCGGTAAGAAATTGGTGAAATGGTCTTGATTGATTCACTCGAATACTCAACAGAAAACACCCGATTAGCAGGGATAAGCAGAAAGGATAAACTGTAACAGTTTGCCGCAAGAATAGTAATCTCAGCTAAAGCCGGAAAAATAATATCTCTTGCTCCATAAAAAACGCAGCCAATTGGCTGCGTTTTATCCTCAGGACTCACTGTTGTCTATCGCCTTTAACAAAGGCTGACATTAACCGCCAAAGTCATCGAGCAGGATATTCTCATCTTCGACCCCTAGGCTCTTGAGCATATCGATCACAGATGAGTTCATCACTGGTGGGCCACACATGTAGAACTCGCAATCCTCTGGCGCTTTATGGTTTTTCAAGTAGTTCTCATAAAGCACGTTATGGATAAAGCCGGTATAACCATCCCAGTTATCATCAGGCAGTGGATCCGACAGCGCCACATGCCACTCGAAGTTCTCATTCTCTTGGGCCAAGGTGTCGAAATCATCCTGATAGAAGATCTCACGGCGTGAACGGGCACCATACCAGAAGGTCATTTTACGCTTGGTTTTTTCCGATTTAAGCTGGTTAAAGATGTGCGAGCGCATCGGCGCCATGCCCGCACCACCACCGATGAATACCATCTCAGCATCGGTATCTTTAACGAAGAACTCACCAAAGGGACCCGAGATGGTAACCTTATCGCCGGCTTTCAGGCTGAAGATATAAGAGGACATCTTACCCGGTGGCAGCCCAGCGGCTGGCGGCGTCGCGATACGCACGTTCAGCATGATGCGCCCCTTCTCATCGGGATAGTTCGCCATCGAATAGGCGCGCAGCACATCTTCCTTCACGGTCGAAACTAAGTCGAACAAGCCAAATTTTTCCCAGTCATCTCGGTATTCTGTTGGAATATCGAAATCACTGTATTTGACCTCATGGGCCGGTGCTTCAATCTGAATATAACCGCCGGCCTTAAACTTAACGTCCTCGCCCTCTGGCAGTTTCAACAAAAACTCTTTGATAAAGGTGGCCTGGTTATTGTTTGAGATCACCTCACACTGCCACTTCTTAACCCCGAAGATCTCCTCTTCAAGCTCAAGTTCCATGTCGGTTTTCACCGCCACCTGACAGGCCAGACGACAACCTTCTTTGGCCTCTTTCTTATTGATATGGTCACGCTCTGTGGGCAGAATATCGCCGCCGCCGGAGAGCACTTTCACCCGGCACTGACCGCAGGTACCGCCGCCGCCACAGGCCGATGGTACAAAGATGTTTTTACCCGCAAGCGCGCCTAACAGCTTATCCCCTGCCGCTGTGGTAATACTCTTTTCGTCATCATCATTGATGCGAATACTGACGTCGCCATTGATGACCAGCTTGCTTTTCGCAAACAGAATCACCATTACCAGCAAGCACACTACCAGAGTGAACATGCCTATGCCTATTGCCATTTCCATCTAATAACCCTTTTCGTTAATGCATTTGATTTAAGTGGGCAAACTCACCACTTAAAACGAAATTCCAGAGAAAGACATAAAGCCTAATGCCATCAGGCCCGTAGTGATAAAGGTGATGCCTATCCCCTGTAACCCTTCTGGGATGGCATGGAACTTCATCCGCTCACGCAGACCCGCCAGCAGAACGATAGCCATAGCCCAACCCAGACCGGAACCGGCAGCAAATACCACAGACTCAGTCAGGTTGTAATCACGGTTAGCCATGAAGATCACCCCGGCGAAGATGGCGCAGTTTACCGTCAAGAGCGGCAGGAAGATCCCTAAGGTCTGGTAGAGACTGGGGATATATTTATCCAAAAACATCTCTAAGATCTGCACCAAAGCTGCAATCACACCGATAAAGGTGATCAGCTGCAGGTAGCTAAGATCCAGTTCAGGATAACCCGCCCAGGCCAACGCGCCAGGCGCCAATACATTGGAGTAGATTAACTGGTTCACAGGCACCGCAAGTGTCATCACCACGATAACGGCGATACCTAAACCAAAGGAGGTCGACACCTTCTTCGAGACGGCAAGGAAAGTACACATGCCAAGGAAGAAAGAGAGCGCCATGTTGTCGATGAAGACAGCCTGAATTAAAAGATTAAGATAGTGTTCCATATTCCCTGCTTACCCCCGCTTACGCTGGATCACGTTCATGGCCCAGATCAACAAACCAATCAAGAAAAAGGCACTGGGAGCCAGTTTGAACATCTCATTGCCAAGGTACCAACCGCCATTTTCCACTGTTGTGAGAAGGCTGTGTCCGAACAGTGAGCCACTGCCAAACAGTTCACGCACAAAGGCCACACTCAACAGCACAAAACCGTATCCCATGGCATTACCCAGGGCATCGACCACGGCCAGATGCGGCGGCATCTTCATCGCATAAGCTTCGGCGCGGCCCATGATGATACAGTTGGTGATGATAAGCCCAACGAATACCGACAGCTGACGCGACAGTTCATAGGCCACATCCTGCAGTATCATGTCCACCACTATTACCAAGGATGCGATAACCGTCATCTGGGCAATAATTCGCACGCTGTTAGGGATAAAGTTACGGATCAGCGAGATAAACAGGTTCGAGAACAGCAACACAAAGGTCACGGCTAGGGTCATCACCAGGGCCGTTTGCATCGAATTACTTACTGCCAGGGCAGAACAGACACCCAATACCTGCATCGCCACTGGGTTATTGGCAAAGATAGGTGTAGTTAAAATATCCCGAGTTGAAGTCATACTTTTACTCATCTTACACCTCCGATGCTTTTAGCTTTTGCAGGAAGGTTTCGAAGCCTTCGTTGCCGAACCAGAATTCAATGGCACGCTGTACACCTCGGCCTGTCATGGTTGCGCCGCTCACCGCGTCCACACCATGTAGATCGCCGGGCTTAGCGCCACCTTTCACAATCTTAAACTTCACATGACCGTTTTCATCGAACAGCTGCTTACCCTTGAGCTTATTGGTCCACTCAGGATCTTCGATAAAATCACCGATACCCGGGGTTTCGCCATGCTCGTAGAAGACGACATTTTCTATTGTGTTGTAATCGGGTTTAAGTGCCACAAAACCGTAGATCATCGACCATAGGCCCTTACCATAGATAGGCATCACAACGGCATGCAACTGGCCTTGCTCATCGAACACCTTAAAGACACGAGCCACATTGGCGCGAGTTTTGATTTTCGCAGTATCTTTTTTCGGTTTCATCGAAGTTTCTGGATTAATTGCCGCCATGCGGTCGTCAAAATCCAAGGCATTGGTACTGGTATCGACTTTACCTGTGTCCAGCTCCACTAAGATGGGAGTCACAGAGGCGTCGAACACCTGGCGGAAATCTTGGCCAGCAAGCTCAACATCGGCCGCTATTAATACATTACGCTTTAATTCATCGCGCTTTTTCGCCAACTTACGCTCTTTTAAGATCTCGGCGGTACCCGTGATCATAAAGGAGCAGGATAAGCAGAGAATAATAGTGAAAATCATGGTTCCCACTATGCTGTCTTTCTTAAATGCCATTCGCTTTTCTCTCCCCTGTCAACGCACTCAATACGGCTGGAACGTCGAAATAACAAGGCTGCATCATCGACACCTTCACAGTATGAAACTGCAACATCGGCTTAGTGATATTACGCATTGCGCTTTAACCTCCGCTTGATGTTGGTTCGGGCAACAATATAGTCAAATAGTGGCGCCCATAAGTTAGCGAACAAGATGGCCAGCATGATCCCCTCTGGCATCTTCAGGTTCAGTACCCGGATGAGAACAGTCATGAAACCAATTAGCAGACCATAGATAAACTTACCCTGACGTGTGTAGGAAGTGGTCACAGGATCTGTGGCCATAAACATCATACCTAGGGCAAAACCACCGGTAACCAGATGCCAGGTCCAAGGCATGCCTGCCATGTTGTTTTTCGACCCGCCCAGGTAGTTAAAGAGTACAGCAGTCAACACCATCCCCAGCATCACACCGGCAACGATGCGCCAGTCCGCCAGACGAGTCACCAGCAGAAGCAGACCACCGATAAGAATCGCTAATGTGCTGGTCTCGGCAATCGAGCCAACCGTAAAGCCGTAAAAGCTGTTCCACCAGTTTGGATCGCCAAAGACCTGATACCAGCTCTGGTCGGCGAAGCTCAGCTTACCGGCCGCCGTTTGCATCAAGGTCGTCGCACCAGAGAAACCATCGACAGCGACAAACTGTGAGATCTCAGCCACCTTGGTTGGATAGGCGAAATAGATAAAGGCGTAACCAGCCAGCGCGGGGTTAAGGAAGTTATAACCCATGCCGCCAAACACCTCTTTTGCCATGATCACGCCGAAGGTAATACCTAAGGCAACCACCCACAGGGGCGTCGATATCGGCAAGATAAGACTGAATAGAAGCGCGGTTACGAAGAAACCTTCATGTAGCTCCTGTCCTCGAACGCGGGCAAAGACCACTTCCCAGAACAGACATACCAGCAGTGCTGTCAGGTAGACGGGCAGGAAGAAGCTCAGGCCATAACCGAACAGACCGATAAAGCCGCTCTGCTCATTGAGGCCACCCGCTAAGGCATTAAACAGTGCCAGCTGCCAGGTATCTGGGGTGGTTAAACCCGCTGCAACCGCAATCTGTGCCTGCAGGCCTATGTTGTACACGCCAAATAGAATGGCGGGCAGCAAACATAAACCCACGAGGGTCATAGTACGTTTTACATCGATGGCATCACGTACATGCACTTTACCCTTAGTGCTGCGGCCAAAGGCATAAAGGAGAGAGCGGAAATAGCCGCGCATCGACTCACCATGGGCATAGTAGTCATGTTGAACATCAGGCTTTTTGCTTGGCTTACTCATTAACCTTCCCTCTCAATAATATCTAGGCAGATCCGCAGCTCTTGTCCGAAGTCATATTTGCCGGGACAAACGAAGGTGCACAAAGCCAAATCTTCTTCATCTAACTCCAAGGCACCAAGCAGCTGCGCTTCGTCTGTGTCGCGCACCACTAAATCACGCACCAACAGGGTCGGTAGGATATCCAGTGGCATGACTCTATCTAATTGACCAAAGGCCATCATGGCGCGATGAGCCCCACCCGTATGGGTGGTGAAGTTAAATAGACGTTTAGTCGAACCAAAAGCTGACGTTACCGCGCGGGTGATAGAGAACTTATCGCCGCCACCGCGAACCCAAGGCAGAAGCTCATGATGGGAATCTTCTTGAAGCACAGAGATCTGCTGATGGAAGCGGCCTAAGAAATCATGGGCCCCTTCGGCTGTGTGACCGGACAAAATAGAGCCGGAAACCACACGATTATCCACAGCTTGCAGCTCACCTTTAACCAGGTCGCTTAACTGAGCACCGAGTTGGGTACGCAGCAGGCGAGGATTCAATACGGTCGGGCCCGCAAGGGAAACCACTCTGCCTGTATAGAGTTCACCGCTTTGAAACAGCTTGCCAAAGGCGATCACATCCTGATAGCCAAGATGCCAAACGGGGCGCTCAACACTGGCGCAGTGAATAAAGTGAATATGGGTACCGACAAGCCCTGCAGGATGCACACCGGCAAAACGGTGACTCTTCACATGAGCAAGCTCACTACCGGGCAAGGCCTCACCGTCGTCGTGACACAGATGCACTTGCGATGTTAGGTAACTAAGAATTTGCAAACCGGCAGCGAAGGCTTCAGGCTGCTCGGCAATAATAATACGGGGGTCGGCTGCCAGCGGGTTAGTGTCCATGGCATTCACGAAGATGGCCGATGCTTGGCTATCGAGGGCGGGAACTCGAGAGAAAGGACGCGTTCGAAGTGCGGTCCACAAACCACTGTCCACCAAATTTTGCTGAACCAGCTCTCGGCTCAACTGGGATAGATCATCGAAACGCGCGAAGCTGAGTTGCTCCTCACCGTCGATTTCAATCACCACAGATTGCAATACCCGGCGTTCACCGCGATTTATCTCTACCACCACACCACTTGCTGGGGCGGTAAAGAGTACGCCAGGGGTTTTCTTATCTTCAAACAAAGGTTGACCTTTCTTAACTCGGTCACCTACTTCAACTAACAGTGTCGGCTTTAAACCCACATACTCTTCGCCGAGTAAGGCCACTCTCGCAGGCTGAGGGGCATCCCCTATCTCCTGCTTTGGTTTACCGGCAATAGGCACATCTAAGCCCTTCTTGATTATTTTAATCTTGTCTGAAAAACCTGCCATCGCAAACATCAACCATTCGTAAGTGAGGGAGGTTCAATTTTAGTTGAGGATCGATAAAAATACTTGTATTGAAATCACATTCTGACACAAAAGTGTAACTAAATGACGTTTTAGTCGCTTTCCACGTGATGGATGTCACCTGAAAATGTAATATTTTGCTAACATTGTAGTTTTATAACGATAATAGCTTGAAAATGGTACAAATAATTCAGCAAAAGCTGAACTAAAGCGAATTATGAAATGAAGCTGAAAATAATTGCCGAAAAAGTTAATCATCGCGCATAAAAAGTTATTTTGTGATTTTCATCTATTTGCTATACCGCTTTCCCTAGAAGCTGTGGTTAAAAAAAATACAAATGAGTAGTCCTAGGCTAATCCTGGCATTCACTGACAACAAAAAAACATTGTTTTCAATGTTTTTTGTAGGAAGCAAACATCAGCTTTTTACTTCGAGCCCCTGCTTGACTTAATCAATGAATTTGCCAAGCTTCCCTTTACCAGACAACTTCCCTTGACTCGACACCTTCCACTGATTTCAAGGAGATAGCTCAAATGTTGCGTGATGCCCTTGTCACGACTACGACTCTGCTTAGAATTCAGTTGAAATTAAGCGTGAGATTGCGCCTGACTTTTTTCATGCACCTATTCTTGTTCGCTATTGCTCATGTAACTATTTTTACTCATGCACTTGTCCTTGCTCAAGCAACTGTCTCTGTTCATCTAGGATCTGCATTCCAGCAGTAATGGCCATCACAGCTTTGGACTTAAACTCCCGACGATAAAGCGTATAGACCACCACAATGCTGGCAACAATAAACAGCAGAGGATGAAAAAACCAGCAGAGTACCGCCATAGAGAAATAGTAAGAACGCAGGCCATAGTTATAGGAGTGGGCGGCCTGATCCTGCACTATCGCCATTTGAGCAGCATATTCTTGCAGTGCCTTGTTCTGGTTGCTTTTATCTATGGGCGTTGCGCCTATCATCACATTCAAAAAACCATATTGGCGCATCGACCAGGTAAAGTGGAAAAAGGCCATCACAAAAATAAAAGTCAGCAGACCCAGTTTTAATTGGATCAGCAGATGCACTGGCGGCGCGGTTAATGGAATCGAGGCTATCACCTCTTCGAGGCGCTCAACTTGCGCAAACAGGGTTAACACACCGGCGAGTACCAGCATGGTTGTGGAGGCAAAGAAGTTAATGTTTCGCTCCAGATTCGCCAGCAGCGCCGCTTCCGATACCCTCACATCCCGACTGAGCAACTGGTACATCCAATGGATTCTGTGCTGATGTAAACACTTAGCGATACAGTTAGTGGTTTTTGCCTTATTGCGGGCAAATTTTGCATAACCGATCCAGCAGACGAAAAAACAGCTGACCGAAATCAGATCCAAAAATGAATAGGCCATAAATACTCGCACATCCTTAAGTAATTAAGTAATAGGTAAGTAATTGTGAAAAAAGAGCTATTTGCCCCACATAATGACACAATCTGTCAGTGATAAGCCATAGCAGAAACAGAGTAAAATCAAACTGAGTCAATCGAGGCGATGACATGATGTAAACTTTTGTTATAGAATTGTTTTTGTGATTTAACAAGCTTCATTGTGCGCTATTTGTTCTTATCAAACTATTACAAATAAGAAAGCGTGAACGGCTTTCCAAAATAAGGATTTTTTATGACGTTACTTCGCACCTCTTTGTTATCCGGTATGCTTTTGGCCCTGTCGAGCTTAACCGCCTGTAGTGGCGGCGGAGACTCAGACAATGGTTCAGGGGCCGATCAAGTGGCCTGGGTACAGGGTGAATTTACACCTTATAAGCAACTTGCTAATCAGTGTATGGCGAGCAACCCCAGCTACGCACTCAATGAGAAGCTCTGGTTACGTTCCTGGAGTAACGATACTTATTTATGGTATGACGAAATTGACGATGTCGATCCCGCCCCTTTCAGTGTGCTGGAATATTTTGCTCAGCTCAAAACAGAGGAGCTGTCGCCATCGGGTAACCCCAAAGACAGATTCCATTTCTCTATGCCCACCAGCGAGTGGGAGGCACTCAATCAATCGGGTGTCTCAGTCGGTTATGGATTTAAGATCCATATTCAGCAAGGCGCCAATGTCGAGCGTAAAGTCACTATCACTTTCACTGAACCCAACTCACCGGCCGACACCGCCAATATTGGTCGCGGTGCGGTTATCACCACCATTGACGGCGTCAGTGTTAAAGATGCCAACGACAGCGCCTCTATTGCTATCCTAAATAACGGCCTGTTTCCGTCAACCCTGGGGCAGCAGACCCAATTCACCCTGCTGGATTTTGGGGCAAGCACCCCAAGGGATGTCACACTCACTGCCCAATCGATTGTCTCCACACCGGTAGCAAACAGTCAAGTTCTGAACACCGCCTCGGGCAATGTCGGTTATCTGCTGTTTAACTCCCATATCGCCACGGCCGAACGCGGCCTGTTCGATGCGATCACTGCACTGAAAAATCAAAATATAAACGATTTGGTGTTAGATCTGCGCTACAACGGCGGTGGGCTTCTGGCCATGGCAGGTCAACTGGGTTACATGATTGCCGGACCGCTAGCGACCGATAACCGCACCTTTGAGCGCAGCAGTTTTAATGATAAATACCCCAATACCAATCCTGTCACCGGCGAAACCCTGCGTCCTACGCCTTTCTATGATGAAACCTTAGGTTTTAACAGCTCTCTTTTGGACGCAGGACAGACCCTGCCGACATTAGCGTTAAGCCGCCTCTTCGTGCTGACTACAGACGCAACCTGCTCAGCCAGTGAGGCATTGATCAACGGCTTAAAAGGGATCGATATCGAGGTGATCCAGCTTGGCTCAACAACCTGTGGTAAACCCTATGGCTTCTATCCAACCCCAAACTGCGGCGAAACCTACTTTAGCGTGCAGTTTAGAGGCGAGAATGACAAAGGCTTTGGTGATTACTCAGATGGTTTTGTCCCAAGTCTCAGCCCAACACTAGAGAGCGAACTTCAAGGCTGCCAGCTTGCAGACGATTATAGCCACGCTTTAGGCGACCCTAATGAGCGCTTATTATCAGCGGCCCTCTACTATCGTGACAATAATGCCTGCCCGGCAGTAACCACATCGGTTGCCAAAATGCCGAGTAAGCCACAATTTATCGACAAGGGCTTTATGCTTGAAGATCTTCGGATGCAAAGCCAGCTGTTTAACAACCGTATTCTGACTGAGCCAGGAGCCAAGTGATAATGACTTATTCACGTTTATTTACACTGAGTTTAACGGCCATCACGCTACTCCTTTGCGGCTGCTCCCTGCAGGCCAATGAGGAGGAAAAAGCCGTTCCTGCGCTGATCCATCAGCCGACTCAAGCCGCTCTGAATGAACTACAACAGGTCATCGCCAAGCTTCTGGGTATGAAAAAAATCACCCTGGCAAGCTCGGCGTTTACTCAAGAGAGTGTGTTAACCCTTGAGCGAGCACAACACCTGGACGCCAGCGGTAATATGATCATGGGACGAACCACTGAGTCCCCCATACAGCTAGAGTTGGTGCTGATAAAAGATAGTTGCGTTATTCGAGATCAAAATGGCCAAGTCAGTGAGCCACTGACCCTGACTCAATGCCATAAACAAATGCCATAAACAATAGCTGTAGCGATAACAGTTTATTTAAGTAACTAAATGATAAAACCCGCCTTTCAAGCCAAGCTTAATAGGCGGGTTTTCTTTTATGGCTTCAGTTATAGGCCCTGACTTATGGCCGCTCGCCAATGGACTTTTACAATGGACTTTAACAATGGACTTTAACAAAGCGGAGTGAATTAACCCTTGGCAATTTTAGCCTGAAGATCTTTAGACACTATCTCCAGCGCCGCCAAGGCCACCTCTGGCGCAATCTCATGGGTCTCCAGCAGATAAATAAGATCCACCGCCAACTTAACTTCATCACTGGCCTGCTCCAGCCCAGGGTTAAGCCCCGTCTCATGTTTATTAGATGACATCACACACCTTAGCGATTAGATAATCAAACCCAGATCAGACTCACTCGCTATATTGAGCGGTTCTCGATAATTGAGCAGCGCTCTACTGCGCTCTACTGCGCTCGGCCAGCCCTACTGCTCTAGGCTCGCCCTACTGCTCTCGGCATTAGTATCAAGACATTTGACCACAGAACCCATTAGCCAACAAGCAAGCCTCAACATAAAAAAACGCAGCCAGACTGGCTGCGTTTTGGCTATAAGATCAGGACAAAATTAAAAAACCACTGTCACATCTGCGGTGCAGGTGGATGTTCCTGCATCACACGCCTTATAGGTATAGCTTCCGCCACCTTTAGTATTGATTGTATCCGTGTAGGTGGTGCTGGCCGATGTGGTCGCAATTAAACTGCCATTACGATAAACATCGACACTCGCCCCAGCGGCACCATTAAAGGTCAGATCGACTTTATTCACCCCTTTATCCTTATAGCCATTCGCCGAAAGGGTAAAGTCACCACCGCCGTTATTACCGCCATTATCACCGCCGGCACAACCATTGGCTGTCAGGTAGGCATCGGCCGCTGCGGCTTGTACTATCCCGTAACCGAAATAGACATCATGACCCGCTGCACCGCCATCAAGCGCCGTAGCCTTAAGGGCCTGACGGATCTCGCTACCAGTACACTCGTTGTGATTTGACCAAACCAGTGCCGCAACACCCGATACCGCAGGCGTTGCCATTGAGGTGCCACTCATAAAGCCATAATCGGAGCTGCCGACATTCACTGTCGCGCTCGCGGCTGCCAGAATGCTGCTTCTGTCTTCTAGAGCCGTTCCAACGGCTGGGATCGAGGTGCTGTTGGTTTCACCCAAGGTTCCGTATAACATGCCAGGTTCATTGTTAATCACAATGGCACCAATACCACCTGAGGCTTCACAGTTCGCCACCTTATCGTGGAAAGAGATAGATCCTCGGTCGATAACACAGATATTGCCATTGGCACCTGAATCAGTGGAATCGCCAATCCCCATAAAGTAGGTATTACCCGAGGCGTAACCTGAATTTTCCATGGCACTGCTGGCAACCGGTGCGCCATCAACCGCTAAGGAAGCAGCCGTGGACATTCCTGCAGGATAGGTCGACAAAGTATCGACGCCGCCCGCAGTCACTTCGACACAGATGGTCTCATCTGTAGTGGCATTTTTACCGCGCCCCGAAGTACAAGAGGGGAACTGAGAAAAATTAGCAATATTGTTGTTGGCATCGTTGGCCCCCACCATCATCACTGATGGATAACCGGCAGGGTAAGAGCGAACGCTATTACCATCGTTACCCGCGGCCGCAACCACTAAACCACCGGCATCAACAAAAGATTGGAATGCATTAGACTCAATCGAGCTGGCACCACCGCCACCCAGACTCATGCTAATGATATTGGAGCCGGCTGCGCTACATAAATTGGCCGCATGGGCCAGATCCGAAGAGTAACCCCAACCATCTGCGTTAAACACTTTGATGATGTGCATATCGACGCCAGGTGCCATACCAACGACACCGATATTGTTATCATCAGCGCCGATTGTGCCGGCCACATGGGTACCGTGAGGTCCACCGTTCACGTTCCAGCTACCTGTGCCACTATCATTGTCACCGGTAATATTATTCCAGACAAAGTCTGGGTTAGAGGCATCCAAACCAGAGTCGATGACACAGACTTTCATGCCGGCAGAGGCATTGAATGTCACCTGATTAGCTTGAGACTGATACACAGCATAGGGCGTCACCTGCTGCGTCATAGGATCGCCGGCGTCATCGCTAAACCCCATCAAGTAGCGGCGATGATCGACTTCCACTAACTTCACATGAGGGTTATTTAATAAGCCTTTGACCTCGGATAAATTTTTACCTGTAAAAGTCGCTGCAATAAACCCGTCACCATCCACTTGGATCTGGGCACCTAATTGTTTTACCAGAGCTTTGACTACGCCTTTACCCCCATTATCCACCTGGATAAGGTAACGGCTATCGTCGGCAAACGCCTGGGCTGAGATGCCAAATCCTATGGCCATTAACGTAGAAGTTAACTTCGAAAATTTCATTTAGGTCTCTCCATTATAATTATTAATGCATCTATGCAAACACGGCTTAAATCGGAGCAAAACAAGATTAACACCTGAAAAACTGCCAATTTTTAGTGATTACGACCACATAGAAAACTCAAGCTATCACAACAAACTTACAACAACAAGATGACAACAAGGTGATGACAAATCACTAACAAGTGTAACGGTGCGATTTAAGATATAGCCTAAATTGGATTAAACGCTGTATTCGCCATAAAGAGATAAACAAAAACTTGTCTCTCTATCTGTACACAAGCCCTGTTGCCTCCCGATAAGATTGATATACTGGGCTAAATGAAAGGCTAATCAATGAGACCCCTATGAGTGAAAATGCAACAGATAAGCAAGCTAAAACAGAAAAGCTGACACAAAAACTGGACTTTTCGGGCATCAACAAGACCACAGCAAAATCTTTTAACGAACAGAAAAACCTGATAAAGCGCCTGTTTAAAGGCAATACCGTGCTGTGTGACGTCTGTAGGCAGCCGCTTCAGCTTGTGGTGCCGGTTGAGAGTGACACTGAAGGGAAATATGGCGTCTTTTGCAAGAAAGGCTGTACAGACATAGAGCTGGAGATGGAAGCTGTACTCTAGAGACTGGCGTAAATCGGCCAGTCCTCATGAGTCTGGCCATAGGCTAAAATACGGCTACCCTTCGATTGATTAAGCGAGTGCGCAGCGTTAGTTAATCTGAGCTTTAGTTAATAAGAGCTTTAGGTAATACAGGCTTAGATAATCATGATGTAAATCGCTGAGTGGCTATTTAAGAGAGCGATGATGCTTAGTGATCAGTCTATCCAGCTGATTAGCAAAGGCTTGCTTCTCACTCTGCCCCAACGCGGCCGGCCCACCGGTTTGTACGCCGCTGGCGCGCAGGGTATCCATGAAGTCCCGCATATTCAGAATCGATTTAATATTGTGCTGAGTATAAAGCTCTCCCCTTGGATTCAGCGCTAATCCTTGCTTATCAATCACCTCCGAGGCCAGCGGAATATCTGCAGTTATCACTAAATCCCCCGCTTCGAGGCGCTTGACTATCTCATCGTCGGCCACATCGAATCCAGAAGAGACAGTTACTAACTTGATAAACGGTGACGGAGGAATACGCATGGTATGATTGGCTACCAGTGTCGTCTCTATCTGCGCACGATCGGCGGCGCGAAATAAAATCTCTTTGATCACAGCGGGACACGCATCGGCATCGACCCAAATTTTCATAACTCACTTCCTTCACGCTTCTAAAGATACTCACCCGACAACAGCAGGGATTCTAACCCAATTCCCCCAGCCTAGCGCAGCAATTTTGCATTAACACTTTATTCGCCGGTATGGTAATTTTAACCCTACCATCATCAATTTAGTGTCGATACTATGGTTAGCTCTCAGGTTAGCTCTCAGGTTAGCTCTCAGGTTCACTCTCAGACTCATGCCCAATCAGATAAAACCTTATCCCCCGCGTTTTTTTCTGAGGACTGCCTGACCTTCTTAGCCAAGCTGAAGGAGAATAACCACAGAGACTGGTTCAAGGAGCATCAGCATGAATATGAGGCCTGTGTGCGAACACCGGCACTTAAATTTATCGAGGCCATGGCGCCCCATATTCATAATCTCTCGCCGCGTTTTACCGCCGTGGCCAAGAAAGTGGGCGGCAGCCTGATGCGCCCCCAGCGGGATTCGCGCTTTAGTAAAGACAAGACGCCTTACAAGGTCAATGTCGGGATCCAGTTTCGCCATTTTCAGGGCAAAGATGTTCACGCTCCCGGCTTCTATCTGCATATCGCTAACGATGGCTGTTTTTTGGGTGCCGGGATCTGGCATCCAGACAATGTCGCACTCAATCGGATCCGCAGCTGCATAGACAACAACCCCAATGCCTATCAAGCCGCGCTCAAACAACTTGAGCAGGCGGGATTTGCCCTAGAGGGCGACAGCCTGATACGGCCACCCAAAGGCTTTGATAAAGATCACCCCTTAATTGATGAGCTCAAACGAAAAGACTTTATCGCCATAAAAGCAATCGATCCACAAAGCCTGTTTAAACCCGGCGCCGAGAACTGGTGCGCCCAGCAGTTTGAGCAGGTCAGCAAGCTGATGGGGTATCTCTGCTTCGCGCTGGATCTCGATTATTAATCAAAGGATTAAGGTAAACCGATGAAACTCTACGAACTTGCGATCACCCCCAATGCCAAGCGTGTCGATATTTTCCTAAACGAAATGGGCATAGAGATAGAAAAAGTCACAGTCAATGTGCGCGCCGGTGAAAACCTCACCGCCGAATTTAAAGCCAAGAGTGTTAATGGTCGTATTCCCCTGCTGGAACTCGACGATGGCCAGACCCTGTGTGAGTCAGTCGCCATCTGTCGCTACCTCGATGAACTGCATCCCGGCGAAAACTCACTGTTTGGCCGCACGCCGCTGGAAAAAGCGCAAATTGAGATGTGGCAACGTATCTGTGAACTGCAAGGACTCAACGTCGCCACCCAGGCGTTTCGTAACATCACTCAGCTCTATCAAGACAGGGAGCGCTGCGTCGAGGCCTGGGGCGTGGAGTCACGCCTGCGGGTAATTGAGTTTCTGCCCACATTGGAAAAACAGCTGAGTCAACACCCCTTTATGGCGGGCAATAAATTCTCCATCGCCGACATTACCGGCTATGCCTTTATGACCATGTTGCCAAGATTAGAGATAGCTGAGGATGACAAGTTGCCAAATCTGTACGCCTGGCTGAAAAAGATGGAGCAGCGACCCTCTATCCAAGCGATAAACCCGGTCTAAAGGCAGTAAAAAAATTGTCTTAACTGGCTTGGGCTAGAAACCCCTGCAACTGAGGAATAAAGGCCCTGCCCTCGGCTAGGCCGCGATGATAAACCGCCTCGACCTTGACCACATCCCGCTCTAAACGCGATAAGCCGAGCGGGGTTTGTGGCTGCAATACCAAGGTTGTCCCCGCCGCCTTCGCCGCGGCCAGCTCATTCAAAGCTTGATTGTACACCGCATGTCGCTGTAGCAAGGCCTGGGCCACCTTAGGGTAGCGGCGATAGACACGCTTAGCTAACCATTTAAATTTAAAGGCGGACTTTCGGTATTCACTCTCTTGGGTGAGGATAACCACCTGACGCTTAAAGCCATCTTTTCTTGCTTGTGCCAGCGGAATGGGCGCAGCGATGCCGCCATCGAGATAGGCTGTCCCCTTGAGTTGAGTCGGGGTAGAGATAAAGGGTAGGCTGCTAGAGGCGATAAGCACCTCTAAAAATTTATCCTGATCCCCAAAATCTGCCATCCCAAAGAAATCAGTCTGGCCGGTTTCGCAGTTAAAGGCGCCGACTTTAAACTCACAACCACTAGTGGTGAAGGTCTCAAAATCATAGGGCAGCAGCTCATAGGCCATACGGCGGAAACTGAACTCAGTATTCACATAATTGCCATCACGCAGCAGATGCTTGAGACCCATATAGCGTTTATCGTTTAAAAATCCCTTTTGGATCTGCAGATTACGGCCATGCTGGCGGGAAAGATAAGAAGCAGGATAAATCGCCCCTGCAGACACCCCCACCAGATAGCGAAAATGAATATCGGCCTCAAGCAGGGCATCCAATACTCCGGCCGTGTAGATGGCACGTAGCCCGCCACCTTCAAGCACCAGAGCGGTATGGCTAATGAGTTGACTCTGATCTAATGGCATATCTGTTCTACTGACATAGATGTTCTACTGACATAGGTGTTGCAATCTGATCCTTTTACCTGTTTCAGCTGCGTCTTTGCACACTTTAGATGAGTAGAGACCCTTACTCTTCCGGTTGAATATGTCCAACCAAAAGAACAGGCGCCGCATCCAGCTCTTGAGCATCCATCATGGAGGCAATCCGCTCGACCGCAGACAAGAGCTGGCTCTGTTCCCACTCTTCAAGATTCTGATAACGCTTAATAAAGTGTTCCTGCAACGGACGAGGTGCGGCGCTGAGAATAGCAACGCCAGAATCGCTTAAAGACAGGTGCCACTTACGCTTATCCGACTGACTGCGGGTTCGCACAATTAACTGCCGCGCTTCAAGACGATCGATAATGGTCGCAACAGTCGCAGGGCTCAAGGCCACCTCTTTGGCGATATCTTTCGCCAGCGGCTGATCCAGCTGTGAGATGGTTTGCATTACCATCAACTGAGGCCCTGTTAAGCCTGATTGCTTGTTGAGCTGCCGCGAATGAATGTCGATGGCTCGGATCACACGTCTAAGTGAAATTAATAGTTGTTCGTACTTTTCCATAAACTCCTCTCATTTGAGCTGCACCATAACAGAAATCATCACTAGACTCATGTATCAAATAGCAAAATACCCAAAATGCACCACCAGATGCGTAACTTCTGCGCTGGGCTTGGGCACTCTGCCCTCCCCCTGTAAGCTGAAGAAACATGTGCTCAATAGCCAATTCAAGATGCTAATCTATCAATGAATAGATAAATTGCATCTTAAAAATAAACACCCAGGGCGTGCTTCTGTTAAACTTGCCGCCATTATCAGTACAAGCAGCCAGGCAACTTCTCCATGGGCGATACAGTTCCAAACAACAACGACGCGTTATCTCAACTTGCATCTATCAGTGCCAGACTCCACCAAGAGATAGATGCGCAAACGCCAGCCCAGAAGCGCGCCTTAAGTTACAGCGTCACCATCTGCCAACTCTTTAATCAGGTGATGCAAAGCAAACTGCCCGCCGATCGTATTCTGGCCGACTATTTTCGCAGCCATAAGAAGCATGGCTCGAAAGACAGACGGGTGATCCGCGAAACCCTGTTTGGGCTGTTTCGCTGGCACGGTTGGTTAAAAACACTGTCACAGGAGTATAGTGAAACCCAAGCCTGGTTTGCCTCATTAACGCTCACAGCCACTCTGGAACAACATGGCTGGCAAGAGTTCATCCAAGCCTGGCAGGCGTTTGCCAATCTGCCAGAACTGGCCGGGATAGAGATAGAACAAGCGCAAGCAATATCAGATGACACTGCCGACCTCGAGTCCACGCTTCTAGCCAGACAGAGGCTGCTGCAACGACATTTCCCCTCCTTGAATTTTGCCATTAGGGATCTGCTACCCGCCTGGTTTTGGCAGCAGCAAGAGGCAATGACTGAACAAGCGCAGCTCACTCTGGTCAGCTCCTTGTGCTCACGCCCCCCTATTTGGGGGCGAGTACAAGGGATCTCTGTCGAACAGGCCATAGCACAGCTAAAAACTGACGATGTTAGCGCCACTGCCAGCCGTTATTTTAACGACGCCATCCACCTGGGTCACAAGAGTATCAACTTAAATGCCATCAAGCTCTATAGCCAAGGTAAGCTGGAGATCCAGGATCTTGGCTCACAGGTAATAGGTCATATCTGCGCCCCCAAGCCTGACGAGCTGTGGTGGGATTGCTGCAGTGGTGCAGGCGGCAAGAGCCTGCAGCTGCGCTCCTTGATGCTACAGCAAGATCCCAAGGCCAAAGGCGCTATCACAGCATCGGATATTCGCCGCAAGCCACTGGAAGAGTTGAATAAACGCGCCCAGCGTGCTGGCTTTACTCAGATAAGCCTGGCTCCTTGGCAGTCCGAAGCCTTGCCGGTTCAAGCTGATGGGTTCGATGGTGTGCTGGTCGATGCTCCCTGCAGCTGCACCGGCACCTGGCGACGCAATCCCGATATGCGCTGGCTCGATGAGGAAACGGCTGTCACTGACAAGCCTCAGCTACAGCTGGATATCTTAAGCCGCGCCGCCAAAGCAGTTAAACCCGGTGGCAAACTGGTCTATGCCACCTGCTCCATCTGCCCGGCAGAAAACGAAGAGGTGGTTAATGCCTTCTTAGCGGCCGCTCCCGAGTTCACACTAGAAACCATTACCCATCCCTTTACGGCTAAGCCTTGCACTATGCTAACGGTGCAGCCCTATCAAGCTGACAGCGACGGCATGTTTGTCGCCAAATTAGTGAGAAAACCATAGCTAAGAAGGCTTAGCTGCGAAAGACTTTGCTATGAGAAAGAGTTAGCACAACGTCAAATATACGCCCCTGTTTATGGGGCGTTTTCATATTGAGCATCGCAACAATTTAAATTGCACACAATTTAATTTCACACTACACTGCATACTTACTAGACCCGATGATCACAGCTTACGGAGAGTTTTATGTCTATTTACAATTTTGAGATCACCCGCATAGATGGCAGCCAAGGCTCGATGACCGACTTCAAGGGCAAGGTGCTGTTAATTGTCAATACCGCCAGTAAGTGTGGCTTTACCCCACAGTACAAAGCGCTGCAAGCCCTGTACGACACCTATGGCAGTGACAAATTTGCCGTATTAGGATTCCCCTGTAACCAGTTTGGTAAACAGGAGCAAGGCGACGAAACCGAGATCAGTGAGTTTTGCGAACTCAATTTCGGTGTGAACTTTCCCATGTTTGCCAAAATTGAGGTTAACGGCGATAACGCTCACCCTCTGTTTCGCTATCTGAAACAGCAAGCCAAAGGAGTGCTAGGCAGCGAGTCTATTAAGTGGAATTTCACCAAATTCTTAGTGGATGGCGAAGGCAGAGTCGTCGAACGTTTTGCGCCCACGACAACACCCGAGTCGCTTGAAGAAAAAATAAAATCTTTACTCAATTAATCCAAATAGATAGGGAGAATTGGAAAAAAACTCGACAACCATGATTATTTTTTGAACTAAAATGGAATTATCGACTCCAATTTTATGAACGCGAATGTTCCTTTTTTCATGTTCATCATTCTCCCTGGGACTTCTAGCGCAGTCCCCTTGATCTTCATAGATCAACCGGCAACCAACTTGGTTGCCTTTTTTTATTTCAAATAAAATGCTTATTTATCAACAAAATAAAATTTGAATCGAAAATAATTGCCGAAAATGTCATTATTTTTTCAACAAAAGTGAACTAATTCGCTCTTGGTGACTCTGATAGTATGTAACAGATTTTTCATCATTTTTGTTCATCATCTCCCTTTGGTGACCCTGTCGGTCCCAAGAGATTCGCCCAACGCTAGCGCACTTGGCACGATATCTCGACATATTTTGTTTATGGCAACCTTAGGTTGCCATTTTTTTTGCTCAAACTCTTGCTCAAACTTGGCTTAACTTACCAGCCCAAAAGCTTATCCAGTTGCACAGACAAAGAAGGATGATATCCTGCGCGCGCCTTGCTGTAGATAACCTTAAGTTGCTGTAAAAAGCCCGCCTGCTGCAGTGCAGCATAGAGTGGCCGCACCAACTTGGCCCGTCCGATGCGAGTGATGTAGTCTTCAACCAAGGGCAATACCTGCGTATAGTGATTTCGGATAGCCACCTTATACCAATCACAGGCAATTTCTGCATTCGTGGAGTGACTAAAATCGAACAGAGCATCGAGCTGCTCCAACTGCTGATGGGTCAGCACCTCAGGTAAACTCGCCAAAAAGTATTGCCAGTGATGTACCAGCCAGGATTCGCTCGCCTGCTTATCCAGCTCGACGCTAGCTAGCCAAGAGGCCAGTATGGTATCGACCTGAGTTAAACTGTCTGAATAGGGCGGCACAAACCAGGATGGCATGCCTGTACCGTAAATCCATTCCAGCAGCTCTGATTGAGAGATCTTGTCGCTGTGATCCTTTAGCAATGTCTGCTTAGCGTAATCGACAAAGGTTTCTGTGGTGATCGCTCTAAAGGAGAAATGGTTAACATAATCAAGCAGAAACTTATCAAATGCCTTGCGTCCGAGTCGCCTCTCCAGATCGTGTACAAACAGCGATGCCTTATCATAGGTAAAGCGGTTAAAGGCATCGTTAGGATCCTCCTGCTGTACATTGGCCGGCAAGGTCTGCGCCGCCAATGGCAAACTGTTTAGCTCAAGTTTCAGGCGTCCATATTCTAATACCACCTCCAATTGAGCCTGCTCTTTACCATAAACGGCCTCGACTATGCGGTTGGTGAAATAAGTGGTAAAGCCTTCATTGAGCCAGAGATCTCGCCAGGTGGCGTTACTGACCAGGTTCCCCGTCCAGGAGTGGGCCAGCTCGTGAGCCACGGTAGAGACCAGGCTTTTATCACCGGCGATCAGGGTCGGTGTCATAAAGGCAAGTCTTGGGTTTTCCATGCCGCCAAAAGGAAAACTGGGGGGTAGCACCAGCATGTCGTAGCGATCCCATTGATAAGGTCCGAGCAAAGATTCGGCTATTTCCACCATAGCCTCTGTGTCCTCAAACTCTTTCACTGCCGAGGCCAATACCTGAGGCTCACAATAGACGCCCGTTCGTGGCCCTAATTCACCAAACTGCAACTCTCCAACGGCAATGGCCAGCAGATGTGTGGGCATAGGCTTTTCCATCTCAAAGCTAAAATGGCCATCGAGAGGCGCATCCGCCCTGTTCATGGCGCTCATCACCACCCGCATACCAACAGGCGCAGTTATCTGAGCATCGAAGGTGATTCTGGCTTTTGGGCTATCCTGCAGTGGGATCCAGCTGCGAGCATTAATAGGCTGGGACTGGCTGAACAGAAACGGTAAAGTCTTACCACTGGTTTGCATGGGTGTCAGCCACTGTAATCCTTGCGCTTGCGGACTGGTACGATAATGAATAAGCACAAAAGTCGTTGCCGATTGCAAGGTAATAGTCAGTCGCTCCCCTAAGATGGCATTTGACTCATCTAGCGTAAACTCAAGTGTTGCACCTCGATCGTCCACCACAGAATCGATAGCAAGATCGCGACTGTCGAGCACCAGACTAAAGCACTGCTTATCTAGGTAGTCCAAGTGTAATTTTGCATAGCCGGATAACTCTTGATGCTCAAAATCGACAGCCAAACTCAGGCTAAGGTGTGACGTCCGGATCTGCTCTACATTGGCAAACGAATGATAATCCTGATGATTGTCCCATATTACTGACATGGGTTTTCCTTATAATTGGGATAGCAAGGGCTCATTTTAGATCTAAGCAGATCGATTGTCATTGCCGGTAAAACGTGCCACTAAAACGCTAACGCAAGACAAATCACCGAATGACACACACTGAATAAGATTTATCTTGCTAGCTGTTGAGACAAGGGAATACCAAACAGCCACTAACCAAAATAAACATTTATAATCAAAATGTTACACCAATTACAGACCTACAGCTAAGATACAATTTGCAAAAAGTTGCTAAAAATTTCAAAAATGCCGGAACTATTTATCTCCTTGAGACTCTGACAATATGAACAGAATTTACATTAGTTAGTCGATTTCCCTGCAAAGATTCAATTAACTGGTCATGTTACCTTGTTCATCATCATTTCCCCTTTCGATAGCTTCTAGCGCGCTATCAACGTGATTCCAATTTGGAACCTTAGGCGACCTAATTTAGGTCGCTTTTTTTATTGCTTTTCTATCTCTGTACTTACGCTGGCATTAGTATGCAAGCTTGTGTATAGTCCCTTTGCCTCGTGCCATTCGGTATGAGACTAAGCAAAAACACCAAATCATATTGAAGTGAGGACGACCTCACCGCTCAACCATTTTCTGAGGACGACCTCACACAGAGGTACTCATGAACTGGTTTATTCTCATTATCGCCGGACTGCTGGAAATTGGTTGGGCTATAGGTCTTAAATATACAGAAGGTTTTACTCGATTCTGGCCCACTGTCGGCACTTTACTGTCGCTGACGGCGAGTTTTTTATTGCTGGGATTGGCACTAAAAACCCTGCCGGTTGGCACAGCCTATGCCATCTGGGTTGGGATTGGCGCCCTTGGCACGGCGATATTAGGCATACTGCTGTTTGACGAGTCTGCAGAGACTATCAAACTGCTCAGCCTCTGCTGCATCTTAGTCGGCATAGTCGGTCTTAAACTGACCTCCCACTAAACTAAGCAGAAAAGCACAAACTAAACAGGAAAACACAAAAAAGGCCTCGAATGAGGCCTTTTGCTTTACTTAACAATGCTGATACTGATTTAGTTTAGAGGCGGATACCCGCTTTCTCTAAATCTTTTGCGGTTACGCTGCGTGGCAGTGGTACGTAACCGTCTTTCTCAACGATTTGCTGCCCCTGCTTAGACAAGATAAAGCGCAGGAATTCACGTTCAAGCGGCGCTAACTCTTTGTTAGGGTGCTTGTTCACATACACGTACAAGTAACGTGATAGTGGGTAGCTACCATCGGCCGCATGCTCTGGGGTTGCAGGCACATAATTGTCGCCTTTCTTAGAGATGGCAACCGCTTTGACGCCAGCCGTCTTATAACCGATACCTGAGTAACCGATGGCGTTCAGAGACTGAGAAACAGACTGTACCACAGAGGCTGAACCTGGCTGCTCGTTAACGTTAGCCTTGAAATCACCTTTACACAGAGCTTTCTTCTTGAAGTAACCATAAGTACCGGAAACTGAGTTACGACCATAAAGCTGCACATCTTTAGCCGCCCAGTCGCCGCTCAAGCCGACATCGCTCCAGCGCTGAACATCACTACCGCCGCACTTATGAGTAGCAGAGAAGATCCCATCGATCTGCTCGATACTTAACCCTTTAATTGGGTTATCTTTGTGCACGAATACCGCCAAAGCATCTATGGCTACACGGATCTCGGTTGGCTGATAGCCATAATGTTTCTCGAATGCCTCAATTTCGTTAGGCTTCATCTTACGGCTCATTGGGCCGAATTGTGAGGTGCCTTCGGTCAATGCCGGTGGCGCAGTAGAAGAACCCGCCGCCTGAATTTGAATGTTTACGTTAGGGTACATCTCTTTGTACTCTTCCGCCCACAGTGTCATCATGTTCGCCAGCGTATCAGAGCCGACAGAAGAGAGGTTACCCGATACACCACTACTTTTTTCGTACGTTGGCAAAGCGGGATCAATTGAAGCCATGGCGGCGACAGAGAATACACTCGCGGCAGTTAAACTGACCGCACCAACAAGCTGTTTTAGTTTCATTCTATGCTCCAGTATTAAGCGAACTTGCTTACTCGTTCCATTTAAGTTGCAGCCAGTATCAAACGCCACGATGACAAGTCTATGACCGAGATGTGACACTTAGATGACAAAAACATCTTTCTGCAAACTTTTTGCAATTTTCCCCCCCGGTTGTCATAAACGGGCAGATAAGCCTTCTCTTTACAGTTTAGTGCCAAAGCTTAAGGGGGATGAAAAACGCCGTCATTAGACGGCGATTTGCTGAAATATGGGGCGAGCGCAGCCGTTTTTACTCGTGGCTAGCCCTGATCAATAAGGTGTTTAGGAATGATAAAGCTAAAGCAGCTCCCCCGGCCCAAACGGCTGACAATATTCAGATCGCTCTGATGATGACTAAGGGCATGTTTAGTGATGGCCAAGCCCAAGCCTGAGCCACCACTTTGGCGCGAGCGGGCACTGTCGACCCGATAAAAGCGCTCGGTTAGGCGGGTCAGATGCTGAGGTGCTATCCCCTCACCCGTGTCTGTGACACTGAACTGAGCGCCCAGGGCCACCCGTTTCCAACTGATCTCAATCTTGCCCCCCGGTTCGGTATAACGAATGGCGTTGGAGATAAGGTTAGAGCAGGCACTACGCAGCAGCATCTCGTTACCATAGATATTGAGCTTAGGTTCGAAATCAAAACTCAGCTCATATTCGCCCATGGCCAAGGCATGAGCCTCCTCTCTTAGGGGGTCGAGCAGCACAGGCATATTAACCTTGGTTTCCAGCGCCACCGCAGAGGCATCTTCAATGCGGGAGAGCACCAGCAGCTGCTCCACCATGGAGCGCATACGGTTGGTCTGCTGCTGCATTTGATCCATCGCCTTAATACTGGGGGAGCCAGGCTCGGCCAGCTCCTGCAGCATCTCCAGGTAACCTTGCAGCACAGTGAGCGGGGTTTTCAGTTCATGGGAAACGTTGGCGACAAACTCTTTACGCATCCCTTCAAGCTGGCGTATGCGGGTCACATCACGGGCAATAAGCAGTCGCTGACCCGACCCATACCCCATTATGCGGATCTCCAATACCCGTCCCTCATTTTGGGTATCGTGGTATTCGAAAGGCTCGTCGAAATTTGCCTGTTTCAGGTAGCGGGAAAAGTCAGGGTGGCGGATCAAATTATCGAGCCGCTGACCATTATCCTGGGGCCAAACCAGGCCGAGTAGCAACTGAGCCAACTTGTTACACCAGAGGATATTGTTTTGTGAGTCGAGCACCACGGCTGCATCGGGAAGCGCCTCTGCACCCTGGCGAAAACGGGTGAGCAGATAGGCCAGTTGATTCACCCGGCGGCGGTTTTTACCCTGCAAACGGTAGATACCGTTAAAAATGCCTTCCCAGCTGCCACTGCCATTAGGCGGCGTCAAACGCTTATCGCGCCACAGCCAGTAGTTAAGCCGCGAGAGCTGTTTGTAATGCCAGAAAAGCAGGCCCACACACCCAATCAGCATCACCCACAGTACCTGACCGACAAGCAAGCCGACAACATAGCAGAGCAGCAAAAAAAGCACTAAGCGGCTGAGTAGACGGTACCCTGAATATGAATCAAACATAGCGCAACCATAATGAGCAACTGGGCACAAGATAACGTATATCGCTACTTGTGCCTATCTTTTACTGGTTAACCTTAAATGCAGGTCAATGATCTCAATAGCTAAAGTCGGGTAGAGAAGCGGTAACCGGCGCCGCGAACCGTTTGAATTAAGCGATCGTGATTGGAGGGTTCTATCGCCTTACGCAGGCGACGGATGTGAACATCGACGGTGCGATCTTCCACATACACATTGGTGCCCCAGACATTGTCCAGCAACTGCTCACGGCTATAGACTCGTTCCGGGTGGGTCATAAAGAAATGCAGCAACCTAAACTCGGTCGGCCCCATATCCAGTACCTGCTCACCCACAGTGACCCTATGGCTGACAGGATCCAGCACTAAGCCCTGCACATCTATGGGTTCCTCTAAGGCGGTTGGGGCACTGCGGCGCATCACAGCCTTGATCCTGGCCACCAGCTCCTTAGGAGAGAAAGGCTTAGTGATATAGTCATCGGCGCCCACTTCCAGCCCTTTGACTTTATCTTCCTCTTCGCCTCTGGCCGTCAGCATGATCACAGGAATGTGGCGAGTGTATTCATCTTGGCGTAATTTCTTTGCCAGCTGAATGCCGCTGCCGCCTGGGAACATCCAGTCGAGCAGCACTAAATCGGGATAAGGCTCAGACAACATGTCCAGTGCCGAGTCAAAATCCTCTGCTGTAGTTGTCGTAAATCCATGTTGTTCTAAAACAAAAGCTACCATCTCACGGATGGCCAGTTCATCTTCAACTATCAAAATCCTAGCAGTCATATGCGATCTTCTATTAGTGAATTCCCACAATGCCATTATTAGGCTTTTATATTACAAATTTATGAATCTACCCGCTCATTCTGTCATAAAGCGGTGCTTTTTGTCATAAAAGTTCCCCTTTACAGAAACAATAAGGGGATGCCTGTGCATCCCCTTATCTCTGCTTGGCGTCTTAAAGGTTAACGCCTTTGGTGACTCAATTTAGAACTTATGTTCCAAGCCTACGCCGAAGAAGCTGTCATCTGTGGTCTTACTTTCGAACGAGGTATTAGTGTAGAAAGCAAGCAGCTTGGTTGGCTTACCCAGTTTGTAGTCAGCGCCCACTGACCAGCTGTCGCCTTTATCTTCCATATCCTGGAACTGAGCCTTAAGCACCACGGCACTGATAGTATAAGCCGCGCTGAACAGGTAACCTGACTTGCTGTCGCCCGTCACAGGGTCACCGTTTTTATCAAAGGTCTCTTCCTCTTGCTGGTACATACCGCCAATCACTAAGTCAGCGATTTTCCCCTGCACTGTGGCGCGCAGCACTTCATAACCTTTAACATCAGAGTCATAGGCTACAGAAGCATAAATTGGGGTATTTTTCAGCTTGGCATCACCATACATGGCCGCCACGCTGAAACCATCCTGAGCATATTGGGAAGCCGCACCCTCGGCGGCATAGGTGACACCCACTTTGAAGTCACCAAATGAAGGGGTGATATAGGTGGCCGTCTGTTCGATACGGTTTTCACCCTTAAACAGGTTTTTCAGGTCACCAGAAAGATCGTTAAACTGATCCACCTTGCCTTGAGACACTTTCAGCATAGTGTCGTTGCGGCCCACAGAGAAGGCTCCGAAGCCGCCTTTCAAACCAACAAACTGATTACGGGCTAAGAAGTTCTCCTTGGCTTCATCGCCTGTGTTCACCTCGTACTCGACAGTGTAGAAAGCTTGCAGGTCGCTGCTCAACTCAAAGTCGCCCTTCACACCAAAGCGTGATGCATTGCTCTGAATTGTGGTCGTCGCCTCATCATCGACATCATTCGATTGTGCAGTAACATTTAATTTACCGTAAACCGTCAAAGGCTCTGCAGCCTGTGCAGAAACTGTTGTGACAGAAATTAAGGTGGTAGAAGCTAGCGCTGAAGCAAGTAGAGATTTAGAAAAAACGTTCATCATTTCATCCTTTCGACGTTCGTCGTCTTGGTTATTGGTTTGGACGGCCGAAAGTGTGCAACTTTAATGTTGCACTTTTATTTCATCTTGGTTTCCATGTCATAGATATGACAGAAAAATGAAGGGGTAAATTCAACAAAGCCAGAGAATACGCGCCCTGCGAGGCAGATTTATTTAATATTACAATTTGATGAATTATGACATAAAGGCGAAATATCCCTGCATGCAGGTCTCAGGAATTGCGGTTTACACCGACGGCGACAATGGCTTACACTGCGGCTTTATTTTTGATTGAGCAGCTACCATGTGGTTTAAAAATCTTACTGTTTATCGTTTCAATAAACCCTTCTCTGTAGAAACCGACGCGCTGGAAAAAGCACTGGCCGACTTCACCTTCTCTCCCTGTTCCAGCCAGGATATCAGCAAATTTGGTTTCTCTAACGCACTGGGTAAACTCGGCCAATCTTTAGTTCACAGTGCCGATAATCGTCACCTTATCTGCGCCACCAAAGAGGAGAAGATCCTGCCGGCTCAAGTGATCAAAGAGGCGCTGGAAGAGAAAGTGCTGCTGATTGAAGATCAGGAAAACCGTAAACTGGCCAAGAAAGAGAAAGACGCCCTCAAAGATGAGATCACAACGACCCTACTGCCCCGCGCTTTCTCTCGCCGCAGTCAAATTCGCGCCCTGATATTGCCCGAAATCGAAATGATCTTGGTGGACAGCTCCAGTGCCACCAAAGCCGAAGAGTTATTAGCCTTGCTGCGTAAAGCCTTAGGCACACTGCCGGTGATTCCTCTGAGCTTTAAAACCCCAATCGAGGCTCAGTTGACCGAATGGCTAAAAGTCAATGCAGCCCCCGCCCCGTTTGAGATGCAGGATGAAGCCGAGCTCAAATCTGAATCTGACGAAGGCGGCATAGTGCGCTTTAAGCAGCAGGATCTCAGTGAAACCGAGGTACTGGCCCATATCGAAGTGGGTAAGCAGGTGCACAAGCTGGCGCTGCATTTTGCCCAGTCCATCGCCTTACTTCTACAGTCAGATGCGGGCATTAAGCGCCTTAAGTTCTCAGAAGAGTTCCGCGCCAGCAACGATGAAGTAGGCACGGAAGATCCTCTCGCCAGAATCGACGCCGACTTTGCTCTAATGGGCAGCGAGCTGGTCGCCCTGATGAACGCCCTAGTCGAAGCCCTTGGTGGACTGGACGATAGCCTGTAAAGACCCATAGTGTTAAATCAATAAAAAACCACCCAACGAATAGCTGGGTGGTTTTTTCTTTTCTCACATTTTCTCACATCAAGCTAAACAAGTTTCAGCGAGGCTCTAGGCAAGCTTTTACGCCGCCTTGACCAACTTGCCTTCATCATCGAAAGGCCAGTCGATACCCAGCCAGGCCTTAAAGAAGGCTTTTTGCTCATCCGATGGGTTAACAACGCTCTTAAGTTGCAACTTGCCACTCTGGGTTTCGCTCAGGGTGAGTGCCACCTCTTGCAGACGCTGATCCTTAAACACTGTCACCTTAATGGTTTCACCAGGCTTGAAGTCTTTAATCCGCTCACTAAAGCCCTTTGCCGTTACTTTCAGCTGATTGATGGCCACCAGCTCATCCCCCGCCGTAAGCCCTGCCAGCCAAGCTGGGCCATTGCGCTGCACATGAGCAAGCGTTAGAGAGTCACCCGCCAGCACTATACCTGAGAAAGCAATCGCCTTGCTGTCGCTGCCATAACCCATTTTCAATCCAGCTTTGGCAAGCAAGGAGTCAAAATCCAGCACCAGCGGCATGTCCACATGCTGTTGCCACCAGGGACGATAATCCTGACCCGTCAGCTGCTGTAAGATAGCTTGTACATCTTCGACCCGATAACCGGCGGGCACCTTATAATCCCGATACAAACGCTGATGTACATCACGGTAAGAGTGTTTTAGCCCTGTCGTCTGCAGCAGGGAGAAATCCAGCGCCAGTGAGGCCAGATACCCTTCGGAATAGATATTGGCGCTGTGGTTTTTAGCATAGTCACCACCTGTGCTGACCCACTTGCTGGCACTGGCCTGGGAGACAGACTGCACTTCCCGTCCTGGGGTCTGCTGATTCGCCTCGACCCGCTTCGCCAGATCCTCCAAAAACTCTTTTGGTGTCATCACGCTGGCTCGCAGCAGAAGCTGACTCTGAAAATAGCTGGTAGAGCCTTCAGCAATCCAGAGCAGCTGAGTGATCCCTTCATCCTGATAGTCATAAGGCACTAATCCCTGAGGGCGATATGCCTTGACGTTCCAGGTATGAATGAACTCATGGGAAGCTGTCTTGATAAAGCTAAGGTAATCTTTACGACTGCGATAGTTGAATCGGGGATACTGAATAACCGTGGAGTTTAGATGTTCCGTTGCGCCGCGAGCACCACTGGTGGCATGCACCATATAAACATAACGCTTGAAAGGATAACCCTGCCAGATAGCCTTGGCCTGCCCGCTCAGCTTGGTAAGATCACTCACCATCTGCTCCACATCATAGTTCCCCTCGCCCCAGATCACTAACTCGTAATCACGGCCATCGGCGCTGAATTGTCTATGGGTACTGATGCCAGTTTCGATAGGCGAGTCCACTAATACATCATAATTAGCCGCCACAAACTGATGGGCTTGATTACCCGAATCCATGCCCGAATAGCTGCGCCAGTCTCGCGGCACTTTTAAAGAGACGCTCACAGCTTGATCGCGAAACTCTGGGCTGTAAACAAATACCCCGCTGGCATCGAGAAAGGCATGTGAGCGGTCGATATGGCTGACCCTATCCCCAAGGCGGTTGGCATAAAGCTGATAGCTGACAGTCACCTCTGTGGGTTTACCCGTTGCTATCACCCATTCGCCACTGGCGCTCAGGTGCCAGGGTAAAATATTGCCTTGGGGATCACGGGCATTAAACTTTCGTATACTATCGGCCAGGGGTAAAACTTGGTACCGTCCAGTACGCCAGACGGGCAGGTTCACGACCAGTTCCCCTCCCTCACTTTTAGGGAAGACAACCTCAACTTGAGCTAAATGGTGCTCGGGTGATGTGAGATCTATCCGGTAATTAACCTGTGCATGACTTGGTGCAATAAAAAGAAGATTTATAATAAAAATCAAGGGGAGAGCTAGTTTCACACCTGCTTCCTTCTGTTATCATGGTTTTAATGTAAAGTCTGCGATTATACCCTAAAAAATTACAATTTACGGACAAAAACTAAATAAACATAACAAGCCCATAATAAGGGTTGGCGATAGTTACCATGCGATTTCTACCCATTTTCCTGTTGTTTTTTTTCTATATTCCGCCACATGCGGCCGCATCGACCGAAGAGATGATTTCTAATGAGGTAAAGCTCCTAGAATCAGCCGCGCCTTTTTATCAATCTCTGAAAAAAGAATTAGCTTTTTCACTGGACTTTGATGACCAAGACACCTTCGAAAAACTGGCTAAACGTCAGGGAATTTCACCTGCTGATTTGGAAAACAAACTACGGTGGTTTGCCAGAGTTGCCCTGGAGCCTAACGTCAGTGATACCAGCACTATTGGGGAAGCAAAGGCGCTCATAGAGAAACTTCAGCCGATTGCCGATTCTCCCTACGACAAGGCCTTTCTTGCCATGCTAAAAGCAAGGCATGCAGGCAGAGAATTTCAGGACTTCGCCAAGGCGATTGAGTTTGCCAAACAAGCGCTGATATACCCATTAGACGATAACAGCACCCGCAACACACTGTTACTGCATAATATTCACTATCTGCTGGGAGATATCTATCGCACCACGCTACAACCCCGCCAGTCACTAAAACACCTAGACCAATATCGGGATCTGGCCTATCAATTAAGGGACAGTTACCTTATCGCAGTCGCGGAAGCGACCTTAGGTAACTTCTATAATAAAAATCAGCAATACACTAAAGCCCTTGAGCACTATATTGAAGCGATTCGCTTGTCCGATGATATCAATATGCCCAACTTAAGCTCAGTGCTATCCCTGCGTTTGGCTCGCGTCTATCGCGATCTCGAATCCTGGGATCTCGCGTTACAATACGCCCATAAAGCGGCCGATGGATTCGAGTCACTCGAAAGATGGGGACAACTCTCTCACTCTATGACAGTGATCGCCATGGTGTATGGTCAACAAAACTTATGGAACCAGGCTATCGACTATTATCTCAATGCCCTGAAGATAGATACAGAGCGAGGCAATGTTACCGGCCAGGCACTCACCTACCATAATCTTGGTGAAGCCTATTTCAAGAAAGGTCAAGGGCGGGAAGCATTAAATTCCTTACTTAAAGCCAATAAAACCTTTACCCAAAGAAAGAGAAAAAACTACCTAGTTTATAATGAGTTGCTTATTGCCGAGGTCGCAGGCAGCTTAAAGGAATGGCAGATGATGGACAAATTTGCCAGCGCTGCCGTCACCTTAGCTCAGGCACAAAAGCTGGATGAAGCCTTTATCGATGCGCTGCAATTTAAAGCCAGAGCATTAAAAGAGATGGGAAAAGTGGATGAATCCCTCGCCAGTATCACCCAGTTACTGGAATACAGTGAAGAGACAATTAAGGCCAAAATCGAGAAGCAAAATGCGCAGCCCAGTTCTTTAGCTGAGCAAAAATTAAAGCTAGAGCTCAATCAACTCCAGAGCCAGGAGACGCAGTCACAAGCTAAGAGTCACCGACTGCAATTTGCCCTCACGGCCTCCCTGTTTTGCGCCTTTGTCGCGAGTTTATTCTGCTTCTATCATTGGCGCCGCCAAAGAAGTTCAGCCAAGTTGCTGACTCATTTAGGTCAAAAATTACATCAGGAACCCGTCAGCGAACTCCCTGGTTATATGGGCTTTATCGAGCGACTTCACACCCATAAACAAGGTTCAATCGCCCTGCTGTCACTCTTTGATAAACACAATGTCGATATGACCTTAGACCAGGAAACCTACATCAAGGCGAGTCAGAACCTGCTGAGCGCACTTGCTCATATTAATGAAGAGCACCATGCAATAACCACAGAGGTCTTTTTGATTCGTCCCGGCGTATTCGCCTTATGCCTGCCAGCAGAGCAAGATCATGAGCGACTATTAGATCAACTGAGACTGGCTGTAAATAAACATGGGTTACTCAAGCCAACGTCACTACACCTGGGAATAGTAGACTTGCCTCTGATGGGGAGAGAGGTGATAAATTTGACACCTAAAGTCTGTTTTAACACACTGCAGATGCTCACCGCAGCTGCCATGAGCTTAGGCCATGATAAAGATTATTTTGTTTCTATCACCCCGTTGAACTTTGCCCCGAGAAGCATTTTTTCAACGCCACTTTACCTGCATTTAGGGAAAGCGATAAATCGGGGGTTAGTCAAAGTGTCGAGCAACGAGAATAAAGCGCTGATCCGTTGGCCCAAATGGCAACTCGAACCCATCGACAAGCAGCAGGTAAAGCTGATGATCGACCAAGATCCCAATTGCATAACATAGGCTATACACCTGTATTTCCTTGCCAATACAAATAGGCTAAGATGCGGCTAATTAATATAGTCATACAAGTTAGACTCAAGGACTTCTTCTATGAAGAGGACGGGGGTCAATTTCGTAGTCAAGCAGTTTTCAAAAAACTAGATAGCAAGGTCTAGAATGACAGACACTTTAGAAAATGTTTCCCAGGTCTCCCTACTCCAACAAAAGCTGACTCAAGCCAAGACTGCAATAACTGAAATGCGTGAGCAAAATGCCCATAACCAACACGCTTTAATTCAATTTATTGGCCATCTCAGTCTTGCCTGTAAAGGACAGAATCTCGAACTGGACAACAAGCTGGCAAAGCTGCGTCATAACCTGGCTAATTTGGAAAATATAGAACAATTTCTGCCCGAACTGCATGATGTAGAGCACTCCCTCAAGCATCAATATCGTCACATCATGTCCCAGTTGGAAACAGGTCGCTCAAGTTTATCTAAAGGAATAGAGCCACTAAAGCGGATCGAGATTCTCCCGGACAAACTGAAGAAAGAACTGGCTTACTTTACACAAGATCTGACTAAACCTTTCCATACCTTTAGCGATTATTTTCCTAAGGTAGAGAAGTTGATCGCTTTTTATAAAGAGATACTGCTGCAACATATAGTGCATGGCGAAAAACTGGAGATCTTGCCTAAATACAAATTGCTGGCCAGCGAGCTGCTACAAATGCTCTCTGAGATCGAATTTAGCAAGACTCAAAATGATAAGATTGCAGAAATAAAAAATAGCTTAGCCAATGAAATAGACCTAGATAGCTTAATCGATGCCTATCAGACGATTCTATCACTTCTGCTGGAAAATATTGCTCAGGAAAAAAACGCTTCGCAGGAGTTTCTCTATGCTCTCAACGATGCCATCTCGGCCGTAAGGGAAGTCGTGGGCGAATCCTACAATACTAACCAACGCAGCCATCAGCTAAAACAGCAACTCAACAAAGATATCCACGCCAGTGTCGATAATGTCAGTAATGTCATTACCGACATCCATGATATCGATCAGCTCAAGACCCTAGTTACCGAGCAGCTTGCCTCCCTGCGCACCGCCTTAGGCCGCAAAGAAGCGTTGGAGCAGCGTGAGCAATCTATCTTACGCAAAGCAATGGAAACCATGCGAGATGAGCTTAAGACCTTAGATAACCAAGCAAAAATCTATAAAGATCGTCTATTCGAACAACAGAAGCTGAATCTGCTCGATACCCTGACCCAGCTTCCCAATCGCGCGGCATTAGAAGATCGCATGGAGCTGGAATACCGTAATTACTTGCGTGATAAACATAAGGTATGGATAGCCGTGGCCGATATCGACCACTTCAAATCGATTAATGATAATTTTGGCCACACCACAGGGGATAAGACGCTTCAGGTGATCGCTATGGCGATTAAAAACGCCCTGAGAGACAGTGAATTTGTCGCACGATATGGCGGCGAGGAGTTTGTGCTCATCATTCCGGATGTGAATAGCGATGATATCAGCCTACTGCTGAACCGGGTCAGAGAAAAAATAAAAAATATTCCATTTAAATTTAAAGATCAGAGAATTACAGTTACATTATCTATAGGTGCGGCACAAATTCTTGATAATGAGCGGATACATGAGACGTTCGAGCGTGCCGATGCCGCACTCTACAGGGCAAAAAATGAAAACCGCGATAAAGTGATCATTGACGCATAAGATTTGACTATAAGGCTTAGGGAATTGGAAGTTAGCACACCTAAGCCAACATCATGCGTCACTCACTTAAGGAGTTGCCATGATAGTGAACATCAGTCCCAGGGGCAGTCTGGATCAACTTTCACAACTAGAAGTGGATCGCCTCAAACAGAATGCCAGCAGCGAACTTTATCAGTTATACCGCAATTGCTCACTCGCTGTCCTAGCCTCGGGCGCAAAGACAGATAATGCCAAAGAACTATTCGAGCAGTATCAAAATTTTAATATCAATGTGCTTCGCCGTGAACGGGGCGTAAAAATAGAACTGGTCAACCCGCCAGAGGCGGCATTCGTCGATGGCCAGATCATCGCCGGTATCCAGGAACACCTGTTTTCCGTCTTAAGGGATATAGTCTACCTTAGCGACAGGTATGAAAACCTGAAACATATCAACCTGACCAACTCCAACCATATCACCAATGTGGTCTTCGACATCCTGCGCAACGCCAACGCCATTCCCCGTAACGAACCTAAGATAGTGGTTTGCTGGGGCGGACACAGTATCAAACATGAAGAGTACCAATACACCAGAGAAGTGGGCTATGAGCTTGGGCTTCGCAGTTTGGATATCTGCACAGGTTGCGGCCCCGGCGCCATGGAAGGCCCTATGAAAGGTGCCGCCATTGGACATGCCAAACAGAGGGTGCGTGATGCCCGATATATTGGCCTAACAGAGCCAAGTATTATCGCCGCCGAGCCGCCTAATCAGATAGTCAATGAGTTAATAATCCTTCCCGACATAGAGAAACGACTCGAAGCCTTTGTGCGGCTCGGGCATGGGGTGATCATCTTCCCCGGCGGAGTCGGCACAGCCGAAGAGCTACTCTATCTGCTCGGCATCTTACTCAATCAGGAAAATGAATCCCTTATCTTCCCCCTAGTGCTAACAGGGCCAAAATCGAGCGAAAACTATTTCAGGCAGATAGATGAGTTTATCGGCGCGACCTTGGGCAAAGAGGCTCAGGGCAAGTATGAGATAGTGATAGACGACCCCGTAAAAGCCGCCCGCATCATGAGCAGCAATATGGATGCGATTAAGGCGCAGCGTAAGGAGATGGGCGACTCCTACCAATACAACTGGTCACTGAAAATTGAGCCAGAGTTTCAGTTGCCCTTTATGCCAAGCCACGAGATGATGAGTAGCCTCAACCTCTTTTCTCAAATTAATAAGGCGGAATTAGCGGCCAACCTCAGACGCGCTTTTTCTGGTATAGTCGCAGGCAATGTCAAAATGGATACCGTCAGAGCCATAGAGCTTAAGGGGCCTTTTGAGCTAAATGGTGAGAAAAGGCTGATGAGCCTGATGGATACTCTGCTTAAAGCCTTCATAAAAGATCAGCGCATGAAGCTGCCGGGCCATGAATATTCACCCTGCTATAAAATAGCCACATAAGATTGTCATTTAACGAGGAAAGGCATTTATCAGATGAACACCCTGCTAATCATTGATGGACTCAATCTGGTTCGCCGTCTACACGCCGCTCAGCCCAATGAAGATGACGTCACTGGGTTAGCGCAGCGGGTAGGCAATGCCTGTTTAAAGCTAATCAATTTGCATCAGCCTACCCACGTGACTCTGGTCTGGGATGGTGATGCAATCTCCTGGCGTAAACGCCTCTATGAGGAGTATAAAAAGGGGCGTAAACCTATGCCAGAAGCGCTTGCCAAACACCTAAGCGAGCTGAAAAACCACTTGATGAGCTTAGGCATTAACTCCATTAACGCAGACTCGGAAGCCGATGATGTGATAGCGACCCTAGCCACTAAGATGGCGCAAAATCACAAAGCTATAATCGTCTCTACCGACAAGGGGTTTACTCAGTTACAACACCCCAATATCCACCTCTGGGACTATTTTAATCAACAGGCTCTGACTCTGGCCGAACAGGAGCGAAAACTGGGCGTGGATCGCAGCCAATTTATCGATTATTTGGCTCTGGCTGGCGATACTGGCAATAAGGTGCCTGGCGTGCCAGGGATAGGCCCCAAATCTGCCGTCGAGCTACTTAAAACCTTCCGCACCCTGGCCAATATCTATAACTCATTAGATAAGATCGGCGCACGTCAGGCGAAAAAACTCGAAGAGGGGCGCCAGATGGCCAGGCTGAGTTATAAACTGGTGCAGCTGCAGACAGACATGCCGCTGGACACTCACCTCGCCAGCTATAGGGTAAAGAACCGCCAGCAGCCATAACTGATAAGCTAGCTGCAGATAAACCTGTGCCGCTGGACACCCACCTCGCCAGCTATAGGGTAAAGAACCGCCAGCAGCCATAACTGATAAGCTAGCTGCAGATAAACCTGTGCCGCTGGACACCCACCTCGCCAGCTATAGGGTAAAGAACCGCCAGTAGCTTAAAGGACCTTGACTGCTTGCCTTATCTGTAACCAAACGGTTACAAATGCCCGCCGATAGGAGTAAACTTATCGCCAGCTTAGTCGGGCTAGCCTTGCCCCATAGATTAATCAGCACAACTGGACTCAAAAAAGATTAAAGGATTATTGAACAGATGAAATCTAAAGTTCCCGTCATTATTGGCTCCCTCTTTGCGGCCTATGTGGCCTTTGTCGCTGTCGTGGTACTTACCTATGAACCGACACCCGATGAGATGGACTGGGAAGACAGGCAGGCTTATAACAATGAAAAACTGACCGAAATCACCTTAGGTATGCCCCTTCAACAGGTGAGAAGCCTGATGGGGAAACCTGACTTTTCCGAAGCCAAAAACACCCAAAATCAGAGTTTGTTAGTCCTCTTCTATCGCACTCGCCACAGCAAAGCCGATGGCGAAACCACCCGCGATGAATGCACGCCACTGCTGTTTAAAGAGAATAAACTGATCGCCTGGGGAGAAGACACTTACCAGCAATACCTTGATAGCGGTATCGATGGCTAACAGATGGCTTAAGAATCTTCATTGTCAGCAGCATAACCCCGTAGCCTAGTAACGCCACTCCTGATAAATTACTCAGCCTCACAGATGAGATGAAATAGCAATATCGTCTAGCTACCGAGGGGTTTATGGTTTCAATCAGAAAGGCAGTGCGGGCCGACGTAACGGCAGTTTTTACCATTAGACGTCGCGCCATTCTTGATAAGTGTTCAGGCTTCTACAGTGACAAGCAGTTAGCCTTATGGACTCAGGGTGACTATTCGCCTGAATTTGCCAAAGATGTGGCCGATAACTTCTATGTCGCCCAGCTGACAGACCGACTGAACAGCAAAGTGATCGCCAGTGGTAAACTCAGCCTGGAGACAGGTGTAATCGATGCTATTTTTGTTGACCCGGATTTTTTCGGCCAGGGCGTAGCAAGATCTATGCTCCAGCATTTGGAGCGGCTAGCGCTTGATAACGGCATAAATCAGCTGAGTCTCGACTCCACCCTCAATGCCGCGCCCTTCTATCGCCGCTGTGGTTTTATCGGCAACTCACTCTCTACCTACCACTCTCCAACAGGCATAAGCCTGGACTGCATTCCAATGCATAAGCAATTGAAATAGAAGCCTGAGATAAAAGTCAGATTCAGAACCAGCGCCTCACCTGGCGGCAATATTGTGAATATTCAAGGGGAAACTGCTGGCTCAAATAACGCTCCTCCCGCTTAACCGCAAATAGATAAACCAGGGTAATGGCAGGGATCACGCTCAAGATCAGCCATGAGGATGAAAACATACAACCAAGGCCTATAGGATAGAGGCAGAAAAGCAAATAGATAGGATTGCGCGAATAACGGTAATAACTCACCTTGATCAGATGCGAGCTTGGCTTCCAGGGTTCCACCGAGGTGTTGTAACGACGAAAAAGCAGCAAGAGATGCACCAACATAGCCGTGCCAAGCAGCATCAAGGCCAGCGCAATATACCTTATCCCATCGGGTATAATGAATGGCGATGGCAGCCAGTTTTCTAAACCGTAGCCCAGCAGCATACACAAGAGAAACAGAACGGGAGGCGGCACGCGCACATTGGCCCCTCTGCTAACTTCACTTTTTCGCTCCATCTTTTCGCTCCATAAGCTGGCCTAAACGCCCTTTGCCATCATGGTTCAAAATAAGCCATTTATCTGAATAACTCATTTTGCTAAGTAACCTATTTTTATGAGTAACCCATTTTTATGAGTAACATAGCACAGGCTTACAGGCATAAAAAAGTCGGGCCATTGCACAGCAAATGGCCCGACTCTTAAGCTTTAAATCAAGACTGATAATTACATCTCAAAAACTTACCAATCTGAATAGACAGTTATTCCGCCTTCTTGTATTCAGTATAAGCCTCCCCCTGAGTTAACCACTCAGGGGCCGGCTTGCCTTTCAGATAGTGATCGAAGTACTGCATCATACGCAGGCTGTAATCCACCTTATTGGGATATTTTTTCAGGTGATGAGGCTCATCTTCATACTGCAGGAACACCACATCCTTGCCCGCACGACGCATCGCTAGATAGAGCTCAACCCCCTGCTCCCAGGGCACGGCATCATCTTTATCACCAAACATGATCATCATGGGCGTCTTAATACGCTCCACATAGAACACAGGAGAGTTTTCGATATATTTTTGCGGCGCCTTAAACAGACTTTCACCGATACGGCTCTGACCGGTTTCATACTGGAACTGACGCGCAAGACCGGTGCCATGACGAATGCCGCTATAGGCACTGGTCATGTTAGACACAGGCGCGCCTGTCACTGCCGCCTTAAAGATATGGGTCTGAGTCACGGCAAACGCTGTCTGGTAGCCCCCCCAGGAGTGCCCCTGAATCCCCACTCTATCCCTATCGGCAATCCCCATATCGATAAGGTGCTGCACGCCTGAATTGAGGGCCTGCACTGACGTTGCGCCAGGATACCCCACCTCGAAACGAATATCGGGCAGGAAGATGGCATAGCCATTATCGGCGTACCAAGCAAAGTTAGGTCTGTGGTTAAGCTGCATCTGCGGGAAGGCATGCAGGCGATCACTCATAAAGCGATAGAAATAGACCAGCACAGGATAACGCTGCCCTTCCTGATAATTACTGGGTTTAATCAACACCCCATCAAGCGGCTGACCATCGCCACTGGTCCAGTGCACTAATTCGGCTTGCCCCCAGTCCAGCGCCCTTCTCTGACTGTCGAGATCAGTTTGTCGCTGCGCATCCTGAGGCGCATTCACTTTAGCGCTGTAGAGATCGGGGAAGAGATCGTAACGCTGCTTGCTAAATAGGAAAGTATCGCTGTTTTCTGCTCGATCAAGCGGGGTCAGTTTGTACTCGCCCTGCATAAGCTGTGTCACACCTGACACCCCGACCCTTGCCTGATAGAAACCGTCGGCTTTAGTGCGTTCGTTATAACCATGGAGCAGCAATGTCTGATCCCGTTTTAGCGTATCTGGCTCATTCTCTTTATTAACTAAAGCTGCGATACGGTACTGGATCTGCTGCTTACGCCCCTGCGATGCTGTGATCCTAAAGGCAGCATGGGACTGAGCATCAAACTGCCAGATATCATATTTGTCGTAGGCTAAAAATGCCGAGCTATCCTCAAGCCAGGGGCCTAAACCATAACTGGGAGCGATAGAGGGATAATCATGATCCTCATCGGCAAAAGGCGTCTTGAAGTCTTTCGTCAGCTTGACCCGATTGTCCTGACCAATTTGATACAGGTAGAAATCGCCGCGCTGATAGTAAGCCACAAAGCGCTCGTTAGGCGACAGGCTAGGCGTTTCCCCAGAAGGTTGCTGGGTTAAAAACTGTGCCCGGCGACCCGTATTGAGATCGATAATATAGTAATCACGATAGAAACCGGCCCAGGTGATCATCTTCAGATAAGGCACATCACTGCTGGCCAGCACGAAACGCTTCTGCTGCTGAACTTCAACATCCGGCACCGCTTTATCACCCAGCTGCACCAGATGGTTACTGCCAAGATGCAACACGGCCAGATAAGTGCGCTTTAACGCCTTATCATAGCCTTTTATCTCATTGGGTTTAATGCGTGGATCGTCACCGTGCCATACCCGCAGGCCACGCTGACCGGTAATAATATCGGCATCGAACAGGTCTGCATCGCTGCTCACCTTTGGCACTTCCAGCTGCTGGCTGACCTGAGGCACCCGGCCGAAGAAGAGACGCTGACTATCGTCGGAGAAATTAAGCTCACTGTAACGATTGACGCTCCAGTCCTGAGACTGAGGCGCCAGCTGTACCTTGTCAGACTTAATATCAAACAGGGCTAGCTGATAAGCTCGGCCATAGGGCTCAACCTTGCTGTCGCCATAGGTGTAGGCAACATATTTACCATCATCGCTAACCGCAACGGCGCCCAGCTGCTGATCAACATAACCTTGTACCACCTGCTCTTTAGTGGTTTTCAGGTCAACTAAGATGACACGGTGCAGGTGCTGGTTAATGTCGTTTTGCACCAGCGCGGCATAGCGGCCCACCTTGTCGAAATGATATGCCGTAATATGTTCAAGCTTGATGCTTTTACCACTGCTTAATGCCACCAGCTCCAGAGTGCGACCCTTATCGAAATCATCAACTTTTACCTCATCCTTCGCAGCCGATTTTTCATCGCCCTTGCTGTTATCAGCCTTATCCTCTTTCGCCTTGTCGGCCTCATCGGCTTCATACCAGATAGCCAGATGACTGCCGCTGTCGTTAAAAGCGAACTGCTTAACCTTTTCATAGCGGGTCTCTTCACCGCTTTGGGTGTCGAGCAGCGCTAAACCCGATTTAAGCTGTTTGCGCTCTTTAGCCGTTGCGCTCTCTTGTGCCAATAGAGCTGGTTCAATCACAAAGGCTGCAAAACGGCCATCCTGACTAATAATGGGTTTAGAACCACCGGCAACCTCAAACGATTGCTTGCCATCGAGACGCTTCACTAAGCCATGGCTGTCGCCTCTGTCGGGAGTGACCTCGACGGCAAAGGCATTACCTTTCGCGGCAATTACCGGCTTTTTCAGTGATTCAAATTTCATTACGGCTTCGGGGGTGACATCTGCCGCAAATGCGGAAACCGAAAACAGACTGGCACAGATCAGTGCAAGGGAGGTGCGAGTTGATAACTTCAAGGTCTTCCTCATGTAATTATTAATATCCAGTTTGTTATAACAGGGGTTAGACTAAAGTAGACTTTTTTAACAGTTAGACCTCAATCATCCTGTTTAGCCCCCATTAATGCAAGTTTACCTGTGTAAAAAAGTGTGATTTTGCTCACTCTATCCTGTGAAATCACCTTGAAAGCGGGTAAAATGCGCGGGTCTTGATTTATTAATTTCATAGTCATAACACCGTGTCTTTCGACATGGTCAGACAATGCAGTAACGACCAACCGTGGAAGGACTCTCCATGTCAAAAAGAACAATTACCGTAATCCCAGGCGACGGGATTGGCCCCAGTATTATTGATGCCGCCATTAAGATTCTCGATAAAGCCGGATGCGATTTTCAATATGAGTTTGCCGATGCAGGTCTTGCCGCATTGGAAAAACATGGCGAACTCCTGCCACAGCGCACCTTAGATCTTATCGAAAAAAACAGCATCACGCTAAAAGGGCCATTAACCACACCTGTGGGCGAAGGCTTTACCTCGATTAACGTCTCTTTACGTAAAAAATTCGCCCTCTATGCCAACGTGCGCCCAGTGCTGTCATTCAAGGGCACCCAGGCAAGATACGACAATATCGATATCATTACCGTACGTGAAAACACTGAGGGTATGTATTCGGGTTTAGGCCAAACCATCTCTGAAGATGGCTCGACAGCCGAAGCCACTAGTATCATCACTCGCCAAGGCGCAGAGCAGATTGTAACCTTCGCTTACGAGCTTGCCCGTAAAGAAGGCCGTAAAAAAGTCACCATAGTGCACAAGGCCAACATAATGAAGTCAACTTCAGGCTTGTTCCTGAAAGTGGCTCGCGAAGTCAGCCTGCGCTATCCAGATATCATCACAGAAGAGATGATTGTCGATGCTACCTGTATGAAGCTGGTGATGAACCCAGAAAACTTCGATGTGATTGTCACCACTAACCTGTTTGGCGATATTTTGTCGGATCTTTGTGCTGGCCTGGTAGGCGGACTCGGTATGGCACCCGGTGCCAACATAGGCAAGAATGCGGCTATTTTCGAAGCGGTTCACGGCAGTGCGCCCGATATCGCAGGTAAAAACCTGGCTAACCCCACCTCAGTGATCCTGGCTTCTATTCAGATGTTGGAATACTTAGGCATGGCAGAAAAAGCCGAGAAGATCCGTGCGGCCGTTTCGGCTGTGATCGCCGAAGGCGACCGCACTACGCGAGATCTTGGTGGTACTCACGGCACGACCGATTTCACTCAAGCAGTGATAGAACGTTTGTAAGTTCATGCAATGGTGCATCTATACTAAAAAAATCGGCCTCAACTGAGTTGGGGCCGATTTTTTATATCGCATTTACTTACGTCATTATTACTTAAGTCACTATTGTTTACGTCACTTTAAACAACATGGCTTACATTCTGAAAATCGCTTCAACAGATAAGCCTTGTGCGCCTAAAAGATCTTTTAGGCGTTTTAATGCCTCAACCTGGATCTGACGTACACGTTCACGGGTTAAGCCTATCTCTTTACCCACATTTTCTAGGGTCGAGGGCTCATATCCTAACAGACCAAAGCGTCGTGCCAGCACCTCACGCTGCTTGCTGTTAAGCTCGCCTAACCAGCGCACAACCGACTTGGACATATCTTCATCCTGAACCTTATGATCGGGTCCTACGCTGTCATCATCGGCTAAAACATCTAACAGAGCTTTGTCGTTATCGCCGCCCAGTGGAGTATCCACCGAAGTAATACGCTCATTAAGTTTGAGCATACGGCTCACGTCACCACTTGGCAGATCTAACTGCTCAGCTATCTCTTCTGCTGTCGGCTCGTGATCCAACTTATGGGCTAATTCTCTTGCGGTGCGTAGATAAACATTAAGCTCTTTCACCACATGAATAGGTAAGCGTATGGTGCGTGTCTGGTTCATTATCGCCCGCTCGATCGTCTGTCTGATCCACCAGGTCGCATAGGTTGAAAAACGGAAGCCACGCTCGGGGTCAAACTTCTCCACGGCGCGGATCAAACCCAGATTACCTTCTTCAATCAGATCGAGTAATGCTAAACCACGATTGTTGTAACGACGTGCGATTTTGACCACGAGTCTGAGGTTACTCTCAATCATACGATTACGAGATTTTTCACAGCCTTTTAGGGACTTACGCGAAAAATAAACCTCTTCTTCTGCACTTAATAGAGGGGAAAATCCGATTTCACTCAAATATAACTGAGTGGCATCGAGATTCTTTTGTAAATCATCCTGGACTTGCTGCTCTAACTCAGCGTCCTTAGTTAGCTCCTTGCTATCGATTACTGAACTATCTGACTCATCTTTTGACAAATCAACTAGGGGCTCCGCTACTGCGGTAGATTTTGTACGACCCATAATAATCTCTCCCAAACAATACTCACAAGTATCACTACACTTTTCAATCCTCCAATTGCCAAAACGGCACCTAAAAATTTATTATTTAGGTAAATATTTAAGTGGGTCAACAGATTGTCCGTGATAGCGGATCTCAAAATGGAGCATCACCCTATCTGTCCCTGTATTTCCCATCGTGGCAACGGCTTGCCCAGCAGTTACAAATTGTTTTTCCTTAACTAGGATCTTATCTGTATGGGCATAGGCACTGAGATAATCATCACTGTGCTTAATAATCACCAGATTGCCGTATCCTCGAAGTGCACTACCGGCATAGACCACCCGGCCATCTGCCGCTGCTTGTATTCGTTCACCTCGGGATCCCGCTATTCTAATTCCCTTATTACCCTGCTCTTTAGCAGAGAAGCGGCTAATCAACTTCCCTTTAACGGGCCACATCCAACGATAAACCTTTTTCGGTAAGGTCGACTTAGGTTTGTGGATAACTCCGTTAATATTTTGTTGACTAGTTGTATCAGAGTACGCAGGTTTTTTCTGCGGATCAAGTGATTTTTTTTTGACCACAGAATTTTGTGCTGTTTCAGTGTTTTTAGTATTAACAGATTGTTTATTATTGACTTTGTTAGTAGATAATACGACTTTAGATTGACGATTTGAGCCAGAAACGCCTTTCTTCTTATTTGTAACAGCAGGCGATAAATTAAGTTTTAACACCTGACCTGGATAGATGGTGTAGGGCTTTTTTAAGCCATTATTCCTAGCAATATCAACGAAATCTTTATTAGCGGCCCAGGAAATTGAGTACAAAGTATCACCAGGCTTAACTTTATACTGATCGGAGGTTAGACCACCTCTATGATAGCTATTCTTTACTGGCGCATTAAGGCTAACAACCGGCGCAGGTGAGTGAGCCTGAAAACTGCAGGCAGTTAACAATAAGGGGAAACAAAATGAGAAAAAATAAGCTAATAGCCTGAAAGATAAAGATGTTTTATTCAATTTTTTACTGTCTGCGGCTCGTTCACTTAAATAAAACATAAGATTAAACGGCGCCCTTAAGCCAGCGCACCATTAACCAAGGGCACAAACCTCACCATCTCTATGGTTTCAGTTTCAAAACCCGATTCATGACGAGTTACCCGCAGCAGTTGCTGAGTCACTTGCCCCACAGGGATAACCAACACACCGTCCGGTGCCAGCTGTTCCAGTAGAGCCTCGGGGATTTTACTGGCCGCTGCGGTAACCATAATGGCATCGAAAGGCCCCTTATTGACCCAGCCCTGCCAACCATCGCCATATTTAAAGGAAACATTGTGGAGATCAAGACGCTTAAGACGTTGCCGCGCCTGGATCTGCAGACTCTTGATCCGCTCGACTGTACATAACTGATCGACCAATTGCGCCAAAATTGCCGCCTGATAGCCCGATCCGGTTCCTATCTCCAATACCCGTTTTGGACTGGACTCCAGCAGAAGCTCTGTCATCCTCGCCACTATATAAGGCTGAGAAATCGTTTGTCCCTGACCTATGGGCAAGGCGGTGTTCTCGTAAGCCTTGTGGCCTAATGCCGCATCGAGAAACAGTTCTCTAGGTGTCTTAGCCACCGCCGACAATACGGCCTGACTGCGGATCCCTGCCGCGCGCAGCTGATTAGCGAGATTCAATGCTGATCGGGTAGCTACACCACTCATAGATGTTCAATCCATTGTTTCATTGATGAAAGTTGTTCATAAGCGGTCAAATCCACCGTCAGTGGCGTGACTGACACATAGCCGTTAGCGACGGCATAAAAGTCTGTCCCTTCGCTAGCATCTTGCTCGTTACCCGGTGGGCCTAACCAAAAAATTTCTCTGCCGGCGGGATCTAAGGTCCGCACCATTCCCTCGGCTTTGTGCCTAGCGCCAAGCCGGGTGACCTTGATCCCTTTTATCTGCTCAATCGGCAGATCCGGCACATTCACATTCAGGATCTGATCCCGCTTAATGGGCTGTTTAATCAGACCCACCACTATCTTACAAGCAATCGCTGCAGCAGTCTCATAATGCACTAATTCCCGTCCAACCAGAGAGATAGCAACTGCAGGCAGCCCCAAGAAACGCCCCTCCATTGCCGCAGCAACCGTTCCCGAATAGAGGGTATCGTCCCCCATATTGGCGCCAGCATTGATACCAGAGATCACAATATCTGGTTCCTCCTGGTAAAGCTCACGAATGGCTAAGTGCACACAATCGGTAGGTGTGCCGCTGACTGATATGTAACCATTGTCTAACTTATTAATCCTTAAAGGGTTAGTCAAGGTTAATGAGTTACTGGCACCAGAGCAGTTGCGATCCGGCCCCACTGTCATCACACTATAATGTTCGGCCAATGCCTGAGAGAGCGCGGCTATCCCTGGGGCACTGACACCATCATCATTACTGACTAATACCTTAAGCATGGCCACCTCTGTCATTTTGTTCACTTTGGCCTTGCTCGCTCTGGCCTTTTTCGTTCTGGGCCTGTTCGCGTCTTTGCCGATATTCGCGTTCATTCACATCTTCATATTGAGCCAATTCACGCAGCAAGGAGGTCGCAAAACAGCCCGAGGGTAAGGCAAACTTCAATATCACCACATCCCCCTCGACCTCATAACTCAAATTTTGCGGCTCAAGGAAAAGCGTACGGCGCTCCTGGGTCAGGCCAGCTTGCTCTAGGCCTTCACAATCGCTGGAAAAATCCTGGGCCACTCTCGCCTCAAAAGCCAAAGCCGCTCCTTGAGATAACGCCTGTCCACGCCCCCACAAGGGGGCTGAAAGCTGAATATCTTTTTGTGCCAATCGCTCAAGCAGCGTCTCGTCCCAGGACTCTGCGACGAAGTAACTCTTACTGCCGCTTAGCATAACGCAGTCGCCCTCAAGCGCTTGGCTACCCTGCTCGGCCAGACGGGTCGATACCATCTGATTAAACAGATTAGAGCGCACGGCAGAGAGATACATGCTGCGTTTATTGCGATCTTTTACCTTCTTTCCGGCCAGCATCTGGCGGCCAAAAATGAGGTTTTTACCATCATGGCCAAAACGCTGCTCACCAAAATAGTTAGGCACACCGGTTTGCTTAACTAATTCAATGCGTTTAACCAAGTCCTCGACATCGGACAAGGCCCTTAAGGTCAAGGTAAAACGGTTGCCCGCCAGCGCGCCTGTACGTAGCTTCTTGCTGTGGCGACTGCTGCTAAGCACAGTTAACTGCTCACTATTAAGAGACTGCCACAAGGGGGTTTCTTTACCCGGAATACGCACGCCGAACCACTGGGTGGTGATCGCGTTCTTATCCTTCTGGCCGGCAAAAGTCACCTCTTTGGGATGAACTCCGGCAAAACTGGAGAGCATACGCGCCACATCTGCAGTATTGAGCCCCTCTTTGCGAATATGCAGCATATGATGCTCACCTTCGCCGGTGGGCAGAAAGGGTAAGATCTCATCGACTAAAAAGTCACTGTTCTCGGTGCGCAGATCAGCCGTGGATAAGGGCTTGCCATGTAAATATGTTAATTCGCTCATCAAATTCTCTTAATTGCTCGCAGTCATCAGCACGACAGCCTCGACAGCGATACCCTCTTTACGGCCGGTAAAACCTAACTTTTCTGTGGTGGTCGCCTTGACGTTAACAGCATCAACCGAGCAGGTCAGATCGGCGGCAATACACTCGCGCATCGCCTGAATATGGGGCAGCATCTTAGGTGCCTGAGCAATAATGGTCACATCCAAATTACCTAACTCATAGCCTTTTTCTAAGGCGAGTCGGTAACAATGGCGCAGCAGAACCCGGCTGTCGGCGCCTTTAAACTCAGGGTCTGTGTCGGGAAAATGTTTGCCTATGTCCCCAAGTGCCATCGCACCTAAAATGGCATCACTGATGGCATGCAAAACCACATCACCGTCCGAGTGAGCCACTAAACCGGTTTCATAGGGCACATCGACACCGCCTAGGATCAAAGGCAGTTCGCCGCCAAATTTATGTACATCAAAACCGTGTCCGATCCGCATCTTCATCTTCTATCCTATTTTTACCCTAATCTTGCCTATTTTTTGTTTCCGCTCAGCAAGGACCATCACGCCTGTCTGTTCAACTTTGATGACTTAAATATTGCGCCGCTAAACGCAGATCGTCCGGGTGGGTCACCTTGATATTATCGGCCCGGCCGCTCACCAGACGCGGCGCTCCGCCAAAATACTCCATCGCAGAAGCTTCATCGGTAATATTCATCCCAAGTTCAAGTGCACGGCTCAGGTTATCTCTCAGCGCCTGCGCCAAAAACAGCTGCGGCGTTAAGGCATGCCAGAGATTTTCACGGCAGACGGTTTGTTCAATATCGCCATGGCGATTACTGCGCTTCATGGTATCCCGAACCGGCATAGCTAAGATGGCGCCCTGGGGAGTGCCAGCCTGAAGTTGTGCTTCGGCCTCACGGATAAGCTTATCGATATCGCTGACATGTAGACAGGGACGCGCCGCATCATGAACCAATGCCCAGGCAGCGTCAGGCAGTTGCGTTAACCCAGCAAGCACTGAATCGGCGCGCTCCTTGCCTCCCTGCACACACAACAACTTGGGATGGCTGGCTTGCGGCAGCGCGGCAAAGAACTGATCTTGCGGGTGTAGCGCAACTATCACTTGCGAGATACGTGGATGATTGAGAAGAACGTCGAGCGTATGACCTATGATTGGCTGCTCATTTAACATCAAATACTGCTTGGGGATCTCGGCGCCCATACGACTGCCAATACCCGCTGCGGGCACAATCGCCACCAGATGCTCAATAGATAATGTCATTAATTATACTTTTGCCTCATGAAGCTAAGGTAACCGCCATAAAACCACTGAAGTAAACCGCAATAGATCAACGATTAATATCGCCATCCCTTTGTGGCTCTCCTACTACGCGAAAAAACGTCTCTCCCTGTTTCACCATACCCAGCTCGTTGCGAGCACGTTCTTCAATCGCCTCTGTGCCGCGGCGAAGATCGAGGATCTCCTCTTTGAGTACCTGATTCCGCTCGAGTAATTTGGCATTACTCTCCTGCTGCAACTGGATCTGCTCCTGCAGTTGGAAAGATTCCGGCAAGCTGTTCTCTCCCACCCAGAGTCGATATTGGAGCAGGCCGAGTAGCGCTAAGATGGCGAGTAGAAGACGGTTCATCCGATAAAGTTTTTATTACTGTTAGAAAATCTAAATTGATATTACAACAAAAAAGGCCACCAAGTGGTGGCCTTTTTATAAATTAAGGTCTATTTCGCAGTTATGCTTGACCTTTAATCTCGCTAAGGCCGTTATAAGGGGCTTTTTCGCCTAACTGCTCTTCGATACGCAGCAGTTGGTTGTACTTAGCAACACGGTCACTACGACACAGAGAACCTGTCTTGATCTGGCCTGCCGCTGTACCAACGGCTAAATCGGCAATGGTCGCATCTTCAGTTTCACCGCTACGATGTGAGATAACTGCAGTGTAGCCAGCATCTTTTGCCATACGGATTGCCGCCAGAGTCTCAGTCAATGAACCAATCTGGTTAAACTTGATCAGAATAGAGTTAGCAATATTATTCTCGATACCACGGCTTAGGATCTTAGTGTTAGTCACGAAAAGATCGTCACCTACAAGTTGGATCTTATCACCCAGAATTTGAGTCTGATAAGCCCAGCCATCCCAATCTGACTCATCCAAACCATCTTCGATAGAGACGATTGGGTACTCTTCTGTCAATGACTTTAAGAAGTCAGAGAAGCCGTTTGAGTCAAATACCTTGCCTTCACCAGACAGATCGTACTGACCATTTTTGTAGAACTCAGATGCCGCACAATCCAGCGCCAGAGTCACATCTTCACCCAGCTTGTAACCGGCTTTCTCAACGGCAACTTTGATAACAGCTAACGCATCGGCGTTTGAAGCCAGGTTAGGTGCAAAACCACCTTCGTCACCCACAGCCGTGTTCAGGCCTTTCTCTTGAAGGACTTTCTTCAGGTTATGGAAGATTTCGGCGCCCATACGCAGTGCTTCACGGAAGTTTTTCGCACCAACAGGCTGAACCATAAACTCCTGAATATCGACGTTGTTGTCTGCGTGCTCACCACCGTTAAGGATGTTCATCATAGGCACTGGCATAGAGTATTGGCCTGGGGTGCCATTCAACTCGGCGATATGGGCATACAGAGGAATACCTTTGAATGCGGCGGCGGCTTTAGCAGCAGCTAGAGACACGGCTAGGATAGCGTTAGCGCCCAGCTTGTCTTTGTTTTCAGTACCGTCAAGATCGATCATGATTTGATCAAGCTCAGCTTGAGCCGTCGCATCTTTACCGATTAGTGCTTCACGAATTTGACCATTGATATTGGCTACCGCAGTCAATACACCTTTACCCATGTAACGGCCTTTATCGCCATCACGCAGTTCCAGTGCTTCACGGCTACCGGTAGAGGCGCCAGAAGGCGCAGCCGCCATACCGACAAAACCACCTTCTAAATGAACTTCGGCTTCAACGGTTGGGTTACCGCGAGAATCCATGATCTCACGACCAATGACATTAATAATTTTAGCCATAATTTCCTCGACTATAAGTTTAAGATTCAAGTTTAAAAGTTAATACAAAACTAAAATTCTTATCCCTAAATTTACATCAAATGAGACAAAAAAGCCGCCTCCATATCTGGAAGCGGCTCATTTTTAATCGTTAGCCTAAATCGTTTTTCTGGAATGCGATCGCTGCGGCGACGAAACCTTCAAACAATGGCTGACCATCACGTGGGGTTGATGTAAATTCTGGGTGGAACTGACCCGCCACAAACCAAGGGTGATCAGGCAGTTCAATAATTTCTACCAGCTGACGATCCGATGACAGACCACTAAAGATTAGACCAGCTTGTTCTAAACGATCTCTGTAAGTGTTATTCACTTCATAACGGTGGCGATGACGCTCTACACAGGTCAGGCCCTTATAAGCTTGCGCCGCCTTGGTGCCTTCGACTAAGTGACAAAGCTGAGCGCCTAAACGCATGGTGCCACCTAAATCGGACTCTTCATGACGTTGCTCGATCGTACCCTTTTCGTCGATCCATTCAGTGATCAAGCCCACAACTGGATGCGGTGTCTCAGGGTTAAACTCGGTCGAGTGCGCATTTTCGAGCCCAGCCACATTACGGGCAAACTCAATCAGCGCCACCTGCATACCTAAACAGATACCGAAATAGGGCAGCTTGTTTTCACGGGCATACTGCGCCGCCAGGATTTTACCCTCGACGCCGCGCTGGCCGAATCCGCCAGGCACTAAGATACCGTCCAGACCCGCTAACACTTCAACGCCCTTAGCTTCGACAGTCTGAGAGTCGATATATTTGATATTAACTGAAACGCGATTAAACAGACCGGCATGCTTTAAGGCTTCGTTAACTGACTTATAGGCATCTGGCAGCTCAGTGTACTTACCTACCATGCCTATGGTGATCTCACCCGTTGGGTTAGCTTCCTGATAAATCACGTTTTCCCACTCAGAAAGGTCCGCCTCTTTGCACTCGATACCAAAACGCTTAGTCACTAAGTCATCTAAACCTTGCGCCTTCAATAGCGCAGGGATCTTGTAAATACTGTCGACATCTTTTAGAGAGATAACCGCACGCTCTTCCACATTACAGAAGAGGGAGATTTTCGCTTTCTCATTGGTTGGAATGGCGCGATCGCCACGGCAAACCAGTACATCCGGCGCAATACCGATAGAACGCAGCTCTTTAACCGAATGTTGTGTCGGCTTGGTTTTGACTTCGCCAGCCGCGCCAAGGAAAGGTACTAAAGTCAGATGCATAAACAGTGAGCGATCACGTCCCAGCTCAACCCCTAACTGACGGATAGACTCAAGGAAAGGCAAAGATTCGATATCGCCCACAGTGCCGCCTATCTCCACGATAGCAACATCATGGCCTTCGCCGCCCTCGAGCACTTTTTCTTTAATGGCATTGGTAATATGTGGAATGACCTGAATGGTGGCCCCCAGGTAGTCGCCACGACGCTCTTTACGCAACACCTCTTCGTAGATACGACCCGTGGTGAAGTTATTGCGGCGGTTCATCTTAGTGCGAATGAAACGCTCATAGTGACCTAAGTCGAGGTCAGTTTCAGCGCCATCTTCAGTCACGAATACTTCACCATGCTGGATTGGGCTCATGGTACCGGGATCCAAGTTAATGTAAGGATCTAGCTTCATAATGGTTACATTGAGGCCTCTTGCCTCTAAAATTGCTGCCAAAGATGCTGCTGCAATGCCTTTACCTAGTGATGAAACCACGCCACCAGTAACGAAGATATACCTTGTAGTCATGCTGAACCTGAGAAAATGAGTTGGAAATATGTGCTTGTAAGAAAGCACTAGGACGGGGCGTTATTATACCAAAGCCGACGGAATTCGACAAACAACAAAGCGATATATTTTACCCTTTTGCCTTCTCGGCCAACTTCACCTGCTCCCAATAACTGTCTAATTGTGCAAGGGTGTGCTGCGCAAGCGGCTTGCCCGATGCTGCCGCTAGCGCCTCGACGCCGCGAAAGCGACGCTCAAATTTACTGTTGGCGAGCCTCAATGCCTGCTCGGGATCGACACCGATATGCCGGGCCAGATTGACCACGGCAAACAGCAAGTCGCCCATCTCTTCGCGCACCCGAGTCGCGTCGGGCGAACTGACCTGCACCTCCGCCAGCACTTCATCTATCTCTTCATGAACTTTCGCCACCACAGGCTCAAGTTCAGCCCAGTCGAACCCATGGCTTGCGACTCTTCTTTGAATCTTGGCCGCGCGGCTCAGTGCCGGCAGGTTCAGGGGAATATCATCAAGCACTGAGGTCAAAGAGCGCCCAGCCCGCTCGCCAGCTTTGATGCTCTCCCAGGTCTGTTTCACCTCCTGAGAGCTGGCCAGCGGTAGCTCGCCAAACACATGGGGATGACGCTCGGTCAGTTTGCGGCAGATTTTTTCCACGACTTGCTCAAAATCAAATAGCCCCTGCTCTTTTCCCAGCTGACAATAAAAAATCACCTGAAACAGCAAATCGCCAAGCTCGCCCGGTAGCTCATCGAGGGCGTTACGCTCTATGGTATCGGCCACTTCATAGGCCTCTTCCAGGGTAAAAGGCACGATAGACTGATAATCCTGCGCCCTGTCCCAAGGACAACCGGTTTTGGGATCCCTAAGCTTTGCCATTATCTCAAGCAGGCGGGCAATATCTGAAGATGAGTCAGAGGATGAAGAAGTCATAGGCAAGCTCAAATAAAGTGAATGAAATAAAAAGGACGAGTCAAATCATACTTAACTCGTCACATCTAAAATAAATTTACTGGCAGCAGACAAGACTAGAGGCGTCTTGCCTCTATGACGCTGTCGACCTGCGACAGCTTAGCAATGGCACGGGATAAGCCCTCGAGGTTGTATAGCTCCAGCTCCAGCTCGATAGCCGCAGTCTGGGTTTTCACATCCGAAGAGGAGCTCATGGCAAACACGTTACACTTCTCGGCGGCGAGCACTGAGGTGATATCCCTCAGCAGGCCGCTGCGATCGTGAGCAAGCACCCTGAGCCTTAAACGGTAACCCCCCGAGTAGTTTTCGCCCCAGACCACCTCCACGGTGCGCTCGGGATGCACCCGCATCAACTCTTTGACCTGCTCGCAATCGGCTCTGTGCACCGAGATGCCCCGCCCTTTGGTGATAAAGCCAGTGATCTCATCGCCTGGCACGGGCTGACAGCATTTGGCAATATGGCTCATCAGGTTACCGACACCATTGACCTCTACTTGTCCCTTGCTCTTAGGCTCACTGCGGGCCTGGTGCTTCTTGAGCAGATCTTCGACCACCTCCTCTTCCGAAAGCTCCTTGCTGCGGAGCCGGCTCTGCACATGATTAACCACCTGATTAAGCCGCACATCGCCGCCGCCAATCCCCGCCAGCAGATCGTCCATGGCCACCATGTTAAAACGCTCGACCGCGCTCTGGGCATCTTTGAGCGTCAGGCCAGTGCGGGCCAGCTCGGCTTCCAGCATCTCGCGGCCAGCGACAATATTCTTGTCTCTGTCCTGCTGCTTAAACCAGTGCTGAATCTTAGAGCGGGTACGCGAGGCCTTCACATAGCCTAAGTTAGGGTTGAGCCAATCACGCTTGGGATTGGGATGCTTGGAAGTGATGATCTCCACCCGCTCGCCAGTTTCCACCTGATAAGTGAAAGGCACAATACGGCCATCGACCTTAGCGCCAATGCAGCGGTGTCCTACCTGAGAGTGAATATAGTAGGCAAAGTCCAGTACGGTGGAGCCCATAGGCAGGTCCACCACATCGCCGTTGGGGGTAAACACATAGACACGATCCTCGAAGACCTGACTGCGTACCTCATCCACCAGGTTGCCACTCTCGGCCACATCCTCCTGCCACTGCAGAATCTTACGCAGCCAGTTGATCTTCTCCTCATAGCCGCTCTGCTTACCGGTCGAGCCCTCTTTGTATTTCCAGTGTGCCGCGACACCTAACTCGGCATCTTCGTGCATCTGCTCGGTGCGAATTTGGATCTCGACCGTTTTCCCCTCGGGGCCGACCACTACAGTATGGATCGACTGATAACCATTGGGCTTAGGGTTCGCCACATAATCGTCGAACTCTTTGGGAATATGGTGCCAGAGGGTATGAACCACGCCTAGGGCGCCGTAGCAATCCTGTAGTCTGTCAGTGACAATGCGCACAGCTCGCACATCGAACAGTTCATCGAACTTAAGATCTTTGCCGCGCATCTTCTTCCAGATGCTGTAGATATGTTTAGGTCTACCATAGACCTTGGCACGGATCTGATCGTCATCGAGACGCTGTTGCAGTTGGTTAACGAAGTTATCTATGTAGATCTCTCGATCCAGGCGCTTACCATCCAGCTGCTTGGCAATATCCTTGTAGATTTGAGGATGCAGATAGCGAAATGAGATATCCTCCAGCTCCCACTTTAGCTGGCCTATGCCTAAGCGGTTAGCCAGCGGCGCATAGATATCGGCGATCTCCCGCGCCAAAAGCACCCGGGTCTCCTCATCGGCATTTTTCACCTCTCTTAGCAGACAGATACGCTCGGCCAGTTTAATCACCACGGCGCGCACATCTTCCACCATGGCCAGTAGCATGCGACGGATATTATCGATTTGGGGTTCGGCATTGCGGCTCTGCTCATTGACCTTAAGGGCGCCGATGGCATTCATGGTCACCACGCTGTTGACCAGCGCGGCTAACTTAGGCCCAAACAGAGTTTCAAGCTGCTCAGCTGTGATCACTTTGGCATCGAATACCACGAAGATCACTGCCGCCTGCAGGGTTTCGATATCCATATTCAGCGGCGCCAGTATCTCTATCATCTCTCTGGCACGCTGGCTAAGATGGCTCTCTGTTACAGGCTTAGTAGACTTGGCTTTGCTGGCATCGTGCTTCTTGTCGGCATCATGTTTAATGACCAAGCCTTCCACCTGCTTAATGAGTTCGAGCAGACACTGGGCTTCCTTTGGATCGTCCAGATAACGCTCGACCCACTCGGCCAGTTGAAATTCCTTGTCATTAAAATGTGCTTCTCTTACCGATACCATCTAATGATTGTCCTTAAATTACTTACTTTGTTAGGCCCGTATCCTAGGGCCCGTGTTCTAGGAGAATAGGCTTGTATTGCTACAGAAAATCTTTCTGCCACTATCTTGAACAATCCCCTGCTATTGTCAATTGGCAATGGCCCGAGGATTGTTCAATTGGCTCCCAGTTCAGTTCGCTAATTCAAACAGGGCCATGGCCTCGATATGATGGGTCTGGGGAAACATATCAACCAGTCCCAGCTTCTTGAGTCGATACCCCTGCTCAAGCAGAGGCTCACAGTCCCGCGCCAGACTGACCGGATTACAGGAGATATAAACCACAGCCTTAGGTTTCATCTTCTTAAGCCATTGCAGGCTTTCATAGGCACCTGCTCTGGCCGGATCTAATAGCAGCTTATCTATGCGCACAAGCCAAGGCTGGGTGGCGATATCATCACTCAAGTCCGCATGATAAAACGCCGCATTGTCTATGCCGCTCTGCGCCGCATTACGCTTTGCCTGAGCCACCATGGCCTCAACCCCTTCGACGCCAATGACCTGCGCGCCCGCTTTCGCCAGCGGCAGGGTAAAGTTGCCGACACCGCAGAAGAGATCCAGTACACGCTCACCGCTCTGTACATCCAGCCAACTCATGGCCTGAGTCACCATCTTGCGATTCATCTCGCCATTGACCTGGATAAAACTGCCCGGCGCGAAGCTCAGCTGACACTCATCCAAACGGTAATAAGGCAGCGCTTCACTGCCACTTATGGTTTCCAGCTGACCGTCACCATCGAGCAGCACCAGCGCTGCGCTATGCTGCTGAGCAAACTCGCTCAATTTCCCTTTATCCTGCTCGCCCAAAGCCTGGGTAATGCGCAGCACAACCAAGGGGCCTGAGTCCACCGCAATCAACTCTACATGACCAAGGCTTCGCCTGGCCGACAGCAAGTTGAGTGTTTGTTGTAGAGGCGATAACAACTGAGATAACTGAGCGTCTAACACGGGGCAGGCCGCAATACCGACCACTTTATCGCTTGCTAGGGCACGAAAACCTAAGACTAACTCTTTGGTCTCGCGTAGATATTGAGTGGCCAAGCGCGCCTTACGTCTATAGTGCCAGGCATCCCCCACTAAAGGCTCGGCAATCTCCTCCACCTGAGTCTGCCCCATCTTTTCGATTAGATTGACTAAAGTCTGGCCTTTGTATTGACGCTGTTTATCCAACTCAAGATGCTGCTGATCGCAGCCACCACACTGACCATAGTAGGGACAAGGTGGCGCAATTCGCTCCTTACTGGCTCGCTCTATCTTCAGCAGCTTGCCCTTGGCATGGCGTTTTTTTTGCTCAACCAGCTGCGCTGTCACCCTTTCACCAGGCAAGGCGCCGGCGATAAACACGATTTTTCCCTGATGATGGGCCACTCCAGCCCCCAGGTGATCTAGGGATTCGATCTCGAAACTCTGCTTAGGGGAAATCTGCTTAGACTTATTGGGTTTAGCTTTAAAAAATTGCGCCATTTCTGTCTCTAAAACGATAAAAATACTAGTAAATACTGCCCAAAGTCTGGCAGTCTAAGGTAACCTATATCAATCACAGATAAACATTAGCCAAGATAATGAATAGTGCTGAGAATATGACTAAATACAGCCTGAGAGCCTGGGTTCTTGTGCTGGCGTTAGCGCCCACTATTTTAGTTGGTATTCTGCTTGGCACCTACTTTACCATAAATCGCTTCTATGAGCTGGAACAAAGCTTAATCGAGCGGGGCGAAAACATTATCGAGCCTTTAGCTATCGCCGCCGAGATTAGCCTGGAAACCAAAAACTTCGAGACCACCAAACGCCTTATCACCTCGGCGCAGCTCAACAAGTCCAATCTGGTGCAGTTTATCGCCATATTTGATATCAATAACCGAGTTATCGTTACCTCCCATCACTATAAAAGCCATGAGTTCATGCGCTTTAGCCAGCCGATAACCGAACTGATTAATACCCAAGTGGAACCCTTTGGTGACAGCATCATAATGCGCAGTCCCATCTTCTCGACCCAGCGGGATTTTATCGTTACCACAAGGGGCGCCAGCACCAATGGGCAGGATGATTCGACTCGGCTCGGTTATATCGCCGTCCTTATCAATAAGGAAAATGCCCTGCTAGAGCAACACCGAGCCGCAGTGGCCGCCTTTATTATTGTGCTCATCGGCGTACAGCTAAACCTGCTGTTTACCTTCCGCCTGGTAAAAAACGTCACCCAGCCCATTACCGATATGGTGCGGGTAGTAGCCAAGATACGTGAAGGCAAGCTCGATACCCGGGTCGATGGCAATCTCATTGGTGAGCTGGATCTACTCAAACGCGGCATTAATGCCATGGCGCTCTCCCTGTCGGATTACCATGAGGAGATGCAGCAGAATATCGATCAGGCAACATCGGATCTGAGGGAAACCTTAGAGCAGATAGAGATCCAAAACGTCGAGCTGGATCTGGCAAAGAAACGGGCGCAGGAGGCCAGCCGAATTAAGTCTGAGTTCTTAGCCAACATGTCCCATGAACTGAGAACGCCCCTGAATGGCGTGATTGGCTTTGCCAAACAGCTACTAAAAACCCCGCTGCATGCCAGCCAGCAAGATTACATCAAGACCATAGAGAAAAGTGCCAGCAACCTGCTGGATATCATCAACGACATCCTCGACTTTTCTAAACTGGAAGCGGGCAAGATGGTGCTGGAGACCCAGCCCTTCTCCCTGCGTGAAGTGGTGGAGGATACCATTTCGCTGCTGGCCAACAGTGCCAAAGAGAAAACGCTGGAGCTGGTTATCGATATCGATCCGCAGATTAACGATACCCTCTCAGGGGATGCCTTAAGAGTCAGCCAGGTGCTGACCAACCTGGTGGGTAACGCGATAAAATTCACCGATAAGGGCAGCGTGCATCTCAAGATGACCCTGACCAACAGCAGTAGCGAGCAGATAAACATTCGCTGCGAGGTCACGGATACCGGCATTGGCATAGATAAGCATCACCAGGGACAGCTGTTCCAGGCCTTTGGTCAGGCCGACTCCTCTATTTCCAGACGTTTTGGCGGCACAGGCCTTGGACTTATCATCACAAAACGTTTAATCAACCAGATGGGTGGGCAGATAGGTTGTATCTCCAGCCCCAATAAAGGCTCAACCTTCTGGTTTACCTTGCCTCTTAAGATCAGCGACTATCCCATCAGTCAGACATTAGAGATTGCAACGCTCAAAGATCGTTCTATCTTACTGTTTGAGACCCTTCCCCTGTCACGCGCCGTTCATGAGAGGCTATTCAAACACTGGGGAATGCAGGTCACGACAGTAACGAGTCTGGAGCAACTTGGCCAGCTTCTCGAAGATAAACTGCAGCATTTTAATTACGCCATGCTCAGCTCCAGCGAACTGGTACACAGTCCGAATTTGGTGCGATTGTTAAAAACCGTCAATCAGGTGAGCGACTACACACTCTATCTGTGTAATAGCGATAAGAGCGCAGATTTGATGAACCTTATTCAGCCCAATGTCGATAAGCTGCTCAACGCTCCCGTTGGCGAGCGCACCCTGGCCGTCGCCTTGATCAATCCCCATAAGGCCCCTTACCTGCCTAAGCCGGTGGAGAAAATCCGGGATATCAGCCGCGAGCCACTAAGAGTCCTAGCGGTGGATGATAATCCCGCTAACCTGAAACTGATTAAGACACTGCTCGATGAGCTGGTTACCCAGGTCAATGTCTGTGACAACGGTCAGAGCTCGGTGGAGATAGCCAAACAGCGCAGTTTCGATTTGATCTTCATGGATATTCAGATGCCAGGCACAGATGGTTTTAGTGCCACCAAGCAGATAAGGGAACACTCTCTCAATCGCCACACCCCGATTATTGCGGTCACAGCCCATGCGATTGCCGAAGAGCGCGAGCGGATCAACAACAGCGGCATGGATGGTTACTTGCCTAAGCCTATTGACGAGGCGGCGCTTAGAGGCGTGATCAATCGCTGGAAGGTCCGCCCTAAATTCACCCATTTCGACCAACATACACTCAACTGGGATCTGTGTTTGACCCAGGCCAACAATAAAGTCTCTCTCGCGCTGGAGATGCTGCAGATGTTGTTGGACTCAATACCACAGACCCGCAGCAATCTGACCGATGCGCTGGAGCAATTGAATAACCAGGCTATGTTGGCCATAGTGCATAAGCTCCATGGCGCTTCCTGTTACTGCGGTGTGCCCACCACGCAGCGCCTGTGCCGCGAAATTGAATCGGCCCTGAAAAAGGGCTTAACAATCGATGAGGTAGAACCGGAAATACTCGAGTTACTTGATGAGCTTTCTAAGGTAGAATCTGCCGCTAACCAAGTCGTCTCCCAGTTATCTATGGATGTAAGCAATGAGTAATAAACCCGGTTTCTTCAAACGATTGAAAGCACTCGAGCTGGAGCAGAAAAAGTTGTTTGCCATCGCGCTGTGCCAGCGTATGTATCCTAACTACCAGCTGTTCAGCGAAGTGTGCGAGTTTGGCGATCCCCAAGTACTGGATACGGCATTAAACCTCCTATGGCAATCCATGTACGACAGCAAACTCAAGCTGAATATCGATCTCTATCTGGAACGCCTCGATATGAACACCCCTGAGCCCAGCCAGTTCAATGTTTACGGTGTGTATCCAGCCATGGATGCGGTAGTCGCCATCACCGCCCTGCTCAGCGCCCTGCAAAGCAAGGTGGAAGACGATATCATCAATATCAGCAAACTCTCTTCCAGCACAGTGGCGAACTATATCGAAGCCACCATAGAGAATGAGATGAGCGAAGAGGAGCTCGATGACTTCATCTTCAACCATGAGGTGATGCAGGAGGAGAAAGCCCTGCAGGCATCGCTGCTGGAGATCATCGAAGAGAACCCGAAGATCAACGCCGATTTCGTTAAGGCGCTGCGTAAAGAGATAATCCAGTCCGGCGTTTCCAATCTGGGCATCAGCCTAGGTTAAGGCTAAAGCTAAGCAAGAGCCAGAACTAGAGCCTAAGCGTCACTTGCACTTGGCACTTGCAATTACACTTCCATTAGTAATCAGCCAATTCAGGCTGTTCAGACTGTGATAAGAGAAGCCCCTGGCTTCTCTTATCTGTACTAGTCCAGACACTCTCAAGGCTTTTGAAATAGCGACTCTTCTAAGGATCCCTCCTTACTCACATCTGTTTGCAATCACTCCTTTATAAAAGTAATTTAATCATATAGTTGCAATAGATTTCTCCCCAATAAGAAACGCGGCACTAAAATTTTAGCGGGTAAAATGCAGACAGGTATTTACTGTATAAAAATTCAGTATATACTGTGCATTAATACAGTACTTTGTAAAAGGATGTCATCATGCTTTGTCAGCTCAGCATCAACAACTTTGCCATTGTCCGCTTCTTAGAACTCGACTTTAAAGCTGGCATGACCAGCATTACCGGGGAAACCGGTGCTGGTAAGTCCATCGCCATCGATGCCCTAGGCTTATGTTTAGGCAATCGTGTCGAAGCCAACAGCGTCAGACCCGGCGCCAGCAAGGCCGAGGTCAGCGCCCGATTCTCATTAACTGATATCCCACTGGCAAAGCGTTGGCTTGAAGATAACGACCTTGAGCTAGACGATGAATGTATCTTACGGCGCACTATTAGCAGTGACGGCCGCTCTCGGGCCTATATCAATGGTAATCCTGTTCCCCTCTCACAGATGCGCGCCTTAGGTCAGCTGCTAATCGGTATTCATAGTCAGCATGCACACCATGCCATGCTAAAGAGTGAGCATCAACTGACCCTGCTCGACAGCTATGCCAATCACCGCCTGCTGTTAGATGGTGTCAGCGCCAGTTATCAGCGCTATAAGATAATCGAACAGGAACTGGCACAGCTGCAGCAATCACAACATGAGCGCATCGCCCGTAAGCAACTCTTGCAATATCAGGTGGAAGAACTCAATGAATTCAATCTTGGGGAAACCGAGTTTGAAGAGATTGAAGCCGAGCATAAACGGCTCGCTAACAGCACAGCACTGATCCAGACCTGTCAGCATGCCCTCTATCTGTTGCAGGACAATGATGAGCAAGCCAGCGCCGAGACCATACTCAATCAGGCGATAGATCAGGCGATAGATCTGGAAAGTTACGATCCTGAGCTAAAAACCATAGGCACTATGCTCAATGATGCACTGATCCAGGTGCAGGAAAGCAGCAGTGAGCTGCAGCGTTATCTGGATAGACTCGAGCTAGATCCCGACCATTTCGCTTACCTGGAGCAGCGCCTGTCGAAAATCATGCAGCTGGCCCGTAAGCACCATATACCGCCCTCTGAGCTTTATCAACACCATCAGGCACTGTGCACTGAGCTCAGCACCTTAGATTCGGATGAAGAGAAGCTCACGGAAATAGGTGAGCAGCTGCAGAGCTGTCAGCAAAGTTATCTGGAACATGCCCAGAAACTCAGTCAGAGCCGCAGGCGCTATGCCAAAGAACTGGACAAACAGGTGACCCAATCGATTCATGAATTGAGTATGCCTAAGGGGAAATTCGTTATCGATCTGCAGTTCAATCCTGAAATCATGTCGCCAAACGGCTGCGACACCATAGAGTTTCAGGTGACCACCAACCCAGGTCAGCCTCTGCAAGCCATCTCAAAAGTCGCCTCCGGCGGTGAACTATCGCGGATCGGATTAGGTATTCAGGTGATCACAGCCAAGAAAGTGGCAACCCCGACCCTGATCTTCGATGAAGTGGATGTGGGCATCTCAGGCCCAACAGCCGCTGTGGTGGGTAAGATGCTGCGCTCTTTAGGTGAGTCTACCCAAGTGCTCTGTGTGACCCATCTGCCACAAGTGGCGGGTAACGGCCACCAGCATATGTTCGTCAATAAACAGAGTAAGGCTGGCCAGACAGAAACCTCTATGGTGCCACTGGACAGAGATCAGCGTATCGAAGAGTTAGCACGCCTGCTTGGGGGCGATACTATCACCAATAATACGCTCGCCAACGCCAAAGAGCTGTTACAGCACTGATCTTGGCTGGCAGCCATCGCCACTCTTGTTGCGCTACTGGTAATGATGGTTGCCTCGATTCATATTTATGCTAGCCAATAAAAAATCCGCTTCGACTGAAGCGGATTTTTAAGACACATAAGAGTATCAAAGTTAAACCTTAATGATCTGCAACCTCAAATCACACAGTCACATACCACTTAGCATGTTATTTACTCTTGCCGCTGAACGACAGGTTTTGCTCCAGGAACAAAGTCACTCTGGATAAAAACTCAATTTGGTTTTCCTTGCGTACCATTGAGTGACCTTCATTATCGGCAACCATATATTCTACCGGCAACTGCTTAGCACGCATCGCAGCGACTATCATGTCAGATTCAGAGCGTGGTACGCGGGGATCGTTGGCACCTGCATAGACAAAAAGCGGAACGGCAATTTTGTCCAAGTGTGAGATAGGCGACAAGGCTAACAAAAACTCATCATCCTTGCCGACAACACCATATTCTTGACCCGCCACAGCACGTATGGCGCCAGAGGTTTTTTTGATCAAGGAGAGCAGATCCGGCGGGCCGTATTTATCCACACCCGCGGCCCAAAGATCGCTTTGACGTGCGACACCAGAAAGCGTGATAAAGCCGCCATAACTTTGCCCAGCAATCACCAGACGATTCTTATCTGCCCATGGCTGCTGACCAATCCAAGTGGCAACAGATCTCATATCTTTAAATACATTAACTTTCTTAGGCCCATTATCCGCCTGTTCATAGGCGCGGCCATAACCAGTGGATCCTCTGATATTCGGTTCGGCATAGGCATATCCAATGGAGGTAAAGTAGCGCAATATAGGCTCCCAACGGGCTTTAGAGGCGTAAGCTGGCCCACCATGGAAAAAGACTATCACAGGTAGAGGCCCTTTAGCCGTAGGAGAGCGGTATACCAACATAGGGATCTTGCCGCCATCAAAAGCGGGGATCTCCACTCTTTCTGTCGTCAAAGGCGGCAGTTCCTCCAGCCCTGGCTTCACTGTACTCATCAAGACTGTCATCTTGCCCGAGGCAATATCAAACTGATAGATGTCGGCAGGTGATTCAGGCGTTGACCAATTGACTAACACGTTTTTGCCATCTGGAGAGAAGCCTAGCGCTCCGCCCGTACCGAAAGGTAGTGTCGGCGTCATGATAGGTTTGAGTGTGTTAGCATCTAAAATACGCAGCTCAGTATGGTCACCTGCATCAAACCCGACGACAAGCTGTTTATCATCCGGCGAAACGGAAACACCCAACAATCTACCGACATTTGAAAGAGTTTCCGTATAACGGGCTAACTCTTTTCCCTGATGATCTAAGGCTAATAAGATCCCCTGTTCACCCCCATCATCGGTCGGTAACAGAATGCGAGAACCATCCTTAGAAAAACTGCCTGACTGAAACATGGCAGTGTGCCCTTCGCGCGGGTAAATTTTTCGAGCATCGCCAGTGTCAGTATTAATCAGAAACAATTCGGCACTACTGACGCTCTTGAAGGTTTCCGCCAACGCATATTGACCATCGCGACTGACGTCAAGCAAGACACTCGGGCCAGTACCTGTCCAGAATTTACGCGGTGTGGAGCCCACTTTGACCGATTGGGTATAAAGATAGCTCTCAATCTTTCCTATGTTACGCGCAGAATAAAACATTTGCCCTTTGCCCAGTTCTGGCACTATGGGGGCGTCGCGCTGCATGCTTTCACCTGGCGTCAATTCAGCTATCTTACCGTTGTCGAGGTTTAATTTAAAAATCGACCACAGCTCATTTGCTCCCTTATCTGAGCTGAAGATCAGGGCATTTTCACCGGACAAATGGACAGGATCCTTTACTCGCTCAGATAACTGGGTAAGCCGCTTTGGTGGCGCGCTAGGGTCACTTAAGTCGGACTTGTATAGCTGACTATTACCGCTGCGATCTGAGACGAAAAAAACGCTGCGACCATCTTGGCTATAGGAGGGGTAAGAATCTGAATACACATTGATGATCTTCTCAGCCTTTGCGGCATATTGTGCCAAGGCGCCTTTATCTTGCAACTTAGGTTTATCCGGCGCCACCAAAGGAATATCATTATCAAGTGCTTGATTCCCAGCAAGTACATGTGTGCTTAACATTAAACCACTTAGCATTAGCGATGGTAAAAGATACCTTCTCGTCTTGTGTATCATAATTTCCCTCAACTGATAAAAATCATCCCTCAAAAGGGCAGGTATTCGCCGACTGACATCTAGGCGAATGACTCGTTATGGGTGCTGTAAGTACCAATAACACGGACCCATACTTTGTTGTTTTTTTGTGATCAAGCTCGCGACACCCATAGGGCATTCGTAGCATACCCACATTATGTACCTAAGGTACTTTTTGCAAGATTTTTATCAAAATTAATTTTATCAGCCACTTATTGTTAGATTATTCACCCTCGATCTAAATGCCTTAGCGATTCTGAACTTTGTCAGTTTGCCCTGCAAAATTAACAAATTAGTAAACATTCAGGCTTTAATTAAGTGTTTATTCTGGATCAAAGCTAATGGGACCAAGAGCGGATATGACCAGCGTTATTACTAGAGTAAATAAAGCCAGAGACGAAGGAGACCTAAAGAAATTCAGCAGAGGGAAATCCGTGGACTTAATCAAAGCGAGGGGCGATATAGCAACGCTTGCTAGATGTACCATCTAAAACTAGCGGTGGGATAAAACAGCGATCCCGAGAGAATTTAGGCAATAAACCAGATTATCTCGGGATCTCAAGAGCAATAAAGGGCTAAGGATCAGGCGGTTAAATAAACGATGCCCTGCAGGCACACACAAGCAAAGATACCTGCCAACACATCATCAATCATAATACCCACGCCGCCGTGTACTTTGGCATCGAGCCAGCGGATCGGCCAGGGCTTGATGATGTCGAACAGTCGAAAGAGCACAAAGCCCACCAGCAACCACAACCATCCTGTAGGGGCGGCGATCATCGTGATTAACAGACCAGCCACTTCATCCCACACTATCGCGCCGTGATCATGCACCCCCATATCTTTAGAGGCTTTATCGCAGATATAAAAACCGGCGATCACGCTCACCAGCGTCAAACCTAGATACCAAGGTAGAGACAAGTTCATCATCAGCAGATAGAGCGGGATCGCAGCCAAGGTCCCAAATGTGCCCGGCGCTTTCGCCGCCAGACCTGAGCCAAAACCCAGGGCTAAAAAGTGGATGGGATTTGTGAGCGATAACTTACTCACATAGGGATCGTTGCACCATAACTTCATGATTTAAAATGCTCAAAACCAAAATTCATCGGTGTATAAGGCTCGCCATCCTTAATTAACCTTAGTTTATCACCGGTGGAGATCTGCCCTATCTTGGCAAAAGAGACCCCGGCATGGGACAGTGCAACCTCAAGAGCACCGCGCTGAAATTCAGGCACAGTAAACAAGAGTTCGTAATCTTCACCACCGGTTAATGCATAGCCCAGAGCCTGCTCAATGGGCACGGCCTCGCGCATCTGAGTCGATAGCGGGATAGTATCAACTTCGATAACAGCCCCCACTTTGGAGCGTTTGAGTACATGGCCAATGTCCCCGACCAACCCATCGGAAATATCAATCGCGCTGGATGCCAGCTCTCTGAGTGCCTGACCCGCCAGCACTCTTGGTGTAGGATGATAATGACGTTCGATAAAATACTCGTTCAAGGCAGGCTCAAAGTGCTGAGTCCCCCGCAGAATATCCAGCCCCAATGCCGAATCTCCTAAATGACCCGTCACATAGATCCAGTCGCCATTTTTAGCGCCAGAGCGGGTCAATGCCTTGCCCTCAGGTACCTGACCATTAATGGTGATGGTGATCGACTTCGGGCCGCGGGTGGTATCGCCACCCACTAAGGCTACGCCATAATATTCGGCCACCTGGTGTAATCCGCTACTGAATTCACTCAGCCAATCTTCATCGATATCCGGCAGAGTGATCGCCAGCGTCATCCAGGCGGGTTCGGCTCCCATGGAAGCTAAGTCAGATAAGTTAACGGCAAGGGATTTATAACCTAATGCCCTGGCAGGCATATCGGGAAAGAAATGGATATTTTCAACTAAGGTGTCACAGCTGATGGCGATAGACTTGTGCGCTGCGGGGTTCACTAAGGCACAATCGTCACCAATACTCAGTTCAACATCACGGCGCGGCTGGCCGCAATTAACAAAAAAACGATCTATTACTTTAAACTCTTTCACAGTTGGGGAACCATTATTAAAGTTAATTTTCGCCCGCACCCGGGCATGGCCTGCTCAATCAAGTATAAAAAACGGCATCCTAGGACACCGTTTATACTTTATTTTGTCGCCACTATTTTATCGAGTATGCCATTCACAAACTTGTGACCATCCTCGGCACCAAAGGCTTTTGCAAGCTCGATCGCTTCATTGATCGCCACCTTGAAAGGCACATCCTTGCGGAATGTCAGCTCATAGGTTGCTAGCCTTAATACCGCCTTCTCAATTGGAGAGATCTCATCAAAAGGACGCTCAACATGGGGCGTGATTAACGCATCGATCTGGCCACATTTGCCTGCCGTTCCGGCAAGTAGTTCGCGGAAATAACTGATATCGACGCCATCAATCTTCTGCTCGGTCAGAAATTCATGCTCCACATCGGCAATATTATTGCCGCTTAGCTGCCATGAATAGATAGCTTGTACCGCTAATCTGCGGGCCTTACGGCGCTCTGAAGGTTTCATGCTTGTTCCTAATCTTGCAACTGCTGTTCTAGTTCTTGCAGAACATTAACCATCTCCAGCAGCCCAAGAGCCGCTTCACCGCCCTTGTTACCCGCTTTAGTACCAGAGCGCTCGATGGCTTGCTCTATGGTATCTGTGGTTAATACGCCAAATGAAACGGGTAAGTCGTACTCGAGTGCAACCTGAGCCAGACCTTTGTTACATTCGCCTGCAACAAAATCAAAATGGGGTGTGCCACCCCGGATCACCGCACCTAATGCGATGATGCCATCAAATTTACCGCTTGCCGCAACACGACGTGCCGCCAGTGGAAGCTCTACCGCACCGGGTACACGTACCACAGTGATATTGTCATCTGCTACCTGGCCAAAGCGTTTTAATGTATCTACCGCTCCATCTAACAGACTCTCGACGACAAAGCTGTTAAAACGTGAGATCACGATAGCAACTTTAGCGTTTTTCGATTCGATATTACCTTGAACTACGTTCATTCATCTCACCTAAAATTAGCTTTAATAAACCCGGGCAAGGGAAAAAGAGGCGCTATGATAACACAGGCGGCGCACTTGATCCCCATGCAATTGATGTCAATTGAGTGAAATCACTCAGATAAAGTTATTCTTGAATATACTCAGTCACTTCCAGACCAAATCCCGACAGCGAATGGTAGCGTTTGGGAGAACTCAGCAGGCGCATCTTAGTGACGCCTAAGTCACTTAAGATCTGCGAACCGACACCCACCTGACGTGAGGTTCCCTGACGCTGAGCAGGTACACTCGCTTCCCCCTTATCTTCCGCCTCGAAGGCCTTGACCTTGGCTAACAGCTCATCGTTGGACTCCTGATGCGCTAAGATCACCAAAACCCCACCCTCATCAGCAATGCGCGCCATCGCCTTTTCCAGCGGCCAGCTGCGCTTCTCATCGCGCTCACTGTATAGCAGATCGTTAAAGGTGTTCTGCAGATGCACCCGCACTATGGTGTTGGGCTTCACTTCACCTTTGACCAGGGCATAGTTAATCGTATCGTCTATGGTGTCTCTGTAGGTGATCATCTCAAATTCACCGAAACGGGTCGGCAACTTACACTGTCCTTCGCGCACCACTGTGGTCTCTTTGGTGTTGCGATATTCGATTAAGTCCGCAATCGTGCCTATCTTCAGACCATGTTTTTCGGCAAACACTTCTAGGTCTGGACGACGTGCCATGGTGCCATCTTCATTTAAGATCTCGACGATCACAGCCGAAGGTTCATGGCCCGCCAGACGGGCTAAATCACAGCCCGCCTCGGTATGACCGGCGCGTACCAATACCCCACCTTCCTTGGCCATCAAGGGAAAAATATGGCCCGGCTGAACTATGTCTGAGGGCTTAGCGTCTTTGGCCACGGCCGCCTGCACTGTGACCGCGCGATCATGGGCCGAGATCCCTGTGGTCACGCCGCTTGCCGCCTCGATAGAAACGGTAAAATTAGTGGCAAACTGGGCGTTATTATTGGTCACCATCAGCGGCAGGTTTAGCTGCTGACAACGGGATTTAGTCATGGTTTGACAGATGAGTCCGCGGCCATAGGTCGCCATAAAGTTGATCGCTTCGGGCGTCACTAGGCTTGCCGCCATAATTAGGTCGCCTTCATTCTCTCTGTCTTCATCATCCATCAGGATGACCATCTTGCCTAAACGTATATCTTCGATAATTGCTTCAATACTGTGTAGTGCCATTATTAGACCTTGAATGTCAAATGATATGAAATGTTATTTTTATTATAAATCAGCTTGTTATATGTTTTTATCTTAAAAAACCCGAGCGAGCTAACAGTTCCATTGTGACTTCACTGCGCTTTTGGGTGCTATCCTGCTCACCATAAAACATCAATCGTTCCAGATGTCTGGCAATCAAATCCACTTCGATATTGACACTGTCACCGGCTTTTAAATCGATAAGTGTCGTCTCGCTGGCCGTGTGAGGCACTATGGTCAGACGAAAACGCGCGCCTTGCACCTCGTTAACCGTCAGGCTCACCCCATCTATGGTGATCGAGCCTTTATGGGCAATGTAACGCGCCAGCGTTGTCGGTGCCGTCAGCCAGAACTCGATGGCCTGACCGCGATTTAAACGCTCATCGACACTGGCCACGCCGTCCACATGGCCGCTGACCATATGACCGCCGAGACGGGTCATGGGTGTTACCGCTTTTTCCAGATTCACCCTCTGGCCAACCTGATAACGAGAAAAGCCAGTTAAGGCGACAGTTTCAGCTGAAACATCAGCCACATAACCGTCATTTAAGCATTGCACCACAGTCAGGCAAACACCGTTAGTGGCAATACTGTCACCCAATTTGACATCGCTTAAGTCCAGTTTAGCACTGGCCACAGTAAGACGAAGATCGTCCCCGCGACGCTCTATCTTAGTTAGGGTTCCAACGGACTCGATGATCCCAGTAAACATCTCTACCTACTTATCTCTGGTTTAATTTCTTTGGTTAATTTGCTTTGGTTAAGATTCACGTGTCTCAACCAGCCTTTACGACCCGGCTGTTAAATCAAAGGTAAAACGCATATCCTGCCCAAGCTTACGTTGCTCTTTAAGTACCAGAGATGGCAGCTGCACCATGGTCTGATAATCGGGTAGAGACAATAAATTTCGGCCATGACCACCGAGAATTTTCGGTGCCTGATACAAGACCAGTTCATCGGCTAACCCTGCGGCGATAAATGCGCCGGCTAAGGTGGCTCCCGCCTCAATCATCACGCTGTTACAGCTCTGGCCTAAATGCTCAAGCAGCGCCAGTAATGGCACCCGGCCATCGAGGGTCTCAAGCTGCAGCTCACTCACCTGCTCAGGCCAGCTTGCCGAAACACTCTTTGGATATGCCTGAGTCGAGACTAAGAGTATGGGTGATGCCACAGAAAATAGCTTGGCATCTGTGCCTAAACGCGCCTTGCTGTCGAGTACCACCCTAAGCGGCTGTTTAATCAGCTCGGCTGGCACACTCTTTTGAACTGTTCCCAACTCCTCGATGCGCACATTGAGACTGGGATCGTCGGCCAGCACTGTCTCAATCCCCGTTATGATGGCATCATGACGGGCTCGCATCCGCTGTACGTCACGGCGCGCGGGCGCCCCAGTGATCCATTTAGAAACGCCGTTGGAGAGCGCCGTCTTACCATCGAGACTGGCGGCAAGCTTGATGCTCACCCAAGGTAAGGCTGTCGCCATGCGTTTCATAAAGCCAGGGTTGAGTGCGGCCGCTTCATCCTCATCTAATCCCACATCCACCTGGATACCAGCCCCTTGCAACATCTTGATGCCTCGACCGGACACCTGAGGGTTGGGATCGGTCACCGCCACCACAACCCGCTCAACCTTGGCTCTTATCAAGGCCTCGGCGCAGGGCGGCGTACGCCCATAATGGCTGCAAGGTTCGAGAGTTACATAGGCGGTGGCACCTTTGGCTGCTTCACCAGCCATTCTCAAGGCATGCACCTCAGCATGGGGGCCACCAGCAGCAATATGATAGCCTTCACCGACTATCTGTTCATCACGGTAGATGACGCAACCCACGCAGGGGTTAGGCTGAGTCGTATATTGGCCTTTGCGGGCTAATTTGATGGCTCTTGCCATCAAGTCTCTATCTAATCTTGACCACACCATGACGCTTTTCCCTATCTTAAGGGCAATAAAAATGGGCTATTTTGTCGAATTGGGTCCCTGTAATTTAGCGATAGCTTCACCAAATTCAGACACATCTTCAAAGGCACGGTAAACAGAGGCGAAGCGGATATAGGCCACCTTATCGAGATTCATTAACTGCTCCATCATCAGGTTACCTATCATCTCGGAGCCGACCTCACGCTCGCCCGTGGCACGCAGGGTCGATTTAATCTTACTCAGCGCCTGCTCAATTTCATCCATGGAGACAGGACGCTTCTCGACCGCCCGCAGCATGCCAGCATGCAGCTTGTCATCATCAAATGGCTGGCGACTGCCGTCACGCTTAACCACTCTTGGCATCACCAGCTCGGCACCTTCGAAAGTGGTAAAACGTTCATGGCACTCCAAACATTCACGGCGACGACGCACCTGATGACCATCGGCAACCAGGCGGGAATCGATCACCTTAGTCTCGGTTGCGCTGCAAAAAGGACAATACATTGAGCCTCCGTTGAGCCTATTGGGACACTTGTATTAGTGCCGAAAAATCACTTGCAAATAAAAACAAAAATGGCCGCTACTAATATTAACATCAGTAGCGGCCATCGAAGTTTACCCGATTTAACCCTTAAGGTTAACTGTAAACAGGGAACTTAGCGCATAAATCAAGCACCTGCTGCTTAACGCGTTCGATTGTGCCTTCGTTTGTGATATCATCTAACACATCACACATCCATTGAGTCAGCTCGATAGCCTGCTCCTCTTTGAAACCGCGACGAGTAATGGCGGGTGAGCCAATACGCAGACCCGATGTCACGAAAGGTGAACGAGGATCGTTAGGCACTGAGTTCTTGTTCACTGTGATGTTGGCACGGCCAAGGGCCGCATCCGCATCTTTACCTGTGATATCTTTAGCAATTAAGTCCAGCAGGAACAGGTGGTTATCTGTGCCGCCTGAAACCACATCATAACCGCGTTCGATAAAGGTGTTCGCCATCGCCTTAGCGTTAACCACAACTTGCTGTTGGTAAACCTTGAATTCTGGCGCCAAGGCTTCTTTGAAGGCAACAGCCTTACCAGCAATCACATGCATCAATGGGCCGCCCTGACCGCCTGGGAAGACCGCAGAGTTGAGCTTTTTGTAAAGATCTTCATCATTGGCAGCAGACAAAATGATACCACCGCGAGGGCCGGCCAGCGTCTTGTGGGTCGTCGAAGTCACGACGTGAGCGTGTGGCAACGGACTTGGATACACGCCAGCAGCGATAAGGCCTGCAACGTGAGCCATATCCACAAACAGATAAGCACCTATCTTGTCGGCAATCTCACGCATGCGCGCCCAATCGACAATGCCTGAATAAGCAGAGAATCCGCCAATCATCATCTTAGGTTTGTGCTCAAGCGCCAGACGCTCCATCTCGTCGTAGTCTATCTTGCCAGATTCATCGATACCGTAAGGTACTATGTTGTACAATTTACCCGAGAAGTTAACTGGTGAGCCGTGGGTCAGGTGACCGCCGTGAGCTAGGTTCATACCCAGGACGGTGTCACCAGGCTGAAGCAGTGTCATGTATACGGCACTGTTGGCCTGAGAGCCAGAGTGAGGCTGAACATTCGCATAGGTTGCACCGAACAGCTCTTTCGCACGTTCGATAGCCAGGCTCTCCACTATGTCGACATACTCACAACCACCATAGTAACGCTTACCCGGATAGCCTTCGGCATACTTGTTGGTCAGCTGAGAACCTTGAGCCTCCATGACGCGAGGAGAGGTGTAGTTTTCTGAAGCGATAAGTTCGATGTGCTCTTCCTGACGACGAGTTTCATCTTGGATAGCTTGAAACAGTTGTGGATCGAAGTCCGCGATATTCATCTCTTTTTTCAGCATTTTTGACTCCAGCTGTGAAGGCTTATCAAGTAGGGTTGCGCGGTATTCTACAGTGCAATCGATCACAATCCCAGCGTTTAACTGATGAAAATACTCCCTCAGACAAGCGACAAACCTCTCTACTGACAAATCAAATCAAGTACAATCACTATGAGCTTGTTTTATCTGGCCTGTTAACCGCTTGCCCGCTGGATAAGCGGCCACTTAACCTTAAATAAAAACAGTGTTTTTATTTAAGTAAAAAGAGTTGAAGCGCACTGAGAACATTATCTTTATTTTCCAAGACACATACTTATCACGGTCAAAATCCTATTGATGAAAAATAAATCACTTGTTAGCTCGATGCTACAGCACTCAATTATCCAGACCAAACATAATCATGCACTAAAGAAGCGTCCTGCAGAATCTCGCGATAAAGCCCCTGAAAATCCGATTTAAGTTCCCACCCGATTGCAGTAGAATTGCCTCCAATGTTCAGTTAATGAGTAAAAGTGTATGGCTCAGTTTGTATACAGCATGCTGCGAGTGGGCAAAATTGTTCCACCTAAGAAGCAGATCCTCAAAGATATCTCCTTAAGTTTCTTTCCCGGTGCCAAGATTGGTGTTTTGGGTCTTAACGGCTCAGGTAAATCCACCCTACTTCGCATCATGGCCGGCATCGATACCGAAATTGAGGGTGAAGCGCGCCCGATGCAGGATCTGAAAATTGGTTACCTGCCTCAGGAGCCTAAGCTAGATCCTCAGCAAACCGTGCGTGAAGCCATTGAAGAAGCGGTATCGGAAGCCAAAAACGCCCTGACCCGCTTAGATGAGGTCTATGCCCTGTATGCCGAGCCAGATGCTGATTTTGATGCCTTAGCCAAAGAGCAAGGGGAGCTGGAAGCCATCATTCAATCTCAGGATGCCCATAACCTAGATCATATTCTCGAGCGTGCGGCCAACGCCCTGCGTTTGCCGGACTGGGATGAGAAAATCGAAGTCCTCTCCGGGGGTGAGCGTCGCCGTGTGGCCATCTGCCGTCTGCTGCTGGAAAAACCAGACATGCTGCTGCTCGATGAGCCCACCAACCACTTGGACGCCGAATCTGTGGCCTGGTTAGAGCGCTTCTTACAAGACTACACAGGCACAGTTGTGGCCATTACTCACGATAGATACTTCCTGGATAATGCCGCAGGCTGGATTTTGGAACTCGACCGCGGTGAAGGTATTCCCTGGGAAGGTAACTACTCCTCCTGGCTAGAACAGAAAGATGCACGTCTGCAACAGGAATCTGCCGCCGAGAGTGCCCGCCAGAAAACCATAGCCAAAGAACTTGAGTGGGTTCGTCAAGGTGCTAAGGGCCGTCAATCCAAGGGCAAGGCGCGCATGGCGCGCTTCGAAGAGCTTAACACCAACGATTACCAGAAGCGCAACGAGACCAACGAGCTGTTTATTCCGCCAGGACCCCGCTTGGGTGACAAGGTGATTGAGGTCAACAACCTGACCAAATCCTATGGCGATCGCGTGCTTATCGACAACTTAAGCTTCACTGTGCCTAAGGGCGCCATAGTCGGTATTATCGGTGCCAATGGTGCGGGTAAATCGACCCTGTTTAGGATGATCAGCGGCGCCGAGCAGCCAGATAGCGGCAGCATAGATGTGGGTGAAACTGTACAAATCGCCTCGGTTGAGCAGTTTCGTGACTCGATGAACGATAAAAACACAGTTTGGCAGGAGATCTCAGGCGGCCAGGACATTATGCGGATCAACAACACAGAGATCCCCAGCCGCGCCTATGTGGGCCGCTTTAACTTCCGCGGTGGTGATCAGCAGAAGATCATCGGCACCCTGTCAGGTGGTGAGCGTAACCGTGTGCATTTGGCTAAGCTGCTTCAGGCTGGCGGTAACGTGCTGTTACTCGATGAACCCACCAACGATCTCGACGTTGAAACCCTGCGTGCCCTGGAGGAGGCTTTGCTAGAGTTCCCAGGTTGTGCCATGGTTATCTCGCACGACCGTTGGTTCCTCGACCGTATCGCCACCCATATTCTCGACTACCGCGATGAGGGTAAAGTGAACTTCTACGAAGGTAACTACACAGAATACTCGACCTGGCTGAAAGAGACCTTGGGCACAGATGTGATTGAGCCGCACCGTCTTAAATACAAGCGCCTAAATAAATAAAGACGTTTAAATAAAGGCACCTGAATAAATAAGGGCGCCTAAATAAGATGTCTAAATCGATAAAACGGAGACTTGAGTCTCCGTTTTTTATAAGCGACTGTCTCTTTCCCCTTTACACCCTCTTCACACCTTCTCCGTACCTCGTTCCCCTTTCCCTTTCCCTGCTCCTCGTTCCCTGCTCTTCGCTACCCGCAGCTCGTTCCTCGAGTCTCTAAGCAAGCACCACTTTTTTGATCTAAACGGCATTTTCGCCATCTAATCCTTAAAGATGCGCAAAGGTAAATGCGAACTATTATTATTAATGGTATTATCCAGCCCAATCAGTCACGCCATTCAACTGAGTTAGCACTAGCGTTAACAATTAAGATGGCTTGACCGCAAAATTGCGATGGGAATGCAGTTTCAGCTTGGCAAACACAGACCAGCTGAGTTTTTTCACCCGATAAGATTAAGGTAAAAGATGCGCCGGACATTATGGAAATGGCATGGTTGGCTTGGACTGTTCACGGCCCTGCCACTGTTTATTGTCGCCCTCACAGGTAGCCTGCTGGTATTTAAGGCAGAAATCGACCAATGGCTGATGCCTGAGATAGTGTACGCAGAAAATAGCCAGCGTCTGCCGTTCGACCTGTTGGTTAAGCAGGCGGATAAGGCGCTGCCAGACTATGAGATTCTCGCTTGGGATTTTGCCAAAGAGCCTGGACAGTCGGATCTTGTCTATAGCGCTAAATATGGCAGCTATGACTGGACCTTGTTCTACGTCGATCCCAGTAATGCTAGGCTGCTTAGCGAACCTGCCCCTTACAATGATTACTTCACCAACTGGGTGCTGGATCTACACCAGACTCTGCTGGCCGATCACTACGGCTTAATGATCACCGCCTTGGTCTCACTGCTGCTGATCTTCCTCGCCTTATCTGGTTTTATCCTGCATAAACAGTTTTGGCGCACCTTCTTTACCTTGAGGTGGAATAAGAGCCTGCGACTCTTCCTCAGCGATGGCCACAAGATGCTAGGGATTATCGGCGCGCCACTGTTCCTCATCTTTGGTTTTACCGGTGCCTGGTGGAATATCGAGCACCTTATCGAGGAGATAGATGAGCCGGATCCGGCCCAATTTATTATCACCCAGGCTTACTACAACAAAGGGATAAATCTCGATAGCGTATTAACCGAGGCGAGTCACGCCATAGACAAGTTTGAGACCCATTTCGTGCGCTTCCCCGATAAGAGCTATCCTGGCATTCACCTGTTCGGCTCCGCCAGCGATAAGGGGATGATCCGCAGCGATTATGGCTCGATTATCAGCTTCGATGATCAAAGCGGTAAACAAACCAGCGCCTTGGATGTGACTAAGAGTCCTGCGCTCTACCAGTTTACCGACACTTTTAAGCCGCTGCATTTCGGTGATTTTGCCGGCCTCACAGTTAAGATCATCTGGTGTGTGGTGGGCTTCTTCCCCTGCCTGATGGCGCTGTCTGGCTTTATCATGTGGCGTAAGCGCCGTCCGGCAAAGTCTAGACGTCAGAGCCAGCGCAGAGCCAGCACTATTAGCCAGGCTAAAGCGAGAAAACAGGCAGATCTTACCGCCTCCTAAAGCCGGTTCGCTTGCTCCATAAAAAATGGCCGACAACTGTCGGCCATTTTTTTTACTCAAACCTCATGCTTATTGAGTATCAAGCCTTGTGTCTAACAGGGCTTGTTTCTGTGCCTCTATCGCCTGATTGAGTTTGGCCTCGACAAAACCCGGAGAGCGGGTATGACCCGAGATCAAACGGTACATGGCAGGGATCACGAACAGGGTCACAAGGCTAGCAAAAGCCATGCCGAAGAAGACCACAGTACCCACGGCGATACGGCTCTCGGCGCCAGCGCCGCTTGACATAATAAGCGGCACAGCCCCTACTAGGGTAGTAAAGGCGGTCATCAAAATGGGGCGCAATCGTCTGGCTGATGCATCAATAATCGCCTGCTCTATCTCCATACCTCTGTCCCTGAGCTGATTGGCGAATTCGACAATCAAAATACCGTTTTTACTGACCATACCGATCAACATGATCATGCCTATCTGGCTATAGATATTGAGCCCCTGCCCCATCAGATAGAGGCCAAGGAAACCGCCGAATACCCCCATAGGCACAGTAAACATCACCACGGTCGGGTTGATAAAAGATTCAAACTGCGCCGCAAGCACCAGATAAGCCACCAGCAAAGCGAGACCAAAAACAATAAGCACGCTACTCTGGTTTTCCTTAAAATCTTTCGACTCACCCGTGTAGTTGACCGAGATATCACTGGGCAACATCTCTATCGCTTGTTCATCCAGAAAATCCAATGCTTCACCTAAGGTATAGCCTTCACCTAAGTTAGCCTTCATAGTGATCGATTTCTGCTTATTGGTGTGACTGAGTCGATTGGCCGAGGCGACCTCTTCGATATGGGTAATGGCATCGAGAGAGATAAGATCCCCCTTGAGTGATCGCATATAAATATTGCTCAGATCCGCCATGCTGTTAAAACTGTCTTCATTGCCACGCAGATAGACATCATATTCTTCACCGCGATCCACATAGGTAGTGGTACTGCGCCCCCCTAGCATCACCTCAAGGGTGTCGGACACATCGGCAACGCTGATCCCCAACTCGGCGGCGCGCACCCGATCGACAGTCACCAACATCTCTGGTGTGGTTTCGGCGTAATCGAGATCGGCCCCCTGCAACATAGGCGACTCGTCGGCCACCTGTTTTAACTTAGTCGCCCACTTAAACAACTCTTTATAATCCGAGCCGCCCAGCACATATTGCACAGGCTCGCTGGATTGGCCACGAAATCCTGGCATCATGGGGCGCACCATCACATCCGGGATCCCTTTGAGCGCCGCCGATACTTTACCTAAGACCTGCTGAGCAGACAGCTCCCGCGTCCCCCAATCTTCTAGCTGCATGATCACAAAGCCGGTCTGATCGCCAGCCCGACCGCCAAAGGCAGGCGCCTGGATACTGAAGGACTTAAGCACGCCTTCACTCAGCAGTGGCTTTAGCCTTGCTTCCACTATGTCCATATTGGCGTTCATGCGGTTATAGCTGGTGCCCTCGGCACCTTTAACAAAGGCAAACAGGACGCCGCGATCTTCCTGGGGCGCCAACTGAGAAGGCACCTGCTGCATTAACAAAACACTGCCAGCCACACAAGCAATAATCACTAAGGGGGCCAACACACGCCAGCGCACCGCCTTGCTCACGCCGCGGCGATACACAGACTCCAATCGGGCGAACAGCCTGTCCATCACCCGATTAAAACCATTGGGTTTCACATTAGCTTTGAGGATCTTGCTGCCCATAACCGGAGTCAACGTCAGCGCCACAATAGAGGAGAAGACAACCGACATGGCCAGCATCACGGCAAACTCGGTAAACAGCCGCCCTACCATGCCATCCATAAAGGAGATTGGTAAAAACACCATCACCAGTACGGCAGTGGTCGCCACCACGGCAAAGCCCACTTCCTGCGCCCCTTTATAGGCCGCCAACAGAGGTGGCTCTCCCCGTTCGATATGATGAAAAATATTCTCCACCACCACAATAGCGTCATCCACCACCAGACCGATAGAGAGGATCAGTGCCATCAGGGTCAGCAGGTTAATGGAAAAGCCAAAATAGTTGGCCGCGATAAAGGCTGAAATTAAAGAAACAGGCACAGTCACGGCCGGAATAAGGGTCGCCCGCGCCTGACCGATGAAGATATAGAGCACTAAGACGACCAGGGCGCCCGTGATATAGAGAGTGTTGTAGACTTCCTTGATGGAGCGGTCGATAAACACGGTCGAGTCATAATCCACCACCAGCTTAGTGCCCTCAGGCAGAAATTTCTGAATCTTTTCCACTTCGGCTTTAACTTGCTTGGCCACCTCTAACGGATTGGCGTCGGACTGAGCCACAATACCTAAACTTAAATTAGGCACCCCGTTGCTCTTGTAGGTGGAGTTTTCATTCTCTGCGCCGACAAACACAGACGCCACATCTTTAAGATAGATTGGCGAGCCATCGCTGGCGGTGCGCACTACCAGATAATCAAAATCCTCTGGATGATTGTAGAGTCTGGCGGTACGTACTGACATGACTGTGGTGTCGTTACGCACCTCGCCGCCGGGACTCTCCAGGTTTTCACTGCGCAGCGCCGCAGTAATATCTGCCGTGGTCACGCCTCGACCCGCCATCAACTCGGGCTTAAGCTGAACATACATCACCTTGTAAAGGCCGCCCATGATATTGACCGAGCTGACACCTGTGATCAGATTAAACCTGTCCTCCAACACTCGCTTGGCGTAATCGGTCAGTTGGGTGCGATCCATATTTTCCGAGCTAAGATTGATGTAAACCGATGGCTGGCCCGAGCCATTATCTTTGGAAACAATCGGATCGTCGGCATCGTCCGGCAGGCGGCGCTGAGCACGAGCAACCGCATCACGCACATCACTCACCCCTTCGGTAAGATCCCAGTCCATATCGAAGGTAATGGTAATACGCGACATACCGTTGCGACTGACAGAGGTGATCTCGTCTATACCGCTTATCCCTGTGAGCTGATCCTCAAGCGTGGTGGTGATCTGACTCTCCATAATGCTGGCAGATGCGCCGCTGTAGGTGGTCATCACAGTCACCACAGGGCTTTCTACATCGGGCATCTCACGCACGGCCAGCTTGCTAAAGGAGACCAGACCAAAGACACACAGCAGCAGACTCAATACGATCGCCACCACAGGGCGTTTTACCGACACATCAGAGAGTAACATCAGCTGCGATCTCCCTCTTGGCTTGCCTGCAGGACAAGCTCATTATTATCTGCCACCTTGGGCTCGCCAGCTTGATTCTCGGCCAAGTCTTCGACCCTCAACCCATCACGCATATTCACCAACCCCTGCACTACTATCTTATCGCCCACATTGACGCCACTGGAGATCAGCACCTCATCACCAATGCGCGCGCCCAGTGTTACCTGAGTGCGGCGAGCAACGCTTTTATCATCAATCACATAAACAAATCGCTTGGTGCCTGAATACTCCAATGCCTGCACAGGGATCACAGGCTCAACAATGGGGGCAAAACCTATGTCCGCGCTCATCATCATGCCCGGCATCAGCTTGTTATTTGGATTATCGAAATTAACCCGCACCCGCAAATTAAGGGTGTCTGTATTGATGCGAGGATCGATTGCCACCACCTTGCCGGTGAAAGACTCATCCTGCCAGGCGCGGCTTTTTGCCGTCACATCCATGCCAATATAGAGACGCGACAGATACATTTCCGGCACCGGCACATCCAGTCGCATAGAGGAGAGATCGTCTAACGTCAGTAACTCACTGCCCACAGATACCATCTTGCCTAGGCTAAAATCAACCAGGCCTGCGGTGCCGGCAAAAGGCGCGCGAACTTGATGAAAAGCCAGTTCAGCCTGCGCCGCCTGCAAGCGCGCCTTCGCCATATCGACACTGGCTTTTTGCGCCTCTATCTCGCTCTGAGTAATGGCATCGCTGTTCTTTAGTTTCTGATATTCATTTAATTTACGCTGCTCATCATTCAGATAGGCCTGAGCCTCGGACACACTAGCGCGGGACTTGGCATCATCCAAGATCACCAGAACCTGCCCCGCTTGAATCGCCTCATTGGCATCCACATGGATTTCACTTATCTTGCCAGCCACTTCCGCGGCTATCTCCACCGAGCGGTTTGCGGCCAGTTTCCCAATCAGGGAGATATGCTCGGTTAATTGATGTTCCGTCACCTGCCCGCTGACCACAGGCACGACTCGTCCTATGGGGGCAAGGGGTTTTGATTTGGGCTTGGCCTGCTCAGCCACAGAAATTGCGCTGTAGGAGGCGGCAATAAACATTGCAGAGATGGAGGCAGCTATGAGTATTTTTTTCATTATTAGATTCACTATGCTAGCGGGCGGTGACAGTTAGCCGCTATTTTAGAGAACTATCTCTGGCCATAGGGTAAAGCAATGTAAATGTGAGCAAATCAATAGGAAATTGTGACATAAAGATTGCAACAAAATGTGAATTGCGCCGTATGTCTTGGCAACGCTATCTGATTTCAAAGCGGATATTTCTAAGCAAAAGAGTTCACAGCTCAAGTGATTTCTCCAACATGGTTGAGTTTTGTTTCAATCCCATTAAAGTAGGCAGGTATTAACAAGAGAGCTTGATAGCGATGCCATACTGAAATGCGATTTTAGCTAAAGTATGCCAGCCTTTATCAATAGCCGATAACCACAGAACTCGATAACCACAGTGAAAAAAATCGCCCTTTTCGTCGATGTGCAGAACATCTACTACACCTGTAAAGAAGCCTACGGCCGCCAGTTTAATTACCGTAAACTCTGGCAGCGCCTGAGCACTGAGGGCGATATAGTGATCGCCAACGCTTATGCCATAGACAAAGGGGATGAAGGGCAACTCAAGTTTCAGGATGCGCTGAAACATATAGGGTTCGATGTCAAACTCAAGCCCTTTATTCAACGCAGCGATGGCAGTGTCAAAGGGGATTGGGATGTAGGGATCACTATCGATGTGATGGAGAGTGTCAGTCAGGTTGACTGTATTATCTTACTCTCAGGTGATGGTGATTTTGCTCTACTGCTTGAATATATCCAGCAAAAATCCACAATTGAAACCCAGATCTATGGTGTACCCAAGCTGACAGCTAAGGCCCTAATAGATGCATCCCAGCGGTTTCACGAGATCCAAGCCTCTCTACTGCTCTGACACTGAGCGCCCTAGACGCTAAAGCACAATTTGTCATAAAAATAAGGCTTAAATTCCCTTATTGTCTTTCACAGCCCCAATAACTACTGGTACATAACGCTACATCTGTTATAGTCATGGGTGAGCCAGCTTTTTCCCTGCAAAGATTAGCTAGCTAGAAGGCTTGTCAATCCGAATGATTGACGAGCCTTTTCTCTTTTATATTTGCTGTTTTATTATGCAAAGGGAGGCTCACTCGTATGGGCTAGCTAAAAATGAGAGCTAACCATGGTTATCCTGAAGTGACCCATGTTACAACGGCTAAACAAGGGATAAACGCGGCAACTCACTCCTTTACTAACCTTAAGTTTTACCAAGAAAAGCCGCGAATATCTGTTGACCGAAATGAAACGCAGTGCCTATGATGGCACCTCTATCCATAGTTCAGGTAGGTAATATATGACAGCCATTTCCCATGTTTATAACTACACAGTTCGATGCCCGCACATTAAAGATCCCGCCCATCCCACCACATGGCAAAACCATATCGAGTTCAACGAATCATGCGAAATTGGTCTAAAGCGCATCACTAAATGGCACGACCGCTCCGGCCACCGTGTATTTGAGCAAGACGGCTTTACCGTGCGCGAAGCCGATGCCGAAAGCGCCTACTTTTCGATGCAAACCGCCCGACTCAAAGGCGATGGCCATGTACTGGTCACAATTAATATTCAAATGGACGATGCCACTAAAGACAGCTCGGTGCAGGAGATTATGACTCATTTGATCCAGGATTTTCAGCAGCGCCTCGCCAAATTAAACGCATAAGTAATAAACGAGAAAAAACAGCAAAATAGCACCACCAGGCCGATTGCATCACTCAGTTGAGCCAGGTGGTGAGCATTTCCATATTTGCCTCATAAAAAACGGTGCTTTACTCAAATCTCTAACGAGTTAAAATAGCTGTATCACTTAACTATTATTTATGCCTTTATGAAAACATCCGTCACTACTATTTCACTTATCGCCCTGTTTGTTGCCATTACTGGCTGTGCCGAAATGAAGCAGACGGGGCGGGATATAGGCCATGCTACCAAAGAGGCGACAACCGATATAGGCCATGCGACCCGCGATGCAACCAAAGCAGTAGGTCATGCATCCCGTGATGCGGCCAAATCGGTCAAGGAAGATTTAAGTCAGGACTAATTTCGGCCAACTAGCGCTAGAGTATAGTAAGTCAGAAGCGTAGAGTAAGACACAAGCTTCTGAGCTAGTACATCTGAATTAGTATATCCGAACAAAATAAAGTAAAAAGCGCCTGATAAGTGGCGCTTTTTTAGTTTCCAGCCCAGCCTCGATTTCTTTACAGCTTCCCTGTTCCTGTTTCCCTGGTCCAGATCTAAGTGTTAGCCGACAGCTTTATTAACTAAACATTTAAGCGGCATTGGCGCGCATACCATGTGGTTTAGGTAACCCCTTTTCATCGACATTAACAAAAATCATCTTGTCTATCGTCACCACAGGCAAGAGCGACAACTTATTTCGCACCTCGCAGCGAACAGTAATAGAGCTGATCCCGGCGCTGATAAGCTCCAAGCCAAACTCAATCACATCCCCCTGTCTGGCTGGCGTCATAAAGTTAATCTCCGAGATGAGCTTGGTCACTATGCTCTGACTTTTCATCTGACAGGCTGCAAAAATAGCGGCTTCTTCATCTATCCAACTGAGTAATTGACCGCCAAAGAGCGCATTGGCCGGATTCAAGTGCTCAGGTTTTATAAATCGTCGGCTGTAAAACTTCATTGATGATCTCCATTGGCTTTTCCTACAAATACCTTTTTCCTTCAAACGCTTTTAGTCAAGATTCAAGCCAACAATTTAAACCTAATTTAATCAATAAATTATGGAATTTATCGACTCACAAACAGCACCTTTATGGTGCCTGATGCACCATCTTCTTTCATCCTCCTAAACAAAACAGCCATACTCTTGGCGAGTATGGCTGTTTATTCATTCTGACGGGCAAATTGAGAGTGGCGCTAAGCTTACAATAAAGATTTCAGCGTACTGATGAAGTGCTGAATATCATCGTGGCTGATATCGGCGTGAGTCACCAAGCGCAGCACTGCGCCTGGGCTAATCAATATTCCCTTGTCTTTTAACTGCTTGGCAATGTCGCTTATGACCAATTTATCGCTCACTTTGGCGAACACCATATTAGTCTGCACTTCAGATAGCTCAACCTCAAACTCATCGAGCTGACTTAACTGCTCGGCCAGATAATGGGCATTATCGTGATCGACACTTAATCGCTCCACCTGCTCATCCAGCGCCAATTGCGCCGCAGCAGCCAGCACGCCGGCTTGGCGCATACCGCCGCCGAGCATTTTGCGCCAACGACGAGCCTTGTGGATAAGCTTCTCATCCCCCAGCAACAATGAGCCTACAGGCGCACATAAACCTTTTGAGAGACAGATGGAGACAGAATCAAAATACTGGGTAATATCGCTGATGGTGATATTCTGCGCCACCGCCGCATTGGCAATGCGGGCACCATCGAGGTGAATTTTCAAGCGGCGATTAAAGGCCAGCGCCTGAGCGTCTGCAAGATATTGCTGAGGTAAGACTTTACCGCCGATTGTGTTCTCTAAACTGATGAGGCGCGTCTTGGCAAAATGAAAATCATCGGGCTTGATGGCAGCCTCGATATCGCTCAGCAAGATGGAACCATCGGCCTGATTGGTAAGCGGCTGGGGCTGAATGCTGCCAAGCACAGCCGCACCACCGGCCTCAAACTTATAGTTATGGGCCTGCTGACCACAAATATATTCATCACCCCGATCACAATGGGACATTAACGCCAGCAGGTTCGCCTGAGTACCCGAAGAGGTAAAGAGAGCCGAATCGAATCCAAAACGCTCGGCGGCCATGGCTTCGAGGCGATTCACACTGGGATCGTCCCCATAAACATCATCACCCACTTCGGCACAGGCCATGGCCCGGCGCATATTCTGAGTCGGCTGAGTTACCGTATCACTGCGAAAATCGATCATCTTGCTCTTCCTGCGACTGAATAATGAAATTGAAAACGCATCTTACCCTTTGGGATCATCCCCTTGCCAGCGTTTTATCACAGCAATGAAAAAGGCCGACAGAAGTCGGCCCTTTACTCTGACGCTGCTTTTCAAGCGCCTTTCACACAATGTAAGACACTTAGGCAGCGGGCGTCTCTTTGACATAAATGTCCATCTGCGGATAAGGAATACCGATATCGGCGGCATCGAGTGCCAATTTGATCTCTTCTAAGATTTCAAAACGCGCCGGCCAATATTCACTGCCCTTCACCCAGGGGCGCACCACAAAATTAATCGAAGAGTCAGCAAGCTCCAGCAGCGCAACCGTATAGGCAGGATCTTTGAGCACATGGCTGTTGTTATCCAGCACTTGCTTGAGCACCTCCTTGGTCTGCCTGATATCGGCATCGTAGGAGACCCCAATCACCAGATCCAGACGACGGGTTTCCATCGCCGAATAGTTGGTGATTGTGCCATTCATCACGGCTGAGTTAGGTGCCACTATCACTTTATTATCCGGTGAGCGCAGCTTGGTTGAGAAGATGGTGATCTCATCCACTGTACCGGCGATCCCGGCCGCCTCAATATAATCGCCCACACGGCAGGGGCGAAAAATCACCATAAGCACACCGGCGGCGAAATTCGACAAAGACCCCTGCAGCGCTAAACCGACAGCTAAACCGGCGGCACCTATAACGGCAACCAGTGAGGCGGTCTGCACCCCAATCTGACCCAGAGTCGCAATGACGGTAAAGACAAACACCACGGCCCAGGCGAGATTTGCAACAAATGACACCACGGTTTTGTCGATATCGCGCTTGAGTAGCATCTTGGAGGTGAGACGCTTCACCACACCGGAAAAGTACTTACCGATAATAAATATGACTAATGCCATCACCACCTGCAGGCCATAGGTCATGACCAGCTCAGGCACTTGTTCCATGTAAGTGTCTAGGTTATCCATCTATCAACTCCCTCTTAATGTGTCACGACGCCTGAAACGTCCAACAGTTATCTATTACAAGTTATTCTATCTAACGCTATGCAATCCAATCACTTATTATAGTCTTTAAGGCAATAAATCCACTAAGGCCAGGATAAAACTTTCTCCAAGGTAAATAAACAGAGCCCAAACGGCGCTAAAAAATTGCCCAGCGAGAAAATAGAGACAAAATAAAACGGGCGAAACCATCAGGTCTCACCCGTTATGCAGCGCCTTAGCATATCAGCCAAGCAGTGCTTTAAAATCTAATCGATTAGGCTGGCACTGCCGCCTGCTGATACCAGTTCTGCCAGGCAGGCTTCACCCTTTGTTCAACCTGCGACTGCATCCCTTCCAATAATCGAATAAGCAGGGCTCTGTCATCTGACTTAGTCGAATAAAACAGGGGATCATAAAAACAGCGACGCTGCACAGGTTCGAGCTGAGTATCAAACCCTTTAGCAACCCCAGAGACACACAGCTCCCTTGAGCGAGTCTGTAATAAAACAGCCGCTTCATCCTGCAGCAGGTGAGCAACCGGCCCCATTAGGAGGATCAATGCCAGTCTTCCAGGAGGATTTTTTTGCCAGTCCGTCAAGCCACCGGCTTTCACTTCGCTCAACAGATGTGTCCAATGGGTGAGTGTCGTACCGTCAAGTTCACTTAACTCAACCCCAGTCCCTTTCTCGTAATGGTTAAACCACTGCTGTAAAAACTGCTCCACTTTTCCACCCTACTCGTCCAAAACTCTGTGCTAGGAGCATAACATTAGCCTCGATGCAGAATATCTAACACTTTGGTCTAATCCTATGTCTGGTCTGTGGTGTGATCTCTAGAGAGTATCGCCAGAGGCTATCGCTCAGGAATGCCAGAAACAATAAAAGCGACCAGGGTCGCTTTTATAAAGGGTTAGAGAGCGACAAACTCGCTCATCAGTTAGCTTTTGCGTTAGTTAGCTTTACGTTAGTTAGCTTTTACTTTAGTTAGCTTCAGCCTTAGGTGGATAATACTTCATCATTTCGCTTATGGCCTCATTCACGACTTCGATACGCTCTTGGGGTGTATTCTTGGTGCGAATCGTATCTGCCACTGAGCCACGCCAGATCAACTTGTTACTGGCTCTATCGACTAAGTCCACCACAAGTGTGCCCACCTCATACTCTCGCACTACCGTCTGGGTGTTTACATTGCCTGCCCAACCCCAGCCGGGTCCGTAGTATGGGTTATAGCCAAAGTGAGTATTAAAGGTATCGACATCGATTTTTTTGTCCACCTTGGTAAAGTAGTTAACTAACACATCGGCGCTGGCAGCATCGACCGGCGACAACCCTTTCTGTTGCAGCTGCGTCTCGACCGCAGACTTTACTCTCTGCTCCATCAATCCATCGAGATGATAGGTCGTATCCCCACTCTTGTTGACCACCCAAGCATAGGTTTTAATGGCAGCAAAATTGACATTTGGATCGTAATCGGAACTCGACTTGAGGGTACTACAGGCCGATAGAATCAGAGCGACCACGAATATAAGCAAGTTTTTCATAAATACTCCAACCAGTTAAGTAGAGATACTGACACCCTATATTAAAGCTTACAGAGCAAAGTTATACACCACAACTGTAAACTTGATTAAAAATCCACAAAGATAACTTGACCCACCACACAAATATAAATGATAATCATTATCAACAAAATCAATTGGAGATAATTGAAATGATCTGGTTTATCACTGCACTGATTGTTGCCAGCGCAATTTTTATGTTTGGTCCAACGACCTCACCCATCTCAAGTTCATCCCCATCGACCAACATCACGGGGCAATGGCTTCTGTTCCTACTCCCTTTTATCCTCCTTATCTCTATGACCATTGCCCTGCTCAGTGGCTATGCTTCATTCCATGCACTCACCGCCATCAGCTTTGCCCTGACAGGCTGTTGTGTCGCCATGCCTCACTTACACCGCTTTATCATCCCTTGTGCAGGTTTAACGGCGCTTACCCTCGCAGCCATGCTCATCAGACTGTTATAGCCTTTGCCTTTTATTCCTCACAGAAGGATTGGTTAAAGGGTGAGCAGAACTTGCTGCCAACCTTGTTTATAAAAAGAGATCTCAGCAGGTGTTTTACTCTTTTTTGGCTTAAGCTGGCCTAATGCTCCCACATCAAGGTGCTATTTGATAAACTTAAGCTATTCGACACAACAACTAGTTTTCAATATGAGAATCGATCCTAATATCTCCCTGGTCTACAGCACTGACGGCGGAAAAATCACTCAGGAAAAACCAGCCAAATCTATTCCCCAAGGTGACGGTATCGTGCGGATCCACAAAGACAGCAAAGGCCGCAAAGGTAAAGGGGTTGCTGTGATTAAAGGCCTGGGCCTAAATGAGAAGGAACTCAAAGCCCTGGCACAGAAACTTAAAAAGCAGTGCGGCTGTGGCGGTACAGTGAAAGAGTTTAATATCGAAGTGCAAACCGATAACCGCGAACAGCTTAAGGGTTTGCTGGAAAAACTGGGTTATACAGTGAAACTCGCTGGCGGCTGAATCGAGGCGTATTGCTGATGGATAGTTTGCGAAATCATTTACTTATTGCCATGCCGTCACTCAATGATACCTTCTTTGAGCGCAGCGTTATCTATCTGTGCGATCACGATAAGCAAGGATCTATGGGGCTGATGATCAATCGACCCATAGGAGTGAATGTCAACGAACTGCTCAAACAGATGCAGCTTGAAGATTACCAGACCATAGAGAGCATCAATACCGAGGTGCTGCTGGGCGGGCCTGTGGCCCAGGAAAAAGGCTATGTGTTGCACACGCCGCAGAACATCTGGAGCAACAGCCGTCAGCTGACCGATGATCTTATGCTCACCACCTCCAGAGACGTGCTCACCTCCTTGGGCAGCAATAAGGCACCAGAAAATTTTATCGTTGCCTTAGGCTATGCCGGCTGGGGCAGCCAGCAACTGGAACAGGAACTGGCAGACAATGCCTGGCTGACGATCCCCGCCGAGCTGGATATCCTGTTTAACACCCCTCACGACGAGCGCTGGACCAAGGCGGTACAATCCCTTGGGTTCGACATCAGTCAACTCTCTTCACAAATCGGCCGTGCCTGAGCGCAGGAATCATAGATGAGTCTTACAGTATTAGGTTTTGATTACGGCACTAAAAGCATAGGTGTCGCCATAGGACAGCAGCTCACAGGTAGCGCCAACCCACTCACTTCGCTCAAGGCCACAGATGGCATTCCTAGATGGGAGGAGATTGAGGTACTGATTAACGAGTGGCAACCGGATCTTATCGTCGTTGGCCTGCCGCTGAATATGGATGGCACTGAGCAGGAGATGACCCAGAGAGCCCGTAAATTTGCCAACCGCATCAATGGCCGTTTCGGGATAAAAATCCACACCCAGGATGAAAGGCTCACCACAGCCGATGCCAAAGCAAGACTGTTTGAGATGGGTGGCTATAAGGCACTTACCAAGGGGCAAGTGGATTCGATGTCGGCCGTGCTTATCATAGAGAGCTATTTCGAAAACCTGTATTAAATTTAAGCCTGACTCAAACAGCAGACATAAAAAAACCGATAAATGATTATCGGTTTTTTTTAGCTTTATGCGGTTGGAAAAATTAATCCAAATCCAACGTCACCCCTTCCATAAAGCCAGAGCTTGCCGCCTCTTTGCTCTGCAACTTGATCATCAGACGCAGATCGTTTGGCGAGTCGGCGTGATGCAGCGCATCAGCGTAGCTTATCTCACCATCGATATAGAGTTTCAGCAGCGCCTGGTCGAAGGTCTGCATCCCCTGCTCGTTCGATTTAGCCATGGTTTCTTTAAGCAGATGTAGCTCATTTTTCTGAATAATACTGGCAACACGCGGAGTATTGATCAGCACCTCAATGGCGGCACGTCGACCGCTGCCATCACTCTTGGGCACCAGCTGCTGGGCCACAATCCCACGCAGGTTTAAAGATAAGTCAAACAGCAACTGCTGATGCTTGCTCTCAGGCACTAAGTGCATGATACGATCCAACGCCTGGTTGGCGTTATTGGCGTGCAGTGTTGCCATACAGAGGTGACCGGTTTCGGCAAACGACAGGGCGAACTCCATGGTTTCCTGGCTACGGATCTCACCGATGAGGATCACATCGGGCGCCTGACGCAAAGAACTTTTCAGCGCCGCATCGAAAGACTCAGTATCTATACCCACTTCACGCTGAGTAATAATGCTCTTGCGATGATCATGGACAAATTCCACCGGATCTTCGATGGTCAGAATATGCCCGCGAGCATGATTATTTCGATAACCCACCAGCGCGGCTAGCGAGGTCGACTTACCCGTACCCGTTCCCCCAACCATGATGATAAGTCCACGCTTGCTCATCACTAAGTCCTTGAGTATGGGCGGCAAAAACAGCTCCTCCACCTCGGGGATCTTAGTCTCGATGCGGCGCATCACGCAGCCTGGCGACTCACGCTGCCAGAAGGCACTGACACGAAAACGCCCCAAGCCTTTGGCGCCGTAGGCAAAGTTACATTCACGGCTTTCATGGAACTCTTTACGCTGAGCATCTGTCATCAAGGCTTCGACAAACTGCAACGACTGAGCCGGCGTAAAGGGGTTTTCGGCAAGGGGTTTTACCTCGCCATCGATCTTGGCGCTGGGCGGAAAACCTGCTGTGATAAACAGATCCGATGCCTTGCGCTCGACCATTACTTTTAAAAATGGAGCCACTTCCATAATAAAAACCCTCTAAAAACTCGCGTTCTTATTCGAACTCTTAGCCATTGCATCTTCACGGGTGATGAGGCCGCGATTAACCAGGTTCTGCAAACACTGATCTAAGGTCTGCATGCCGTGAGCCATACCCGTCTGAATGGCCGAATACATCTGGGCCACTTTATCCTCACGAATAAGGTTACGAATCGCCGGGGTGCCCATCATGATCTCATGGGCCGCCACACGGCCGCCGCCGACCTTCTTAATAAGGGTCTGGGAAATAACCGCCTGCAGCGACTCTGACAACATGGTACGCACCATACTCTTTTCCCCTTCTGGGAACACGTCGACCACACGGTCGATGGTTTTCGCCGCCGAAGTGGTATGCAAGGTGCCAAATACCAAGTGACCGGTTTCCGCCGCTGTCATCGCTAGACGTATGGTTTCAAGGTCACGCATCTCACCCACCAAGATCACATCCGGGTCTTCACGCAGTGCGCTTCGCAGCGCGGCATTAAAGCTATGGGTATGACGATGCACTTCCCTTTGGTTGATAAGGCACTGCTTATTTTGATGCACAAATTCGATAGGGTCTTCGATGGTCAGAATATGGTCGTGACGATGCTCATTCACATAATCTATCATGCCAGCCAAGGTGGTACTCTTACCCGAACCGGTCGGGCCGGTAACCAACACCAAACCGCGGGGGTAACTGGCAATCTTCTTGAAGATCTCAGGCGCCCCCAGTTTCTCCAAGCTTAAAATCTCGCTGGGAATGGTACGAAACACAGCCGCAGCGCCGCGAGACTGGTTATAGGCGTTAACACGAAAGCGCGCTAAATTGGGCACTTCAAAAGAGAAATCTATCTCCAGGTGCTCTTCATAATCTTTACGTTGTTTATCATTCATGATGTCATAAACAAGACTATGCACACCCTGATGATCCAATGCTGGAACATTGATCTTTCTGACTTCGCCATCGACACGTATCATAGGCGGTACGCCAGCAGAAAGGTGTAGATCCGATGCGTTGTGTTTTACACTAAAGGCAAGTAACTCTGTGATTTCCATAGTATGGGATATCCAATTAACCAAATTATGACACCATGACAACAATAGCAGACAGACTCACTAACGCCCACCATAGAATCGCTCAAGCGGTGCAAAATTCATCACGTAATCAAGATGAAATCAAACTTTTAGCGGTTAGCAAGACCAAACCGGTTGAGCAGATCATGGCAGCCTACGACGCGGGGCAACGTTTTTTTGGTGAAAATTATGTTCAGGAAGGCGAGAGCAAAATTTTAGCCTTAAAGGCGGATTGTCCCGATATCGAGTGGCATTTCATCGGCCCCTTGCAGTCCAACAAGACCCGCATTATCGCCGAGCATTTCGATTGGCTACACACCTTAAGCCGGGAGAAAGTTGCCCAGCGATTAAACGAGCAGCGCCCTGCACACTTGGCTCCGCTTAATGTGTGTATACAGGTCAATATCAGTAATGAGGCGAGCAAATCCGGTGTCAGTATCGATGAAATTGCCCCTTTGGCGGCTGCCATCAGTCAGCTGCCCAATCTCAAACTGCGAGGCTTGATGGCGATTCCAACGGCAACCGAGGATGAAGCGATTCAGCGGCAGGAACTGGGCGAGATGCACGCCCTGTTTTTGCAGCTAAAAAGTCAATATCCACAGCTCGATACCCTGTCGATGGGAATGAGTAACGATCTTGAGCTGGCAATCGCCGCAGGCTCGACCCTGGTGCGAATTGGCAGTGCCATTTTTGGCGAGCGGGATTATCCCAATTAATCTTTACTCTACACACTGGGCAAGAGTGAACTCGCCACACCTTGTAATTTGCGCTACTGCCCAGATATACAAAAAAGACTTAGACTTAGACTCAAACAAAAACACTAAAATAAAACACTTAAAGAATAATCATTGAGGGCCCTATGACTCAGGAAGCGATATCCCAAGAAGCTAAGACCACAACCGCCAAGCAAAAAATCTGTTTTATCGGCGCGGGCAACATGACCCGTAGCATTGCCAGCGGCTTAGTGGCCAGCGGCTATCCCAAGACGCTAATCCATGCCACCAACCCCAGTGAAGCCAAACTTATCGCATTACAGCAAGACCTTGGCATTCAGGTTTCCCACGATAATCTGGCCGCTGCCAAGGAAGCGGATATTGTTGTCCTCAGCGTCAAGCCTCAGTTGATGCAGCAGGTGTGTGAAGCCCTCAGCGTGCTCGACCTGGCAGACAAACTTATCATCACAATCGCCGCCGGAGTCACGGCTAAGCGTTACCATGATTTCTTTAATCAGCCGATCAAACTTATTCGCACCATGCCAAATACCCCGACTCAGATTGGCTATGGCATGACAGGCCTCTATGCCGAATCTTCGGTATCCGACAGCGACAAAGCCCTGTGCGAGCAGATAATGCAAACCGGCGGCGAGGTGCTTTGGGTCGCAAAAGAAGATGATTTAAATCAAGTTATCGCCCTTGCGGGTAGCTCTCCTGCCTATTTTTTCCTTATGATGGAGGCTATGATAGACAGTGCCAAGCAAGATGGTGTTGATGAGGCCACCGCCCGCGCATTAGTGCAGCAAGCAGCACTTGGCGCCGCCCACATGGTTAAGGAAAACCAACAGTTGTCAGCGGGACAACTGAGGGAGAATGTCACCTCTAAAGGCGGCACTACGGCTCAGGCGCTAGCCACTTTCGAAGATGCGGGGCTACGCACTATCGTCAGGCAAGCCATGCATAACTGTATGGCGCGAGCACAAGAGATGGCTAAGCAGTTTTAACCTGGAAACGACATAGCGCATGTCGATACCCTAATGTCTAGATCCATAAGTAGCTAGATCCAAAAGCAGAGAGACACAATGAACGCATTAAGCTTTTTAGTGAACACCCTATTTGACCTATACCTGATGGTTGTCATTATCCGCATCTGGCTACAGCTGGCCAGAGCCGATTTTTATAATCCTTTCAGTCAGTTTGTCGTAAAAGCCACCCACCCGATTGTCGGCCCAATGCGACGGGTACTGCCTGCCATGGGCGCCTTGGATACCGCCTCTGTGGTACTCGCACTTCTGGTGGTTGTGGTTAAATTTGTGGTACTAAGCTTGATTGCAGGCGCGGCAATTAATCTGCCAACGATTCTACTGGTCGCCGTGGTGTCTGTCTGTAAACAGGCCGGTGTGCTGCTGTTCTGGATGTTGATCCTGCGCGCCATTCTCAGTTGGGTCAGCCAAGGCCATAATCCCATCGAGATGGTGATGGCCCAGCTTACCGAGCCTTTTTTATCGCCTATTCGTCGCATCATCCCCCCTATGGGCGGTCTGGATCTCTCTTTGTTGGTGATGATGATTATCCTTAACTTTGTGAATATTCTGCTCGCCCAGTATGTGCCATTCTGGGCCAATGTTTAATGACGGCAGTCGTTAAACAGGAAGAGGATCTACTCCTCAGACTCTATATTCAACCTAAAGCCAGCCGGGACCAGATAGTCGGTCCCCATGGCGATGAGTTAAAGGTGGCGATAACGGCGCCCCCAATAGATGGCAAGGCCAATGCTCACCTGAGTAAATATCTTGCCAAGCAGTTTAAGGTACCCAAGAGCCAGGTGATCATCGAAAAAGGGGAACTGGGGCGTCATAAACAGGTGAAAATTATCTCGCCCCAACAGATCCCCGATGAGATAAAACTCTTGCTGCCTAAGTCCGAATAAGGACGGCTATCCTCCCCCCTAAGTTAATAGCTATACTAATGTTTATTACTGATGTAAAAAGCTAAGCGCAATCTTCTAGCCTAGGAGTTCAACATGTTACGCCCTCTTATTTGTGCCCTGTTACTGTTTCTTGTAAGTACGCCAGCGGCCTTTGCCGAGCAGAAGCAAAGCGTTGGCAACTTTGACATTCACTATATCGCCATCGGCAGCACCTTTATCACCCCGAGTATTGCCAAATCCTATGGCATACAGCGCAGCAGCTACAGCGGGCTGCTTAATATCTCGGTTATCGACACAAGTAAGGAGGGAAAACCCGCCATTCCTGTCGAGATATCAGGCATTGCCAACAACCTGCTGGATGCCAGAGTCGATCTCGTTTTCCGGGAAATTCGTGAAGGAGATGCCATCTACTATATCGCTGAAGTGCCCTACCGTGATGACCAGGAGATCAATTTCCAGATAGCGATAAAATCTGGCAAGACGCTTAATACTCAGCTGAATTTTAAGCAAAAGTTTTACGTCGACTGATTTAGAACCCCCTTAACAGACTCTGCCTTGTCGCTGGCACTAAGCCCCTAGGCAGAGCGGACTTATCCCGAGCCCCACCGCTTTTCCTATCGCATTCCCCTACCGTTTCCCCCAGAGCTTAGTTATCATTAGCCCCATATTTTTTACAGCGGACTATCCGGATGAACAACATAGTATTGGCCAGTGGTAACAAGGGAAAATTAAAAGAGTTTTCAGAAATCCTGTCAGAATTTGGTATTGAGGTGCTACCCCAGAGCCAATTGAATGTGCAGGAAGTGCCTGAAACGGGAACCACCTTTGTGGAAAATGCCATCATTAAGGCTCGCCATGCCGCACAGGTCACAGGGCTACCCGCCATCGCCGATGACTCAGGTTTGGAAGTGGATCTGCTGCAAGGGGCACCTGGGATCTACTCTGCCCGCTATGCCGGTGAAAATGCTAAAGACCAAGATAACTACCTGAAATTGCTCGAAGCCTTAAAAGAAAATCCAGCGCCGCGCCATGGCCGTTTTCAATGTGTTCTCGTCTATATGCGCCACAGCGCCGATCCGACCCCAATTATCAGCCAGGCCTCATGGGAAGGCACTATCGGCTTTGAGGCCAGAGGCGATAACGGCCATGGCTATGATCCTATCTTTATCCCAGAAAATCATAGCTGCAGCGCCGCCGAGCTTAGCAGCGATGAGAAGAATGCCCTGAGCCATCGCGGCAAAGCGATGCAGCTATTACTCGCGCAACTCAAAGCCAAAGGTGTATTAGGTTAATGCTGACACTGCCGCCCCTAAGCCTCTATATTCACATCCCTTGGTGCGTTCAAAAGTGCCCCTATTGTGATTTTAACTCCCATGGACAGCATGGCGAGCTGCCACAGCAAGCCTATGTCGATGCCCTGCTTAATGATCTCGCCAAGGATGCCCATTATGCTCAGGGGCGAGCGCTGCATTCGATCTTTATCGGCGGCGGCACTCCGTCCCTGTTTGCCGCCTCACAGATAAAACGTCTGCTCGATGGCGTAAAGCAGCAATTGGCCTTTATGGATGATATCGAGATCACCATGGAAGCCAATCCGGGCACACTGGAACATGATGATTTTGCAGATTATCGCGCCGCGGGAATAACGCGCCTCTCCATTGGCGTGCAGAGCTTCTCCAGCGATAAACTCAACCTGCTGGGGCGTATCCATGATAAAGATGAAGCCAGAGTCGCGGCCACTAAAGCCAGTCAGGCAAATTACAACAGCTTTAACCTGGATCTCATGCACGGCCTGCCCAATCAGAGCCTGACTGAAGCCATGAAGGATATTGAAACTGCCGCCTCGCTTAATCCGCCTCATCTTTCCTGGTATCAACTGACGATTGAGCCCAATACCCTGTTTCACTCTAAACCGCCACAGCTGCCCGATGACGAAGCACTTTGGCAGATCTATGAGCAGGGGCAGCAACGGCTAGCACAGCTTGGTTATGAGCAATATGAGATATCCGCCTACGCCAAACCTGGCTATCAGTGCCGACACAACCTCAATTATTGGCAGTTTGGCGATTACCTCGGCATAGGCTGCGGCGCCCATGGCAAAATCACGTTGCAAAGCGAGCAGCGCATTGTCCGCACGGTCAAGATAAAACATCCCAAGGGCTATCTAGCGGCCGAAGATTATCTGTTCGAACAAACAGAAGTGGCCGAAGATGAGAGAGCCCTGGAATATCTGATGAACCGGCTGCGCCTGATGTCTCCTATTCCAAAGACTGAGTTTGAACAGAGAACCGGTCTGCCCAGCAGCTCTTTAGAGCATGGTATGGCACTCGCCGCCGATAAAGGGCTAGTCGTGATCCACCATGACGCCTGGCAGTTAACCCCTAAGGGCAATATGTTCGTTAACGAAATTCTCGCCCAGTTTTGCGATTAATCCCACCAGCTCCTGATATCTGAGCCTCTGGTATCTGAGCCTCTGACATCAGGGGCTCAGATACACTTTGTGACACATTTTCTAACACTTAGCGCTAGTGCTTATCGCCTAACTTTTATTAGGATATGGCCATTAACATATAGGAAACAACTAATGGCACTAACAACAAAACGCTCTCTCACCGCCCTCGCGCTATCATTCATCTTAACCCATCCGGCTCAAGCCAATGGCAACGCCCCGGTACTTAACAGCTCTACCGCCGTGGCGACAGTCAAGCAAGATGCCACAGAGCAAGAATCGGCTAAGGCAAATCAGCTGTTTGAAACACTGTTTATGGAAAACGTGATGGCCAGTCCCAGGATGCAGACGCAACTTGGGATCAAGGTCGATTATGATAAATGGGACGACATAGGCAAGGCGGCCGATGAAGCTGAGCTTGAGCGAAATAAGGAGCAGCTTAGTCGCCTGCAGCAGATCGATCCCAAGCAACTGGATCCTCAGACACAGCTGAGCTACGACCTGCTGCTGCAAGCACTCAATGACAGTATTGATGATTATCAGTGGCGACTCTATAGCTACCCGGTAAACCAGATGTATGGCGGTCACTCTATGATCCCATCCTTTCTGATCAACCAGCATCAAATTGCCAATATCGATGATGCCAAGGCCTATATCAGCCGCCTAAACGGCGTGCCCAAATACCTTAAGCAACTGCAAGGCGCTCTTGAAGAGCGAGCTCAGGCAGGAATTATTGCCCCCAAGTTTGTGTTTGCCTATGTAAAATCCGATAGCCGCAACATTATTCACGGCGCGCCTTTCACAGCCGAACAAGACAGTGCTATCTGGGCCGATTTCAAACGAAAAATCGAGCAACTTAAGCTGGACAGCTCAGAGAAAGATGCACTATTAGCGCAGGCTAAACAGGCACTCACATCCCAGGTAAAACCCGCTTATGATGGGCTGATTAGCTACCTGGACACGCTGGAGCAACGCGCCGATACCCGTGATGGTGTTTGGAAATTCAAAGAGGGTGAAACCTTTTACAACAATGCTCTTGAGCGCACTACAACCACTAAGATGAGCGCCGATGAGATCCACCAGCTTGGATTAAATGAAGTCGCTCGTATTCATCAGGAGATGCGCGCCATCATGGATAAAGTGGGCTTTAAGGGCGACCTGCAAGCCTTCTTTAAATTTATGCGCGAGGATAAACAATTCTATTACCCAAGCACTGAGACTGGCAAGAATCAGTATCTTCTCGATGCCAAAGCGCTGATCAATACCATGTCATCGCGATTAGACGAGGTATTTAATGTCAAGCCAGAGGCCGGCATAGTGGTCAAAGCGGTCGAGCCTTTCAGAGAAAAATCGGCAGGTAAAGCTTTCTACAATGCCCCCTCACCCGATGGTTCTCGTCCAGGTATCTACTATGCAAACCTCTATGATATGGAGGCCATGCCCAAATATCAGATGGAAGCCTTAGCCTATCACGAGGGGATCCCCGGCCATCACATGCAGATAGCCATAGCCCAGGAACTGAAAGATATTCCTAAATTTAGGCGTTTTGGTGGCTACACAGCCTATATAGAGGGCTGGGGGCTCTACAGTGAATACCTCCCTAAAGAGATGGGACTCTATGAGGATCCCTATGCCGATTTTGGTCGTCTGGCCATGGAGCTATGGCGCTCATGCCGCCTGGTCGTCGATACTGGGATACATGCCAAGAAATGGACTCGCGAACAGGGAATTGAGTACTATGTCAACAATACCCCTAATGCTAAGTCAGATGCGATAAAGATGGTTGAAAGGCACATAGTCATGCCATCCCAGGCTACCGCCTATAAAGTGGGCATGCTGAAAATTCTGCAACTCAGACAGCAGGCGCAAAGCATCATGGGCGATAAGTTTGATCTTGGGGAGTTCCATACCTTGCTATTAAAAAATGGCCCCTTACCGCTCAACACCTTGGAAGAGCAGATCTTAACCTGGGCAAATCAGGCCTGATCTTTCAAAAGCGCTAAACGGGCTTCAGTTGAGCCCTAGCCAATTACCAAAAGAGCATGGGTCTAGCCATGCTCTTTTTTATGCTCTATTTTTACTTTCTCCCAGCGACCAAGCCGCGCCAAGACAAAAACACCCTCCTGATTTAAAGCAAATTTATTTGCTGCATTAGGGGGAATAAGGGGGTGAAAAATATATTTTCATCCCGCCTGGTTTTGCTATTTACTTCACAAAAATTAAGCGCATACTCTGCTCGTAGGATGCAGCGGTTAATATTTAACCTTGCCTCTGCACCACCCTCAGGTTAGCTCAAACTGACTTTAGGTCTAATTCAATATTGAAACGAGGTAACTAGATATGAGTAAGAATCACGACAGTAAGAAAGAGGCTAAGAAGAAGCCCCTGTTATCTGCTAAAGAAAAAAGAGCACAGAAGATAGCCAAGAAGCAATCAGTAGGATTAATCCCAGGCCGATAACCAGATAACACACTCAAAAATAAATTTAGGATAAATACATTAGAGCTAAGCACTTTAGGCTAAGCAATTTAAGCTAAGCAGTATTAAGAAAAAAGCCTAACTATTTATCCGCTCTGCCAAGAATAGATACTGGGTGGAGCACAGCAAAAATCCAACGCTTGCGTTGGATTTTTCATCTCTGGCGCTTTAAGCCTCTCGATGCGAGTCAATTGGTGAAAGCTAGAGCGACGAGAGCTAGATTGCTCAATAACAGACAAAAAATAACCCCAGCATAAATGCTGGGGTTAACCAAAACTAGGGTAGTGGTTTTGGTGCTAGCTTTGTTCTAATTTTTAAATCGCCGCTAGCATTGAATCGAGTCAGCTTATAGCTGCTTTGAAATAAACGTCTCTAGGAGGGGTCATTCCTGAGCCATTTAGGGGTCTTCAAACGTCCCGAAATCAACGCCATCAATTGTATTAAATTCAGAACAAACCGCAACCAAAATCACCAAGCATCAAAACGAACAGTAAATAACCACCCACTAAATTAGTCAAAACTAAAACCCCAAGGCACTGATAAGTTTGGATAAAAATAAGGCCACATCCATAGCAGCCTTATTGTCCTACAAATAAAATAATGTTTTCAGATTTTTGACATTTCAAACAAGATTATCACAAATGTTTTTGGTTATTTTTCGCTCAAAAACTTGGTATAGGCTAGCTATTTACGCTGGGCAAAGAGGGCAGCATATTTTTCATCCCAATAAGGAGGTGAGCCAATACGCTCCTTAATGAAGTCAATAAAAGCACTGACTTTAGGGGCTAAGTGTTTACGCCTTGGGTAAACCGCCTGCAGTGGCAGATGATTGGTTAACTGCCATTCTGGCAGCAGAGGAACCAAGGTGCCCTCTTCAATCTCATCTTCCAACAGATAACTGGCCAGATAGACTATGCCTAAGCCGCTAACCGCCGCCGATTTCAATGCCGGTGCACTATCGACCCTGAAATTACCTGAAACCCCTATCTCACAGTAATCATCGCCTTTCTTAAACTGCCAGACACTGTGTTCATGCCATTCGCCCTGATAAACCAGACAGTTATGCTCAACTAACTGCTCAGGGCGCTCCAGGTTTCCATATTTAGCGACATACTCAGGCGATGCGGCAAGCAAAAACTGGCACTTCATTAAGGGTCTGGCAACCATGCCTAAGGGCAGCTGTTCTGACATAGTCAGCAGTAAGTCTAACCCCTCACTGACAACATCTACCTTGTGATCGAGCAGGCTTACCTGTAATTCAAGCTCAGGATGCTTGGCCATAAAATCTGGCAAGGCTGGAATGATATGCATGGTACCGAAAGATTGGGAAATTCCCACTTTCAGTACACCACGAGTCGCATCGTTGAGATTATGGACGCTGGCAACAGCTTGTTCTGCATCCCTGAGTAACTCTTCACCTTGAGCATAAAGCAGCTGACCCGCTTCGGTTAGGCTCAAACTACGAGTGGTGCGCTGGATAAGTTGAACGCCTAACTTATGTTCAAGATCCGCCACCTGGGTACTGACTTTAGATTTAGAAATTCCCAACTTACGTGCCGCTGAGCTGAAACTACCTGCACGAGCAACATGGGTAAAAATGGCAATAGGTTCTAAAAGTTCTAGCATTTATATAACCTTAGATGTTATTGACCCCATAAATACTGGTCACAAATCAATTAGATAAGCCCAAAGTATTGGCCTCATCCAGAGGAATTAACAATAGTTTAAAAGTAGAGTCAGGCTGTTTACCCATTTCTTTTAGAAATTTCGTCAGCATAATTATTATTTTTCAGAAGTATACCAAATATTTGCAAATAGGTTCTAATACCTATTGCTAACACTATACACCTAATAAATCTTGGAAGAAAAACAATCAAACGCAAAAAGCCCTACACCCAAGGTAAGTGTAGGGAAGCTGCTGCTTGCGTGTCAGACAGGGGAAATTTTGCTAAAGGGGGTTACTTTGCCAATGGGCCTTGTAGTTTCATTAATGGATAACTTTCAAGCTCAGGGACAGCCTCACGCATCTGCGACTCTAGCAGGGCAAGCTGCTGGAAATTATCACAAAGCTTATCTGCCCGGTTTTCTAACTCGGCACTTTGTTGCTCAAGTTGTGCTTCTATATCTTTACCCACATTATCCATCTTGGCCGAGAAAGCCTCCATCTTCTCTTCGAATGAGCCGCCATCGCCATTCATCATCTCGCTGCCAATGGACATCATTATGCTGCCGATTGAGTTTTGTACCAGTTGCTCCATCTCCTGCTCAAACTCATCACCAAAGGTCTTCTCGATTGAGGACTCGGTAGCTCCAAGATAAAAACGGTCGCCTTGCTGGTAAGCGATATCATCGATTCGCTCGCTGAGCCTTGCCATCATGGCATCCACATTCGCGCCAGCGGCGTCTCCCAACAGAGGCGTTAATGCCATGCTCACGGCCGTGGTGGCAATTGCAACGGCATCGTGGACCAGATCGATCACCTCAGGTACCTGCTTACCTACCTCATCGGCGTACTGGCTGACCAACTGCTGCTGTTTAGCATCAAGCTCAACTTCTTTACCTTCGACATAGAGCTTACCCAGTTCGACGCGATACACCTCTTTATCGGCTTCACTGACCACAAATTTTTTCGGCTCAACGGCAACATCATAATTGAGGCTCACCTCACAGTGGCTATCATTGCCACCAAAACTAAGATGGTCGGCTTTCACTGTCGCCCAGGCTGCGCTGCTTGCCAATAAGGCGCTGATGCCCAGAGTGGTTAATCCGATAGATGCTTTCAGTGTGTTCATATTCTCATTCCTTAAGCGGTCGATGATTCACATGATGAGCAACTTGAGCTGCAGCATGTGTCGTTGGACAGTTAGAATACAGATATTGTGCCAATATTTTTTAATCGAATAAAATCAGATATATAGAGAAGATTGAATTATAAGGGTGATTAGGAAGGTAAAGAGTTTCACCAGTTTTTGGTTAATTTAACCAAGTAGTATTTATCTCAATAGCACAATGTTCAGAAAGAAAAACTGCGCTCAGGCAAGCGCAGCCTTTAGAAAATTGAGCGACCCAAGGCCTGAGAAAGATGTTCAAGCGCAGCGGTACCGGCAAATGAGTTACCATTTTTATCCAGCTCAGGCGACCAGACACAAACACTCATATCCCCAGGGATAACGGCAATAATACCGCCACCAACACCACTCTTGCCCGGCATACCAACCCGATAGGCAAACTCGCCTGCGCCATCATATAGGCCAGAAGTCGCCAGTAACGCATTCAGTTTGCGGGTCTGAATGGGCGAGACCACAGGTATTCCGGCAATCGATTTACCCGCGTTAGCCAGATAAAGCATCGCCTTTGACAGATCGGCGCAGCTCATCTTAAGGGCGCAGTAATGAAAGTAGTTTCTCAGTACCTTATCGACATCATTGTTAAAATTGCCGAAGGATTTCATCAGGTAAGCTATCGCGGCGTTACGGGCACTGTGCTCATATTCTGACGCGGCAACCCGTTTATCGTAGATAATACTGGGATTGGCACTCAGCTTACGCACCACCTCAAGCATGTGATGCTTAGGGGCACTCAATCGGCCCTGTAAAAGATCGGCGATGATCAAGGCACCGGCATTGATGAAGGGGTTTCTAGGTACGCCCCGTTCAAGCTCTATCTGTACCAGCGAGTTAAAGGATTGCCCCGAAGGCTCCTTTCCCACCCTCGACCAGATATCCCTCTCTTCATACAGAGTCAAAGCGACAGTGAGGCTAAACACCTTAGAGATACTCTGAACCGAAAAGGGCTCGAGATAATCTCCAGCCCCAATGGTTCGGCCATCCACAGTGGTGACAGCAATCCCAAGCTTATTGGGATCCACTTCGGCTAAGGCCGGAATATAATCGGCAACCTTGCCTTTGCCTAACAGCGGACGAACTTGCTCAATAATGGTTTCGAGTAAAGCCTGTTGCGGCATTAATTCCACCAGATATCGTATAGTTCGCTGACTACAACCTCTTTAACTGGCTGACTCTTCCAAAAATCGTTCACCGCCTGACGATCTTCTTCGGTACATTTACCTATGCTCTGAGTGGCGATGATCCCTTCCCACTCCTTATGGCCACCACCATGAAAACCCAGTTTTCTCGCCTCGATAACCTCATCGATGAAAGCATCGACTATGGTATCGATCTGCTCTTCGCTTACCGAGTCATCAAAGGTCCAGTTAACATCGAAACCAAACTCTTGAAACTCATCGATGCGTAATTTCTTGCGTAAACGACGGCTACGTGTTGCCATGTATATTCCCTCTTTTTATAGACACTCAGCTAAAAGAAATTGAGCTTACTCAACCCGCTCAAACATGAGATCCCAAACGCCATGACCGAGACGATGGCCCCTGGCCTCAAACTTAGTCAAAGGGCGATGATCTGGGCGCGGCACAAAATCCGCCGTAGCGGACTGATTTTTATAACCAGCGGCGGCGTTCATCACCTCTAACATATGCTCGCTGTAGTTTTCCCAGTCAGTGGCCAGATGGAACACACCGCCGATTTTCAGGCTGCTGCGGATCATCTGGGCAAACTCAGGCTGCACGATGCGGCGCTTATGATGACGCTTCTTGTGCCAAGGATCGGGGAAAAACAGCTGAACACGCGCAAGTGAACCAGGTAAAATACTGTTCTCTAATACTTCAATGGCATCGTGATGAAATACACGCAGGTTAGTTACCCCCGCCTCAGCCGCTTCGGCTAAACAGGCTCCCACTCCGGGTTTATGTACTTCTATACCGATAAAATTTAGCTCTGGCGCAGCTTTAGCCATCTCAACCAAAGACTTACCCATACCAAAACCTATCTCAAGCACTGTATCGGCTTCGCGGCCAAATACCTTAGCGAGATCCAGCGGCTCGGGCGAGTAATCCAATCCCATCAGAGGCCATTGTGTCTCCATGGCGACCGCCTGGCCTTTGGTTAAGCGCCCTTCTCTGAGCACAAAACTTCTTACTTTACGAAGGTATTTACCCTCTTCATTAAACTCGGCGGTGGTTACTTCGCTCATTGTATCTACTTCCAGTCTCTGCCATTGATAACCCAGTCGTCTGACTTTAGAAAACCTAAAGAATTAAACTGCGAGTAAACAAGTTCATCTTGATACAACTGGGTTTTATAAAAAGAAGGGCATTATCCAAAGTTACTGCTGCAGTGCAAGCCCTATTGTTGCCCAAGTATACCAGTAATCCTCTTAGGTGCGAGCATAGGCCGATCACATTGCCAAATAGGCTTGAGAATTGTTTGGCCGATATATACACTGGCGCCATGAAAAAACAGCCCTTTAGCCAGCGCATCATCAGCTGGTATGCCGATCACGGCCGCAAACACCTTCCTTGGCAACAAGATAAAACCCCTTATAAAGTCTGGGTCTCGGAGATCATGTTACAACAGACCCAGGTCGCGACTGTGATCCCTTATTTCGACGCCTTCATGCAGCGCTTCCCCTCGATCAATGAGCTCGCCCAGGCAAGTCAGGATGAAGTATTGCACTACTGGACTGGGCTTGGCTATTACGCCAGGGCAAGAAACCTGCACAAATCGGCGCAGATCATTGCCGCGCAATATCAGGGAGCATTCCCCACCGAATTTGAACAGGTATTGTCCCTGCCCGGAATAGGCCGCTCGACCGCTGGGGCTGTGTTGTCTCTGTCTCTTGGGCAACATCATCCAATTTTGGACGGCAATGTTAAGCGGGTACTTGCCCGCCACGGTGCAATAGAAGGCTGGCCGGGTAAAAAAGAGGTCGAAACTCAGCTCTGGCAACTGACCAGCGCCCTGACCCCAAAAGCAGATATAGCCCAGTATAATCAGGCCATGATGGATATAGGCGCCAATGTCTGCACCCGAAGCAAGCCCCAGTGTCACCTCTGCCCTGTCGCCATCGACTGTCAGGCACAACTGCAGGGGCGCCAGAGTGATTTCCCCGGCAAGAAACCAAAGAAAACCCTGCCAGAGAAACAGGCCTTTATGCTGATCATTCAGGATAATGACAAGGTCATGATGGCGAAAAGGCCACCGGCGGGGATATGGGGCGGACTCTGGTGCTTCCCGCAGTTTGCAACACTTGCAGAGCTGGAAAATTATCTTGAAGCACAGCAGCTCAGCCTGAGTAGCAATGAAGCATTAGACAGTTTCCGGCACACCTTCAGCCATTTTCATCTGGATATCAGCGCCTATATCGCCAAGTTAGAACCAGGTAAAGCGCAGCAGATCATGGAAGATGATGCCTCTCTCTGGTATAACTTAGCCAATCCCCCCAAAGTTGGCTTAGCCGCTGCTACCGAGCGCATATTAATTAATCTCAACTTAGGTTCTGCAATCAATAAGGAGTGAACATGGGTCGTAAAGTAAACTGCCAATACCTGAATAAAGAGGCAGAAGGCCTAGCCTTTCAGCTCTACCCTGGCGAATTGGGCAAGCGTATTTTTGATAACATCAGTCAGGAAGCCTGGACACTCTGGCAAGCGAAACAGACCATGCTCATCAATGAGAAAAAACTCAACATGATGAATGTAGAGGATCGCAAATTTTTAGAAGAGCAGATGGTCAACTTCCTGTTTGAGGGCAAAGAGGTCAAAATTGACGGTTACGTGCCGCAAAAAGATGATGAATGATCTCTTGTAGCGCGCCGCCCGAAATGAGAAAAACAAAAGGCCCTTTATGGGCCTTTTGCAACTTAATCTGAAAAGAATCAAACTCCCTTTCGATGCTTATCGAATTGCAGCGAACTAACCTTATTGCCTAACCCCTTCAACAACTAAGTCTAAATGCACATTCGCTGCGCTAGGGCCTAAATCATAATCGATGCCAAAATCTTTCAGGGCAAACTCGGTATTACCGACAAAACCGGCACGATAGCCACCCCAAGGATCCTGACCTTCACCAATAAACTTGGCATCTATCGCTAAGGGTTTAGTCACCCCATTGAATGTAAAATCACCATGAAGCACTAACTTGCCATCTCCCTTATCCTCTACTGAGGTAGAAGTGAAACTGGCTTTAGGGAATTTCTCCACATTGAGGAAATCGCCACTGCGAAGGTGCTCATCGCGCGCCTGATGATTAGAATCGACACTTGCGGTATTAATGGTCACTTGTACCTTAGATGTGGTCGGGGCATTTTTATCAAAGCTAAAATCGCCAGAAAAATCGTTAAATCGTCCCACCACGAAACTGTAGCCAAGATGACTTACCTTAAATTGAATCGAAGCATGTGCCCCCTGCTTATCTATTACATAGTCGGCTGCGTTCACGCTGCTTGCGAACAGTAAAGTTGCGGCGATAGCGCCCGCTAATATCCCCTTTTTCATCTTCACTCCTTAAGTTTGCTCTTTATTATTCACTTTGAAAATAAACAGGCAGTTAACCCGTTCGGTGCCAAGTTTCATATTAGTTTCGATTTTACTAAGAGAAAATCAGCTAATTTCGCTTATAACATTCTAACTTTTAGAATGAATGACCAATAGGGCTAAACCAGAGCCAAACTCTTAGCAGACGAATAACTGCCGAATAACAGACGAATGAAGCCTGCCGAACGCTGTTTTTACCGGCTGACAGGGAGGAATTGGAGTCTATTGAACTAAAAAAACACCGCATTGAACATTAACTAACCATGCGATCCCATTTAAGTAAAAAAGCGCTTGCAGGATAAAAATCGGCACTATATTATACGCGCACTCCAAACGAGACGGCCTCAAAGCCTTAAGTTTGCAGTCACTAAACACGCTAATACGTGAGTTTAGCTGCCCGAATAGCTCAGTCGGTAGAGCAGAGGATTGAAAATCCTCGTGTCCCTGGTTCGATTCCGGGTTCGGGCACCACATTTCGCCGGCATAGCTCAGTTGGTAGAGCAACTGACTTGTAATCAGTAGGTCCCGAGTTCGACTCTTGGTGCCGGCACCATATAATAAAAAAACCACTCAATGAGTGGTTTTTTTATGTCTAAAATTTACCGACACTTGTGTATCTCCTCAGCTTATTCACAATAAAAAATCCGACGCAATAATGCATCGGATCTTGTTCAAATTAAAACTGAAATAGATTCACTAATATAAGCGGTGCTATTTCCAACTCTTCATCTTATAGCCTTTCACCGCATAGAAGAGGATAAACAGGTAACAAGGCAACATTACTGCATAACCGCCCTGCTGGCCCATAGGGGTTGCCGAGCTGGTTAAGCCCCAAAACAGTGGACCGAAAGCGCCACCCGCAATCCCCATCACTAATAACGCAGACCCTGTGCTGGTGAGCTTACCCATACCAGACAAAGCCAGGGGCCAAACCGCAGGCCAGACGATTGCGTTGGCTAAACCTAAGAAGGCGATCATCAGTAAGGTATCAGGCAACATAGCGCCGCCGAAGGGCACCAATACAAGGTTGGCGATAGCATAAGAGTCATTATCACCAAAGAGGATCCCGATAGTTAATATCACACCTAAGATAGCCGACACCATCAGAGCCTTAGGCTGAGAGATAAAACGAGGAATGGTTAAAATCCCCAAGGTGTAGCCTATTACCATGCAGATCATGGTATAGGAGGTCATCACACCATAATTTTCTACCCCAAGTGATAGTGCAAAGGTGCCAATAGTGTCACCCGCGATCACCTCAACGGCGACATAGAAAAACAGCGCAACCACACCCAAGGCCAAATTAGGATGGCCAAGCGCTTCTTTAAGGTGTCCTTTGCTGTGACTGTCTTGATCGTCTTCATTTTCAAGCTCAGGCAGAGGTGAGAATTTGACTAACAAGGCCAACACACCGATAAACACTGCCATACCAAGATAAGGAATAACCAGGCTATCGGCCATCTCATCTATCTGCAGCTGAGTCAGCTCCATACCAACCCTATCTTTAAAACTGTCTAGGATAAGTGCGGTAAAGACTAAAGGCGCGATAACCCCAGCCCCTTTGTTTAAGATCCCCATCACGCTAACACGCGCAGCAGCCGACTCTTCAGGACCAATTCTCACCACATAGGGATTCACCGCGGTCTGCAGCAGGGTCTGCCCCGCCCCCATGACTAGCTGAGCAAACAGAAACAGTGCGAAAATTTGTGTTTCAGCTGCAGGAATAAACAAAAAACCTGCCAGCATCATGGTGCCCATACCCAATGCCATACCTGACTTATAGCCCACCTTGCGGATGATCCAGGCTGAAGGCAACGCAGTAAAGGTCACGGCGATATAAAAGGAGAACAAAATTAATGAAGCTTGAAACGGCGTAAGCTGCAAGATCTGTTTTAAGTAGGGCATCAAGGAGCCATTAAGCCAGGTGGCAAACCCCAAAATAAAGAACAACCCAGCGACTATCGCCATAGGGATAACGCTGCTGCGCTTACTCATATTATTCACTGTCATTTCCATAAGCCTGTTTCTTCTCGTTATTGCTGTGCTGATATCACACCACAGATATCGGCCTAAGCTAGCTATACTAGATCAAATACCTGACGGTCACTAATTCAATCAGGCGTGAACTTCCCTTTTGTTTCATTGATGTTAAAACATAAACCCAGCAAAGACAACGCTGTCATTTTAATTTATACCAGCCATAAATCTGCCAGTGATATGGTGGGCTTAAACCAATACTCAATAAGCCCCTTTATACCCTGATAAAGATACTGCGCTTATACATCCAATAGAGGAGGAGCCACTGCACGGCGAGCAGGCCCAAGGAGCCAGATAGCATCTGCATCGATTCGGGTAGAGCCTGGATCAGCCCGCCAAAGAGACTGCGCGACACATAATCCCAATTCACCAGACTGGTTGAGAGATAAATTATTATCGAGTTGCAGCCAATCACCATAAACACAAAACCAAATCGTTGCAGCTTAAGCACATCGATTAAGGCATAAAACAGCCCCAGGAGGATCAGGCTCCAACCCGAGGTCACCAAAACGAACGAGCTGGTCCACAGTTCCTTATTCACTGGCACTATGGCATTGGCCAACCAGCCAAGAGCGAGAGTCACCAGCCCAGCAAGCATTAATATCCCGACCTTGAACCACTCACCTTTAGGGTGACTTTTCACAATAAAATGACCGGTAAACACACCGGCTAAGGCGTTCACCACTGCCGGGATCGTCGATATGATCCCTTCTGGATCCATGGGGCGATTCTGATAAGTAATGCCGGGTAGCAGCACTCGATCCACATAGGCGTTAATAGAACCAGATAAACTTAAATCCCCAGCTACCCCGCCAGGTACAGGAAGAAACAGCTGCAGTGCGGCATAACCAAAGAGTATCAAAGCCGCAATAATTATCTGAGTGCGCAGCGAGGTGTGCCACACAAGCAGTGCAGCAAAAAACCAGGCAAAGGCGATACGCCCAAGCACACTGGCATAGCGCACTTCATCGAGCGCCGCTGGCGCCCCCGTCCCCCAGCCATGGTTATATAACACACCTAAAAAAAGCAGCAGAGCAAGACGCTTAAGGGCATGACGGTAAAGAGGCAGGCGGCTCGCCATCGGCACGTGATCAAGCCGCTTAGGCGAAAGCCCCAGCGCCACACCAGAGAGAAAGATAAACAGAGGAAAAATAAGATCGTAGAAAGTAAAACCATTCCAGGCACTGTGATGCATCTGGGCATCGGCGATACGCCACCCTTGCCATCCAGTCCATGCCAGCAAACCGGCAAACAGGGTTTCACCGCCCAAGATCCAGAACATATCGAAGCCGCGCAAAGCATCGAGCGACATCAGCCTGGTTTTGGATGGTTTTTGCTGCACGCTGTCCATGTGTTATATACCCCGTTAAATTCCCTGTTCTAATTATTGTTCTAAAAATTTTGTCTAAATGCTTGCCTGATAGACTCGCTTGCCACCTATATAGGTCTGTGACACATTGCCTGCCCTATCCAGTAACACCATATCGGCGCGCAGACCGACTTTTAGTTGACCACGCACTCCATCTTGGCCGAGAAACTGCGCCGGATAAAGCGAGGCCATACGTATCGCCTCATCTAACCCCAATCCCAACATTCTGACGCTGTTATTTACGGCGCCAACCATGTCGAGCACACAGCCGGCCAACTCACCTGTGACGGCATTGAGACGATCCCCCTGTCGGACAACCTCAGTGCCAAACAACTCAAAACTGGCATCATCATTCATACCCACAGGTGGCATAGCATCTGTGACTAACATCACCTTACCCCGAGGTTTGGCATAAATGGCCACTTTCGCCGCGGCGCTATGAACATGATGACCATCGACTATCAGGCCGCACCAGGCATCGCGACTCTCAATCGCCGCGCCAACCATGCCAGGCTCGCGGGAGCCCATGGCAGACATGGCATTAAACAGGTGAGTAAAACCTGTCGCCCCCGCCTCTAACGCCTTAACCACAGTGGCATAATCTGCATTGGAATGGCCTAAGCAGACTCTAACATCTTGCTCAACCAGTGCCTTAATCACATCAGTGGATACATTTTCCGGCGCCAGGGTCACCACTTTAGTGCCCAAATCTCGGCGGCTGAAAATCGCCAGCTCTGCATCTGAGATACGCCGGATAAAGGATTGGGGATGCACCCCTTTTTTCGGCACAGACAAGTGCGGCCCCTCAAAATGGATACCGAGCACGCCTGCCGAGTCTTTTGCTATCGCTTCGGCCACCGCATCGGCGGCGCGCTGCATCACGCAGATATCATCAGTGATTAAGGTTGGCAGAAAGCCGGTTGTACCAAACTGAGCATGAGCTCTGCCTATGGTCTCAATTCCCTGCAGGCTTGGCTGACTATTAAGCAGTGCACCTCCGCCGCCATTGACCTGCACATCGATAAACCCAGGCACCAGAGTACCCGCCACGTGAACAGGCTCGACGCCTTTGACTGTGTCGAAAGACAGGATATACCCATCCTCAAAAGTAACGGGCAATTGATTATGAAATGTCTCACCATCGAAGACTTGGCTAGCAATCAGGGTTTGCTTCATCGTTCTGCTTCCACAATGATCTCGGACGACTTACTTTCTGATTCATTGGACTGATTCATTAGATTAATTCGTTGGATTAATTGGGCTCAACGCTGTCATAACACTGACGGGCGTAGAAACAGGCACCCATTTCCGGTGGCGCCATCACAGGGGAAATCTTGTTCACAACGGCTTTATCCAGCCAGGGGGCCAGTGGTTCCGCCAAGCCACCTATCATAGAGAAACGGGGTGGATTGATAGTAAAGAGTTTTTTGGCCAGTTCGCTGATATATGCCGCACCATCTTTGACTATGGCTTTTGCCACTTCATCCTGCTCATGAGCACAATCTAACACTAAACGCGCCAGGACGGCATAACAGCTCGAAGATTTACCCGCCAGGTGCTCGACTATCCCCAAAGCTTCGTTGACTTGGTAGTAATTCAAGAGTTGCTCGGTCAAGGCTGTTTTAGGACCGAAACCATCGAGATCCAACAGAGCCGCTTCTGCCGCCTTTAAGCCGAACCAGGCGCCACTGCCCTTGTCGCCTAAAGGAAAACCATGTCCTCCAAGAGACAAGTATTTATCACCCACCTGTGCATAACCACATGAGCCTGTGCCCGTTATGATCACCGCGCCCTCACCACCATGATGGGCACCGATACAGGCAGTATGCAGATCGGTCGTGATATACATTTGGGCAAACGGATGCTTCCACTGAGCCATCTCTTTATAAAGATGAGGCACATTGACTCCGGCGACTCCTAAGCCAGCCACCAAAGATTTACTGTCTGCCAAGGTTAAGCCGGCATCGATTAAGGCCAGCTCGGTTGAATGCAAAATAGACTCAAAAGTTTGTGACAAACCGAATAGAGGATTCGCTCGCCCGGCCACCCCAGTCCCTAATACAGTATCATCGCTGGCATAGATGGTTGCGCGGCATTTACTGCCACCACCATCAATCCCGATGAATAAGGGTGCTGCCTTTGTATGGTTTAATCCCATCCCTGACCTCTTTACAGTTTTATTACCCAAAGCAAACCGTTATCTATTTTTGCTCTGCTGACCGATTTTGTTGACACTATGTTACAACACAAATGACAGCGTTGTCATTACCCTGTTCTAAAATAGTACAATTAATGATTTTCCTAAATAAAAAGAGTCGGATAATCGTGCCCACCAAGATAAACAGCGTTCAACTCGGTGGGCTTAGAAGATCAATTGACTGCGAGAACTCGTCCTTTACGAACCCCGTCGGCGGCAATGGCACGCACTTCAACTTTGCCCTCGACTTTAACTAGACCCTGATACAGCTTCCACTGTCCACCATCGAGACGATACTCAATTTGTAATCCAGGATAAGTCAGATTCGTATATAGAGTCCCTTGATGAAGATGCGCGCCAACGGTTGGCACGCGATAAGCGATATTGGCCTTGTCTAATTTCAGCAGCTCCTTGTGACCTAAGGTGTTGGCAAAAGTCTGCCACTGCTCGGCCTGTTTCGCGCGCATCTCCTGGGTGAAATAACCGCTCTCCTGGTTATAAAGCGCCCCCTCTGCTTGATAGGGCACTTCCCAATCCGCCTTATGCCAGGCGCGCTCAGCAAGGATCAGCAGCCTTGGAAAGATCATATATTCGACCAGTTCATCACTGCGAATCGTCTCGCTCCACAGCTGCCCCTGAATACCACTGAACTGAATTTCCTTGGCCAAGGGACCACTTTGCTGCCTGCCCTGCTCATCGAGCTTTGGCCTGTCATCGGCCTCAAATGGTCGTCCTTCGATCGTCGTCCACTGCTCTGCATTAGCTGGCAGGTTATCGGGCATAAAGCTATAGAGATGACGCTCGCTGCTGCTTCGGCTTGCCCAGTAATAACCATGCTCTTTGGGATCTGCACTATAGGGAAAATCGAAATAGAGCACTTCTGGATTACTCAAAACCGTATCCCAGCCCAGATTTGCCTGTTTGTGCGCCCGCTGATAACCGCCATGGGCAACCACATCCCAGATATTTGTCTGGCTCTGTTTAGGCATAATCTCGGGGCGAGTATGGCTCATACCATCGCTCCAGCCAGCAGGTTTTATCCCTTTTTGAGCAAGGCTGTTGGCCACTCGTTCGATAAAGTAGGCCCCAAACTCTTTTTCACTTTTCACCCCTTTATCATTGTCGGCTAAAAAGGCTTTACAGACAGGGGATTCCAGCCAGGCACCGGCGGTTTCATCGGCGCCGATATGATAAGTTTCAAGTGCTTGGCCCGCTTGTTGATGCAACTTAGCTATCTCACCCACCACCTTATCGACAAAGTGGTAGGTTGACTCAAGACACACATTTAAGGTGTTATCGTCGTAATATTGAATTGAAGAGTATTGGGTTGTATCTAGGGGGTCGATAAGGCGATATTCATTGGCCGCCGCTTCATCTCCCTTAGCCATCAGCTTACGATAACGCGCCTCCATCGACCTTATCGCAGCCCTTGAATGGCCGGGCATATCCATAGAGGGGATCACCTGGATTTGACGGGCACTGGCATAAGCTAAGATCTCGATATAGTCTGCCTTGGTATAGAAACCATTCACCTTGCTGTCGGCTGCTGGCCCACTACCCAGTTGAGGTAACAGGCATTTATCTTCAGCCAGATCATGACAGCGATAAGCGCCAACCTCTGTCAGCTCAGGCAAGCCATCGATTTGCAGACGCCAACCTTCATCATCCCCAAGATGCAGATGCAAGGTATTAAGCTTATAAGCCGCCATCTGATCCAGCAGATCCAGTACCTGCTGCTTAGAATGGAAGTTTCGCGCCACATCTAAGTGCATGCCGCGAAAACCATAACGAGGTTCATCTTCTACCTGCATAGCATTAACGCTTAGATGATTCACATCGACCAGACTGGCTAATGAGGCTAAGGCATAGGAGAAACCGGCATCATCGGCGGCGTGGATCACTATTTTTTCTGGGGCGATGGAGAGCTGATAGCCCTCTGGCTGCAGCGTTTTAGTGAGCGCATTAAATTCGACGCTAATCCCCTGCTGGGTTTCAGCGATCCCAAGGCGAGCTAGTCTTTGTAGCGCGGCATCAATGCTGCTGCGGTCAAGGTCATTGAGCACCAGCTTGATCCCCTGCTGCAGCGAAACCTGCCGATTTTCAGCATCAAGCAACTGCACTTTGGGCGTTGGAATAATGGTATTCACCGCCAAGGCGGCATCGTCTTTCACCCCTTGGTTAATTTGAAACAGCACTTCGGGCGTGGACCACTGCAACTCATCTGTCTCGCTACGCTTATATTGGGTGTCGGCATCTGTGTATGAGGCCACATAGGGGCGGGTTTCCATGCCGGTTTCGGGATCTATCCCAGGAACAGTGCTTTGAATCACAGCAGGTTTAAGACTGCCAGCCACGATATAATAGTTAGGCATGGCATCAATTTCAGACAGTTGCCACAGCTGGCCGACAAAAGCCAATGTCAGACGTTCACCTTTTTTAAACCCGTCAAATTTATCGGTCGGGGTGATTTTATAGAGATCGCCTTTCACATGACTCATAGCAAATTCAGGCGATAGCACCTGCTTAACCGGACGCATCTGGCTGTAATAAATCGCCCAGTCCTGAGCTTGAAAATCGACCTCTGGCGTAAATTCAATTTGCGCCTTAAAACAGCGTTCATCTGCGCCAGTCGTAGCGCACATGTCAGGGTAATTGGTGATCATGCGGTAAGTGACGCCCAGGGTCGCGGCAAATTGATTCAGCTTGTCCTGAGTTAGACTGGCCGATATGTCTGATGAAATGGATGACTCTAAAGAATCAGATTGCGCCAAAGTGGACTGAGAGGACTGAGTGGACTGAGTGGGCTTGGCTGGATCACTACAGGCCGCAGTATTGAGAGCTAACAGCACAGTCATTGCGACAAGTTTATTATTCATTTTCATCCTCTTATTATTCTACTCTAGACGAGGGCCATGCTCTTTAAACATACTGCCAGCAACGCTCGTCTGATGCCCTGACCCTATATTTTGGCTTATTGCAGGAATTAAAACACTGGCATCTATCCTTTCAGATAAAAAAATGCCAGGTGCTATATCTCACAGATCATCAATAAAGCACCCAGCCATCTCTAGTATCTGGGGAGAGACTAATAGAAGTAACAAACACAATCACGTCTAAGTGAAACTTAGGCGTCACTGTCAATTGCACAACTTAAGAGACCTCTTCCTAAATTATGCATACCTTACAGACGCGTCACACAAGCAAATGACAACGCTGTCATCTATTAACTTACACAAGGTTAAACATAATTTCTACATTTTTTTGACAATTTAAATAAAAGAATGGCTGATTTATTATTTTATGCTTAAATATCAAATAATTATGATTAAAAACATTCCAATCAATTGAAATTTAACATTTCAGTGACATAGGTTACAAAGCTTGTTAGGATTTTGACTAAAATCACTCAATGAGATGGAATTAAGTGAGCCAAGAGAGTAATGCAGACACAATAACAAAGCCCAATAAAATCTGGACTGTCGCCTGGCCATCTATCGGTTTTTTGGGCTGTTTTGCATTGTTATCGACCACAATAATCGCAAATGATATTAGCCACTTAACCACCTTAATCAAGAGTTTTGGTCACTTTCTCTTTTTAGGTGTGACAGGCGCTGTTTTTGCTAACTCTACAGGTGCCGGAGGCGGGGTAATTTTTATCCCTGCTTTTACCCATTTAGGCCTGAGCGAAGCGCAAAGTGTATCCACCTCCTTTGCCATACAATGCTTCGGTATGACAGCCGGTAGCCTCACCTGGTGTTGGTACTACCAAAAGCAGCATAAGTTAACTAGCCAATGGCGTAGTTTTATACCTTTAACTCTTACCGGAGGTTTTAGTGCCATAGCCGGACTCTGGACAAGTTACGCCCTTACGCTGCCCTTACCCGCTTCACTGCATGTCAGCTTTAGTCTTTTCTCCATTTTCCTTGGGATTATTATCGTTTATAGCAGCCTTAAAAATCAGACGACTAAGGATATTCAGTTAAACAACTTAGATCTGCCTGTCTTCTTTATCTTGGGATTTTTGGGTGGGATCATGACTAGCTGGTTATCTGTTGGGGTCGGCGAACTGCTGGTTATCTACCTGATGCTGAGAGGCTTTTGCGCCAAGATGGCGATAGCCGTAGGCGTTGTGGTATCGGCAATGACAGTGTGGTCTGCCAGCCCGGTTCATCTAAGCCCTGATAGTCAGACGCAATTTTATATTCTCTTATTTGCCGCACCGGGGGCAATTATCGGTGGCTTATTGGCGCGTAAACTGGCGCTCTACCTATCGGTCTTAAAACTCAAACTATTTTTTTCATGCTGGATAATACTGACCGGCATGGCCATGCTGGCAAATTAACAGCCTGTAATCTAAAACCTGCAAGCTATGACCTGCAAGCAATGGCCTGCAAGCGATTAGCTGCAAGATAGAACCTGCAGACATTAGCGGGAAAAGGATGTCAAAATGACGCATTCAACACTCAAAACAATCACAATAATCGGCGGCGGCAGCACAGGCTGGATGAGCGCCCTCTACCTCTCCAAGCTTTATAATCACAGCGGTCAGCAGGTGCATATCCGATTAATCGAAAGCCAGGATATCGGCATCATAGGCGTTGGGGAAGCTACGGTTCACAGCATACGTTTTTTCTTCGCCGCCATGGGGATAGATGAAGCCGAACTCCTCAGGGAAACCAATGCCACACTAAAAACCGGCATCTTGTTCCGTAACTGGATGAAGCCCAAAGATGGTCAGATGCACAGCTATTTTCACCCTTTTGAGCAGCAAAAACCCTGCGGGCCTCTGGATAACGCCAGCGCCTGGCTGATGCAGAATCAGCGAAATTCCCAAACGCTGGATTTTGCCGAACACACCAGTCTTTCTTATAACCTGATGCGCGACAACCTAAGCCCTAAACATGCTCAGAGCCAGGCCTATCAGGGAATTGTTCCCTATGGCTATCACTTAGATGCCCTACTCATGGCGCGCTTCTTACGGAAAAAAGCGACCGAGGCGGGTGTGGAGCATATAGTCGCCAATGTTACGGATGCGGATGTCGACGGTGAGAATATCACTCAGGTCTTTACCGATAAGGGAAACTTTAGCAGCGATATCTTTATCGATTGCAGCGGCTTTAAAGGCTTGTTAATTGAGAAGCTTAAGGCCGATAACTGGCGCTCATTCGAAGATGCCCTGCCCTGTAATCGCGCCGTCGCTATTCAGTGGGAATATGGCGATAACAAGACGCCACGCGCCTACACCACATCAACCGCGCTGAGTAATGGCTGGGTGTGGGAAATAGATCTCGTTAATCGGCAGGGAACTGGCTATGTCTACGACGGGCGGCGCCAATCCCGAGAAGAGGCGGAAGCCGAGCTAAGAGCCTATCTTGGCGATAAACAATCGATTCTTAAGGCGACCCATCTTGAGATGAAGATAGGTTGTCGCAAGGCGTTTTGGGTAGGCAACTGTATTGCCATGGGGCTGGCCGGCGGCTTTATCGAACCCCTGGAATCAACCGGCCTGCATCTGATCAATTTAGGCGTCAGGTTGCTGGCTACTCACCTGACCTGCGCCAATCCATCCCAGGCTGTGCGCGACTCTTATAATCGCACCATGTCAGGTTTGTATGACGATCTGCGCCAATTTATCGTATTGCATTACTGCCTGACTGACAGGGATGATACCGAGTTCTGGCAACAAGCTCAGCAGTCCATGCATTCTGTACCCGGCCTCAATGAGAAGCTTTCCCTCTGGCAGGATAAAGTCTGCGAACATGTGGATGTGGCAACCGGCTTTAGCTCCATCTTCTCCGATGAAAACTACCGCTACATCCTCTATGGCATGCAGCATCTGCCTAAGCTTGCTCTGCCGGTCGCACAGGAGACTCTGGATGGCATGTTTAACCAACTCGGCAGATTAAAACGGCAAGCGACAAATCAATGTTTATCCCATCAGGCCTATCTCGACTCCCTCAAGCAGTAGTCACTTAGTCTTGCCAATAAAAACGCTCATCCAACTAGATGAGCGTTTTTACTTTTAATTCGACAGCCTAAAAATTAATTGAGCTGGATACCAAACTGATAAATCCGCTCCAGTAGCTGTCTATGGGGCAGTAAATGAGGCTTTAAACTGGCGATCTGCTGCGAGATAAGCCGCTCTCGCGCTGCAATCATCTCATCTGCCTTATCGGCAGCTGTCGATAACTGGGTATCAAATTCAGAGCCATAAAGCACATACAGATAATTTTCCAGATTAAACACTTCCAGGGTCGAGGCAAAGTCATAGGCCGATGGCGGATGATATTGCCAAAGCGCCAGACTCTGCTGCAACGAAGCGGGAATACTGGCCTCATCGCGGTTATCCCGCCAAAAGGCAGTGTCATCCCGTTTGGCCAGAACATAGTGCAACTTGATAAAGTCGATCACCTTATTCCAGGCATGTTGCACCCGCTGATTATAACGCTCGGCTACTAATGGCATCACGGCCTGATTTGCCGGAAGAGATTCGGCCAACATGCGCGCGGTAACATCGAAGATCAAGAGTCCGGTCGCCTCTAAGGGCTCAACAAAGCCCGAGGCTAGGCCGATAGCGACACAGTTTTGATGCCAGGAATGGTCACGATACCCCACCTTCATAGGGACTTTTCTGAACTTGACCCCATCCGCCGAACTGGCCAAATCATGACTCAAGTAGTCCCGCAATACCTGCTCGGCTTGCTCATCACTGCTGTAGCGGCTCGAATAGACATATCCCACGCCCCGGCGCTGGGTTAAGCCAATATCCCAGATCCAGCCCGCTTCTTTAGCGGTAGATTTAGTAAAGCAGGGAATGGGCGTATCGGACTGTGGGTAAGGCACCTGGGCGACCATGGCGTTGTCGACAAACAGTATGTCGCTCTTATCGACAAACGGCACCTGGCAAGCCTGGCCGATTAACCGCGCCGCAAAACCACTGCAGTCCACATAGAGATCGGCGTTAAGTTCACCTTGGTCAGTAACCAGGCCGACTATTTTACCGCTGGCATCGGTTTTTACCTCAGTCACCTCGGCCAGCTTATGGGTCACCCCCAGCTTGTTTGTCGCTACATCGGCCAACATCTGAGTAAACTTGCCCGCATCCAGATGATAGGCGTAATGCATCTGCCCCATAAACTGTGGGTTGGTCATAGTGCGCGGCCCAAAGCCTGCATCGGCTAATTGCCCCTGCACAGATACCAGCGAACTAAAGGCTGTGCGACTAGCCGATGGCTGGCTTAGCCAGGCTGGCAGCATCCCTTTAAAGGCTGGATAATCAAACAGGTGGTGATAATAATCGCCGGAATCGGGGCGGTTCCAGTCGATAAATTTAACGCTCTGCTTGAAGGTGACATCGCAAGTTCGGATAAATTCATCCTCGCGAATACCGAAATATTTAAGGGTTTCGCGCATCATAGGCACAGTGCCTTCGCCAACCCCTATGGTCGGGATAGAGGGCGACTCGATTAAGGTCACCCTGTAGGGCCCTGTGTTTGACACCCATTTTTTGGCAAGATGGCAAGCTGTGATCCAGCCGGCACTGCCGCCGCCAACCACGATAATCTCAGTTACGGCTTTGCTCTGCGCATTCATACTGCTTACCTATTTTTTCCATCCGCTTTTCCATCCGCTTTTCCATCCGCTCTTTCCATCAGCTTTTATGCCGTGGCTTATTCTGCTGCTGCGTGCTCGGCGGCAAGACGGTTGATTTGATGCAGAGAGGTCAAATGGCTGTATATTGGCCCGAGCAATCCGCGCTTACGCAATCCCAAAAAGGCTTCATCGTCGAGCTGATTCAGCTTGTCTTCATCGATTAGATACAGGCCATTGATGCTGCGCGGCTCGCCTTTTACTGAGACATTGAGCGTCTGTGAAATAAACAACTCATTGTCGGCAAAATAACGCATTACGGCTTTAGTCTGTTGATCTTCTTCAAAATGTTTAATCAATGCCTCTTTACGCTGAGTCAGAAATGGCGTTTCCTCCACGCCATCAAACAGAGGTTCGCCATCTGTAGAACTCACCTGAGGATTCTCTTCGCGGATCCCTATCCACACCTTATCCTGCTCATCAGGGTTGAGCACCACGGTTAAAGGGTAGTCTTTCAAAATATTAGGAATGTAACGGCCTAACCATTTGCCCTCATGCTGTTTGATATTCTGACCTGGCATCAGTCCCAATATCACCACAGGTTGGAATTCACCCGTGTTGCTGTTTTTTACAAAGACAACGGGAGAGTCTGATGCTGCCGCGGCAAACTCATGCAAAGAGATAGGCAGGATATGCTGCTCGGCCACATGGCTATAATCTGGAGCGGTTAATTTCAATTGGCTATGTTTGGCGGGATCAAGAATTACAACGTCGTTCATTTATCGGCTCCTTCGGGGGCTTCTTATCTTATATCCATCGAGGTAATTAAAATGGCTAATTACTCAGACAGTTACAACTATGATATTTATGTTTTATACCCAAAATGTAGTAAAAAGGGGAGCAAGCTCCCCTTTCATTGTTATACACGCTTTTAAGTTAAATTAAAAACGGATAGCAGCCCCAAGTGTGATAACGCGAGCCATGTTGTACTCAAACAGTGGGAAGCCATCGGCAAAACCATTCAGGTCGGTCTGGTACTGGTTGTTACCAAACTGACGCGACCCCTCTTCAAGCAGGTTAGTGGCGTCAAGCTTCACATCCAGGTAATCGGTCACATGCCAAACCGCGCTCAAATCTAAGCTACCAAAGGCATCATGCAGACGGTTACCGTATGAGCCGGTTTCGCGGATCATATACTCACTACGCCAGTTATAGGCTAAACGCACCTGGAACAGATCGTTCTCAAAATAACCTGTTACGTTGTAAGAGTGACGCGAGCTATCGCTCAAGAATGGGTTTCTATCGGTGTAAGTATCTTCGCTCGTGCTGGTATCTGTGTAGGTATAGTTAACAATTGAACCGAAACCATTACCATAATCTTGTTGATACTGAAGCTCGAGACCTTCGATAGTGGCCGACTCGCCATTATCTTTAGTCTGAACCGTCCAACCATCGGCAATCTCACCTGGCTTCAAGGTGCCATTAAATGGGATATTGGCGTTATCTTCACGGTATTCAGAGAAAGTCACGAAGTTCTTCACATCCTTCATGAATATCGCAGCAGACAAGAGTGAGTCAGAGTTAAAGTACCATTCAATACCTAGGTCAATCTGGTTAGCGACGAAGGGTTTCAGGCCGATATTACCCACAACCCAATACTGGTTGTTTGGTACATCATCATTTGCCCCTAGTACGTTAGGATTAACATACATATCATCGTACTGAGGACGCGCCATCACACGAGCCGCAGAGGCGCGCAGCAGTAGGTCGTCTGCCAGATCAAATACCACGTTAACGCTTGGCAACCATTCGGCATAATCGGCATCTGCATTGTCTTTTACGCCATTAAGGTAATAGATAGAGCTCGCCTTAGTACCGGCATAACGCACACCAAAATTACCGCGCATACCATCAGTCGCGAAATTCGCCATCACGTAAGCGGCATAGTTATCTTCTTCAATCTCACTATAAGAACCGAGATCTTCGGTCTCACCTATGATGCTGGCTTTGGCCCAATCTTTAAGCGCATCGGGATCGAAACGTATGATATCGTATTCGCTGGTACCCACGCTAAAGGTACCTGTGCTTAGCCCAGCAGTTGAGATAGTTGGGTTAAAGCTAGGATCTTGAATATATTCGTAACGACGGCTGGTAGTATTATGCTTGGCATATTTCACACCCGTCTTAATGGCATTAACCACACCAAGATCCACATCAAACTTGATGTCGGCCTGGATATAGCTCTCATCATCTGTCTTTGGCGTTCTGTTAAAGTTGCTGCCAGTACCCATGACCAGTGAACCTGGATCATAAGTTGCGGTATCGAAACCATTTAAGTCCCAAGTCTGATGGCCATTAGTAAAGTCATAGGTCGCACCGTTTAGCGCTGTACCGCCAGTACCATCTTCAACAACCATCTCAAAATCGGTACCACCGCTGGAGGTAGTATCACCCAGCTGTAGACTGACCTCGTAACCGTCACCTTGGTACTCCATCTTCAGATCCAGTACGCGTGACTTCATCGTCGCTTCACGAGGACGCGCCTGATAGTAAGCAAGGCCTAACGGACCGGCTACCTGAGTACCTGAGCCTGCACCGGGTACATCGCCGCCACACAGACCACAACCACCTAACCAGGTAGTATCATCCCAAGCACCCGAGCCTGGCGCACCAGACCAAGAAGTATCGGCCTGAGTAAACCAAAGTGCGTAGTTAGTGTTGTCGGCCGCCATACGCATATCCATGGCGTTAAACACAAAGTTCAGCTCATTGGTTGGCGCCCACTGCAGGGTTGCCGCTAAAGCAGAACGTTCACGCTCTTGCTCAAACGCAACTGGGCCTGCGCCCCACTCCCAAAATGCTTCATCACCCTGGCGCTGCAAACTGCGGTTTTGCAGCACGCCAGAAACTAGCACGCCAAAGGTTTCATCATCGTTTTTCCAGCTGGTTAAGCCTGAGAACTGAGGATCGGTTTCCTCTGAGTCTGTTTGATACTGACCTTCGATAGAACCGTAGACAGTCCATGGATCCATATTCAGTGGTCTACGGGTATTTACGATAACCGTACCACCAATACCGCCTTCGGCCAGATCCGCTTGTGAAGATTTATACACTTCCAAGTCACCCACCAGTTCCGATGGCAGCAATTCATAGTTAAAAGAGCGTTTTGCTGGTTCGAGTACGAACCAACCCGTTGAGGCTACGTTCTGACCATTCAAAGTCGTGAGTGTCAAATCCTGGCCTGCACCACGAATTGACACCCCAGCACCTTCACCAAACTGACGCTGCACAGTGACACCGGGTACACGTTGGAGTGACTCAGCCACGTTCTTGTCTGGGAATTTACCTATATCTTCAGCGGAGATAGCATCAACAGTGCTGTCTGAAAAGCGTTTTGCGTTGAGGTTGGCTTGTTGAGATGCACGGATACCGCGCACTTCAATTTTTTCAATATTGTCTGTATTTGCCGCCGCATCATCCTCGGCCGCCATCACAGACACAGACATTACACCACTCATGAGTAACGCAATATTTGTAGCGAGTACAGTTTTCTTAAAATTAGATGGTCGCATCTCGTTTCCCTTCCATAACTTTATTATCTTTTTTAATATCCATAACCACCCCAATCGGAATGACAACGCTGTCATGTGTAAGGACAAAGATTACACAACTATTAACATTGGCGCCACAAGAAAATAACTAAATTCCAAAAAATACTCGCGAAATTGCATAATAAAGATGCCTTACAACCTCAGAAATCAAGTGTAAAGCACTGATTATAAATAATTTTAACTTTGATTATTTTTAAGGCGAAAAATAGCCCTATTCGCCGACTTTGGACTAAATATTCATTTGGTGATTGCTTAATACGTTAAAAATTAGCACTATTGAGAGTGCTAATAGGCAAGATCGACAACCAAGTAATTGAGTGCTTTCTTTCAGAGAAAGGAAATTTTGTTTTTACCCGTAAATGACCATCATAACGAGTGTCACTAGATGAAAGTAACCATTAATGATGTCGCAAAATATGCAGGCGTCTCTATAAAAACCGTCTCCAGGGTCACTAATAAAGAACCCTCGGTAAGACAAGCGACTATCGATAAGGTCAATCAGGCCATTGCCGCACTCAACTACCAGCCGAATCTAGCAGCAAGAAACCTTGCTGGCACAAAATCTTACGTGATTGCCTTTGTGTATGACAACCCTAATGCTTACTATGTCATTGATATGCAAAATGGTATTTTATCTTCATGTAAGCAGCGCGGTTATGAATTGCTGATCCATCCTTGTGATGCAAAATCAAACGGCATCTGTCAGGAACTCACAGATTTGGTGCGCCATGCAAGATTATCCGGATTGGTTTTGACTCCTCCGCTGTCAGAAGATCCCAAAGTACTCGCAGCATTAGATGCAATAGATGCCAATTATGTCAGGATCGTCGCTGGCGATGAGAAAAGTAAAGATAGCGCGGGCGGACTATCGGTTTTAGTCAATGATAAACATGGGGCCGTCGCTATCACTCAACATCTTATCGAGCTGGGTCATAAGCAGATTGCGTTTATCAGTGGCGATCAGCAGCACAAATCCACTGAAGAACGTTTGGCCGGATACAAACTTGCAATGGAAACCAACGGCCTACCTGTTAATAGTGACTTTATTATCAATGGTGAGTACTCTTTCGAGTCGGGTGTCGAGGGCGCTAAGAAGCTGTTAAACAATGTAAAAAGACCAACGGCTATCGTAGCATGTAACGATGAAATCGCCGCAGGGGCGCTGTTTGCTGCACGTTTAGAAGGGGTTGCGATACCATCGGAACTTTCCATTGTCGGGTTCGAGGACAGCCCTTTCTCACGCCAAACCTGGCCTAAATTGACCACAGTACATCAGCCCAACGGAAAGATAGCTCAAACGGCGACAGAGTTATTGATTGCTAACCTCAATAAATCTGAAAAACCATTAAAGAATAAAGTGTTTATTCCTCAAGCTGTACTCAGGGACTCCTCTGCCAGCCCACAGAAATAACCTTACTCGGCAATAAAAAAACCATTGATCTTTATCAATGGTTTTTTTATTTAAAATCAGATCGGTAGACTATACCGCTTCTTCATTCTCTTCGCCGGTGCGAATACGTATAACGCGTTCAACATCGGTCACAAAAATCTTGCCGTCACCGATTTTACCCGTTCTTGCCGTATTGACTATGACCTCTATCGCCTGCTCAACTTGATCATCCTGGATCACCAGCTCAATTTTAACCTTGGGCAGAAAATCCACCATATATTCTGCACCGCGATAGAGTTCGGTATGGCCTTTTTGGCGCCCAAAACCTTTTACCTCAGACACTGTCATGCCCGTAATACCGAGTTCCGCCAGAGACTCTCGCACATCATCTAATTTAAATGGCTTAATTATGGCCTCAACTTTCTTCATCAACCGCTCCCTTTCACTTCACTCGATGACTAAACACAATGAAACAATAGCTTATCACGGCCAAAAGCGACACAGAAGATGATTGTACCAAACAGCTGACAGAAGCAATTTTCATAAAGCAGAACAGTTCAAAGATTCGACAAGCTATTTCCACTATCTATACTCATTATTGAGCTCGCTGGATGCGGGCAGATAAATTCAAGGAACGAAGATGAAAAATCAAATCGGATTTACCTTAATCGAACTCATGGTAACCCTTACCGTTGCCATCATCTTAATCGGCATCGCCGCCCCATCACTGTCCAGTCTCTATGAAGCCCAGCGTGCGGATGCAGAGATTCGCAAGATACAACAAACGCTACAACAGGCACGAAATGCCGCAATCAGTTTCGGCGTAAGGGTGACAGTCTGCCCTATTGCAGATAATCAATGCAGCGATAACTGGCAATCTGGCTTAGTGGTTTTTAGCGACTCTGGCACCATAAACGCAATCGATGGCAGTGATAAAATCATCTTCCAAACCGGCCCTTTCAGTAGCCAGGATATCGTCAGCTACAATCGCAGCTCGGTACGCTTCTTTCCCGATGGGTTAGCCTCCGGCAGCAATGGCACCTTAAAATATTGTCCTGGCTCGGCAACCAGTCCCAATTCGAGGGCGGTTGTTGTAAATCAAGCCGGGCGGATTCGATTTTCGACCGATAAGAATATCAGTTGCGCAGAATAACCTAGGGTAATTCAAGGATCTAAATCGACAAGTTCGATATTATCGCCAATATATTGGCATTAAAAAGAACGACTTATATACTGAAATTCCTCATTATCTCGCTTATACTCTAATAAGTGCTAAACGAGGAATTGCGAGATGGGCTGCAAAATCAAAGGATTTACCTTAGTCGAATTAATGGTGACAATCGCCGTCGCGGCAATTTTATTAGCGATAGGCGTTCCCTCGCTAACCTCTGTCTATGAAAGTATTCGGGTCAACAACAATATCGAAAAGATTAACAACATCCTCGCTTTTGCCCGCAATCAGGCCATCAGTTATGGTGCCACAGTTAATGTGTGTGCCTATGCTTCTGCGACTTCTTGTGGTGCCGACTGGGGGAAAGGTATCCGCGTCTATATCAGGGACGCAAGCAATGTAGATCATGAGCTACGTGCCATAGATGGCTTTAACGGTAATGATGCGGTAAAAGGCCCAGCAGCCACATTAACTTTCTCATCTGAAGGCCTATCTTCTGCAAATGACACCTTTATCTATTGCCCTGGCGGTAAAGCTAGCGGCTCAAAAAGCGTCACAGTCAGCTCAAGCGGGTTAATCGCTTACGACACAGACAATCAAAGCTGCAGTTAATCCCTAGCTCCTAGCTCCTAGCTCCTAGCAAGCTTAATTAAAACATAGAAGCCCCATCATAGATGGGGCTTCTTAATAACTACTCAGCAAAAACAGTCTACCTTAATGTCTGCTTATCCTTTGCTTTAGCCTGCTTACTGCTAAACTCTTCGCTCAAAGGCACACACTCTTCGACAGTTTTAATAAAGTATTGTTTACCTTTATTGTCTTTTCGCTGCATACCAATAAGACTTGCCGTCTTCACTTTAAGATCTTCACTGCTCCAACGATAAAACACCACTTCAGGGCCTTTGGCTGCACTATTGATAAAGCATTTATAGTCTTGCTTTGCTGCCGATACTGGCAGACTCACGGCGAACCCAAGCGCACAAGTTACACTCAAAATTAATCTCATCATTTCCAACACTCCGTAGCAGGGCCTTTGCCCCCTGCCGATGTCATTGTAATGGTGCCACATGTCGAATCACGGCTTGCTTGCGCACCTTGAGCCGTTGCAGTAACAGTGAAGTTAGTGCCGCCAGTCGAGCTAATACTATAGTGCCCATGCTCGGTAACAAAAGGGCTGGCACCTAAACCTAATTTAGTCATATCAGTGGTATAGGTACGGTTATCCAAATAGTATTGTTCCTGCAGATTAGCCACCCGCATCACAGCAGCGACACCCTCAGAGCGCGCACTTTTAGTAATGTAATCAACATAAGAAGGGTAGGCGATCGCCGCTAAAATGCCGATTATCGCCACCACTATCATCACCTCAATTAAGGTAAATCCTTTTAACTTAGACTTTTTCATTAATACTGTTACTCATTTATATGGTAATAAATTTTATTGGTGATCAAACAAGCTCCCAGATCAATTGTTCCCGTACAATTGAAACCATTCTCATCGCAAATTCCACTGCCTATGATCAACTTAGCTTTTGCCTCACAATCAAGTACTGACGTCGGATCATCATTGGGATCTGGAGCCTCTGACGGTGGAATGATGATCTTGGGTGGCTGTGGAATACAGTTTTCACATACTTCCTCCCAAGGGGGACCAGTATAATCTGGAGCATCTGGATCATAAGGTTCTGTGAAATTAAAACGCTGTCCTTTATGAAGATCGAGAGCGTAGAGTCGCCCCTGTGAAGAAACTGTACAGCTTGCACTGTCTGGCACTACGGGCTGAGTGGGAATGAAAGAGGTAAAATATACCTTACCTTTAATGATCACCGAAGGAGCTAAGCTTTTCTCACCCGTGACAGAAAAGTTGTAGAACCAACCTCGCTTCGCTCCAAATGCAATATTTTCAGCATCTGTCGCAGGTGCTGCAGACGTTACATCATATAGATTAGTTATCGTTAGCGGAGTCGGAATCGCCGTACCTCCGGAACCAAACTGCTGTGAATTAACATTCCTATCCTGCAGGACAAAGAACATATCATCCACTTCTAGCCCCAACGGATCGGCACGGTTACCCGTTCCCAAGGTCACGGCATCATAAGGTACATTTTGCGAGACTAACTCTGTCGTTGTACCACTTCCAGTATCTACAGTGACATTACTAATATTGGTAAAAGTTGTTTGGGCAACAGTGGGCTCATAAAAGAATCGGCGATCACTGCCTGCTAAGGCACTACCCAGCTCTGCGAATTTAAAACCGCTCCAAGTCGTCTTAACATCGGAAGGCAAATCCATCCGCCAAACATTGCCGCCAAGATCTGACGCATAGAGTCTATCGGTGTAACCATCACTATTACTGTCAAGAGTCGCAATAGAACCAACTATCGAATCTTCTATGCCAGATAGATTTGTATCACCACTAGCACCAAAACTATGAATTAATGTGCCATTTTGTGCATCAATTAGGTACACCATTCGGCCATCGATATTTGTACCCGAGCCAGTACCAGAATCGTATCCTTGACTATAGCCCCCACCGACAACAACAACAGGGTTTGTTTGGCCCAATATTTTAGTAATGACTGGAGTAGACCAGGTTTGTCCTAAACTACTAAATCCCGTTGTGTTATTTGAGACTTCCCACATTAATGATGGGGCATCGGGGTCGGTAATATCAAAAGCAAAATAAGCATTACCGCCACGTCGCATACCAATGAACAACCAAGCTTTGGTTATGGTTCCATTAGCGGCCTTTTCTATATAAGCAACTGGAGAACCATCCATGCCGTAAACACTATGGCCAGCGAGGTAACTGTTGCGGCGAATAGTCGCTATATTAGGTAATAATTGGTATGGCATGAATGCCCAACTCTCATTAACCGTGTCACCACTGTCCCTAAAGGCATGTAACACCCCATGGTTGGTACCCACAAAAATTCGTACATTCGTACCATCACCATCATAGTCTATCGCTAAAGGCTGTGAGTGTAGAGGGTCTCCCATTATGTCTCCTCTCACCCCATTAAAATCAACTGAAGTTAAGGTTCCATCATCATAAGTATCGACATTCTTTCCCTTGATCCATTCAAAGGTTGTATCTAATTCACTGCTCACATCGACACCGGGCAATCCCAAATAGGCTGCTAATGCATCATCGCTTCCAGCAAAAATAGATGCCTTCGTCCTGGTTAAACTATCCAGCCCTCCAGAAGCACCTATATCACTATAAATCACGCGATTGTCGGGGACTATGGTTCGCGCTGCGCCTCCAGCAACCACCACATTGCCGCCATCTTGCCTATCGCCATTTTCATCGATATAGCCGGGATCGCCTACACCGGGGGTACAGGTACTCCAGAAAGTACAAGCTCCTTCTGCAATTCCCCCTGAGCTGTCAATGGCAGGATTGCCGTTAGCATCCACGAGAGTGCCTGAAGAATTCACTTTTAACTTCTTTAGATTACCGGCCCATTTAGGGCTCTGCTGAGGACTGAAAAGCGCGTAATAAGCCGTGTCTAAGGTTTGGGTTGGGTCGGCATTACTGAACGCAACACCCGGCGCAGAAAATCGCTGACCCGAGGTAGGGATACTATCGATAATGTTACTTACAGCCTCTTGTAAAGCAAGGCTATTATCTGCTTTATGGTAAGAACCATAAACTTTCCGACCACCAGGAGTATCAATATATGAACTGTTTGCTGTTGCAATTAATAGTGGTTCAGCCTCTGAACCTTCCTCAAGGTTAAAACCAACGGTATGGGTCACCACTCTCTGCTTATTTTCAACATTGGGCAAAATATCGTTTGCAAACATATACTCTGCTAGAGCGGGTAAGTAGCTCACTTTAGCTGAGCCATCAGCTCCGGTATAAAAATAAGGTTTATCATTCAAAGCCTTAATGAAATTATCGGCACTGGTATCCAGAACGGGCGCGCCATCGGTAATATAGATAACATGGGCAATTTTATTACAGGCGGATAATGGCGTTATATAGTTTGCACCATTCTCAATACTGGTATCATAGGTGGGCTGGTTAGCGTCATAATGTATATCCCCACTATTATAATCACTGTCACTGTGCCCAAATGTAATCGCCCCACCAGAGAAATATTTATAGGCTTCGAACAAGGTCTCACATAAAGGTGTATTAGTATCTGCTGGCAGGTTGCTAATAGTATTGATTAGTGAATCTTTTTCAGCCGCCGTGCGACTGCGTACACCAGCAACGACTCGACCACCATCGCTGTCTCCTTCAGCAGGGTAGTTCAAGTTAAAAACCGCTAAACCGAAATCCACCGAAGGAATGGAACTAATCACCCCTTTTATTGCATCTTTAGCGATTTCTAATCGGCTCAGCGCACTGCCGGGAGGCAAGTCGGGTAATGTGCCAGCCTTATAGGCTGTATACCAGCGAAGATAATTATCTGTATAGAGCGTGACTAACTCACCTTGATTCCAGCCTATTGTATTTTTTTCATCATCAGTTATGGTTGCTTTCCAAGGGTTATCGACATCGCCATCTTGAGGATATCCAGCAGGATAACCAGTCGCATAAGTAGAGCCATCATCATTATTACTGTTCTGCTCTGCAACAATATCTTCCCAGCAGTCCACAGGATTATTTTTCTCTGCACCACTGTTTTGTTTTATAGGTTGCCATGTCCCTTTACCATTCCCCGTTGTCTTAAACTCACGTATATAGCCGGTAAAACGGCCATAAACATCTAATGCATCACGAGCAGCTTTACAGCCATTAATCAAATCATTAAAACGTCTGGACTCAGAAGGGCTATCTGGCACAGGTAACGAAGATTCATCCATACCTGTTCCGATAGTAAAATAGATCATCCGCCCGCTGTAAGAATGAGAACTGCCGACAGGAGGATATCCAAGTGTTCCATCCTCTTGAACATAATCAGGATCATAACTTCCAGGTAGCCCGTCTAAAATCGTGTCCATACTATTAGAGTTATCAAATATGATAAGCACTTGAGGGCGAACATTATTCACTGTTGGATTAAGATACAGGTCTGTATCGTCGGCAAATGAATACACAGGCAAGCACAAAGCCGCAGCAAGAGAAGCATTTAACCATTTATAAAATTTCATATTTAACTCCCGCTGAGGACTTCCTGTTCTATGCCTGTAACAACTGTTACTTGACCTAGATTATCTCGACCAAAACTGACTTGACTGGAGATCTCTATTCGCCGACATTGAAATGAACCTGCTTGGTTCGCATTACCCCTACGCTGACAGCTCACATTTTTAGGCTGTACTATCAAGTTTCCTGTACCATCATCGACCAGTGGTAAAGGAGTGAGTACCTGCGTCCCTCCTGAAAAACTATTTTGATCATCTATCGCTGTCATACTTGCTAAAAAAGCTGGCGTTTTATTCAGTAAGATCGCGGCGACACCACCATCGGCTAAAGCCTTGGCTTCCACCCTTTCTGAACCCGCCCCCGCCATTCGCAGTGATTGGGTCGAGTTTACTGCCAACGCCACTCCAATCACAGTCATCATGATCAAAATAATTAATGAGAAAAAAAGCACTACACCTTGCTGTTTTTTATAGCTTTTGACACCTTTATTCATATAAGCCTCAATTAACCACTAATCAAAACAGGGTTTTCTAACACAACCGTTGTGGACATCACCTTACGGCGATAATTGTCATTGGGCGCTGCAATTGCCTTATCCCCTAATTGATAGGTTGTTTCATTAGTATAAGTTCTATCTTGCTTAATCGAACGCACTAATAGATAAACCTTAACCGCAACAATTCGCCAAGATTGCATGTTTAACCACATTGAATTACTGATACTTGTCGCCGGAACGAAACGATTCGGCACACCGTCACCATTTTCATCATCAATGCCATAAAGAATTCGCATATTTTCAATCCCTTCAACAAGCTGCTCTTCGTTATTCATTCCATTTACCGTTGTTAACGTGCGTCTTCGTAACACAGGGATATCCCCATCATCCTTGATAAAATAAACATGATGCTGATATTCCCAAAATCGAGCATTAGTGATGGTAGGGGTCGTCTGGTTGCCTGTGAAGAATGTTGCACCATCGGATGTCGTGGCTACATAATGACGTGTGGCTGCAGTGGGTAAAAGTGTATTTGGACCGACCAATCTTTTCAGCTGTAACACATCGGTATTGGTATTGACTGCATTGACGGTGTTCAAACAAGTTAAACTTGCACCACCCACACCTTGCTCATAGCCCCAGATCAAGCGAAAATGTGCCGGAGTTCCAATAGGTAAACTCGCATTATTAACACCTCCGATACAGTCATTTGGTACGGCAGCAGATAAAACTGTTGTGTTACCTTCTATCCCAACTGAAAGGTCAGTTCCAGTCATATCACCAAAAAAACCCACTTGACTTAGATCTTTTTCCATTATCGCCAAAGCAATTCGGCCATTTTCCTGTAACTGATTAAATTGACTGGTAGTGGTGACATTAGAAGAGGACATGCTGAACATGGTGAATACACCGGCGGTCAAAAACAGGGCGATGACCATAGCCACCATCAATTCGACCAGTGACATACCAGTTTGAAATTTCGCGAAATTATTGGTTATCGTTTTCATCTAGATAATCACCGTTTGAATAGAAAACACTCGACGGTTTACTGTTGTTGCCGCGCAGCTAGTATCAACATCTGCTTCAGTTATTTTAGTTTCCCTTATTCCTTTCCAAGCCATTACCACTGTCACTGTATTGGCTGCAACTGTAATACAGGCCGTTGGCGTATCTAAACCGCCGACATTATTTCCACCAGCCACTTCTGCGGCACCAGAGAATAGAGACTGCCACTCATAGAGATCCCAATCTTTCATCTCGGCAAAAGAGCAATCAGCAGCAGTGCCAGTACAAGCTGTAGGAGCGGTACCAGAAGGTGAACCAGGGTAAGTACCAGCATAATTAGCAAGTTGACTCGGATTCAACCTCATCCGGTTAATGATGTCATTGGCGTAATAGGAGGCTTGGGTTTGCTGAAAGGACTCAAAGCTACCACGCTTAGCGACAATATGAAGGTTAAATATTCCCACTAAGCCAATAACTAAAATGATCAGAGATACCATCACCTCGATCAATGTCATGCCTTTCTCGCGTTTTATCATGCCGTCAAATCTCCGCTGTTCGCCATAATCTTGACAGTAAAACAAGCAATTTAATCCTTTAAAATCCGTTAGTTAGATTAATAAAATGACTATACTTGCTAATCAAGTCATAGTCTAATATTACTGACTGTCAATGTTGTAATAGTAGACTCTAATAACACAATTTGTTATGCCAGCGTTAAATTTTATGCGAGATAGGGCTTCATCAGCAAGAAGTTACTAATGTAAAAGGGCAGGAAAAAAGGAAAGGAGGCATAAGCCTCCTTTCCTTTTTTGAACTGTTTTGTTTAAACGGTTTGGTTTGAACTGTTTTCTTTGAACTGCTCTGTTCAAACTATGCCTGAATGGCGCCTATATCAATAGACTAGTTACAGTTTTTCAATAAGTGCATTAACGCAGCTCGGCAGGCACCGCAAATACGGTATCTTCTTTACGGCCTTCAACTTCGGTGATCACACTCGGCGCAAGCTGGGCTATGGCATCGATCACTTGTTGAACCAGCACTTCAGGCGCAGAAGCTCCCGCTGTGACCGCAACCTTTTCAACCCCATTAAACCACTGACGGCTGATATCGGATGCATTATCCACCAGATAAGACTGAGTGCCTTTCTTGATAGCCAGCTCCATCAGACGATTAGAGTTAGAGCTGTTTTTCGAGCCGACAACGATAAATAAGTCCACATCATCGGCCACGTTGCGCACCGCATCCTGACGATTTTGAGTCGCATAGCAGATATCATCTTTACGCGGCCCCTGAATCGAGGGGAAGCGCTTTTGCAGCGCGGCTATCACATCGGCAGTGTCATCCATAGACAGGGTAGTCTGAGTAACAAAGCACAAGTTATCGGGATCTTTCACCACTAAAGCTTCTACATCCGCAGGCGACTCCACCAGCAGCACACCACCTTCAGGATTGTCGTATTGCCCCATTGTGCCTTCCACCTCAGGATGGCCCGCATGACCAATCAGGATACACTCTATTCCCTTACGGCTTGCACGGGTCACCTGCAGATGCACCTTAGTCACGAGCGGACAAGTGGCATCGAATACCCGCAATCCACGCTGTTTTGCCTCTGCGCGTACCGCCTGAGACACACCATGGGCACTGAAGATCACTATGCTGTCATCCGGCACCTGCTCCAGTTCATCAACAAACACTGCGCCCCTGTCTTTTAAGTTTTGAACCACATATCGATTGTGCACTACTTCATGGCGCACATAAATCGGTGGTGAAAACAATTCAAGGGCACGTTCAACTATGCTGATCGCCCTATCGACACCGGCACAAAAACCGCGAGGATTGGCTAACTTAATCTGCAAGCTTTTAGGGGGATTGATCATTGTCATGATTAGAGTACCTGAACAACTTCCAATTCGAAGGTGACGCTATGGCCAGCCAGGGGATGGTTAAGATCCACAGTCACAGAGTCCCCAGCAACCTCACGCACAATTCCTGGGATCTCGCTACCGCCTGGACCGGCAAAACTGACTATAACGCCCGCTTGCAGCTCCATATCCGCCGGAAACTTGCTTCTGTCCAGATAGTGAATTGCATCGGGATTAGACTCACCAAAGGCGTCTGCTGGAGCTAACGTAAAACTGTGTTTGTCACCTTCATTTAAATTAACGATTTCCGCCTCGAACGCTGGGCTCAGCGTCTGATCACCGATATTGAGCTTAGCAGGCTTACCTGAGGCCTTAGTGCTATCGGCGGTCGAGCCATCTTCTAACACTATATTCATGTGGGAAAGTATTGAACGCGTCACTGACACTGTTTACCCCTTGGCAGCATGGTTGCTGTCTTTACTGCTAGCCCAAAACGAGTCGAGAATAATCAAACCTGCGCCGACACAGATGGCCGAATCGGCAATATTAAAGGCGGGAAAATGGCTGGTATTCCAATAGAAATCCAAAAAATCCACCACGAAGCCATGTTGCAGACGATCGATAAGGTTACCCAGCGCCCCGCCTATGACCAGCGTATAAGCAAGATTGAGTCGCCACAGCGAGTGAGACTGCTTTCGCAGCCACACAGTCAACAGGGCACTGAATCCCACGGCAACAAAGGTAAACAGCCAGCGTTGCCAGCCGCCCGCATCACTTAGAAAACTAAACGCCGCACCATAATTTCGCACATAGGTGAAATTAAACACAGGCAGCAAGCGAACCGATTCATACAGTTCGAAGTTAGCTAACACCCATTGCTTGGATAGCTGATCGATAAGAAAAACCGCTACAACGACCCAATACCAACGCAAGCCACTCTCTTTCCAACTCAATGGCATCAACAAATCCTTATGCAAATTGACGAACTTCGCCGTCGCCTTCAATATTGGTTACACAGCGAGTACACAGAGTCGGATGCTCGGCTACCTGCCCCACTTCTTCCCTGTGATGCCAGCAGCGCTCACACTTGTGCGCCTCTGACTTAGTCAGCCCAAGTTTAAGACCGGCAAGCTCGGTTTCAATGGCATCCGCTGGTGCAGTGGCTAAATCCACTAAGCTAGTCTTAGAAGTCAGCAACACGAAGCGCAGCTCGTCGCCCAACACAGCTAATGAAGACTTCAAGGCTTCATCGGCATACAGGGTAATTTCCGCTTCCAGAGAACCACCAATCTGCTTCTCACGGCGGGCATTTTCAATCACCTTATTGACTTCATCGCGAACGCTGAGCAGTTGCTGCCAGTATTCATCGCTAAGATCTGTATCTAAGGTGACCGACTTAAGGCCGTCGTACCAAGTTTGGGTAAACACAAACTCGCTGCGCTCGCCTGGCAGTAATTGCCAGATCTCATCGGCGGTGAAACTCAAAATAGGCGCAACCCAACGCACCATAGCCTCGGCAATTAAGTAGAGTGCAGACTGACAGCTACGACGGGCATGACTGGTATCTTTGGCGGTATATTGTCTGTCTTTGATGATATCTAAGTAGAAACTACCCAGCTCAACCGAGCAGAACTGCATCAGCTTTTGAGTCACGATATGGAAGTTATATTGCTCATAGGCTTCCAAAATCTCTTCCTGCAGCGAGGCTGCACGGCGAACGACCCAGCGATCCAGCGCCACCATATCTTCAACCGCAACCATATCCGTTACCGGATCGAAACCATTGATGTTAGCGAGCAGGAAGCGGGCCGTGTTACGGATACGACGATAGGCATCGGCGCTGCGCTTTAAGATCTCATCGGAAACTGTCATCTCGCCGCTGTAATCGGTTGCTGCAACCCAAAGACGCAGAATGTCGGCGCCCAGTTTGTTGGTCACATGCAGGGGTGCTATCACGTTACCGACAGATTTAGACATCTTACGCCCCTGACCATCCACGGTGAAACCGTGAGTCAGCACTTGCTTATAAGGTGCCTTGCCATTCATGGCGGTTGAGATCATCAAAGATGACATAAACCAGCCGCGGTGCTGATCGCTGCCCTCTAAATAAAGATCGACTGGATGGCCGTTAAATTCGGGACGCGACGCCACAACCGATGAGAAGGTCGAGCCAGAGTCATACCAAACATCCAGGGTATCGGTCACTTTACGGTACTGCTCGGCTTCATAGCCCAGTAATTCCGCGGCGTCGAGATCCCACCAAGCCTGAATACCTTGCTGCTCGATACGATTCGCCACGCGCTCCATTAGGGAGACGCTATCTGGATGCAACTCTTCGGTATCACGGTGTACAAATAGGGTAATAGGTACGCCCCAAGTACGCTGGCGCGAGATACACCAGTCAGGACGGTTCTCGACCATCTTCTCGATACGGCTCTGTCCCCAAGCTGGGATCCACTGGGTCTGCTCAATCTCACTCAATGCTTGCTGACGCAGCCCTTTTTGTTCCATAGAGATAAACCACTGCGGCGTGGCGCGGAAGATGATAGGTGTCTTGTGGCGCCAGCAGTGTGGATAGCTGTGATTTAAGGCTACATGATTAAGCAGTGCGCCCTTCTCTTCGAGCAGTGCAATCACACTCTTATTGGCTTTAAACACATGCTGACCGGCAAAAATTTCGGTATCGGCTTTATAGACGCCGTTATCGCCCACTGGGTTAGCCACTTCTAAGCCATATTTCTGACCCACAACGAAGTCATCCTGACCATGACCAGGGGCGGTATGCACAACACCCGTACCCGAATCGACAGTCACATGTTCGCCTAAGATCACTGGCACATCGAATTCATAGAAGGGGTGATTAAAGCGAAGTAGTTCAAGTTCGCTGCCGCTTGTGGTGCCAAGCACGCTATGAGACTCGGCGCCAAAACGCTCGAGGCAAGACTCAACCAAGTCCGATGCCAAGATCAGTGCGCGGCTCTCGCCTGCTTTGGTCATCTCAACCAGGGTATATTCGATATTCGCCGCAACCGAGAGTGCGCGGTTAGCAGGCAGAGTCCAGGGCGTCGTGGTCCAGATCACCATAGCCACGTCTTGGGCATAATCAGTCACGCCAAACTTGGCGAGAACGGCCGCTTTATCGACCGCGCTAAAGGCCACATCGATGGCGGGTGACATCTTGTCTTCATACTCAACTTCTGCCTCTGCTAATGCAGAGCCACAGTCGGTACACCAATGCACAGGCTTAACCCCCTTGTGCAGGTGGCCACTTTCAATCACCTTAGACAGAGAGCGGACAATGTTCGCCTCTGTGCTGTAGTCCATGGTCAGGTAAGGGTTTTGCCAATCGCCTAACACGCCCAGACGGATAAAGTCGCTACGCTGGCCATCAACCTGCTTGGCCGCATAATCACGACACTGCTGACGAAACTCGGCCGCTGTCACTTTCTGACCAGGCTTACCCACTTTCTGCTCGACTTTCAGTTCGATAGGCAGGCCGTGGCAATCCCAACCGGGAATGTAAGGCGCATCGAAGCCAGACAAGGTTTTTGACTTGATAATTATGTCTTTGAGGATCTTGTTAACCGAGTGACCAATATGAATATCGCCGTTCGCATAAGGAGGGCCATCATGCAAAATAAAAGGCTTAGCGCCGGTGCGACTTTCACGAATCTTCTGGTACAGACCCTTCTCGGTCCAAGACTTCAACATCTCTGGCTCGCGATTAGCCAAGTTACCACGCATCGGAAAATCGGTTTCCGGCAAATTCAAAGTAGATTTATAGTCGCTCATTGATCCTATACCGTTCATTTAACTAACAGAACTTAGCCTGCATCAAAGCCAAGCAGAGCCATAGCCCTGTCAGCATCATTTTTAATTTGTTGCTTCAGCGCATCTAATGATTTAAATGGCTGTTCATCCCGAATCTTTGCCACCAGCTCGACTTCAACTGTCTTTCCATAAAGATCATCATTAAAATCAAACAGGTGGACTTCTAACTGACAATGTTGTCCATTCACAGTCGGCCTGTAGCCCACATTGGCCACGCCGTCATAAATATCGCTGCCATCCCAAAACAGTTTAACGGCAAACACGCCGCGTACCGGCGAGACTTTGCGTTTAAGGGCAATATTGGCAGTCGGAAAGCCTAAGGTGCGGCCAATCTTATCGCCGTGGGCAACCTTACCACTTAAGGTGACAGGATGACCCAGCAGGCGCCGTGCCTGTTCTAAATTCCCCTTGGCCAGCAGTGCACGTATCTCTGTGGAACTGACACGCTTGTCCGCCAGCATAAAACTTTGGGTGCTGACCACGGCAAAACCAAACTTCTCGCCCGCGGCCTTGAGCATCTGAAAATTACCGACCCGCTGCTTACCAAAGCAGAAATCGTCGCCCACAACCAAATACTTTACGCCCAGCTGCTTAACCAGTAACTGCTCGATGAAATCCTCGGCGGCCATGCTGGCAAACTTATGATTGAAATTAACGCACAGCAGACGCTCGACGCCTAATTCGTCGAGCAACATAATTTTATCCCTAAGCAGACTCAAACGCGCCGGAGCGCTGTCGCCACAAAATAGCTCCTGGGGCTGCGGCTCAAAAGTCATTACAGTTGCAGGCACACCAAGTTGTTTTGCTTTCTGAACCAGAGCCGAGATCACTTCGCCATGACCTCGATGGACACCATCGAAGTTACCAATAGTCAGTACACAACCATGGTGTCTGGGCAAAATATTATGTATACCGCGGATCAGTTCCATTACATTCAGTCATTAGCAAGCACAAGTGCGCCGGATTATATACCAGCTGAGCAGGATAATCAGCACTCAAACGCCAGCTTTCATTCTCCAGGGGCGAATTCCTAACGATACCATAACCAGCAGATAGACCACAGCACCGCTGCCAATCATTTGCAGCAGCTTGATACACCTTTGCATAAAGTCAAAAGCAAGCCATTGCTCCATCGCTGGCATCAAGTAATAGAGGGTTGCCACCATAAAGGCTGCGGCGACGATAGCCTTAGCCAAAAACAGCAGCGTGGCCCGGCTGACGCGATAGACTCCCGCCTTATGCAGCCCTCGATAAAGCAGACTTGCATTAAGCAGCGCCGACATGGAAGTGGCCATCGCCAGCCCCACATAACCAAATGGAAACACTAAAATAAGGTTAAACACCATATTACTCACCATGGCGATAATGCCGTAACGCACAGGTGTCTTGGTATCCTGGCGCGAATAGTAACCCGGCGCCAATACCTTAATCAGCATGAAGCTCAGCAGACCGCTGCCATAAGCCATCAAACTCAATGACGCCATATTGACATCGTCGACACCAAAGGCGCCGCGCATAAACAGCACCATCAGCATAGGTTTAGCCAGCACAATCAGGCCGCACATGGCCGGTATCCCCAGTAGTAAAATCGCTTTGATGCCCCAATCCATGGTCTGGGCAAATCCCTGCCCTTGGGCATTAACATGGTTACGGGACAGCGCGGGCAAAATAACAGTGGCAATGGCGATACCAAACAGGCCAAGGGGAAACTCCAGTAATCTGTCCGAATAGTAGAGCCAGCTGATAGAGCCTGTTACTAGGAAACTGGCAATAAAAGTATCGAGCAATAGATTAATCTGGGAGACAGACACACCAAAGAGCGCAGGCAACATTAAGGTTCTTATCTTAACCACCCCAGGATGATGCCAGCCCCAAGAGGGCTTAACCAGCGCCTTTTCCCGCAGCAGAAACGGGATCTGAAACAGAAATTGGATCACGCCGCCAGCAAAGACGCCCCACGCCAGACCTATCTCAGGTTGCGCGAGTTTTGGCGCTAAAAAGATAGCCGCAGCGATAATCGCCACATTGAGAAACACAGGCGTAAAGGCCGATACCGCAAATCGTCCCCGGGTATTGAGTATAGAGCCCGCCAGCGCAGTAAAGGTAATAAACCACAGATAGGGAAAGGTAATTTTGAGCATGAGTGATGCCAGCTCAAACTTCTCGCCATTGGGCTCATCATTGAGCCAAGCAAGAAACCAGCCGCCACCAAACAAGGCGGTGAGCACTGGCGAGGCGATCACCCCGATTAAGGTCACGATTGTCACCACCAGTCCCAAGGTGCCTGCCACTTTCGCCAGCAACAGACGAACGGCTTCATCCTGCTGTTTTTCCTGATATTCAGTTAATACCGGCACAAATGCCTGGGCAAAGGCCCCTTCGGCGAAGAGTCGACGTAAAAAATTGGGAATTTTATTGGCAAAGAAAAAAACGTCTGCGCTGCTTCCCGCACCCATTAAATTGGCAATGACAACATCACGAACGAGCCCTAATACTCGGGAGATCAGTGTCATAGCACTGACTATCAATCCCGACTTAAACAATTTTCTGCTCAAATTGACTCCTAAGCGAACCCAGACAAAGCCCAGCTATCGACTAAAAAGTCGACTTACCCCCTGTCACCACGCAGTTTTTACTGCTAGAATTGCGCACCATATTACACGAGTTAGGTTGAAGATAGCTAAGACTGCTCGGATTAATTTATCTTTAAGCTAAAGATCCGATCATTGTCATTGACAAAGTGACAAAAAAAAGGCATATTCCTCGACCTTTAAAAATATCTAACCCTTTTAGGAGTTGCACCTTGGCTAATAGCAAGTCTGCAAAGAAGCGCGCGCTTCAATCTGAAAAACGTCGTCAGCACAACGCTAGCCGTCGTTCTATGTTACGTTCATACGTTAAGAAAGTAATCGCTGCAATCAACGCTGGCGATCACAAAGCGGCTACTGAAGCGTTTAACGCTGCACAACCAATTGTTGACCGTATGGCGACTAAAGGCCTTATTCACAAGAATAAAGCTGCTCGTCATAAGTCTCGCCTAAACGCTAAAATTAAAGCACTTGTTGCTTAATTTTACTGGCGAAATAAAAAAACCGGCTTAAGCCGGTTTTTTTGTGCCCGAGTTTTAGACTTAGCTTGAGTTTAAAACCAGCAGCCTTTCAGCTAGCCTCAGAATAAAAATAAAAAAAACTGGCATAATTTGCACTATGCCAGTTTTGCAGCAAGCCAAGCTCAACATTAATGACAATAGAAATTGTTCAGTAACTTGATGATCTCTGAAACCTCTTTACTCTTGAGCGAGTAAAACACGGTTTGCGCTTCTTTACGTGTCTCGACTAAGTTATCTTTACGAAGCCAGGCTAAGTGCTGCGACAACGCAGACTGACTTAGGCCTAGCTTCTTATTCATTTCGCCGACACACATCTCACCTTCGCTGAGAAGGTAACACAAAATAAATAACCGGCGCTCATTCGCTAACGCCTTAAGCAATACAACAGCATTGTCCGCTCGTTGTTGCATTAGTTCTATATTCATTACGAGCTATTTCTCCTAAATCAAACCCCGCACTAATATAGCCTTGACTTAAAGATATAGTCGGGACATGAAGCACACTTTTTGTTAGATTGTTTTCAAAAATGGGACATACGTAGTAAAAATTAAGGAAACTCATGAAAAGCTCCCCTCTTCTCTTGGTCTGTAGCCTCTTTTTGACCACATTAATAGGCTGTCAAAGCACACTAACAAAAGACGAAAATCAGGATGTTAGCCTGCAACTTAAACAACAGGCATTAGACTCAAACTTGGCGTACGAAATTGTCGAATCACTGACAGTTGAAGTCGGGCCAAGACTGGCCGGAAGCCCACAGGATCTTGTTGCTGTGCAATGGGCCGAAGCTAAGCTGAGCACCCTAGGGTTTGACAAAGTTTATAAAGAAGCAGTGCAAGTGCCCGTCTGGCATCGCGGCGACGCCAAGGCTCAAGTCATCTCGCCCTATCCTCAGCCTCTGGTTATCACAGCCTTAGGTGGCAGTGTGGCAACACCTGAGGGCGGAATAACGGCGCCTGTGGCGCGTTTTGCTACCTTAGCCAACTTAGAAGCCGCCCCTGCCGATAGCCTCAAAGGGAAAATCGCCTTTATCGATAACATCACCCCCCGCTTTAAAAACGGCAAAGGTTACGGGATCACAGTCGGCGGCCGCTCTAAAGGTGCCGTAGAAGCTGCCAAAAAGGGCGCCGTTGCCATTATGATCCGCTCCATAGGCACAGATCATGACCGCATGGCGCATACCGGCATAATGCGCTACCAGGAGGATGTCACAAAAATACCTGCTGCCGCCATGTCCAATCCGGATGCGGATCTGATAGGCCTGATGTTAAAGCGCGATCCTAACGTCTTAGTGCACCTCGAGCTCTCGGCCGAAAACCAAGGCTTTGCCACCTCCTATAATGTGATAGCCGAAGTCAGCGGCAGCACCAAACCCGATGAGATAGTGCTAATAGGCGCGCACTTAGACTCTTGGGATGAAGGTACGGGTGCTATCGATGATGGAGCAGGCGTGGCCATTGTCACCACAGCTGGTCACTTGATCTCTAAGCTGCCACAAAAACCGGCCCGCACGGTTAGGGTTGTACTGTATGCAGCCGAAGAGGTTGGTTTAGTCGGTGGTAAGGCCTATGCCAAGGCCCATCAAGCTGAGTTGGATAAGCACTATATCGCCGCCGAGTCAGACTTTGGCGCGGGTGAGATTTACCGCATCGATTTTAAGGTGGCTCAGCAGGCGTTAGACGCAATTAAGACCCATAGCGCCAGTATGCAGGCTAATGGCGTTGAACTGGGTGATAACACTGGCTCAGGCGGCCCTGATGTCTCTATGTTGCCATCCTATGGCGTGCCCGTGGCATCACTTCGTCAAGATGGCACAGACTATTTCGACTATCACCATACGCCAAACGATACCTTAGACAAGATAGATCCTAAGGCATTAGCGCAAAATGCAGCTGCCTACGCCCAGTTTGCCTACTTGATGGCACAATCTGAAATTAACCTAAGACCGCTGCAACAGCAGGATAAATAAACCTCTTTTGCTGAGTCGATAAAAAATGCCAGTCACCACTTATGAAATTTAGCGTGATTGGCATTTTATTAAGAACAAACCCTTGGGTTAAAGTTGATTATTGCTCTTCACGCAAGAAGACTGGCTCATTCACGCTGGACTCGGCCTCACTGTAATAGTAGCCGCCGGTATCAAACTGAATTAGGCCATCATAGTCTTTAACCTTGTTATCCAGCAGGTAACGCGCCATCATACCGCGAGCCTTCTTGGCAAAGAAACTGATCACCTTGTATTGGCCGTTCTTCTTATCCTTAAACACTGGCGTGATCAACTGCCCTTGCAGCTGTTTGGGTTTAACCGATTTGAAATACTCGTTGGAAGCCAGGTTCACAATAATCTCATCGCCCTGGGCCGCTAACGCCTGATTTACCTTATCCGTGATTACCTCGCCCCAGAACTGATACAGGTTAGCACCTCTAGGATTGGCCAGCTTAGTGCCCATCTCCAGACGATAGGCCTGCATCAGATCCAGTGGCCGCAATAATCCATAAAGTCCTGATAAGATGCGTAACTGCTTCTGCGCCCGCTCAAGGCTCGCCTTAGATAAACTGTCGGCATCTAAGCCTGTGTAGACATCACCGCGAAAAGCAAACAGCGCCTGCTTAGCATTGTTTGGAGTAAACTCTGGTGTCCAGGACTCAAAACGCGCGGCATTCAGCCCCGCTATCTTATCACTGACTTTCATCAGGGAGGCGATATCTGCCGGGGTTAACTCACGGCACACCTGAATCAACTCCTGACTGTGGGAAAGTAAATCTGGCTGGGTATATTCAGCGGTTTTGGCGGGATTGTCATAATCCAATGTCTTGGCTGGAGAGACTAAAATCAGCATCTAACATCCTTTACTAAGAGCAAGTTAATTGGCTCCATCATACTGATGCTGACATAAAAAAACCACGCTAAGGCGCGTGGTTTTTTAGATAGTGCTAATTGATATTTCAGTTCAGCCGTAACAGCCTAGTGCTAATTTACGATTAAAACTGCACTACTTTTGCGACTCACCTTGAAGCTCAGTCGCCTGCCCTTGCCAGATATCATCCTGGGCGTTAGCGATCCCAGGAAACTTAGCTGAGTCAAAAGTGGGCTCCAGACCTTGCTTCACCTGCTTCTCATAATCTTTGATCACCGCAAAGGCGACTTTAGAAAGCATCATGATGGCTGCAATATTCACCAGCGCCATTAAGCCCATAGAGACATCTGCAAAGTTCCAGACCAGCTGTAATGAGGCAACCGAGCCCGCCATCACCATAGCCAGAACCAGCGCGCGGAACACATACAGCACTTTCTTGCTCTTACATAAAAACAGGATGTTATTCTCTGCATAGCTGTAGTTGGCTATGATTGAAGAGAAACAAAACAGCAAGATAGCGAATGAAATAAAGTAGGTTGACCAGGCGCCCATCTCATTGCTCAAGGCTAACTGCAACAGTCCAATCCCTTTCTGATCGCCAGGATTATCCAATACCCCAGACAGCAGAATAATAGCCGCCGATGCGGTGCAGATAACAAGCGTGTCAACAAATACGCCTATCATCTGCACAAAACCTTGAGAGGCAGGATGATTAGGGTTAGGTGAAGCAGAGGCGGCAATATTGGCCGCGCTGCCCATACCTGCTTCATTAGAGAACAGACCACGAGCTACACCCGCCATGATGGCGCCCATCATGCCGCCGGTAGCCTCTTGCCAGCCAAAGGCGCTCTTGACGATAAACACGAGTGCATCGGGTACCTTTTCAATATTCATCACCAAGACAACCAGGGCGATTGCCAGGTAAACTACGGCCATTACCGGCACGATAAGTTCAGAGGCATTAGCCACTTTTCGCAGGCCACCGACAATAATGTATCCTGTCATGGTCACGATTATCAGCCCCATCACCGTCTTATCAATACCAAAGGCATTATTGAGCGCATCTGTGATGGTATTAGCCTGCGCAGCATTAAAGGCAAAACCAAAGGCAATGATCAGCAGCACAGAAAACAGGCTGCCCATCCAGCGCTTACCTAAGCCTTTTTCCATGTAGTAAGCCGGACCACCGCGGTACTGACCATCGCTATCACGCTCTTTATAGACCTGCGCCAGTGTGGATTCGACAAACGCAGTAGCCATGCCCAGCAAGGCTATCAACCACATCCAGAAAATCGCACCGGCACCGCCGACAGTAATAGCGACGGCCACGCCGGCCATATTGCCTGTACCTACGCGCGCGGCCATAGAGGTACAAAAAACCTGGAATGAGGAGAGTCCGTCAGTCTTTTCTCTGCCTTGGATAACAAGCTTAGCCCCGTGGCCAAACAATCTGAACTGGATAAAACCTAATCTAAGGGTAAAAAACAGACCAGCTAAGACCAGGACATAGATCAGTACGCTTCCCCATAACATGCCATTGAGAGCGTCGATAACCGACTCAATGACATTGACGAATGATTCAAACATAACTTTTGCTTCTCTCTTCAAATGAGTTAACTGAAAATGGATTCAGCTAAAATAATTAATTGTTAATATGTTTCCATTTTGTTCTAAAAATAACAGAAGATTAATACCTTAAGACTGACCTTCAAGCATGCGATAACTGCGTCCCTTTGCTATTGAACCCATCAAAATAACACATCTACCAAAAATACCTACGTGACCCCGCTCGCAATTGGCTATTTAAACGACACACTCGTCACACCAAAGATACAAATGGACTACATTATTAACTTGTAGTAACTCAGAGTTTACCAAAGTTAATTAGTGTTAACTCAGTTTAATTGAGTTTACAAAAATCAGATACCGAACACATTTTTGTAATAAAACAACAAATATAGTGACTACATGCGATTTTATTGATTCTTAGCTTACAACTAATGAGGTTCTTTATGTCACAACAAGAGATAACTGCACTCAAGAAATTTGTTAGGGCGACCAACTTTCTCGCCACATCACAAATATACTTGAAAAAGAATGTGTTACACAAACGCCCACTGGAACATGGTGATATAAAGCCCAGACTATTAGGCCACTGGGGAACTTGTCCGGGTATCAACTTCGTCTACGCTAACGTCAATCGTCTCATCAAGAAAAATAATCGCTCTTTCCTCTACTTAGTCGGCCCTGGTCATGGTTTCCCCGCCGTTCAAGCCAACCTCTTCATGGAAGGCTCTCTCAGCCACTATTATCCAGACATCATCCCCTATAACGAGACTGGCATCGAAGATATTTGTAAGAAATTTTCAGCCGCCTATGGCTACCCTTCACATGCTAACCCCGAAGCACCTGGCCAAATTCTAGAAGGCGGTGAATTGGGTTATTCCCTTTCGGTTGCCTGGGGAGCCGTGCTGGATAATCCAGACCTTATCGCCGCGGTACTGATAGGCGATGGTGAATCAGAAACCGGCCCATTAGCGGCCTCTTGGTATGCAAACCGTTTGGTCAACCCGGCCAATAACGGCGCTGTGCTGCCTATCGTCCACATCAATGGCTATAAGATCTCAGGCCCGACCCGCATGGGCCGCATGAGCCATGAAGAACTTGAGCTTGAATTTAAGGGTTTAGGTTATTTCCCCATCATAGTGGACAGCGAGCTAGAAGAAGATGTCTATGTGCAGATGATTAAAGCCATGGACACCAGCTATGAGATGATCAACGCCATCCAGAAACGTGCCCGCGGCGGTGAGGACGTGGTTAAGCCTCAATGGCCAGTGATCTTGATGCGCACGGCCAAAGGCTGGACAGGTGTCGCCGAAGACAATGGTAAGAAACTGGAAGGCAACTGTGAGTCACACCAAGTGATCGTTAACAAGTGTGCCACTGACAAAGGGCATCTTGCTGCATTAGACGGCTGGCTTGCTAGCTACAAGTTCCATGAACTTTATAGCATCGATGACAATAACCAAATTGTGTTCGATAAAGATATTCAATCCCTGTTGCCACCCAAAGAACTCACCTGTGGCAGACAACATTTGAGTTATGGCGGCGAAGTGGTTCGTGCACTGGCAACGCCGGATCTGACCACCTTAGCCTATGGCGCCGAGACGCCTCGCGGCACCCGTGGCTACTCTATGTTGAAAATGGGTCAGTGGATGCGCGATGCGTTCAAGCTCAACCGGGATCAGCGCAACCTGCGCATCTTCAGTCCAGACGAAACTTACTCTAACCAGTTACAGGCTGTATTCGAAGAGACTGATCGCGCCTGGCAATGGCCAATCGAAAGCTGGGATGAAGATATGTCCCGTGATGGCCGAGTATTAGAACTGCTCTCTGAAAACCTGCTGTTTGGTATGCTACACGGTTATACGGTTACTGGGCGTCACGGCATGTTCCCCACCTATGAGTCATTCTCACAAGTGGTTTCTTCCATGGCCGACCAATACTGTAAATATGTTTACGCGAGCCAAGGGGTGCATTTCCGCAAGCCGGTTCCGGCCTGCAACGTGGTTCTATCTTCCCTGCTTGAACGTCAGGATCATAACGGTTACTCACACCAAAACCCCTCTTTCCTCGGCGCCATGTTAGAGAAGCATCCGAAGATTATCTCTGCCTATCTGCCAGCCGATGCCAACACGACTCTGGTTTACACAGAGCGTGCCTTTGCCGACCGCGATAAACTCAACATTATCGCCGCCGGTAAGAAAGAGCTGCCTCAATGGCTGACACTGGATGAGGCGAGACAGCAGGTAAAAGACGGCGTGATGATCTGGGACTTTGCCTCTGATGAAAATCCAGATGTGGTGCTTGCAGGTTGTGGTGACTATGTGACTCAGGAGTGTATGGCGTCACTGGTACTGCTGCGAGAACTACTGCCTCGGGTGCGGGTGCGTTTTGTCAGTGTGACCGAACTGACCAGTAGTGGCTTAGGCAGTCCTAAATTCCAGAGCAAGCCCTGGCGCATGGATGAGATCTTCACCACAGATAAAGGTGTGGTATTTAACTATCACGGCTATCCCAATACCATTAAGAAGCTAGTGTTCGATTATAAAGGCAGCCATAGATTCCGTATCAAAGGCTATGAAGAGGAAGGCTCGACCACAACCCCATTCGATATGGGTGTGCGTAACGGTACCTCACGCTATCACTTAGTGATCGACATGGCTTATAAGCTGTTCCAGCAAGGTGTTATCGATGAGACTCAGCACGTCGCCATCACAACCGATATGCTGCAACGCCTGGTTGACCACAGAAACTATATCAAGGCCAACGGTGTCGACCCGAGCAATATCGAAAATTGGAACTGGACTCGATAATGGGTTAACCCCAAAGTAAAACCCAAAAAAGGTGCTTTTTATAAAGCACCTTTTTTATTGGTTCTCCACCCTGCGGGGGCAAAAAAGCTGCCCCCTTATTGGAAATATTTCGGTTTACATCAGATACTACTAATGCTGGCAATAATAGCAAAAGGGTTCTTCACTCAGTGTCAGCATGTTTTTAGCGACTAAAAACTATCTGGGAGAAAAGGATTTGATGATGAACAATAAATTACAAGCCATGCTATTAGTCTGTGCACTTCCCTTTTCGGCTCAAGCCGCTCAGGAACTCAGCCCCTGGTATCTTGGGGCCGGTCTTGGACTCAATAACTATGAGCCTAACTGCGATCAGAAAACCATGAGAGAGTGTGGCGAAGATGAGCCCTACGCCTGGGATCTGTTCGCCGGCTACCTGTTTAGCGACAACTTTAGTGTCGAACTGGGCTATCGTGAACTCGGTCGCGCCGAATGGACAGATTATTCAGGCAAGCTGAATGATGTCGGTGCCCATGGCGTCGCTGCCGGGCTGGTCACCTCCTGGCCCCTATTCACTCGATTCACATTTTCGGCTGAAGCTGGGGCAATGCACTACCTTATCTATAACAATAAACAGTGGGGCAGCGAATATTACAGCGATAACGGTATCGCCCCCTATATTGGGGTCGGCCTTGGTTATCAGATAACAGACAACCTCAAGGTGCAAGCCAAATACCGTCGCTATGAAAATCTTGATGAAACCGTGTGGAACACGCTGGAGATGGAGAGTAACTACTACGGCTTAGCCCTACTGTGGCGTTTTGGCAGTTATACATCAGAGCCAGCGCCAGCTGCCATGGCCCCTATGGATGATGATAACGACGGCGTCAATAACGAGCAGGATCAATGTCCAGACACCCCAGCCACTCACTTGACCGATGCCATGGGATGTACCCAGTATCACTTCGTCGAGGGAACAGTCGATTTTCAATTGGATCATATCAACTTTGAGAATGATTCAGATGTGATCAAAGAGGAGCATCACGACGAACTGGATAAGCTGGCCAGCTACATGAAAGAAAATGAACGGGTCGTGGTCGAACTTGCCGGCCACTCATCGAATATCGGGGATCCCGATTACAATATGCAACTCTCGGATCGCCGGGCTAATGCAGTCAGGAATATGTTGATAGAAAAATACGGTATCACTGGCGAGCGCATCACGGCAAAGGGATACGGCGTAACCCAACCAGTAGCGCAAGGCAATAATCCACAAGCCCATAGCGTTAACCGCCGGATTGAGGCTCATGTCAGTGGTGAAATGAAAAAACCGATATTAAAGTAATTTTTATGACCTTGGCCGCACTTGTAAAAATCGTTGCACAGCAGCGATTTTTTTCCAATTCGGACAATAAAGTTATACTTTACACTTTAGAAGTGAAACCAAGCATATTAAGAGAGTCAAGCACAGCAGGAATTTACTGACACAAAGTAACTTTTTGGTAATTTTTTTTCACTTATGGTTGGAAAATATGCCAAGATCGCGTCTAATAGCGTTAGTAAATAACACAAGCTGCAGATTAGAAAGGATGTAATTTTCATGGCCAATACACTCGAACAATTTAAGTCACTCACTACCATAGTTGCCGATACCGGTGATATTGAAGCGATTAAGCGTTATCACCCAGAAGATGCCACCACCAATCCATCGCTAATCCTAAAAGCAGCCCAAATCCCTGAATATCAACACCTGATCGATAACGCTATCGAATGGGCTAAAGGCCAGAGTGATGACCTCGCTCAGCAAGTAGAAGATGCAGGTGATAAGTTAGCTGTCAATATCGGTGTCGAGATCTTAAAAATTGTTCCAGGTCGCATCTCTACCGAAGTGGATGCCAGGCTCTCATTCGACAAAGCCGCTTCAATAGAGAAAGCTCATAAACTCATCAAGCTTTACCAAGAAGCGGGCATAGATAAATCTCGCATCCTGATCAAACTGGCTTCAACTTGGGAAGGGATCTGTGCGGCTAAACAGCTGGAACAGGAAGGTATCAACTGTAACCTGACTCTGCTCTTCTGTTTTGCTCAGGCCCGTGCCTGCGCCGAAGCTGGTGTTTACCTTATCTCACCTTTTGTTGGCCGAATTCTCGATTGGTATAAAAAAGACACTGGGCTTGATTATGCAGCCAATGAAGATCCTGGTGTCGTTTCGGTAACCAACATCTACAACTACTACAAGCGCCATGGCTTTAATACCGTTGTGATGGGAGCCAGCTTCCGCAATACAGGCGAGATCATGGAACTTGCCGGTTGTGATCGTCTCACTATCGGCCCTGGGCTGCTCGAAGAGCTGGCTAACTCTAGTGCCCCTGTGGTACAAAAGCTCCACGCAACAACCGAAGTTGTCGCACCGGGCGCAGCAATGACAGAAGCCCAGTTCCGCTGGGAGTTCAACCAAGATGCCATGGCGGTTGAGAAATTAGCCGAAGGGATCCGTAACTTTGCCATAGACCAAGAGAAACTGGAGCAGATGCTGACAGCTCAGCTACAAGGTTAAGTTCAGGAGGAACAATGACAAAGTTAACCCAAAGTACCTTATGGCCTCAGCTTGAGCAGCACAGTGCCAAGCTGCCCCATATGCGTACCTTGTTTGAATCTGATAGCGAACGCTTCGATAAGATGTCGCTATCGGCTTGCGGTTTATTTTTAGATTATTCTAAAAACCGCGCCACAGACGAAACCCTGAAACTCCTGGTATCCCTAGCAGAAGAGTGCAATCTGACGGCCAAGATCCAGGCGATGTTCAAGGGTGAAATCATCAATAACACCGAGAAACGCGCAGTATTACACACGGCACTGCGCGCAAACTCCGATCAGGATATTCGTGTCGACGGCATCAATATTGTCCCCGAAGTCAAACAGACCCAGGCTAAGATGGCCAAGTTTGTTGACGCCGTGACCTCAGGCCAATGGCTGGGTTACACAGGCAAGAAAATCACTGATATCGTCGCCATTGGCATAGGTGGCTCTTTCCTCGGCCCTAAGATTGTAACTCAGGCACTGCGCCCCTATTGGAATCCATCGCTTAACTGCCACTTTGTTGCCAACGTGGATGCCACCTCCCTGGTTGAGAAGTTACGCCTGGTCAATCCGGAAACCACCCTGTTCATCATGTCATCGAAATCATTCGGCACCCAGGAAACCCTGACCAATACCCTGAGCGCTAAAGACTGGTTCCTGGCAAATGGCGGCTGCCAAGCCGATGTGGCTAAACACTTCGTGGCTGTTACCTCCAATGTCACCAAAGCCACAGAGTTTGGTATGGACGCAGACAATATCTTCCCTATGTGGGATTGGGTCGGCGGACGTTACTCCCTCTGGTCAGCCATAGGCCTGCCAATCGCCCTGTTAATCGGCATGGACAACTTCTATGCCCTGCTCGATGGCGCCAAGGCAATGGATGAACATTTCCTTCATGCACCAATAGAGAAAAACATGCCAGCCATTATGGGGCTGTTCTCTTTACTGTATGGCAATTTCCATCAGGCACAGTCTCATGTGGTGTTAACCTATGATCATTACCTGCGCGGCCTGCCGGCCTACTTTCAGCAGCTTGATATGGAGAGTAACGGCAAGTCTGTGACCTTAAATGGTGAAACAGTAAACTACAGCACAGGACCAGTGATCTGGGGTGGCGAAGGCACCAATGGCCAACATGCTTACCATCAGCTGATCCATCAGGGCACGCCACTTATTCCGGCAGACTTTATTCTGCCACTGCAGAGCCATAACCCCCTAGGTGAGCATCACCAGCAATTGGCATCGAACTGCTTCGGTCAAACCCAGGCCATGATGCAGGGCCGAACCTATGAGGAAGCCTTAGCAGAACTGAGCCATAGTCAGCTCAGCGATGAAGAAAAAAACTTAATCGCCAAGCATAAAGTGATGCCGGGTAACAAACCAAGCAACACCCTATTGATGAACAAGCTGACACCAGGAACCCTGGGAGCCTTGATCGCCCTCTATGAACACAGAACTTTCGTTCAGGGCGCCATTTGGGATATCAACTCATTTGACCAATGGGGTGTCGAGTTAGGAAAAACCTTAGGTAATGATGTACTTGCCAGGTTGAAGGCCGATAGTGATGCCAACGAACTGGACGCTTCCAGCAATGGCCTCATCAATAAATTTAGACGAGCAAGTATCTAAAAAGGCCTTACCCACCTCTTCAGCCAAAAAGTAAAAAGCCAGCGATTGCTGGCTTTTCCTTTAAAATTAATAACTTAAAAAATAGAATGTTTTTATTCTATTAATCCCGTCACAAAATTCATCTTACTCGCGATAAAAATTAACAAAAATGAAACATTTTTATTGCACCATAAAATAAAAGTGTGATATTTAATTGTTTAGAAAAAATACACTAAAAGGAGGTTGCCATGAATCGATTAGATTATGGTAGTGCGCTAGATGATACCGTCATTGAAAGACCCAACAGTCGTTCTCGAGGCTCAAACAAGAAGCGAAAGTGGCGTGAAATTGAGGCGATTAAGGAAAAACACCGTTTACTTAAAGAGCTACAGGATATCGACAGTTCTTTCGAATGTGATTTTGACAACCTCCTAATCTAAAGACTGCTCCTTCTCTTTAGAAACAAAAATCCGATACCTTTGAGATATCGGATTTTTTATGCCTGGAGTCTTAAGTTAAGCACCGCAATAGCATTCTCAGGAGCATTGGCTCGGGCGCATTGGTTCAAGTGCATTAGGGTAAAGGCTTACTTACTCTTCCGCTTTGGCGATATATTCTCGCAGCTCTTCAAACACCAGATTGTCATCATCGCTAAAGAGCGGATCACTTATCAGTCGCTCCTGGCATTTTGCATTCAGCACCTGCCAATCCTGTTCGCTAAACCCCTGTTGCCACATGGGAAAGATAACCTCTTCCTCATAGAGCATATGAGCCTTCTGCATTGAAACATAATCTTTAATCGTCTGATTTAATTGTTCTATCTGAACCGGAACATCGCTAAGGATAAGGTTAAGAGTTGCCATTAACTGGGAAGAGTTTTCGCTTAACGTCTCATGCTCTTGAGCTAACTTTCTATCAAGCATCTCGGCCGGATAAGCCTGACTATAAAAATCGTTTATCAAATCTTCCAGAGGATGATGACTATGTTCGGCGTAACTTTGCATATATTCGACAACATCTCGAATGAGATTAAAGTTGACAACTTCACCCTTTTCTAACCTTTCCTGTTTGTTATTTAATAGCTTTAACAGTATCGCGATATGCTTATGGTCACTATGAAGTCTCGCTAACATCGTCACCCCCATATATCAATATACCTCTAGTTACTATAGTCAATTGTGGAATATTTACTCACACTAATACGGAATGGAGAATAAATATCTGACCCAGATCAAAAAAATAGAATATAAAATAATCACTAAATATTAATAACTTAAAGATTTAGAACCCATGATGCCTGACACAAGTAACTCGCCAGGCGATAAAAGTTTACGCCAGTCTTTCAGTTGAGCCCTTGCCTCAAACAAGCTAGAGTCAGCCCCACTCTTTTGCCAACGCCCTAAGGTCATAACTATGCAAGCAGCAACCCATTTTATCGGTGCCCATGTCAGTGCATCAGGCGGTATCGCCAATGCACCACTTAACGCCCAAAAAATTGGAGCCAACGCCTTTGCATTATTCACCAAGAATCAACGCCGCTGGCAAGCGGCGCCCCTGTGTGAAAAACAGATAGAGAGTTTTAAGCAACATTGTGACGAGGCCAATATTGGGCACAACGCCATACTTCCCCACGACAGTTACCTCATTAATTTGGGTCACCCTGATGATGCGCAGCTGTCTCGCTCTAGAGAGGCTTTCCTCGAAGAGATGCAGCGCTGCGAGCAGATGGGACTGAGTTTGCTTAACTTCCATCCCGGCAGTCATCTGAAACAGATTTCAATTGATGAGTGTCTTAAGCGGATCAGCGAATCGATCAACTGGGCACTGGATAAGACTCAGGGCGTCACTGCTGTTATAGAAAACACCGCAGGCCAGGGCTCTAATCTCGGCCACAGCTTCGAGCAGCTAGCGCAGATTATCGATAAGGTTGAAGATAAGTCCCGAGTCGGCATCTGTATAGACACCTGCCACATGTTCGCCGCCGGCTATGACTTAACCTCAGAGGCCGCCTGCGAGCAGAGCTTTGCTCTGTTTGACAAACAAGTGGGTTATCAATACTTAAAAGCAATGCACCTCAATGACAGCAAGACGCCCCTGAACAGCCGGGTCGACCGCCACCATTCCCTCGGCGCCGGTTATATCGGTCAGGCAGCCTTCAGCTTTATTATGCAGCTGCCTGCCACACGAGGGATCCCCTTGATTTTAGAGACAATAGAGCCAGAAATCTGGCCTGATGAGATCAACTGGCTACGTAGTCAGACCAAACTCCTTGATAAGTAACGGTGATAAAAACAAAGGCTAAGCAGATCTGCTTAGCCTTTTAACCTTTACGGACATCCTTTGTGATTCAGAGAATTATAAATTCGCCAGCATGTGCTGCTTAAGCACGGTAAAATCGGGCGTTAATGATACCGACAGACTCGCTTTATCTTTCACCGCCTCAAGCTCACTAGGCAGTGGAATATCGAGTTCAAGCGTACTGTCGACTACATCTTTAAATTTCGCCGGATGAGCCGTACCTAAGAAGATCCCGTGCTCACCTGGCTGCAGCGTTAATGTCAGCGCCTGCGCGGCGATGGCCGCATGGGGCTCAGATAGATAACCAGACTGATACAGCTGAGACAAGGCTGCCTGGGTCTCCTCCTCCGATAATGCCACACCGACTATATCCTTCAGGCTCCACCCCATGGCCTGCACTATCGCCTCGACTCTGGGCCAGTTACTCGGCTCTGCAACATCCATGGCATTAGAGAGGGTCGCCACAGTCGACTTAGGCGACCATGTGCCATCACTCAGATAACGAGGCACAGTATCATTACTGTTGGTTGCCGCCACAAAACGCTTGATGGGCAGGCCCATCGCCTTGGCAAACAGCCCCGCGGTCAGGTTACCAAAGTTACCGCTCGGTACTGCGATGACAGGATCGTCACTGTGGCTACGCTTAAACTGCGCTACCGCCTCGAAGTAGTAACAGATCTGTGCAAGCAGGCGGCTAATATTGATGGAGTTGGCCGAGTTAAGGTGCAGCTCATCCCGCACCTCGGTATCTTCAAATGCGGCCTTAACCAGATCCTGACAGGCATCGAAATCCGACTCGACCGCAACAGTGTGAATATTATCGCCTAAGGTGGTAAACATCTTCTCCTGCAGCGCGCTTATCTTGCCTTTAGGATAGAGTACCATCACCTTGATCTTATCTAAGCCAAAGAAGGCATCGGCTACGGCGGCGCCGGTATCGCCCGAGGTGGCGGTTAAAATGGTGACCCGCTCCTGCACAGCCAGTTGGTTAAGACATTGGGCCATAAAGCGAGCGCCAAAATCTTTAAAGGCCAGCGTCGGTCCATGAAACAGCTCCAGACAGGCACGCTTCTCATCGACACTCACCAGTGGCAGCTCAAAATTAAAGGCGTTTTCAACTAATCTATCGACCGAATTCTGACCTATCTCCTGGGCCAGCCAGGCACCTAATATCGCTTTCGAGCGCGCCACAAAAGGCATGTTTAACAGCTCATCGATATTATCCATAACAGGGATCAAGGTTGGGAAAAACAGCCCCCTGTCTCGTCCCAGTCCCAGCTTGACCGCCTCGGTAAAACTGACCTTCTGTTCTGGGTGTTTTAAATTATACAGTTCCATGGTTTATGCCTTAATTACTTGATTCTTCAAAGTCTACGCGCCGGGCGCCCTGGGAGTCGATTTGACAGATATGGGAAAATCCCAGGCCAGGCTGAATATAGTTGCCATCGAGCCAGGCTTTAGCCGCTTGCGCCTTGGATAAATCATCGGTCACACAAAACAGAGTCGGGCCACTGCCGGAGATCCCTGTGGTTAACATGCCAAGTTCGGCCAGGGCTGCGCTCGCCTGACGATAGCCTGGGATCTCATCGGCGCGGTAAGGCTCGGCAATCACATCCTTGAGCATCTCAATGGCGAGAGCAGCATCCTGTTTATAACAGGCATGGACAAAGGCACTTAAGTAGCGGCCAAAATCGATCGCCACAGATCTTTCATAAGCCTCAGGCAGCAAGGCGCGCATTTTAGCGGTCGAGAGTGAGATCCCAGGATAAGCCACCAGCCAATACCACTCCTTAAAGATGGGCAGACTGTCGCAGACCTGACTTGGCGTATCCAGCATCAGCTGCATGCCCCCTAAATAACAAGGCGCCACATTGTCATAATGGACTGAGCCACTTATCTGCCCCTCAAACTGTCCCATTAAACGCAGCAGCGCCTGCTCATCATAGGGGCGATCAAAATATTCATTGAGGGCAAACAGAGCCGCCACCACGGACGATGCACTGGAACCTAAACCGCTGCCGACCGGCAAGTTTTTCTCCAGCGTCATCGCAATGCCATGGTTGCGCCCCAGTTTGGAGAGGAAAAACTGTGCACACTGAAACACGATATTCGCTTTAGGATCGCCCGGCAATTTACCAGCCCATTGCCCAACAACTGTGAGGCTCACATCACTTATTGCCGGTGCAATTGAGACCCTATCCCCCAACAGACTGCCATCGATAGGGGCGAGCGCGGCGCCGAGTAGATCGAAGCCGACACCCACATTCCCCATCGATGCTGGGGCATACACAGTCAAACTCATATTCCTACCTCACGAGTCCAGTTTAAAGTTCTTAGTAGATCGGCAAAGGCGCCGGCAGCGGTCACATCTGTACCCGCGCCATAACCTCGCAGCACAAAAGGAATGGGTTGATAATAACGGCTATAGAAGGCGAGCGCATTCTCACCGCCTTTCACGCTATAGAGAGGCGACTGGCTGTCCACCTCCACTATGCTGACGCGGCAGCCCTGCTCATCAATCTGCCCCACATAACGCAGCACTTTTCCCTGCGCCTTGGCATTGGTCACCCGCTGTGCCACCGCCTCATCTAATTGAGGCAGATTTTGCATAAAGGTCTCCACATCGCCGGAGGCATCGAAATGAGCTGGCAGCACAGACTCTACAACTATATCGCTCAGTTCTATCTCCATCCCCACTTCCCGCGCAAGGATAAGCACCTTGCGGGCCACATCCATGCCGCTCAAGTCATCTCTGGGATCGGGCTCAGTAAAGCATTTTTCCCGGGCGATATGAGTCGCTGCAGACAAACTCATTCCTTCATCCAGCATACCGAAGATGTATGACAGAGAGCCAGATAAAATACCATTAAATTTCTGCAACTTATCACCGGCAAACAGGAGCTTTTTCAGATTATCGATAACGGGTAAACCTGCGCCAACCGTGGTTTCATAGAGGAACTGACGCCGCTGCTTTAGGGCGGTCTGACGCAAGGCATGGTAATAGGCCATATCCCGGGTGTTGGCTTTCTTATTAGGAGTGACCACATGCAGTCCGGCATTCATCACATCCAGATACTTATCCGCTACGTGATGACTCGAAGTGCAATCCACCAGCACAGGGTTGAGTAGCTGCTGATCTTTGGCCCAGAGTAGCATCTTGTCCAGATCGCACTCCTGCTGACTATCACTCAGCCTGCCCTGCCAATGGCTAAGATCGACCCCCATGGCGTCCAACACCATCTGCTTAGAGTTGGCGATGCCGCAGACGCGAATCGTGATGTGCTGAGCCTTGAGCATCTCTGTCTGCAGCTTTATCTGCTCGAGTAACCCGGCGCCTATATTGCCACAGCCAACCAGAAACAGATCTAAATAGTGCTGCACATCGAAGAAACTCTGATGGCAAGCCGAGATGGCATGCTTAGTCTTTCTAAGTTCAATGACCGCGGAGATAGAACGCTCGGACGAGCCCTGGGCAATCGCCACTATATTTACATTCGCCTGAGCTAAGGCCTGAAAGAACTTGCCGGCCACCCCGGTATGGGTTCGCATGCCATCGCCGATCAAGGAGACGATAGCCAGTTGATGGCGCATAGCGATAGGCTCTAAGATCTCGCTCTTTAACTCCAGCTCAAACTCCAGCTCCAGCGCCGAGCGTACCTTTTGAGCATCCTGGGTCGCCACGCAGAAACTGATACTGTACTCGGACGAACTTTGGGTGATCAGTGAAACCGACACTCCAGCACGGGAGATGGCGCCGAGAGTGCGGCTCGCCATGCCCACCATACCTTTCATGCCGGGGCCAGCGATATCGAACATGGTCTGGTGATCCAGATTAGAGATGGCTTTCACTCTCAGTCCTGTCTTATCCGCTTGACTGGAAACTAAGGTGCCGGGCGCATCGGGATTAAAACTGTTACGGATATAACAGGGGATATGATACTGAGCGATAGGCGCAATAGTCTTAGGGTGCAGCACCTTAGCGCCGAAATAGGAGAGCTCCATCGCCTCTTGATAACTGAGCTGGGTTAGGAGTTTGGCGTCACTGACAACCCTGGGATCGGTATTGTACACACCATCAACGTCTGTCCAGATCTCACAGCAACTGGCATCGATACAGGCAGAGAGCACAGCCGCCGAGTAATCTGAGCCATTACGACCTAAGGTCACTGTCCGTCCCTGTTTATCGCCTGCGGTAAAACCTGGCATCACCCAGACCTGGCTCTGACTCAAGGGTAATTGTGCAAAACGGGCTTTACTGGCGGCGATATCCACCACAGATTCGAGCACCTCCCCGCTGGCCAGAAACAGCTGTTGCGGCACCAGCAGCTGCGCCGTTAATCCTTGCGCGAGGAGCAACTGTTCCATCAAGGCTGCCGACATCCTCTCGCCACCAACCACTATCTCGGCGCGCACAAAATCGGGGCACTCTCCGAGCAGCTCGACGCCTTGTAACTTACAGCGCCATAACTCAAGCTGGGATGCTAATACTCCGGCCAGAGCCTCTTGCTGCTCTGCCGATAACAGAAGCGCCGCATCGGCAAACAACTGCTTAAACAGCAAGGAGACCCTGTCAAGCACAGGGGCAAACTCCCCCTCAACGGCAAGATCCACCATTTCCAGCAGACTGTTAGTCACGGTTGCCGGCGCCGACAGCACCAAGGCAACCTGTTCCTGACCGGCGCTGTTAACCACTATTTCGGCAGTCGTTTTAAAACGCTGCCAATTTGCGAGCGAAGTACCGCCAAATTTCATCACTTTCATCATTATCTCCTTGTGTACCGCGCCCTAGAAACAAAAAACCCGCTCCTTTGAGGGGAGCGGGCTTGTTAATCTATACCTAAAATTTGCGTATATTCAGCCTGCCCCCACGTTGGTAATCGTGGTGGTTGTAATAATGGTGGTCATTACAAAGTTGAGGCTAAACATAAAAAATGGGTGATTTATCTTCTTTAATAAATTAAGGCTAACAGAATTGCTTTTTTTATAGTCAGCTGTCAAGCCTCCCATTCACTTTTATTAAAATTAATCTCATTGGCATAAGTCAAGGCATTAAATGGCAAGTGTCATAGTTCAAATGGCATAGTTCAAATGCCATAGCCAAGTTTATTAGCGCTAGCTCAAATAGCTAACAAAAAGTAAAGTGACTTAAACAAAATTCGTTCAAGAAACAGAGCTAGGTCATCGCCAAAGCCAAAAAAGCAAGCTAAAATGCCGCCACATTTAGAATTGGAGGCGATATGATAATCACCCAACATAAAGCAGTTAGCATTCACTACCGCTTAACCAACCAACAAGGTGAGCTGATTGAAAGCTCATTTGAAGGCGAGCCTATGCTTTACCTTCATGGTGCTGAAAACATGATCCCAGGCCTTGAAGCCGCATTAGAAGGGAAAGCTGCTGGTGACAAAATCGACGTCACAGTTGAAGCAGAGCAAGCATACGGTCCATATCATGATGGTCTTCGTCAGGATGTGCCGCTGTCGGCCTTCGGTGATATCGAAGATATCGTCCCTGGCATGCGCTTTATCGCCGAAACCGAAATGGGTCAACGCCCTGTTCAGGTCACTGAAGTGAAAGATGATGTCGTCGTTGTCGATGGTAACCATCCGCTTGCTGGACAGTCATTGAATTTCAATGTCGAAGTATTAACTGTACGTGATGCAACCGAAGAAGAGATTGCCCATGGCCATATTCATGCTGGCGGTAGCTGTGGTGGACACGATCACAGTCACGAAGGCGGCTGCTGTAGTCATGACAGCGAAAAAGAAGCCAAAGAAGGCTGCGATGGCAACGGTGGATGTGGCTGTCGCCACTAAGCTATTAAATTCCAATAAAGAAGCTGACATTTTGTCAGCTTTTTTATTATTTGAATCTTGATACAAGTAGAGTGCTGAGACTCTGCCATGACTATAAGATTAAGGTTTTTATCTTCTCTCGCTGGGCTGCCGGCATATGCTTTAAATAGTTGGAGCAGCGGGTAATAGTCGCAATGCTTATCTCGAATTCGGCAGCGATTTGACGCTGGCTCATCTCCCCTCGCAGCAGAGTCTGAAACACCTTTAAACGCCCGGCGATGGCGCTGCGCTCCTCCTCTGTCAGCAATAATTCAAACAGCTCCATTAATGCTTCTTGGTCCTGATGGGTGATCACTTTCTCTAACACTAAATCCCAATTAGCCCGCACTCGACACACCTTTGTATTCACAAACCATTACACGAGTGTATCAAGAAACCCTGCACCAATAAAATAGTATTGATGTTTGGGAAAAATTTGAGTTTTCCCACCGTAAAACAAACCCGAGTTGCCCCAGTAAATATCAACAATTTTTATCACAAATGGGTGGTATCTGGCGCTTAATTACGCGTAGAATGCTTGCGAAGGATCACACAATAACGATATTCGTGAGGAAGATACAGTGAATAATAAGCTAAAACTTGGCCTACTAGCCCTTACAGGAAGCCTAGCTATCGCAACGGCTGTGCAGGCAAACAACTTTAAAGACACAGATCATGCAATCAAATACCGCCAATCGGCATACCAGGTCATCGCCTACAACTTTGGTGACATGAGCGCCATGCTTAAAGGTGAAAAGCCATTCGATGCAACAGTGTTTGCCAAACGCGCAACCAATGTTGCCGCACTGAGTCTGATCCCAGAAGAGGGATTCATTACAGGTTCAGATAAAGGCAATACAGAAGCCTTAGCTAAAATCTGGACAGATAAAGCCGATTTCGACAGCAAAATGAGCCAATTCCAAGAGAATGCCGCAAAATTAGCTGTGATTGCACAATCTGACGATAAAGATGCGATCAAGGCCGCCTTCATCAATACAGGCAAGAGCTGTAAAGGGTGTCACGACGTCTACAAGGCTGATTAAGCTTATCCTGGTCGAAGTAAGGAGTTAGCGGCCTTGCCGCTAACTCAATTTCCAATGTTTCCGCTGAATTCCCAATGCTACCGCTGACTTTAACAACAAGGTGTCCTAGAGCATTGCTGTTAGAGGCAAGATAAGATAATTGACCGCTAGCCCCGCCAGTACACCCACCAAGAGTAACGCCAGTAAGTTAGAACTAAAACGCAGTTGAGGAGAGAGATCGGCTGCTACTCGCTTATGCCCTGTGATCATGGCCCCCACCAGCTTATCCCCTTTCACAACATGACTGATCACAGCCAGGATATGTAGCGCGATCAACACGAGTAACAGATTAAAGTTCATTTTATGTAACCAAGTCAGAGTACCACTGACACTTTCACTGACGTAGGAATAGAGTGGCCCCTCGGTAAATACCTCATCGGTGGCAAACAGGCCGGTGACCAACTGCAGTAGCAACACCAAAATCATGGTGACAACCATATAACCACCGAGGGGATTATGGCCAATCACCACACTTTTAGGCTGACGTATATAGGCCAGCACCTGGGCTGGCGACTTAACAAAATGGCTAAAGCGCGCCGTATCGCTACCGATAAAGCCCCATAATAAACGAAAGAGGATCAGCACCATAAGACTATAGGCAAAGATTTGATGCCATTGCATCTCGCCAACCTCAGCGCTCCACCACAATGCAGCCAGCAGTAGTACCATGCTCCAATGAAAAAGACGGGTCGGCAGATCCCATATCTTTAATTTTTGGGTTAGGTGGGTGGAACTGGAATGACTAGCAGACATAACACTCTCTCAAACAGCAAAACTAAGATGAGATCGATGATATTTGAAGCACTGGCGGGAGGCAAATAGATTTACCTGGTTAACCTTATCTAATCGAATATGAGCCTAAATGAATGGGATTACAAGCAAATCTCAGGCTTTATTGAGCAAAAATGTCTAAGGGCTCAAATAAACAGCGAACAGTTTATTCGCCTTTAACTAATTTGATCCAGATCACAATTTTTGAGGTATTAATTGGTAATCTGAAATCAAGAAAGCAAAAGAAGGTGAGACATATGATGAAGATTACGAGTAAAGATTTCGAAGTCACCAACCCTATCCGCGATCGCATTAGCAGCCGCCTAGACAAGCTAAGCAGACACGATATTCAGCTGATCAATCCACACATCATCATCACCCAAGAGAAGCAAGGTTTTAAAATTGAAGCGAATGTCGGGATCCCAAACAATACGCTGTTTGCGCAGGCGACCAACGACGATCTCTATGCTGCCATTAATGCATTAGGGCAAAAACTCGAAAAACAACTCAATCGTGTCACCCATAAAGCCGAAGGTGCCAGAAGAATTACCCAGATTTATACAGACGAACTCACTCAAACCCCAAATGATGAAGAAATCTTTGAACAGGAGTATGTAGCGTAAAATAAAACAGGCTGGCGAGCACCACCTAAGCACCTAAGCTTAAGCTAGGTGAACCAAATCAAGATAAGGTATTTCGCTAGCCATTCAAAAGAGAGCTGTGCCTGATAAAAGTAAAACAGGGGCTCACAGTGATATCAGCCTGATAAGCTTTCCAGCAAGGAAAGTCGAAGGAAATTAGCTAACGAGCTAGCGATGCTGTCAGCCCTTGTTATACTTTAAATGGTAGTGAGGTAATCGATTCTTTTTTCAAGTGAGCCCGCAATTACAGGGCTCTGATCTGGCTCAAACCCCTCTTGAGATCAGGTATAGGCATCAGCAACAAATGTACTTGTTCAAAAGTGGTTCAAAGTAGTTCAAAAACGGGTCAAAAGAAGCCCAGTAATAGTTTAGTAAAAATCGACGCCCAGTTTAAGGAGATAGCTAACACTTAAAATCGGTAAAGATTACTTATTATTGCAATGCTGTAACATAACTGACGACGCCCCAACTTAGGCTATTTAGTCAATGTTTAAAACTAAAGATAACCGCCGAGTGAAGCCCATGAGCTAATCAAGCGCCGTCCCTCTATCAACTGAGGCAAAATGATCCGTTAAGGGTGCAAACTTGCCATGACAACATGAGGAGAAAGTTAATTTTGCACGATAAAAGAGTAAATCAGTCGGGGCGACTAACCTAACCAGGTAAACAGATGCCTTGGAACATTGCTAATGTCATAGCCTATGTCGCCTCGTTGATACCTTGTGAGTTACATTGAAAGCGTAAGTTTGACCGATATTTTTAGTTAAATTTAGTTTTTAGTTAAATTTGGTCATTTAACTGAGTAAACACCTGAGTTGTATGTAAATCAGCAAGACCGAAGTAAGTAAATACTTACAACTCAGTTCCCTCCAGTAAACTGTATTGTTAATCGTTTTATCCAGCGCATCTTCTTAGGTGCGCTTTTCATTTTTACAAGTCTCAGCGCACTTTTATGATAAATCGGCCCATTTCCCATGTTTTGATTGACACACCCCCATGAGCGTTTTAATTTGTTGGGTATGAAAATTCAAAGCACATTTTTTACTTTCTTTTTTATTCCACCCTTCTAGGGAGGCGGAATGCTGGTGTAAAAACGACAGTAAAAATTCCAAAGCCTCCCCATCAAGGAGGCTTTTTTATTGATAAAAATAAAGGCAACCCATGAGTAAAACAGATTCCCTAAATCAGGTTCGAGAAGCGATCACAGCCCTGGACAATGAGTTGCTGGCACTGTTAGCCAAAAGACGAAATTTGAGTTTAGATGTCGCCCGCAGTAAAGAGGTCGATATTCGCCCAATCCGCGATACACAACGTGAAAAAGAACTGCTAGGGCGGCTGGTACAACAAGGACGGGAACAGGGACTGGATGCACACTATGTCTTGTCTCTCTACCAGAATATCATCGAAGATTCAGTGCTTAATCAACAGGCCTATCTACAGAGCCGAGCCAATCCCGATCTCCAAAAACAGCAGTACAATATTGCCTATTTAGGTGCACGCGGCTCCTACTCCTACTTAGCCGCCAGCCGCTACTGTCAGCGCCGTAATGTAGAGATGCAAGATCTAGGCTGTAAGAGTTTCGATGAGATAGTGCAGTCGGTAGAGTCTGGCCATGCCGACTATGGTTTTCTGCCTATCGAAAACACCTCATCGGGTTCCATTAATGAGGTCTATGATGTACTGCAGCACACCAGCTTGGCCATTGTGGGCGAAACCACAATCGAAGTCGGTCATTGCCTGCTGGGTCATAAAGATGCGCAGTTAAAACAGATCAAAACTGTCTATGCTCACCCTCAACCCATCAGCCAATGCAGCCGTTTTTTGAGTCATCATCCCAACTTTGAATTAGCCTATTGTTCTAGCAGCGCCGAGGCGATGGAGAAAGTTTCCCAAAGCAAAGATAAGTCAGTCGCCGCCATAGGCAGCGCCGAAGGGGGGGCCTTGTACCAACTGGAAGTGATAGAAGAAGAGTTGGCCAACCAAAAGATCAACCAGAGCCGTTTCATTGTGGTGGCACGCAAGGCCATAGCCGTGCCTGAGCAGCTGCCGGCAAAGTGCACACTCATCATGGCCACAGGCCAAAAACCCGGCGCCTTGGTCGAGGCGCTGCTGGTATTAAAGGCCCACAATCTCAACATGAGTAAGCTCGAATCTCGCCCTATTCCGGGCACCCCATGGGAAGAGATGTTTTACCTAGATCTTGATGCCAATATAACCAGCACTGAGATGCAAACCGCCCTGCAGGAACTGGAACGTATTACACGTTTTATCAAGGTACTGGGATGCTATCCCAGTGAAACGGTAAGCCCAACTCAGTTAAGCCACAGTCAGCTGATGATCGAACCTAATACCAGTCGGCTCGAACAGGGAACCACAAGCACCCAGCCAGAGATCAAACGGGTCAATATCGATCAAAAACCTCAATCCACGCAAATTATTCATGGTCGATTGAATATTGGGGATGGCCAATTTGGCGCCATAGCCCAGTGTCGATTGGGCGAAGATCCTCAGCATTATATTCAGCAGGCCAAACAGCTTAAAGAAGCAGGTTTCCAGGCAGTGCTCATTACTGGTCTGCATACAGTTAAAGATGCCTATGCTTTGATCAACGAGATGAAACGGGCACTGGAACAGTTCGATTTAAGCTGCATCATCAGCATAGAATATGAAAATGAGTTATCGCTCGCAATCGAACAGGGGGAGCTGCTTTGTATCAGCGGTAAACAGATGCACAATAGCGCCCTGCTCACGCAGATAGGTTCACTGCATCTGCCTGTCATTTTAGAACGCAATACCATGGCCAGTGTCGATGAACTGCTTGCCAGTGCAGAGACTATTCTCGCCAATGGTAATCAGCAAGTGATTTTATGCGAGTCTGGCATCAGAACCTTCAATGAAACCCTTAAGCCTACGCTGGATCTGGCCGCACTGGTGACCCTAAAATCCACAAGTCACCTCCCTGTCATAGTGAATACCAGCTATGCCTGCACTTCCGATACTTTGACAACTCAGGCATTAGCAGCCAAACAGCTTAATGCAGACGGCATAGTGTTACCTTTTTCACTGAGTGAACCTGAAGAGGAGCAAGCCCTGTTGCATAATGCAAGTCAGTGCTTACGGGAAATCTATCACAGTGAATCTGACTAAATCCCTGAACTGATAAATAAAAAAGAGGACTCAAGGTCCTCTTTTTTATTGCTATCACAAAGCAGCTGTTGCCACTTTTGCTGGGCTTAGGCAGGCATAAGCAGCCAAACTAAATATAATGGCCATCGGCTAATGCCATCCAGCCTTTTATAGTTCGATGGCAAAACCAGGCTAAGGTTAACAGACTTAACACTAGGCTGAAGCCAATATGAGGCAAGCTATAAGCTAAAATCAGTAAGGAAAACAGGCTCAGCAGCGACCACCTTTGCCAACGAATATGGCTATAAAGCAGCTCATCCATTCTATTGTGTTTCTGGGCAAAATTGATCACTAAGCCTAAAATGGGTGGCAATAAAAACAGCGGAAACGCCAGCATCATGCCATACAACAGATGCCCTAAACTATGATCATTAATCACCATGCTTTGGGGGGTTATAGATGTCATAAGCAGCCCACTCTAAAACAGAATAATATCATTCAAGCTTAAAATTCCTACATTGTTAACCATACTTTGTCATCCTGTTTTGCGCAAATAGACTTAACTGAAATAACCATAAATATCGATATATTCAACTGATATACCAACCTAGCTGAATGGCTTTTCAAACAAATTCTGCCCAATACTAAATATTAGCCATTAAGGCTTAATGTGACATCGGATTTTAATTTCGTCGAACAGGCCAGTACATAACCTTGCGCGATTTCATCTGCCGTTAAGGTCATCTGACTACTGGACTCCACCTCACCCTCTATCACTTTACATTTACAGGCACCACAAATACCCGAACGACAGGCTGCTATGATAGGCAATTTGAGCTGCTCAACCCCATCTAGCACAGACTGCTCTGCAGACAATGCTACATTGGTTTCATCAACTTGCAGCATGAATTGGCTGCCATTATCCAGATTCTCAACCGTCGCCTTGGCACCATCACCAAAACTCTCCTGGTGATAACGGCTCATATCAAACTCCGCCTGCTGTAGTAGGGTTTTTACCGCTTTCATATAAGGCGCAGGCCCACAGACAAAAATGGTTCTCTCATGAAAGTCGGGCACAAGTTGTTGCAATGCTGCCAGGGAGATCCGCCCATCAAGAGTGTCTAGATCTGGGCATGACTCGCCACTTTCAAGGGTGTAATTCAGGCGAAATTGACTATGACGCCGGGCCATCTCTGCCAGTTCTCTGTTAAAAATCAGATCCTCTAGCGACTTCGCGCTGTGGATAAAAGCAATATCGCTGCCAATCTGAGTGTCGAGCAACCATCTTGTCATCGAATACATGGGCGTAATACCGCTACCCCCACTGAGGAACAGATACTTTTCAGCCGGGATATCAATCAGATTAAAGGCGCCATCGGGGCCAAGCACATTGACACTATGACCGACCTGCAAATTATCGATGAGATAGTTAGAGACTAAACCGCCAGGTATGCGTTTAATGGTTACGACCAGAGAATAGGGACGCGAAGGTGAAGATGAGATGGTGTAACTACGGGCAACACCCTCACCATTGATTTGCAATAAAAAAGTGAGAAATTGTCCGGGTTTAAAATGAAACTTTACCCGACTTTCCCCCTGAAAACGAAAGCTTGTGACATCATGGGTTTCTTGCCAGCGCTCTACACACACCAGACGGCTTTCACCACGCTGCCAGCTTGGTGATTGAAATATATGATTATTCATGAAATTTGTACCTCTGACTCAATTCCGCAAAAAAAGACACCTGCTACGCAGGGAAATCAGCAGGTGTCTTATTCTTGAGAAAGCTCAGTTAAGCGACACTAAGAATATCGGCGAGATCGGCATCTACCGTGGTGGTGGTGCGTAAACCAAATTGCTCCTGTAGGATCTTAACCAGGTTAGGCGTTAAAAATGCCGGTGCAGAAGGGCCTGTACGGATATTTTTCACCCCAAGGGAGAGCAAGGTTAACAGGATCACAATCGCCTTCTGTTCAAACCAGGAGAGTACCAGACTCAATGGTAACTCGTTGATCTCACATTCAAACACCTCTGAAAGCGCAATGGCTAACTGAATCGCTGAATAGGCATCGTTACACTGGCCGATATCCAGTAAGCGTGGAATACCGTTGATATCGCCAAAGGCCAACTTATTAAACTTATACTTACCACAACCTAAGGTCATGATAATCGAGTCTTGCGGCGCTGCCTTGGCGATATCGGTAAAGTAACTGCGTTCTGATTTATCGCCGTCACATCCGCCGATTAAGAAGAAATGTTTAATCGCGCCATTTTTGACATTCTCGACCACTGCTGGGGCGGCTGCCATCAGCGCGTTACGAGCAAAACCGATAGTGATAAGATGGGGGATCTCATCATAGGTAAAACCATTCAAAGATAAGGCTTTATCAATAACGGCTGAGAAATCATCACCCACAATATGAGTCACTCCCGGCCAGCCCACTATGCTGCGGGTAAAAATACGATCCCCATAATCGCCGACATTGGGATCGATAATACAGTTAGAGGTCATCACCACGGCGCCGGGGAAGTTAGCAAATTCTTTCTGCTGATTCTGCCAGGCACTGCCATAGTTACCCACCAGATGCGGGTATTTCTTGAAGGCGGGATACGCCAGCGCGGGCAACATCTCGCCATGGGTAAAGACATTGATCCCCTTACCTTCGGTCTGCTGGAGAATAAGTTCGAGATCTTTCATATCATGGCCGGAAACCAGAATCGCCTTGCCTTTCACCGCGACTGTGTTGACTTGTGTCGGCTCTGGATGGCCGAAAGCCTGGGTTTCACCTTTGTCCAGCATCGCCATCACGCGGTAGTTTAACTGGCCAATCTCCATCGCGGTGGCAAACAGCTTATCGGCATCTTCCGAATCCGAACCAAGGAAGGCCATGATCTGGTGAAAATTCGCTGCAATATCAGCATCTGTTTGCGCTAATACCCTGGCATGTTCCATATAAGCGGCAGCGCCTTTAAGCCCATATAAACAGAGTAATCTCAGCCCCATGATATCTTCATGTACACTCTCTTTACCGCGATTTGGTGCAGCAAGAGCGGCTTGCTCCAGCATCTCTGGCTTAGATGTGCCAAGAACCAATGAAGCAGCCGGGATAAGGGCTTCTACTTCCACACCCGCTTGCTGACATGCTGTTTCATAAGCAGACTTCAAACGACTACGTAGCAGATCCGCTTGTCTTACATACTCAATTAAGCGGTCATCATCAAAGTTAACATTGGTTAATGTGGCGAAGAAAGCCTTAGGCACAAAGGTATCAACTTCGCTATCGATAATATCAAATTCACGTACCTTGACCGCATAGGCTGATACCCCCTGCAGTAGATAGATTAAGAGATCTTGCAGGTCAGAGGTGTCTGATAACTTGCCGCACATACCTTGGGCATAACTGCAGCCATTACCTGCTGGGGTTCTAATCGTTTGCTCACACTGAATACAAAACATGATACCGCTCCTATTTATAATCATGTATATTTTTTACATGTTTAGAGCGAGTCTACTGTGACAGCAAAACAATCGAAAGGAAATTCTCAACCTAAAACAATAAACTATGAGACAGATCAAATTAGCAAATGCCAAACTAAAGACAATCGCCTCATGACCCAGTCAGTATTTATTGAATTAAGTCAGATGATTACAATAAAAAATATTACCCAAGATATGTAGAATAGTGATTTATCAAACAACAAAATTAACCATAGATACAAACAACAAAGCCAAGATGCCTAAAGAAAACTTAAGCTATCTTGGCCTAATAAAGCGGGAGCGACTTAGGCGATACTGAAGCCGTGGCTAATCCATTTTCATATCATTGACAGACTGCAACATGGCGCGGCTTTCACGCTGGAATTGCGGTGCAAAATCACCAAACCAGTTGGCCACCTCTTTAAATTGATCGATAAAGCCTTGGCGATTGCCTGACTTTAACAGCTCAACCGCCTGGGCATAATTATCTAAATAATCGCCAATCGCGGTTAAGCTTTCTCGCTGAGCATAAATAATGTCGGCGTATAGCTCTGGACTCTGGGCAAATAAACGCCCAACCATGGCCAGTTCGAGCCGGTAAATGGGTGAACTGAACTGCAGCAAGGAGTCGATATCGGCCGCTTCGCGATACAAGTTAAGGCCATACACAAACGAAGAGAAGTGGCGCATCGCCTGTACCAACTGCATCGCCTTATCATGTTGCACTGCATCGGCCTCGACAATACGTGCGCCCCAAATCTTAATCTGCTCCAGCAGCCACTGATATTGAACGCTCTCGCGGCCGTGGCACACTACCACCACTTGTTTAGCTAAGCTGCCGACATCAGGACCAAACATGGGGTGTAACCCAACCACAGGTCCCTTATGCGCCGCTAGCATGGCGGCCAATGGCCCAGCTTTGATAGAGGTTAGATCAGCCAAAATACAAGTGTCAGGTAGCTGAGTCAGCTTAGCGGCAATCAGTTCGCAGGTGATACTGATAGGCACAGTGACTATCACCATCCCGGCGCCATCAAAGATGGTTTCAGCCTGCTGCCAGTCATCCTTATCCAAAGTCTTCACCTGATAACCAGACAGGCTGAACATCTGCTTAAACAGGCCACCCAGCTTACCTTTACCCCCGACTATGACGATAGGGCCAAGGTCAGTCTTAACCTGCTTAAACCCAACATCTTTTTCATTCAGATAAGATTCACGCATCAAACGCCGCAAAATATCTTCAATCAATTGAGGCGACACATTCATCTTTGCCGCTTCTTCACGACGCTTGGCCAGCATGGAGGCTTCGCGTTCCGGCGCGTAGATAGGCACACCCGCGGCGTGCTTTACCGCCCCCACCTGCCCCACAAGATCGAGTCGTCTCCGCAATAAGTGCAGTAACTGCTGATCAAGGTTATCAATATGCCCACGTAACTTCTCTAACTCTTCAGTGGTTTTTTCATTCATGTAAGCTTTTCCATCACACCTTGATTTTGTTGAGCATATCAAATCTCGTGGGTAAAACCGAAGCTAATTGCGCCGCCCCCTGACGTAACAATTGTTCGGTAGTTTGCCAGTCGATACACGCATCGGTAACAGAGACACCATAAGCCAATTCACTTAGCGGTTTATCGCTGCTTTGATTACCGGCATTTAAGTGGCTTTCGAGCATCACACCTATGATCGACTTGTTACCCTGAGCAATCTGGTTAAAGACATCCCGGCAAACTAACGGCTGTTTATTATGATCTTTCGATGAGTTTCCATGGCTGCAATCCACCACTAAACGGGCGGTCAAATTGGCACTGTGTAACTGCTGTTCACTCTCGGCTACACTAACCGCATCGTAATTTGGTTTTTTACCACCCCGCAGGATCACATGACCATCGGGATTCCCGGCAGTTTGCAGCAGTGCTACCTGACCTTGCTGATTAATCCCCATAAAGCGGTGACTACTGGCTGCCGATTCCAGGGCATTGATCGCAACCCCGAGTTTACCGTCGGTGCCATTTTTAAAACCCACAGGCATAGACAGACCCGACGCCATCTCTCTGTGAGTCTGTGACTCAGTGGTTCGGGCGCCGATGGCCGACCAGGTCACCAACTCAGACAGGTATTGAGGACTGATGGGATCGAGTGCTTCTGTCGCTACGGGCAGGCCAAGTTCGGCAAGCCAGATCATCAGCTCACGGGCCATGCGCAGGCCTTTTTCCACATCGAAGGACTCGTCCATATCGGGATCGTTAATCATCCCCTTCCAGCCGACTGTGGTGCGCGGCTTCTCAAAATAAACTCGCATCAGAATATAGAATTGATCTTTAAGTTCATCATGCAGCTTTTTCAGCTTCAGAGCGTACTCTTTAGCAGATTTGATGTCGTGAATTGAACAAGGCCCACTGACCACCAACACGCGATTATCGCGCTTGTGCACTATATCGGCGACAATTTTACGTGCGTTGAGAACAAACTGATAAGCGGTATCCGACAATGGAAACTCTTGCTTTAACGCTTCTGGGGTGAGCAACACTTGCTCTGAGCTGATATGGACGTTGTTAATTGTGTCTTGCTGCATAGCTGTTACCAACCTAAATTCAAATTACCATTCACTAAAGAATACTGCCAAAATCCGCTTTATACCTATAGTTTGTCTGTATTAGTGTCTGTTTTTGCTTGTCTGTATAAGCGTATCTGTTTCGATTATACATTATCGCAATACTGTAACGGTACGCCATTACATTCGTAGTCACTATGCCTGTTGTTTGTACACAGATCAAGCACTAAATTTGCTCACTGTAAAATATCTGACGCACCTCTTGAACACGCAGCAACAAACAGAGAAAACAACCACAAAAATGTGTATTGGCAAAGATAAGAGGAAGAGTGAGGAGTGAAGAGTTAGCGATTAAATAAAATCAAAACCGCCATAAGGCAAACCAAAAAAACCTTATCAGACAAACAAAAAACCGCCATAAGGCGGTTTATTGTGCGAACACTGCATCTTGTTTACTTGTAGTAATTTCTTACTTAGCAAGTTTCTCACGGATACGTGCAGACTTACCTGAACGATCGCGTAGGTAGTAAAGCTTAGCACGACGAACACGGCCGCGACGCTTAACTTCGATGCTTGAGATGAGTGGGCTGTGAGTCTGGAACGCACGCTCAACACCTTCACCATTAGAGATCTTGCGCACTGTGAATGCAGAATGCAGACCACGGTTACGCTTAGCGATAACAACGCCTTCGAACGCCTGTAGACGCTCTTTACCGCCTTCTACAACACGTACTTTAACAACAACTGTGTCACCTGCACCAAATGCTGGTACATCTTGTTTCATTTGCTCTTCGTTGAGCATTTTAATGATGTTATTCATGAATAAACTCCATACTAGTAATAACTGACCACTTGTTACTCGCCTTGTTTGGCGGCATCGACAAACTCGGCTAATAGCTGGGTTTGTTCGTCAGTCAGAGCTAGATTTTCAAATAATTCTGGTCGTCTTTGCAGAGTTCTACCGAGACTCTGTTTTAGACGCCAGCGTCTAATATGTTCGTGGTTTCCACTTAGCAACACACTGGGCACGTCGATGCCTTCTAAGCTTTCAGGCCGAGTGTAGTGGGGACAATCCAGCAATCCGTCAGAGAAGGAATCCTGCTCTGCCGATGCTTGCTTACCAAGTACACCTGGCACCAAGCGAGATACTGAATCGATTAGCGTCATTGCTGGAAGTTCACCGCCCGAAAGCACGTAATCTCCAATCGACCACTCTTCATCCACTTCTGTTTGAATAATGCGCTCATCGATACCTTCATAACGACCGCACACTAAAATCAAACGCTCCGATTTAGCTAACTCTTCGACGCCTTGCTGTGTCAGCTTGCGCCCCTGAGGAGAAAGATAAATCACCTTAGCTTTGTCACCCGCTGCCGCTTTGGCAGCATGGATAGCATCGCGTAGGGGTTGCACCATCATCAACATTCCCGGTCCGCCGCCATAAGGCCTGTCGTCCACGGTACGATGTTTATCATGGGTGAAATCACGAGGATTCCAGGTTTGCAACTCCAGTAAGCCGTTGCTAACGGCTCGACCCGTTACCCCAAAGTCTGTTACGGCACGAAACATCTCTGGAAACAGGGTTACTACCCCTAACCACATCTGTTGTCCCTCGACTTAGAAGTCCGGATCCCAATCCACTAAAATTTGTTTTTCCGTTAGGTTCACCTCAAGGATGAACTGCTCGGTAACAAAAGGAATCATACGTTCCGTTTTGCCAAAGGCATCTTTCGCGTTGGCCTTCACTAAGAGAACATCGTTCGATCCTGTTTCCACGATCTGATCGACCTTACCCATGCTATAGCCTTTGGTATTCACCACCTTACAGCCAATTAAGTCACGCCAGTAGAACTCATCTTCCGGCAGCGCTTTCATCGCCTCAGCGGGAATCGCAATCTCACAGTTAGTGAGCATTTGCGCTCGGTCTCTCGTCGTCACACCTTCGAGGGCTGCAATAATTGCTTTACCCTGAACGCGCCACTGCTCAACCTTCACCTCGCGCCATTGTCCCTGCTCTTTAATCAACCAGGGAGAATAGTCAAAAATATCTTCGACAGAATCGGTATAGCTAGTGATCTTCAACCAACCTTTAATGCCGTGACAGGAACCTAATTTACCCAGCACGACAGGGTCTTGGTGACTACTCATCAATCTATACCTTAACGCTATTAAGCAGCAGCTTTACGAGCGTCTTTGATCAGTTTTGCTACACGTTCAGTAGTAGCAGCACCGTTAGCAACCCAGTGCTCAACACGATCTAGGTCTAAACGTAGAGCTTCTTCTTGACCACGGGCAACCGGGTTGAAGAAACCAACACGTTCGATGAAACGACCGTCACGTGCATTGCGGCTATCAGCTACAACGATGTTATAAAATGGACGCTTTTTTGCGCCGCCTCGAGCTAAACGAATGGTAACCATGCGTCTTTTATCCTCTAATGATTTGCCCTTTTAATCGGGCAAAAATAAAAACTGGAACCCCGTGTTCGCGAAGAGTCCCAGAAAGAAAGCCGCACGATTCTACCTGAATCAGCGGCAAATGCAACGTTTTTCACACTTAACAACCAATCCACCGAATCGGTGTCCGACCCAGTGAATTAGGCTAAATCTTCATAAAATGAGGGGATTATCGCCCCGGCATCTTCATGCCTGGTGGCAACATACCACTCATGCCACGCATCATCTTCTTCATGCCACCTTTACCCGACATCTTCTTCATCATCTTCTGCATCTGGGTAAACTGCTTAAGCAGGCGGTTAACATCCTGAATTTGAGTACCAGAACCTAAGGCTATCCGGCGCTTGCGTGAGCCTTTAATGATCTCGGGGCGCTTACGCTCACCCGGGGTCATAGAGTTAATAATCGCTTCCATCTGGCCAGTCATCTTGCCATCTTGAACCTGAGCCAGTGCTTCCGGCGGCAGCTGTCCCACGCCAGGCAGCTTCTCGAGCATGTTCATCATGCCGCCCATGTTTTTCATCTGCTGTAACTGCTCGCGGAAATCTTCAAGGTCGAAACTGCCGCCCTGCTTCACTTTCGAAGCCAGCTTCATCGCCTTTTCTTTATCGACGCCGCGCTCAACTTCTTCGATAAGCGATAACACATCACCCATGCCCAGAATACGTGAAGCGACACGATCCGGATGGAAAGGCTCTAGGGCATCGGTTTTCTCGCCCACACCCAGGAACTTGATCGGCTTACCTGTGATATGACGGATCGATAACGCCGCACCACCACGCGCATCGCCGTCGACCTTAGTCAGTACCACACCACTTAGTGGCAGCGCCTCATTGAAGGCTTTGGCAGTATTGGCCGCATCCTGACCTGTCATGGCATCGACAACAAACAGGGTCTCGATGGGCTTGACCGCCGCATGCAGCGCCTTTATTTCGTCCATCATGCTTTCATCCACATGCAGACGACCTGCGGTATCGACAATCACCACATCGATAAACTTAAGCTTGGCGTGACTCATGGCGCTATTGACTATGTCGATAGGCTTTTGGCTGACATCCGATGGGAAAAACTCGACACTAACTTCATTCGCCAGGGTTTCCAGCTGTTTGATCGCCGCCGGACGGTAGACGTCGGCACTGACCACAAGCACAGATTTCTTTTCGCGCTCGCGTAAAAACTTAGCCAGCTTAGCGACACTGGTGGTTTTACCCGCACCCTGAAGACCGGCCATCATGATCACGGCTGGAGGCAGCGCCGAAAGATTCAGTGCTTCGTTGGCCTCGCCCATGGCGTTTTCCAGCTCGCTTTGCACTATCTTAATGAAGGCTTGACCCGGGCTCAGGCTCTTAGCAACTTCCTGACCTACGGCACGCTCTTTAACGCTGTTAACAAAGGCGCGAACCACAGGCAGAGCCACATCGGCTTCCAGCAGTGCCATACGCACTTCGCGTAACGTTTCTTTTATGTTGTCTTCAGTTAGGCGACCACGTCCGCTGATGTTCTTCAGGGTTCGTGACAATCTATCGGTGAGGTTATCAAACATTATCGCGTTCTTTACTGTTGAGTCATGGTGAACAATGGCCTGTATTATAACCATGCATGGAGATTATGCTACCGCAGGCCTTTAACTATTCGATCTCTATGTCGAACCCAAGGACAACTTTAGCGATAACGAATGTTTAAAATTTAGGAGCAACGCTCAGAAATGGCTAATTTTTGTGTGCAATGCCTCTGCCCATTTGCCTCAAGGTCGTGTTATTCTAACCACATCCGTTAAGCAGGTTCTCGTGCTCGCTATGACATTGTGATTGCGCGGGAAAGCTAACAAACTATAGGTTAAATTTCGATGGTTATTTTTTCGGCTCCAGCCATTTTATTCTATACAATCGCGTTTATTCTGGTGGTCACTCGCCTGTTTCATGCCGAAGGACCTAACCGCAAAGCCGTTGCAGTATGTGCCGCCATCGCAGTTATTCTCCATGCTGCCGCACTGTATCAAGCCGTATTTACTGGCGATGGGCAAAACTTCAGCCTAACCAATGTGATCTCCATGGTGAACTGGATCATCGCCTTTGCTTTTACCATCTTAATGTTCAGGCTCAAGGTGATTGTCGTTGTCCCTGTGGTCTACGCCTGCTCGATTATCTCAGTCGCCCTACTATGGTTGCTGCCACCTAAGTTTATTATCCATTTCGAGCTTTACCCTGAAGTGCTGGCCCATGTGGTGCTCTCATTGATGGCATACAGCGCCTTGATGATCGCCGCCCTCTATGCCATTCAGTTGTCACTTATCCAGAGCAAGTTAAAGAAAAAGCAGTTGATGCTGAGCCCGGCTATCCCACCTTTAATGACGGTCGAAAAACAGCTTTATCATCTGGTGATTATTGGCGTGGTCTTACTCAGCTTGTCTCTGGCGACCGGTTTTATTTTCCTCGATGATATGTTTGCCGATGGCCAGGGCCATAAAGCGATACTCTCTATCGTTGCCTGGTTTACATATATCGCCATGTTGGCCCAGCAATATTGGGTCGGCTGTAAGGTGCGTACTGCCGTGGCTTACACACTAACAGGCGCTGTGCTGCTGTCACTGGCCTATTTTGGGGCGCGTATTGTTAAAGAGCTAATCCTACAATAAGTCAGATAACCTGGGGCTTTATGGGATTTACCTCGCCTCAGGTTCACTTGACTCTTGATTCAAATCGCTGTATTTACTACTCCTTACAGCAATTTTCGTTATTTTCGCTAAAGCGGGGCCACTGATTGGACGCAATATCCACCGGCGTACTTCTTATTATTCTGTTTGTACTTATCATCATCTCTGCCTACTTTTCAGGCTCAGAGACTGCCATGATGTCACTCAATCGATATCGTCTGCGCCACCTGGCCAACAATGGTCATAAAGGGGCAAAGCGGGCAATTAAACTGCTCGATCGTCCCGACAGACTGATAGGTCTAATCCTGATCGGCAATAACCTGGTTAATATTCTGGCTTCGGCCATCGCGACCATTATCGGTATTCGCCTGTTTGGTGATGTGGGGGTGGCAATTGCAACCGGTGCTTTGACACTCATAGTTCTGGTCTTTGCCGAGGTAACGCCCAAAACCGTTGCCGCCCTGCACCCTGAGCGGATCGCTTTTCCATCAAGCATCCTGCTTAAGGTATTATTGACCCTACTGTCGCCGCTGGTAAAAATCGTCAACTTGATTACCTCCACCTTCCTGCATATATTAGGTATTCGCTCGGTGAAAGAGGATGACGCCTTGAGCCAAGAGGAGCTAAGAACCGTAGTGCATGAGGCCGGCGCCTTGATCCCGAGACGACACCAGGAGATGCTGCTGTCGATCATGGATCTGGAAAAAGTGACAGTAGAAGACATCATGATCCCCCGCTCGGAACTCTATGCCATCAATATCAATGACGACTTTAAGAGCATCAATAAACAGGTGATCCAGAGCCCGCACACTCGGGTATTGCTCTATCGCGATACCATAGACGATGCGGTCGGTTTTGTGCATCTGCGCGATGCGCTGCGTCTGCAATCGAAAGAGCAGTTCAGCAAATCTTCCCTGCTGCGCGCCGTAAAAGAGATCTACTTTATTCCCGAGGGCACGCCGCTGAACGTGCAGCTGGCTAACTTCCAGCGCAACAAAGAGCGCATCGGCTTAGTGGTGGATGAATACGGCGATATTCAGGGACTGGCCACTCTGGAAGATATTCTTGAGGAGATAGTCGGTGACTTTACCACCTCTATGATCACAACGCCTAGTGAAGATATCACCAAGCAACCCGATGGCAGCTATCTCATCGATGCCACCATCAACATTCGTGATCTGAACAAAGAGATGGATTGGGACTTTCCCATCGACGGTCCTAAAACCCTTAACGGCTTGATTTTGGAATACCTAGAAGAGATCCCTGAACCCTATACCTCGATGCGTATCGCAGGTTACCCGATAGAAGTAGTAGAAGTCGGCGATAACATGGTGAAGATAGTGCGGGTCATGCCCCAGCACTATAAACACTTAAAGTAATGTCACACAAAAAAGGCGCAGATTGCGCCTTTTTTTATAGTTGCTAGCCAAGCTAACTGTCTAGTATCGCCCGTTTCTCTCTGGCCAAGGGTGTGATGGTTTGATTGAGCTCTGACTCCCAGCCTAGCGCAAAATAGATCTCAGCCATCAGGAAAAAGGGACCAATCAGCAGCTGGTTGATATCATCGACAAAGGCTGGCTTAGCACGTTCATACTGATGCCCAATTAGCTGGAATATCCAGCCTATCACAAATACCCCTGTGGCTATCCAGAGCGCCATATCCGTCTGAGCTGCCAACTGGGCCGTATAGTTCACAGGAAGAATAAACAGCAGTAAACCCAGTGCTAATCGAAAATGCAGCTTAAAGTAGTAAATCAACACGACTAAAGTGAAGATATTAGCTAGATCCATACTGACAGCAAAACCCGCCAAATCAACAGTGAGGTTAAAAGGAATAAGATTAAGCACCACAAAGAGTGACCAGATGATCAGCGGGATCCCGACAAAATGACTCTTGATATTACTCGCGTTCAAATGAACGCTCTTATAGGTGGCAAGCTGCTCGACTGCCGATTTCATAGATATGCTCCCTCATGGTATGACTGTCCGACTCACAGCCTAACCTAAAGCATTAACCGCCCCTTTGCTAGCACAAAAAGCCAATAGGAAAAGCGAAGACCACAAGCTGCAACAAAGAGGCTAATACAGAAAAACGGTGTAAAAAAGGCACTATCGTTAGCGCCTTTTCAGAAATCAATCAGTAAGATAAGAGTCGTTTATTAGATGATCCTGTCTTTGGTCAACTTTTCACGACGTGCTTCTTCGGCCATCTTAGCCTTACGTTTATCACAGGGCTCATCGCAGTCGCAGGCTTTCTCAATCCCCAAAGCCCCTAAACCACCACAGCTGCCAGCTACCGCTTTCTGTTTAACTATGTAACCAATCGACATCAATACAAAAAACAGTAGTAATACTACAAATGCCGCTACAAAGGTGCCCATGAATCACTCCAACAGCAGATAACCGAAATCTGCTTATAATCGACTATGACAATTTAGCTATTTACTATCTAGCTTAGCTATTTACTATCTAGAATTGCTACCGCCGGACTCGCTTACCTCCACAGAGGCAGTATTAGCGACCCGGCTCAATAACACTTATTTTATCACAAACCCACGAAAGGCTTAAAGGCATCGCTGTAATAGACCTTAAAACCTGTGTCTTGCTTCTCAATCAGCATAATAGCCAGGTTCTGCTCCTTCGCCAGCGCGAGAGAAGCCTCTGTCCCCATGACCATCATGGCGGTGGCATAGCCATCGGCTATCATACATTCGCTGTGTAATACGGTCACAGAGGCCAGTTTATGCTCCACAGGATAGCCAGTACGGGGATCGATAATGTGGGTAAAGCGCTGCCCCTCTTCCTCGTAATAGTTACGATAGTCACCTGAGGTCGCCATCGCCATATTACCCGGCTCAATCACCTGCTGTACCGTACGCTCATTCTCATCGGGCTGCTCTATGGCGATACGCCAAGCTGTGCCGTCGGCCTTGTTGCCAAAGACGCTCACTTCGCCGCCTATCTCAACCAGATAGCCTTTAGGCTGATACTTAGCCAGTATGCTGGCCACCTTATCGACACCGAAACCTTTGGCGATGGCGGAGAGATCCACATAAAGCTCGCCGATATCTTTACTCAGCCTACGGCCATCGAGCGTGAGATGCGCGATTCCTGTTTTGGCTTTAATCTCAGCAATCAGCTCGGGAGCAGGCACTTTCGTCGGCCGCTTATCTGGGCCAAATCCCCACAGATTGACTAAAGGTCCTAGCGTAATATCCAGGGCGCCATGGGTTTTACCATAGAGCTCGATGCCGGTTTGGATCACTTTCGCGGTGTCGAAAGATACGTCCATGGTCGCTGCAGCTGCCATCAGGTTAAACTGAGAAAGTTCAGACTTCTTACGGTAGGTCGACATCTGATTATTGACCTGCTCTAGCGCCAGATCGATTTCTGCCTGGAGTAACTGTCCATCGGGTGACTGCTCACCAGACACAAACTTAATGTGATAAGTCGTGCCCATGGTACTGCCTGACAGTGAGAGTGTTTGCGCGGGTTTACCGCACGCTGAAACAAAAAAGGTTAGTCCGATTAAGACTAACCCTTTTATTAAGGTCATATACATGTGACCAGATCCCTTAATAATTGCGCTGCCCATTGGTTGCTAAGTTCATTTCATCATTCATTTCGTTCATTGAAATACCAAACTGAACAGAGAAACAAACCAAGCAACAAAGGGCAGATATTATCATAAGATAACTAGAATTAGCCGCCGAAATCATCCAGCAGGATATTTTCGTCTTCCACGCCCAAATCTTTTAGCATACCTATCACGGCAGCGTTCATCATTGGCGGGCCACACATATAGAACTCACAATCTTCCGGTGCTTCATGATCTCTAAGATAATTTTCATACAGCACGTTATGAATGAAACCTGTGTATCCATCCCAGTTATCTTCTGGCTGTGGATCCGATAGCGCAACATGCCACACGAAGTTGTCGTTCTCGGCCGCCAAGCCATCGAAATCTTCGACATAGAACATTTCACGTTTTGAACGAGCACCGTACCAGAAGCTCATCTTACGCTTAGACTTAAGACGCTTAAGCTGGTCGAAGATGTGTGAACGCATTGGCGCCATACCCGCACCACCACCGATAAACACCATCTCAGCATCGGTTTCTTTAGCGAAGAACTCACCAAATGGGCCAGAGATAGTCACCTTATCACCGGCCTTCAGGCTCCAGATGTAAGAAGACATCTTACCGCATGGCAGTGACAGGTTACGTGGTGGTGGAGTCGCGATACGAACGTTAAGCATGATAATGCCTTCCTCTTCAGGATAGTTCGCCATCGAGTAAGCACGAATGGTTTCATCGTCAACCTTAGACTCAAGGTTAAAGAAGCCAAAGTGTTCCCAGTCGCCGCGGTACTCTGCAGGTACGTCGAAATCGGCGTACTTAACATGGTGCGCTGGCGCTTCAATCTGAATATAACCACCGGCACGGAATGGCACAGACTCGCCATCAGGGATCTGTAGCTTCAGTTCTTTAATGAAAGTGGCCTTGTTATCGTTAGAGATAACTTCACAATCCCACTTCTTAATACCGAAGATCTCTTCGTCCAGTTCGATCTCCATGTCGCTCTTCACGTTTACCTGACAAGATAAACGACAGCCGCCACGGGCATCCCCTTTAGAGATATGATCCAGTTCGGTTGGCAGAATATCGCCGCCACCGGATTTCACTATCACTTTACACTGGCCACAAGAGCCACCGCCACCGCAGGCTGAGGAGACGAAGATACCGTTTTCGGCCAGTGCGCCAAGTAGCTTGCCGCCGGCTCCGGTTTTTATTGCTTTATCGGCATCGCCATTGATGCCAATGGTGATATCGCCACTGGGTACCAGTTTAGATTTGGCAAACAGAATCACCAAAACCAGCACCAGTACTATGGCAGTAAACATACTCACACCGAGGTAAACGTCGATTGGAGTAGCTTCAATAATACCCATGAAATTATCCTTTAAGGTTCAAAATCAGAAACCGTTAAGTAGTCCCTACAGAGACACACCTGAAAACGACATGAAACCTAACGCCATCAGACCCGCAGTAGTAAAGGTGATACCTAGACCACGCAGACCATTAGGCACATCGGCGTATTTGAGCTTTTCGCGAATACCGGCCAGCAGCACAATCGCTAATGCCCAACCGATACCTGAACCCACGCCGAACACAAAGCTTTCCCCTAGGTTGTAGTCACGCTCAACCATGAAAGACACAGCACCGAAAATTGCACAGTTTACTGTGATCAACGGCAGGAAGATCCCCAGCGCGTTGTATAAAGGTGGAAAATACTTATCCAGTGTCATTTCAAGAATTTGCACTAAGGCTGCAATCACACCGATGAAGGTGATGAATTTCAAGAAACTCAAATCCGCATCTGGTACGCCAGCCCAGGCTAACGCGCCAGGAGCCAATAGACCTTGATAAATGATTTGGTTAACGGGTACTGAAATCGCCAATACCACAATAACGGCAACACCTAAGCCCATGGCCGTAGTGACTTTCTTCGATACCGCTAGGAAAGTACACATACCCAGGAAGAAGGATAACGCCATGTTTTCAATGAAAACAGAACGAATCAACAGACTAATATAATGTTCCATTACGCTTACCCTTTTGCTTCTACTTGTTCAGGCTTCATGGTACGGATAATCCAGATCAGTGCAGCGATCAGGAAGAAGGCACTGGGTGGCAGCAATAACAGACCGTTAGGCTGATACCAACCACCATCAGAGATTTTACTTAAGATCTCGATACCAAAGAGTGAGCCGTTACCAAAGAGTTCACGAACAAAGCCAACCGACAGCAGAATCGCACCATAACCAAGACCGTTACCTATACCATCCATGAAGCTCATCATAGGCGGTGTCTTCATGGCGTAAGCTTCGGCGCGGCCCATTACGATACAGTTAGTGATAATCAGACCAACAAATACTGACAGCTGCTTAGCCACATCGTAGGCATAAGCCTGCAGTACCTGGTCAACGACAATTACCAAAGATGCAATAATGGTCATCTGCACGATAATCCGCACACTGCTAGGAATGTGGTTACGGATAAGCGAGATAAACAAGTTAGATAATGCCGTTACTGCCGTCAGGGCTATGGTCATTACCAAAGCTGTTTCCATCTTACTGGTTACAGCCAAGGCACTACATACACCGAGGATCTGCAGTGCAATCGGGTTGTTACTAATAATCGGTCCAGTGAGAACCTGTTTAAGTTCTTTAGCAGTAGCCATTAGCTAAGCCCTCCGTTGCGCGCTTTTTCAAGAAAGCGAGCAAAACCTTCATCACCCAACCAGAAATCAAGCGAGTGTTGCACACCGTTACTCGTAAGCGTTGCACCCGATAGTGCGTCAACACCGTGTTGTGATTCCGCAATCGCAGGGTTCTTCGTTACTTTAATGGCCAAGTTACCTTGTTCATCATAAAGCTTCTTACCTTCCCACTTAGCAATCCACTGAGGATTTTGTACTTCGCCGCCAAGGCCAGGAGTCTCACCCGAACCTGAAAAGTCGTAGTAAACTAAGCTGCGAATAGTATTCAGATCTGCTTCCACAGCAAGGAATGCATACATGGTTGACCACAAGCCATAACCTTTAACAGGAATGATCACAGTCTGTAGCTTACCCGCATCGTCACGCACCAGATAAATCACACCCTTATTTGCCACACGCTTCACCGAAGCGATGTCATTTTGTGGTTTAAAAGAAGTGGCAGGCGTACGCGCTGCTTTTTCAGTATTGAAGGTATCGGCATCGCCTTCAGCCCAGTCACCTGACTTAAGGTCAACCAACTTGGCTTCTACGTGCTTGCCATAAGTCTTCAGAATCTCTGATTTAGTGAAGTTCTCATCCATCAAACCAGCAGCTTCAAGAATATACTTTTGCTTATCGAGCAACTTGTTCTCTTGTTGAGTAGGCTTTAGCAATACTGCGGCAGTTGATACAAATACCGAACAGATAAAACATAATCCAACAACAACGAACAGCGTTCTACCGAACGAATCTTTATTACTAGCCACGAGCAATCCTCCGCTTAACATTCGCTTGAACCACGAAGTGGTCAAATAGCGGCGCAAACAGGTTGGCAAACAGAATCGCCAACATCATACCTTCTGGGAAAGCGGGGTTAATGACACGGATAAACACGGCCATTGCACCAATCAAAATACCGTATGCCCACTTAGCCTGGTTGGTAAACGACGCCGATACAGGGTCTGTCGCCATAAACATCATACCGAAGGCAAAACCACCTAATACAAGGTGCCAGTACCAAGGCATAGCAAACATAGGGTTAGTATCACTTCCAATCGCATTCAGCAGCATTGAAACGGCAATCATACCCACCATCACACCACCAATAATGCGCCACGATGCGATACGGGTATAGACGATCACCAGACCACCGAGCAGAATCGCCAAGGTCGAGACTTCACCCACAGAACCTGGAATGAAACCTAAGAAGGCATCCCACCAGCTCTGATTAAAGCCATATTCCAGTGTGCCTTGCGCCGCTTGACTCAGTGCAGTCGCACCAGAGAAACCGTCTGCCACAACCCAAGTCGTGTCGCCAGACATGTTCAGTGGATAAGCAAAGAACAGGAAGGCACGGCCAGCCAGTGCAGGGTTGAGGAAGTTACGTCCTGTACCACCGAAGATCTCTTTAGCGACCACCACACCGAAGGTGATACCTAAGGCCACCATCCACAGCGGGATAGTTGCAGGCAGAGTCAGAGCGAACAGCACTGAAGTAACGAAGAAACCTTCGTTCACTTCATGGCCACGCACAGCGGCAAACAAGACTTCCCAGATACCTCCCACGGCGAAAGTCACCGCATAGATAGGTAGGAAGAAACAGGCCCCGTACCACATCAAGGTGGCTACGCCAGACTCGGCACCCAACTGGGTTCCAAACAGGCTAAACAGGCTTACCTGCCAGACATCAGGGGTAGCAAACCCCGCGACTAAGGCTTCTTGTGCCTGTAGACCCACGTTGTACATACCCACGAACATCGCTGGGAAAGTACAGGCCCATACTGTGATCATCATACGCTTAAGGTCGAGATTATCACGTACATGGGTACGGCCTTTGTTTACATGGCCCGGGGTGTAAAATATGGTGTAAGCCGCTTCGAAAAGCGCATACCACTTCTCGTATTTTCCACCCTTTTCAAACTGGGGTTCAATACTTTTAAAAAACTCTTTTAAGCCCATTAGCCTTCCCTCACTATCGTATCCAAACAGTCACGCAAGTAAGATGCATAGTCATACTTACCGGGACATACGAAAGTACACAGTGCCAAATCTTCTTCATCTAATTCCAAGGCACCTAATCTGACAGCGCCATCGGTGTCGCCAGAGACCAGGTCACGCAGCAACATAGTAGGAAGGATATCCAGCGGCATTACGCGCTCATAGTTACCAATTGGCACCATGGCTCGGTCAGAACCACCCGTACTGGTCGTCATATTAAACAGACGCGAAGGTGACAGGTGGCCAAGGAAAGCGCGGGTAATAGAGAACTTTTGCGCGCCTGGCATCATCCAGCCGATAAACTCCTGCTCAGTTCCCTCTTCAAGTAAAGAGACCTGATTATGGAAACGGCCAAGATAAGCATGAGGACCTGTTGCGGTTTTACCGTTCAGTACAGAACCGGCAATCACACGCACATTACCGTCAGCGGCTTCATTGGCAATCAGCTCGGCTGTCGCTGCGCCGCCTAAGGTACGAACGAGTCTAGGCTTAAGCGCTTTAGGTCCAGCCAGCGCAACGACGCGCTGATTGTTCAATTCGCCCGTAGTAAATAACTGACCAATTGCGATCACATCTTGATAGCCGATATGCCAAACGCTACGCGTGGCTGAGGCTGGCATTACAAAATGGATGTGGGTTCCCACCAAACCGGCAGGATGGGGACCTGCAAACTCTTCAACCTGAGCATTTGCGACAGGAATATCTGCACCAGGCGCCTTACACAGGTAAACTTTACCTTGAGTCAAACGCGACAACAGAGTTAAACCGTTGGCAAAATCTTCCCTATGCTCGTTAATAATCACGGCAGGGTCTGCAGCAAGAGGTTGTGTGTCGATGGCGGTAACGAAAATACCTGGGGTAGTTGCGTTAACGGCAGGCGCTTTGCTAAAAGGGCGAGTCCGCAGGGCGGTCCACAAACCTGATTCGATCAGGTTGTCACGCACAAGCTGCTCATCTAGCGTGGCTAGAGCCGATGCATCGTATTTAGCGAAAGTGACGCTGTCGTCCCCTTCGATGTCGATGACAACAGACTGAAGAACACGTTGAGCGCCCCGGTTAATTTCTGAAATTGTGCCACTGGCTAAAGCAGTATATTTAACACCAGGATTCTTTTTATCTTCAAAAATCACCTGACCTTTTTGCACTTTATCGCCCACTTTGATCTTCATAGTGGGACGTAAGCCAATATACTCTTCACCCAAAGTAGCTACGTGTTTAATGGCTGGGCCATTATGGATAACTTGCTCTGGTCCACCTATTAATGGTAGATCCAACCCTTTCTTAATTGTAATCATATCCACATGCACTACGTTATGAAGGAAAGATAATGCGTCGCGTTCCTGCTTAATTGATAAACTTCAAACACAAAGCTATCACATTGAGCTAGCGCAGATTTATTACAGAAATGCGATCGCAATCACGCTGGTCGGGCGCATTTTACCGTAAATATTTGCTTATCGCCACGGAAAATGTGGTTGTTTTAAATGCCAAACGGCGAATTTGAGAATGTGCTATGCCTCATAGATTGCGTGTTCACTCTCTATTAGTGAAAAACGAATTAATATAGCCCCCTGACCTAGCAAGGGTATTACCAATTTACAAGCCCCCAAAAGAGGCAATTTATGCGGTAATCCGCCATAAATTACCTGATGTCCAACTGAACAAAAAACATGCAACTTAAATCACAAATTTCAGCCAGAGAAACAGGATTAAGTTCACAATCCCCCACTGTTTGCCTATGTTGCGAGCAAAAAGCAGTTTTTTTAGCCATAAAAAAAGCAGCCAATGGCTGCTTTTTTTGGGAATGAAACTCAGATCATAAGCCTTTGAGGATCTCATCGCTCAGTTTCAAATCGTCGTTACGATTTACATTCACTCCTGCCGCGATGATATTACGGGCGATATCCTTGGCTTGCTCCAGCGAGTGCATCTCATAAGTACCACATTGGTATTCATTTAATTCTGGGATCTCAGATTGCTCGGCAACTTTAAGCACATCTTCCATCGCCGCCAACCAAGACTCGGCAACCTGTGATTCTTTTGGCGAACCAATCAAACTCATATAGAAACCGGTTCGGCAACCCATGGGAGAAATATCAATAATCTCGACACTATCGCTGTTAAGGTGATCTCGCATAAAACCAGCAAATAGGTGCTCGAGAGTATGGATGCCGCGCTCACTTAATATATCTTTATTAGGTACACAAAAACGCAGATCAAAGACGGTAATGGTATCTCCACCTGGGGTGGTCATCGTCTTAGCAACCCGCACCGCTGGGGCATTCATTCGTGTATGGTCGACGGTAAAACTATCGAGTAAGGGCATGTTTTATCTCCTTGTTTACAGCGAGAGGCGATACGCCTACTCAATATTTATGAACTCCTGCTATATATGAAGCATTGCTCATCATAGACAGTAAAAAATAGCGCATTTATTATGCGCTATTTTTTTAAGAGTATTATGCCTGACAATGACAAGGACACAAATGGCATTGTCAGCGATTTATCGCTTTTTATCAGCCACGGCATTTGGGCGAGACAGGCACATCCATTTCTGCTTGCCACTCACCGGGGGTAAAAGTGTGCATAGACAAGGCATGAACCCCATTTTGCAACTCGTGGCTCAGCAATTCGTTTACGCTGCGGTGCCGTGCAATCAAACGCTTACCTTCAAACTGCTCACTTACAACTATGACTTTAAAATGAGATTCAGAGTTAGGCGGAACATGATGATTATCGCTTTCGTTAATCACTTCCAAGTGCGCAGGAAATAACGCCGCATTTAACTTCTCATAAATGTTCTGTTCAACTGACATACTGTTGTCTCTAATTGAGTACAAAAATGATGGCCGAAGAGTACTTGGCTAACTTCAAAAGGTCAACTATCGCTCCCGGCTATTACTCCTATCCTTGACCTAGCGTAAAGGAGGCCAAAAAACCAAGCATCGGATTCCCTTCCCATCTACTTAAGTATGAATCAAACTCAGTCAAGCCGTGCATCTAAGCAGAAATAAAAGTGTAGTGGCTCACTTGCTATGATAAAAAGGGATGAGGGTACGGTAGGTGTAGTTTAGCCTTGTACTTTTTACCCTAGCCCTTTTGGGCAAAGCATGTTGCCAGTCGCGCTGCATAGGCCAGTGCATCAGCAGCAGATCACCACTTTCCAGCAACAACTCTATCTTGTGTTGACTCTTTTTATGCCGAAGAAAGAAGGGGCGACTTTCACCCAAAGTAATAGAGGCGATATCACTGTTTGCTGATATCTCTGGCTCATCGTCGCTGTGCCAGCCCATGGATTCCTGCCCATCCTGATAGCGATTCACTAATACCCCATTGCTATTCAGAGACCAGTCACGGGCTAATTTCTCCCTGAGGCGGCCGGCATATTTAGGCCAGGGCTGCGACTGGATAAACAGGCCCGAGTAGATATAATCGCAACCGGGATCGCCAAACCATACTTGACTGCGTGGAATGATATGAGAGCGGCCATAGACTTGAACACTCGGCCGTGAAAAGGGATAAGTCTGCGCCTCTTGCCATAAGGCCTGTTGCTGCGCCGCATTCAGATAACCTTTCACAAAGGTGATAGGCGCATCCGGGCCAGGCAAAATCCCCTCGCGCCGCGCTGGACCTTGCTGCGACCATTCACCCGTATCGCCAAATAAATCTAAATGAGATTGCTGCACCCGTTATTTATTCCTTCTCCAGCTTAACACTTCTATTCTTAACACTTCTTTAGCAAATGAGTTGCCATGGGAAACGCTAGCTGCCGTTGGTATTATCGGTCAAATCTGCGATAATTCAGCCCCGATTTCAATCTAGCAGCCCACTGATGACCACTCAATTTTCCGTCGACGAACTTCAACTCGAACTTTTCCGTTATCCCCCCAAGCAGGAAGCCAACCTGCAGGCCTGGGATGCCGCCGACGAATATTTAGTTAAGCAGCTGATAGAAAGAGAAGAGGCCCCCCTTCCCTGCGCCATTATTAATGATAGCTTCGGTTCGCTCACCGCATCACTGACCAAGCTAGATGCCCAGAGAAAGCTCTTTGTCGAAACCGACGCAAAAACCAGCCAGCTAGGCACAAGCCAAAACCTTGAGCGCAATGGGCTAAGCAGCGACCATATTCAATGGTTTCACAGCAGGGAACTTCTGCCTGTAGCGACTCAGCAGGTTTTGATGAAACTGCCCAAAAACCTCAATTACTTTGCCGATCAGCTTATTCGTCTATCTCAAGTGTTACCAGAGGGTACGCCTGTGTATATCGGCGCTAAGGCAAAGTCGATTAATAAGGCGTTGCTCTCCCTTATTGCGCAAAATCTGGGGCCAGCCAGTGCCAGCCTGGCCTGGAAGAAGAGCCGGATGATCACTTGCATCAGCGATGGCATCAAACGCCCCATAGCCCAAGCCAGCAGTTGGAAAGTCCCAGAATACGCACTCACCTTAAGTAACTTAAGCAATGTGTTTGCCGCTACTAAACTGGATATTGGTGCTCGATTTATGCTCGATAACCTGCCACAAGGCGAGTTTGACACTATTGTTGATCTCGGCTGCGGCAACGGCGTGCTAGGACTAAGGGCCAAGCAGTGCTATCCCAAGGCGCACATTCACTTTGTCGATGACTCTGAAATGGCCATCGCCAGTGCCAAGGCCAACTGGCAGCTCAATCAGCTGGACGAGGCTCACCTTGACGCGCCACAGGCCAGTTTTCATTGGGATGATTGTTTGACTCACTTAGGCGAAAATGTACAGCCAGATCTTATCCTTTGTAATCCCCCTTTCCATCAGGGAGAAGCCATCACAGATCATATCGCCTGGCAGATGTTTTTAGACTCCTTCAGGCAACTTAAGCTTGGCGGTATTTTGCATGTGGTGGGTAATCGTCATCTGGCTTATCACGTTAAACTAAAACGGATTTTCAAGAACTGCACCACCATAGCCGCCAACGGCAAGTTTGTTATCTTGCAGGCTCAAAAACTGCCGAAATAGCTGAGTGAAAGCCTAAGGCTACCTAAGAGTGCTACCAAAGTGCATAGTGATCTTCGCTCAGCCCTAAGACCCGCTCGAACTGCAGTTTTTAACCGTCACTGTCGATAACATAGCCATCGAAATAGCCTATATATTGACGAAAATTACTCTTAAGCAGCCAGAGATTACGTTTCTCCTGACGGCATTGGCGAGGGGTCATAATCGACACAAACTGAAACTGCTTAAAACCGAAGTAACTCGACAACTTACCTGATGGTTTATCCATGGCGTTGCAATATTGAAAATGGCTCAGCCCCAAATCTGTCATCGGTTTATCGAAATGACCATATTGCACCCTGCCCGAGGGGAGAATAAGCGTTTGCGGCTCAGTGTTTACCGTTAAAGGCGAAAGCGGATCCTAATTCATTATAGGATTTACCATTGCTCACTGACTTTTCATGCGATTCCCTGCACCTATCTCTGACTCTACCCGCTTATGGCGCATCTTTAAAGTTTCTTTCTGCCAAGGCATAGGGCATCAGACACATATCATTAAGCACAGAGTATTGAGCACAAAAGCCTGTCAAAGTGGCATCAAAATAGGATTCTGTTATGCTGATGCAACCGTTACCGTAACCAATTATGTTGAATGAAAGCGATTATTGTATTTTTTGTTGGCGCACTACTGCTCACTGGCTGCGCCACCCATGCGCCCACCCACATGGCGTTAAACCCGCAGACACCAGCCATCACCAGCCCTGTGCTAAAAGTCAGTCCTCTTGCCGTCGAGATGATAGATACTCGTTCGGCTAACTTTGTCGCACGATTCAATCGCGGAGATGATGCCGCCCAGTTGGTTAGCCCGTCGGAAGCGCCGCGCCAGCAGCTAGATCAAGTATTCAGACTCGGCTTTACCAAGGCGGGATACACTATCGATCCCAGTTCAGTACAGCACGTTGAGATCCAACTGGAAAAGCTCCTGACCGATGTCAACGAGTCATTTTTTGGCTACGAAGCCACAAACGATATAGTGATCAATGTAATTGCCAGCAACACACTAAAAACCTTTACCAAACGCTATACGGGCCACAACAAGGTCTCTGGCCCCTTGAGCCCGGATTTTGCCACCCTTGAACTGGCAATGAATGTATTGCTCGATCAGCTCACCAGCAAGATCATTAACGATCCTGAACTGAATCAGTTTATCCAAGAATAATCATTCACCTACTCACTCTTACTCACTCTTACTCACTAGCAGTTACTTATTAATAAAAAGGAAATAAGATGAAAAAGTGGCTCTGTTCAATACTGTTACTCTCTGTCAGTAGCCTGGCTCATGCAGTTGATATCCAAAAAAATACCATCTATCCCAAGGTTAAACTGGAAACCAGCATGGGCAACATAGTCGTTGAACTGGATCGCAAGCGTGCGCCTATCACTGTGGATAATTTTCTTACCTATGTCGTCAAAGGCCATTATGACAACACCCTGTTTCATCGCATCATCCCAGGGTTTGTGGTGCAAGGTGGTGGGCTGAATCCCAAGTTAGAGGAGAAGCCAACCGATAAGCCGATAGTCAATGAGTCAGGTAACGGACTGAGCAATAGCCTTGGCACTATCGCCATGGCCCGTGATAATGAGCCCCACTCGGCCACCGCCCAGTTTTATTTCAATGTCGCCGATAACACACGCCTGGATCCCTCATCCCGCCGTTGGGGCTATGCCGTATTTGGCGAAGTCACCGAGGGGATGGAAGTACTGGAGAAGATGGCTTTAGTCGAAACCCACATAAATAGCCAGCTGGGTTGGCCGGATTTTCCCGTCAAAGATGTTTTATTGATCAAAGCCACCCTACTACCCAGAGAGTAAAAACTGTGCCGAGTTGATCGCAACTATCAGATTAAATTAGGGTGTAATCACAATTTCATTAAAGGATCTTCGCGCTTTCATAAAACTGCAACCAAACTAGAAATAACAGTTTTGATTTTTAGACAATCGCCTGGAGCATTGCCAACTATACTGGTAGTGCTAATGCAGTAAGGAGGCAATAAACGATGACACCCAATGAGTTCATCGATAACAAAGCGTCCCAGTTGGCTCTGTATGGAAAAGCGTTTTTAAACGATCAAGTGGAATTTCATGAGATCCAGCTTTATTTATGGGACACCTTAGAGGAGTGGCAAGCTTTCACTCATCTAGGGGACGCGCAAAATGATACAGAAAGTGAAGTTGAAAAAGTGTTTTGGCACTTGCTGCAAGCCTTCGACAGATGGCCAGATTGGGTGATACGCGGCAATCAATTTCTACGTAAGCAGATAGACGATTGCTGTGATTACTTAAGCATTGGAGGCCCCTATCCAGCCTGCTGTAACGGATGTCGGCCAAGCAGCATTTTTTAAAATATGTTTTCATCCACACATCTGATTTTTTATCATTGAAGATAAACTACGAAAGCTAAGCCCAGTCCTGTGACTGGGCTTTTTCTTTGGCCTGTTGCCCTTTTTATTTTTCCCCTTAAGGTTTAAGCTAGCTGCATCTGTTTGTTAACTCTTGCCGTCTGTGACCACTTCGACTCAATCCCGTTTTAAAGATGCCCTCTCCATCTACTGCCATAAGCGAGTACTGGTACTCCTGTTACTGGGGTTTTCGGCCGGTCTGCCGCTTATGCTGGTGTTTTCCACTCTCTCGTTTTGGTTGCGAGAAGCAGGCATAGATCGCACCGCCATTGGCTATTTCAGCTGGATAGCCTTGGCCTACGGCTTTAAGTGGGCCTGGTCGCCCCTAGTAGATCGCCTATCACTGCCAATTTTTACCAAGCTGCTGGGTCGCCGACGGGGCTGGATGCTGTTCGCCCAGCTGCTGCTGGTTATCGCAATACTAGGCATGAGCCAGAGCGATCCCCTGAAAGATCTTGAGCGATTAGCCCTGTTTGCCTTGATGGTGGCCTTTGCCTCGGCGACTCAAGATATCGTTATCGACGCCTTTCGTATCGACTCCGCCCCTGAAAAGATGCAGGCCGCCCTCGCCGCCGCCTATCAGGTGGGTTATCGCAGCGCCATGATAGTCGCCACCGCCGGAGCACTCACCATAGCCGCCTGGCTCGACCCCGACAGTGAAGTCTATAACCTCGCCTCCTGGCAGATGGCTTACTTGGTGATGGCAGGATTAATGTCGGTAGGAATAATCACGACTCTGATGAGCCGCGAGCCCCAAGTGGAGAGTCGTGAAGCCGATGAAAAAGAGGCCGAGCTTAAACTCGCGCTGGCGCAGAAATACCCAAAACCTGTGGCCGCAACCCTTTCCTGGCTCTACACCGCCAGCGTATTGCCATTTATCGATTTTTTTAAACGCTATGGCCGCAGCGCCATCTTAATCCTGCTGCTGATCTCCTGCTATCGCATCTCGGATATCGTCATGGGAATCATGGCCAATGTGTTTTATGTAGATATGGGCTTTGCCAAGGCAGAAATCGCCACAATAAGTAAAGTCTACGGTCTTATCATGACACTCGTTGGCGCCGGCGCCGGCGGGGTATTACTGGCGCGCTACGGCACCATGAAGATCCTCTTTCTCGGCGCCTTTATGGTGGCGATAACCAACCTACTGTTCGCCTACCAGGCTGTGGTGGGTTATAACGTGTCGCTGCTGACAGCGGTTATCTCTATCGATAACTTCAGCGCCGGTATCGCCACCGCCGCCTTTATCGCTTACCTCTCCAGTCTGACCAGCAATGGTTATAGCGCCACCCAATATGCCCTGCTTTCCTCCATCATGCTGCTGTTCCCTAAGTTTGTTGCAGGCTTTAGCGGGGTCTATATCGACGCTTTTGGCTATGTGAACTTCTTCGTGGCCGCCAGTATCATAGGTTTCCCTGTCTTAGGCTTGATCTGGCTGGTACAGAAATACACGCCCAAGGCGCAGAAAGAGCAAAAGCAAGAAACCAGTGCGCAGCCCATAATAAATGAGGCGGTAAATGAAAAAGCCCGTTAATACTGGATTAACGGGCCTTACCTTTTGGCGGTTTAGCTATACGTACTAATCACGGAAGTTGTTGAACTGGAATGGCTGACCAAGATCTGACTCTCTGGCGATCGCCATCACGGCCTGCAGGTCATCACGCTTCTTACCTGTTACACGAATTGAGTCGCCCTGAATCGCCGCCTGCACCTTAAGCTTGCTGTCTTTAATCAGTTTAACCAGCTTCTTGGCAATCAGGCTGTCTATCCCCTGTTTGAAACTGACATTCAGCAAGAAGGTTTTACCGCTGTGGACAGCCTTATCTGCCACTTCCATGGACGCCGGATCCACATTGCCCTTACTGAGCTGATTACGCAGCATGTCCACTAACTGCTGACATTGGAAGTCTGACTCAGAAGCTAGGGTCACGTTGTGGTTTTTATAGGTGATCTCCGCCTCTACACCGCGAAAATCGAAACGTCCATCGAGCTCACGCTTGGTATTGTCCACCGCGTTACGTATTTCAACTTCATTCACTTCCGATACTATGTCCATTGAGGGCATGGAAAATTCTCCTCGCTATTTATTCGATAACGACGCTATCTATTCATTCGATAACACAGTTTTTGTCAATTCTATTGGGGCTTAGTGTACCCGTTTGCCGCAACAGGTAGCAAAAAAACTTCAAGGGTCCGGTCACGAATTATTAATGACTTTAGCTGCGCATTTTTCTATCATGACTCAAACTCACTCACATTTTGCCCTGTGATCTCTAAACCGCTCATTTTTAAATTTGCCCTGCTGCTCGCAGTGCTTGTTACCAGTTATCTGGTTTTCTCTCGTCCTAACTATCCCCAAGTGGTTCCCAACATGGATAAGATAGGCCATCTGGGCAGCTTCTTCCTCTTGTCCCTGTTAACCTATTTGGCATTCAGGCCTAAATGGTACGGTGTGACGGCTATCTTGGCTCTCTATGCCCTATTTATCGAACTGGTGCAATCGCGCCTGCCTTACCGTAGCGCCGACAGCGCCGACTTTATCGCCGATATGTGTGGCGTGCTGCTGTTTTATTGCGCCTTATGGCTCTACCGCCGCTATATAAGGGCAAGCATGATCAACACAAACAAATAGTTTTATGCTTGAGCAGATGAAGCCAACTTATTCCTCAGAAAAAATTGCCATACTCGGCGCGGGAGCCATAGGGCAACTGGTTTTCCATCAGTTGTCTCGCCTCACCCAGGGAGTCGCTCTTATCCTGCGCCCTGACGTCACGACAAGCACTCATTCCTCGAAAAGCACTAAAGAGCTTGAGCCCGAGCTGACCTTTTTGCCACTCTCTGGGGAAGCTGAGCAGCACCAGGCCAGACTGATACAGGCCGATGACAAAGCGGCCCTCAAAGAGCTGGATTTGATCATAGTCTGCGTCAAAGCCTATCAAGTTCAAGGGGCGCTCACCCCCTTATTAGCCCACTTAAAGACAAGTTGTCATCTGCTGCTGCTTCATAACGGTTTAGGCCCTCATCTTGAGCTTACCCCGCTTTTAGAGGGCAAAGGCTTGCATCTGGGCTTAAATCTGGGCTTAAGCCTTGGCACCACCTCCCAAGGGGCGATAAAACAGGCGCCCTGGCAAGTCAAACAGACGGGGACTGGGCTCACTCAATTGGGCCATCATGCCGGAACTGAGATGAGCGCATCACTCAAACAGTTGCTGCTCCATGCCATTCCCGACAGCCAGTGGTGCAGCCCCATTCTGCCCATGCTATGGCAAAAGCTCGCGGTAAATATCGCCATCAATCCACTGACGGCAATACTTAACAGCCGTAACGGCGAACTGGCAAAGCCTCAATACCGTAAGTTAATTCTGGCATTGCTCGATGAGGTGGTGACTGTCGCTAAGCATGAGGGGATAGAGCTTGAAAAAGCCGCATTAACCGAGCGGGTGTTTTCTGTCATAAAGCTGACCGCCAATAACTTCTCCTCTATGCATCAGGATATCCACCACGGCCGCAAAACCGAGATAGATGCCATTAACGGTTATCTGATCAAACGGGCAAAATCTTATGGCCTCTCTACCCCAAAAAATGAAGAAATCGTAAACAAAATCATTGTGCTGGAATCGAAAGCAACTGCAGATTAGCCCCGCTGTTACCCTCCGCCCCTCACTCTGCCATTAACGGCTAAACTTACTTTACAACTTGGCTACGAGAGGCGAGTGATGGAGCGAGAGCAATGGAACTCACGGGTGGGCTTTATTCTGGCTGCGGTTGGCTCCGCCATAGGTCTTGGAAATATCTGGCGATTTCCCTATATGGCTTATGAGAATGGCGGGGGTGCCTTTTTCATCCCTTACCTATTTGCCATGCTCACGGCAGGCATTCCATTTATGATCTTAGAGTTCAGTCTGGGACATAAGCTGCGTAGGACAGCCCCGGCAATTTTTGCCAGGCTCGGCCAATCGGTCGGCATTAAACTGGAATGGCTCGGCTGGTTCCAGGTGTTTATCGCCGCGATAATCGCCATCTATTATGTAGCCATTATCGGCTGGGCCATCTCCTACCTTGGCTTCTCATTTAAACAAAGCTGGGGCAGCGATCCTAACAGCTATTTCTTCGAGCAGTTTCTGAAACTCGGTGCCAACTCCCCCTCTAATCTGGGTGAGTTTCAAACAGGGATCGCCATCAGTATCACACTCGCCTGGGCGATGAGTTTCCTGGCTGTCTACAGCGGCGTCAAAGGGGGAATAGAGCGCGCCAATAAAATACTGATGCCACTGCTGTTTATCATGGTGCTAGTGCTTATCGGTCGTATACTCTTGCTGCCCGGGGCTTTTTTAGGTCTTAACTATTTGTTCGAGCCTGACTTTAGTCGTCTACTGGACTTTAAAGTCTGGTCGGCGGCCTACGGACAGATCTTCTTCACCTTAAGCGTGGGCTTTGCCATCATGCTCACCTATTCGAGCTACCTGAGCAATGAGTCAGATATCAACAATAATGCCTTCATGACAGTGTTGATCAACTGCGGCTTCTCCATTCTGGCGGGCATACTGATCTTTGCTGTCTTGGGATATATGGCTGAGGAGCAGATAAAACCCCTGACCGAAGTGGTCAACTCAGGCATAGGACTGGCGTTTGTCACCCTTCCTACGGCGATCAACCTGATGCCTGCGCCTTACATCATTGGCCCGCTGTTTTTTACCGCCTTAGTGATCGCCGGGCTCAGCTCGCATATCTCTATTATCGAAGCGGTGATCGGCGCGATTATCGATAAATTTGGACTGGAACGTAAAGTTGCAGCTAGCATTGTCTGTGCCTTTGGCTACCTCATCTCTATGGCCTTTGCCACCAACGGAGGCCTGCTGCTACTGGATTTAGTAGACTATTTCATCAACAACATTGCCCTGCTGCTCAGTTGCCTGCTTGAACTTATTGCCGTAACCTGGCTGCTGGATGTCTGCCTAATCAGGCAACATGCCAATCACCATTCTGAGTTTCAAGTGGGCTCCTGGTTAGCCGTCTGCCTGCGTTTTATCAGCCCAGCTATACTGATCACCATCTTAGTTAAAAACCTCTACAACACCATAGTCCACGGTTATGGCGATTACCCCATTGCCGATCAACTCTTTCTGGGATGGGGACTGGTGGGAACCATGCTGTTTTTCGCCATTTTGATCAATGTCATCAGCAAATCAGATAACAAGGAGATGCCCCTATGACCAGCAGCGCCATTATCATAATGATCTTTGCCATACTGTTAACCTGGGGCGGCGCGGCATGTTGCATCGCCATCGCCCTCAAGCAAAAACCACAGGATTAACCCACTCGCTCCGAGTCAGCAAAGGGATACAAACGCAGCGGTTCAATGTCTCTTACCAGCGCCTGGATCTTAGTAATGGCATCCACAGAGCTGCTGTCCTTACGGTAGGAGAGGTAGATAGGTCGTTGCCATGGCTCGACATTTTCAATCAAAAACAGCTGTTTTGTTGCTAAAAATGGCTCAACCATAGAGAGGGGAAGATAGGCTGCGCCCGACTTATCAAGAATAAACTCCAGGGCAATACGCCCCGTTGAGGTGCGCAGGAAAGGTGGCGGAATTTTATAGTGTCGTTCGGCATGCTCAGAGCCAAAGCGGGTGCCCCAATCCACATACACATAATGCTCCGACAAGGCTTGCTCAAGAGAACAGGGGCGGGTCGAGACTAACACTAGCACTAAGTCAGCGACCTGCTTGCAGATCAGCTCATCGGATTTGAGTGGGTCGAAGGCAAATGCCATATCCAGAGTACGCTCCAGCAGCTGGCGATTTAACTGCTCACGGCTCATGGCCTCGGCCAGAAAACCATAACCGCTAAAGGCATCGGTCACCCGACTTAAACAGTGCTGCAGATAGGCATCCCAGATATTAGGCGTCCCGGCCATGGTCAGCTGCAGCGCCTTATTGTTCGCCAGAGCCAACTCATTCTTGGCCTGCTCTAAGGTGGTAACCATCATCTCGGCATAGATAACCAGACGTTCGCCCGACGTCGTCAGCTTGATACTGTTACGATCGCGAATAAATAAGTTGGTATCGAAAAAGGATTCCAACTGTTTAATCCGGGCACTCACCGCGGCTTGGGTGATATAGAGATTCTCGGCGGCACGGCCAAAGTGACGCGTCCGGGCGACCTCTAAAAAGGTTTTAAATACTTTTACGTCCATTTCATTTTCTCAACCGATCTCACCTCGAGAATAACAACTAATTCTAATGGTGACGACAAAAATGTTTTGCTTCTCTTTTATAGATAAAAATCATAATTTCGCGATCGAATAGCGCTGTCGTTAATGCGTGATAACCCATGTTAGAGGATGCTTAGAGGTTCCCATGTCAGAAGACTCATTCCGTTTCGGTCAAAAGCGTTTTTTTGACGACAAAAACTTTCCCAGAGGATTTGGTAAATCCGGGGAATTTACCCTTTCAGAAGCTGAACTGCTCAGCCTGTACGGCGATACCATGTCAGCTTTCGAACGCGGTGAGCTGGATCCTGAAACCCCTGAGGAAAAGCATTTCGTTAAGGTGTTAAAACATCCGAACAAAGCCAACACTAAGCTTGAACATGTTTGGATTAAATACCTCAAACTTACTCGCGAGCCGAAAAAATTTCACACACTCAACAGCACAGTGAACCAGAAGATCGACCGTGAAGAGTACGCCTATGTTGAGTCTCATCCAGAGGATGAAGTTGCCTAACGGCCTAGACTGAAGCGGCGATTTATCGCTCTTTTCAACCCACTAAAGCCTCCACTTTGGAGGCTTTTTGTTGATTGCGCCGGATAAAACTAATAAAGATAACTCGCCCCCAACCCCAGCGGCAGCCCCAAAGACCAATAACAGAGCAGCCAGGCACTCCAAACAAGCAGCAACGCCAAACTAAAGGGCAACATCATGGAGATTAGCGTACCTATGCCTATCCCTTTGACATAACGCTGACAATAGACCACCACTAAAGGAAAATAGGGCATCAAAGGCGTAATAATATTCGAGCTCGAATCCCCTACTCGATAGGCCGCCTGAGACAGATCTGGGCTGATATTGAGCTGCATCAGCATAGGCACCAGCACAGGGCCAATCAGCGCCCACTTTGCCGAGGCTGAACCGACAAACAGATTGACAAAGGCCACCAGCATAATCATTCCTACTATAGTGATCTCAGCTGGCAACGCCATCGCCTTCAGCAATACCGCCCCCTCAATGGCGATCAGAGCCCCTAAATTTGACGCCGAAAAGGCCGCAACAAATTGAGCGCAGAAAAAGGCCATCACTATATAGTGCGCCATGCCTGACATGGCTTTTGACATAGCATGCACTACATCACAGGAGTTGGTGAAACACTTGGTCAGATAACCATACACTAGGCCCGGCAATAGAAAGAAGATAAAGATAAGGGGCACAATCGCCTGCATCAGAGGCGCACTAAAGCTAGTGAGCGAACCTTGATCATCCCGCAGACTGGAATCCTCAGCTAAGGTCAATGAGAAGAAAGCGACTATGGCCACTAAGCTCACTAAGCTCGCGATACTAAATGCCTTTAACTCCTGTGGCGTTGCCGCGTCCATGGAGGGCGTCTCCACTTGCTCGGCATCGACGCTATGACTCTTGTTCAGCCTGGGCTCCAGCACTCTATCAGTCAGATACCAGATAATCAAGGTGATGGGAATACAGGAGGAGGCGGCAAAAAACCAGTTATTAAGCGGGTTCACCTGAATGTCAGGATCTAGGATCCGCGCCGCCGACTGAGTAAAACTTTGCAGCAAAGGATCAATTCCTGAGGGAATAAAGTTAGCGCAGAAACCACCGGACACACCTGCGAAAGCGGCCGCGATCCCAACTAAGGGATGACGCCCCACGGTAAAGAAGATCACCCCCGCCAGGGGGATCACCACCACATAGCCCGCATCTGTCGCCGTATGAGAGATGATACTCACTAACACCACAGCCGGAGTTAACAACTTAACTGGGGTGATCTTCAGCATCTGTTTCAGGGCGGTATTAATAAAGCCAGAGTGCTCAGCCACACCAACACCCAGCATGGCCACTAAGACCACGCCCAGAGGCGCAAAAGCAGTAAAAGTCGCCACCATACGAGTGAGAAACTGAGTTAATGCCTCGCTGGTGAGCAGGTTAGCCACAACTATGGGCGACTGGGTACGGGGATCGATCGCCTCGAAACTCATCCCAGATAGCAGCGCAGATAATCCCCAAACACCAAACAGTAAAATAAGGAATAACATGGCCGGATCCGGCAGCTTGTTCCCTACACGCTCAATTCCATCCAATGCTCGACCGAGTAACCTCGGCATCCCGTGATTTTCTGCCATCATCCCATCCTTTTTGACTTATATCCTGCGCCGTCTGAAATGCAGCTTAGGTTTTACTATAGCCGCACAATAGAAACTTGCTTCGGATTTATCGGGATAAGTCATTAAAAAGCCCCGCTTTATAGGCGGGGCTCGATAGTAAAATCTGAATCTATCAACTTATTTGCTGGTGTCGATTGGCTCGAATGATTTAACCAGATCATCGATAGCCTTCATCTGCTTCAAGTAGTTTTCCAGCTGATGCAGCGGCAGAGCACATGGGCCATCACACTTGGCTTCATCCGGATTCGGGTGCGCCTCGATAAACAGACCCGCCAGTCCAAGGGCCATACCACTGCGCGCCAGCTCAGTCGCCTGGGCACGGCGACCACCTGCACTATCGCTTCGTCCACCCGGACGCTGCAACGCGTGGGTCGCATCAAAGATCACCGGATAACCCGTCTGCTTCATCTCATCCATGCCCAGCATATCGACAACTAGGTTGTTATAACCAAAGCTAGAGCCTCGCTCACACAGGATGATCTCATCATTACCCGCTTCATTAAACTTGGTGATGATATGACGCATCTCATGGGGAGCTAGGAACTGGGGTTTCTTCACATTGATAATGGCGCCAGTTTTTGCCATCGCCACCACAAGATCTGTCTGACGCGCTAAAAATGCAGGCAATTGAATGATATCCACCACCTCGGCTACCGGCGCACATTGGTAGGGTTCGTGCACGTCAGTGATCAGTGGCAGATTAAAAGTCGATTTTATCTCTTCGAAGATCTTCAGGCCTTCTTCCATTCCTGGGCCACGGTAAGAATTTACCGACGAGCGATTGGCCTTATCGAAGGACGCCTTAAACACATAGGGGATCCCCAGCTTTTGAGTCACCTCGGCATAGGTTTCGGCGATCTGCATGGCGAGATCCCGCGACTCGAGCACATTCATGCCACCAAATAGTACAAACGGCTTATCGTTTGCGATCTCAATATTGCCTAACGGTATGGTTTTATTACTCATCGCTTCTCTCTCATGAAAAACTCTTTACAAAAGCCAGGGCCAGCCCAAGCTATGAAAACACCTTAGTGCTTAACCCACCACTTGCAGGATCTGACCACAAATCCACGCCATATAAGTGCCTACAGCATAGCCCAACACGGCCAATAATACCCCAACAGGGGCTAATGCGGGATGGAATGCGGCCGCCACAACTGGCGCCGATGCCGCGCCGCCGACGTTGGCCTGGCTCCCCACGGCCATATAAAATAGCGGCGCACGGATCAATTTAGCCACCAGCAGCATAAAGCTGGCATGCACCACCATCCAGATAAGGCCAATGGCGAAATACCATAAGTTGGCCGCATCAAACAGCTTAAATACATCCATATGCAGACCGATTGTCGCCACCAGAATGTAGAGGAAAGCCGATGCCACTTTAGAGGCGCCAGCCGCTTCAAGATGGCGCACAGGGCTAAAGGACATGGCCAAGCCGATAGTGGTCACAGTCACAATCAACCAGAAGAACTTGGAGGTCAGGCTGTAATCCCGCGTCCAAGGATAGTTAACCTCGAAGAAGGGGCCTAACAGGTCGGCAATAATGTGGGCAAGACCTGTGATACCAAAACCTACCGCGACTATCAGCATCAGATCCCTAAGACTCGCAATGCGTGCGTGCTCGGCATGGTATTTCTCAACTTTCTGTTTCAGGTTCTCAATTGCACGGGTATCGGCGCCGGTTTTCGCATCTATCTCTTTGGCTTTTGAAGCCATAAACAGTAGAACCGCCATCCAGATGTTGGCGACAATCACATCCACAGTCACCATGATGGAGAAGATGTTACCGCCAGCCTCATAGATCTCCTTCATCGCCGCCTGATTCGCGCCGCCGCCAATCCAGCTGCCAGCCAGGGTAGTCATGCCGCGCCAGACCGCATCGGGGCCTGTAACGCCCAGTACCTCAGGATTGATACTGGAAATGATCAGCAAGGCAATAGGCCCGCCGATAACGATACCCACAGTCCCGGTTAGGAACATCACAATCGCCTTGGGGCCAAGACTTAAAATCGCCTTTAGATCGACACTTAAGATCAGCAATACCAGACAGGCAGGTAACAGGTAACGGGACGCCACATAGTAAAGCTTAGAGGTATCGCCATCGACTATGTGAAACGAATTCAATAGCGAGGGTAAAAAATAGCACAGCAACAGAGCCGGTATAAAACGGTAAAATTTCACCCAAAATGGATGGTTACTGCTGTTGGTATAAAACACAAACCCTAAAATGGCCGCTAACAGGCCAAGTCCGGTCGCATCATTGGTCACTAATGCCGTACCACTCATCTTCTCTCCCCTGAATCATCTTACTGCTTCTTACGAGCATTGATGGATTTCATATTATTAATTTATTGATTTAATTATTTTATTTAAGTCCATTTAACTAATGGTAAACCTCATGCTCCTCATTGAGCTCTTTTAACTGCAATTTAACCAGCTCAGTGATGGGGTCGTGAGGGCTATGATCGACAAAATGTTGCAGATCCGCCGCCGCCACGCTGATGCAACCTAATTGCTGTGCGATAAAGGCTCGCTCACGGTTGAGATTCAAATCATCCTCATGCCATTGCAGCAAAAGGTTACAGCACTCCATGGCACTCTCAAACTTATGGGATAAAATCGCTCCCGCCTTAAGTTCATGCAACATACGCGATAGCAGGCGTTTCACCCCAACAGGCTTTAAATATTTGGGTTTCATCGGCGCGCTATTACCTAACTCACCCCGTACCAATACGTGCAGCTGATGCCGGCTCAGCTCAGTGCCGGTCAAGGCGTCGAGATAGGTGACAGTCTCATCGATACGACAACTAAGCACTGTGGTGTCCGGCAAGAGCAATGGCTCCAATTGCAGATCCAGCTGCTTACCCAGCAGCATCAAGACCACAGAGAGGGTTGTACTATTGCCCTGACGTGAAGTCAGGCACTGGGCAAGATCTGCCGCCTCGACACTGAAATAATCCGCCTTGGCGCAGAAGCCCAGATCCCGGTAGAACCAGGTCAGGAGCGCCTTAAGTCGCGCCTGCCTGTCTACGTGATAATGGCTTAGCACGGCTCCGGCTAACTCGAGCCAGGCCCAGTTTGCCGCCGCTTTCTTGGAAAAACCTAGATGTTGTGTGATTTCAAACGCACTCTCGGGTAGCGAGAGTTCATCATTAACAAACATTACTGCTATTAACCCATTAATATTGCTTGCTTAAACATAGCCATTTTCGCGGCGTACACTATCCAGGCTAAGGCGCCTAACGCCGCAAAGGATTTAAATAATTTATTACGGTTGGCTTTCAAGGCGATGGTCGCCAGCAGGATATAAGCCACGACTGCACCGATTTTCTCCGTTAACCAGGCATCCTGGAAAGGGTACTGCTTGATAAGGAAACATAGGACAAGCCCGCTCAATAACAGCAGAGTGTCGATAATATGAGGGGCGACCTTAACAAACTTCTTATCCATAACGGGCGACTGCTTCATGTGCAGGGCAAAGCGCACGATAAAAAACAGTACGCTCAAGGCAATGAAGGTCATGTGAATATGTTTTACAGCAGGGTATAAACTGTCCATTTTAAGTTCTTCTGTTGCTCACAAAGGCGCTAGTGTACCCGATCAAACCGGCTATCACCAATAAGATTGCGCTTTTGCCAACGGGGAATTGTCCAGGTCACATCTCCCCCGTCCCTCTCTCGCAACCGACAGACTTTATTGCTATATTAGCGCCCATCAAACACAGGAAACTGTGCTTCTATCACTCATAAAGGTCATCTATGAAAATCGGTATTATTGGCGCCATGGAGCCAGAAGTCGCGCACTTAATCGCCTCACTTAGCAATCCTGCATCACAGACCATAGCCGGCATCGAATTTGTCTCGGGTCAGCTCGAAGGCAAAGAGGTGGTTGTTACCCGCTCGGGTATAGGCAAAGTGACCGCGAGCGTCGCCACTACCTTGCTGATTGAGAAATATGCCCCAGATTATGTGATCAACACAGGCTCGGCCGGTGGTTTCGTCGATACCCTGGCCATAGGCGATATCGTTATTTCGTCCCAGGTGCGTCATCACGATGTGGATGTGACCGCATTCGGTTATGAGATAGGCCAGATGGCTCAGCAACCTGCGGCTTTTATTCCCGATGCCAAACTGGTTGAAGCAGCCGAAAAAGCCGTTGCCAGCCTAGGTGAGGTGAAGGCGATTCAGGGCTTGATCTGCACAGGTGACAGCTTTATCTGCGACAGTGCCCGCACCCAAACCATGTTAGCCAACTTCCCTACTATGGCAGCCTGTGAGATGGAAGGCGCCGCCATTGCCCAGGTATGTCATCAATTTAAGGTGCCTTTTGTGGTGATCCGTTCACTCTCAGATAACGCCAACAACGACTCACCAGTGGATTTCGACAGCTATCTGGTGAAAGCTGGCCACCATTCAGCCTTGATGGTGATCGCCCTGTTGCAGCAGCTCTAACTGCGAATTTTTGATGGCGCTCTCACAGCAATTTCTGCAACAGATAGCCGCCGAGAGCGCTCTTTATCAGGGCGCACTCGTTTTGATAGTCGCCCTGTTGCTGGCCAGACTGGCGCCCCTACCAAAAGCGTTATCCCCCTTATCTTGGCTTTCACAGCTGGCCTTAAGCTTATCTGCAAAGGTGAATCACAACAGCCGAGCTCCGAGTCAACAGATAACCGCCGGCGTACTGGCTATCATGCTGCTGGTTATGCCCTTTTGGTTGATCTGTGTCTTTCTGCTGCAGCTTGCAGCTTATCCCTGGTTTTTCGAGTGCCTAATCCTCTATTTTTGCCTGAGTGACGAGCAGTTTAATCGGATTGCCAAGCGAGTTCAGCTCGCCCTCAAGGCCCAGAATAAGGCAAGTGCCAGACGCTTGCTCAAGCCCTGGCAGCAACGGGATCTGGACGCACTATCAGAAATTGGCCTGAGTAAGGCCACCATAGAACAACTGGCCACCACGCCTATTTATGGCACAGTGGCGACAGTGCTATTTTTTATCTTAGGCGGTGCGCCACTTGTGCTACTGGCAAGCATGATAAAACAGCTGGAGTCTTGCTGGCCGGCGCTGCATCCCAGATATACTCATTTTGGAAAACCTGTCTACCTTCTCTGTTACCTGATCTACTTCCTGCCGAGCCTGGCCTGGAATATCACTCTGGCCATTCAGGGCGGACCACAAACACTACTGACCCTGCTCAGGCCGCCCTTGAGTCGGCAAGCTGTCAATCACCAGCTGCCGACTCTGGCTGTCGCTGCCAAGGCACTCAATATCGAGCTGGGCGGCCCGGTGAAATTTTCCCTCCCCGCACATATTCAGATGGATGGGATGCGAGTTGAGGTCGATAAGGTCGGCAGCCCAAACAAGCCCGTCGCCAAGGATATTCAGGCGGCACGCAAACTGATGGCTACCGGACAAGGAATTTGGCTGGCCGGCGTACTACTACTGCCCTGTATCTGGGCCTTGCTGCGCTACCTGCAGGCCGGGGGATGATCTGGGTGAAATTAAGAACAAATCAATGCCTATCTGGCCATGGAACAAGGTCGGCAGTATAAAGCTCAAGCAATTGGGTAAATGGCCGCCGATCATGCCAAGGTATTCACTAGACAAGTCTCCGGGTATTGGTATTATGCCAATTAGTCGTAACAAATTTTCACAATAGGCAAACTCCTTGTTTGAAAGTCTACATATTTCACTGACAACACCAGCCTTGCTGTTTCCGGCAATCTCACTGCTGTTGCTTGCCTATACCAACCGTTTCTTCTCTCTGGCGGCACTGATCCGAAGTCTCAGCAGCCAGGGCACACCAGTACACAGCGGACAGCTGAAAAATCTGCGCCAACGCATAGTGATCATCCGCCGGATGCAGGAGGCGGGGGTGCTCAGTTTTGCCCTGTGTGTCCTGTGTATGATCTTTATCTACATAGGTTTTAATAAGACAGGCTCTCTCATCTTCGGTTCGAGTCTGTTACTGCTGCTCTATTCACTCTTGCTGTCGGTGATCGAGATCCGTATCTCGGTCGATGCCCTCAACTACCACCTGAAAGAACTCGATCAATGAAAGAGTGGATCTATTTCTTCGACCTTTGCGGTACGGCGGTATTTGCCCTATCCGGCGCTTTAGCGGCCGGACGTCATCGTATGGATCCCTTTGGCGTTATCGTGCTGGCATCGGTAACCGCTATCGGGGGCGGCAGCATACGTGATGCCTTGCTCGGGGCGACGCCTGTGTTTTGGATCCGCGATGCCAACTATCTACTGGTGATTTTACTTACCGTGTTCTTAACCCTGATCTTTATCCGTAAACCCTGGCGGATAAATCCCTATGTACTGCCTGTCGCCGATGCCCTAGGGCTAGCACTGTTTACTGTCATCGGTGCTGAAAAAGCCTTAAATCTGGGCTTTAGCGGCATGATAGCTGTGGTGATGGGACTGATCACAGGCGTGGGCGGCGGCATGATCCGCGACATGCTCTGTCGCCAGGTCCCCATGATATTGCGCACAGAAATCTACGCGACCGCCTCGATTTTTGGGGGAATTAGTTATACCCTAGCCTACCATTTTTTTGGTGCGGGAAAATTGGCGCTGGCTATCGCTATGGTGAGTGCCCTGATTATACGTTTAGCAGCCATCAAATGGCATTTAAGACTTCCAGCATTTGATTTAAAGAAACCATAAGATGATCAGATACTTTTTCTATAGCCTGCTGGCGCTACTCTCGAGCGGTGCAGCTGCAAATCCCGGCGATATGCCTGCCGAGCAGCAGATGGCGGTGCAATATATTCAGGCTATTACCGATCATGATTATCGCACCCTCGCCTCTTTCTATAACCGTGATAGCGTGTTTTTCGACAGAACTGCCAGCAAGAAGTACACGGGCCGCCGTGATATCTTAGAGTTTTTCGAGCGTGCTCATCGCGGCGTTCTGGAATATGACTTTAATATCGAGCATATGTACAACTCAGGCTCGCTAGTCATCATGATAGGCAACTATCATTACCGCGGCCCCGGCAGTCTATTTGGTAAACCGGGCAAGGTGATTGAACTGGCCATCCCCGGCGTTACCACAGTCGATGTGGACTTAGCTAACCACAGGATCCGGGAGCATGAAGATCTGATGGATTACCAGACAATGAATGATCAGCTGGCGACCCAATAATCTGCCAGCTTGGTATAAGCCCAAACAGAAAAGCCTGCATAAAGCAGGCTTTTTATTTGAGTAAAGTAAGTGAGGCTACACTAAGGTCACTTTGGCAAATTTACGCTTACCCACCTGGAACACGGCGCAGGTGCCAGCCGTTAACTGCATACGGGTATCATCTAACTTCACCCCATCCATCTTAACGGCGCCCTGTTTGATCATACGCATCGCATCAGAGGTTGAACCCACGAGTCCCGCCTCTTTGAGCAGGTTAGCGATAGCTATCCCTTCAGCGGCCGCGATCTCAACTTCGGCGAGATCGTCAGGCAAGGCGCCCTTCTGGAAACGGTTGATAAACTCCTGATGTGCCGCCTCAGCCGCCGCCTCGTCATGGAAGCGGGCGATGATCTCTTTGGCCAGCAGGATCTTCACATCCCTTGGGTTAGTGCCCTGCTCAACATCGGCTTTCAGCTGCGCAATCTCTGCCAATGGTCGGAACGAGAGCAGATCGAAGTAACGCCACATCAAATCATCAGAGATAGACATGATCTTGCCGAACATCTCATTGGCCGGCTCGCTGACACCAATGTAGTTGTGGGCCGACTTAGACATCTTCTTCACGCCATCCAAGCCTTCCAGCAACGGCATCATGATCACCGCCTGAGGCTTCTGACCTTCGGCTTTTTGCAGCTCGCGGCCCATCAGCAGGTTGAACTTCTGGTCGGTACCGCCCAGCTCCACATCGGCTTGCAGTGCAACTGAATCATAGCCCTGCAGCAATGGATACATAAATTCGTGAATGGCGATCGACTGGCCTGAGGCATAACGCTTCTTAAAATCGTCACGCTCCATCATACGCGCCACGGTCTGCTGCGAAGCCAAGCGGATCATACCCGCGGCGCCCAGTGGCTCCAACCAGCTTGAGTTAAACTCGATGCGGGTCTTGGCCGGATCGAGAATTTTATAGACCTGCTCTTTATAGGTCTCTGCGTTGGCCAGCACCTGCTCACGGGTCAGCGGAGGACGGGTACTGTTCTTGCCGCTCGGGTCGCCCACCATGCCGGTGAAATCGCCGATCAGGAAGATCACTTCATGACCCAGCTCCTGAAAGGTACGCATCTTATTGAGGATCACAGTATGACCGAGATGGATATCGGGCGCGGTAGGATCGGCGCCTAACTTGATACGTAGAGGACGGCCCTCTTTGAGCTTTTCAAGCAGATCCGCTTCGAGAAGGATCTCGTCGGTTCCGCGTTTAATTTCTGCTAATGCTTGGTCTAAATCAGCCATCTGGCAGCTACTCCTAAGAGCCTGTAGTTCAATATTGGGCAACAATGTTACTTGTTAGCCAGCACAAATGAAAGAGTGTACACTAACTGCATCGCCTTAAGAGTTAGAAAATGGTATCGGAGTCAATGGTAAAGGTCATCACTCTCTTAAAATTGTTACCCAGATTGCATCAAATCATCTTGAGTATCTTAGTGGTGATCACCCTAATCGTCCTGTTTATCCCCACAGAGGATGCCCAAGCCTCACGCTCAACCAACCATTCCCTCTCTGGTACCGTCACTATTGCAGGCCAGAGCGATAGTGACACACAAGCACAAAATCCGTCTGTGAATGCTTATCCTGTGCCACTGGCGTTTCGTACCCCCAATCCTCCGATGAGCAACTCTCTATCATCAAAATCACAAAGCGATGAGCATGTCACCACTAAGGCGGTGGAGATAAGCAAGCAGTTTACCGTTCGCAGCGGCGATACCCTGGCGGCACTCTTTAAACGCGCCGATCTGACCCCAAAAGATGTCTATGAGATCACTCAGCTGCCCAAGGCAAAAAAGAATCTGCTTAAAATCATGCCCGGCGAAGAGATAGAGATAGTCAAAAACCAAGCGGGCGAGCTGACAAAATTACGTTACCATCTCGATGCCATCTCCACCTTAGTGATCAGCAAGCAGGAGGACGGCTACAGCGAAAACGTCACCAGTAAACAGGTAGAGAATCGCACCCGATTTGCCAACGCCACCATTAACAACAACTTCTGGAACGCCGGTGTCGGTGCAGGCTTAACCCCCAATCAGATTATGCAGTTGGCAACCATATTCGGCTGGGATATCGATTTTGCGCTGGATCTCAGAGAGGGCGATACCTTCGCCATACTGTTCGAAGAGACCTACGCCGATGGCGTCTTTCTCAAGAACGGCAATATACTCGCTGCCGAATTTATTAACCAGGGCGACAGATACACGGCCGTGCGTTACACAGACGGCAACTACTATTCCGACGATGGCCGCAGCATGCGTAAGGCCTTCCTGCGCTCGCCGGTTGACTTTAAATATGTCAGCTCCAGCTTTAATCCCCGCAGACTCCACCCAGTTACCGGTCAGGTTAAGGCCCACCGCGGCGTCGATTATGTCGCAGCCGTCGGCACCCCAATCAAGTCGGCGGGCGATGGCCGGGTGATCAAATCCGGTTACAGCCAGTACAATGGCAACTATGTGTTCATCAAACACAATGACACTTACACAACTAAGTACCTGCACCTTAAAAAGCGCAAAGTTAAACAGGGGCAAAGCGTCAAGCAGGGACAGATCATCGGCACCTTAGGCGCAACAGGCCGGGTTACAGGTGCCCATCTGCATTATGAATTTATCGTCAATGGGGTGCACCGCAATCCCCGCACCGTAAAACTGCCACAATCTCAGGCCATCAACAGTAAAGAGAAGCCGCAGTTCCTCGCCCTGAGTCAGCAATTGATGGCGCAGCTGGAAAAGAACAAGCAAGTGCAACTCGCCGCCCAATAGGACAACAGATGACTGCAAAATACTATATCGGCCTGATGTCGGGCACCAGCATGGATGGTATAGATGCCGTTCTGGTGGACTTTAGTGACGATAAGATCAAGCTGATTGAGAGTTATACCCAGGCGATGCCCAGTCATCTGCTCAGCGGCCTGCAGCGCCTGTGCCAGTCGGGCAGCGATGAGATCAATCGTATGGGCACCCTGGACAGAAGCGTCGCCAAGCTGTTTGCCCAGGCGGTAAATGGCCTGCTGCAAAAAGCAGGGGTGGCTAAAGAGCAGGTGATCGCCATCGGCAGTCATGGCCAGACGGTGCGCCATATGCCCAATCTTGAGATGGGCTTTACCCTGCAAATAGGCGATCCCAATACAATCGCCATCTTAACCGGCATAGATGTGATAGCCGATTTTCGCCGTAAAGATATTGCTCTTGGCGGCCAGGGCGCGCCTTTGGTGCCCGCCTTCCACCAGCACAGCTTCGCCAAGACCGGCTGTCGACGGATGATCTTAAATATTGGTGGTATCTCTAATATCACCTACCTGCCCGGCGATGCCAGCGAGGTGATAGGCTTCGACAATGGCCCGGGCAATACCCTGCTCGATGCCTGGATTAGGCAGGTTAAGGGCGACAATTTCGATGATAATGGCCAGTGGGCGGCCAGTGGCAAGACAGATCACAAGCTGCTAGAACACATGCTGTCTCACTCCTACTTCTCCCTCGCCGCCCCCAAGAGCACAGGGCGCGAGCTGTTTAACCAGGCTTGGCTTGAGCAGCAGACCGCGGATTTTGGCTATCTGGACGAGGCCGATATTCAGTCGACGCTGCTGGATCTCACCTGTCACAGCATAGCCAATGATTGTCTCAAACTGACCCAGAGCGCCGAGCTCTATGTCTGCGGTGGCGGCGCCTTTAATGGCGAGCTAATAAAGCGCCTCGATGCGCTACTCCCCAATTATGCCGTGACCACCTCGGCCACCTTAGGCATGGACCCCAAATGGGTGGAGGCCATCGCCTTTGCCTGGCTCGCGCTGCGCCACAAACAGGGATTGACCAGCAACCTACCGGCAGTGACTGGCGCCAGCCGTGAAGCCGTACTTGGCGCTTATTATCCCGCAGCCTAAACGGCGCAATCTTCTTCGAAGGGGTAGCTCTCTTGCTTCCCCTTTCCTTTTTCTTGGCCTTTTTCTTGTCCTTGTTATTGAAAACCTGAAATTTCCTGCCGATTTTTGTAATAGCGACTAAAGTAAAATTGGGCTTTCAACAGATAGCCGCAATACAAGGAATGGTGAAATGAACATGACGCAAAAGATGGCAGCCGAGTTTTTAGGTACACTCTGGCTGGTGTTGGGAGGATGTGGCAGTGCGGTACTGGCCGCCGCGTTTCCCGATGTGGGCATAGGCTTGTTAGGTGTATCACTTGCCTTCGGTTTAACTGTATTAACTATGGCCTATGCAATTGGCCATATCTCAGGTTGTCATTTAAACCCAGCCGTTTCCTTCGGGCTCTGGGCCGGTGGCCGTTTTCCCGCCAATGAACTCCTGCCCTATATTATCGCTCAAGTGGCTGGCGCTATTGCTGGAGCAGGGATCTTATACCTTATCGCCTCTGGCAGCAGCGACTTCTCCCTAGCAGGCGGCCTGGCCTCCAATGGTTATGGCGAGCACTCCCCCGGCGGCTACAGCATGACTTCAGGCTTTGTTGCCGAAGTGGTGATGACGCTGTTTTTCCTGCTGGTTATATTAGGCGCAACCGATTCTCGCGCCCCTCAGGGCTTCGCCCCTATCGCCATAGGCCTCTGCCTGACCCTGATCCACTTGATCAGCATTCCAGTGACTAACACCTCGGTCAATCCGGCGCGCAGTACCGGCCCGGCCATTTTTGTCGGCGACTGGGCGCTATCTCAGCTATGGCTCTTCTGGCTGGCACCGATAATCGGCGCCATTGTTGCGGGCATCATCTACAAATTCTTCAACGCCAAAAGCTGATTTTGGCAATCTAGATTAAAAGATCGAGCTAAACGCCAATGGTTAACCCCATTGGCGTTTTACCCTCCCCTGATATCTAAGGATCAAACAAGGGGATAGACAGAGGACAAATTCTTTCGGATTGACCTGCAGCAATGTTATTATTGGCCGCAATGACACAATGATCCCATTAACTGGCCCCATTAACCGGCCCCATCGAATGACAGAGAATCCCATGAAAAAAAGTGCAAAAGATGCCAGCAATATGACTCCTGAAGCCCGTTATGATTATCTGGTCGAACAGGCGAAGGCAGAACAAACTCTGTGGACATTGCAGGATCTTGATGGCTGCGTGATGCTGACCACAGAAGATGAGGATTGTATCCCTATGTGGCCCTGTGAAGAGAGTGCCAAGATGTGGGCAGTCGATGATTGGGCCGACTGTACGCCGCTGGCGATCCCCCTGAGTGAGTGGTTATCCCGCTGGTCTATCGGCATGCAGGATGATGATCTGTTTGTGGCTGTATTCCCTGTGCAGGACGATTTAGGAGTCGTGATCCCGCCCTATGAGCTGGAAGAGCGTCTGGCGCCAAAAGAAAAGCCTCGCCACTAACTCGTAGCTAAATAGTCACTAACTCGTCAATAAGAATAAGAGCAAGGAATCCCTGTGCCCTCTTCAGCGCCAATAAACAAAGAATCACAGCTTGATAAACAAGAGCTTGATAAACAAGGGCCAGATAATCAAGAGCCTGATAATCAAGAGCGAGATAAACAAGAGCTGGCACAACAAACGCCGCTTACTGCAGAACCCGTGGCCAAAGCCAAATTGCCCAAGCGCCTAGTCGCCTTGCTACTGTTTCTGACATTAGCCTCAGTCAGCGGCATCATGGCAAATCAAGGTGTGCTTTTTTGCATTCTGACCCTGTTTATCGTCCTTGCGGTACTGGGTCGGCAGCTTGTCGGGCTTTATCTGCTCAGGGGCTATACCTTAGTACAGCTGGTCGCCGTCTGTTTTCTGCCGGTTATCTTATATCAACCCGATAATCCGCTGGCTGGGCCCTCGACCTTTCACCTGGGTACATGGCAAGGAAAAGTGCCGGATCTGCTGGTCTTTGGCCTGTTGATTATTATCGCCATGGTGCAGGCCTGGATAGCCTTTAGCCCTAAGGTCAAGGCTTATTGTCATGTGCGCAACAGTATGAATATTATGCGTTGAGTAGCCGAGGATAAGTACATCCAGACAAATCCCCTCTATGGCGTCTGACCTCCATGGATGGAGGGAATGCCAAAAATGTAGGGAACATTTTTTGGCCTTGCCCACCGGGGATAAGTACATCCAGACAAATCCCCTCTTTGGCGTCTGACCTCCATGGATGGAGGGAATGCCAAAAATGTAGGGAACATTTTTTGGCCTTGGCCACCGGGGATAAGTACATCCTTGTACAAAAAAGCCTGCGGATGCAGGCTTTTTTATTCATAGCTCAATTCAAGTGTCGATAATTAGACCGAGAAACTTGCGCCACAACCACAGGTCGTGGTCGCATTAGGGTTCTTCACGAAGAAGCGAGAACCTTCAAGGCCGGAAGTGTAATCCACCTCGCCGCCCACCAGGTATTGCAAGCTCATAGGATCAACCACCAGCTGAACCCCTTGCTTCTCTACCGTGAAATCCCCTTCGTTAACTTTTTCATCAAAGGTAAAACCATACTGAAAGCCAGAGCAGCCACCGCCTGTGACATATACGCGTAACTTAAGGGCATCGTTTTCTTCTTCATCCAACAAGGTTTTCACCTTTAACGCAGCAGCGTCGGTAAAACGAATTGGCATTGTCTCTTCAGCTTGTTCAGTCATTACTACCTCTATACATAGCTTAGCTAAGCGGAATTATCCGATACCTGACCATTTTGTTCAAGTAATAGTCTCAGCCTCAATTAAAATCGGTGATGTCGATGCCCTAGCACCCACATATTCTTATTCTGGTTATTGCTTGGGTAACCCTTCTTGTAACATGGGCTCATCGAACTGAGGAGACGCTTCCTCCTCGGTGGCAATATCTTCGCTGGTCGACTCAGTGATGTTCAACAGTTCTTGGGCACTAAAGACCTGCTCAGCCGTCGCGCCTTTTCGCCAGCGCGTCGAAGGTACCACAACTTTGACCTCTACCCGAGATAATTCAAAATCGCTGGGCAGGGTGACTTCGGCTTCAAGCACCTGGAAATATTTGAAACTAAAGCTCAATTTATCGTCGATAAGAGAAGATAAGGCGATATGTTTCGCCTCTCCCGCCTGCACGCCCACGAAAGTAAGTGTGACATCGCCTTTGACTGCCTGCTTACGCTTTTGAAGCTGGGTTAACACCAACTTGAGACGAAACTGACCATCAAGCAGGCCATTAATCATCTCCAGTCCATTAATCGCCACACCGTCGGCCTGATGCTCAGGCGCCATGATGCTGCGGTAGAACGCCAGTTCTCGCTCCAGCTCTTTACGCTTTTGATATTGCTGAGTAAACATCTGCTGCATGTTGGCGTTAGCTTCACGCTCAACCGACAGTTCTAAATTCCTCGCAGCCAAGACTTCGGCCTGGGACGTCAGGGCTTGGCGCAGCTCAGCTTCTTGGGCATTGTCCCAGGCTTTGTCTCTCGGATAATAGGATTGCCAGATATCCCATGTCAGTACGCCTATCAAAAAAGCAACTATCACCAAACACAGGAGATAGGCATTCGATGGGCGAATTTTTCGCTCGAGTACTTGCATGCGATCGACCCAGCGATGATAATTTAGCATTAACTATTAGCCTCTTATAAAAATCCATTTACTCTGTTAGCCCATATACTCTATCAAAAGAGTCGCGCTAGGATTCAACCCCAAGTGGTTATTCCTGGATGATTTACTCCAACAGAGTGAACTCGAGTCAACTCGGAAGGTTACTGTGCAGCTAAAAATAAACAACCTTATTCAACAGTGCCAGAAGTACCTTCATACCGATCTCAAAGATAAATTGTCACAGGCCAAGATCAGTGTCCAACTCTGTGCACTTGCTCTAGCATTCGCCCTCGTCGCCTCAGGCGTTATTATCCTGTTTCGCCTGCTGCTGCACTGGCTCAACCTGTTCACTCAGACTCAAGAGTGGGATTTTACTGGCAACTTTGGTGACTGGCGAGTGCTATTGCCACTTTTCGGTGCATTGCTTATCTGGATTGTGGCAATTTTGGGATCTAAACGCTACAAACGTATGGGTATCGCCTATGTGATGCAAAGAATGAAATTACACTATGGCAAGATCCCGCTACAATCGGCACCGGGCCAGTTCTTTCAGGCGTTGTTTGCACTGGCCACTAACTTTTCAGTCGGTAAAGAGGGCCCAGCTATTCACCTTGGCGCCGTCAGTGCCAGCGTGATGGCCGAGAAGTTCAAACTGCCTGATAACAGCGTGCGTATCATGTGTGCCAGTGGCATCGCCGCCGGTATCGCCGCTACTTTTAACGCCCCCCTAGCGGCTGTAATCTTTGTCTTCGAAGTGATACTGCGCGAATACAAGGTGCATTACTTCTTCCCTATTATGCTCTCAGCGATCTGCGGCGCCTTTAGCAGCCAGTTAGCCTTTGGCAATGTGCATGAATTTGAGCAGATAGGTATCATCCATATTCCTCTGTCTCAATATCCTATCCTGGCGATCTGTGGCCTTATCATAGGCTGTTTAGCCGCGCTGTTTAATCATACTCTGCTGCAAGTCACGGCTAGGGGTCAAAAGTGGCCCCTGCTCATACGTTTGCTGCTGGCAGGTGCCATCACCACTTTAGTAGGACTCTTTCTGCCTCAGGCTCTTGGCAGCGGCGATATGGCGATCAACCATGCGATCAGCCAGCACCCTAGCCTCTTGCTGCTGTTCGGCCTGCTGATTGGCAAGATGATCGCCACCATAGCGGCGATCGGTTTAGGGATCCCGGGTGGCATCATAGGCCCCTTATTTGGCATCGGCGCCCTGATTGGCGCGATATTATCAGTCGTCAGCGCCTTCTTCTTCCCTTCAATTACCCCCTATGTCGGCCTCTATACAGTGATGGGTATGACGGCCATGATGGGGGTGTGTTTGAGTGCACCGCTGGCGGCGCTGGTCGCCCTGCTGGAGATGACCAACAACGCCTCGATTATTTTTCCCTCCATGTTTGTGACAATTCCGGCGTTTCTTATCGCCCATCAGGCATTTAATACCCAGTCTCTCTTTTATCGCCAACTGGATATCATGGGACTAGAATACAAGGTCTCCTCGCTAAAACTCGGACTACAGAAAACAGGTGTCAGGGCCGTGATGGACAGACGCTTTGTGATAGTCAAAGACAATAATGAGCTACTGCTTGAGGTGCTTAAACGCGCAGAGGGACGCTCGGTATTGATGCAAAACAATCGTGGCACTATGGAGATGTTGCAATTAGAGTTGCAACCGCTGCCGGAAATGAGCACCCTCACCCGTCACCCGATCCAGGGCTTGCCCGATACCTGTACCCTGCTGGAGGTGTATGAGATCTTAGCCGTCGATCGCCGCGGTGAGGTGTTTATCTATCAGGACAGTATCGATAATGTGGTCGGCGTGATCAGCTGGACCATGCTGCAAAGAGAGCTGACCGCCGGGCAGATCTAATGTTTCAAGCTTCCCACAATATTCCCCTGCACCTCATGCCTAGCTTGTGCTGCAGAGAGCACAATTTGTTTACACAACGATTCCCCTGTATAGGGGAATCTGTTATAGTGCCGCCTCAGCCACCCTACACTAAATCTTAGGGCGCTATGACCGGAAAAATCCGGAACCTAGCTGCCCAATAAACTGGAAATAAAGGCTGATGACACAGTTTCAAGGTTCACACATCCTCTCGGTAAACCAGCTTAATATCGACGCCATTCAAGAGATTTTTGCTGTTGCCACCCGCATGACCCCTTATGCCCTAAGACAAAAACGGACCAAAGTATTAGATGGTGCGATTTTAGGTAATCTGTTTTTCGAGCCAAGTACCCGAACCCGCATCAGCTTTGGCTGTGCCTTCAATCTTCTTGGCGGTAAGGTGAATGAAACAGTAGGGATGGAAACCTCATCCTTATCTAAGGGGGAATCCCTCTATGATACGGCCCGAGTATTGTCGAGCTATTCGGATGTGATCGCCATGCGCCACCCTCAAGCATTCTCAGTCAGAGAGTTTGCCGAAGGTAGCCGCGTCCCCGTGATCAACGGCGGTGACGGTTCAAACGAACACCCGACCCAGGCGCTACTGGATCTGTTTACCATACAAAAAGAGCTGGCTTCACGCGGCCAAGATATCAGCGGCATGCATATCGCCATGGTCGGCGACCTGAAATATGGCCGCACTGTACACTCACTCTCGCGTCTCTTGTGTATGTACAAAGATGTGACCTTTACCCTTATCTCACCAAAAGAGTTGGCAATGCCCGACTATGTGATCGATGACATTGAAAATGCTGGGCATAAGATCACAATAACAGACCAACTTGAAGGCAATTTAGTTCAGGCTGATATACTCTATCTGACTCGTATTCAAGAAGAGCGTTTTCCCTCTCAGGAAGAGGCCAATAAATACCGTGGTAAGTTCCGCTTAAACCACAATATTTATACAAAAAATTGTAAGTCAAACACAGTGATCATGCATCCGCTACCCCGGGACTCTAGAGAGCAGGCCAATGAGTTAGACAATGACCTCAACAGTCATCCTAACCTCGCCATCTTTAGACAGGCCGATAACGGACTCTTGATTCGTATGGCACTGTTTGCGCTGACATTAGGTGTTGATTCACAACTTGAACAACATGAATGTCCAGTTATTTGGTATTCACAAAAAGCCAGTATTTAAGATTGGCATTGACGTTAAGGATCTCCCATGACCCGTTCTGAAACCCTATTTGAGCAGGCTAAAAAAACCATTCCTGGCGGTGTGAACTCTCCGGTTCGCGCCTTCAATGGTGTAGGTGGCTCACCCCGTTTTATCGAGAAAGCGGACGGCGCTTATATCTATGATGCCGATGGCAAAGCCTATATCGACTATGTTGGCTCTTGGGGCCCGATGATCTTAGGCCATAATCATCCTAAGATCCGTGCAGCGGTATTAGCCGCGGTTGAGAACGGTCTGTCATTCGGCGCGCCTACTGAACTCGAAGTTAAGATGGCTGAGAAAGTGATCGAGATGGTGCCTTCTATGGAGCAGGTGCGTATGGTGAGCTCAGGCACAGAAGCGACCATGAGTGCCATCCGTCTGGCCCGTGGTTTCACCAACCGTGACAAGATCCTGAAATTCGAAGGCTGCTATCATGGCCACGCCGACTGCCTGTTAGTCAAAGCCGGCTCTGGTGCCCTGACCCTAGGTCAGCCAAGCTCTCCTGGTATTCCGGAAGATTTCGCTAAGCACACGCTCACAGCTGTATATAACGAGCTGGAGTCAGTCAAGGCTATGTTCGAGCAGTATCCAGAAGAGATCGCCTGTATCATTCTTGAGCCTGTCGCCGGTAACATGAACTGTATTCCGCCTATCCCAGGTTTCCTAGAGGGTCTGCGCGCACTGTGTGATCAATATAGCGCTCTGCTTATCATAGACGAAGTGATGACAGGATTTCGCGTATCGAAAAGCGGTGCTCAGGGACATTATGGCATCAAGCCAGATCTTACTACCCTAGGTAAAGTGATCGGCGGCGGCATGCCAGTGGGCGCCTTTGGTGGCCGTAAAGATGTGATGCAGTTTATCGCCCCAACAGGCCCTGTTTACCAGGCAGGTACACTGTCAGGTAACCCAATCGCCATGTCGGCAGGTCTGGCTCAGATGGACGCTCTGTGTGAAGAGGGTCTGTATGAAGAGCTCGCGGCCAAGACCAAGCGTATCGCCGAAGGCTTTAAGGCGGCGGCCGACAAGCATGGTATTCCACTGAGCATCAACTATGTGGGCGGCATGTTCGGTTTCTTCTTCACCGACTTAGAGAAAGTGACTCGCTTCGATCAAGTTACTCAGTGCGACGCAGATGCGTTCCGCACCTTCTACCACGGCATGCTGGACGAAGGCGTCTACCTAGCGCCAAGCGCCTATGAAGCCGGTTTCCTCTCTATGGCTCACGGCGAGAAAGAGCTGGAAGCCACACTGGCGGCAGCGGATCGCGTATTTGCTTCTATGGCCAAATAAATTTGGCTTTTACTGGCATTAGTATCAAAAGGACGCTTAGGCGTCCTTTTTTGTCTTTAGCCACTTCCCAAGTCTATATTAAGCCGCTGGATTAACTAAAAATAACCCCAAACAGCTCTGGTAGCGGGATTCACTAAAACTCGATTTTCAGCCGATAAAAGTAAACATAAATCACCACAAAACAGACCAAAATCAGCCTTTATCACCAACATCTGACGCCTTACACAATAAACCCCTTATATTCGGCAAATATCAAACTTAAATCTCATCTTGCCTATTTTGCCATCTTATGGTCTGATCGCTGCACCTCACAAAATAACGATAAACCTTGAATTAGATCACACCCACCTTATCCTCTGGGTTAAGTGTTCGAGTTCGGCTGTAGGAACGAATGTATGCTCAACATTTTCCTGATCACACTGGCAGTACTGGCATTATTAAGCATTATTTTTGAAGAAGTTACCCATCTTAACAAGGCAAAAACGACCCTCTTTTTAGGTTGTGTCGCCTGGATAACCCTCTTTGTTGCAGCTAAAGATCCCCAGCATCAGCAGCTGATTAACGGCGAGCTGAATGAGAACCTGCTGGAGATTGCCACTTTGTGGCTGTTTCTTATGTCGACCATGACCTTCGTGGCTTATCTCAACGCCAAAGGGATGATCCAGGTGATAGTACAGAAGCTCTTCCCAGCGAAAGTCTCTGTGCGTATGTTGATGATTCAGGTGGCGCTGTTTGCCCTGTTTCTCTCGGCCATCTGTGATAACGTCACCGCGACGCTTGTCTCTCTCGGGCTGTTAACGACTTTTCGGCTGGAAAGTACCGTCAAGCGCCGTATGGCCGTGCTTATTATCTTTGCCGTCAACTCAGGCGGAGTCTCTTTGATCACAGGTGATGTCACCACACTGATGATCTTCCTCGAAGGCCATGTGCATATTTCTCAACTGTTGATGCTCTTCATCCCGGCCGCCGCCAGCGTCATGCTGTTAGCCACGCTCTTTTCTCTGAAATCAGAAGGGCATGTAAGCACCACTCCCATAAATCGTCAATATCAAACCATAGACGTTGTGATTGCCCTTATTTTCCTCTGTACCATCATCTTAACCATGGTATTTAATATTCTGTTTGGCATTCCGCCCGTGCTGACTTTCCTCTTAGGTCTGTCTGTGATGTTCCTGGTGGGCACCTTGTCCCGCACCAGCAAGGAGGAGTTGCAGATCCTCGAATATATCCGCCAGGTGGAGTTTGATACCCTGCTGTTCTTCCTCGGTATCCTGTTATTGGTTGGCATGCTTAAAGAGATAGGTACCTTGCATCTGCTGACCGAGGTCTATACCCAGTTTAATCCTAATATCTCAAACTTCGTAACGGGGATTGGCTCGGCAATTCTGGATAACGTGCCGCTCACCGCAGCCCTGTTGAAAGCCGACCCTATACTGACCACACCAGAATGGCTGGGATTAACCTACTCTGTGGGTGTAGGAGGCTCGCTCCTGGTCATTGGTAGTGCCGCAGGGATTATCGCCATGAGCAAGGTCAAAGAACTCACCTTCGTCAGTTATCTTCGTTACGTACCGGCTCTGACCCTCTGCTACTGTGTCGGCTATGGTCTAACCCTGCTGCTCGCTTATAGCATTTTTGGTTAGTCCCACTTCCCAGAACAAAATCCAACAACTAAACCCAACAAAAAAGCGATGATTATCTCATCGCTTTTTTGTTGTCTTCTCTTTCAAGTCATGGCTCAAGGACAAGATTTAGATAGCCGGCACCTTAAACTGAGTATCCGCCACTTGCAGCACTACATCTCTTGGCCTGATCTCAATCACCTTAAGTTTACCGCCTATGCTGTCCCCCTCCTGTAACTCGACGCCATCCACATTAAGCCAGCGGTTTTGAGGATCGCTAGAATAGACATGGGCCAGAATATTAAATTGCGGCACCTGCAACTGCAGCCCCGCGGGTAGCTGGCCATATTTAGGCAACTGATCTGGTTTAGGCGTAGGAATGGGATCCAGCTTAGGCTCGGTAACCGGCTTTGCTAAGGCATTGTCTTTTTCTACCTCGCTGAGGGCCGACTGAAATGCCGCCAGCAGCTGATCTGAAGGTTCGGCAGATGCAGCGGATAAATCCTCTTTGGTCTGTAGTTTCGGCTCCCGATCTGAGGCTGAGTTAGGGACAGAGCTCGATTCAAGCCCCACTTCATTTGCCGCCTGTTCTACCTGAGCCTTAAGAGAACTCAGCAGTTCCTGACCTCGCCGATTGCTGTTGGCGCCGAGAATGATCGGCTCATCACCGCTCTCCTCTTGGGTTGCCATAGCGATAGTGGCAGAACCGGCCGCTAAATTCCGCTGTGTCAGCGTTTTTTGTGTCTGAGCTTGCTGTGGCTGTGGTTGCTGCCCGCCATTGCCTGGCCGCTCAACGGCCACTGGCAGAGCCACTTTGCCGGCAAGCTGCACTCTGGCATTAGGCTCACGGGCAATAGGCTCACTCTTATTAGCATAAGTTTGTGAGGCTTCAGCTTGGAATGCTGGCCTTTGAGATGCTTGACTATTAGATAATTGGCTTTGGGATGGCTGAGTTTGCAACGGCTGTACAGGCAAAGCTACATTCGCTCGGCTCAGCAGCCAGGCTGAGGCCACAGCCAACAGCAGGAGGCACACAAACAGCAAGAGCTTTAACCATAGGCGATTGCCCTGCTGCAAGTTTTGCAGTTGTGCTCTGGGTGTGATCACAGGATCAAGAGACTGAGATTGCTGCTTAGCGCGGCTGACCGCATCGAGTAGTATCGACATTACAAACGCCCCTCACCCGCTTGCAGGCGCGGCCCTTGATCGCTCAAATAGAGATTCAGCTGCACTAAGGTTTGATGGCCGGCAATGGCATCGGCGCGCAGCCCGTGCTGGCGCTGGAAGCTTTTCAGTTCCTGTTCTAGTTCATAATCAAATTCACTGAGCAGACGCGGCGATTTCTGCTGGATGTGTGCCAGCGCATTCTCCAGCCATTGGATCTGCGAAATTGGGGCACCACGGCCTATCTCACGCGGCTGATAGCTGGGCGCTTGCCAGAGGATCTCAAACGTACCGCTAAAGTGACGGTTGAACCAGTCTCTGTCGACCCAAAGCTGCTGCTCCGACAGTTGCAGCAATAACTGCTCCCCCTGACGGGCGACCACAGTGCCATAAAAATGCTCTTGATTGTCATCCTGCAAATAGACAACCGCAGGATAATTAAGACGGATAAGTGAGTACCAGTTGCCCTGCTGCTGGAAACAATCCAGCCCCTGCTGCTGCGCCGACTGACAGGCGGTCAGCCCAAGATAGGGCACCTTACCCCAGAGCCCTAAAATCGCCGCGTAGGCAGTGTCTATATTACGGCTCTGATTAATAGCCTGCCTAAGCACCTGCTGACCGGCGGTTTGGTTGCGCTCACGCTCAGCATTGGCTTGATAATCAACCTTGGCTGGATTCATAGCTTCTTGCTGAGGGCTGACCTGCTCGGCTATTTTTTCAGGCTGCTGCCCTGTTAACGACTTATGCCCTGTTAATAAATTAGCCTGCGCGGCGCGATCATCAAGCGTTTCGCTGGCTAAGCGGCTCGATGCCGCCTGCAAATCGAAAGAGGAACCATTGAAGAAATAGAATGCGCCGCCGAAGGTTAAACAGATGCTGATGGCCGCTGCCGTTGGCCAGAACAGGGAGCGAGACTTTATCTCCTCACCTAACACCTCTGATGCAGCCCCACAGACCATCTTGGCATCTATGGGCACCTTAGACTGAGCATAGCCCGCCATAAGGGCGCGCTCACACAACAAGTTGATCAAACGCGGGATCCCGCCGCTGTATTTATGCAATGCCTTAATGGCGCCACGATTAAACAGTGGCTCATGGCGACCAGCTACCTGTAACCTGTGCAGCACATATAGGGCAATCTCCTGCTCTGTTAGCGGCAGCAAGTGGTAACGGGCGGTGATCCTTTGAGCCAACTGCCTGAGTTCCTGGCGCTTAAGCAGCTGCTGCAGCTCCGGCTGGCCAATTAAAATTACCTGCAACAGCTTCTTAGTATCTGTCTCCAGATTCGTCAGCAACCTCAGCTGTTCGAGCACTTCTGGGCGCAGATGCTGAGCCTCATCGATGATCAGCACTGTATTGCGACCTTTTTCGTGGTTGGCCAACAAAAACTGGCTGAGTTTGTCGGTTAGCTGCTTGAGGCTAGGCGCTTCACCATAGTCGATACCAAGCTCGTCACACAGGGTGGCAAGCAGTTCAAGCTCGGTCAGCGAGGGATTAAGGATAAATGCGGTATCTGTATCCTCTGGCAACTGATTGAGCAAGCAGCGAGACACAGTAGTTTTACCCGTACCAACCTCGCCGGTTAACAACACGAACCCGCCCGTTTCCCCTAAACCATAGGTCAGATGTGCCAGCGCCTCGCGGTGTCTGTCGCTGAGAAACAGATAATGAGGGTTAGGTGCAATTGAAAATGGGTTATCGTTAAGTCCGTAAAACGCCTTATACATGGCAAGCAAAATCCCCAAAAGTAATGAAGTTTCAAATTAATCCCTGAGGCAATCATTGTCAAAACTTCACCGGAAATAATTGGCCTCAATCTCAGTCATCACGCTAAGATTTAAGCTTATCGACCTGATAGCGAATCAAAGATACACTGTCACACAGAAGGCTTTTTTAGAGATTGGAACCGACATTTTGAAGATCTATCTAGTTGGCGGCGCGGTGCGCGATCAGTTATTGAATATCCCGATTAAAGATCGCGACTATATGGTCGTCGGGGCGACGAGCGAACAGATGCTCGCGTTGGGCTATCGTCAGGTTGGTAAAGATTTTCCGGTGTTTTTACACCCCAAGAGCGGTAACGAATACGCCCTTGCCCGCACAGAACGTAAAACGGCCAAAGGTTATCAAGGCTTTAGTTGTTATGCCGCGCCGGATGTTACCCTTGAGGAAGACTTATTAAGGCGGGATCTGACCATCAACGCCATAGCCCAGAATGAGCAGGGCCAGCTTTTCGATCCCTATCATGGCATTGATGATCTCCAATCTAAAACCCTGCGCCATGTCTCCGATGCCTTTGTCGAAGATCCACTTAGGGTATTAAGAGTCGCCAGATTTGCCGCCAGATTCCATCATTTGGGCTTTACCATAGCACCGGAAACCCTGACGTTAATGCAGCAGATAGCCCAAAGTGGCGAGCTAGAGGCGCTGACACCTGAGCGAGTCTTTACCGAACTGGATAAAGCGCTCTCCACCCCTTCGCCGCAGATATTTTTTGAGGTGCTGAGACAGACTCAGAGCCTGGAGATCCTCTTTCCCGAAATCCATGCTCTGTTTGGTGTGCCACAACCTGAGAAATGGCATCCTGAGATTGATACCGGCATTCACACCTTAATGGTGCTGGAACAGGCGGCAAACCTCAGCAGCGATAAGGCCGTGCGCTTTGCCGCATTAGTGCACGATCTGGGTAAAGCGCTTACACCGATAGAAGCGCTGCCTAAACATCACGGCCATGGTCAAAAAGGATTGACGCCTATTCGCGATCTCTGTCAGCGCATCAGGGTGCCCAACGAGTATCGGGATCTCGCCCTTCTGGTCAGCGACCAGCACCAGAACATACACAATGCCTTTGAACTAAAACCTCAGACCATTATCAAGCTGTTCGATAAAGCCGATTTTTGGCGCAAGCCCCAAAGGCTACAGCAACTCTTACTGGCTTGCGAAGCCGATATGAAGGGCCGAGTCGGGTTTGAACAATCCCAATACCCTCAGGCTGACTACCTGAATCAGTGCTTTCAGTTGGCACAAAATGTGGCGGTTAAAGGGATTGTCGAGGCGGGATTTAAAGGGGCTGAAATCAAGGGAGAACTGTTTAAGCAACGCGTTGAATTATTAGCAGAATATAAGGCGCAACACTAAAAATCACTACAAAATATCGTAAATTGTGAAAATTTAGTGTTTTTAAGACAAAAAATTAACCAAATAGCAGCGCCAAACTTGCTTTTAACAATTCTTAAGATATTGTATAAAGACTCAACTGTGAAAATTCATAGTAAAATAATATAGCTATGACATAATCAACACGTTGCAGCTGTTCTCAGCTGCTCCTTTTAAACCCAACTGAAATGTAAAGGGATTGCCCAATGAACAAAAAAGTATTGATGATGGCTGGTTTAGCAATGACGGCCCTTCTTGGTGGTTGTGCAAACAATACAGCAATGGAAGAAAGCGTTGCAAACCTAGGTAACAAAGTTGATCAGCTATCTGCCGAAGTAAGCTCACTGAAATCTGAGCAAAGTGCACTAGCTGCAGACGTTAAAGATGCTAAAGCGGCTGCGATGGACGCACAAGCAGAAGCTAAGCGTGCTAACGACCGTATCGACAACATTGCGACTACTTACAAGAAGTAAGTTTTTATCAGTTAACTTGTAACGCAATAAGTTAATACCAAAGGCTTGGTTAATGGTGGTTTTGGGGTCTGCATTATGCCCACTCACCAAACCAAGCCTTTCTATTTCTCCCCTCAAAATCTGCCCTGCTAACTTATCCGCCCCCAAAATAAGAGATAAAAAAGCGCACTAATTTAAAAAAACTCTAATATAAAAACGCTCTAAATATAAAAACGCTCTAAAAAAAGCGCCCTTAGAGGACGCTTATAATCTGTATCTGACTTAACTAGGACTGAGCGCCTAAATAAAATCAAGCTATTCGTTATTACTCACCGTATATTCGCCGCCGTAGTTATCGTGATTAATCACCATGGGGATACCATTCTGGTTTAGTAAAGCATCGTTAGCCTTATGGCTGTCAACACCGCTTTGACTGATAAACTTCACCATCTGCTGATTTAGGCTGATCACTTTTGTTCGTGGAGCCTCTTCCGATTCGGACAAAGGTGAATGCACCTCAATGATCTTTCTGCCGTCAGGCTCGGAGGAGGTCTTTACCGTCTGATTGATCACCTGAACGCTATCGCCATATTTTGCCTGATGAAACAGCCACTCGATGTCATCGGGATTTAAACGAATACAACCCGCACTAACACGCATACCAATGCCGAAATCTTTGTTAGTACCATGGATAAGGTAACTCCCGTCACCAAAGGCAAGTTGCATCGCATATTTGCCCAGTGGATTATCTGGCCCTGCCGGTACGACCCTTGGCAGCTCCTCACCTTTCTCCAGTAAATATTCTTCACGTAAGCTTGCAGGTGGTGTCCAGCTCGGATTAGGGATCCTGGCCTTAATCTTAGTCACCATCTCAGGTGTCTCGCGGCCAATACGACCTATCCCAACAGGAAATACGTGGACTTCGCGGCCATTATCTGGGTAATAGTAGAGTCTTAGCTCAGGCAGGTTGATCACTATCCCTTTGCGAGGCGCATCGGGTAATAACATTTGAGTCGGGATCACCAGCTTACTGCCGGGTTTAGGTAAGAAGGGATCGACGCCGGGATTGCTCTCCATCAACTCTATGATGCCAATATTGTATTGATCGGCAATGGTTTTAAAGTAGTCCCCTTTCTTCACCACATGGGTTTGCAACTCACCAATCAAACGCCCGCCATTGCTGGGCAGCGAATAGACATTCGCCAGCAATACGCTAGGGTAAAGACATAAGATGAACAACAGCAATTTACGCATCATCAACAAACATTTCCAATATCGACACTCTCAATAACAGGAAGAGTAACCCGAGACGATTCTCATTTCTAGTCCAGTGAGCAATCAAGGGCCCCAAATGGCTATATCGCCTGTTTAACACTAACGGTCAGATAAAAATCACACTCTAAACGATGAAAATCGCCAGTTAACATCTGCCGCCTAACCTTATCTGTGACTCGCCAGGCAAAGGGTGACATTTCGGCCAGCGTCAACGCCTGCTCCGAAGTCACATCCAGCTCGAAGCTGATACGCTGACGCGAGAGCAATTTTTGCTGTTTAGGTAAGGATAAATCCCCTTCCTTTTCACTCATCTCGCCATAGACAAAGGTTTTTATCTGCCACTGATGACGCGGCGCGGCCGATACTTGCACCAATAGGCCTCCAGGCTTTAATACCCTGAGCAACTCTTTACCCTTTAAGGGCTTATCTATCAGGGTCACTAAGTCGAAACTCTCATCGGCGAAAGGGAGTTGCTTCAGCTGACTGAGAATATAGGTCGCATCAGGATAGACTTTTGCCGCCGAGAACAGGGCATTTTCAGCCTCGGCAACACCGGTTTGTGTCGAGTCCTCTGATGCCTGTTTAAGAGTCGGGGCTAAGGCGCGCAGAAAAAATCCATCGCCGCAGTCAAAGTCCAAATGTTTAATCGATGCCGCAGCTGACTCGGATAACTCAATTAGCAAAGGTGTCACGGTATTGCTAAGAGCCTGAGTCAAGGGCGCGAAGATACCCGATTCCAGCAGGAAGCGTTTGGCACGCATTAACTGACGCGAATCGAGCTGCGGCTTTTTGGCCTGACTAAATACCCAGTAGCCGTTTGGACTCTTGTCCAGATGATGCTTGTTGGCGCAGTACAGGCCTTGTGATTCCTGATGGACCGACATGGGCGAGTGACACTTAGGACATAAATAATGGCTTTTCATGGCTAAACTTCCACTCTGTTTACCGTAAACTGGCTTAGGCAAAAATAATCACACACAGCACTAAGCCTAGGGCCAGACGGTAGATAACAAAAGGTGTCATCCCCATGCGGCTGATGATCTTCAAAAAGTAATGAATACACAGGTAAGCCGATATAAAGGAGACCAACAGACCTAAAATCAATGCATTAAAGTCTATGCTAAGACCGCTTTCGGCGAGATCTTTGATCACTAAAATAGCCGCCCCCAGACTCACGGGAACCGACATCAAAAATGAAAAACGCGCCGCCGCTTCACGGCTCAGCCCAAGCATCAGCGCCGCGGTAATGGTCGCACCCGAACGAGAGGTGCCGGGGATCAAGGCCATCGCCTGCGCCACACCTATGATAAGCGCCTTCTTCCAGCCAACCTGAAACTCATTCAACCCGATCCGATTTAACCTGTCGGCCCACCAGAGCAGTAAACCAAATACTATGGTGGTAAAAGCGATCACTTCGATATTACGAAAATGGGTTTCGATAAAACCCTTGGCCGTAAACCCCACCACCACAGCAGGAATAGTGGCCAGAATGATCCACCAGGCCAGTTTACTCTCCTGAGTCTGCTCACGGCTCACCAGACTAGCCGTCCAGGCGGTAAACATAGACCAGAGTTCATGGCGAAAATAGATCACCACCGCCAGCAGGCTACCAGTATTGACCGCCACATCGAAGGTCAGCCCTTGATCCTGCCAGCCTAAGAGTTGTCCCGGCAGGATTAGATGCGCCGAGCTGGAGATAGGTAAAAACTCGGTAAGCCCTTGAATTAAAGCCAGTACTATGACCTGAAAAGTATCCATGTAATTCCTTTAACAATCTTGCTAGAAAGTCCAATTAAATTCGATAGGCCATAATTTTTGCTGCGACTTATCATAATTTTCCCAGAGAGTTTGATAACTCTCCTGCACGACTGGGTGCACCCGCTCAGGAGCGACTTCGGCCAATGGCCATAATACAAATGCGTTAGTGGTGATCTCGGCTCTTGGCAGCTCAATGGGATCACAAGTAACGCAGTCGTCATACAGTAACAGGTCGAGATCTAAGGTTCGCGGGCTGAACTTTTTCGCGCCCTCCTGGCGGCCATTCTCCCGTTCAATCCCTTTAAACAGTGAGATAAGCTCGCCAATGGCCAGCTCGGTATCGGCGGCCACCACCATATTCAAAAAATTACTGCCGTTAAATCCTACTGCTTCGCTTTCAAATACCGACGAGAGGGATAAGTTTGAAAGATGCTGCCTTAACGCTTTTAAGGCCGAATTAAAGTAATGGGGGGCGTCTATGTTACTACCAATACTAATAAAAATACGCGCCATAAATTTATGGATGACCTCTTTCTATCTCTACACCAACCGCTTGGGCGGCGGGCACGGCGCCGGGTTTCATCACTCTGACTTTTACCCAGGGCACATTAAATTCATTCAGTACACAATCGGCACAGAGTTTGGCCACTGTTTCGATTAATGCAATGGGCTTCTCGGTGACCAGTGCCGTGATACGATTGGACACTGTCTCATAGCAGAGTGCATGCTCATAGTCATCGCTCTCTCCTGCTGGGCGATTATCCCAAGCCATCTCAAGATCGATCAATAGGGTTTGATGGATCTGTTTCTCCCACTCATAAATCCCGATCACAGTTTCAACTTTTAACTGCGAAATAAGCACCTTGTCCATAATGCCTCCTGACAGGCAAGTAAATGTGGTCTAATAAGCTAACGGCCGCTTGCTTGCTATAATCGCAAAAATAACAAGATTTGCAGCGAAACCCTTTCGTACGGGCCAAAACCCAAGTAGGATAAGCCCTGTAAACACGTACGGAAAATGGATAACTCTGTGCCGTTGCACTGTGACTCGCTCAACTCTGCTGAGCATAAAACATCTGGTTATCTTTGGCCCTATTACCTGGTCGGGATAATACCTTAACAAGGATAAGGAAACCAATTTGAGCTTATCGCTGCTGACGCTAGCAATGATCACCATCGCCTATCTGGCCGGATCAATTTCCAGCGCTGTGTTAGTGTGTCGTTTGCGAGGCTTACCGGATCCTAGAAGCCAGGGCTCTGGCAATCCCGGCGCGACCAATGTCCTACGCATAGGTGGTGCCAGCGTGGCAGCCATGGTATTACTGTTCGATATGTTAAAAGGGGCGATCCCCGCCTATGTTGCCTTTCGTTTAGGTGTGGATGCCGTAGCCCTTGGCGTCATCGCCATTGCCGCTTGCCTAGGCCATATCTTCCCTGTTTTTTTCAAATTCAAAGGCGGTAAAGGCGTTGCTACCGCATTTGGCGCCATGGCCCCCATAGGTGCCGATCTGTCGCTCTCATTAATCGCCACCTGGATAATCTTAGTGCTTATGTGCCGCTACTCGTCACTGGCAGCGATAATCACGGCAATGCTTGCGCCTCTCTATACCTGGTATTTCGACGACAGATTTACTCTCCCTGTCGCCATGCTGTCCTTGCTAATCGTGATCCGCCACAGGGAAAATATCCATCGGCTGCTTCGAGGCGAAGAATCGAAAGTCTCCCGCAAGAAACCCTAAGCTTTAATCGGCGCTGGTATTTGAACCGGCGCATGTATTTGAGCCGGCTCGAGCGGTTGAACCAGCTTAGGAGCTTAAACCTGCTTTAAGACTTAAACCGGCTCGAGTGAGTCCAGTGGCCAGCGCGGCATCCCTTTTACTGCCAAGTCTTCAACCTGCCCCGCCTTGAGTCGCTGCATCCCCGCATAAGCGATCATGGCGCCGTTGTCGGTGCAGAACTCACCTCTGGGATAATAGACCTTGCCGCCCAAACTTTGCATCATCTCGGCTAAGGATGCACGTAAACGACTGTTGGCACTCACCCCACCGGCAATCACCAAACGCTGATAACCTGTCTGCTTTAAGGCGCGCTTACATTTAATGGCTAGGGTATCGACAACGGCCTCTTCGAAGGCGCGGGCGATATTGGCGCGGGTCTGCTCATCATCGCCTTCACTGGCAATGGTATTTGCCGCAAAGGTTTTAAGCCCGGAGAAGCTAAAATCCAGTCCGGGTCTGTCTGTCATCGGTCGTGGGAAACGATAGCAATTTGGCTCACCTTTCGCCGCCAGCTTAGACAGGCGAGGCCCACCAGGATAATCCAGCCCCATCAACTTAGCGGTTTTATCGAAGGCTTCACCGGCGGCATCATCCACAGATTCTCCCAATACCTCATAGCGGCCAATACCTTCGACCGCCACCATCATGGAATGGCCGCCTGAGACCAGCAGTGCCAGGAAAGGGAACTCAGGCACATCTTCTTCTAGCATAGGTGCCAGCAGGTGCCCTTCCATATGGTGAACACCCACGGCGGGGATCCCCCAGGAAAACGCCAGCGCGCGGCCGACACAGGCACCTACTAATAGAGCGCCAACCAATCCTGGCCCTTTAGTGTAAGCGATGGCATCAATCTCACTTTGAGTACAGTTGGCGTCCTTGAGCGCCTGTTTAATCAGAGGCACTATCTTGCGCACATGATCTCGAGATGCAAGCTCAGGCACCACGCCACCATAATCGGCATGGAGTTTCACCTGGCTGTAAAGTGTATGTGATAGCAAGCCTTGCTCGTCGTCATAAACGGCAATACCAGTTTCATCACAGGAGGTTTCAATCCCTATAACTCGCATCTTTATATCTACTCAAAATGAAGGTGGCGCCGATTTTACCTGTTCAAATTAAATTATACCAATCGAGTTAACCTTGAGCCGACTTTCTCGGCTACATCAGCCCTGGACGCATTCAGACAGATAAAATGCTAAACTTTAAGCTATCACCGCCCTTAAAGATCCTAAGGAGATCGTTACAAGGGGGTTTACAAGTGATCCTTTGTCGGTATAGAATTCCGCACCATTTTTAAATTAACTTGGGTTAAGTAATTAACTCAATACAACCTACACCTAAGGGGTGATGGCGTATGCCAATTATTAAAGTACGTGAAAATGAACCATTCGACGTAGCACTACGTCGTTTCAAGCGCTCTTGTGAAAAAGCTGGTATCTTAGCTGACGTTCGTGCTCGTGAATTCTACGAGAAGCCAACAACTGCACGTAAGCGCGCTAAAGCCGCTGCAGTTAAGCGTCTTGCTAAGAAGCTTTCTCGCGAAAACGCACGTCGCGTACGTTTATACTAATCTCTTATGAGCCTAGTTGATCAGCTAAAAGAGCAGATGAAGGAAGCTATGCGTGCCAAAGAAAAGGTGCGCTTAGGTACAATTCGTATGGCGCTGGCTGCCGTTAAACAGTTGGAAGTGGATACCCGCGAAACACTGAGTGACGAGCAAGCAATAGCTGTCTTAACCAAAATGGTCAAGCAACGTCGTGACTCTATCGCTCAGTATGAAGCGGCAGGTCGTGATGAACTAGCCCAAGCAGAGGCAGAAGAGATTCAAGTCCTTGAAACTTTCCTGCCACAGCCACTTTCACAAGAAGAGGTTGATGCGCTAGTTGATGCGACTATCGAACAGGTAGGTGCATCGTCCATGGCGGATATGGGCAAAGTAATGGGAGCATTGAAACCTAAAGTACAGGGAAGAGCTGACATGGCGGCAATTGGCGCTATGATTAAAGCAAAACTCAAGTAAGTTAGTCTTCAGTGTATGAATAAGCCGTGCATTAGCGCGGCTTGTTTGTTTATATTATTTCTATTCTGTTTCGCGAAAAGGCGGCATTTATACAGCAATGGCGATACCTCGTGATTTTATCAATGAGCTTGTAGCTCGTACCGATATAGTCGATCTTATCGATGCTAAGGTCCCCCTGAAGAAGGCGGGAAAAAACCATTCTGCCTGCTGTCCATTTCACAGCGAAAAATCACCTTCATTTACTGTCAGTCGAGATAAGCAATTTTATCACTGTTTTGGCTGTGGCGCCCATGGCAACGCCATCGACTTTGTCATGGAATATGACAGACTCGATTTTGTCGATGCCATAGAGGAGTTAGCCGGCCAGCTCGGTCTTGAAGTACCAAGAGAACAAGGCACAGGTAAGCGCCGCGATGAAGGCTTAAGCCGGGATCTCTATCAACTGATGGAAGAAGCGAGTCGCTTCTACCAGAGCCAGCTGCGCCAACATACGGACAAGCAAAAAGTGCTGGATTACCTCGAACGTCGAGGCTTGTCCGACAAGGTTATCCAAGACTTTAATATCGGTTTTGCCCCCGATGGTTGGGATGGCTTACTGGGACGTTATCGCCCGAGTCAGGACGCGCAGGACAAACTGCTCACCGCTGGTATGGTGATTGAGAACGACAATGGCAAACGCTACGACCGTTTTCGCGATCGCCTCATGTTCCCGATCCGGGACAGACGCGGCCGAGTAATAGGCTTTGGCGGCCGAGTGCTGGGTGATGGCACGCCCAAATACTTGAATTCCCCTGAAACGCCCATATTTCATAAGGGTCATGAACTCTATGGCTTATATGAGCTGAAACAGCGCCACCGTGATCCCAAACAGATCTTGATAGTTGAAGGCTATATGGATGTGGTGGCCCTGGCGCAATTTGATGTGGATTATGCGGTCGCCTCTCTGGGCACATCGACCACGGCAGAGCAATTCCAGCTATTATTACGTAGTGCCAAAGAGGTTATCTGCTGCTATGACGGTGACAAGGCTGGATATGAAGCCGCCTGGCGCGCGCTCGAAACGGCGCTGCCCTTGATAAAACCTGGGGATCTGGTGAAATTTATGTTCCTTCCCCAGGGAGAAGATCCGGACTCATTAGTCAGACAGGTAGGCAAAGAGGCATTCGAACAGTTGATCACTCAGGCCAAATTATTACCCGAGTTTCTTTTCGATACTTTAGCTGACCGTCATGGTGCCGATAAAGGGACATTAGCCAAACAGGCAATGGCGCTCATTGAAAAGGTACAAGATACGGTTTTACAAAGTTTATTACTGGATAATCTGGCCTATAAACTGGGTATGAACAGCGCCGAAGAGCTTAAACGCAAACTCGGATTTAAAGCGATAAAACCTAGTCAAAGTTTACAAAATAAAGCGCTTAAAGGACGGGGAACCCCACTGCGACTAGCCATCGCACTGCTGGTTCAACATCCTCACTTGGGCAATCAACTACCTGAGCAACCAGCGTTAAAACATATCAAGATGGAAGGCATAGATCTGCTTGCCCTCTTATTAGACAGAACTCGAACCGACAAAATAAACAGCGCACAACTACTTGAACAGTTCAGAGGTGATGACAAATTAGACACCCTGAAGAAACTGACCCAATGGGAACATCAAGTGGCGGATGAGAATTTGCAGCAAGAGTTCAAAAAAGCCCTGATATGGTTGAACAACCAATATATTGAGCAACGCTATCAGGAACTGAGCTTAAAACAGCAGCATACTAAAGAAGAGAGAATGCAGCTTCAAAAGCTCATTGCTGTGATGCAGAGTCGAACTTAAAAACGAGAAATTTGTCTCAATAAGTAATGACTTGGACTAGCACAGCAAACTACACACGGCTATAATTGACGATTTGCGCGGCATTCGTTTGCCCGTCGTTTAACAGTTACCCAACTTGGATGATATCTATGGAGCATACTCCGCAGTCGCAACTGAAACTGTTGCTTGCCAAAGGTAAAGAGCAAGGTTATCTAACCTATGCAGAAGTGAACGACCACTTACCTGCAGATATGGTCGATTCTGACCAAATCGAAGATATTATCCAGATGATTAATGACATGGGTATTCGCGTCTACGAACAGGCGCCGGATGCCGATGAGATCATGATGTCTGAAGACAGCACCGATGAGGATGCTGCCGAAGAAGCCGCCGCCGCGTTAGCGACGGTAGAAGCAGAACTGGGACGTACCACTGACCCAGTGCGCATGTATATGCGCGAGATGGGCACAGTTGAACTTCTTACCCGCGAAGGCGAAATCGTAATCGCCAAGCGCATTGAAGAAGGTATTAACACAGTTCAAGCTTCAGTAGCCGAATATCCTCAAGCGATCGCCATGATCCTGGAGCAATACGACCGCTACGAAGCTGAAGAAGTCAGACTATCAGACATTATCTCTGGATTTGTTGATCCTAACGCTGAAGACGTTGCACCTACCGCAACCCACATCGGCTCTGAACTGTCGGATGAAGATCTCGACGATGAAGATGACGATGATGATGACGATGATGACGATGATGACAGCGTCAGTGAGGACGACTCACCTAAAGGGCCCGATCCAGAAGAAGCGCGTGAGCGTTTCTCTCAGCTGCGTGACGCCCACGAGCGCACATTAAAGATCATTGCCGACAAAGGCCGTGAGCATCCAGAAGCGACTGCAGCACTGTTCGAAATCGGTGAAATCTTCAAAGAGTTCCGTTTAGTCCCTAAGCAGTTCGATCGCTTAGTGAAAAACATGCGTGAAATGATGGACAAGGTGCGTGTTCAAGAGCGCCTCATCATGAAACTGTGTGTCGAACAGGCCAAGATGCCGAAGAAAAATTTCGTTAAGGTTTATACTAGCAACGAAAGCAGCATCGCCTGGTTTAACGAAGAGATCGCCGCCAAGAAGCCTTATGCCGAAGGTTTAGAGATGGTTGCCGACGACGTGCAGCGTTGCCGCGCTAAACTCGATGCCATAGAGAACGAAACAGGCCTAGCCATCGCAGCCATCAAAGATATCAACCGCCGCATGTCGATCGGTGAAGCCAAGGCGCGCCGCGCTAAGAAAGAGATGGTAGAGGCGAACTTGCGTCTGGTTATCTCTATCGCCAAGAAGTACACCAACCGTGGTCTGCAGTTCCTGGATCTCATTCAGGAGGGTAACATCGGCCTGATGAAGGCGGTAGACAAGTTCGAATACCGCCGTGGTTACAAGTTCTCGACCTATGCGACCTGGTGGATCCGTCAGGCGATCACCCGTTCGATTGCCGATCAGGCGCGAACTATTCGTATCCCGGTACACATGATCGAAACCATCAACAAACTCAACCGTATTTCTCGACAAATGCTGCAAGAGATGGGGCGCGAGCCTTCACCCGAAGAGCTGGCCGAGCGCATGTTGATGCCGGAAGACAAGATCCGCAAGGTACTTAAGATAGCCAAAGAGCCAATCTCGATGGAAACCCCTATCGGCGATGATGAAGATTCCCATTTAGGTGATTTTATCGAGGACACCACCCTAGAACTGCCATTGGACAGCGCCACAGGCGAAAGCTTGAAGAACGCCACTCACGAAGTCTTAGCCGGCCTCACCGCCCGCGAAGCCAAGGTGCTGCGGATGCGTTTCGGTATCGATATGAATACCGACCACACGCTGGAAGAAGTTGGTAAGCAGTTTGACGTGACTCGTGAGCGTATCCGTCAGATAGAAGCCAAGGCATTGCGTAAGCTGCGTCACCCTTCCCGCTCAGAGATCTTAAAGTCCTTCCTCGACGAATAAGTCTCTCGCTACATTGACCAGATTAAAGCCCGGCAGCCGCTGGGCTTTTTGTTAAGCCGCAATGATCAAAGCCTGACACCAAGGGATTGATTAACAGATAACCACTTGAATCCAAACTGAGGAATTGAGTGGTTTTCTGGGGTGACAAGCGCAAACAAACCTCGTATACTCTTTTGCGCTTTCGATAGTGACGACTATCTTAAGTCGGCCCCTTAGCTCAGTTGGTTAGAGCACACGACTCATAATCGTTAGGTCCACAGTTCAAGTCTGTGAGGGGCCACCAAATCAAAAACAATCTAGCCCATTGATTCAATGGGCTTTTTTGTGCCTTGAATTCAGTAAACACCCGTAGCAAACGCCATGAACTTAGGTTCCATCGCACATATATCGCACATATATCGCACATATATCGCACTTCTTGATGCAAACGCGTGCAAAATTGAGTCAACTGCTTTTCAAGCAAATACAAATGGCACCTCGCCAGCACTTCACAAGACGAGCTTTATCCTCATTAACATACCAATTTCAGACCTTTAAATGAAAAAGCCCGCTAATGCGGGCTTCAAAATAAGTAAGCTGTTAGCTATTAAATCCCCAACTTATCCCGCATGCTGTAGTACCAGGCGCCGATGGCGGAGAAAGGTACCTGCAGCAGGTGGCCACCTGGGAAAGGATAGTGAGGCAGGCTGGCAAAGGCATCGAAACGTTTTGCCTGACCATTGATGGTTTCAGCAAGGATCTGTCCCGCCAGATGGGTATAAGTGACCCCATGACCGCTACAGCCTTGTGAATAGTAGATATTCTTGCCGATACGACCCACCTGAGGCAGACGCGACAGGGTCAGCAGGAAGTTACCCGTCCAAGTAAAGTCAATTTTAACATCTTTAAGCTGAGGAAAAGTCTGCAGCATTTTGGGGCGAATAATGGCCTCAATATCGGCGGGATCCCGCGCGCCATAAACCACACCACCACCATAGATAAGACGCTTGTCCCCCGACAAACGGAAATAATCCAGCAGATAGTTACAATCTTCAACACAGTAGTCCTGAGGCAGCAACTGATGCGCCAGCTCGTCACCTAAAGGCTCGGTTGTGATCACTTGGGTGCCACAGGGCATAGATTTCGCCTGTAGCTCAGGTAGCAGGCCTTTAAGGTAGGCGTTACCGGCCACTATCACAAACTTAGATTTTACCGAGCCTTCGGCCGTGTGGATCACAGGATTCTCACCCTGCTCTACTTTAATCACGGCCGAATCTTCGAAAATTTGCCCACCTAAAGATTCAACCGCATCGGCCTCACCCAGCGCCAGATTCAGTGGATGGATATGGCCACCGCTTTTATCCAGCAAACCGCCTACATAACGCTCTGAATCGACGACAGAGCGAATTCCTTTGCTGTCTAGCATCTCAAGATGCCCCAGATGGCCGTGCTTTTCCCATAGGGCTTTTTGCGCTTCTAAGTGCCCCATCTGCTTACTGTTTAGCGCAGCAAACACACCGCCATCTTTGAGATCGCATTGAATATTGTATTTAGCAACCAACTGCTTAAGGATGCGACCGCCCTGAAACGCCATCTCGCCAAACAGTTTGCCCTGCTCCACGCCAACGGTTTTCTCTATGGTGTCTATGTCACGGCTGAAGCTGTTGACTATCTGGCCGCCATTGCGACCCGAAGCGCCAAATCCCACCCGCGCAGCTTCCAGTACTGTTACCTTAAATCCCAGTTCGAGCAGATGGATAGCCGATGACAGACCTGTATAACCTGCGCCGATAATGCACACATCGGTTTCGATATTATCGGCTAGCTTGGCACGTAACTGCTTATTGTTTGCCGACGCGGCATAATAGGAATTTGCGTGAGGAGTGCAATGCATAAAAACCACCTAAATCCTTATAATGATTGTTGTTTGCTTTGTCCTGGCGAGCAGGAAACTCCCTGCTCGCCCGAGGTCAAATCCTTGCAGAGAGGGGCGTTACTCGCTGACCATGCGGCTTCGCTTATCGGCGCGTCTTGCCATATACCAGGAGATAAAGGCAATCAGAGATACGATAAGGATGATCAGCGTCGCTAATGCGTTGATCTTTGGAGACACCCCGAGTCTGACCGATGAGAACACCACCATAGGCAGGGTGGTTGCACCCGGACCCGAGGTAAAGCTGGCGATCACCAAGTCATCCAACGACAGACTGAAAGAGAGTAACCAACCGGCGATCAAGGCCGGTGAGATCATGGGCACAGTGATATAGAAGAAGGTCTTGAGTGGCGTCGCACCCAGATCCTGTGCCGCCTCCTCTATCGACAGATCCAGCTCTCGCAGACGCGATGACACCACAACGGCCACATAAGCCGAACAGAAGGTCGAGTGCGCGATCCACACAGTCAGCATGCCACGCTCGGCAGGCCAACCCAGCAAGTCTGCCATGTGCACAAACAGCAGCAGGAGCGACAGACCCGTGATCACCTCTGGCATTACCAGCGGCGCCGTGATCATATTCGACAGCGTCAGCTTGCCCCAAGAGCGGGCAAAACGTGTCATCACAAAGGCCGCCATAGTGCCTAGGATCACCGCCATGGAAGAGGCGAAGAAGGCCACCTTCAAACTGGTCCAAACCGCATCGAGGATCTGTTCGTCGCGGAACAGTTCGCCATACCATTTAGCGGAGAAGCCGCCCCAGACAGTCACTAGTTTTGACTCGTTAAAAGAGTAAAAAACCAAGATAAACATAGGGGCATAGAGGAAAAACATCCCCAGCCACAGCATCACAGTCGAGAAGCTGAGTTTTCTTAATCCCTTAATCATGCTTTATTCTCCATACTTCTGGACTGATAACGATGGAAGAGTGTTATGGGGATGATTAGCAAGGCTAACATCACTATCGCCAGGGAAGATGCCACCGGCCAGTCACGGTTATTGAAGAACTCCTGCCACAGTACCTTACCTATCATGAGCGAGTCAGGGCCGCCGAGCAGCTCAGGGATCACAAACTCACCCACCACAGGAATAAACACCAACATGGAGCCAGCGATCACGCCGCCCCGAGACAGAGGCAAGGTAATTTTCCAAAAGGTGTTTAAGCTGCGGGAACCAAGATCTGCCGCCGCCTCAAGCAAGCTGCCGTCGAGCTGAGATAAGTTGGCGTACAGAGGTAAGATCATAAAGGGCAAATAGGTATAAATAATGCCTACATACACAGCAAAGTTGGTATTGAGCATCTGAATCGGCTCGGAGATCACCCCTAACCACATCAAGACGTTATTGATCACACCATTATTGCTTAAGATCCCCATCCAGGCATAAACCCGAATAAGAAATGAGGTCCAGGAGGGCAACATCACCAGCAGAATCAACACGGTTTGATGCTGTTTAGGCGCTCTGGCGATGGCATAGGCCATGGGATAGCCAATCAGCAAACAACCCATAGTCGTGATACAGGCCATCTTCAGTGAACCCAGATAGGCATTCAAATAAAGATGATCATCAAACACCAGTAGATAATTCCCCAGATTCAATATGATCTGCAAAGTTTCATCAGCATATTGAAACAAAGCATCGTAAGGGGGAATGGCTATCGCCGGTGAGGACAAACTGATCTTTAATACGATGGCAAAAGGCAACGCAAAGAACATCAAGAGCCAAAGATAAGGTACCCCAATTGTCCAGCACTGCCCCTTAGGCAGTCGCATTTTCAGCAGATTTTTCATCATGCCAACCTCACTCATGATCTTAGTACCACACCACTTTCGGCTTCCCAGCTCACATATACATTCTCTTCCCAGGTGGGGGAATCCGAGCGGCGATCACTGTTGGTCACCATAGATTGCACCAACTGATTATTGCTCAAGCGTACATAGTAGACGGAGATCCCCCCAAGATAGGCGATATCTTCCACCTTACCTTGACACCAGTTGTATTCACTCTCTGGCTGCTCACGGCTGATATGGGTTTTCTCCGGACGCACCGCCAGCCAGACCTGGGTACTGTCAATACTGGTCGACACCCCGTAGCCCACATAAAAACGTTGGGGCAAGGAGCGAGATTGAAGCACTAAGTGGTCCACCTCATCTTCGAGAATATCGGCATCGAACATATTTACCGAGCCGATAAATTCCGCCACCATGCGGCTGACCGGACTCTCGTAGATATCCATTGGAGTGCCGGTTTGTACTATCCAGCCATCGCTCATGATCGCGATGCGCTCAGCCATAGTCATCGCCTCTTCCTGATCGTGGGTGACCATCACGCAGGTAACGCCGACCGATTCTAAAATATCGACCACTTCCAGCTGCATCTGGGTACGCAGCTTCTTGTCCAATGCGCCCATGGGTTCATCGAGAAGGAGTAATTTAGGCCGTTTAGCCAAGGAACGTGCCAGCGCCACACGTTGACGCTGACCACCAGAAAGTTGATTGGGCTTACGTTTCGCATAGGCTTCCATGTGAACCAGCTTAAGCATCTCTTTCACACGTTGCTCTATCTCTTCCTTGGGCAGCTTGTCCTGTTTCAGGCCAAAGGCGATATTCTGTGCCACCGTCATATGGGGAAAAAGGGCATAGGACTGGAACATCATATTGATGGGGCGTTCATAGGGTGGCAGATCGGTAATATCGATCCCATCGAGAAAGATGCGCCCCTCGGATGGTTTTTCAAACCCGGCCAACATACGCAATAGAGTCGACTTGCCTGAGCCAGAGCCACCCAGCAGCGCAAAAATTTCGCCACGATTAATGTTTAATGACACATCATCCACGGCGCGAACATCATCAAATAGCTTGCTGACTCTCTCTATCTTCAGCAACACGTCTCCTTGCGTCTTTGTAGTCGGTTTATTTGTGACGCCAGAATTGTTAGCCATATAGCCTCTCTATAAAATGTCCACAAAAAATACGTGCAGGCACTTACTGCATTTTTTACTTGTTAAAGATGGATAAAAAAGGGCAAGCGAACTTGCCCTTATTGCGGTAGCATTACATGCCAGATTTTACTTTAGTCCACACTCGGGTCATTGCACGCTGCGCCTTCATTGGACGCACATCGGCCACATACAGACGCGATAGCACTTCAGGCGTTGGATAGATAGCCGGATCCTCTAAGATCTCCTTATCAACAAACTCCTGCGCCGGCACATTAGGGTTCGCGTAGGCCACATAGTTAGTGATAGGCGCGATCACATCTGGACGCAGCAGGTAATTCATGAAGGTATGCGCATTCTTGACGTTTTTCGCATCGGCGGGAATAGCGAGCATATCGAACCACAGATTAGCGCCCTCTTTAGGGATGCTATAAGCGATATGCTGACCATTTTCCGCTTCATCGGCACGGGCCGCAGCCTGGAATACGTCACCTGAATAACCGAAGGCCACACAGATATCACCATTGGCTAAGTCAGTGATATAACGTGATGAATGGAAGTAGGTAATATAGGGACGCACCTTCATCAGGACTTCACCGGCCTTAGCATAGTCATCGCTGCTGGTTGAGTTTGGATTAAGCCCTAAATAAACCAGTGCCATAGGCAGCATTTCATCGGCCGAGTCGAGCATAGACATGCCGCACTTACTTACTTTCTCTGCGTATTTAGGATTAAACAACAGCTCCAGCGAGTTTACCGGTGCATCTTCACCCAGCACTTCTTTAACTTTCTCTATGTTGTAACCGATGCCAGTTGTTCCCCAAAGGTAAGGCACCGCATACTGGTTACCGGGATCGGCCGCTTCAAGCTGCTTCATTAACTTAGGATTTAGGTTGGCATAGTTAGTGAGCAAATTACGGTCTAATTTTTGAAATGCCCCTGCCTTAATCTGCTTAGCAAGAAAGTTATTCGAAGGCACGACAATATCGTAACCAGAACGGCCCGATAACAACTTAGCTTCTACTACTTCGTTACTATCAAACACATCATAAATCACCCGAATCCCTGTTTCTTTCTGGAAGTTAGCCAGGGTATCTTCAGCGATATAATCAGACCAGTTATAAACATGTACGACTTCTTCAGCGCTGGTTACTGAACTGGCAAACAGTCCTGTTGTTACCAAAGCAACTGTAGTCATTTTCTTTAAAAGCTTCATGCTCTCTCCTTTTTAGCTAGCCAGTAATCTCTACTATTTACTGTCACCGCATTACCGCTACCACGGCCTTCGTTGTTATAATTTTCCAATGCTACAGCAAGTAAAAACGCATCGGCTTGTGCTTTACTTTTTACTATCCAAGCTACCCTCTCTTTTAGAGTAAGGCAATTGAATCCCCTTGCACCCAAACTCATCCATAATGATAAGTTTCAGGCATCATCTTTGTGCTTCTTGCACCTTAAAGGCCATAATTACTATTTATGGCGATTTTTTCTAGATTGATGATGCCAATCGGGCGGATTTTAACTGCAATACCAAGGAAGTAGTTAGTCATTTCTAATACTTTTTTCACCTTGAAATCACTCATCTTGTTATCAATTTCAGCCCGTCTTGCCCCGTTTTAGTCATCATTAGCACTGTTTCGGGGCAAAAGAGGGCTTAACTGAGTTTATCTGCCGACTTAAGCAGCTTAGTCCCTTAACGCATCACACGGTCAAGAGCAGGAACTCCCGCTCCCAGGAGCTAATCACCCGGCGATAATTCTCCAAATCTGCCTGCTTGACGGCAATATAACCATTGGTAAATATTTCACCTAAATACTCACGTACCGCCGAACTGTCTGACATCACTGCCAGTGCTTCCTCTAAGGTGAGCGGCAGGCTGATGCCATCACGGTTCTCATTTGCCCGGCCATGTACTGGGGTCGATGGTTTCACATCTTCAACCATGCCCATATAACCACATAACAGGGTCGCCGCGATTGCCAGATAACCATTGGCATCCGCACCGGCAATACGGTTTTCGATACGGCGATTTTGCGGAGATGACTCAGGAATTCGCAGACCACAGGTACGGTTTTCATCGCCCCACTCTAAATTGACCGGCGCCGAGGTCCCCGGCAGAAAACGTCTGAAGGAGTTCACATTGGGCGCCATCAGCGGCAGCATCTCAGGAATATACTTCTGCAGACCACCGATATAACTTAAAAACCTCGCGCTCTTGGTGCCATCTTCATTGGTAAAGATATTCTTACCCGTTTTGACATCGACAACACTCTGGTGGATATGCATCGCACTGCCAGGCTCATCGGTCACGGGCTTGGCCATAAAGGTGGCACAGACATTGTGTTTCAGCGCCGCCTCACGCAAGGTGCGCTTAAAGACAAAGACCTGATCGGCAAGCGACAGCGCATCACCATGGCTGAAGTTAATCTCCATCTGGGCCGTGCCTTCCTCATGGATAAGGGTATCGATATCTAATCCCTGCACCTCACACCAGTCATACATATCTTCAAACAGAGGATCGTACTCGTTAGCCGCATCGATAGAGAAAGACTGACGTCCCGATTCGCGCCGACCACTGCGTCCCACAGGCGGACTAAGAGGAATGTCAGGATCTTCGTTAGGCTTAGTCAGATAAAACTCCATTTCAGGTGCAATGACAGGCTTCCAGCCCTTGTCTTCATAAAGCTTCAACACTTTTTTCAGCACGTTACGGGGCGATAACTCAATAGGGTTGCCCATCTTGTCGTAGGTGTCATGAATCACCTGTGCCGTGGCTTCGATACACCAAGGCAACATATATACCGCATCCTCATCGGGCACACAGACAAAGTCGATATCCGCTTCATCGAGCAGCGAATCATAAACATCGCCATCCACATAATCGCCGGTCACGGTTTGCAACAGCACACTCTCGGGCAGACGCATCCCTTTCTCGTCCATAAACTTATCGACAGGAGCAATCTTGCCCCGAGCAATACCTGTCATATCGCTGATCACACATTCAACCTCAGTGATCTTATTCTCTTTTAAATAACTGACTAACTTCTTCATTTTGATTGTCTCGCTCTTAAGGCTGCTCTCTGCTGACACGCTTTATTAAATTCGCTAAAAATGGTTCGATAAAAGGGGTTATCCAGCACCTTCCACTCGGGGTGGAACTGAACGCCCAGGGCAAAACTCTTAGCCTCTTTCACCGAAAAGGCTTCAACCAACCCGTCCGGCGCATAGGCCTCAGGACGCAAGCCAGCCCCTAACCTGTCCACACCTTGGGTATGTACCGAATTCACCTCAGCAAACTTTTTACCCCAGGCCTGATAAAGCAAGCCTTCTGAATCAAGCTGAATCTCATGGGCCAGCCCATATTGGACATCCAGAGGTGTAGTGGGGTCTTCCCTGTGTTCAATATATTGACCCACTTCATGTAGCTTCTGATGCAGGCTGCCACCATAGACAACGTTCATCTCTTGAAAGCCGCGGCAAATAGCAAGCACAGGTACCCCAGCATCAATGGCAGCCTTAAGCAGAGGTAAGGTGGTTGCATCCCGCTTAGGGTCATGGTGAGTCCCTGCGTCACTGGGCGGGCCATCGTAATGATGCGGTTCTATATTAGAAGGTGAGCCGGTAAACATGATGCCATCTAAGCAAGACAAAACTGTGTCTGCGGGACAGTCGCCCAGCGCAGGGATCATTAAGGGCCAGCCCTTCATGGCTTCGACTATGCTCAGCAGATATTTTTCACCGACGATATTAAATGGATGCAGGCCTAGTTGTTGATTACACGCTGTGACGCCTATTACAGCGAGTCCTTCCTCGGACATAACTCACCTATGAAATGTTGATTATTTTCGCACTCTTAATGTTGAGCAATCGTTAACCGAATGTTCATTTTTTCACACACTACACTGAAAAATATCACTAAGCAATAGTTGCTCATCAACAAAATAACCCACAAGCCAGCAACCTTTATAAAATGCAATAAAAACAAGATAGATAGGCAGGAATGCAATTCTTAGCCACAACGAAACAATCTCACATTTTAAAAATAATTGTGAAGTAAACCCGAGGCGCTTCTCGGCGTTTATCTGTGGCTGAAAAATCTATTTTGAATAAAATTATTTACACTCGAGATAAAAGTGTAATAGGAAAGCGAACACCTTAAATCCACCACAAATCGTGTGAATAGAGATAGCAGCTAGGCAGCTGCCTCACCAGACCTTGAGTCTGGCGAGTATAGGTATGATAAATATGAATAAAATCAGAAATTAGCCGGAGTCGTGGCACTGACCATACGACAAGGCACATCGAAGGGATTTCGAAAACGGTGAGGCAGCTCGCTGTTAAAGTAGTAACTGTCCCCCTCGGCCAGGATAAACACCTCATCACCGACTGTGATCTCTATTTTCCCCTCGATCACCATGGCCGCCTCTTCACCCTCATGCTGCAGCATCTCTTCACCCGTATCCGACCCAGGCGGGTAGACTTCGCTCATCACAGACATAGCACGGTTAGGATAGTCACGGCCGATCAATTTATAGTCCAGGTTACCGTCACCAATATCCAGCAGTTCACCGGCGCGATAGACGATTTTATGCTCGGTAGGCAGGCTTTCTTCAATCGAAAAAAAGTCCACCAGCGACATAGGTAAACCCGATAACACTTTCTTTAATGAACTCACCGAAGGGCTGACACTATTCTTCTCAATCATAGAGATAGTGCTGTTAGTCACGCCAGCTCTTTTGGCCAACTCTCGTTGTGATAAGCCTTTCATTTTACGAACAGCTTTGAGATTTGCGCCGATATCCAAAAAGATCTCCTATCTAACCGATTATAGATGAAATAATTTCCATACTAGTTTGTCTCAAACAAAAAAGCATGTTAAATATAATTCACAAGTGTGAAGTATAACCAACTTTCAGGCCAAAAGTATACTGACTCCAGTTGCCTTAGTCGAATAACAATAACAAGCCCCGATTTGGAGACATAGATGTCCAATCAAACCCCAGTTCACAGTGACAACTATCCAAACTCTTTCTACTACGCAACAGCTAACCATCTCCCCCTTCAACCACAGCTGACAGAGAAAATCAGAGTCGATATCTGTATCGTCGGCGGTGGTTTTAGCGGGGTTAACTGTGCCATAGAGCTGGCACAGCAGGGCTTTAGCGTCGCACTGTTAGAGGCCAAACGCATAGGCTGGGGCGCATCGGGACGCAACGGGGGCGAGCTGATCCGCGGCATAGGTCATAATATCGAACAGTTTGAAAATGTGATTGGCACTCAAGGGGTTCAGGCCATCCACGAGATGGGGTTCGAGGCGGTAGAGATAGTCAGACAGCGCATCGCAAAATACCAGATCGATTGTAATTTACAGATGGGCTATTGCGATCTGGCCACTAAACCCCGCCATATGCAGGAGCTTGAAGCCGAGTATCAAAGCCTGTGCCAAGAGGGCCGAGGCAATAGCTTTACCCTATTAGAGCGAAGCCAATTAACCCAAGTGATTGGCTCCCAGATGTATCAGGGCGCTTTAGTCGATAGCAACAGCGGTCACTTACATCCCCTCAATCTGGTTCTGGGCGAAGCCAAAGCCGCACTCGACCTTGGGGTACAAGTGTTTGAACGCAGCTCTGCCATTAAGATAATCAAGGGCGATCGCCCAAAAGTGTTCACTGAGCATGGCGAAGTGGACTGCCAATATCTGGTGATGGCTGGCAACGCCTACATAGGCCATAAGCTCGACGGTTACCTTGGCGGCAAGGTTCTACCCGCAGGCAGTTATCTGCTCGCCACCGAGCCTTTAAGTCAACAGATATGCGATGAGATCATTCCACAGAACATGGCCTTTGCCGATATGCGTATCGCGCTCGACTACTTCCACCTATCACAGGACAACCGCCTGCTGTTTGGTGGCCTGTGCACCTATTCAGGCAAAGATCCCAAGGATATCACCCAGGCCCTAAGACCCAATCTTGAGAAGGTTTTCCCTCAGCTTAAAGGGGTTAAAATAGATTATGAATGGGGCGGCATGATAGGGATAGGCGCCAACCGCCTGCCCCAGATAGGCAGGCTCAAAGATTGTCCTAACATCTTCTATGCCCAGGCCTATGCCGGCCACGGCGTTAACGCCACCCATATGGCGGCCAAGTTGATCAGCGAAGCCTTAACCGCCCAGGCTGAGCGATTCGATATTTTCGACAAGGTGCAACACATGACTTTCCCCGGCGGCCCCACACTTCGCTCGCCTATGCTGGCGATGGGCATGTTGTACCACAGGTTTAAAGATCTGTTTTAATCCTAATTGATATAGCGTTTCTACATACTAAGCTGGATAAAAAAGGAGTCGCAGGTAATGCCTGCGACTCCTTTCTATCAATGATTCATCTTAAGTTTTACTAAGAATCCGTATTTTGCGCCGTACTGACTGGCATCTGAGGATTACTGCCCCACTCGGCCCAGGAGCCATCATACAGCACTGTATTATCGTAGCCGGCCGCCACAGCGGCTAGGATCAGAATACAGGCGGTGATCCCTGAGCCACAACTAAAGATACGCTCACAGACAGGTTCATCGAGAGGACCAAACAGCTCACGCAGGGCCTCGACCTCTTTTAGCTTATGACCATCGAGCACCTGCACGAAGGGAATATTGATGGCACCGGGTATATGACCGCTGCGAACATTGGCCCTTGGCTCACTGGAGTTACCATTGAATCGTGCCTCGCCTCTGGCGTCTAACACCAGCACATTTTCGGCATCAAATCGGGTCAGCACATGGTGAAGATTACAGACTAAGCCAGGCTGCTCCTCGGCACAAAAATCCCCCGGCGCCTCCGTCTCATTAGGATGATAACTGTCGACAGTCATTCGCTCTTCGGCCAGCCATTGGGGTAAACCGCCGTCCAGCACAAATACCCGTTCGAACCCCATAGTCTTAAACATCCACCAGGCGCGGGGGGAAGAGTAGATCCCCTGGTTATCATAAATCACTACTGTGCTGTCACTGTTGACACCCAGCTCGGCTATCGCCTGATTAAACTGCTCAGCCGTTGGCATAGTATGGGAAAGCGATGAAGTGAGATCGCAAAATACTTTCTCAATATCCAGTTTTTGCGCTCGAGGAATGGCAACAAACTGCGAATAAACAATCGGCTCTTTACCTAACACCTGCTCCATGCTGGCATCAAACAGGATCAGGTTATTATCGAACAGGTTAGCTTCTAGCCACGCCGTACTTACTAAAGGATATTCCATAGTCACTCCAAACTGGTATTCACCAATCAACAGTCAAAACTGATACCCGCTGACACAATAGATCCTTTTTTAAAAGCCATTGTGCCGCTACTAAACAAGACAAATGATTGACTTAATTATAATTATAAATTCATCGATTCGACTCACACCGATCACTAACCATCGGCCCCAAAATGAGTAAAGATGAATTTTCATCCATTGGCAACATATACGAAGAGTCTTATAGAGGACAAGTAAAAATTCCTTTTCCATCAAGGTAAAGGATCAAATTTCTGTTATCGCTCGCAAAAATTGCCAAAGAAAACGCCCGTTAACCTTAGGCTAACGGGCGTTGTCATTGTGAAACCAAGAGGTATAAAGCGATCCCCTTATAAAGCGATCCAGGTCGCCTTGATCTCTGTGTATTTCTCAAAGGCATGCAGGGATTTATCCCGGCCATTGCCCGACTGCTTATACCCCCCAAAAGGTGCCGTCATATCGCCGCCGTCATAATGGTTAATCCAAACCATACCGCTGCGCAGTGCCCTGGCCGTCTTATGGGCCTTACTAATATCCGCAGTCCATACACCGGCGGCCAGACCATAGATGGTATCGTTACCTATGGCAATCGCCTCATCCATGCCATCGAAAGTGATCACTGAGAGCACAGGGCCAAAGATCTCCTCTCTGGCTATGGTCATCTGATTGCTCACATCGCTAAAGATGGTCGGCTGAACATAGACGCCGCCGCTGTCAGCCAGCACCTGCTGACCACCACAGACGAGACAGGCGCCCTCATCGAGACCGCTGCGAATGTAGTGCAGCACATTATCCAGCTGCTGCTTATCCACCACGGCGCCACAATTGGTATTTGGATCCAGCGGATGCCCAGGCTGCCATTGCTGCATCTCCTTAACAATCAACTCAATAAGCTCATCCTTAATGCTTGCTTCCACCAGCAGGCGCGAACCCGCCGTGCATACCTCGCCCTGGTTATAGGCGATCGCCGAAGCCGCCGCCTTGGCAACCTGCTTTAAATCTGGCGCATCATTAAAGACGATATGGGGGCTCTTACCGCCCGCCTCCAACCAGACCCGCTTCATGTTCGACTCACCCGCATAGATCATCAGCTGTTTGGCGATTTTGGTGGAACCGGTAAAGACCAGAGTATCCACATCCATGTGCAGCCCAAGTGCCTTGCCCACGGTATGACCAAAACCAGGTAGCACATTGAGTACCCCTTTAGGCAGCCCGGCCTCGATCGCCAGCGCCGCAATACGAATGGCAGTCAGCGGCGATTTCTCCGAGGGTTTAAGTACCACACTGTTACCTGTGGCGAGGGCTGGGCCCAATTTCCAGCAGGCCATCAGCAGAGGGAAATTCCAAGGCACAATGGCGGCGACGACACCTACGGCTTCACGGGTGATCATGCCGATTTCATCATGGGCAGTCGGAGCGATTTCATCGTAAATCTTATCCACGGCCTCACCGGACCAGCGGATTGCCCGCGCTGCCCCCGCCAGATCCACACTCAGGGCATCGCCTATTGGCTTACCCATGTCCAGGGTTTCTAACAGCGCCAATTCATCCTTATGGGCTTCGAGCAGATCGGCGAAACGTATCATCACCTGCTTACGCTTGACCGGCGCCATTTTCGACCAGTCACCCGCTTCAAACACCGCCCTGGCATTGGCGACGGCTAAGTTAGCATCGGCCAGGTCACAGCTGGCGACTTGGGCTAATAAGCGACCATCTATTGGACTAATACAATCGAACGTCTCGCCAGACTGGGCGGCGCAATATTCGCCATTGATAAAGGCTTGTCCATTAATAGCCAGGCCATCGGCCATCTGCTGCCACTGTTCACGACTTTGGGGAGTGCTCATCTCTAACCTCTTAGCGGGTGATAATCCTTATTTATGCAGCGCCAAGTTCGGCTCAGCTGAGCTTGGCAGGCTGCAAATCCTGTCCTAGATTACGCCCTTTAATGATTAAATTTCAATATTTTTTACAAAATCTTCATTTTTTGCCATAAATAATGAACAAATTACTTTCATGTTCATTATTTCTGACATAGCATAGCGAATATCGACCACTTAGAATAAACAGTAACAGATCGAATCAAGGTAGATAATATGGATGAGTTAACACCGGCTGGACAAGCAGATCTTGGGTCATTAGAACATTACTGGATGCCATTTACCGCTAATCGTCAGTTTAAGCAGAGCCCAAGATTATTAGCTCAGGCAGAAGGTATGTATTACAAGGATGTCAGTGGTCGAACCGTACTCGATGGGACTGCCGGCCTATGGTGCTGCAACGCAGGTCATGGCCGCAAGGCTATCTCCGAAGCGGTCAGTAAACAGATCCATGAGATGGACTATGCGCCCTCGTTTCAGATGGGACACCCATTGGCATTTGAGCTGGCCGAGCGTTTAGCCGCTATTGCACCAGAGGGGATCAATAAGGTCTTCTTCACTAATTCAGGCTCAGAATCGGTCGACACTGCACTGAAAATCGCCCTCAACTACCATAGGGCCCGGGGCGAAGCGACTCGCACCCGTTTTATTGGCCGGGAACTGGGTTATCACGGCGTCGGTTTCGGCGGCATCTCAGTCGGTGGCATTGGCGGTAACCGCCGCAGCTTCAGCCAGCAACTGCTACAAGGCGTCGATCATCTGCCCCATACCTTAGATATAGAAAACAACGCTTTCTGCAAAGGTTTGCCGACCCATGGCGCGGATAAAGCCAAGGTGCTCGAACAGCTGATTGCGCTCCATGGCAGCGAAAATATTGCCGCTGTTATCGTTGAGCCCATGTCTGGCTCTGCCGGCGTGATATTACCGCCTCAGGGATACTTAAAGCAGCTTAGAGAGATCACCCAGAAACATGGCATATTGCTTATCTTCGATGAGGTGATCACAGGTTTTGGCCGGGTCGGAGACGCCTTTGCCAGCCAGCGCTGGGGAGTCAAACCAGATATGATCACCACGGCCAAAGCGATCAACAACGGCGCCATTCCTATGGGGGCAGTATTGATCGATGACGCCATCTATGATACCAGCATGGATGCCCCGGAAGGCGCGATTGAACTCTATCACGGCTACACCTATTCGGGTCATCCTGTCGCAGCCGCAGCTGCCCTAGCCACCTTAGATATCTATCAAGAGGAGCAGCTGTTTGATCGCAGCATCGCCCTGGAAGGCTATTTTGAACAGGCGGTGCACAGCCTTAAGGGCTTGCCTCATCTTATCGATATACGCAACACGGGTCTGGTGGCCGGTATTCAATTCTCATCCAATGAGCAGGGAATAGGTAAACGCGGTTTTGCCATCTTCGAGACCTGTTTCAAAAACGGCATTCTGGTCAGAGCCACAGCAGACACAATAGCCCTGTCGCCACCACTGATTGTCGAGAAGGCGCAGATAGATCAGATGATCAATACCCTCAGCGACGCCATCTTAGCGGTTGGCTAACATAATCCGCTGAGATCATCCGCTGACATCACCATTAACATCAATAGTTTGTAGGAACCTAGCTGGTATGCAACAGATAAACCACTATATCAATGGACGACACACACAAGCGAGCGTACGGGTCGGAGCTGTGTTTGAACCCGCCACAGGTGAACATAATGCCGATGTCTCCCTGGCAAGCCAGGATGAGGTGACCCAAGCCATCGCCATTGCCAAGCAGGCCCATGAGTCCTGGTCGGAAGTGACGCCGCTCAATCGCGCCCGCATCCTGTTTAAGTTCAAAGCCCTGGTCGAAGCCAATATGGATGAGCTCGCCGCCATGATCACCCGCGAACATGGCAAGGTGCTTGATGATGCCAAAGGCGAAATTATACGAGGCTTAGAAGTTGTCGAGTTTGCCTGCGGCATTCCCCATCTGTTAAAAGGCGAACACACAGAGCAAGTGGGCGGCGGGGTTGATGCCTGGACGCTAAACCAATCACTGGGTGTCGTTGCCGGGATTGCCCCATTCAACTTTCCTGTCATGGTGCCTATGTGGATGTTTCCCATCGCCATTGCCGCGGGCAACACCTTTATCATGAAACCTTCGGAGAAAGATCCCTCCTCCGTGATGCGCATCGCCGAGTTACTCAGCCAGGCTGGTCTGCCCGATGGTGTGTTTAACGTCGTCAATGGCGACAAGGAAGCCGTAGATACCCTGCTGACTCATAAAGATATTCAGGCGGTCAGTTTTGTCGGCTCGACACCGATTGCCCAATACATTTACGAGACAGCTTCCAAACATGGCAAGCGGGTTCAGGCCTTAGGGGGCGCGAAGAATCACATGCTTCTGATGCCAGATGCGGATCTGGATCAGGCCGTCAGTGCGCTGATGGGCGCCGCCTATGGCTCGGCGGGAGAGCGCTGCATGGCTATCTCTGTGGTGCTGGCTGTGGGTGATGTGGCCGAACCTTTGCTGGAAAAACTCCTGCCACAGATCCAGACGTTGCGTGTCGGTAACGGGCTCGAAGGCGAGATGGATATGGGCCCTTTGATCTCCAGACAACATCTGGAGAAAGTACGCAGCTATGTCGATATCGGGATCGCAGAAGGTGCCACCTTAGTGGCCGATGGCCGCCAGCTGAGCGTTCGCGATCATCAGCAGGGATTCTTCCTCGGCGGCTGCCTGTTTGATCATGTCACCCCAGAGATGACCATCTACAAGGAGGAGATCTTTGGCCCTGTGCTCTCTATTGTGCGGGTTAAAGATTATGCCCAGGCATTGCAACTGATCAACGACCATGAGTTTGGCAACGGCACAGCCATCTTTACCCAGAGCGGCGAAGCGGCAAGGCATTTCTGTCACAATGTTCAGGTCGGCATGGTCGGTGTCAATGTGCCTATCCCTGTGCCTATGGCGTTTCACAGTTTTGGTGGCTGGAAGCGTTCTCTGTTTGGCCCTCTGCACATGCATGGTCCAGACGGCGTACGTTTTTACACTAAACGCAAGGCCATCACGGCCCGCTGGCCCAAGGCTAAATCAGCTCAGGCTGAATTTGTAATGCCAACCATGAAATGAGTCAGGTAAAAACAGAGCGAATTAGATAAAACTATATAATAGTCAAGGATTTAATATGATAATCAGCGTGGATGATATCATCAATTTCAGCCAGCGGCTTACCCAAACTGAACACTATGAAGTGGCCAGAGAAAAATGGATCTCAGGGGATCCTAAGCAGCAGGTGAAAAACCATTACTCCAGCCCCTGCGGACAGTTTCATGCCGGCATTTGGCAGGGAGATATTGGCAGCTGGAGAGTCAATTACAGCGAACATGAGTATTGCGAAATCTTAGCGGGCCGCTGCGAGATAACGGATAAAACTGGCAACAGCATTAGCGTTGGCCAAGGGGATCGTTTCGTCATCCCCGCAGGTTTTAGCGGCATTTGGAAAGTGATAGACACCTGTAAAAAAGTCTATGTCGTTTTCGAGCAGAAGTAACTGAGTAAGTAAAAAATCGCCATGTCGTCTCAGCACTTCGGCTGGTGTTTGGCTTAATCAAGTATTTTTAGGAAGCACAAAAATACTGATGTCAACAAAGTGAAATGGAGAAACCACAGTGAATAAAAATTTGAATACTAGAAGGATCGCCCAATTAGTTGGATTAGTATTAACCAGTGCCCTGCTCGCCCCTATGGCTCAGGCCGAAGTTGCCGGGGAGATCGGCGTCACTAACGATTACCGCTTCCGAGGCATCTCACAGACAGCTGGGGATTTTGCCGTTCAGGCCGATCTGTATTACAGCATGGAAAATGGCATCTTCTTTGGGGCATGGGCCAGTAATGTTGACGATGACAGCTACGACGCTGACGTAGAAGTGGATCTGTACGCAGGTTATGCCGGAGCCTTTGGCGCCGATGACGCAGTGGAATACGATGTCACTCTAACCTATTACACCTATCCAGGTCAGGACGACAGCAGCCGTTACCTGGAAGCCAGCGTTGGTTTCTATTATGAGAATTTCCACTTCGCCCAGTGGTATACCAATAACTATGCCAATGCCGATATCGACATGCATTATAGCGAGCTTAACTACTCCTATGAGTTCGTCGAAAACTGGAGCATAGATGCCCATGTAGGTTACAGCTATGGCGACGGTGCCGACTTCGACTGGGGTGAGAGCTACATGGATTACTCTGTCGGCGTATCGACTGAGGTAGCTGGCGTAGGTTTGTCACTGGCCTGGTTAGACACTAATCTAAGCAGCGACAACGAGATCAAAGATGGCCCCTTTACCAATAAAGGCACTATATTATTTAGCGCATCTTACGCCTTCTAATATTCATTCCTTAGCGACAAAACCGCCTGCGGGCGGTTTTTTTATTGCGCGCGCCCCTGACCTGATGCACCTCATGCACCTCATGCACCTCATGCACCTCATGCGACAGCAAGAATCACAATATTTGATCTCACCCACTAGGAAATTCCAACGTGCGGGAGTATCTTCATACCATACATCTTATGAGGAACTTCCATGTCTGAGACACTCTTTAAAGTCGGTTTTATCCTTGTCGGTCTAGTGCTTATCTACAAGTTGATCTTCAGCGGCAAACGCGGCGTCACTCTGTTTGAGATGCAGTTCAAGGAGGGACGTTTAACTTCACACAAGGGCAAGATCCCGGAGAAGTTTCAAAGGGAATGCAAGGCGATTGCTAAAACGGAGAAACTGACCTGTGTAGTGCGGGCAGAGAAAGCGGGCAGTGTACGCTTGCATGTCTCAGCTAATGTAGGTGACAGCATCACACAGCGGATCCGCAATCAGTTTCCCTTCGAATACTACGATAAGAAATCGGTCGATAATTCACGTCAGGCAGGTTAACTGCTGACAGGCTTGGCAGCCTACACGACCATCTTCAGCCTGCTCGATAATCCCTTGATTATCCAGCAGGCATTTTATCAATCAGGGTACCTTTATTCATCGACCGATTGCTTTGCGGCAAACACCTCTAAGCCCCACACCAGCACGATAGCCACCAGCATAGCGATCACCGCCATAAGCAGCTGAGCACTGTTACCCGTCAGGGCTTCAAACTGCATGGGAGACAGGTTCTGCTCCAGCAGAGGCACCATCTCGCCGTGGGAGTTCTCCCGCCAAGTCAGTACCTGCTTCCAGGGCCAGATCTTGCCTAAGGTTCCCAGCATCAATCCGGTGAGAAACATGATGGTGGCATCATGGTATTTGCGAAGTAAGGCCGACAGCAGATGACTAAATGACAAGAGACCGACCACACAGCCTAGCCCAAACATGCAAAGAAGGCCGATGTCAAAGCTCTTCGCCGCATGTAATACCGAGGTGTATAGCCCGAGCAGTAAGAGAATAAAGCTGCCTGAGATCCCCGGCAGTAACATGGCACAAATCGCCACGCAGCCACCGAGAAACACATTCAGATGGGTCGCTTCGATGGCGATAGGACTGAGCATAGTGATCCCCCAGGCAAAGACAGCGCCAATAGCGAACAGCAGCAAACGCCCAACACTAAAGCCTTTCACCTGCTTTAGCATATGCACCACAGAGATGATGATCAGCCCAAAGAAGAAGGACCAGATAGGGATAGGGTGCGCCTCCAGCAGATAAGAAATTAATTTCGCCAGGGTAAAGATGCTGGTCAAAATGCCGCCAAAGACAGCAATCAAAAAGGGACCATTAATGTGCATAAAGGCTGCCTTGGCTCCCTGGGTGCGGATCACCTGTAGCAGTTTGGGATTTATGCGGCGAATACTGTCGAGCAGCGTATCCAAGATCCCGGTAATAAAGGCGATTGTGCCGCCAGATACCCCAGGCACCACATCGGCGGCGCCCATGGCCATCCCTTTTAGATAGGTCAGAAAATAGTTCACTTAGCACCCTTAAATTCTTGATTGAGCATACTGGCAGCTGACGGCCACCGAGCATAAATAATTCTTGATTATACCTATACTTGGGCCGAAAAAAACTGGGCCGAAAAAACCTGCTCCCGCTTGCTTTCGAAATACTGCCATGTCAGGGTAAAACGACTCTTAATTTACCCTATCAATGATGAACAAACGCGCCACCTCGACCTCAAATACACGACAGCATCACTGGCACCAATTTTGGTTTAACATCAGCATAAGCCTCAAGCTTATCGCGATTATTGGTTTAACCTTAGGCCTGTTGCTAGCCTGCCAGCAGCAACGCTTCCCCCTTGCCCTGCCCGTTTATTACCTAGCCATCAGCTTAATCACCTGGCTTGCCTATTATAGGGATAAACGCGCCGCCAGAAGAGGCCACTGGCGCACATCGGAAAACACACTGCAGCTACTGTCACTCCTTGGCGGCTGGCCCGGCGCCCTGCTGGCACAGCACTACTTACGCCATAAATCTCAGAAACGCGCCTTTCGCCTCGGGCTCTATCTTATGGTACTGCTCAATCTTGGCGCCCTAGTTTGGCTCTATGGCGATACAGGTCAAGCAGCCCTAACATGGCTGAGCCAAGTGTTGGACTAAGTGGATGAACAGGGGCTTAATAGGGATAAAACCGGCTCAAACAACCAAGTTAACAATGAAGTAAACCCAGCATATATTTCATCGAGCGGATTGGTTATCATCGAAGCAAAATCAAACTAGAACCTAATCGAGGCTAGTGTCTCAAGGGAAACGAATATGAAAATGATAATCGCAGTGTTGGTGATCGCCAGTGTGCTGTTTTACTTCTACAGCTCGATGAATAAACAGCAAGTTGCCAAGGAGAATATCGCCAAAGGTGAAGTTTTTCTTGCAAGCAACAGATCCCAGGAAGGCGTGATAGAAACCGCATCTGGCCTGCAATATAAAGTGCTCGCCAAAGGGGATGGCACTGTGCATCCCAAGGCGAGCGATACTGTGACAGTGCATTACCATGGCACACTGATCGACGGCACTATCTTCGACAGCTCGGTAGAGCGCGGCCAGCCCATCGCCTTCCCCCTAAACAGAGTCATTAAAGGTTGGACCGAAGGACTGCAGCTCATGGTGACTGGAGAGAAAACCCGCTTCTATATTCCTAGCAGCCTGGCCTATGGCAACCGCAGCGCCGGCGTGATCCCACCCGGTTCTGTGTTGATCTTCGATGTCGAGTTGATAAATATAGATAATTAATGCTTAAACACTGGCGGGAAAACTCGCCAGTGTGCTCCCCTGAATCCCCCGACTCCCCTCTTACCTCTTCCAACCTTGGCTCACTCCTGAGATAATCGGGCAATAATAACTTAGTACCCGCCAGCCATAACAGGAGCCGCTATGCCCATCTCAGCACAGGAACGCCTCACGCTCATACGTCAAGCCATGAACTCAGCCCAGCTCGATGCCTTTATTGTCCCAAGAGCCGACGAGTATCTAGGGGAATATGTGCCAGAGCGCAACGAACGTCTCTGCTGGCTGACCGACTTTACCGGATCGGCAGGCGCCGCGATTGTGCTCAAAGAGAGTGCGACAATTTTTATCGATGGCCGCTATACAGTGCAGGTAAAACAGCAGGTCGATGCCTCACTCTATCAATACGAGAGTCTGACAGACACGCCCCAGATAGCCTGGCTTATTGAGCAACTTCCCAGCGGTGCCCGCGTTGGTGTCGATGCGCGCCTGCATCCTTTAAGCTGGTATCTTGCCGCCAAGGCTGAACTGGAAAGCGCCGGCTTAACCTTAGTATCAGTCAAAGACAACCCCATAGACCTTCACTGGCAAGACCGTCCCAATGCCGCAGCGGCCAGCATTATGCTGTTCGATCAGGCAAGTGCCGGACGCAGCAGTTTAGAAAAACGCAGCCAGATCGGTGCCAGCATCAGGAAAGCCGGTGCCGATGTCGCGCTGATCTCTGCGCTCGACTCCTTCTGCTGGCTACTGAATATTCGCGGCAATGATGTGCCAAGACTGCCAGTAGTGCTAGGGACAGCCCTGCTCTACGCCAATGGCGATATGGTGCTCTTTACCGATCTCAACAAACTGCCCCAAGGGATCGAGTCCCATGTCGGCAGCGGCGTCACCTTTAAAGATGAGGGCGAACTTGAAGCCGTACTTAGCTCAATGTCAGGGGTTAAGCTGCTGGCCGATCCCAACAACAGCAATGCCTGGATGCAACTGACGGCCAAAGAATATGGCGCCAAATTAATCGCAGGTCAAGATCCAGTTGCCCTGCCCAAGGCGCAGAAAAACAGTGCCGAACTTGCGGGCATGACAGCCTGCCATATCCGCGATGGCGTTGCCGTCAGCCGTTTCCTCGCCTGGCTGGACAGCGAAGTCGCTCAGGGTCATCTCTATGATGAGGCCGTCCTGGCCGACAAGCTGGAGAGTTTCCGCCTGCAGGACCCACTCTACAAAGAGCCCAGCTTCGATACCATCTCTGCCGCCGGTGCCAACGCCGCCATGTGTCACTATAACCACAACAATGGCACCCCAGCGCAGATGACTATGAACAGCATCTATCTGGTGGACTCGGGCGCCCAATATCTAGATGGCACCACAGATGTGACCCGCACCCTGGCCATAGGAGAAGTCACTGTCGAGCAGAAAAAGATGGTGACCTTAGTGCTCAAGGGGCATATTGCTCTTGATCAGGCCCGCTTCCCTAAAGGCACCACGGGACAACAGCTCGACGCCTTTGCCCGCCAATACCTGTGGCAACATGGCTTCGATTATGATCACGGCACAGGCCACGGCGTCGGACATTTCCTTAGCGTCCATGAAGGGCCACAGCGCATAGGCAAAAATCTGAATAATGTGCCTCTGCTTCCCGGCATGGTGCTCTCGAACGAACCTGGCTATTACCGCGCCGATGCGTTCGGCATCCGCATCGAAAACCTGGTCGCAGTGCGTCATTGTGAGGCACTTCAGGGGAGCGAGCGTGAAATGTATGAGTTTAACGCCCTGACGCTGATCCCCATAGATTCACGTCTGATAGATAAAGCGCTGTTAACCCAAGGCGAGATCGCCTGGTTTAATGATTACCATCAAAAGGTACGCGAAACTCTAGCCCCCTTGATGCAAGGTGAAGCACTAAACTGGTTGCTACGCGCCACCGAAGCTATCTAAGCCATTCGAGCGAAGCCAGCAAAGCTTGCCCTTTTAACAGCACCTCGAGAGGTGCTGTTTTTATATGAAGTCAGTATAAATTTTTGCTATACTCCGCGGCCGCAATTTAGGCTTATCCGGTTAAAAATGCTAGATTAAGTGCTAAGGGTAAATAGATCACTGCCGTGAGGCATAAGTAAGGGTATCCCAATGAAATTTGAGTCTTTTAGTTTTGCGCCAGAGATCCTGCGTGCGATCGCCGATTGTGGTTATCAGAAGATGACCCCGATCCAGCAACAGGCGATCCCGGCGATCCGTCGAGGTCAAGACGTTCTGGCCAGTGCTCAAACAGGTACCGGGAAAACCGCCGCCTTCGCTCTGCCTATCTTGCAAAAGATGGTCGATACGCCCAATGATACCCAGAGATCCAATGCCCGCGCCTTGATTTTAGCCCCCACCCGTGAACTAGCCGCCCAGGTCGCCGACAACATAAAAGAATACAGTCGCTACCTGCCCATCTCAGTGCTGACCATCTATGGTGGCGTGAAGATGGACACACAGGCGCAAAAACTCAAGAAAGGCACAGATATCATAGTGGCCACACCCGGTCGTCTGCTAGAGCATATTCAGGCCTGTAACCTCAGCCTCTCCAACGTTGACTTTCTGGTGCTTGATGAGGCCGATCGCATGCTCGACATGGGCTTTATCACAGATATTCAGAAGATACTACAGGCGGTTAACCGTCAGCGTCAGAATCTGATGTTTTCTGCGACCTTCTCTAATGCGGTTAAACAGTTAGCCAATGAGATGCTGGTCAAGCCCAAGCTTATCAGCGTCGATAAGCAAAACACCACTGCCGTCACCGTCAGTCAGGTGGTCTACCCGGTTGAGCAGCGCCGCAAGCGCGAACTGTTATCTGAACTTATCGGCAAGAAAAACTGGCAGCAGGTACTGGTGTTTACCGCCACCCGCGAGGCCGCCGACAGCCTGGTAAAAGAACTGAACCTCGATGGTATTCCCTCGGCTGTCGTGCACAGCGAAAAGGCGCAGGGGAATCGTCGCCGCGCCCTGCGCGAATTTAAAGAAGGCAAGATCCGCGCCCTGGTTGCCACTGAAGTGGCCGCCCGCGGCCTGGATATCCCATCCTTGGAATATGTGGTCAACTTCGACTTGCCCTTCCTCGCCGAAGATTATGTTCACCGTATCGGCCGTACCGGCCGCGCCGGACGCAGCGGTGTGGCGATATCTCTGGTGAGCCGCGAAGAGGAGCGTACCTTAGCCGATATCGAGAAACTGATCGGCACCAAGCTTCGCCGCATTACCATCCCAGGCTATGAAGTGGGCAGCCGCGAGCTCTTGATCAAGCAGTTGCAGAAACGTCGCAGCTTCGCCAAGAAACAGCAGCGCGGCGACAATGTCGGCGCTCAGGTGATCGCCGAGAAGAACCTGGGCTCACGCCGGGTCAAAGTCAAAAACTCTGCTAACGCCAAGATTAAGAAATAAACCATGACCCAAAACTATAATCAGGCACTGCTCGAACTCGCCCAAGCAGGCTTAGATGCCGTCAATCAGCACACTGCGACCGCTAGCATCAAGACGGCCGCTGCCCAGAGCCATTTCCTGTGTAACTGGATGGTGCAGGCGCAGAAAAGCAAACGTTTTTCCAAGCTGATTGCTGGCGATCTGACGCTCTGGATCCGTCAGGGGCGCAGCATGGGCGCAGGCGCGAACCTAAAGGGCTTACTGGAAACCATAGTCAGCCAATATCAGCAGCTGGGTGACTCGCGCCAACTGGGCAAGAAGCTCAGCCTCTGGCTGGAAGAACTGACAAGCCAAGAGTGGATCATCTACACAGACACCAAAGTGGATACCAAGCTGAAACTCGACAGCGACGGCGAGGCCAGCCTGATAATCTCAGCCGACGAATTTTCGCAGCACATAGACAATGATGAGCTGATAAAGCCTATCAATCTGTATGTGCGCGCCGATGAAACCCAGCTGGCAAGCTCGGCGCTTCGCCACGGTCTATTGCTGAGCCAGGGCAATAAGAAAAGCTCACTGATTAAGCATCACAAAACCTATCGTCTCTATCCAGGCAATCTGCAACCGGCTCTGGCCTTACTGGCAAAATTGGATTGAGTTAAGCTTAACGCTTCACTATCACGAACAGAATAGAAAATGCCCTTAGGCCGTAAGCCAAAGGGCATTTTTTATGACGCTAAATCAAAGTCCGCGCTAGAAGGGATTTAAGCTGTATCCCTCTTTCGCTAAGATGGCATGGGCTGTCATGGCCGACAGCGCCATAGTCACCCCTGGAAGCAGATCATCAGGCGTCACATCAAAATAGGCCGCAGTTTGGCCGCACACATAGAGCTTAACCCCTTTTTCGGTTAACGCCTTTATCAAAGGGATATTGACGTTCGCTGCGCCCTGGTGGCGTTTGCTGTAAAATGACTCCTGGGTCAGATCCAGCACACCCTTGCCATGCACGACTAAAGCAAGCTCAATATTCTCAGGTTTAACCCCATTGGCCACATGCATATTAATAAAACGCGCCAATGAGTCGATATGCCGATTCACCTTACCTGCATCGGCGGCATTGCTGGTATCGAACACCACTTTAAATTGCATTCCCTCAGGGATAGGCTGCTGATTATCGACTTTAGCGATATGTCCATAATCCTTAAAAACCGGGCCCGGCTGAAACGCATCGGCACCGGCAAACGCCTTAGCAGTAAACAGGCTCAATCCCGCGGTTAGCAGCACAAGTGCGCGGATTTGGCGCCAAGAAAGCTGAGTTAACATGATAAATTTCCTCGTTATTGTATTTTTATAATCATTACTTACCCTGAAACGGCTTAAGTGAAACCACTAACATCGCCACACAGGCTGACCCATTAGGTGAGTTAACTGCCCCATGACACAAGCAGGCAAACTAAGTTAAGATTCAGCTTACTTAACTTAGATGTGAATTCATATTAGATTCTGGGCATGAATTCATATTAGATTCTGGGCATGAATTGATATTAGATTCTGCCTCTTAGCAAAGAGAGAACATGATGGCCTCTTCATCCGGCGCAGCCCCAGCGCACTCCAATCCCAATTATCAGGCGTTAGCTCAGCATTTTAAAACCATCAGCCATTTCGAGCATTTCAGTATTCTCGGCGACTGGGATCAGGCGACCATGATGTCTAAAGGGGGTGGTGATACCCGCGGCGAGGCCATGGCAAGCCTGGCAAAACATATCCATCGACTTAAGACCCAGGATAACCTACCCGCCCTATTGCACAGTGCCAGCCAAGAGTCCCTTAACGAACATGAGCGCGCCAATGTGCGCGAAATGCGCTATCAATATCAACAGGCAAATCTGGTGCCGGCCACACTGGTCGAGGCGCAAACCAAGGCCGGCTATCTATGTGAGAATGGCTGGCGCGAACAGCGACAAAACAACGACTGGCAAGGATTTAAACCTAACCTTGAGGCCGTAATAGCCCTTACCCGAGAGGAGGCGCAGATCCGAAGCCAAGCGTTAGGCATAGCGCCTTATGATGCGCTGCTCGATAAGTTCGAGCCCGGCATGACAAGCGCCAAGCTTGAGCAGATCTTTGGGCCACTGGAACAAGCCCTGCCAGAGCTTATCGCTCAAATCGTCGATAAACAGGCAAGTGAGCCCCAAATTGCCCTTGAGGGGCATTTCCCCACCGAGGCGCAGGAGGCCTTGAGCCGGGATTTGATGCAGCTGTTAGGCTTCGATTTTAACCAGGGCAGACTCGATATCAGCAGCCATCCCTTTAGTAGCGGCGTGCCCGGCGATGTGCGCATCACCACCCGCTATGATGAAGGGGATTTTACCAGCGCCCTGATGGGGACTATCCACGAGACAGGCCATGCCAGCTATGAGCAAGGTTTGCCTCAGCAGTGGCGAGGCCAACCTGCTGGTCTGGCGCGTTCAATGGGGATCCATGAGAGCCAAAGCCTCTTCTTTGAGATGCAGCTAGGGCGCAGCCCAGGGTTTCTTAACTTACTCTTACCTAAGCTCAATCAGCACCTCAAATGCAATTACACCCGCTCACAACTGGCCAATATTTACAGCCGGGTTACCCCAGGCAAGATACGGGTCGATGCCGATGAGGTCACCTACCCTTGTCATATTTTGCTGCGCTTCGAGGCGGAAAAAGCCCTTATCGATGGCAGCCTGGAGGTGAAAGATCTGCCAGAGTTCTGGTCGAGCAAAATGCAGGCCCTACTTGGGATCAATACGGACGGTGATGATAAGAATGGCTGCATGCAGGATATTCACTGGACCTTGGGCGAGCTTGGCTATTTCCCCAGTTACACTCTGGGCGCCATGTATGCCGCCCAGCTGAGCGCCACACTGCAATCTCAGCTGGGAGATCTTGACAGCCTACTCAGCACTAATCGCCTCGGTGACATAATGCACTGGCTTGGTGAGAATATCTGGTCTAAGGCCTCCTTTCTCACCACGGATGAATTGGTGACCCAAGCTACGGGTGAGGCACTTAATCCCATCCATTTTCAGCGACATCTCAAAACGCGCTATCTGGAAGCTTAAGCATAAACCCATGACTGCGCTATCTATACGCCCGATTCACTCAAACGACTGGCCTGCGATCCTTAAGATACAGGCCCAGTGCTACCCTGATATCGTCCCTGAGTCTCAGGTGGCGCTGCAAAGCAAAGTCGCCATCTCGCCAGACTCCTGCTTTGTTCTTGAGGTAGGACAACAGGTACTGGGTTATTGCCTTGCCCACCCTTGGGTGCTCAATCAGCCACCCAGCCTTGAACAGGTCGTGCGCAAACCCACCGCGCCCGACTCCCTTTACCTGCATGATATTGCCATCTCAGCTCAGGCTAGAGGATTAGGTGCGGCAGAGCAGATCTTCAACCGCCTGGTCAGCAAGGCGAATCAGCTTGGGTTTGCCTCGATTTCACTGGTTGCGGTCCAAGGCGCCGACAGATATTGGCAACGCTTAGGCTTTAAATCGCGTATAATCGACAAAAAACTCAACAACTACCCGGATGATGCCTGTTATATGGTCTATTCCATTGGCGATTGAGCTAGCTTAGCTCACCCTAAAACACCCGATTTAAAAGAGAAAATTATGGCCCGTAAAGTTGGTTATACCTTTAAGAAACAGTACAAAGAGATCAACTTTGTCTACGACAAATTTAACGATATCTATGAAGCGGTTGCGGCAGCAGAAGGGATAGATCTTACCCGTTACCACGCCATGGAGGCTCAGGTTGCCATGACATCTAAAGGCTCTCAAGCGGTAAAAGATTATCGTCTCAAAGAGTTTGAGCGTTTCGGTTTCACCAATATCCACTTTATCCGCGACGAAGAACAATAGGCTTAATCCGCGATAAGCTTTATCCGCGATGAGCAATAGACTTAAGGGTCGCTCTCCTTATAAAACAGTATTTAACCAGAAGATGTAGGAATTTCGATGTCTAATCATGAACATGCCAACTTTCCCCGGGCCAGTTTTACCCGCAGGCTGGGGGCCATTATTTACGATCTCTTATTAGCGGTTGCTGTCTATATGGTCGCCGGCGCCCTGGGATTTGGCCTCTTCCTCCTGCTGACCAACTCAGGTTTGATCTCCATGGAGGGTTTTGAACATGTGTCTGATCTGCTCAACGGAACGCCTCTCTATCAAAGCCTATATCAGCTGTGGATCGCCCTGTGTGTGGCACTTTTCTATATTCTGTTCTGGAGCTATGGCGGCCAAACACTTGGGATGCGCGCCTGGCGGCTTAAGGTCCAGCACCCCAACGGCCAGAGCCTGAGTATGATCACCGCCGCCGCCCGCCTTGTCTGGTCACTGCTGGGCATAGGCAACCTGTGGATCCTGATTAATGGCGATAAGCTCGCCCTGCAGGATATGATGACCCGCTCAGAGGTGGTAGTACTCTCCAAAGAAGCCAACCAGCTGCGTAACTGGCACGGAGTTTAAGCGGTAAGTAAGCTAAAAACAGTAAGCTAAAAGTAAAACAGGCCACTCAATTGAGCGGCCTGTTTGTTAACTCTTTCATTACGGATATAGGGTTATTTACGAATATAGTAGATCGCTGCAATACTGAAGATAATTGGCGGCAAAATGGCGCCGATATAAGCCGGGATACCATACACTAAGGTCATGGGGCCAAAGATCTCATTACAGATATAGAAGCTGAAACCCGCAACCACACCCAGCAGGACGCGTCCGCCCATGGTCACACTACGCAGCGGTCCAAACACAAATGAGAGCGCCACCAACATCATCACGGCCACTGTCACAGGTTGCATTATCTTACGCCACAGCGCCAGCTCATAACGGCCTGAGTCCTGATTGTTCAGTTTCAGGTACTCCAGATAATCCACTAAGCCTTGGATTGACAAGGACTCAGGCTTTACCGACACGGCACTGAGTTTGTCCGGTGTCAGGGTCGAGTCCCAGCGGTAAAGGGTCAGATCGCTTAAGGTTACCCTATCTTCCTCAAGATGAGTCTGGCGCACATCGAGCAACCGCCAGTGATCCTTAGAATACACCCCACGTTTAGCCTCTATGGTATTGACCAGTTTCTGCTGTTCATTGAACTGATACAATTTGATATTATTCAGGCTATAGGCACTCTCCACCTGACCGATATTGACGAACAGATCGCCATCTCTTGCCCAAATCCCCCTGCCACTCTTAAACAGACTCCCGCCGGACATCTTCACAGCCTGCAGCTCTTTAGCGTGACGTTCAGCCACAGGTGCTCCCCATTCCCCAAGCGCCATCACCATAAGCATCAGAGGCACGGCAGTTTTCATCGCCGACAGGGTCAGTTGAAAACGCGACAATCCAGACGATTGCATCACCACCAGCTCAGAATTTGACGCCAGCATTCCCATGCCGATCAGGGCGCCGAGCAAGACCGCCATGGGGAAGAACATCTCCACATCACGGGGGATTAAAAACAGTACATAGATGCCGGCATCCACCATACTATAGCTGCCGCGCCCCACCAGGCGCAGCTGATCCACCCACTTAATGATGCCGGACAGCCCGGTCAATACCAGCAAACACAGCGCGGAAGAACTCAGCAGGGTACGGGCGATATAAAAATCTAAAATCCGCATTATGCCGCCCTCGAACGCTTAAGTAAGCCAAACAACTTCACCCCGGTTGGGCGCTCTTTCCCTAGCAGTAAAAAGGCCAGGAAAAAGGCCGATAGGTGGATCCACCACATGCCTAAATAAGCAGGAATCACCTCATCTTCCAGCGCCTTACGCCCGGCTATCATCAGACCGAAATACCCGAGATAAAGCAGAATGGCCGGGAACATCTTGGCAAACTTACCCTGACGCACATTGACCCGCGACATAGGCACGGCGATCATGGTCATAAACAGGATGGCGATCGGTATTGCCAGTCGCCAATGGAATTCGGCGACGGCCTCAGCCCCTGGGGTTCGCAGTAGTTCATCTATGGGAAGCGCCGATAATTTACGTCTGCGCTGATCCACCTCCTGCTCCTTAATCTGCATCTCATAACCGTCAAAATCCGCAACCTGATAATCCAGACGTTTCGAGGTACTTTGATACTGAATACCATCATGAAGTTCTAAGCGCTGGGCGCCGGTTTCATCTTCGACGACTTTGCCCCCCTGAGCCACCACGATATTGGCCTGCCCGGAGGCATCGTTCGGGTCCGGCAGTTGCGCCACAAACACCTTATCTAACTTACCGTCACGGCCAATGCGTTCGACAAATAACACGGCTCTGCCGTTAGGGCTGGTCTGGAAGCGTCCCTGAGTCAGGGCTGCCAATCCCGCCTCCGATTGCGCTTTCTCTAAAACACGATTTTGTGTCTCTTCAGCCCAGGGAGTCACATAAATCGACAGAAAACCGGTAAACAACATATTAGCGACGGCCAGTAACAGGGTCACACGTGTGATATACCACTCGCTGATCCCCACACCATGAAACACCACCATCTCACTCTCGGCATACATGCGCCCATGGGCCACCAGAATGCCGAGAAATAGACTTAAAGGTACAACTAATACAGCAAGATAGGGCAGATTAAGCCCTAGCAGAGTCAACACTAATGAGGCAGGAAATTCACCATCAGAGGCATCGGCCAACACCCGAACAAAATGCTGGCTGATAAAAATTGTTAGTAAGACTAAAAGCACCGCCATCTGGGCTTTTAAAACTTCTCTAATCAAGTATCTAAATACAATCACGGGTAGGATTCAGTCCCTAAACTTATATTTATGCTGGTATCAGCCTACATTTCCTGTAGACTGTCTACTTTTGGTAGTTTTTGTGGCCAGCATTGGCTAAAATTGGCAAATAAACACCGGAAAAAAATGACATTTGGTGTACCCATTTTAGGTCCATTTCGGACACAAGCAGACATTATCTAATAAATAATAAAATTTGTCTTTAAATAATCTAGGAGAGCTCATGGAGTTTAGCGTAAAGAGCGGCAGCCCGGAAAAACAACGTTCGGCCTGTATTGTCGTTGGTGTCTACGAACCTAGACGCCTCTCTGGGATTGCCGAGCAACTGGATAAAATCAGTGAAGGCTACATAAGCAACCTGTTACGCCGTGGCGATTTAGAAGGAAAATCGGGTCAGATGCTACTTCTGCATCATGTACCCAATGTGCTAAGCGAGCGCGTCCTTCTTGTCGGTTGTGGTAAAGAGCGTGAACTCGATGAGCGCCAATACAAACAGATCATCAAAAAAACCATCAACACCTTAAATGAAACCGGTTCAATGGAAGCTGTCTGTTTCCTGACCGAGCTGCATGTTAAGGGCCGCGACACCTATTGGAAAGTGCGTGAAGCGGTAGAAACCACCCAAAACAGTCTCTACACCTTCGATACACTCAAGACCCGTAAGGGTGAAACCCGTCGTCCGCTGCGCAAACTGGTATTTAACGTATCGACTCGCCGCGAACTGACTGTGGGTGAGCGTGCCATCGAACACGGTATGGCCGTTTCCAGCGGGACCCATTTATGCCGCGACGTGGCCAACATGCCACCTAACATCTGCAATCCTGCTTATCTGGCCTCTCAGGCACGCCAGCTCTCCGAAACTTTTGACAAGCTGACCGTAACCACTGTCGGCGAAGAGCAGATGGCTAAGCTGGGCATGAACTCATACCTTGCGGTCGGCCGTGGTAGCCACAACGAGTCCATCATGACAGTGATGGAATACAAGGGCGCCATCGACAGCACCGAAAAGCCTATCGTCTTAGTCGGTAAGGGTCTGACGTTCGACTCAGGCGGTATCTCACTCAAGCCAGGCGAAGCCATGGATGAGATGAAATACGACATGGGCGGCGCAGCCGGTGTTATCGGCGCGATGAAGGCCCTGTGTGAACTGGGACTGCCCATCAATGTGGTTGGCATTCTGGCGGGCTGTGAAAACATGCCATCGAGTAACGCTTACCGTCCTGGGGATATCCTGACCACTATGTCGGGCCAGACCGTTGAAGTATTAAACACTGATGCCGAAGGTCGTCTGGTACTGTGTGATGTGCTGACCTATGTTGAGCGTTTCGATCCAGAAGTGGTTGTCGATACCGCCACCCTGACCGGCGCCTGTGTTATCGCCTTAGGTAAACACGCCTCGGGTCTGTTCTCCTCACACAACCCACTGGCCCATGAGTTACTCAATGCCGGTGAACAGAGCGGCGACCGCGCCTGGCGCATGCCACTGTGGGATGAGTACCAAGAGCATTTAGAAAGCCCATTTGCTGATATGACCAACTTAGGTGGTCGTCCAGCCGGTGCGATCACAGCGGCCTGCTTCCTGTCTCGCTTTACCAAGAAGTACAACTGGGCTCACATCGATGTTGCCGGTACCGCTTGGAACAGCGGCGCAAACAAAGGCTCAACGGGTCGCCCCGTTCCTTTGTTGACTCAGTTCCTGATCAACCGTGCAGGGGTTGAGCAAGGCGAATAAGCTAAGCTCCACAGCATAAACAGTAAAGGCGATAACCCCTATCTTGAGTAAAGGGTTATCGCCTTTTTTATTGCCTTTTTTATTGCCGCTTTTTTTGCCGGTTTTATTGCCCGTTTTATTGCCCGTTTTATTGCCCGTTTTATTGTCCTTTTTATTGCCCTAGCCGCCCGCAAGCTTGCAAACCGCAGTCTTGCCAACCTCAATCTTGCAAAGCGAACCTTACTGCGAATGGAATGACCATGATTTCAGGGAATCGGGCCTAATGGTTGGCATCATCTAAGTTATCTTGCTAGGGTGTAAGCACTTTATTTGTCTGCAGACAGATGCACTTGGTCAATGAAGGAACTCAGATGTTACGACTATACGCTGCGCTTATTGCACTCATCCTACTTAATCTACCTGTCCACGCCTTTGCACAAAATGATACCAAAGGGCTCAAAGACGAGCCTGTGCTAGCTCAAACTGTAAGCGAGCCTCAGGCTCACTCTCAGACGCCCATACTCGACCGGCCGCTGATTGAGCGTTATATACTCGATGAGCTCAAGGCGCTACGCACCGATCAGCAAGATTTAGAGCGCCGCCTGACTGTGGAGATCACCGACCGCGAGCTGGCCGTGGCCGATAAATCCCTCAACTATGCTAATGTCACAGTCACCTATTTCTTCTATATCATAGCTGGGGTCGCCTCCCTTATCGCCTTTATCGGCTGGCAGTCGCTGCGTGAGATCAAAACCAATACCGCCAAGCTCGCCGCCGAGCAGCTGCAAAGCATCACAGAACATTACGAACAGAAGTTTAAGGAGCTGGAACACGACCTTAAACGTAAGAGCCGTATCATCACCAAGAACAACCGCGAGATCGAGATCATCAACGAGATCCACACCCTCTGGCTGCATGCCCAGAGCGCCCAGACCCCGGAGCAGAAGATTGCCGTCTATAACGAGATCCTCAATATTCGCCCCGGCGATCTCGAGGCCATGACCTACAAGGCCGATGCCGCCATGGAGATGCGCGAGTTTAACTGGGCGCTGAGCCTGTGTAACCGGGTCTTGGAAGTGGATGGCAACAACGCCCACGCCCTCTACCAGCGCGCCTGCGCCTATGCCTGTTTAGGCAAGGAAGATCTGGCATTGTCTGACTTAGAACAGGCCATAGAAAACAGCGTCTCCTTTAAAGAGGTCGCCGCCAACGAAGCCGACTTTGCCAATCTCAGAGAAAACCCCAGATTTGAAATCTTAATTTCCACAGGGGAAAGTTAGCCTACTCGCGCGAATCTCTCCCAATATGCTCGAGGGCGACGTCCTGTCGCCAAGGGCCAAAAGCCTGCAGACACTCTGGTCGTACCGCCCCCCAAGCCTACTGATAAGCCTATTGGGTGCAATCAAATCCAAATAATGAACTACACAGCACTGGTGCAGGAGGGACATTTCCGGACGAGCTAAGTTTGTCATCTCACTTAGTCTGAGGCGACAAAATCCACTTATTGCACAATTTGTGTTGAGACACCTGCCCTAACCTCTGGTTTACTTGCCCCTTTTAGGTGTAAAATCTCCTGTTCGGTCAATCTTTAAGCCAGATGCAGCGAAATGGAGTCAGACAATGCCTAACGCCCTGTTTTACCTGATGCCAGACGCGGCTAACACAGCCAGCAGCCAGGATGCGCATTATCATCTGGCCTGCCGCATCGCTCAGCAGGCATTTACTGCGCAGCAAGGGGTCTATGTCCACTGTCAGGATAAGCAGCAGGCCTATGAGGTTGACGAGATTTTATGGCAATTTGAGCCCACAGCATTTGTGCCCCATAACCTCAAGGGTGAAGGGCCAGCGGGCGGCGCCCCGGTCGAGATAGGTTTTGATAAGCTCGGCCCGAACAAAAAAAGACAACTACTGATCAATCTTGCCGATCAAGCGCCGCAATTTGCGGTAAACTTTGACCAGATTATCGACTTCGTTGCCAACGATACGGCTAAGAAGGCGAGCGCCCGCGAGCGTTATCGCCAGTATCGGGAATTAGGGATCGCCCTGACGACCCAGAACGCGTAACCCAATTAATTAATTTAGTTTGAGAAGCACACGCTCCTATGGATAAAACATACAACCCGCAGTCAATCGAACAATCGCTTTACCAAAACTGGGAAGAGCAAGGTTACTTCAAGCCCCACGGCGATGAGTCAAAAGGCAACTATTGCATCATGATCCCGCCACCGAATGTGACAGGTAGTCTGCACATGGGCCACGCCTTCCAGGACACCATAATGGATACCCTGATCCGTTATCAGCGCATGAAGGGCAAGAACACCCTGTGGCAAGTGGGTACTGACCATGCGGGTATTGCGACTCAGATGCTGGTTGAACGCAAGGTAGAAGCCGAAGAGGGTAAGAGCCGTCACGACCTTGGCCGCGAGACCTTTATCGATCGCATCTGGGACTGGAAGAACCATTCGGGTGGCACAATCACCAAACAGCTGCGCCGTTTAGGCGCATCCGTAGACTGGGATCGTGAGCGTTTCACCATGGACGAAGGCATGTCGGCCGCCGTTCAGGAAGTGTTTGTGCGCCTGTATGACGACAAGCTGATCTACCGCGGTAAGCGTCTGGTGAACTGGGACCCTAAACTGCACACCGCTATTTCCGATCTGGAAGTGGAAAACAAAGAGAAACAGGGCAGCATGTGGCATTTCCGCTACCCGCTGGCCGATGGCGCGCTGACCGCAGACGGTAAAGATTACCTCGAAGTGGCCACCACACGCCCCGAAACCATGCTGGGTGACAGCGCGGTTGCCGTGCACCCAGAGGATGAGCGTTATCAGTCTCTTATCGGTAAGTTTATCCTGCTGCCTATCGTTAACCGCCGCATCCCTGTAGTGGCCGACGATTATGTGGATATGGAATTCGGTACAGGCTGTGTGAAGATCACCCCAGCCCACGACTTTAACGACTACGAGGTAGGTAAGCGTCATAACTTGCCTATGTTCAACATCTTAACTATCGATGCTGCGATCCGCTCCCAAGCGGAAGTGGTCAACACAGATGGCAGCGCCAACAATGAATTAGATAACAGCCTGCCAGAACGTTACGCGGGGCTGGATCGTTTCAAGGCACGTACTGCGATTGTTGAAGAGTTTGAGACCTTAGGCCTGCTTGGCAAGATTGACCCCCACGCGCTGAAAGTACCTTATGGCGATCGTTCTGGCGTGGTGATTGAGCCGCTGCTAACCGACCAATGGTATGTGGCCGTTGCGCCTATGGCGAAAACCGCCATCGAAGCGGTTGAAAATGGTGACATCAAGTTTGTGCCACAGCAGTATGAAAACATGTACTTCTCTTGGATGCGTGACATTCAAGACTGGTGTATTTCACGTCAATTATGGTGGGGTCACCGTATTCCTGCCTGGTATGACGAAGCGGGTAAGGTCTATGTGGGCCGCGATGAAGCCGAAGTTCGAGCCAAGCACGGCTTAGACGATTCTGTCGTTCTTCGCCAAGACCCAGATGTACTCGATACCTGGTTCAGCTCGGCGCTGTGGACCTTCTCAACCCTGGGCTGGCCAGAAGATACCCAGGCACTTAAGTCTTTCCACCCGACCGATGTGTTGGTGACCGGCTTTGACATCATCTTCTTCTGGGTGGCGCGCATGATCATGATGACCATGCACTTCATCAAAGATGAAGACGGCAAGCCACAGGTGCCCTTTAAGACGGTTTATGTCACCGGCCTTATTCGCGATGAGCAGGGCAACAAGATGTCCAAGTCTAAGGGTAACGTGCTCGATCCGCTGGATATGATAGACGGTATCGATCTTGAAGCCTTGGTCGAGAAACGCACCGGCAACATGATGCAGCCACAGCTGGCGGCCAAGATTGAGAAGAGTACCCGTAAAGAGTTCAGCGAGGGTATCGAGCCTCACGGCACAGATGCGCTTCGCTTTACCCTGGCAGCCATGGCATCGACTGGTCGTGACATCAACTGGGACATGAAGCGTCTCGATGGTTACCGTAGCTTCTGTAACAAGATCTGGAACGCATCACGCTATGTCTTGATGAACACAGAAGAGCAAGATTGTGGTCCTCAATCGCCAAACGGCAAAGCGGGCAGCGAAATGCAGTTATCGCTTGCCGATCGCTGGATTATCGGTCTGTTCAATCAGACGGTAAAAACCTTCGATGAGCACATGGAAAACTACCGTTTCGACCTTGCGGCCAACACCCTGTATGAGTTCACTTGGAACCAGTTCTGCGACTGGTACTTAGAGCTGACCAAGCCGGTACTGCAAAACGGTAGTGAAGCCGAGCAGCGCGGTACTCGCCATACTCTGGTGACTGTACTGGAAGCCATGCAACGTCTGCTGCATCCTATGATGCCTTATATCACAGAGACCATCTGGCAGCGTGTTAAACCCCTTGCAGGCGTTGAAGGCGATACCCTGATGCTAGCCGAGTTCCCACACTATCAAGCCGATAAAGTGGATGAAACGGCGATGGCAGATCTGGAATGGGTGAAGCAGGTGATTGTGGCCGTGCGTAATATTCGCGCCGAGCTGAATATCGCCCCAAGCAAGCCGCTCAACGCCCTGCTGCGTAGCGTTAGCGAGCAAGATAAGGCACGCGTTGAGGCGAACCAGACTTTCTTCTCAACCCTGGCGAAACTGGAGTCTATGACCATTCTGGCGGACGGTGAAACCGCGCCTATGTCTACCACTCAGTTGGTGGGCGAGATGGAGCTGCTGATCCCTATGGCCGGTCTTATCGATGTGGCCGCTGAGATGGCACGTATCGACAAGCAGTTAGAAAAACTGACTGGTGAGTTTAAGCGTATCGAAGGCAAACTCTCTAACCAAGGCTTCGTGGCTAAGGCGCCGGCTGAGGTGATAGAGAAAGAGCGCGCCAAGCAGGCGGAATACCAGCGTGACATGGACAAGCTGACCGAGCAGAAAGCCGAGCTGGCAAAGCTAGAGGCTTAGACTCTTAGCTCGCAGCTCGTAGCTCGTGGCTCTTAGCTCTTAGCTCGTGGCTCGTAGCTCGTAGCCCGCGACTCGTAGCCCGCAGCTCGTAACTCAGCCCCCAATTCAAAGGCAGTCATTTTTGACTGCCTTTTTTATTGGCTGAGCCTCTTGCGGCTTAGGGGAAAATTTATTTTTCATCCCAGATATCTCAAAAGCCATTTTTACTGTATAAGCTCAGATAATTTCAATGCGAAGCATTCGCCTAACAGAGCAAACTCATGTCGGATAAATTTTTCTTCAAAGGCCGCAGAACCCCAAAACCCGCCTACGGTGAAAGCGGCTATAACACAAAACGCGCCACTAAGCCCGGCAGCGCCGCCTCCCCTTTAACACTCACAGTCACCAGCGAGGAGCGAAAACAGGAGATCGAAGCGATTGTCGCTGAACATAAACTGGTTGCCGTCATCCAGGTCGATACTCAAGGTGAAGAGAATATCAAGGCGTTAACTGGGTTGCTGAATAAACCTAAGACGACCACCTTTGAAGCGAAGCCTAATCGTAACGAACCTTGCCCCTGCGGTAGCGGCAGCAAATATAAGAAGTGCTGCGGCGCCTAATCGCTCAGGCAAATCAACGGAAAAAAAGCCGACAGGATCTGACCTCTGTCGGCTTTTTTTATGTTGATTTTTGGTCTTTAAGGCGAAATTTAGGTAAAGTGTGCTGTCGAAAATTAACATCAATAAAATAACAAAAACAAAGGAAGCATATGAGCGATACCAAAGATGCTTACGCAGACAATGATCTGCGGGAAGTGAAGCAGCTGGGCATGTGGGCCTCCATTGCCAGCTTAAGTTACATTTTCTGGATAGTCGGCGGCATGGAGCTGGTTGAGCGTATCGCCTACTATGGGGTAAAAGCCAGTGCCGGCCTCTACGCCAAGGCGCCCGTCTCAGAGGGTGGTCTGGGGATCAGCCTGCACGATTACGGTGTGATCATCTCCATCTGGGCTCTGATGCAAACCTTTATTCCTGTCTTTACCGGCGGTATCTCAGATCGTGTCGGCTACAAAGAGACCATCTTCGCCTCGACATTAATTAAGATCTCTGGTTATCTGGTGATGGCCTTCTTCCCCGATTTCTGGGGATTCCTCATCGGCGCCATCTTACTGGCTGCAGGTACCGGGATATTTAAACCTGGGATCCAGGGGACGCTGGTATTATCCACCGGCAGACAAAACACCTCCATGGCCTGGGGGATCTTCTATCAGGTAGTTAACATTGGTGGTTTCCTCGGCCCACTGGTCGCCGTGCATATGCGCCAGCTCTCTTGGGACAATGTGTTCTACGCCTGCGCCGCCATCATCTCACTTAACTTCCTGTTCCTGCTGGCTTACAAAGAGCCAGGCAAAGAGGAGCGCATGGAGCGCAACCGCAAGATTAAAAGTGGTGAGATTAAACAAGAAGCCCTGTGGAAGGATGCCTGGCATGAGCTGAAAAAGCCTGTGGTCATCTACTACATGCTGGTGTTCGCTGGCTTCTGGTTCCTGTTTAACGCCCTGTTCGATGTATTGCCTATTCATATTGCCGAGTGGGTCGATACCAGTGTGATCGTCACCAGTCTGTTTGGCAGCGAAGGCACAGACAGTGGCATCTTACAGTTCTGGTTAGGGCTGGATAACACAGGCACCAAGGTGATGCCAGAAGGCATGCTCAACCTTAACGCCGGTATGATCATGACCAGCTGTTTCTTAGTGGCTGCCCTGACCGCCAAATACCGCATCACTACGGCTATGCTGGGCGGCTGTCTGCTAAGTATTCTGGCCTTCGTGTTTATCGGTGCCACCAACGCCGCCTGGATGATAGTGCTGGCCATTGCCATGTTCTCTTTCGGCGAGATGATGATCAGCCCGAAGAAGAATGAGTTTATGGGCAATATCGCCCCCAAAGGCAAGAAAGCCATGTACCTGGGCTTTGTGATGCTGCCCCAGGGGATAGGCTGGGGCTTAGAGGGTTACTTCGGGCCTAAACTCTATGAAATATTTGCTTCTAAAGAGATCTTCTCACTGGAACTACTGGCCCAGCGTGGCATGAACGCAGCCGATGTTGCCGCTATTCCCCAAGGCGAAGCCTTTAAGACCTTGGTCAGCTATACCGGTGAAACCCCAGAGGCGCTCACTACCTTGCTATACAACACCCACAATATCGGCATGGCCTGGTACATTATTGCCGCCATAGGCACCATCTCTGCTGTGGGGATTTTTATCTATGGTAAGTGGCTACTGAAACTGCAACGTGCACAATAGTGTTTGCACGATAAGCTAGATTAATTGGGGCGCAATGCGCCCCTTTATTAACTGACGCCATCTCGCTCCTGCTCCTCGATACCAGATTCTAGATTCTAGATTCTAGATTCTAGATTCTAGATTCTCGCTTACAGCTTAAGACTTATGCTTCCTCGTTCCCCACTTCCTCGTTCCCCGCTCCTCGTTCCCCGCTCCTCGTTCCCCGCTCCTCGTTCCCCGCTCCTCGTTCCCCGCTTCCCCGCTTCCCCGCTCCCCTCTCCCCCTTTCCATAAAACCGAGACAAAAAAAGGGGGCCTGAATCAGGCCCCAAGTTTTGCAAGGTCAGTGAGCAAGTTGCAGGGTACTCACTAAAAATGGATCAAATGGATATCTGTTTTATTAGTGTGCTCCTCCAGCGTGCATGATATCTACACCATAGGTCTTACCTTCGGCGTGACAGGTTGCACAAGACTCGACTGGTAAGTCAGCTGTGGTATCAGGGCTGCCTTCGACTGTCGCGCCGTTACTCTTGAAGTGAGCCAAGGCTGATGCACTGATGTGACAAGAGCGGCAAGACTCAGCAACTGGCGAGATATACTCGGTAGTACTCACCTGGATAGAACGCTTACCAGAGGTCAAGCCACCGTCAGCTGCGAAGAATACCGCATCTTCTTTGTGACAAGCCTGACAATCGGTTGCGGCAGCGGGATAGCCATGGACTTCCATATCCTCATTCTTATAGATTCCACCACCGTCCCAGTTACCTGCGTGGAAACGGTGCGCCACAGTCATCAAGTCACGGTTAGAGAAGGTGACACCGTCAATTGGTGCGAACACCTTATCGCCATTGGCATCAACTGTGCCTGTGTCATAGACGGCATTAGAGTGGAAAGAACCTGGACGGCTAGGGTCATACCATCGGTTATTATGGCAATCCATACATTGAGTAAACTCAGTAACACCATGGGTGCCCTTAACGTGAGTCAAGTTACCATGACAGGTGTTACACTGCGCTTCGCTCACTGTTACACGGTCTGGATCATCCATACGCGCTTTGAGTTCAGCCGCATTTGGATCGGTCAGGTTGAAGTACTTGATAGGTGCGCTGTTAGCGAGTGGTAGCTGCTCAATATTACCATTGGCATCTTGAGTACACTTAACCACCATGTCACCTTCAGAGCAAACCTGCACCTCAGCGGTAACATAGATAGGGCCAGTTAGACTATTGGGGCTCGCGATTGCCGAGAAGTCTTTAGCCACTGTTAACACACCACCGGTAAGGCTAACTTGGTCAGTTAATACTGACATACCTAACCCACGATTTGGTGTACCGTCAGCTTCTAGATTACCCGCCAAGATACCGCGGGTATCGGATACCATGTACTCACTCAAGTCAGTACCATCAGGAATAGCAGCACCATTTAGGGTAACATTTGCTGTGATAGTCAGAGTTGTACCTGATACTGTGGCATCGGTGAAATCCAGCACAAAACCAGATGCTGCAGACTCACGCTCTCCCACTCTATGCGCCACTTCAGGGCTTAAGCTACCTGCACCGTGACAGCCCACACAAGCTGTGTCATTTGCAGGCACAATACCCGCGTGGCCAGTACCTGTGGTGAGATCTACCGTCATGTGACAAGAGGTACAAGCTTCAGCATAGACATTGGTTTTCCACTGGTCGCCATTGTCATGACACACGGTACATTCGTTCATTTCCGCAGGGAAATGCACTTCACCGAAGTTATCCAATGCTTCGCCTTTCAGTACGCCAAACTCAGCCAGATGACCACCGGCATGGATGGTGTGGATCATAGCATTGAAGTTAACGTTGAAGCCGATTGCGGGATCGGTTTGATCGGAAGCATAAGCAGGGTTATGACAGGCGACACAATTTTCCACTTTCTGATAGTTATGGTGGGCTTCAATGTTAGCAATACGGCCATCGGCGGCATCATAACCATCAAGTGCACTGTGACACTGGATACAGGCGGCACTGGACACGGCATCTTTTTCTGAAACAGCCAGAGCGCCAGTTGCTGGAATAAAGTCCAGCGGAGTAGATAACAACTTATCACTGATGCCGACACCTGCGCTATTGGTCACATCATAGCTACGGATCATCACACGGAATAAGCTGTTGGGATCGCCGTTAGCACTGACCACAGGCGCATTGCCATCGTGTTCCCAGGTACCTGTGTAAGTTCCTGGATTATCAGCATCCTCAACTAAGGTACAAGCCTCAACCACATTGCCCTGACGGTCTGTCGTTTGGCCATCTAGGTTACAATACATGCTGGTGCCGAAACTGTTTACCATTGCATTGTTTGACCACACCATAGGTGCGCCTGTGCCTGTGTCATTGGCAACCTGATTAGTCACATAGAGTGCCACTCTTTCCAGGCCGGTAAATGGAACATCGTCTCCTTTACTGTCTTTACCTGTCGCGGTGAACTTAATAGTGAAGTCATCACTCCCCACTACTACGATATCGGCAGGATCTAGAGTTAAAATGAAATCGGCGGCTGATTCTACAGTATCAACAGTTAAGCCAGCTCCTGCACCAGGTGTTCCAGGATCGCCAGGAAGACCATCGGCGCCGTCTTTACCGTCTTTACCATCGCCACACGCGCTTACGCCTAAGGCACACATGAGTGCCATGGCGAGTAGTGTTCTATTATTTTTTTTCATCTCATATCCCTTTCTAGGTATTTCTGCTATTGCAGTACCTTAAATATAAGGATGTGAGAACAAAATGTTAGTTAATTGATTTAACTATGTGACTGCAATTTAAAGATTCGTTAACAAAAATTGCAAAATTTGAAATGGTTAATTTCGCAATCTGAAATTAACCTTAATTTCAAGCGGATAATGAGAATCAGGTCACAATTTATTTGAACATGAAGGGCTAAAACAAAGATTTCATCAACTCGATAAACAAGTGTCTTTGTTCAGTTGAATAGCGGCGATACTCTTGTTGAGCCTCGATCAGCAGAAATTGAGGGGACATACATTCACCGTGAAGCAAGGCCACCTGCTCAGCGGGCAGCTTGGCTACACTGAGACCAGGTAAACGCTGGGCTATCTCAGCTTCGCTGCAAGGTAAAAACGAGACCGAATCCATGGTCAACAGATGACTGTACCACTCCATTCGGGTATTCACCCTAGAAACATTCTCTATTTCCCGGCCAATTTGACGAGCATAGACTTCTAGAGGATCTAATTTATCATTAAACCCTTTACCATCGAGACAGAGGAAGTGATAGCCACAGATAGTTTCTAAGGTGATTGCTGAGCTTAACCAGATCGGATGGTTTTCTGCGGCTGCAAAACACACCTCTGAGATACTACCCAGGGATGAGACCACTAACGGATGTTCGCTTGAGGCATCGAAGGCGACCCCAAAGTCAAGCTCGCCATTATGGATCATATCGGCCGAATCATTGTCCCAGGCAACAAACTGCACCTTGCCCATCTGCTCACGCTTGCTGCTGCGGGAAAATGCCAGTGCAAGACTCGATAGCATAACAGAGGTGACAGCGACCTTAATATATTGGGGATGTTGTTCACTGGGCTGCTCAAGAAGTGATTGCTCAATCTTGGCCACAGAGTCGCAAAACTGACAGATGGGATCAAAAAGAAACTCGGCCAGAGGCGTAGGCTTGAGCCCCAGCTGACGACGATAAAACAGTTCATCATCAAAGGTCGCGCGTAGTGTATTTAGACAACGGCTGATCTTAGGCGCTGAGACATTGAGCTGTTTAGCGGCAATATTCGCGTGGCCGGTTTGGAAAATGGCTTTAAACACCATCAAACAAAACACGTCGAGCTCGCTTAGCTTTTTGATGTTCTGATTACCCATTATGTCTAAAAATGTAACTAAGTTGTTTCATATTTATAGCATGGCAATCTGTTGCTGGACTATGGGGGACGGTCACACTTTCAGGATTTACTTAATTAGTCAGTTATTACTTGGTCAGTAGTTATTTAATTAGCAATCACTTAATTAGCTAACTATCTATCATGATGACTAAACGCTGGCATGAAAAGCGCGACCTCCTCTGGCGTAAGAGCACGGCTCTCCCCCACCTGTAAGCCTGTATCTAACCTTAGATCTCCCACAGACAGGCGATGCAATCCCACCACTGGATTGCGAAAACGACCAAACATACGCTTTATCTGATGATAGCGCCCCTCCTGTAGCGTGACTAAAGCGCTATGGGATGTGAGGATCTCCAGTTTTGCCGGCAGGGTAGTGATATCTTCAAAACCGAAATAAAAGCCTGTCGCAAACGCCTTAACATAAGCGTCATCGAGGGGATTTTGCAGTGTCACCCGATAACATTTATCCACCTTATGCTCGGGTGACATGATGCGCCTTGACCAGCGGCCATCATTGGTAAGCAGCACTAAACCTGAGGTGTTGAGATCTAAACGTCCGACAATATGCAGATCGGCTGTGGCCTTCTCACCCAGCAGATCTATGACGGTAGTATGCTGCTGATCTTGAGTGGCGCATACCACGCCTACGGGTTTATGCAACATTAGGTAGCGGGGAACATTTTGCTGCATCACCTTGCCGTCCAGCAAGATAAGGCTGAACTCATCTATCTGCAGATCCATAGACTTGGCGAGCAGACCATTGACACTCACCCTGCCCTCCAGCAATAGATGCCGCACCTGTTTCTGAGGCAGTTGCAACTGCTTACACAGGTATCTGTCGAGTCTTGAACGCTTTGAAGCCATCACATCACCAGATCTTAAACTTGTACATAGGCTTTGTCGCCGCGCGGCGAGTTTACCCTAATCGCGCACCAAAGGGGAAACCTTAGCAAGTCACAACGCCCCATAAATGGGTAGGGCTGTGCCACAATTGCGACTACAATAGGGCAAAATGAGCCACCTATGATGATTATGAATACTGCCTTTTGCTATACCACCGAATTTGTACTCGATAAAGCCTACTACAGCGAATGTTTCGATGAGTCGGTCAACCAGGCGCCCGGCCTAAAACCCTACACTAAGGCGCTGATCTTCTTCATTACAGGCTTAGGGCTCTTGCTGACACAGATAAATAACTATGCCTCCTGGTTCATTATCGCCCTGGGCGTACTCGAGGCCTTAAGCATTAAATTTAAACGCCCCTGGTGGCTGCTTCGTCAAAGCTGGAGCCGCGCGTCTGGTAACAAGGCCACACTGACCCTAGATGAGGTAGGCATAAAGACTCATTCCCTCTATATCAACTCCAGCCTGTCGTGGCAAAAGATAGATAAGATTGAGGAGACAGAGAAAGGCTTTCTGCTCTATATCAACAAACAGAAGCAATATCTCTCTAAAGGCTACCTAGACAATGCCTGCTGTGACTTTATCCGCAGCAAGATTTGAATCAAGACCATGGGGCTCAGTAATGGGTCCCTTCGCTGACAATTAGTACTTCCCCCACTTCAGAATGACAAATATTTTTATTAATTATCACCAGCAATGAAATTCCCTTTAAATACTGAAAATCCACGCTTAAAGGATCGCCAAAAAAGCATTTTTGCTTTTACATCTTGAGGTATCTTGACGCAATTAGTGACAAAAAATTTACACTTCTTGGCGAATAGGATGCCTTTATTTACGTTGTCATGGGTATAATGATTGCTCATTTGGTCGTCATAAAGACTCAATAACTTATTGATATTGCAACGTGTAGTAACACAATCCCCATCAAACTCGAATGACCATACAATTTGTAGTAGAGAGCATATGGAAATGATTTTTATAACTCGTGACGCCGAGTTCGACAGGGAATTAGTCGCAACTTCAAGTCAAGATCCCAACACGACTCCCTCTGTTATCACAACTAACAGGTATTCATTTATATGAGATGCCTCCGCTATCGACGAGTACAAGCCCTTCTATTGCTTATGCCGTTTAGCCATAGTGTTTACGCCAAGAGTGACCCTCTCGATGGCAAACTGTCGTTATCACCCCGCTTTTGTATAACCTCAAGCGAAGAGGAGGTTTGCAATCTTGAATTAACCCTCAACTGGATAATCGACAGCCCAAGGCATATCTGCATCCAGTCTGATAACAGCACCTTTCATCCTTGGTGCACTCAAGCCCAAACAACCGGCTCATACACTGTCAAGATCGCAACCAGCAAAGATATTCGATTTGAGATGATAGATGCTGACACTCAGCAATTCATAGACAAATCAAGATTAAGAATCACCCCCACCTCCGACCCTGAATATCGGTGGCGCTATCACACCCCATGGAGTCTACTTTAATGACTGAAGCACAATCGCCCCATAGAGTATTACTCGTCGAAGACGATATTCGTTTAGCCAACTTAATCGTGGATTACTTAAAATCTAATGGCATGCATGTCGAAGTCGAACGTCGAGGGGATACTGTACTGACCCGCTTAATAAGCTATAAACCCGATATCATACTGATGGATATCATGCTTCCCGGCATAGACGGATTAACTCTGTGTGAAAAACTGCCCGACTATTTTGCCGGCTCTATCCTGCTGATGAGCGCCCTTGGCACAAACGAAGATCAGATCAAAGGCTTCGAACTAGGCGCCGATGATTACATAGTGAAGCCGGTCGATCCCGCGCTCTTAGTCGCCAGGATCAATAACTTACTACGGCGTAACAGCAAACCCCAGCACTCCAATACCCAGGGATTACTTTTTGGGAAGCTGCACATAGATCCCTTATCCCAAACCATACGCTTAGAGGAAAAAGAGGTGGACTTAACCAGCCACGAGTTTGAACTCCTCTGGCTGCTCGCCTCACAAGCGGGACAAGTAATGAGTCGCCAATACATCTACCAATACCTACTCAATATCGATTTTGATGGCAAAGACAGAAAAATCGATGTGCGCATCTCACGCCTGCGAAAAAAGCTCGGCGACAATATCGAGACACCTTTTCGAATCAAAACCGTCTGGGGTCAGGGTTATCTTTTCGCTCCCGAAGCCTGGAATAATTAACTTCAGATAACGCCACAAATATGCACAGATTTAATGGGCTTTATCCATTTAAAAGCCTATTAAATGAGGGGGCTATGATGAAATGGATGGCTAAGTGAAACGACTCTTTATCAGCCTTTATCTGCTGCTCTGCCTGAGTGTACTCTCCATAGGCTGGGCGCTGGATAATCTCTGGCACACCAGCATAGATAACAGTGAGCAGCAGGATCCGGTCAATGCTCCACTGATCGCCCTCGCAAAGTTATTCGCTCTGCTACCAGAAGATGAGCGGCGAGACTATTTAGCTAAAATTAATCAAACCCTCGATTACCGGATGCGACTACTTAACAGTAATAAAGTTGCGCTCGCTAATCGCGATCGACTTTCATCGGAGAGCGTGCTGGTCACCGTCAACAGCAAAGACAGTGAGCGCTATTTTATTAAGGTGGATGACCAGCATATCTTGATGATGGGACCTGTAGAGATAGATCCAAAAAGCAATTTAAGGACCTCGCTCACCCTCTTGTTCTATGCCTCACTTGCGCTTGTGGTCTATATCTGGGTCTGGCCACTCTCGCGCGACTTAAAGCGGTTAAAGCGCGCAACCGCTGAGTTTGGACAAGCCAAGTGGGATACCCAGATCTCGCTCCCGCCCCGCTCTCAGGTCCAGCCGCTGGCACGTACCTTTAATGAGATGGCCAGGCATATTCGCGCCCTGATAGAAAATCAGAAATACCTCTCAAGCGCCGTATCTCACGAGATAAGAACCCCACTGGCAAGACTCAAGTTCGCAATCGCACTGCTACCGCAATATTGTCGGCCAGAGACAGATGTGCAGCGCCGGGAGCAGTTCCTCGATGAGATGAAACAAGATGTGCAGGAGATGGAAGACCTGCTTGAAGAGTTGCTGACCTATGCCAGCCTGGAGTCTCAGCGAAAAACCATCGCGATGGGGCCCTGTGAATTAATTCAATTAACAGCGCAAACTATCGGCCGTTTACAGGTACTGAACTCAACCCCTATCCAATTTTTGCCTAAGGCTGAGAGGGTCGAGATCATAGGCGATCCCGCCCTGATAGAAAGGGCGCTACAAAATCTGGTTATCAATGCCCAGCGTTTCGCCAAAGAGGCTATCAGAGTCGAGGTAATCCAAGATGAAACGATGGCGACTTTATCTGTGATTGACGATGGGCCGGGGATCAGCAAAGAGGAACAGCAGCAGATTTTCAAACCTTTCTATCGCAGCCAAACCGAACAAAACAGTGCTAAAGGCCATGGATTAGGGCTGGCAATCATTGAGCGGATCATGGAGCGTCACTCAGGTTCAGTCACACTGAGCAGTCAGCTTGGGCTCACTCAATTTAGCCTCCACTGGCCGCTGGCAAGACAAAATGAAAACTAATCCTCCTGCTCGTCATCTAAATCAAAATTGAGCGTCGGCATAGCCGCTGCACGCGCTTGCATCGCCTCAGTATGGCGCGCCTTCAAGAGCGCGAGCTGACGCCGACGCTTACGCTGCTTACATAAACGGATCACATCATATTTCTGCGCATCGCTGAAATGCAGCCAATTAAAGCGCTCCTCTCTGCTGCGCAGACACCCCATACAATAACCCCTAGCATCGGTTTGACATACACCTATGCAGGGGCTGGGGATCTCAAAAAACTCTAATTGTTCCATAATTATAAGATAGCAACTAAGTGGTCAACTCTCCTGTTAATCACAGGCGGGGAAAGGGGCAGAGAAGAAAACATAACCGATTTTGCATTATCTGGCTAAACTTTATTCAGAGGTGGCGCTATAAAAAATCTTGCATAAATAAACAAATAGATAAAAATGGTTATTAAATAAGCTAAACAGGAACCGATTATGAACCTCAAATCCCCCCTGCTACTCCTATTGCTTTGCCTTGGCATCACGGCCTGCTCATCCAAGTCTAATCAGGACTATGATCTTAACTATGATTTTAGCCAACTTAAGCAGTATCAGATCCAAACGCCACAATCTGTGGCCGATCCTTTAAGTGGCGGGCGCATTGAAACGGCTATCGACGCCGCCCTGATGGAGAAGGGCTATGTCAAATCCGCCGAGGCGCCGCAATTTGCCGCGACCTACGCCATAGGCGTGCAAGAAAAACCAAAAAGTTCAGGCATGTCTATTGGGCTAGGCGGGGGCTCCTGGGGTAAATCCGGTGGCGTAGGTGTAGGCACCAGCGTAGGTGTACCACTGGGCAGCAGCTCAACAAAAATAGAAACCATACAGATTGATATCATCGATATCAGCAGCAATAAATTAATATGGCGTGGCACAGATAAGTTTGAATTTGATGAGGGCGGCGAAGACAAGGCGGAAGATACGCAAGAAACAGTGAAAAAGATTCTCGCCAATTTCCCTCCAGAGCCTTAGGCCATCAGCGGTATACTATAAGTCATTGCGAAACAAAAAGCCCTGTTCTCATTCAGGGCTTTTGCTATACAGACAAGCTAAAAACCAGCCTAATGATAGAGATAATTTAACCAGCCCTGCATTCTCAGCAGCACCTTGCGCATCACAGCAACATGATGAAAATGCTCAGTATAGATAGCTATCTGCCCTGCGGCGCCCACAGGAAAGCTTTTCATTACCGCATCTTCTTCAACCTTGATCAGCACCACCACACGCCCGGGCTGCATCAGCATACTCGAGGGAATAAGACTGCCGGTCGATTGCACTTCGCCCTCGGCCATGGCAGGTAACACTTTGGCCACCTTGCCCTTAAACACCTGACCAGGCGCGCCATCTAAAATCACTTCGGCCTCATCGCCCACCTTTAAACGCAGCAGCGCATTTTGCAAAAATGCTCCGGCAAAGTAACGTTCCTCATCTGGGATAAAGCTGATCACAGAGCGCAGCGGCATAGGCACGGCTATGATGCCAGGGCGCAGCGCCATCTGAGTCACCATGCCATCGGATGGAGCAATCACTACAGTCTGCTCCAGATCAAACTCGGCCTTATCCAGCTCGGCCCGCAGTCCAGCTACCTTAGTATTGACCCCATCAACATTGGACTCATAAGCCAGCCTTACCCGCAGCTCTTCGGCCTCTGCCGCGACCAATTGTGCCTGTGAGGCGATATAGAGCTGACGCCGATTATCCAGCTCAAGTTCGGTAAATGGCGAATTGGCGCCCGCCTGTTTGCGTCCCTTTTCATAACGCTGATAGGCAGACCTCGTCCTGTCACGATCGGCAGTGGCACGCTCGACACTGGCGGTGGCGGTTTTCCAGGCAGCCTCAAGCTGAGGCACTTCCTGCTCAGCAGCTGTTAATGCCGCGCGCTTTTGCATCACAATCGCCTCGAACGGCTTAGGTTCGATAGTGAAGAGCACATCCCCCTTCTTGATCGGAACATTTGGGGTAACATTGACCTCTTTCACCACGCCGCGCACCGCAGGGTTGATAGGCACAGAAACAAAGACAGCTTTAGCGAAGGCGCTGTAGGGATGGTTATAGTTCATCAGCAGCACAAGCGTGCCGATAAGTATCACCCCGCCGAGAATTGCAGTGGGAATGGACCATTTATTGAGGGGAATCTTGAAGATCTTAAAGATCGCAATACAGATAGCCGTGTAGGTTAAAATAAGTAACAGATCCATTTACGACTCCTTGTCTGAGCTATCTTTTGAACTGTCTTTTGACCTGTCTGGCGATGCTACGACTTTGCTCGCCTCGGTCGCTGGTGCTTTTCCTTCCATCGCCTGCACTTTGGCATTCAGCTCATCTAGCTGCTTTCGCAGCAGCTTGACCTCATCTTCCAGTACCAGCTCACGTTCAACCACATTTTTAAAGCCCCAGCCCCTGTCCTCCCGGTACAAGGTGGCCCAGATCCACAAAAAGGGCCAGAGGGCGTGCAGGGTAAACAGGCTCACCCAGCCGGCAACATGCAATGCATCCTGCTGGGGATGGTTACGCTTCTTGGCTATCTCATAGGGAATATCGTGGATAACGATAATGCCGTAGAAGAGGAAAATAACCATGAATGCAAGGATACCTAACGCAAAGTAATCTAGAAACACGACTCTCTCCTTAAAGTCCACAGTCTTAAATCGGCAGGCTCAGCATTTTTAACAATGAAATTAAATGAACTCAGTGTATTATTCTGATTAACTGTCATCCCAAGTTATAACTATCTTGTCCCTTCCTGCAAGCATTTTGCGGTTCAAAAACACGCTTGTTGAGGGAAAGTACCTCAAGGGGAACTCAATAAAAGTAAGATAGTTAACATAATAGTAAAAAACCAATAATTAACAGGTACCCACACATGATAGGCACACCCCATTCTAAAGGCGCCACTCGCGCCATGCTGCTCGGCTGCGGCGAGCTTGGTAAAGAGATAGCCATCGAGTTACAACGCATGGGTGTCGAGGTGATTGGCGTCGATCGCTATCCCAACGCACCGGCAATGCAGATTGCTCATCGATTTCACGTGGTGAACATGCTCGATGGCCAGGCACTGCGCAGTATCATAGAAGCGGAGCAGCCTCATCTGGTGATCCCGGAAATCGAGGCCATTGCCACTCAAACCTTAGTAGAGCTGGAGAGCGAAGGGGTGAATGTCATCCCCACAGCCAAGGCGACTCAACTGACAATGGACAGAGAAGGCATACGCAGACTCGCCGCCGAAACCTTAGGCCTGCCCACTTCCCCCTATTTCTTCTGTGATACCCAGGCGGAGTTTGAACAGGCGGTTAGCGAGATTGGTATTCCCTGTGTGGTTAAGCCTGTCATGAGTTCGTCGGGCAAGGGTCAGAGCGTGATCCGCGATGCATCGCAGATAGTTAGCGCCTGGCAATACGCCCAGGAGGGGGGCCGCGCCGGCGGTGGCCGGGTGATAGTCGAAGGCTTTGTGCCCTTCGATTACGAGATAACCTTGCTGACCATCAGCGCGGTTAACGGCATCCATTTCTGCGCCCCGATAGGCCACAGACAGGAAGATGGCGATTACCGGGAATCCTGGCAACCCCAGCAGATGTCAGACACTGTCCTGACCAAATCCCAAGAGATTGGCCGCAAGATAGTCGAAGCCCTGGGCGGCTATGGCTTATTTGGGGTCGAGCTCTTTATTAAAGGCGATGAGGTCTATTTCTCCGAGGTCTCGCCTCGCCCACACGACACAGGTTTAGTGACCTTAATCAGCCAAGATCTATCGGAGTTTGCCCTGCATGTACGGGCTATCTTAGGTCTGCCTATTGCTAACATCCACCAGCATGGCTTTAGTGCCTCTGCGGTGATCTTAGCAGAAGGCAACTCACAAAATATTCGCTATCAGGGGATGGCGCAGGCTTTGACTGAGCCCGACACTCAGCTGCGCCTGTTTGCAAAACCTGAGATCAACGGCCGTCGACGTTTAGGGGTGGGACTTGCCAGAGGCGAATCGATCAAGCAGGCGATCGATAAGGCGCTCAATGTCGCCAGTAAGGTAGAAGTGATCTGCTAACGGCATCTCCCCCATACTCCCAGCATTAAAAGCAATAGCCCTAAAAGCAATCGGCTGTGATGTCTCCTCCTAAAATAGGACAGAAAAGGCGCTAAATGCGCCTTTTTTATTCAAATCTCTTTTTATTCAAATCTCTGTTTAACCCATCGCTTCACTCACCTAACAGATACGGTTGAGTTTCTCGCCAGCCATAAAAGAGGTTAAGTTTTTCAGCGCAATATTCATCAGATTTTCCCTTGCTTCCAGTGTCGCCCAGGCGTTGTGAGGGCTGATACTGATATTTTTAGCACTTAGCAAGAGGTTGTCTGCCCTTGGTGGCTCGCTTGAGAGCACGTCCACTCCCGCAGCGGCGATAACGCCATGATTTAGGGCATTGGCGAGATCCGCTTCATTAATCAAACCACCGCGGGCCGTATTGATCAGTAGCGCATTGGGTTTCATCTTGGCTAGGGTGGCAGCGTTGATCATCTCGTCGGTTTTATCGGTTAAAGGACAATGAAGGGAGATGATATCCGCCTGACGATAGAGGTTGTCCAGTTCACACCAGCTCACCCCCTCGGGCAGATCGGTTTTAGTGCTATGGGTATTGATCAGCACCTGCATATCAAATGCGCGGGCAATCTTAGCCACCTTCTGGCCGATATCGCCAAAGCCGACCAGGCCTAATACCTTACCTTTAAGGGATTGCAGTGGATTTAGGGTAAAACAGAAATCGGTGCACTGGCTCCACTGCCCCGATGCCACCGCCTGATGGTGGGCCGCCACCGCCTGGGTATGGTGCAGTATATGGGCAAACACCATCTGGGCGACCGCATCCGGGCCATAGCCGGGCACGTTGGTCACCGCTATCCCCCTTTCCCTCGCTGCCTCAATATCCACCACATTAGTGCCCGTTGCCAGCACACCTATATAACTGAGTTTAGGCAGCTGCAAGAGCGCCTCGGCGTTAATCACTGTCTTATTGGTTAATAAGATTTCGGCATCCTGTGCTCGCTCCAGCAGCTGCTCTGATGTCGTTCTATCGAAACAAGTGAACTGGCCAAGTGCGGCAAACTCCTGCCAATCCAGATCCCCCGGATTAAGCGTATATCCATCCAGTACCACGATTTTCATCTTTACGCCCCCAAGGCTCACATTAAAAACTGAACTTAATTCCAGCGTTGACCTGCCCCTGCCACATGATATCTGATTCGATATACCAGGCGCACTGGTTAGCATTACAAAACAAGGTTTTACCACTGCTTAAAAAGGTAGCGTAACCTCTGGCATCGGCAAACAAGGCAAAATTGTCGCTGAGCAGATACTCGGCTCCGAGCCCAAAACCCATGGAGAAACGGGTCTCACTCGCGTAATTTCCCTCTGGGCGCATCTGAGTCAAGCCTATGCTCGCTGTCACATAGGGGCGAAGATCGCCCTTGGGAAAATAGAGTGAACCGCCGACATGCAGGTAATCAAGATCCAGGTCAGTCAATTTGGCTGGACTGAAAAAATCCCCACGTCGCAACTCGCTGGCCTGGTGACTATAGAGGAGGTAGATATCGCCAGGGTCCCGAGTCTTAACACCCAAGATCAACCCGACATTCATAGTGTCGGCCACTTTGACTTTCGTCTCAGTCGATGAGCCACTGTCCGTAGCATTCATCTCAGTGGCGGCGAAACTGGAACCCACATAGGGGGCGATAAACCAATCGGGCTGCGACTTTGCCTCTGCCCCAGGGAAATAAACCAGAGCCATTAAGCTGGCGGCAAAGCAGGGCTGTCGATATTTCATGCTTATCTTCCTTTACGCTTTGTTGCGAACACTAGCCTAAAATCATGGGTTAAGCATTTAGCTGTTAACTCATTACTTCATGGCGCGATCTTGCTTAACCCTTTCATAGGCCCGCTGAATATCCTGGGCTTTACGTTTGGCCAGCTCCATCATCTCAGCCGGCAACCCCTTGGCGACCAGTTTATCGGGGTGATGCTCATTCATTAACTTACGATAGGCGCGTTTGATCTGCTGATCTGAGTCACTATCACTGACGCCAAGCACCTTGTAGGCATCCTCCACCGAGGTCTGCTGATTCTGGCCACCACGATGGAAATTAAACTCCCCCTGCCAACGCTTTAACAGCTCATCGAGCTGCGCTTGGCTGTAACCCAGCTCCTTGGCGATAGTACTTAAGATGGCATGTTCTTGAGCGTCCAGTTTGGCATCCGACAGCGCAGTTTGGATCTGGATCTCCAGAAACATCTGCAGCAACTCCCGACGCCCCATAGAGATCAGCCTGAAGGTGCGTAAACAGGCGGTAAGATCGAAATCACTCGCCTTGCCTTGGGTAAAGGCATCTTGAGCATCGCGTCTGGCCTGACCCTTGAGCTGCAGCTGATCCATTAAGGCACTGGCCATGCGGATATCATCTGCAGTCACTTGCCCCGATGCCTTGGCTACATGACCCATCACAGCGAAGGTGGTATTGAAAAACAGCGACTGGCGATCGCTGCCCTTGCCGATCACGGCGCTCAATTCATCACGCTTCTTGTCATAGAGATGCCCCAGCCAGAGCCCTATGATGCCGCCTATGATACGCCCGAACATAAAGCCGATGGCGAATCCAAAAAACTTACCCCAAATTCTCATGCAATACCTTGTTTAATCTGTTATTTGTTTGCCATGCGCTGATTCAGTGTCGTTAATCTGTCCAAGGTGCCCACATCACACCAGTATGACTGAAAATGCTCTCCCGCCACTAAACCATCCTGCATCTTCTGTCTCAGTAAAGGCGCGAGGGCGGAGCGTCCATCCGGCGCATCGGCAAACAGCTCAGGGCGATAGATGGCGATACCGGAGAAGGTCAGCCTGGCTTCGCCATCAGGACTGACACTATTCCCCTTGAGGGCAAAGTCTCCGTCCGGGTGCTGAGGCGGATTATCCACCAGCCAGAGATAGGCCTGTTTCTTGTCTAGCAGTCTCTCTATCTCTGCCACACAGAGAGATTGCCCCTGGATTGTGGGCAAATTATCAATAAACAGATCGCCATTAATCACCAGAAAAGGATCATAACCCAATAAAGGCAAAGCTTTTTTGATCCCACCTGCGGTTTCGAGCGCCAGTGTTTCAGCACTGTATAACAGCTCAACTCCCCAACGGCTGCCATCACCTAAGCTCTGCTCTATCTTATGGCCAAGCCAGGCGTGATTAATCACTATCTGCTTGATCCCTAGCGCCGCCAAAGCCTCTATGTGGTAAACAATCAAAGGCTTACCCGCCACTTCCGCCAGAGGTTTAGGCACAGTGTCGGTTAATGGCCGTAAACGCTCGCCGCGCCCGGCGGCTAATATCATCGCCTTCATCGGCGTTGCTCCATTAAGGGAATCACCTTCTGAGTCAACCAGTGTGCAAACGCCCTTAATTCTGGGTAAGCCCCCGCCACATCGACAATATATTGCAGCGTCAATGGAATATCTTTCATATAACCGGTTTTACCATCGCGATAATTTAAGCGGCAAAAAATTCCCGCAGCCTTGATATGACGCTGAATTCCCATTAAGTCGAACCAGCGCCGATACTGCTCGAGTGAGATCTGCGAGCTCAATAAGCCAGCGGCCTGCATCTGTCGATAGTGACTCTGCATCAGGGAGTCGACCAGGGTATCTGGCCAGCGAATATAGCAATCTCGAAGTAAAGAGACAGCATCGTAGGTAATGGGGCCGATAACCGCATCCTGAAAGTCGATCACCGCCATTTGGCCATCACAAAGCATCAGATTACGGCTGTGAAAATCACGGTGCATGCCGACTCTCGGCTGCTCGAGGGCATTATCCACTAACAGCTCAAAGGCCGACGTTATCAGCGTCTGCTCCTGCTCGGTCAATGCAAGTCCAAGATGATGCCCGATAAGCCACTCACTAAAAATGGCCAGTTCCCGGCGCACGAAAGCCCCATCATACAGGGGTAAAGGCGAACCATCCGCTTGGGTAATTGTGGCCACCTTACTTAAGAGACCCAGGGCCTGCTGGTAATAGTGACTGACATTTTCCTGATTAAGCTTACTCAATAATTGGGTATCACCGAGATCGCTGAGCAGCAAAAAGCCCAGCTCTGACTCCTTGGCTATCACTTGCGGCGCCAGTAAGCTGTGGCGGGCATACTCCTGTGCCAGGGCAATAAAAGGCGCCACTGGCACCAGATCCTGTGGTGAGTCCATGGCGATATAATGATGCTCTTGATGGGTCACGCGAAAGTAACGTCTGAAACTGGCATCACCCGAGATGAGCACTATCTGTGCATCCTTGGTTAAAGTTCGCGCTATCCAGTTCTGAAGGGCAATAAATCTGAGATCTGACAAGGGCACCTCATGGCTCTTGAATGAAAATTGCTTTATTATAAAGCAAAATAGAAACAGCAATTAAGATGATTTTACATCATAGCTAAGTCACCCTGTAAGTGTTGCTTACCCGGGTGTATGCAACTATTCTCATCGATAACTTGTCTAGACTAAGAAATTATTAAAACGATAAAAGATGCATATCCGTTACTTTTTGGCTTTAGTCCTGCTTCCGCACCTAGTCTGGGCAGACGAATCGGACACAGACGACATGGCTTCCCAATGCCAGGTGCTCCCTCCTGTGCCGCTTCCCAATTTAATTGAAAACGAAACAGATCTAAATCAGCAACAGATAGTCATCACCTCAGATCGTTCAGAAGCCAAGATGGGAGACAAAGCCAGCTTCAGTGGCGATGTCACCTTCAGTCAGGGCGGCCGCTTGATCTCGGCCGACACGGCGACTATGGATCAAGCCAACCAGCGGCTCGATGCCCAGGGAAATCTGGTTTTTCAGGACAGCATGTTTACTGTGACCGCCGATTCCCTCAGTGCACAGATGAAAAATAACAGCGCCGAGTTAAATTTGGCTCAGTATTGGCTGCATGGACAGCAGATCCATGGCGAGGCACAAAAGCTGGAGATCACCTCAGACAATAATCTGCATCTGAACAACACAAGTTTTACCACTTGTCCTCCCGGTGATTCCTCCTGGCTGCTGGAAGCGGAAAAGATCGAGATTGACAGCGAAGAGGAGTGGGGCGAGCTATGGAACGCCAAGCTCAGAGTCGCCGGCGTCCCCGTTTTTTATCTGCCCTATATGACAGTGCCGATTTCAGACAAGCGTAAAACCGGCTTCCTCTTTCCTATGTTTAGTACCAGCACCACGAATGGTATTGAAGTTGCCACCCCCTATTATTGGAATATTGCGCCCGAATACGATCTAACTCTGACACCACACTATATGTCAGAGCGCGGCCTCTATACCAAGGGGGAGTTTCGTTATCTGGCAGGAGAAGCACAGCACGGCCAGCTCAACGGCGAATACCTGAGCAATGACCAACTGATGCCCAATAATGACGATCGCTATCTGTATCATTGGTATCATCAGGGGGCGCTAAATCAAAACTGGCGCGTACTGGCAAACTACACAGATGTCTCTGACAACAACTATTTCAACGACCTGAAATCCGATGTGCTGCGCGCAACCGACAACCAGATCTCCCGCATCGGGGAAATGGCCTATTTCGAAAGAAATTGGGACATCACTACCCGGGTGCAGGATATCAAGGTCTTGGGTGAAGATGAGTCGCCCTACCAGGTCATGCCTCAGGTCGGTTTTAACTATCGCGCACTTTCCTTCTGGCAGGGTTTAGATTTTACCCTGCTCGGCGAAGCCACTAACTTCCGTCATAAAGACGATGACTATGCCAGCGCCAAACGCGTACATATTGAACCCACGCTCACCTTGCCTATTCACGGTCCAACGGGTTCATTAACCAGCGAACTCAAGCTGATGCAGACCAACTACTGGCAGGATATTGATAATAGCCTAGTTGCCAATGATCTCGATGAGGCGGTTAATCGCACTATCCCTCAGGTACGTATTCACGGGCAGATCAACTTTGAGCGCTATACCGACTACTTTAACGAAAACTATCGCCAGACCTTAGAGCCGCAGTTCCAATATCTCTACGTCGGGTATGAGGAGCAATCAAGGATCGGCATCTATGATACCGCCAGGCTGCAGGATGACTATTATGGCCTGTTTCGCGATCGCCGCTTCTCAGGTTTAGATCGCATCGCCGATGCCAATCAGGTGACCCTAGGTTTAACCACCCGCCTCTTTGACGAGCATAACCTAGAAAACTTTAAGTTCAGTATCGGGCAGATCTTTTATATTGAGGACAGCCGCGTCAGTCTGACCGACCCCTCGCAGCCCAATCAGATCCTGCAGCAGGATAACACCTCTAACTCTGTGCTCGCCGCAGAGTTAAATACTAAGGTCTATAACGACTGGTTCATGAGCGGCGCGATTCAGTACGATACCAAAAATCATGACAACAAGAAGAGTGAGGTCACCCTAGACTTCAGGCCAGAAGCCAATAAACTACTGCAACTGAGCTATCGTTATGTGCCGGATTTGATCAACAGTAACACTAACCAGGCGGTCAACGTCGCACAGACAGGTCTAAGAACGGCATGGCCTATCAGTGACAACTGGTATATCGTAGGCAACTGGTATTATGATCTCAACGAGAGCCGCAGCGTCGAGACTTACACAGGATTTCAATACGAATCTTGTTGCTGGGCGGTACGCTTCAGTTATCATTACCACATCAAGACCAATTACGAAGACGATCTCGATCCCTCCTTTAACGATAGAGAGCTGTTTGAGAGTGGCTACTATCTTAACTTCGTGATTAAAGGCTTAGGTGGCTCAGGGCCATTAGGTGTGACAGACATGCTGAACGACGGCCTATTTAATTATCGTAAACCTTTGTATTTAAGAAACTAATAACAAGGCTAAGGGCTAATGCCATATTTAATTACCTTTTGGCTGAACCTAGATACGGACCGAGAGTCCAAACAAGACAATAAAATAAATTGGTCGGTCATCAACGACGTAACGACCTCAGTTTACCAAGGATTTTTGTGGATGAGACCCTGTAAAACTTTGATTATTGCTTTACTCACCTTGATAATGAGTCACAGTCTGGCGGCCGAACCATTAGACAGGATCGCCGTGCAGATCAATGACGGCATAGTGTTAGAGAGTGAAGTCACTAACATGCTCAATACGGTAAAAGCCAACGCCAAAGCATCTGGACAGGTCCTGCCTTCGGACCGCGCGCTACGCACCCAGGTTATCGAACGTCTGATCCTGACCCGCCTACAACTACAGATGGCTGAGCGTATCGGCTTACATATTGGCGATCTACAACTGGATCAAACCATAGAAAATATCGCCAAAGAGCAGAAGATGACACCTGCGGTTATGCGCGAGAAAGTCGAAGCGAGCGGCACCAGCTGGAGCCAGTACCGTGAGCAGCTACGCGAAGAGATCACCTTAGGTGAAATTCAGCGCATTCAAGTACAAAGACGTATCCAAGTCTCTGCTCAGGAGATCAACAGTCTGGTTAAGTTGATCCAGGAGCAAGGGATGCAGCAAGTGGAATACCAGATAGGTCATATCCTGATTGAGGTGCCAAGCAATCCAAGCAGCGAGCAGCTCGAAAACGCCAAACAGCGTGCCGATGCCGTATTAAAGCGCCTGCAAGATGGCGGCGACTTCAAACAGATCGCCATCGCATCATCATCGGGCCCTAAGGCGCTCGAAGGCGGGATCTGGGATTATATGAACATCAACGAGATGCCCACCCTGTTTGCCGAACTGCTGACTGGCGCCAAGAGCAATGATATTATCGGCCCTGTACGCAGTGGCGCCGGTTTCCACATCATCAAGGTGATCGATGCTCGCGGTCTACAGACCAAAGAGATCGATGAAGTGCGTTCACGCCATATTCTGATCAAGCCCTCACCTATCCTGTCAGAAGAGCGCGCCAAGGCGATGCTGGATAAGTTTGTCAAAGAGATCCGTGAAGGCAAAGCCGACTTTGCCAACCTCGCCCGTCAATACAGTGAAGACCCTGGCTCGGCAGCCAAAGGCGGTGAACTGGGCTGGGCAGAACCGGGGATCTATGTACCGGCTTTCGCACAAACTCTGCAATCACTTAAGCTTAATGAGATTAGCGAACCCTTCCGTTCGAGCCACGGCTGGCACATAGTGCAGTTAGAGGAAAGACGCAAGACAGATGCCACAGAACAGTTCAATACCAACCGTGCGCACCAGTTGATCTTCCGTCGTAAATTTAATGAAGAGTTACAGAACTGGTTAGACGAAATGCGTGCAGACGCCTACATTGAAGTGTTTGACGAAGATAATCGAGGTTAATCCTATTGACGACTAAACGTATTGCTATCACACCGGGCGAACCGGCCGGTGTGGGACCAGATTTAGTTATCCAACTTGCTCAGCAGTCTTGGCCTGCTGAGCTTGTTGTTTGTGCTGATCCCGCTTTATTAAAATCGAGGGCTAAAAAAATTGGCCTACCGATCCAGCTGCGTCCCTATCAGCCCAATCAACCGCCTAAACCTCAAGAAGCAGGCACACTTACTATTGTGCCTTTCTCACTGGCAAGCGAGTCGATTTGCGGCGTGCTCGATGAGCGCAACAGTCCCTATGTCATAGATACCCTCAGCTACGCGGGCGAGAAAAACATGAGCGGCGAGTTCGATGCCGTGGTCACTGGCCCTGTGCATAAAGGCATCATCAACCAGGCCTGTATCCCCTTTAGCGGCCACACCGAGTTTTTCGCCCACCAGGCCAATTGTCAGGATGTGGTGATGCTGCTTTCAGCCCCTGGGCTGCAGGTCGCCTTAGTGACCACTCACATCCCGCTCGCCTATGTATCCAAGGCGATCACCCGTGAGCGCTTACATCAGATAATCAAGATCTTACACAGAGATCTGGTCGATAAATTTGGCATAGAGAATCCCAAGATCTATGTCTGCGGCCTAAACCCCCATGCAGGCGAAGATGGCCATCTGGGGCGTGAAGAGATAGATGTCATCGCGCCGGCGCTGGAAGAGCTGCGACAGCAGGATATGACCATTATCGGCCCATTGCCGGCCGATACTCTGTTCCAACCCAAGTACCTTGAAGATGCCGATGTTGTCCTAGCCATGTATCACGATCAGGGCTTGCCTGTGCTCAAATCCCGTGGGTTTGGCAGTTCAGTCAATATTACCCTGGGTCTGCCCTATATCCGCACCTCTGTGGATCATGGCACAGCCCTAACCCTTGCGGGCACGGGAGAAGCCGATATCGGCAGCTTCGTTTGCGCCCTCAATAAAGCCATTGAACTGGCGAGTAAGAATGAGTTTAAAAAAGAGAAGTAATGAGCAATAAAGTACATTTAGGCCACACAGCCAGAAAACGTTTCGGGCAAAACTTTTTGACCGACACCAATGTGATCAACCGAATTGTCGGCGCCATCGCCCCAGACAATGATCATATCATGGTTGAAATTGGCCCCGGCCTTGCGGCGCTGACCGAGCCTGTGGCCGAGAGCATAGATAAGCTCACTGTGGTCGAGCTGGATAAAGATCTGGTTGAGCGACTAAAGACACACCCTTTCTTAAAAGATAAGCTTGAGATCCATCAGGGTGATGCGCTCAAATTTGACTTTAAGCAGCTGCTGCAAGATGGCAAGCAGATGAAGGTGTTTGGCAACCTGCCCTATAACATCTCAACCCCACTGATGTTTCATCTGTTCGAATTTGCCGAACATATTGAAAATATGCACTTTATGCTGCAAAAAGAGGTGGTACTGAGACTCTCAGCAGCGCCGGGCACTAAGGCCTATGGCCGTCTGACAGTCATGGCACAATATTTCTGCCAAGTGATGCCGGTACTTGAGGTGCCACCAGGTTGTTTCACGCCGCCACCTAAGGTGGACTCGGCGGTTGTCAGGTTAGTGCCTTACAAACAGAAACCCTGGCCATGCAAAGATGTGGATCTACTTCGCCACCTGTGCACCACAGCATTCAATATGCGCCGCAAAACCTTGCGTAACAACTTAAAACAGTTACTCAATGATGATGATTTTAGCGCACTGAATATCGATGCCAGCATGCGACCCGAGCAGATCACTGTGCAGCAGTATGTTGCCATGGCAAACTATGTCGTCGACAAGCAAGGCTAACGCCTGCGCTACATCAAAAGCTAAACATCTAACACCAGCTAGACATATCAGGGGAAGCGATTCCCCTCTTTTTTGCAGAGCCAGGACATTCAATAATGGAACTTGAATCCTCAATCAAAATCGAGGTCAAAACCGAATATATCGAAGAGCAATCCTCCCCTAAAGAGGAGCGTTATCTATTTAGCTATACCATCACTATCATCAATCTTGGCGATAAGGCCGCAACCTTAAAAAGCCGCATGTGGTCTATCACGGATGCCAATGGCCATCACAGCGAGGTTCAGGGCGCCGGTGTCGTCGGTGAAACCCCGACCATAGCCCCCAATACCGCCTACCAATACACAAGCGGCACAGTATGTGAGACGCCTTTTGCCGTCATGCAAGGTTTCTACGGCATGGTGAGCGAAGATGGCACAGAGTTTAAGGCACGTATCGCCCCCTTTAGATTAGCCGCGCCGGGATTAATCCACTAGTGATCATCACCCTGCAAGTAAAAGTAAGAGGATAAGGATGGCGACCTACTTTATCGGTGATATTCAAGGCTGTTACGATGAACTGCAAGCCATCTTAAGCAAAGTGGATTTTACCCCCTCCAGAGACGAGCTCTGGATAGTCGGCGATATGGTTGCCAGAGGGGAGAAATCCCTTGAGACCCTAAGGTTTATTCGCTCCCTGGACAACGCCGCCAAGCCCGTGCTGGGAAACCATGATCTGCACCTGCTTGCCTTGCACCACAAAATAAAACGGGTCAATCCTAGCGATAAACTGGGTACACTTCTTAGTGCGCCCGATTGCCAGCAGCTTATCGACTGGCTCAGGGAGCAGCCGCTGATCCGAGAAAACCACAAGCACAAGGTGTTAATGTCCCATGCCGGTATTCCTCCACAATGGGACAAAGAAACGGCACTGACTCAGGCGCAGGCCGTGCATCAGGCACTCAGCGCCCCGGATTATGCCAGCCAACTTATCACTAATATGTATGGCAACCAAGTGGACGCCTGGGATGAGACGCTCGATGATCAGGCGCGCCTCATCTACACCATCAATGCCCTCACCCGCATGCGTTATCTGCACTCTGATGGTCGACTCGACTTTGATTGCAAACTAGCGCCCCAGAGCAATGATAACCCCGAGCTCACCCCCTGGTTCAGTATTCCTCACGAGTTAACCGATCAATACACGCTCGTTTTTGGCCATTGGGCCGCCCTGATGGGACAAGTCGACTCGCCAAAATACCAGGCATTAGATACCGGCTGCTGCTGGGGGCAACACTTAACGCTCTGGCATCTAGAGTCCAATGAGAAAATCACCCAAAACAAGTTAAAAAAGAGTTAAACTCAGCGCCAAACTGGCCGATAAAGAGCTAGATAAGCCTTTCCTCTCCCCCTGGAATAACAGTGAGAGCGACAATTAAAGCGGAGTCTTCATGAAATTAAATGTAGCCACTAGAGTGATTGGTGGATTTGGCATAGTCACGCTACTCTTGGTCTTCTTGGGCGTCGCCTCCCTGTTCACTAACGAGTCGATCAAAAACAGTACCTTGGTGCTGCAGGAGTTCAGCATTCCGGCACTAGAGAGCAGCAATCACTTAACTCAGGTGCTGGCATTGCAAGAGAAAGAACTGCTGGTGGCTTATCACACAGATCACTCGAACCAGATGCCAAAAGTGCTCAATGAGTTTCAAAAGGACACCCAGAGCTTCAATGGCGAACTCAACGCATTATCAGCCTTGATCAGCAACCAAGATCAGCTGCTGGAGAATGAAATTAACGCACTACAGTCCGGCTACAACCAGTTTAAAAGCAACGGAATGGCTATGATGTCGACTCACGAGCTGTCGTTAAAAACCGCTGAAAATGTTGAGCAGCAGCTTGAAAATCTGGAATATGCCGTGGATGACACCGCCGCACTCCTGATCGATCTGATTGACTTAGAAACCAGCCAGGATCTCTCCGAGCGCAAAATCGCCGCCACCGCAAGCAATATCGATAACAGCCTGACAACGCTTATCACCAGCAGTCACGACTTAGTCAAAGCCAGCGACAGGGCTAAATTCGAGACCATTTCAAAAGAGATCGACTATATCCTCAGCGATATCACAGAGAAACTGCAGTACATCAGTCGACACTGGGATGGAATTGTGGAAAATAATACACTGAATGAGATCAACGAACAGGTAGCCATAGCCCTTAAACACGTTAACGGCGCCGACTCGCTGCAAGCCCATAAGCGCAATCAACTGAGGCTGGATGCCGAAGCAGCCCAGCTCCTGACGCTGGTCGAGGCTAACTCAGTTACCGTAAACAAGAGCATGAACAAGCTCAATAGCCAGATTGAATCTATCTCACGCAATACCAGTAACGCTGCGATCAACAATATCGACGCCGCAAAATTCAAGACATTAGCCCTGATGTTAATCGCTATCTTAGTTGCCGTCATGGTCAGTATTACCGTGATCCGGCCAATAAAGCGCGCCTTAGATAAGATAAACACCGCGCTGAATGTAGTTGCCTCCGGCGATCTCACCTTGAAACTGGATGATTCAGGCCATGATGAGTTCGCCGAGCTGTCCCGTAACTGCAACCGCTTGATAGACAGTTTACGTAAGTTGATCCAGGGAATTTTAGACAGATCCAACCAACTTGCTGCCGCCGCCGAAGAAACCTCGGCCATCACGGCACAAACGACCGCAGGCATTCAGGAGCAAAAACATCAGGTCGATCAGGTTGCCGCGGCCACCACGGAGCTAAGCTCGAGCGCAACTCAGGTAACCCACAGCGCCGATGAAGCCCTGAGTCAAATCAAGCAGGCAGACGAAGAAGCCCTGCACATGCGCACCATTGCCGATGAGAATAAGCGCACTATTCTCGCTCTCGCCGATGAGGTGGCCAAGGCCTCACAGGTCATCAACAAGGTACACTCAGACAGCGCCTCCATCGGCTCTATTTTGGATGTGATCCGTGGGATTGCCGAACAAACCAACTTGCTGGCACTCAATGCCGCTATCGAAGCTGCCCGCGCCGGTGAGCAGGGGCGCGGGTTCGCTGTGGTCGCCGATGAAGTACGCAGCCTCGCCTCCCGCACCCAAGACTCGACACAAGAGATCCAGCAGATGATCGAGATGCTGCAGCAGGGCACTCAGGAGGCTGTCTCAGTGATGGAGCTGGGACGCACCCAAGCCAATAGCTGTGTCGAGAAAACCGAGCAGGCCAATATCGCGCTAGGCAGCATCAGCGATGCGGTGCACAATGCCCATGATGCCGGAACCCATATTGCCAATGCTGCCCAAGAGCAAAACCAGGTTAGCCAGCAAGTCTCAGAAAAGCTTGAGCATATCGCTGCCATTTCAGAGGAGACGGCTCTAGGAGCGGATCAGACGGCGCAATCGAGCCATCAAGTGGCTCAACTTGCCGAAGAGCTGCAGGCCTCTGTGGGTGAATTTAAAATTTAGCCATCACACTTAAACGGCTAATAAAAAACCACCCTATGGGTGGTTTTTTCAATATCGCCAAAAATAATTAACCGCCGATACGCTCTTTAATCGCAGAGGTGATCTCATTATTACCGTGGCCATTTGCTTGTGCCCACTCAAGCACAGTTTTACCGTCGGCTTCTTTTATCGATAAATCATCAGTGGAGAGACGCTTAGCAATAAACGACCCCACATCATTGGCATTGCTAAGCATAGCAAAGCGAAGCAGACTCTCGCCGTTACACTGGATCCCTGTGTATACGTTACGCAGTTTAACGCGACTTTCCGTTAGCTTTGAACGCAAACGGTTCTTATCATCCGCCTGAACATAGTTGCAAATATTGGCAACAAGCTGATCGTCGGCGTGGGCTTGGGGGATATAAGCTGAAGCGGCAATAACAAAGGCAATCGCTGCAGGCAACAGACGCATAGGGTACTCCTAATCTTTATTATATTTATTGGTAGAGCAATCGAATTACATCACTCTAACCCCTTGGAATACCGACAATTTAACACTCTTTTATCAAATTGATAAATCGATATTGCAATTCTTTATCATTTTTATGACATTCGCTGGATTCTATCCGCCATGAGCCATCATCCCATGCCGGAAAATAGGTATCCCCTTCCACATCCAGATCGATTTGGGTCAAGTAGAGTTTATCGGCTCTGGGTAGCAAAGACTCATATAACTGACCGCCACCTATCACCACCAGCTCCTCACAGTCACCGACCAAGGCTAGAGCCGCCTCGAACGAGGTCACACAGCTCACCCCTTCTATCAGGAGACCTTCTTGTCTGCTGATCACAATATTGTGCCGACCCGGCAGTGGTCGCCCTATGGACTCGAATGTTTTACGGCCCATCACAACCGGCTTGCCTAAGGTCATAGCCTTAAAATGACGCAAATCTTCAGGCAGATGCCAGGGCATCTGATTATCTTTTCCTATCACTCGGTTATTCGCCATCGCGGCAATCATTGCAATTTTCATCAATCTCCAGCGGTCTTGCGCCGCTTAAATCAAAAATTAAATAACGGGACGAGTACGATAATACAATAAACTCGGTAAGGCCAAGCCCACAGATAAAGCCCCTAAGATAAACACTGTTTTTAAGCCATTACTAATCACCTCGGCCGTTAGCTCCGGGCTTATCTCGGTTAGCGCCGTTAATTGCACCAAGGCGATGACCGTATTGTACGCATAAGTACCTGGGATCATAGGGATAATTGCCGCAACTGCGTACATCAAAGGTGGCGCCAGATGCCGTTTGGCAAAGCGGATAGTTAACACGCCAACTATGGCTGCAGCCACGAAAGTGGCCCATTCGATGGGCAAATTAAAATGCAATAACAGGGTGCGGGTGCTATGCCCGAGCGCGCCTGCGACACCACAATAGACAAGAAAACGTCTGGGTACGTTAAACAACATGGCAAAGCCCACGGCGGGTATCGACGAGAAGAAGGCATCATTCAATAGCTTAATGAAGAGATCCATTAGAGGAACAAGCCTCCCAGCTGCATCGCAATAGTAATACCGATAACCGACGACACAGTAAGTAGCGTGGCGTGCCCCCAGCGTGAAATCCCCACATTCAAATGGCCTTTTACCATATCGGATATCGAATTAATCATAGGAAAGCCAGGAACTAGCATCAGCACACTGGCTGCCATCGACAATCTTGGGGTTTCGCTCCAGTGAAAATGGTAACCTAACTGTGCAATCAAGGTGGTGACAAACGCGGTGATAGCAAAATTAATTAACAGGTTAAAGTGACGCTTAGCCAAAGCCAATCGCACAAACATGCCCAGAGAAGATGCGATAAATGTCATCAGCACAGCGGCGACATCTCCACCAAACAGGTGACAAAAACTTCCGCATGACAGGCCTATCATGGGAATGAGGTAACGCTTGGGATAACTTCTTGGTGCTATGCGAGCGACCCGTTTACGCACATCACTCAGGCCGTAGATCCCTTTTTCTGTCAGCAAACAGATCCGCTGCAATTCGCAAACGATAGCCATATTGATGCCATGTTCCCGAATACGACGTGTCGTGGTGATGCAACGTCCATGGACCAGACTGGTGAGCACTAAGGCGTTAGAGGAGATTGACAGCTCGACGCTCGCCAAGCCTAAGGCAGAACCCAGACGCTGGCTGATCTCTTCAACGAGATCAGATTCAGCGCCATAGGCTAAGAGTAGTTGAGCGACCCGGACTACCTGCCGGGTAATATCATTTTGAGTATCTGCGTACACGTTATTCTCAGAATGAAACTTGTGATAAGCACCGCTTATCTTAAGATGAGTGTGAACTACCTTTGGTAGATAACCTCAACATCATAATCGTCATCGTCGAAGTCATCATCGAAATCGTCGTCATAATCTTCATTGATGGCATCTTGATTCTGTTGATGGTAGTTATCCCATTTAAATTCGACTTCTGCATCGGGATCTTGCTCGACCTCTTCAGGAAGAGATTCAATAAAATCCATCAGCTTCTGGGTTAAGGCTTCTGTGCCCTCACGGGTGTAAGCAGAAATCGCGAACACCTCGCCTTGCCAATCTAGTTCTTTAACTATGCGATCGATGCGCTCCTGCAGCTCCTCTTCCAGCAGCAGATCTGTCTTATTAAAGACTAACCAACGCGGCTTGCTGGCAAGCATAGGAGAGTGCTTCTCCAGCTCACCTACAATAGCGCGAGCAGAATCGACAGGATCGCTGCCATCGATAGGTTCGATATCTAAAATGTGCAATAACACACGGCAACGTTCAAGGTGCTTAAGGAAGCGTATCCCTAACCCGGCGCCTTCAGCAGCCCCTTCAATCAATCCAGGAATATCGGCAACAACAAAGCTCTTGCCATGACGTGGATTCACGACACCTAGGTTAGGCACTAAGGTAGTAAAAGGATAATCGGCAACCTTAGGTTTAGCACGGGATACCGCACGTATGAAAGTCGATTTACCCGCATTGGGGAGACCGAGTAAACCTACATCGGCAAGTAACATCAGCTCGAGGCGTAAGCTTCTCACCTCTCCGGGTGTACCTAAGGTCTTCTGTCTTGGTGCGCGGTTGGTACTGCTCTTGAAGCGGGTGTTACCCAGGCCATGAAAACCGCCTTTGGCCACCAGCAGCTTTTTGCCGTGGCTCTTAAGGTCGCCTAAGACTTCCTGAGTCTCTTCGTCGACAGCGCGGGTGCCCACAGGCACTTTCAAGATAAGATCTTTACCACCATGACCCGTGCAATCACGGCCACGGCCGTTTTCACCACGCTCGGCAAAATGAAATCGCTCGAAACGATAATCGATCAGTGTATTGAGGTTTTCGTCTGCTTCCAGATAAACGCTACCACCGTCACCACCGTCGCCACCGTCCGGGCCACCATCTGGAACATATTTTTCACGTCTAAAACTGACACAGCCACTACCGCCATCACCAGCTTCAACTCTGATCACAGCTTCATCAACAAACTTCATACCGACTCCAAGCACCACACGATAGACGGATTATACCGCCTATCCGAATCTATCGCCAAAAAACTATTCCATCTCAAACCAATAGCCCACAGGCTCAAAGGTTCGATGCGAGACTGGCGACAGAGCCAAAGACTGCCCATTTCACCAGAGATTGACCTTTATAAACAACAAAGCCCCACCAAAAGGCAGGGCTTTATACTATCTTAGGTTAGCTAAGAATTAAGCTTCGATGCTAATGAACTTACGGTTCTTAGGACCTTTAACTTCAAACTTAACTTTACCGTCAGCTAGTGCAAATAGAGTATGGTCACGACCAATACCTACGTTAACACCTGCGTGGAACTTAGTACCACGTTGACGAACGATGATGTTACCAGCAAGAACTGATTCACCACCAAAACGCTTAACACCTAAACGTTTGCTTTCTGAATCGCGGCCGTTACGAGTAGAACCGCCAGCTTTTTTATGTGCCATTAGTCAGACTCCTTATTAAGCGTTGATAGCTGTAATTTTAACTTCGGTGAACCACTGACGGTGGCCCATCTTCTTATCGTGGTGCTTACGACGACGGAACTTAACGATAGTTACCTTTTCGCCACGGCCATGGCTGATCACTTCAGCAACAACCTTACCACCTTCAACTAAAGGTGCACCAACATGAACAGTCTCACCATCAGCAACCAAAAGAACTTGGTCAAATTCGATAGTTTCGCCTGTTGCGACTTCTAATTTTTCTAAACGAACAGTATGGCCTTCTGCAACACGGTGTTGCTTACCACCACTTTGAAAAACAGCGTACATAGCTATTTTACTCCGATATTTCAAGCACGCAGACCTTCGTTGTTAGACTGGGCGCTATAAAAGCTTTAATGACAATGGTCGCGGAGTTTACGCTATGTTCGCCTAACTGACAAGAGTTAATTTACTTTGATCAAAAAAAGATCGGAATTACTCGCACATTCCCTTTCTTATACTGTCTTGCGCGCTGTTTTTAGGTAGAATCTTCTTATTATAACAATTTTGCCTTAATTTGGGTGATTAGCTTATCAGTCTAACTAGTCTAGTTAACCACCCTAGAAATAGAGCCTAAATATGGATTTAAATGCCATTCGACAGTTGGCCGACGCCGATATGAAAGCCGTCGACCAACTTATCTATAAACAGTTGGAATCCGATGTCGCCCTTATTAATCAACTTGGGTTCTACATCATCAATGGTGGCGGCAAGCGTATGCGCCCGCTGCTTGCTGTTTTAGCCGCCAGAGCCATTGACTATCAAGGTCAGGCTCACCATAAACTCGCAGCCATTATTGAGTTCATCCATACAGCCTCTTTATTGCATGATGATGTTGTCGATGAATCTATGCTAAGACGTGGCCGTGAAACCGCCAATGCCCTGTTTGGCAACAGTGCCAGTGTTCTGGTCGGCGACTTTCTCTATACCCGCTCATTTCAGATGATGACAGAGCTAAAGGAGATGCAGGTTCTTGAAGTGCTCGCCGATGCCACCAATATTCTGGCCGAAGGTGAAGTTCTGCAGCTGATGAATTGCAACGATCCGGATACCACAGAAGAGAGCTACATGCGAGTGATCTACTGTAAGACGGCCAAGCTTTTCGAAGCGGCCACTCGTCTAGCAGGCGTATTAGCCGAGAGTGATATCAAGGTGCAAACGGCCCTGGCCGATTACGGCAAATACTTGGGAACGGCCTTCCAATTAACCGATGATCTGCTGGACTATACCGCCGACACTGAAGAGCTGGGCAAGAACATAGGTGATGATTTAGCAGAGGGTAAACCCACCCTGCCACTTATCTACGCTATTGCCAACGGTACGCCTGAAGAGCAAAGTTTGATCCGCCATGCTATCGAACAAGGTGATAGCAGTGAGCACATAGAGACCATCTTAAATGCGCTAGATAAATGCGGTGCTCTTAAATATACCGAGCAAAGGGCTCAGGAAGAGTCTGAGAAGGCAATTCTCGCCTTGGACATCATTCCAGACAGCGATTACAAGCAAGCGCTTATATCCCTTGCCAGAATCGCAGTCGCGCGCACCCACTAAGATTATATCACTTATATTAAAGGCCCTCTCCTCACAGGACAGGGCCTTTTGTTTTCTCGACGAAAAAATACAGGCACAAATAAAAAATCCAATACCTCTCTATCTCTAAGGTATTGGATTTTATTTATCGAATGGACTTTCAATCTCGAAAGAAAGTCCATTTATGCCGTTAAGCTTACTTAACGAACTCAACACCCAACTGAATATCGGCTTTTAGCGTGTCTAACATAGCATCGCGTGCGTTAGCTTCAAACTCGCTCACTTCGCCATAAGCCAATACCTGCTCAATACCATTCTTACCTAATAGCACTGGCTGTGCGAAGAATGAAGCGTGCTCACTGCCGCCATCGATATAAGCACATTCAACCACGTTGGCTTCGCCTTGCAGACCACGTACCAGAGACAAACCGAAACGACAGGCCGCCTGACCCATAGACAGAGTCGCGCTGCCGCCACCTGCTTTAGCTTCAACCACTTCGGTACCGGCATTTTGGATGCGTGTAGTTAACGCAGCTACTTCGTCATCGCTGAAGCTAACACCTTCTACTTGTGAAAGTAATGGAAGAATCGTCACACCGCTGTGACCACCTATCACATTTACTTTTACGTCGGCAACATTCAGGCCTTTCGCCTCGGCAACGAAGGTTTCAGAACGGATCACATCCAGTGTTGTCACACCAAACAGACGGTTCTTATCATAAACGCCAGCCGCCTTTAATACTTCGGCAGCAATAGCAACGGTTGTGTTAACTGGGTTAGTGATGATGCCGATAAGCGCCTTAGGACAAGTCGCAGCACATTTCTCAACTAGGTTACGAACGATACCCGCATTGATGTTAAACAGATCCGAGCGATCCATGCCAGGCTTACGTGCAACACCGGCTGAGATCAACACAACATCCGCACCTTCTAATGCGGGAGTTGGATCTTCACCAGCAAAACCTTTCACTTCAACAGCTGTGGGGATATGGCTTAAGTCAACCGCAACGCCTGGCGTGACAGGAGCAATATCATAAAGGGACAGTTTTGCACCAGCAGGTAATTGAGTTTTAAGTAGTAGAGCAAGAGCCTGGCCAATACCACCAGCGGCACCAAGTACAGCAACTTTCATAGTTATCTCCGTCATCTTTCGATATTATGTGATGTAGATCTATTTTTTATGATGGCGCAACATTACTTTAATAACAGAAAAAATTCAATTAGCCCTTAGTACATTGTGGGATATTTTCTGCCTGAGGTACATTAGTCTTAATTGAATTAATAACTTAAACTCGCATTTGCGGCTTTCATTAGTGTTAAATCCCTTACAAAAACTGGACTTTTACAATGAATTTTTATTCATTCAATCCGAATAAGGCTTGACTGTGAAAGCTATTTTATTCAGAATGGCGCAGATTTTTGAATACAAAAAAACAACATTATGCAAGCAAATAAGAATCAAGAAGAGTTAGTAAAGACCTTTAAGGCAATTTTAAAAGAGGAACGCTTCGGCTCCCAGAGTGAAATCGTCAATGCCCTTCAGGCAGAAGGCTACAGCAACATTAATCAATCCAAAGTATCAAGAATGCTCAGCAAATTCGGGGCGGTTCGTACCCGTAATGCCAAGCAGGAGATGGTCTATTGTTTACCCGCTGAGTTAGGCGTGCCTACCGCAGGTAGCCCGCTGAAAAACTTGGTGCTGGATGTAGATCATAACCAATCTATGATAGTGGTGAGAACCAGCCCAGGCGCGGCGCAACTGATTGCAAGATTACTCGACTCTATCGGCAAGCCAGAAGGGATTCTCGGCACCATTGCCGGTGACGATACTATCTTTATCTGCCCATCCAGCATCAAAGATATTAATGACACATTGGAGACGGTAAAGTCGCTGTTTAACTATACCGAATAGAGCAGTGTCGGCGACCTCCTCGCAGCTAAGCCAGGTTTGTGTGATCTGTAAACGCGGTTTATTCTAACAATCAATATTTTGCAGCCATAAAACGCCTTAGCCTATCAGACAGGTTCATCAGCCATCCTATCCATAAAATCCAATGAGGGGGCAAAAAATGCCGAACCTGTGACGGCTTGAGTAAAGTGCATCAAGTGATCGTGATTACCATCTGCATCACCATGTATCATGCTGTGGAGCATCTTCTCAAAATGCACTGAGTTACGGCAAGTCGAGATAAACATCAGCCCCTGCTCTTTCATCGAACCATAAGGCATACTCTGACGCAGGATTTCCATCGAATTACCTTCATCGTCTTTGAGGTTCACCCGCTTAATATGGCTGGTTAACGGCTTATCTTCTGAGGCATATTCGATATTATCTATCTTGGTTCGACCCACTATATCCTCTTGTTTCTTTTGAGGTAAGCGATTCCACTTACTCAAGTTATGGGCAAACTTCTGTACATGCACATAACTGCCGGAGCGAAACTCACCGTCTTCATCCCCCACTAAGGCCACACTCTGACGGTTGCGACCTTTCGGGTTTTCAGTCCCATCGACAAACCCGGTCAAATCCCGACTGTCCATAAATCGAAAACCTCGCTCCTCATCGACCAACTCCACCAGATCTTCGAACATCTGACACACTTCATTTGCCACCAGATGCAAGATGTCGTAGCGGTCACAGCGCAGGTGGATAAAGAGATCATATTCATGGGCCGGTGCATCGCGATTTTCAGCACTCATAGCAGGAAAAGGCTTAAGTTGTTCGGGACGCGCCTCGGGATAGAGGCTATCCCAGTAGTTAGCACCGACAGCGAGAAAACCATTAAATGCGCTATCGGCATATTGATCAGAGAGTTCGTAAATATATTGAGCGACATTGGCCACACAGGGACGCAATTGATCTTCAACACCGTCATTGGCATTAAACATCAAATAAACACTGTGTAAATTCCCCTCGGCACACACACCTAACTGTTCTCGTGGCATAACCTGGCTATCCATACAAATTCAACCTTTATAATCAGTTTCAAATTTAGCGATATTATCCGAAACTTCAGCGGAAAATGATATTACACAGACCACAAACCGTTAAAAATGAAACTCTTCTGTTCAATAGACTAACGTGTTTAGCTAATCGCTACCATAACCGCGTTGCGAAAATGTTAACCAAACTCAAGTTTAAGATACTAACGCATTAATCAGTCTCACAAAATGGTAATCAAATGGCTTGGAAACGGCAAACAGATTTAAATAGACACAAAGGTGAACTTTGACCCACTCAAGGTCGCGAACTAGACTTGATACACCCAAAAATAACCCATGGGCAAACTAGCTTGAACGAAATCTTTACCCTGCTACTCGCCGTCGCGCTTTTGCTATTCCTGTTTAGACACAGGTTTTCCCGAAGCCGAATTAAAGCGACAAAGAAGCCAACTGTCCGCAGAAAACTCAATCCTGCGCCGATAACAGAAAGGCCGCCTGTGGCTCCCCCGATCAATATATCGGGTGCACACCCCTACCACAGTGTCGAGATTGTTGACGATACAGGCCACTGTGAAAATGCCAAGGCACTCAAGGGAAAACGTTTTCTCTCGCTCGAAGCCCCGACTCTGCCCTTACCCGGCTGCTCCAACAGCGAGTGCCGTTGCCACTACAGACATTTCGAAGATAGGCGTAAGGAGAATAATGACAGACGGATCGATTATGGTGTCACCCAGGAACTCTATGGTGTTTTTGGTGAAAAAAACCGCCGCGGCTTTAAGACAAGGGGACGCAGAGCAACAGATCATTACCCTTTGTCCCTGAAAAACTAATGAATCTTAATCTTTGAGTACAACTTTGAGTACAGATATGAGTTATTCGGCAAGCGACCTGCCACCCACTCATGAGCAATTACCAATATTTCTCGACAGTGATCTGGCCCGGCGCCCTGCGTAGATTTTTCTCAAGTCCTCGGGCTTTTAACAGTTCATTCAGATCCACTATCATCTGCGGGTGCCCACAAATCATGACCTGAGAATCTTCCGGGGTAATGGTTACGCCCGCCATATCTTCGATTATGCCCGAAATTAATCCATCGGTAATACGCAGTGAAAGTGCCCCATCTGATGCTTCCCGCGTCACAGAGGTTATCAAAGAAAACTGCTGCGAATATTTCGCCTCCAGCGCCTGTAACTCCGCCAAATAGGCAAGGTCATTGGCATACCTGACACCATAAACCAACACCACTTTCTCGAATCTTTTCCAAGGCTGCTGGGTTCGCATCATGGAGATAAAAGGGCCAACAGCTGTGCCCGTTGAAAAGAACCACAAATGACGCCCCTGCTCAGGCAGCTCATCTAAGGTCATATAGCCTGCGGCTTTAGTGGTGATTTCGATAGTATCGCCCACTTTCAAGGCGTTCAGATTTGGCGACAACACCCCATCGTTGACGCTCACGGCTAACACTTCGACATACTCATCCGATGGCGCATTCACTAAGGAGTAGGCTCTTGCTACTCGCTTACCACCAATCTGTTGCGACAACTTGATAAATTGCCCCGGAATAAAGTCACCTATCTCGGCGGCCAGCTTTAAAGTAAATAGCTTGTCGTTCCAGTCTATCCGTTCGACAACCTTAGCTTCCCCCCACATACGCCACCTCACCCTTTAGCATTTACCTCTCTGTTAGTTTCATCATTAAGGTTATTCAACTCATAGTCAAGACAACCAAGGGGATCACCTCTGAATATTCCTCAGAAAACCCTATATTTATGAGCCAGAGTCGACTATATTAGCCACTCACGAAACAGTAAAATGTGTGACACAGGTCAAATGAAGGAGAGACTAATGAGTGATTCATTTTTCGGTTCGAAAAGCAGTTGTAAACCCCTCTCTATGAGCTGCCAAAGTTGTGAGCGCTTAACTGTGATTGAAGGTGAAAATATCTGCTTTAAGGCAGGCGAAGTGATTCGTTTAATCCCTTGTGAGCAGCAGAGCAGTAAGCTGACTCTGCTCTGCAGTAACTGGAAAGTGCTCGCCTCTTCAAGATCGGCATAAATCCCCAGCTAGGCTGTTATTCACCTAGCTGCTTAGCCTTGCCTTTAAGCCTTACCCTGCCTCAATGCTGATGTTGTACTGTCCACAGCTTATGATACAGACCTTTGGCATGGAGTAATTCTTGATGGGTTCCACGCTCAACGATTTTCCCCTGACTCAAGACCAAAATTTGATCCGCATCCACTATGGTTGAGAGACGGTGAGCGATCACTAAACTTGTATGACCCTTCTCCATCTCCCTGAGCGCACTCAATATCGCTTGCTCAGAGTGACTATCCAATGACGAAGTGGCCTCATCAAACACCAATAATGGCGACCCCTTTAAAATAGCCCTGGCAATCGCGACTCTCTGCTTCTCCCCACCCGAGAGCTTTAACCCCCTCTCTCCGACCTTGGTATGCCAACCATCACTGAGCTGAGCAATAAAACCCGACAGGTGCGCAAGCTCTATCGCCTGCTTTACCTGCTCATCGCTGGCACCTGGCAGACCATAACGAATATTTTCCAATAGCGAGTCATTAAACAGCACTGTGTCCTGCGGCACTATGGCAATGGCTTGGCGCAGGGCATCTTGAGTTAGGCCAGTGATATCATGACCATCGATGAGAATTCGACCTTGCTGCGCCTCATAAAAGCGAAACAGCAACTTAACTATGGTGGATTTACCCGCGCCGCTGTCGCCGACAATGGCCACTTTATGGCCGGCAGGCAGTTCAAAACTCACATCATCTAATATGGGGCGGCCATCATAATTAAAACTGACATGCTCAAAACGCAAGCTGCCTTGGACTATCTCAGGGCTAGTAGCATCTAGGCTGTCTTGTACTTTGGGCACCCTGTCCAATAGGGAAAACATCCGCTCAATGTTCGCCAAGGCACCACGGATCTCACGATATACAAAACCTAAGAAGTTCAGAGGCATAAAGAGCTGCATCATGAAGGCGTTAATCAGCACAAAGTCACCTATGGTCATCTTTCCATGGGTCACATGTTCGGCCGCCAGGGCCAACATAAACGTCATGGCTAACGAGATGATAAGAGCCTGTCCCGCATTTAATGCAAAGAGTGACAAACGATTCTTACGTTTCGCTATTTCCCAATCCGTCAACGCCTCATCATATTTTTGCGATTCATAGGCTTCATTATTGAAGTATTTGACTGTTTCATAATTCAACAGGCTATCGATGGCTCGGGTATTGGATCTCGAGTCGGCCTGAGCCGCTTCACGCACAAAGCCAGTACGCCATTCAGTCGCCATCACGGAAAACAAGATATAGGCGGCCACGGCCGTTAGCGTGATAAGAGCAAAATTCCAGCCATAGTTATAAAACAGTATGCCAACCACCATGGCGATCTCCAGCAGGGTAGGCACAATATTAAATACCATGAACCGCATCAGAAAGCTGACACCGCTGGTACCTCTCTCAATATCCCGTGATAAACCGCCCGTTCGCCGCTCCAGATGAAAGGCTAAGTCCAGCCGATGCAGATGTTCAAAAACCGATAAACCCAGACGCCGAATGGCCCGCTCTGTCACCCGACCAAACAGAGTATCGCGCACCTCAGAAATCACCGTATTCAGCAGTCGCATCGCGCCATAGGCGATCACTAGGGCGATGGGTACACTTAGCAGCTGAGTCGTCGATGCAGCACTTAGGGTATCCACTAGGTCCTTAAGCACAAATGGCAAGCCAACACTGGCCAGTTTCGCAACGACTAAACAGAGAAGCGCCAAAATCACGCGTCCTTTAAATTCCAGCAGATAGGGCCATAACAGCTTAAGGACATGCCAGTTTAATTTATCAATAGGGCCATCAAAATAGAGCGTAGGACGCATAACTTCTCCAACGACTGCATACTGTCGTCTAGACGATGTAAAACGAAAGCCTGCTAAATCCGTAAGATTTTAGCGGCGACAAATCAGATACTTAACTAAGTAAATCAAGCAATCTATTCCTTTCTCTGGCACATTCACCAATCGGTACTCACTTTCTCCGCTATGAAAGAGTGCAAACCACTAACAAATAAGTTTTTTCCATTATTTTTATGCGAGAAAATAGCAAAAAATATTAGACCAACTAAAAAATTTACAAAAGGGTACCAAATTAGAAAAAATAACAGTTATTTCTTTGAGCGCATTTTGGTAATCTAAATGTAACGCCAAGGTAACAATTTTTGGCAAAAATAAATCGGGGTTATCCCACAATCTCATTAAAGGAAGCCGATATGCCACAATCATCTGAAGCTCAATACCCACCTCTGCCACTGATACAGACATGGGTATGGATGATGACAGAATCAAATAGTCCAGAAATCCAACAAAAAGGGCAATACAATTTGATATCGTCTTTTGGTAGTCTCGCAAAAGCCAACGAATATATTGTAAAACAACTCTCTAAGTAGGTTTTCGCAATACCAATAAAAAAGGAAGCTCACCGCTTCCTTTTTTATTACCAAGCCCTTTATCGTCTTTAAAACCTAAGCTTGCTCAGCCGATCCAATTAACCGTGTCGATTTAGTTAGCCGCGTCGATTAAGCACACTCTGATTCAGCTGTGCCAGCAGGCTTTCTGTGTCCTGCCAACCGATACAAGCATCGGTAATGCTCTGCCCGTAACACAAAGCCTGCCCTTCGACATAATCCTGACGTCCCTCGACTAGGTGACTTTCGACCATAACACCAAAAATCGCCCTCTCTCCGGCGCTGATCTGCCCCGCCACATCTTTAGCGACCAGCATCTGTCTCTGATACTGTTTGCTGCTATTCGCATGGCTGAAATCCACCATAATATTCGCCGGTAACTTAGCCTTATCCAACTGCTCACGAATAGCTTGTACATGTTCGGCACTGTAGTTAGGGGTTTTACCACCACGTAAAATGATGTGGCAATCTGGGTTACCTTTAGTGGAGACAATGGCCGAATGACCATACTTAGTGACCGACAAGAAATGGTGCGGCGCACTGGCAGCGCCTATCGCATCTATGGCCACTTTAATGGTGCCATCCGTCCCATTTTTAAAACCAACAGGGCAAGATAAGCCCGAGGCTAATTCTCTGTGAACCTGTGACTCAGTGGTTCGCGCGCCAATGGCTCCCCAACACATCAAATCGGCGACATATTGCGGGGTTATCATATCTAAAAATTCACCCGCAGTCGGCAAGCCTAAATCATTTAAATCGAGAAGCAGTTTACGGGCGGTGCGCAGGCCATCATTGAGCTTAAAGCTGTTATCCATGTAAGGGTCATTGATCAATCCTTTCCACCCCACTGTCGTACGGGGCTTCTCAAAATAGACGCGCATAACAATTTCAAGCTGATCTTTGTACTGCTCACGCAACTTAACTAATCGCTCACCATATTCCAAGGCGGCCTTAGGATCGTGAATGGAGCAAGGACCTATCACCACCAGCAGGCGGTCATCACGCTGCTGTAGGATCTCATGGATGTTTTGACGGGCATTAAACACTGTCGATGAAGCATTTTCGGTAGCTGGAAATCGTTCGAGTATCGCAATGGGTGGTAATAATTCTTTAATTTTATTGATGCGTACATCGTCGGTTTGATAATACATAGTAAGTCCATACTCCGGCTAACGATAAAATAAGCGTAAATTCGCGCTTGAGCATCAATTTAGCCAGTATTGCCCGGCAATGCAACCGGACTATTCCAAATAGAACAGGCGCTATCTGTTATCTATTTAATTATCAATTTTAAATATTTTAGCCTAATAAATCGGCTTAAAATCAGTCATTAATCATGCTTGATTTCAAATCTGATATCGCCATTCGAACCTAAAACTTGCGATTCCACTGTTCCCCTACATCAGTCTAATGAGGCATTTGCTGTTTCATCGCCTGCAATTTTACCTGGTAGCGCCTCTTATTGGTGTTATCTGTGGTTAAACTCACGGCCTTTTGCAAGTTGAGCCGAGCCTGCTCCTGATCACCAATCAGCCAATTGACACGGGAGAGCGCAAAATAAAACTCATGACGGTAATCCGCCTTCTCTATTGCTCGCCGATACCAACGTGCAGCGGTTTTATACTCCCTTTGAGCATAGGCTCGCTCCCCCATATCATAGTAATAATAAGGATTACGTATTCGAGCCAGTTCGAGTGTTTTGTGAATACCGGCCCACTCAGTTAGGCGATTTTGTCGCGACAATAACAGGGCATAATTATAGAGGGTATTAAGATCTTCACCCTCTAGCGTTAAAGCCGCCTTATATAGACGCTCCGCCGCCTCTTCCAGTCCCTTGTAACGGTATAAGATGGCCAGGGTATTTAAGGCGGGGACAAAATCTGATTTGATCAACAGGCTCTGCTTAATATAGGCATAGGCCCTGTCGTACTGACCCATCACCATAGATTCTGCGGCGATATTGTTATAAAACATCGCCATCACCATGGTCTTATCTATGACAGTTTTTCGGTAGCTGCGCACTGTCTGCTCTGGGACAAAATCCACCTGAATCGCATTTTTTGACGCGAAATAAGTGTTTGGAACTTCTTTGGGGATCAAAAGTAGATTGATATGGCCATTGACTAAGTAGAAATCCCCCTGCTTATCCCAGACGGGCGGAACCTCTATCTCCTGAAACTCAACCTCAATATCCAGTATCTCTGCCATGGCTGCGGTGACCAGCACCAAGGACATGCAGTTCCCCTCCCGGCTATCGAAAGTCGTTTGCGCAATACGAGTGACATTATCGCGGTACTCGAAACCCCCATTTGGCGCATCGATGTAATCGGCCAACCACTGGGTAGCAAGTACATAATCCCTTGAGATCCGGCTTCGATTGAACTCTTGCCTCAAGATTTGCGCACTTTCAGGAGAAAGAGAAAATAGCTCAGAGGAACCAATGAGATCGGGAACCGTTTCGAAATGTTGGTCGAGAAAATATTGCTCGACATCGTCTAACTTGGCGCTTGTGTCCGAAGCGCATCCCTGCAGCAAGGAGCCAACTAACAAGCATGCCACTAAGCCGATAAAAGAAAATGTAGACTCCATAAACTCAATCTATATTATCGAATCATAAATTAAGCATAAAAGACCTTAAGCATTTTGCCCGCTCAAAGGGTTACAAATTATGAGCGACCCCATTTATTTCAGGGTGCTACGCGAATATAGACCTCACGTTCACCCCCTTGGGGATCTGAATACAGGTAAGGAAGATAGCTCCCCCCAGCACAAAGAAAATAGCTTGCCTCCCCTTGGCTAAACAGACAACCGCTAGGTAATGCCTGCAATATCTCTATCTGTTGCTGCATTCTGAGTAACTCTCGCCAGTGATGCTCCTTAAGCACCTGCTGCTTAACGGCAAACGCATCGAAAGCCTCGCTAGACTTACGCACCACCACCTCGCCAGCAAAAGCAAGATGGCTAATGCTTAGGCAGCTCATTGCTAGTACACAGAGGAAAAAACTTCTTGAGAATAAAATCCTCCGCAAGGATAAAATCCTGCCCATTTCTCGCATCTTTCTTCTCCTGACTAAAGAGAAGATCATCATAGAATAAAAAAGAGTCTCAGTGTTAACCACTAAGACTCTTAATATCAATTAATCAGTAAGCTAAAGAAGTATTCGATCAGCTCGCGCTCTTAAGCGAGACAAACTCAGGATAGGCATCGATACCACAATCGGATGCATCCATACCGTTATACTCTTCCTCCTCAGTAACACGGATCCCCATGGTCACCTTAAGGACATACCAAACCACCAGTGAAGCCGCAAATACCCAAGCGAAAATAACACCGGCGCCATAGAGTTGTCCCAACAAGGTCGCATCGGCATTGGAAACCGGCACAACCAGAAGACCAAACAGACCCGCCACGCCATGCACCGAAATCGCACCCACTGGATCGTCTATCTTAACGCGGTCAAACATCACTATGGAAAAGACCACCAAGCCACCGGCAACCAGACCTATCACGCCAGCCAGAGGCAATGAGGGAGACAATGGGTCTGCTGTAATCGCCACCAGTCCTGCCAATGCACCGTTTAGGATCATAGTTAAGTCTGCCTTACCCCACACCATCTTACAGACGATAAGCGCCGAGACTGAACCAAAGGCCGCCGCAGAATTGGTATTGACGAAAATTTTCGCAACAGCAGAGGCGTTTTCTGCATCGGAAACCAGCAGCTGTGAGCCACCGTTGAAGCCAAACCAGCCCATCCACAGGATAAACATCCCCAAGGTTGCCATCGGCAGGTTAGAACCTGGGATGGGATTCACCTGACCATTAGGGCCATATTTTCCTTTACGGGCGCCCAGCAGTAACACGCCTGCAACTGCCGCAGAAGCACCAGCCATGTGAACAATACCGCTACCAGCGAAATCGAAGAAACCGGCTGCAGAGAGGAAACCGCCGCCCCAGGTCCAGTAACCTTCAACAGGGTAGATAACCGCCGTCATCACCACAGAGAAGAGCAGAAAAGCCCATAGCTTCATGCGCTCAGCAACGGCGCCAGACACGATTGACATAGCCGTTGCTACAAACACCACCTGGAAGAAGAAATCTGATTCTAGGGCATGATCCGCATCCGCCGCTTGTGAGCCAATTAAACCACCCAGGGATGGCAGCCAGCCCGCCTCAGCATTGTCCACATACATGATGTTGTAACCCACTATCAGGTACATGATGCAGGCGATGGAGTAGAGACACACATTCTTGGTGAGGATCTCTGTGGTATTTTTAGAGCGAACCAGTCCCGCCTCAAGCATGGCAAAACCCGCCGCCATCCACATCACCAGCGCACCCGAAATAAGAAAGTAGAATGTATCCAATGCGAATCGCAACTCTGTCACTGTTGCGCCTAATGCCTTTAACTCTTCCATTATCTTATCCTCTTAAAGTGCTTCGTTATCAAGTTCGCCGGTACGGATACGGATCACCTGATCCAAATCCGTCACAAAAATCTTACCGTCACCTATCTTTCCGGTTCGGGCCGCCGTCACTATGGACTCAATCAAGTGATCCACATTTTCGGCTTTCGTCGCGATATCGAGTCTGACTTTAGGTAAAAAGTCGACCTGATACTCTGCACCACGATAGAGCTCGGTGTGGCCTTTTTGACGTCCAAATCCCTTGACTTCTGTGACTGTCATTCCCTCTATGCCCAGTCCAGCAATCGCCTCTCGCACATCATCCAATTTAAATGGTTTGATTATTGCGCTGATTAGTTTCATTCCAGCCTCCGACTCGTCATTGTAGTTTTGTTATGCAAAAGTTAATTCAAGCATTAGGCCAAAAATAAAAAACCTTTAAATACAGTAAAATAAATAAAAATCCACAACAAACACGGTTAATTTATGCACAAACCTGGTGCATACATGCATGATTCGCACAAAACATGGGCAAACTTGTTCGACCTAAGACGGATTGGCTAATGTGGCAAACCAGGTATGCTTAGGGCTCAATGACAGGAGGATAAGATGTTAAAACCTGAGGAATGCGTACTACTCATAGTCGATGTACAGGGAAGGCTCGCCCAGATAATGCATAAGGCTGAACAACTTGAGCAAACTTTATGCACTTTGGTCAATGCCGTAGATCTGCTGGAGATCCCTATTCTCTATCTTGAACAGCTGCCGGACAAACTCGGCCCCACCAGCCCTAGATTACAAGAGTGCTTGCAACCTCGACATAAGCCCATTACCAAAGCCCATTTTAGTGCATGGCATAGTGGTGAATTTCGTGATGCGATAACTGGCATGGGCAGGAGGCAAGTACTGCTGGCGGGAATTGAAACCCACATCTGCGTCTATCAGACCTGCCGCGACCTGCAGGATAACGACTTTGATGTACACATTCTGGTCGATGGCGTCTCTTCGCGCACCCTGGAAAATAAGCAACTGGGCATAACCATGATGACTCAATATGGTGCTAAGGTGACCAACACTGAATCATTGCTTTTTGAACTACAACAGGAAGCCAGAGGCGATCGTTTCAAAGCCCTGCTTAAGATGATCAAATAAGGTCTCTTTTTTGATTTGATTCAATAAAAAAGCCCTGATCATCGACCAGGGCTTTTAAACAATCAATTAAACAGTGCGATTAGTAAGTCGCTTCGCGTTTCTTCGCTTCTGCGTCCCACTTAGGCAGAATGTTCTTCTTGAAGTCTTCTTTATCGGCATTCATCTTCTTCATATCCATACCAAGTGCAGCTTGCGCCTTAGCCTTAGTCGAGATATCTGGTAATGCGATAGGCTGTTTAACACCTTTAGCCGCTAACAGTTGCGCCAATTTTACACGGGCATCTGCTGCTTTATCTACTGCTGTTCCCAGTACACGCAAGGCTTCATCAGGTGCATGAGAAGCCACACCATGAGAGGCGATCGCATAATCCCAGCGCCATTGAGCGTGGCGGATATCGGTCAGAATTGGCTTCATCTCGGCTTCAGTAGCACCTGCTTTCCAGGCCGCACCCGCTTCGAAGTGCGCCTTAACCAGTTGCTCTTCTGCTTTCAGCTGAATCTGCTTCACTTTCGCTTTACGCTCTTTATCCAAGTTCACCATGAACTCTTTGCTTTGCTCATGACAAGTACCACAAGTTTCTTCGAAACGATCAAATGGGTTACCCACTTTATGGTCAGTGAACTTACGGCCTTCCGCATTGGTGACTTTAGGCATGTGACAGTCAACACAACTCACGTTGTTTTTGCCGTGCATACCTAGCTGCCATGTTTCATACCCTGGATGTTGCGCTTTAAGCATTGGAGTCTTAGATACGGCATGGGTCCAATCGCTGAACTGGAGGTTATCATAGTAAACTTCCATTGATTCAACAGTGGTTCCCATGTCCCACGGGAATTTAACAAAGCCTTTATGCTCGGCAGTCTTCTCAAAATAGTATTCGACGTGACACTGGCCACACACCATGGACTGCTTGTCTTTACGCGATGCCTTATCAAATGGCGTACCTAACGCAGCCATACCGCGCTCGGCAAATGGACGTGACATACGTAGTTTAGGTGAGCCTTTTTCGTGACAGTCGGCACAGCCAATAGTGTTAACGATTTCTGCACCACCTTTTGCCCACTTACCTTTGAAATAGCCATCTTCGCCTTGCTCTTCAATCACCCGTGGTACATCTGGGCTCTTACAAGACCAGCAAGCCATTGGCATTGGACCATCTTCTGCCGAAGTTGGAGCCCCTGTACGTAGCGTGTTACGCACATCGGTCACAGCATACATATGACCGCGCGCCTTGTTATAGTCTTTTGCAAAACCATAACCAGCCCACAGCACAACCAGATTAGGATCCGCCTCTAACGCATCGATAACCTCTTTGCTTTCTGCCGTGTCATGCCAGCTTTGATACTGTTTAGCGAATTTATCTTTAAACACTTCATTACGAGGCTCAGTTTTATCGCTGGCCATCACACCGCCGACCATTAAACTGGCGGTGACCAAAGCACTTAGTGCAAAGGTTTTGTTCGTTAATGTTCTCACCATCTCATCTCCATGTTACTTTTTATCATAGCTAGATAACTACATCATCTCGTAGGCAAAGTTAGCGATTAGCTTTTGGGTTAGACATACCCCCAAAGGGGTATCCATAAGAAAAATTGAGCTAGATCAAAGTGTGCGCGTGTTGTACTTCACATTTTTATCAAAATGTTAATTTTTTAGTTAACGCTAAATAACAAATACTAGTAGATAACCTCTATCTTTACTGAAAAATGCGGGTTTTTATTGATGAAAAAAGGCAGTCTTACCGCCACTCTATTCGGCTTAATGTTAACATTTACGTTACTTTCCAGCGGGCTGGCTACCTTCGCTATCGCTAACCTGGTCTACAGCTTGGGCGATGCCCGTGCCATCAATGCTTCCGGCTCACTGCGGATGCAAAGCTACCGGTTGATGTTCTATGCCAACTCAGGCAGTAAGAATGCCAAAGAGAAGATCAGTGAGTTTGAAGCGACTCTCTATTCTGATGCGCTCAAACGCTCGCTCAATTGGTTGTCGCCTGACGATTTAGCAGAGCAATATCTGCTGGTGGCCCAGAAGTGGGAGGTGATGAAGCACTACATTGAAACGGAAAACTCCCGCGACTACGCCGTCGCGCTCAAAGACTTTGTCGATACTATCGATCTGCTGGTATTGGAAACCGAAGAGTTTGCCGCCTTCAAGCTTAAACTGCTGGCCGCCAGTCAGGTTATCGGCCTGGGTCTGATGCTGTTGATCACCTTTCTTGCCGTGGGCTATACCAAGCGTAAGCTGGTCTCTCCAATCGATCAGTTGATGGAGGCCGCCAATACCATCTCCAAGGGAGATTTCGAAATCACTGTACCTCAAAGTCAATACATAGAGATAAACTCTCTGAGTAATGCGCTCGCCAGTACCGCCAAAGAACTCTCGACTCTCTATGGCGATCTCGAAGCACAAGTAAAAGAGAAGACCTTCGCCCTCACCCGCGCCAACAACGAACTCAAGCTGCTCTACGACAACCTGATAGTGCTCAACTCCGGCCAGCTGGAAAACAGCAAGATCAAATACGCATTAGATCACCTAAGAGAGCATGAACCTCAAACCCATCTGAGACTCATGTTCGCCAATGACGAAGAGGCCAGCCAATGTATCCAGGCCGAAGGAGGCTGGGTATCAGAGCAGGTCAATCAAACCCGCTTCCCATTAAGATTCGATGACAACGAATTGGGGTATTTAGAGGTCAGCTCCAATGGCGGGATTAATCATGCGTTATTTGAGAACTTTGCCATCATGTTAGCCCGCTCAATCCTGATCCATAACGCGGGAGAGCAAAGGCAACAACTGGCCCTGATGGAGGAGCGCGCCGTTATCGCCAGGGAGCTGCACGACTCGCTGGGACAACTCTTGTCTTTCCTGAAGATTCAAGTCAGTCTGCTTTCCAAAAGCCTCAAAAAACAGGTATATGACGCGCAGATAGATGAGCAACTCGAAGAGATAAACCAAGGAGTAAATACCGCTTACGTTCAACTGCGGGAGTTATTATCCACCTTCCGCCTGACCATAAAGGAACCCAACCTTAGGCACGCCATTGAGGTGATGCTGGATCAACTCAGGGGCCAGACGAGTACGGATATCACCCTGGAATATAAGCTTCCAACCCAACTGTTAGGCGCTCACCAGCATATCCATATTTTACAGATAACCCGAGAGGCCACCCTCAACGCCATCAAGCATGCCAACGCTAAAAAGATCCATGTATCATGTATCATCAAAGATACCAATGTCGAGATCACCATTAGCGATGACGGTATTGGCATCAAAAAATTAAAAGAACGCGATCAACATTTTGGAATAGGTATCATGCACGAACGCGCCAGTCGACTCTCGGGTATGGTACACTTTTTTGGCAATGATGCCGGTGGCACCACTGTCAGCTTGATCTTCCCTCCAGAGGGAGAGCCGCTGAAATAATGCGAATAATCAGAATATTAAATCTTTAGCCAACCAATTTTCAGGAGTGCACAATGGGCAAACCTTACTCAATTTTAGTTGTCGATGATCACCCGCTATTACGCCGGGGGATCTGCCAATTGATCAACTCAGACAGTGACTTCAGCCTGTTCGGTGAAGCGGGTAGTGGTTTGGATGCCTTAAGTGCCATTACCGAGAATGAACCCGACATCGTCCTGCTCGATCTCAATATGAAGGGGATGACAGGCTTAGACACCCTCAATGCCATGCGCCAGGAAGGAGTCACCAGCAGAATTGTGATCCTAACGGTTTCCGATGCCAAACAGGATGTGATTCGAATTATGAAGGCTGGCGCCGATGGTTATCTGCTCAAAGACAGCGAGCCGGATCTTTTATTGGAAAAGCTCAAGGAGACGATGCAGGGCCAACTGGTGATCTCTGAATCTGTGAAAGCCTTTATGCTGGAAATCAAAGACAGCGACGCAGAGCTGGAGTGGCTCAACAGCCTGACCCCAAGGGAGCGACAAATCTTAGAGCAGTTGGCCGAAGGCAAGAGCAACAGGACGATTTCAGAGCAACTGCATATCAGCGAGGGAACAGTCAAAGTCCATGTGAAAAACCTGCTGCGTAAGACAAATGCCAAGTCCCGCACTGAAATGGCCGTTCGCTACCTTAACCAGTAAGTGAAAAACCGCTAAAACAGTGATGTGATGAGCCGACAGAATTAGCTGGGCTCATCGATAAACTCCTGCCAGCTTAGCAGAGCAGACTCAAAATCTTCCAAGCCACAGAAGGCTTCTGATTCCCCTTCATACAGAGACATAGACTCATCGAGCTCGATACTCTCCTGCGTCTCCAGCACATTGGCAAACACCCGAACCTGCTCATTATCCAGGTCGATAGAGATAGCACTCCCCACAATGCGCTGGCTGGTCACAGCGCCATTCCGTAATGAGGCGATAATTCCCAATAACTGCTGCAACAGCTCCCGGTTTCCCTCAAGCTCATCGCTAAACCACAATCCCATGATCTCATGATCCATGGAAAAATTGGCCATCAGAGTGCCGGTCAAATTGTTGCGACGAAATTCATATTCCATGGCTGCATATCCAAACTTGTACTCAGAAAATTTTAACTTAAGACGATCGAAAATGCCTAGGGCGTGTTTATCTTTCAAGCTTGTGCCTCTCTCTCAGGCACAAAAAAGGGCGCCGGGCGCCCTTATTATTCATCTTAAAGATGTGATTACTTTGCCGCCGCTTCGGTCTCGGCAGCTGCCGTCGCCGCTTTCTCAATAGAGAGCAGTTCCACTTCAAAGATCAGCGTCGAGTTAGGAGGAATACTGCCGGTATCACGGCTGCCATAGGCTAGCTCAGCAGGAATAACGAAGCGGTATTTAGACCCAACAGACATCAGCTGTACACCTTCGGTCCAGCCTGGGATCACGCGATTTAATGGGAACTTAGCTGGCTCGCCGCGAGCAACAGAGCTATCGAACTGAGTGCCATCAATCAGGGTACCCACGTAATGCACTTCAACTGTATCTGTCGCAGCAGGCTTCTCACCATCAGCTTGCTTCAACACTTCATACTGCAAACCAGAAACGGTAGTAGTTACGCCTTCTTTCGCCTTGTTTGTCTCTAAATAAGCAGCGCTTTCAGCTTTGGTTTTCTCGGCTATCTCAGCCGCCTGAGCCTGACGCTTCTCATTGATGGTCTCATCCAGATTCTGCAGCACTGTCTGCATCTCTTCTTCGCTCAGTTTTAGCTCGTCACTCAGACCATTGCTAAAGCCCGCGATGATCAGGCTACGATCCACAGGCATACCTAAGGCTTCCTGCTCCTTTATATGACCAGACATATACTTACCGATAGAAGCACCAACACTGTAAGCTTGCTTCTGGGCAACAGTTTCTAATTTAACCTCTGGTGCTGTATTTGATTTTTCTTCTTGATTACATGCAGTTAAACCGACTACCGCCAGCGCAACCAGAGACATTTTATAAATAGACTTCATTAAAGCTTCCTCAGCAATTTTGCGGGCTCAAACCCTGAACTCGTTAAGACGAACCACTTTATACTAATAATTAACAGATACCAATTAGATTACTTATGTTTAATCTAATTTGATACAAGTCACTGCACCGCTTCACCTTAAGCAGATGTATAAGACGATAAGTTACAGACAAACATCGGCAGCACAAGTTCACCTATTTTTAGCAGAAGGTCAATTTCCCCTAAAGGTTTGCTTAGCATGACCAAATCCCCTAAGCCGTTGTATACTCTCTTCTGATATCAAAAATCAGCATTTGGGGACCCTTTCCAACCCCTTTGCTACCAGCCTGACAAAAGGACCTAGCTAAGTGCAACTAGAACAACGTATTGAAGATCTTGAGATGAAACTGGCATTTCAGGAAAGTACAATCGAAGCACTTGATCAACAAGTGATCAAACTTAATCGCATCGTAGAAGAGCAACAGGAGAAACTGCGCATCTTAATCAGCAAGGTGCAGCAGGTTGAGCCAAGCAATATCGCCAGCCAGGCGGAAGAGACTCCACCGCCGCACTATTAATCTGTATGCCTTGTTCACCCACGGAACTTTGTCGCCATGGGGTGATCTGAATAGGAAAATATAAGGAAATGCGCCTGATATGCTTATCTCTCTAAACCTGGATGCCAAGAAGATAATAACGCGATCTGTTATCACAGCCATACTCAGCCTTGGCATATCGGGCTGCGCCCTGAACAGCATATTGATTAATTATCCATCACAAATTTCACCGATAAAGGCACAGCTCAACAACCCTAAATCAGAGCCCCTGTATCGTCAGTTCGATAGCAAAATAGCAGGGGCAGACGGACTGCTCTATGCCCAGGAAGCCGGGCGGGTCGCGCAAATTCTCGGAGATTTCCAAACCAGTAATCAATACTATGCACAGGCCGTCAGTGCCTATCAAAAATTTGATGATAAGGCGCTGATCAGCGCCAGCGATCTGGGGGCCAATGCCAGCAGCCTACTTATCAACGACAATGTGATCCCCTACCGAGGCCCCGGCTATGAGCGAATTTTGGTGCATCAATATCAGGCGCTGAACTACCTGCTTAGCGGCGACAGTCAAAGCGCCTTGGTGGAGGTGAGACGTAGTAACGAATTGCAAGCCATGGAGCAGGCGCGTTACGAAAAATCGATGCAGTCGGTGCAGTCTATGGCCAATGGTGCCATCGATGCTGAGATGGATAAGCTCTCTGCCGCCGCGGGCAGTACCACAAGCTCTTTTTTAAATGCCTACAGCTACTACACTACAGGTCTTATCTACGAACTGCTTGGTCAGCCCAACGATGCCTTTATCGATTATCGCAAGGCGGCACAAATCACGCCGAGCAATCCCTATCTGCAACAGGATCTGGTGCGTTTAGCCAAGCGTTTATCTATGCCTCAATATGAGGAGTTTAAGAAACGCTGGGGCGATGCCAAGCTGCCGTCCAAAACCGAAGGTCAGGTTGTGGTGTTGCTCGAACGGGGATTTGTGCCAGAAAAGCAAAGTTTTACCGTGCCTTTTCGTATTCAGGGCAATTGGCAAACCGCCTCACTTGCCACCTATCTCCCCACACGGGCGTCTGTGCCAACAGGGCAAATAACTGGGCTAGGGCCCCAGATTAAGGCCTCCCCTATAGCCAATATTGATGCGCTGGCCATCACGGCGCTCAAAGAGGAATTGCCCGCCGCCCTCGTGAGACAGGCCGCCAGAGTCTATGCTAAAGCAGAGATGGCGCAGAGTGTTCGCAGTGACACCAAACGACAACATGATCAATTCGATGCCGGCGCGCTGGCCATACAGCTTTTTAATATAGTGACAGAGCAGGCCGATAGGCGCAGTTGGTTAACCTTGCCTAAACAGGCACAAATTGCCAGACAATACGTTGCAGCGGGGCGCTATGGGATTACACTGGATCAAGGAGCAAGGCAAACCATTGATGTACAACAGGGTAAAACCACATTAATTTGGATAATAGATACTGGTAATTACACCCGTTTTTATTCGATAATCATTTAATCTACTAATAGGAATCGGTATTTTTATGAAAAATTTCAAGCTTCTTTTTATCCTTGCACTGGCTGTCGGCCTGGCGGGCTGTCAATCCAAGGTGCAATATGGTGATGCAACCGAAGTAGAGACAGTCAATGAAAACTTCGGTTCTACCGACTTACAAGCCATCGCGGCCAAGATGGTCGATAGCATGCTGACCTTCCCACCGGTTGTGGCTATCACTGCCAATGAAAGACCTATCATCTTTGTCGATAGCATCAAGAACAAAACCTCTGAGCACATAGATACAGAGTCTGTAACCGACTCTATCAGCAACAAGCTGCTGCGCTCAGGTAAGTTCCGCTTTATCGACATGACCAAAGTGGACTCAGTACGCAAACAGCTGGATTACCAGAACAACTCTGGCATGGTCGATCCTTCAACGGCCATCAATTTCGGTCGTCAAATCGGTGCCCAGTACATGCTCTATGGCAATCTGGCCAGCATAGTGAAACAAGATGGCAGCACCAAAGATGTCTATTACAAGATGACTATGCGTCTGATGGATCTGGAAACCGGCCTTATCGAATGGTCAGATGAAAAAGAGATCCGCAAGGTAAAATCAAAGTCTCTCTTCGGTATGTAGAGGCAATGCAAGCCAAAAAAAACCAGCATTTTGCTGGTTTTTTTATGGGCTCAGGCTGAAAATATAGTTTGATATTCCCTGACGTTTTTCTGGATGACGCACTAAGGATTTGCTTTTGAAACTGCTTACGCTTGGTATTATTGGCACCATTTTCTTAAGCCTTACGGCCTGTCAAAGCCCTCAGCCCACTAAATCAGATAAAGCAGGGTCAAATATAGCGGAGTCAGATAAGGCTGTGGCTACCCAGGCAAGCATTGGCAATATAGACTCGATAGCCCGGGAGCGAGGTCAACGCATCAGCGATCTCCAGTACCGACTAAAACTCGATATCACCCAGGATGATAGCTTTAGCGGTGAGGCTAGTATCGAATTCAACCTTAAGGATCCCCAGAGCTTAACGCTGGATTTCAACCAGGCACAGCTGCAGCAGTTTAGTGTTAATGGTCACCGCATCTATCCCAACTATGACGGCAGACAGATCACCCTCTCAGCCGGTTTACTTAATAAAGGCGGCAACCAGATAGATTTAAGCTTCACCCGCGCCTACAGCAGCACCAATGAAGGATTGATTCGTTACACAGACCCGCTCGATGGCAAGGCTTATCTCTATACTCAATTTGCGCCAAGTCACGCACAGATGATGATGCCACTGTTTGACCAGAGCGATCTCAAGGCGAGATTCAGCCTAACTGTCACCGCCCCCAAGGCATGGCTTGTGATTAGCGCAACTAATGCCAGCAAGACCCAAGGTGCGACCCATACCCAGTGGCAATTTGCCACCACAGCGCCTATCAGCTCCCACAGTTTTTCGCTCTTTGCCGGGCCTTACCAGAGCTGGCATCAAACAGAGACGCTTCCTTTGGGCCTCTATGCGCCGCAATCGATAGCCTCACAACAGGATGCACAGGCCTGGTTAACTCACACAGGTGAGGCGATAGGTTTTTATGAGAAACAGTTCGGTACCGCCTATCCTTTCGCGAAATATGACCAGATCTTAGTGCCCGATATAGGGCAGATCGCCATGGCCAATGTCGCGGCTTCCAGTTTCGAGTTCTCGCTGCCAAGTGAAGAGAGGTTCAAAGCAATTGCACTCCAGGCCTTAGCCGAGCAGTGGACAGGCAATCTTGTCACCCCAAGAGGCTGGAACGAACACTGGCTCAGCCAGAGCCTGGCTCGTCTGATGGCCAAAAAAGCGCAAGTTGGGGAGCAAGCAGTTCCGGTCTGGTATCAGGATAAACACAACCTCTATCAAACCGAAGAGAGGCGTCATAGCCGCCCGATTGAGTCAGCCCTGATCTCAGACCATCTGCTCGAAGAGCACATGAATGAAGCCACTGTGACTAAAGGGGTTGCCCTTCTAACTCAGCTGAATTTTCTGCTGGGCGAGAAAGCCTTTAATCTGGGCTTGAAACAGTATCTGACCCAACATCAATATACCAACGCCGATGTCAGCGAGTTTATCGCAGCCCTCTCCCAAGCAGCCAAGCGACCGCTGGATGAATGGAGCCGCACCTGGCTCTATCAGGGCGGCGTTAATCAGATTGAGGCCGAATTTACATGCAATGACGGTCGTCTCACCCGACTCGCCATAAAGCAGAGCGCGACCCAGGCTCACCCCACACTGAGGGAGCAGAAGGTCAAACTGGGCCTGTTCACCATAGGGCGCCATGCCCTGCATCAGAATCTTAATCAGGCGGTCACTTACAAGGGGCCGCTCACAGAGATAAAGCGTCTTCAAGGCGTGAGGTGCCCCGCGCTGGTTTTCCCCAATTATCAGGACTGGGGTTACGTTAAAGTGAAACTTGACCCAATTTCACAGACGACTGCGCTGCAAGAACTGCACAAGGTTGAAGACCCCAATTTCAGAGTCATGTTATGGCAAACCCTGTGGGACAGTGTGCTTGCCGGCGATCTATCTCTTAAACGCTTCTTAGGGGCAATCTTTGTCAACGCACCACATGAGAGTGACCCTGTGGTTCTGGGCATATTGAGCGGCAAAATCAATCAGATAAAAGAGCTGCTGGAACAGATGAATCCCAATCAGCAGCATTACAGCAGCCGAGCCCTCAGGGCGCTGGAGCAGATGACTCTGCGCCTTGCCATCACCACATCGCCCGGCACACAGGTGCAAAGCCTCTGGTTCGACACCTATGTGCAACTGGCACTGAGCCATCACGCTAAGAGCCATCTTGCCGCACTGCTGGAAGGCAAAGAGCAACTCGAAGGGATAACGCTGGATCAAAAACGGCGCTGGAGAATCGTTATCCACCTTAATCGCTACGATTACCCCTGGGCCAATGAACTACTGCTGGAAGAGAAAAAACGGGATAACAGTACCCAGGGCGAACGCCTTGCCTTGATAGCCGAAGTAGCGCAGCCTAAAGCAAACTTTAAGCGCCAATGGTTTAACCGTATCCAAATGCACAGTTCAGATGGCGACAGCGTCATGCTGACAAAATTAGTGGATATCATGGCCCTGCTTTATCCCAGTGAACAAAAGGCACTGAGCCAAGCCACAGCCGAGCAGCGCCTGGAGGAGTTATCCTACCTCGACAGCGTCAACAGCAGTGACTTTATGTACGCCTATGGCCAATATCTGATCCCGATGAATTGCACCTATGGCGGCATCGACAGGCTCAAACGGGTACTCAATGATAATCCCACCCTGAGCCTTACCACCCAAGCCTGGCTAGAGAAGTCGATTCAATCCGAGCAACAGTGTGTGCGCATTTTGCAGCAGTTAACGCCTAGCTCCAGTCCGAGCCCCAGTCCATAAATGGAAAAGTAAGCTCAATAAAATCGGTTCAGTTTTGCCGATAAACTGACTAAGATTAAAGCTAGATCTTGACTGTTCAAACTAACAAGGAAGCGAAAGATGGGACCATTTGAAATAGCTGCCATTGCCCTTATCGGTGGCTTTGCCATTAGCGGCTATAAAGAGTTTAACAAGCGTCATGCAAGGGAAGACAGTAAAGAGATAGAATCCCTGCGCTCCGAGCTTGATAAACTAAAGAGCCGGGTAAATACCCTAGAGACCATAGTCACAGATAAATCTTATCAGCTGGGTGACGAAATCGCCCGTTTATAGGCGCTCGCGACAGCATAGGGCTAAACGCTTACGACAGCAGAAAGTAAAATGCCACCTCTTTGAAGGTGGCATTTTTCGTTACTCTGCTGGCTGTACCAAAGATAATGAGCAGTTTAGATAAAGAGATCTTTAATATTCTTCAGATCGCCCTTGCCTTCTGCCAGCTCCTCTGGCGACAGACCGGAAACCTCATGGGGGAAGACCAACCACTCTTCCGACTCATGAATAAAGTAATCTGGCTTCATCGCAACCGCTGTGTTCTTAGGCTTGTAGTAAGGACAAGCGATACGGACATCGGTCGGCATATTCAGGCGCATCAGCTCCTGCAACTTGTTCACCAAGGCTTCGATACTGCGACCAGAGTCAAACACATCATCGACGATTAACAGGCCGTCTGTCGCGTTGGCGTTCTCGACAATATAGTGCAGGCCATGCACCTTGATCTTCTTGCTCTGCTGATTAATGCCGTAATAAGAAGAGGTACGCACCGCGATATGATCTGTTTCAACCTTCTTAAAGTCGAAATATTCCTGCACAGCGATGCCAATAGGTGCGCCGCCACGCCAGATCCCCACGATAAACTGTGGTCTGAAACCACTGTCATAAACTTGCGCCGCCAGACGAAACGAATCTTCCAGTAGCTCCTGAGCGGTAATAAAGCGTTTTTCAGACATCTGACGATCCCCATCATGTTATTTTCGCATCAAAGGGAAAAGCTAATCCTACAGATTATTCTTTACCCAAATTCAACCTAGCACAAGTCGACCGAATTGGTTTGCCAGACGGTAAAACTTTGTACTGCGGGATTTTGGAGGCGAATTCTATACTAAAAAATCACAGCCTGCCGTAGTTAATAACAAAAATGAGCGCTACAAATCATATTTACTCAAAGGGATAGCTGAAATCCCTAAAAACTTACACCCACCAACAGCTTCACCAACAGCTTACACCAACAGATAGGCAAACAGGGGCGCCACCAACACCATAGTGATCCCGGTAAAGATCATGGTCAGGCTGGCGACGACCCCCTCTTCCTGCCCCAACTGGGTCGCCTTGGCGACTCCGGCGCCATGGGCCGAGGCCCCCAACGCCACGCCTTTGGCCAGGGCGCTTCTTATCCTAGCCAGCTTAAATACCAGGCCACAGAGCAGCATGCCTATCACCCCAGTGAAGAGCACCAACATGGCGGTCAGATCCGGCACGCCGCCAAAGGCCGTAGTGGCCTCGATGGCAAAAGGCGTCGACACAGAGCGCACCAGCAGGCTGTGGGAGAGTTCCGGCGGCAGCGCAATCAACTTCACCAGTCCCCAGGAGGAGAGCAAGCCCGCCAACAGCCCGGTCAGCACCCCGACACATATGGTCAGCGGATAACGCGCGATCAAGTGTCGCTCACGATAGATGGGCAGCGCAAAGGCGATGGTCGCTGGCGCCAGCATGGCACTCAGGTAGTGACTGTAGGCAAAATAGGTGGGCAGCGGGATGGCAAATAACACCACCAATACCAGCAGGCTGATCGGGGTTAAGATCATCGGCGACAGCCACCAGAAGCCCCAGCAACGGTACAGGGCCTTACTGGCAAAGTAGGTCAGGATAGTGATGATAAGACAGCAGATCGCCAAAGGTTGTGAAAGCATCAGAGCCGACATAAGGGACTACCTAGGCAGAGGCTAACAGCAGCTGCTGCCGTCTTGCCCGGTTACGGCGCCGCTCGAAACGAAACACCCGATCGATCACAAAGCCGGTGATCAACAAGACGCAGGTGCTGCCAAGGACCAGTGTCAGCAGCAGGTTCAGGCCATACTGCTCAAACAGCGGCGCATAATGCACAGAGGCGACAACCGGCGGGATAAAAAACAGTAACAGTTCACTGAGCAGCCAGGTCGCGCCCAAAGCAACGAAACGCTCAGGCACCCAGTTCAGCGCCAGTAACAGCAAGAGTACCGCCAGACCTAAGACACCGCCAGGCAGAGGCAGGGCAAAATAACTCACCAGATACTGCGACAGGTACGCCAGCAGGCAGAGCGAGGCGACTTGCAGGAGGGCTTGAGTGAGTGACTTGAATGACAGCAAAGGGGTTTCCATCGGCTTGGTGATTAAGATTAAGCCAATTTTACCCTTGCACATTTAATAAAAAAAATGAATATTATTTATAAACTAGATAACCAAAAGCAATCATTATGGATCTCAAGGCGCTGCACTATTTTGTCGAGATAGTAAACTGTGGCGGCTTTAACCGGGCGGCGGCCAAAGTCCATATCAGCCAGCCTGCCCTGTCTAAATCCCTGACTCAGCTGGAAAGTGAGCTGGAACTGCCGCTACTCACTCGGGGCAAACGCGGCACTAATATCTGCCTGACGGTACACGGCGAGACTGTCTATCACTATGCCCAAGAACTGCTGGCCACCAAACAGGCGCTCGTCGATGAACTGAACCGGCTTAAGGGACTCGACAAGGGTGAGCTGAAACTGGGCCTGGCGCCACTGGGCAGCGCCGAGCTGTTCGCCCCCATTATCGCTAAATACCGCCGCCGTTTTCCCAAGATCCATACTCAGCTGCTGGTGCGCGGCGGGGTGGAGCAAACCTTGGCATTGCAGCAGGGGGAGATAGAACTGGCGACCGGGATCGTCGAGCTGACCGCAGAGTTTACCGGCATCGCCATTCACACCGAGCCCATGGTGGTGGTCCTGCCCAGCCGTCACCCGTTGGCGAAGCGGACACAGGTGCCCATGAGGGAGCTCAATGGCTGCGCTCAGATCTTATTCGAGCCGGAATTTACCCTGCATAAGATGATTATCCATGCCTGTGAGAATGCCGGCGTCGTCATCACCAATCCCACCCATGTCAACCAGCCCGACTTCGGTATCGCCCTGGTTGCCGCCGACATAGGGGTGATGATACTGCCGAAATTTATCGCCATGCGCTATCAGTCAGAGGGGGTCGCCATCCGGGATCTGACAGAAACCGACCTGAGCTGGCGCATGAGCCTGTTCTGGCTGAAAAACCGCCCGCTCTCCTTCGCCGCCGACGCCATGATTGCCCTGCTCAAAGAGCATCTTGAGAGTCAGGGTTAAGCACTCAGCACCAAGACCTCAGGCGCGCAAACGCCCCACGGCCGAGATAAGTAGCACAAGCAGGAGGCCGGCCAGCACGCCGAACAGGGTATTGAGCAGACTCGGCAGCAGGCTAGAGATCAGAGTTCCCATAAATGCCCAGTGAGCAGTCAGACTCGCCCACTGAGTAAACAACTCGCCAAGGGCGTGGATGCCGTGGGTCAGGATCCCACCGCCCACCATGAACATGGCGATGGTGCCGACCACAGTCAGGCCACGCATCAGATAGGGAGCGGCGTTCACCAGTCCGCCACCCAGATAGCGCCCCAGTCGCACCAGGGCGCCCTCGCCCCGACGGCGGCTGAGATAGAGGCCGAGATCGTCCAGCTTGACTATACCGGCAACCAGGCCGTAAACCCCAATCGTCATCACTAGGCCGATAATGCACAGGGTCACCAACTGAGTCAGAAAACTGCTGTCTGAGACCACACCCAGGGTGATGGCGATGATCTCCGCCGACAGCACAAAATCGGTGCGGATCGCGCCGGTCACCTTGTGTTTCTCGAAGGCCCGGATATCGCCCCCCGCCTGCCTAAGTGCCAGCTCAAGCTCCTCTTGCTCGGAGTGCCTGTCATGGGTGCTGTTGCCAGAAACATTGTTATCATGGGAATTACCAGCATGTGCAAGGGAGTGATACAGTTTTTCCGCCCCCTCGTAACAGAGATAGGCGCCACCGAGCATCAAGAGCGGCGTGATAGCCCAGGGGATAAAGGCGCTGATAAGCAAGGCCGCCGGTACCAGGATACATTTATTGCGCAGCGACCCCTTGGCCACCGCCCAGACCACGGGCAGCTCGCGGTCGGCATTGACCCCACTCACCTGCTGGGCATTGAGGGCAAGATCGTCCCCAAGTACCCCGGCAGTCTTACGGGCCGCCACCTTACTCATCAGGGCCACATCATCCAAAATTGCCGCAATATCATCGAGCAAGGTCAGTAAACTTGCACCCGCCATCTTACCCCCCCACAATTAACAGCTATAACCACTTGTATTTATTGCTATAAATTACACACTAACGCTGATAAACACCAGCAATAAAGCCAACCCTGTAAAACAAAATTCGTCATTTCCCATGCCGCTCGGAGGAACAGCAGGTATAATTGCTGGCAACGACCTAAACTTCCTCACAGGAAAGAGTGATGACTCAAGATGAAATGAAGAAAGCCGCCGGTTGGGCAGCCCTGAAATATGTAGAAAAAGACAGCATAGTCGGTGTCGGAACCGGTTCAACCGTAAACCACTTTATCGATGCGCTGGGCAGCATCAAGGCCGATATCGAAGGCGCCGTCTCCAGCTCTGAAGCCTCGACCGCAAAACTCAAGGCCCTGGGCATTCCGGTTTTCGAGCTGAACTCGGTCGACGAGCTCTCTGTCTACGTGGATGGTGCCGATGAGATCAATCCCCATATGGATATGATCAAGGGCGGCGGCGCGGCACTGACCCGCGAGAAGATCGTCTCCGCCGTGGCCGACAAGTTTATCTGTATCGTGGACAACACCAAGGAAGTGGCTATCTTAGGTGAATTTCCGCTGCCGGTTGAGGTGATCCCCATGGCACGCTCCTATGTGGCGCGCGAACTGGTAAAACTGGGCGGCGATCCTGTCTACCGCGAAGGGGTTATCACAGATAACGGCAACATCATTCTCGATGTCTACAACATGAAGATCATCAACCCGAAAGAGATGGAAGAGAAGATCAACCAGATAGTCGGTGTGGTGACCAACGGCCTGTTCGCCAAACGCGGCGCCGATGTGCTGCTGGTCGGCACCCCTGACGGCGTGAAAACCGTTACTGCCTGATAGCGCCTCTCGCTGACTCTTGTCACTCACGACTATTATCAGAACATAAATCATGTGACAAAAAAGCACTGAAAATTCAGTGCTTTTTATTGAGATTAATAACATGACTTCCATCACAAATAACCAGCCAGAGTATTACCAGGCCAAAAATAAGATGATAATAAGGTCTTAAAATTAAAAATATTCTCTCGTATCTTTAACCACCCGCTTTCATTCTGGAGAGACAGATAACCCTATTGGCTCCGGGATGAGATGAAGCGTCAGTTAACTGAGAAGGAATTCACATTGAAAAAATCTCACCTGCTCCCATTCTTTATCCTGTCCTTTACCCTGCTGCCTTCACAGCAGACTATGGCCACGCCAGCATCTATGGTCGCAGTCGGCCTGGGCGTTGAGTATGGCGGTCTTGGCGCTCAGGTGTTTCTGCCAGTGCGCTTCGATAACCTGGAGCTCTATTTATCTGCCGGATTAATGGGATACTCATCGCCGGGCGATCACTTTGGCGGTGGTGGTGGCATAGGAAGCAATCTGTATTTCGCGCCCAATCACTCCTTAGGTCTCTATGCAGGCGTGGTCAGTCTCGAGCGGGAGCACGATCCCTACGGCATGACATCGGGATTTGAGTACAAGGTGGGCGGCTCTCTCAACTACAAATTCCATTTCGCTAAAAAAGGGGCATCGGGGGGCAGCCTCGGGGTGAGTTACAACGTCTATGATGGCGGCAGTTACCCTTTTATCAGCCTGGGTTACCGCTTTTAGACAAAATGCCCTAACCTAAATAAAAAACCGCTCAAGCTAGGCTTGGGCGGTTTCTTTTTCAAAGCACTAACTGCAGAGACACACCTGACCTTACTCTAAAGTTTTTATTTAGGGCTTTTTCGACTTGTGCACCTGACGGTTGGCCCCCACCACCAGCATTTCACACTTAGGACAGTCAAACACCAGCTTGAGTACATCTTTGCCTATCTCAAGCACCATAGGTTCGGCCTTGAGCCCCGGAACCTCTTTAGGACAGAGATTAAAGTTAAAGCGCAGACAATGCTTGGTCACCATCAGAGGGGCATCCTCTGCGATGCCGTTCTTCTCATAGGTGTCTTCGATTTCGATCACCCCATGGCGGGTATAAAACTCTTTGGCCTGTTCGTTGGCGACGTTGCCCATAAAGCTCAAATGCTTCACAGGATAGACGGCTTCCTGATTATATTGCCAGGCTTTGGGGCGCTCGTAGCCTGCGACTCTCGCCTGCTCCAGAGCCGCCACTGTATCGCGGCGCAGACCATTTAATACCGATGCCGGCACAAACCAAGGCTGAGCCGTCTCTATACTGATGCTTCTGGCGCTAAAGTCTGTACTGCCGAGTTTACCCAACTGTTTACGCAGATTCTGCAACCCCTTTTCGCTGTCGCTAGCTGCCGTTTTCTCAAGTGGCAGCTCAGTGGTGGCTGATAACCCGTATTGATCTGTCATAGTCAGGGCCATGCCGGAATCTGTATCTCTCAGGCTCATATCCACCTGGATAATTCGCTTGGCCGACTCTTTGGCCAGCAGGGCTTCGAACGCCTGATCATGGTTACGATAGAGAGTCGCGCCCACTTTTAAGTCGCCGGGGACAGCAATCACATAAAGCTTATTGCCCTCGGCGCGGTTGACTCGCAGCCCTTGTAACTTGTCATCGGACTGCTTGGCCTTCTCATAGTTAGGCGGGAAATAACAAAGGCCATCGCCATTATTAAACTGCTCGGTCGATTCGACCTGAATAAAGTCTTTACCCAGGGCCGCCACCTTTCCCACCTCTTCGCCGATATATTTAGGCGAGCGAAAATCACTCACGCCTTGATTACGGTCGTTGACGAAATAATCGGTGCGACCACGGTTGAAGGTTTTCTCTGTGTTTGGGGTAAAAGTGTGTTCACAGCGACCATGGCTGGATGCCACCAGCTCGGGGCGGCGCGCCAAGATTTTATCCAGCTCCTGACGATAGTGGGCGGTCACATTCTTCACATAGCTGAGATCTTTCAGGCGCCCCTCAATCTTAAAGGAGCGCACGCCAGCGTCGATAAGCGCCTCTAAGTTGTCTGTCTGGTTGTTATCTTTCAGCGATAACAGATGCTCGTTCTGGGCCAACACCTCGCCTTGGCGTGTCTTTAAATCACCCGGCAGACGGCACATCTGCGAGCACTCGCCGCGGTTGGCGCTGCGATTACTGAAAGCATGACTTAAGTTACACAGGCCGCTGTAAGCCACGCACAGAGCGCCGTGGATAAAGAATTCGATCTGCATGTTAGTATGCTTGGCCACTTCGCGGATCTGACTCAAGCCAAGTTCACGCGCCAGCACCACTTGAGAAAATCCCACCTGCTCTAAGAAGGCGACCTTCTCCGGATTACGGTTGTCCATCTGAGTGCTGGCATGCAGGGCAATAGGCGGAATATCCAGCTGCAGTATCCCCATATCCTGTACGATCAGCGCATCGGCGCCCGCCTCATAAACATCCCATATCAGCTGCTGCGCCGCTTCAAGTTCATCATCCATCAAAATAGTATTGATGGCGACAAACACCTGAGCATGGTACCTGTGAGCAAATTCGCACAGACGGGCGATATCTTCGACACTGTTGCCCGCCGTGGCGCGCGCGCCGAAAGCTGGCCCGCCAATATAAACTGCATCGGCGCCATGACGAATAGCCTCTATCCCAAAGTCGGCATTTTTCGCCGGGGCTAGCAGCTCTAAACGATTAGAAACATGGGCGATCGGCTGGGCTGGCTCACTGGCCTTTAAGGATGCTGGGCGGAAAATTTCAGGCTTATCCATGGAGATTCTCAATCGGCTTGCGACACAAAAACGCGCGAATCCAGGCTCGCGACTCAAAAAAGTGGCGGCGATTATAACAGACACGGCTAACATAGCGCAGTGCCATCAGTGATAAATTTTAGTCATCTTTGCCCGAATGAGCTGGATTTAGCTGAACTAAACGAAAAGCCGCCTCTCATCATGGTTATAAAAAAAGGCTCTCACAGCCCTTTCACCCATCAACAATCAACCATTAACCATCCTGCTTACTGGCTTTCCAATAATCTTTTTAAATTATTTAAGCCTTGCTGCAGATCCTTTTCGATCATCTTATCCATCTGCATTAGCGGCAGTAAGATGTTCATCGGGTAATCCATGTGCCCCGTAAAGCCCCAATGCACTTGGGTCTGACCGTCTGACACTGAGGTGGTGGTCATGTAGGCGGGGGAAACCGCCTCGAAGGGGGAGAGAAAACGCAACTCATAATCGATGCGCTCACCTGGAATAATCGCCATGATCTCCTGCTCCCCCTGACCTACATCGGGATTCTCGCTCTGCCACGCAGAAACAAAGCCGACTGTTCCATCCTCACCGCGATAGCTTTTGCGCATCAGCGGGTCCATGCCAGCCCAGATGCTGAAATTGTCCTGATTTTTTAGCAGGCGCACATAGTCGAACACCTCGGAAACCGGCTTGTCTATGGTAATTTGCGTATCGACCGCATAATCCTGCTCGATAAACAAGGCGGCAATGAAGGGGGTGCTGACCAGGAACAACACTAGGATCAGTAATTTTTTTAGCATGATGTTCTCCTAATAAAGGCAGAAAAATAAACAAGTTATCTAATAAGATTGCAACTTTTTCCTGTCGATAACATAGTTTATCCCGAACAAATTGCAATAGGCGGCAGCTGAACTAAACAGAGTGAAAGAACAAAAGCACAAAAAGACGCCTTAAGCGCCTTCATTGGGTTTTGAACAAGATCTGCTATTGCACAAGATGTGATATGAGTAAGCCTTTAGGCCTTGCCCAGTCTCTGCATCAGTTTCTGATTTTCCAGTTCTATATGTTTGTAAAACTCTATATCACTCAGCTTAGATGCCGCCGCCTCATCCAAAACCAATATCACATTGCGGTGCAGTTGCAGCGCCGATGCGGGGCAGGCTGCACTTAATGCTCCCTCGACACTAGCCTTTATCGCATCCGCCTTATTCTCCCCGGTGGCCAGCAGCACCACCTTCTTTGCATCTAAAATGGTGCCTATCCCCATGGTGATCGACAGGTGCGGCTGATATTCATCGCTGCTGAAAAAGCGGGCATTATCTTCGATGGTTGCCTTGGTCAGCGTCTTCACCCGGGTGCGGGACATCAGGCCGGAAGAGGGCTCATTAAAACCAATATGACCATTACGCCCTATGCCAAGCAGCTGAATGTCTATGCCGCCAGCCTTTACGATCTGCTGCTCATAACGGTCGCACGCCTCGATGGGATCATCTGCATCCCCCGGCGGAACATGGGTATTGGCCTTGTCTATATCGATAGCATCGAACAACTGGCTGTTCATAAAATAGCGGTAGCTCTGCTTATGGCTGCCATCCAAACCTAAATATTCATCCAGATTAAAACTAGTCACCTGCTTAAAGGAGACCTCTCCCGAACGATTGGCGGCAATTAAACGCTGATAGAGGGAAACAGGCGTTGAGCCCGTCGCCAAACCTAAGACTGAAGCGGGCTTTTTCTGCAGCTGCTGAATAAAGAGATTTGCGCCATATTCAGCAACGGCTGCACTGTCTTGTAAGATCACGATTTGCATAACTGCCCCATTTTCCCTAAATGAAATGCCCTGTCCCAGGTTTAAGTTGACACTGACCGGCTACCCGCCCTAACGTACTGACAGATTGGCCTTCAGCGTTTTGATAACATTACTATAACCACAAATGACAACGTTGTCATTATTATTCTAAGACCTTAGATGGCAGCTTTATGTCTTGCAATTTGATGTTTTAAATCCCTCTTCAGAACAGAGATGACACAGCTATTTTGAAGAATGCACAAGACTGTGATGAGATAGATTTCAATAACAAGCAAGGGAATATTGATAATGAAAACCTTTAATACATTGGAGTAGAATCAGTTTTGCCATTCCACTCCTTACTCCAATCTAATTTAGCAGTAAACAATTGATAAAAGAGTAGACAGCTGATAGATTAACCTCGCTATTAAAATTTAATCAAGCAGAGCAGTGAGGCTCGTTCTTATACTCAAGGAGAAACGATGATTAAACCTATCGCAATGATTGTCATATCACTATCACTTATGTCTGGTTGTGCAAGTGTCCCAATGGAGTCATCAGATAAAAGTGCGCATGCAAAACAATTTAATCCCCCTTCTGATGGAAAAGCAGGCTTATATGTGTATAGAGCAGGCAGCTTCGGGGGAGCGTTAAAAAAAGATATCTGGATAAATGGTGAATGTTTAGGTCAATCAGCACCAAATGTGTTTTTCTACGAAGAAGTCAATGGTGGTGATGAAGTTAAAATTTCAACTGAATCAGAGTTTTCGCCAAATGATCTCGTTGTAAAAACCGAAGATGGAAAGAACTACTTTGTAAAACAATATATAAAAATGGGTATGTTTGTCGGTGGAGCAGGTGTAGAGGTTATTGAAGAAAATAAAGCAAAGGAAGCAATATCAAAACTAAACCTAGCTGTTAAAGGTAAATGTAGTTCTTAATTCAGTGAAAAGACAAAAGTTGCACTTTCTATTATTTACGCAACGACCATTTAAATAATAAAAGTGATGAATTTTATTTTAAAAACGTTTCATTAAATAAGGAGATATAATGAGACATTATTTATCTATTATTCCTATATTGTTCGCCTCATCTTTCCCTGTGATGTCTCAGGGCATCCAAACCCCTATAAAAAATGTTTTCGTAAATTCCATAGAGGAAAATAAACTATCATTCCACAACTTATCAGATGTAAAAATAATCATTGATATATATGGTGACCAATTTGAAATTCAACCAGATTCTGGTTTTTCATATGAATGCTCAGGCTATAGCTATTTAGAGATACAAGTAAAAAATATCACTCATGAGTATTTTGAACTCCCTTGTAGTTCTCGAGTCTCATTTTCTAAAGATTTCAATATAGTAAACAAGGTCATAAGATGAGAAAAATACTGATATTTTTTATTACCTTACTGCTGACTGCGTGTGGCGGTTCTAATTCTGACGGTTCTGATAAAACAACTTATTCATCATGTAAAATAACAAAATCTGGAGCACTCTTAGCCTCTGACAGAGACTACGATTTAAACCAGTGTTGGAATGCCACAGGTAATGGATATGAAAGTAAAGGCGATGCATTACAGTGGTGTGAGAAAACTGTAAATGCATATATAGCTAGTCGATACACTGTTGGGCATTCTGTTGAGTACATGATTGAATCAACATATTGTAAGTAATACAAATAAACCAATCCTGTGATGGATTGGTTTATCTCTTTACGTAATGTCTATTACCTGAAGCAAAAAGCGCCGCAAGGCGCTCCACAAACCGCTGTAACCGGCGCCGATAATGGCCACATCCGCATGAATATCAGCACTTAACGCACTGCGGTAGGTAATGGGTTCACCTAAGGTATCAAACCAGAGATTCTGATTGAGTGAGGGGCGCATCAGTCATTCAACTGGGCGAGCAGATCATCGAGGTGGGTTCTAACCCAGCTGCTGCTGATCGGTCCCCAAGTGTGAATATGGTAATAACCGGCGTTATGGCGCTCGCCATCTTGGATGAAGTGGCACTCTATCCCCAGATCCACAAAAGCCGAAATAGCATCCTGCAGAGTGCGCCTTGGCATGCCTGTGGCTTTGCAAAGTGACAACAGATTATGGCGCTCATTATCGATGAGATAAGCCAGATAGAGTTTTCTTAGGAAGGCTTTTTTCTGCTTAGAAACCGGATGTTCCACTCAAGCACCTCGAACTGTGTTTAATAACAGGCTGAAAAACAACAAACTCCATTATGCCCACAGCCAATAACCATCTGCAAGATAGACGTGATAATAAGCAGGCTGGAAATGAGCCGATCAAAGTAAGCTCCCCTTTGGCAGGCTAAAACCGTTAACAGCCACTATCATGAGTAGACCCTAAATAATCCAGCAGCAGTCACCCAGCCGCACACGATAATCACTATTCGGCTAATGTCATTGAGGACAAGAACACTATGTACAGGATTAAACATACCCCAGACAGTATTATCAATTTCTGGTTCGAAGAGATAAAACCCACCAGCTGGTTTGTGAAAGACCAGGAGTTTGACGATCTGCTCAGGCGAAATTATAGCGATCTGTTAAGCCATGCCAAACAGGGGGAGCTCTATTTCTGGCGCAATAAACCTCAGGGGCGATTGGCCGAGATCATCATATTGGATCAATTCAGCCGTAATATCTTTCGAGACACGCCCGATGCTTTCAGTGCCGATGCCATGGCGCTGACATTAGCCCAGGAAGCGGTCGCCAACGGCGCCGACACTAAGCTGCCGAACATTCAGGTGCCCTTTCTCTATATGCCCTATATGCACAGCGAGTCGGCCAGCATACATGAGGTCGCCATGATGCTTTTTAGCCGCGAGGCCGCCAAGGGCAATCTTGAATATGAGAGACGCCACAAGGCGATCATTGACAGGTTCGGCCGCTATCCACACCGCAATGCCATTTTAGGGAGGGAATCGACAGCCGATGAGCTGGCATTTCTCAAACAGGCCGGCTCCAGTTTTTAACCCCTATCTAATCGCGCTGAAAACACCCAATAAAAAACAGCAATCACTTCTCATTTATCTGAAGCGATTGCTGTTCTTTGTAAAACGGCTTACACCAAACTGGCCAGCATCTCATCCGAATAATCGACTAAAGGCAGGTTTTGGCGCACCTTAGCCACATAATCTGGGTTGGCGATAAAGGGACGACCAATGGCCAGCAGATCGAAACAGTCATGTTCAATCGCCAGGGCACCCGTCTCTGCGCTGTAACTGCCTACACCCACGAGAGTCTTGCTGTAATTCGCGCGCAGATAAGTTGAAGCGCGGCCATCTAAGTAATCAAACTCTAAAGCATCGTCGAAGATCCCCAGATGCAGATAGGCCAGATCACGCGATTCCAGCTCCCTTAAGAAATGATCGAATACGGCGCGATCCCGGCTATCTCCTTTCATGTTGACATAGGCGCCGGGAGAGACGCGCAGCCCAGTGCGCTCGTTACCAATGCGCTTACACACGGCATCGACCACCTGCAGTGGGAAACGCACCATGTTTTCAACCGAGCCACCAAACTCGTCGCTACGACGGTTGCTGTCATGGTGTAGGAACTGATCTATCAGGTAAGCGTTGGCGCCGTGGATCTCCACCCCATCGAATCCCGCATCAATAGCGTTAGCTGCCGCCTGAGAATAATCCTTTACTAACTGAGCTATCTCCGCCTGACTCAGCGCCTTTGGCACTTCATAGTTCAGTTCGCGCATTCTTGGCACAGTGCCTTCAATAGCTACCGCCGATGGCGCCACTGTCGGGCCACCGAAGAAATGGGAGTGTGCCACGCGGCCCGTGTGCCATAGCTGGGCGAAAATCTTGCCACCCTTTGCATGGACCGCATCGGTAACCAGACGCCAGCCATCAATCTGCGCCGGAGTAAATAGGCCCGGAGTATTAGGGTACCCTTGACCGTCAGGGCGTATGATCACGGCTTCGGAGATCAACAAACCCGCCTCGGCGCGGCGGGCATAATACTCGGCCATCGCCACGGTTGGAACCAGATCATCATCCGCCATACAACGGGTAAGGGGTGCCATTAAAATTTTATTATTCAGGGTGATACTCTTATTAAGCTTGAAGGGTTGAAACAAACTGGCTGTCATACTCAGACCTCTGTTGAAATGCCGACGCTTTCTTGAATATGCGTTCAAAATAAACTTTATTGAATGAGCATTCAAGAACTTTTTTGAATAAACATTCAAATAAAGTATACTGACGCCATTCCAACACCTTCACACTTGGACACGAAACCGCCGATGCGAAACGCCGAATTTGATCGACAACAGGTGCTCAGACAAGCCATGGCCGCCTTTATGGCCAAGGGCTATACCAAGACCAGCATGCAGGATCTGACCAAAGCCACTGGGCTGCACCCGGGTTCTATCTACTGTGCGTTTGAAAATAAACGTGGCCTGTTACTGGCAGCTTTGGAACAATATGTTGAGGATAGAAACAGCGAATTGATGGGCTTCTTCAGCCAACCACAGCCTTTCTGCAAACAGCTCAAGACCTATCTGGATAAGATAGTCGGCGATTGTATCAGTTGCGATGCAACTAAGGCCTGCCTGCTCACTAAGGCGCTCAATGAACTGTCGGAGCAGGATGAAGAGGTCAGGCTGATAATCAATCAGTATTTAACCAACTGGCATCAGATCCTGGCGAATAATTATCAGCTGGCGATGGATAAGGGCGAGCTTTGCAGTACCCAAAGCAGCATGGCGCTGGCACGTTATTTTACTATGGGGATCTATGGGCTGCGCACTTTCGCCCACTGCCATCCCGAGCCAGAGATCTTAAATTCCTTGGCCAGGCAGCTCTACCACGACACTTGCCTGACCCATATCGCAGAAAATTGATGTCGCAAATAGATCCTAGCTCAAATAGACATAGCCCAAATAGACAGTGGCTACTTGACCACAAGCACAGGACACTTGGCCCTGTTCGCCACCCCTTCGGCCACATTACTACTTAGCATATGATCTATGCCGGTATGACCATGGCAGGCGATCACTATCATACCCACGTCATTGCTTTCTGCATCGGCTAAGATCTGCCGCTCCACCCCTCCAACGCGGATCTGGCTCTCCACCTTTGAATTCGGCGGCAACTGCTCGCGAAGCTGCTGCTTTATATGATCCAGTTTGCTATGGGCATCGGCATAAAGCTGTTGCTCCAGCTCATGATCGCTGCGAACCGAAATGCCATAGTTGTGCACCCCAAATGGTTCGCTCGCCACATGCAAAATACGCAGATTAACGCCATAAAGCGCTGCCATCTCAACCGCATAGCTTAAGGCGTGGGAGGCCGTTTCAGAAAAGTCTGTCGGACATAATATCTGGCGACTACGCATGCTTTATTCTCCTTTTTATCGCTAACATAGAGTGAAATTATCTGTCCTACTTCACTACCAGTACCGGACATTTAGCTTTGTTGGCCACCACTTCGGCCACGTTGGTGTGTAAAAAATGCGATAACCCGGTGCGGCCATGGCTGGCAATCACTATCATGCCCACGCCGCTCTCCTCGGCTTCGGCTAAGATCTCGCTCGCCGCATCACCGCGACGTATCATGGTTTCAATGGGCAGTTTCTGATCCAGCTTAGCCAGCAGGGATCTCATCTTCTCTGCGGCCGCCTCCTCCATCTGCTGCGCCAGCTCTTCGGGCGTTATCGCCAGAATTTGAAAACTCTCGTCCCCCATAGGGGGCTCAACCACGTGAAGCAAACGAAAACCGACCTGATAAAGATTGGCCATCTCAACCGCATAAGAGAGGGCGTGGGACGCCGTTTCAGAAAAATCTGTCGGACACAATATTTGACCTCTTCTCATCTGATCCTCCTTAGCAAATACAGGAAATTAAACATATTTACCCTATTAGCATAGCCGATAACCCAAATGCTAGCGGCATCTATGGACGATCTTGTATCTGCTTAAGTTCAGCTTAACCAGGAAAGCGCCTGCTGTTTATCATCGAAGAATCGGTATTCGCCCGGCGTAAACCAACTGACGATGCGCACCATCCACTGCTGAAACTCCCCTTTGCCTAAGATGGCGACCTTCTTGAACGCCTTGCCATGTTTCAGCCCCAGCTTGAGATCGTCCCAGGCGGCATGCAGGGAGAAACCATCCAGTTCGCGCAGATCCATCAACGCTAGGATCTCAGGATCCTTCATCTCGGCGATCGCCGATTCCAACAGGGGCGTCATATATTGATAATCTTCGTGAGTCAGGCGGCCGTATGCCTTGATGACAAAAAACAGCTCCTTCTCCCAACGTTCTATCCCGATAGACAGTCCGTGAATATCGCTTTTCATAATGACCTCCACTAACACTTCCGACTCAAGCTGTTTAGCTACTCTAACTACTAAGCCACTAACAACTAAGCAACTAAACTGGCACACACCTTACTTTTAAGTTTAGTTCTTCCCAATCAGGTAGCTTGAGCAAAACCCTGTACGCCACTGAAAATTCAGCTTTGTTTGACCTAAATCAAGAAAGTCACTAAGATAAAAACCGACTGATTAGTCGGTTTTTATCTTACCAGATACAGGTGAATTTTCTATGTCTCTCCACACGCCAGTTGCAGTCGAATTACAGCCGCTGCTCAATAAGCAGAAAGCCTATTTCAACCAGCGTCCTTGCCCAGACTTAAGCCAACGAAAATCCGACTTAACACGGCTCAAACAAGCCCTGATAGCCCATCAGGCTGAGTTGATCGGCGCGCTGAGTCAAGACTATGGCCACCGCAGCCCCCACGACAGCGTGATCGCCGATATTCTTCCCTGTATCAACCAGATCAATTACACACTCAAACACCTCAAAAGCTGGTTAAGGCCAAGCAAACGCCACGCTGGGCTCTTGCTGGCTCCGGCAAAGGTCACAGTGCATTACCAGCCGGTCGGAGTCGTGGGTATCATAGTGCCCTGGAATTTTCCTGTCATACTGGCGCTGGCGCCCTTAATCACGGCGCTTGCCGCCGGTAACTGCGCCATGATCAAGCTGTCGGAATTTACCCCCGCCACCAACAAGGTGCTCAAGAAACTGCTCGCCATCGCGTTTGAAGCCAAGCAAGTGGTCACCATAGAGGGGGAAGCCGAGGTCGCCGCCGCCTTCTCCGCCCTGGCTTTTGATCATCTGCTGTTTACCGGCTCGACCCAGGTTGGCCGTCTGGTGATGGCGGCCGCGGCCAAAAACCTGACCCCAGTGACCTTAGAGCTTGGAGGCAAATCCCCTGTGGTGATAGCCGAAGATATGCCCCTAGACACAGCAGTCGAGCGGCTTATCTATGGTAAGTGTTTAAATGCGGGGCAGATCTGTGTCGCCCCCGATTATGTCCTGCTCCCCAAAGGCAAAACCTCGGCCTTTATCGCCGCCTTCAGGCAGCAGTTTTACGCCATGTACGGCGAAGTAGACAAGAACCCAGATTACAGCGCCATCATCAACCCGCGCCAGTTCGAGCGGCTGCAAAGCCTGCTGCAGGATGCCAGAGAAAAAGGCGCAAAAATTCACTCGATGGACGATAAAGCTGTCGATCTTCAGGGGCGTAAATTGCCGCCGCAGCTCATCACCCAGGTCAGTGATGAGATGCAAATCATGCAGGAGGAGATTTTCGGTCCCCTGCTGCCGATCCTCGAATATGAGACACTCGATCAGGCGATTGACTACATCAATCAGAGGCCGCGGCCGCTGGCGCTCTATATCATGAGTTTCGATAGCAATACGACAGAGCAGATTATCAGTCAAACCCACTCGGGCGGCGTCTGCGTTAACGATACGCTATTTCATGTCGCCGCCGATGATGCGCCCTTTGGCGGCATAGGCGCTTCCGGTATGGGACACTACCATGGCAAAGAGGGTTTTTTGACCCTAAGCCACGCCAAAACCGTGCTCAGCCGAGGAAAGTTCTACAGCGGTAAACTGGTGCATCCGCCCTACGATAACAAGCTGTTGCAACTGCTGATGAAACTCTTCTTACGTTAAAAAAATGCGCTGAAAATTAAGCACAAGATGAAAACCACAGATAAAAAAACGGCGATTTTAGACACGGCTCTGCGGCTGTTTGTGGAGCAAGGCTTTCATACCAGCAGTACGGCGCAGATAGCCAAACAGGCGGGAGTGGCAACCGGCACCCTGTTTCATCACTTCCCCACCAAGGAAGCCCTGATGAAGCAGCTGTTTCTTAATGTGAAGCAGGAGTTTGCCGATGCAATTCGCTCGAATATTCATAGCAATGCTGACGGCCAAAGCCAACACAATATCGAGCCTGGCGATGAACTTAAAACCACCGCCAGAAATCTGTGGTTCGCTGCCCTGGAGTGGGCCGCGAATCACCCGCTAAAACAGCAGTTTTTCCAGCTCTATTCTTTATCGCCCATTATCACCACTGAGCTGCGTGACCAAGCGATGAACACAACCCTTGGCTTTATTGCCGAGTTAATCAAACAGGGGCAGACTCTGGGAGTTATTCAGGATTACCCGCTGAAACTGATGCAGGATAATTGCCATGGCCAGTTTCTTGCGGCGATAAGCTACTTCAGCGACAATCCCGAATACTGGCAGTTACCAGCCCATAAAGAAGCCAGTTTCATGCTATTTTGGAACGCTATCGCCAAACCTCAAACCGAGAATCAGGAAATCCATTCATGAGCACAAATCTCCAGAGGCGACTATTACTGAAAGGACTCGCGGCCGCAGGCATATTGTCACAACTCAGCCCTATGACGGCCTGGGCAAGCGAACAAGCCCTGTATATCGATGGGTTATCATTTCTGCCCGAAGATTTGGCAGATCTCAAGGCATCCAAGCTCAGCGCCTATCTGTGTGACATCTCCGCCATCGAAGCCATAGAGCAAAGCGATGGCACCACCAATTACAAGCGTACCTATAAGGCCTGCGTTCAAAGCATCAGCCAAGCCTTATCCCGTGTGAACGACAATCCCGATAAACTCCTGCTCGGCAAGACAGGAGCGGACATTAAGCTCGCCCATGACAGCGGCCGCACTGCGGTCTATTTCCAGATCCAGGGCGCTGACTGTCTTGAGAAGAATGTTGAAGATGGTGTTGAAAAGAATGCCGATAACGAACTAAATCAAGTGGATGAGTTTTACCAACGCGGACTTAGAGTGCTGCAACTGACTCACCATTATGGCAACAAGTTCAGCGGCGGCGCGCTGGATAACGACGGCAAACAGGGGCTGAACTCACCCTTAACCCCAGCTGGGCATAAGTTAGTCCGCAAGCTCAACGACACTAAGATGCTAATCGATGTGAGTCATTCCAGCCCTCAGTCGGCACTGGATTGTGCTAAAGCCACTAATGCCCCCATAGTGCAAAGTCACGGCGCAGTGCGCGCTATCGTCAATCATGCCCGCTGCTCTCCCGATGAGGTGATTAAGGCCATTGCCGATACCGGCGGCCTGTTTGGCATCTTTATGATGAGCTTCTGGCTCACTACTGATGCCATCCCCACTCAAGATCATTATCTGGCACAGCTCAAACATGTAGCCAAAGTGGGCGGCATAGATGCCCTGGCTATTGCCAACGACTATCCCCTGCGCGGCCAGAAGAACCTGCTAAAACTTGGCAATAATAATAGCGAGGGAGTCAAAGAGTATCTTGAGTGGTGGCACAGCCTGCGCGAGCGCGGCGTGCTCGGCTTTGATCATGAACCAGAGCATGTGGTGATACCCCAACTTAATCATATCGAGCGCATGGAGCGCATCGACACAGCCTTAACTCAGGCGAAATTCAGCAGCAGCGAGCGCGCCAAAATCATGGGCGGCAACTGGCAACGAGTGCTAAACCAAGTGCTTGGGTAAAAAAGCTAATAGGTAACTTGTGGACATTTCCGTGTTAGAAATTTAGTTCTATATATGTGAGTTTCAGATTAATATTTTTTATGTGCTAACTTCGCAAGCACGAGCAAAGGACAGCGGCTTACCGCCTCGTGGCATTTGTCCCCGAGGAGCGTAGCGACGAGTTAGTGACTTGCATTGTTATATTCTTTCGAAGTCCAACGCATATTTTGTTTTCGACTTAACTGCTTGATACCACTTCACGTGTGACCATTCTGTACCGGATAGCATCGCTCTTAACGTCGATTTATCTCGAGCCTCCATTCGAAGCCCAAAAGCGATAGAATTAACTGCTTCTGGATCGAATAGCTTTGCTTCGGATCTATAGAACACAAGCCTGCGTTCTCGCTCATAGCGCCAACTCGAATACTTGGTGCCCAGAATCGAGTAAAGAATATCGCCAGCGACACTATCTACATTATTCACTCCAGGGAACCGTTCGAAGAACTTGAAGCGCTCGATAATCTCTTCAAAGGGATACTCGTCTTGGTAAGTCACATCTATTGGTGCGATGGATGAACCTTCTGGCCTCAAAAGATCCTCCTTAAAGCCAATACAAACTCCTCTGTGTTCATCAGCATAGTGAGACCACATGAGCTGGTTTTTGCGAGCTTTGCTAAATGAGCAGATACCAGTTTTGGCAAGTTGTTCTTCGATCTTTCTCTTGTACATTTCGCGTTGCGACAAAGGAATTGGGTAGTGTTCCCAAACTGCATTCAATACTTCGTTGAATGATGCTTCACCCTCAAACGGATCGTTCAATGAAGCTGGGGTGGCAAACCATAGCTTACGGTTAAGTAATAACTCCAAACACCCTTTGTCGAACTTACGGTATTTAAAGAGAATTTCAGGAGATGGCATAAACCCTCTGGTGAATATAACACCCTAATAATGGGCAAAAAATTGTTGGCTAAAATGTTGAGGAACGAAAACAGCCAACTGTTTTTTGTCCTTATTAATTAGCTATAAGTACAAGCAACTGAACCATTGCCCATACACCAATACAAACAGGTGCGACTATTTCAATGGTTAATTTTACATAAATCATGTTGTATAACCAGCGAAGTCTATTTGTCACTTCCCAATCTGCGGCTGAAATAGCATTTGCTTGCATATCATTTATATCTTGCTCATTAACTTCGTCAGGAATATTTGCAAAGTCACTTTCATCAAAAGCATGTGAATATTGAGTTAACATTATCTTTTTGGCAGATATTATTTTGAAAAATGGATGAATCCATTTAGCTACTTCTACTGCGGCATTAGATAAAAAATGTAAATAGAAGTACCCCAAAACAGCAAACAGAAACCAGCCAATTATATTTTGTTGAGGAGCACTAAAACTAACACCTAAGATAGCCAATTTTGACGGCAATTCACCAGTGAGACCTATAAAAAGACAAATACCTGAAAGTATTAAGCTGTTTCGTCTTAATACCTTGGTTTCATCTGAAAATGGACTGTCGTAGATTGAGAATTTTTCACTCATTTAAATTTTCCTTGAAATTAACACCCAAACTATAAGTACTTTTAACTGCTTATTAGTGCGCATGCGCGTTTACTCGTTGGATCAGAGAAAACGCGCACAGTTAACTATTTGTATGTAATGAACTTATCAACATTTTGCTAAATACACCATCTGGAAAAACGCGCAATGGGGCAAACCTAAGCTAGCTGTAATATCTTCGATTTGAGCCAATACAAGGAAAACGAAGAGTGGTTGTGGTCAAATGAACTGGCTGGATGTGGGTACGCCTGTGTGTTTGCGAAACAGGGATGTTTCGCCAGAGCCTATAGGGATATATTTACGGCGTCACACGGGCGTATCTACAGGTAAGCCTTTACCCTCACCTTTTTAGGCTCTGGCTATCAGCTAAGATCGGTTTTTACTTTTGTTGCCTATTCGCGGATTGAAGCCGCGAATAGGCAGTTCGACTTAATCTCGGGCAATACGTCGAATTTCCCCATTGATATAGTCGGTCTGCTCCAAAAAGATCCAGTGACCGCTTTCAGGCACCTCAGTAAATGCATCAGGTTTTAATTCATTCACTAAATGCTCCCGAATCATCTCAGGATTAATTAAGTCGCCTTGTGCCTGATACATATGAATATCCACACTTTTAAGGGCATCGGGGCGCTGCATAAAGTCCAGCTCTGCTTCCATCAGCGCCGCTACACGTTGGTTATGTTGGTAGTTAATGTCTTGCTGTACCACTTTGCCAATATTGGCGGGATCATAAAGGTAGTAGCGATCGAAAATGCGGCGAGATTTCACTAGGTATTCATCTATGGTCGACTCGCCCTTTTTCACCGCTTCATGCAAACTTTGCAGCGCTGCCAAATCCTCGGGCGTTATTTTGCTCATCAAGGACTGACCAAAGGCTTGCAAGTGCTCTGGACCATCCCCCACGGAAGATAAAAGAATTAGATGCTCTATCGATGACGGATGAACAGAGGCATATTGCAGCCCTAGCATGGTGCCCCAGGATTCGCCGACCACAGTCCACTTATCTACGCCAAGGTGTTGACGAACCGCGTCAATCACTGCCACATCGTCGCCTATCTGATAAGTTTCTGGCTGACGCGGTGTCGACTTACCCGCAGCGATTTGATCAAAATAGACCAAACGAAATTCATCCGCGAGATCATCAAAAAAAGGGGCTAATGACGAGTGGTTGGCCCCAGGTCCACCATGAAGAAACACTAGAGTCTTATCACCCTGGCCTAGGGTTCGCACATAGATTTCCACTTGGCTGCCATTTTCTAAGACCACTGGCAACATCTGTTGCGTTACTGTGGGAGTGGGAGGGTTTGTCGCTAACTCTTCTGTCTGTTTAACATTCGAGTCCAAGCCACTACAAGCAGTAACAAGCAGCAGACAGAATGAAATTAACAATCGATGCATTTTGAGTATCCTTCAGGTTAACAATGAGCAGATTAAACAAAAAACCAATGGACAGTAAAATGCCACGGGTTGCTAATCACGCTTAAATTGTTTGTTATGTCCGCACTTCCGACTTCCAATATTCGTAAAGGTTTTCAATGTCAGATGAGCAAAGCAGTTTCATGCAAGCTTTAAGCTTTGACTCAGGCCAATCCCACCATCTCATATCAAGCAGCATGGCTATCTCAGCCCCCGAAAAGCGGAACTTAATATGTTTTGCTGGATTAGAACCCACAACTTCATAAGGCGCGACGTCTTTGGTGACTACCGCACGACTCGCTATGATGGCACCGTGACCGACTTTAACACCAGACATAATCATTGCTTCGGAGCCAATCCAAACATCATTGCCTATGATAGTATCACCAGCGCGATGAAAGCCGTCATCGGCATCGATAAAGTGTTCGTTGTCCTGATAGAAAAACGGAAAGGTGCTGACCCAATCGCTTCTATGGCCTTGGTTGCCAGCCATCATAAATACCGCGCCCGAGCCTATTGAACAGAAACTACCGATAATCAGCTTATCAACATCATCTCTGTCCGGACTGAGATAACGAGCACAGTCATCGAAGCTATGGCTATGATAATAGCCGGAATAATAACTGTGCTTACCAACAATAATGTTTGGATTGGTTACTTGTTCACGTAATGGAACTCCTGAAAAAGGCGATTCAAAGTAGTTCATAATCTTTAATTTTCCTATAAGCGCATAACACCTTGCTTAGGAACACAAACACGGAGGCTATAATTGGAACGAAGTGAAACAGCCGCCGTGTTTGTGTCCTAGCGAACGAAACGAGTGACTACAGCGGTTTGTTATGGCTTGAACCCATGCCGAGAAAAAATATTTTCAAATTCACTAATGATCACTGGATCTGAAATTTTCGAAAAGCCATTAACAAAATTAGCTGTCGTTCTATTTAGCTCTCTTAGCCAAGGCTGACCTGTAACCTCAATTGGTTTTTTCAGAATTATTCCTTTTTTACCTGAAATTGAGTTCTCAAAGCCTGCTATCGGCGATGACCCAGTTTTTTCTGTATCTATGACAAAAGCCATTGATGCATAGTATTTTTTTGGACTACGACGACCAACCCCGCTGACAACCCAAACGACTCCGTTTTTACTTCCTGAGACATTTTTATTTGTAAAAGCTTCTAGGTTACCCAAATCCAAAACGGATTGACCAATTTTCTTCTCGTTGTGATATACAAAAAAATTATTCATAACATCCTAGATTTCACATTAAGCTATAACGCTATGCGTAATCGGCAGTAAAAGTGGCGTGGCAGCAATAACGCCACTTTTGGCTATTCGAGTTGGCGCACTTGTTAGCCTCTTTTCTAAATTCCGCGAGATATGAAGCCAAAAACTGCTTACCTTTTGCCGATGTGCTGGAGTAGTGATTTGGATTCCGAATCATTTTCATAACATGGTGTTCAGACTCAGTTCCACACTTAACATCCGGAAACATAATTCGGAGTGACTCTACATATCGTAATAATTCGTAAGATGATTCAAAATTGTCAATCGCTCTACCACATAGATATGCTTTAGCAGTTAGTCTTATAACAGGCTTTTCCGCCAGTATTTTTGTCAATATATCATACCATGCCGAAAGCACTTTCCCGACCAGCTCCCCTTCAAATCTTCCACTCCTGTAAATGGATTTGCATTTTCTAAGTTTAAGAAATACTTCAGCTTCAGCTCTTTTTAATTTGAATTCTTTTTCTATTGCCTGCGACAACTGGATTACATTGAATATAACAAGCCCTTTTTTCGCGAAATGCTTAATAAAATAATCTCTTGATAAGACAAATAGATAGTCTGCAAGCCACCAAGAAATCCTATAGTCGACAGGGCAATTCAAAGCATTAACGAGGCTCTTTGTAGACCGCTTCATTTCTTCTAAAGATGGTGAGACAAATTGGCATTGGGCAATAAATTGGGCAAATACCCCGTTACTATCGTAGAGCACCCGTGACTCGTTCTTTAAATGCTGCAAGAATAACGAGCCTTGTAATCTCATGTTTTCTAGCTGGCGAAGTGTATAAACAGAGACGCTATAACCAAGATCTGAATATTTCTCAATAGCATCTATTTTGTATTTTGGCTTACAGACAACAAGTAAGTCTTTATCACTTTGTTGATCACTACCACCAGAGACTTGCGACCCAAATAAAACTGCTGAAATAATCGTCATGTCCGTATCACCCTAGAACTGATTGATGTCAGAAACAACGAAATAACAACGATCCCTAATGTAACCTCCCCTGCAATAACAAGCTTTCCTATTTGAGTGGTAGGATACATATCCCCATAACCAAGGGTCGTCAGGGTAACCAAAGTGAAGTATATAGAATCAAGTAATGAGCTAATAACACCATCACCAAAAAACTCTCTTCGGAACAAATAATTGATTCCAGAAAAGAATGAAACTATAAAAACGAATGTAAGTAGAACTCTGTATAACTTTAGCCCATAACCAGAAGTTAAGAAATCAAAAGCATGAGTTAACTTTTTCCACAAGAATGTCGGTAATTTAATTTTTTTACGACGTAACTGTGAATTGAGGTGCGCATTTTCTGCACGATGCATCATGTAAAGGCTTTGTTTGGCTCTGTCTGGCTGTCTTTCATTGCTTAGGTTTTTGTATAGGCTGTGATATAGGTCTGCAGCTATGTTCGTGTCAGCCTTTAAATCAAAATTCTTCTTGAAATATGCTGGGTCGATAAGGGTTCTTTCAAAAGAGGACTTATTGGTGTTGGTATCAATGAACTGGCAGTCGATGAATTCACAGTCTATGAACTTTGAGCTAAGAAGCAAACAGCCCTCAAAATTACAATACACGAAGCTTACATTACTAAATTCTGTATCTTTAAAAGACACATTTCTAAAGGTTTTGTTTTTCTGCTTCAGAACCTTTGATGAATCAGGATTGAACTGGTTGGGAAAATATAGAATATCTTCAAATACACCATTTACCTCCTGCTTCATAAACTCATCATGGGAGTCTGTCCGAGTAGGTTTACCAGAAATTGAAAACTTATTTGCGGCCATTATTAAGTATGCTTCTCATTTTTTAGGCTAACATCTTATTAGCGTGCATGCGCATTTACCTAATTAGACCAGTGAAACGCGCATTGTTAACTCTTTGTATACAAAGAACTTATCAGCATTCGTTTAAAAATACCATCAGGAAATACGCGAATGGGCGTTTTCCAAATCTAGTATTTACTCTCAATACTCTATTCTCTAAAAACAATAAGCTACTAATTTTAATGACATTTATTTTTTAATAACTGAGAAAATGACCCAGTGTAGATGCTGTTGAGACCTTCCGTGACATGAATGTCACGGAAGAGCTTACAGGGACGTACTTGCAGCGTGTCGAAGCAGCGCCTACAGCATAAGGTCATCTTCCACCGCAACCCATAGGGAAATGGAAGCGATTATTTAGGCTCGATCTGTTCCACCATCAGCTGCAGGGTCTCATTGCCCCTAAACTCGTTGATATCTAGCTTGTAGGCGAGCTGGGCATATTGAATGGTCGCATCGGGCCAGGTGGTGAGATCCACATTAAAGGCGATGCCGTCCAGCATGATTTGGCCGCACTCGGTTTCCAGCACCAACTTAAGATGCCGCTCGCCGACGATGCGCTGCTGCACTATGCGAAAATAGCCATCAAACAGCGGCTCGGGGAAATTCTGTCCCCAGGGGCCTGCATCGCGCAGCTCTCTGGCAAGCTCCATGGTGAGCTGATGGGGCGCGAGTTCACCATCGCTAACCAACTCGCCGGTTAACTGCTCGGGCGCCAGTAGCTCGCGCACCGCCTCATCATAGGCTTTGGCGAAGCGTGCAAACTCACCGGCTTTAAGGGACAGTCCCGCCGCCATGGCATGGCCGCCGAATTTGATGATCATCCCAGGATTTCTGGCGTTGATCAGCTCCAGCAAGTCCCGCATGTGCAGGCCCTTAATGGAGCGCGCCGACCCCTTTAATTCTTCATCGCTTGCCTTAGCAAAGGCGATCACCGGCCTGTGGTATCTATCCTTGATGCGGGACGCCAAAATGCCTATCACCCCCTGGTGCCAATCCTCTTGATAGAGGGCGATCCCCCAGGGCAGTTGCGATTCATCCAAAGACAAAGCCGCTAAACTCTTGAGCGCCTCCTGCTGCATGTCCGCCTCTAAATCGCGCCGCTCGGCGTTGAGACTGTCGAGCTCGCTGGCCATGCGCCTTGCCAGCATGATATCGTCACACAGCAGGGTTTCCACCCCGAGTTTCATCTCATCTAACCGCCCCGCGGCGTTCAGCCTCGGGCCGACGGCAAAACCAAAGTCGGAAGCGACGATACGGGCTGTGTTGCGTTTGGCGACTTCGAGCAAGGCGGTGATCCCGGGGCGACAGCGCCCGGCGCGCACCCGCTTCAAGCCCGCATCCACCAAAATACGGTTATTGGTATCTAAGGAGACCACATCGGCCACAGTGCCCAGGGCGACTATATCCAGCAGCGTGGCGAGGTTGGGCTCGCTTATGCCCTGGGCTTGATACCAGTTTCGCTGCCTTAACTCAGCGCGCAGTGCGCTCATCAGGTAAAAAGCGACCCCGACACCGGCGATGGACTTACTGGCAAACTGACAATCCTGCTGGTTGGGATTGACTATGGCATCGGCAGCGGGAACCTGACTGCCCGGCAGATGGTGGTCTGTGATCACCACCTGCATCCCCAGCGCTTTGGCGTCATTCACCCCCTCGATGGAGGAGATACCGTTATCCACAGTGATCAGCAGCTCGGCGCCCTTCTCATAGGCCACCTTAACGATTTCCGGACTTAAGCCATAGCCATAGTCGAAGCGATTGGGGATAAGATAATCGAGCTGCTGCGCCCCCATCATCCTTAAGGCGAGCAGACAGACGCAGGTGGAGGTGGCGCCATCGGCATCGAAATCCCCCATGATCAAAATTCGGCGATTGGCGGCGATAGCATCGGCTATGATGGCGGCGGCCAGATCCACATCCTTTAGGGTGTCGGGTCTGAGCAGCCCCTGCAGTGACAACTCGCAATCCTCATCACTACAACCGCGGCTGGCGTAGATCTGTTTAAGTATGGGAGAGAAATGGTCTGGAAGATGACTATCATCCACTTTCTGACGGCGCACTATCTTATGGATCACGACAAGGATAACCTGACTGACAAAGGGAAATGAGTGGCGTTAGCATAACAAAGCCATCGCCCAGTGAAAAATCTTACTTTACTTGCTTGAGTTTAGCCGGCTTGAGTTTCGTCTGTATGAGTTGACTGTATGGCCGTTAGCCTTTCTGACTCTTAGCGCTAAAGCTTAGGATCAGATATAGGCTTAATAGTTTCCAACAGGCATAAAAAAGGTGAGCCTAAGCTCACCTTAATACAGGCAACTAAGCGCTATTTCTTGGTTTGTTCCATCGCTTGTAGCAGCTGTTTTGCTGGCTGATAGCCTGGGATCATGCTGCCATCTTCTAAGATGATCGCTGGCGTACCGGTGACGCCCAGACTCTGACCCAGTCTGTATTGCTCGGCAATTTGAGCATCACACTGCTTGGCATTGTCCACTTGCTTGCCCGCCTTTGCATCATCCATGGCTTTAAGTGGGTCGGCAGAACACCAGACCGCGGCCATATCGTTGGCATTTTTAGAGGGGATGCCCTGACGTGGGAAGGCTAAATAACGCACAGTGACTCCAAGATCGTTAAATTCTGCCATCTCCTGATGCAGCTTACGACAGTAGCCACAGGTAATATCGGTAAAGACGGTGATCACATGCTTTTCGTTTTTCGCTTTATAGACCAGCATCTTATCTTCGAAGGGTTTGATCTGCTCCAGACGAGGACCCGCCAGCGCCACCTCGGTCAGGTTCTGCATCCCATTTTCGAGATCATAGATATTACCGTGAAACAGCTTTGAGCCATCTTCGCTGATATAAATTACGCCGCGATTAGTGATCGCCTCATATAAACCTGCAATAGGGGCGGGCTTAAGACTGGTGATCTCTACGCTCAAGGTCTCAGAGAGTTTCTGTTTAAGCTGATGATCAGCTGTATTACTCGATGCAGCCATCGCCAAAGGCAAGGTAAAGAGGGTGCATAACAAGGTTAAAGTTCGCGTAAGCTTCATTAGTTATCCTGTACAAAATTTAGGTGGCAACAGTAAACCGAACAAAAGTAACCCCTAAGATAGAAGGTATTCCAGGGCCAACATATTAGACCTGATCAAGGGCTGAAAAGTTACAGCGTCAGGACCCGTAAAGCAAATTATTCGGTAACAGAAACCCAGCTATCGGTGTCATCCCTGCATTACTATCCCCGAGGATGGTGCTGCAGATGCAGGGCAGACAACCTTGCCTTGGCCACATGGGTGTAAATTTGGGTGGTGGACAGATCGCTGTGACCCAGCAATAACTGCACCGCCCGCAGGTCCGCACCATGGTTAAGCAGGTGGGTCGCAAAGGCGTGGCGTAGCGTGTGGGGTGACAGGTGCACACTTATCCCGGCGCGCAACGCGTAGAGCTTAATACGGTGCCAGAAGGTCTGGCGGGTCATCATGGTGCCGCGCTTGGAAGGAAACACCACATCGCTGGCATTGCCTTTTAGCAGCTCAGGCCGTGCGCTGACCAGGTAAGATTCAATCTCATTAATTGCCATCTCTCCAAGGGGGACCAAACGCTCCTTGCTGCCCTTACCCACTATACGCACTACGCCTTGGCGCAGACTTATCTGATCTAAGGTCAGGCTCACCAGCTCAGTGACACGCAGCCCACAGGCATAGAGCAGCTCCAGCATGGCGCGATCGCGACACTCCACCGGGTCATCAAGATGCGGCTCACCGAGCAGGCGATCCACATCGGCCTCGCTCAGAGAGTCAGGCAGTTTACGTTCCAGTTTCGGGGGCTTAATCAGGGCGGTGGGATCGATTTGTATCGTTTTTTGCAGCAGCAGATAGCGATAAAAGGCTCTGAGGCTGCTGATCAATCTGGCACTGCTGCTCTTGGCAAACGCCTTGTCGAACCTCAGGCTCAAGTAATCACGGATCAAGGCCTGATCCACACTCTCAAGCTCCCGGCCTTTGGCTTGGACAAATCTGTCGAAATGGCAAAGATCGCTGCGATAGGCACTGAGGGTATTATCGCTCAGCCCCTTACGCGACCATAAATCGTCGAGGAAAGGTTCAATAAGGCTGTCGATTTGATACTCTTCAGCCCTGTCAGTTGCCCTGTGCCTTGCCCTATTCGTCACCCTGCATCCTTATTAAATCGCTCATAAAAAAACGGTGTTAACTCTTAAGAATCAACACCGTTATCTTACGCGACTCAGACCAAGCTAAGCAATCAGCCTGCCGCTTTGGGTGACTTGGAAGATTTGATTAACAAGCAGGCGCCGGTCGTCAGCAGAGTCGGCAGCAGCCAGGCCATGCCTTCGGCAAACAGAGGAATTTGGCTAAAGGCGCTCATATCTAAGCCCGCCGCATTAAGACCATCGAGTATGCCAAACAGCAAAGCCACGCTCAGTACGGTTCTGTGGGCCAGTTCAGGTCTGGCAAAACGTTCGGTCAGATAAGTTACCAGCACCAAAGCGATCGCAACCGGATACACAGTCACCAGCACAGGAATACTGATATGGATTAGCTCTGCCAGACCTATGTTAGCCACTGTGGCACAGGCCAGACTCATGATGACCACCAGCAGGCGATAAGAGAATCTTGGCATCAGCTCATTAAAGTATTCAGCACAAGCTGAAACAAGACCCACCACAGTCGTCAGACAGGCAAGGGTCACGACCGCAGCCAGCAATGTCTGACCCAGGGAACCGAACTGATGGTTAACATAATTAGTTAAAATCATGCCGCCATTATCGGCGCCTTTGGCTAAATCGCCCGCGCCAGCACCCAAGAAGAATAAAGAGATATACACAAACGCCAGACCTGCGGCGGCGATAAAGGCCGCGCGCACCAGATATTTGGTCTGCTCGGCTGGCGCCTCAATCCCTTTCTTACGCAGAATATCGATAATCAACATACCGAAGATGAGGGATGCCAGGGTATCCATGGTGTTATAGCCCTCAAGCACACCTTTCACCAGAGGATGAGACTGATAGTCACCCGCAGGCAATGCAGGTACGCTGGCAGGGAAAATGAACACCGCCAATGCCAGTCCCACTAGCAGAACAATCATAATTGGGGTCAATATCTTACCTACGCTGTCGAGCAATTTCCCTGGAAACAGCGACAGCAGCATAGCGATAGTGAAGAAGATCAGGGTATAGAATAACTGTGAGCTATTGAGTTCGAGGCCCGCCAGCATCATCGTTGTGCTGCTATCGGCGACAAAAGGCTTAAAGCCCATCTCATAGGCGACTAGCCCAGCACGGGGTGCCGCAAAGGCAGGCCCGATAATAATATAGATAGACACGGCAAAGATTGTCGCAGCGGCAACAGGTAAAAGCCCCATCACCTTACCATTGGCTTTCGCCACGGCGATCAGGGTCACCAGCGGCAAAGTCACGGCCGTTAGCAAGAAGCCTAACATGGCCAGAGGCATGTTTTCCCCCGCTAGAAAGCCTGCCAATGGCGGAAAAATCAGATTTCCTGCGCCTAAGAAAAAGGCAAAGGTCATAAACCCTAAACCTAGGGTGTCGGTCAAACTCATTTCACTCTTATGCACAAATAGCCTCGTTAATCTGTTTTTATAATTATAATTAATCACTTAATGGGCAGTGACTCAGAGGTCACTGCAATATATCGGTGTAAATCTTTAATTACACTATAGAATGGTAAATCCAACCCTGTATGGGTTATTTATTGAACAACTGCAGGATTAACTGACGCTAACTATGCACTCAAACTCGATTACCTGGGCCAATTTGCGGATAAATCCCGCAAAAGGACGGTGATACTATTATCAAAATCCCCAGGGATTAACAAGCAAACTCAAGCAGCATGGCGCATTTAACAGCAAGGATTTAGCAAAACGAGAACCAAATTATCACACCCTTTACAGCTAGACTCCATTTAATGAACAAAGCGATCCTTAAGGCGCGCCTGTCTAGGGCAGCAAGAATCACGTACAATCTCCCCATCCTAAGGCCATAATCCAACCCCATGCCTTTTAGTTTTAAACAATTTCACATTCAGGACAGTCACTGCGGCATGCCCGTGAGTACCGATGGCGTCGTGCTCGGTGCCTGGGCGCCCCTTACCAGGGCAAATCATATTCTGGATATCGGCGCAGGCAGCGGTTTACTCTCTCTAATGGCGGCGCAGCGCAGCAGGGCTAAGATCACCGCTATCGAAATAGACGCAGGCGCCGCGCTCGATTGTCAGGCCAATATGGATGCCAGCCCCTGGCGCGATCGCATGGTGCTTATCCATCAGTCGGTTACCCGCTGGAGTGAGGCCACGGCGCAGCGTTTCGACCATATTCTCTGTAATCCCCCCTATTTTGCCAACGGCCCCCAGTCACAGAAAACCACCAGAGCCCAGGCCAGACACACCAGCAGCCTAGACTTTCAGGCGCTGCTCGATTGTATTCAAAGGCTTTTGCTCCCCAATGGTCAGGCGAGCCTTATTCTGCCAAGTGTCAGCCTGATTGAGTTTATCGCGCTTCTCCCCCGCCACAGCCTGAGTCTAGAGGCGCTGCTGGATGTGAGCAGCGTCGAAGGCAAACAAGCCCACAGGCATCTTCTGCTTATCGGCCATATAACAGAAGAGACACAAACCGCCCCCCTTCGCCAGTCACTGACCATACGCACCAAGCAAGGGCAATACACTCAGGCCATGATCGACCTGACACGGGATTTTTACCTTAAGCTCTAGCCCTGAAAGCCGCAGAGGTTATCCTGGTCTCTCGCACTCAGGCCACTTTTGGGTGTATAATGCCGCGCTATTATTTATTGAGACGCCGCGCATGCAATTTGACGATTTCCACCTTGATGAGACCTTACTCGATACTCTCAAGGCGATGGGGCACAAGACGCCTACCACGATTCAGCAACAAACCATTCCCTTAGGCCTAGAGCAGCAGGATCTTCTGGCTCGCGCGCCCACAGGAACGGGTAAAACGGCGAGCTTCTTACTGCCTGCGCTGCAGCACCTGATCGATTTTCCGCGCCGCTTCTCAGGCCAGGCCCGAGTGCTGATCTTAACCCCTACCCGTGAGCTGGCCAGTCAGGTACACAGATACGCCTGTCACCTCGCCACAGGGTTAGATCTGGATATCGCCATCATCACAGGCGGCGTTCCCTATGCGCCCCAAGAAAAAGCCTTAAAAGAGAATATCGACATTCTGGTGGCTACGCCCGGACGCTTGATGGAATATCTCGACAAAGATCTGTTCGATGCCCAGGCGGTAGAAATTTTTGTTATCGATGAAGCGGATCGCATGCTGGACATGGGCTTTAGTTCGGCTGTGCAGTCGATAGCAATTCAGGCCCATTCACGTAAGCAAAACATGCTCTTCTCAGCCACCTTAGAGGGCGGCGGCGTGAGCAAGTTCGCCCAGACTCTGCTGACCAATCCCGTCACTATCGAGACCAAGCCACCCCGTAGCGAGAAAGCCAAGATCCACCAGTGGCTCCATCTGGCCGATAACAGGGAACACAAGTTCGCCCTGCTGTGCAACATACTTAAACGGGAAGAGGTTAAGCGCGCCATCGTCTTCGTGAAGACCCGTGAAGTGGTTGCCAGCCTAGAAGGACAACTGCGTCAGGCCGGGATCGATTGCGCCTTTATGCGTGGCGATATGGAGCAAAAGGCGCGTTTTCAGGCGCTGGGACGCTTCACTAAAGGCGAAGTCAATGTGCTACTAGCGACCGACGTGGCCGCACGCGGCATAGATATCGATGATATCACCCATGTGATCAACTTCGACATGCCACGCTCTGCCGACACCTACGTACACCGCATCGGCCGTACCGGACGCGCAGGCAACAAGGGCACGGCCATCTCTCTGGCCGAAGCACACGACATGCGCATCGTGGGCAAGATAGAACGTTATATCGAGCAACCACTGAAACGCCGCATTATCGAGGAGCTGCGTCCTAAGCATAAGGAAGCGCGGCCACCGTCGAAGAAAAAGAGCAAGGCAAAAGACAAGACTGTCAGCAAAAAGCAGAAAGCACTGAAAAAGAAAAAATAGCTTTATGCGGCCCTCAAAATCAGAAACGCCTTCTTAGAAGGCGTTTTTTTATGTCTAAATATTACAAGGACACAGGCATGGCTTAGCATAACCTTTTACTTATCACTAGGTTAGTTGATTTCACAATCCTAAAAAATATACATTCTTTTAACAAAAAGCCTTTTGACCCTAGGCCAGACTCTGGTAGTTTATAACCCAAGCAATTTCGCCATAGGCACAGTATAAGTCGATGATAAAAATAATTTTACGCAGAGTCCTTCCCCCCGTACTAATCGTAGTCATTTTTATTGGATTAGCCGGAGGGCTAATGAGCACCAAGCAGGCACCAGAACAGAAAGCCGAGGAAGTGCCGGTTCCCATAGTGAATGTGGTCGATATCAAGCAGGAGACAGTCTCACTCAATCTCCCCTCCTACGGTGTCGTCACCCCTAAATACAAGACCATTCTGGTCGCCGAAGTTCAGGGACGCTTATTGTCGATTTCAGACAAGTTTGTCGCCGGTGGCATGGTGAAGAAAGGCGATACTTTAGCCCAGATAGAACCTTCAGATTATCAGGCCGATCTGAGTCAGGCTCAGGCCACATTAGCTCAGGCAAAAGCCAAGCTCGATGAAGAGGTAGCCTTAGGCAAAGTCGCCAAGAAAGATTGGGAAGATTACCAGAATGGCCCGGCACCGGATCTTGGCCTGCGTATTCCGCAGCGCAAACAGGAAGAGGCCAACGTTAAGTTTGCCGAAGCGGCACTGGCAAGAGCCCAGCGTAATCTGGAGCGCACTGTTATCCGCGCCCCCTTCGATGGCATTATCAAGGCGAGATCTGTGGATCTTGGGCAGTATGTCACCATAGGCACTAACCTAGGTGAACTGTACGATACTCAGACCGCCGAGATCCGCCTGCCCATAGCCAACAATGAACTCGCCTATTTAGAGTCGATCGATCATCCGGATACTGACGTGACCCTAAGTACAGAACTGGCCGAGCGCACAGTCACCTGGAAGGGGCAGATAGTACGCAGTGAAGGCGTGATAGACCAAGGTAACCGCATGGTTTATCTGGTCGCCGAGATCAGCGACCCTTATCTAAGGGCAAATAAAAAAACCGGTCAGTTGCCCCTCAAATATGGCAGCTTCGTTACCGCAGTGATCAAGGGGCGCACAGTCGATGGCATAGTTACCCTGCCCCGCCATGTAGTGCGCAAGGGAACCGTTGCCGTGGTCAGAGACGACAACACCATAGAGATGCGTCAAGTAAACATAGTGCGCTCCGATGTTGAAAACGTCTACATCAAGGGTGGGCTGAAAGAGGGTGAGCGCATCTCGATCACTAACATCAATAATATGGCCACAGGTCAGCTGGTTAAGGTCATTGGTGAGGAAAACAGTTCAGATATCGACCGCAAAGATGATGTGACGGGCAGTGCCATCGCGGCAGCAGGTGAGAAGTAATGGATAGCAGAAAAGGCATCATTTCCTGGTTTGCCCGCAACAGCGTAGCAGCCAATCTGTTGATGATCATCCTGCTTACGGGTGGTCTGTTTAGCACTCTGTCAATCAATAAAGAGGTGTTTCCCTCTTTTGAATTTAATAACCTGCAGATCTCTGTGGCTTACCCTGGCGCCGCCCCCCAAGAGATTGAAGAAGGGATTAACATCAAGATTGAGGAAGCCATTCAAGATATCAACGGTATCAAGAAGGTCACCTCTGTTGCTGGCGAGGGCATGGGTAATGTGACCATAGAAGTCGAGGATGGCTACGAAGCCCAGGAGATCCTTGACGAAGCCAAATTAAGAATCGATGCAATCGCCACCTTCCCTGATAATATCGAAAAACCTAACATCTATCTCGTTAAGCCGGAAAATAGTGTTGTTTGGGTCTCGCTCTATGGCGATATGGACCTTCATGAGATGAAAGAACTGGCTAAAAATATACGTGAGGAGATCACTAACCTGCCTGCTGTCACTCGCGCAACTGTGGGCGGCGTGTTGGATTATGAGATCAGTATCGAACTGTCGGAAGATAAACTGCGCGAATATGGGCTCAGTTTTGCTCAGGTCGCCCAGGCGGTACGCAGCTCTTCTATCGATCTTCCCGGCGGCTCGATACGTGCCAAAGATGGCGATATATTACTGCGCACCAAGGGACTGGCTTACACCCATGATGATTTTGCGCAGATAGTTGTCAGCACTCGTCCCGATGGTAGCCGCATCATGCTGCCCCAAGTCGCCACTATTCGTGATGGTTTCGAGGAGCGTTTAGACTATACCCGTTTCGATGGAAAACCTGCTGCCATCATCGAAGTATTAAGCGTTGATAAACAAAATGCTCTGGCTATCTCTTCACAGGTCAAAGCCTATGTAGAACAGCGCCGAGCTACCCTGCCAGCCGATGTAAAACTGGATACTTGGGGCGACCTGACCCACTACCTCAAGGGTCGTCTCAACATGATGTTATCTAACATGTTTTACGGCGCCCTGCTGGTGTTTATCATCTTGGCACTCTTCCTCGACCTGCGTCTGGCATTCTGGGTGATGATGGGATTACCCGTCTGTTTCCTCGGCGCCATGTTCCTTATGCCCTTCGAACCCTTTGCACTGTCGATCAACATGTTGACTCTGTTCGCCTTTATCCTAGTGCTGGGGATAGTGGTGGACGATGCCATTGTCATAGGCGAGAGTGCCTATACCGAGATTGAGCGTCATGGTCACTCTATCGACAATGTGATTAAAGGGGCACAAAAAGTGGCCATGCCCGCGACCTTTGGGGTTCTGACCACTATTGCAGCTTTTATTCCCATGTTAATGGTTTCAGGGCCTATGGCGATCATCTGGAAATCCATCGGCATGGTGGTGATCCTTTGCTTGGCCTTCTCTCTGGTCGAATCCAAACTTATTCTGCCTGCCCACTTGGCTCATGTTAAACACAAACAGCCCAGTGCCAACCCCAATCCATTCGTGCGTTTTAAAACCGCATTGAACAACAAGGTGCAGCATTTTATTCATCACAGCTACCGCAGATTTATCGAACGCTGTATCAAGCATAGATACAATGTGGTGGCGACCTTTTTGGGCGTGCTTATTTTGTCCGTTGCCTTAGTGGCCAGTGGAACCGTCCGCTGGATCTTCTTCCCCGATATTCCCTCTGACTTTATTCAGGTTCATCTGGATATGGATGCCGGTAGCTCAGAGGCCAATACCCTCAAGGTAGTGAAGGAGATCGAAGATGCCCTCTATGTCATGGACGCTGAGATGGAGAAAAAATACGGCTACCCTGTAGTACGGCATAGCTTTATCAACATGAGTTCACGCACCTCGGCCTTTATCTTCGCCGAATTAACCAAAGCGGAAACTCGAGCGATAGATGGGGTCAGCATAGCAGACGCCTGGCGCGCAACCCTGCCAGAGCTGATCTCAGTAAAAAGACTGAATATCAACGCCACAACGAATGACGCCGGCGGTGATATTTCCTTTAGGTTAACTTCGACCGATCTGGAGCAACTCTCTCAGGCCGCCAACGAACTCAAACATAAGCTAGGCACCTATAAAGGGGTTTACGATATCTCGGATAACTACACATCGGGCAGCCATGAGATCCGTCTGGCGATCAAACCCGAAGCCGAGGCCTTAGGCTTAACCCTGTCAGATCTTGCCAGTCAGGTTCGTTACGGTTTCTATGGTTTTGAGGCTCAGCGTATCTTACGTAATAAAGAGGAAATCAAGGTGATGGTACGCTATCCCTTGGAACAGCGCCGCACAGTAGGCAATCTTGAAAATATGATGATCCGCACACCGCAGGGGATCCAGGTGCCTTTCTCTAGCGTCGCTAAGATCGAGATGGGTAATTCCTACTCCTCCATTACTCGTGTCGATGGACGCCGCGCCATCACTATCGTCGCCAGTGCCAACAAGAATATCGTGGAACCGTCTAAAGTAGTTGGCGAAATCCAACAAGATTTCCTCCCCCATCTGCAGGCCAAGTATCCCCATATTTCCAGCTCACTCGATGGTGGCAGTGCCGATGAACAAAGCGCCATGATAGGTTTGCTGCAAGGATTTTTCTTCGCCATGTTCACCATCTATGCCTTGATGGCTATCCCGCTGAAATCCTATAGCCAACCCTTTATTATCATGTCGGTGATCCCCTTTGGCATTATCGGCGCCCTGTTCGGTCACTTTATTTTGGGACTCTCGATGAGCGTCCTCAGCCTCTGTGGTATCGTGGCGCTCGCTGGCGTAGTGGTGAATGACTCCCTGATTCTGGTGGACTTTGTCAACCGCGCCAGAGACCAGGGATTAGGGCTGGTAGAAGCGACTATTGATGCTGGCTGTTATCGCTTCAGGGCGATTATGCTCACCTCTATGACCACCTTTGTGGGCTTAGTCCCCATTATTATGGAGACCAGCCTGCAGGCGCAGATCGTGATACCAATGGCAACCTCACTGGCTTTCGGTATCTTGTTCTCCACTGTGGTCACCCTGATCTTGGTGCCTGTGCTCTACATTATTCTGGATGATGTTCGCAGTAGCGCGAGTCGTCTGTTCCACTGGTGGTGGCAACCGAAAAAACGTCAGCAGACATCTGTATAAAAGCCAGCAGGCTTAGCTAAAAGGGAGGTTTGCCTCCCTTTTTTGATCCAATCAACATTTTATATTAGCAAGAGTCGCTAGACTGTTACTTTCGCCAATGACGTATCAGGCCTATGACTCAATCCACACTCGTCTACGATATCCGCAATAGCCGCTATCTCAATATTACCGGGCGCTGCACCCTGCGCTGCCAATTCTGCCCCAAGCATAATGGCAGTAAACAGGTGCATCAGTATCAGTTGGCGCTGGATAAACAACCCTCGGCCATTGATGTGATTGCACTGCTCGGTGATGTCAGCCAGTTCGATGAATATGTGTTTTGTGGTTATGGCGAACCCACACTAAATCTGGCGACCTTGCTGCAAGTGGCAAGGGAGATTAAAGTCCGCGGCGGCAAGGTCAGGGTCAACACAGATGGCCTGGGCAATCTGTTTCATCGCCGCAATATTTTGCCTGAGCTTGCAGGTGTGGTGGATGCCCTGTCTATCTCACTTAATGCCGATACCGAAGCGGCCTATCTTCAGCACTGCCGCCCCAAACTCAAAAGCGCTTTCGAGGCGGTCAATGACTTTATCAAACTGGCTCCCCAGTATATCGACCAGGTTCAAGTCTCGGCGATCGAGGGGCTCGAAGGAGTCGATATTCATCGCTGTAAACAGATAGCTGAGCAGGCCAATGCCGAGTTTAAACATCGTTATCTTGACATTGTAGGTTAAGGCCTTAGTCATTATCCTAAGGCGTTCAAATCATGTTAATATAGCCACAAAATCATTCGGAATATTATCTCTTAATGCTGACGCAAAAAACGCCACTACTGATCGAGGGTCAAGGACTTCACTGGTCAACACATCGTATATTTTCCGTAACGACTCAAATCCTTATTTTGCTCATCTGCATGATCTTGCTAACCAATGTGATCATCACCTTAGGTGAGCGCCGTCTGCAGGAAGAGTGGGCGGCCCAACGATACAGCGAATTACAAACCGTCGGCACACTGTTGGCAGACCGGGTCTCTTTTCAGCAATTTCGAACTCAGATGATCGCCAGTTCAGAGCTGCTGAAACGTTACCAGACCATTCCCAGCCAGGAGCGTCAGAAAGAGCTGCAACATAACTGGCAGGTGATGACAAACAATAACCCTGAGCTGTTAGATATCGCCCTGTTCGATGCCCAAGGGAAGTTTAAATTTGCCAGCGCCAACTACTTTAACAGTGAATCCCTGCCCGCCTCTTTGCTCAATGGCTCCCGCAGCATGGGAGGGACAGAGATCTATACCTCACCTATGGAGCTGACCCAGATCGACGGCAAAATCGACCCCTATATGTATCAGCTCACCTGGCTGGAAAACCCGGATCAGACCATACGCGGCTATCTGGTCACCTACCAGTCGATGAGCCGCATGCTAAAAAGCATTAAACCGGGATATTCCAGCATCAATTCAGCCATCATAATGCTCGATACCCAGGGCGTGGTCTATTCCGGACTGGATAGACAACACATAAATCGGATCCCTGAGGTCATAGGCGGCAGTCTACGCCAGTCCTATCCCGCCCTCTGGCGCAAGATGGCCAACAGTAATTTCGGACAATTTCATGGGGACGATGCGACCTTTGTTTACCTGAAAATAGAGCTGACGACTCAAAATGAGACCCGCCGTGAGTATTATCTGGCCTCCTATATTCACAACAGCGATATAAAGGAAAAGTTTTCTGACTGGCGCAATATTCTGATCGCCGGTGCCCTGATCCAGGCCCTGTTAGGTGTGATGCTGATCCTACTCGGCCATGCTTACCGTATCGGTCAGGGTTCGCGCTTGTTCAGTATCGAATTAGCCAGCCGACTGTTTAATCTGGATATCGGCTGCATCATAGTCAACGAAAACAATCGTGTGGTCACAGCCAATAAGAAGGCCGCACAGCTACTCGATATGCCTCTGGGCGAACTCTCCGATCGCAATTTGCAGCGTATCCTGCAGATGGAGGATGAGGAGTTCCAGGCCATACTGACCCAGCTGGAAAGCGAGAAAAAGTGGGATAGCGTACTGGATTTTGAGGAGCTTTACGGCTGTACGCTGGCGGTGACTATCAGTCGTGCCAAGCGCCGCAACGCGAAAGGCAGTTATCTGGTGGTGACCTTCGAAGATATCACCCAATTAAAGCAGAGCCAGAAACAGGCTAACCTCAATCAGCTCCTTAATGATTGTGCCGTCCCCTGTGCTCTGCTGCAGGCCAACGGCTCCCTTGAGCTGGCCAACGACGAGTTTATGAAGATGTTTTCTCTGCATAACATAGACAAACAGAACCTGATTCAGCTGCTGAACAATGATCTCGATGAGCAGTGGCCACGCATCACCCAGCAGGTTCTGCTACAGGGTACCTGGAAAGGCCAGCTGCTTTGTTATCCCGAAAACCATCAGAGCAGCTGCCTGCAGGCCACCCTAAAAGGCCATCTGGATCAGGCCGGTGAAATAGAGTATATCGTCTGTACGCTTGAGATAGCGCCGCGCCAATTACCTCAGTTGGAGAGACGCGAACTGCTGCCCCACAGAAGCACCATCTTAGTTAACCTTGGAGATCTTAAAGATTATTTCCACACCCTGGATGACACCAGCCGGGCTCACTCCAGCCTGTTAGTAATGGACATTACCGCAGAGGGGATGCTCAGCCATATGAGCGATATAGGTCAACTGGAGAATCGTCAGCGTGAGGTGGAGATCCATATTCTAAAATCCCTGCCCCAGGCCTATCAGATGTCACACTGGCAGTTAGGCAAGTTGATTATCATCATGCCAAATACCCACTCGGATGATGCTCATCTGTTTGCCCAGAAGCAGCTTAATAGTCTTAATGAGATAGGCTTAGGCGCAGGGATTTGCATGGGAATCGCCAGCTATCAGGAGCAGCAGAGCCTAGAGCAGTTCCTCAGCAATGCCGAAGTGGCCCTAAAGCGCGCCAAACAGATAGGCGAGCAGAATATCTGTCAGGCTTATACCCGCCCTCCGGCGGATAAAAACGACCACTAGGCTGACATCAAAAAAGATAAAGGGCACCTCTGTGCCCTTTTATCATTTTTAATCTTGCTTGCTAAACACAGCCTGAGCCTACTGCTGAAAGGTGCTTAAGGTAGTGCCTCAGTGTTTTCCCAGTCTATGGCTATGCCCCTTACGCCCTCGGGCAGCTTGCTCTCGGTCACCTCGACGATACCCGAGCGATTTATGGTGATCTTATGGCGGGCAAATTCCGGTGGATTACGCCCCTCATGGAGCATGAGGATCAGGTTAATCTGGTAGCGCCGCTCGACCGATTCACTGCTGATCTTACCCTCTGACTCCTTATAAATTTTGTCCCGTCCCCGCTCAAGGTAACGCACAAAAGGCGCTAGGCTGAAGTTCACCTGCTCCTGAATTGTGGTGTAGCCCGCCAAAAATCCTTTGTGAGAGATTCTCGAGTTGATCCCATAATGCAAAATGTCGGCATCGACCTTATTCTGACTGTGGCGACGGTTCAGGATCTCGTTGATCTCATCCGGCAGATCTTTACGCTTTACATAATCAATCCACACTAGCTGCCTGCCGATAATGGCCTGACTAGTGGTATCCCTCAAGATGCGGCTCCAGCGGGGGCGCCCTTTCTGGATCACCCGCCACATAGCGTTGCGAATATCGTCTTTAAAGATCTCACGAAAGCCATAGATCACCCCTAAGGTCAGTAATAGGGAGAGCGTCAAACCACTAAAAACCCCCTGGGCCTTAATAATGAGCGCCGATACCACCAACATCACTAAGCCAGTGGCAAATCCTGTGGTCAGCTTTTTAAGGCCGACGCCCAGGGGTTTAAGCTCCTCTTTGAGCACAACCCCTTGCTGGATCAGGCGGCGCAAGAGCAACATCTTGTTGGAGATACGGTTTGGGTCATCCTTGGTTTGCGACGAGTTATAATCTTTCGACTCTCGGTAGCTGCGCTCACGGCGGCATAACTCCAGCACTTCGTCGAGTACATGGCTGTAATCGCTGCTTCTGGGGGCATGGGACATGAGCTTGAGTAACCTCTGCTCACAGAACCAGGAGAGGTAGTTATCAGAGTTCTCGAAATAGTGTTTCCAATTGGGCTCGCTGGGTTCGTTACGGCGAAACTTCTTCAGCAGTTGAGCCACTATCTCGCTCAGCTCTTTTAAGGCGGTATAAAAGCGCTCGACATCATCTATCTGTGCCAGCTCTTTACTGTCGGTTTCAATCGCAACCGCAAACTGGTAGGCAAACAGGTTCAGATAGAGCCTAAACTCCTCGACCGTGCGCTTATTCTGGCTGACGAAACGTCCCTGCACCAAAGGCAAGTGCAGACCCGCCGAATAGTAGGAGCGTCGCCCCACTGTGGCAGAGTAGTAATACTCCTCCTCGTCGAGACTCTGAGGATTAATCCCCATCTCAGTCGGCAATAAGAAGTAAAGATCCAGGCGTCGATGATCCCCCGCTTCCATCTGATGGGTGAACTTTATCGACAGCGAGTCTTCCTGTTTTACATAGACCTTAGACACAAGACCTCAATTTAATAGAGCAGATCAGCAAGTTATAGCAATGATAGAGCAATAATATAGTCTAAGGGATTTTAGTGGACTAAGCGACAACCGCACACTGTATTACTGGGCTGAAACAGAACCACAGCATAATCTCTCTGGGGATCCAGCTCCAGCGGTTCGATAGACAGATTATGCATCCCTTTACTGTCTAAATTAAAAGAACTGATATAGGAAAGATACTGCATGTGCCGGGGATTCTCAGCGGCATTCTTGTTTTCGCTGCTCTCCTCCTTGGTATACACAGAGAAGTTAAAGCGATTGGAATACCTGTCATATCTGGCCAGCTTACCCTGCATTCGGATCACCCCAGCCGAACTGCCATCCAAGTTAAAATAGCGGTAGTTGATCTGCGCCTGCTGCTTTTTCGCCATGATATCCACCAGCAGATAATGTTGACCGGCATCCTGGTTCACATCCGGTGTATCAAACAACTCAGAGCTACAACTGAGCATGAGTGTCTGTGATGGGTATAGATAACGGTAACTGACCGTAAGACTCACCCCGAGCAGCATAAGCACCAATAGATTAATACCCCATACAATTTTTCTATTCACAGAGGGATACCTCAGTTAACCAGGCCTCGGAAATAAAGGATTTTTGCTGACGAAAATCGGTGAGCTTAAGATTTCTTACCAGAGACTGGCCAAAACGCTCACCCCGCAGGGTAACATTAAACACTTGCTTATCATGGGACAGAGAGAGATAAACCTTCTGCCACGGGGTCACTTTACACCTGGCTAGCCCCTCCCCTAGACGCCGCGACAGCTCCACCAAAGAGGTATTGTTAGTTCTGGATTTGGCGAAACTTATCAGAGCGACTTTCTGCCCCGAAGCCAAGGTGATAGTCTCAGTTGCGAAGGGCTCAGTGCGCACCGATTCAGTCTGGCCGCTTCTTAGCCATTGCTGGGCGACCAAGAGGCACAAACAGAGTACCAGTACACCCACCCAGGCCTTTAATACTCTATTTCGCCTACCAAATAACCAAGTGACAGCATCCTGATAATATTGATTAAGGCGATTAAGGCTTGAATCCCGATTATGCAAGCTCTGGGCTGAAGCTCTATCGAGCCGCAGCCGGTAACCTTTGCCTTTTACCGTCTCTATCATATTTTCATGCATGGGACCCAGAAAGGAGCGCAGCATAAATACCGCACGAGTCACAGAGGAATCACTCAGGGCGGGATGTTCTGCATCACAGGCACCTAAGGTCTGTTTAGGAACGACTCGATTCTGATTATCGAGCAGCAAGGTCAATACCTGCAGTTCTGCCCTTGGCAGATGCCACTCGTCTCCATTGACTTGATTAGTCAACAGACCCCGCTGTCGATCAAACAGGCAGTCACCCAGTTGCATTACTCGTTATCCGTCAATCATTCCCGCAGTAAGCTTATTCAATAGGGGAAAAAATTTCTGTGATCCCCTCTAATAACTTAAAACTCCAGTGATGAAACCAGATTTAGACAAAATTACCTTATGAGTTTGTGATTTATCCCTCGATATTTATCCAATAAATAATGCAACCATCCTCCCCTTCAAAGCCACTGAATTAACACAAATATTACAAATAACTCGACATGGGTCACAGCCTAAACGGTTATTGAACTTAAAACCCGGCTGAAAACCGTTTTTATCGATAAAAACGCCTGTCGATAATATTTTTCTTTATTAGAAAAACAGACTGAAATTCATCGAAGAGACATCACACTATTTGCAATCCTCCCCGCACAAAATGGCCTCAAGTTACAGGTGACATACTGACTCGCACCTGTGTCTAAATAACACTTATATGAGGAACACTTTTATGACAATGAACAGACGCCAGGCACTCAGCAAAATTATTGGGATCAGCACAGCCGCCGCCGGAGCTACCTTGGTCGGCACCTCCGCCTTTGCCGGCACCGATGCCCAAGGTAACTTCCGTTTAGAGTTGGGTGACAAACTCAAATATGTTCCGCTAGATGCGATGGCAACCGCCAAGCTCGCCTATGAAACAGGCGGTGGATGTATGCATCAGGTGTTCCACGCACTGGTGACTATGTTGGCTAACTCTGCCAGTGCCGATGCGGCCAAATTTGCCAGCATTCCAACCGCCATTGCGGGCTATGGTGCCGCCGGTATCGCAGGTCAGGGCACAGTGTGCGGCAACATCAACGCCACGGGCATGTTGGTCAACATTCTGGATGATCTAAACGGTCAAAACGCCGCCGTGATTGGCGCAACATTCCGTTACTACGAAAATACAGAACTGCCTTACTCAAGCGATGAATTCGTTGCGGGTATAGGTTCTACTGCAGAAAAAACTGCCTTGGTCGGTTCCTCTTCTACCGCCAACAGCATACTCTGCCACTCCTCTATCAGTAACTGGTCAAAAGCCTCAGGTTTGACTTTTGCTCAGAAAGGTGAGCGTTGTAAGCGTCTCTCTGCCTGTGTTGCTTACCATCTGGTAGAACTCTTGAATCGTGCCTATGGAGGTGAAGATCTATCGGCTTTACCAGAGTCCAAGCCATCCAACGAAGCGCAAACTTGTCAAAGCTGTCACGGCGTTGACTCAACCATGGGCAGCGCCGCCAGCGTTAAAACCGATATGGAGTGCACAACTTGCCATACCGGCCACTATAACTAAGGAGCCCTCATGAATAAAAAACTGATACCAGGCCTATTGGCTTCTCTGTTGCTCTGTAGCGGATGTGGCAGCGATGACAATGAGGATAATACTGAGATCACGCCGCCACCTGCCCAGGGTTCAGATGCGGTCGATATTAAGGATGCCACTTCGGTCAATCTTGCACTGGTCAGCTTCGATGGTGCCAGCGGCGCGCTGAGTTTCAATCTGAGTGATGGCGACAATAAGGCGATTACCAATGCCCTAGATTACCGCATTACCTACTTTGGTTTTCCCAGCGACAGTAAATCGTCCAATGCCAAGGCCTGGAAGCACTGGCACGTAACGACCAGTTATGAATGTGACAACACACAGGGTAACTGTGAAGGTGTGTTACAGGAAACCCAAGAAGGCAGCTATACCTTCGATGCGACTGGATTAAACTGGGATGCGAACACGGCCGCAGGTGCGGTTGAGAAATTTAAGGTTGCGATTCAGATTAAAGGCGCCCAGGCCGAGAACGAATTGGTTTTACTGCCGTCAACATAAAACCACTGCACCACTTGGAGAGCCTCGGCTCTCCTTTTTTAGCTCTGCTGATTTAGTCCAGTTTGCAGACCCAAAGCGAGTTGCCGGGACAGAAATGTAATACGGCGTAGCCTTTTTCAATTTCCATGGCGACAACTTTTACGTCGAATAAGACCTCCTGACCTAGCTCTATGGTTTGTTTAGCATAATTGATAATATCAGCAATATCTGCGGCGACCCAATCATCCAGATCCGCATCGACCTCGGCACTGTCAACTGTCAGGTTGTAACCCATATTAACCATGTCCAGCTTCTGCAAGGTGCCCGAGAGCTTGGCGCTGCTCTTCACCGAGCCATCTTCGACAAACTGATAGTTAAAGGTCACCTTGTCATTGAGGCTCGCTATTTTTAACAGGATCTGGGATAACTGCTCGGCATCCACCTCGAAAGACTGAGCCTGGCAATCCAGTTTCAGTTGTTCGGCTTGGCCTTTAAAAAGCTGCAATCCAGCGGCCACGCTGGCACTGATAGCCAGGGTGCCGACACCGGCTAACACCCGGCGGCGCTTCTTAGACAATGAGGTAAACATCAGCTACAGATCTCCATAGACTTCAGCCAATTCTGATCGATAAAAGTAAAATGAGTTGCCGGATCAATCGCCTTCACATTCTTAATCTTGAGCCCCTGGGAATTATCCCGCTTCAGGGCGATGTTCAGCACTCGCTTATCTTCCGAAAGCGAGTAAAACATCTTATCCCAGTGGATGCTCTGGCAATCCTGTACCTGATGCAAAAAATGGCTGATGTAAGCTGCAGCGGACTCCTCATCCTCTGGCGAAGTGAATATAGGGAAAAACCCCAGATCACCACTTTTAGTATGAAGTTGCTGCTCATTTACCACTGTGAGTTTGTCCGATGGGTCGAACACTGAATAAAGCAATAAGAGTAATAAGACTAGCTGTGACACCATCAGCAAATAACGCTGCGGGGTTACTTTATTATTTAACGGCCCCATAGCGGATCGCGAGGCATGTTCCACCTTGTTATGTAATATATAACCCTGAGAATCGATCGATTCGATTAAATCAGCGCAGGATTTCCCGAAAAAAAATCGTATGCGACCGATCACTTTTTCTAAATTTTCGATATTCGATGCTTCAGCGGGAAAACAGGCCAATAGCTGCTGATTTGATACAACTTGACCACGGTGGCTAGCCAAAAGTTGCAGCACATTAAATTCCACTTCAGGTAACGTCCAGCTGGTATCATTCTCTAGATTAGACAGCTGAGCCTGAGTCATATCGAACAAACAATGACCAATTTGCATAACAAACCATATGTTTCAAAGATATGACTATTATACCCTCTTATCTTAATTAAAACTGAGGTTAAAATTATTCAAATAAAAGCAATAGCGTTTCGTGAAGCTAGCCACATTGTGGGAAAAACATCCGCTAATGAACTAACTAATTAAGGGGAATTTAATAATTAAGGTTTAATTTATTTAGTTAAATTTGATTTTGTACTGATATCAATATTTAAGTTTAACGATTAAAGTAATAAAATATAACATGCTGTTTATTATAAAAAAGCGCCTTAGCATGGCGCTTTTTTATCACAACATAAACAATCAAAATTAAACTAACTTAATATTAAAGTAGTCTTAAAAATTAAAAAGAGTAAAGCAAGGTCAGGTTGGTTTCTGTGTCTGTACTCTTCTTATCTTCCAGCGGGGCATCGTTATAACGCACGATAACTGCAAACTTCATCGCCAATGCACCAGCAATATTCGCGGTAATCGAAGTCTCTGAACGCCCCTCGACGTTGTCGCCTATATCGGCCACAAACATCTGCTTAAACTTAGAGGTGTCACTGATTTTCCTTTCAAAATTCATTACCGCATGGCCTATCCAGCCATTTTCAATCTCATAGCCAGCGACCAGTGCGCTCTCTTGATCTAGTCGCTTGTAGCGATAACCCGGACCCACCTCAACCGCAAGCAGGGTTTTCTCAGTGTTGATAAATTTATGACCGTAACCGAACGATGCTATCGTAGTCGACTCGAAGCCTGTAAAGGGGTCAACTTCATGATTGGCATTGAAGAAGATGTAGTCATTCTCGGTAAACTTATAATCCGCCTGAATCAAGCCGTAGAAACGCTTACCTGTGACTTCACCGTCATCCTCTTTATAGAGGGCTTCGAGTAGATACTGGTTCTCCCAGTTACCTAGCTCATGCTTCATATCGAGACGTGCTTTCGTCGATGACGATTCAGTGTTACCTGTGGTGACTGTCGCCCCCAGCTCGGCATCGGCTGCAAAGGTCCTATCTCCCTCGACAAAATCCGCTCCCGCGAAGGCGGTAATAGGTGTCGTTAACAGTACGGCTGTCGCAATCAGCAATTTTTTCATTGTTGTGTTACCTATCTTCAGTTAAATCCCTAAAACTGCGGCTTATACTAGCACCGAGCAAAATAAAATGAAAATAAGGTCGTGTTCACCTTGCCAACTAGAGGGTGACTAGCACCCTGATGGCCAGCAGAATAAGCACAATCCCCGAGAGCTTATCGATCAGGCCCGCCTTCTGTCGCAGCTTAGGCAATATCGCCTTATGGGACAGCAGCAAGGCAACTAAGGTGTACCAGAGGCCATCGACAACCAGAGGGGTTAATACGATTAAGGACTTGCCCCACAGCTCGTCGGCCACCAGCACAAACTGACTGAATAGCGCCAGGAAGAACAGCAATATCTTAGGATTAAACAGCGATATGGCTATGCCATCCCGCGCCGCCGCTATCGCGCTGGTCGGTTCCCCTGCCGCCAACTTCTGCGACATGCCGCCCTTTGATCTCAATGCCTGTACCCCCATATAGGCCAGATAGAGAGCACCGATAATCGCTATGCCATTAAAGACAAGCGGCGAATGTTTTAGCAACACAGCCAGCCCCATCAGGGTCACTAAGGCATAGACACCAATGCCCAAAGAGTGCGCCCAGGCGCAGACTATGCCGTTCACTCGCCCGCCACCTAAGGTATGGCGCACCACCATGGCAAGGCTGGGGCCGGGCGACATGGCGCCCAGACAGCAGATGGCCAGTAATCCCAACCAGGTACTCAAACTCATTGTTTATCCTTGTGTGAAAATAACCCCAAACTATTGAGCCTGATAAAACTGACCCATATCAGCGCGAAAGCAGCTTACAAATATTTTATAAACAAGGCAAAAGAACCTTAGATGTACTAGCTCAGACCCCATTACTCGTTCCCTATTCCTCGCTCCCCGTTCCTCGCTACCCGTTCCTCATTCCCCGTTCCTCGTTCCCCGCTCCTCGCCCCCCGTTCCTCATTCCTCGCTACCCGTTTCCACAATCCCCTCTTCGGTCAGCAGCTGCAAACGGGCAAACTCACTATAAAGGGCGCTGGTTTGCATCAGCTCACTATGGGTACCGCTGGCGACTATCTGGCCCTTTTGCATCACCAATATACGGTCGGCATTCAGCACAGTCGCCAGCCTGTGGGCGATAATCAGCGTCGTGCGCCCCTGCATCAGCACATCCAATGCCTGTTTGACCTTCTGCTCGCTGAGCGCATCGAGGGCACTGGTGGCCTCATCGAGCAACAACACAGGCCGCTCGGCCAGAATGGCTCTAGCAATCGCGATCCGCTGTTTCTGCCCACCCGATAAACGCACGCCCCGCTCGCCCAGATAGGTTTGATAACCAGCGGGAAACTCGCTGATAAACTCATGGGCGCGGGCGGCGATACAGGCGTCTATCACCTGTTGCTCAGTCGCATCGGGGCGGCCATATCGCACATTTTCCAATACATCGGCGGCGAAAATCACCGACTCCTGAGGCACTAAGGCAAACTGCTGGCGCAGGGTTTGCGGTGACAACTTGGCGATATCCACCCCATCGAGCAAGATCTTGCCACTATCTAAGCTGTAAAAACGTTGCAGTAGCTGAAATAGCGTGCTCTTACCTGCGCCGCTCTCGCCCACTAAGGCCACCCGCTCCCCTGGCTGAATGAGTAAGGAGAGATCGCGGATCACCGCATCGCCCGAGATACTTTGCCCCGCGCTATCCTCGTCCTGGCTGTCACTACTCTGTTGACTGTCATAGCTGAATCGTACTTTCTCCAGCTGCAGCTGGCCACGCACCGGATGTGGCAGTGGTTCGGGCATACTTGGCCAATCAATATCGATCGGCGTTTCCACCAGCTCGATTAGCCGCTCTGTGGCACCAGCGGCGCGATTAATCTCGCCTATCACCTCACTGATAGTCGCGACCGCGCCAGCCACCATCACGGCGTAAAACATAAAGGCCGACAGTTCACCCGCGCTGATCGCCTGGCGCATCACATCTTTGGCGCCCACCCAGGTAACTAAGGCGATGGCTAAGATGCTGAGAAACATCACCAAGGAGATAAGAATCGCCCGGTATTTAATCCGGCCACTGGCGGCTGTCATTACCGCCTCGACCCGCTGATTAAAGAGATCACGGTCTCTATCTTCGTGGCAATAGGCCTGCACTGTGTGGATCTCATGCAGGGTCTCATCCACATAGGCGCCCAAGTCGCCGACTCTGTCCTGACTCTGACGAGAAAGCGCGCGCACCTTGCGGCCAAGAATGAAGATAGGGCCGAGTACCAAGGGCACGGCCAGCAGCACCAGGGCGGTGAGTTTGAGGCTGGTGATCGCCATCATCACTATGCCGCCTATCACAGTGACAAAGGAGCGCAGCGCCATGGAGAGACTTGAGCCCACCACAGATTGCAGCAGGGTCGAGTCGGCGGTAAAGCGGGAGATCACCTCGCCGGTTCGCAGCTTGGCGTAAAAGTTGGGCGAGAGTTTCAGCAGATGGTCATAGACCTTCAGGCGAATATCGGCGCTGACCCGCTCTCCCAGCCAGGTCATCAGATAGAAACGGCAGAAAATCGCCGAGCTACTGAGGGCGGTGATGCCGATCACCAGCAGAATTATTTCGTTTAAACGCTCGCTGTTATCCTGTAAAAAGCCTTCATCCACCATCAGACGCACCCCCTGCCCCAGTGAAAGCCAGGCAAGCGAGCCGATAAACAGGAAGATAATGGCGGCGAAAACCCTGACACGATAGGGTTTCAAGAAATTGCCTATCCAGGGCAAGACAGCACGTTTACTGATTAAAGACACTGTGATCGCTCATCTTGTTGAAATAAAACCCGACTAGATTACCAAAGTTAGCGCCACCTGACACTGCCCCGTTTGTGATGCTTGAGGAAAATAGCTCCAGCCTTTATGTTATATTACAAACTTTAAAACAGTCAGATAGTTATTCCCTATGAGTAAAGCCAGTTCCAATAAAAATATCTCAGAAGCCACTCGGCAGGACGCCCTGAAAATGGCCAAGGCCACCCAGAAACCGGGGCAGAGTAAAGAGCAGACCAAGCTTATCGCCCAGGGAATAGAGAAAGGGATTGCCGAATACAAGAAACAACAAAAGAGCAAAGCGCGGGATAGGGATAAGGCGCGTAAGTCAGAGCTAAAAGCCAAGCAGCGCCATTTGCCTGAATCAGATAGCGGTTCTGACCATGCTGAGCAGCCAAGCACTTCCCGCCTCCCCTGGCTGCTGCTTCTGCTCTCCTGGATTGGATTTGCGCTCTATCTGCTTGTGAAATAAGCACTATACTAATCAAACACTTTACCAAGTACACTGGCAAATACATTAGGTTTTCAACGGGAGAAACCCATAATGAGTCAGACATCAAAACGCATCTGGATAAGCTTGGTTATCTACCTGATCTGGATCTCTGTCACCCTGCTGGGCGCACAGATAGTTACAGGTGGCGAAATCTCCCTTAGCGATATGGTGACCGGAGGAATAGGCTGGCACTTTGCCGCTGCAATAGCCCTACTGGTGGCGGCCATTTTGGTGTTCAAATGGAAGGATTTGCAGTTTAGCCGCCCCCACTCTGTCTTGCGCGTGATGTGGTTTCCGTCGCTTTACCTGCTGCTGTTTGTCGTCGGTGCTGTGTTCCTTGGTTTGCCACCCTTTCATATTGTCGTCTTCATTGCCCTCAATACTCTGATGGTCGGCTTCTCCGAGGAGATCATGTTTCGCGGCATACTGTTTCGCGCCTTTGAAAAGGCGATGAATATCTGGCCCGCCATCCTGATCACCTCAGTCTTGTTCGGTGCAGTGCACTCGCTCAACGTGTTTATTACCGGCGACCTGATGCCAGCACTCATGCAATCGATCGCCGCCACCATGAGTGGTCTGGTCTTTCTGGCGATTTTGCTGCGCACAGGCTCTATCTGGCCAGCGATTATCTACCACTTCTTCTGGGATTGCCTGCTGTTCCTTATCAGCCATGCTGCTCAGGCCGCCAGACCCGAAGGAGCAGATGCAGACCCAGCCGGCCTTGCCTTGTATGCCCCCATCTTGCTCAATCTGCCTAACCTTATCTTCGCCCTGTTTATGCTACGCAATATTGGTAAAGAATATGGGGCAAAATCGCCAGCGAAAGGCTGATATGCAGTAAAGCCTCAATAAATCAGAAGTGTAGATGCCATAATAATAGGCTTTACGCTTCTGATTTACTTCAAAGCAAAGCATTCAAGCCATCACTTTTATCTGTTTATTTTTCAAACAAACCTGCTAAAGTGCTTAACGCATTCATATTTTGTGACCGCTTGGCAACGAAAGCTAAACATCACAACTGCAAATATAAAAGGACTTAAAAATGAGAAAGTTAATACTGATACTGAGCTTATGTTTTTCACCTCTGCTATTCGCCCAAGATGACAGCGCATCCAGCACAGCCAAAGCATGGCTTGAGCTTGTAGATGCAGGCAACTATTCAGAGAGCTGGCAGCAGACGGACGATTTTTTTAAAGAGCAAGTTTCCGTGAGTAAATGGGATGAAACCCTCGCCGCTGTGCGCCCGCCCTTTGGCAAAATGATTTCCCGTACTGAACTGAACCAGCAAAATCACGCAGCGCTGCCCGGCGCCCCCGATGGGGAATATCTCATCATCCAGTTCCAAACCGAGTTCGAGAATAAACAAGCCGCCGTTGAAACCCTCACCCTAAGCAAAGCCAGCGGCGACTGGCTGCCTGTCGGTTACTTTATTCAATAGCAAGACCCTATCCAACCTCAACGGGCTAAAGCTGGCTTTAGCCCGTTGAGCTATTCCAACCAAGCCTTGCCTGATACAAATTGTCACGCGTAATTGTTCGTTATTTACACAACACCCTGATATCTTGGATTTAATTCAGACCTGATTAATGAGTTTGGTGGGCGGTAGCCATTTTTCTAATGCCTAAGCTATCTGAGGGGGTTCACTGTGTTTGGCCAATTGTTTGCGTTTGTCATCGGCATATTTGGTTTAATTAACGGCTTAATGGAGGGCGATTATTTATGGGCGGCCGCTGGCTCAATACTTACCCTAAGTGGCCTACACCTAATTTATCAGATCATAACAGGCAAGAGTATATTCGAACGTAAAACACATAAATCTAATAAATAGCCTCTACCTCAACAACTTAAATATTGTTTGACCTAGGTTAATGTAGCAAATACCTAAAGGTGTCAACTTAAGCTACTAATGATGCCGAATGTAGATCCACCAATTAGATGGTCGCTAATGTGACGAACTTATGTGATGAGCTAATGAGATGAACTAATGTGAAAACAGCGAGTCGATGCTGTTAAACAATAACCTTATATGCAGACGCTGCTTCGGGACGCTTTACGCCATCCATGGCCGCTTAACGAAAACATCCTGTTTTCGATACCCTCAGCCGCATCAGCACTCGGTTATTCCATCTGTGCAACTTGACGGTATTTATGACGAATGGAGTCGTTAAAGCTAACTTGGCTAAAACAACGGTGGCGTTTCACCCAGTTCGCATTGTGCTGAGGCAGCATTTACTTTACTGTATGATTTACAGTAATTTTTTTAGCCTTACTAGCGTGTCTATGCATGCTTGGTCTCCAACATTACAAGGTAGCATGGTCTCGCTTGTAAGCTATTACACGTCTATAGGAATCACGATTGAGCGATAAATGGACAGATGAAGAATTAAGAGCAGCAGTGGAAGCATATGTTCAGATGCATTCTGCCGAAGCGAAGGGGATGCCATTTGTTAAAAAGCAAATCTACGCTGAACTTGCTGATCGTTTTGGTCGCTCTGAGAAGTCATTCGAATATCGAATGCAGAATATCTCTTATGTCTATTCGCTTATGGGGCGAGAATGGATTTCTGGTCTAATACCTGCGAAAAATGTTGGTTCAAATAACGCAGCTGTAATTGAAAGGCTAATATCTGAAGTTGAAGGGCTAAATCTACCAAAAGTCGCCGAGTTTGAAACTCAAGTTATCTCTTATAAATCAAAGAAAAACCTTCCCAAGCCAAGTGGTATAAAAGAGCCAGAGAAAACCTATTCGCAAGTAACTAATTTCAACAGAGATCCAAAAGTTAAAGCATGGGTTCTTAAAGAGGCATCCGGCAAATGTGAGTGTTGTGGTTCTGACGCACCTTTTACAACAGCAGAAGGTGAGCCTTTTCTAGAAGTTCATCACCTTCGTCGTTTAGCTGACCGCGGTTCAGACACAGTTACAAATGCTGTGGCCTTATGCCCAAACTGCCACAGAGAAATGCACTATGGAATTAATAAAGCTTCTTTGGTTGGTTCAATGTACAAAAAGCTATCGAGGCTCGTACATGAATAAACGTGTAATAAGGCGTTAAACGTTTCAGGAGGAAACATGCAAAATAGACCGGCAATACCCGATGAAATTAAACGAGAAGTAAGACAGCGTTGTGGGTTTGGGTGTGTAATCTGCGGATTTCCGTTATATGAGTATGAACATATGCTGGAGTGGGCAGAGGTTCAGCGTCATGTCGCGGATGAAATAACTCTTCTGTGTCGCGAACATCACGGTATGAAGACTAATGGCTTACTGCCTAAAGAAGATGTATTTAAGGCAAATAGTAATCCTTATAACTTACAAAAAGGCGTATCAAAAAACGTAATGCTTTACTATTCAGGTAAAGATGTTGCGTTCTATTTGGGAAATAGCTGCTTTAAATTTGAAGGGCTACCTAATAATGCTTTTTTTGCTCCTTTAGTAATCGATGGTTTGGCAATGGTAGGTTTTCGCGTTGAAGATGATAAACTGTTGATGAACTTTGTTGCATTTGATGAATTTAATAAACCAATTCTAAATATAGTTGATAATGAATTGGTATATGATTCAACTCAGTGGGATGTCGAGTGGGTTGCCCAGAAGTTAACTGTCAGAGAAGCTAAAGGGAAAATTTTACTTCAACTTCAATTTGAACCTCCTGGTGTAATAAGATTTTCCAAAGGTCGAGTGTTAAGAAATGGTGTTGAATTTTTGGTTGGTAAAAATTACTTTTTTAATACAAATAACTCCAATTTCTTTGGTTCAATAAACACTGTTAATTGTGCTGTAGGGATCGCAGTTGGTGAGCCAAGACCTAATTGTGGTACAGGTATAGTAATTGGTGGTATTAATCGTTATTTGTTTGATAGAAAAGAAGCAAGGAAATTTCTCAGGAATTCCCTCAACAAGAAACGTTTAACAAGTGACTGTGGTGTTTAGTCAATATATTTATCCATTTTTTGTGCACCACAGCTCCTCGCTTTTAAGCATGGTATTTAAGATTACGATGAGCTTTCGCATGCAAGCTATCAGTGCTACTTTCGGCATTTTGCCAGCCGCTTTGAGACGCTGGTAATAGCGTTTAAAGACTGGATTACATTGTATGGCTGACATCATCGCCATAAACATGACTGTGCGTATTCTGTGGCGACCACCACGGATTCTGCGTTTACCTTTGTAAGAACCACTTTCGCGGTTCATGGGAGCGACACCAACTAGGGCGGCAATTTCTTTTCGGTTTAGTTTTCCTAATTCTGGCATTTCACTAAGCAGGGTGTAGGAAAGCACTTTCCCCACCCCAGGAACACTCGTCAATATTTCCGATTTGACGCGCCACTCTTTGACCTGGGCTACGAGCTTATCGAGCTTTTCCGTAAGTTTATTTATTTGCTGGTTAAGTGATTTAAGCAAAGTATTAATTGATTTATGAAGCTCTTTGGGCATGATTTGGAGACGATTTTTTTCCATCGTTGCCATTTCAAGTAGCTGGGTTCGTCTGATTAATAAGTCTTTGATTATTTGTGACTGTTCATCCGGAAGTTGTTTTATCTCAGGTTTAATGACTGCCGCAAATTGAGCGATGACTGAAGCATCAATTTTATCTGTCTTTGCCATGACACCGATAGCTTGGGCAAAGCGACGAACCTTGATTGGGTTGACGATAACAACAGGTAAATTAGCCTTATCACAGGCAAAGACAAAGGCATGTTCATAACGGCCCGTCGCCTCAGTGACGATACGTTTTACCGGATGCTGCTTAAGTACCTGAATGACTTTCTGGATATGCTCAGGGTTATTTGGGATAGATAAATGTAAGTCGAGTGGATGTAGAACGATATCGAGTTGTGACTTACCGACATCAACGCCGACATTGATTTCAGTTTGGTTTTTATAGTTGTTCATTATAAGCTTACTCTGCCTTGCTATACGGGCTCGAGGCCCCAATGACTGTTCGAGTTATTGCTAGGAGTTATGCAGCGCTACCCACTTGTTACCGGTCTCTCGTAAGAGGAGCCGCTATTCAATCGAGCTACTGCATAAAGACCCTCAACGGCCATTGAGGGTGGGCCTCCAATTTACCCTAAAATGGAACAGGATTAACCATACAAGCAATTAAAGTCGGACTGCTGACCTGTGACACTTTTGATTCCGGCTGGCAGCGGTTTTTACGGTAGCCAGGTTTGAGTTTCGTGCCGTTAGCAACCGCTTAATTGGGCGTGTTCATATAAATATGAATCCGAACCTATTGAGTTAAAAATTAAAAATCTAACTCGCTTTTCTCCAAGATCTTCCCATACAGTCAAGGCGAAGAAAGATAATACCTCAGTGTAGGTGCGGCTGAGGGTATCGAAAACAGGATGTTTTCGTTAAGCGGCCATGGATGGCGTAAAGCGTCCCGAAGCAGTACCTGCACAAGAGGTCGTTCCTTCACATCCTTGTGACCACGACATTCGTGCATCCATGCACAGCACCACCGCAGGCTATTAATAACTAAATTTGGTTGATGCCAAAGCAACTTCGCTAGACAACAAAAATAGCCAAAAGCTCCAGCATCAAAGCCTTAGGGCTTAGGGCTTAGGCCATAAGCAAAAAACCAGCCCTAGGGCTGGTTTTCAACTGTTGAGCGATAGCTCATTAAGCGACACATCTGTGCCGCAATAGCATGATTACCCTTGTGGTCTCATTGCTGGGAAAAGTATCACGTCACGGATGGTGTGAGTGTTGGTGAACAGCATCACCAGACGGTCGATACCTATACCCTGACCTGCCGTGGGTGGCAGACCGTGTTCCAGCGCTGTGATGTAGTCGGCATCGTAGAACATGGCTTCGTCGTCACCGGCGTCTTTCGCATCAACCTGCGCTTTAAAGCGGCTGTCCTGATCTTCAGCATCGTTAAGCTCAGAGAAACCGTTAGCCACTTCGCGGCCACCGATAAAGAACTCGAAACGATCGGTAAAGAAAGGGTTGTCATCGCTGCGACGCGCCAGTGGCGAGATATCCGCTGGGTAACCAGTGATGAAGGTCGGTTGGATAAGCTTAGGCTCGGCAGTTTCACCGAAGATCTCTTCCAGCAGCTGACCACAAGTCCAGAACTTCTCCACTTCGACGTGAACAGATTTTGCTATCTTCACCAGCAGGTCACGGTCTTGCACATCTTCAACAGACATGGCCTGAATATCGGCGTGATCCGGGTTGTAGTGCTTAATCGCTTCTAGCATGGTCATACGGGCATACGGGCCACCAAAATCGACCACCTGCTCGCCATAAGGCAGCTGAGGAGAACCCAGCAGTTCAGTGGCGATTGAGCTTAACATCTCTTCGGTCAGATCCATCAGATCATGGTAATCGGCATAAGCCATATAGAATTCCATCATGGTGAATTCTGGGTTATGGCGTGGCGATAAGCCTTCGTTACGGAAGTTACGGTTAATTTCGAACACACGCTCGAAACCACCCACAACCAGACGCTTTAGGTAAAGCTCAGGCGCGATACGCAGGTACATCTCGATATCCAGCGCATTGTGGTGAGTGATAAAGGGACGCGCAGACGCACCACCTGGGATGCTGTGCATCATAGGGGTTTCCACTTCCATAAACTCTTTTTTCACCATGAAGTTACGGATAGCAGTAACCACTTTAGAGCGCATGATGAAGGCGTTGCGAGAATCTTCATTAACGATTAGGTCAACATAACGCTGACGGTAACGCATCTCCTGGTCAGTCAGGCCGTGGAATTTTTCAGGCAGAGGACGCAGCGCCTTGGTCAACAGCTGGTACTCATCCATATTCACATACAGGTCGCCCTTGCCTGACAGGTGCAGCTGGCCGGTCACACCTATGATGTCACCGATATCTAAGCCTTGGTATTTCTCTTTCAGCTCTTTCTGCACATCTTTACCGGCATAAGCCTGAATGCGACCGCTGACGTCTTGAATTACTAGGAAAGGTCCACGCTTGGCCATGATACGACCGGCGATAGAACGCTGGATATTCATCCCTTCCAGCTCTTCCTTGCTGTATTGACCATACTCGGCCTGAATGTCGGCCGCCTTATGTTTTCGATCGAAGTTGTTCGGGTGACCGTTAGCAGGGCAAGAGGCACGAACGTGATCTAACTTGGCACGGCGCTCTGCAATTAACTTGTTTTCATCTTGGGTTTGTTCAGTCATCTTCTTCTCTCGTTAAAGGCCAGATTTCAGGCTAGCTTCAATAAACTTGTCCAGATCGCCGTCGAGGACGCTCTGGGTATTTCGGTTTTCAACACCGGTACGCAGATCTTTAATACGGGCATCGTCGAGCACGTAGGAGCGGATCTGGCTGCCCCAGCCGATATCAGACTTGGCATCTTCGGCGGCTTGCTTCTCGGCGTTCTGCTTGTGCATCTCCAGTTCAAACAGCTTGGCTTTAAGCTGTTTCATCGCCGTGTCTTTGTTCTTGTGCTGAGAACGATCGTTCTGGCACTGCACTACTGTGTTGGTGGGTAAGTGGGTAATACGTACCGCAGATTCGGTTCGGTTAACGTGCTGACCACCGGCGCCCGAGGCGCGGTAGACGTCGATACGCAGATCCGCCGGATTGATATCGATCTCGATGGAATCATCGATCTCAGGGTACACAAACACAGAGCAGAATGAGGTGTGGCGTTTGCCCGATGAATCGAAGGGCGACTTACGCACTAGGCGGTGCACGCCGGTTTCGGTGCGCAGCGAGCCAAAAGCATATTCGCCAGTAAATTTAATGGTCGCGCCTTTAATGCCGGCCACATCGCCGTCTGTGACTTCGATCAGCTCAGGCTTATAGCCCTTGGCCTCGCCCCAACGCAGGTACATACGCAGCACCATGTTGGCCCAGTCCTGCGCCTCTGTGCCGCCGGAACCCGATTGAATATCCAGGTAACAGTCTGACGCATCCTGAGGGCCGGAGAACATGCGGCGAAACTCTAACTCTTCTAAGCGTTTCTCAAGATCCTGCAGCTCACTCTGGGCGTCGTTGAAGGTGTCTTCATCCTCCTCTTCGACAGCCAGCTCCAGCAAGCCTTCCACATCCTCAAGGCCAGTGTCCATATCATCTATGGTCTTGACCACGGCTTCTAATGAGGCACGCTCTTTACCCAGGGCCTGGGCATTTTCAGGATTGTTCCAGACGTCGGCGCTCTCTAACTCGCGGCTGACCTCTTCTAGACGCTCACTCTTGGCATCATAGTCAAAGATACCCCCGAAGAAGTTGGGTGCGATCCGCCAGCTCTTTGATCTTAAATTTAACCGGATTTACTTCAAACATGACTCTCTACTTAAAAACTCGTGTTCAGCTTAAAATGATGGGCACTAGTGCAAACCGCGTATTTTAACTCAATCACATGGGTTCGCATAGGGGCGGCAGCCTCTGATTTGGACTAATTTCATACGATAACGAACCAGATCATAAAACGCTGTTTTCTCAGCTGAGTTTGCAAGTGATTCACAGCGGAAAAACCGCAGGGCGATTTGCCTTTTGCTGGCTATACTTTTTGCTATGACACAAAAAACCTCTCAATGTTGCTATCACGAAGACGGGGGCTTTCGCTGCACCGAAGCGGCTGAGCCTTCGGGCCTTTGTTATTGGCACGATCCTGACATCATCAAAGACAAGCCCGAGGATATTGCTCGGCTGGAGGCGTTTGCCCGCGGCGGCGGTATGCTCAGGGGGATCTGCCTGAAAGAAGCCCAACTGCCCGGCATAGATCTAGTGCGCCATCATCAGAAAACCGGCTTCGATCTGACCCATGCCGAGCTGTATCGCGCCAACCTGTGCGGCGCTCACCTGTTTAATATCAATTTGCAACAGGCCAGCCTGATGAAGGCGGATCTGCGCGAGGCCAATCTACACTGTGCGAACTTAGTGGATGCTAATTTATTAGGCGCCAAATGGAATGGCACCAAGATCGAAAATATGCACACAGGCGCGATTATCAGGCAGGAAAAATTAGCCAAACAAGCCCAGCAGCAAAGGGAGAAAGCCCTCGCCGATGACTACTTTCAGCAGGCGGAGGAGATCTATCGTAACCTACGAAAAACCGCCGAACGTGAGGGGCTATTTTCCATGGCGGGTCACTATCTGCGCCGAGAACTGACCATGCGTCGTCATCAGATGCCCAAATACAGTTTTCAGCGGATATTCTCGAAAGTGATCGATCTGTTTTGTGGCTACGGTGAGCTCCCCGCCAGAGTGATCCTGTTTTCTATCTTGTTGATTATCTGCTGCGCCGTGCTCTATCTGTTTACCGGCCTGCGCTTCGATGACACAGTTTATCAATTCGATATCCATCAAGGGCTGGCCAATAACCTCAATCTGTTTTTTAACTGTCTCTACTACTCGGTCGTCACCTTCACCACCTTAGGCTATGGTGATTATACTCCCATAGGCTATTCACGCCTTATTGCCGCCTTTGAGGCCTTTACTGGCAGTTTTACCATCGCCCTGTTCGTGGTTGTTTTTGTAAAGAAAATGACCCGCTGATCGCCCCATCTGTTAATCGTTTCAAGTCACACTTTTCAGTTTAATAAGTTGCACAAGATCCCAGCTGGGGATACTAGTGTGAAACCCTCCACAAAAACGGGATAAATACTCACTTCTAAGACCTGTGGGGAAAAGGGTGCAAAGTATAATCAAGCAAATGCTTAAGATCCGAGACAGCACAAGATGATGGAACATCGCGATTTATAAACGATTCTAAAAGGTCACCATAATGATAGAACTCAGTTTTGACGGTCAAATCGCCCAGGCTACAAAAGGTGAAAACTTGCTAACCTGCGCCATCAAGGCTGGCGTCGCCATCCCTCATCTTTGCCATCACACACAAAATAGCGAGCAAACTCAGCATAAACAAAGCTGCAACCTCTGTTATGTAGAGGTAAGCGACAGCACTGGCCAGCGCAAGACAGTAAAAGCCTGCGACACTCAAGTCAGTGAGCCACTTGAGGTGATCACCCATTCTGCCGCCCTGAGTAAAATTCGTCAGGCATCATTGAAGCACTTACTAAGCGATCACTTTGCCGATTGTGAAGCCCCTTGCCAGCAAGCCTGTCCTGCGGGCGTGGATGTGCAATCTTATCTGTACCAAATTGCCCAGGGAAACCATAGCGAAGCGGTGAAGATCATCAAAGACACCCTGCCATTGCCTTTATCCATTGGTCGTGTCTGCCCGGCGTTTTGTGAATCGGCCTGTCGCCGCGGCGAACTGGATGAGCCAATCGCCATTCGTCAGCTGAAACGCCATTCCGCCGATATCGATCTGCAAGGCGACAGCTATGTGCCAGAAAAACAGGCGCCAACAGGCAAGAAAATCGCCATAGTTGGCAGTGGCCCTGCGGGGATCAGTGCAGGTTTCTTTCTCTCTAATGCTGGCCATGAGGTCACCGTCTTTGAATCCATGCCCAAGGCCGGCGGCTGGTTAAGATACGGTATTCCTGAATATCGCCTACCCAAGGCAATATTGGATCAAGAGCTCGACCTCCTGTGTCAAAACGGCATGAAGATTCAAACCAACACGCGTCTGGGGGTAGATATTCACCTCAATGACTTAGTGGCCGATTTCGATGCCGTGTGTCTGGCCATCGGTGCCCAGAAAGCGGTACCGATGAACTATCCCGGTGTGGATCTCGAAGGTTGTTATCTTGGGGTGGATTACCTTAAAGATCACTGCACAGACAAGCACTACACCACAGGTAAGAAAGTGGCCGTCATTGGCGGTGGTAATACGGCTATCGACTGTGCCCGTACCGCGCTACGTGAAGGCGCAGATGTGACCTTAGTCTACCGCCGCACTCGGGATGAGATGCCCGCCGAAGATTATGAAATTGAAGAAGCCGAGCACGAAGGTGTGCACTTCTATTTCCTGACCAATCCAATAGAAAACCACAGCGATGGCACAGGCCGAGTCGGCTCTGTTACCTTCGAGAAGATGGCACTGGGTGAGCCCGATGCCTCGGGTCGCCGCTCGCCTAAAGCCACGGGTGAAACCTTTACCGAAGCCTTCGATACTGTGATTCCAGCCGTGTCCCAGACACCGGATATGAGCTTCATGACGGATCCTGACAGCCAGCTCAGCGTGGGTGAAATTGCCCTTACTCGCTGGAACACCTTCTCTGGCTGTGAATACACTATGTCTGCCGGTATTGAAAAGCTGTTTGTCCTCGGGGACTCACGCACAGGTCCAGCAACCGCAGTTGCTGCAGTTGCCGATGGTAAAAAAGCGGCTCAATCGATTCAAAAACTGATCGACGGCGAGCTAAGCTGCGATATCAATCCTAAGCCTTTCAATGCGGAAAAACGCACCAGTGCACCCTTAGATTTAAGCCATTTCCCGAACAAATTCGCTCAACCAAGAGCCAAGATGCCAGAACTGGCCCTCGCCGCCCGTCGTAGTTTCAACGAGATTGAACTGGGCTTTAGTGAAGATATTGCCCTGGCCGAAGCCGCCCGTTGTCTGGAATGTGGCTGTCAGGCCAATACCGATTGTCAGTTAAGAGATTACGCCAGCGAATATCGTGTCGATGGTAAAGCCATTGATGGTCAAGAGCACAGAGCTTTTGTGCAAGATAAGAGTTCACCCTTTATCAATTTTGATCCCAACCGTTGTATCAGCTGCGGCGCCTGTGTTGCCATGTGTCACCAGCAGTCCGGGCATAATGTGATCAGCTTTGAGTCAGACAGCTACCTGGCATTGCCCCAGGGCGAAAACGACATTCGCCGCAATGCGCCACGGGTTGGCTTTAATGCCTCCATGGCCGACAGTCAGTGTGTACAATGTGGTAACTGTGTACAGGTCTGCCCGACTGGCGCCCTCACCTATGCCCGTGATAAATCCCAGGGGCGCAAGATTGAGCTCGAAGAGACCTCAACCATCTGTACCTATTGTGGTGTGGGATGTCGGGTTAAACTCAGTGTCGACCCGCTAACCAACAAGATCATTCAGGTCAATGGCGACAGTGACTCACCAGTCAACGAAGGGATGTTGTGTGTCAAAGGCCGCTTTGGTTTCGACTTTATTAACAGCACAGAGCGTTTAACCACGCCACTTATCCGCAAAAATGGCGAGCTAACCCCAGCCAGTTGGGATGAAGCAATCCAATTTATTGGTGAAAAACTGAGTCAAATTAAAGCCGACCATGGCAGCAATGCCATTGCAGGTTTAGCCTCGGCCAAGGCCACTAACGAAGATAACTACCTGTTCCAGAAGTTAATGCGAAGTGTGATTGGCACCAACAATGTCGACCACTGTGCCCGTTTGTGTCACGCATCAACTGTCAGTGCCCTACAAGACTCTCTTGGCAGCGGCGCCATGACCAATGATATTCCTTCGATAAAAGACTCAGATTTAATCTTTATTCTAGGGTCAGATACCGAGGCGGCGCACCCTATCATTGCCTCGAAAATCAAACAGGCGATTAAGCAGCATGGCGCTCGCTTAGTGGTGGTCGATCCTAAACGAGTCAGTATCGCCGACAGCGCTCAGCTTTATCTGTGTCAACGTCCTGGCACTGATGTGATGTTGCTCAACGCTGTGATGCAGCAGATCATTATTAACGAGTGGCATGATCTCGATTATATTCAGGCGCGAGTCGATGGCTTCGATGCACTTTATGATGAGGTGATGAAACCAGACTACAGTCTGGAAAATGCCACCATCATCACAGGCATCGCTGCCGAAGATATTCAGCAGCTAGCCCAACTTATTGGTACAGCAAAGAAAACAGCCATCTATTACGCCATGGGGATCACCCAGCACACCTCGGGGCATGACAATGTCACCGCCATTGCCAATCTGCAACTTCTTTGCGGCAATATTGGTATGAGTGGTGCGGGGATTAATCCACTTCGAGGCCAAAGCAATGTGCAAGGTGCCTGCGATATGGGCGCACTTCCTAACTACTTTACCGGCTATCAAAAAGTCACTGATCCGCTGATCCAACAGCGCTTTAGAGAGGCATGGGGACAAATCGAGCTGCCTTCCATCCCTGGTATTTCAGCCACTGAGATGATGCATGCACTGGCTCATGGCAAACTCAAAGCCCTGTATGTGATGGGTGAAAACCCGGTACTGAGCGATCCCGATCAGGCCCACGTACTCAGAGGATTGGAAGCGGCCGAGCTGTTAGTGGTACAAGATATCTTTATGACAGAGACGGCTCAACTTGCAGATGTGGTCTTGCCTGCGGCCAGCTTTGCCGAGAAACAGGGGCACTTTACCAATACCGAACGACGGGTTCAGCAGTTGCAGGCGGCACTGAGCTCACCGGGTCTGGCCCGTCTAGACTGGCAAATTATCAATGATATTGCCAAGCAACTAGGCGGTAACTGGCATTATCAGGATGAAAAGCAGATCTGGCATGAGATCACTCAGGTCACACCTCAATACCGTGGTATAAGTTGGGCGAGTATCGATGTCAATAGCGTCAATGGCAATCAAGGGATCCAGTGGCCCTGCCCGAGTGAAGACCATCCGGGTACGCCTATTCTGCATAGCCAGCAATTTACCCGTGGCAAAGCCGTAATGATCCCAGTTCATTATCGCTTACCGGCTGAGATGCCCTGCGAGGACTATCCCTTTATTCTGTCTACCGGACGTTTATTGGAGCAGTTCCACACGGGTACGCTAACCCGTAAGACAGAAGGCTTAAATCAACTGGGTAGTCCAAGGGTAATGCTGTCGGCCTTCGATGCCGATAGATTAGGTATCGAAAATGGCGATATGCTCACCCTAGCTACACGCAGAGGCGAAATCAATATTGCCGCGTTTGTGACTAAACGGGCTCAGGCTGGGGTACTATTTTTACCCTTCCACTTTGCTGAAGCAGCGGCTAATAAACTCACCAATAATGCCCTCGACCCTGTGGCAAAAATTCCTGAGTTTAAGATCTGTGCCGTTAAGGTCACTAAACTTGAGTTGGCAGAAGTCTAAGCCTCAGAAGCAAGCGGAATAAAAAAGGCCGCAACTGCATGGGATAACTGCAGTTGCGGCCTTTTTATATTTCCCCAAGGACTCACCTTGTCGCTGAGCTTGATTATCTCCTTAGAGAAATTCGTGTTAAAAAAGCTGGCATGACCTCCCTGTTACGCCAGCAAACCTATCTTCCGCTTAATGCTATTTACGCTTTAGCTGCAGTTTACGGCGTAGACCGGCAAGCATGAGTAGCACAAGTGCCGATGCACCTAAGGCACCACCCGAGCTGGACTTCTCTTCAACGATAAGCTCGTTGCCTTGATTCGCCTGCTCATCGGCTTGATCGTCGGCTTCATCGTCAGATTGATCGTCAGATTGGTCGTCAGTATCTTCACCTGCTTGATCATCGCCGGCATCGACACCGCTCTGATCCTCACCCTGATCTTCGCCTTGATCGCCCTGGTCAACTTCACCTTGGCCATCTTCGCCTTGGTCAACTTCACCTTGATCTTCACCCTGGTCTTCGCCTTGATCATCCGAGGGCTCAACGCCATCTGAGATCACTGACAGCATGAAGCTGGTGCTGGCTTTATCCTCAGGGTTTTCAACATCACTCACTGTCACAGTCACTTCCACTTCGCCATGGAAATCCGTATTCGGAATGATGGTGAAGCTGCTGCCTGAGGTATGGCCGCTGACTTCTGCCGTGATGTTTTCACCAGTAACAGTGATTTGATTAACACTGTTTTGCTCATCGGCGTACATCACAACTATGCCTTCCAGACGAGTGTTTTCATCAACGCTTTGATCCATGATGCTACCGATAGAGATGTTTGAAGGAACAGAAACCGTGTGGCTCATGCTGATATCGGCCATGCCTTCTACCGAGCTAACCGCGTTAACCGTTAGGTTTTGGCCAGCAGAGCTCTGTTTCACTTTCGTCCAAGCTGTCACTTCAAACTGCGAAGACTCAGGGCCCACGTAGTCGTAACAGATCACCAGACCGTCAGACAGGGCTTGTTCCAGGTTATCGAAGGCATACAGCTCACCCAGGTACTTGTTCAGTGGGCCGTGTGAATAGATGCCACCTTTGAAGCCTTGCAGACCCACAGAACCACGGCCGCCTTGGCTGCCGAAATCCAGGTTGTCATAGGCCATAAACAGCTCATACTCACCGTCGCCATGGCGTGTGTTTACGTTGAAGATCAGCTCGAAATCGAAGCGATCATCTTGCTCTTCCCACTGATAAACACGGTTCGCATCACGACCTGCCGAAATATAACCACGGGCACCGTCATACTCCAAAATACCCCAACCGGTTTGCGTGCTCGCGATAGTGATACCTGAACGCTCGGCGTAAGTATTCACTAGCGGCGTCGCCATAATGGCTCTTGGAGCACTTGGATCCGTTGGCGCAAAACCACGCCACATCATACCGATAGATTCGTATGGGAAGCTTTGGTATGGGTAGATATCATGGTACGGGAAGAAGAAAGGCTGACCTTCCCACAGTGAGATCGAACCGTGTGCGCGGATATCTAGCGAGTTTTGTTTCCCTACGTTCAGATCATCTGAGTTGTTGTACAGATGGAAGCTGTCATAGGTGCCGCCAAAGATGGCACTCACAGGAATCGCAATACCGGTACGAGTCAGGATATTGTTGTCTTTGCCATTGATAGCACGACCATTAGCATCATACTCAACTGGTGCAAAACCACTCATGGTCGGGTAGATACGGAACTCTTCTAAGTCCACATAGCCGCCTGGGTTGGAGTTACCAAAGTCAGGCGTACGACACATAGCATCAGTTAAGTTAGTGGTCACATTGTAACTGGCTTCGATATCGGCCGTGTTTGGCTGAATACCGCTAATGGTCAGCTTGCCCTCTTCTAGAGTAATACCAGTGACGATTTCACTCGATGAAGCCAATACATCTTCAACATCCAGACTCAGACCCGCTGGGATATCCGCAGTGATGGTGAATGCACGATCCACGCCTGAGTCGTTCGGTTGAACTTCAAAGGTGAAGGGCACATGGTCACCCAATGCAGCACCGGTTTGCGGCACATCTAAGTGCACATCGTCTACACCACGAGTCAACTTAAAGGCGACTTTACCTATGTTACCCGCGTTGATATCAGACGTACCGAAGTCGATTAGCGAGTAATAAACGTCCCCTGCAACCATCTCTGGCATGTTCCAGTTCACTTGGATATCAACAGCGTCTTTACCATTGCTGCTTGGCACATCAATGCTCAGATTAGAGGCTTGAGTATCGCTCACAACTGTGGTTGCAAACTGGAAGGTTTCAGTAGGAGAATTTAGGTAATTATTCTGCGCAGTACCCTTTCTTGGGTTGTAGAAAATCGCCCAATATTGACCTTCTTCCGGCTGGTTGATGTTACAGAAGTTGTTGTATTGAATGTGGCTAGAGACACATAACAACTCTTCGAACGGATCGGCCTCACCATTACCGTTGTAATCTTTACCCACATAAACCAAGAGATTACCTTTATCTAAGGTCTCTGATAGCTCACTTTGCGTGGTACCAAATGATTCAACAATCAGACGACGGGCACCGGCTGGTACATCAATCATCTCAACGTGAGTAGCCTCATCCAAACGCTCGCTCATAGCAACGCTTAGATCCGCCGTGCTTGACCATGGGAAGCTACCATCATCATCTTTAGTCAGAGTGATGGTTTTCACCTCGGCTTTCACAGGCTCGAAGATACGACCATGAATATTGTCACCTTCAGGTAAGTTAATACCCTTGATAACCGCATTGCCTTGGTTACGGTGCGCCGTTGCACCTAAACGACCTGGCATAGCGTTCATGTCATATTTGAACACAACAGGCCAGTGGGCTTTTGACGCCGCGCCGCTGGTTTCAGTGAAGATAAGGTTAGAGTGCAGCTCAACCTCGGCGTTACTGAACCAGTCTTGGGTATCCATGATTGAAGCTTCAACCAGGATATCCATGCTTTCGCCCGCTTCTAAGGTGAACTCGCTTGGGGTGACATTTATGGTCACGCCATTTTGTGACATTTGGCTGCGTGAATCGAACGCCCAGTTGACGACGTCATCATGGGTCACGCTCCAACTGCCAGCCGTGGTTGCCTTGATGGTACGGATCCACTGACACTTAGGCTTACACTCGAAATTCACTAGCTGAGGAATATTCAGCTTGTGTACTGCGCCGCCATTTTCAGGATCGGCTGCCTTAAAGTTCTCGACAGTTTCGTCCATCACGAAGCCTGCTTTCACCGCGTTAGCCACATTGATACGGCCAGTACCGGCACGGTAAGTAGAAGCTAACGCCACATCACCATTTTCATCATTTAAGCGATGGTATTGGACTTTGTTTTCAGCCGTCATCGCCAATGCAGACTGGATCTCTGTCGCTGTCCAAGTTGGTTTTGCCTGCTTTAACAGTGCCATTGCACCCGCCGCATGAGGCGATGCCATAGACGTACCGCTGAGGAAAGCAAAGTCGGCACTACCTGCACCAGCCAGGAATGGATGCTCATCGGCAAAGGCCGCGTAGATGCTGACACCCGGCGCTGCCACCGCAGGGATCAAGGCTTCTTGAGTCGAAGAGCTTGGGCCACGCGATGAGAAAGCCGCTAACCAATCGGCACGCTCGGGATCGATATCACGGGCAATGGTCGTTTCTGTGATGGTCAGCGTATGATCGCTACCATATCTGAGCCAGTCATACAGACCATAACCATTGAGATCATCTTCCCAGCGACCATCCCAATCCTCTTTCTCGATATGCACAGTCGGGACTGAGTATGACGCCGTTGAAACGATAGCGTCACCATTGGCGAAGTTGTACATGATCATGCCATCGGCGCCGCCCGCCTTGACGTTGTCGGCTTTAGCAGTACGGGCAATACCGTTAGGGTCGTTCAAGTCGTTACGTTGACAAACCACGATAACGTCCGTTGGATTACCGCTGGCATCAGTCAGATCGAAAGTGCCTTCAGCGAATGGCGTTCCACAATAGCGGTCACCATAATCGGCCGCTTGAACCACCAGACCCGTCACTGAGGAGGTGTTAATTGCGCCGCCCACAATTTCAGTCCATGTCGGCATCTCTCGACCGCCCACAGGGTCGATAAGTTTGGACTCAACCAAGACTTCACGGGCATGGGTCGAGGCCGCGACGTTGAGTAACCAGGGAGAGGCGTGATCGATGGCGCCAAAGTATTCTTGATAGCCTTGAGGCTGGCCCGAGTTACCCGCAGCCGCGGCAACTGAAATACCGGCCTCACGGGCGGAGAGGAAAGCTAGCTCAACATCATCAGACCAAGGATGGGAATCCTGACCGCCGATAGAGAAGTTGATCACGTCAACGCCATCGCTAATAGCATCTTCGATACCCGCGATCAAAGCTTCGCCAGGACAGCCGCCATTGATCTCATTGGATGGATGACATACCTGATAGGAGATGATGTTGGCGTGAGGCGCCACACCACTTAGGCGTGGGAAAAGATCTTCTTTGACCACGACACCATCGGAAACCGCATCGGTAGAACGGTTGAGGAAATCAACATCATACAAGACGTTACCCGCAGCTGTTGAGGCTACGTGGGTACCGTGCCCCTGATAATCCTCACCCACTGCTGGACGGGTATCACCATATTCACCACTGGTGAAATAATCTGTGATCACAGGATAGGAGCGCACGCCGATCAGCTTGTCGTTACACATGCTCTCGAAGCCAGACAGAGTACAGTCACCTACATATTGGCCCGGCCCCCAAGGGTTGCTGTGATCGTAACCGTCGCCACCAATATCGGCGAACGAGCTATGGTCGGTATTTACACCTGTATCTATGATACCGACAATAATCCCTTCACCTTGATAAGGCACTGACTCGGTCACATTACCGGTCCATATTTTATCTGCGCCAATCAGCTCAGGACCGGCATCCGATAACAGCTCGTAGGTCTTGGAACGGCGCACAGACGCCACACCCGCAAGCTGAGAAACACGCTGCGCTTCCTCTTGAGTCATGGTCATAGAGAAGCCGTTAACCGCATTGGTAAACTGCTGGCGAACCTCGCGATGACCCAGTCTGGAAGCCACATCGGCAATCACCTGCTGCTGCTTTTGCAACAACTGGCTACGATAGCTCATCACTGCGTTATTAACCGGCTTACCCGCCACGAACAGCTTGCCATCGCCCTTTTTATGTGCACCTCTGGCAAGGGAGCTTCCCTCATCTAACAGCGCTGCGCCCACCTGGGCAAGCGGCTGTTGATGCAGCCTGACAATATAAACCTGCTCGCCTGTGATCTCCTCTTCGGCAACAAATTTACGGCTTTGTCGGTTGATCTGTACGTTCAAACCATCATCTTGCAGCAGATTCGCGCGCGCTTGTATTTTGAGGTCATTATTGAACTGAGCTATCTGCTCTGCAGTCGACTTAAGCGGCTGAATGACATGAGCTTTATCTTTTAACGTAACGGCTGCATGGGCCATACCAGCACTGTAAAGTGCCGCGGCGACAGCGGTTACCAGTGTCTTCACTCTCATTGGCTTTTCCTTCAGTTGTTATTCGTGATGATGTTAATTTTTTGTATTACCTTTCATCAGCGCGTAACATATAAGCATCCAAAGAGAGCAAAATTGCAGCAATTTGATGTAGCATTTTGTATATTTGTTAAAAATTCACATAAAAACAACATCAAATAGTGCTAAGAGCAGGAAAGGCACAAGCAGAATAAAACCAAAAATAAAATTACTAAATTAAAACAATAACTTGAGAACAAACTCATTACTAAGACCTTAATAAACAGGAATCACTTTTCGGCAAAAAAACCGACTATTTTCTGTGCCTTAGCAGCTGAAAATCTTGTAAAAAATGCGCAGTCCCCTCAAATCGGCAGGCAAGCAACAAAACAGCAACAATCGCTGAAAGGTCATATCGCTATCTTTGGATTAGACCATTTGGGTTTAGCCCGGCCGCCCGATAACAGGCCATGTAGCATTTTGTACAGATGTTAAAAATGTGACAGACTTTTCAAGTAGAATATGTTTTAGATCTCCAACCCATTTTCGACTCGTTTTTAGGACTTAGATAACTGCCATGAAGCCCCTAATATCCTGTGCGCTGTTGTTCTTGAGTCTGCCTACCTTTACTCTTCAGGTCGCCGCTCAACCAACACAGCAGATAGACAGCATCACCACAGGTGAGCTGCATCTGTCTTTGGCACTCGGTTATGGTGGAATCGAAAACCCCAGGGCAAAATCAGACAATATCGAGACCTATATTCTCCCCAGCTGGTCCTACTATGGTGAGCGTTTCTATGTGGAAAATTTCAGCCTAGGCTACAGCCTGTACGAGTCCGACAGTTTTATTTTGGATCTGCAGACCAAGCTTAATGAAGATGGCATCTTCTTCGAATTTGATGGCATAAATAAGGTTTTTCTTAGCGACATTCTCGGCTTCGTTCCCAACAGGCAACCGATTTTCGGCCGTAACATTCCGGCAGTGCCGATAGAGCGGAATATCTCCTACCTTGGTGGACTCAAGGGCAGTTGGATCACCCCCTATCTGGATCTGAATCTCGGTTATTTTCACGACATCAGCGGCGTCCACCAGGGCAATGAGATCCAGTTTACCCTGAGGAAAAACCTCGGCTTCGCCTGGGGGGCGCTGGGCTTTGAACTGGGGGCGATACGCAAGAGCCAGAATCTGGTCAGCTACTATTATCACTACACAGCAGCCGAACTGGGCCGCTCCATCACCCAAGGACTACAAGCCGACCAGGCGGCGATTAACTATCACGCCAGTGGCGTCGTAAACTTTCCCCTGTGGCAGGATTTCAACTTCGTCACCATTATCACCTACACTTGGTTAGGCAATGAGATAACAGAAAACCAGATGGTAGAGAAGGATAGCTATCTATCCGGCTTCGTTGGAGTCAGCTATGCCTTCTAGTTGCTTGGTATTGATAAGATACTTATCGGTATTTTGCCTGATATACAGTATCAATGGCTTCTGCGCTTTAGCTGAGATAGAGGCGACGCCTAAGACCTGCGCCGTTTTAGAAGCAGGCGACAGCTGCCAGCTGCAACTTAAGGTGAACTATAAACTCGACCAGCTGCAGCAGACCTGTATCTGGGTAGAGCAGCGAGAAAAGCCAGAGCAATGTTTTGACCTCATAGATGTAACGCACCAGCTGGCACTGACACTCACCCAGGACACCCAGATACTGATCAAAAATAGCGACAATAAAGTGCTGGATAGCATCACAATACAGGTCGCCATCTACCAGCCAGTAAATAGCCGAAAGCGACGAGGATTCAATTGGAACCTGTTATAAATAAACCCAAAATTCTCCTCATTGAAGATGATATCGACCTGGCGGAGCTCACCCTGACTTACCTGTCGAAACAGGGCTTCGAGCTGACTCACGCCGGCTCGGCGCAAGAGGTATTGGCCCTGCCAAGCGACTCGGTTTTCGATCTGATCATCTGCGACATCATGCTGCCGGATCAAGATGGCTTTAGCCTGTTTGCCAAGCTACAGGCACGCTACCGGTGCGTCATCATCTTTATGACGGCGCGAGATGGCCAGCATGATCAGATAAAAGGCTTAGACCTCGGTGCCAGCGACTATCTGGTAAAACCCATCAACCCCGAACTTCTGGTGGCGCGGATCAAGGCAAACCTGAGAAAACCCCAGGCGGAAGTCGCGAGCAACATCATCAAGCTCCACGATCTCACTATCGATTACGCCCAGCAGCAACTCACGATACAGGGCGAGCAGAAGCAGATCACCACACAGGAGTTCAGCCTGCTGTGGATCTTTGCCAATCATCACAGCAAGATCCTCAGCCGTGAGTTTCTGTTCGAGCAATATGTGGGGCGCCCCTATGACGGACTCGACCGCGCCGTGGATTTAAAGGTTAGTCGTCTGCGTAAAAAAATCGACAGTTATCAGATAAGCGGCCTGACGATAAAAACCGTGCATGGCAAAGGCTACCTGTTTAACTATCACCCCAGAACCCAACCCATCCCCCCCAACAAAAACCAAGGCGACTGATGAAGTTTCAGTTTTATCGCCTCTATGCCCTGCTGATCCTCAGCAGCACCCTGATCATCTGGTCATTCAACGAGATCCACACCGCCATGCAGCAAGATAGCGAGTCCTATCAGCTGGATGTCGGCAACATTTTTCAAAGTATCACGCAGCAGGGGGAGAGCAGCCCTATTCGCCGCCTGGCCAGGAGTGAGCTGGCCCTGCCAGTGGATCTGCAGGAGAAGCTACAACAAGGCGAGATCATCGCCCTGACCCTGAGCGATAACGCAACTTACTACTACCGCCTGGGTGCCAGTGAGGATGAGATATTGGCCTTCGGTCCAGTACTCGTGCCCAGCAAGACAGCTGTGCCAACCGAGCTTATCCTGTTTGCCCTTTACGCCAGCCTGGGCTTGCTGGCACTGCTGTTTATCTGGCCCTTGTTTAAGGATCTCTCGACCCTGCAGGCGGATGCCATCGACTTTGGCGCCAATCCGAGAAAAATGCCACAGAGGATCAGCACTAGCTCAGCCATCTATCCCCTGGCTAAGGTGTATAACGAGATCAGTGGCGAGGTGGTCGACCTTATTCAGATACAAAAAGATCTGTCGCGCACCATCTCTCACGAGGTAAGAACCCCACTATCTAGGATGCGCTTTGCCCTGGAGCTGAGTAAGGCCCAGCTGCCGGAGAAATATTGGCAGCGCCTCAATGCCGATATCGATGAGATAGAGCAGCTCGCCAACAACTATCTCTCCTTCGCCAAGCTGGAACACAGGGAAGACAGGATAGAAAAAAAGCCCATCTCGCCCAAGATCTTTATGGCTCAAATGGAGGAGAAGTTCTCTCTCTATCAGCCTAATATCCACATCGACTTTCATTGCAGTGGCGAGACTGCGTTTCTCGATAACCACTCCATGAGCATCGCCTGTCAGAACCTAGTTATGAATGCCCTGCGTTTCGCCCAAAGCCGGATCATCGTCAGCTTCGAGAGCGATGAGCAAAAGTGCAAGCTCACGGTCGAAGACGATGGCCCTGGATTTGAGGGCAAAGGAAAACAGCTACTTGCCGCCTTCGAGCGCGACAAAAATCAGGATGACAGCTCAGGCTATGGCCTGGGACTCTATATCGTCAGGAAGGTCGCTATCTGGCACAAAGGCACATTACAACTGGGCAGCGCCAGACAACTTAAAGGCGCGAGCCTGAGTATCCAGTGGCAGAATCAGCCATCTCAAACCGACTAGGCTCACTCAGCTTGTAACAGATGGTTCATCACAGAAAGAGAAAGGCTAAAACGCCATTAACGCCATGCCCGCACAGGCAAAAAACAGCAGCACCCACAAGATACTCAACTTTAACTGTTTAAGCATAATAAACCCGGCCAGCACTAAGACCAGATCCACCAAGGAGCCGACCGCACTGCTAAAAACGGGTGAGATCAAGGCCGCCAAAAGCAGTCCCACCACAGCGGCATTGATCCCATTGATCACCCCGCGAAAGTGGCCGTGATACATAAGCGACTGCCAGCCTTTTATCACCCCAAGCAGAAGCAGAAAGCCCGGCAGAAAAATCCCCAGAGTGGCGATTAACGCCCCCAACAGAGGCGATTGACTTGGCAGTTCGGCGCCCAGAAAGGCCGCCAGGGAAAACATGGGGCCTGGCACGGCCTGAGCCATGGCATAGCCAGTCAGGAAACGTTCGCTGCCCAGACTCTGGCCCACAGAAATCTCAAGCAGTGGCAGCACCACATGCCCACCGCCAAACACCAGGGCCCCTGTGTGAAAAAACTGGGCAAAGATCCGCAGCAGCTCAGTTTGACTCGTCAGCCAGAAAAGCGAGAGCAGAAACAGCAAGGCAAACAGCCCCAGCCAGCCGAAACTGAATCTGGAACTAAATCCGCCAGAGGGAAGACTCTCCTCCGTCTGTGCGGTGAGAAAAGTACGTCCCACCAGCGCCGCGGCCAGCAGAATAAAGATCTGACTCCATAAGGAGAGGAAAAACAGTGACAAGGTGGCGGCAAACAGCATCAGGACGCGGGTGAGCCATTGGCGGCAAAATTGCCGCGCCATAGACAGCACAGCATCAAACACCACCACAACCGCCAGCAGTTTCAAACCATGTATAAGGCCGAGAAACCAGCTCTGCTGCAGAGCATTGGTGCTGCTGACTGCCAGCAAATACATAAGCATAAAGGAGGGTAAGGTAAAACCGAAAAAGGCTGCAACGGCGCCCCCCAATCCGCCTCTGTGATAACCGACGGCGAACCCCACCTGACTGGAGCTAGGCCCAGGGATCACCTGGCTTAAGGCAACGAGACTGCCATAACGCTGCTCATCGAGCCAGTTCAGTTCATCGACAAAGCGTTGCTTAAAGTAACCGATATGGGCAGCCGGGCCGCCGAAACTGACCAGACCCAACAGAAAAAATTGCCTGAATATAGCCCACACTGAGTTTTCCTCCCTGACCTTAACTGCCCCTAGGGTCTGTTGACCCTAGAGTATGACAGCAAAACGAACCTTTTATGACAAGGGCAGCTTTTATAGCAAGCTAAAGCTTACTCACGTTCCAGCAGCACCAGCACCTCAAAATGATCTGTGTGAGGGAACATGTCAAACAGCTGCACCTTAGTGATCTGGTATCCTGAGATCCGCTTAAGATCTTTCGCCAGAGTAACCGGATTACAGCTGGAATAGATGATGGCCTTAGGCGCAAAGGCGCTAAGCGAGTCGCACAAGGCCTCGCCTATTCCCCGCCTTGGTGGATTGACTATGATGAGATCCGGTTTATTTTGCGCCGCATCGCCATGGGCAAACTCGGTGGAATCTAATGCGCTAAACTGCACCTGGGTTAACCCAAGGGTCTGGGCCGACATCTTGGCGCAGGCAATCGCCTCCGCCTCTATCTCTATGCCAGTGAGCAGCGTCTCTTTGTTTGCACAGTGCAGACCAAACCCGCCCACACCGCAGAAGAGATCCCAGATGGAATCAGGCGCCAGTTCGCGGCTCCACTCTCGCGCCGTTTGATAGAGGCGTTCCGCCACTTGCGGGTGAGTCTGGAAAAAACTTTTGGGACGAATATACAAAGGCACATCGTTGAAACGCTCTTCCAGACGCGTTGCCTCGGTGAGGAAGATCTCCTCCTCCCCTTCTAAAATGGCCATGTGCACAGGCTGCAGGTTAACCGACACCACCTTGATCTGAGGAAACTCGCTAAGCAGGGCTGGCAGTTCCCGCTCAATACGGAAAATCGCCTCTTGGGATCTCAGTACAAACCTGAGCATAAACTCGCCGCGCACCTGACTGCGGGTCAGCAGGATAAATTTAAGCTCGCCCTTGGCCTTGTCGACCCGGTATGGGGGAATGCCGGCCTGGCGTACAAACAGCTCCAGACGGTGTAACAGCTGCTGCATATCGGCGGGATAGAGGCTGCAATCACAGAGGCTGACCGCCTCGCCGCTGGGGCTGACCAGACCTAAGATAGGCTGATGGGCGGCGCCGAGCACTACCATCTTGGCCTTATTGCGAAAGCCAGTTTCCGGCCCAAACACAGGGGGATACCAGCGCCCGACCGCCATGCCCTGTAACAATTGTTCTAGGGTCGCCATCTTATCTTCTAACTGCTGTTGCAATGGCGTTTTTAGGTAACGACACGACAGACATTGCTTGGCATCAAAATAGCGACATTTCACAATAATAGGCTCACTGGCTCAGATAAGAATTTGGATAAAAATGGCGCCACACTTTAGCCGTTTTCCACTAAAAAATCATCTCTGGGGATAGATTTAATGGATTCTGCTCCCCCAGGCGGCTTTAGCCTGAGTGTGTCCACATCGGCCTTAATCGGCCTAGCACCTATGCGCTCCTTAACCCACTGCACTGCCTCCTTGGCGGTATGGCGAAAAGTGGTCAGCTTACCGCCATAAATACTGAGCAGCTGGGGATGGGTATCCAGGCTGTGCATCAAGGTCTCTCTGGGCCGATCAAATGCCGCCCCCCCCAGTTTAGGCAACACCCGCATCCCGCAATAGGTGCCAGTCAGCTTCTGTTTTAGCTGATCAATTGAGTAGTAGGGGAAATAGTGGCTGTAGATCCCCAAAAGATAGTCGGTTTCCTCCATTGTGACCCCGGCTTGCTCAGGGGAGTCTACCTGAGTTTCTGTGGTGCCCAGCAAGGTTTGTCCCTCCCAGGGGATCACAAACACCACCCGCTTATCATAGATGGACTCAAGATAGAGGATGCCCGGAGGCGGCGCGATATCCAGCAGGAGATGACTGCCCTGAACCAGAGAGATCTCGATAGGTGCGGGTGTGGGAGTGACCCGTGCGAGGGTCTGATTCACCCAGGGACCCGTGGCATTAATAACGCATTTAGCAAACAACTGCTTCTCTTCACTCGACTCTGACTGAAGATAAGTCAGCACACAGCCGCTACTATCGTGCGCTATCTGCTGCAGTTCGACCTGGGTCATTATCTTAGCGCCTAGCTCAGCGGCACTTTGGGCCACAGCCAGCGTCAATTGATGATCGTCTGTCTGCGCATCAAAATAACGAAATACCGCCTGCAATCCGGTTAATTTGATCCCCAGGGATGGCCACTGCGACTCATGGATGCGGTTAAAATAACCTAAGGGGTCCAGCTCACTGAGCAGCGCATACAGACTTAGCCCAGCGCGAATCGCCATCGGGCCGCGCTGGTTGCCCTCATAGATGGGAATATAGAAAGGCACCGCTTTGACCAGATCCGGCGCCAGTGACAAGAGTGCCCTGCGCTCGGCCAATGATTGACGCACCAGATTGAGCTGCCCCGACTCAAGATAACGCAGGCCGCCGTGGATCAGCTTACTTGAGTTCGCCGAGGTCTGCTCACCTAGCGCCCCTCTCTCCAGCAAGACGACACGATAGCCGGATGCCTGGGCACGCTGGGCTATGCCAACGCCTGTGATCCCGCCGCCGATAATGACGATATCCACAGCTTCCATACTGCATCCTCTCTATTGACAAGAATTAGCGCGTTAATTGTCCTGGTTTAAATAGCCGTATGCCTTATCACACAGGCGTTTTAGCTCGATAAACTCAGCTGCCTCGCCGCCGATTTTACAGCGCATCAACTCGGGCACCTTAGCCGCCTGCACCTTAAGCTCGGCGCCTTGGTCCGTTAATTTAAGCACCCTCACCCGCTCATCGCTCTCGCTGCGGCCACGGCTGACTAACCCCTTGGCTTCGAGGCGTTTTAACAGGGGGGTCAGGGTGCCTGAATCCAGATGCAGCTTATCCCCGAGCACCTTGACGCTGATCCCCGGATGCTGCCACAGCACCAACATGGCTAAGTATTGCGAGTAGGTCAGATCCAGTTGTTCCAGAAATGGACGATAGGCTCTGATCATGGCATTAGCGGCGCTATAGAGGGAAAAACAGACCTGATTTTCCAACGCCAGCGGATCATGGGGAACTTGGGACATACAGATTTTTCCAAGATTTAATTGCACACAATGTTTATTCAGTTTACTGCATCTGTCACGGAAAGTGAAAATTAATCAAACAAACAGAGTGGCTGCCGTGCAGTCAATATTTTGTCGTCTAATGCTGGGGAATTGGAATAAACAAATAAAACCATCGAGATAAATTGTGACTGAATTATGACATCGGAAACTCAGCTAAAAACGCCATGAAATCATTCAAAATCAACAAGAAAAAGGGGTTGATTTTCGTTGGCACTTCCCCTAATTTGCAGCTTTACAAGGACGTTTTAGGGTTTATCCAGTGGAGTTAACAATAATGAAAACAGCATTCGTGGCTGCATTAACCGCCATAGCCTCATTATCAATCAGCAGCAATGCAATCGCCAGCTGTACTCAAAATATCAGTTATGGTGATATTCCCTTCGCCATTAATAGCTCCTATTTCGCCAGCGAACACACTAAACAGCTGCAAGAAGTGATAAACACCACCCAAAGCAACAAAGGCTACCTGCTGCTGGAGTTTGCCATCGACAATACACTGACAGATAAGAAACTGCGGGAGTATGATTTCTGGCTGGCCAATCGCCGTATCGAGCGAGTCAAAGACTATTTAAGCAAAGCCGATTATCAGCAACCTATAGTCACCCGCATTCTGACCGCCAGTCGCAGCGACTCACGCGCTTTGAGAGTGCATTGGTGTCAGCAAGTCGCCGCTGTGGCCGATGCAAATCCGGTTCAGACCAGCCTGAGGTAACTGAGCAACCTCTGGTTATCACACCAACAATCTACTCATTTACAAGTAAATTCCACTCAGGTCACAGAATAATTCACTGCCTAAGTTAACATTTCCATCAGGTTTCACGATTAAGATTACATTTTCGGAACATAAATTTAATCGGCTCGAAACACAGGGGTACACTCAGCTATAGGGGCTCACCCGACATACATTTTTAGCTACTACTTCCCAAGGAGGGAGCCATGTTGCGATCGCTCGTTTTCTGTCTCATGCTACTCTTTAGCGCCATGCCAGTGTTAAGTCAGGCGGCTCAGACCTCCCCTACCGATGCCAGTAGCTGGCATTATGTCGATGCCGATGGACAGCTAAAAATTAAGCTCTATTTTTTCTGGTCTAAAACCTGTCCCCACTGCGCCGAGGCGCACCCCTTTATCGATTCACTGCCGGAAAAATTCCCCTGGATTGAACTGGAATCCCACATGGTCTCAGCACCTGGCACCATGGAGAAATGGCAACAGATAGCCGAGCAAACCGGCACTCCCCCTCGCTCAGTTCCCTATTTCGCCTCCTGCGAGCAAGCCAGCATGGGCTACTCAAGCCAAGAAGTGACCGGGCAGTTTATTTTGCAAAATCTGAAAAACTGCTATCTCTCCCTCGGGGGCAAGCTGAGTCAGACTGAGATGCAAAGCCTTGAGTCAGGGGATGCTCCAGCGGCTGGCCAGGAGCCACCGCTATTTGCCACCTGCAGTGAAAGCGCCGAACCCGGCACCTGCGACCTCGACTCCAGCACGTTTGAGGCCACCCCCATGAGCAGTGTACAGCCTGTGGATCTGCCCATTATCGGGGTAGTGGCGCCGGAAAAACTCTCTCTGCCAGTACTCACTGTGGTGCTGGCCGGGGTCGATGCCTTTAACCCCTGCGCCTTCTTCGTCCTGCTCTTCCTCTTGTCTATCATGGTCAATGCTAAGAGCCGTAGCCGCATGTTGATCGTCGGGGGCATATTCGTGTTCTTCTCTGGCTTTATCTACTTCCTGTTTATGATCGCCTGGCTCAATATCTTCGAGCTGTTAGGCGCGGGCAGCGACGGCGGCTGGATCATTTTAGGCGCTGGCCTGCTGGCGTTGATCGCCGGCACTATCAATCTCAAGGACTACTTCTTTACCAAAGGGGAAGTGACCCTCTCTATGTCGGCAGAAAACCGCACCGGACTGATTAAGCGCATGGGGAAACTCACCAATGCCAGCAGTATGGCCGCGATGATCACAGGCACTATCGTGCTGGCGATCCTGGCTAACGCTTACGAGCTATTGTGCACAGCGGGCTTCCCTATGATCTACACCAGCGTGCTCTCCATGCATGAGCTGCCGCCAGTTGAACGCTACATGTATCTGGTATTCTATAACCTGGTTTACGTCATTCCCCTGGCCGCGATAGTGATCGCCTTCAGCGCCACCTTAGGCAAGCGTAAACTCACAGAAAAAGAGGGGCAGACCCTGAAACTCATGTCAGGCATCATGATGATTGGACTCGGTGGCACATTGGCCGTTGAGCCCAACGCACTGCAAAATGTCACCCTGGCTATCGGGCTTATCGCCGCTTCTATCGGCCTGACGTTTGTCATCACCCTTAGCAGAAAACTGCTGGCCAAGCGTGCTTAAACGCAAGATTGAGGATGCTTAAACGCAAAATTGAGGATGGTGAACCATAGCCATCCTCAAGTTTCTCCCTCCCCTGCCGATAACCCTATACACCACTTAAGGACACAGGTTCTGTGTTCGCTGTTTAAGGGAAGAAGATGACCATTTCAATCGCCAATCACGATCTACAGCCCAACATGAGCCACGGCAGTGTTGGGGTAAAAGTTGCCCAGATAGCCAAGTCACAACAGCAAGCCGAGGGGGAGATGATACTCCAGCTGATAGAAGCCACTACGGCGCCGGCTACGCCTGCTCCTGTTGGCAACAGCGGCCATATCATTGCAACTACCGCATAAAAGCAGCGACCAGGGCATAAAGCAAGATAGGAAAGGATGAGGTTGTTCAGGCAAACAGCCTGTTTGAGGGATGAACTCGTCTGACTTTCTCAGTGAGCTATCTCAGAGTATCTCGGAGAATTAAAAAAAGGTCCACCCATGCACGTTTTACTGAGCTTATGTTACTGAGTTTATGTTACTGGGCTTAATGATTGTTCTAAAATATCTTTAAACACAGTGCTACAAAACGGCGGTGAACCTTTTAAAGCGATGCCAGTTATAAAAACTGGCATCGATTATAACGATGAATTAGTTAACCTTAGGGTCTAACTCACCAGACTGATACGCCTTGTACATGGCCTGCAGCGACTTAGGCTTGATCTTAGATCCCATGCCCGCACAACCGAAAGCTTCGTAACGGGTAGTACAGATATCGGCCATGGCTTCCATCGAGGCTTTAAGGAACTTACGTGGGTCGAACTCACTTGGGTTCTCGGCCAGGAACTTACGCACTGCGCCGGTTGAGGCCAGACGCAGATCCGTATCGATATTCACCTTACGCACACCATGCTTAATACCTTCGACAATCTCTTCTAAAGGCACACCATAGGTTTCAGGGATCTCGCCGCCATACTGGTTGATCACCTTGAGCCACTCTTGCGGCACAGAAGAGGAACCGTGCATCACCAGGTGGGTGTTAGGGATACGGGCGTGGATCTCTTTGATGCGATCGATTCGCAGCACATCACCGGTAGGCTTACGGCTGAACTTGTATGCGCCGTGGCTGGTACCGATAGCGATAGCTAATGCGTCCACATGGGTATCACGCACAAACTGGGCCGCCTCTTCTGGAGAAGTTAGCAATTGATCATGGCTAAGTACGCCAGCAGCGCCAACACCATCTTCTTCACCGGCAGTACCTGTCTCAAGGCTGCCCAGACAGCCAATCTCACCTTCCACCGACACACCACAGGCGTGAGCAAAGGCAACGGTTTTACGGGTGACATCGACGTTATATTCATAAGAGGCCGGCGTCTTACCATCGGCCATCAGCGAGCCGTCCATCATCACAGAAGACATACCTAACTGGATTGAACGCTGACAGATGTCAGGGTGAGTACCATGATCCTGGTGAATACACACAGGAATATCTGGATACTGCTCTAACGCCGCATTCATCAGATATTTAAGGAACTGTGGACGGGCATACTTACGCGCACCGGCAGAGGCTTGCACTATCACAGGGCTGTCGGTTGCTTCCGCAGCCTGCATGATGGCACGCATCTGCTCTAAGTTATTGACGTTAAACGCAGGAACGCCGTAACCATGCTCGGCCGCATGGTCAAGCAGTTGACGTAGGGAAATTAAGGCCATTTTTTTACTCCAATAATAGGGTGATAAGCCATTTTTGTATTATTAGCTTAGTCACCTAGGTCACTATCGTTTGGACGGATTTTAATGCTGACTATCAATGAATTACGTCATGCAATGCTTTGATAGTCAGCGGTTTCTTATAATTTTTTATAATACTTTGCTTGTTATGCGCCGCGGCTTTCCAGCATAGCCACAGCAGGCAGTTCTTTACCTTCTAAAAACTCTAAGAAGGCGCCACCACCAGTCGAGATGTAAGACACTTTATCAGCGATACCGTATTTATCAACGGCCGCCAGCGTATCGCCACCCCCGGCGATAGAAAATGCCGATGAGTCGGCGATCGCCTGGGCGATACGCTTAGTACCTTCACCAAACTGATCGAATTCAAATACCCCTACAGGACCGTTCCAGACTATGGTGCCGGCACTTTTGAGGATATCGGCCAAGGCCTCGGCGCTGTCGGGGCCGATATCGAAGATCATATCATCGCTGCCCACTTCGCTCACCTGTTTCAAGGTCGCGCTAGCCGTTGGGCTGAACTCACCGGCCACCACCACATCGGTCGGCACTGGAATGTCGCCGCCACGGCTCTGAGCATTAGCCACCAGACGCTTGGCTTCATCGATAAGGTCCGCTTCATAGAGGGATTTACCCACCTGATGACCCGCTGCAGCAATAAAGGTGTTAGCGATACCGCCGCCAACCACCAACTGATCGACGATACCAGAGAGACTCTCAAGTACAGTCAGCTTGGTCGAGACTTTAGAGCCACCCACTATGGCAACCAAGGGACGCGCAGGGTTATCCATCGCCTTGCCTAAGGCTTCCAGCTCACCGGCCAGCAATGGGCCAGCACAGGCGATAGGGGCATAAAGACCAACACCATGGGTCGAGGCTTGGGCGCGGTGGGCTGTGCCAAAGGCATCCATCACATAGACATCACACAGGGCCGCCAGCTTCTTAGATAGCGCCTCGTCATTTTTCTTCTCGCCGACATTGAAACGCACGTTTTCAAACACCACGACCTCGCCCACATTAGCCTGAACACCATCGAGGTAATCGGTCGCTAAGCGCACAGGACAGTCCAGCGCATTTGTCAGATAGTCCACCACAGGCTGCAAAGAAAACTCGCTGTTATATTCCCCCTCAGTCGGACGACCAAGGTGAGACATCACCATCACTGCCGCACCCTTTTCCAGCGCCAGTTTAATCGTTGGCAGTGAGGCTCGCAGACGGGCATCACTGGTGACAACGCCGCCGCTAACAGGCACGTTCAGATCTTCGCGGATCAGTACGCGTTTACCCTGAAGATCTAAGTCTGACATATTGATAATTGCCATGATAGATTCCTTAACTATTTAATGTTAAAAAGAAAAATAAAAATCTTGCAACCGGCAAGTGACGCAGCACGCCTCGACACTCTGCCCTGCTGACGGCTATGCCATCAGGAAAAACATTCAGCTATAAACTCTCGCTAATCACTCTCACTCAAGACGCTACTGGCTTTTCGCTACTAGCCGCTCCAGGCTCTTGCTACAAACCGCCGCAGGCGCTTGCTAGGCTCGTACAGCCCTTATCATCTCTAAACTAGTGTCCAACATACGGTTGGCAAAGCCCCACTCGTTATCGCACCAGAGCAGTAATTTCACCAGGTGGCCATCGCTGACCCGAGTCTGGGTGCCATCCACTATGCTGGAGCGGGGATCATGATTAAAATCGCAGGACACCAATGGCGCATTAGTATAGCCTACAACCCCGCTATATAACCCATCCGCCGCCTGAGATAAGACCTGATTGACCCTGTCGATATCCACCCGTTTCTCAAGCGTGACCGACAGATCTATGGCGGTCACATTGATTGTGGGTACCCGCACAGAGATCGCCTCAAACTTATCTTTCATCTTAGGCAAGATCCGCTCTATCCCCCTGGCTAATTTAGTATCCACAGGGATAATCGACTGCCCAGCGGCCCGGGTGCGGCGCAGATCATCATGATAGGCATCGATCACCTGCTGATCGTTCATCGCCGAGTGAATAGTCGTAATGGCACCGCTTTTCACTCCGAAGGCGCCATCGAGTACCTGAATAATAGGCACCAGACAGTTAGTGGTACAGGAGGCATTAGAGACTATGGTATGGGTTGCTTTTAACTCTTCATGATTGACGCCATAGACTATGGTGGCGTCCACATCGCTGGAGGAGGGATTGCTTATCAGCACCTGTTTGGCCCCGGCCTTAAGATGCGCCTCGCAGGATTGCCTGTCATTTAGCGCTCCTGTCGCCTCAAAGACGATATCGATCCCCATCTCAGTCCAGGGCAGCTTGCTGGCATCGCTCTCATTGAGCAAGGTAATACGGTCATCGCCAACGGTTAGCACATTATCATTAAGGGAGCTTGGCACCTGAAAACGGCCATGGGTGGTATCGTATTGAGTGAGGTGCAGCATGGCCTGGGGTTTGGCCAGTTCATTGATGGCAACAATTTGAATGCGATCCCGCTTACCAGACTCATACAGAGCACGAAGAATTGAACGTCCGATGCGGCCATATCCGTTAATAGCGACTTTGATCATTAAGAGGGTGTGCTCCTCACCTTCAGCAGCGGAGAATAATTATATCTATATGATAACGGCTTATCCGATCCCTTGACCAGATAAGCCGTCAAAAAATGATACCGGGCGGGTTAATTAACCCGTCCTGACATCAAGACTACAGCGACCGATTAAAACAGGCCGTTAGCCGTTACGACAACATTGTCGACTGTGAAGCCAAAGTGCTTCATCAAAGCGCCGCCCGGAGCAGACTCACCGAAGGTGGTCATGCCGACAACCGCGCCGTCGAAGCCGACGTACTTGCACCAGTAATCCACATGGGCCGCTTCGATAGCAACACGCTTAGTGACAGCGCGTGGCAGTACAGACTCTTTATAGGCCGCATCTTGTGCATCGAACGCATTGGTCGATGGCATAGAAACCACACGAACCTGCTTACCTTGCTCTGTCAGCGCCGCTGCTGAGTCCAGCGCCAGCTGTACTTCGCTACCTGTAGCAATCAGGATAAGATCCGGCGTGCCTGCGCAATCTTGCAGTACATAGCCACCCTTAGCCACGTCAGCAAGTTGTGCATCAGTGCGGCCTTGGGCTGGCAAGCCCTGACGGCTGAAGATCAGTGACGTAGGTGCAGTGCGACGCTCGATAGCCGCTTTCCAGGCCACAGCAGTTTCTGCCGCATCACAAGGGCGCCATACTTGCATATTCGGCGTCATACGCAAGTTAGCCAGCTGCTCAACTGGTTGGTGAGTCGGGCCATCTTCACCCTGACCGATTGAGTCATGAGTGTAAACGAAGATGTTTTGAATACCCATCAGCGCAGACATACGTACCGCATTACGGGCGTATTCCATGAACATCATAAAAGTCGCGCCGTAGTTGATGAAACCACCGTGCAGTGAGATACCGTTCATGATACCGCTCATGCCGAACTCGCGCACACCGTAGTAGATGTAGTTACCGGCAGGATCATCCTGAATACCTTTAGAACCAGACCAGAGAGTCAGGTTAGAACCAGCAAGGTCAGCCGAGCCGCCAAGCAGTTCAGGCAGCATGGCACCGAAGGCACCGATGGCATTTTGCGAGGCCTTACGGCTGGCGATGTTCTCGCCCTTCTCTTGGCACTCTTTAATGAAGGCTTGAGCCTTAGCTTCGAAATCGGCAGGCAGTTCACCGTCAATCACGCGGCGCTTGTATTCGTTAGCCAGTTCTGGGTGAGCAGCGGCATAAGCGGCCAGTTTTTCGTTCCAGGCCGCTTCGCGGCTTGAACCCACTTCTTTAGCATCCCAACCGGCATACACGTCTGCAGGAATGTCAAATGGCGCATGTTCCCAACCGAGGAATTCACGGGCTGCGGCGATTTCAGCATCACCCAGCGGCGCGCCGTGACAGTCGTGGCTGCCTGACTTGTTTGGCGAACCGAAACCGATAATGGTTTTACAACAGATCATAGTTGGCTTATCTGTTACCGCTTTCGCCGCTTCGATAGCTGCGCGAATGGCATCGCTGTCGTGACCATCGACACCGGCAATCACGTGCCAGCCATAAGATTCAAAACGCTTAGCCGTGTCGTCGGTAAACCAGCCTTCGACATGACCGTCGATAGAGATACCGTTGTCATCCCAAAATGCGATCAGCTTGCCCAGACCTAAGGTACCGGCTAATGAGCAGGCCTCATGGGAGATACCTTCCATCAGACAGCCGTCACCTAAGAAACAGTATGTGTAGTGGTCAACAATGTCGAAACCTGGGCGGTTAAACTGCGCCGCTAAGGTCTTCTCGGCAATCGCCATACCCACTGCGTTGCTGATACCAGCGCCCAGTGGCCCTGTGGTGGTTTCAACACCTGGGGTGTAACCGTATTCTGGGTGACCCGGTGTTTTTGAGTGCAGCTGACGGAAGTTTTGCAGCTCTTCAATCGGCAGTGCATAACCTGTCAGGTGCAGCAGAGAGTAGATCAGCATAGAGCCATGGCCGTTAGATAAGATGAAACGGTCACGATCTGCCCACTTCGGATTGCTCGGGTTGTGCTTAAGAAAGTCATTCCAAAGCACTTCAGCGATATCCGCCATGCCCATAGGCGCACCTGGGTGACCAGAATTGGCCTTCTGAACGGCATCCATACTTAACACACGGATGGCGTTTGCGAGTTCTTTACGAGATGACATGCTCTCTCCTGCTGGTAGCTGATAATTGAGATTTATAAGGCAACATTGGGGGCATATTTTCCCCTACTCGGCCATGGGACGCAAATAAAAATCTGCCTCTTATGGCAATAATTGTGGCGATGTTTTGCATATCCTTTTAATTAGCCGAGAAAAATGCAGATATTCACCCTCAGCCCGCAAGGCGAAAGTGCGCGCTGCGGATTATTTTGCGCGTTGCCACGGCAAAATAATCAATAGGATAGGAAGATTTACTGCGCTTTACTGCACAATTTTGTGGTAAAGGGGTGTTATCCAAATCGATTTCATCTAGAATAGACGTCTAGATGTAGATACTTCTACACATTCGAATTGATTAAAGACGAGATTTTCCACAATGGCAAAGCACTTGTTTACCTCTGAGTCGGTCTCAGAAGGACATCCAGATAAAATCGCCGATCAGATTTCTGATGCGGTACTCGATGCGATCTTAGAGCAAGATCCCAAGGCACGCGTGGCCTGTGAGACTTATGTGAAAACCGGTATGGTGATGGTGGGTGGCGAAGTGACTACCTCTGCCTGGGTCGATATCGAAGAGATCACACGTAAGACAGTACGCGACATAGGCTATGTACACTCTGACATGGGTTTCGATGCCGACTCTTGTGCCGTGCTCAATGCCATTGGTAAACAATCTCCAGACATTAACCAAGGTGTTGACCGCGCCGATCCTAAAGATCAGGGTGCCGGCGACCAGGGTCTGATGTTCGGTTACGCCAACAATGAAACCGACGTATTAATGCCGGCTCCTATCACTTACTCACACAAGCTGGTGAAGCGCCAGTCTGAAGTGCGTAAAAACAATGTGCTGCCTTGGTTACGCCCAGATGCCAAGAGCCAGGTCACTTTCGCTTACAACAGCGATGGTTCAATTGCCGGTATCGATGCAGTTGTGCTTTCAACCCAGCATTGTGACAGTGTAAACCAGTCAGATCTTATTGAAGGCGTGATGGAAACCATCATCAAGCCTGTATTGCCAGAGCAGTGGCTCACCAAAGACACTAAATACTTTATCAACCCGACAGGCCGTTTCGTGATTGGTGGCCCAGTGGGCGACTGTGGTCTGACGGGTCGTAAGATCATAGTCGACACCTACGGCGGCATGGCTCGTCATGGCGGCGGTGCATTCTCAGGTAAAGACCCATCGAAAGTTGACCGTAGCGCGGCCTATGCAGCCCGTTATGTGGCTAAGAATATCGTGGCAGCCGGTCTGGCGGACCGCTGTGAAATCCAGGTGTCTTACGCTATCGGTGTGGCCGAGCCAACCTCAATCAGCGTTGAGACTTTCGGTACAGGTAAAGTCTCTGAAGAAGTCTTAATTAAGCTGGTGCGTCAGCACTTCGACCTGCGCCCTTATGGCTTGACCGAGATGCTGGATCTGGCTCGTCCTATCTACAAAGAAACGGCAGCCTATGGCCACTTCGGTCGCAATCAGTTCCCATGGGAACGCACAGATAAGGCCGAAATCCTGCGCGCAGACGCTAAGATCTAAGGCTAAAGTTTGTAGCATTAGCTTTTTAGCCATCTGCATAAAAAAACCGCCATCTAGGCGGTTTTTTTATGGCTGAGCCACGGATTAATCATGCAATAATCCTCATTCGCAGTGATCGAAATGGGCGTACTGCATGCACATAAACCCAACCTGCTCCAGTGTCAGCAGTGGCACAGTCACAGACTCGCTGTTAGCTAACTGCGACTCATCAGGGGTTTCCATAGCCGTTATGGCTGCGCTGTAATCATTGCACCAGCCACAATCGAGCCAAACCCCTTGCCAGTTTACGCAATAACGATCCCGCGCTTCTTGCTGGTAAATCCCTGACAGCTTTAGGCATTCGCAGCCCTGCTGCTCGGCATTAAGCTGATCGTCGTGAAGCTGCTCGGCATGAAACAGGGCGACCAAGAGCTTCATATTATCGAAAGCACTGAGCTTTATCTCAGCATAAGGGCGCAATAACTGCTCAATAGAGGGCGGCATGCTTAACTCCTAGTGTCTGTTCTACAAAGTAAACCTAGTGTGTGGGCGCGGCAAGCAGGTAATAACCGCGACCATCGAAATCAAAAAAATCCAGCACCTGCATCTGTCCTTTACGGGTATGGGCCGCAAATGAGCGCTCATTGTCTTCGGCAATAAAGGTCAGCATATATTCGTACTCTTTCGCCAGATGGCGACTCAGCTCAGTCACTAGGGCTTCAAACAGCCCCCGACCACGATAACGCCCGTCGATCCAGATTGGGCCGTATTGACAGCAGTTATCCCGGCTCAGACGGGTATGACCTATTTGATGCTGATTAAGACGGCTTAACAGGTGCCGATAGAGCGGCCAGCCCTGAAAAAAAGTCCAATGACCCGCGATAACATAGCCACGTATCTTGCCATCCATTTCGGCAATCATAATCCAGTGCTCGCTAATAAGCTGTTTTATCTCGGCCAAAGAGAAGGTCTGTCCCTGCATCTGCTGCCGCTCTCTTTGGCTCAGCTCCGCCTGCCATTGATTCTGCTCAAGTGCAGCAATGGCGCTGGCATCGTGGATCTGGGCGAGTCTTATTTGCATGGGCTACTCTGCATATCAAGGGACGACTATCAGTGAAAGAAAGATTAGCAGGCAGGGTAACTCAGTCACTACGCTGCAGCAATCTGTATCTGTCATAGTGCAATCTTTACTTGCCATAGCATGAGTAGACGCAAGTTGACGGGCTAACTTGATAAGAATTACGGCCCTAAAAAACCGCTTAGAAATAAAACCTTAGTTGGAGAGGCGAGCTCAAGCATCATGAGCTACATTTAATTAACATTTGAACTTTAATTATGATATAAATCACGGGAAAGCTAATTTTTTCCTTGTATGCTAATAAGATGCGTCCTTAACCATGCCGAACAATAATAATTAAAAGAGAGCAAAAAATGCTGCTACAGTCCACCACGCGCACATCCTGGCTAAGAGAATTAGATCATCCAGCGATCACCCTACCTCGCTGGCAACAACAAGTCGATCTTCTCAGTGATTGTTATCAAGCCGATGCCTGTCTGGTATTGCAGTATCATCAGGAGCAGTTTCAAGTCATCTGCTCTCGTCAGGCCAGCAATTTTAATCTCTATGCCGGTACCCTGTTCAGCGATCCTCAAATCGCCCAGCAGATGCAAGATCATCAGGGATACGAGCTGCTACACCTGACCCATCCCATCGCATCCCAAAGCCCGCTGACCCAATTTTCAACCTTGGTTTCCGCCCCGCTCTATTGGGCCGACGGCCATCTTTTCGGCCTGTTTGTCATCTGCAACAGCAGCCAATCGGCGCAGTATGATCGACTGCATCCTCTACTGGAAACCAGTAAGGCGCTGATCCAGGCTGAGCTGAAACATCTGCATCTGATGCAGCAGATACAGATGATGTCGGTGCAGGATGAAATGACCTGCATGCTCAACCCCTATGGTTTTAATTTAATGGCACCTAGACAACTAAGTCTGAGCCGCCGTTTTGGCTCCCATGCCGGCATTATTTTGATCGAAGATTTAAAGCAATATCCAGATAAAACTAGCCAGACCCAGGGACAGAGACAGCTGGCAAGATTAATCCATCACAATATGCGCGATGCGGATCTCTGTGCCAGGGTCGAAGACGGCCTGTTTGCTGTACTCGCCTTTGTGGACAGCCAGGCTAATCTTGATGCACTTATTCAACGCCTTAGAAAGCATTTTGCAAAAGAGTTACTTAAACGAGATATTGCCATTGGCGATAGTTTTTTTGCCCCTCAATCTCACCTGGCGATTGAGCCTATGCTGGAAGTGGCAAAACAGAACTTGCTGGCCAACAAGGCCACTATCTTGCAAAACGCGGCTGTGCAGCAATCCCCGCAGTTTTAAATAGGCCTATTTGGGGAAGTGAGTTTCATCTCACGAAGCGATTAGCAGTCAGTATCGAGTGGCGCGGGTTGATTAGAGGCAATTGTTCTTATTTGATGACTTGAGCTGGGAAATACCGGAAAAACTCATCAAAATACTTTTTAATTAGCTGTAAGCTTGTCAAAATAGCCATATTCACTGTTTATGGATCTTCTTATGTCAAAATCACTTCTTTTTGTCGCTTGCGCCGCCTTATTAACTGCATGTCAGTCTCCCTCTTCCAGCGACCACAAGGATCTTGAAATCATGGGCACCTGGCACATAGAAAAGGTGCAAGACAAGGGCGTAATCGATTACAGCCCAGCGCAGCTGACCTTTGGCGAAGATGGCAAGCTAAGCGGCAATAACAGCTGTAACCAGTTTATCGGTCAGTATCAACTCGACGGCAACCAATTAACCTTAACGCCGGCGGGCAGCACGATGAAAGCCTGCGTCGAAGCCTTAATGGATCAGGAACAAAGAGTGATGCAAGCGCTGACAACTGTGACTCAGGCCAGCATAAGCAAAGGTAAGCTCAGACTAAAAGATGCCGATAACAAGACGCAATTAATCTTAAGTCAGCAGTAAATCCCTTATCTGTATATGGCTTAGCTGTATATGGCTTAGCTATCAATCCATTGGCTATAAATCCCTTAGCTATAAATCCCTTGCAATAAAAAACCGCCTAAGGGCGGTTTTTTTTACTCTATCGTCTCAGTCGTTTAGGACTCAGCATTTAACTTTTCTGCTAACAGCTGTGACTGCTCTTCGTCGGCATTGTAGTGCTCGACATTCAGCTCATCTTCCGACTTAGCGATAATGGTCGTGGCCACCAGATCACCTGACACATTCACCACAGTACGGGCCATATCCAGTATTCTGTCGATACCGGCAATGATAGCCACACCCTCTAAAGGCAGACCCACAGTGGTCAGCACCAGAGTCAGCATCACCAGGCCTGCGCCCGGCACGCCCGCTGTACCAATAGACGCCAGGGTAGCCGTTAAGATAATGGTGACATAGTCGACCCAGGTGAGATCGATACCAAAGGCCTGAGCAACAAACAGTGCCGTGACCCCCTGGTAGAGCGCCGTACCATCCATATTGATAGTCGTGCCCAAAGGAAGGACGAAACTGGAGATCTTCTTATTCACCCCTAAAGATTCGTTGGCGCACTTCATGCTGACAGGCAGAGTGCCCGCCGAGCTGGAGGTGGTATAGGCCACGGCCAACGCGCTGCGTACGCCCTTAAAGAACTGCAACGGATTGAGCTTAGCCACTAGACTTAGCAGCAGACTGTAGAAGCCCACGACATGTAAGAAGCAGCCTAAGTAAACGGCAATGATCACCTTAATCAGCGGTGCCAGCATATCCATGCCGTAAGCACCGGCCACCCAGGCCATCAGGCCAAAAACGCCGTAAGGTGCCAGCTTCATCACCATATCCGTCAGCTTGTACATGGCCTCCGCCAGGCTTTCAAACATCTTTACCGCTGGCTGGCCACGCTCGCCAATTAATACCAGAGCGATCCCCAGTGCCACAGCAAATACAATCACTTGCAATATCTGGCCACTGGCGAGGGCCGCAACCGGGTTGGTTGGCACTATATTGATCAGGGTCTGCATCACAGAGGGAACCTCTTTGGCAGCCGCCGCACCCGCATCTGGGGTCATATTCAAGCCCGCCCCAGGCTGTAACAGCTCGCCAACCCCAAGACCTAACGCAATAGCGATAGAGGTGGTGCCTAGATAGAACACGAAAGATTTAAAGCCGATACGCCCCATCTTGGCCGTATCCTGCATGGAGGTCACACCCACTATCAGGGAACAGAATACCAAGGGCACAATCAGCATCTTAATGGTATTCACAAACAGGGTACCCACAGGCTTAAGTACTACCGCCTGTTCGCCGAGTATAATTCCAGTCAGCATGCCCAGCAGCATACCGACCAAGATCTGCAGCCAAAGCGGCACAGAACACCAGCTAGACCAGGCCTTCCCCAGCCAGGACGAGGATTGTTGAGACATGTTTTTACCCTAAGTTTAAATAACGGATTTAAATAACGGATTGAATAACGAATTTAAATGATAAATTTACGCGCTGCTCATTCACCAGCGCTATACCGCCATCAATGCTCATAACTTCAGAGCCTCGATAAGCATAGTAAAATTTAATGAGTGGACCGATTAACTGCGCTTATTTTATCTAAGCATCATCTAAAACACTGTGACAAACGTCGTTTTATTGCAAATAAATGAATATTTATTCAATTTAATAACGAGAACACAGGTTTCAGGGAGGGGCTAAGTCGCTGCCAGCGTAATAAATTAGGCTTCAAACAGACTCGAAGGCTGCTCTACATCAAACTGCAAATGATACAGGGCCGCAGGTGGACGCTCGCGCTCGATAAGGTGACTCCAGTAGGCATCATCAAAGTCGTGGAATAAACTGCCAGCTTCCCCTTCAGATCTCAGGATGATCCGCCACCACACTATTCCCCACAGGCCAAAGGTGAGCAGGGTGAGCAGAAAATGCCACAGATGATGCACCTCATCATTGGTTAGATAAGAATTGTTTAAACGATTGATATTGATTGAATTATCAATACTATTGTAGAGGGGCTCCTCCCCTTGTTCCTCGACGTCCTGTGGCCTTTCCTGCTTCATAAGCCTACCGTTAAATAATGAAGTGCTGATTAAATAAAAGCATAGCAGAGTTAGACTTTGGTCGAATAACGCTTTGGGCAAAATCTGCCAAACAGCTAACAAAAAATCATGTTAAAGTGACGCCCTGTTGAATCATGATACCTGTGCAATTGATCCCGGAGAGATAAATGCAGATCAGAAAAGGACAACTCGCCGACCTGCGGGCTTTAGTCGAGTTTAATCAGGCGATGGCCCAGGAAACCGAGGGGCTCTCACTGGATGAACAGACCCTCAGCTTAGGGGTGGAGACCCTGCTTAATACGCCGGAAAAAGGCTTCTATCTGGTTGCCGAAGAGGCCGGAGAGATCTTAGGCTCGCTCATGGTCACCTTTGAGTGGAGCGATTGGCGCGCCAAAGATTACTACTGGATCCAGAGCGTTTACATTCGTCCCCAGAATCGTCGCCAGGGGATCTACACCCGGCTTTATCAGAGCGTAAAAGATCTGGCCGATGAGAATGGCGGCGCCGCCAGTTTCAGGCTCTATGTGGAGCAGGAAAACAGTAAAGCCCAACAGACCTATCAGGCCCTGGGCATGGATAAGAGTTATTACCTGATGTACGAAGAAAAATAGTCATGGTTCTGTCAAACAAGCAGCTCATTCGCATCACAGTCGGTTCGAAAAACCCGGTCAAGATCGGCGCGGCGCAAAAGGCCATCAGCCAATTATTCCCAGACGCCAAAGTGGACTGCCAGGGTGTTGCGGCACCTTCGGGCGTGGCCGACCAGCCTATGACAGATGAGGAAACTAGGCTGGGCGCCATCAATCGAGCACGTTACTGCCAGCAACGAGGCGAGCTGGATCCAAACTTAACCGCGGATCTCTATATTGCAATGGAGGGCGGAGTGGATCGCTTCAAACATGGCCCCGCAACCTTCGCCTATATGGCGATTATCCACGCAGATAAACTCGCTATCGGCCGCAGTGCCCAGTTGCCTCTGCCCGAATCTGTCTATCGGGCGCTGGAACATGGAGAGGAGCTAGGGAATGTAATGGATGCCCTCTTTAATACAGTCAACATCAAACAAAAAGGCGGCGCTATCGGCCTGTTTACCAATAATCAGACCAACCGGGAAAGTGTCTATACCCAGGCTTTAATTCTGGCCATGTCTCCCTTGCTCCATCCGACTCTTTTTAGCTAAATCCTTCTTTAAGAGCCAGCCTGTGCCTGATGCGGGCGGCTTACAAGCCTATCTCGATAGCACTATCTCTGTGACATCAAGCTCCACTCAAAACAAGCCAAGGCTTGCATTTATTGCGTAAGCTGTTTAGCTTGGATGTATATCGCAACAATATTAATCGCCAAAAATTAATCTCAAATATAAATAGATAAATAACCTATAAATGAATACCGATCACCCTATCGATATGAATGAAACATCCGAGCAGGATACCGGCTCGACTCACGATTGTAGCGAGCTTCGCAGTATCTCAAGAACCTTAGCCAGACAGCTAGGATTACTCAGTTCATCCTGTGGTGAACTGCCCTTATCACAGGTGCAGGCTCATGCCCTAAGCGAATTACAATCTCAGGAGCTCTCGATAAAGCAGTTAGCGATTATCCTGAATATAGATAAATCCAATGCCAGTCGCACCGTCAGCCAACTGATTGAAAAAGGCCTGGTACAGAGTCGTAATGATCCCCGCGACAGCCGCAGCAACCTATGCCAACCCACAGTTCAGGGCAAACGCATGTTAAAGCGTTTAAACCAACAGCAAGACCGCATGTATGAAACGATTCTGTCCCAGCTCTCCTCCTCCCAGAAAATTCAGCTAAACCAGGCGTTGCAGCAGTACAGCCGCGCCATAGGTTATGCCAATCTGCAGCAGGGCTTTACCCTACGCTGCATGACGCTTGAGGATAATCCCAGGGTGGCTGAAGTGATCCGTGAAGTATCTGCAGAATATGGTCTGACTGCCGATAAAGGCTACAGCGTTGCCGATCCCACCTTAGACAGTCTGTTTGAGATCTATGGCAAACCCGGTGCCTGTTACTGGGTTATCGAGGATAAAGAGATGCTGCTCGGCGGCGCCGGGATCGCGCCCTTAGCGGGAAAGACAAAGGTGTGCGAACTGCAGAAAATGTATTTTTTACCTCAGCTAAGAGGCAGAGGCTTTGCCAAACGCCTTGCACTGCAGGCACTTGAGTTTGCCCGCCAGCAAGGCTACAGCGCCTGCTATTTAGAGACAACCGCCAGCCTGAAAGAGGCACTCAGTCTCTATGAGCTGTTAGGATTCCAGCGCTTGAGCAGCCCCCTAGGCAATACTGGCCATGATGCCTGTGAAATTCCTATGCTACTCGAATTGTAAAGAATAAAATCATCTAAAATCATTTAGCTAGCGAGCATTTTTTTCGCTAGAGTTTACTTATAAAGCTTGCTAGCCTCTGTGAACATTATTGCTCATCTGGAGAGATGAATGGACTATAGACGACTGCCACATTCCAGCCTGGACGTCAGTAAAATTTGCCTCGGCACCATGACATGGGGCGAACAGAACACCCAGAGCCAAGCCTTCGAACAACTGGATTACGCCATAGGCCAAGGGGTCAACTTTATCGACACCGCCGAACTCTACCCCGTGCCGCCAAGGGGCGAGACTCAGGGGGAAACCGAGCGTATTTTAGGTAACTACCTCACATCCCGCGGCAACAGAGACAATCTCATCATCGCCTCTAAAATAGCAGGTCCTGGCAGCAAGAGTGATGGCATACGCCCCAATATGGCGCTGGATTGGAGTAATATCCACCAGGCCGTGGATGACTCCCTCTCCCGTTTGCAGATAGAGACTATCGATCTCTATCAGGTGCATTGGCCCGACAGAAATACCAACTTCTTTGGCGAACTCTATTATGATGCCAAAGAAAACGAGCAATACACCCCGCTGCTTGAGACGCTAGAGGCTTTGGCCGCACTAATAAAAGCGGGCAAAATACGTTATATCGGCGTCTCCAATGAAACCCCTTGGGGGGTGATGAAATACCTGCAACTGGCCGAGAAACATGGCCTGCCCAGAATCATCAGCGTGCAGAACCCCTATAATCTGCTTAACCGCAGTTTCGAAGTGGGCATGGCGGAAATTGCTCACCGTGAAGAGCTGCCCCTGCTGGCATACTCGCCTCTGGCGTTCGGTGCCCTTAGCGGCAAATATCTAGATGGTCAGTGGCCCGAGGGCGCACGCCTCACCCTGTTTAAACGCTTCGCCCGCTACACAGGCTCACAGATGGCATGGGATGCCACCAAGGCCTATGTGGAACTGGCACGGGAGTTCAACCTGAGCCCGGCGCAGATGGCGCTGGCCTACGTCAACAGTCGCCGCTTTGTTGGTTCCAATATTATCGGTGCCACCGACCTAACTCAGCTCAAAGAGAATATCGACAGCATCAAAGTCACCCTGGATGCATCTCTGCTAAGCAGGCTCGATGAGCTCTCACAGCTGTATCGCATTCCATGCCCTTAGGCCTTGCCAAAGTAGCATTAAGCTAAAAAGCCACTTGCAATGAACGCTAAGATCTCCCAAGATCTTAGCGTTTTTTCTTCTCTATCAGCTTTTGGATTTCTATGGACCTTAACCCAGTGCGCAGCCAGTTTCCCGCACTCGCTCAAACCTTGGGCGAGCATCCGCTCTGTTATCTCGACACTGCGGCCACCAGCCAGAAACCGCAGCGAGTTATAGATGCCATAAATGAGTATTATCAAAGGGATAACGCCAATGTACACCGTGCTGCACACCAACTTTCCAGCCGGGCAACGGCCCAGTATGAAGCGGTGCGTGACGCTGTTCAGGGCTTTATCAAGGCAGAGCGGCGCGATGAGATAATCTTTACCCACGGCACGACCGAAGGCTTCAACCTTCTGGCTCACGGCCTGAGCGCCACAATAGAGCCGGGTGATCTTATCCTGCTCGACAGCGCCGCCCACCATGCCAATATAGTGCCCTGGCAGATGCTGGCCAAAGCAACTGGCGCGCGCATCCAGCCCATTCCCTTGGATAAAACCTGCCGTCTGGATCAGGCCGCCTATCAGGAGCTGCTCGCCCAGAAACCGGCCATAGTCAGTCTCACTCATGTCTCTAACGTGATGGGCACGCGAAACCCTATCGAGACTATGTTGGCTCAGGCCAGAGCCGCTGGCGCTATCACAGTTGTCGATGGTGCCCAGGCTATTGCCCATCTGAGGGTGGATGTCACCCGCCTTGGCTGCGATTTCTATCTATTTTCTGCCCATAAAATGTATGGTCCGACGGGCATTGGCATACTCTATGGCCGCTTTGCGTTGCTCGATACCCTCGCGCCCCTGCTCACGGGCGGCGAGATGATCAAACAGGTCAGCTTCGAGCAGACCACATTTAACACCCTGCCCAATCGTTTAGAGGCGGGTACGCCGCCCATCAGCGCCGTTATCGGCATGGGAGAAGCGATTGCGTTTCTTAATGAGTTACCTCGGGTTCAGATCCAGGAAGCGGAATCTGAGCTGCTACACTATCTGCAGCAATCCCTGAAGGCACTCGACGAGGTGGAGCTGATTGGCGCCCACCCGGATAATATAGGTGCAGTGGCGTTTAATCTTAAAGGCGAGCATCATCAGGATGTCGGCATTTTGCTCGACCAACAAGGGGTGGCCGTTCGCTGTGGTCACCACTGCGCCATGCCTTTGATGCAAACGTTGGGCTTAAAAGGCTGCTGCCGCGCTTCGCTCGGGGTCTACAGCAACAAAGATGATATCGACAGATTCATCTGTGCGTTAAAGTCGGTTATCGAATTATTGCAGCCTTAAGCAGACGCTATCAATATCAAGGAATACTATGGCTACAATCAAGAATGCTTCAAACACCGATTCTTTAACAAACAATGCAGCACAACCCCCCGAAGCACTATTTTTAGCGCAGAGTTTCGACAGCGAGGCGATCATCAAGCGCTTTAAGCAGGCGGCTAACTGGCAAGAGCGTTACCGCGAGATCATGCTGCTGGGCAAAACCTTAGCTCCCCTTGATGACAAGCTAAAAGTGGAGCAGGCACAGGTGAAAGGCTGTGAAAGTCAGGCCTGGCTTTATCACAGCAGCATAGAAGGTAAGCACTACTTTCTCGCCGACAGTGATGCCCGTATCGTAAAAGGTTTGATTGCACTCTTACTGGCGGTCACACACGGACAAGACGGCGATACCATAGAGCAACTGGATATAAACGGCTATTTTGATTCTCTCGGGCTCACGGGTCAGTTAAGCCCTTCACGCACCAATGGTTTATACGCCCTCGCCCAGGCAATCAAAGCGGCTTCTCATTAGCGGATGTTTAGACATATAAAAGCCCGCCCGAGTATTTTCGGGCGGGCTTTTTTCAGCATGTTTTCAAACAAAATCATTTTACCGAGACAGATTAGGCCTGCACTGCCTTGGTCGCAAACATAGCCGTTTTCAGTCTGTGAGCAATAAAGCTTCCCAAGAGCATGGCCAGGACAAACAATGCCACATGCCAATCGCCATTGGAGAGATTCACTATCCCAGGTCCTGGGCAGATCCCAACCACTCCCCAGCCTAAGCCGAATAATATCGAGCCTATCACCAAAGGCGCGTCCAATGTGGTTTTGGTCGGCAGATGATATTGGCTCGCCAATACCGGCGAGAGTTTTGCTTTTGCTCTGGGTTTGACAATCAAAAGATAACAGGGCAGATAGACCCCGATGGCGCCGACCATCACAAACATCAGAGAAGGGTCCCACTCACCACTGGAGATCAGTGTCAGGTTAAGGAAATTCAGCACCTTATCTGGATTTGCCATGCCCGACATCAATAAGCCTGTGCCGAAGATAAAGCCGCATAACAGGGCGATCAGTTTTTTCATCTCCGCCTCCTAATGCAGCAAGCTGGCGACAACAAATGCCACCAACATAAAGAGTAAGGTGGCGACTATGGATCGAAACGATAAACGCCCCATACCACAAACCCCATGACCACTGGTGCAGCCATTACCTAGGCAGCAACCCAGTCCCACCAGTAAACCCGACAACAGAAGCACAGGCAGGCTTATGGCAAAACTCGCCGGCTCGACCGGCATCACATTGAACATAGATTCAAGAGGAGTCACCATCAGCAGGCCGCTGAGTAGGATGCCGCCGAGAAAGTACCATTGCCAGCGGATCACACCAAATTGGGCCTTTTTCGCTTGCGATCCCTTTTGAGTATTTGACCCCTTTGCCGTATTTGACCAGAGCGCGCCCGACACTATGCCACTGATGCCGGCAATTCGGCCGTTAAACAGCATAAGGAGTATGGCGGCTAAGCCTATTAACACGCCGCCCGCAAGCGAAGTGAGATAATCTGAAACCATGCTAAACCTCTTAAAAATAGCAAGTTTTTAGTAACGGGCCTTAACCATCTGATAGGTCTTTAGGCCACCGGTTAAATTTTTCGCCTTAAATCCGGCATTGACCAGCATGCGGTAGGCCACATGACCACGCAGCCCCACATAACAAAATACCAAAATCTCTTTATCCTTTGGTAGCTCACTGAGTCTGTCACGCAGCTGATCCACAGGAATATTGAGCGCCCCTTCGATGGCGCCCATCTTGGCTAACTCGCCAGGATTACGCACATCCAGCAAGATCTGCTGTTCATTAACGGCATCTATCTCCTGGGTGTGACACAAACGGCTTAGCCCCTTCAAGGCATTGGAGGCCACAAATCCGGCTTGATTCAGCACATCTTTGGCCGAGCCAAAAGGTGGCGCATAGGTCAGTTCCATCTCCTGCATATCATAGACAGTCAGACCGGCGCGAATGGCCACCGCCAGCACATCGATACGCTTATCTATGCCGTCACGGCCCACAGCTTGGGCACCCAGGATCTTACCATCTTCTGTGCTATACAGCAGTTTCAGGGAAACCGGATGTGCACCTGGGAAATAACTGGCGTGGCTGGCGCCGTGAACATACACCTTGTCATAGGGAATATTGAGTTTAAGCAGACGTTTCTCGCTCAGGCCAGTGCTCGCGACGGCTAAATCGAATACGCGACAAATCGCCGTTCCCTGAGTCTTGTTATAACTCTGTTCATGGCCGAAGATATTATCGGCAGCGATGCGTCCCTGACGATTTGCAGGCCCTGCCAGCGGAATAAGGACCTTCTCTCCGGTCAGCAGATCTGTCTCCTCAATGGCATCACCCACGGCAAAAATCGCCGGATCGCTGGTGCGCATCTGCTCATCCACCACTATGCCACCCAGCTCGCCTATGGCCAGTCCTGCGTCCACGGCTAAACGTATCTCTGGCTTCACGCCTATGGCGGTGATCAGCAGCTCTGTCTTAAGTTGCTCACCTGTACTCAGCGACAGGTTCAACTCCGCGCCATCCTGTTCAACGGCTTGCAGGCCGCAATTGAGTTTCAGCTCAACCCCTTTGTCTAGCAGCTCCTGATGCAGCATGTTGGCCATCTCGAGATCCACTGGCATCATCACCTGATTGGACAGTTCAAGCAGAGTCACCTTGATACCTATATGTTGCAAGGCTTCTACCATCTCAAGACCGATAAAACCGCCCCCCACCACTGTGGCATGGGCCGGTTTTCTCTGGGCCAGCACCGCCATGATCCTATCCATGTCTGGCAAATTACGCAGTGAGAAGGTCAGCGGATTATCTAAACCGGAAATGGGGGGCACAACAGGCGCCGCGCCGGGAGAGAGCACCAAGGCATCATAGCTTTCCTGATAAATCTGATTATTAAGCAGATCTTTCACCGACACTGTCTTGGCACTGGCGTCGATAGCCACCACTTCATGCTGTACCCGCACATCAACATTGAAACGCGCCTTAAAGCTCTCTGGTGTTTGCAGTAACAGGGCACTGCGCTGGGCTATTTCACCACTGATGTGGTAAGGCAAGCCACAGTTAGCAAAAGAGACATATTCCCCGCGTTCGAACATGATGATCTCGGCATCTTCGCTCAGTCTTCGTGCCCTTGCCGCCGTTGAAGCGCCACCCGCTACACCACCAATAATGAGTAATCTTTTCATCTAAAGCCTCTATTCATTTCCGCTCTATGCCCCATCAGGTACAGGCATTAACCTAAGCATAAAACCAGAACCATCAACAACAAAATATGCGGCAGTCTATTATATTTCGCTATTCATTAAAATTTTATTTATTATATTTTTCTAATGAAATAGCGAAAACTTGATCCCTCTCAATAATGCGCCCTTAAGTAAAATCCGGCGGCGAACCAGTTTGCCCTTTACAGCACAAGCCTGGCCACATAAGATCCAGCCACTCTACGCAAAATAACGGGATCCCCATGACCACAATAACAATGATCCGCCCCGACGATTGGCATATTCACCTGCGCGATGGTGAGGTACTTGCCGATACAGTGAAAGATGCAGGCCGCTATATGGGCCGCGCCATCATAATGCCTAACTTGGTTCCACCTGTGACCAATGCCGAGCAGGCGCTCGGCTATTACGACCGCATTAAAGCCGTGTCGACCACTGAGTTTGAACCCTTAATGGTGCTCTATCTTACCGATAATACAACAGCTGACGATATTCGCGCCGCCAAGGCTTCTGGCAAAGTCGTGGCCGCCAAACTCTATCCGGCAGGTGCCACCACTAACTCAGATTCAGGCGTTACCGACGTTAAGAATATCTACCCAGTGCTCGAAGCAATGCAGGAAGTGGGTATGCTGTTTTTGGTTCATGGGGAAGTGACAGATTCCGCCATCGATATCTTCGACCGAGAAGCAGTATTTATCGAAAACACCCTCAAGCAGGTGGTCAAAGATTTCCCCAATCTTAAGATAGTGCTGGAGCATATCACCACCAAGGATGCGGTAGAGTTTGTCACCAACGCTGGCGACAATGTGGCGGCGACCATTACCGCTCACCACTTGCTCTATAACCGTAATCACATGCTAGCTGGCGGCATTCGTCCACACTTTTACTGCCTGCCTATTTTGAAGCGAAATATCCACCAACAGGCGCTGTTAGCCGCTGCTGCCAGTGGCAGTAAGAAGTTTTTCCTCGGCACAGATTCTGCGCCCCACACTAAAGATCGCAAAGAGGCCGCCTGTGGCTGCGCCGGCTCTTATACCGCCCATGCCGCCATTGAGCTCTACGCCGAGGCGTTCGAGTCGGTCAATGCGCTGGATAAACTGGAAGCCTTCGCCAGCTTTAACGGCCCGGATTTTTATGGCCTACCGCGCAACAGCGATACCATCACCTTAGTGAAACGTTCTTGGAATGTGCCAGAGACTTACCCCCTAGGCGACTCAACTGTGGTGCCTATCCGCGCCGGTGAACAAATAGACTGGCAGCTTGAAGCTTAATCTTAGCTTTAGCCTCAACGCCCCTATCAAAACACCGCCAATGGGCGGTGTTTTTATTGTCCCCATCAGAAATTAGCGATTCGGAAGCCAAATTCTAACTAACAGTCCCTTAGGTTCACAGTTATGCAAGCTGATGCGGCCATCATGGGCTTCGATGATCTCCCGACACAAAGGCAAACCAAGCCCTGTGCCCGATTGCTTGGTAGAATAAAATGGTAACAGTGCCTGAGTCAGAACCTCTGGTGACATGCCGCTGCCAGCATCTTTCACCTCGATAGTGACTCCCGCGTCTTGATCCTGAATATGCGAGTAGATATGCAGCGAGATATCATCGGCGTGGGAACCAGACTCATGGGCGTTTTTGAGCAGGTTCAGTAGCACTTGCTCCAGTTGAATAAGATCGAAATGACCCGCTTGTAATGGCAGCTCACCCACCAGCTCAAAGTGATAATGTTGTGCTAACTGCGCGGTAAATCTTTGCCAGTCCATCACACTCTTCTTCGGCAATGGCAGCTTGGCAAAACGGGCATAATTGAAGATAAACTGACTAAGATGACTGGTTCTGTCTTCTATGGTATCGAATATCAATTGCAGTTTTTTATCGTTAAGAGGAGCGGTGATCTTACGCCCCGAATTCACCATGGATGCGATCGGTGCCACAGAATTATTCAACTCATGACTGATAATGCGGATCACTTTTTTCCACACCGCCACCTCCTGACGATTCAGTTCTCGGGTCATCTGTTTCAGTAAGATAAGATGATGATACTGACCATTTAACAGAAAGCGTCCACGGGACAGGTGCCAGGTTTGTTCCTCTGCGTCAGCGTTAGCTGCGGCTAAGGTAAATAAACCATCTTTGGGATTATTCAGGGTAACGGCTAACTCTTCATCGACGCCTTGAAGCAGTTCAGTTAATTTCAAACCTTCGATACGTACACCATGATTGAATAAGTGCCGCGCCGCATCGTTGGCATAAATCACCCTTTGCTGGTCATCGAGTAATAGCATCACATTCGGCGAATTCTGAATCACCTTATCCAGTAGCAGTTCGCGCTGATAGATATATTGACGTTCACGGCGCAGCACCTGAGCCGATTCATTAAACAGATGGGCTAATGAGCGCAGCTGACGATCCCCCTGCTGCGGTATATGCACGCTGAAATCATTATCTTTGAAATTGAGTAAACCCACTTCCAGCGCACTCAATCCGCTGGCAAGATCCCGGGTAAGATAACGGCTCAGCGCCAAAGCACACAGCAGAGCCAACGCCATCATGGCGAGTAGCACAGGCCAAGCTAACTGAGATAATGCGGCTGGCGCTAGCCAATATAGCAGACCAATAAACAACCCTAGGCCCAACATACAGGTGAGTAAACTTGCCAGAATAAGCTTAGCGCGTAATGAAAGTCCGATTTCCATTATCTATACCCTGTATTACCGGCTGCTGGATGCTTCACTTATCGATGCCATATTTTTCCATGCGCCGATACAGCGCTTGGCGACTCAGTCCCAGAGATTTCGCGACCCGAGCAATCACCCCTTGATGCTGAGCCAATGCTGACTCTATCTGCTGTTTATTCACTTCAACCTTTGCACTATTCTCTTCGTCGACAGTTGCACAATTAACCTCACCAGTATTCCTCTGGGCAGCTTCTACTGGAGGGGTAACGGCAGCGGCTAAGCCAAAATCCGCCACGGTCAATTGCGGTGAGGATGCCAGAATCACCGCTCGCTTACAGGCATTCTCTAGCTCTCGTACATTACCCGGCCAGGAATAACTCAGTAGACTTTGCCGCGTGGGTTTAGGCACTAAAAATTCTTTGCCAATGAAGTGCTCCACCAGCGGCAGAATATCATCTTGACGCGCAGATAAAGGCGGCAAAGCCAGCTCAATCACATTGAGACGATAGAAGAGATCTTCTCGAAAACGACCACAGGCAATATCATCCATCAGCTCGGCGTTAGTCGCACTGATCACCCGCACCTTCACTTTACGGGTCTGATGACTGCCCAAGCGCTCAAACTCTCCCGTCTGCAACACCCGCAGCAACTTCACCTGTCCCGACAGGGGTAAATTGCCGATTTCATCTAAAAACAACGTTCCACCATCGGCCGCCTCGAAGCGACCAATGCGGGTTTTATTGGCTCCGGTAAATGCCCCCGCTTCGGCGCCAAACAGTTCAGCTTCAAGCAAGTCCATCGGCAAAGCACCAATATTGACCTTGATAAAGGGCTTATCTTTGAGGGGCGAATTGGCATGTATGATATCAGCGAGCTTATCTTTACCCGCGCCGTTAGGGCCTGTAATTAACACTGAGACATCAGACTTGGCAATTTGCAATGCCAGATCGACACAACGCTGCATGGCGCCGCTGCCAAAAATGATGCCACAGAGATCGGCATCCTTAATCGCTGACATGCGCTGATGTTCCGTACGGATCAGCTGATTATTTTGCTGCGACAATGCATGCAAAGAGACCATATTGTTGACGCTATTGAGTAGCTTATCGTCATCCCAAGGCTTGCCCATATAATCGGCTGCGCCCTGTTTAACCAGCTCCACCGCAAGTTCTAACTGGGTCCAGGCCGTCAGCAGAATGATTGGCAGTTGCGGCTGTAGCTGACGCAATTGGAAAAACAGCCGCTTGCCCTCTTCACCCGAAGTCGTATCCTGGGTAAAGTTCATATCCTGGATCACCAAAGCTATCTCTTGCTCGGCAACGATTTTTAACGCGGCTTCGGGAGACAGGCAAGTCACCACAGCATAGCCCTGCAGTTCCAGCATCAAGGCCAGCGCAGTGCACACGGCTTGATTGTCATCGACAATAAGAATCGTATCCATATCTTGTTAAATTAAAGTCCTTAAACACCAAGCAAACTACCCGAAACTGACCCCGATATAAAGTCGAAGTCATTGACGGGTCTGAAAGTTTACACGCTGCGAGTCGCTATCGCGGGCGAAATATTAGCCGCCTTCCTTGCAGGCAATACCACCGCAACGGTAGTCACCAACAACATGCCAAGTACTGTCATCACAGGATAGATCGGCGCCAGTTGTGGCAAGCTGTAGTGTTGCATCAACTGTTGTCCCAGCAATACTGCCAGTACAGCTCCTACCAAGCCACCTATGATACAGATAATATAATTCTCGACCAAAAACAGACTCAAGATATCGCGCTTGGTGGCCCCTAACGCGCGGCGCGTGCCTATCTGTTTAGTACGGCGTTGAATATTAAACATCACCATACCAGTCAGCCCCAGGCTGGTGATCGCTAGTAATAACACCACCATTAAAGACAACACAGTAACCATCAGCTCATGGTCGCGATAGGTGCTTTTTTTAATCTCTGCAATTGAACGAAAATCATCGATCACCCGATTAGGATTCTCCTTCATCAAGGCTGAGATGATCTGCTCTTTGGCATCGCCGTGATACTCTTTTGGCAGACGCACCATGTAGGAGCGACCGCCGTAGTCAACATTTTGAATAATACTGTATTCCAGATCATCGCTATCGACCCAGGCACCCTGCAAATTTTCGACCACACCAATCACTGTCACCTGAACATCTTTACCCACCCATAGATGCTTACCTATCGCTGACTCATTTGGCCATGTTTCTTCGGCTAACGCCTTGGATATGATCAGCAGCTTATTCGGGCTATTGACATCATCACTGATCTCATCGGGATAAAAGTTACGTCCCTCCACTAACTTAAGCCCCAATGTTGCTATCGTATGCTCGGTTCCTAGGTACATGGCCAGTTGCGGAGTAGTCTTGGACGTCTCAGGATCGGGACTATGATTTAAAGTGCTCGACCAACCACTGCCACTGAGGGGCAACATATTGGTCGACACCGCAGCTTGCACATGGGGCAGACTGCGTAAGATACCTTGATCGACTTTATTTTGAGTCGTTGCATCTATGGCGGGGTCGAAATTATACAGATTAAAGGTCAACACTTGCTCTTCATCTATCCCTGAGTCACGCTGCATCATGCTCAGGCGTTCATGGATAATAAAACTGGCATTGGCCACAATCGCAACAGATAAGATGATCTGCATTAGCAGCAGTATTGGGCCACTTTTGCCGCGCAGTAAACTACTAAAAATCGGTTTAATATTAAGCATTTTTAATCCCTTACTGGCTCTTTAGATACACACTTGGCTTAGTTCGACACACCACCCAAGCAGGATATAAACCCGCTAACATAGCGGTTGCCACCGCAATCGCCGGGGTGATAAACCACATGCTTAGCGACATCTGAGTCAAACCTTCGTTGACACCAAATCGCGCCGATAAACCGTAGAGCGCGCCCCAGGCCCAGGCGAGACCCAGTAAACCACCCAACAGCCCAATCACTCCCACCTCAACCATGTATTGAGAAAAGATCTGTGCCCGACTGGCACCGATGGCGCGTCTGACACCGACTTCTGGTGCACGTTTAAGGAATTTAGTCAGCATCAAGCCTAGGATATTCACCAAGCAGACACTAAGAAACAGCACGCTTAACCCTACTAGAATCTTGTTATCTTCTGGCACCACATGATTGTATTCCAACCAGGCATCGACATCAGACAGCTGCGATGAATCGACTGCGGCTTTATTATCGGTAAAGCGACCGAGTTGCTTTTGCTGCTCAACATACTGAGTCAGGTATTCTTTATAGGCTTCTCGGTCTTGAGAGGTCGGCAAGTCCACCCAATATTGCAACCAGACTTTTTCTGAGTTCAACCTTTCCCCGTACTTGGAGATCCTTTCATACTTCCAGCCAGACATATTGCCCCACACCGCAAACTCTTCACTGGCGGCCAATGAAAACGGAATATAGATCTGCTCGGCAGAGGAAAATGCACCACTGGTCGGGTCGTAATATTTCGGCTGAGGGCTCCAGTCATCGATCACGCCAACAACTTGATAAGGTTTACGATTAAGGTAAACGGTTTTACCGACACTGTTATCACCACCAAACAGTTTCTGATTCAATTTCTTGCCTATCACCACCTGATAGGAAGATTGATTATCCACCGATTTGTCCCAGCGATTTCCGAAAATAAACGGCACCTCAAACAGGGAGAAAAAATCGCCATCGGTGACACGCACACCATACAACGAAGGCAACACCTCGGGATCATCGGTCTGCACCGCCATACCACTGCGAAACATTGCCGCCTGAGCCTTAGCCACTGCGCCCTTGCGCAGATTCATCGCATCCTGATAGGTCACTAGCGAGTGAAACTCATCCCAAGAATCCACCCCCTGACTCCATAGCTGCACCGCATTTAAACGCTCGGTGCGATCGCCAGCAGGATTAAATACCATCATCTTATAAACATTGAGGGTGGTAATAGTAATGCCTATACCCACCGAGATGGCCAACACCATTAACAGCGATAAAATCGGCGTTTTTTTAATGCTGCGCCAGGCAAGATCAACATAGTAAATAAACATGGTTCTCTCCCTTAGCTGGCCACTTGCTCAACCACATCCATAGAGTCAGCTTGTTTTTCCTGATACAGGCTAAAGTCACACACCTGACCATCGACAATCTGGATATTACGTTGTGCACGACGCGCCAGCTCAGGATCATGGGTCACCATAATAATGGTGGTACCCGACTTATTGATATCTTCTAAAAGCTCCATCACCTGACGAGCCATCAGGCTGTCCAAGTTACCTGTTGGCTCGTCGGCGAGGAGAAACCTTGGTTCACCAGCCAGAGCCCGGGCAATGGCCACACGCTGCTGCTGACCACCGGAAAGCTGCGATGGCAAATGTTTTATTCGCGCCCCCAGCCCTACTTGTTCCAACGCCTGCTGCACCCGGCGTTGACGCTCTTTAGCACTAAAGCCACGATAACGCAGTGGCACCTCGACATTTTCGGCGAGGTTCAGATCTGGGATAAGATTAAATCCTTGGAAAATAAAGCCGATCTTCTCATTGCGGATCGCGGCAGCCTTATTGTCATTCAAGTTTGAAATATCGACACCATCGAGGTGATATTCGCCATGGGTAAAGCCTTCGAGCAAACCAGCGATATTGAGAAAAGTGGTCTTGCCCGAACCTGAAGGGCCGGTCACGGCGACAAACTCGCCCTCTTCGACCTTCAGGTTGAAATCCCGTAACGCATGGGTTTCCACTAAGTCCGTTTTAAATACCTTGTTGATATTGTTCATTATTAACATGGCGTTAATTCCTTAATTTTGGCGTTATTCAGTCAATTATTTTAACAATGGCTCTAACAGCCAAAGGGTTAAGTCGGCGCCTATCGAGACGACGTCGGGAAGTTGAGGAGCATCGAAGTTGATCCGATAGCTTTCGGTAGCATCGATAATATGCAATCCAAACAGGAACCAGCTTGAGGCATCATGGGTAAAGCTTTGGGTCGCCACCACCAGCAGTAACAGAGCCAGCACAGCGATAACATTTTCCCAGTCCAGCCACGTGCGTGAAGTTTTCATCATGCCTCCTAGCGAACTAATACTTGCTGCGCATCTTTAAACAGATCGATATTGGAGATCACCCAGCGATCACCGGCTTCACCACCTTCCAATACTTCAATCTGACTCATACTGCGAGCGCCCAGTTGGATTTCGATACGCTCGGCAATATCGCCCTGCATGCGGTACACCATATGCCCGCCACCGCTGGTGACAAAGGCACCACGTTTGACCATCAACACATCGGCACGGTTTTCCAGTAACACGCGGGCAGAGAGACGTTGATTCTGACGTAGATGCAACTGCGGATTCTGTTCGAAACGTACCCGAGTCGCCACCTCACGATTGCTCACCTCAGGTGAAATCGAAGCCAGTTCACCCATCACTAGCACGCCACCGAAATTCAGCTCCACATCCATGCCCAAGCCCAGCTCATCGGCATAACTCTCCGGCACGGCTAGCTCGGCTTCAAATGCGCTCAAATCGACCACGGTCAGGAGCGGCTGATTCTGGGCAATACGGGCTTTCTGTTCAACCAACCAGTTACCTATGATGCCGCCGACAGGTGCCGTAATATTCAGTGCGGCAACCTGTCGCTCCAGCTCTGTCACCACCAGCGCCTGACGATCCACTTCGGCGACTTTATTTTTCAGTTCAAACGCCAGCGTATCTTTCATCAGCTCAGCTTCTTGTTTGGTGTGAGCAAACAGCAGCTTGGCCTTATGCAGATCATCTTTATGTTTTTCAAAATCGATTTTCGAGATCAGATCGTTTTCGATCAGCTGATCGCCACGGCGACTCTCGCGTTCAGCCGCTTCTAAATCCACCTTAGCGATATCGATCGCCTGCAGTGCCTTAAGTTGTTGACGACGAGCATCTAAACGAGTGCGCTCCAAGGCGCTTTTCATCCCTTCGAGTAAGGCTTGCTGCTGCTTGAGATTATTGGTTAAACCATGACTTTCTATGGTTGCAACCACCTGGCCTTGCTCCACCCTGTCACCGGGATTAGCAATCAGGGTGACGGTCCCCTGCTCAGGGCTATAAAGCACCGGGGCATTAGCGGCAACGATTTTACCTGTGGTCGCGATATCGCGGATTAAAGTGCCACGTTCCAGAGTGGCAAACTTCAGTTCACTACGATCGATAGACTGACTGACGTGACTGCCACTGACACTGGCCCAGATCAGGCCTGAAACCAATAATACCGACCCACCTAAAATCACTGGCCACTTAGCTCGACGAGCTAAACTTGGCGCTACGACGGTATCCTGTCCGCTGGTATCTTTAATCATTATCAATCCCTAAAGGTGTCCGTTATCGTAAAACTCTGCTGCTATATGGGATACATAACAATTAGCGTGCCAGATAATTAATAACAAATAAAATCAACAAAATAAAAACAATAGGTGATGAGTGGCCACTTATAAAGTGTCCGCGGACACCGAATAAGTGTCCGATTTTCAATGAAAGTGTCCGGCAAATATGGGGGCGAGATGCGAGATGCGAGATGCGAGGGGCGAGATGCGAGATGCGAGGTGCGAGGTGCGAGGTGCGAGGTGCGAGGTGCGAGGTGCGAGGTGCGAGGTAATACTATAAAAAAGCCCGTTGATTACGGGCTTTATCATCATAAAACAAGGCGTTAATTTCAGGCACCTTGATACTCGAGTCGGCGCGCTTCATAACGATCCACCATATCTTGCAGACTCTCTTCTTCCAAGGGACGCAGGCCACTTAAGACCAGGGTTTTCAGTCCTGTACCTACGAGCTTATCACCACAATGCAACTCAAATTTCAGGGTAACATCGCCACGTTTACCGTCGACGACTAGCTTCTTTTCTACCAGCGAAAGTTCAATATGATCAAACGCTAAAGTCTGTAGATCGAAGCTCATGCTCTCGTAAATTACCAAAGGGCGAGCCGGATTTATCATCACCCCATGTTGTTGCATCATGGGAACCAAGACATGGGTAAAGTTCAAACCGGAAAAGGCCACATAGCTGCGGATAAAGGACTCGGTCTGCACATCACACAAGGTGAAGTCACCACTACGACTCACACTTAAATACTGCTTACCCTTATCATCAACTATGGCAAAATCCTGACCGACCGCATCGGGGAACACTAGGTTCACCCCATCACCTACCATGCCTTCGAAGCTAAAGCGCATCTGCTGACTCAAGCCATATTGTCCTAAAACCAGGGCGAACAGCAGATCACCAGGTACGCAAAAGCGTTTCGCCTGCACATCGTGAATAGGATTAAAGTCTTTGGCGACACCCTTGGCGAAATCACTCGCCTGCTGCTGAGATACTGAAATAAGTTGATTATTCTTTTTAAAATAATGAGTTAGAAACATAACAGCTCTATTGATCAGAATTAAACCTAAATGAACTATTTAGTTTATTCTATTTTTGCCAAAACACTCACCCGATGACTCAAGCCATTTCCTAGTTTCCGCTTTATTGCTTGCCCAATTTCACCTGCCAAATTGAGTTCTCCCAAGCCGCCTGAAGCGGCGTTCAGCGCGGGAAATAACAGTCAGGTCACAGGTAAGCTAAATAATTTGATGCAACTTAATTACAAAACTTTACATTCGAATTACAAGTGCTATTATGCGTGAAAAATAATGATAATGGTTCGCATTAGTAATAACGACCGCAACTGGCTTCTCTATAATTTCAATACAATCAGGACGTGAACAAGATGAAAAAAACACTCATTGCCGCGACATTAGTCAGCCTACTGGCAAGCCAAAGCGCTATCGCATCTGAAGAAACAGACGCCTTACGTAAAGTTATTGAAGAGCAACAAAAAGTCCTTAACGACCTCGAAAAGCGTCTCGAACAAACCGAGCAACGTGTTGAGCAAACTGCCGATGCTGTCGAAGGCACAGGTTCAGAAAAGAGCAGAACAGTTATCGGTGGTTATGGTGAGCTTCACTATAACAACATCACAGACAATCAATCGGGCTCTGACAAGAAAGAGTTCGACTTCCACCGTTTCGTGCTGTTCTTCGGCCACGAATTCACCTCAAGCACCCGCTTTTTCTCAGAATTGGAAGTTGAACACTCAATTGCCGGTGATGGCCAGAATGGTGAAGTGGAATTAGAGCAGGCTTATATTGAGCATGACTTCAATGAGATGTTTACCGGTAAGGCGGGTCTGTTCCTGATGCCCGTGGGTATCATCAACGAAACCCATGAGCCACCAACCTTCTATGGGGTTGAACGTAACCCAGTAGAGAAAGAGATCCTGCCCGCAACTTGGTGGGAAGGTGGTCTGAATATTAATGTTAAAGCCGCGCCCGGCCTAGCAATTGATGCTGCAGTGACCTCAGGTTTGAATGTTGGCAGTGACTATAAGATACGTGGTGGCCGTCAGAAGGTGTCTGAGGCAAAAGCCGAAGATCTCGCCTATACGGCGCGCGTCAAATACACAGGCGTACCCGGTTTAGAACTGGCTGCCACAGTGCAGTATCAATCAGATCTGACCCAGGGCGAGCCGACTGTCGATACCGCCTCTGCCATGCTGATGACGGCCCATGCCATCTACAGCATTCAAGGTTTTACCCTTAAGGCGCTATACGCTCAGTGGGATATCGATGGCCAAGAAGCCGAGGCACTAGGCCGTGATGTCCAAAAAGGTTACTACCTTGAGCCTTCGTACCGTTTCAACGAAAGTTTTGGTGTGTTCGCTCGCTACAACGCCTACGACAGCAATGCTGGTGACAATGATGATACTGAGATCACCCAAACTAACCTAGGTATTAACTACTGGCTACATGAAAATGTCGTCTTTAAGGCTGACTACGAGAAAGTAGGCGGTGCTAAAGATTCAGATGGCTTCAATCTTGGGGTTGGCTACCAGTTCTAAGTTTGCCCCTTTATCACTAGTGCTCGGCTGAGCACTAGTGATACAAAGCCTCAATCAGTTATATTCAATTAGGGCTTCTCGATGAAAACGCGATCGATTGCAACACTCTTATCTCTGCTCTGTATCAGCCTGAGTGTCTACAGTGCTAACGTCTACCAGAGCAACGCTGACTTTATTAGCCAAGCCTTTAACGCCCCGGCTCCAAAGGCGAATGTCTACTGGCTGACCGAAGAAGATAAACAGATCATCGAAGATATTCTTGCCCACAGATTCAATAAGATGCGAGTACGCTACTGGCAACAGGCCGAAGAAAGCGTTTGGATTCTTGAGGAGATAGGCAAAGAGGCCCCCATCACAGTCGGTATTCATGTGAACAAGCAGGCGATAGTCAAAGTCAAAGTCTTAGTATATCGAGAGAGTCGAGGCGATGAGGTAAGACACGATTTCTTTACCGATCAATTCAAGCAGGCGAGACTCACAGATACACATGGCTTAGACAGACACATCGATGGCATTACCGGCGCCACCCTTTCGGTGCGAGCCTTAAACAAATTATCTCGCATCGCCCTCTATCTAGATCAGCGTATCAACCAAAAAACCGCTGATAATAGATAAATCATAGGGTATCTTATAGAGTAACGAACAGCAGGTAAGTACCTGCTGTTTTTGCATGTAGAATTAGCATGCTATTTTGCATGTTAAGTACAAGAGTAATGCATCCAAACCTGTCGCAAACGAATAAGCCAACGGCCAAATAAAGATAATAATCAATGACAAACAAACCTCGCCATCCTCACCACAAACCCCTGTGGCAGAAATTTGCGAAATTCTCCAGACCCTGGCATAGACGATTAGGCATAGTCAGCGCCATATTGGTGATTCTGGTGTCGCTCACTGGCATCATGATTAATCACAGTCACAGCCTTGGCCTGGGCGCAAAACCGGTCAGACAGGCCTGGCTGCTGGATCATTACGGCATCAAGGCACCGGAAAATATCAAGCTATTTAATCTGACCCCGTTAATCGCCGCCAGTCATGGTCAGCTATGGATTGACGATAAGTTGGTGCTCGAAGCAGACAACCCCATTCTCGCGGTGGCTCAATACCAACAGCAGTATCTGGCGATCGACAGACACCACCTCTACCTTATCGCTAAAGATGGGCAGCTGCTCGAACGTCAAAGCCAAGAGACAGGCTTGCCGGACAAGCTGCTCTCTTTAGGACTTGTGAGTCATGATGATAAGACTCAGGTCTGGCTCAATAGCGAGCAGGGGCATTATCTGGCCGACCCTGAACTTATCGACTGGCAGGTAGACACACCGCCTGCGGGTCTGAGCTGGCTAAGCCCACTCGACTCAGACAGCGCTAAGCTTACAAAAACGCAAGTCAGTGCCCAAGAGCAAGTCAGCCTTAATGTGCGCTCAAGCTACTTAAATTGGGAGCGGGTATTACTGGATCTGCACAGCGGCCGCATCTTCGGGCTATCGGGCACATTAGTGTTCGATCTGGTCGCCCTTAGCCTGATCTTTATGGCGATCTCCGGTTTCTATCTGTGGCAACAGACTAAGCCCAAGAAACGCGGCAAAAACGACTGAGAAAGCATTTAATACCCAAGAGCAAATACAGTCAGAAAAAATGCAGTAGAAAGAAGTGCAGTAAAAAAGGGGAGCCACTCACGGCTCCCCTGTTTTATTCCTCTGGCTATAGCTCTGCGTATTGCTTTGTATATTACTCGACGCTATCGGCCAGTATTATCCACCGGTCAGCTTCTGCCACCAGGAGAGTGGCTCACCACAGTTTTTCGCCGGATGATAACTCTCAGTCAGTGCGGGCAAGGCTGTCACGCCGCCACAGCCTCGCTCCTGGGCGATCCCTTTAGCATCGAAATAGCCCTGCACTACCCCATTGACCGGAGTTCGGCGCAGACTGATAGGCGAGCGCTCTTGCAGGAAAGCCTGATAGACAGCCATGGCACCACTGCTGCCATAGAGGGTGGTTTTCTCATTGTCATCACGCCCAACCCAGATAGCCGCGACATTACGCTCATCGAAACCGGCAAACCAGGAGTCGCGTGAATCGTTACTGGTCCCTGTCTTACCCGCCAGCGTCACCCGAGGAAAGACCTGCCCTAGGCGTTTTGCCGTGCCCGAGCGCACCACTTCTGTCATGGCGTGTTGGATAAGAAAATCACTGGCAACTGGGATGGCCTGCGAACTGGCGATACCGCTGCCCTGAAGAGGATGATTATCCATATCCAGCACATGGGTGACGGCGCTCAGCTCACGGTAGCGGCCATTATCCGCCAGGGTCTGATACACCTGAGCCACAATAAGTGGCGAGCCATTTACCGCCCCCAGCAGCATGGAGGGGTATTCAGGGATCCTGTCCTGCCAACCCGAGCGCGCCAAGGTTGTGGCCACCGCATCTGTGCCTATGGCCATCCCTAGGTTTACCGTGGGTACGTTCATGGAGTTTTTCATCGCGCTGATCAGCGGCACTTCACCCAAAAACTGCTTATCCACGTTCTGGGGCGACCAGGTCTTGCCCTGCTCATTTTGCAGCGTAATAGGCTCATCTTTGAGCGGCGTCGCCAGGTTATATTTATCTCCCTCTTCTAACGCGGTGGCATAAACGAAAGGCTTGATAAGAGAACCTATGGGACGACGTATCTCAACCGCACGATTAAAGCCCTGGAAACTTGGCACTTTATCGCCCACCATAGCGGCAATGCCGGCTGAGTATTTATCTGTCACCACCATGCCAACTTGAAGTGCCTTATTGCCTTCGCCCAGGCGAGACATGGTCGATTGCACCGCTTTTTCGGCCGCCTCCTGGGCCATAGGATCCAGCGTGGTGTAGACCTTGATCCCAGATTGCTGCAGCAAGGCATCACCGAAGCGGCGGTTAAGCTCCTCTTTCACCACGGCAAAGAAGGCGGGCAGCTTCTGATGCACAGATTTATTATAATTACGCAGTCCCAGCGGCGCACTGGCCGCCGCCTTATACTGAGCCACAGAGATCTCATCTGCCTCCATCAGCAGGCGCAGCACTAAGTCGCGTCGCTCCTGTGTGCGCTCGGGATAACGCCAAGGGTTGTAGTAAGAGGGACCTTTAATCACAGCCACTAAGAATGCCTGCTGATCCAGCGTCAGCTCGGCAATAGGGCGACCAAAATAGAACTGCGAAGCCAGGCCCATGCCGTGCACGGCGCGGTTCTTATCCTGCCCCATATAGACCTCATTGAGATAGGCCTCTAGGATCTCATCCTTGTCGTAGCGAAAATCGATAATGATCGCCATCAAGGCTTCGCGCAGCTTGCGTATGATAGAGCGCTCACTAGAGAGGAAGAAGTTCTTCGCCAGCTGCTGGGTCAGGGTCGAGCCCCCCTGCACGGTTCGGCCGGCACTGAGGTTAACCAGCGCGGCACGAATTATGGCAAACGGGTTAACACCATGATGTTGGTAGAAGGTGCGATCCTCCACCAAGATCAGCGCCTTGACTATGGCATTGGGCATCTTATCGGTTGGCACGAACAGGCGATCCTCACCATCGCTGGTGATCATCCTGTCCAGCAGCACAGGCTCAAGATGGAATACCGCCAGCTGACGATTATCGCTCTGACGCGCAACCGCCGACACACCCTGACTGTCAAAGGTGATCATCACCCGCTGTTCGCTCTGAGATCCCTGGGGATGTAGGAAAGGACGGCGCCACAAATCCACCTTAGTGCTGGAGGCAGAAAACTCCCCCACCTGACGAGGGTTAGCGACTTTACGGTAACCTAGGAGTTTCAGCTCGGCGATCAGCTGTTCGTGACTGACTGCCGCGCCGGGATAAAGTGCCATGGAGCGGCTGAATACCTGCGCCGGTAGGTGCCACTTCTGCCCCTCAAATTTACGGGCTATTGTCTGATCCAGATAGATGCTGTAGATGGTCAAGGCGGCGATGAGGATGATCCCCAGCTTCAAGGAGAGAGACCAGAGTTTTCTACCCCATCCCCCCTTGCCGCCCTTAGGGTTTCGCTTCTTGGATCGGGTTGCAGGTTTTCTTACGGCCCGCTTAGTCGCATGCGCTTTGCTTGTCATTTCTATTCCATTAACTGTCAACAACGGCACTACTGGCCGCTATTTAATGTTTTTTTCTTGGTCATCTTAGTCGGCAGGGTATTGGCCGGATCGTCAGGCCACAAGTGCTTAGGGTAACGTCCCTTCATCTCTTTTTGCACCTCTTTATAAGGTCCCTGCCAGAAATTGGCCAGATCGGCGGTCAATGCCAGAGGCCGCTGCGCCGGTGAGAGCAAGGCCATGGTAACCACCAATTTCCCCTGCGCCAGCATTGGACTCTGCGCCATTCCCAGCGCCTCCTGCAGCCGCACACTAAGCAGGGCGCGCCCAGGCAGCTCATAACTTATCTGCGCCCGTGTGCCGGTTTTCATTAACCAGTGGGTCGGCAACTGCTCGTTTAAGACCTGTTGTTGCTCCCAGGGCAGAAGGTTATGCAGCAGGCTGTAGAAATCCAGCGCCTGCAGCTGACTTAGACGGCGCACGCCGTCCAGATAGGGGCCGAGCCACTGCTCAAGTGAGTCTAACAAGGCCTCATCATCCAGGGCTGGCCAACTGCCCGGCAGCTGATAGCTTTGTGCCAAGGCCAGCCTTAATCTGAGCTGGTTCACCTTATCACCAAATCCCAGTATCGCCACCCCTTTGGCGCGAATAAGAGCATAGATAGCCTGTTTTATCTGCCCATCATCGAGCTGAGTCACGGGGCGCTTGTCCAGCACGATTGCGCCCAGCCTGCTCTGCTCCTCGGCATAGAATTTCTGCTGTTTCTCATCCCAGCCGCACACCAGTTGCTTTAAGCGATAAGCTGTGAGCTGATTATCGAATAGAGCTGGATCCAGACGCGCCGCCAGCTGAACCCGGCCGCTGCTCTGCCCCTCTGACTCCTGAAAATCGGCGACCACCAGCCAAGGTTCACCGGTCAAGGCATCATCCTCATTGAGCACAACACCGGCGCCGCTGGCAAGCTGATAACCACTTGCGCCCCGCGCCTTGGCGATACGATCGGGAAAGGCCCAGGCCAGCAGCAGCGCAATGGCATCGCCGTCTGCGCCCTCTGTTGCTAAACGCCCCGGCTGCATCTGTGACCTGCCCTGCATGCGTTGTAAATAGCTCTGCGCCAGCTGGCCCGCCTCGCCCCGCCGAGCATCATCAAGATAATTGAGGATATCGGCGCCGCGCCTTACTCGGCTACGAGACTCGATAATCCCGGCAACGACCGCGGCCTGAGCGAGTATCGACGGCTGTTCCTGCTCCGCCGCCATAAGCAGCATATGGGCCAGACGCGGATGACACCCAAGCTTGTAAGCCTTACGGCCATGTTCTGTGATCCTGTGATTGGCATCGACTAGCGCCAGCTGAGTCAGCAATTGCCAGGCGACGGCTTCATTGGCGATTGATGCTGGGCTGAGCAGCGGCAGCTCGCCCAGTGTGCTAACACCCCAGAGTGCAGCGTCTAGCACCACACTGGTCAGATCGCCGTGTAAAATCTCAGGCTCGTCGGCCTGCAATAGCCGCCCCTGCTCCTCCTGTCCCCACAGACGGATGGCACGTCCGGGCGACAGGCGCCCTGCCCGTCCAGCACGCTGAGCGGCAGACGACTGGCTGATACGTTTGAGGGATAAACGGCTCACGGCGGTTTTTGGATTAAAACTCGCCTGACGCTTATAGCCAGAGTCCACCACTAAGGTGATCCCCTCAATCGTGAGGCTCGACTCGGCCACATTGGTCGAGAGCACCACCTTACGTTTGCCGGGCGGCGCGGCGGCAATCGCGCTGTCCTGCGCCTTGGCTGGCAGACTGCCATAGAGGGGCGCAATAATAAACTCATCTGGACTGAGACGCTCACTGAGTCGCTGCGCAAGACGCATTATCTCTCTCTGCCCCGGCAGAAATGCCAGTAAAGAGCCCTCAGCGTTTTGAGTTTGCAAAGAGCCCTCAGCGTCCTGAGTTTGTAAAGAGCCCTCAGCGTTTTGAGTTTGTAAATCTTGATTCAGCAGCTCGACTATCACTCTGGCCATATGATCCAGCCAGTCATGGTTTGGCCTTGGAGGGCGATAGGTTATCTCGACTGGAAAGCTGCGCCCCTGGCTTTCGAGGAACACAGCCTCTGGCATCAGGCTCTGTATCGGCAAGCCCTCCAGAGTGGCCGACATGGCCATCAGGATCAGATCTTCACGAAAAGAGCCCTGCACCTCAAGCGCCAGAGCCAGCCCCAGATCCGTTGTAAGGTGACGCTCATGGATCTCATCAAAAATCACTAAGTCATAGCCTGTCAGCTCAGGATCTTGCTGGATCATTCGGGTCAGCACCCCCTCTGTAACCACCTCGAGCCGGGTATTCGCACTGACTTTAGACTCGCCGCGCACCCGAAAACCCACGCTCTGCCCCAGCGGTTCACCGCGCTGCTTGGCAATAAACTGCGCCACGTTACGCGCCGCCATGCGTCTGGGTTCCAGCATCAGAATCTTGCCGTCAATTTCACTCCAGTCCAGCATGGCCAGCGGCAAGGCGGTGGATTTACCCGCACCGGTTGGTGCCTGCAGAATAAGCTGAGTCGAGTCGGCCAGTGCCTGGCGGATATCGGTGAATAAGGCTTGAATAGGTAAGGCGTTCAAAAGTCACTTGCTGCTAAGAAAAACTGCCACAAGTGTACAAGGAACAGGGGGAAAACTAAATGCCGCAAAAACTAAGGATAAGCCAAGAGATTAGCGTAAGATGTGCTAAGGCTCGCCCATAAACCAATACTCACCATGACTAAAAGATTGTTCTTAGGCTTTGGCACAACCACAGAGCAAGCTCAGGCGCTGTTACGGCTGCAACACAGCTGCGACTGTGATGGCCGCGCCGTGCCTGCCGCTAACTTTCATATGACGCTTAAATTTCTCGGGCAGCTAACGCTTGAGCAAGAAATGGGCTTAATTCGAGGCATAGACCAATTGAGTCAGCAGCAGAAGTTAACTCGATTTCAGTTAGCTCTAACCCAGTTAGATCTCTGGCCAAAACCTAGGGTGCTTTGCCTCAAGGGGGATACCAGAAGAGATGCCAGTGGAAAAATGGATCACCAGTCGCCCAACGACCATGCTTTATCGAGTCTGTATCAGGCGTGCCAGACACTCTGTCAGCAGCTGGATATTGCAGGGGACGAGCACAATTTCACGCCCCATATCACACTGTTTCGCAAGGCGAAAAATTACCATAAGGTCAAGGTCTCGCCGCTTCTGTTACAGCCCACAGCCCTGCACCTGTATCAATCCATCAGCAGCGAAACAGGGGTGCGATACCCCATACTACACAGCTGGCCGCTGACCTCAACATAGGAAAAATGCGCCACACTGGACGCATTTTTATTTATTCACTCTGGTGATTTAAATGCATTATTCCTGCAACAAGCTGGCGATTGTCAGCACACCGTGGGTGGTGGCGCCCGCCGCCCAGAGACTGGTGGCATTGTCGATAAAGGCACCGGCCAGATCCACGTGTAGCCACTGGGCTTCATCAGATACAAATCGCCACAGGAAGCCTGCTGCATTGGAGGCGCCGCCAGCACCGCCGCCCTTCATAGGACGACTGTTGGCGGTATCGGCGTAGGCCGATGGGCACATCTCTTTATGCCAAGAGTCTAGCGGCAATGGCCAGACTCGCTCGGCCACCTCGGTTGCCTTCTCCTGAGTCTTAGTCAGCAGCTCTCTGTCTGGAGAGAAGATTGCATTATAGTTAGTGCCCACCGCCATCACGGCCGCACCAGTGAGGGTTGCTGCATCGATGATCAACGGCGCACCGGTTGCCGATGCTGCCTGCAGACCATCGGCCAGCACTAAACGCCCCTCGGCATCGGTATTGACCACTTCCACCGACACGCCATTTTTGTAGGTGATGATATCGCCAAGTTTATAGGCACGGCCGCTGATCAGGTTCTCGGCGCAGCACAGGAAGAGTTTTACGCGTTTGTTCAAACCCGAGCGCATCGCTAGACCCAGAGCCGCAGTCACTGTCGCCGCACCGCCCATGTCGCATTTCATCCCGAGCATACCCTCAGAAGCCTTGATGCTGTAGCCGCCTGAGTCAAAGGTGATCCCTTTGCCGACCAAGGCTACGGCTACCTGGGCATCGTCACCCTGGGGATTAAAATCCAGCTCCAGCAGCGCAGGTGGACGCTCACTACCGCGGCCAACCGCGTGGATACCAAACCACTTGTTTTCTAGCAGGGCTTCGCCTTCGATAATGCGATAGCTGACCTTGTCGCCGCCTATCTGGCTCAGCCACTTAGCGGCCTGTTCGGCCAGTTTTACCGGGGAAAGATTTTCAGGGGTTTCGTTGATCAGATGGCGGGCAAAATCAGCACTCTCGAGACGGAAGTTTAATGCCTGCACTGTGGCCTCATCGCCGCACCAGTGAATAGTGCCAGGACTTTTTGCCGTGGAGAATCCTAAGGCAAACGCCCATTGATGGCTCAGGCTCCAGCCTTCACCTGCCAGCGCAACCTCGGATAATCCCTGACTACGCAGCTTGCGACCAGCCTGTTGCACCTGCAGCAGTGGGTCTCCCCCTTTAAGATGAATGTTTGCCAGCCCCTGAGCAAAAGTCACCTCGCTATTACCCCAGTGGGCTACCGGTGCCTCGCTCGTCAAATAGATCTTCATCGCATCACTCATATTAATTCCTTGTTTTAACTGCTACAGGGAGAACCCCACTTTTAATATTGCGCAAGTATAACGTCTATTAACCGACTGTAAAATGAGGCTGTAACTCGGCGCTGAAAACTCATAGCTGTAACTCATCAAGGTATTATGATCCAGGGGGAATTAGTCTCATCCGCAGCTTTCTGTTAACCTGACGGCTCTTCAGACTGAATCAATCGAAAAATAAAAACATGCTTTTTACGCCACCATTTGAACAGGGTATTTTACTCAAACGCTATAAACGCTTCTTAGCCGACATCCAATTAAATGATGGCTCGCAGATCACCATCCACTGCCCCAATACGGGGTCGATGCGTAACTGCCTGTTTCCCGGTCATAAGGTCTGGTTTTCCACCTCAGACAATCCCAAACGCAAGTACGCCCACACCTGGGAACAGCACCAAAACGATGAAGGCCATATCATAGGGATCAACACTGGCCGCGCCAACGAATTGGCCACAGAGGCGATCAATAATAGGGTCATCACTGAGCTGAGCGGCTATACCAGCCTGCGCCGCGAAGTGAAATATGGCAATGAGAACAGTCGTATCGATATTCTGCTGGAAGATGAAGCTAAAGGCCGCTGCTATATTGAGGTAAAAAGCTGCACCCTATTAGAGGAGAGCCAGGGGTATTTCCCAGATGCCGTCACCAGCCGCGGCCAAAAACACCTGCGCGAACTGATGCAGATGCGCAGCGAGGGACATCGCGCCGTGTTACTTTTTGTGGTGCAGCACACAGGGATACAAGGTGTCACAGCGGCGACCCATATCGACCCGGCTTACAGCACACTATTATATGAGGCCAAACAGGCCGGAGTGGAAATCTTGGCCTATCGCGCAGAACTCTCGCCAGATAAGGCGATACTCACTCAAGCTTGCCCTGTTAGATTTTAATATAAGCACTTTAAGGTTGAATTAAGGTCAAAATGGGCACATTATCAAAAGATAAATGCAATCCACCGAAAAAATTTGCGTGGTATATAAGTTTCTGATATAGATATCGGCCTTTAATGAAAGCCGCTCTAAAACGCAAATGATTAACAGGAGATGCGTTATGCCTGAAGGCACTAAAAAACTTGGCGTACTCGCTATTGCAGGAGTCGAGCCTTACCAGGAGAAAGCTGGTGAGGAGTACATGAATGGCGCTCAACTGAATCACTTCAAGAAAATTCTCGATGCTTGGCGTGGTCAACTTCGTGAAGAGGTAGATCGTACTTTAAGTCATATGCAAGACGAAGCTGCTAACTTCCCCGATCCCGTGGATCGCGCCGCACAAGAAGAAGAGTTCAGCTTAGAGCTTCGCGCCCGTGACAGAGAACGTAAGCTGATCAAGAAGATTGAAAAGACACTGCAGAAGATCGAAGACGATGATTTCGGTTTCTGTGAGTCTTGCGGTATCGAAATTGGTATCCGCCGTCTCGAAGCCCGTCCGACAGCCGATCTCTGTATCGACTGTAAGACACTCGCCGAAATTAAAGAGAAGCAGATGGCGGGTTAACAGACCAAAGAAGCGGGGTTCTCCCCGCTTTTTGCTATTTATCTGTCACCCTTTGTCATCCCGAAAGGCGAGTCAGTGCAAATCCCAGCATACCGAGGCCGTTTCGCCCCCTCACCCTCAGGCCCCCTTCACTTCGGCTCTTTGATTGCCGCCCTTGGCAGCTATCTGCGTGCCCGTTCACAGCAGGGAAAATGGCTGGTGCGTATCGAAGATATCGATCCCCCCAGGGAAGTAGCCGGAGCCAGCAGCGCAATCCTTAAAACATTGGAAGCCTATGGCTTATTTTGGGACGAGACTGAGCTGTATCAAAGCTCACGCCTAGATGCCTATCAGGCCAGGCTGGATGCCCTGCTCGCACGGGGACAAGCCTATTACTGTCAATGCACCCGCAAACAGATCCAGGCCATGAACGGCAGCTACAATGGTCACTGCGCCAGCATCTCGCCCCCCCATAAAGAGGGCGCTATCCGAATCCATAACAACCTAGCTGTTGAGCGTTTTGAAGATCAATTGCTGGGGGAGATAGTTGTCGATAGCGATTTTGCCCGGGAAGATTTTATTATCAAGCGCCGCGATGGTCTCTACGCGTATCAGCTAGCCGTGGTGATGGACGATGCCTACCAAGGGATCACCGAAGTGGTGCGCGGCAGCGATCTGCTGACTTCCAGCGCCAGACAGGCCATCTTGTTTAACCTCTTCGATGAGGCTGTTCCCCAGTGGCTGCACTTGCCGCTGGCCTGTGACAAGCCGGGACACAAGCTGTCGAAACAGAATCACGCCCCGGCCATCGACCTTAAGGCGCCCCAAGCTAGTATTATTTCGGCGCTAGACTTTCTGGGTCAGCCCAAGGTGGATATCGATGCGCCCGAGATCATGTTAGCCCAGGCGATCCTGCAATTTCGGCTCGATGCCATCCCCAAACAGCAGGAGATCATGCTTACGCCTGCCCAATAAACGTTATCGGCATCACTAAGCCCAGCTTGTCCCGCTACTATAGGTATACTCTTTACCCACTATTTGCGTTATGATAGCGGCCTTATTTTAAACCAGATATCAATTAAATCATTAAGGGTGCCTAACAGACCCGAGTCGAGTGCCTTAAAACAATCGCCACTCCTGGCCCGATTAGATTGGTATAACTTAAAGATCCATGTTCGAGGTGTCCTATTTTTCGCCGTATTAGTCAATTCTGTAAGCAGCTGTTTGAAGACAATCAACGCCCAACAGAAACCACACCAGCGGGACTGAGCTTAGAGGTAGTTGCAAGAAAACATCATGCAATCTCTCGTAAGCAGATTAGCGAAAACGCTACCAAAGTGCTCTACCGACTACACAAAGCCGGCTTTAAGGCCTACTTAGTGGGCGGCGGCGTGCGCGACATCTTACTCGGCCTCGAACCTAAAGACTTCGATGTGGTGACAGATGCCACTCCCGAGCAGATAAAAAAACTGTTCCGTAATTGTCGCCTTGTCGGCAGACGCTTTCGTCTGGCCCATATCGTCTTTGGCCGCGATGTCATCGAGGTAGCTACACTGCGCGGCCACCATGTCGATAGCGGCGAAAAGGTCTCTAAGACCAACGCCGAGGGGCGTCTGCTCAGAGACAATGTCTATGGCACTATCGATGAAGATGCCGAGCGCCGTGACTTTACCGTCAACGCCCTCTATTACGATATCAGCGATTTCTCTATCCACAGCTATGGCGGTGGATTGCAGGATCTGGACTCACGCACTCTGCGCCTGATTGGCGACCCACAGAAGCGTTACCGTGAAGATCCCGTGCGCATGCTAAGAGCTGTGCGTTTCTCCACTAAGCTGGATATGCATATCGATCCGGCTGCCGCCGAGCCTATCTATGAACTGGCACCGCTGCTGCAGGATATTCCGGCCGCTCGTATGTATGAGGAAGTGCTGAAACTCTTCTTCAACGGCCATGCCCTGAACAACTACGAGCTGATGCGCGAATTCGGCCTGTTTGAGCCCCTGTTCCCCTTAGTGGAAGCCGTTCTGAGGGACGATCCAAATGGGCCAGCGGCTAAGATGATAAAGGCGATAATGCGCAATACAGATCAGCGCGTTGCCGAAGATAAGGCTGTCACACCCGCCTTCTTCTACGCCGCCATGCTCTGGTATCCCCTCAGCCAACGCGCCGACGATATCGCGTTAGAGAGCGGGCTGACAACCTATGATGCTTTCTACGCCGCCATGGGCGATGTGATGGAGCAGCAGTGCCGCTCTATCAGTATTCCGCGCCGCTTTAGCACGCCAGCAAAAGATATCTGGCAGTTACAGCTCAGGTTCGAACGCAATCAAGGCACACGCGCCTTTAAGTTTATCGAGCATCCTAAATTCCGCGCCGCCTACGATCTTTTACTGCTACGCGCCGAGGCTGAAGGGGGGCATACCGCCAAGTCTGCCGCCTGGTGGAGAAGTTTTGTGGAAGGCTCGGATGAGCAGCGCAGCGTCATCGCCCGCAGCACCAAAACCAGCAAGAGCCGTAATAATCGCCGTCGCCGCTCGCCGAAGAAAACCAATAAACCGGCGCAGGAATGATCAAAGTCTTTATCGCATTGGGGGCCAATCTTGCGTCCCCCCAAGAGCAGCTCGACAGGGCGATAACCGCCCTGCAGGAGTTGGCTCAGGATAAGCAGATACAAGTCTCCCCTTATTATCGCAGCGCGCCTATGGGCGATGTGCCCCAGCCCGATTATGTCAATGCCGTTGCCAGCCTCTATACTTGTCTTGAGCCACTGGCGCTATTGGATGCGCTGCAGAGCATAGAGCAGCAACAGGGGCGCGTACGGGATATTCGCTGGGGCGCGCGCACCTTAGATCTGGATCTCTTGCTCTATGGCGACCAAGTAATCGACCATCCTAGGCTGATTGTCCCTCATTATGGTATGAAGCAGCGTAGCTTCGTACTTGTTCCTTTAAGGGACATAGCCGCCGATCTCATCTTGCCCTGTGGCAACTCGGTTGCGAGTCTCATCGATGAGAAAATGGTTACCGAGCTCCAACAACTCAGCCCAGATCATTGAACTTATCGACCAGTTGACTTATAAAGCACCCTAGGTTCCGAATTCTTTAAACCAATTTAAGACCACAGCTATGTCCAAGATTACCAGCTCTACTCTGATCAAATTTAAACAGGAAGGGAAAAAGTTCACCTCTCTCACCGCCTATGATGCCAGCTTTGCAGCGGCATTTGACAGTGAAGGCGTGGACGTACTGCTCGTTGGCGACTCTTTAGGTATGGTGCTTCAGGGTCACGATGACACCCTGCCTGTGACTATCCAGGATATCGCCTACCATACTCGCTGCGTTCGCCGCGGAATTAAGCGCGCCCTGTTGATGGCAGACATGCCCTTTATGACCTATTCCAATCCACAGCAAGCGATGGAAAACGCTACCTTGCTGATGCAGGCGGGTGCCAATATGGTCAAGATTGAGGGAGGTCACTGGTTATTGGAAACTGTCACTAAGCTGACTGAGCGCGGCATTCCTGTCTGCGGTCATATCGGCCTGACACCTCAGTCCGTACACGTATTTGGCGGGTTTAAGGTTCAGGGACGCGGGGCCGAAAATGCTCAGCGGATCTTAGATGAAGCCAAGGCGCTGGAAGCGGCAGGGGCTCAGTTGATCGTACTCGAGTGCATCCCTGCGCCACTGGCAAAAACCATCACAGAGGCATTGACTATCCCAGTAATCGGCATAGGTGCCGGTGTCGATACCGATGGCCAGATCTTAGTGATGCATGATGTCTTAGGGATCTCCAGCGGTTATATTCCCCGCTTCTCCAAGAACTATCTGAAACAGACTGGTGAGATCCGCAGCGCGATTCGTGCCTATATAGAGGAAGTACAGCAAGGTATCTTCCCAAGTGATGAACACACCTTCAATTAACCACGGCTGACTTAAGCCGTAGCGGGTTGGCTATCTATCTTTTTCTCCTTGAGCTAAGCTCAGACTCTGCCAGAGGGCAGAGTCGTAGGAATGGTCGCAAGGAGTGATAGCCAACAACGCCTCTCAATCCTTTTCATTAATCAGTAAGGTCGCAGTCGTTATGCTAAGCAGTCAAGATATAGTGCAGATTCGCTCGCAGATCAGCCAATGGAAGCGTCAGGGAGAAACCGTGGCGTTTGTACCTACCATGGGTAATCTGCATCTAGGACATATAACCTTAGTGAAAGAGGCCAAGAAGCGCGCCGATCATGTGGTGGTCTCCATCTTCGTTAACCCGATGCAGTTTGGTGAAAATGAAGATCTCGATGCCTATCCCCGCACACTGGAAGCCGATAAGGCGGCGCTCATCGATGCCGGTGCCGAGCTGCTGTTTATTCCAACGCCAGAGACAATCTATCCCAAGGGCATGGACAAACAGACCTATGTCGAGGTCCCGAACATCTCAGATGAACTGTGCGGTGCCAGTCGCCCTGGACATTTTCGCGGCGTTGCCACCATAGTCTGCAAGCTGTTCAACATAGTTCAACCGGATATCGCCCTGTTTGGTAAGAAAGATTTCCAGCAGCTGATGGTGATCAGAACCATGGTGGTGGATTTATCCCTCCCCATAGAGGTCATAGGCGTAGAGACCATACGCGAGCCCTCAGGCCTTGCCATGAGCTCCCGTAATGGCTATCTGAGCAGTGAAGAGAAACAGCAGGCTGCCACACTGAAACAGACTATGGATGCGATGGAGCTTCAGATACAACAAGGCCTCGCCCTGCCTGAGGTACTCGCCAAGGCTGAGCAGCAACTGACCAATGCAGGATTTAAGATCGATTATCTGGCCGTCAGAAATGCCACCGACCTCTACGAGGTGACCCCGGAGGATACCAAATTGGTGATCCTAGCAGCGGCCTTTATGGGCAAAACCCGCCTTATCGATAACCAGGAGTTCAGTCGCTGACGACACATCATAAGCGGATTGAATAGCCTGTCAGATGGCCCTCAATTTAGAGGTCATTTTCTGGCTCGATTGAGCAAATCCGTGGATGACAAGCCTCATGTCGAGGCTTTTTTAATCGCCCCCGTCATCCATTTCTGGTGAAGTGTTATCGTTTTCTAGAAAATAGTTACATTTTTCAGAAGAAAATTTAAATAAACGACACAAATAAAATAGCAAAGATGTAAAACAGTAAACACGACACCAAATAAACACCCGCAAAAATAACCATTAATTTCATAATAATAAATGGTCAAACCAGATAATGTAGTAAAAAACACCTCAATAACGTGATATTAATCACCCACATCCAGAATCCAGTTTCTGTGATTAACTTTCTTTAATGAAATAAAACTTATAAATAATGCAGTTTTTAGGACGAATTCAGCAAATTCATCGCATAAAATTTGTTTTTTAGATAAAAATATTAAAAAAGAGATAATCCAGTTATAAAAAACTCCTTTACCAGGTGATCCACGTCACATTTAAGCATTATGTAACAGGATAGGACTCACACACAGCTCAACTTCTCTTTCATAATCTCTACAAGATGATCTAGATCATTTGTAAATGAACGAATTTGGCGTCTAGTACACACATTGGCTTAATCAGGCTGGCAGTTTGCCTATTAAGTTAAACGCGGTGAGCTGAGTCAAAAACCAGCCCGAATAATAATTAGCACCACCTGTAAAATACAGTAAGAGGCAATGATGACCTTTCTTGAAATTATCGCCAGTTTAACGCCTGTGATCAGCGTTATGCTGTTTCTAGTACTCCTAAGGATGCCAGCTTCACGAGCCATGCCAATCTCTATGATAGTGACGGGCCTAGCCGCACTATTTATTTGGCAAATGGATACCACGATTTTGGCCGCTTCAGTTGTCGAGGGCTTACTCGCCGCTCTGACACCACTGAGCATTATCTTCGGTGCAGTATTCCTGCTTAATACCCTGAAATATTCAGGTGCTATGGATACCATCCGCGCCGGTTTCACCAACATCAGCGCCGATGCTCGCGTACAAGTGATCATAATCTGTTGGTTGTTTGGTTCATTCATCGAAGGCTCAGCGGGCTTCGGTACACCTGCTGCCATCGGTGCACCTCTGCTTGTTCTGCTGGGTGTGCCTCCTGTCGCCGCAGCGGTTGTTGCACTGATCGCCGACTCTACCAGTGTGTCATTCGGTGCCATCGGTCTACCTGTCCTTTTTGGTATGGAGCAAGGTCTGACAGAAGGTGGGGTGAGCATGGCGGCAGAGCATATTGCTAACCACGGCGGTACTTTTGCTGATTACGCTCAGTTTATCGCAATGCACATGATCACAATCGACTTGATCACAGGTTCATTAATTCCGCTAGCCATGGTCTGTGTATTGACCGGTTTCTTTGGTCGCAACAAATCCTTCAAAGAAGGTCTGGCCATCTGGAAATTCGCCCTGTTTGCAGGTTTAGCCTTCACTGTTCCAGCTTGGAGCATCAACTACCTTGCAGGCCCAGAGTTTCCATCTGTGATCGGTGCGCTGATCGGTATGGCACTGGTTATCCCTGTTGCACGTAAAGGCCTATTACTGCCTAAGACTCCTTGGAACGACTTTGCCCAGAGCGAAGATATGCCACAAGAGCAGGGAACAATTACCGCTAAGCCTAAATTCAGCCAAGTTGCTGCGTGGACGCCTTATATCATTATGGCCGCGCTGCTGGTTATCTCACGTACCGTGGCACCAGTTAAAGCTTGGTTAACCAGCTTTAACCTAAGCTGGACCGGCCTGATGGGCACAGAACTGAAAGCGGGCTTTGCTACTTTCTATGCACCAGGTGCTTTCTTCGTAGCCGTCTGTATCTTAGGTTTCTTCCTGTTCAAGATGAAAGGCGAAGCGATGAAGTCGTCACTGACTGTTTCTTGCAAGTCTATGCTGCCAACCATCATCTCTCTAGGTGCATCAGTGCCTATGGTGAAGATCTTCCTAAACTCTGGCGCTAATGAATCAGGCCTGCAATCTATGCCTGTTGCTCTGGCAGAGATGTTAGCCAGCTCTATGGGCGCCATTTGGCATTGGGTTGCACCTATCGTGGGTATCTTCGGTGCCTTCCTGTCAGGTTCTGCTACCTTCTCTAACATGATGTTCTCCGGCCTGCAGTACAGTGTCGCTGACAACATAGGAATGAACCACGCTATCGTGCTTGCACTGCAAGGTATTGGTGCCAACGCGGGTAACATGATGTGTGTAATGAACGTGGTTGCTGCTGCTACTGTTGTGGGAATGGCCGGCCGTGAATCAGAAATTATTCGTAAGACCATGCCAATTGCCATTGCCTATGCATTAGTTGCAGGTACAGTCGCAGTTCTTTGGGGCGGCTTCTAGTAAAATTCTCCCTCTCAAGTAAGCGAGTAGCCTAGCTACTCGCTTTATTGTCCGAAAAAAGAGTAATGCTATGTCGATTAACTATTCAGCTGTTGTTGCAGATTTAAAAGCAAAACTGGGTCAGGATGCTGTGAGTGATGATCCCGTTCGCCGTTTTGCCTGGTCTACCGATGCCAGTTACTTCCGAATTGTGCCAGAAGTCGTGGTACATGCCGAAACCTTAGAACAAGCCAAACAGACACTCGAAGTGGCTCGTCAACACCAAGCTCCGGTCACTTTCCGCGCCGCTGGTACCAGTCTGTCAGGTCAGGCGATTGGTGAAGGAATCTTATTAATCTTAGGTCACGATGGCTTTAGAAAAATCGACATCAGCGATGATCACGAAAAGGTCTCTCTCGGCGTTGCCGTGATCGGTGGAGACGCCAACCTGGCACTCAAACCTTTCAATAAAAAAATCGGTCCCGATCCAGCGACCCTAGCCTCGGCCAAGATCGGTGGCATAGTCAACAACAATGCCTCTGGTATGTGTTGTGGTACCGCGCAAAACAGTTACCAGACTATAGCTTCAGCCAAGCTGCTGTTTGCCGATGGTACTGAGCTGGATACTGGCTGTGAAAAGTCTAAGGCAGCCTTTGCCAAGAGCCATAAAGAGTTACTGGATCAACTGACAGAGCTGGGTCAGCTTACCCGTAACAACGATGTGCTGGCCAATCGTATTCGTAAGAAATTCGCCATCAAAAACACCACTGGCTACAGCATCAATGCCCTGGTGGATTTTGAAGAGCCCTTCGATCTGATCAACCATTTGATCGTGGGTTCTGAAGGTACTCTCGCATTCGTCGAAGAGGTCACCTACAACACTGTCGATGAGGCCAGATTTAAAGCCTCAGCCATGGCAGTATTCTTTAACATGGTCGATGCCGCCCGTGCGATCCCACCTATCAAGTGTGACAGCGTTGCCGCTGCCGAGCTGCTAGATTGGGCTTCAATCAAGTCAGTGATGGGCAAACCAGGCATGCCAGACTGGTTAAGTGAGCTGCCAGAAGGCGCCGCTATCCTGCTTATCGAGTCTCGCGCTAACGATGAAGAAACCCTGAATCGTTATACTCAAGATGTGATCGGAAAACTCTCTCACATAGAGACAGAACGTCCAATCACCTTCAGTGACGACCCTGCCGTCTATGGTAAATACTGGGCGATGCGCTCGGGCCTGTTCCCCATTATTGGTGGCGAGCGTCCAAAGGGCACCTCGGTTATCATCGAAGACGTGGCATTCGAATTAGAACATCTGGCCAATGCTGCCAGCGATCTGACCGACCTGTTCCACAAGCACGGCTACCCTGAAGGCGTGATCTACGGTCACGCACTGGCGGGTAACTTCCACTTCATCATCACACCGACCTTTGCTTCACAGGAAGATATCGATCGTTTCCACGCCTTTATGCAGGACGTGGCCGAAATGGTGATCAACAAGTACGACGGCTCGATGAAGGCTGAGCACGGCACAGGTCGAGCTGTGGCACCTTTCGTCGAGATGGAATGGGGCGCCGATGCTTACACCCTGATGAAACGCATCAAGCAGATCTTCGATCCACAAGGACTGCTAAACCCTGGCGTTATCCTTAACGACGATGACAAGATCCATGTGAAGAACATCAAGCCCTGCCCTGTGGTGGATGATTTTGTCGATAAGTGTATCGAGTGTGGTTTCTGTGAGAAGACCTGCCCGACATCGGCACTGAACTTCACCCCACGTCAGCGTATCGCGACCCTGCGTGAAATCGCCCGCCTAGAAGCGGCCGGTGAGACTCAGGCTGCCGAAGAGATGCGCGCCGCAGCGAAATACGACGTAGTCGATACCTGCACCGCCTGTCAGCTTTGTACCATCGCCTGTCCTGTCGATAACAGCATGGGTCAGCTGGTGCGTAAGCTACGTACACCTTATATTACCACGACTGAGCAGAAGGTACTGGACTTCCAGGCCAAGCACTTCGGGGCCGTAAACCAGGCGATCAGCACTGGCTTTAACGTGCTTAATATCATTCATAAAGTCACAGGCGACAGCGTCACCAATGGCTTGATGAAGATGGGCCGTATGGTGTCAAAAGAGGTGCCTTACTGGAACCCTGATTTTGCCAAGGGTGCCAATCTGCCTAAGCCTTCTCCTGCTTCACCAAATAAGGAAACTGTGGTCTACTTCCCCGCTTGTGGCGGTCGAACTTTCGGTCCAACACCGAAAGATCCTGACAACCGTACCCTGCCTGATGTCGTGGTCACTCTGCTTGAGCGTGCCGGTTACAATGTGGTGACCCCAGACAATACCCGTCATCTGTGCTGTGGCCAGATGTGGGAATCTAAGGGTGACTTCAAAAACGCCGACGCTAAGCGTGATGAGCTGATCCATGCTCTGAGCAGCCTAAGCGACAACGGCAAGGTGCCTGTGGTTGTAGATGCCCTCTCCTGTACTTACCGCGCACTGACAGGTAATCCAAAGGTTGAGATCACCGATCTGGTTGAGTTTATGCACGACAAGATCCTGCCAAAACTTACCCTGACCAAGAAGGCCAACATCGCACTGCACTTAGGTTGTAGCGCACGCAAGATGAAGCTTGAGCCTAAGATGCAGGCGATTGCCGAGGCTTGTAGTGGCGGCGTTAAACTACCAGAAGGTATCGAGTGTTGTGGTTATGCAGGTGAGAAAGGTTTGTACAAGCCTGAGATCAACGCCAGCGCCCTGCGCAACATCAAGAAGTTGATCCCTGTCGACATTAAGGAAGGCTATTACGCCAACCGTATGTGTGAAGTGGGCTTAACCCACCACAGTGGCATCTCTTACCGCCACCTGGCTTACCTGCTCGAAGAGTGCAGCCGTTAAGCAAAAGGTGATGCATACTGCGCCTTAGCAGTATAAATAAATCGAAAACGCCGTGATAAGCAAGCTTGCTGTCACGGCGTTTTTATTTTCCTCTCGCCAGTAAAATTGCTTGTTTTACAAACAAAAGCTGGAGTTAAACTCTAAGTTACGTCATAGTTAACAGGTTAGAACTAAGACAGGGAATATGTGCTTAGTCATGAACTTAGTCATGTGCATAGTAATGAACTGAGTCATCTAATGCAGTGCCAAAATTTCTATTTAACGCAACGCATTATTGCTACAAGGTGATCGCAACAACTGACTGTGATCCATACACTTTAGGCTGATAGAGGACAGTATCGCCCAATGGACAAACGATTGCTCACTTCGCTGGTGTTTATCTCACTGGCGTTTCCCCTCAACGCCCATGCAGGCACCATATATAAGTGTGTCAAAGGCGACAAGATTGTCTTTAGCCAGGTCTCTTGTCCGAAAGAGTTTCGGCAACACGAAATAGAGTATCAGTTGGGTGTCGTCACCGAAACCGACAGCGACAAACCCAAAGAGACCAAAGACCCATTAAAAGCTCTCCTGGCTAAAGAGTCGCTCTCAAAAGAGCAATTACTGCACCTGATCGACGGCGAGCTTTATCGCCTCAAACAGGAAAACAGCTACTATGAAATCCTCCGTGCCAGCGAGCTGCAAAAGCTGGATCGTAAACGTTACTGGCAAAAAAAAGCCAAAGATGACCCCGAGTTTTTAGCTCAAATCGATAAGATGGATCGTTACTTCGATGATCTTATTAAGATAAACGCAGATACCCTGGCATTATTAGAGCAACATAAACACAAAATTGAAGCGACCATAGGAGAAGAAGATACGGACAAAAGTCAGGCACAGCTGCCAAAAACAAACATAAACTAGGTAAAAAAGAACTAAAATTAAGCTTAAATCTTCACCACTGGCCAAAAGAGTAAGTGAAACTTAAACTGATACGGCAACTCAATCGCTACACCCTGCTGATGACAGGCCTGCTTCTGGGCCTAGTGCTGAGTTACCTATTATCCCCCCAATTCACTCAAATGAGCCCAAAAGATGAGGCCAACACTGGCAGTGAGCAGCTAGACCCTTATCAGTTTATGCGTCACTCCCAACATCTGCTGCGCCGAACCGAGATCATAGAACCCCTGATCTGCGCAAAATTGGCCTCAGATTTAAGCATAGAAATCGACGCCACTAAATTGCACCAGGGGCTGGAAAAGCAACTTGCCCCCTTTAATCAGGATAAGGATAAACAGCAGGGACGATACCTGCTTATCTATCTCAAAGGTTACGCCTATGGTCTGGTTCATGGTCTCGACGATAAAGAGGGGATCTTTAACGCCCTGAAATGTCAACGCTGGCTGGAAGAAAGTGAGGCGATAAAGCTGTTGATCTAACCAAAGATCCAGTCCCAGAAATAGAAAACGGCAGCCTATCGCTGCCGTTTTTCATGTTATTCCAAGTTTTAAGTTCTCAGGTTTTCAGGTTCTTAAGCCGATACCCCGGCTAATAAGGTAGTAGGCGATAGCCCAAAGGCCGATACAGAAACCTAGCATGATGGCAACCGACAACGGAATGCTGATATCGGCATAACCGAGAAAGCCATAGCGAAAGACGTTGATCATATAGACCACAGGGTTGAGCTGGGACACCCCCTGCCAAAAGCCGGGCAGTAAACTCAGGGAGTAGAACACCCCGCCAAGATAGGTCAGCGGCGTCAGCACAAAAGTGGGCACTATACTGATATCATCATAACTCTTGGCAAATACCGCATTGATTAAGCCACCCAGAGCAAACAGGACCGAGGTCAGCAGCACGGTAATGGCCACCAGCCCCACATGATGCAGGCTGATATCGACAAAATACATGGCCACTAAGGTCACTATGGTACCCACACACAGGCCACGAGCCACGCCACCGGCCACATAGCCGGCAATCATCACATAATGGGGCACAGGCGCGACAATCAGCTCCTCGAGATTACGCTGAAACTTGGCACTGAAAAACGAAGAGGCCACGTTAGAGTAGGAGGCGGTGATCACCGACATCATGATAAGGCCAGGCGCAATAAACTCCATATAGCTCACCCCGCCCATCTCGCCGATACGTTTGCCCACCAGATTACCAAAGATTAGGAAATAGAGTGTCATAGAGATAGCCGGCGGCACTAAGGTCTGCACCCAGATGCGGGTAAAGCGAGTGATCTCTTTGATTAAAATGCTTTTAAATGCAGTGAGATAAACCTGCTTCATATTGATATTTGCGCTCATGCTCGGCTCCCTTTTCCCTGCTCCACTAGTGCAACAAACAACTCTTCCAGGCGGTTGGCCTTGTTACGCATGGATAAGACCTCTACCCCTTGTTCACTCAACTTGGCAAACACACTGTTGATGCTGTGCTCCTTGGCCACATCCACCTCCAAGGTATGGGGATCGATTAAGCGGCAAGTAATACCATTGAGCTCTGGCAAGGCATTGAGATCAGCCTTAAGATCGAACACGAAAGTTTCCATATTGAGACGGCTGAGCAGGGACTTCATGCTGGTACATTCCACCAACTCACCCTTATCGATAATGCCGATATTGCGGCACAGCATCTCGGCCTCCTCCAAATAATGAGTGGTTAGAATAATGGTCACACCTTGCTTGTTAAGCTCAGTCAAGAAGGTCCACATCGACCGCCTTAATTCGATATCTACCCCGGCCGTTGGCTCATCGAGGATCAGCAATTTAGGCTCGTGCATCAAGGCGCGAGCGATCATCAAGCGACGCTTCATCCCACCGGAGAGTGCTCGCGCCGGGCTGTTACGTTTATCCCAGAGATCCAGCTGCGTCAGGTATTTCTTAGCACGCTCGAAGGCCAGCTCCCGGGAAACCCCGAAGTAACCCGCCTGATTGACCACTATCTGCTGCACTGTCTCAAACTGGTTGAAGTTAAACTCCTGGGGCACTAGGCCGATCGCCATCTTGGCCAGCTCAAGCTCTATGTCTATGTCATGCTCAAACACGCTGACTTTACCCGAGGTTTTCTGCACCAGGGAACAGATAACGCCGATCGTGGTCGACTTACCGGCACCATTTGGGCCCAGCAGGGCAAAAAAATCCCCCGCCTTCACCTTGAGGCTGATCCCTTTTACCGCTTCAACACCGCCCTTATAGGTTTTCTTAAGGGAATCTATGGTTAACGCATACGGCTGCTTGGTCATTAATTACTTCCATTTTCTAACAAGAATCCACAAACAAAAACTCCCGCGCACGCAGGAGTTTTAAATTTTACCGGCAATCGATTAATCCAGAGGGACAACTTTGGCAATATAGGGCAAGTTGCGATACTGCTCGGCATAGTCGATGCCGTAACCCACGATAAACTCATCCGGGATAGTAAAACCGATAAAGTCTACATGCACGTCCACTTCACGGCGCTCAGGCTTATCGAGCAGAGTACAGAGGGCCAAACTCTTTGGCTCCCGCAGCAGTAACATTTCGCGCACTTTATTTAGGGTGTTGCCTGAATCGATAAGATCTTCGACGATCAATACATCGCGACCGGCAATATCAGATTGCACATCTTTTAAAATCTTCACATCCCGTGAACTGGTCATCGCATTTCCGTAGCTCGATACCGACATAAAGTCGATCTCCACGTGACCCTTAATTCGGCGACACAGATCGGCCATAAAGACCACTGAACCTTTCAGCAAACCCACCATTAACAGGCGCTCGCTGTTAGCGTAATGAGCATTGATCTGCTCTGCTAATCGATTCAGTTGCTGCTCAATCTCATCTGCCGAGATCATCACTTCGATGGTGTGTTTCATATACTTCTCAAAATTTCTTAATTGTCGCTACTGCTGGCACTGTGCTTGGCATAGCCCCAACGCTGAGTTAATGCGTGGTCGACACCCAGATGGTCTAAGATCCGAGCGACCATGAAGTCTACCAGATCTTGGATCGATTTGGGATCATGATAAAAGCCTGGAGCGGCAGGCATTATGGTCGCGCCGAGTTTTGACAGCGACAGCATATGTGCTAAATGTATGCTGTTAAAGGGAGTTTCCCTTGGCACCAGAATAAGTTGCCCGCGCTCTTTTATCACCACATCGGCGGCGCGCTCCAGCAAATTATTACTCATACCCGTGGCGACGGCTGCGAGAGTCCCAGTGCTGCAGGGGCAGATCACCATCTGCTTGGGTGCAGCCGAGCCTGAGGCGGGCGGTGAAAACCACTCCTCTTTGCCTAATACAAACAGCTCCCCTGTGACAGGCTCGCCTTGGCTTTCGAACAATTCGAGTAGCTGATCCTTGGCCTTGTCACCATTGCTGCTCAGCTGCAGTCCCTGCTCGGTTGCCAATACCACACGCGCCGCACTGGATATCATCAAAAACACCTGATAATCGGCACGTAACAGGCATTCAAGCAGCCTTAGGCCATAGGGCGCACCGGATGCACCTGTCCAGGCCAGACTGATGGCTTTAGCCTTTCTTGGATAATTCATAATCCTCTCTTTTCAAGTGCTGAACTTAAGCTGTTAGCGGCTAGCTTTGGGATAATCGGGCGAGGAGCTTGCCATGTAAACCACCAAATCCGCCGTTGCTCATCACGATTATGGTATCGCCGACCTTAGCTTCACTGGCCACCTGTTCCACCAGCTCATCGATCTGGTATAGCACAGATACAGGCAGAGGAGCCGCATCCATCGCCGCCTTCACATCCCAGGCGATATTGTCCGCCTGATAGAGAAAGGCGCGATCCGCCAGCGCCATTGAGCCTGCCAGGGTTGCCTTATGCACCCCACGCTTCATGGTATTTGAACGTGGCTCAAGCACCACAATAATCCGTCCCTCTCCCACCTTGGCGCGGCACCCTTGTAAGGTGGTCGCTATGGCGGTGGGATGGTGGGCAAAATCATCATACACCTCTATGCCCTTGACCGAGCCAATCAGCTCCATACGTCTCTTAGGCGGTGCAAATCTCATTAATGCTTCGATAGCCGCCTGAGGCTGCACCCCGACATGACGCGCTGCGGCTATCGCCATAGTGGCGTTTTCCACATTGTGCTGACCGATAAGCTGCCAATCGACCACACCCTGAGGCTGACCCTTAAAGCTGACCTCAAACCTGTGGCCATCTTCACTCAGCAGCCTGGTTTGCCAGCCCTCTGATTCCGCTGAGCCATAGGTTTCCTGCTCGCTCCAGCAGCCCATCTCTATCACCTCGCGCACTGCATCGCTGGCTGCAGGCCAGACTATCTTGCCCTGGCCCGGTACGGTACGGATAAGATGGTTAAACTGACGCTGGATCGCCTTAAGATCGTCGAAAATATCGGCGTGGTCGAACTCAAGATTATTGATCACTAAGGTGCGAGGCTGGTAATGAACAAACTTAGATCGCTTGTCGAAGAAGGCGCTGTCGTACTCGTCGGCCTCCACCACGAAGAAGGGTGAGCCCCCTAATCGCGCCGAGACACCGAAGTTTTGCGGCACGCCGCCAATCAAAAAGCCGGGCTCATAACCACAATCTTCTAAAATCCAGGCCAACATGCTGGAGGTGGATGTCTTGCCATGGGTACCAGAAACAGCCAATACCCAACGGTTAGCCAGTATATGCTGGGCTAAAAACTGCGGGCCTGAGGTGTAATTTAAACCCCGATTGAGCACGGCCTCGACACAGGGGTTGCCCCGGCTCATGGCGTTGCCTATGACCACTAAATCGGGGGCATCCTCTTCACTTTGCCCCAATTGATCGGGGTCAAACCCTTGGATCAACTCGATACCTTGCTGCTCAAGTTGCGTGCTCATTGGGGGATAAACATTGGCGTCGCTGCCTGTTACCTTATGACCACAGGCTCTGGCTAACAGGGCTAGCCCGCCCATAAAAGTGCCACAGATCCCTAAAATATGTACATGCATTAAGTTGGCTCTGATGAGAAATGATCAGTGAGTATTCTAACCAGTTACAGCCCCTTTGTCAGTTATCCGCCCGTTTTATCCTTAAGTTTCAGCCGTCTAAAATACCCGCCCAGTTTGAGACGGGAAAAATCATTCAACTCTCCGGAAAACTAGATTTTAAGCTTGATTTAAGTTTAGGAAAAATAAAGAAATTAATCACAAATAACATGTGACACAGGGCGATAAAACCCCGACAATGACCCCCAAGATCCAATATTGCTCCCGTAAAGGGCGCATGTAAAATCGACAAGAAAAACAAAAACACTAAGGAGAAGCAAGAGTGAAGAAAATAGGGATACTCTTACTGTGTCTGCTGTTGCCATTTTCTACGGCATTTGCACAAAAGCTGCTAACGGTCGAAACCCTGTGGGAATTAAGCCGCATCGGCAGTCCAATCGTCTCACCCGACGGTAAGTATATTATCGCGCCTGTGACCCAATATGATGTGCCGGAAGATAAGGGCTCAACCCAGCTCTATCTGTTTAATGAGGATGGCTCAAGCCAGAGAGCCATTACTGCAAAAGGCCTGAGGGTCAGCGAGGCAACATTCTCTCCCGATGGCAAGAGCCTTGCGTTTGTCAGCAAACGCGACGATGACGATGCCGGCCAGATCTACCTGCTGCCTCTATCCCAGCCTGGTGAAGCACAGCGTCTGACCGAGATCCCCGGCGGCGTCTATGGCATCAAGTGGGTGGGCCAACACCTCTACTTCATCAGCAAGGTTTTCCCCGGCAAAAACTGGGAAGAGATGAAAGCCCAGCTAAAAGCCGATAAAGACACCAAAGTCTCTGCCCACCAATGGAACACCCTGCCCTATGCCAGTTTCGACCACTGGATAGATGAAGAGCGTCAGGCACACCTGTTTCGCATCCCAGCAAAGGGCGGTGATATCCAGGCTATTACCCTTCCCTTAGACAAACAGCTGCCACGTAACTATCAGAGTGCCAGCAACTATGATGTCGACGCCAAAGAGCAATGGCTAGCCTTCAATGCTAACGGCTGGGACGATCAGATTGATATCAAACTGGATATCTTCCTGACCAAAATTGGCAGCGATAAAGTGGTTAACTTAACCCCAAGCAATAACGCGCCAGACAGCAGACCGACTTTCAGCCCAGATGGCAAGACATTAGCTTTTACGCGTCAGAGTATCCCTGGCTTCTATGCCGACACAGCCAAGCTGGTGTTACTGGATATGAACAAACGCACCGAGCGTGTACTGGCAAATAATTGGGATCGCTCGGTTTCCAGCTTTAGCTGGACCGCCGACAGCAAGGGCTTTTATGCCGCCATAGATGATGCTGGCACACGCCGCATCTATGCTATCGATGCCATAAAAGACAAGGTAAAGCCCATCACCCAAGCGACCAACTTCGGTCAGCCAGCCATCACCAAGGATGGTCAGCTGTATGCCACCAATGAGAGTTTCCTCCATCCGGCACGCTTAGTGAAAGTCGATGCCCGCAATGGCAAGACCACTCGCCTTGACAGCTTCAATGATGACATTTTAAAGGATGTAGATTTAGGCACTTACGAGTCTGTGACCTATAAGGGCTACCAGGGCGATGATATCCAGATGTGGATACACTACCCACCCGGATTCGATTCAAGCAAGAAATACCCGCTATTTATGCTAATCCACGGCGGCCCACACAATGCGATATCCGATGGCTTCCATTACCGCTGGAACGCACAGACCTTCGCCTCCTGGGGCTATGTCACCGCCTGGCCTAACTTCCATGGCTCGAGTGGCTTCGGTCAGGAATTTACTGACAGCATCAACCCAGATTGGAAGAATAAGTCGCTGGAAGACATAATGCAGGCGGTCGACTGGTTCAAGCAAAAGTCTTGGATCGATGGCGATCGCATGGTGGCCGGTGGCGGCAGCTACGGTGGCTATTTAAGCTCCATCATCTTAGGTCAGGAAAACCAGCCCTTTAAGGCGCTGCTGATCCATGCCGCCGTGTACAACATGTACTCGCAAATGTCCGGTGACTTTGAACCCCATGCCACGCGTTTTGGCCATTACTACGAAAATCCTGAGCTGTATAAGTCGACCTCGCCGCACTATTTTGCCGACAAGTTCAATACGCCCAGTTTAATTATCCACGGTCAGTTGGATTACCGAGTCCCTGTTGGCCAAGGGTTTGAGCTGTTCCGTACTCTGCAAAATCGTGGTGTCGAGTCGCGGATGATCTATTTCCCCGATGAGAATCACTGGGTCTTAAAACCCAATAACTCCATCTACTGGTATCAGCAGGTGAAAGATTGGATGACCCGCTTCGCCGAGCCTGGTGCGCGCTAGTCCTAGTCTACACAGTAAAATGTAAAAAAAGGCTGATCATGAGATCAGCCTTTTTATTTCTAAGCAATTACCAATTGATAGCTAAGCCATATCAGTGCGATATCTAAGCTGTGATTATGAGAGGTACTTATCCAGCAGTTCGTAGATGGCCGCAGGCATAATAGGCTTAGCCACATAATCATCGGCACCGAGTTTTAACGCAAAATTCTTATCCGAATCTTCACTCAGGTTACTTATCACCACAATAGGGATCTTACTCTGCTGTTCGCTTTTAAGCTGTTTCAACACCTGATAGCCATTCACTTCCGGCATGGTAATGTCGAGCAAAATCAGTTCTGGCGTATAGGTATTTAACAGTTCCAGGGCCATGCTACCCGAGTTAGCCGAGATCACTTCATAATCTTCACCTAAGAGTGAAAGCAACACCCCTGTGCATACAGGATCATCATCGACTACTAAGATTTTTGCTCTATTCATCCATCGGCCTCATCGGTAACATTGTTTATCAATCGTAATAGCATTGTATCTGATATGTGACGAAAAGCTAGACGAGACTCACTCGACTTACTGCTTCATTTTATTATGGAATTGCCCGGATTGCGTAATCAAGTCAGCCCCATAATTCCTCAGTACATTTCTCAGTACAGTACCTGAACTCATCGGCTGAATAGGCACTAATCAGGTGCCGCAATAACTGACAAAGGGGCCAAAACTCGCAGGCGCAGCCTTGGCATACTCTTCAAATCCTTCCCGCACCTGAAAAGGATCTTGCAATAACTCAGTCAGTCGCTCAAAGGGCTGATAATCTCCCTGCTCTGCAGCGGCAATGGCCGCTTCCACCAGATGATTACGCGCAATATAAACCGGATTAACCCTGTTCATCAGGCCGACCTGCTGCGCCTTCGAATGGGGATCGCTAGAGAGCCTCGCCAGCCAGCGTTCACGCCAGGCGTTAAAAGCCTCAGCCTTAGCAAACAGCTGCTGAGCCTGGTTGTCAGCAGTCTCTATGTCTTGTGCCAGTTGCCTGAAGAGCTGGGTGAAATCGACCCCATCGTCAGCCATCAACTCAAGCAACTGCTCGCAGAGTTCGCCATCTTGCTCCTGAGGTTCTGACAAGCCTAACTTGGCGCAGGCGCCGCTTAGCCAGTGCTGATTAAACACAGGCCAAAAGCCCTTTATAGCCTCTGTCGCCAGGTCGATAGCCTGCTGCTCATCATCATTAAGCAGAGGCAGCAGGGTTTCGGCAAAGCGGGCAAGATTCCACTGGGCAATTGCTGGTTGGGCGCTGTAACGATAGCGCCCCTCACGGTCGATTGAGCTAAAGACGGCATCGGCATCATAGTGATCGATAAAGGCGCAGGGGCCGTAATCGATAGTCTCGCCGCTGATGGTCATATTATCTGTATTCATCACCCCATGAACAAAGCCCACCAGCAGCCATTTAGCGACCAGCTTTGCCTGCCTGTCCCGCACGGCGCAGATAAAGTCCAGATAAGGCTGCTTGCTCTGCTGCAATTGAGGATAGTGACGCGCAATACTGTGATCGGCCAGCTGTTTCACCCTGTCCATCTCGCCCCGGGCGGCAAAATATTGAAAAGTACCGACTCTCAGATGGCTGGAGGCCACTCGTGTAAACACGGCTCCGGGCAGGAGACGATCGCGGAAGATCTCCTCGCCTGTGGTAACCACGGCGAGCGCGCGCGTCGTGGGGATATCAAGTGCGTGCATCGCCTCACAGAGAATATATTCCCGCAGTGCAGCGCCAATCACAGCCTTACCATCACCGCCACGAGAGAAGCAGGTCGGGCCCGAGCCTTTAAGCTGTATGTCCCAGCGATTTTCTGATCCATCTAATACCTCACCGAGTAGCAAGGCGCGACCATCCCCTAATCTTGGACTAAAGCCCCCAAATTGATGGCCGGCATAGACCTGAGCCAGCGGCTCAGCGCCCACAGGCGCCTCGCCGCCAGACAGCACTCTGGCGAGTTGCTCACTGTCGCGATTGCCTAAAGCCAAACTTGCAGCAAGTTCGCTATTGAGCTTAATTAACTTTGGTGCGGGAGCGAGATCCCCCAAACAAGCGTCATAAGCCCAGCTCATCTCGCGGGCAAAACTATTATCAAACCTGAAACCCAAATCGATACAGCCCATATTCAGTCCCATAAAGAGTTAAATTAGGTAGGCAGAAACCTTATACCCTCTACTCTACCTTATTCCGGGGGCTCAAAAACAGTAACAGCTAATAAAGCCGGATGAGTCACGACCTGGCAGGGACAAAACATTCTAAAAAATAGAAACAAATATGCACTATTTCGTGATATTCGTTCTATTCATTTGTTGTTAATCTCTCACGACAGACTCGCGCTTGGGTTAGGTTTTAAAGGCGATTGACTATCATATAGAGACTCGACCGACTCAGTGCGCACTCAATGAATCCATAGGACATTCATGCAATGTGAGGAGCCCAATATGAAAGTGATTAACCAGTTTAGCGCCCAAGCGGCGATGGATGGCGATGGTGTCAATATCCGCCGCGTGGCCGATTTTACTCGGACTCAATTCGATCCTTTTCTCATGTTAGATGAGATTAAGTCCGACGATGAGCAAGACTTTATTGGCGGCTTCCCCCCTCACCCACATCGCGGCATTGAGACCTTCACCTATATCCGCAAGGGTGGCTTCGAGCACAGGGATCAGATGGGCAATGTTAAAGCGATCCGCGCCACAGACGTTCAGTGGATGAGCACAGGTTATGGTGTGGTGCACTCAGAAATGCCACTCGCCGATGCCGCCGATGGACTGCACGGCTTTCAGATCTGGGTCAATATGCCCGCCAAAGATAAACTGCGCCCAGCCATTTACCAGGACAGCACTCAGGTTCGTAATCCCGAGATGAGCAATGACACTGGGGCAACCCTTCGCGCACTGGCAGGCGACTGGCAATTTGTCGGTGGCCAGAGCATCAGCGCGCCCATTCAAGGACTTGCAGGAGAGGCGCTGATCGCCGATCTCATGCTGGCGCCAAAGGGCAGCGCACAACTCTCGCTGAGCCACAGAGAATATGCCGGGCTCTATATCTATCGAGGCAGTCTGCACACAGCGGACAACAAGTATGGTGAGGGCGAATACCTGATTGTCGACAGTCAGATCTTGCTATCACTGCAAAGTGGTGAGACTAGCGCAGGCGTCTTGTTATTTGCAGGGCAGCCCATCAGGGAAACCATAGTCCATATGGGGCCCTTTGTGATGAATACTCAGGCCGAGATCCAACAGGCGATTGTCGACTATCAGGTCGGCCGACTGGGCTCCATCAACCCCAACTGACCCAAATCTCGCTTAACTTGGCGCGAGGAAAAAACTGGTACAAGAGTAAAAAATACCGCTTATTCTTTATGAATTTGCGGTATTTTTTCTGCTGAATTTTGCTTATCTTCCTAGATAAACTAGTATTTTTAGCCTGCATACTGAGTTTTATTTGTTCTCTATGTCGAAGAATGCCATAAAAATATCTGCTAATTTTGAGAAATATCAAGTTCTGAACCAGGTAAGTTGTGGTAATTTTTTCAGCATTCCCTTAAGAATCGAGCTTACTGAATGAGATCACAACAGCGTAAACCAGCAAAGTTTCTCCCGCATCTAATCCGTTTTTTCACGCTTATTTGTGTACTCTTTGCCCCTGGGGTGTTTGCGAGTGACGCTGAAAATACCCATGCGATTCTTGACCTTACCGCCACTACTGCTGGCTATCTGTGTGTCACCATCTTTATCCTGGCGTACTTATTGGTGATGGGGGAAGAGGTACTGCACCTTAGAAAATCCAAACCTGTGCTGATCGCCGCCGGCTTTATCTGGGGTGTCATCGGCTACATCTATGTACAAAACGGCATGTCTGAGCTGTCTGAAGCCGCCTTTAAACATAACCTGCTTGAATATGCCGAACTACTGTTGTTTCTGCTGGTCGCCATGACCTATATCAGCGCAATGGAAGAGCGTAATCTTTTCGATGCGTTGCGTAGCTGGATGATCCTCAAGGGTTTTAGTCTGCGTACCGTTTTCTGGCTCACCGGCTTTATGGCCTTTTTTATCTCCCCTATCGCCGATAACCTGACCACGGCACTGCTGATGTGCGCCGTAGTAATGAAAGTGGGCGGCGATAACAAAGGCTTTATCTCTATCGCCTGTATCAATATCGTGGTGGCCGCCAATGCCGGTGGCGCCTTCAGCCCCTTTGGCGATATCACCACCTTGATGGTCTGGCAAAAAGGCACTGTGCATTTCAGCGAATTCCTTCACCTGTTTATTCCATCCTTGGTGAACTACCTGGTGCCTGCGGCTATCATGAGCTTTTTCATCAAAAACACCACCCAAGATACTCAAGAAGAAAAGGTGCGTCTGAAACGGGGAGCAAGGCGCATAGTGGTACTGTTTTTACTCACTATAACCACGGCCGTGTGTACCCACAGCCTGCTGGGATTACCCCCAGTATTGGGTATGATGACGGGCCTTGGCTTCCTGCAGCTATTCGGTTTCTTCCTGCGTAAAAGCTTTCCTAAAGCGATATTGCTGGCCAAAGAAAAGGCCAAACAGGAAAATGATCTCAAGCGTCTAGGTCAATTAGGCAACGTTGTGCCCTTCGATGTCTTTAGGCGGATCGCTCAGGCGGAGTGGGATACCCTGTTATTCTTCTATGGCGTGGTGCTCTGTGTCGGCGGCCTGGGCTTTATGGGCTATCTGAGCCTAGTGTCTGAAGCCATGTACAGCCAATGGGATGTCACCTATGCCAATGTCGCCGTAGGCGTGCTCTCGGCCATAGTCGATAATATCCCTGTGATGTTTGCCGTACTGACCATGAATCCGGATATGGTATTAGGCCAGTGGTTATTGGTGACTTTAACCGCTGGGGTCGGTGGCAGCTTACTCTCTATCGGTAGCGCCGCTGGCGTTGCCCTGATGGGACAGGCTCGTGGCAATTACACCTTCATTGGTCACCTCAAGTGGACCCCGGTAATCGCCCTGGGTTATATCGCCAGTATTCTTGTCCATCTCTGGCTGAATTCGGCTTTGTTTTAAGTCTGCCATCGCAGGCCTGTAGCCAACTCTTTAGTGGATATGGCCAAAGCGCTGAAATACCATAAATTTTATAAACTTAAACGGAAGGGACAGGTGCTGAAGGGCCTTGTCCCTTCTGAGGCTATGGGACTTCTATATCAACTTGAATGGGTCCGATAAAGAAAACAGAGTTATTTTGCGGCTGGATTCATTTTCCCGTAGCAATCGCGACTAAACTCAGTCAAAATCCCCGCGAATTTTATTTGGTGTTCAAGCATCAGGTGTCAAGGCCCTTAATCATGTCAGCGCAGCCCTCTCTTCCTAAATTAGTGCCGGTTTCCTTTTTAGCCGTAGTGATCATCTGGTCGACGACCCCCCTTGGCATAGTCTGGAGTAGCGAATCGGTTCACCCGACTATGGCCGTGCTACTGCGTATGGTGATCGCCCTCTTGATTGGTGGCCTGCTAATTATGTTCAGCAGCATACGTCTGCCACTAAATCGCACCGCCTTTAAGCTCTATGGCTATTCTGCTATCGGCATAGTGGGCGGCATGTTGCTCAGTTATTTTGCCGCGCGTTTTATTCCCTCAGGTACCATGTCGCTCATCTTCGGCCTATCCCCCTTGCTGTCGGGTTTACTGGCACAAAAATTGTTGAACGAAGCGAAATTCAGCAAGATGCGTATATTGGCCTTTGTAATAGCTTTTAGCGGCTTGGCCGTGGTCTGCTCTGCCAAGCTGGCACTCGATGGTGATAGCTGGATAGGCCTCATCCTAGTTCTCTGCGCCGTGTGTTTGTTCAGCTTAAGCGGCGTACTGATAAAAACCGTGGAGCTGGCGATTCATCCGATTGCCAGTACAGTCGGCGCCTTGCTGGTTTCTACGCCCCTGTTTGCCTTGGCCTGGCTGCTGTTTGACGCCAGCCTTCCTGTCGATACCTGGTCGCTGCGTTCTATGGCCGCCATCATCTATCTGGGTATCTTCGGATCCTTGATTGGCTTTATCGGCTACTTCTATATTTTGCAGCACCTTAATGCCAGCACGGTCGCCCTGGTCACCTTGATCACCCCTGTATTTGCCATGATTTTAGGGGCGATACTCAATAATGAGACCATTACTCAAGAGCTGATTATGGGTGCAGGACTCGTAATAGGCGGTCTGGGTCTGTATCAATTTGGCGACAAACTGATAAGGCACAGGGCAAAACCCGCGAGTTTATCGACCGCAGGGAAAGACTGAAGCTAGGCCTCCTCTGGCAGAGAAAGGTGCATACGACTGATATCGCGATTCCATAATTGGATGATCTTGCGCGTCTTATCTTTGTTGTAGAAACATTTGCCAAAGATGATGATCCCAGCGCCTTCCAGATCGCGCCGGGATTGAATGCCAAAACGCTGACAAAGCTCAGGTTTAAACAGGTCGATGGGAATACCCACATCCTGACAATCGGCCGGATTGAGCCACATCATGGCTTTATCGCTATGGGAGATGGTACCCCAATACATGCGCGGCGCCCCCTTCTCTGTGGGCTCAGCATCGCTAAAATTTACAAACAGATTCTTCGCCCGCCAGCGATACTTAGGATCTGTGTAGACCCAGAGATCAGACTTGGCAAGATCACTGCCCCTAAGCAGGCTGTTGAGCAGCTTCTCCAGCCCTTCTGAGCCCATTTTAGGCTGAGTGTTTTGCTCGCCTGCGCCGCTCTCTTGCGCTGTATTGGCTTGGCTTGACTCGCTGTCGGTTTTGTTAGCCCCTGCGCTCTTTACGCCATAGTTGGTTTCAGGTTCGGCCACTAAGTCAGCCGCTTTCTTTGCCTGTGAGGCAGGTTTCGATGTCGGCGCCTTACCTTGGCTTCCTGCACGGCGGCGAGGCGGTTTAGAAAAGTCTATGACCAGAGACTCACTGTCTTGCAGCATCTGATTGACTTCGATGGCGTCCTGCTCTTCACGCTGACGACTTAACGAGGGTTTAAACTCCGGGCAATCGGCGCTGTGATAGCGCGAGCCAAAACAGGCCGCTTTACCATCGCGCGATGCCTTTCGATAATAGGCTTTACCATCACAGGCTGGACAATAGAGTTGTTGGCGCAAACGCTCTATTTGCGCCTCATCGAGAGATTGGAACCTAAATACCGAATAGGTGATCTTGCTATTATCATCCCGATAAATCGCATCTAGCATAGCCGGGCTTCCCTCATCAAACTGGTTATCCCCATGACATGGGGTAATTGCTCAGACAGACTCAATACCCTCTCGATTATCCGCTTACCGATGGAAGGAGGATATCAGTCCCATTAGCGCATTTTACGGCCAATTATTTTGCAGCCAAATATTTCGTAGTTAAGCATCACCATCATTTCAATCTTATGGCGAAAAAGCAAACCTACCCTAAGGCGAACTCCCCCGGCCAATATAGCCGCCAGTCTCATGCTAAGATCGCCTGTCACAGATATTACGCGCCATTATCAACTTATTTTTGAAAGTATTTGTGATTCCAGCCGGTTTTTCCCTGCATCTGCCTCACGTAAAATCAAGGCTCAGCTAAATACAGGAAGCCAACCATGCAATCAGCCAGCTTTTATGCCAACAAACGCTATACGACCAAATCTTTCGCTGCGGGTCAGAGAATCAGTGAGGAAAAAATAGAGGAGCTAAAGCAATTACTTAGACTTAGCCCTTCATCCACTAACTCTCAACCCTGGCACTTTGTACTGGCAGGCAGTGAAAGTGGTAAAGCGCAGATTGCCGAAGCAACCACAGATTTTGCCTTTAACACTCAGAAAATCCTCAACGCTTCTCATGTGCTGGTGCTGTGCACAAAAACCAGTATGGATGAGGCACACCTGCAAAAAGTGCTGGCACAAGAGGAGCAAGATGGCCGCTTTCAGAATGAAGAGGCGAAGCAGGGACAGCATAATGGCCGCTCTTTCTTCGTTAACATGCACAGAGTCGAATTAAAAGATGCCCAGCATTGGATGGAAAAACAGGTCTACCTTTCCCTTGGCACTCTCTTGCTAGGCGCCAGTTTGCTGGACATAGATGCATGCCCAATCGAAGGCTTCAATGCAACTAAGCTGAACCAGGTGCTTAATCTACCCGCTCAGGGTTTCAGCGCATCTGTCATTGTTGCCTTGGGTCAACGCAGCGAAGAGGATTTCAACGCCAAGCTGCCTAAGTCTCGTCTTCCTATCAGCGAAATCTTTACCGAGATCTAAGTCTGAACCCATGCCCATCTGAACGGATGGGCATGATTTACTTGCTAAACCCTATCCACATCACAGCTTGCCCGCCCGCTTTCAGACATACTTAAGCTTTTACTATTATCTTAAATTTCACTGAATTTTGTTAATGTTAGGCAGCCAGGCTGTCACCGAGGACACAATGATCAAACATATCGCCTTAGCGCTTACCTTAGCCATAGCGCCGCTAAGCAGTTTTGCAGCGCAGTTTGTTGAAGGAAAACATTTCACTACAGTATCAGACAAAGCACCAAGTGCTCAGCCCAAACTGACTGAGTTTTACTCCTTCTATTGCCACAACTGCTTCAACATGGAAACCCAATACCTTGCCGATATTAAGGCCAATCTGAAGCCGGGTGTCAGCTTCGACAGCAAACATGTTGACTTTATGAACAGTGAGATTGGCACCGAAGTGATGCGTTCACTGGGCGTTATTCAAGAGATGAAGGTGCAGGACGAGATGATCCACGCCATGTTTGTTGCCATCCAGGGGGAAGCCGGTGGTCACGGGCATAGCCATGATCACGACCACAGCGCCCATGAAAAACCCCAGATCAACAGTCGCGACGATATCAAGAAGGTGTTTGCCGATAAAGGAATAGATATCAGCAACTATGACAAGGTAGCCGACAGCAAGGTGGTAACAGACAAGATCAACCTGTGGCGTTCTCAGCAAAGAGAGTTTAGGGTTCAAAGCGTACCCACATTTATCGTCAACGATAAATATGCAGTTAACTTGGGTGAGATCCGCACCCTAGGCGAGCTTATCGATCTTATTAACTATCTTGCTGTAGAGCATAAATAGTCCGCAATAGCCGTTTAACAAGCGCTAAATAGCCCAAAAGCCCCTCATGGGGCTTTTGTTTTGAAGGGGTAGAAGACTCGCAACAACTCGAAATTCTGAAACATTACCAGGTTCCCTATTATCAGGGGTTCTTCCTGAGTAAACCCTTAACCTTAATCGAGTTCGAGCGGCTGGTCACCACCCGAGACTCACTGGCCAGCTAACCCGCGGTTAGTTGCGGATAAAGTCAAGCAGATGGGAGATGGCGCAGATGGAGTGCACTATCAGAAAACCGATAAACCCCTGGGCAAATAAGTGATGCCAACTGCGCCACATTAAAGCATCACTACTGCCTTGTTGCAGATACCAGAGTAGACCTGTAACAGACACCCCCAACAAGAGCAGCAAGCCAATGCCTTCAATCAGGCTGAACAGCCCTTTGCCGCCCCCCGCGGGGATCCGCCCTTTCGCCAAACCTTTAAGATCGCTCACCACCTGGGACAGATCGCCTGTCAGATAGGGATAATATTGACGCCAGCCTCCGTGGATTGTGCTAGTGACCAGAATAGACAGGGAAAAACAGGCAGCGATAAGACCGAGGTAAACATGCAGCAGATCCCAAATAGAAGCATTGGCGCTAAGCCCCCTCCCCATCAAGATCCAGCCGCTGGTTGCTACCAAAAAAAGTGACAGAACAATTAATATAAGATGCTGATAATCAACTAGGTGTCTTACAAATTTTGTCACTTTATTCATATAGCCTCTCAAATTCAGCCTCATCAAAGCTGATGCAGCGCCTTAGCGTATTGGGTCACTTTCTCCCAATCAGTGTATTCTACCTGAGTGTCGGCAGCGGTCGGTCCTTTGGTCAGCCACATGATGAAGCGGATAATGTTCCTGTCCAGGGCATTGTAGCCCTGATAATTCAGGTTGCCACCAAATACGGCCAGCAACTTAGGCTGCCAGGGAGTCTTAGTTAAAAACGCCTGCATGTAAGGGTTAGTTTCTGGTGTGTTTTTCGCCGCTTTTCTCGCGACTAGGCTTACCGAAAAGAAGCTATTAGGCCGTTCGTTCAGTAAGGCTAAATTACGGCTAATAAATTGATAAACACCAGGATTATGTTTCCCATGTCGAATACTGGCGCCTATCACTATCTTGTCAAATGAGCCCAACTCTGGAGCATCTTCCAACATAGTGCAAGTTACCTCATCGCCTAACGCCTCAAGCTGTTGTTTTATAAAGTCTGTGACTTTGCGCGTCTGACCATGCACGCTTGAATAGACGATTAAAATTTTACTCACGGTAACCTCAAACAAAATCGATATAACACAAATAGATAATAAGCTAAAAACAGATTAATTTAATTGAAACAGATCACGAGGCTCAGCACAAAGCCCTAGTTCATCCCCATTTAGTGTGAGAGAAACTCACTGTAAAATTAGCACTCACATTAGGATCCGCTTTAAGATATCCACTGACATCGCGTTAATTAACCCTAATCGAAGAGAATGGAATAATGGCGGAATCGACACGAGTATGCAGCACCAAGCCTCATTCAGGCAATGTCAAGGAGGTCTCGGCTCGCAAGAAGGTGTTATTGCTTGGACAAAGATTCGGCCTGGGAAGTGAAGGGAATTATCAGGCGGCTAATGCTTCCATCGCCCAGCGCGCCACTTTTCGAGCTCAAAAGCTAGCCAGTCAATATCAGGCGAATGTCGAGGCGATTCATCATATCGCAATTGCCGCCCCCCCCCCTCAGATATTACAGGCGTGGATCTGGATCCTGATTGGATACATCAGTTCTATCAACTGGCCGAGCAGATCCACAATCACAATATGCAAACACTGTGGGGGCGGATTCTTGCCAGAGAGATCACCAATCCTGGGCAGTTCAGTTTACGCAGCCTGAGTACGCTCAAGCAGTTAACCCACAAAGAGGCTCAGTTGTTTGAAAAAGCCTTAAGTATGGCTGTCAGACTGGGGGAGGACGATAGACTCAAGCTGCTTATCGGCTATCGGCACACTGGCGGAATGGAACAGCTCTTTAGAAAAACGACTCAGGTCAATCTCGGCTTATCTCAGTTTGGGCTGCCCTATTCCGCCATACTGACACTGATTGAGGCGGGATTGTTACACAGAAGCGAATTTGAAACCGGCACGTTGACGGCCAAAACATCTATCCCATTGACTCTAGGTGGCGTACAAAAACAATTAAAGCCCAAACATAGTCATCTGCAGCTGAGTTATTATCGCCTGACGCCTATTGGTGATGAGCTCGCGCAGCTGGTTAAGCCGAAAGCGGAAGAGGCCTATCTCAAGGCCATATTCGCTCTGTTCAATAAACACTTTAGCCTCAGTTGAACATTAGGTTTTCATCTAGAGCAGAGTGACTCTCCCCGGGCTTAAACCAGTTAAGCTGACTGGAGAGCCCAACCACTTCCCCAATGACCATCAAGGCAGGCATCTTAAGTTCGGGTAAGCTTGCAAGCCTATCGAGCTCATCTAACGTGCCGACAAAGGTGCGCTGATCTGCCGTGGTGGCCTTGGAGATAATAGCAACGGGGGTTTTTGCCCCTCTGCCCGCCTGCATCAACCCCTGAGAGATAGTGGCGGCGTTTAATATTCCCATATAGATGACTAAGGTATTGTGGCTATTTGCATAGGCTTGCCAGTCCATTGGACGGCTATCTAGCTTGCAATGACCGGTAATAAAGGTGACACCCTGGGCATGATCTCTGTGGGTCAGCGGGATCCCTGCATAGGCGGCAGTACCGCTAGCTGCTGTGATTCCCGGTACAACCTCAAAGGCGATACCTGCTTCCACTAAGGTTTCTAACTCTTCGCCGCCACGACCAAAGATAAAGGGATCGCCCCCTTTTAGCCTCACGACATTGCTGCGGGTGTAAGCCTTAGTGACCAGCAGTTGATTGATCTCATCTTGAGCTGCGCTGTGTTTACCCGCACGTTTACCTACTGCAATTTTCTCTGCACCTGCAGGAATTAACGCCAGAATCGCCTCGCTAACCAAGGCGTCATACAGCACCACATCGGCTTGTTTCAAGATGCGATAAGCCTTGAGCGTCAATAGCTCAACATCGCCAGGCCCAGCCCCAACAAGCCAGACTTTGCCCAAGCTTGGTCTTCTTGGTAGAGTGAATAGTCCCATAAACCGCATCTCTTACATGGATAATAAGTTCAATATAGCGGCTTTTCATATTCCACAATAAATATAAAATTATTTAAATTTATTCTTTTTAGTTATTAAAATTGGCATGGCAGTCAAGTTAATCCGAATCATAAAATTGGAAACTAAATATAAGTGACTAATATAAATGACTAGTCGTAGACCAGCCTTTTCTATGACGGCTCTGTTCAATAACAAGCGACACTTTTCATAACAAGAGTTTGCTTTTCAATAGGCTAGCTGGGCATTAAAATCGCCACAGCATAGAGTAAAGCGAATAACAAAAGGATCCTGTAGATGAATTCACCCCTTTCCCGTTGCAGCTCAGTATTACTCCTTACCCTGATTATGTTGAGTTTGCCATCTTATGGCGCAGAGTCTGAGGCCAACCAAGCTGAGTCGCAGCAATCTCAGTCCACTCCCCCTGCTGAACCAAATCCCGCTGAGGCCGATTCTTTACTCGATAAACGCATCAAAGATGAGACTGCCACTGCTGAGCTTCCTTTTGTGATCACACCGCACAATGTCAATTACCTCTTACCCGTGACCTACAACAGCTCACCTAATATGGCGCCCTTTGCCGATCGCATAGCTAATGGCGACGCCGAAGTCGATAAGATGGAAGCCAAATTTCAGTTCAGTTTCAAATTGCCTTTGATGTACAACATCTTTGGAGACAATGGTCATCTGTTTTTTGCCTATACCAACCAATCTTACTGGCAGGTCTATAACGAAGAGGCATCCTCACCGTTCAGGGAAACCAATCATTCGCCAGAGCTATTTATGGTTTTTAATAATGATTGGAAACTAGGCCCGCTCACCAACTCGCTCATCAGTATTGGTGCCGTGCATCAATCAAATGGCCAGACAGCTGATCTTTCCCGTAGCTGGAACCGTATCTATGGCACCATGGTGTTTGATAATGGTCCCTTTGCCATAGCCAGCAAGGTTTGGTGGCGCATTCCAGAGGAAAAGAAAGAAACCCCTACATCGGCACAGGGAGATGATAATCCCGATATCACTGATTACATGGGCTATTTTGAACTCACCTCAGTGTACGGCCACAATGAACACAGGTTTAGCATGATGCTGAGAAACAACCTGAAGAAGCATAATCATGGGGCGGTAGAATTGACCTGGAGTTATCCCATCATGGGTAACTTACGCTTTTATGCACAATACTTTAACGGTTATGGCGAGAGCCTTATTGACTATAATGCACACACCAACAGGATAGCGATAGGCATATCGATAAATGATATTTTATGAGCCTAAGGATTTTAGAGATCTAGTCAATTAGACTCAGCTATCTAGGCTAGAAATTAAGCAAAAACCGAATGAGACACGAATCAACAAGAACCAACAACACAGATAAAAGGACATTAACTATGAAACCCTGTTTAAAAAACCTGCTGCTCGGCGCCACTATCGCCCTGGGACTGTGCACCACAGTTCAAGCAAGCGATCTCAAAGTGGGCGATAAAGCGCCAGAATTTCGCTTACAAGCCACTGACGGAAAGTTCTACCAATCGAGCGATTATCTTGGAAAACAAGCCTTAGTCCTGGCCTGGTATCCCATGGCTAATACCCGCGGCTGTACCATAGAGTGTAAATCTCTGGTGGAGAAAGGCAGTCTGATCCGTGAATACAATGTCAGCTATATGATGGCAAGCGTGGATGAACTTGAAGATAACCAAAAGTTTGCCACCGAACAGAAAGCCGACTTCCCTATGCTGAGCGATCCCACTAAAGAAACCGCTAAGGCCTATGATGTGCTCAATATGGTCGGGGTGGCCAGTCGCGTCACTTTCTACATTGGCAAAGATGGCAAGATTTTGAAAATCGATGATGACATCAGCCCCAAAACCGCAGCCGAAGATATCGCCACCACCTTGGCATCACTTGGCGTAGAAAAAAAGTAATCTGAAAACAGTAATCTGAAAAACATAACATGAGCCCTACCAAAAACGGGGCTCGCTGCTTAAAAACAATCGAAACAGCCTTTTTCACTCGATTCATTTGCCCATCTGGGTCGAGGAATCGACTTGTATTCCTTTGGCGGTGACATCCAGTTGCAGTTTAATCTTCATATCATACTCTTTAAGATCATCCCGTTCTGGGCTCAGCCTCAGATCATTTAACTCGAGTACATTCATCAGTGGTGCCGCCATCTTGCCATAATCTGTACTCAGGGTCACAAGCCCATTACTGCTGAGCTTCTCTTTGGCTAACTCCTGACTTAACTGCTTACCCTTTTCACCGCTGAATACGACCAAATGCTGACCCTTAATGGCCATATAGATCTTTACCCCAAGATGGGAAGGTAAGGGCAGGTATGAATTCAACTCAATGGCCGAACCATCATCTTTGAGCGGCAGTTGTGCCAGAGTGGGATCAAACACCTTAACCATATTAAACAGCGCTAAAGGCTCCTCAGCAGAAAGACTAACTAAGCCGTCTAACGAAGTGATACGCATCAGTTGGCCAGTGAGGTTTACTTCATAATCCTGCACCGACATAGCGATCCCCTTCACCCCGTTTGCCATTGAGGTGAACATACTCACCATCATAGGGTTGTGTCGCTGGATATCCCCCTGGAGCTCATGCAAGACGCTGCATCGATATTTGGGTGTTAACAGCTCATTCCATACCTTAGTCAAGGCTGGAGCCAACTCTTTGGAGTCAAGACCCAGGCCGAATGTAAAGAGTCCGTCCTCTGCCTGGGTATAAGCGGGCAGAAAACCACGAAGCTGATTTAACGCCCCTAAGATAGTGCCGTTATGACTCTCTATCACAGTGCGCAGATCCATGGTGATCTTGTTGTCATTCACATCCAGCGCCCGGTAACCAAGCACAGTGTGAGGCCAATTTTCGGCGATTGTGGTTAACTCTTCCTGACAGACAGAGGTGCGTAGCTCCTGCAAGGGGTCGTGCCTGTATTGCTCAAACAGCTGAGTTAACTGGCGCGCAAGCAGATTGCCATCTGTCGTTGTCAGTCCTTTTATCAGAGTCTGATGATTCACAAAGCCCAGCCCATCGGCCAGCAGACCATGCTCGCTTATCATCTTAGGCACCTTGTCGGTCGCGCTGAGAGGAGAGTCAGCCCTTAAGCGTCCCAGGGCCGTTTTCAGCAGTGTTGGCGAGCTAAGATCTCCCGAGAGAGTCACTGTCAAGACCCCGTTCTCTATGGCGAAAATCAAGTCCATCTGCATACCAAAATCCACCACTGGATAAGCGCGATAGCTGAGATCATCAAGGGTTCGCTCGATATGCTTAAGACCACTGTTGGCCTCAACACTATCGAGCAAAGCCCAAAAACGTTCGGGATTGACAATATCCAGCTTAAGGACTGGAATAGCCCCTAAGGTATAAAAATAACTGGTGATCTTGTCGGGAAAACCAAAAGTGTCGATAAAGGTTTGGCCATCCTTGAGTGCTGTCATGTAGCGGTCAAGAAGACTCAAAAAGAATCGCACTTGAGGATCTTCCTCCTCGTGTAGCCACAGGATTAACTCCACAGGCTTACGTTTTTGCACCTCAGGAATGGCATCCACATAATCTTTGATGGGAAAAGGCGTGAACTGCGCCGAGAAGAGCAGCGTATCTTCGGGTACATAGTCTAACCTTGTGGGTGGTGCAGTTTCTGTCGTTTGTTGGGATACAAAATAGCCCCAAAGGAGCGCCGCCAAAACCATCGCGACCATCAATACCTTTTTCATTAACACTTCCTTTTTATCCATGAGCAATCAGTATCTATGAGCAACCCACAGTCCATGAGCAATCCGCTATCCATGAGCAATCCGCTATCAATCGATAGCTATCAAGTATCTAGCCTACACAAACTCGGCAGAAACTACTACACGGATGGGAAACAGAGAAATATGAAGGAGATGAACAAAGAGTGATAACTCAAGGAGACACTGAACCAGAAGCCCCCTGGATAGCCACAGCGGGCTATCCAGGGATTTGTTGTGCCGATTTAGCAAGCGCTAGCAAACCAATCAAGCTCTCGCGGTTGCGAGTATGTTTCGATAACATCGACGCCTCTGCCTGCAACTTCTGGATAGGGATGAAGCTGCGCGATCCAAATTAGATCCGATACAAACGATTTATCAAAACCATCTACGGGAACTTACTACTATAGAACAATTAAACTCACTGTGCATAACCCTGTGCAAAAATAGTGTAAAAAAAGTGAACAACTTTAATCAACACGCTAAAAAGCTGACATATTTTCTATGACAAAGTCACTTCAACACCAGTGAAATTAAATCTCATAATGCAGACCACACTCGCGTTTAAGGCCGTTAAACCGGGTTTCCTCCTCCGTCATGCCAACTTCCAAGGGTCTAGTGGAATGGGTATCGCCAACCGAGACATAGCCCTGCTCCCACAAAGGGTGATAGGGCAGCTGATGTTGGGTCAAATAATCGTGTACCCCTTTATTATCCCAATCTAAGATCGGCAGCAATTTATAGCGATTACCATGGATAGCCAAAAACGGTAAATCCTCCCGGGTACTGGATTGAGAACGGCGCAGTCCCGCAAACCAGGTTTCCACATTGAGCTCGTTTAACGCGTTTTGCATGGGGATCACTTTATTGATGCGATTGTACTGTTCCAGCCCATCGAGTCCCTGCTCCCATAGGCGGCCATATTTAGCCTCCTGCCAGGCGGTTGTCATAGACGCACGATACACTTTTAAATTCAGTTGCAGGCGCTCGGTCAACTGATCGATAAATTGATAGGTCTCAGGAAACAGATAACCTGTATCTGTCAGGATCACAGGGATATCACTCTGGATCTGGCTTACCAGATGCAGCATCACGGCCCCCTGGATCCCAAAGCTCGATGACAGAGCGTGATTACCCGGCAAAAATGCCAGTCCCCAGAGGACACGCTCCTTTGCAGTTAATGTTTCAAGAAAATCATTAACCCGCTGTAATTCTAATTGCTGCTGCGCCTTAGGTGCCTGTAACAGTGCCAAAAGCGCATCAGCGGAGATCACCGAATTAAGCATGAAAATCCTTAGCGGCATCCAGCACCGCTTTCACTACACCAACACGCACAGTGAAATTACCAAAGGTTTCACCCGACTCACGTTCACTGGCATAACGAGCAAACAGGGCATCAAGTTCAGATAAGATCTCAGCTTCCTGAATATTCTCACGATAGAGTTTATTCAGACGTGTGCCTTCGAAGCTGGCGCCTAAATATAGATTGTAGCGTCCCGGCGCCTTACCCACTAAACCTATCTCAGCCGCGAAAGGACGGGCGCAGCCATTAGGGCAGCCTGTCATACGCACCACTATGGCTTGATCGATAAATCCGTGCTTCTGCTGCAGCGCCTCAACCTTAGTTAAAAAGTCGGGGAAATAACGCTCAGCCTCCGCCATGGCTAAGGCACAGGTAGGCAGCGCCACACAGGCGATAGAGTGCCCCCGGGTCTGAGAGATGAGTTTACCCATCAAACCGTGGCTGCGGGCGAGCTGCTCTATCTGCGCCTTATCCTCTTCGGCCACCCCGGCTATGATGATGTTCTGATTGGCCGTCATACGAAAATCGCCTTTATGCACTAAGGCAATTTCCCGCAAGCCCGTCTGTAAGGGCTGATCGGGAAGATCTTTAATTCGACCACCTTCGATAAACAGCGTCAGGTGCCACTTATTGTCCACCCCTTTTATCCAGCCATAGCGATCGCCGCGATCGCCAATCACTACCTCTCGCTTAGGCTCAAATTTCACTCCAGCACGTTTCTCTACCTCGGCCTTAAAGGCCTCGAAACCATGTTTGACTATGGTGTACTTAAGACGGGATTGTTTACGATCCGAGCGATTGCCCCAGTCGCGCTGTACCTTAAGCACGGCTTCGGCGAATTTAAGGCAGTCCTCCGGTTTAATGAAACCAAAATCATCACCCAATCGAGGGAAGGTTTTCACTTCACCATGTGTGGTGCCCATGCCACCACCGGCAACCAGATTAAAGCCGACCAGTTCGCCCGCTTCAGCCACGGCAATAAAGCCAAGGTCGTTGGTATAGACATCTACATCGTTATCGGGCGGTACGGCAACGGCCATCTTAAATTTACGAGGCAGATAGGTCTTGCCGTAAACCGGCTCGACCTCGTCACTTTCACCCACGGCTACCTTATCGTCACCCAGCCAGATCTCGGCGTAGGCCTTAGTGCGTGGCAGGTAGTTGTCTGAGAGCTTTTTCGCCCAGTAGTAGGCCTGCTGATGCAGCTTGGACTCTACAGGGTTGGGGTTACACATGACGTTACGGTTCACATCACCACAGGCGGCGATTGAATCCAGTGCTTCTTTGTCTAAGTCTTGGATCAAGGACTTTAGATTACGCTTAGGAATGCCATGATACTGAAAAGTCTGGCGGGTCGTTAAGCGTATGCTGTTAGAACTGGTCAAGGTGGAGGCTATCTTATCCACCCCAAGCCACTGCTTAGGGGTACAGACGCCGCCAGCGACGCGAGCACGTAACATGAAGCTGTAAAGCGGCTCCAATTTTTGCTCTTTACGCTCGTTGCGCAGATCGCGATCGTCCTGCTGATAGAAGCCATGAAATTTGATCAACTGCTGATCGGCATCATTAAATGCCCCTGTCAGTGACGCATCCAAGCCCGCTTCTATGGTGCCACGTAGATAGTTACTGTCACTTTTCATGTGCTCATTGATGGATAATTTTTCTTCACTCATGGCCACTGCCCTACTGTTTGTTGCACCGGCGCTGCCGCTACAAGGTATCTGTCATTGAATCTGTGTGTTTATCTTTTCAATTAATAAACATCTTTCTGGTAACGCTTATCGCTACGCAGGCTGTCTAAGTATTGCTCCGCCTGCTCATCATCTTTGTCACCATATTGTTTAACCAACTCGATAAGCGCCTGATGTACATCTTTTGCCATCCGCTCGGCATCACCACAAATATAAATATGGGCACCCTTTTCCAGCCATTGCCAGATCGCCTCACCACGCTGGGCGATACGGTGCTGCACATAGATTTTTTCCTGTTGATCCCGTGAGAAAGCCGAATCGAATCGCGTTAAGGTGCCGTCACTCAGGTACTGCTGCCATTCACTCTGATAGAGAAAATCCTGCTCAAAATGGGGGTTACCGAAAAACAGCCAGGCATCACCGGCATTATCCTGCTGGGCACGCTCCTGCATAAAGGCTCTAAATGGCGCGACACCCGTGCCCGGACCTATCATGATCACAGGGGTTTGCGGATCCTTGGGTAAACGAAAATGTTGGTTTGGCTCCACATAGATGTTTACCTCGCTGCCTTCCTCGGCGTTGGCAAGAAAATATGAAGCACCACCAAACCGCTGAACGCCGTCACGCTCCTGTGCAACTAAGGCGACCGTCAGATGCACTTCAGATTCCACCTCGCTTTGGCTTGAGGCGATTGAGTAGAGTCTAGGCGTGATAGGACGCAGCAGCTCTACCAATTGGAAACCTGTGATGTCCACCGGATATTGCTTGACCAGATCCGCAAGCTGATGGTTAAGCACAAACTGACGAGTCTGCTCCTTATCCTCAACTAAAGTTTGCAGACTCTCGCTGCCGCTCAGCTGGGCCCAATTCTGTACCAGACCAGGATAGAGCTGAGTCAGCTCGCGCTTGTGTTTTAAGGCATCCCACAAAGGCAGATTTTGCTCACCTAAGGTCACCTCAAGCTCACTCTCTAAGTTCAGGCCAGATAAGATCTCTTTGACCAGCTCATCACTATTGCTAAACCAGACCCCCAGAGCATCGCCGACCTGATAGTTCAGGCCCGACTCGCCAAGGTCTATCTCCACATGACGCACATCTCTGTCTGAATCCCGGCCGGTTAATTTCTGGCTCACCAGCAGCTCTGCGGTATAGGGCTTTTGCTTGGAGTAAGTGGCGGACTTGGTGGATGCACTGGCCAGATTGACCACGCTGGCGCTCGATGCCGCCACCAAAGGCTTAACAGCCTCCAATACCTGCTGCTGCCAAGCATCTGCCGAGGATTCATAGTCCACATCACACTCTGTCAGTGGCACTATGGCTTTCGCCCCAAGATCGCTCAGGCGCTGCTCAAAATCCTTACCCGTCTGGCAGAAGAACTCATAGCTTGAGTCTCCCAGCGCCAAAACCGAGTACTGCAGGCTCTCCAGCCTTGGCGCTCGTTTAGAGGCTAAAAACTTATGCAGCTCGATGGCATCATCGGGGGCTTCCCCTTCACCATGGGTGCTGACAACGGCCAGCAGTAGCGTTTCCTGCTTCAACTGACGCACCTTATAGTCGGCCATAGACTGAAGGTTGACGCTATAGCCCTGGGCCTGCACTTTTTCCGCCAGTTCTGTGGCAATACCACGGCCGTTACCCGTCTGGCTACCGTATAAGATGGTAATGGTTTGCTCGGGCGCACTCGCCGATGCGAGGGTAGGCTCACCGCCTTGAGCCGCGAAGCCCAGCTCGGCGCTGGCCGTGAAATATCCCCCCAACCATGCCAGTTGAATAGCATTGAATTCGGAGGAGAGTTGCTTAAGCTTGTCCACCTGTCCTTGGGACAAAGGAGAAGCCTGGGATGAAAGCACATTTAACGACATGAAAGAGAGCCCTGTAACCATTTATATAGGCTAAGCTTAGTGTGGTACAGAGGAAACAAAAAAGAATAAAATCTAATTTTTAATTCTTTTTAGGAATATGCAAAGTCGATAATTTGAGCTACAAATTTGAGGGATGTAGAAATTTGTGCCCGATAGGAGATCACGGCACCAAAAAACAATGAGAAAAGTGTGGCCTAGCGCAAAATTTTGATGCTCACATGCCTTAATTCGATGAATATAAAAATTTGACTCTTGTGTCTTGTCGCATAATTGACACAATGAGTGACCGATGTCGCTGATGGTCTTTAATCCGCCGATATCGTGTTAAGCCAGTTTTGTTAACACAGTTTTAACCTGATGATATTGTTGGTATTAAACCACTTATTCTCAGATAAACCGCTTAATAAGTTGACCTGAAAAACCACTCATTAGGCAGGTAAGATGGATCTTACGCTAATAACAAAACACAATAAGAACAAAGCTTAATGTTATTAAAGAAAAACAATAAATTAGTGGAAAGCATCACTAAGTAAGACCGTTTTAGAAAGATAGAACCATTATCGTTAGATAATCAGATAGCGTATTTACCTGAGTGCTCTTCTCAGCAATACACCAGGCTATGTTATTAACCATCAGGGAACCATCATGCAGATTGGAATACCGAGAGAAAGTCTCAATGGAGAAACCCGGGTCGCCGCGACCCCGGCGACCGTCGTGCAACTTGGCAAGCTCGGCTTTGAGGTCATAGTTGAATCAGGTGCAGGCCTGCTATCCAGCTTCGACAATGCCGCGTTTGAAGAAGTCGGCGCCAAAGTCGTCGAGCAAGTTTGGGATGCTGACTTTATTTTTAAAGTAAACGCCCCTACAGATGATGAAGTCGAGTTATTAAAATCAGGCACAACCTTAGTCAGCTTTATCTGGCCGGCACAAAACCCCGAGCTGGTTGAAAAGCTGTCAAAGCGTAATGTGACTGTCATGGCGATGGACATGGTGCCTAGGATCTCCCGCGCCCAGGCTCTCGATGCCCTGTCATCCATGGCCAATATCGGTGGTTATCGCGCCGTTGTTGAGGCAGCCCACGAATTTGGCCGCTTCTTTACCGGTCAGATCACAGCCGCCGGTAAAGTACCTCCCGCCAAAGTGCTGGTCATTGGTGCCGGTGTAGCCGGTCTGGCCGCCATTGGTACTGCAGGCTCACTAGGCGCCATAGTTCGCGCCTTCGATACCCGTCTGGAAGTAGCCGAACAGATCGAGTCCATGGGCGGTGAATTCCTCAAGCTGGATTTTGGTAACGAAGAGGGTGGCTCATCCGACGGTTACGCCAAAACCATGTCCGATGAGTTTATTGCAGCCGAGATGGCCCTGTTTGCCGAGCAGGCCAAAGAGGTGGATATCATTATCACCACGGCCTTGATCCCAGGTCGCCCCGCGCCCAAGCTTATCACCAAAGAGATGGTCGACAGCATGAAGCCCGGCTCTGTCATTGTGGATTTAGCTGCCGCCACCGGCGGTAACTGTGAATACACTCAGACAGGTGAATTAGTGCTCACAGACAGAGGCGTGAAGGTGATTGGTTACACCGACCTTCCCGGCCGTTTACCTGTACAATCTTCACAGCTTTACGGCACTAACTTAGTTAACCTGATGAAACTGATGTGCAAAGAGAAAGACGGTAACGCCGTGCTGGACTTTGACGATGTGATCATGCGTAACATGACTGTGACCCGTGGTGGTGAGATCACCTTCCCGCCACCAGCAATTTCTGTCTCTGCTGCGCCACAAAAACCTGCCGCCAAACCGGTAGCGCCCAAGACGACCGAGGAGAAAAAACCTTCTAAGCTGAAATATATCCTAGGTGCCTTAGGCCTTGTTGGCTTTGGCGCCGTGGCGTCAGTCGCACCACCTGAGTTCTTATCACACTTTACTGTGTTTGTGCTCTCCTGCGTGGTGGGTTACTACGTGGTCTGGAACGTATCTCATTCGCTCCATACGCCACTGATGTCGGTGACTAACGCTATTTCAGGCATTATCGTTGTTGGCGCATTGCTGCAGATTGGTCACGGCTCGACCTTAACCACTGTGCTTGCCTTTATCGCTGTGCTCATTGCCAGTATCAACATCTTCGGTGGTTTCACCGTGACTCAGCGTATGCTGAAGATGTTCCGTAAGAATTAAGGGGGTTTAACGTGTCTCAAGGACTGGTAACAGCAGCATACATAGTTGCAGCCATCTTCTTCATCCTCAGTTTGGCAGGATTGTCGAAGCAAGAAACGGCAAAAAATGGCAACTTATTCGGCATTATCGGTATGGTTCTCGCGTTAGGCGCAACCATATTCAGCCCGGAAACCAGCGGTTTACAATGGATCATCCTCGCCATGGTCATAGGTGGCGCCATAGGCGTGCGCCTGGCGCTCAAGGTAGAGATGACCGAGATGCCAGAACTGGTGGCTATCCTCCACAGCTTCGTGGGTATGGCCGCCGTCTTGGTTGGTTTCAACAGCTACATAGACATGCACCACCTAAGCGGTGCCATGCTTAATATCCACTTAGTGGAGATCTTCTTGGGCGTCTTTATCGGGGCGGTGACCTTTACCGGCTCTGTGGTCGCCTTCGGTAAACTCAGGGGGATTTTCGCCTCTAAGGCGATGATGTTACCTCACCGTCACAAGCTTAACCTGCTGGCGGTTGTGATCTCATTTGCTCTGATGGTTTACTTCGTGCAAGAGGCGGGCAACATGCCAGCCTTGATCCTCATGACACTAATCGCCTTCGCCTTTGGCTGGCACTTAGTGGCTTCAATCGGCGGCGCGGATATGCCGGTTGTGGTCTCTATGCTCAACTCCTACTCGGGTTGGGCGGCTGCGGCGGCCGGTTTCATGCTGTCAAACGATCTGCTGATCGTGGTTGGTGCCCTGGTAGGTTCTTCAGGTGCCATCCTCTCTTACATCATGTGTAAGGCGATGAACCGCTCCTTTATCTCTGTGATTGCAGGTGGTTTTGGTAGCGATGGCGTGGCCTCAAGCGGCGATGATGAGATGGGCGAATACCGCGAGACTAACGCCGAAGATGTGGCCGACATGCTGAAAAATGCCAAGTCAGTCATCATCACCCCAGGCTATGGTATGGCGGTCGCTCAAGCGCAATATCCGGTTGCTGAGATCACCCAAAAGCTGCGTGACAGTGGCGTTAAAGTCCGCTTTGGTATTCACCCTGTGGCAGGGCGTCTACCGGGCCACATGAACGTACTGCTTGCCGAAGCCAAGGTGCCTTACGATATCGTACTGGAGATGGATGAGATCAACGAAGATTTCAATGATACAGACGTAGTGTTAGTGATAGGCGCCAACGATACAGTTAACCCAGCCGCCATGGAAGATCCAGGTAGTCCAATCGCCGGCATGCCGGTACTGGAAGTGTGGAAGGCCCAGAGCGTCATCGGCTTTAAACGCTCGATGAACACAGGTTATGCCGGCGTGCAGAACCCGCTCTTCTTCAAAGACAACACTCAGATGTTGTTCGGCGATGCTAAGGCCAGTGTCGAGGCAATTTTAAAAGCACTGTAAAACCACAGCGCTGCAAAACGAAAGCAGTGTAAACATCAGTGACGAATGAAGGGAGCGAATATCGCTCCCTTTTTATTGCTTACGCACAAGAAAGCTCAGGTATTTGTGACCGCTTCAAAGGTTTTGAACTGCCAATTTGAATAAATAAAACGCATTTGGTTAACTATCTCGCGAATTTCCCCTGACTGTTTGAAAAAAGGCCAAAATAATGTTGTCACTGGTGACAGAAAATCCCGAACTCACATTTGAAGAGCGACGTGTCGCGAGTGCGAAAGCTGGTGAACACTGGGGTAGATTATCACCGGTACAACGCTTTGCCTTTTATACTCTGGCCAAATTAGGCTATCAACTGCTGTTTGTCAGACGAGACATCAACAGCAGCACGGCGATCGCTAAGCTGGAAGACAATCTAGCCACGATTGATGATGAGGGTGAGATCGATTTCAATCCGGATATCTGTTTAAGACAACGCCGATTCCCTCGCGAAGAGTAAGCTGTCAACAATGGGAAGTCTGTCAACAAAGGCAAGCCTGTCGCAAACAATGAGTCGGTTCGATGCTAGCCTTACGTCAACACTAACCCTGCACAAGCAGAGCCTGTTGCTCAAGCCAGGCTTCAGCACCGGACTTGCCCATTAGCTGCTCTAAGGTCGGCTGAATATAACGCCCCAGCTCAGGTCTACGCCAGAAGATATAACGCGGCAGATGATGGCGCTTGTTCGCGCCAAATAGTTGCTGAATTAGGCTGGCAAACTCATTGAGTTCATCCTGGTTATATTGGCGAAGCTTTGGATAAATCGCGTCGATTAAGGCATCGAAATCCCTAAACTCCCCCAGCTGCTGCCAGCTATATTGCTCAAATACCTGCGCCAGCATAGGTGTACTCCAATGGGAGATGGCAGCAACGCTCTCAAATACTGCCAGATTGCGCCTGTGATATTGCTGCCAGGCCAGTTCATTCTCCTGTTTATCCCGCGCCAGCGACCAGAACAGATAGAGATCCGCCAGCCATTCATGCTGATAACCACTGAGCTTAGTTTGCGTGAGATAAGATGAGCGGGAGTGGGTCACCGCCAGATGCCCGAGCTCATGTCTCAGGGTCATCTCCTCGGCCTGACGCAGCGTCAGACTGTAGACCCGGCCATCGAGCAGAATCGATTGTGAGTGAGGAATATTGCTACTGTCGAGTAGGACAACACCGGCTATCTTGCTCTGGTTCTGGCGCAGCGGCCTTACCATGGCGCCGCGCTGCCCCATCTGCGTTGTCAGTTGCTTTAGATTTTGGGAAAGCTGGGCTCTCGTCTCCTCAGGCAGATGCTGCAAACACTCGGCTAATTGCACCCTTTGGCACACCAGCGCCTGACTCTCACCCACCTGAGCCCACAGCGCACCCGCAAGCAGTAGGCTGGCGGCGATCACTGCTTAGCCATGATATTTTCGATAATGGCCGTGGTCGACACGCCATCTTCAAATCCCAGCACTTCGACGCTGCCACCGGCGGCGATCACCTCTTTGCCACCGGCGATCTCATCCACCTTATAATCGCCGCCCTTCACCAGAAGGTTAGGCAATAAACGGGCGATAATACGCTGAGGCGTATCTTCGCTGAATGGCACCACCCAATCCACAGAGGCTAGGCCAGCCAGTACCGCCATGCGTCTGTCCAGCGGATTGACCGGGCGATCTTCGCCCTTGAGGCGTTTCACTGATTCATCGTCATTAACTGCCACGATTAAGCGATCGCCTAATGCCTTGGCCTGCTTAAGGTAGCTGACGTGACCTGCGTGCAAAATATCGAAGCAGCCATTGGTCATCACCACCCGCTCGCCTCTGAGCTTGGCTTCCTCTAAGGCGTAAACCAGCTGATCTTCACTCAGCACGCCAAAGCCTGTCTCACCATGGTTAAGATTAAGCGCCGCGATAAGTTCGATACGGTTGACTGTGGCCGTGCCCAGTTTACCTACCACTATACCGGCGGCGGTATTGGCAATCGCGCAGGCCTGAGGCAGTTCACTGCCGGCCGCCAAGGCAACGGCAAGAGCCGCGATCACAGTATCACCTGCGCCTGTCACATCGAACACTTCGCGGGCAACTGTGGGAATATGCAGCTCAGGTGCATTGGGGGTAAAGAGTGTCATCCCCTTCTCGGAGCGGGTGACCAGTAGTGAATCCAGCTCGAACTCCTTCATCAGATCGTGAGCCTTTTGTACCAGATCCGCTTCGCTCACCACCCTACCCACTACCTGTTCAAACTCGGCCATATTGGGGGTTAACAGGCTGGCGCCGCGATAACGGGAAAAATCGCTGCCTTTAGGATCCACCAGCACTTTGATCCCTTGGGCTTTTGCCTTAGCAATAAAATCTTGTGGTTGATCGATTGCGCCCTTAGCGTAATCGGACAGCACCACCACCCTGACATCATCCAGCTTGGTTTCGGCCTCCTTGAGCAGCGCCTGACTATGCTCAGGCAGATAGGGCTGCTCGAAATCCAGTCGCAGCAACTGCTGGTTGCGGGAGATCACCCTAAGCTTAGTGATGGTGGGTTTATCGGCAACACAAGACCAGGCGGGCTCGACGCCCTGCGCCTTAAGTCCCTTGGTCAGCGCCTCGGCGGTTTCATCTTTACCCACTATGCCGGCTAAATGCACCCGACCGCCCAGTGAGGCGATATTGAGCGCCACGTTGGCCGCGCCGCCGGGTCTGTCCTCGACCTGTTCGACTCGCACCACAGGCACCGGCGCCTCGGGAGAGATGCGGCCCGTGCCACCGGTCCAGTAACGATCCAGCATCACATCACCAACAACCAGGACCTTAGCTTTTTCAAATGCGGGTAAAGAAATCTTCATATTGTGCTGTCTGTAAAAAAATTAATCTTTGATTATACCTAATTTTACCCATTTTTTGCGTTAGAATAAGCAGTAATTTTTGTTTAAATATTTGAGTAAACCGTGGTCGAAACAGCACAATTCTCCTGGCGATTTTTCCATCCTAAATACTGGCTCATCTGGTTTGGTTTCGCAGTGTTACGCCTCACTCAGGTGTTACCCCTTCCGCTACAGATGCAACTGGGCAAGGCGATCGGCCGCTTAGCCAAAGTGTTTGCTGGTGGCCGAGTCAAAACAGCCAAGCGCAATATTGAGCTCTGTTTCCCCGAGCTAAGCCAGGCAGAACAGGCGCAGCTGCTGACGCACAACTTCGAGGAAACTGGCAAGGCCATCTTCGATATCGCCAACGCCTGGTGGTGGTCAAACGAGAGAATACAAGCGCATATGACCATCAAGGGCCGCGAGCATGTAGAGCAGACCCTGAGTAACGGCCAGGGGGTGATCCTGTTTGCGGTGCACTGTCTGCCGCTGGAGATGGGCGCACGCATCTTCGGCCAGTTCCAGCCCGGCATAGGCGTCTATCGCCCCCATAACAATCCGCTGATGGAATACCTGCAGGTCAAGGGGCGACTGCGATCCAACAAGGGGCTGGTGCCCAAGCGGGATCTCAGACAGATGGTGCGCAGCCTGCGCAATCCCGACGTGATCTGGTATACAGCCGATCAGGATTTCGGCCGCTCCAGTGCGGTGTTTATCCCCTTCTTCAAGGTGCCGCAGGCGGCAACCATCACGGGTGGCACCACGCTGGCGAAACTGGGCAAGGCCAAGGTACTGCCCTTTTTTGTGGAGCGTAATGACGACGACAAGGGCTATACCATAGAAGTATTGCCCCCCCTGGAGAATTTCCCCGGCGAGAATGAAGTGGAAGATGCCATTCGTGGCAATAAGATCATCGAGTCCCTGATCGACCGCAACCGCGCTCAATATATGTGGCTACACAGACGCTTCAAGACCCGGCCAGAGAAGAGCGATCCCTCTTTGTATCGCTAACCATGCCCTTTTCGACTATCGAGCCAGCACCAGCGCTGGCTTTTTCTTTTTATCCCTACCTATCTCAAAGCTATCAAATCGACACCTAATTGATACCAATTGTCATTTTGACAATCAGTGTCATTTGAACATTTATATATGGTTGTCATTATGACAAATCAATAAGACATAAAATTCAATTTAACTATTATTAATCAATAAGATAAAATAATGGCACATTAACTGCTATAGCCGGTTACTCCCCATCTACAACATATTGCACTGAGAGGCTCTATGAATAAACAACGGCTAACGGCGATAGCACTCTTGATAGTACTTATCGCTTCCTTCACTGTACTGCTGAGCATAGGCAGTGAGATCTATCGCGAAAAACCTCCGGTTCCCACCGCTTTTGTCGATACACAGGGCCAGGCTCTGTTCACTCAAAATGATATCGAACGAGGTCAGCTGGTATGGCGCTCCATGGGCGGCCATCAGTTAGGGTCTATCTGGGGGCATGGCTCCTACGTTGCGCCTGACTGGACAGCGGATTGGTTGCATCGTGAGGCTCAGGCCTGGCTGGATATCACTGCCAAGGCGCAATTTGGTAGAAGTTTCAGCGAGCTGGACTCGATAAAACGTGCCGGCCTTGAACAGTTACTGCGTGACGATTTACGCCGCAACACCCTGACCACAAACGCCAATGGCGAGATCCGCATCAGCCTGTCTGACACTCGCATCCAGGCCATAGAAGAGGTCTCTCAGCACTATATTTCGCTCTTTGGTGACGATCCTCAATTGTCCGTTCTGCGCGAACAATATGCGATGAAAGAAGGCACTGTACCGGATCTTGGGCGTCGCCAGCAGCTCAACGCCTTCCTCTTCTGGGGCGCTTGGGCCGCTATAACCGAACGTGATGGACAAGATTACACCTACACCAACAACTGGCCTTTCGATCCTCAGTTGGGTAATACCCCTACCTCTGACAATATAGTCTGGTCTATCTTAAGTATCGTCACCTTAATCGCCGGTATAGGAGCGCTGGTATGGCATCACGCCTCAGGTAAACACGAAGAGCTGCCTAAACCCGCAGATCAAGATCCTCTGTTTCTTAAAAAACCAACCGCTTCACAGAAAGCCGTGGGTAAATACTTCATCACCGCTGTGGGTCTCTTCCTATTGCAGATCCTCTTAGGGGGGATTACGGCCCACTATGCCGTTGAAGGGCAGAATTTCTATGGTATTCCCCTGGCAGAGATCCTGCCTTACTCAGTCACCCGTACCTGGCACACACAGCTGGCCGTGTTCTGGATCGCCACCGCCTGGCTGGGCACAGGTCTCTATATCGCACCTGCGCTTTCTGGCTATGAGCCTAAGTTCCAGCGCCTAGGGGTGAATGTCCTCTGGGTCGCCTTGCTAGTAGTGGTACTGGGTTCAATGGCGGGCGAATGGATTGGTGTCCAACAATATTTCGATCTGGACACTAACTTCCTCTTCGGTCATCAGGGTTATGAATATATCGATCTCGGGCGTGTCTGGCAGATATTGCTACTGGTCGGCCTGTTGATCTGGCTTGCCTTAGTAACCGCCGCTATGCGCCCAGCCCTTAAGGTGCAAGGTGAGATGCGCCCGGTTATCTGGGTACTCTACGCCTCTTGTGTCGCCATCGGCCTCTTTTATGGTGCCGGTCTCTTTATGGGTAAACACACCAACCTGGCAATTGCAGAATACTGGCGCTGGTGGGTCGTTCATCTCTGGGTTGAGGGCTTCTTCGAGACCTTTGCAACTTCGGTGATCGCCCTGATGTTAGTTCGCCTGGGACTGATCCGTGCTCGCAGCGCCAACGGTGCGGTACTCTTTACGACTGTGATCTTCTTAACTGGTGGTCTTATCGGTACCCTGCATCACCTGTACTTCACAGGCACACCAACAGGTGTGATCGCCTGGGGCGCGATATTCTCGGCACTGGAAGTGGTTCCACTGGCCCTTATCGGCTACGAAGCCATCGAGAGCTATCGTATGCGTAACGCCAGTCCCTGGATGATACGTTACAAGTGGGCCATCATGTTCTTCGTGGCGACAGCCTTCTGGAACTTAGTGGGCGCAGGGGTACTTGGCTTCCTGATCAATCCACCTATTGCGCTCTACTTCATCCAAGGTCTGAATACCACAGCCACCCATGGTCACGCTGCCTTCATGGGCGTATACGGTATGCTAGGTGTGGGTCTCATGCTCTTCTGCCTGCGAGGGCTCACGGGCCAGATCCAATGGAATGAGAAGTTATTGAAAGGTGCCTTCTGGAGCTTAAATATCGGGCTAGCGGGCATGGTGTTCATGTCACTGCTGCCGGTCGGCCTGACCCAATTCTTCGCCGTTATCGAACATGGTTACTGGTTTGCCCGCTCACCTGAGGTGATCCATAGCCCATTGGTGGAAACCTTAGTCTGGATGCGTGTTCCTGGCGATGTCATATTCAGTTTTGGTGGCCTATTCCTAGGTGCCTTCCTGTTAGACATCATCAGAAAGGCAATCAATGCCAAAGGCGCACACGTCCCTGCTGATGCGTCACTGCCAGCCAATACATAAGGCTGAATATCACTCACCAAAGGGGTCATATTGACCCCTTTTCACCCTCTACATATGTGTTAAATTGACAATGAAATTTATTGTTAAGTTGACATATAATCAATCTTATTACTGTCACTGCTTGTCGAAATCACCAGGATTTAATCTGGTATAGTCGCCGAGCTTCGGAGCTCCTATGGCATTAAGTCAAACCCAATTAACGCGTATGGCGTTAGATATCACCTCGGGCTTGTCCAATCATGACAGGTTCTCGCGTCTGCTCGATACCATCAGAGAGAGTATGCAGTGTGATGCCGCTGCACTGCTGGAATTCAAGGGACAACAGTTTACGCCGCTGGCCATCAATGGCCTAAGCCCGGATGTTCTGGGTCGCCGCTTCGTGCTGCATGAACATCCCAGACTGGAGGCGATCGCCCGCGCCGGCGATGTTGTGCGCTTTCCCACCGATAGTGATCTTCCCGATCCCTATGATGGCTTAATCCCTAACCAAGTCGATAACCTTACGGTACATGCCTGTATCGGCCTGCCACTCTTGGCCGATGGCAGCCTGATAGGGGCGGTCACCATAGATGGCTTCGATCCCGATCAATTTAAATCATTCACCAATGAACAGCTAAGAGCTATCAGTGCCATCGCCTCAGCCTCACTCAATAACGCCCTGCTGATCGATAAACTGGAAAAACAAGCGCTACAATCCAAATGGGACAGGGAAGATAACACAGGCAAGAGCAAAGAAGGTCACAAGGAGATCATAGGTCAATCACAGATCATCAGCAGCCTGAAGCAGGAGATCGCCGTTGTTGCCCCGACAGATCTTAACGTCTTAATTATGGGCGAGACAGGCACAGGTAAAGAGTTAATTGCCCATGAGATCCATCAAGCCTCCAGGCGCGCCGCCCTGCCTCTTATCTACCTAAACTGTGCGGCACTGCCGGAATCCGTCGCCGAGAGTGAGCTATTTGGTCATGTCAAAGGGGCCTTTACCGGCGCCATTAGCAATCGCAGTGGCAAGTTCGAAATGGCCGACAAGGGTTCACTGTTTCTCGACGAGATTGGCGAGCTCCCCCTCACACTACAGGCCAAGTTACTCAGGGTGCTGCAATATGGCGATCTCCAGCGCGTCGGTGATGACCGTAGCCTCAAGGTGGATGTGAGGATCATAGCGGCAACCAATAAGAACCTGAAAAACGAGGTGCTTGCCGGACGCTTTCGCTCCGATCTTTATCACAGACTGAGCGTTTTTCCCTTAGTCGCTCCCCCACTGAGGGAAAGAGAACAGGATATTACCCTGCTAAGCGGTTTTTTTGTCGAGCGTTGTCGTCAGCAGTTAGGACTGCAGACCCTGAGACTGAGCTCTGCGAGTCTGGCCATGCTCGAAAGCTACCCATGGCCCGGCAATATCAGGGAGCTGGAACACAGCATCTATCGCGCCGCCATTCTCGCCAGAGCCCAATCTGCTGGCAGTCATGGACTTATCACGCCAGAACATTTCGAATTTGCCAACGCTGTCTCGCCCAGCGGCTCGCGCAGCAAGGTGTCAGCGGCACCAGAGTTTAGTGGTAACCTCAAGCAGGCCACTGAGGCCTTTCAGGCCGACTATATACGCCAAACCCTGAAGCAACAGGATAACAACTGGGCTGCCACAGCCAGAGCACTGGAGCTCGACTCAGGAAACTTACACCGCCTGGCAAAGCGGATAGGCCTAAAATAGCGCCTATCCTCAGGCACCGAAAACCTTATCTCTGTGCCTGCATCTGCCTATGGCGCTTATTCCCCTAAGATCTGCTGATATATGGTCAAGACCCGCTCACTATGGAGGCCGACTCTCTCCACGGGCAGCACAGCTTTCGTCTGTTGCAGCGTCAGATGATGACTCTCATCACGCAGATAACAGTAAGCCTGAGTCAGGTATTGGGCGCTCATATCTGGCAACAACGCCAGATCGGCTAATACCTCAAAAATCCGCACATTATCGGACCAGGTTGCCAGCTCGGCATGCTCATGGGTATTGGCCAAAACCGAATATTGGGCGATAAACTCGATATCGGCGATGCCGCCGGGGCTCTGCTTTAGATCAAACATGCCCTCATCGACCTTGAGCAGATGCTCGCGCATCTTAAGGCGCATCTCGCGCACCTGTTTAGCCAGCTCAGCTTTGTTCCTAGGCATGGCAAGCACTTCGGCGCGCAGTTCGCTAAAACGCGCGGCTAAGCGGTTTTCGCCAAACAGGACTCGGGCGCGAACCAAGGCTTGATGTTCCCAGGTCCAGGCATCCTGTTTCTGATAAATGCCGAAGTTTTCTATCTCACTGACCAGCAAACCCGAGGCGCCCGAGGGACGCAGACGCATATCCACCTCATAGAGTTCGCCGGAGGTGGTGCGGGTAGAAAACAGGTGCAAGACCCGCTGTGCCAGTTTCAGATAGAAGTGGCCAATATCCAGCGGCCTGTCACCATTGGTCTGCTGACTGTTAGGGTATTTCTCACTGCTATAGTCATGCAGAAACACCAGATCCAGATCTGAGCCATAGCCCAGCTCTATCCCGCCAGCCTTACCATAGCCGATAACGGCAAAGCCCAGCTCGCCATTCTCAAGATGGGGCGGCACCCCATGACGGGCAGAGATCTGTTGCCAGGCCTGGGTGATCACTTGCTCAATGATGGCTTCGGCCAGGAAGGTTAAGTGATCGCTCACCTGCATCACGGGCAGCACGCCTGTGACATCAGCGGCGGCGATCTTAAGCTGCTGCGACAACTTAAACTGCCGCAGCGCCTCCATCTGCTGCTCCATATCATCCTCGGGAACCCGCAGTAGATACTGGCGCAGCTCACTGGGGTAATCATCCAGGGAAGTGGTATCGTAGAGCTGCGCCGGATCGATCAGCTCATCGAGCAGCATGGGAAATTTCGCCAGTTGCTGGCCTATCCAGGGACTGGCGAAACAGAGACTCACCAGCTGCTGCCGGGCGCCGGGGTTTTCGAACAGCAGCTCTAAATAGGTGGTGCGAGTGAGGATCTGATCCAGCACCTTGGCCACATCGGCAAATGCCTTAGAGGGATTAGGCAGGTGGGTAAACTCCTGCAGCAGGAGCGGCATCAGCTTGTCGAGCGTATCGCGCCCCCGCGGGCCTATGGTGCGTTTGGCCACGCTGTCGCGCCAGGTTTTCAGCGCCGGCCAGAGGGACTCATCCTCTATGCCATGCTCCTGAATAAGACTCTGACCATAGCCGTCCTCTTTGACGCTCCAGAGCTGCTGAGTCCAGAGCTCATTGGCCTCATCACTCTCCTGTCCGCCGACCGTATCTTTAAAGTAGCGGTGGATCTTGGTCATGGCAGACTCTATCTCGGCGCGCAGCTCATTCTCGCTCGCGATTCCCATGCCGTAACAGAGGCGCTGCCAGTTAAGCTGGGTCGAAGGCAGGGTCTGGGTCTGCTGATCGGCTATCGCCTGCAATAGGTTTTCGACCCTGCGCAGTAGCAGATAGCTGTGTTTAAGTTCATCCACCGCCAGATACTCGAGTTGCCCCAAGTTGTAGAGGGTATCGATGGCGGCAAACAGGCTCTGCTGCCTCAATGCCGGTTCCCGCCCGCCGCGGATCAGCTGGAAACTCTGCACCACGAACTCCACTTCGCGAATACCGCCGGCGCCGAGTTTAATATTGTCGGTCAGCTGCCGCCGCCTCACCTCCTGGGTGATCAGCTGTTTCATCTTGCGCAGGGATTCGATGGCAGAGAAATCGATATAACGTCGGTAGACGAAGGGGCGCAGCATGTCGTGCAGCTCGTCGGAGAAACCACTCCAGGGGCCGAGAGCGCGCGCCTTGACCATGGCATAACGTTCCCAGTCCCGGCCCTGCTCCTGATAGTAATCCTCCAGGCCACTGAAACTGACCACCAGTGGGCCACTCTCGCCATAGGGGCGCAGGCGCATATCCACCCGGTAGACGAAGCCATCTGTGGTCACCTGATTCAGCAGGTTAATCAGATGCTGGCCCATGCGGATAAAGAACTGTTGATTGTCCAGAGCCCGCCGCCCCCCTCGGGTTTCGCCATGTTCGGGGAAGGTAAAGATAAGATCGATATCGGAAGAAAAATTGAGCTCGCGGCCACCGAGTTTGCCCATGCCTAAGATCATCAGAGGCTGTGGATTGCCCTCACTGTCACAGGGAGTGCCGTACTGCTGACACAGCTTCTGGTAGATCCAGTCCCGGGCGGCGATGATGAGCGCCTCGGCCAGGGCCGAGAGATCCAGCAGGGATGTTTCCAGATCCACATAACCTAAGAAATCTCGCCAGGCCAGACACACCATCTGCCGATTGCGATAACGGCGCAATATGCCCTTGGCCTGCTCCTCATCACTTACCCCATCAAGCAGGGAGGCCAGCTCATGGGAGAAGACCTCACGATCTAACCTTTCCAGTTGCCCTTCAAACAGAGGCACGACCCAGTTAGGATAACGGCTAAGCTGCTCGGCAACAAATTCACTGAGCCCCATGATGGTCTTTAACTCGGCTTCCTGTTCCTGGGTCAGCTGCTCTGCCGAATCTGGCCATAACTGCAGCATGCGCTGCCAATAGTGCTCGGCAACTCGTGCTATCTCTTGGGGTAAAACCTGACTGCTATTTTTTTCCATTGCCCAAACACTTCCTAACCATTAATACACCGACATAATATGTCTTGAGTCAAACTCGATATCTGTCATAATCATCTAACATAACGCAATAAATATCATCAGCCTTGCTATCCAACTGAAAATGCTATGGATAGCACTCGGGTCGCATCTAGGCTTTACTATAACCCATCTGATAAGGATATTATGCAAGATATGGGTCACCGGGCTAGCGAGATTGCCCGATTTAACACTCAACGCACTTTATGGAGAACACATGGCAGCTATGCTTATGCGAATGTTTCCTCTGTTGCTGCTCCTGCTCCTTGGGGGCTGTGGCGATGACAGACCGGAAAGGATTGCCCAATTTCAGCAATTGGCACAGGAGCGGGTAGCTTATTTAGGTTCGGCCCTCGAAAAGGGGGAGATACGTAATGCTAACCTGCTTAAACAATACGCCAATCTGCTACAAACTCAAAAGCCTGAGTTGACTCCCCTGCTAGAGGAGCTGGCCAAAGACGCTTCCACCCAAGGGCCTATGTATAACTCCCTCAAGCGCCGCCTTGAAGAGTTGGGTAATAGCAGTAATTTTGTCGATCTGGATCAGCAGCTCGAAGAGGCGCAAAACCTCTATCAGGCCGCCGACCCGAGTCTGTACAACGATATGCTGTCAGATCCGGTCAATGTGGTCGCCGATATGTCAAACGGTGCCCTGGCCAGAGTCAACGCCATCAGCCGCGAAGCGGCGGTATTAGCTAACGGCGCCGAGGATTTTGGCGCCGGCAGCCAACTGGTGGGCAATCCCGCCTACGGCAGCTGGCAAACCGGCTCTAACGGTATGTCGTTCTGGGCCTGGTATGGCATGTACTCCATGTTCTCTAACTTAGTCCGTGGCCCAGTCTCTTACGATCGCTGGTCGAGTCGCCGCGATTACAGCTACTACAATGATGTTGGCCGCTATCGCTACACCTCACCCAAGCAGGCACAAGCGCAAAACCAGACCTTTGAGCGCACCAAGAAGCAGTTCAATAACCAGGGTAAGCGTTTCGACAGCCCCTATGCCAAGTCCCGCGCAGGCTCAACCAGCCTATCGAGACAGAGCAGCAGCGCCCCCAAAGCCAGCACGGTCGGCAAGCGCAGTTCAGGCAGCAAGTTTCGCTCAAACTACGCCAACAGCAGCAATTTTAGAAATTCAGGCAGCCGCACTACCCGCGGTGTTCGTCGCGGCAAATAAAGGAAATTAAGATGACCATTTTTGAACAATTCGGCATCAGCCAGCAACTTGCCATCATACTCGGTATCGATCTGGCGATAGCCATCGCCCTGTTAACAGCAATGCGTTATCTACAGGGCTGGAGCGTCAAAGTCAGCAGCACCCACGAACTCGCGGAGCGGGATAATTTCGCCTTTGGCATCAGTACGGCCGGCGCGGTCGCAGGCCTTGGCATAGTGCTGAGCGGCGCTATCACAGGCGAGGCGGCGCAATCCTACGCCATTGAAGCCATGGGTATGACGGCTTACGGCGTCTTCGGCTTGATTCTGATTAAGTTTGGCCGCTTGCTGCACGATAAAATCGCCCTCAATGAGATAGACAAAAATACCCTGATCCTTAAAGGTAATATCCCGGTCGCCATAGTGGATGCCACCGCGGCTATTGCCACCGCCATCATTATTCGCGCCGTGCTGATTTGGGTCGAAGATCTCACCTTAGATACCTTTATCGCCATCTTCAGCGCCTTTATTATCTCCCAGCTGATGTTAGTGCTGCTGATCCGCATGCGTGAGAAAGGCTATGCCAAACGTCAGCAGAATGGCTCGATGCAGCAGGCTCTCGTCCAGGGAGAAACCGCCCTCGCCATTCGCCACAGCGGTTATATGCTGGCCATGGCGCTGAGCTTTAATGCCGCCAGTCATTTCATCATCTACTCGCCCGCAGCCTACCTGAGTAATCTGGTGGGCTGGCTTGTCTTCTCTGTCATCATGCTTATCGCTCTGTCGCTGCTGCAGACCTTAGTGAAGAAGTTAGTGCTTGCTCACATCGATATCGCCACCGAGGTAGAGCAGCAGCAAAATATCGGCATCGCCACGGTGGAGCTGGCTATCAGCATCGCCATCGCCCTGATCTTGACCAGCCTGATGGTCTAGGTGACACGCATTGCTATGGGTGCTAAGGATGATAACTGCGAAATATGACAGCTAACTCTGCCCCCGCGCCAACTCAGCTTGGCGCCAAGAAACTGAGCTGGTTTGACGACTTCCTGTTGCTGGGCATTATGGCAGTGTTGGCCGCCTGCGGTCTTATCTACGAATACCTGCTCTCCCACTATGCTGGGCGAGTGCTAGGGGCATTAGAAGCGGCCATCTACACTATGATAGGCCTGATGATAGTCTCCATGGGCGTCGGCGCCTTTGCCGCCCGCAAGATCCGCTGCGCCTTTACCGGCTTTGCCATTTTGGAACTGAGCGTCGCCCTGATCGGCGCCTTAGCCATCTTAGTGGCCGCGGCGGTAATTGGTTTTGGCCAGCAGTTGCCTATGATCATTGCCAATACGGTCGGATTGCCGCCGGATCAACTTCCCCAGGGCGGCTTTATCGGCACCTTGCAGCGACTGAGTGAATACTTACCTTACTTTTGGGGTATACTGCTTGGCTTGATGATAGGCATGGAGATCCCGCTGATCGCCAGGGTCAGACAATCTCTGTGCGACGCCCACCTGCTGCACAATGCCGGCACCATCTATGGCGCTGACTATATTGGCGCAGGCATAGGCGCCGCCATCTGGGTGACCCTGATGCTGGCCATAGATATTCAGTTGGCCGCCGCCCTCACCGCCAGTTTTAATCTGTTAGCGGGCCTGCTGTTTATCTGGCGTTTTTGGCACAAGATCCGCCGGGTAAAACTCCTGCTGGCAGGCCACCTGCTAGCCAGTCTGGTCTTGCTAATTTTGGCCAGTCATGGCCCCAAATGGGAGCAGGATTTTAATAACCTGCTTTATAAAGATAAGGTGATTTTTGCCAAGGCCACACGTTTTCAGCAGCTCACCTTTACCGAGCGGCTCAGAGGCAATGATCTCCCACCTGTCTATTCCATGTATATCAATGGCAGGCTGCAGTTCTCGAGTGTGGATGAGCATATCTACCACTCATTTTTGGTGCATCCGACCCTGGAGGCCAGCGCACGCCGGGATAAGATATTGATCATAGGCGGTGGCGATGGCCTGGGCTTGCGGCAAGTGTTCAAATGGCAGCCTAAACAGGTCACCTTAGTGGATCTCGATGCCGACTTAGTCAGGCTGTTTCAGGCTGGCGAAAGCGCCATGCCACAGAGACTCTATCATGCCCTGAAACAGCTCAATGCTGATGCCCTTAACGACAAACGCCTGGAGCTGATTTTCGATGATGCCTTCAACGGCATGGATAAGCTGATTAAACGCGGCGATAAATATGATGCCATCATAGTGGATCTGCCCGACCCCAGTCATCCGGATCTAAACAAGCTGTATTCCGATCTCTTCTATCGAAAACTCAAGGAACTGCTCAGCAGCGATGGCGCACTGACGGTGCAATCCACCTCGCCCTATCACGCGCCCAAGGCCTTCATCTCCATAGGTAAAACCTTGGCTAGCAGCGGTTTTACCGTGCAGCAGTATCATCATAATGTGCCCAGCTTCGGCGAGTGGGGCTGGAGCATAGCCACGCTTTCAGGCCGAGATGCCAAACAGCGATTGACGCACTTAACTCATTTATCTATCGAGGAGAATTGGTTAACGCCTGGACTTATCAAGGCCAGTTTCGAGTTCCCCGGCGACTATTATGACAAGGCCGATGAGGTTGAGATCAATGCCATAGGCTCGATGCAGCTGTATCGCTACCATCAGCAGGCCTGGTCGGAGACACAAAATGTGCCCCTCTTCTGATAGAGAGTGTTAAATGCAAAAAATGCACTTGACATATTATGTCTCAGTGCTATCTTTAATCGCAGACATAATATGTCATAAGGACAAGTATGAACATTCACAAGATTGCTAACCACCTGAACAACCTGGGCGAACAGGGTCACACAGGCTTTCAATTTGACTGCTATCCCATAGACGGCGATGTCGAGGTACTGCAGGTCAATATCGTCGGACGTGAAGAGATCCCACTCTTCGTGTCGGTCACAGGTAACCAGATCCTCTGCATCAGCTACCTGTGGGGCGAAAATGAGGTCAAGCAGGCGCGTCGCAGCGAGATGTTTGAAACCATGCTGGAGCTGAACATCCCTATGCCGCTGTCATCCTTTGCAAAAATTGATGACAAATACGTGGTCTACGGTGCGCTCTCGCTGCAATCGAGCATGCAAGAGATAGAACAGGAGCTGTCTGTACTCTCGGACAACTGCCTCGAAGTGATTGATGAACTCAGCGATTTCTTAAACTGATCATCCCGAATTAATCATGCAGTGGCTGACAGACAGGCCGATGCACTAGAAGGAGTCTCATTATGGGCATTCTAAATAAGATTTTAACCGCGTTTCGCGGCGGCGCGACCGAAGTCGGCCAAAGTATCGTCGATGCCAATTCGACCCGTATTTTTGAACAAGAGATCCGCGATGCCGAGAAGCATCTGACCAAGGCCAAACGCGAACTGACAGACGTGATGGCCAAAGAGATGCAGGCCAGCCGTGAGATCGATCGCCTCAAACGTGCTATCAGCGAACATGAGGGTTATGCGACTCAGGCACTGGATAAAGGCAATGAAACCCTGGCACTGGAAGTGGCCGAAAAGATTGCCCAACTTGACGAAGAGCTGGCCGAACAGCAAACGGCCAACGACAGCTTCAGCGCCCACGCGGCTCGCCTAAAAGAGTTAGTGCGTAAAACCGAGCGTCAGTTGGCGGATTACCAGCGTCAGCTCTCTATGGTCAAGACCACAGAAAGCGTGCAGAAGGCCACGGCCAGCATCACTGACTCCTTTGCCAGCAGTAACTCTAAGCTGCTCAATGCCAAAGATTCATTAGAGCGCATCAAGGCGCGTCAGCAACAGTTTGACGATCGCCTCAAGGCCTCTGAAACCTTAGCCGAAGAAAACAGCGATAAATCGCTACAGGCAAAACTGGCCGAAGCGGGGATTGGTGAGCAGAAATCCACTGCCAATGCCGTGCTCGACCGAATCAAAGCCCGTAAGTAATCACCACCCTTGAAAGCACCGGCCAGTTAACAGGCCGGTGCTTTAGTTCATTTTCAGTGTCAGGAGTTCTGCATGGGATTTTTATCTGGGCTGTTTGGTAAGAAAGCGCCCCCGCCCCGTGAGCTTAATCACCCAAACCAGCTACAAACGGGCGATATGGTCACCCTGGACGACAGCTTCGCCCTGCCGCCACAACTCAGGGGACAGCAGCTGCGCGTCGAGGCAGTGAATACCTATGAGTTTGAACGCAAACAACTGACAGAATGGGTACTTAAAGGCCATGGCAGTGACACGCTTTATCTGTCACTGGATGAAGATGACGATACCGCTTTGGTGTTTTCACTCAAAATCAACCGCGCTCAGGTGGAGCAAGTGTTCGATCTCGACGCCTTCAGCGACATTTTTGAGCAGGACATTCAGGCGCAATTAGCGGTTCAATCCCCAGTGCCCGAGGCGTTATCCCAGTGGCTGGGCAAGCAATATCATCAGATCAATTTCGCCCAGTTTGGCTATTTTCACCGGGAAGACTACCGCAATCTGCGCCCACCCCAGGATGAGGGTCATACTATGGGCGAGCCTTTTGAGCACTATCTGTTACTCGATGAAGAGGAACAATTTGCCCTCGAGGTGGAGGTGTATGAAGATGGCGATACCGATGTGCTGCTGAGTCTCTATCGCCCCTTGAGTGACATTCGTGAATACTGGCCTAGCAATAGCTGATCAGATAAACCAGATGCCCATTGCCTCTTAGTAGAGTATAAGAGCGCACTAAGCTAAGGTGAGACAATGACCAAGAGCAAGAATCCACTGCCAGAACAGTGGCAGCAAAACCAGAACGCCGCCAAAGCCACCCAGGTCGCCTTCGACCTCGACGAGAAGTTTCAGTACTCTATCCGCAAGGCTGCGCTGGATGCCGGGGTGAGCCCCTCGGATCAGATCCGCAATATCTTGGGTCTATCTGTCACTAAAAGACCCAAACGGCCGCGACTAACTGTCTCCCTGAGTCTGGAGGATTACCAGCTTCTGGCCGAAAAATATCAGCTGGATCCCAACGAGCAACTGGAGATAAAACGCCGGGTTCTCGATGACTTGGTTCATTTTGTCACAGGAAAAGATTAGACTGAGCCTGAGACCCTAGCTTTCGCTGGCTCTATGCAATAGGCACAGCGGCGAGATAAAAAGAGACAGATTCAATTTGATTTGAGTGCGCAGACCAAATTGGCTAGGTCGAGCGCATTAGCTTTTAGGAAGATTTTTCATGGCAGAGAAAAAGCGTTGGCAACTCCCCCTGACCCAGTCACCGACGCCATTCCAGTTAGCAATGATGATACTCTCTTTCATCTCAGTGATTATCGTGTTGCTGCTCACCTTTGCCAAGTTAGATCAGGAAACCCGCCGACTGCTGCTATTTATCGACACAGGCATCTGCACCATCTTCATCAGCTATTTCTTTGCCTGTCTGTTTCGCGCCGACGATAAAGGTGCCTACCTGAAACAAAACTGGATCGATCTTATCGCCAGTGTGCCCGCTATCGAACCACTGCGTATGGCAAGGTTGTTCCAGATCCTAAGGGTGATCCGCCTGCTGCGCATGACCCGCTCTATCTTGATCCCCATGATGCGCCAGCGCCGCCAAGCCACTCTGGCCAGCCTGCTTGTGGCCATGGTGGGCATACTTGCCACCTCCTCTATTCTGATCTTAATCGTCGAAAATGGCGTGCCCGAGGCCAACATACACACAGCCGAACATGCCATCTGGTGGAGCCTGGTCACCATCTCCACCGTAGGTTACGGCGACTATTACCCTGTGACCACAATCGGTCACTTCATCGGCGGCATAGTGATCCTCTGCGGCGTCAGCTTCTTCGGGGTGATCTCGGGTTATATGGCGTCTCTGTTTATCTCCCCCGATGAGAGCGAAAAGCTGGAAAGCCAGCGCCAGGAGCTACGCTGTGAGATTGAGACAGCCTTATCGCGCATGGAAAACAATCAGGCTCTGCTTCTGCAAGAAATCAGCGAGCTTAAGCGTCAGCTTGATGAGAAAGACTCACAGGCTGCGCCCAAATCTGAAAGCAAAGAATAACGAGTTTAACCCGCAATTAGCGCCAATAAGGCTGCGCCTTGAGCGCGCTGCGACGGGTATGTTCCATGGCAAACAGCAGACTCTGCTCCATATTATCCAGCCAAAGCTGCAGCGCCTTATCGCTGCCGTCCAGCTGCCTCAGTAGACGGTAGGCCGCCAGAGTGCGTATACCTAAGATAAGATCCTGCCAGGGCGCCCTAAACTGATCCCGCGACTTGGACGAATAGAGCTCGCCATAGGCCATGCCCACTAAGATGCTCTCATCCAGCGCCTTGGCAAACTGCTGATAATCTTCGCTACTCAGTGCCACTTCCGAGGGCATCAATTTTACGATTCGCAGCCATGAGGCTTCCTGCATCTCGTCGGCAAACTGCTGCAAGTCCTGCTGCTTAGTCAAGTTGAGCTTACCGGCGCGGCACTGAAACAGCAGTTTCACTAAGGTCAGCTGCAGATGGCCATAGCGGATATCCTGCAGCATAGCGTCGATCGCCTTTGGCATATTAAGAGAGTCGAGCCGCTGCCTTGCAAGCTCGATAAGCCCCTCGGCCTTAGCGTCTGGCAGATCGGCGCCCTGCAGTTCATCATCTTGCAGCACTTGCACCAGACTCTGCCCCTGCTCGACAAAATCCAGATAGCCTTCGAGACCAGCAAACTCATCTTCAAGCTGAGGCGTTAACAGATTAAACTGCGACAGTGAGCAGCGCAGCAGACGAATACAGGAGCGCAGACGGTAACTCAGCAAGGGTTGCTGCTCCAGGCTGGCATCGAGCAACATGGCTTCCAGCCCCTGCCAACGCTCAAGACCCGTGCTTAAAAGCGCAATAAAGGCCTGCTTAAGATCTTTTACCTCACCGAGCTGAATAAAGGTGAGCGCCTCCAACTGCAAAGGACTGGACATGGCCGCCAGCCGATAGCCGCGTTGGGCCTTGCTCGCCTGGCCGAGACGAGCCGGAATTTGCGCCGTGACTCGCTCCCCAAGGCTCAAGAGCGCCTGAGTCTCACCGGCCAAAAGCTCGAATTCCAGTTCGCAAATAGGCTCACTCAAACCATTGGCGCTGATGCTGCCGATATCCAGCGCCACTTCGACCAGGCTCTCTTCTATATAGATATGCCAGGTCTGACGGGTAAAATCGGTATCAAACAGGCAGTGGAGTTCATTGCCCACTTTGGCCAAATCGGCGCTATCGGGCCAGATAGTGTCAGGGAAAAGGGCTAAATTCACCTTTGCTTGATCGATATCAACATTGTATTCGGGGCGGGAGTGCACGCCGCCTATTACTGTGCCTGCGGTTTTGATTGTCTGTTCAAAGTGGCCATCGCAGCCTCGAATACGTAGACCCATGTCCCATTTTCGCAACTGTAATGCTTGAGTATCGAAATAACTATTTGTGAGATGTTTCGATCCTTTTGTTTCACTATGAGGTAGACTATCTAATAGCGAAATTAAGGCTTCTCTTTCTTTTTCGGGGAAAAATAGCTTAAGTTCTATTTCGGCTTCCATTCGCCAATTGCTCGCTTTTTGATTAATTTTAGGGTGGTCGTCATAAATAGATCATGCAAAGGTAACCAAAGCTTCATAATGTCATATTTCTGCAATAAATGACCTTTACCATGACGCTTGGTGAGTTTATATATAACTCGTTAGAATAAAAACTACGTTTTTTTATAAAAAAACACAGTTTCAATACGCGGTCGCTTGGGTTAACATGCGCCCGCATTTTCCAACAGTGGAATAACCTAAATAGGTAAACGGCAATGCCAGTAAACTCTATTTTGGGCGTGTTTGCAAAATCGCCAATTAAACCATTACAAGAACATATCGACAAAGTGTACGACTGTGCGTCGATTCTTGTGCCTTTTTTTGAAGCTACTGTCGCAGGTGACTGGGACAAAGCGGTTCAACTTCGTAAGCAGATCAGCCAAGCCGAAAGAGAAGCTGACGAACTCAAGCGTGAGATCCGTCTGACTCTGCCTGGTGGCCTGTTTATGCCAGTTGAACGAACTGACTTACTGGAGCTACTTACCCAGCAAGATAAGATCGCTAACAAGGCGAAAGACATTTCAGGTCGTATTATCGGCCGTCAATTACTTGTCCCAGCAGCAATTCAAGATCCTTTTTCTGCTTATCTACAGCGTTGTCTCGATGCTGTTGCCCAAGCAAAACAAGCCATCAACGAACTCGAAGATCTGTTAGAAGCGGGCTTTCGTGGGCGTGAAGTCGATCTTGTCGCTAAGATGATCGGTGAACTCGACCTCATTGAGGAAGATACCGATGATTTACAAATTAAGATACGTCGACAGTTATATAGCATTGAGAATGAGCTAAATCCGGTCGATGTGATGTTCCTTTATAAGATAATTGAGTGGGTTGGAGACTTAGCAGATCTTGCTGAGCGTGTCGGTTCCCGCCTAGAGCTAATGTTAGCTCGCGTCTAAAACACAAGTTATCAAGGTATCAACATGGTTGATGTATTAGTCACCAATGGGCCATGGCTTATCGCCTTTGCAGCCGCATTTGGTTTTTTAATGGCGTGGGGTATTGGCGCAAACGATGTCGCCAATGCAATGGGAACCTCTGTAGGTTCAAATGCCATTACTATTAAACAAGCAATCATTATCGCAATGATATTCGAATTCGCCGGCGCCTATCTGGCCGGTGGTGAAGTTACCAGCACTATCCGTAAAGGGATCATAGACTCAAGCTATTTCATCGATGTGCCTGAGTTATTGGTCTACGGTATGATCGCCTCGCTGCTTGCAGCTGGGATCTGGCTGGTTGCAGCGTCAGCACTGGGCTGGCCTGTATCCACTACCCACTCGATTGTGGGTGCAATCGTAGGGTTTGCTGCCGTAGGTGTTAACCCAGAATCAGTGGCCTGGGGCAAGGTAACAGGTATTGTTGGCTCATGGATTATCACCCCTGCCATCTCTGGTTTTATCGCTTTCTGTATCTTCCAAAGTGTACAGAAGCTGATCTTCAATACAGAGAAACCACTGGATAACGCCAAGCGTTATGTGCCTTTCTACATGGCATTGGCTGGCTTTGTGATGTCACTTGTGACCATCAAGAAAGGCCTTAAGCACGTAGGCTTGCACTTCTCTAACGGTGAAGCCTATGCCCTTGCCGTAGGGATTGCCGTTCTGGTGGGTATTGGCGGTATTTTCGCCATTAAACGCCTGAAGATGGACCCTAGAGCGGATCATAAAACCCAGTTCCTCAATGTGGAAAAAGTGTTTGCCATCCTAATGGTAGTGACCGCATGTTGTATGGCATTCGCTCACGGCTCAAACGATGTGGCAAACGCTATTGGCCCCTTAGCCGCCGTGGTTTCTGTGGTTGAAAGTGGTGGCGTGATCAGCAGTAAAGCCGCGCTCACCTGGTGGATTCTGCCTCTGGGTGCCGTCGGTATTGTGATGGGTCTGGCTATCTTTGGTAAGCGCGTAATGCAAACCATAGGTAAGAACATTACTCACCTAACCCCAAGCCGTGGTTTTGCCGCCGAGCTGGCCGCAGCATCGACTGTAGTCATCGCCTCGGGTACGGGTCTGCCTATCTCCACCACACAAACCTTAGTAGGTGCGGTATTGGGTGTGGGTATGGCGCGTGGTATTGCAGCGATCAATATCGGCGTGGTACGTAATATCGTAGTCTCCTGGGTGGTTACCCTGCCTGCAGGTGCCGGCCTGTCGATCATCTTCTTCTTTATGATCAAAGGCATTTTTAATTAACCTTAGAGTTAATTACCCCCTAAAAAGGAAGTCACAGGACTTCCTTTTTTTATGCCCTGTGACTTCCCCTATTTTTTACTGCTGCCCCCTAGAATCAGAGCCGTCTGTACAAATTGACCAGAAGAAGCACGCAAGTAGCACTTGCAAAAAGCGCCCTGAATCCCTAGCATGTGGCAATATTTCGTTGAAGAGAACTCAAAGTGTTAAGACTCTTATCTACCCTAGCTATGATGTCGCTGTCGTTTAATCTCTTGGCAGCCGAGCCTAACCGTTATATTTCCGATAACGTGTTCACCTATGTCCTTGGTGGTCCCAGCACTCAATACCGTATTGTAGGCAGTGTCGAAGCCGGTCAACCTGTTACTTTCCTGGGCGAAACCCAGGGCGACTACAGCAAGATAGTCGACCATAAAGGCCGTGAAGGCTGGGTACAAACCGAGATGCTCAGCAACACTAAAAGCTTCCGTATTCAGTTGCCAGAAGTGGAAGCCAAACTGGAGTCAATTCAGTCTAAGTATGCCGACCTGAAAAACCAGAGCAGTGATGGTCAGCAGCTCATCAGCCAGCTGAAATCCCAACTGGCCAACGCCGAGAAGCAGTTAGCCAGTGTCACCAGCGAGCGCAACAAGGCGACCAGCGAATTGGCCAAACTGCGTAACGATGACCGCTATGAACTGCTTAAGCAGGGCGGTATGATTGCCGGTGCAGGTCTGCTGATCGGAGTAATTATCGCCTATCTGCCAAGGCCCCGTCGCCGCCAGAAGAATCGTTGGTGATATCCGTTTTTAATAACAAGTGTTATTAAAAGCTCACCACCAAGAAAGCCAGCGTATCAAGCGCTGGCTTTTTGCTATTATTTTGCCAGTAAACCCCTCCCAAATGGCTCAAGTCAAACATCAGAAAACCCTTATAAACACTGGGTTTGCACCATACCAACAGGATCGAAATCAAACAAAGTTCACAATAGATCTTGTAATAGTGTTCCTCGTCACATTTTGTATGTATAATCGGCGCGCGAAAGGCGCCAGATTGTATACAAAAATAATGAAGCGCCATTATTACCTATCAAAACTGTCCCTAATTTAGGTCAGGTGGAAGTAATTACTATGTTCAAAGCAAGTGAAGTTCTGACTGGTCGTTATGACTCAGCTACCCTGGATGAGCTTTTTAACGCAATTACCGATAACTACATTGTCGACGAAGAACAATACCTCGGTGAATTGATCAAGCTTGTTCCCTCAGATGAGGCTGAAATCCAACGGATCACCCAGCGCGCCCATGAGTTAGTCACTAAGGTGCGTCAATACGATAAAAAGGGTCTGATGGTTGGTATCGATGCTTTCTTGCAACAGTACAGTTTGGACACACAAGAGGGGATCATCCTGATGTGTCTGGCTGAAGCCCTGCTGCGTATTCCCGATGGCGCCACCGCCGATGCACTGATTGAAGATAAGCTCTCGGGTGCGAAATGGGACGAACACATGAGTAAGAGTGATTCAACCTTAGTCAACGCCTCGACCTGGGGACTGATGTTGACGGGTAAGATCATCAAGCTGGACAAAAATATAGACGGTAAGCCAAGCAGTCTGCTTAATCGTCTGATCAACCGTTTAGGTGAGCCTGTTATCCGTCAGGCCATGCTGGCGGCGATGAAGATCATGGGCAAGCAGTTTGTCCTTGGCCGTACCATCAACGAAGCCCTGAAAAACAGCAACGATAAGCGCAAACTCGGCTACACCCACAGCTACGATATGCTGGGTGAAGCCGCGCTGACCATGAAAGATGCCTTCAAATATTTCGACGATTACTCCAATGCGATCCAAGCCTTAGGCGAGCAGGAGTATGACGAAACCGAGGCGCCGCGCCCCACCATCTCTATCAAGCTCTCTGCCCTGCATCCTCGCTACGAGGTTGCCAACGAAGAGCGCACCATGACAGAGCTGTACGACACGCTAGTCAAACTGGTATCTCAGGCTCGCAGCCTAAATGTAGGTGTATCTATCGATGCCGAAGAAGCCGACCGTTTAGAGCTCTCTCTTAAACTGTTTGAAAAACTCTACCGCAGTGATGCCGTTAAAGGTTGGGGACTGCTCGGCATAGTGGTACAAGCCTACTCGAAACGCGCCCTACCCGTACTCTGCTGGCTGACAAAACTCGCCAAAGAGCAAGGAGATGAGATCCCGGTTCGTCTGGTGAAAGGCGCTTACTGGGACAGCGAGCTGAAATGGGCACAGATCGCCGGTGAAGGCGGTTACCCACTCTACACCCGCAAGGCCAGCACAGATGTGTCATACCTTGCCTGTGCTCGCTACCTGCTCTCGGATTGGACCCGCGGTGCCATTTACCCGCAATTTGCCAGCCACAATGCCCAAACCATAGCCGCGATCACCGCCATGGCTGGCGATCGTCTGTATGAGTTCCAACGTCTGCACGGCATGGGTGAAGAGCTGTACGACACGCTACTCGCCGAGGGCGGCGTGGAGAAGGTGCGTATCTACGCCCCTGTGGGAGCTCACAAAGATCTGCTGCCATACCTGGTGCGTCGTCTACTTGAAAACGGCGCTAACAGCTCATTTGTGCACAAATTGGTGGATCCTAAGACCCCAATAGACTCTTTGGTTGTCCATCCTTTGACGACCCTGAAAAGCTACAAAACCCTGGCAAATAACAAAATTGTTCAGCCAGCCGACATCTTCGGTGCTGAACGTAAAAACTCAAAGGGAATGAACATGAACATCATCTCGGAATCCGCCCCCTTCTTCGCGGCATTAGAGCAATATAAAGACACAAGCTGGACAGCCGGCCCAATCGTCGACGGCGAGACCCTAAGCGGTGAAACAGTCGATGTGCTCAGCCCTTACGACACCCGCCAAGTGGTCGGTCAGGTCAGCTTCGCAGGAGCACAGGCCATAGAGCAGGCACTTTCCAGCGCCCATCAAGCTTTCGGTGACTGGTGTGCAACGCCGGTGGAAGTACGCGCTAACGCCCTGCAAAAACTGGCGGATCTGTTAGAAGAGAACCGCGAAGAGCTGATTGCCCTGTGTACCCGTGAAGCGGGCAAGAGCATTCAGGATGGTATCGATGAAGTGCGCGAAGCAGTGGATTTTTGTCGTTACTACGCAGTTCATGCCAAGAAGATGATGGGCAAACCCGAGCTGCTGCCTGGCCCCACTGGCGAGCTTAACGAGCTGTTCCTGCAAGGCCGCGGCGTATTCGTCTGTATCAGCCCCTGGAACTTCCCACTGGCGATTTTCTTGGGTCAAATTACTGCAGCTTTGGCTGCGGGTAACACAGTCGTGGCTAAGCCTGCCGAGCAGACCTCTATCGTAGGTTACCGCGCGGTGCAGCTGGCTCACCAAGCCGGTATTCCGGTTAAGGCGCTGCAATTCCTTCCTGGCACAGGTGCCACAGTAGGCGCGGCGATCACCAGCGACGAGCGCATCGGCGGCGTCTGCTTTACCGGCTCGACCGTGACTGCAAAACGAATCAACCTGACCCTGGCCGAGCGTAAAGGTGCCATCATTCCATTGATCGCCGAAACCGGTGGTCAGAATGCCATGGTAGTGGACTCGACCTCTCAGCCTGAGCAGGTGGTTAACGATGTGGTTTCCTCCTCGTTCACCAGCGCGGGCCAACGCTGCTCGGCCCTGCGGGTACTCTTCCTGCAAGAAGAGGTTGCCGAGCGAGTGCTGGATGTCCTCAAAGGCGCCATGGATGAGCTGAGTATCGGCGATCCAAATCTGGTGAAAACCGATGTGGGCCCTGTGATCGACGCCACTGCCCAAACCAACCTGAATGCCCATATCGACCATATCAAGCAGGTCGGTCGTCTGGTTAATCAGCTTGAACTGCCAGCAGGCACAGAACATGGCCATTTTGTGGCACCGACTGCAGTAGAGATCGACTCTATCAAGGTGCTGGAGAAGGAACATTTCGGTCCTATCCTGCACATTATTCGCTACAAGGCGGCGGATCTGCCTAAGGTGATTGATGAGATCAACTCCACAGGTTTCGGTCTGACACTGGGCATCCACAGCCGTAACGAGAGCCATGCGATGGAGCTGGCCAGCAAGGTAAATGTGGGTAACGTCTATATCAACCGTAACCAGATTGGTGCCGTGGTGGGCGTACAGCCCTTCGGCGGTCAGGGTCTGTCGGGCACAGGTCCTAAAGCCGGTGGCCCACACTACCTGACCCGTTTCGTGACCGAGAAGACACGCACCAACAACATCACCGCTATCGGTGGTAATGCGACCCTCTTGTCTCTGGGTGATAACGAGGAATAAGCCATAAGCGACAATGCGGTATAACTGCTTGAGTTAGCTTAACGCTCTCCTAAAAAGCCAGTTGCAATGCAACTGGCTTTTTTGTGCTTTGCTTTTTGAATAGTGTTAAGGGATTAACCCAGCTGACGATGCAAACTGGCGTAATAGTCATCCTGCTGTAGCAGGCTCTGATGACTGCCACTGACGCGGATTCTCCCCGCCTCCATCAGATGAATTTCATCCATCTGTGACATGACAGTGAGCCTATGACTTATCATCAGCAGCGTCTTGTGTTGGGCAAATTCCAGCAGCAACACCATGATCTCCCGCTCTGTCGCTTGATCTAACCCTTCGGTTGGCTCATCGAGCAGCAAGAGCGGCGCATCACGCAGCAGCAGACGCACCACACCGATACGGCGCTGCTCGCCGCCAGAAAGCTGCCGACCGCCTTCACCTATCCAGCAATCCAGCGGCTTGTCGCCTTGAGTCAAACTGCCAAGCCCCACCCGTTCTAGCACCTCAATTAACTTAGCATCATTGGCTTCCCGTGCCTGTTTTCGCTCAGCTCTCGTCAAGGGTTTCGAGTCGGTATCGACTTGTTCGGCTTGCGCCAAAGTCAGGTTATCCCTCAGGGTGCCGGCAAACAGATAGATACGCTGGCTCATTACCCCTATGCCGGCTCTGAGCTCGGCCTCGCTGTATGCCTCAATCGGCTTACCGTCGAGCAATATCTGCCCCGACTGCGCCTGCCACTGACGCAAAATCAGCGATAACAAGCTGGATTTACCGCAGCCAGTTTGCCCCAGCAGGGCCACCTTATCACCGGCCTTCACCTCAAAGTCGATGCCATCGAGCACCTTGCTACCCTGCCCGCCATAGCTAAAATCCAGCGCCTTGATACTCAACTCACCCCGGCTCACCTTATGGGTGCTTGATGAATCGAACTGGATACTTGGCGACTGCTCGGTTATCTCACTCACCCTGCTGGCTGCGCTGACACAGGCCGACAGATGCTGAAACGCGCCAGCAACAGGCATCAGCATCTCGATACAGGCCAGTGTCATAAACACCACCAGCGCCAACATAGGCCCGGGCGGCAGGGACTCGCCCACCCCATCGGCGGCCAAGTAAAACAGCACCAGCAGCGCCAAACCATGACAGAGCACCAGCATGGCCTGACTCCGCGCCGTCACTTTCACCATAGCCTCCTGACTGGCAAACAGCCTGGCCTGAGCCTCGTCCAGCGCGTGGCGATAACGGGGCAAGGCACCGAACAGGGTCAGCTCCGCTTGCCCCTGCAGGTATTCCAGCATAGTCACTCTGAGCCTGCGCTTATCTTCCAGCTGCTCGATCCCCGGCCTGTGGCCAAGACGGTAAAACAGCAGAGGCAATAACAACCAAAACAGCAGCAATAGCCCACAGAGGATTGACGCCAGACGAGGGTCGAACCAGCCCAGAAACAGGTAGAGCGCCCCTATCATCAACAAAGATGCCGCCACAGGCGTTAGCAAGCGCAGATAGAGATGATCTAAGGTATCGATATCGGCCACTAAACGATTGAGCAGATCGCCGCCCCGCAGCCCTTTTAAGTCCTGGGCGCTCAGGGGCAAGAGTCGTCGCCAGGTCCAGCATCTTAGCTCCGTCAGCAGCTTAAAGGTGGCCTCATGGGTGGCGAGACGCTCACCATAACGGCTTACCGTGCGGGCGATCGAGAGAAAACGCACCCCACCCGCCGGGGTGAAATAGTTAAAAGCCTGGGCGGTTATCACACTCAGGCCCGCCACGGCCGTGGCCGAGAGAAACCAGCCAGACAATGACAGCAGGCCGATCCCCGCCAGCAGAGTGATCACGCTCAATAGCAGACCAATGGACATCATCAGCCACTGACGCTTAAACAGTTTTAGAAATGGCAGTAGTTGAGTTAGCTGTGTTAGCTGAGTTAGCTGAGGCTTCATAGGTTCACCTCATCGATTGAGTGGGGCAGTTGATGACACATCTTCTTAAACAAACCTGGCTGCTGACTCAACTCCTGATAACTGCCCTGCTGCACCAGCAAGCCTTTATCTAAAACCAAGATCTTGTCCATCTCAGTTAAGGCATCCAATCTGTGGGTCACCATCAAGCTGGTGATACCCGCACTTGCCTGAGTAATCGCGGACATCACCGCCCGCTCGCTGATGCTGTCTAGGCTGGCTGTGGGCTCATCGAGCAGAAACAGCTTAGCTTGTTGCCCAAGTGCGCGCGCCAGACAGAGCCTTTGCGCCTGCCCAACGGACAAACCGCCACTCTGCTCGCCAATAGGATAGTTAAGCCCCAGCGGCTGCTGGCGCACAAAATCGCCGATATTGGCCCTGTCCAGCAGCCCATAAACCTCGGCTTCGCTCATAGTGGGATCGCTTAAGGCCACATTGTCGAAGATGGTGCCATAAAACAGCTGCGGCTCCTGCCCCAGCCAGGCAAGATGACGGCGATAATCGACTCTGTCTAGCTCTCTAAGCTCAATACCGTTGATCTGTACCGAGCCGGTATAAGGCAGAAAACCCAGCAACATATTAAGCAGACTGGTTTTGCCTGCGCCGCTTGGCCCCACCAAGGCCAGCTGCTCGCCCGGGCTTAAGGTCAATGACAGCGGCCCGGCTAACACCTCGCCATCTGGATTCAACACACTCACCTCTTGCAAGGTTAGCGTGAGCGGCTGCTGGCTATTAAACGCTTGCGCTTTGGCTTTATCGCTATCAGCCTCAAGATCGTGCTCAAGCAGCGTCATCAAGGCCTCGGCCGCACCTATGGCCTGTGCCTTGGCGTGATAATGAGTACCGAGATCCCGAAGCGGCTGATAAAACTCAGGCGCCAAGATCAGCACAAACAGGCCGGTAAACAAGGTCAGCCCGGCACCATAATGGCCGAAATCCAGATGGCCTAAATAGCTAAAGCCGAAATAGACCGCCAGCACGGCAATGGAAACGGCGGCAAAAAACTCAAGCACAGCCGAGCTTAAAAACGCCATGCGAAGCACTGCCATAGTGCGACTGCGAAACTCCTCCGATGCGGTTTCAATCGCCTTAATCTCGCTGTCACCGCGATAAAAAAGCTTGATGGTCTGCATCCCTTTTAAGCGATCCATAAAGTGGCCGCTCAGTCTGGCCAGTGCACTGAAATTCTTGCGATTAGCATCGGCCGCGCCCATGCCAACTAAGATCATAAAGAGTGGAATGAGCGGCGCCGTGGTCAGCAGAATAAGCCCTGCCGCCCAGTTGATAGGAAACACCACGGTCAAGATAGTCAATGGGATAAAGCCCGCCAGCAGCATCTGCGGCAGGTATTTGGCATAGAAATCCTGCAGGTCTTCCACCTGCTCCAGCACGATACTGGCCCAGCTGCCCGCTGGCTTGCCTTTGATAAACACAGGCCCCAGCTCGGTGAGTTTATCTAAGACAGATTTTCGAATAGCGCCGCGCAGCAAACGCCCGGCGCGAAAGCTCACCCGTTCGCGGGCATACACAAGCACGGCGCGCAGCAGGATAAGGCCGCCGAGCAGATAAAAATGAGTGATAAATTCCGCCTTGGGACGCGACTCGATAATCATCCCCTGCAGCAGGGTCGAGAGCAGATAGGCCTGCAGCACCAGCGCCAGAGCGGTTAACACACCCAGTAACACAGTTAAATTGAGATAAACGCCACAGGCCGACTTTTGCTGTTTAAGCCATCGAGCTAAATTTTTTTCCAGGACTTTTTCGAGGTTTTTATCCATGAAACTCCGAGCGATTTAAGGCGAGAATATTAGGGTCTGTTGACCTTTGAAGGTTAAATTTTGTTCGAGATAAAAGCGTTTTAGGCGAGGCAAGTTGTATGTAGCTTAGTCGCCTAAGTCAGTACCACTTAACGAAGCATAAAACGCTTTTAGCCGAACCCTTCGGGCAGCGTTTGTTGGGGCTTTCTACCGCGTTATCGCCTTTTTATGTAGAACAACTACACCGCAAAGGCTCTGCCTTGTATAAAACCCCAACAATTCGCTGCAAAAATCATCAGCAAAGGTCAACAGACCCTAGCGATTGATAAGCTGAGTATCGCAGGCTCTTATTCAGGAATAAACCTCTAATAAATCAAGAGCCAGCTAATTGCTATCGACCTCACAAAATTGAGCTAGATCAAAAAACGGTGAGCTTGGTTTTATCTTGGTCGTGCCAGAACCAAGAGCAACAAAGTCATGCTTTTTAACGCTATTGATTCAGCTTGATGTCAGTTCCCCCTTTCTGCTACTTTGTTGAGCAGGTGACTGATCTTCCCCCAAACAATTAACGCAATAAACTAAGGATAGGGTTGTATGAAAAATTATTTGTCTATCTTGTCAGCACTGCTATTGCTACAAGCCTGTAGCGGTATGCAGCCATATCATGAGAACGGTACAGAAACCCGAATTTCCCCCGAGACAGGTCAGGAGGAAGATGTGGGCTATATTGCCGTTGGTGTGAAGTCTGATGAAGACGAAAAGGTCGATCTCAACTTCCCGAAAAAAGAGCAGACGACTAATAAAGGAAACTAAGATCCACTATTTAAACTATTGATTTAATGTGGTTTTGTTGTGACTTTGATTGGCCTAATACGGCTACAACTAAAATGAAGTCTTGTTCCTTGGTGAAGTAAACCATGTGTTTACCTCATGTGTTTACCTATAGGGAAGTAAAAACCATTTGGGACTATGTCACTGCAGCTTCTTGCTAAATCAGGGTTCTCGGCCAACATCTGCAAACCTGACGTCAGAGTGACTCTATACTTGTCCCACTGCAACTGGGAAAAGTTTTCCACTGTGTAAGTTTTGACTTTAGTTAAGTGCTCCTGCGCTAACTGACTGAGCTTATAGCTTCTCTTTTCCATGAGCTATTCCATGAGACGTGCCGATCAGCACAAAGCCCCGCTAAAGCGACTTCAGAAAACTTTCCCCGTCAACCACTGCACCTTTTTTCAGGTTGTCCTTAGCCGAATCGAAGCAATGCTTAAGGTATTCGGCCTTCATCGCCTCAAGTGCTTCAAAGTCTCTAATAGACATCACCACCACAGCATCTTTGCTGTTTTTGCTAATTTTCACCGGTTCCCGCTGGGCGCTTAGCAGCAACTCACCAAAGTTTCGCTTCGCATCATTGGCCGTTAATGTTTGCATGTTCAAGTCCCCAACAGAGTGTTTAGTGCATACAATATTCAGTAAGTGTATGTGTATCGCACAAAATGGTCAATTTGATTAAATCGTGCGATTTGTTCAACTGGAAACTCAGTTTTATCGAGTTTTGAATCACCTGCGGTGGGTGCAGTATAGGGATATACCAATGTCGTGATCGCAGATACATGTATGAACGACCTTCTGTGTAGGCGCTGCTTCGGGGCGCTTTACGCCATCCATGGCCGCTTAACGAAAAAATCCCTGTTTTCGATACCCTCAGCAGCATCTACACTCGGGTATTATCACCTCTTCGATTTAGCCGTATTTGTAGTCGCTTTTTGGAATTATCAAATTGACCAAATTCTATTAATGCTACAGAGTATTCTGAGAATGTATTGACTACGATTGCTTTTACTGAGGATGTTATGACGGATTATAGCTTTGTCAGTCGCACACCTATCTATAAAGTACACAAGCTTAATAGAGAAGAGTTTAATGACTACAAAAAATGTTTGACTAACCTTATCCAAATTTCCAAATTCGAAGAATTATACGACCAAATAGTTCAATCACATCTAGAGTACAAGACTTTTCTTTATGAGTCTCTTATCAAATTTTCGAGCATGAACGGCTTACTGGAAAATCAAAGCTATGACTACAAACTAAAAGCTAATCGCCTACTCTGCTCCACTCTTAATTTTGCAAAATTTTATCTAGATAAAAGCTACAAGGAAGAACGGTCGTTTATATCTAAACTTACAGGAAATAAGCAGAATAACCGGTCAGTTAAGTTAATACGAGAGAGGCTTTTTAACGAAAGCGATGCCTATGCCATCGGTGAATCTTTACGCAACTATGCTCAACACCACTCATTGCTCATAGATTCATTTACATTTGGCTTTCATGAAAAAACACTTCTTTTTTACTCTTGCCTAGACAAAAATAAGTTCACAACATTTATTAGAGCTCGTGGCCAATCGAAGGCTACGCTCGATCGACTGCTCAATGCCGTTGAAAAAAACTGTTATCAAGAAAAAGGGGTAGATTTACATAAAGTTATTGATGAATTCGTGTACTCAATAGGTAAAATCCACGAACATAACAGAGAAGAATATCGGGGCATTATAGCTGACAGTTACTCTAAGCTAGACCAACTAGTTAATGTGTTTCCAGAATCAAAGTATTATGAGCTAAAGGAGGGTGAAACACGCATTATCATGAACTTCAAAAGAATAAAACGAACCATTGATTACATCTGCCAAAAGCAAGCTTTCACTATTCCATTTCATTTATTTGAAACAACCACATACCCACCAAATAAAGTATGAATAACCATTTCAAATCTGTATCTCAATTTGCTGCAAGATGTATCCTTGCCTACGCAGTTAAAAATAATTCCACAGTGTAGGTGCGGCTGAGACCTTCGACAGCATGGATGCTGTCGCAGAGCCTACATGGATGTACTCGCGGCGCGTCGAAGCAGTACCTGCACATGAGGAGATGAATACCAATTCGAACGTACCACCGGCTGTCAGCCATTCTCAAAGTCGAAACCATACTCAAATATCATCCGCACCTCGGCCTCATAAACCCATCTCCGACTAATTCTCGTCCATTCTGACCTTTCCCTGATTTAGCACTATTCTGTTCAAGCAGGCTCAAATGATAAGATATACTGCCGCCAGGCTAGTCAGCCTCTAAATTCATTTGATTGATGTTCGGTATATTCCTATTCTATCGTCCAATGTTAAGGCGCCCCTTTATCGTTTTTCGGCATTACTGGAGACAAAATTAATGACCAACGCGAATGTGAATGCCACAGATTTATCGACCAAGCCATCCCAAGATGGTTTTCACATGCCCGGTGAATGGGCGGCGCAGCAAGCGGTGTGGATGATCTGGCCCTATCGCCCCGACAACTGGCGCGAAGCGGGCAAGTATGCCCAGGCGACATTTGCCAAGGTGGCCGATGCCATTGGCGCGGTGACACCTGTGTATATGGGCGTGCCTAAAGCATTCTTAGATCAGGCCAAAGCGGTAATGCCCTCCCACGTCACCTTAGTAGAGATCGACAGCGACGATTGTTGGGCGCGCGACACAGGCCCGACTATAGTCACCAATAGCGAAGGCGAATGTCGCGGCGTCGATTGGGGCTTTAATGCCTGGGGCGGCCACAACGGCGGCTTGTATTTCCCTTGGGATAAAGATGAACAAGTAGCGGCTAAGATGCTCAAGCAGCACGGTTTTGCCCGTTACAAGGCGCCGTTGATTCTAGAGGGCGGCTCAATCCATGTGGACGGTGAAGGCACCTGCATGACCACCAGCGAGTGCCTGCTCAACAGCAATCGTAACCCAGATTTAAGCAAAGAGCAGATTGAAGCCCTGCTAAAAGAGTATCTCAATGTCGAGCAGTTTATCTGGTTGACCGATGGCGTATTCATGGATGAGACCGACGGCCACATTGACAATATGTGCTGCTTTGCCCGCCCAGGTGAAGTGATTTTGCACTGGACAGATGATGAGTCCGATCCTCAGTATGCTCGCTCAAAAGCCGCCTTAGAGATTTTAGAAAACAGCGTCGATGCCAAGGGGCGTAAGTTAAAGGTACACCTGATGCCACAACCTGGGCCGCTCTATTGCAGCGAAGAGGAGTCCAAAGGCGTTAGCGAAGGCACAGGTGTGCCACGCAGCGCAGGTGAGCGTCTGGCCGGCTCCTATGTGAACTTTTTAATCACTAACAATCGCATCGTATTCCCACTGCTGGATCCGGCGACCGACGAGATTGCCGCAGACAAGTTACAAGCCATCTTCCCGGACTATGAGATAGTCGGCGTGCCTGCGCGGGAGATTTTATTGGGCGGCGGCAATATCCACTGCATTACCCAGCAGATCCCCGCAGGCAAGTAACCAGGAGCGACTCATGATTGAAGTGACTAAAGCGTTTGAAGTGACCGAAGTGTCTATTGCCGAGCTGCGCGCCGCCCTCGAATCGGGTCGCACCACTGCAGTCGAACTGGTGCAGTCGTATCTGGCGCGGATTGAAGCCTATGATGGCCCAGCGACACAAACCAAGCTTAATGCGCTTGTGGTGCCTAATCCCGATGCAATAGAGGAAGCCAAGGCGTCTGATGCGCGCCGCGCGGCCGGTAAAACCTTAAGCCCACTGGACGGTATTCCCTATACCGCCAAGGACAGCTATCTGGTGAAGGGATTGACGGCGGCCTCCGGCAGTCCGGCCTTTAAAGACTTAGTCGCCCAGTATGATGCCTTCGCCGTCGAGCGTTTGCGCGCTGGCGGTGCCATCTGTTTAGGCAAGACCAATATGCCCCCCATGGCCAATGGCGGCATGCAGCGTGGTCATTATGGCCGCGCCGAGAGCCCCTACAACGCCGACTACCTGACCGCGCCTTTCGCGTCCGGCTCATCCAACGGCGCGGGCACAGGCACGGCCGCCAGCTACTCGGCATTCGGCCTAGCCGAAGAGACCTGGTCGAGCGGCCGCGGGCCCGCATCCAACAATGGTCTGTGCGCCTATACGCCATCACGTGGGGTGATCTCGGTGCGTGGCAACTGGCCACTGACCCCAACCATGGATGTAGTCGTGCCCTATACCCGCACCATGACCGATCTGCTCGAAGTGCTGGATGTGATCGTGGCCGATGACCCAGTGACCCGCGGCGATCTATGGCGCTTACAACCTTGGGTGAGTATCCCCAAAGCCTCCGAGGTGCGCCCAGAGTCTTATCTTGAGCTAGCAGCCCAAGCTGACAGCCTCAAGGGTAAGCGTTTCGGCGTGCCGCGCATGTACATCAATAAGGATGAACTGGCGGGCACCAGCGAGAACCCAGGAATTGGCGGACCGACGGGGCAGCGTATCCATACCCGAGAGTCAGTGATCGATCTCTGGCAAACAGCTCGTGAAGCATTGGAAGCGGCTGGCGCAGAAGTGATTGAAGTGGACTTCCCGCTGGTATCTAACTGTGAAGGCGACCGCCCTGGCGCGCCGACAGTGTTCAACCGAGGCATAGTCACGCCAGAGTTTCTCGAAGATGAGCTGTGGGAGCTGTCTGGCTGGGCGTTCGATGAGTTTTTGCGCGCCAACAACGACCCTAAGCTTAATAAATTGGAAGATGTGAACGGCTATCATATCTTCCCCCACGATCTCGGCACCCTGCCTAATCGTGAGGGCGATCTGGCGGCGGGCATGGAAGAGTATGTCAATATGGCCAAACGCGGCCTGAAAGCCTATGACGAAATCGACAGCATCCCCGATGGCCTGCGCGGTTTAGAAAAGACCCGCAAGCTGGATCTGGAAGACTGGATGGATGAGCTTAAACTCGACGCCGTGCTCTTCCCGACTGTGGCGGATGTGGGGCCGGCCGATGCCCATGTGAATCCGGCCTCTGCCGATATCGCCTGGAGCAACGGTGTTTGGGTCGCCAACGGTAACCTGGCGATTCGCCACTTAGGTGTGCCAACGGTAACGGTTCCTATGGGCGTGATGGCCGATATCGGCATGCCGGTAGGGCTGACCTTCGCTGGCCGCGCCTATGACGACAATCACCTGCTGAAATTTGCCAGTGCCTTCGAGGCAACGGGTAATAGACGCATGGTTCCGCCGCGCACCCCGCAGCTGAGTCGTCTTAAGCCATAAGCCGTAAGCGATAAGCGATAAGCGATAAGCGATAAGCGATAAGCGTAAAAAAGCCCGAATGTTATTTGTAACATTCGGGCTTTTTATTCGTCTTGTTGATGACTGCAAAGATTAACGACTATTCGTCATCAAAATCATCATCGAAGTCAAAGTCATCGCTGTCGCTGCGACTGTCACGCTCGTCGCGCCATTTCTGGGCGGCGGCTTCTTTATCGGCTGTGGCCTGAGTACGCTCGGCACGCTGCTTGGCACGGCGCTCGTTACGCACCATCAGGTTTTCCAGCAGCTCCTTTAGCGCCTGTTCGCCCCAGCTTGTCGCTTCCGCTTCGCTGGCAAAGCCCGCCTGGGTCTTAGTCACCACGTTTTTGCGGGCCGTCATGCGACGAATGATCTGCGCCGTCCAGCTGCCGTTATCTTCGCTCACACGAAGACCGTATTTCTTTTGTTGTGTCATCTTGTTTCCTAATTCGATCTTCGAGTGGGAATGTAGCTAATTGCCTCAATCGACAGAACTTTGGCTGCCAATCTGAGAAAGGCGGCTATTGTAGTCCCATTTGCACAAAACTCAATCATGATAGCGCGAATAACGTGATTAAATTACATTATCGCTACTCAAGCCCAAAAACTGTGGCTCACATCATGTGATCCACCCGTAAAGCTTAAGCTAAACTGCATAGGTTGGTGTCGGTTTTATTCTCTGAAATCGCGAATAATTAGCGCTCAGCAGGCAGATCCTGTAAGCTGCACGCCCGCCAAGGTACTTGGCCCCTGAATTTCGCTGTTTAAGCAGCCTCAAGAGACCCATCTATGAGTTTTTCCTCCCTAGGTTTATCTGCTCCTATTTTAAAAGCTGTCGAGCAAAAAGGTTACCAAACCCCTTCGCCTATCCAAGCCCAGGCTATCCCGGCGGTATTGGCAGGCAAAGATGTGATGGCCGCAGCGCAAACCGGAACAGGAAAAACCGCAGGTTTTACCTTGCCATTACTCGAACTGCTCAGCCGGGGTGAACGCGCCCGAACCAAGCAGGTTCGCGCCTTGGTATTAACACCGACACGGGAGCTAGCGGCGCAAATTGCCGAAAGTGTAACAACTTATGGGAAGCATCTGCCCCTTCGCAGCGCCGTGGTATTTGGTGGTGTGGGGATAGTGCCGCAAATTAAACAGCTCAGTCGCGGCGTCGATATTTTGGTGGCAACGCCGGGACGTTTGTTAGATCTCTATAACCAAAACGCCTTAAGTTTTAGCCAGCTAGAAATTTTAGTCCTTGACGAAGCCGACCGTATGCTGGATATGGGCTTTATCCATGACATCAAAAAAGTCTTGAAAATTTTACCGCCCAAACGTCAAAACCTGATGTTCTCGGCCACTTTTTCAGATGAGATCCGCACCTTAGCAAAAAGCTTAGTGAATCATCCCGTTGAAATATCTGTGACGCCGCGTAACACCACGGCTAACAGTGTCGAGCAACTGATCTGCCCGGTGGATAAAACCCGTAAATCGGCAGCCTTGATCAAGTTGATCAAGGCGCACGACTGGCAACAGGTATTGGTATTTAGTCGCACTAAACATGGCGCCAACCGTCTGGCAAAAAGCCTGGACGATAAAGGGATCACAGCCGCAGCGATTCATGGCAATAAAAGCCAAGGCGCGCGCACCAAAGCACTGGCGAATTTCAAAAGTGGCGAAGTGCGTGTTTTGGTGGCAACCGATATTGCCGCCCGTGGCCTAGATATCGACCAGCTTCCCCAAGTGGTTAATTTCGATCTGCCCAATGTGCCAGAAGATTATGTCCATCGTATTGGCCGCACTGGCCGCGCCGGCGCCAATGGTAAGGCTATCTCTTTGGTGAGCAGCGAAGAAACTAAATTGCTCGCCGATATCGAACGTCTGATAGGTAAGAATCTGCCCCGCAGTGAAGTCGAAGGTTTCGAGCCGACTCACAGCCTACCCGAAACCCAGCTGACGCCTAAACGTCACGGACAACATAAAGGCCCGCGCAACGCCGCAGCTAAACAAGGCAATCGCCGTGCAGCTTCGCGCTCGAATCAAACCAGCACAGACAAAGCCAATCACAATAAAGCGGGCAATAACACGGGCAATAAATCGGGCAACAAGGCTGGCAATAAAGCAGGCACTAAAACAGACAAAATCGAGCCTCAAAAAGCGGCTGAGAAAGATAAACAGGGTCAGGCAGATAAATCTAAACCGAATAAGGCTCGCCGACCACACCAAGGTAAGAGTGAGCACAGAGATGGCAACGCGCCCGCTCGTCGTCGTTCTCGTCGCGCCAAGCCTGGAGCCACGGCCAAGAGCTAACGCATAAGTCCTCAGGCCTTTGCCCTCTGCCCCCCAGCCCACCAGCCCCGTGGGCTTAAATAACAAAAGGGAGCTAACCTAGGTTGGCTCCCTTTTTCTTGTTATTTCGGCTGGTTCTAATAGCGACAGATTGGAATAGCGGCTGATTGCAATAACGGCTGATTCTAATAGCGGCGGCGATCTTAGATTAAGGCTATTTTAGCTCCCAGGCGCGATAGTTTTTGCCTTTGAGCTTACCTTTAACGATTTTATTGAGCGCCTTCTTCAGCACCTTGCGATCCACAGCCACATAGGAGCGAAACTCGGTGATCTTGATCTTACCCACCTCAGTGCCCGCAATGCCGTTATCTCCGGTAAGACAGCCTAAGATGTCACCGGGGCGCACCTTCTGCTTCTTACCGCCGTCAATCTGAATCGTGACCATGGTAGGTTGAGGCGGCGCAGTTTGCAGCAGACTCTCATCGGGCAAGGGCTCAGCGATAATCTCGCGGCCAAGCTCATCCTCCAGCAGCAGGATTTTTTGCATCTCTTCCTGATTAAAGAAGGTATGGGCCGCGCCCTGACTGCCCGCGCGTCCTGTTCGGCCGATACGGTGAATATGCACCTCAGTGTCGTGGGCCAGATGATAGTTGACCACCATATCCAAGGCGTCGATATCCAGACCGCGAGCCGCCACATCGGTAGCCACCATGACGCTGGCACTCTTATTGGCAAACTGAAGCAGCATCTGGTCGCGGTCTCTCTGCTCCAGATCCCCGTGCAGGGCGACCACACTGAAACCGGCATTGGCTAATTTGGCGGCCACATCCTTGGTCTCGCGCTTGGTATTACAAAACACCACGGCGCTCTCGGGGCGATGGGCCAGCAATAACAGCTGCAATGCCTTGAAGCGATCGTTATTATTGCCGCACTCGTAGAAATGCTGGGCTATGCTGCTGCCATCATGTTTCTGCTCCACCTTCACCATGACAGGATCTATCATAAACTGCTGGCTGATGACCTTAATCTGCTCGGGGAAAGTGGCGCTGAACAGCAGAGTCTGGCGCTCGCGGGGCACTTCCAGCATGATGGCATCCAGCTCTTTTTGAAAGCCCATCTCCAGCATGCGATCCGCTTCATCAAGCACCAGCATATTGACGTTTTCTAAATCTAAACGGCCTCTGTCCAGGTGATCGATAATACGCCCGGGTGTCCCCACAATAATATGGGCGCCATGTTCCAATGAGCCAATTTGCGGCCCCATGGGCACGCCGCCACACAGAGTCAAAATTTTAATGTTGTGGATACCGCGCGCCAGGGTGCGCAGATCGGCAGCCACTTGATCCGCCAGCTCTCTTGTGGGGCACATCACTAAGGATTGAATACGAAAGCGTTTTACATCAAGTTTATTGAGCAATCCAAGACCAAAGGCGGCAGTTTTGCCTGAGCCTGTCTTACCCTGACCTATCACATCCTCGCCATTTAAAATGGCGGGCAGACTGGCAGCCTGAATGGGCGTCATGGTCTCAAACCCTATGGTTCTAAGGGTATCGAGCAGAGCCGGTTTTAATGACAGGCTGTCAAAAGCCGCACTTGGGGTATTCTTGTCAGATTGACTCACGGTATTTTCCTAATGATACGCACAAGGGTTGCAGACCTGAGGGCGCACTTTATGCAGTGTGATGGCAGCCCAGATAAAGATGAATCAAGGCTTACATGGATATGGCGGCGATTATAGCAGTTATTGCAGGGCTATGCTGCTAAGGGTGAGGAAGTTTAATCCTTGCCGCCGCAAACGACTGCGGCGGCAAGGATGTCGAGCCTTAAGCCGGAGCCAGTTCGGCGTCTGTCTCTTTCTTGGCATCGAGACGCTTGATCACGGCGCCATAGACAATCAGGGCAAGAGCCGAGATGCTGGCAATGGCGGCAAACACATACCAGATATAGTGTGCATTGGATGAGGCCTCAACCCAGGCGGCGTGGTCGCTAAAGAGGCGCGGATCGGGACAATAGGCCTCTAGCAAGTAGCCCGACAGACCAAAACCTAGCAAGGAACTGATAAAGGAGTGCAGATGCGAGAAGCCAAGGTACATCCCCTCTTCGCCCTTAGGAGCTTGCAAGGAGAAATACTCTAAGAAGCGCGGCGAGATGAAACACTCGGCTAGGCCTTGGAAGACGATACCTATGATCATCATGGCCGCGATTGGGTGCATCCCCAAGATGGTATCAGTGCCAGCAAACATGTTGCCCGATGCCATCAAAAGTGCCGATACCGGCATGATAAACATACCCACAGTCATGGAGCTCAGCGCACTGCGCTTGGCCATCATGCCAGTCACCAGGCTGACGCAGAGGAAGACCACCAGCGGATTGACGTTCGCATACCAGGAGGGCGATGAGCCTTCACCGGCCATACGCAGCACATATTTCGGCATGGTGGCGTATAGCTGATGCTGCACCATCCAGAAACCTGTGATGATAAGAATAAGCATGATAAGACGCGCATTGCAGATCACTTTAACTAAGGCCTGCCAGATCTCCCCCATACTCTTGCTAGAGCGGCTCTCCTCTGTGCTCTTGAAGAAGAGCAAAATACTGAAAAACGCGATAAGCGTCATGGCCGCGGCAAAGTAATTGAGGTTAATCAGCCCCAGATCCCCCATGGACTCACGCAGCGGTTTCACCACTGTCTTACCCGAGAAGGCGCCGATATTGACCATCATGTAGAAGATGGAGAAGCCCTTGGCGCGAGTCTCTGTGGTGGTCGACAGCGCCACAGTGCCTGTGATCACCGCCTTGATAAACGAGCCGCCTATCATGATAACAATAAGGATAGGCACAATCGCCCAGCGGATGTCAGCCTCTTTCAGGCCGTGATAGACAGTCTCGCGGCCATATTCCACCAGCCCCTGAGTCTCAATCAGCAGCGGGAAGACGGCAAGGGCCGCATAACCTATGGTCAGCAGACCAAAAGCGAGCAACAGGGCGCCACGAAAACCTATCTTATCGGCCAGGGCACCACTGAAGGTGGGCAGGAAGTAGAGACCGGCGGAGAATGAACCCGCAAGCCAGGCGGCTTCAACATCGCTGAAACCTAAGATACGTGACAGGTAGAGAGTGATAACGATGAATACACCATAATAGGCGGCGCGTTCGAGCAGTTCGACACCATTGGCGATCCAGAAAATTCTGGGGAAACCTGACGTTGCGCCAGCCCCAGCGGTAGAGTGAGTATTATTATTCATTTTTATTATTCCAGACGAAAAAACATCTCAAGCTACCCTGAGCCGCCTCGTAACGCAATATGGATGTGGTGATGCAGATCTCTTTTTATCAAAAGCCTCTGACCGACATACCAATCGCCAGTTCAAGAACCTGCGCTTTCCACGGAGAAGATCGCTTTTATCCGGCTTTATCGCTATGCTTGCGCCAGTTTTCCTTTCATCTAAGACAGAGTGATTAAGATGACCAAAGCCAACATCAGCAAACAGCAACTCATCGAGCAACTCAGCGCCTGGCAGCAGGCCAAGATAGATAACGAACAGTTACAGGACTGGATGGTGACCCATTACGACCCGGATGAGGTGGATATTGGGCGCGGCGAAGGCGAGTGGACTGTGGAAGCGATGAATATAGTGATGAATGAGTATGAGATTGCCAAGCTGGATAAGTTTCGTCAGGAAAATGCCCAGTTGGCCATCGATTTTATCGAGTGTGAAGAGTCGCGTTTCAACCAGACCCGCCACCTGTTTTTGCAGCAAGGTTTTAAGGACTGAGGCTCGGGGAACGAGGTTCGTAGCTTGTAACTTGTAACTTGTAGCTTGTAGCTTGTAGCTCGTAGCTCGTAGCTCGAAACCCGTAGCTCGAAACCCGTAGCTCGAAACCCGTAGCTCGAAACCCGTAGCTCGTAGCTACCCACTTAGGGCTTAAAGACACCTATCACTTCGCCGCCGGCCTTGGCGGCCACTTTCTGCTCAGTCTGCTGCTCGCGATAATCACATTCGACACACTCGACTGTCTCAATGCCTTGCTCCTTAAATAGCACAATACTGTCCTGGGCATGACACTTAGGACATTTGGCGCCTGCTACGAAACGCTTCTTTACTCTTTGCACCTTGGGATTAACCTGTGTCGCTTTTACTTAATGATGACACCATTTTGCCACAGACAGGCCGAAAATGGCTATTTGTTTGGCCTGTCTGTGGCAAAAATCTCATGGCGAGAATGACCGAAAATAAGGTATTATCCCCAGCCATTATCTAAGCAAACCTCAAGTCGATTTTTCATGATCACCATTACTCAAGCACAGCTTATCCGTGGCGCTAAGACCTTACTGGATGAGACCTCACTGACCATCTATCCCGGCCATAAGGTGGGGTTAGTCGGCGCCAACGGCACGGGAAAATCTTCGTTGCTGGCGTTGATCTTAGGTCAGATAAGCCTAGATAAAGGTGAGATCAATGTACCCGGCGGCTGGCAGATTGCCACAGTCAAGCAGGAGACCCCTGCGCTGGATACCAGCGCGATTGAGTATGTGATCGACGGCGATCTCGAATATCGTCAGTTAGAAACCGAGTTGCATCAGGCCCAGCTTGAGGACAACGGCAACGCCATCGCCCTGCTGCACGGCAAGCTCGATGCCATAGGCGGTTACAGCATTCAGTCTCGCGCCGCCAGCCTGCTGGCAGGTCTGGGCTTTAGCGAGGCGGAGCAGCAAAATCCTGTCAGGAGTTTCTCCGGTGGCTGGCGTATGCGCCTTAACCTGGCGCAGGCCCTACTGTGCCGCTCGGATCTTCTGCTGCTCGATGAGCCCACCAACCACCTGGACTTAGATACCATGTACTGGCTGGAGGGCTGGATTAAAGCCTATCAGGGCACACTGATTTTAATCAGCCACGACAGGGACTTTATCGATGGGATTGTCGATGAAATCGTCCATGTGGAGCACCAAAAACTCAACTACTACAAGGGCAACTACAGCGCCTTTGAACGTATTCGCGCCGAGCGGATGGCCCAGCAGCAGGTGGCTTTCGAGCGCCAACAGAAAGAGCGCGCCCACATGCAATCTTTTGTGGATCGCTTCCGCTACAAGGCGAGTAAAGCCAAGCAGGCTCAGAGCCGCTTAAAGGCGCTGGAGCGGATGACAGAGCTGCTGCCATCCAAGGCCGACAGCCCGTTTTATATGGAGTTTCGTGCCCCCGAGGCACTGCCCAATCCCCTGGTCACCATGGAGAAGGTCTCTGTCGGCTATGGCGATAAGGCGATCCTCAACCATGTACACCTCAATCTAGTGCCCGGTGCCCGTATCGGACTACTGGGGCGTAACGGCGCGGGTAAGTCTACCTTAATCAAACTGTTATCTGAGCAGCTTAAACCCATGAGCGGCCACTATGAGACCAATCCTGGGCTGAATATCGGCTATTTTGCCCAGCATCAAATTGAGTTTCTGCGCCTGGATGAATCGCCGCTGCAACATCTGACCCGCCTAGCGCCGGATCGCAGAGAACAGGAGTTGAGGGATTTTCTCGGCGGCTATGGTTTTCACGGCGATATGGCCCTTGCCCCGGTGCGCCCTTTCTCCGGCGGCGAAAAAGCCCGGCTGGTGCTGGCACTCTTGGTATGGCAGCGCCCTAACCTCTTACTGCTTGATGAGCCGACCAACCACCTGGATCTCGAGATGCGTCATGCCCTGACCATGGCGCTGCAGTCGTTCGAGGGCGCAATGATCATCGTCTCTCACGACAGACATTTATTGCGCTTAAGCTGCAGCGATTACTACCTGGTGGATCAGGGCGAAGTACGCAGTTTCGATGGCGATCTGGACGATTATCATCAATGGCTGCTGGATGCGGCCAAGAGCGACAACAAGAGCGACGCCCCAAGTGAGGCAACCCCGGCACAGGATAAGAAGCTGCAAAAGCGCCTCGAAGCCGAGCTCAGGCAGAAGCTGTCACCATTGAAAAAGGCTCAGAGCAAACTGGAAGCCAATCAGGAAAAACATGGCGAACGCCTGAGCGAAATTGAGAACCTGCTCGCTGACACCAGCTTGTATGAAGCTGATAATAAAGCCAAACTAACTCAAATCCTCTCTGAGCGTACTCAGCTTTCACAGGCGCTGGAAGAGAGTGAGCTTGAGTGGCTAACCCTGCAAGAAGAGATTGAGGCCATTGAGCTGAGTGTCAAAAACCAGCAGGGATGATAAAAAGTGCAGGCTCAATCTCAGCCTGCAAGCCCCTATAAGATAAGTGTTGGTATCAATAACAAGGATGTGTCTATGACAAGCAAGATATTGCTCGACAATACATTATGGCAAGAGTGCGATAACTTCTATCACCAGCAGCAGGCGAACTTTCTCATGCTGCAGGATGAGTATGGGGTCAATGTCAATCTGCTTCTGCTCGCCCTCTGGCTCGACCAAAAGCAGCAAGGGCTCAGCGACGAGAACTGGCAATACCTGGCCAGCGAGCTGGAGGTGTGGGAACAGAAGCTATTGCACCCCTATCGCCGCCTGCGAAAGCTGAGTAAATACAATCTGGCCGATACTGAATATCAACAGATGCTAGAGGTCGAGTTAATGCTGGAGCGCAAATCCCAGGCGCTTATACTACACAAACTCAATCAGTTAACCCTTGCTCCCCAAGCATCAGGCTCCCAGGGGGAAAACACCCGCCTTTACCTGAGCCTGTTTGGGGTCGATAGCGGCCATTACCCCTCTCCTATTTAACCAAGGGCAGGCTTAAGGGTTCTGGGTCAACTCCTGTGCCAGCAAAGTGGCGTTTCTGGCGGTGATCCCATAGATGGACAGCTGTGGATTGGCTCCTAAACTGGTGGGAAATATCGAGCCATCCATCACAGACAGGTTCTCGAAATAGTGGCTGCGCCCCTTATCATCTACCATGGCTTTTTTGGGGTCATCCCCCATGGGACAACCGCCCATCACATGGGCGCTGGCCACAATAGTTTTCAGCGGTGCCAGACTCATCTCCTCGATAGCCCTTTTTGCCTCACTCCAGCTGGATAAAAAGGGCACGCCGTCACTCATAGGCAGCACTTTCTGCGCCCCGGCGGCAAACTGCAGTTCAGCCATGCTAGCGAAGGCGCGTCTCGCCGCCCGCCAGAATAAGGAATCCAAGGGGTAATCCAAGACAAAACCATGATCGGTCAAGTGTACCTGTCCGCCTGGGGAGTCGGGATGAAACCCATCTCGAATCAAGGCGATAGTTACCTGCAGCTGATTAAACTGCGCCATCAACTCGGCATGACTAAGGCCAAAACCCAAAGTTTTTGAGGCCAGAAGCACAGGATGGACTGGCGGGACTTCCAGCTTATAACCCAGCTCACCCTCGGCTCCGTCCTGCCAGACAAACTGATCGCTATAGACTGTCTGCGGCGCGCCACTGTGGGCATTGATGGCGTCATTAAACAGACCGCCGCTGAGCAAGGTGGGGTGCAGACATATCCCTTTCCCTATGATTTGATGAGGATCAGGCAGCTTGGATTGCAGCATCAGCACAGGGGTGTGGATCGATCCGGCGCTTAAGATATAGTGTTTGGCCTTAAACAAGCATTCGACACCCGTCCAGTTGAGCGACTCGTTCAGGGTCTGTCCCTTGAGGGCATAAATTTTATCCTTATGATGCTCTATCTTAGTCACTCTAACATGGCTGACCAGAGTCGCGCCCAGATCCAGCGCGGCAGGAATGCTAGTCACCAGCATGGATTGCTTGGCATTAACCGGGCAGCCCATGCCGCAATAGCCGGTATTCCAGCAGCCCTTTACATTGCGACTGACCTGGCTGTATTGCCACCCCAAAGATTGACAGCCATGAAGCAGCGCCTGATTGTTGCGATTAGGCGCTATAGCCCAGGGGCTGATATTGAGCCGCTGCTCCATCTTGTCGAACCAGGGCGATAAACTTTCTGCCGTGAGGCCAGAGACTGATCTTTCTGCCTGCCAGTAGGCCAAGGTGGGCTCAGGGGTGCGAATCGCCGTGGTCCAGTTAATCGTGGTCGAGCCTCCCACGGCACGCCCCTGGAATATGCCGATCGCCTTGTCTTTGGTCTTTAAAGCGCCAGCCTGTTGATAGAGGTTAGGATAGGCGTGACGCTCCTCCATATCGAAACTACTGGAGGATTTAAGCGGCCCGCCTTCGACGATAATCACAGACAAACCCGCCTGCGCCAGGATCTCAGCCGCCACACCGCCGCCGGCGCCGCTGCCCACAATCACCACATCGGCTTCTAGGCTAATGGGCGCATCTAATTGACTGCCATTGATATGTTTCCAGCCTCGCGCCAGGCCCTCTGCGATAGGATCGGCTATTGCCATGTTTTACTCTCCCGTACAGGAGCTGTGACACAAGCAGAAAGCGACTGGAAAATCCTTGCCATAAATGACCATTTCCTCATAAGGTGAAAGTAAAAATTAAGCTATCAGAGGCCTTTCGTAATTGAGTTGGCTCCAGTGATCCGGGCAGCCATAGTAGCTGCTCATCACCAGCTCTCTTAAGCCCTGATAGGCTGCCACCATCAAATCGAGATAGCCGCGGCGCCAGTGCTCCAGCATCTGAGCCAACTGAACTGGCGTTCGCAGCAATAAAGGGGTCATGCTGCCGGTCAGGATCAGTAGGCTCAAACGAGACTCTAACAGCTCAACCAGTTGTTCAAGCTCGTCACGGGCATCACGGGGCAGTTGCTGTAGCGTGAGGGCGATAGCATCTAAGGTACGGTTTTGCGCCGCGACTCGCAGCGCTTCGGTCTGAGGCAGGGCACCATCGAGAAACACGGGCAGGAGCAGACTAAAGAGCAACCTGTGCTCTGTATCCAATGACTTGACTATGCCCACATGGGGCGGCGTATAAAGCTTAACCCCCAGGGCCAGCGCACCGGTTCCTGCCAGTGCCGTCATTAAAAAAGTACGTCTTTTCATGCTCCTCCCTCAATCGAACGGACGGGCTAAAGATAAATATTCAGTATTACATTGAAGCCAAGCGACAAAGATTTCAATTAAAATATCTTTGATATTCGCTAAAATATAAACTTAACCTACATAAGTAATTCAGCAGCCTCTTTCATGACTCAAGCGCCTTTTTCCCCACCCTGGTGGGCCAGAAATCCCCATATCCAAACCATACTCCCCGTACTGACTAAGGTAAACGCGCCAAAGCTGCAACGTCAGCGTCTCGAATTGGATGATGGTGACTTTATCGATCTGGACTGGCTCGGTAAGCCCGCAGCGAATCAGCCTATAGTCGTGCTGGTGCATGGCCTGGAGGGCAGCGCCGAATCCCATTATGCCCGGCGTCTGCTGCACAGTTTATCCCTGAGACAAACCTGCGCCGTGGTGCATCATCATCGCAGCTGCTCCGGGGTGACCAATCGCCTCGCCCGCAGCTACCACAGCGGCGACACCCAGGATTTGCACACCAGCTTAAGCGCAATCGCCGCACAGTATCCTGGCAGCCCACTACTGGCGGTCGGCTACAGCCTTGGCGGTAATGTACTGACTAAATACTTGGGTGAAAAAAACGATAACAGCTTGATTGAGAAAGCCGTTGTGGTGTCGGCACCGCTGCAATTAGCCGCCTGCGCTACCCGGCTGAGAAACGGCTTCTCTAAGGTCTATCAGAGCTATCTGATTAAACAGCTGCAACAGAAGGTCTATGACAAGTTAGCGATCCCTGCGCTAAGCGCCCAGATGCCAGTCACCCAGGTACAGGTGAAACAATTGACCACCTTTCATCTGTTCGATGACATGGTCACGGCACCGCTGCATGGTTTTAACGGAGTCGAAGATTATTATCATCGCGCCAGCGGCCTGCCCTATCTGCGCCATATCACCAAGCCCACCTTAGTGATGCATGCCAAGGACGATCCTTTTATGAATAACGAGGTGATACCAACTCTGGATCAACTCTCGGCTCAGGTCACCTATGAGCTGCATAATTATGGCGGCCACGTGGGCTTTATCGAGGGCGGCACCCCATTTAAGCCGCAATACTATCTGGAAAAACGCATTATCCATTTCCTGCTTGACCAGCAGGGAGAATCACCATCTCAGGAAGCGCCTTATGCTAGTCCCCTATGAAGCCCTGCAGCAACTACCCGAGGCGACAGTTGAAAACCTAATTAAAGAGTTTCTGCTAACTCAGATGGAGGATGGCAGTTTCGAGGAACTCGATAGCCATAGCTTCCCCCTGGCGATTAAGCAGTGTAAACAGGCGCTGGCGAGGGGCGAGCTAGTGGTGGAGTACAGCGAAAATGATGAGTCTATCGCCATCAGACACAAGAACAACACACTCTCATTTGATGCTTATCAACAAGAGCGGGATTGACCTTTCAGGTGTCTGTGCCGTATAACTATTGCTCCACCGATACTCAGTAAATGCTTGACTCTGTCTGTGTAACGGCCTCTATTTTTAGCGTTTTTAGGTAAAAAAATGTCAGCCAAACACCCGATTATTGCCGTTACGGGTTCCTCTGGAGCCGGTACCACAACAACGACCACAGCCTTTAGCCATATCTTCCGTCAGTTGGGGATCAATGCCGCTGTGATTGAGGGAGACAGCTTTCATCACTATACCCGTCCCGAGATGGAGCTGAAGATACGTCAGGCGCAGAATGAGAATCGTAATATCAGTTATTTTGGGCCCGAGGCCAATGACTTTGCCCGCTTAGAACAATGTTTTCGCGACTATAGCGCCACAGGTAAAGGAGAGATCCGCTCCTACCTGCACACCTTCGATGAGGCCGTGCCTTTTAACCAGATGCCAGGCACCTTCACTCAGTGGCGTCCATTGCCTGAAAACACAGATATGCTCTATTACGAAGGGCTGCACGGCGGAGTGGTGACCGAGGATTGTAATGTGGCCCAGCATGTGGATCTGCTGATCGGCATGGTGCCCATAGTCAATCTGGAGTGGATCCAGAAGATCATCCGCGATACCTCGGAGCGAGGCCACAGCCGCGAGAAGGTGATGGGCTCAATCGTGCGCAGCATGGATGATTATATTAATCATATGACGCCACAGTTTTCCCGCACCCATATCAACTTTCAGCGGGTTCCGACAGTGGACACCTCTAACCCCTTCAGTGCCAAGACGATCCCCAGCCTAGACGAAAGCTTCGTGGTGATCCGTTTTCGCGGCATCAACAATGTCGACTTTCCCTATTATTTAAAGATGATAGATGGATCTTTTATGTCACGGATTAATACCTTAGTGGTGCCAGGCGGCAAGATGTCCCTGGCGATGGAGCTGATCCTGACCCCACTGATCCGCGATCTCTTGGAAAAAAGACAGCATTTACTCGATTTGGATAACGAATAAGAGAGAGTTAAGTTTGATTTAAGTCAAACTAAGTAGACTTCTTGGCATCGGGATTTCAGGCGAAAGACTGATAGTTAGCATGCTCTTGGAAGTGAATTCCCCCATCTTGATCTGTTTGCTTCCTTGAGTATGCTAGCGTCCCTAACTTCTTCCATCCGGCGGTTAGCCAACTATCTACACAAGCCTATCGCTCACAATCATATTCCATCCGCTGGCTAACAAAAAAGCCGACCTAAGTCAGCTTTATCTATTCGTCATCCCCAGCTTATTCGTTAAGAGACAAAGCCTCTCGGTAAGGTTTCTGCTGCTGATAGTTATGCAACCTAGACTCAAACTCATCGAACCTGTTCTGTTCGGCGGTCTGTTTTAACGCCTCGATAGCCCTCTGCTGTGTATCGACAGCCGCAGTGTAATCCCCTACCTCGGCATAAGCGGCCGCAAGATTATCCAGAGAGGTTGGGTCTTGTATATTTGCCGCCACCAATCCTTTGCCAATCTCAAGGGCAAGATCGCCGTTACGATATTCAGACTCAGGACAAGTGGAGAGGATCCACACCACATTGCCAAGGGAAACCTGATCGCCGACAGAGGTGAAGTAATCAACCGCCTTGCCGCAATTACGTACCACACCTTGTCCGCCGGCCGCATAGATAAAGCCTAAGCGAAACTGAGCCCATTTATCCTCTTTAATCGCAAGTTGGCGATACCAGTGCTCGGCTAACGCCAGATTGCGGGGGATCAGCTTGCCGTCGAATGCCAGATCTGCCAGGGTTTTCGCCGCTTTCTCATGTCCCTGCTCTGCCGACTTTTGCACCCAGAGCACACCTTGCTCAACATCAGTCTCAACAAAACGACCTGAAAGGTGCATAAGCCCCAGTAAAAACTCCGCTTCAGACTCCCCTTGCGCCGCTTTTAACTGAATATAAGCCAGCTTACTGGCAGTCACTGCCTCTGGTGTCTGAGGAAGCGAAAATGCCTGCACATTCTGGCTCATGGTTGAGGCAACCAATAATCCAAATACAACAACTAAAGCATTTAATCTCACTATCGACGCTCCTACACCCAAAAAACCTTAATCCCCTAAACAGGGCAAATATTACCTAGCCAGATTAGCCAGAGTACAAATTTGCATCGCACAACGTTAGCAATATTTTGGCTAGTATGTCGAGAAAAATGTCGATAAAAATGCGAGAGAACTGCCTAGAAAAGGCGCTATGGGTGGGCAAGGCGCAGTCGATTGCCATCAAGGTCAAGCAGGCCGTGATCATCGAATCACTATAATTTAATCGAGTTGTGATTTAGCCAACATTGTTAAGCAAATAACGTATGGTTTTTACAGTATTTGTTGACATACAGCACTATTGTATCAAAATAAAGTTTCATATTTGAAACAGATCCGAGCGACTGTTTCATAGTTAAAAAGCAGCAATATTGAGTGTCGCTGCGTGACAGCCCACCTTTCATGCATGGCGTTCTCCAATAAGCCATTTCACTCAATTGACGTATTCTGCTTATTTAGGATATTCTTGTATTTACATTAAATCAGTTGAGGAACAAAGGCATGGCTCTGATTGGTAAGCCAAAACCGGATCCAACGTTGGAATGGTTTTTATCACACTGTCACATTCACAAATATCCAGCCAAAAGCACTCTGATCCATGCTGGTGAAGACTCAGATACTTTGTATTACATAGTCAAGGGCTCAGTTGCCGTCCTGATTAAAGATGAGGAAGGCAAAGAGATGATTCTTTCTTACCTCAACCAGGGCGACTTTATCGGCGAATTAGGTCTGTTTGAAGAGCAAGCCGAGCGTACTGCTTGGGTTCGTGCTAAGCAGGCTTGTGAAATCGCTGAGATCTCTTACAAGAAGTTCAAGCAACTTATCCAGGTTAACCCAGAGATCTTAATGAAGCTTTCTTCACAGATGGCTTACCGCCTGCAAAGCACCAGCCAGAAGGTAGGTGACTTGGCTTTCCTCGATGTTGCAGGTCGTATCGCACAGACCCTGCTGCACCTAGCTAAACAGCCTGATGCTATGACTCATCCTGACGGTATGCAGATCAAGATTACGCGTCAAGAGATTGGGCAAATCGTGGGCTGTTCTCGTGAAACTGTTGGCCGTATTTTGAAAATGCTTGAAGAACAGAATCTTATTCAAGCACACGGTAAAACTATTGTTGTATACGGTACAAGATAATCTAACTTTAAGTTAGATTTAATAGTTATTCTATAAAGTGGCCTGACGTAATATCAGGCCACTTTTTTAGGACAGCGTTTGTGAAACCGATACACCTTGTTTGCGCATTATCGCTCATTCCTATATTGACGTCGGTCACTCATGCCTCTACATTGATTGAACTTGAGCACTATCAGGCGCAAAAGTTAGTCGATGAAGGCAAAATTCTCTCCCTCGATTTTACCCTAGACAATCTTAATGAATATTGCCCGGGTAAACTGCTCGATGCCAACCTCTATCATAAAGAGGGGCAATGGCTCTACGCGCTGCAGATCCGTAATGACTTTGGTGACCTGATCTCTTTGACGATCGATGCTACCACAGGCAAGCCAAAACAGCATGAAATACAGCCAAAAACCTGCCTAGTCGACAAAATCCAGCCTTAAACTACATCAGCTAAATGAAAGCATGTATTATGTTATATCAGGTATAAATACTGATCTGGCATCTTGCTGGATTGCTGCACCACTACTAACAATCCATTAGAGGCAGAATACGCTATGAAATTGCTGCTCGTTGAAGACAACACGCTTTTAGTTGAAGAGCTGGAAAAACAGCTTAAACAAGCTGGCTATGTCACCGATATTACCGACAAGGCCAATGAAGCAGATTATCTGATAAAAGAGACCAATTATGACTGTATCATTCTGGATATTGGTCTCCCCGATGGCAATGGCCTCACTCTGCTGGAAAAATGGCGTACCCAAGGGTTAAATACCCCTGTCATTATGCTGACGGCTCGCAGCCAGTGGCATGAAAAAGTCGAAGGGTTCAATGCCGGTGCCGACGATTATCTGGGCAAACCCTTCCATACCCAAGAATTACTCGCACGTATTCACGCCCTGATTAATCGCGCCCATGGTAAGGCCAGCACCCCCAACAAGGAGCTAAGCTTCGAGGGAGTCACCTTAGATGAGGGGCAACAGAGCGTGACAGTGGGCGATCAGTATTTCGAGCTGACCGCAATGGAGTTTCGCCTGTTAAAAATCTTCCTTATGTCGCCCAAGAAACTGCTCTCCAAAGCCCAACTGACAGATAAGCTCTATCAGTTTGACGATGAGAAAGAGAGCAATGTGGTTGAAGTCTATGTGACTCACCTGCGTAAGAAGCTAGGTAAAACCGCGATCGAAACCCGCCGTGGCCAAGGCTATATTTTCCACGGGATCCAAAAATGATATCGATCCGCACTAAGCTTAACCTCTGGCTTACAGGCTTAGTGATCATCACAACAGTTGTGGCGATTGTCATCTTCGAGTCTATGTTAAGGCAGGCCTTTCACGACTCAATCATCGACCGTTTGGAAGAGGATTTACAACAAGTCATGCTGGCTGTGACCTTCGGAAATGGTGAGATTGATATCGATTCAACCCAACTGTCTAACTTCTATAAGCCGGTGTACTCCGGCCGCTACTATCAGCTAAACGTTAACGATTTTGAGATCAGATCCCGTTCACTGTGGGACAAAAAACTCAATATCAAACCACTGAACAAGGGCCAAACCCGCGTCTGGCAGGCGAAAGGACCACAAAACCACGATATTCAACTGCTCTCTGTCGGGCTGAGCAGCGAAAATCCCCAGGTCAATGCCACCCTGACCGTCGCCCAGGATTTGAGTATCGGCCGCCAGGTATTTACTCAGGTGTATGGCACTAAACTCGGGGTAAACCTAGCCATGTTACTAGCCATGGTCTGCGGCATCTATATTGTACTCAGGCAATCTTTCAAACCCATCAGTGATATGCAACAAGCCTTGGTCAAACTCAGAGAAGGCGAGATCACAGATCTGGATGTAAACCGTATCCCAGAAGAGCTGGCGCCATTGGCCACCACCTACAATGAGCTGCTGCAGTACGCCAGTAAGCAGATGGAGCGTAGCCGCAATAACCTTGGCAACCTGAGTCACGGCCTAAAAACACCACTGGCCGTGATGCAGCAACAGGTGGAAGCCTTAGGCCTGAAGGATCCTGACGCCGCCATCGCCATGCAGAAACAGTTGGACCAGGTTCATAAGATGATCGAGCGTAAGCTGGCCGCAGCCCGTATTACAGGGGATATGCTACCGGCGGCTCAGATGCAATTTCCAAAGGATCTGCAGGATCTGACCCATACCCTAGAAAAAGTGCATGGTGCCAAACAGATTGACTGCCAATTCAATCTGCCTGAGTCCATCTCACGTCTGCCTATCCATCGCGAAGATGGTATGGAGCTGATAGGAAACCTGCTGGATAACGCCTTCAAGTGGGCCAGCACCCGAGTTTTGGTCAGCGCGGTCAATCATGACAAACAGATCCACCTCATCATAGAAGATGATGGTCCGGGGGTAGCCAGTGAAGAGCTTTCGCAACTGACCAACCGTGGCAAACGTCTGGATGAAGACACTATGGGGCATGGTTTAGGTCTGTCGATAGTCAAAGATATCGCCGAGCAGTATGAGATAGCGCTGCATTTTAATCACAGCGAATTAGGCGGCTTAAAGGTGAGCCTTGAATTTAACAAGGTTTAATCTGACACCTTTCCCATAATCAAAAAGCCGATGATGACATCGGCTTTTTCGTTATGGGAAAAGATTAGGCTTAAGATTAGCCTATCAAGTAAATTCGAGCCCTCAGCCATTACATAGCATTATTGGTACTCTCAAAGATCTTATCCGCCGAGGCCGCGACAAAGCCGGTATACAAGTCACCATTGGGCTTAGGGTAGCGCAGGGCAAACTCGTAAAAACAGCTTGGGATCGCCACGACAGCATCACTAAAGCTCACCTCCACTCTGTCGGCCAGGGTCGACGATTGCTCCAGCAATACCGCCGCAGAGCCCTTTATCTCGCCGCCGGAGGTATTGAGTGCAAACCCAGCTTGCTTGAGCGTGTCATTCACCTCTGCCAAGGTATCAAAGCCCGGCAGATGATTGATGGAAACGGTAAAGTGATTCGCCCGATAACCAAAGGCGGCGACCCAAGCGGCATATTCACTCTCGGCCAGTAAAGTCTCATAAGTGGCCAGATCCATCTGCCAGTGACGCCCCGAATAGAGGAAGTTATCGGCCGTGGTACTAGCACTATCCACCTGCTCCACCATCTGCTTGACTATGGTTTGTAGCTCGGGACTGAACTCCTCGACTAAGAGTTCAGAGATAAACACCTTAGGCTGAATGCTGTCCGGATGCTCGAAATGTTTCGCCTTTAACTTTTTCGCCTCAAAATAATAATCGCCGCAGGCGACATACCCCAAAGACTCAAAATGTTTAGCCAATACGCTTAGATTCACCTTAGCCAGATTAAAGGTACGAAGCGCAATATGGTCATTGATTATGGGCTCTCCTTTAGAGAGCAACTGATGGATCTTGGCCGCCGAGGGGGTCATAGCCACATAGTCTTGCCACAGAGCATCGAACAGTGCGTTGATATCTTTATGCATTCTTTACCTCGACATATTAAAGGGTTAATCCGGGGCTTAGACTACCCGGCATACTCACCTGATCCGCCTCGACCGACGCCACAGGATAAGCACAGTAATCGGCTGCATAGAAGGCGCTCGCCCTGTGATTACCCGATGCGCCGACGCCACCAAATGGTGCCGCGCCCGAAGCGCCTGTGATCTGCTTATTCCAATTGACAATCCCTGCGCGAATACGGGCAAGGAAGTAGTCATAATCTTCACGGCTGTCGGCCAAAAGCCCTGCCGATAAGCCATAACGGGTCGCATTGGCAAGCGTGATAGCTTGATCGAAGTTCTGGTAACGGATCACCTGTAACAGCGGGCCGAAATACTCCTCGTCGGGCAGTTCGCTCACAGAGGTCACATCGATAAGGCCTGGGGAAACCAAACCTGTCTCGCTATCCAGATGCTTAAGCTCAACCAGCATATTCGCCCCTAGCTCAAGGAGATTTGCCTGTGCATCTAGCATCCCCTTGGCCGCAGCGACAGAGATCATCGACCCCATAAAGGGCTGAGGTTCCTGGTTCCAGGGGCCAACCTTGATCTGTTTCACCGCCTCGGTGAGTTGTGACAACAAGGCATCGCCATCAGCGCCTTGAGCGACATAGAGGCGACGGGCGCAAGTACAACGCTGACCCGAAGAGATATAAGCCGACTGCACTATCTCATGCACCGCCGCACGAATGTCCTGAACATCTTTAACGATCAGCGGATTATTACCGCCCATCTCAAGGGCTAAGATCTTGCCTGGATGACCCGCATATTGCTGGTGCAGCAGGTGGCCAGTGCGAGAACTACCGGTAAAGAAAAGCCCGTCTATCTGGGGGTGGGAGGCCAGCGCCTTACCAGTTTCCACTTCCCCCTGCACCAGATTGATCACCCCGGCAGGCAGACCGGCCTGTATCCAGAGTTTGAGCATCAGCTCGGCTGTTTTTGGGGTGAGTTCCGATGGCTTGAATACCACAGTATTACCCGCCAGCAGTGCAGGCACTATATGACCATTTGGCAGATGACCAGGGAAGTTATAGGGACCAAATACGGCAACCACGCCATGAGGTTTATGACGCAGCACAGCGCGGCCAGCGGGGAGTTCATTCTCACTCACGCCGGTACGTTTCTGATAGGCGCTCACAGACAGGCCTATCTTGCCTATCATGGCGGCCGCCTCTGTAGCGGTTTCCCACTGGGGCTTACCTGTCTCCTGGGCTATGGTTTCCGCCAGCTCAGCCTTGCTCGCTTCCAGCTGTTCCCGGTAGGCTTCGACAACAGCGAGTCTGCCCTCGAATCCCAGCATGAACCAATCAAACTGTGCATGGCGAGCGGCGTTAACCGCCTCATTGACCTGCTCGGCCGTGGCACTTTGGCTACGCCAGATGATCTCATTATTGGCTGGATTTTTTGAGATCACCTCGTGACCTGCTCCGGCAACCCATTGGCCGTTGATTAATTGACTCATAGCTCAGTCCCTACATGGCTAATACGCGGATTTGATCACCTTGCGCCACCTTGAGCGCATCGGCATATTCCGCCGACAGGTAAACCTCTGTCTGCCCCTCTTCGATGGCAAGATAAGCAGAGGTTGCACGGTAATCCGCTATGTGTGTGTTTGAGATAATAAAACAGCTTTTTGAAGGCTGCATGTCGCCTATTTTGACCGTCAGCAGGCGGCTCTCTCTGACACCGCGAATATCCTCCAGATTGCATTCAACTGTCGGGCCGCCGTCGAAAATATCCACATAACCACGACAACGAAACCCTTCGGCCTGCAACAGACTCAAGGCTGGACGGGTGTTGGTATGCACCTCGCCTATCACTTTCTGTGCCGCCTGGGGCAAGAGACAAACGTAGACGGCATTTTTAGGCATCATTTCCGCCATAAAAGCCTTCTGTCCAAGCCCTGAGAGATAATCGGCCTGGGTAAAGTCGATCCCTAAAAAGTGTTGTTGCAGCCAGCCGTAGAAGGGAGAGTTCCCTTCGCTGTCGCAGCGGCCTCGCATCTCGGCGATAACCGTCTGCCCGAAACGTTCGCTGTGCTGGGCGAGGAAAAGAAAACGGCTGCGGGATAAGATGCGCCCGTTATTGTTTTTGCGAAAAGGCTCACGCAGAAACAGACTGCACAACTCGGCAGAGCCAGTGTAGTCATGGCAGAGCGTCAAGGTTTCCACCTCGTTGCGCACCCCTATCTGCTCAGAGTAGTAGACCTCTGTACCGAGTCGGTAATGGTAAAACGCATCCACCATGCCAACGGCGGCCTCAATACCACAAGTGCCGACCACCTCCCCTATCAGCGTATCCTCCATCACCATCAAATAGCCCTCATCCAGAGGCTTTTCAACCGACTTAGCAAATGAGGCTTCGGCGCGGGCAATTTTGCTGCGAAGCAAGGTTTCGTTGACGGGTAAAGAAGTGAATCCATGCCCCGACTCGACAGCGATCTGATACAGGGCATCGTAATCGCTTGAGCGGATAGGACGGATAACTAACATCTTGGCTCTCCTTAGTTTTACTCAAGCTGCAAAGGCTTGCTTTCACTCAAGCCGCCTTCGCAGATTAAATATGTCTCCTGACAAAAAAGCATAACCTTGAGGGTTATGCTTAATCTGCCCCTTAGCCAGCAATTACCTTGGCAACGGCACGCTCAAAACGTACCAGACCTTCAGCAATGTCGGCTTCTGGGATCACCAGGGAAGGCGCAAAACGGACCACGTTGGCCCCAGCAACTAAGGTCATTAGCCCCTCATCGACGGATGCAGCTAAAAACTCTTTAGCGCGGCCTTTATACTGCTCATTGAGCACGGCGCCCAGCAGTAAACCTTGGCCACGAACTGTCTCAAATACATGATATTTTTCATTAATCTCATTCAAACCCTCGCGGAATAACTGCTCGCGCTGCTTTACACCATCGAGCACTTCTGGGGTGTTAACCACATCGAGTACGGCATTACCAATGGCACAGGCTAATGGGTTACCACCGTAAGTCGAACCGTGGGTTCCCACCTTAAGATGCTCGGCGATCTCGTTAGTGGTCAGCATAGCGGCGATAGGAAAACCGCCGCCTAAAGATTTGGCCGTCGTTAAGATATCGGGCACGACATCGCTGCGCATGTAAGCATAAAGCTTACCTAAACGACCCACGCCGGTTTGCACCTCATCGAAAATCACCAGAGCATTATGCTTATCGGCCAGGGCGCGTACCGCTTTGAGAAACTCGATATCGGCATCAATAATGCCACCTTCACCCTGTAGCGGTTCGAGCATAATGGCACAAGTTTTATCGGATATTTCGGCTTCCAGTGCGGCGATATCGTTGTATGGAAGATGGGTGATGCTCTGAGGCTTAGGACCGAAACCATCGGAATAGGCCGCCTGACCACCGACACTGACGGTAAAGAAGGTGCGACCATGGAAAGCCTGGTCGAAAGCGATTATTTGGTCTTTCTCTGCGCCATACTTTTCCAAGGCATAACGACGGGCCAGCTTTAATGCCGCCTCGTTGGCCTCGGCACCCGAGTTGGCAAAATACACTTTATCGGCGAAAGTGGCATTCACCAGTTTAGTGGCCAGAGCCAGCGCGGGTTCGTTAGTCATCACATTGGACAGGTGCCATAACTTCTCGCCCTGGGCTTTTAATGCTTCGACTAATGCAGGATGACAATGGCCTAAACAGTTAACGGCTATCCCACCGGCAAAATCGATATATTCTTTGCCTTCTTGATCCCAGACGCGGCTTCCTTCCCCTCGAACGGGGATCACTGCAGAAGGTGCATAATTAGGCACCATAACTTGATCAAACTGGGCACGGGTTAGCTGATTATTCACACTCATTCCTGTTATCCTTTCAATTAAACTCGATAGGCTTGAATGCCTATCCGCCCGCTCATTACCTCAGTTGGCATCTTAGCGAACGACGGTTATTTTGTTACCTTAAATGACATTAATAGCGAAAACGTGATCAAAATACCAGTTTCTTACAATCAAGCCTCAGGTTGAAAGCACGATTAATGCATAAAGATTTGTGATTAAGAGTTATACAAGCGTTTACTCTAGTGGTTTCTGGCATATTTAGTCATAAAAAAGTTTATTTGCAACCATTTTTATTAGCTATGCATCAATATTGCATATATAAACATTAGCAGATTGTGAATATTGAAAGAGTTTTGTGAAATGCGCTGACTTTTTATACTCTACATATCACTGCGAAACGCCCAATTTAAATGACGAAAGTGGGATGATTAAAGTGAAATGAGATAACGGAAGTGAAATCAGCTGAAGTTAAATCAGCTGAAGTTTGCGATAATTTTGCTTTTGCAGATGAAATAGCTCCTGCTCGGTTAACCCATGATAGTCGTACATTAATCGCTTCTCTTTGAAAGATATAGCCTCCATCTCATCGAGCAAGCTGACCTTGGCATAGCAACTGGCCCGCGCTACCAGAGCGGCATAGGCTGAAAGATCCTTGTAACTTAGGCTGTTATCCAGTTCGGCCAAGGTTTGGGTTAGAGGGCTTGTCTCAAAGTTCAGCAGCCGCGGCAGTTGCCAATTTAAGCCACCGCCATGGGTGACGACCTGCTGGTATACATATTCGGCAGGAAACTCAGTCGCCAATACCGCGTCGTACAAAGCTCTGTCCTGGCTCTGATTCGCCTCTTTAAGCCAGTTTGACCAGACCTGCTCATACACCTTTGCACTGGCTTTAAGCACCTGGATTAGACCGAGTTGATTAAGCAGAGTGCAACTGAAGGCTAGCGCCGGATTCAGCCCATTGAGTTCGGCTAACGCCTTAGCGGCTATGCCACTTTGCTGGGTGTAACGCCATACCTTGCGCGTCGTCCAAGAGAGGTGCGCCTGCCCCTGGGGTAACCAGTGACGCAGACAAAAATAGGGGATCAAGGTTTGCAGGTTAGCCAGACCGATAAAATTAAGCACGAGTTTACTCTCGGTCACTTTAATCTCGGCGCTATTTTGCCGTCTATGCCGAAAGGCACTGCTGTTCACCACATTAAGGAGATCGCGGCTCAGCCAGGGCAGATCTGTGATCAATAATCTAAGCCGCTCTAAGGCGACATCCGGCTTGTACAGTATATCCAGTAGCAGAAACTGAGTCTCATTGAGCCCGGATTGTGCTAGCAGCTGCTCAGGGGACGCGAGTTGATGATCTAAGGTGGAATGAATAGTCGCACTCAGCTGGGCAGAAATTGAAGAGAACAGCTCCCTGGCCTCACGCTGTTTTGCCAGACGCTCGCGGGCGGCTTCACGCTCAACAGCCAGCTTATGGGCATCCTCTTCGAGCCCGTTATCTATCTCATCAAAGGCGGTCGGCGCGACCTTGCGCTTGCCGACTATCATCTGTTTTAAGCACCTTTGTTCGAGCTCAATAATAATACCGGGACGCACACTGCCCCAACTCGCATTGCCCACAGAAAATCTTCCCCATAAAATTTCCTTTCGTTAGATGCACCTATATTACACAAATCTGCTGCAAGGCCACCAGTGAATAAGGTTTTACCCATAAAAAAGGGCTCATAGTGAGCCCTTTTTGTTGTCTTTTTAAGCTATTACTTTAATTCCTGCTCGAACAGCTTGAAGATACGGCGGTATTCATCCAACCAGCTCGATGGCTGGCGGAAGCCATGGGGCTCAACCGGATAGATGGCCGTTTCAAACATAGGCTTTTCCAACTCGATTAAACGCTGCACCATGCGAACGCTATCCTGGAAGAAGACGTTATCATCGAGCACACCACTCATAATCAGCAGTGGCTTTTGCAAACCCTGGGCGTGTTCAATCGGCGAGCTACGCTCATAGGCTATCGCATCCACATCCGGCGTATTGAGAATGTTAGATGTGTAAGGCGCATTGTAATGAGCCCAATCCGTCACAGGGCGCAGGGCCGCACCAGCCTGGAACAACTCGGGCTCAGTAAACATAGACATAAAGGTGAGGAAGCCACCGTAAGAACCGCCATAGGTCCCGACACGGCTTACGTCCACATTGGCGTTATTTGCCATCCAGTTCACGCCATCTTTTAAATCTTCAACCTCGGGATGCCCCATGTTGCGATAGATAGCGGTACGCCAGTCGCGGCCATAGCCTTTAGAGCCACGATAATCCATGTCCATTACCACATAACCTTGCTGGGTCAGCAGGTTATGGAACATAAACTCACGGAAATAGGCAGAAAAACCATAGTGGGCATTCTGAAGGTATCCAGCGCCATGGTTAAAGATCACCGCAGGGTATTTATCAGCCTTGCTCTTATCGAAGCCTTGAGGCAGATAGACGCGGGCATAGATATCCCCAGCACCATAGCTGGATGGCACTTTAACCACTTCCGGCGCTTGCCAGGGATAGTTAGCAAAGGCCTCGCTGGTATAGTGAGTCAACTGCTTGAGCTCGCCACCTATGGGCTGCACAAACAGCTCATTAGGCTGAGTGCGGCGGGAAGCATTTAACAGCAGCTTAGTGCCATCAGGGCTGAGGGTATAATCGAGCTGACCATCCCAGTTTGTCAGTTGCTCACTCTTACCGCTGGCAATCTCGACCCGGTAAACATTGTCTATACCGGGATGGGCCTTATTGGCTTTGTAATAAATATACTGGGCCTTAGGGCCTAAGGTGATATTGCTGACCACATACTTACCCTGAGTCAGCGCCTTGGCTTTCTCGCCTTGAGCTTTAAGGTAGATGTGGGAAAAACCTGTCTCTTCTGAGAGATAATAGAGGGTGTCAGAGCCTGGCAACCAACCGAACTGGTTATAGTCATAGTTAACCCAGGCATCATCGTGCAGGCGATGCTGAGTGGTTAATCTACCCGAGCTTAGATCCACAGTCGCTAACCAGCGATCTTTGTTATCCATAGCTTCAATCATGAGGGCGAGCTTACCGGCATCGTCCTGCCACTGAATCGCGCTCTGAGACCAGCCCCAATCCTGGATAAGTTGAATCTTACGGGCCGCTTTCTCGCTCTTGTAAGACTCACCTTTCGCCTTGGCATTTTCCGCTTTAACGTCCGCCAGGACATCTTCATCGAAACCTGTCAGGCCTTCGATGCTGATATCACGCTGCTGATGCTGAGCCAAATCCAGCAACACAAAACGTTCACCGGGATGATTATCCTCAGCCACGCGAGCACGGGCAGGCACAGCATCCACATAACCCTGGCTGCCAAGGTAGTTAGGCATGATGTCATGCTCGCTGCGCCAGCTATAATTCTTGTCGATTAACGAGAGTAAGAGATAGCGCCCATCGGGAGAGAGGCTCATCTCTGAGACTCTTTCACTGTCACCTAAATACCAGGCCTGGGGCGCGAAAGTCGGATCGACCCGAGTCAGAGATTCCTGATACTGCTCTTTATCCTCGGCATTTTTTTGCTGCAGCGCGACATAGGCCATCAATCTGTGTTGCTGTTTGGCGATATAGCTCTTAGGTTGCTGCACGCCCTCGGGCGCCTTGACCATCTTGATATCGGCCAGCTGCTCCACCATGCCACTGTCCTGATGGATCCTGAAAACCTGCTCACCCTGCCAGAAGGCAAGATCGCCGTTGACTAAGAAACGAATCCCATCGATACGGCTGTTTTGACGGGTTAACTGGCGAACCTGCCCCGTAGCCAGATCTTTAACAAACAGATTGCCCTGATAAATGTAAGCTTTGCGCTTGTGATCTTTGTCATATACACCACGCTGCTGATCGGCAAGATGCAGCTGGGCCAGCTCTAGCTGAGTCGCGCTAGTCGCATCCAGCGACTGCTGGTAGTAATCACGAATCGCAGCGCTGTGAGACTGACGGGCAAAGTAGACAGATTTGCTGTCATCACTCCAATATTCCCCTTTGGCAAAAATCCCCATCCAGTCTGGATCGGCCATCACCTGGTTAAGAGTCAGCGCCTGATCGACACTCGGCGGGGTTGCCAAAGGTACTGTCGGCGCAGTCTGAGTTACTTGCGCAGTCGTATCTTGAGGCGTAGTGCTACAGCCGCTTAATACAGCTAAGGTCAATATACTTAGACCGAAACCACGAATCTTACCCGTCATCATTTTTCCTTCTCGTTATCCTTTCGGGGCAGCAAGTGCTGCAGAGCAGCGCCTTTTATACCATATAAAACCGATAGATCGGAAAATGTTCTGGGATAATCTTGTAACAGATTGAAAAGGAGAATATTTAGCAGTGGAGCTGAGAAAAATGCTTCAACAGATCCAGCCCCTGTTCGGTCAGGATCGACTCGGGATGAAACTGCACCCCATAAATAGGCAGGGTTTTATGACTCATCGCCATGATCTCGCGCCCGTGCAGCGGATCGTCAAACCAGGCATCCAAGATAAACCCCTCTGGAAGCTGCTCAACAAGCAAGGAATGGTAGCGAGTGACCCGTAGCGGATGATTTAAACCTGCGAACAATCCAGCATTGTTATGTTCAATTAGGCTGGTTTTACCATGCATAACACGTTGAGCCCTAACCACCCTAGCACCGAATACCTGTGCTATGGCCTGATGCCCCAAACAGACACCTAAAATCGGCAGTTTACCGGCAAAGTGTTCTATGGCCGACAAGGAGATCCCAGCTTCATTGGGCGTACAAGGACCAGGAGAGATAACCAATAAATTTGGCTGCAAGGCCGCTATCTCATCTAGGCTTATCTCATCGTTGCGTTTAACCATGACCTCTTGCCCCAGTTGCTGAAAATATTGCACCAGGTTAAAAGTAAAGGAGTCGTAGTTATCGATCATCAAGATCATGCGGCTTAGGATCCGAACTGAGATAAATGGGTGGCGCGATGCTACCACAAAAGCGGGGTTGGATTCACCCATAAGTCGCCCCAGACGAGAGGTAAAAGCACGCTTTCCAGGCAAAAAAATAGCCAGTCATAGACTGGCTATATTGGTAGCATTGACGCCGATTGGCTCTGATTTATTTAATCAGGGTCAAATGACCGCGGCGTTTAGGCTTATCTTCTTCGGCTGCGGCCTCTTCCTCAGCGGCCGGAGTATCCTCGACCACACTAAGACCAACATCTTGCGGCTCAGTCTCGTAGGCTTCCTCCTGATCAAACACTGTACCTGCACCATTTTCACGGGCATAGATGGCGATGATAGACGCCATAGGTAAGATCACTTGTTGAGGCACACCGCCGAAACGAGCATTGAATTCAATAAAATCATGACCAATTTGAAGATTACCGACTGCGCCACTGGCAATGTTCAGCACTATCTGTCCATCTTTCACATATTGCTGTGGAACCTGAGTGCCTGGCACAAAGGCATCGACCACTACATGAGGGGTCAATTCATTATCCATCAGCCAATCATAGTAGGCTTGCAATAGATAGGGACGATTAGGTGTCATAGATTTCATTAGATACCCATGCGCATTTCGCGCTCAGCCTCAGTCAGTGAGGCTTTAAATGAATCACGATCGAAGATGCGTGTCATATAGGCTTTCACTTCTTTAGCCGTGCGGCTGTCTAACTCAATACCCAATACAGGTAGACGCCATAATAGCGGACCTAGATAACAATCGGCCAGACCAAACTCTTCAGCCATAAAATAAGGCATCTCATTGAAGATAGGTGCGATTGCGGTCAGGCTCTCTTGCAACTCTTTACGGGCAGCATCGGCACGATCGCCATTGCGGATACGATCAACCAGAGTGTACCAGTCGTTTTCAATACGGTGCATCATCAAACGCGCCTGCCCACGAGACACAGGGTAAACCGGCATCAAAGGCGGGTGAGGGAAACGCTCATCCAGGTACTCCATAATGATACGTGAATTGTAAAGAACCAGTTCACGGTCAACCAGGGTTGGTACTGTGTTGTATGGATTTAGCTCAATGAGATCCTCAGGCATTTCGTTAGGGTCAACTTGCAGAACATCAACAGTCACTCCCTTCTCAGCCAAGACAATACGCACTTGGTGGCTATATAGATCGTCAGCACCTGAAAACAGGGTCATGATTGAGCGTTTATTGGCAGCAACAGCCATTGATACCCTCCAGAATTTAAATCAAAAGCGAAAAAGCATAAACAAACGAGGGGCAAAGCCCCCCGTTTAGAATATGCGGATAATACATTCTAACCTTTATTGGGGGTTAGTGTACATCTTTCCAGTACTCTTTCTTCAAGAGATAAGCCACGATGAAGAAAATAAACAGGAAGCCCATGACCCACCAACCTAAGCGTTGACGCTCAAGTTTTACTGGCTCCGCCGAATAGGCGAGGAAGCCTGTGATGTCACGCACGACTTGATTATACTCTTCAGCAGTCAGCTTACCACCTGTGGTTACTGTATTACCATGTTCATCCTTAAGAATGACTGGACGACCTGCTTCATCAAGTTTAGCTGTAGCTAGACCTTGCAGCTCTTGCAAAACATGAGGCATACCAACCGATGGGAAAACAGTATTGTTCACACCAAAAGGACGGCTATCATCTTGATAGAAGCTCTTGAGGTAAGTGTATACCCAATCTTCACCACGAACACGGGCAACCAGAGTCAGATCCGGTGGCGCAGCACCAAACCATTTGGCTGCATCCGCATCAGGAATAGAGTTTTCCATCAGGTCGCCGACTTTAGCACCGCCGATAGGCATATACTTATTACGCATATCATCGAGTGAAATACCTAAGTCTTCCGCAACGCGGTTGTAGCGCTGGTACTGAGTGCTATGACAACCTGAGCAGTACTGCTGGAATGTTGCCAGACCACGCTCCAGTGATGCCTTATCATGCAGGTCAACGTTAGCACTTTCTAAGTGCACATGTGCTCCACCGGCAGCGAACGCCAGGGTAGGAACCAATGCGGCTAATGCAATTAGTAATCTCTTCATTAGTGGGTCAACCTCTCTGGTACAGGCTTAGTCTTCTCATTTTTGCTGTATATCCATAGCACAAGGAAGAAGCCGAAGTAAGTCAGAGTAAAGATACGTGCCGCTATCGTTAAGCTTGGTGTCGCAGGGACAGCACCTAAGTAACCTAGTACAACGAAAGACACGGCGAACTGAGCAATATTCAGCTTATGAATCGCGCTGCGGTAGCGAATCGACTTAACCTTACAACGATCCAACCAAGGCAGAACAAAGAGAACGGCAATTGCCAGCCCCATACCCACGACACCTAACAGCTTGTCAGGAATTGCACGCAAAATCGCATAGAATGGAGTGAAGTACCACACAGGCGCGATATGCTCAGGTGTCTTCATCGGGTTAGCGGCTTCGAAGTTTGGCTTCTCAAGGAAGTAACCACCGCCCTCAGGCATGAAGAACAAGACGTAACAGAAGACGATCAGGAAGCCAGCGACACCCATGATATCTTTCACTGTGTAGTAAGGGTGGAATGGAATACCATCTTTTGGCCAGCCATTCTCATCTTTATTCTTCTTGATCTCGATACCATCTGGGTTATTTGAGCCCACTTCATGCAGTGCAATCAGATGCAGGAACACCAGAACCACTAAGACCAGTGGCAGCGCAATCACGTGCAGGGCGAAGAAACGGTTCAAGGTTGCGCCTGACACGACGAAATCACCACGGATCCAAAGTGTCAAATCGTCACCAATCACAGGAATGGCACCAAACAGAGAGATAATTACCTGAGCACCCCAGTAAGACATCTGTCCCCAAGGCAGTAGGTAACCCATAAAGGCTTCAGCCATCAGCACTAGGAAGATCAACATACCAAACAGCCATAACAGCTCTCTTGGCTTCTGATAGGAACCGTAGAGCAAGCCACGGAACATGTGCAGATAGATCACCACGAAAAATGCCGATGCGCCGGTGGAGTGCATATAACGCAGCAACCAGCCATATTCGACATCACGCATAATGTACTCAACAGACGCAAACGCTCCTTCTGCCGTTGGTACGTAGTTCATTGTCAGCCAGATACCTGTCAGTAACTGGTTAACCAAAACCAGCATGGCTAGCGAACCGAAAAAGTACCAGAAGTTGAAGTTGGTTGGCGTAGCATATTGCCCAACATGACGGTTATAGGTGGCCGTCATTGGAATACGGGCATCAATCCAATCAATAATATTCTTAACCATTACGCAGCCCCTTGGTCGACACCGATGATCACGTTGCCGTCATCGATATATTGATGCGGTGGAACAACCAGGTTCAATGGTGCTGGTACGCCCTGGAATACTCGTCCAGCCATATCAAACTTAGAACCGTGACATGGGCAGAAGAAACCAGACGCGACACCTTCAACCTGCTCACCAAAACTATCGGGTAGATAAGTTGGTGAACACCCTAGGTGAGTACATAGACCTACGGCAATGAAATATTCAGGCTTAATTGAACGAACGTCATTCTGCGCATAAGCAGGCTGTTGTTCTTCTTTGGATGCTGGATCACGTAATTTATCGTCGTGCGTTGCAAGCTCTTTTAATACAGCTTCGGTGCGGCGGACAACCCAAACAGGCTTTCCACGCCACTCAACGCGGATCAATTGACCCGGCTCTAATTTACTTATATTTACTTCAACCGGCGCACCTGCAGCTTTCGCTTTGGCACTCGGATTCCATGACTTTATAAAAGGAACCGCTACAGCGACGGCACCAGCACCACCAACTACGGCGGTGGCTGCGGTCAGAAATCTGCGACGTCCGGTATCGACTGGCGCATTGCTCATCCACTTATCTCCAGAGAGTGTTGGAATTTTTGTTTTAAATTTTTAAAAATAAAGGGGGTTTACCCCAAAACGCAAAAATTCAAATTTGAGGCGGGGCTCATTATATCCAAAAACTAGATGCAGATCATAGTAAAACTAGGCACAAAGTTAACTATGACGTTAATTTCTACAATTAAGGAGATAATTCCTAAAGGAAAAGTCGAAAATAAATCTCAATTTAACAGCGAAAGCTGAAAAAAAGACAATAACAACTCGTGCTAAATTAGCACCTTAGATTTATCAAATACAAAAAAGCCCGAACTAGTCGGGCTTTTTCCTTAATGCTTGATAAGCGTTATTTACCTTTAGCTTGCTTCATATATTTGAAGAAATCACTATCGGGCTCAATCACCATGACGTTCGAGCCGCCTTCGAAGCTGGCCTTATACGCCTCTAAACTACGCAAGAAAGAGTAAAACTCCGGATCTTTATTGTAGGCATCGGCGTAAATCTTAGCCGCGATAGCATCCCCTTCGCCTCGTACCGCCAGGGCTTTACGCTCGGCTTCGGCGATCTGGATCTCGACGCTGGCATCGGTTTTCGCACGAATGATTTCAGATTGCTCTTTACCCTGAGCGCGATGCTCTTTGGCAACCGCGGTACGCTCGGCGCGCATACGCTGATAGATACTGGAGCTCACGTTTGCGGGCAGGTTAATCTGCTTAACGCGCACATCAACCACTTCGATACCAAGGTCTTTGGCACTTTCGGATGCATTTTTAAGTGCATCTTGTTGCAGTTCATCACGGCTGCCCGAGACGATATCTTTAATGGTGCGACGACCAAACTCGGTGCGAAGATCATTGTTTATCTTACGTTGCAACAGAGATTCGGCCTGAATTTTATTACCGCCATTTGTCGCTAAGTAATATTTTTCATGGTCGAAGATACGCCATTTCACATAGGAATCGACCATCAGGTCTTTCTTCTCTGAGGTCACAAAACGATCCGCCGCGCCATCCATAGTCTGAATACGAGAATCCAGGAACTTAATGTTGTCGATCAGAGGCATTTTCAGGTGCAGACCCGGTTTATAGATGCGGGTCACGCCATCATCTTTCAAGATCTTACCAAAACGAGACACTATGGCTCGCTCACCCTCTTTCACCACTAACAGTGACGATAGGCCGATTGCGATCAGGATAGCCGCAATAATTACTGATAATCTACCCATGATTAGTTTCTCCCCTGGCGAATGTTATCGCTACGCGAAGGACGTCCATCCATGGGAATCCCAACACTATTCACGACGCTGTTTTTTGCATCATTGGATGAGTCTTGAGAAGTCACATTAGTTTGTTTCGGCGTCTTATTCTGTTCCATCAACTTGTCTAGCGGCAAATACATCATATTGCCGTTACTTTTCGCATCCACTAATACCTTATTCGCACCTGAATAAACTTTAGACATGGCATCAATATAGAGACGATTTCGTGTCACTTCGGGTGCGGCCTGGTATTCAGGCAGCAAACGCTCGAAACGGGCGACTTTACCGCGCGCTTCTAAGATCTCACGCTCTTTATAGGCGTTAGCCTGTTGCTCCATGCGCTGCACTGTACCACGAGCCTTAGGCTCTATCTCACGTGAATAGGCCTCAGCCTCACGGATAAAGCGCTGCTCATCCTCTTGGGCGGCAATCGCGTCATCGAAGGCATCTTTCACCTCTTCCGGTGGACGGGCAGGCAAGAAGTTCACGTCACGGATCTCGATACCTAAGTTATAGCGTTCGATAATACGATTGACTTCATCCCAGGTATCGCGACGAATTTGGTCACGTCCCGTGGTTAAGATGTCATCCATCTTGTTGTGACCAACCACATAGCGCAGCGCGCTGTCGGTGGCTTCACGCAGACTCGAATTGGCATCAACGGCGCTAAAAAGATAACGATAAGGATCGACCACGATATACTGCACATCCAGCTCGACCAGCACGACGTTCTCATCGGCGGTCAGCATGCTGCCCGACGCTGGAATTGAACGAACATTACTCACGTTTACCGGATGCACCTCATCGATAAAAGTGGCCTTCCATTGCAGGCCAGGTTCGACCTGACCAATATATTTACCAAAGCGTAACGCCACGCCTTTTTCGGCTTCTTTGATTGTGTAGAAACCGGAAAGTCCCCACACAACAATGGCGATACCTAAAACAATGACGAATCCTAATGCACTGAATCCACCACCCGATCCTTTACCCCCGAAGCGTTTAGAAAGATTCTTAAACACTTCGTCCAGATCTGGCGGCCCTTTGTCATTGCCATTTTTATTTCCCCAAGGGTCTTGTCCCTTGTTACCGGGCTCATTCCAAGCCATTTAATACTCCGTAGGTGTATGAAATAAAATAGGTTAATAAACTACTCTATTGCAGCTTCTTCAACAATAAAGGTTTCCAACTCTCCTTGGCTCTGCTTAGTTAATCGACGCCAATCGGCCTCTAATAAACGTACAGACAAGATACAGTTCCCCAAATCATCATACTCTTTCTGCTGTATCACATTCAGTCGATAAAACTGACCAAGATAATGTCCAGCCGTCGCTGGGATTTGCAAGGTAAACTCAACGATGGCATTACCAACTATCTTGTTGATCGCCTCCTTGAGCTGTTCCAAGCCGTTGCGCTGTTGAGCCGAAACCCACACACGCGTAGGGACCCCTTCACTATCGTAATCGATCTTAGGACCTACATCTTCCAACAGGTCAATCTTGTTACAGACCACCAGTTGCGGAATCGCATCGGCACCGATCTCTTTGAGCACTAACTGAACTTGTTCGAAGTTATCACCCATGTTGCCATCGGCACAATCGACAACATGCAATAAGAGATCGGCCTCCCTCGTTTCCTGCAGCGTCGCTTTAAAAGCGGCGACAAGATCATGGGGCAGATGCCGGATAAAACCAACGGTATCGGCTAAAATCACCGGTCCGTCTTGTAACTCTAATTTTCTTAAGGTTGGATCTAAGGTGGCAAACAGCTGATCAGCTGCATAGACCTCAGATACGGTCAGCGAATTAAACAGGGTCGATTTACCTGCGTTGGTATAACCCACTAACGACACAGTCGCCAGTTCGCTTCGCTGCCTCGCTCGCCGACTCTGTTCGCGCTGTTTATCAACCTTTTCTAGGCGTTTATTAATCGTCTTGATACGACCACGCAATAAACGTCTATCGGTTTCAAGTTGGGTCTCACCTGGACCACGCAAACCTATCCCCCCTTTTTGTCTTTCAAGGTGGGTCCACCCCCGGATCAGGCGTGTTGACATGTGGCGCAATTGCGCTAGCTCCACTTGCAACTTACCTTCATAGGTACGTGCCCTCTGGGCAAAAATATCTAAAATCAAAGTAGTGCGATCTAACACACGACATTGACAAAGCTGTTCAAGGTTACGCTCTTGCGCAGGACTCAAGGGATGATTAAAAATCACCACATTGGCTTCTGTCGCTGCCACTAAAGCCGCTAACTCTTCTGCTTTTCCTGAACCAACAAAAAACTTTCTATCTGGAGACCGCCGACTTCCCGTGATCACACCTACGGTTTGGGCACCTGCCGACTCTACTAATAGACGAAGTTCAGTGATATCTTCTCTACTGTCTTCATCTGAAAAGTCGATATGGACGAGGACCGCTGCCTCTCCCGCCTCATAGCGTTCAAACAAAAAGCAAACTCCTTAGGAAATTATTCGGCACTGTCATCTTGCGAGGCGTTATAACCGCCTTGATTCGGTGCATGATGGTTGCTCACGTTAAATGGACGTGCAGGCACCACGGTAGAAATGGCATGCTTGTATACCATTTGGCTGACTGTGTTCTTCAATAAAATAACAAACTGATCGAATGACTCAACTTGTCCTTGAAGTTTAATACCGTTCACTAGGTAGATAGATACGGGAACGCGTTCACGTCGCAATGCGTTCAAAAATGGGTCTTGTAGAGATTGCCCCTTTGCCATTATGTAATTTCCTTTTTATTAAAATTGAATAAAACCAAACAGTGACACAATTTCTGCTTTGATTTTAGTATTATATAGAGTGAATGAATTAGCTAGCCACAAACTTGTATTAGTCGCGCCAAATTTGTTGCATCACCACTCTCCAGCCAATTTAAATCGGCCCATCCCCGCAACCATGTTAATTGACGCTTAGCCAATTGCCTAGTGGCGGCAACAGATTTTTCGACCATAGTAGCATGGTCATAATCCCCTTCGAGATATTGCCACACCTGGCGATAACCCACACAGCGCATAGAAGGCAAATCAAGATGGAGATCGTCACGTTTTCTTAATTGTTCGACCTCTGCAACAAACCCTTGATTTAACATCAAATCAAATCTTTGCGCTATAGCCTGATGTAACACTTTACGATCTTTAGGGGCTATACCGAATTGTTCTACTTTATAAGGTAATACTTCCGACTTAATTTCTGTTAACTCGGTCAGGCTTTTACCACTAATACGGTACACCTCCAGCGCCCGCGACAATCTTTGCGGATCGTTTGGATGAATACGCTCGGCCGATATGGGATCCACCTCGCGTAATTGATCATGTAGCGCCTGCCAGCCCAGCGCTTGAGCTTGTTTGGCTATCTCAGCGCGTATCGTTTCATCGGCTGCAGGCAGAGGCGATAAGCCTTCCAGCAGCGCCTTAAAATAGAGCATAGTGCCACCCACCAGCAGAGGGGTTTTTCCCTTTGCCAAGATGGCTTCAATTTCTTTGATGGCGTCGTTGCGAAAATCCGCCGCCGAATAACTCTCACTGGGATCGCGAATATCGATCAGTCTATGGGGCGCACGGGCGAGCTCCTGGGCCGTGGGTTTAGCCGTGCCAATGTCCATGCCTCGATATATCAATGCAGAGTCGACAGAGATGATTTCGCAGCCATGCTGTTCGACAAGTTCAATGGCTAACGCTGTCTTTCCTGACGCCGTTGGTCCCATCAAGGTCAATATTGTCGGCCTATTGTCGCTCGTCACTTATCTGCTCACTTAACCATGTTTGCCAAGGCAGCACCTTGGCCTGCTGAATAATCTGTTGTTGCTTATCTTGCGGTAACTGACAAAACTCATCCCAGAGCGTCACCGCCGAGCTGAACTGAGTGCGGCTTTGAGCCACCAGCCAGGTCACTAATGCCTCATCGGAGGGCTCATCGAATCTTATCCATTGCAGTAGCTCTGGGATAACATCGGCTAACTGGCTCTGCCTCAGATATGGGGGCACTTTTTTGATAATCAACTGCCCTAAACGAATCGAAAGTTCCAGACCTAATCTTCTGAACAGCAGCTCGCGCTCTACTAAAGTATCATGCCAATCCTCGGCCGCTTTTATCGACACAGGCATCAGCAGTGGTTGACTAATCAAGCCTGAAGGCAGTTTGTTTTGAATTTGCTCACGGACGATGGCACTGGCTACAGAATCCAAACTTAACAGGCTCAGGCTGTCGTGTTTCACCAATACCCAGAATTTGCCATCCAGCAGAGGTGGCATTGCATCTTGATCATCCTTGTACTGCACATCTCGCCCCTGACTAGCCGGTGTGCTCAACAGCTGTGCATAACTGTCAATCGCCGCTTGGGAGGGTAAATTTGTGCCTCGATAACTCTCCTTACTTCCTCCGCTATGCCCACCTTCGTTATATCGGCCTTCGCTATATCGGCTGTGCCCAGAGTAGCTACCTGGCGCTCTATCACTCACCCTGTTCTGGCTCGCCGAGGCAGATGAGAGCAATGCCAGCCCCTCCCCGGTTTGGGAATGAGCAGCCTCTCGGCCAGAATGCTTTTCCGAGAAACTCATTGCATCTATTTGATGGATTGAGCCCTGCTCAGCCGTATATCCACTCTGCTCTACTGCAGTCTGCTTACCCTGCCTCGGCGCGGTATCAGATGCGGTAGATAGTGGTAGCTGCTCGGCCTGCTCCAGAGCGGATTGCAGCGCTTGCAGAATAAAATCATGCACATAACGGCTTTCATGGAAGCGCACTTCATGTTTGGCCGGATGCACGTTCACATCCACCTGATGGGGGTCTAGGCTCAGCATCAACACATAGCCCACTTGAACCCCGTCGAGCTGATCGGCAAACGCCTGGCGCACCGCATGATTGACCAGGCGGTCCCGCACTAGGCGGCCATTCACATAGAAATACTGGGTATCTGTTGAGCTAACCTCAAAATGGGGCGACTGAATATAGCCAGTTAACTGCAAGCCATTGTGCTGACAATCGACACTCAATGCCTGTTCGGCAAACTGCCGGCCACTCACCTGGGCCAAACGCTGTAGATACTGAGTTTCTTGCATGGCCGGGCGGTAATTACGTACCATCTTGCCATTGTGCTTTAAGGTAAAATGGATGTCGCGGCGCACCAGGGCGATCCGCTTTAGCCACTCATCGATATGGGTAAACTCGGTTTTATCACTCTTGAGGAATCGCCGTCTGGCGGGCGTGTTAAAAAACAGATCCATCACTTCCAGCGTGGTGCCGACAGGATGAGCCGCGGGAACAATTTTCACCGCCATCTGCGAGCCTTCGGCATAGGCTTGCCAGGCTTCACTCTGCTCCTTGGTGCGTGAGGTCAGGGTTAAACGCGATACCGAGCTGATACTGGCTAAGGCCTCACCACGAAAACCAAAACTTAAGATGGCATCCAGATCATCTAAGGTCGCAAGCTTAGAAGTCGCATGGCGCGAGAGTGCAAGGGCCAGCTCATCTTTGGCTATGCCTGAGCCATTGTCCTGGATCTTAATTAATTTGCTGCCGCCTTTATCTATCTCAATATCGACCCGGGTCGCTCCCGCATCCAGACAGTTTTCCACCAGCTCCTTAATCACAGAGGCGGGTCTTTCGACCACCTCGCCGGCAGCAATCTGGTTTGCCAACTGGGGAGGCAAAATTTTAATGGTCATTTCGACTCCTTGTTAAGCGCGAGGAATAACTAATGTCTGGCCAATACGTAGATTATTGGATTTGAGATTGTTGGCTTTCTTGAGGCTGGAGACAGACACCTGATAGCGATGGGCGATCACAGACAATGACTCACCTTTGGCAACCTTATGACTGATAGAGCGCTTGCTGGCCATCAGGGTATTCACTGGCGGATGCTTTTCGAAATAACGTAATACCCCTGCATAGACGGCATTGGCGAGACGATTCTGATGTTCGCGCTGAGTAAGCAACTTCTCTTCTCTATGGTTAGAGATGAAACCTGTTTCGACCAGAATAGATGGGATATCCGGTGATTTAAGTACGGCAAAACTGGCAGCCTCGGGCTTATGCTTATGTAGCCGCGTGACTTTGCCTAAGTTGGACAACACATCATCGGCGATATTATGGCTAATAGCCATAGAGTGATCCATGGACATGTCCAGGAGTGTCATCGCCAGATACTGCTCGTTATCGCTGTTTTGGATGATCTCACCCGCACCACCAAGCAGCTCGGAATGCTTCTCTTTCTGCTCCAGCCAGCGACCAATCTCACTGTTAGCGCGGCGCATCGACAATACCCAAACCGAGGCGCCATTCGGCTGCGGGCTGGTAAAGGCATCAGCGTGAATCGACACCAGCAGATCCGCCTTATTCTTACGGGCGATCTCCGAGCGGCGATTGAGATTAACGAAGTAGTCACCCGAGCGGGTCATAACGGCTCTCATGCCCGGAGTCGCATTGATTTTAGCCTCGATTTTCTTGGCAATCTGCAGGGTAATTCTCTTCTCATACAGACCCGATGGCCCAATAGATCCAGGGTCGTCACCACCGTGACCCGCATCGATAGCCACGACCACATCCCTAAGCGCGCTCGATGATGGCGTCTTGGGTTCCTGAATATTGCCACTGACGCCATCGAGATCCACCACTAGGCGATTGCCATAAGGAGCTGTGGGTGTGAGCGCAAACAGGTTGGCTTTCGCCGGTGTAGTCAGGTCGATAACCAATCTTAAGATGCCCTTCTTAGGTGGCTTAGAGATACGTACCCGCTTCACCAACTTACTGTTATTTTCTATCTTGTTCAGATCCAGCTTGGTCGATGCGCCTTGCAGATCCACCACCAAACGATAGGGATTGGTTAAGGTAAAATGGCTGTAATTAGGCTGCTGGCTAAGATCAAACACCACCCGCGTCGAATCGGGCGCCGCCCAGATACGCACGCCATCTAAATGTGTAGCACTCTGTGCCCCTGTCGACAGACAGAGCAAGAGCAGTAATAGTATTGATTTTAGGATTGAATCAAGTCTTATCATTATTATGTATAGTAACTAACAACTTCTCACCTGCAGGCGTCTGTGGTGTTAAGGTCACCTCTCGCGCCTGATTAAGATATTGAATATCAATGAGCAAATCAGCCTTTGGCAAAATACCAGCGCCTTTATCCGGCCATTCAACAATACACAAACTCGTGTCTGCAAAATAATCCCGTATCCCCATAAACTCCAGCTCTTCGGGATCGCTTAAACGGTACAGATCGAAATGAAACACATCGATACCATTGAGTTCATAGGGCTCCACTAAGGTATAAGTTGGGCTTTTTACCGCCCCCTTATGACCCAGGCTCTGAATCAATCCCCGACTGAATGTGGTTTTCCCTGCGCCTAACTCACCGCTTAAATAGAGAGTCAGCGGCGGCTGAATAGCCTGAGCTAACTGCTGTCCTAAGCTAACGGTTTCAGACTCATTTTCAAGATAAACTTTTACAGGCACCATTTATTTTCGCTAAGCCTCAAAGGATAAACACTCAGAACCCGATACTTTACCCCAAAGCGAGCCACAGCTAAACAGACTGGGCCGCTTTTTCAACTGCTGAGATTAAATCCGATCGACCAGTAATCGGATATAGGGGAAAAGATCACAGGCCAACATACCCCGCTCCCCCTCTTTTGCCGCCATGTCGGCCGCAACGCCATGAACCACCACCCCGGCACTGGCCGCATCCATGTTGGACATCCCTTGCGCCATCAGCGCGGCAATGATCCCCCCGAGCACATCCCCACTGCCACCGCTGGCAAGTCCAGGATTACCCACAGGGGCGACATGACACAAATTCCCATCATGGATAAGTGTTCCAGCTCCTTTTAACACCACCACGCCGCCATATTTTTTCTGTAGCTGCGCTGCGGCGTCGAAGCGATCCTGCTCAATCACCTCGACACTCACGCCCAACAACCGCGCCGCTTCGCCACTGTGAGGAGTCAGTACCCAGTTCTCCTGCCGATAAGGATCCTGGGAGAGAAAATTAAGCGCATCGGCATCCATGACACAGGGTCTGTCACTCAAGCCCACGGCTTTAAACAGGTTATAACCCCAGTCATATTTCCCCAGACCTGGACCAATCAGAAGCACATCGGCCCAGCCCAAACGTTGATACACCTCCATATCCACCAACTCGCAACCACAAAACATCAATTCGGGTCGACCAAAGTTGATCACAGGCAGATGCTGTGGACGGGAGATAACGGCCACTAGTCCAGCACCGGAGCGCAAACAGCTCTCTGCAGCCATACGGGGAGCACCAGCCATACCCGAGTCTCCCCCAACAACGGTCACTTTGCCACAGGCTCCCTTATGGCTGTTTTTCGCGCGGATTGGCAGACCGAGTTTACTTTGCCTGAATGCGATATTAAAACTGTTGGTTTCTGGCAAAAAGGGCATCAGCCCGATATCGGCAAACCATAGTTGACCCACGCAGTGCCGGGCATATCCGGTCAATAACCCCTGTTTCATGGCGCCAAAGGTCACTGTAGCATCAGCCTGAATTGCTAACTTACCCGCACCTGTATCGGCACAGATACCTGAGGGAATATCCAGGGCCAGAGTCCAGGCATCATGGTGATTGATCGCCTCAATCACCTCGACAAAATCTGCCTTCACCTCGCCATGAAAACCAGTACCGAGCAGACCTTCCACAATGACACCCGCACCATCGAGTACCTTGTTGAGATCCTCTAAAATCTGCCCGCCAGCGGCAATATAGTCTGACTTGGCATGGCTAATTCCCTCTCCCATCTCCGCTCTGTCAAAGGCATACAGTCTTACCTCGCAACCCGCTTCGAGTAACAAGGTGGCGCAGATATAGGCATCGGCGCCGTTATTACCATATCCGGCAAAGACGGCGATAGGAGCGCCCAGCCGCTGTTGCTGAGTTAACAGATCAAATGCCGCCTGACCCGCTCGCTCGATCAGCTCCACTAGGGAGACCTCGCCGGAAGCGATAAAGCTGGCCTCAGCTTCTCTGATTATTTTTGCACCATAAAGCGCCTGGGGAAGCTTGGCATCAGAACACAACATGAAACTCTCCTCGACAAAAGTGTTCAATCAACACATAGGATAAGGTTTAGCATATTTAATCTTTGAGACTAAACTCGAAATAAGTTTCCTTGGGATCTACACTAATTGTTATAAGTTTGATCTGGCACAAAAAAATAGGATGGGCTAATGAGGATGTTAACCTTATTCTTGCTAGGGATAGTGGCTTTAATCGTAATGTCTCCGATGCACTCCCCCCTCTTACTTCAGGCACTGATGTTACTCAGTGTGGCTTTGGTGGTGATTAACTTGTACAAGGCGTTTGATTCGCACCAGCCCCTGCAACACGGCAACGACACAGCCGAAGAGAAGCATGAATCTCCCCAGCAAACAGGTACAAAAAAAGGCACTTGATGTGCCTTTTTCATTCTATTCTCCCTTAGCCGGTAAGCAGAGAGTTAGATATCATCCATACGGATGCAGCTGTGAACTAGTCTCTGCTGCTGAATTTTTTCGACCCGAACCAGATCAGCTAATGCACTTTTCACTTCACCTGGCACTGAGGATCTTTCTGTCTTCTCTAACAGGCCGATGAGGCAGTTATCCAGCTCTAAATGCAGTTCCAGCAGCGCTTCCTCATCCATATCGGCCTTAACGACTATGTCTTGGCAACGCTTTACGAAATCTTCAAAAACAATATCGTTATACCAAAGTTCCAGCAAACGACGGGGAGCCTCTTCGATATAATTATCAATCTTTGTCGCAACATCCTTCTCATGTTGCTGCAGATACTCAAGCATCAACTTAGCTCGGGATGAATCGACTCCGCTATGTAAACGACGATATAACTTGGACATTTCTAAGCGACACTTAGAGACATATTCTAACTGTTCGTTGAGCTGCTGAAATCTCATCTTAACTTCTCCACTTGATGATGCGTTACGCTAATTTGATTTCATTATGGAAGTATTTTTCGCTTTGTTTTTTGAACAAAATCATACTTTATGCATTTGACCCATAGCTACATTAGAGAATGTTAAACAATTTTAAGGCAAGTCACATAATCCAATACTGACCCAAAGCATCTCTAAACCTTGTTGTAGCCGAAGCCAAATGGGTACTGGGGATATTATCCTGCCATCAAACCACCCCATATTCTCCACGCTGAATACCTAAAAGGATGGCTAAAAAAGATAAATAAAAATCGGGGAAACTAACCAGAAGTGAGAATGACATATCCGTCTCGAAGCAATAGAGAACCTATGCCTATACCTTGGCAAGGTATCGCCCATTTTCTCTAAGCAAAAAGTCAACTGAGCTAATGTCGTACAGGCTTGATTATAAGTTTGAGGGGAAATAAAGAGATTGGAGCGACATATCCGTCTCGAAGCAATAGTGAACCTATGCCTATACCTTGGCAAGGTATCGCCCTCTTGCTTTTAATAGAAAGTCAACTGAGCTAATGTCGCAAATCTTGCAACGAGTCAGGATTCAGATATTCAAGAGGGGAAACAAAGAAATTGGAGCGACATATCGGGTTCGAACCGATGACCTATACCTTGGCAAGGTATCGCTCTACCAACTGAGCTAATGTCGCATCTTTTTAATCAAATTGGAGCGACATATCGGGTTCGAACCGATGACCTATACCTTGGCAAGGTATCGCTCTACCAACTGAGCTAATGTCGCTTAAATCTATTTGTGCAAGCTTAACTATACGTCAACTAAAGGTATCGTCTTTCACCTTTAGCAACTGAGCTAATGTCGCATAATCTGTATTACAGCTTTGGTGATACTGTAAATTTTGGAGCGACATATCGGGTTCGAACCGATGACCTATACCTTGGCAAGGTATCGCTCTACCAACTGAGCTAATGTCGCGTAAATCTGAGTCTGCTATTTTAACTCTAACCATCAACAAAGGTATCGTCTCTTGCCTTTATCAACTGAGCTAATGTCGCGTAAATCTTTCTTGCTAACTTAAGCCGCTAGCGAAAAGATGAGGCCGCATTATAGGAGAATTTCGCCCGGCTGCAACCCCTTTTTAAAAAGATTATACCGTTTGGTCAAATTTTAAATACTTTATCACGATAATACTGCAGTTCGGCGATAGATTCCTGGATATCCATCAGCGCCTGATGGGTGCCCAGCTTCTTAAAACCGTCCATTACCTCTGGCTGCCAGCGTCTGACCAGCTCTTTTATTGTACTGACATCGATATTGCGATAATGGAAGTAATCTTCCAGTTCTGGCATGTAGCGATTCAGAAACCGTCTGTCCTGGCCTATGCTGTTACCACACATGGGCGAAACGCCCTTAGGCACATATTGCGCTAAAAATGCGATGGTTTGAGCTATCGCCTGCTGCTCGCTTACCTGACTTGCCTTAACCCTGTCTATCAAACCTGAGGCGCCGTGATGCCGTTGATTCCAATCATCCATCCCCGCCAGCAACTCATCGGATTGTTTAATCGCGATAACCGGCCCCTGCGCCAGCACATTTAGCTGTTTATCTGTCACTATGGTCGCTATCTCAATAATCCTATCGACCTCGGGCTCTAGCCCCGTCATCTCCAAATCGACCCAAATCAGGTTAGTTTCATCTGCAGCCATCGCTCTGCCTTTTTCTCTGTTTGCCTAAATTCAGGCTTTTTTATTTAAGAGCGTGTATCATACTGCTTTTTTAGATGACACAAAATAACCTATTGTGACGATGACACACTGTGAGTAAGAAGAAACCTCTAAGTCAAGGTCAGCGCCGTCGGATGCGGGCTAACCACGAAAAGCGATTACAGCGGAAGGAAGCAGGCGAATCCTTGCCTGAAATACAGGATAGCTCATTAGGGCCTGAACTCGAAGCCACAGTGATCTCCCGCTTCGGTCAACATGCCGATATTGAGACCCATGATGGTCAGCTGGTTCGCTGCAATATTCGCCGTAACATCCAAAGCTTAGTCACGGGTGACAAGGTCATTGTACGTCTAGCCAATGAAACCAGTGCCACCATTGCCGGCGTTGTCGAGGCCGTACACCCCAGGCATTCATCCCTCTCCCGTCCCGATCTTTACGATGGGATTAAGATCATTGCCGCCAATATAGATCAGATCCTTATAGTCTCCTCTGTGGTTCCCAGCTTCACGACTCAGATCATCGATCGCTATCTGGTGGCCGCCGAGGATACCGGCATCGAGCCAGTTATCATACTCAATAAAATCGACCTGCTCAGCGATGAAGATGCCCCCGAGATAGAAGCCGCACTTAAGCGTTATGAGGCGATTGGCTATCAGGTTTATCAGGTCAGCAGCCTTGATGGTCACGGCGTTGACACAGTAAAATCCCTGCTCAAGGATAAGGTCAGCGTGTTTGTTGGTCAGTCTGGTGTAGGAAAGTCCTCTTTAATTAATGCCTTGCTGCCAGAAGCCGAACTACTTACCGGCGATGTGTCAGAAAACTCAGGATTAGGCCAACACACCACAACCACGGCGAAACTGCTACATTTTCCCAGTGGCGGTGATTTAGTGGATTCACCTGGCGTGCGGGAGTTTGCCCTGTGGCATCTGCCCGCCGAGCGGGTCGGCTGGTGTTTTGTCGAATTTAGAGACTATATCGGCACCTGTAAGTTCAGAGACTGCAAACATAAAGATGACCCAGGCTGCGCCATCTCTGATGCCGTAAAAGCGGGTCAGATAGCCACCGACAGGTACAACAATTATCATCGCATCATCGACAGCCTCGATGAGCAGCGTCATGCCCGCCATTTCAGAAATGAGCATGATTAATTATTTTTAAGGATAGAAGACGTGGACAAACTGAAAATCGCCCTGCAATACATACTGCCAAAACACTTGCTCTCGCGATTAGTGGGTAAATTGGCCGCCGCCGAACTGGGCGCGGTAACCACAAGTGTGATCAAGTGGTTTATCAAGCAGTATAAGATAGACATGAGCGAGGCGGCTCAGAGTCAGCCCGAGGCCTATGCCAGCTTTAACGCCTTCTTCACCCGCGCACTCAAGCCAGGTATCCGCCCCCTGTGTGAAGATGACGGCTACATAGTTCATCCGGTCGATGGCGCCGTGAGTCAATGTGGCCCCATCGAAGCAGGACGTATTTTCCAGGCCAAAGGTCACTACTATTCGGCGCTCACCCTGCTGGGCAATCAGGCAAAAGATGCAGCGCGTTTCGAAGAGGGCGACTTTGCCACTATCTACCTGGCGCCGAAAGATTACCACCGCATCCACATGCCGATTAAAGGCACCCTATCTAAGATGACCTATGTGCCTGGTGAACTCTTCTCAGTCAATCCACTCACCGCAGAGAATGTCCCCGGCCTGTTTGCCCGTAACGAGCGGGTAGTCGCCATCTTTGAAACCGAAATCGGCCCTATGGCCATGGTGCTGGTCGGTGCAACAATAGTGGCCAGTATCGAAACCATCTGGGCAGGCACAGTTACACCGCCAACAGGCAAGAAGGTCTTTACCTGGGATTACCCGACCGAAGGCCAGGATGCTATCACCTTGGACAAGGGTGATGAGATGGGACGCTTTAAGCTTGGCAGCACAGTTGTCATGCTGTTCGCCAAAGATGCACTGGATGAGTTTGCCCAAGGTGTGGAAGCCAAAGCCGTGACTCGTATGGGTCAGGCCTTCGCTAAAATCAAATAATCACCCGCCGCAGCTTGATTAACAGATTGAATAGACAGTAAACAGATTGAATAGACAGAGCTCAGGTTTACTCGAACTACACAGTGCCGTACTGCTATTTGGCGGTACGGCGCTTTTCTCTAAGCTTATCCCCTTGAGCGCGCTCGATATCACTCTGCTACGCTGCTGCGTGGCGGCTGTCATCCTGGCGCTGATAGTCAAAGCCTCCGGCACTCGGCTGCGCCTCAATAGCCAGCGGGACTATTATGTCGCTTTGGGTCTGGGCGTCATCGTTAGTCTGCACTGGGTGACCTATTTCGCCTCCATGCAACTCTCTTCTGTCGCCATAGGAATGATAGCCTTCTTCACCTATCCTGTGATGACAGTCCTAGTCGAGCCGTTTTTTACCGGCGAGAAGCTAAAAGGGCGCGATCTCCTTAGCGGCGTGACCGTACTTTGTGGTGTCAGTCTTTTAATCCCAGAAGCCAGCTTAGGCAACGATGTTACCCTGGGCATAATGATCGGCATTCTCTCTGCCATGCTGTTTACCGCCCGCAACCTGCTGCACAAACGCTATTTTGCCAGCTATAGTGGCGCCAAAGCCATGTATTATCAGACTGCAATCGCCGCACTGGTACTGGCTCCCTGGCATCAAACCGAGATCGCCAGTATAGAGAGTCATATCTGGTGGCTAATCATACTGCTAGGCATAGTATTTACCGCCATGCCCCACGCCCTGTTTACCTCGGCGCTGAGACAGCTCAGTGCCAAAACTGTCAGTCTGGTCTCCTGCCTGCAACCCCTCTATGGCGCTGTGCTGGCACTGCTTCTGCTCGGGGAGGCCCTTGCCCTGAAAACTGTCATCGGCGGCGCCTTAGTGGTGATCACCGCCATCTATGAGACTCAGTCAAGTCACAGAGCTGCCAAGGCGGCAAAATAACCCATAGCGATTTAGCGGCAATATATTGATATCGCTCACCAAGTTTCTTAATCGGAGAATTTATCTCTGTGTGTAAGGGATCTGCTCACAAATAACAGAATCTTGGTATACTGTAATTCGTCCGTTCACGCATCGATGCGAATAAGCCACTATGTCTCGTATTTTTCTGCTTTTTTTGTGCTTTTTTTCTCTCCATGTCAGCGCAAATAATCCTCTGTCCCTCAACAAGCATCTGGGCATAACGACAACTGAGTCACAACCAGAGATCACCACAGAAGAACAGTTACAGCGCCTAGATGAACAATATGAGCAGCAACTGGCGCTGCAAAAGGCCTTTGAGGCCATAAGCCATCAATATCAGGCGCGCAAACAGGCTCTGCAGCAGCAAATAGAGCAAGCCGGCCACCCCCTCAGCTGGCAGCAGGAGCAAAACCTGACTCAGCAGGCATCCTTAGCCTATTTACGCCTATCAGAACTCAAAGATGTTGAAACCAATCTAAACCAACAGATTAACGATCTGATTAAACGTCAACAGCAGCTGCCGAGCCTGATCACCCAAGCTAATCTGGCTCTGACTCAATATCAGAAAACAGCCGCCAATAAAGATCCATTAGTCGATACCCAAAAGCGACTCTCTGCCCAAAGCCTCTCGTCCCTTGAGGCTGAACTTGCCAGCAGCCAGAAGCAGATAGCCCTGAGTCAGCTGCAGATGGACCTGGTGCGTAAGCAGCTTTTGCAGCAGGAACTGCTGATCGAAAAGCTCAATAATGCCATTGCGCTGCAGCGCCACAAGGCCACGGTCGCCGCCATAGCCGCCAGCACGATGGAAACCTTAGTCACAGATGATGCGCTCGCCCTGCAGCTCAATCAGCAAAATCAGGGTTACAGCGAGCAGTTAAGTCAGCTGACTCTGGATATGACCCAGCTGGCCAGTAAACAGGAGCAGGCGGAGAAGCAGTATCAGTTTCAGGCCAAGCAGCTGACCAATATTCAGCAACAAATAGCCTTAGTGAAACTGAACTCGGCGTTTGGCGAGCGCTTTTTACGTATTTTGTCCTCCCTGCCTAAGCCACCGAATCAGGATGAAGTTGCCAATGAAATCGCTAACGCCCGGCTGGCTCGCTATCAGATTGAGCAGGAGCAGGTGCTGGCCAATGCCAGCCTCAATGGGGCGACTGTCAATGAGCTGAGAGAAAAACTGCTGGCGTCACAACAGACGCTGCAAAAGCAGCTGCTGGAAAACTTTGATCTCTATATCGGTGAGCTGGCGGAGCTGAGGGTTACCTATGAGCAGCTCAATCAACAATATCGCACCCTTAAGACCACGCTGAATGAGCATCTGTTTTGGGTGGCGAACGCCAACAGCATAGATAGGTTCTGGGCCAAAGATCTGCTGCAAAGCGGTCACTGGTTGCTAACTCAAGCACCCTGGGAGCAGATCTCCGCTTCCTTCTCGGTTCAGAGCTCACTCTGGTCTGCCTGGGTGATCCTGCTGGTGCTCTGTTTGGTGACTCAGGATCTGCTGACTCCAAGATTTCACCGCACCATGTCCCATAATGCGGGATTCGTTGGCAAGGTGACTCTGGATAAATTTATCTATACTTTCTGGGCTCTTATCACCACTCTCTTTTACAGTGCCATCAAACCGCTGCCTGTGATTGTCGCTGGGATGATCTTCTATCTGTCACAGCAAAATCTGGTCTCGTCCGTGGGTATGGCTCTGCTCGCCATAGGATCTCTCTATTGGCTCTACCAGATAGGTCGTCTACTTACCCTAGATAACGGCATTCTTATCGGCCACTTCAAAGGCGATGGCAAGCTTATCCAGGCAGTACAGGAACGCTTAAGCCACTTTATCCTGATCACTATGCCCATAGTCGGCATCATTGGCTTTACTGAGGTGTTTGATACCTCGCTTGTCAGAAACAGCCTAGGACGCGGCGCCTTTATCCTCTTCGCCATCATGCTATTTGGATTTTATAAGGATGTGCTACAGCTATCGAGACGCGATCGCCTCTATCATCAGAATGACAAGAACAAACGTCTACTACAGAAAGCCCTCTGGGCCGTGCTGCTTATCCTGCCCCTGGCCTGCGCTATCCTCGCTTTCAGGGGTTATTACTACACGGCATTTCAGATGCTGCTGCAGCTGCAGCTCTCTTTGCTGCTCTCCTTAAGCTTTATGTTGCTCTATCTGCTTATCAAACGCTGGATGCTAATCGAGCGAAGACGCATCGCCTTTAACCGCGCCAAGGCCAAACGCGCCGATATACTGGCTCAGCGGGAAAAAGAGGATGAGGCGACACCAGAACAAGGCGATACCTTTGAAGAGAGAGAGGTCGACTTAGAAACAATCGCCAGTCAGTCTTTAGGATTAGTGCGCTCTCTGCTGACACTGGCGTTCTTGATCAGTTTGATCGGCCTGTGGACCCAGACCCACAGCGCCATCTTCTCGTTTCTGGATGGCATCACGCTCTGGACCAGCTCAACCCTAGTGGACGGCATCAATCAATCCCTGCCCATCACTCTGAAATCCCTGCTGCTCGGCTTGATTATCGTGGGTTTCTCTCTCATGATCGCCACCAACCTGCCCGGTTTGCTGGAGCTGATGATCCTACAAAGATTGGAACTCTCTCCCGGCACAGGATTCGCCTTAACCACGGTCAGCCGATACTTAGTGGTGTTCTTTGGTATGCTCAGTGGTTTTTCAACTTTGGGCATGGAGTGGTCGAAACTCCAGTGGCTAGTAGCAGCACTCTCAGTCGGTTTAGGCTTCGGCCTGCAGGAGATCTTCGCCAACTTTATCTCCGGCCTCATCATACTGTTTGAAAAGCCTGTACGCATTGGCGATACAGTCACCATTCGAGATCTAACCGGCACCGTCAGTAAGATACAGATCCGCGCCACTACCATTGTCGACTGGGACAGGAAAGAGATTATCGTGCCTAACAAGGCCTTTATTACAGAACAACTGATCAACTGGTCTCTGTCCGATCCCATCACCCGGGTGATAGTCTATGTCTCTGTGGCCAGAGACTCAGATCCGGCCAAGGTGGAAGCCGTGCTCTATCAGGCGGTTAAAGAGTGTGATGAGGCATTAACCACACCCGAGCCCGAAGTCTGGTTTGCCGGTTTTGGCAAGCATACCCAGGACTACGAGATCCGTGCCTACGCCAAGGATATGAGCGCCCGCTGGCCACTGCGCCACACGCTGCACAATAAGGTCAGCAAGAAACTGAAAGAGAATCACCTGGAACTGGCCTACCCACAACTGGAAGTCCATATTAAGAGTGGGCACGCCAAAGAAACTCAAGGGATCATTAGAAGCTAATGCGCGTTTTTGCACACCGCGGCGCCAGCGGATACGCCCCGGAAAATACCTTAGCCGCAATAAAAAAGGCGCTTGATCTCGGGATCAAGGCCATAGAGATAGATATCCACAATGTGGAGGGCGAGCTGTATGTGTTTCACGACAGGCGCTTAGACAGTAAAAGCTCCGGCACTGGGCTCATCGAAGAGGTGAGTGAAGCTTATCTGGCCACTGTGACTGTCGGGGGTGAACCTATTCCTAAACTCTGGGATCTGCTCACTTTTCTGCAGGGCAAAGCGTGCCTGCTTAATATCGAGCTGAAGGGGATGAACTGCCTCACGCCTTTCCTTGAACTCTACCCTAAGATCCTCGTTGAACTTCACTACAGGCCTGAGCAGCTGCTAATCTCCTCCTTTAACCATCACTTTATCGCAGCGGTTAAACAGCGGTTTCCTGCCGCCTTAATCGCGCCGCTATTGGAAGGGATCCCCAGAGATGATGCCGCGATAGTGACCCAACTGAATGCTTACTCTTTGCACCTTAGCCTAAGCTTTATCACCTCAGAGCTTGTGGTCGATGCCCACAGACGCGGCGCCAAGGTCTATGTCTATACAGTCGATCACCACGATGATATAGACTATCTCAGGGAGTTAGGAGTCGATGGCATCTTCAGCAACTATCCCGATCTCAGCTGGCAGTATATTCAATCATGATCAGCCTAAAAATGATATAAACAGTCATAAAGCCCTAAAGCCTCTCTGGATAATCTAATTTTTCAAGAACCGCTTTTATCGCTAAGATCTTCAATTAGACTGTTTATTAATTACGCTGCTAAGTAATAACCTTGTTTAGCAATAAATATAAAGCGCAAGGAGTCGCGATGGAACACAAGCTACTGCTTCTAACTAGCAATAACGAGAGATACAGAGATCTACTCAGTTCCTGCCATCTTCCGAGACTCAATTTACTCGGTGACGATCCTAACAGTATATTAGCAGCCGATATCTGGCTGGCCGAGCCGCCCCTGGCCGCCCCCTTAATCGGCCATGCACGCAATTTAAAGTGGCTTCAATCGACCTATGCCGGAGTAGAACTGCTGACTAAGCCGCGTATGCGCAGGGATTATCAACTGACCAATATCAAAAACATCTTCGGCCCACTGATGAGCGAATACCTGTTTGGCTACCTGCTTGCCCACAAGCGGGAACATCAGAAGTACAAGAGTCAGCAAGCGGAAAAAATCTGGCTGCCAGGCAGCTTTAAGACACTGCAGGGCCAGCATCTACTGCTACTAGGCACAGGCAGTATCGCCCAACATATCGCCAAAACCGCGAAACATTTCGGTATGCAGGTTACAGGGATCAACCGCGGCGCCAGACCCACAAGCGGTTTTGATACAGTCGATATCTTGGCCAATTTGCCGCGCCATATCAGCCAGGCTGATGCCATTGCTGCCATTTTGCCCAGCACAGCCGAAACCCGTGGCGTATTAAGCCAGCAGGTATTGAGTCTGATAAAACCCGATGCCACCCTATTTAATCTGGGCCGGGGGGATGTGCTGGACCTCGATGCGCTCTATCAGCAACTGGCAATGCACCCGCAGCAACATGCAATATTAGATGTGTTTAATCAGGAGCCCCTGCCCCAAGAGCACCCTATCTGGTCATTGAGCAATGTCATTATCACTCCCCATATCGCCGCCCCCAGTTTTCCGGAGCAGGTGGTAGAGATCTTTGCCGATAATTATCACAAGCTGCTCAACAACGAACCCCTAAGCAATCCAGTCAACTTCGAACGGGGTTATTAAACCCCCTCGCTCCAAATAACGGCCTGAGACGACTAAGCGGAAAAAGCGGGTAAGCGTAAAAGCGGTAAATATCGCGGCCTGGACTGGGTATTTCACCAAAGCGCAATGCCGATCACACTTTTTTATATCTGAGATTAGCGCCCTCGGTTTCAACTTATAACTTAGAGTTATTGGTATTGCGAATCATTATCACTTATACTCTCAAACATCTTAGTAGAGAGAGTAACTATATGTACGTTTGTCTATGCCATGCCATTACCGACACTCAGATCAAACAGGCTGTCGATCAAGGTGATACCACGCTATATGCGCTGAAAACGCGTTTAGGTGTAGGTGACCAGTGTGGTAAATGTATCCGTATGGCCAATCAGATCATTCAGGCTCGCCTCGATGTGACACCAAACTTCTACGAAGTAGCCTGATTTCCCGGATCAGTTGCTGCCTGAGCAACAAGATGTTCTTGAAACAAGTTTTCTCTCAATAAAAAAGCTGCTTTAAAGCAGCTTTTTTATTTTCTTAAACTTAAGCCTTCATCTGCTACTTAAAGCACAGTCTCAGACTCCCCCAGTTCCACCTTATCGACCCGTTGCAAGCCCCTTGGCAGTTTGGCACCACGACGACCACGCTCACCGCGATAATGTTCCAGATCGCTGGGTTTCAATGTCAATTTACGTTTACCGGCCCACAGGGTGACAGAGGTATCGGCCGGCACGACTTCCAAGTGCAGCAACAACTCATCCCGGCTCTTGGCACGCTCACTTGGAATACCTATGATCTTATTGCCTTTCCCTTTTGCCAACTGCGGCAAAGCGGCGACAGAAAACAGCAACATGCGCCCCTCATTGGTGATCGCCAGAATCGATTCATCCTGAGCTTTTGCTACCCGCTTAGGCGGCAATACTTTGGCATCTTGCGGCAAACTCAGCAGCGCCTTACCCGCCTTATTACGGGATACCATGTCCTTGTAATCGCCGATAAAGCCGTAACCTGCATCCGAGGCCAGCAGATAACATTGCCCCTCTTCACCCATCAAAGCGTGATCTATGGTTTCACCCGGGGAAAGCTGAAAACGTGTGGTTAACGGCTCACCCTGGCTACGGGCCGAGGGCAAGGTATGGCTGTCTGTCGCAAAGGCCCGCCCGGTACTGCCTATAAACACAGTTTGCTGGTTACTGCGCCCCGATGTGGCGCACAGGAAATTATCCCCCGCCTTATAGGACAGGGCTTTAGGGTCGATATCATGCCCCTTGGCACAACGCACCCAGCCTTTTTCAGACAAGACCACAGTCACTGCCTCTGCCGGCACCAGCTCCTGCTCGCTTAGGGCTTTAGATTCACTGCGCTCTACAAGAGGTGAGCGTCTGTCATCGCCATAAGTTTCACCATCTTGCAGCAGCTCTTTCTTGATCAGCGTCTTCATGCGGCGATCAGAGCTTAACAGTAGCTCGAGTTTTTCCCGCTCGGCTTCCAGCTCACTCTGCTCCGCCTGGATCTTAAACTCTTCGAGCTTAGCTAAGTGGCGCAGTTTCAGATCTAAGATCGCATTGGCCTGCTCATCGCTAAGGTTAAAGCGCGCCATCAGCTCGGCTTTAGGATCGTCATGAAAACGAATGATCTCTATCACTTCGTCGATATTGAGGAAGGCTGTCATCAAAGCTTCGAGAATATGCAGCCTAGCCAGAACCTTGTCCAGTCTGTGTTCCAGACGTTTTCTCACCGTAGTTAAACGGAACTCTAACCACTCGGTCAGCAGCTGCTTAAGCCCTTTCACTTGCGGGCGACCATTCAGCCCCAACACGTTAAGATTAACGCGGAAATTCTTCTCCAGATCTGTGGTGGCAAACAGGTGCGCCATCAACTGATCGCAATCGACCCGGTTCGAGCGCGGAACAATGACCATACGCACAGGGCTTTCATGATCCGACTCATCACGCAGATCCACCACCATAGGCAGCTTCTTGGCCTGCATCTGAGATGCTATCTGTTCTAAGATCTTGCTGCCGCTGGCCTGATGTGGCAACGCAGTGATCACGATTTCGCCCGACTCTATGGTGTAAACCGCCCGCGCCTTGATAGAGCCGCGACCCGTGCTGTAGATCTTGGCTATCTCATCCTTAGGGGTGATGATCTCCGCTTCTGTGGGATAATCGGGTCCAGGCACCAGCTCCATCAAACGATCCAGATCCGCCTTAGGATTATCGATAAGCTCGACACAGGCGTTCACCAGCTCCTTCGCGTTATGGGGCGGCACATCTGTGGCCATACCCACGGCAATACCTGTAATGCCATTAAGTAAGATGTGAGGTAAGCGCGCAGGCAGCACCAAAGGCTCTTTCATGGTGCCGTCGAAATTAGCACCCCAGTCGACCGTGCCCTGACCCAGTTCGCTCAGCAAAACTTCGGAGAATTTAGACAGGCGCGCCTCGGTATAACGCATCGCGGCGAACGACTTAGGATCATCCGGCGCACCCCAGTTGCCCTGACCATCGACTAAGGGATAGCGATAGGAGAAAGGCTGTGCCATCAAGACCATGGCTTCGTAACAGGCGCTGTCGCCATGGGGATGATACTTACCCAATACGTCACCCACGGTACGAGCCGATTTCTTATGCTTAGACTGCGCCGACAGGCCCAGCTCGCTCATGGCGTAGATGATACGACGCTGCACAGGCTTGAGACCATCGCCGATATGAGGCAATGCACGATCCATGATGACGTACATGGAGTAATTCAGATACGCATCTTCGGTGAAACGTCTTAGCGGGATCTGCTCGACCCCATCAAGGCTTAGCTCTATCGCGTCACTCATTTAGTTTGGATCCTGTTGTTCACTCTATTCGTTTTCATCGGCATCATTTCCCCCTTTGTAATACAGGCGGTAAATATTGCCTTTTAAATCATCGGATATATAAATCGCGCCATCGGGCGCCATGGTAAGACCGTAGGGTCTAGCCACTGGAAACTCACCGTCGAGGAAACTGACCACAGTCTGACGCTTAGTCACCTGCTGCCCTTCGAGACTTAGCATGGTGACCTGATAGCCTATCTTACTGGAACGGTTCCAGGAGCCATTTTCGGCCACAAAAAGCTGGTCGTGGTAACGCTGCGGAAACTGATCTCCCCGGTAAAAAAGCAGCCCCATGGGCGCCACATGGGCGGGCAACTCAAACACAGGCGGCGTGACCTTAAGCCCTTTGGGTTTCTCATAGGCGGGCTCTAACACGCTGGTCGCATGGACATAAGGAAAGCCATAATGGGCGCCTTGTCGATCGATGCGGTTAATCTCATCTGGCGGCAATCTGTCACCCATCCAGTCACGCCCCTGATCGGCAAACCACAATTTGTTATCCACAGGTGACCAGTCAAAGCCTGTTACTGTGCGCATACCTGTGGCTATCTGTTCGCTACTGCCCGTCTGCGTGTCTATGGCAATGATGCTGCCAAAAGGTGCCTGTGGCTCACACACATTACAAGGAGATCCGATAGCCACATAGAGTCTACCATCTGGGCCGAAGTGCATGGCTCGGCTGCTCTTGTTGACTTGCTCTGGCAGATGCTCATAAACCTCTTTAGGCCGACCCGGACGGCGCAGACGATTTTCGATATCCAGATAACGAATAATACGTTCATTTTCTGCGACATAGAGATCGCCCTTGTAAAAGGCGATCGCTTCGGGGTAGTCCAGACCTTTGTCTATCATGTAGCGTTTGTCTACCCGACCATCATTGTTGCTGTCAACCAGCGCCTGAATGGTGCCTGACTTATAGGAACCGACAAAAAGTGTGCCTTCGTCACCTATCGCCATCTGCTTTGCATCGCCCAAATCCGAAGCATACAAAGACAAACCGAATCCCTTAGTCACAGTGATCATTATGGGTTCGTTATCTGCGCGAGTTCCTGACGATGTAAACAAGGCCAGCAGAGGAATTAGCGCACAATAAACTTTAAAACTCATCGTATTATTATTCATATTATCTTGAGTCAAACCTAATCTCAGTAAATGAAGTCTGTTATATTTGGGCCAGATCACCCTTAGTTTCCAGCCAGGTTTTCCGATCTCCCGACCGTTTCTTGGCCAATAGCATATCCATCAGTGCCATAGTATCATCGGCATCGTCTATGGTTAACTGCACCAAACGACGGGTGTTAGGGTCCATGGTCGTCTCGCGCAGCTGCAGTGGGTTCATCTCACCCAAACCTTTAAAGCGGGTTACCTGCACCTTACCTTTCTTATTCTCGGCTGTGATGCGATCTAAAATCCCCTGTTTCTCCGCTTCTTCCAGGGCATAGTAGACCTCTTTACCCACATCGATACGAAACAGCGGCGGCATAGCCACATAGATATGTCCCTTCTCGACCAGTACCTTGTAGTGCTTCATAAACAGGGCACATAGCAAAGTGGCAATATGCAGTCCATCCGAGTCAGCATCGGCCAAAATACAGATCTTACCGTAGCGCAGCTCAGAAATATCATCGCTGTCGGGATCGCAGCCTATGGCCACCGAAATATCATGCACTTCCTGGGATGCCAGCACCTGAGAAGCATCCACTTCCCAGGTATTTAAGATCTTCCCCCTAAGCGGCATGATCGCCTGAAACTCACGATCTCTTGCCTGCTTGGCACTGCCACCCGCCGAGTCACCTTCCACTAAGAAGAGCTCACCGCGCATAGGATCCTGGCCGCTGCAGTCGGTCAGTTTGCCAGGCAGGGCCGGGCCGGAAGTCACCTTCTTACGGGCCACTTTCTTGGCTGATTTCAACCGCTTCTGGGCATTGCTGATACACATCTCGGCTAGGGCTTCGGCCTGCTCTGTATGGGTATTGAGCCAGAGACTGAAGGCATCACGCACCACGCCCGACACAAAAGCGGCGCTCTGACGACTAGAGAGTTTCTCCTTGGTCTGGCCGGCAAACTGAGGATCCTGCATCTTAATTGAGAGGATAAAACTGCTGCGATCCCAGATATCTTCTGGGGTTAGCTTAACGCCGCGGGGGATGAGATTTCGAAATTCACAAAACTCACGCATCGACTCCAGCAGCCCCTGACGGAAACCGTTAACATGGGTGCCACCGAGAGGCGTTGGAATTAAATTGACATAGCTTTCATTAAGATAGTTACCGCCCTCGGGTAACCAGGTGATCGCCCAATCCACAGCTTCGGTATTTCCCGCCATGCTGCCGATAAAGGGTTCCTTAGGCAGCATCTCGGCGCCATCGACCGAGGCTTGTAGATAGTCAGTCAGCCCACTTTCGTAAAACCATTCCTGGGTTTCATCGGTTTGTTTATTAACAAATTTAATCCGCAGACCGGGGCAGAGTACTGCCTTTGCTCGCAGTAAATAAACCAGTTTAGGGATGGAGAAGTTGGGCGAATCGAAATAGCTGGCCGTGGGCCAGAAATGCACTCGGGTGCCTGTGTTGCGCCGTCCGCAGGTGCCGGTAACTATCAGGTCTGAAACCTTATCGCCATGTTCAAATGCTATCTCATGCACCTGGCCATCGCGCCTGACACTGATCTCGACCCGGCTCGACAGGGCGTTGACCACAGAGATCCCCACCCCATGTAGACCACCTGAAAACTGGTAGTTTTCATTGGAGAATTTACCACCGGCGTGCAGCTTAGTTAAAATCAACTCAACACCGGATATCCCCTCTTCCGGGTGAATATCCACGGGCATGCCACGACCATCGTCGATCACTTCCAGGGAGTTATCTTTATGTAGGATGACATCTATCTTAGTCGCGTGGCCCGCGAGCGCTTCATCCACACTGTTATCGATCACCTCCTGGCCCAAGTGATTAGGGCGCGTGGTGTCGGTATACATGCCGGGCCGACGTTTTACAGGGTCGAGTCCATTGAGGACTTCAATTGCATCAGAGGTGTATTGATTTGTCATAGCGCATTTTTTATATCGTTATTCAGGCCATGTTGCGGCCCTACATGTCTAGTTGTCAAGCAACAGAAACTGGCTGATCCTATCTAACTCTTGCTCATACCCCACAAAGCTATGGTCGCCACCAGCGTGGATCTGCATCTGGCAACAATGGTACTTATTTACCGCCTGCTTATAATCCAGTACTTCATCCCCAGACTGTAACAAGACTAGGAATCGGTCGGGATGCAGAATGACCTCAGTGTTATAACAGGCCACCTCCCGCTTATGCTCAGGCAGTACTTGATAGGTTTCATCCGTATAGGGATTATATTGTTCCCCTAAAAACTCATCAAACAGCTCAAAGGGTCTTACCGCTGGATTCACCAGCGCAGCCCGTCCACCGTAACGTTCAGCCAAATAACTGGAAAAATAGCCACCCAGAGAGGAACCTATATAGTTCAAGGTTTCTCCTTTAGCTTGAGCCTGCTCAACTATCTCGATGAGCATATTCATGGCCGCTTTCGGCGTCGAAGGTAACTGAGGTTGTATGAAGTTGAGATGGGGAAATCGATGCGCGATATATTCGGCCGTGATCACCCCTTTATCTGACTGAGGGGAGCTATTAAAACCATGGATATAGAGCAGCATATTTCCTCGTTCACCCTTGTTTTCCCTAAACACAGACACAACCATCTGAACCATGCGGGCAGCTTGCACACCAAAAAAACGGGATACAGTAGCTTATCTGACCTGATGCTAACATCGGCGACACAATTCGCCAAATAAAGCTTTCACAGCATTTACATTAAATCACATTTCGGCCAAGCGCTGACAAGTAACAGGGGTAAAGAGTGGAGTTAATAACCTTTGGAGTCATGATCCGGCGCAAACTTATTACCGGGTACACGATAGACATTGGTTAAGATGCTGCCGTCGGGTTTCAATTCGAGCAAGCGGTAGCCAGGCTGCTGAGCATCCAAGGCGAAATAGGCAGATTTAGGCTTAAACTGAATGCAGGTCGAGGGGGTCGCCATCAGCGCTATCTGGCCATACTCAGTCTGCTGGGTTTTATCCAGCCTCTGATGCACATGTCCCCACAGCATGCCTTTAACCTGTGGGTATTTACTCATACGTGCAATAAAATCCGCACCATTATCCATACAGTGCTGATCCAGCCACTGACATTCGACCAGAATCGGATTGTGATGCATCACCAATAACAGATGCCTGTCCGGCTCGGCGACAATCGCGGCCTCGATTAACTCAAACTCTTTCTCACTGAGATGACCGCCGGGTTTTCCCCTCACGGTTGAATCGAGCATGATGATTTGCCAGTTACCCGCCAGAATTCGGCGATCGCCATAGACCCGAGGCCCCTGCATATGCAGATGCATGATACGAGGATCGTCATGATTTCCCGGCAGGTAATGACAAGGCAGTTGCAAAGGTGTGATGGCCTTAACGAAGTTGTGATAAGACTCGTTAGAATAATCCTGGCTGATATCGCCTGTGGCCAGCATAAAATGAGCAGGATAGTTAACGGCCTGGAGGGTATTTAATACTGCCTCCAGACTATGGGCGGTATTAACGCCTAAAAGTTGGGCTTCGGGATCGGCAAACAAGTGAGGATCTGTCAGCTGCACTAGCCTAACGCTCTCATTGTCTCCAATTGAATAAGAGATAGCCTCTTTTAGCACATTAAATCCCTAGTATTCTGACTGACAAACGACTCGAGTATGGTTGTCAATCTTAAGTAACTCTTCAAGAAAAGCATTCACCTGATACTTTTCATCTCTATGATACATACGTATATTAGGGTAATCATAAACTGCTTTAAGACGGTAAATCTGTCGACTGGTTAACACTTCTGCTAATTTAGCGTCATGGTAAACTCGAACTACAACTTTAGGGGTATCAACGAATTGCGATCTATTTACTGCTCTGGAGATCTCAATTAATTGTGTATATTGAGTGTTTTCAAGCAAAATCACATCTAAACAGCCAAAATCACCTTTTATCTGCCAACTCTGCCCCTGCTCGCATCCTAGGGGTAACCAGCGCAAGATATTGACATAATTTCGTGAACAGAGAGCCAAAAACTGACTCACATTCACTCGGTATTGGTCATTTTTTCTATTAAGGGTCGCTGTCACTATCTATGCTCTTAAGTTACTCACCATCTAGACTCTTAACCTGGGGTAGTTGAGTTGTAACCACTGCAAGCCAATCACAGTGGACGCATTATTTATCACGCCATCACATACCGCCTGATAAGCTTCCTCTCTGGGCACCACATGCACCTTGATATCTTCATGCTCATCAATTAAACCATAAATACCACCGGCATCAGATGCATCCACCTGCGCCCAGAAAAACTCAAATCGCTCGCTGGTCCCTCCGGGACTGGAGAAATAACGACTGATATGCTCGATTTTCCGAGCAGTCAGCCCCGCCTCCTCTTTAAGCTCACGCTCGGCAACCTGCTGTGCTGTTTCATTCTCTTCTATCATACCTGCCACTAGCTCCAGCAACCAAGGATGCTGGTCGGCGCCAAACACGGGAATACGGATCTGCTCGATTAACACGACTTGGTCGGTGACAGGATCGTAAGGCAAGACCACCACGGCATGGCCACGCTCAAACACCTCTCGGGTGATCTCCTCGCTCCAGCCCCCGGCAAACAGGCGATGCTTAAAGCGATACTCATCCAAGCAGAAGAAGCCTTTATATAAGGTGCGTTGGCTGAGCATCTCAACATCCGCACGGGTGAATTTTTGCTTCATAGCTTAATTTCTCGCAGCCCTATTGGCCGATAGTGATTAAAGAATAGAAACGATCAAATATAGCATGCTAGTGGCTAAAAATTGCAGACATAAAATCAAAAACTGTTACACTTCGGAGTTGACTTAAAATTGGTTAATTTCTTAATATCTTAACTCTACAAGTTTAGATGTATCGGGAAGCGTCGGGAAGCGCAAACCGCTTTACGGAAAAATAACAGTAAAGCATCACTAATGTTATTAAGTAAATTGCTCCACGCATGGGGGAATTTATGTCTAAAAAAGGACAGGTAATGAAATTTAAGATCAGCACGCTCTGTGCAGCCTTGACTCTTGCGGCCGCCAGTTCAGTCGTTCACGCCGACGATCTACTTCAGATATACCAACAAGCGCTCACCAATGATCCCGTTGCCCTGCAAGCGCAATCTCAACGCGATAGACTTTATGAGCAGATTGAAGAAAATCGCGCCCCACTCCTACCGACTATCAGTGCCAGTGTTGGTTATGGCAAAAGCTGGTCGAATGTCGATCAGGATACCTATAACCAAGGCTTAAATGCTGGCGTATCACTTAATCAAGTGGTGTACGATCACAGTGCTTGGGTCGGCTTAGACTTAGCCGAACTGGCCGCTTCTCAAGCCGATGCCACTTACGCCTCGTCACTGCAAGCATTGATCATCCGCGTGACCAATGCCTATTTCGATGTGTTATCTGCTAAAGATAATTACGAATTTAAAGGCGCCGAAAAGCGCGCCATCGAACGCCAATTGGAACAGACTAAACAGCGTTTTGCCGTGGGACTAACCGCCATCACAGATGTGCATGAAGCACAGGCTCAATACGACCTGGCACGCGCCTCTGAGATTCTGGCTGAAAATGAGCTGACCAACAGCTACGAAGCACTGCGCGAGATCACGGGGCTTGAGCACAGTTCGCTCAACGTACTGGATACTGAGCGTTTCTCGGCGGCAACACCGGCGCCAGCCCAGCCAACCGAGTGGATCAAGATGGCAGAGACCAACAGTGTGGATCTGTTGACCACTCGCATTGGTAAAGATATTGCCCAGAAAACCATCTCGCTCTATAAAGCGGGACATATGCCTTCGCTGAATCTCAATGCAGGTTACACCACCAACTTGCAGCAACAAGATGAAACTGGCAGCCTGGATGATTTCGATAACGCCAATGTTGGCCTGACCCTCAGCATTCCTATCTTCGAAGGCTTTAAGGTCAGTTCAAAAGTCAATCAGGCGCAATACCAATATGTTGAAGCCAGCGAGAAGATGGAGCAGACCTACCGCAAAGTGGTTAAGGATGTACGCAACAACTTCAACAACGTCGGCGCATCTATCAGTTCGATTCGTGCTTACGAGCAATCGGTAATCTCATCTGAGAGTGCACTGAAGGCTACTCAGGCTGGTTTTGAAGTGGGTACTCGTACTATCGTTGACGTACTTAACCGTACAAGAGATCTCTACGACTCTAAGCGTCAGCTGTCTAATGCCCGTTATGGCTACATCAACTCTATCCTGGCGCTGAAACAAGCGGCCGGCACCCTGAACGAAGATGATGTTATCGCCATCAACAATGGCCTTAAAACACCGGAAGTCACTCAGTAACCTATTTTATTGATTAAACAATAAAAAACCGCCTTAATGGCGGTTTTTTATTACTAAGTTAACCCTTAAAATACCACTTCAGCACCAAGGAAGACGCCCTTGAATTCATTATTAGCTGTAATGCCATCGAAGTTGTTCACATCGAAGTTAAAGTCACGGTAGCCCAGACGTACCCGAGTATCTAAGGCCAGACCATCAAACTGCCAGCCTAAGCCCAATGAATAGTCGTAAACACTGCTCTCATCTAAGCCTAGCATCACGTCGGCAAAACCAAACAAGCCAGTCAGAGGCAGGCCGACTTCGGCGTTGGCATAAGCCATAGTCACACCACTACTAAGATCTTTGGTTTCAGGATGACCTGCATCGGCAACGCGATATGAACCATGGAACAACTTGTAAGATGCACCGATATCCAGTGACACTACATCATTGTCTAAGATCTCGTAATACAACACAAAATCGGTATTGCTCAGATCTACCGACGAGCTTATATCCCCAGCGCTGAAGGTGTTGCCATTGAAGTCCCAACCACCTGTCAGGGTAGCATCGCCATCGGCCTCAATACGGTTTTCACGGATCTTAAGATTAGGCACGAAAGGGATAGGATGCTCAACCGCAACCCATATACTGCCTTGCCAGGATGAATCATAATCAAAATCTTGCTGGCTCTGTCCCTTTTCCGCAAAAGTACCACTGGTATCGGCATTCCAGTAATCGCCACCCAGTTTGAATCCGACTAAGGTCGCTGCCTGAGCGGACGTCGCTGCCAGAGAACCTAGCATTGCACATACAAGTAGTGTTTTTTTCATAAGTTAACCTTGAGTCAATAAGTTAGTAAGATCTATCACCGCAGCATTCGCGCGAGAAATATAATTTGCCATCACCAGAGAGTGATTGGCCACAATACCAAATCCAGATCCATTTAAGATCATAGGGCTCCAGACCGCTTGTTGAGTCTCTTCCAGTTCACGGATGATCTGTTGCAGGCTCACTTCAGCATTCTTCTTTTTCAGCACATCGGCAAAATCGACTTCGATTGCCTTCATAAAATTCAACAAGGCCCAGGTGGCACCACGGGTTTCGTAGAAGACATCATCAATTTGCCACCAGCCGGTTTTGATCTCTGTGCTTCTCAGACCAGGGGTTGACTGACTGGCTTCGGTTTCACCGGCCAGATCGGTATTTAATCGCTCCTGCCCCACACTCGCCGACAGACGTTGCGACATACTGCCCAAGCGTTTCTGCACCTCTTTAAGCCACTCATTGAGGTTATCGGCACGGGCATAAAACTGCGCATCTGGATTATTGCTGTCGGCGATTTTTGCTCGATACACTTTGAGCAGCTTAATCGCATCACGGTATTCACTCTCGGCGCTGGGCACCAGCCAGCTGGTGTGCTCGATATTAAGCTTTGAATGTGCCGCCAGCAGATCTTTGTCTGCGGTGGACTGTGACTGGGAACGGCTGAACTCTTTACGCATGATCAAGGCGAGATCCCGCGCCTGCTCAATTGCACCAAATTCGAATGCCGGCATATTATCCATAAGCAGAGAGGGCGGCATGATGTCGTTGGATAGCCAGCCGCCGTTTTTATCCAGCAGAGTTTCTATCGTTAGAATCAATGAGCTGGTGGTTGCATAACCCACCACTTGTTTGCCAGCACTGCTCTCCAGCTGCTGCGGCTTAAGCTGATCCGGCTCGACGCTCCACCAGACACTGACAAGATAGCCGATAAATAGCACGATAAGGGCGACAAGGGCGCCCCGCTTCCAGGTTATCTGCATATATCTACTCCATTAATGCTGATGATGTTCCATCTTCTCATCTTGGTTTGCCATGGTTTGCGCGCTCACTGGCAGACTGATCACTTGTTGACTGCCATCATCAAACTTTAAGGTTAAATCCACTTTAGCGCCAATCTCAAGCGGCTTATTTAAGCCAAGCAGCATCACATGCTCCCCAGCCGGCATCAGTTGTAAATTGCCATGTTCGGCGATGGCAAAACTCTCTTGCTGGCGCATTTTGACCACACCGTCTTCCTCAATCACAGTATGCAGCTGCGCCTCACGGGCAACTGAGGTGTTCACGCCAATAAGTTTTAGTGCAGCGCCATGGTTCATCAAGGTAAAGTAGGCAGCTGTGTTGGGGACACTTGGCGGCATGGCTCTGACATAGCCATCCACTAACATCACATTTGCCAAGGCAGTGAATGAGGTGCATGATAGCAATACGAAATTAAACACATGTTTGAATATTTGTTTCAATGTCTTAAACTCCCTTTATTCTCACCGGCCATTGGTAAGGACAGCTAACCTATGAGTAGTATTCAAATTCGAGATCACCAAGGCGTACGCATCATCACCCTTAATCGACCAGAAAAACGCAACGCACTTAACCTCGAGATGTATTCACACCTGACAGAATACCTTATCCAGGGTGAGAGGGACAACGGAATTCATGCCTTTGTGATTAAAGGACAAACTGATTGTTTTACTTCTGGAAATGATGTTTCTGACTTTTTAAAAAATAGTAATTTAGGTCCGCAACATCCTGCATTTCAGTTTCTTTTTACCTTACTCGATCTTAACAAACCCATAGTCGCAGCGGTCAGCGGACCCGCCATAGGCATAGGCACAACCTTACTTTTCCATTGCGATCTAATTTATGCCGCGCCCGATGCTCAGTTCCAGCTGCCCTTTGTGAATCTGGCTTTAGTGCCTGAAGCTGGCTCCAGTATGTTGCTCAGCCGTTTAGTCGGCCCCCACAAGGCCGCCGAACTCTTACTGTTAGGAGAGGTGTTCTCAAGCGATGAGGCCTATAAGATGCGCATGGTCAATCGCATTATTGAAGTTGAGAAGCTGGAAACCTATGCGCTCAATCAAGCCATTAAATTGGCGAAACAAGCACCGCAAGCCTTGCAGGCCAGTCGCCGCCTGATGCGACACGATAAAGAAGCGTTGCGGGCCCAGATGCAGGCTGAATTAAAAGAGTTTGCCGTCCGTTTGCAAAGTGATGAAGCCAAAGCCAAATTCCATGCTTTCTTGAGTCGCTAAACTGATTTCAATCCTGGCAGCAAGCTGATGTTAATCGGCTTGCTGCTAATATTGGGCGTTCCATTTAGGCAACAGCAGTGCCAGCACAAAATAAACCAGCAGGCTCATCGCCGGGTTCATTATGATAGCAAGCGCCCACACGATGCGAGTCCAGAAGCATGACCAGTCAAACTTGTCGGCCATGGTCGCGGCGACACCACAGACAATCCGCGGGCGACGCTTTAATCTTGCACTCATCTGCTCAAATTTCATGACTCTCTCCTATCAAAATAATCATCTAATCTACTGCTACAAGGGTAAAGTCCGGGTTAGCATTCTGCACTCCCGAGTCTAATAAGGCGGTACAATTCACAGTACCTTATCCAGTCTCAGGGAGCTGACCAGTAGCGCAAACAGCGCGAAGCTCAGTACCGGGAGTAATAATATTGCAGCCAATTCAATTAGATAAACTGCCATTACTCTTTTACCAGTGCGCTGTTAACCACTTGCTTGTCTACCGAAGTGTCCTCTTCGGCTGCGATCATGCTGGCTTCCATATTGCTGTCAAACAGCGACTCAGACAATTGGGCTTGCAGTGACAGGCTCAGCTCCTGCTGCGCAGTTTTCAACATCTCCTGCATCTGCGCTGCTAAATGACGCTCAAGGGTGGCACTGATATTCGAAGGAATAAATTCGTCGGCATTCGCTCCTGCACTACTACCTAACAACAAAGCGGCTACCATAGATACCTTAACTAGCTTGTTCATGAGGTTGTCCTTTAAATTTCCGATTCAAGACAATTAAGGTAAATACAAAGGACGTGCCAACTTATAAATAAAATTATAAGTAATTGATTAATATTAGATAATATTTTAACTCAGTAAAAAAATGAGAAATTAGCGACTAGAGAATAGAGCAGAGATAGCTGATTTCACCACCCACTGGTGAATTTCACTACTTTGAGGTAAATGTACAAAAAAATATCACAAAAAAAGCCCTCAATCTAAGATGAAGGCTTATTCTGTTTAGGCTTAGTCAGTTATAAACACTTTATAAATCAACAGCGTGATTCAAAAACATTTACTCTGATGACATGTACACTGGTGTCATGCTGGCTCTTGCCTGACGAACCACCTCTATACCAGCTCCAGGTCGATGGGCATTTTCACTGATATAACGCCGCCAGGCTCTTGAACCCACCTCACCCTGATATAAACCTGTGATATGGCGGGTAATATGATTAAGTCTGCCGCCCTGCTCAAGGTGTTTCTCTATATAAGGAAGCATTTTCTCTAAAACAGCATCCCGGCTCAGTAGCGGAGCCGAACTGCCACACAACTGCTGATCGACGCTGGCCAAAATATAGGGATTCTGATAAGCCTCACGCCCCACCATCACACCATCGAGCTGCTTAAGGTGAGTCACACACTCATCCAGAGACTTGACTCCGCCATTGATAGAGATACTAAGATTGGGATAGTCGCGCTTTAACTGATACACACGCTCGTAATCCAGATCTGGGATCTCACGGTTCTCTTTCGGGCTCAACCCCTGCAGCCAGGCCTTACGGGCATGGACGATAAAGGTATCGCAGCCTGCCGCGCTGACGGTATCGATAAACTGAGTTAAAAACTGATAACTGTCCTGATCGTCGATCCCGATACGGGTCTTAACGGTAACAGGAATGTCCACCACGCTCTTCATGGCATCGACACATTCAGCCACCAGCTGTGGCTCAGCCATCAAACAGGCACCGAAGCGACCGTTTTGCACCCTATCTGAGGGGCAACCCACATTGAGATTCACTTCATCATAACCGCGCTCAGCGGCGAGCTTAGCGCAGGTCGCCAAGTCTGCCGGATTCGAACCGCCCAGTTGCAGCGCCAGCGGATGCTCCTCCTGGTTATAGGCCAGATAATCGCCCTTACCGTGGATAATCGCGCCCGTGGTCACCATCTCGGTATAGAGCAGCGCCTCGCGTGACATAAGCCGGGCGAAGAAACGATAGTGTCTGTCCGTCCAGTCGAGCATGGGCGCGATGGAGAAAGTGCGGTTAAGTGACGGGCTCGGATTCAATTGAGCGGCGCCAGTTTCAGTAACATTCATTAATTTAACTACTTGTCTAGCGGGCGAGATTCAAAATGGCATACAGGCATTTTAGGCAATTTCGCCCCGAGTGGGAATCAAAGGCTGAGATAACGACAAAATCAGGCAGACTCAAAACAGACGGCAACCCTTGGGGTAAGCTTAGTGACTAACTCATAGGCTATGGTGCCTATATGTTCGGCCACCTCTTCGACGGGCAGCTCTTGGCCCCACAAGATCACATCGTCGCCTACGGCATCTGTGGCATCCACGCCCAGATCCACGGTTAACATATCCATAGACACCCGGCCAACCACGGGCACCAGACGGCCGTTGATCCATACCGGCGTGCCTTCCGGCGCATTACGGGGATAACCATCACCATAGCCGATGGCCACGACCCCAAGCTGAGTATCCTGCTTGGCATACCAGTAACTGCCGTAGCCCACAGGGTCCCCCGCCTTATGGGGGCGCACCGCTATCAGCTGCGACATCAGTTGCATGGCCGGCATCAGGCCATGATTGCGGCCAAGATCCCCCGCCACGGGCGATACACCATAGAGGGCGATACCGGGACGGATCCAATCGGCCTGAGTCTCCTGCCAATAGAGTGCCCCTGCCGAGTTGGCCAAGGTGCGCTCGCCAGGCAGGTTAGCCGTCAGTCGGTTAAAGCGCGCCGTCTGCTCGGCAGTGGCCGGATTATCCGGCTCATCGGCACAGGCGAAATGGGTCATTAGATTAATAGGCTTAGCCACATTGGGACACGCCTGCAAGCGAGCATAGGTAGCGGCAAACTGCTCTAGGCTAAAACCTAGCCTGTGCATGCCGGAATCGACTTTCATCCACACGGTCACAGGCTGGCTCAGCTTAGCCGATTCGAGCATCTCAATCTGAAACTCATGATGTACCACAGTATCTATATCGTGCTCGACCAAGGTATTGAGATCGTTCTGGCGAAAGAAGCCTTCTAGCAGCAGCAATTTGGTTTTGACGCCACCGGCTCGTAGTTCGAGCGCCTCTTCCAAACGCGCCAGACCAAAACCATCGGCTGTGGTTAAACACTTGGCCACATTCAGTAAGCCATGGCCATAACCGTTGGCTTTGACCACAGCCATCACCTTGCTCTTGGGTGCAAGCTCGCGCAGGCGCGCTAAATTGGATTGCAGCGCATGACCGCTGATTTCGGCTCTGGGAAAGGGTTTCAAACAATAACCTTAATTTTTAAAAACGGAACGGCCAAACAGGCGCCATCAACTAGAAAGCGTAGAAGGAAAAATGGACTCTAGCATGAATCCCTTTAACTCCTACTCCTCTTCAAACTGGGCGCCAGCATAGTTATCGAAGCGGGAATATTGCCCCTGGAACACTAAACGCACCCGGCCAATAGGGCCGTTACGCTGCTTACCGATAATGATCTCGGCGGTGCCTTTGTATTCGGAATCGTCGTGATACACCTCATCACGATAGATAAACATGATTAAGTCCGCATCCTGCTCGATAGAGCCAGATTCACGCAGGTCTGAGTTTACCGGACGCTTGTCGGCACGTTGCTCCAGCGAGCGGTTAAGCTGTGACAGGGCGATCACCGGGATCTCCAGCTCTTTGGCTAAGGCCTTCAATGAGCGGGAGATCTCGGCGATCTCTAAGGTACGGTTGTCCGCCAGCGCCGGCACCTGCATCAGCTGCAGGTAATCGATCATGATCATCGACAGGCCGCCGTGTTCACGGGCGATACGCCGAGCGCGGCTGCGTACCTCGGTCGGTGTCAGGCCCGAGCCATCGTCGATATACATCTTACCCTGCTCGAGCATGATCCCCATGGTCGAACTGACCCGCGCCCAATCATCATCATCCAGCTGACCAGTACGGATTTTGGTCTGGTCCACCCGGCCAAGGGAGGCCAGCATACGCATCATGATCTGCTCTGAAGGCATCTCCAAACTGAAGATGAGCACAGGCTTATCTTCATTGAGCGCCGCCTGTTCACACAGGTTCATGGCGAAGGTGGTCTTACCCATAGAGGGACGCGCCGCGACAATAATCAGGTCGCCGGACTGGAAACCGGCCGTCATCTTATCGAGATCGCTAAAGCCACTGGACACACCTGTCACGCCGTTGTGGGGGTTGTTATACAGCTGCTCGATCTTATCGACGGTTTTTTCCAGGATCGTTTTTATGCCTTCAGGGCCTTCGTTAGCATTGGCGCGCTGCTCGGCAATTTTAAACACTTTGCTCTCGGCCAGGTCGAGCAGCTCACCCGAGTTACGCCCTTCGGGGTTAAAACCCGCATCGGCGATTTCGTTGGCGACCTTGATCATCTCGCGCACCACAGCGCGTTCGCGCACAATCGCGGCATAGGAGAGAATGTTACCGGCGCTAGGGGTGTTTTTGGCAATCTCGCCTAAATAGGCAAAACCGCCAGCATCTTCAAGACAGTCTTCCAGCTCAAGTTGCTCAGAGACTGTGACTAAGTCGATAGGTTGACCGGCTGCCACTAGGGCTTCCATGGCGGTAAAGATCATCTTATGGGAACGGGAGTAAAAGTCCTCCTTCACCACGGCCTCGGCAACTCTGTCCCAGGCATTGGAGTCCAGCATCAGGCCGCCGAGCACAGACTGCTCAGCCTCGATAGAATGAGGCGGCATTTTCAATGAATCGAGCTGTGTATCTCTCGGCTTATTCTTGGTCTGAAAACCACCTTTCTGTGCCATTAAATCTCCAAATTTCCATCAATTGGGCAAAATATGATATAAACCCCGTCGCAAGCAGAGCTCAAACAGGGTTCCCGAGATTGGGAGCCCATAAATAATCAATAATAATTAAGGAAGAAACATGCGCAAAGCATTGGTCGCAGCCTTAATGCTGTCATCGGGCGTTGCCGTTGCCGATGAAGGGCAATGGCAACCATATCAGATGCCGTCGATCGCCGACAAGCTCAGCGAACGCGGTATTCAAATTCCTGCAAAACAACTTGCCGATCTAACCCAATACCCTATGAATGCCGTTGTCGGCCTGGGCTATTGTACCGCCAGTTTCGTATCGCCCCAAGGGTTAGTTGTCACGAATCATCACTGTGCTTACCGAGCGATCCAATATAACAGCAAGCAAGAACATAACTATATTGCCGATGGTTTCCTCGCTAAGCAACTCAGTGATGAGCCCTCTGCCGGTCCTAACGAGCGCCTCTATATTACCGAAGCCGTGACCGATGTCAGCAATAAAGTGAGAAGCGGCCTGAGCGATGATCCCCTGGCTCGTTATGAAGCCATTCAGGCGAACCGCAAGGCGCTGATCAAAGAGTGTGAAAGCGATGATAACTATCGCTGCTCTGTGCGCAGTTTCCACAACGGCCTCGAATATTACCTGATTAAACAGCTGATCATCCGTGATGTACGTCTAGTCTATGCACCACCCAAAAGCGTTGGCGCCTTCGGTGGTGATATCGACAACTACGAATACCCGCGTCATTCAGGCGATTTCACCTTCCTGCGTGCTTACGTTGGTAAAGATGGTAAGCCTGCGGCCTATTCTGCCGATAACGTTCCTTTTAAGCCTAAGAGCTACCTGAAGATTAATGCCGATGGCGTGAAAGCCGGTGACGGTGTCTTTGTTGCCGGTTATCCCGGTTCTACTAGCCGTTATCGTTTGACCAGCGAGCTTAAGTTTGCCAGCGACTGGCTCTATCCGACTCAGGCGAAACGCTATCAACTGCGTATCGACACCATAGAAGCCATGGGTAAGAATGATGAAGATACCGCCATTAAATATGCTGGCACCTTGGCTTCCATGGCCAACCGGATGAAAAAGCTCAATGGCCTGCTCGATGGCTTTAAGGCCACAGATATTGTCGGTATCAAGCAGAGCCGTGAAAATGATTTCAACAACTGGTTAGCCAAAGACAGCCAATATCAGGGGTATCAGCAGCAATTTGAGCAACTCGAAGCCTTGCTACTTGAGCAGCAAGAAGACCTGCAAAGCAGTTATTACTTCGACAATGCCCAATCCAGCACCCTGCTATCGACGGCCAATCAGCTCTATCGACTCGCCAAAGAGAAGACCAAGCCAGATAGCGAGCGTGAAGAAGGCTATCAAGAGCGCGACATGAAGATGTTTATGGCGCGCCTTAAGCGTATCGATTCCAGCTTTAACGTTGCCGTGGATAAAACCCTCTGGATGCAAGATCTCGAGGCTTATCAGGCTCAAGATCAACGAGTAGCCCTGTTCGATCAACAGTTACAAAGCGGCGACGAAAAAGTGTCTCTGAGGGACAAAATAGAGGGTTTCTACTCGCTCACAGGCCTGACAGACCAAGCCAAGCGGATTGCCTGGATGGATGCCGATGTCACTGCATTTGAAACCAGTAAGGATCCTTTTATCCGTCTGGCAGTTGCTCTGTATGACACCAACATGGCGAACGAGAAAGCACAGAAAATCTTAGCGGGTAAGTTATCCAAGGCGCGTCCCGATTATATGCAGGCGATCATCGCTTACTATAAGGCTAACGATTGGCCAGTGTACCCGGATGCCAACGGCACGCTGCGGATCAGCTACGGTATGGTCGATGGCTATCAGTCTGCCGATGCCCTTTATAAGCAGCCTTTTACCCGCTTAGAGGGCATAGTGGCCAAGCATACTGGCATAGAACCTTTTAATGCGCCGCAAAAAGTGCTCGATGCCATCGAGGCTAAGCGTTATGGCACTCATGTTGTCGAATCTGTTTATCGCGATCCCGCCTCCTGGCTATGTCGTCTGTTCTCTTGCTTGGACAAACCTGAGCAGTTTGGCTCGGTGCCGGTGAACTTCCTCTCTAGCGTCGATACCACAGGCGGTAACTCAGGTTCACCTGTGTTCAACGGTAAAGGCGAACTAGTGGGTCTTAACTTCGATTCGACTTACGAAGCTATCACTAAAGATTGGTTCTTCAACCCTACCATCACCCGCGCCGTGCATGTGGATATCCGCTACATCCTCTGGATGATGGATGAAGTTGATCATGCGGATAACTTAATAAAAGAGCTGGAGCTAGTGACCAACTAACTCACCACTTTTAATTAGCTTAACGGCAGCACAATTGATTGCGCTGCCGTTTTTTTATTCCCTATTAACTCTACACTCGCATCTCGCATCTCGCATCTCGCATCTCGATGATTTCAGCCATAAAAAAACACCGCCCTAATTGCTTAGTGCGGTGTTTTCTTTAAAGCTTTTAAGCTAAGAAATTAAGCTTCTGCAACAACAGATAGCTTAACAACCGCTTTAACTTCAGTGTGAACTTGAACATCGATTTCGTACTCACCAGCAACGCGGATAGCGCCTAGTGGTAAACGAACTTCGCTCTTCGCCAGTTCAACACCTGCTGCAGTTACTGCATCAGCAATGTCACGGTTACCAATTGAACCGAACAGCTTGCCTTCGTCGCCTGCTTTAGAAGCGATAACAACAGTACCCAGTGCGCTTAACTTTTCAGCGCGCTCGTTAGCAGCGGCTAAATCAGCAGCTAACTTAGCTTCTAATTCGGCGCGACGTGCTTCGAATACTTCGATGTTAGCAGCGTTAGCAACAACAGCTTTGCCTTGTGGTAAAAGGAAGTTACGTGCGTAACCCGCTTTTACAGAAACTTGGTCACCCAAGTTGCCAAGGTTTGCGATCTTATCTAGTAAAATAACGTTCATTATATATTCCTCTAAATTAGTGCGGTATTACTGATGTAAGTCAGTGTACGGCAGTAGAGAAAGATAACGAGCACGCTTGATGGCGCGAGCTAGTTGACGTTGATATTTAGCGTTTGTACCAGTGATACGGCTAGGAACAATTTTACCACTTTCAGTGATGTAGTTCTTTAGAGTAGCGATATCTTTGTAATCGATCTCTGTAACGCCTTCTGCAGTGAAACGGCAGAACTTGCGACGACGGAAATAACGTGCCATGTGACAGTCTCCTAAGTTTTCAATTCGACATTTTCAGCGTGTAGTACCAGGCGGTTTTGGCCATTTCGACCCTGTTGCAGTGCAATAAAACCTTGTACCTGAATATCCACACCGGTTTTCAGTTTGTCTGTAATGCTTTCAAAGCGATCACCACTCAGTACCACTTGTATCTGACAGTATACGTTTCTCAGCATTTCTGCTTCATATACCTGAGATTTATGTTCCAGCATTAACACACAATGTGCGATTCCTGCTGGGCTGGTAAAGCTTCTAGAACGGGTTATGGTTCCAGACAACACCAAGTGATTGGTGGTCACAGAAAAACTTACTCTGCTGTGTTTTCAGTAGCTTCTTCTGCTTCAGCTTCAACGTCGGCAGCTTGACGCTCACCTTCGTTAGAACGACGTGAATCACGCTCGTCTTTTGCTTTAGCCATTGGAGAAGCTTCAGTGATGGCACCTTTAGTGCGCATAACCATGCTACGAAGAACAGCGTCGTTGAAACGGAAAGCTGTTTCTAGCTCTTCAACCGATTCTGCAGTGGCTTCTACGTTCATCAGAACATAGTGAGCTTTATGCAATTCAATGATTGGGTAAGCCAGTTGACGACGGCCCCAGTCTTCTAAACGGTGGATTTGACCGCCAGCTTGGGTAAGGATACCCGTGTAACGTTCGATCATACCTGGCACTTGTTCACTCTGATCAGGGTGAACTAAAAATACGATTTCATAATGACGCATTTTTTGCTCCTTACGGTTATCTAGCCTCGTTGTTGGCTCAGTCAGACCAAATGGAGGCAAGGAACTAATTAAAGTGACTGAATTAAGCCGCGGAATATTACACGGGAAGCGGCCAAAATTCAAGCCATATCTTTTGTGAACGGCATGACCCATTCGGCTTTGCCCAATGGGATGTGAAACGGTATGATAAGCCGCTGTTAAAAGTGTCATTCACTCAGTTCTTTCAAGAAGAAAAACTCAAGAATAAGAATAAATGTTAAGACGTATCCTTTTAATCCTCACATCCGCTTTAAGCTTGAATGCCTGGGCCCTGGTGCCGCCCGACTACCAGGAACCCCCCAGCGATTTCTCCGCCGAAATTGAAACAGGTCTACAGATCAATACAGGTAACACTGAGTCCAGTAGCTTCAACGGCCGCACCAAGCTGGTATACGATACCAAGATCTTTAGGCAGGAAGGGGTATTTAAAGGTTATTACGCCGCCGATTCAGAAAAAACCACCTCGGAAAAGTATGATGCACAGCTGCAATCCAGCTACAAAGTCTACAGTGGCTATATCTTCGGCCGGGGCGAATACACCAAAGACAGATTCGGTAGCTATACAGAAATCATCACGGTATCAACAGGTTATGGTTTCGACGCCATCAGCAACGACAGAACCAAACTCAGTTTAGAAGTCGGTCCGGGTTATCGTTACAACCTGCCCCATGCCAGTGATACCGAGCCCTTTCCAGAAGCCGATCGCGAAGTCATCTTACGTACTGCGGCAAGATTTGAGCAGAAGATCCACGAGTACACCAGCTTCAACGCCGACCTCACCTCAGAGATAGGCCAGGTAACCAACACCTTTACCTTAGACATGGGATACAAGAACACCCTGTTCCAGGACTGGGCGTTTAAAATTGGCGTCAACGTTAAATACACAGATGTAGTACCCGAAGGCAGCAAGAATACCGATACCGTCTCGACCTTTAACCTGCTCTATACCTTTCAGTAAACTTGGGCTTCGAGCTTCGGACTTCGGACTTCGAGAATCTAGATTCTAGATTCTAGATTCTCGCAAGCTCTTAATACCCAAACGCCACTGTGTATGAATTACCTGCCGCAGGCCTTTCGCGCAGGTACTGCTGAGGCACGGTGAGTGAAGCGCAGCTTCTAGCTTACGAACGAGAGGCAAGGATGCCGAACTGGCTTTTAAACAGGGATGTTGTTCAAGTACTTCCCTGGCCGCTCTACGGTTTCATCTGACCTACATGGATGTAGGGAATGCCAAAAAATATCGGGAATATTTTTGGCCCTGAAATCCAAGGCCTCAGCCGCACCTACGCTCAGTTCCCCTCACTCCGATTAAGCCTTACAAGTATGACTCCGATAATCAACACAGAATCATTTATGGACAAAAGCAGTTTTGAACTTTAACTTGATGGTGAGCTCATTACCTGTGGTGAGCTTACGTGTAGTTACTTCTGAGGCACGCTGTAAACCCATCCCTGGGCACTCCACGATTTCATCCCTGAAATCGAAGGCCTCAGCCGCACCTACACCCAGCTATCCATCACACCGATTAAGCCTTACGAGTATGACTCCGATAATCAGAAGCAAAATAATTTATGGACAAAAGCAGTTCTGAACTTTAATTTGATGGTGAGCTCATTACCTCTAGTGAGCTTACGTGTAGTTACTTCTGAGGCACGCTGTAAACCCATTCCTGGGCGCTCCACGATTTCATCCCTGAAATCGAAGGCCTCAGCCGCAACTACACTCAGCTATCCATCACTCCGATTAAGCCTTACGAGTATGACTCTGATAATCATAAGCAAAATAATTTTGGACATAAACGTGTTAGAACTTTAGCTCTATATATGTGAGTTTCAGATTACTATTTCTATGGGCTAACACTCCACTCAGCAGGAGCAAGTTGGCTGGCTACAATCTGCTAGGAACGACGAGCAAGAGCCAGGCTGGTTTAAATCTGCCTGCAGTGCCTCGTTATGTTGTCTTAACAAATAGGAGTTTTCTAGCCAGAAAGGATCATTCCGACAAACCATGCAGCAACAATGATCCCAAAAGTAACCTGTAAACCTTCTAAAACCGCATCAACTAGCCTTATATTGACCCTCCTGCCTTTACTAAAAGGATCATATAGGCACATTGCTGTGCTTAAAATTAGAACAATGACAAAAGCGTATATTGTGTATTTATTAATAAGTGCGATACCGATTACCAACAGAATCAGATGCCTAGCATGATAAAATACTGAAGCGAGCACAGCTAAGCCAAGTAGAGCTGCAATAGCGGTAACTACATCAAATAGCTCCATAGCTGATTTCTGTACTCATATTTCATGTGACAACTTTGCACATTCCAGATGGAAAAGAATAACGCCGCAATTACGGGCGGGAACGGAGTTACTTAAAGTGTGCTATTAGAGCACATTTTAAGTAACGCAGTGGACGTCCGGTAGATTGCTTTGTAATGTTAACAATCTATATTTTAATGCAAGACTCGCCAATCTTTTGAAAAACAAGCTTTGTCACAGAATCCTTTCCATGCAAACGCTCTAGTTCATGAAGGCGTCCGGATACAAAGCCCGACTCTACACCAAAAAAATACATTTTCATGTCATTCCCAGAGCTTTTTTGACTAGATTCCATGATCGCCATAAAGCCTTCATTCATAATCTTGATTGTAGTGGCATAGTGAATTTGGCCACCTGAATAGACGAAGTGATAGACTCACTTCCAGAAAAAAGGTGGTAGAAATGAAGAACACAAGACCGACATTCAGTGCAGAGTTCAAATTAGAAGCTGCGCAGCTGGTAACGAAACAGGGATACAGCATAGCTGAGGCTGCAAGCGCGATGGGCGTCAGTAATTCAGCCATGCGTAAATGGGTAAACCAGCTTCGACAGGAGCAGCAAGGCGTATCCCCCAAAGGCGCACCGCTCACCCCCGAACAACAGCGGATCCGCGAGCTGGAGAAGAAAATCCGCCGCATTG
>NZ_JAKCLJ010000019.1 GCF_021412565.1 Shewanella sp. AS1 | reverse complement strand
ATATGTGACGGGGTATTACAGTCAGCTGAGACCACATCAATATAACGGTGGGCTGACACCCAATGAGTCAGAGCGAAGATACTGGCTTGAATACAAAACCGTGGCCAATTTTAGTTGACCACTACAAACAGACCCAAAGTGTGCGACGCAATGACCACCGCCGACGCTGTCACACAGAGACTGACAATCGAGTTTAGCTAATGTACCGACATCCTGGTGAGTCATGGAACACAGAGCACCCTCATGGCGCATCGTATCCATACCGGCATCCATAGCTGGCATCGTCATCGATATTTGACTGTCATTATGAAGCAATGATAACAAGGCAATGGGCATTCCCATCGCAGGCGTCAGGATAAACTGGCCTGTTAAGATAAGAATAAATAGCACTTTTATTGCACATGTTTTCATAAAAGTCAGATTTTCACACTCATGTTTACACGCTCAGGTTTACACAGAGATTAGGTTTACACAGAGAGAATAGAGTCATGGCGCACTGGCCAGTATCTATCTAGACGTAATAGACTCGGAATAGTTCAAGCTCACTGGCTAAAAATCCCTAGCAAGGATCAAATCGTGAACTAAATCACACAAAATTCACTATTTACTTCAGTATGTTTCGCTCTTAACACTCGACTGAACTTGCTATAAGGCTATCTATGAATTAGCTTTAGTAAATATGAATATATATTACGCAAAATAAAATTATTTGCTTATATCAAACAGAGTTAGAGCTAGCTCTCATTTTGCGGTATTAAAGCCAGAACTCTGATTCCGTTCTGGTTATACTCCCAGCTACAGAGATGAAGTAATTAAAATTATATATTTTTATATTTTGGAGATAGAGTGATGAACTGGCGTGCACTATTCAAACCAAGCGCGAAATACTCAATATTGGCCCTGTTAGTGGTTGGTATTGTTGTTGGTGTTGTAGGTTACTTCGCAACCCAACAAACCTTACATGCAACCAGTACAGATGCTTTCTGTATGACTTGTCACAGCAACCACTCATTAAAAAATGAAGTGTTAACTTCGGCTCACGGCGGTGGACGCGCGGGTGTTACAGTACAATGTCAGGACTGTCACCTTCCACACGGCCCAGTTGATTATTTAATCAAGAAAATTATCGTATCTAAAGATCTCTACGGCTTCCTCACTATCGATGGCTTCAACACCCAAGAATGGTTAGACGAAAACCGTAAAGAGCAAGCTGATTTAGCACTTAAGTATTTCCGTGATACCGACAGCGCAAACTGCCAACACTGTCACACTCGTATCTACGAGAACCAGCCAGAAACTATGAAGAAGATGGCGAAGAGAATGCACGAAAGCAACTTCAAGAAAGATGCTGACAAGCGTAAGACTTGTGTTGATTGTCACAAAGGCGTGGCTCACCCCTATCCAAAAGGATAATCTGAGCCCGACCCGAGTCCAGTGCTAAGAAACCCACTTCCGAGTGGGTTTTTTTATACATGGATGTATTTATCCCCGAAGGCTAGGGCCAAAAATATTCCCGATATTTTTTAGCATTTCCTCCATCCCTGGAGGTCAGATGGCCTAAGAGGGGGGTTTATACATGTACTAAAAATGTTCCTGACATTTTTTTAGCATTTCCTCCATCCCTGGAGGTCAGATGATCTAAGAGATGAGTTATCCCCGAAGGCAAATGAAGCCCATGAGCACCTCATACCTGATAAATGGCAACGGGAATCGAACGCAAACACGCATAAATTCATCCCTGAAGCTCCATCAAGCCGTCCCTGACTTGAAGGGTTTGCTTATCAATTCCCATCACCTTCAGACGCAAAATTAATGACTCTTTATGCCGCGCATGTTATCCCCAGTTGCCAGACCTAGCCGACAGGCAGGCTCACATAAGTGCCCTCAAACTCGGCGCAGCAGCTATCTTCACAATAGAGTTTCACCGTCAGGGCCACTTTCACTCGCTGCCCCTGAGCAAGCGCCTTCATATCCACCCTCGGCCAATCCACCTTAGCCACAGGCGAGCCTGTCACAGGCGCAAGATAACGAATGTCAGCCTTAGCCAGCACTATATCCCCCTCGACCCGACTCAGCCGCTGATTAATCCAGACAGCCCCCCAACCCGTTAGCGTCATCAGGGTATAGATGCTGCCAGCAAACATGGTCTGGTGCAGGTTGATATTGGGCGCCAAGGGCGCTGTCACAAAAAACTGATTATCAAGGTAAGACTCAGGGCAGATCTGCATAAACTCGCTGACCGGGATAGTGCTATGCCAGGTCTGTTTTAGCTCGCTCAATAATTCGGTTATGGCTTGGCTCATACTCATACCTGCAGGTTAAAGGTGACGGGACCATCATTGACTAAGCTCACCTGCATGTCGGCGGCAAACTCACCGGTTTCCACCACCAGCCCCTTCTCGCGGCAATACTCGACGAAGGCCTGGTACAGGGCTAACGCCTTCTCAGGATGAGCCGCGCGCTCGGCAAAACTGGGGCGCAAGCCTCTGGAGGTATCGGCTGCCAGGGTAAACTGGGAGACCACCAGCAGACTGCCGCTAACTTGCTGCACATTGAGGTTCATCTTGTCATTTTCATCGCTGAACATACGATAATGGATCACCTTGTGTGCCAGCTTCTCCATCTTGGCCAGATCATCATCCATCTCGACACCGAGCAACACCAACAGGCCCTTCTCGATGGCGCCGACACATTGCCCCTCGACCGTCACACTCGCCTGCTTTACCCGCTGAACTAATCCAATCACTTACCACTCCTACTACTTGCTGACGCTTATAAACATTTTACATAGCGGACCATCTGCCGCACCGCCTGAGCGATCGCCTCACCCATATCTTCCTGGGTGAAACTGTGGCCGCCCAGTGTTACCAGACGGCAAGCCAGTTTAGCCGGGCCATATTGGGTGAGAAAATCATCCACCAACTGTGCCGGGCACACCCAATCCTGCTCCCCTTGCAGGATCACAGTCGGCGCCTGTAACTCGCCCGCCACCTTTTTCAGCAGGGGATAGGCTCCGAAATAATGGTGCCTAGCATAATGCAGTTCGAGCCTTGCCAGCACTCGGCTCGGCTCAAATATCGGCTGTTCGACGGGCCTTTGTGGTTGCGCCAAAGTCAGCTCCCAATTGAGCCAGCGTTGCAAAAACTCCTCTCTCACATCGGCCTTTGCATGATTAAAGCCCTGCTCAAACTGCTCAAACAGGGCCGCGAGATCCGGCGCGCCCTGAGGGTTGAAGCACTGATAGGCTTCTGGGAATAACTGTGCGGCGCCGCGATCGCCATAGAGCCAGCGCATCCCAGCGGCCGAGGGGATAAACATGCCCCAATAGACCTGGCTCAGGACTCTAGCAGGATAGATACAGCTGTAGAGGTAACCTAAGGTGGCACCGAACGAGCCACCGAGCAGACACCAGCGCTCAACTTCGGACCAGCGACGTACCCTCTCAATATCTTGCAACAGACTCAGCAGATCGTTGTTGGTCAGCATGCAACAGGGTCTGGAGCGCCCCGCCCCACGCTGATCCAGCATGTAAATATGCACATCTTTATCGGTAAAGAGTGTCAGCTCATCACCACTGCAACCATCACCCGGGCCGCCATGGAGGTACAAGACAGGAACCCCTTGTGGGTCACCATATTGGGCCAGGAAGAGTCTATGCCCATCGCCGACGTCCAACCAGTCCTGTCGAATTAAAGGATGAACTGCGAGTGAACTCACTTCTGAGTCTCTTTGCGACCGACCTTATCCTGCGCTGCGGGTGTGGACTCACTTTCGGACGATAACGCCTCCTCATACAGGGGCAGTAAACGTTTATCCAGATACTCAGGCAAGGCCGCAGTGATCTCAGCGCCAATCAGCACTATGGTCCAGGAGAGATAAACCCATAAAAACAGGATAGGGATAGTTGCCAACGCCCCATAAATCGCTTCGTAAGTAGGGAACTCCGTTAGATAAAATGCAAAGGCTTTCTTACCAAACTCAAACAACATGGCAGCGACAATCGCCCCCAGCAAGGCATGGAAAAATTTGACTTTAGTGTTAGGCACCACCATATAGATCAGCAGGAATGTCGCCACAGAGAAAAACATCGGCAGACGCTGAACCAACAAGGGGATCACCCCGCTGAAATCGGTTCCGCTAAACAGCTTGAGGGAGACCACATAGGAGGTCGCCACTAGGCTCGCCCCCATCAACACTGGCCCTAAGGTCAGTACCATCCAATACATAGAAAATGAAACTACCACAGAGCGTTTCTCTGTGGTTCGCCAAATCCCATTGAGGGATTTATCGATATTGGAAATCAACAGAATGGCGACCACGACTAGGGCGCCTATCCCCACAGCGGTTCCCTTAGAGGCGTTGGCGACAAACTCATTAATGTACACCTGCACACTGTCCCCAGCCGAAGGAATAAAGTTTTCATAGATAAAAGCCTCGATATGACTGCGGATCCCTTTAAACACAGGAAAAGCCGACAGCATAGACATGGTCACCGCCACCATAGGCACAAGCGACAGTAGGGTGACATAAGCAAGATGCCCTGCACGCATATTGATCTGATCTTCAGCTAAACGCTGCTTCAGATGAATCAGAAATTCCCAGATGGCTGACAGAGTGGAGCGAAATAAGCTTAAATCGACTTTTTTAATCACGATATTCTCTTGATTCAGATGGTATAAACTGCGTAATCTAGATTACAAGTTTATCAAGCTTTGATACAAGTGTAGGGAAAAAATAGATGTCACAACAAGGTTCTACAGGTAATGTTATCGCCGCGCTGGGCAGTTTTTTATTTCCGGGACTGGGGCAATTGGTTCAAGGTCGCTTACTCGCGGCGCTGATGTTTTGTGCTATTACGCTTGCGGGCTATGCACTCTGGTGGCTTATCGTCCCCGGCATAGTCGCCGTCATCATCCACCTCTGGTGCATCATAGACGCGGCAAAATTCAGAGCCGCCCCCTTTTAATCGCGCCCATCAACTCAACCTATCACACCTAACACCAGCAGGCCGATCAAAACCATGGGCCTGCTAACTTTGTTGAACCATTAATCGCTTGAGTTACAACATTTATCACTAAAACACTCGCCCAAGGTCCATTTTGCGAGAGCTAGTGCACACTCCCACAAACTCAAGCGAACTTTAGTCAATCATTATGTTCTCATTGACACAAGTCCTTGGTTGGGTTTTCTAAAAGATGAGCAGTATCGAGTCATTAACACTTATATTGGCGCTGGTTTATGGCATCAGCCTACTCTACTGGAGCGGGAAAAAATGGGGCGCTCTGGCAAGTGCAGGGCTACTTATCGCGGCGCTGACCCTTACCCTCTACTGGCCCTTCTTTATTGCCCTGCTTATCGCCACAGCCAGTCTGATATTACTCAACAGATCCAAACCTGAACTAGCCAAGGGCGAAGTCAGGCCCAATCAACTTAGGGAAGTGTTCCAGCACCTGTTGGCCCTGTCCATGTTACTGGTCGGCGCCCAGTTTGCCGCAAACAGCCTCATGCTCAGCATGGGCGTCACCCCTTGGTTGATGCGTCCCGATGTCGGTGATGCCTTTCTCCCCATCGCCGGTGGCCTGATATTAAAAGCCATTATTAATCTTGGTATCTGGGATCAACACCACCCGGCCGCAGCAGTGATGCTGTTCGTAGTATTACTCACAGGATTACTCTGTAAACGGGCGTTTTGCGGCTGGGCCTGCCCATTAGGATTAGCAGGGGAATACCTGTATAAACTCAGAAAACGCCTGATTAAACGCGAGTTTACGCCACCCGCCTGGCTCGACTGGCCGCTACGCATGGTGAAATACCTGATTTTAATCGGCCTGATTTATATTATCTCTGGCATGCCTTCACCCGCAATCCCCCACTATCTTGAAGGCCGTTACCATAAGATTGCCGATCTGAAGATGGCACTCTTCTTTATCACACCAGGACTTATCACCCTGGCCTGTTTCGGCTTGATCCTGTTCCTCGCCGCCTGGCGTCGGCAGGGGTTTTGCCGCTACATCTGTCCCTATGGCGGCCTGCTTGGGATCTTAAGCTTTGCCAGCCCCCTGAAGATACGCCGCAGTCAGCAGCATTGCCTGATCACCACCAAGGGATTGAACTGCGACAAATGTACCCGCGCCTGCCCGGCCAATATCAAGGTACATCAGCAAGCAGTGGTCCGCTCCGATGAATGTCAGGCCTGCATGCGCTGTATCTCCGCCTGCCCGAAGAAGCAAGAGGCGCTGCATTTCAGCACCCGCAACGGCATCAAGCTCTCGGCGCGCGGACTCACCATAATGTTGATCGCCCTGCTGTTCATGATCCCGCTGATTGCTTATACCAGTGGTTTCTGGGTCAGTCAGACTCCTACTGAGATCAGGATGTATCTGATCCAGCACCTGGATGCCATTGGGCATTGATGGTTTTGAGCCTTGGAATAACGGTGAGGACTTGGTTGGCTAGCCGTTAGGCATTTTTAGCTATTAACCTGCGGCTCCCTTTGTGCAGATGCGGCTTCGGGGTGCTTTACGCCATCCGTGGCCGCTCTGCGAAATCATCTGACCTCCATGGATGGTGGAAATGCCGAAAAATGTCGGGAACAGTTTCGGCCATGGCCGCTTAACGAAAACATCCTGTTTTCGATACCCTCAGCTGCACCTACACTGAATATTTCATCTGCCTGCATCTGGTACGAAACGAGTTATAGCTGACTCGTTTTTGCCCCTTTCCGTGTTTCGCATGACTGAACTAGCTCTGCTTGGTACTGTCCTGTTGACCAAATTTCAGTAATGCTACAAAGTGTCTAGTGAAGTAGTGGCGATTCAACATGATGTTTTGCATTAGTTTTTATTCATTTGCATGGATTGGTGAAAATGATCAAGTCAGAGATGTTTAACCCAAATAAAAGCTTTTTGAGTTTACCAATAGTGTGGTTTACCGTTTCTACTTTTTTGTTGTTATCATGTGTAAGCACAGCTTTTATTATTTATAAGTCGAACTTAGAGTTAGACTTGTCATATAATGGTTTTAATTCGTTCATTTCTATTTTTAAATTTCCTCTTGGTATATCAGCTTTAATTATTCCCATTATCGCGCTATTAGCTGCCAACCACCGTTCAGAACAAACGAAAGAGCAAATAAGAGTAACAAATGCTCAAAATGTCTTTTCAAATTACTATAAGCACATTGAAGAATTTACAAAGTATCTTTCGGAGCGAGTAGATACAAATATTGATTTGAGATACGCACATAGTAAGTTTTATCCTCGTGCATCCGAGGGGGATTATGAAATTGATCCCAAATTGATTGACATGTTGGTTTTGCTCGATCAACTCCCAAATGATTTGTTGAAAAATCAACCTAAAACAATTAATGAACCTTTTGACGCTGAAGATTTAAAAAAAAATTATTTTGAATTACTTTATAGTGTAGGTGCCTATATTGACAGAGAAAATGTTGAAATAAGGTTTGCTACTGGTAGTTCAGATAATGAATTTGACAACACCTTTCTTTATGTTGCGATCAAGTTGATTCAGGATGCTAAGTATTTGATTCATGATGTAGAAGTTTTCTGTAAGTTTTCTATTAATTACCAGAGCCAATGTAAAGTTATTTGTAGTGGCATAGTGAATTTGGCCACCTGAATAGACGAAGTGATAGACTCACTTCCAGAAAAAAGGTGGTAGAAATGAAGAACACAAGACCGACATTCAGTGCAGAGTTCAAATTAGAAGCTGCGC
>NZ_JAKCLJ010000018.1 GCF_021412565.1 Shewanella sp. AS1 | reverse complement strand
TTATACTAAAAATTTTTTTTTTTTTTTAATAAAAAAGCGACTCTAGGGTCGCTTTTTTTATTGGTATCGATTTTCACATGGAGGGCCTTCTTTACTTTGTGAACTGAAAATACCCACATAAATTTTAGTGTGTAAACAGAGAAAGTTGCCATAAATCACATAAAAAGTGTAAACAATGTAAATAAAGTTAAATAAAAATAATTCTCATTTATAGTTGGCGCAACTTGTCATTGTGTTGCCAGCTTAAGTGAGGTTGTCATGTCGGTAAAAGGGTATTCATTAAACTATTCAGTCATTGGGTTTGCGGTCTTAACAGCATTAGCAAGCAGGGTTGTTTATGCTGCACAGGATGAGGCAGAGCCTGATTATGGCATAGTTACCGATGTTCAGATCGAGCGCATCATAGTGACAGGCAGAAGTTTTAATGACTATAAGGTCGGTGTTGCTTCTGGGGCGATGCGCGGCGATATCGATTTAATGGACACCCCGCAGTCAGTCGCGGTGATTCCTGATTTTGTCACCGACGAGCAGCTCGCCACTAATCTATCTGAAGTTTTAGTCAACGACTCCAGCGTCACGGGTGGCAGCGAAAAGTGGAACCGTCAGGTGTTCAATATCCGCGGCTTCGAACTCTCTTCTGGTTCGGGTTTCCTGATTAATGGCCAACAGCAATGGTCCCACTATGTTCAGCCTATTGAAACACTGCAGCAGGTGGAGGTGCTCAAAGGGCCGTCTAGCATGTTGTATGGCCAATCTGGTCCTGGCGGACTGATCAACATGGTGACCAAGAAGCCGACCTACGACCCCTTGTTTGAGTTAGGCTTTGATACAGATGAACATGGCTCAACCCGTTTTCAGCTAGATGCGGGTGGCAGCTTAAACGAAGCGCAAACACTCCGTTATCGCACTGTGCTAGTTAAACAAGATAATGAGTACTGGCGTGAATATTTTGCAGGAAATGGGCAGGATGCTTCATCACAGGAGCGTGACCGCTGGTTAGGCTATCTGAATCTTGAGTTTGATATGAGCGATGATCTCATGTTGTCGCTGAAATATGATCATACCCAAGATAAAACCGGCATCGACCGTGGCGGCTGGTTAAACAGTGCAGGTGAAGTGATTGGCGGTAATGACATTATCTGGGATATGCCTTGGGCATTTACCGATAACACAATATCCAATCTGGGCGCTGAGCTGACCTACCACATCAGCAGCGATTGGAAGGTGAAAACCGGCTATAACTATCAGCAATTTAATCGTCAGCGTTTAGATTCCTCGCCAAGCCTAGTTAGAGGCTCTGAAGATCCCTTTGTCGATGGTTACACCATTAGCGCCTTCGATCGATATGATGACTGGCAGCATAAAACTGGGTTTATCGACTTTACCGGCCAGTTTGACACCTTCGGGCTTGAGCATCAGCTACTCATAGGCGCTAACATGCTGAACTACTATTACGGCGTGCAGCGGGAATCGGGTCAACGAGGTCAATTGGTTATGCCGGATCAGCCGGTGGCAAAACCTGATTTAGACTATCACAGAGCAAGCTTGTCAGAGAGCGATTACAAGCATTATGGCTTCTATCTGCAAGATCTGATGACAATCAATGAGCAATGGAAACTGCTTGCGGGTGTGCGCTACGACGAGCAGAAAAAAGAGGGTGATGGTGCCAATAGTTATGCCGTTTCTCCCAAGTTTGGGTTGATCTATGCGCCTACGGCTAACGGTAATATTTACCTCAATTACTCCAAGAGTTTTGTGCCTCAGGGCAGTGTCAGCAACGATTTTGATGTTAACGATGGTATGAACCTGGATCCTGAATATGGCGAGCAATATGAGCTGGGAACCAAGTGGGAACTATTCGATGGCAGCCTGCTGCTAACGGCTGCCGTTTTCGACATCAAGGTGACGAACGTCACTGTGACTGAAGATTTAGACATTATGACGCCAGCCGGTGATGATGTGATCACCACCCAAAGCGGCGAACAACACCATAGAGGTTTCGAGTTTGGTGCTCAGGGGCAGGTCAGTGATAAATGGTTCTTAACCGGCTCTATGATGTACCTAGATGCGGAGTATATTCGCCCAGCGAAGGATAGCCTGAATGGGAAGACGCCTGTAGATGCTCCCGAGTGGTCGGCTAATATCTGGACTCGTTTTGAGATGACTGACGACCTCGCTTTTAACTTCGGAGCCCTATATGTGGGTGAACGCTTTGCCAACACCAGCAACGAAATCACAAAAGATGCTTATGTCCGGTTTGACATAGGGGCGGCTTACAGCATGGATATCATGGGAACCGATGTCAGTTTGCGTTTGAATGTACAAAACCTGTTTGATACCGATTACCTTGCCGGTGGCACTAATACCGATGTAACCGTGGGTGAGGGGCGTAATTTCGGCTTGGCCCTGCAAGCTAAGTTTTAATCTAGCCATCATAAAATGGAAAAGCCTTAATCTTTAGTGGATTGAGGCTTTTTTATTTGGCTGATGCAGAAATTAAACTGGCCAAACAAGTTTCGATTTATTACTATATAACTTTCGAAACGAAAGTTAACTGAAAGTTATAATGAACAAACGAAACACGCAGCAGAGGCGCCACAGCATTATCACCATACTCAATCAGCAGGGTGAGGTCAGTGTCGATGAATTAGCTAATCGTTTTTCAACTTCCGAAGTCACAATTCGTAAAGACTTGTCTACCCTGGAGAAAACTGGACTCCTGCTACGCCGTTACGGTGGAGCCGTGGCTGTACCAGATGAGTCTGCCGGGCAATTTAGTGCCAAACTGTCTCCCAATAAACTGGCAATTGCCCAAGCGGCAGCCAAACTGATTAAAGATCATAACCGAATCATTATCGACAGCGGCACGACAACCGCTGGCTTGGTACAGCAGCTGAATGATAAGCACGGCTTGGTGGTGATGACCAATGCCCTGCCGCTGGCCAATGCAATTCATGAACTGGAAAATGAACCCACACTCTTGATGACGGGCGGCACCTGGGATCCCCATTCGGAGTCGTTTCAGGGACAGGTGGCCGAGCAGGTATTACGTTCCTATAACTTCGATCAACTCTTTATCGGGGCGGATGGTATCGATCTGGAGCGCGGCACCACCACCTTTAATGAATTAACCAGCCTGAGCAAGGTGATGGCAGAGGTTTCCCGCGAGGTTGTCGTGATGGTGGACTCAGACAAAATAGGCAAGCGAATTCCCAATTTGGAGTTAGCCTGGCAGCAGATCAGCACCCTAGTGACAGACGACAGAATTGCAGACTCGGCGGTGAAAAATATTCGTGCTCAGGGGATAGAGGTGATTTTGGCCCCCTATTTTGACCAGGCACTCTAACAAACAGTTTTTAGTAATAGTTTAAATTATCAAATAGTTAAGGTTTTATTATGTGCGGAATAGTTGGCGCAGTGGCGCAAAGGGATGTGGCAGAAATCTTAGTAGAAGGCCTGCGCCGTCTGGAATATCGAGGCTATGACTCGGCAGGTGTTGCCGTGATCAATAATGGTCAGCTCAATAGCACTAGGCGCGTAGGCAAGGTGCAGGAGTTATCCAATGCATTGGATGAGAAGCCATTAATAGGTGGTACGGGCATTGCCCATACGCGCTGGGCAACCCATGGCGAACCGAGCGAGCGTAATGCTCACCCTCATCAATCCAGTGGCGATATTGCCGTGGTGCATAACGGCATCATAGAAAACCACAATAAACTGCGTGAGATGCTTAAAGGTTTGGGTTATGTGTTTGCCTCTGATACAGATACCGAAGTGATCTGTCACTTGGTGCATCATGAGCTGAAAACCCACGACACCTTGCTTGCTGCGGTTCAAGCCACGGTTAAACAGCTGGAAGGCGCCTATGGCACAGTTGTTATCGATCGCCGTGATAGCGAGCGCATGATAGTTGCTCGCAGTGGTAGTCCGCTGGTGATTGGCTATGGTTTAGGGGAAAATTTTGTCGCCTCAGATCAGCTGGCATTACTGCCTGTTACTCGCTCTTTCGCCTTCTTAGAAGAGGGAGACGTGGCCGAGGTGACGCGCCGCAGCGTCAATATTTTTGATGTCGATGGCAATCCGATTGAGCGTGAGATCAAAGAGTCTGAAGTGACTCATGATGCTGGCGATAAAGGCGAATATCGTCACTATATGCTTAAAGAGATCTACGAGCAGCCCCGTGCAATTGCCCACACTCTGGAAGGACGTATTGCTGGTGGTCAGGTGCTGGACAGCGCCTTCGGTGAGAACGCGGCCGAGTTTCTCAAAGAGATTAAGCATGTGCAGATCATCGCCTGTGGTACCAGCTATCATGCAGGTATGGCGGCGCGTTACTGGCTGGAAGAGTGGGCCGGGGTTTCCTGTAATGTGGAAATCGCCTCAGAATTCCGCTACCGCAAATCTCACCTGTTCCCTAACAGTTTGTTAGTGACCATTTCTCAATCTGGAGAAACCGCAGATACCTTAGCCGCGCTACGTCTGGCAAAAGAGATGGGTTATAAGGCGACAATGACCATCTGTAATGCGCCCGGCTCCTCTCTTGTTCGTGAGTCTGATATGGCCTATATGATGAAAGCGGGCGCCGAAATTGGCGTGGCTTCGACCAAGGCCTTTACTGTGCAACTGGCAGGTCTGTTAATGCTAACAGCGGCGATCGGCCGCCACAATGGCATGTCAGATGACACCTTGGCGGGTATCACCAAGAGCCTGCAATCGCTTCCTGCCAAAGTTGAGCAGGTGCTTGGGTTGGATGATGAGATTGCCGAGCTGGCAGAAGATTTTGCCGATAAACACCATGCCTTGTTCTTGGGGCGCGGCGATCAATATCCTATCGCCATGGAAGGGGCATTAAAGCTCAAAGAGATCTCTTACATCCACGCCGAGGCCTACGCCTCAGGAGAGTTAAAACATGGCCCGCTGGCCCTGATCGATGCCGATATGCCAGTTATAGTGGTGGCACCAAACAATGAGTTGCTAGAGAAGCTTAAATCTAATGTCGAAGAGGTACGCGCCCGCGGCGGCTTGATGTATGTGTTTGCCGATCGTGACGCCGAATTTGAATCCGACGACACAATGAAGGTGATCCCAGTGCCTCACTGTGATGAGTATATGGCGGCACTTATCTACACCATCCCGCTGCAACTGCTCTCATACCATGTGGCACTGATCAAAGGCACTGACGTGGATCAGCCCAGGAACTTAGCCAAGTCGGTCACAGTGGAATAGTCCCGGTTACTATTATTCTCTGACGATTGTTGTCAAAACGCCCCATGCTGAATTTTTCAGCATGGGGCGTTTTTGTCATGGGTATAGAAAAAGCTAATATATTTAGGGTATAAGCATATCTTTATATAGACCAAATATTTTTACGACTTGGGTTTGACGGCCTGTGAATTATCGTTCATATTTTAGGCGGATTTAAGTTAACTACTTATTTTTCAAGGTCAACTGACGAACAGGCACACCCGTTGTGAAACGGGGCCGCAAAGCTTCGGATCTTAGTGTATTTGGCTTTATTAAGATGGCTGAGTTGCCGAATCAGGTGAAAAACGTTAGTGCTGAGCCAAGAAGAGCGGGCGCTAATTGTATATGGAAATTTGTTTTTTACCTTTCGGAGAGTATATGAAAATTAAACACACAGTAATCGCTCTGGCATCTTTGTTTGTTGCGCTGTCGGCGAACGCTTCTGTTACTTATGATGAAAATGGTGTCGGTTTTGTCGGCAAGGGAGATATTCAATCCTTGTTTGACTGGAATAACAGTCAACTACAGGAAAATGCCGGTTCGCTGCAATTCCGTTTTATCAGCGAAGGAACTGTCACTTGGTTATGTGAAGGATTTAATAAAAATGGAAAGCTTGTTCAAAGCAAGACTCCATCTATGAGCACATCAGTGGATGCTAAGGCAACTTTGGATTCACGTAAAAACAAGAAAGAAATGATCACTGGCTTTGATCTTAAAGGAATGGTTATTAACGCTAATTCAGAGTATACCAGTGACTATGATTGTAGTGGTCCTGGACAAGGCTTGAATTGGGAGTTTGTTGTAGGGAGTGATGATATGGAAGGCAGCGAAAGCCCCTTATTGCAAGTGATGTTTGCGCCTGCGACTGAGTCTGGCAAGGTCGCAAGCGAGTGGATGGATCTTCCAATCACAGAATGATTCAAAGTGTGTTCATTTGAGTTATCGAAAAAACGCCACGCCCTTTTAAAGGCGTGGCGTTTTGTTTTCTATCACTGCAGAGGTTTATTTGGATAACAAAAGTTATCGATTAACCAGCTGAGCAAATTTGTTACCTAAAACTCCACCTATGATAAGGAATATCAGGAATACCCAGCCTGATAGAGAGAAGTTGGCTATCGGGGTATAAAGCGCACCCACATTACAGCCATTGGCCAGGCGGGTGCCGACACCCATCAAAGCGCCACCTAGGGCAAATAGGGCGAATTGCTTAGCGCTGTGACGTGTATTAAATGGATGACTAAAGCGTCCCATCAGCAATACGGCGATCAGCGTGCCGACCAAAATGGCTAAGTTTTGCACCGAAATTTGATGCTCAAAAAAGGCTAATTCGAACAAGGCCGCCGGACGGTGACTGAATTCGGCCAAGGTTTGCGATGAAACGCCAAACAACATTAGAAACTTGCCAAACCAGATGCCAAATGGCGTTGAAGCGCCCCAACCTGCGCCTGTGGTCGCCATCATAATGGCGAAGATGATGGCGATAACGAACGCACCCTGGCGCAGAGTCCACATTTCGGCAAACCAGATTTGGTAGGTGGCGCGGCTGAAAAGGGCTGTGTTTAGTGGGCGTGGCTGAGCGGTGAGTTTTTCACGTTGTAACTCGCCATCGACACCCAAGTAGCTACCATCATTACGCTTGGCTTGCTCGTATCGTTTCGCAAAATGGTTGACGATAACGGCCAAAACCACAGTCACTATTACTGCTGACAGATAGCCATTGAGAGGGCCAAAGGCAAACAGATCTGGCAGATAAACACCGTTAGCAAAGCTGCTGCTATGAAATAGTGACTCAGTGATCCAGGGTGCCGTGGCTTGCAGCGGGAAACCGATAAAGACACCAAAACCAAAGAAAAACAGGGTCGTCAGGGCTCTGGGAATGTCAGACACCATTTCCACCATCACACCGCTGGCGCAGCAGCTAGACAGACACATGCCGGCACCAAACATCACACCGCCAATAATTAAACCTAAATTGATTGGGTTAACCCATAAATCGAAGCCTGCAGGCCCAGATTTATAGAGCAAACCGGCGTTAAAAATGGCTGTGATGACAAACAGCAGCATTAAGGTGCGCAGTAGTTGAGTCGAACCGCGGCGATATGCCCGGTTTACGCTGCCGGCAAAGCCGATGGAGGCTTTGGTCAAAGCAAAGCCGAGGCTTAAACCTAAGACTAAACGCAAAAATAGCGTCGAATCCTTGAGTAAGGCCGCGCCTAAAGCCAGGGTTAAGAGTGCGATTAATCCGCCCCACAGCGCCTGACTGGTTTTCACCTCTGGCTGCGAGAGTTCGATAGTGGACATAGTGTTACCGACAAATAGTACAAAAAAGAAGCGGGATTCTATCTTTTAATCTCATTTATACCTAACAGTTAATTGCCATATTAAAGATCTAAATGTTATGCGGTGAAGTGCACAAAAATCATAAATTGCTCAGAAGGTGGGATGTCGATTCTTTCGAGGTGAATGAAGAGCTCAGTCTGGCTGCGGCTTTGTCAATCATGCAGCCAGACGATAGCAATTTACCTATTAGAACTTAGGAGCTTGGCGAGCCTGGCTGGCCTGCTCATATCCATAGGCGGCTTCAATCAATGTGGCTTCTGATTTTGCGCTGCCAAAGAAGCTGACACCGACGGGTAATGCCTTGGACTCCCCCGCACTGATGAGGCCAAGGGGGCTTAATGCCGACAATGCCATTAATGGCGCTAGGACAGGTCACTGACCCATCGGTTTCTGTGCCCATGGCCAGAGTCACTAAATCGGCGGCTATGGCCACCGCCGAGCCTGAGCTGGAGCCACAGGTTGAGGTGCTTGGGTTATAAGGGTTGCGGGTTTGGCCCCCTATACCACTCCAGCCCGAGCTTGAACGGGTGGAACGAAAGTTGGCCCACTCACTTAAATTGGCTTTACCCAAAATAATCGCACCGGCTAGGCGTGCCCGATCGGCCTGCCTGGCCTCATCGATTACCTTGGGGTTAAGGCTTATCACAGGATTCAGTTCAGGCCCCTGTTTATTAAGAGCATCGATACGTTGCAGATAGTAATTAATCAATTCCTCCGAGGTCAGCTGTCCATCTTGTAACTGCTGAATGTCATTTAGGCTGGCTTGAGCCAGACTCGCGGGTGGGTTTGCCTCTTGGCTGGCATAGCCTGTCATCCCTAACAACATTATGGCGCCAGCAAACAGCCTTAATCTTTTCCCCATGAAGCGTCCCTTTCTATTTAATATTATTATCTGTTTTCTATTGGTTTTTATTGAGTGAATTGATGCAATTGCAACACCTGTTATCAATAACATTTACATAACAAAAGCGGAAATCGTCGGTATGTTGAAGCTTTACTTGTAGGCGGCGCTTAGCCTTTTTATATCCAGAATACTAGTCAGTTTTTTTGTTCCCAATCGGCAGATATTGTGTGTTTTTTGTCACACACAAATAAGTAAAAACTTAATAAAAAATAGAATCTTAAATAATTATTGGTTAAGGCGTGGTTAATCTGTTTTTGCTATAAAATCTGCCGTAATTGTAGGGGGATGTATTATATGGAACGGCGAATATATAGTGGGCTGATAGGCTTGTTTTTGTTGAGTACCAGTCATGAGTGTTTTTCTCAGGAAACATTATCCTTTAGCGGCGTGCAAGGTTCCGAGCGTGCCGAGTTGGCCGCAGTAGTTTTGCAGCAAGCTTATCAGCAAATTGATATTTCCGTTCTCTTTAAACCTATGAATGCAAAACAGGGGGCAGAGAGTGCCAATGCTGGCGATTTGGATGGGGTGCTTGCGCGTATTGACGGTATCGATGTTTTCTATCCTAACCTTATTCAGGTGCCCATCCCCATCAATTACCTAGAGTTGGGAGTCTTTAGTACTCGCCAAGATTTGGATATCGACGGCTGGTACAGTCTCTCTCCCTATAAGGTTGGCATTATAAAAGGTATGTTGATTGCCGAACGCAATAGTGAGCTATTCGAGATCACCCGATTGGATAATTATGCCGAATTGGTGGCTTCGCTGTTGGCGGGGAGCATCGATGTGGCTGTAATGCCAAAACAAAATGGGAAGGATGCGATAAGTCATTATGGTAAAAATCAAATTAAAGATCTGGGCGTGGTGCTGGATAACGCCCTCTTGTATCACTACCTGCACAGGCGTCATCGGGAGCTTGTGCCTCAGATTAGCGCGATATTAAAAGCTATGCTGCTCGATGGCACCATTCAACGACTGACTATTAAGCAAGCATCAGATAACAAAGAGCTTGGTGGTGAACGTGATTGATTTAGTCAAGAGCAAGTACCACATTCAATTACGTACCCTGCTTATTCTGACCGTCTGTACCTTAGGTGTCATGGTGATGGGATTCGGCATGCTCTATCAAACCAAACTCGATGATTGGCGTGAAAATCTTAGTTACACGGTTACCATGCAAGCAAGCCTGATGGAGTCAGTCGCCAAGCACGATGCTTTTTTCAATGATTCTTGGCGAACGGGAGCAGCCAGTGCTGCCACTTTGGGTCAGGTCACTGAGAGTTTGTCCGATTCTCATGGCCTAGGGCGTACGGGTGAATTGTTATTAGCCAGGCGTGATAACAACCAGATAGTGTTTCTGATCCCGGCGCGCAAACTGGGAAATAAGAAACCTCAACCAGAACCTCTTGATTCATTGGTAGCGACGCCCATAAGGCTGGCGCTAGAGGGGGGCACAGGTATATACCAGGGGCCAGATTATGCTGGCGCTCAGGTGATGGCCGCTTATCAGTATCTGCCGTTTCTTGATATGGTGCTGATGGCAAAAATAGATGTTGCCGAGCTGAGAAAGCCCTTTATCGACGTAGGTTTCAGTTCTATTGGCCTGGTGATTATATTTATTGGCATAGGCATGCTGTTAATCAGCCATATGGTGCGGCCGCTATTGGATAAAGTGTATCACTATACCGAGACTTTGAATCTGCGTGAACGAGAGCTGAGTAAACTTTCAAAAGTGGTTGAACAGAATCCGGCCGCACTCGTCATCACAGATCTCAAGGGCAAGATAGAGTATGTTAATGCGAAATTCAGCGAGGCCAAAGGTTATACATTAGAAGAGGTTGTTGGTAAAAAACTCAGTATTATCAGTTCCGATGATACTCCACCACAAACACACCAACAACTGTGGAAGACTATTCTCTCGGGGGCCTCATGGCGAGGCGAGGTCGAAAACCAGACTAAAGCTGGTCAACGTGTGTGGGATCTGCTTACTATCTCTCCCATTACCGATTCAGCCGGCAACATCACCCATTTTTTAGGGATACAGGAAGATATTACAGCCTCTCGTCAGTTGAAAGCGCAAAAAGAGCAAGCAGAAAAAGAAGAGGCTGAGAGTTCCCATAGATTCCAGACATTATTTGCTAAATCTTCAATCCCTTACAGTATTCAGGAGTCTGGGGTGTTTGTTGATTGCAACCAAGCGCTACTGGATATGTTGGGAATGGACGATGTTTCTCTGTTAATTGGGCAATCAGCTCTGGACATTTCCCCCGCGACCCAACTCAATGGTGAAAACTCGGCTGAGTTGGCAAGTTATTATATCAAACGGGTTATGAACACTGGGCGGCAACGATTTGAATGGATACACCTAAAACAAGATGCCACCTCCATAGCAGTTGAGGTCGTGCTCGATCATATCGTGTTAGATGGCAAGGACATGGTGTTGGTAAGTTGGTATGACTTGACCGAGCGTAAAAATGCGGAGGCCGTGATGCGAGAGAGCGAAGCCTTGTTCCGCAACACCTTTAATAACTCTGTAGTTGGGCTGGCCAACATAGACTTAGATTTTCGTTTTCTTAAGGTCAACCCTTGGTTGATTAATGTGCTGGGTTACAGTGAAGAGGAGTTGCTGAGTAAAACGTTAATGCAACTTACTCATCCAGACGATCTCAATGTGAGTTTAGTTAATGCAAACAATCTAATTCGGGGGAAAGTTAGCTCCTATAATCTGCAAATACGCTACATTTGCAAAGATGGCAGCATAGTTTGGATTCAATTGGATATCACCCTGGCCAGGGATGTGTCCGATAAGCCTAAGCATTTTATCGCCGCTTTTCACGACATCACTCTGCAAAAAGAGGCTAAAGAAGCCCTACGTCGCAATCAGCAGCAGTTAAGGGCCATCATAGATAACGTCCCTATCCTGATCTTGTTAAAGGATAAAGAGGGTCGTCATTTGGTCGTCAACAAATACTATGAATTACAAACCGGTTATAGTGCCGAGCAGGTTTTAGGACAAACCAATGCAGAATTTATGGATCCCACAATCGCTGAGTTATTTGAGGTGCAGGATAAAGAGGCGATTGCGACGGGAGAGGTCCTTTTCCATGAGGTTCGAGTACCTGACCCGAATGGGCAATGGCACGATGTGGATATTACTAAGATTCCGCTTCGGGATGCACAAGACAACTGTTATGGCCTAGTCGTAATTGGCACAGACATTACCAACCGTAAGAAGATGGAGATGGATCTTCGTCAAGCCAAGGATGCGGCTGAATCGGCGACATTGGCCAAATCCAATTTCTTGGCCTCCATGTCCCATGAAATTCGCACTCCGATGAATGCCATCATAGGCATGTCTTATCTGGCGTTACAGACACAACTCGATGATAAGCAGCGTAATTACGTTGAAAAGGTGCATTTCGCTGCTGAGGGGTTGCTGGGCATTCTTAACGACATCCTCGATTTTTCCAAGATAGAAGCGGGGCGTATGGAACTTGAGTTTATCCCCTTTAACCTCTGTGATGTGACTCAAAATTTAGCCAATATTATCTGTAACAAGGCCAGGGAAAAAGGGGTCGACTTAAGATTCGAATATGATGATGACTTGCCCCTAGCCCTGATGGGGGACCCGTTACGTCTTGGTCAGGTGTTGCTTAATTTGGCCAATAACGCGGTTAAATTCACCGATAAGGGCGGCTCAGTTCTGGTGGCTGTTCGGTTGTTATCCCAGAGTCGGGAACTGGCAGAATTGGAGTTCTGTGTGCGTGACACAGGCATTGGTATCAGCGAGTCACAACAAAAGAAGTTGTTTAAATCCTTTAGCCAGGCCGACAGCTCAACGACCCGTCGTTATGGGGGAACCGGCTTAGGCCTAGCCATTTCGCAAAACCTAGTAAGCATGATGAAGGGAGAGATCCAGGTTGAGAGCCAGCCCAATAAAGGAAGCAATTTCTATTTCAGGGTAAGCCTGAAGAAACAAACCGATGTTAATGCTGCTGGTCTGCTCGATAACCGACGTAATCTGGATCTACAAATTGATCACGCCAAAGCATTACTTCAGGGAGCTCGTCTCCTGCTGGTGGAAGATAATGCACTTAATCAGGAGCTCGCAATCGATCTGCTGCAGAGTAATGGCATTGAGGTCGTTCTCGCTCAGCATGGTGGTGAAGCGCTCGAACTGCTTGAGGGCGCAGAGCTTGGCCAGATAGACGGCATACTCATGGATTGCCACATGCCCGTGATGGACGGTTATACCGCAACTCGGCGCATCCGTGAGCAGCCACAATGGCGGCATCTTCCCATTATTGCCATGACGGCCAGTGCCATGGAGAGTGATTATGATGATGTGATCGCCGCAGGCATGAATGATCGTATTATCAAACCCATCAACATAGAGACTATGTTTAGCACTTTGGCTAAATGGATTGCACCTGCAAATCCCAAAAGCTCCCCTTATGTTCCCTCTGCCGCATCAGAGGATAGCATTAGCGCTCTGCTTGAACTCACAGGATTGGATACAGGAATTGGGTTGACAAACACTCAAGGCAACTCAGCGCTTCACATTAAGTTGCTGCGCCGCTTCATGGAGAGTTACCGCGAAGATTTACCGCAACAATTCGCAGTACTGCGTCAGGCCCCATCCAGTGAAAACGCTGTGCGTTGGGTCCACACACTCAAAGGAACAGCCAAGACGGTAGGTGCTATGCAGGTTGGCGATATTGCCGAAGAGATCGAGACTCTGTGCAAGGTGGCCGGTCAGGATAAAAATGATGTCCCGGAGGGGCTTGACCCCTTGTTAACCCAGCTTAACTCGGCCATGGCTGAGCTGTTCGATAACCTGAAGTTACTCGATGATCTTGGCGATAAGGGCAATGAAAAGCAAGAAACCGAGTTGAACTTTGATCTCATCTTTGAGCAATTGAGCCAGCTACGCCCCCTACTTAAGGATGACGATACCGAGGCCTCAGATCTGATTGAACATGTGAGGCAATTGCTCAAAGGGACAGCTTTGGAGGCGGCGTTGAAACCACTTTACGATGCCATTAATCATTATGATTTTAGCGCGGCATTGGATGCATTAACGACAATAGAGCAAACGATTCAGGAACAGGCAAGCGTAAGCGCAGATCTGAACCCCTAAATTAAGACAACACACTTCTGATCCTGCATGAATACCAATAGGTTAACAGTGCCGTGTCAGAAGGAGGAAGGGTATGAGTAGTAAGGATAATAAGCAGATTATCTTGGTTGTAGATGATACTCCCGACAATATCGACATCATTGCGCAGATTCTGAGGCCTGAGTTTAAAGTTCGTGCTGCAAATAATGGTATCAGGGCGCTTGAGATAGCTGTGGCTCATCCCCAGCCGGATTTGATCCTGCTGGATATCATGATGCCGGACATAGACGGATATCAAGTCATTAAGCAGTTGAAAGCGAACCCTAAAACCGCCGCTATTCCTGTGATTTTTATCTCCGCTAAAACCGAGATAGAAGATGAAAAGCTGGGCTTTGAGCTGGGCGCTGTGGATTACATTACTAAGCCCATTAGTGCGCCTAAGGTGGTTTCCAGAGTCACAACTCATCTTGCTTTGTATGATCAGAATCGTGCGCTGGAAACCAAAGTAGCTCAACGAACCCAAGAGCTGGCCGAATCCAGAGAGCTGGTGATCCATTGTCTGGGACGCGCGGCCGAGTTTAAAGATAACGAAACAGGGTTACACGTTATTCGCATGAGTCACTACACCGCCATCATTGCTCGCGCGGCAAATCAGCGGGAGGACTGGTGTCAACTGCTTAAAAGCGCCGCCCCTATGCATGATATAGGCAAGATAGGGATCCCCGACTCTATTATGCTAAAGACTGGTCCGTTGAATGAGGCCGAATGGGAGATCATGAGACAGCATCCTCAGATAGGTGCCACTATCATAGGTGACACCTATTCGGCGCTGCTCGATCTCGCAAGGTCCATCTCAATGACACACCATGAACGTTGGGATGGCACGGGTTATCCCAAACGCCTCAAAGGAACAAATATTCCCCTCGAAGGGCGCATCGTTGCCTTGGCGGATGTGTTCGATGCCCTGACGAATGAGCGTCCTTATAAAAAAGCTTGGCCAGTGGAAGAGGCGGTTGAATATATAAAGGCGGGGAGTGGCAGCCACTTCGATCCAGAATTAGTTTATATTTTTTTGGAGGTGTTGCCGCAGCTCCTAGACGTTTATATACAGTATTCTGAAGTTGGACAAGGGGCGGTATGCCAATCCGATAAGGAGCGGATCCCAGAGCTGATTTGCTGATAGTTACCAAAGAAAAAAGGGCGAGTCATTGACAGCGCCCAATGGAGAGAAAGCAGTGACAAGCGGGATTGATGCACTTGTCTATTTTGGGTTATTGTTATTTCTTACCCATCAGGTTATCGATAAAGAAGCTCATTCTGAGCTCCATCAGAGTGGGGTTACGCAGCGGATCGCTGACGCTGTGGCCACCTTCTTCAGCTTCATAGAAGTAAGTGGTCGCACCGACATCCATCAGACGGTGGGCAAGCTTACGCGCATGACCTGGTCCAACACGGTTGTCTTCGGTGGAGATAGTGACCATAAAGGGGGGATAATCGACGCCTTTACGCACATTTTGGTAGGGCGAGTAAGCCCCGATGATTTTGGTCATCTTAGGATCTTCGGCGTCGCCAAACTCATTTAGCCAGGCGGCGCCCATGCCCATGTACTTCATGCGGAACAGATCGGTCAACGGCGCATCTGTCAGTACCGCACCGAAGAGATCCGGACGCTGGGTACCCATCACAGCCGTTAGCAGACCGCCGTTGGAGGTACCGAAAATACCGACATGCTTGGCCTTAGTGTAGCCAGTGTTAATCAGGTGCTCGACGACTGCAGCAAAGTCATCATAGGACTTCTGCTTGTTTTCCCGTACCGCTGCCTGATGCCAGGCCTCGCCGCGTTCACCACCGCCACGGATAGCGGGAATGATCAGGGTGCCCTCTCTATCCAGCCACAACTTCATCGAAGCGCCGCCGACACGGGCATCGAAATAACCCGGCTGCATAGAGACACTAAAACCACCATAGCCTGTCATCAGTACCGGCTGTGGCCCTTTCCACTTAGATTGGCGAGGCTTAAGAATATAGTAATCGACCATAGTGCCATCTTTGGACTTGGCATGGCCGATTTCGGTAATAAACTTCTTAGCATCAATAATTTCTGGATCTTGCGCCAGCAGAATAGGCTTCTTGCCTTCCGGGATTAGATACTGACTCTTAGGCGTGATAAATCCAGTAATTGAGGCGGTTAACTCATTGGAATCTGCGGTCGTGTTGCTGACTTGCACAATCTGCCCCGCATCCGCAGAGAGTATAGTGCTGGCTTGCCACTTCCCATCGGCATAGTCGACACTGACAATTCGTTGTAGCAGATCTTTATTGACCACAAAGGAAATTTGAGATTTACCAGAGGCAAAACCACCCGCGCTGTCGATAAATTCCCCTGCCGCAGGCTGGTAAACTATTGAAAAACGCTTTTCTGCCGGTGTTTCTGGGTTGCTGTCGTAGGCGAGAATGGATTCTGCACTATATAGCTTGCCTTGGATTTCGGTATCGGCTGGCAGCTGGAATATCAGCTGCTCACCCACGGATGCGAGTATGCCTCGTTTGGTCTTCTGTGGAATTTCGGTCGATCGAACATTGCCTTGGGGATCCATCAGGTTAATTTCGAGCTGAGAGTAGTTCAGCCAGCGAGTGAGAATGGCGGTTTTACCGGTTTTGCTGTCACCGGTTGTCTGTAGCAAGACCAGCGCATCGGTCGGTTTGCCCTGGAATACCGATTTGGCTTCTTTTAACTCCTGACCTCGATGCCAAATTTTAATATCGGCGGGCCAACCTGGGGCTGTCTTGGCAGCATTATTGAGTGTCGTTCCTATGATGACCTTATCTTTGTCTATCCAATTGAGTAGCGTTCTGGCGCGATCGACATTGAAACCATCTTTGACAAAGGCTTCCTTATCCAGGTCGAATTCACGTACCACAGTCTCATCACCGCCGCCGGGAGAGAGTTGGAACAGACAGTGAGTGTAATCGGGCGCTAGGCAGGCATCGGCTAACCCATAGGCCCTAAACTCATAGGGTACGTCTTCTTGTTTACGCAGCTCGGCCATATCCAGTACTGTGTGCCATTCGCCGGGCACTCCCTGGGTGTTACGCTTGGCCTGTTGCAGTAAGCCGTGAGGGTTGGATGTATCTTTGACAAAACGCAGCGCGCGGGAGCCGAGCAGTACCTGTGTTGGCGCCGTCTTGTTTGAGCTTAAAGCAATTTTGAGCTCGTCAGCGACCTGGGCATGTGAGGCAAACCTTTCCATCCGAGTCAGGGTCTCTTTAGTCTGGCTACGAGCCCAATCTAACGCTTGTTCACCGTGAGGGGCTTCAAGCCACTGAAGGTCGTCTTTAGTCTGTGGCTGTGCCTGCAGTCCAGCACAGACTGTCATTGACAGCAGCAGACTAGAAAGGCGAAATGCCTTTTTGGTCATCATAATTTTATCTCCATTGATAAGCCTGTTTGACAGTTTATGGTATCGTCTGTGAAAAGTTCACCAGGCTCACTTTATCAAAAATACATTAAATACAACTGGTTATTTCTTATAATGCATAATACTTCAGATTGTATAGAGTGCGATAAGGGGGCCTAGGCCCCCTTATGTTTCCGCAAAGTATTTAGAGAGAATAGTTCAACTCAATACCAAAGGTGCGGGGTTGTAACATTGTTGATACGCCAGAACTATTCGCTGGAGATAGGAAGCCATCTTCATCGGTCAGGTTGGTTCCTGTGAGGAAGATGCCCCAGCCCTGTGGTGACTCCATTCCGATACGAGTCGTAACATTGGTAGTTGCATCACCAGGTGCTGGATTGGTGCCCAAGGCATTGGTTTCACGCGCCGAGGTGTAAGTGCCGGCTAAATAGGCCATACCTGTCAGGTCGCTGAATAGATCCCAAGTATAGGTGGCCGAAGCGTTAACCGTGGTTTTAGGCACATCATACACAGGCGTACCATCTACAATACCCGTAAGGTCAACGGTTTCGGTATAGGTCGCATCTGCGACGCTGCCGCTGAGATGCAGTACCAGGTCAGAGATTGGACGATACTGAAGGCCGAGCTCGATCCCCTTGGTTGCACTGCTCGCGTTGTCCATACCGTTGAACCCAGTCACTAAAGGTATGCGTACTACGTTGTTTTCCCAGTCGCTGTAGTACACAGAACCCTCGAACGTGACTAATCCATCGGCAAATATTGACTTCATCCCCAGCTCATAGGTCCAGATAGAGTCAGATTTCACTTGATCTGGCAGTGGGTATGGAGGGGTCAGGCTGGCGGCGATCAGTTTGGCGGCTTCGGTTTGAAGCTGGCCAGAACGGAAACCCTTTGCCACGCTAGCATAGATAGTGGCGTCTTCTACCGGTTTGAAGGAGAGACTCACTCTTGGGTTCCAGCTGGTGAAGGTATCATCTAGTTCATTGGTTGTGCCTGAAATATGGTCAATACTGTTTGCATCGACATTTTCGCTGAAATAACGCAGTCCAGTGGTGAGTGCCCACTGCTCGTTGAAGTTCAGTGTGGTCTCACCGAACAGTGCCCAGGCATCGCTCTTGTTGGTGTCATCGGAGTTCACCGCCTGAGAGGCTATGGTGCCCAGCGTTGGATGGGTTACTTCGATTAACGCATCTAGAGGTTGATTGCGCTCGGCGCTGCGGTTGTAGTAGCCCACGGTCCAATCTAACAGATTACTGCCGGTAGAGCCCCAGCGAAGCTCATGGGTGCGCACCCCAATTTCGATACCGGCTTTGATATCTGAGGTTATTGTTGCTCCAGGGAGTGGTGCGAAGGGACCCTGTGAATAACTGTTAATAGCAATGTCGAAGTTGAGATCTGAGTAAGAATAGACAATTTCACTGTTAGCTAATTCATAGCTGCCGACAAACGTAGTGTTATCCCATTGGTTGTCCAGTGGTGATGGTGTGCCGCTGGCGATAGTGCGATCTTTAAATGAGCTTGCATCGGATTCGGAGAAGTTCTCTGACTTCCAGTAACCGACATCCATCGTCAGCTGATCGGTCGGTGCAAAACGCAGTTTGGCGCGGTAAGTCTTAACCCGAGTATCGTTAATATCTTCTTCGCCAGAGGCGGTATCGTCAATCCAGCCTGGCAGGCGCTCATCGGTGACAGAAGCACGCAGTGCAAGAGTATCGCTGATGATAGGAATGTTGATCATGCCCTTGAGGCCTGAACCTTTGCTGCCATCTTTTGTGGTACTGCCAGTGGCTTGTAGTTTCAGACCAAATTCACTGAGATCGGGTTTGCTGGTGATGATACGAACCGTACCGCCCATGGAACCTTCGCCAAACAATGTGCCCTGTGGGCCCTTTAGAATCTCAACTCGTTCCAGATCCCATGAACGGGCATCTGGGTAGAGGGGAACTGTCACACCAGTGAAGGGGGCTTCATCGAGGTAATAACCGTTAACGTTGCCACCTAACGAGGAGCTGACTCCACGGATCTGTACAGTAGTAACACCAGAGCCTGCCGCTTCGGAAGAAACACCCGGGGTGGCCTTCAGGGCGTCAACAATGTTGCTCATACCTTTGTCTTGCAATTCCTGACCAGTAAAACTGCTCATCGCAATAGGCACGTCTATCTGACGTTCGTCTCGCTTACGGGCGGTCACGATGATTTTTTCAATATTTTGATTATCTTTGGCTTTTTTTTCTGTCTGCGCTTGCTTGTCTTGTTCGGCGGCTTGTACTTCTTCCGCGGCATTCGCGATATGAGAAAATGAAAGCGCAGCCATTAGACCAGCGGCGATGGGGGTCAGACGTAGAGCATGGTTTATGCAACGTGATTCCCTGTTAATACGACTCATGGAATGCCTCCTTCAAGACATGTTAATTATTGTTATTAAGTACTGTCTTTGAAAGCAGAAATATTGTAGTTTAACAGTTTGTTAATCTTGTTACTTTTTAATACATCTTCTTTCAATTTAATTAACGTACCATGGGTACTTTTTGGCCGCAACTATTTTTGTTGCTTTATGTGTCAACATTTTTTAATCAAAATAAGATGTTGTAAAATAAGGAAAAATTATTCTTACTTAACCTTGGCGTAAAGCTTGGTGTCCAGGTTTGGGCTTGGGGTCTTAGGGAATAGCTTAGGGATATTACAAACAGCCATGCAATCTAGTTCTGAAAATGAAAAAAAACGTCGCGGAAGACATAAGCTGCTCAGTAAGGAGCAGATTATTGATGCGGCGCAAGCCATTATTACCGATCCTGAGGCAGAATTTAGTATGCGGGAGCTTGGTATGCGTCTCGGTGTACCCCACAAGACGATTTATAACTATTTTGATAGTCGTGAAGACCTGATGAAGCAAGTGTTGTCTCAGGCATTTTCGGCAATACCTAGGATGAGTAATGACAGCCCCTTGTCGATTCGTGAGCAGTTACATAATGAACTGCGTGGCTGGCGGGACTTGATGATCTGGTATGGTCCGTTTATAGAGAATCGTACTAAGATCCAGTCTGCGTCAGCTAATAATGACTCGCTTTACATTGAACAGATAGCACCTTCTATCCAAGTCTTGTCCGATCATGGGATTCCACCTCTGAGGGCGCTGATGGTTTATGCCACTTTACTCAACTGGGTGTTAAGTGTGTCGCGCAGTATGACTAAGGTGGGTAACTGGAGTAAGGATTATCATTCGCTACGTAAGCCTGAGAGTATGAAAAATTATCCTGCCTTGAACGCAGCCGTGATGGATGAGTGTTTCCCTAAAACGGGTAATGATTATTTTGAAGCCTCATTAGCGCTCTTGCTCGATGGGTTATTGGGTGAATTGAGTTAGCCCTTTGTTGGTGGGTTGGAAAACCTATCTTTGGTTCAGCTTATTTGAGTTGTTAATACGTGCAAGCCATTATAAGTAAGACCCGAGCACTATTTATCTCCCTGCCTAACTTTGGCCAAGATCTGCTGCGAGGTCCCAGCGGTACCATTATTCAAGGTATTTATGCCGTTAACTTTGGACTGGATCTTGCCACCATAGGCACCATCCTATTACTGACGAAGATTTTTGATGCCTTTACCGATCCTGTGGTTGGTATGTTTTCCGATCGTTATTATCACGCTTACGGCACCCGTAAACCTTGGCTGGTAATAGGCACTCTGCTGTCAATATTAGGCATGTGGTTGCTGTTTACCCCTAGTGTGGGAGTGAGTGCCGCGTATTTTCTGTTTTCCTATCTACTCATGTATCTGGGTTGGACCCTGGCGGAGATCCCTTATGCGGCTTGGAAAGCGGAAGTGAATCATCATTATGATTCTCGTACCCGGGTCGCGGCTATGGACAGTTTTTTCGGCTTTCTGGGTACCCTAAGTTTCTCACTTATTCCCATCACTATGGTGGGCTTGGGCATGAGTGAAAAGGTGGAATATTCAATAGAGTCTGTTCACTTTACTGCCTGGGTGGTCACTTTGATCTTACCTGTCATGGTGGGTTTAGCGCTGTGGAAAGTACCCGATGGTGTGCCTTTGCAGCAAGAGCGCCGTACTAGTTTGAAAGAAAATTTGTCTGCGGTGTTACAAGCCAAACCAGTATTCTATTTTATGGTGATCTATTTTTTATCTGGGTTGGCAATGGGGATGACTGGGGCCGTGAATTATCTCTATTTGGTTCGTTATGCTCACGCCTCAGAACTCGTCGTTTATAGCAGTACGTGGGGCTTGTTTGTGGTTATAGTCGCTATTCCGTTAGGGGCTTGGTTGTGCCGTGTGGTGGGTAAACATAGAGTCTGGGCATTTTCCTTGGTTGTGGTCGTACTCGGTGTGGTAATAAAGGATTTCCTAGTGGACCATTCGCTGCCTGATGCGGCTCACTTTAAAGTAAATAATTTGTTGATGCTGTTTATTATGGGAATTCCTGCCATTATGGTGTCTTTTTATACCGTAGCCGTGAGTGGTTTGCAGGGGGATTTGACCGATTATGGCCAATGGAAATTTCGTTCTAACTTTAGCGGCAGTTATCTGTCGTTTATGTTGTTGATGAATAAAATCGCTGCGGCATTTGGTGCATTCTTGGCGTTGAATGCACTACAATTGTCCGGTTTTGATGCTAAAAGTGGTGTTGAAATTACGCTTTCTGGGGCCTGGTGCCTGCGGTTAACTTTTACTTGGATCCCTGCATTATTGCTGATTCTGACCATTCCCTTAGTCTTTTATTATCCTTTAACCCGCGAAAAGCATCTGGTGTTACTCAAAGCATTGGAGCGTCGTAGCAGAAGAGAAGCTGCCACTGTTGTTATTGATGACGCCCGGCATACCAGTTTGCCAGCGGCTGCGCCGATAGTCCGTGAGCCAGAATACTCATCAAGACTGTGACTGTTACTACGGCATAGAGGGTTTCAAATCCGTGGATGCTGCCCATCTCGTGGGCGACAATCAATACATAGAGAATCGAGGCAACACCCCTTGGGCCAAACCAGGCGATAAATACCGAGGTGGCAAGGTCGAGTCTGCTGCCGAGCAGGCTGAGTATCACAGGCAACATGCGCAGCAAGGTGAGGCTCAATAAAGAATAGAGTACCACCTCTGTTGTCACAAAAGGCAGTGTGATTGGCACAAAAGCCAGCCCGAAGATGAAGAAACTGATCAGCACCAGTAGTTCTCCTTCACTCTCGGCAAAATCTTCGATATGGCCGCGAGCCACCTCGCTGGTGTTTCCGGCGTAGAGACCGGCAAAGAAGGCGGCGATAAAACCATTACCAGAGAAAGCTTCGGCTAAGTAAAATGCCAGTATTGCCAACGCGATAGGGATCAAATTGAGATAGGTTTCCACTAAAAAGTCCCGCTTAGCACAGAGGCTTTGCAGGCGGGTTCCCAAATATCCAACCAGCCCGCCTATCAAGGCGCCAAAGAGGATCTGCTTGATCACATAGGTCAGCCAGTGACTCTCCTGGGCATCGCCCTGTTCGCTTAATATCATGGCGACAACTGTGATTAAGATAGGAAAGACTATGCCATCGTTTAAGCCACTCTCGACATTGATGGTTGAGCGGATCTTGGTCGGGACCTTAGGATCAGAGACAACTGCCTTGCCGAGCGCCGCATCTGTCGGGGTTAACAGCAGCGCCAGCATCAACAGATAGAGCGCCGGCAACTCCGGAAAAAACAGTTTCGCCGTGAAGGCGCCCGCCGCAATAGTGATGGGCAGGCCGATAAAGAGTAATCGCGCCGGAAGCTGCCAGGCCTGTTTTAATTGTTTGAGATCCAACAAGGCGGCATCGCTGAACAGAACCAATACCAGCGCCACTTCCACTAAAACCGTGACAAACTCAGTGTCTATATGGGCCTGAGTAAAGCCTACGCCCAGAGGAGACAGGAGCAGACCCAGGCCGGTAAATACCATGGGGCCTGAGACATTAAAGCGCGCTAACCATTTGGATATATAGCCATAAAGCAAAATGATTATGGCGATGATCAATATGACTCTATGTTCATCCATGTGTCTCTCATTACTCTTATGGGGCGACACTCTTACGCTAGCAGGTTTTTCTCGCTTTGGGCTGCACTTCGCTTTTTTCATTCATTGAAGTTAGTCGATGATCTTTGATTAAAAGCGATAGCCGAGATTGGCCGTGATAGTGTTAGTGTCGATAAGATCCATCGTTTGATAACTGTAGTTAATCGACATCTCTAAGCCAGTCGAAAACGCTAAACGCCAGCCTAAACCGGCAAACAGTCCCAGGCCATCTTGGCTAAATTTTTGATCCTTATTATTGGTATCTATGAAGTTGAGATCATATAGATTGGCACCGAGTTTAAAGACCAGACGATTGCTTTGTGAAAGGGGCAAGGCATACAGGGCGGCAGTACGAAAACTATCGGCACCTTTGAGTTGATTGCCGACCGAGAAGAAGATGTCTGTCAGAAACACATCCTGTCTCATATAGCCCAGTTCTACCCCCCATCCAGGGGTAAATTGGTAGCGATAGGCGAGATCGTAATGGATTTGAACATCGCCCGGATCGGCTTTCTCATTCTGGGGCTGAGCCGTTCCCCAGCCAATGCCGGCAGAAAGGGCGTGCTGTCGATCTAAAGCCTGTGACAGGGGAGAGATGAGCAGGCAGACGGCAAGAATGGTAACTTTCATGGCAATCCTTATAAGAAAGTAAATAAGCTGATATCAAACTGACTTATAACAAATTTTTTGCCACTAACCTATGTGCTGGGATCACATAGAAGCAAATAGCATCCTTAAGTCTTATCTGGCAGAGAGCTGCTCAATCTAGAGATTACGCCAGCAGAGGTTTGGCTCGCCTTTCGATGCGCTGCCAAACCTTGTCGTGAAAGTAGAACACCAGAGTGTTGATCGCCGGCTCGACCAAGGCCACGGCGCCGCCGATGACTATGCTGCCTGTGAGTAGATAAGTGATAGTGAATGCGACACCAAAGTGTAAAATTGCGAAGGTCAATGTTTTAGCCATGATAGCTCTCCCGTTAGCTTTTAATAAATGATAATCATTATTGTTAAGTTGGTAAACAGAAGCTATTCGATAGTCTTAAACTATAAAACAGATTAGATATTCTACTGAGAAAAGAGGCTAACTGTGTTGGATATAAAGCGGGCTAGGTCATCTGACCTAGCCCGCTTGCCGGCTTTCGATTCAGCGCGAGTCCTGCTAAGTGTGAAAATCAGTAGTGCCAGGGGAATTTGGAGAAATCCTGATCACGCTTTTCTAAGAAGGCATCTCTACCCTCAACTGCTTCGTCCGTACCATAGGCTAGGCGTGTGGCTTCCCCGGCAAACAGCTGCTGCCCCACTAGGCCATCATCAGGCAGATTAAAGCCATATTTAAGCATGCGCATGGCCGTCGGAGATTTAGAGTTGATCTCTTTGGCCCATTTTAATGCTTCGGTTTCCAGTTCAGCATGGGGAATTGAGCGATTGACCATACCCATATCAAAGGCCTCATCGGCACTATAGTTAAAACCGAGGAAGAAGATCTCGCGGGCGCGTTTCTGGCCGATCATCTTGGCAAGATAAGCGCTGCCATAACCCGAATCGAAGCTGCCGACATCGGGGTCGGTTTGTTTAAATACAGCATGTTCTTTCGAGGCTAAGGTCAAATCACACACCACATGTAAGCTGTGGCCGCCGCCAACCGCCCAACCTGGCACCAGGGCGATAACCACTTTGGGCATAAAACGGATCAGGCGCTGCACTTCCAGGATATGCAAGCGACCCATACGGGCGATATCCGGCGTGTGAGTTTCTTCGCCTTCATATTTGTAGCCATCTTTACCACGGATGCGCTGATCGCCACCGGCGCTGAATGACCATTGCCCCTTGGCCGATGGGCCATTACCCGTCAGCAAGACACAACCCACATCTGACCATTGGCGGGCATGATCCAGCGCGGTATAGAGTTCATCTACTGTCTTGGGGCGAAATGAATTCAAGCAGTCGGGGCGGTTAATAGCGATACGCACTGTGCCTTGATCTTTGGCTCTGTGGTAGGTGATATCTTCGAAATTAAATCCTGCAACCTTATCCCAGAGGCTGGGCTCAAAAATATCGGAAACCTTGTCAGTCATCTTTGTTACCTTATGTTTATGCTGCAAACTTAAGGCAAGGCTAGGCCGATTATGAATCCAGGTCAATTAGGGATATGAAAAGCGTGCATTTAGCACGGGTTTCATATCCTTATTTCATGGATTAACGAATCTTATCGCAGATAAAGGTCTGGTTTTCTTTGGTGAGTTCGGTGAAGCGGCGCTGGGGACTACTGCAGTATTCATCACGAAATTCGGCCACAGATTCTTTGGTTTCTAAGATGCCATCCAATGCGAGGAGTTCTGCGCGGCTCAGACGATCGGCAATCTCTTTCTTCAGATGGGAAATGGGATGATCTACCTTGATGATCCGCGTACCTGTCATCGAATCCAGCTTACGCTCGATCTTTTTTAATATCGCACTGGTCTTATCGATTGGTTCATCGAGCTTATTGGTCTCGGTGACCAGATAATAGATCAAGCCGATACCCAGTCCTAAAATAATCCATCCTTTCATTATTTAGCCCAACCATGGTGAACAATTTGTTATATAAAATGTATAATAAGCCAGTTTTCATGAAATATTAAAGCGGTAGGCTGTTAAATTATGAACGTAGAATCAGAAAAGAAGGATTACTCCAAGGGCGAGCGAATTAAAATTCATCAGCCAGATGTGAATAAATCTGACCGCTTTAATCCCCGCAATCGTATTTATGTTCGTGCCATAGAAGGCTTCTGGACTCAGATTCGCCGTCGTCTGGGCTGGGTAGCCATGTTGTTCTTTCTTCTCTTACCTTGGGTCCCTTGGGGGGACAGACAGGCGGTATGGTTTAACCTTGCCGAGCAAAAATTTCATATCTTTGGTTTAACCATCTGGCCCCAGGACTTAACCTTGCTGGCCGCCCTGCTGACCATTGCCGCCTTCGGTCTCTTCTTTGTGACGACTTATCTGGGCCGGGTCTGGTGTGGCTACACCTGTCCGCAGACTGTGTGGACTTTTATTTTTATCTGGTTTGAGGAGAAGTTTGAAGGTGCGCGCAACAAACGCATGAAACTGGATCAGATGCCTTGGAGCTTGAATAAAATCTGGCGTAAAACTGCAAAGCATCTTTGTTGGGGCTTGGTGTCATTGCTGACCGCCATGACCTTTATTTCCTATTTTGTGCCGACCAATATCGTCTATGGCGAAGTATTTGGCGGCAGCGCATCAGGGGTTATCTACTTTTGGGTAGCACTCTTCACCATAGCCACCTATGGTAATGCTGGATGGATGCGCGAAATTATGTGCATCCACATGTGTCCCTACTCCCGCTTCCAATCTGTCATGTTCGATAAGAACACTTATATAGTGGGTTATGATGCCACACGCGGCGAATCCCGTGGACCACGTTCGCGTAAGGCCGATCCTAAAGCGCTAGGGCTGGGGGATTGTATCGATTGCGATCTGTGTGTGCAGGTTTGTCCAACCGGGATTGATATCCGTAATGGTCTGCAATATGAATGTATCAACTGCGGCGCCTGTATTGATGCCTGCGATAATACCATGGAGCGCATGGGCTATCAGAAAGGCTTGATCAGCTATACCACAGAAAATCGACTCGAAGGGATTAAAGAGCGGGTGCTCAGACCTAAGCTGGTGGGTTATGGTGTGGTGCTGGCGATAATGACCCTCATCTTCATTTACGCTAGTGCGACAATCGATCCTGTGCGTATTGATATTATTCGTGATCGTAATCAGCTATTCCGGGAAAATAGTCAGGGATTAATCGAAAACACCTTTACCCTAAAGATACTCAATAAGACAGAGTATCAGCATGAGTATCAATTAAGTGTTGACGGCTTGCCTGATTACAAATGGTACGGACCACAAACTGTCATAGTCGATGGAGGTGAAGTGTTAACTCTGCCTATCAGTGTGGCGGTCGATCCTGTGAATCTTTCCCGCACCATGACGAAAGTGAACTTTAAAGTCGTCACAGAGATGGATGGCGAAAAGATAGAGGAAACCCAAGAGTCTCGTTTTTTCAGTCAGTAGTTTCGGTGCGTAGTAGTATTTAGCGCACCAAAATGATCAACCGAACCAGAATCATCCTAACCAAAGGGGCGAAATCGCCCCTTTTTTGCGCACCTTGCCTGATAAATAAACGCTTAAGCAAAAACTCGTAGTTTTATTTCAAATAGCCCTTGCGCAAACAAAATCACTCCCTATAATGCGCTCCCACTGACACGGCAAAGCAGATACTGCAGCGCCTTGCTAAGAGGATTTGTTCAATAAATCCGCAGTCGCAAGATTTGCTAAAATTAGCCCTTGACGACTTGATTGGGATGTGTAGAATACGCAGCCCTAGCCCGCTGGAGTCCAGTATGCGGCGAACGTTCTTTAACAAGATGAAACAAGAAATCTGTGTGGACACTCACAGGTGTTGAGAAATCGAAAACGATTTAAATCTCAATGCAATGAAGAGTGTTCATAGCAACTTTGGTCTTCACTTTCGTGAAAGTGAAATCAAAGCAATTTATGTACAAACATCCTTAGATTCTTCCGAGTCTAAGTGATGAATCAGAATTCATTGAGTCGATTCTTAGGAATCAACAAAACTTTTAATTGAAGAGTTTGATCATGGCTCAGATTGAACGCTGGCGGCAGGCCTAACACATGCAAGTCGAGCGGCAGCGGGGAGATAGCTTGCTATCTTTGCCGGCGAGCGGCGGACGGGTGAGTAATGCCTAGGGAACTGCCCAGTCGAGGGGGATAACAGTTGGAAACGACTGCTAATACCGCATACGCCCTACGGGGGAAAGCAGG
>NZ_JAKCLJ010000017.1 GCF_021412565.1 Shewanella sp. AS1 | reverse complement strand
AATCGCGCAAGGACCGAAGTTCCCCTGCTTTCCCCCGTAGGGCGTATGCGGTATTAGCAGTCGTTTCCAACTGTTATCCCCCTCGACTGGGCAGTTCCCTAGGCATTACTCACCCGTCCGCCGCTCGCCGGCGAAGATAGCAAGCTATCTCCCCGCTGCCGCTCGACTTGCATGTGTTAGGCCTGCCGCCAGCGTTCAATCTGAGCCATGATCAAACTCTTCAATTAAAAGTTTTTTGTTCGACTACGCCGAACGACTCAATGAATTCTGATTCATCGCTTAGACTCGGAAGAATCTAAGGATGTTTGTACATAAATTGCTTTGATTTCCATTTCCTAGACTAAAAGCCACGAAAGTGAAGACCAAAGTTGCTATGAACACTCACTATCTCTAGTGAAACTAGATTTAGTCAATCATGCATTGAGATTTAAATCGTTTTCGATTTCTCAACACCTGTGAGTGTCCACACAGATTTCTTGTTTCATCTTGTTAAAGAACGTTCGCCTCATACTGGACTCCAGCGGGCTAGGGCTGCGTATTCTACACTTCCCATTTAGGCAGTCAAGTGATTTTTCAAAGTTTTTAGCTTTATCACTCAACTCCATTTTTACTGTCTCGGTTTATTGCGTTATTGGCGCAGTATGCCGTGTCAGTGGGAGCGCATTATAGGGAGAGAAATCTTTTACGCAAGCGCTTTTTCAACACAAAACACCAAGCGAATAAATAGCGAACAATTTGGTTAAAATTTGCTTAAAATCGCCCAGATTGACCCAACAAAAACAAGATTTCCCTCGCAGGGAGATTAATTCTGGCACAGGATCTGTCACTCTGCCAAATGAGCAGATTGAAAAGAAATCGAAGTTAGTGTCTATGCTGCTAAACCAAATAGCAGAGCAGATATCCGCCCCAACATCATGCCTAATATCTACTAACTTTCAGATCAGTTTCTCTTTGATTTAGGTTTATTACTTTGCTTTGCCTATCTTGTCTTTGTTACCTAGTCAGCCTTTACTGTTTTATTTATCCTAACACCCAACCTGCAGCTTTAGTGGCGTAAATAGCCATTAATCCCATTCCGGTTGATCTTATTTTAAGGAATGCTTCTCAAATAAGCACAACACTGAGCGAAAGCCCAATTGATAACTCAGGTTATCTAGGCCAATATTAGTTAATCAATTGCAATGTCCATGGATAAGACTATGAAGCTAAAAGGTTACTGCACACTATTACTGCCTCTACTATTCAGTCCTGCGCTACTGGCCACCACCATTTATAAATGGGTAGATGAAAAAGGAGTAACCCACTATAGCCAGCAGATGCCCACAGAAAAGCAGGTTGAAACCCTTTATAGCGAAGATATCGAACAACAGAAAGTGGGTTATGTATCACCGACACAGGCTCCTGAACAAAGTGCTGGGAAAACTGAGGCACAGCAAGCCGCAAGCGCATTAAAGGAACAAGATGCAGCCCAGGCTAAGATGATCTGTGATAGCGCCATGCACCAACTCAATGTACTCACTACCCATAGCAGCTTAACTCGTAAAGATGAAAAAACAGGAGAAATGGTCAAGATGACCGAAGAGGAAAGACAGGCACAAATTGCATCTCAGCAAGAGCGTATAAATCTGTTTTGTGATAAATAAATTGACTACGTGTATTAGTACAGACTATGCCCTAAACCAAAACAGACTCTTAGAGTCTGTTTTGCGGTTATTCTATGATGATAAAGAGTAAGATTAATCCCTTGTGTTTTAGTTATCCGTCGATTGTCTGACCGTATACATAGAATGGCTGATGCCGTCTTCACAGGCCGCTGTCCCCGCCTCCCAGCCATCATCAAAACTGTCTAGCCCATCGAGCACTTCATCCTTCATCGACTCAACATCACCCAGACTGGGATCGCGCTTCACCTCACCGGCACTGCGACAGCCTATGTTATAACCGTAATGATACAGGCTGTCATAGTCTACATTGCCAACTTCAATATAGTTTTTCTCGCTCTGTGCCTGCTCGGGAGATGAACTGCACCCCAATAAAGTTAACATTAATGCCGATGCCATTATGGTTGATAATTTAATATCCAGCGCTTTTATACTCAATAATCTCATCCATTACTCCTTCATGTTCACAGTAGCAAAAGTGACTCACCTCTTTGAAACTAGACGAGATCCAGCCTAATAGCAAAGTCCTCGGTCACTCGCTAATGACAATAAAAACGGGTTTAACCCTATTGATAGCGCTAAACCCGTTTCCAAGAGCGAATGTTAACTTGAGATCACTGACTGAAGGCCAACTCGCCGCCGGCGACATCCACCTTAATCGCTTTACCCGGCATAAACTCACCTTTAAGCAGCCTTTGCGCCAGTGGATTTTCAACCTCCTGTTGCAATGCTCGTTTCAGTGGTCTTGCACCATAGACAGGATCGAACCCTACCTGGGCGATCAGGGTTAATGCCTCATCACTGATCTCGAGCTCAAAGTCTTTTTCGGCCAACCTTGCCTTGAGGTTGCCCAGCTGGATCTGCGCGATATGGGCAATATGCTCGGCATCTAATGGGTGGAATACGACACTCTCATCGACCCGGTTAAGGAATTCGGGCCTGAAGCTGTGGATCACTACATTCATCACCTCGGCTTTCATCTCATCATAACTGGCCTGACCGAAACGCTCCTGGATCACATCCGAGCCTAAGTTAGATGTCATGATGACCACAGTATTACGAAAATCCACCGTGCGTCCCTGACCATCTGTTAGTCGGCCATCATCCAGCACCTGCAGTAGGATGTTAAACACATCGGGATGCGCTTTCTCCACCTCATCGAGCAGAATAACCGAATAGGGCTTACGTCTTACCGCCTCGGTTAGATAGCCGCCCTCTTCATAACCCACGTAGCCCGGAGGCGCACCCACCAAGCGCGACACCGCATGTTTCTCCATAAACTCGGACATGTCGATTCGCACCATGGCGTTTTCTGTGTCGAACAAAAACTTAGCCAGTGATTTACACAACTCAGTTTTACCCACACCAGTCGGCCCAAGGAAAAGAAAAGAACCTATAGGACGATTGGGATCGGCTAGGCCGGCTCGGCTACGACGAATGGCGTTAGACACGGCTTCGACCGCCTCACTCTGACCTATCACCCGTCTATGCAGCGCCTGCTCCATCTGTAGTAGTTTCTCCTTCTCGCCTTCTAGCATCTTGGCCACGGGTATGCCTGTAGCCCGGGATAACACTTCGGCGATCTCCAGATCCGTAACCTTGTTACGCAGCAGAGTCATGTCCTGCATCTCAGCCTGAGAAGCGAGATCAAGCTGCTTTTCCAGCTCGGGAATACGGCCATATTGCAACTCAGACATACGGGTCAGATCGCTGGCCCGGCGCGCCACTTCCAGATCCATTCTGGCCTGCTCCAGATCTGCCTTGATATGCTGGGTTCCCGCAAGGGCGGCCTTCTCCGTATGCCAAACTTCGTTAAGCTCCGCGGCCTTTGTTTCCACTTCTTTTAACTCAGTTCGCAGCGTAGTCAAACGGCGCTGACTGGCCTCATCGTTTTCTTTACTCAGCGCCTGCTCCTCCAGTTTTAGCTGAATGGCACGGCGCTCGAGTCTATCTAATGGTTCAGGTTTGGAGTCTATCTGAATACGGATACTGGACGCCGCTTCGTCAATCAGGTCAATCGCCTTATCCGGCAGTTTCCTGTCGGAGATATAGCGATGGGACATGCTCGCCGCCGCTACAATTGCAGGGTCTGTGATCTCCACATGATGATGCAGCTCATAACGCTCTTTTAAGCCACGCAGAATCGCAATTGTATCTTCCACATTGGGCTCATCCACCAGTACCTTCTGGAAACGCCGTTCGAGGGCCGCATCCTTCTCTATATATTGGCGATACTCATCGAGCGTGGTCGCGCCGACACAGTGCAGATCGCCGCGGGCCAGGGCAGGTTTGAGCATGTTACCGGCATCCATGGCGCCGTCAGCCTTGCCTGCGCCCACCATGGTATGCAGCTCGTCGATAAACAGGATCACCTGTCCCTCTTCGTGGGCCAGCTCGTTGAGTACCGCTTTTAAACGCTCCTCGAATTCACCGCGGTATTTGGCACCGGCGATCAGCGCGCCCATATCCAGAGACAAGACGCGTTTATTCTTGATCCCCTCCGGCACCTCACCATTGATGATCCGTTGGGCCAGCCCTTCGACTATGGCGGTCTTACCCACACCGGGCTCACCTATTAACACCGGGTTATTCTTGCTGCGACGTTGCAACACCTGGATAGTGCGGCGGATCTCATCATCACGGCCGATCACCGGATCCAGCTTGCCCTGCTCGGCGCGCTCGGTGAGATCGATAGTAAATTTTTTCAACGCCTGGCGCTGATCTTCAGCATTGGGATCGTCTATCTGCTTGCCGGAACGCACCTGCTCTATCGTCTGTTCGAGTAACTCTCTGGTCGCCCCCGCCTTTTTCAGGCTCTGCGCCAAGGCATCATTGCCTTCCAGTGCGGCGAGCACAAACAGCTCACTGGAGATAAATTTGTCTTTGCGCTTCTGCGCCAGTTTGTCACACAGGTTTAACAGGCGGATCAGCGCCTGGGAAAGCTGCACATCGCCACCAGTCCCTTCGACCTGCGGCAGACGCTCCAGCTCCTGATTGAGAGATGAGCGCAGTGTGCTCACCGCTATACCCGCCTGAGTCAGCAGAGGATGGATAGATCCCCCCTCTTGATTCAGCAAAGCCATCATCAGGTGAATCGGTTCGATAAACTGATGGTCGCGCCCCAACGCTAATGACTGAGCATCGGAGATTGCTAGCTGAAATTTATTAGTCATACGATCGAGTCGCATACAGCCTCCTAAATTAACGAATGAAGTTACCTTCAGTATTTTGTTAATTCTAAGATGGGGACTGATTTGCCTAATTCAAGCAATTTTGAGGGCTGGGATTAAAAAATTGCTACTTTTTTAACCAGATTAAAGAAGCCATGCGCCCGGTGACAGACTCACGGCGATAGGAGAAAAAACGCTCACTCAGCTGATAGGTGCAGGCATCGAGGGAGAAAATCTGTATGACCCCCTGTTTCGCGGCGCGATAACGGGCGATCCCTTGAAGATCCCCCAGGTATTTATCGCCTCTTGGGGTAAAAAAGTCCTGGGTTTGCGGATCTTGCTCGATAAAAGCCTGTCTGACCTCGGCGCCGACTTCAAATGCCTCAGCACCGATACAGGGGCCAAGATAGAGACAAAGCTCAGCGGCTGGTGCCTTAAATCGGGCGATCGCCGCCTCGATTATGCCATTACACAGGCCGCGCCACCCGGCATGCACAGCAGCCACCTGAGTTCCCGCCCTATCGCAGATCAGCACAGGCAGACAATCGGCTGTCATCACCACGCAGACATGCTGGGGGCTGCTACAGATACTGGCATCGGCGTCGAGCTTATCTGCCGCTGGTGATAACACCTCAGGCGTAAGCCCATCGAGATCGATAACCTCGGTACCATGCACCTGATTGAGCCAAACCGGCTCTGCAATTAATCCCAGCTGCTCACAGAGCAGGTGGCGATTTTGCGCGACCGCCTGCGGTGCATCGCCGACATGATCACCCAAGTTCAAACTGTCGAAGGGAGGCTGGCTCACGCCTCCCATGCGCTCGCTAAAGGCGAGAGCGACATTTTGCGGAATAAACCAGTCGGCTGGCAGCATCAGTAATCGGCCGGATTTTCTTGAGTGTCTTCACGCAGTGCACGGGTCAGAGTACGCATATCCTCAGGGATCGGCGCCTGCCAGCTCATGATCTCGCAAGTGAGAGGGTGGGCTAATTCCAACCTTACAGCGTGCAAAGCCTGGCGCTTGAAGTTCATATAGGTTTCTAAAAACTGCTCAGATACCGCTTTAGGAGGACGGGGACGACCAGCATAAACAGGATCGCCCACCAACACATGGCCAATATGCGCCATGTGTACGCGGATCTGGTGAGTACGTCCAGACTCTAGGCGTAAACGTAAGCGGGTATGGGCACGGAATTTTTCCGCCACCCGATAATGGGTCACAGCAGGCTTACCATTATGCACCACGGCCATGTGAGTGCGCTTAGTCGGATGACGATCGATTGGCGCGTCGACCGTACCGCCTGAGATGATCACCCCCTGCACTATCGCCTCATATTCACGTACTATCTCACGAGCCTGCAAAGCCGCCACTAGGTGAGTCTGAGCCTCGACAGTTTTCGCCACCACCATTAAGCCTGTGGTGTCTTTATCCAGACGGTGGACGATACCGGCTCTGGGCACAAGTTCGATGGACGGGCAGTGATGCAACAGGGCATTCATCAGGGTACCATCGGTATTGCCAGCACCAGGATGAACCACTAATCCCGCCTGCTTGTTGATCACTATGATCTGATCATCTTCATAGACGATATCCAGTTCAATGGCCTGCGCCTCGGCTTGGATCTCCTCTTCTAAGGTGGCGTTTATCTCCACCTCTTGCCCTTCGAGCACCTTCTCTCTGGGTTTAGTCAGCACCGCGCCATCAACGACAACGGCACCCGCCTGTATCCACTCTTTAATGCGCGTACGGGAATAGTCTGGGAACAACTCGGCTAAGGTTTGATCTAATCTTTGGCCTGTTTGTGTTGCTGTGATCTCGCTTTTTAGATTAATCTCTTGTGTCATAAGGAACCGTACCCGCGTTTTGGGGTCATAAATTAAAGTGCTATCTGTTACAATCGAATTGTTTCATTTTATCCTGAAATGGAAAAATTCATAACTACAACATTAAAAGAATCGAATTCAAGTATGCATAATTTTGTCAAAGGCGCCGCAGTTGCCTTGTTAACGCTGACGTTATCAGCCTGTAGTAGCAGTCCAGAAGATGATATTAAACTATCAAAAACCTCACCGGATGTACTCTATACCCAAGCAAGAACCTCAATGGAACTGGGTAATTTCAGTAAAGCGGTACGCTCATTAGAAGCATTAGACTCGCGCTATCCTTTTGGGCCACACAAGACTCAGGTACAACTGGATCTCATCTATGCCTATTACAAGCTGGATGATGCCGCCTCGGGCATAGCCAATATCGACCGTTTTATTCGCTTAAATCCGACCCATAAAGACATAGACTATGTCTACTATATGCGTGGCCTGATGAACATGCAGTCCGATAACTATATGTTCCACGAAATGCTGGGGATCGACAGAACCGACAGAGATCCTAAAGCGGCGCAGGATGCATTTAAAGATTTTTCTCGCTTAATTAAGTCCTATCCTAACAGCAAATACGCGGCCGATGCGCAAAAACGTATGCAGTTTTTGAAAAACCGTTTAGCCAAATATGACATCACAGTCGCCGAGTATTATATCAAGATGAATGCTTGGAGCGCCGCTGCCGTGCGTGCTCAGTCTGTGATGGAAAGCTATCCCGATACGCCAGAGACAGAAAAAGCCCTGGAGATCATGGCCACAGCTTATGAAGAGCTGGGACAGCAAAAGCTAAAAGAACATGTGATCATGGTGATGCAGGCCAACTTCCCTGATAACGCCTTGCTAAAATAGCCCTGGTCCAAATAGCCATCGTCCTATTAGACGTAGCAAAAAACCTCTCAAACCCCGCCAAGTCGCGGGGTTTTTCTTAAGGTTAAATCATAGGGGCAATAACCTCACTCCCAAGCAGATTCACCTGTCTGAAGCCCCAAAAGGATGGTTTCGCATAAAACTTGCCCAAACAGCTCGCCGAATTGATAATTTTGCAAAAATTAGTTGACTCACATCCGCAAAAGCCTTTTAATGCACCCCGTCGCCCGAATAGCTCAGTCGGTAGAGCAGAGGATTGAAAATCCTCGTGTCCCTGGTTCGATTCCGGGTTCGGGCACCATATTCCATAAGGTGCTTTTAGCGTCTTAACAAAAAACCTCGCCCTGCGAGGTTTTTTGTATCTGTTAATCCCATCCTGCTAACCATCACAAGCTTGCCTAGGTTCTGATTCATCTCATCGATCACTCACACATCCCATCACAGCTTAAATTCAAACTTTTTTATGCTAGCTTTAAACCTTTTATACACTTAGCCCTGTCTAAACAATCATTACAGTATTAAATCGCACAAGGGAATTGTATTTGAGTGCCACCCAAGCAATAGAGACACAAACAGAGCCCTCGCAATCTTTGCTTATTGCACAAGCCCAGCAAGGCGATAACGCGGCTTTCAAGCAGTTATATACCCTGCACTATCAAAGGGTCTATGCCTTATGTTTTCGTCTCGCCGGACAGACTGACCTTGCCGAGGAAGCGACTCAGGACACCTTTGTGCGCCTATGGCAGAAACTGCCGCTGTTCGATGGTAAGAGCCAGTTTTCCACCTGGCTACACAGCCTGACTGTCAATCAGGCCCTGAACTCGATAAACAAACAGAAGAGCTTTTGGGCCAGACTCTTACCAGGTGAGCAATTAGCGGAGAAAGCCAGCACAGAGATGCAATATGACAGCCTGGATAAACTGCTGCTCAAGCTACCCGAGCGCGCCCGTATCGTCTTTGTGTTATTTGCCTTGGAGGGTTATCGCCATGAGGAGATAGCCGAGCAGCTTAATATCGCCATAGGCACGAGTAAGGCTCAATACCACAGAGCCAGACAGTTGTTGCAGGAGATGCTCTGATGAACAAAGACAATCAGCTAGACGCACTGCTCGCAGGCAGCAGTAAAACCATGGAACCCGCGCGGGATCTCTGGCCACAAATCGAAGCACGACTCGATGTGCCTGCAGCCAAAAAAACCGCTCATTGGCGGTCAGTGGCCATCGCCAGCCTATTACTGCTGGGGGTGTTTGTCGGCAAGAGCTACCTATCGACGCCTCAAATTGAGTCAACAAGTCCACTGCTTATGACCATGGCTTCAATACAGGCGCAGCATCAGCAGCAGGTCGCTCAATTACAGACACAAGCCAGACAGGTCAATTGGCAAACCAGTGCCCTTGGCGCACCGCTGGAACAGGGAATTGAGCAGCTCAGAGCCGCCGCCAAGGAGATCTATCGCACCCTGCAGCTTAATCCCACAGATAAGCAGTTGTGGCAGCTCTGGCTATGGACACAGGAACGCGAGATAGAACTGATCAAACAGGGGCAACGGCTCCCTGTCAAACAGACAACCAAGGGAAATACAGTATGAAAAACCACCTAAAATTCGCTATTTTGCCACTGCTACTACTCAGCCCGCTGGCAATGGCCGCCCAAAGCATAGATAAATCCATTAGCGCACCGGACAATATGCGCCTTAACCTCAAGGTACAGCGCGGCGAGGTAAAAATTGACTCCTGGGATAAGAGTGAAATCCAGGTAAAAGGCACACTCGATGAACTCAGTGAAGGGTTTATTCTTGAAGCCAATGGCAACGCCGTCACCCTGGAAGATAAAATGCCAAGGCAATACTCAGGCAATAATAAGGCTGGTTCCAACCTCACCATAATGGTGCCTAAGGAATTAAAGCTGTATGTCAAAGGGGTCTCGGCAGATTATCAGCTGGATAATCTCAGTGGCGATATCAATGTTGAATCTGTCAGTGGCGCGGTAAAAGCCAACAAACTCAATAATGAGATCCACCTGCATACGGTTTCGGGTGAAATTACCACTCAGACCCTCAAGGGTAAAACGGTACTCGAAACTGTCTCTGGCGAGATACAAGATAAGCAGAGCGAAGGTCAGATCAGCTATAAACTGGTCAGCGGTGAACTGGAGGCCGACAGCCAGGCCAGTGATATCAGGGTGGAAGTCGTTTCTGGCGATGCCAAACTCAATCTCGGGCAAGTCGCCTCGCTCAAAGGCCAAAGTGTCAGTGGCGATCTGTCGTTTAACCTCAAAGGACTCAGCTCAAAGGCCAGCCTCGACAGTGTCAGCGGGGATATCACAATCAAGTTGCCTGAAAGTGTTAATGCCAATTTCGATATTAATGGCGGCCCAGGCGGTGATATAGACAACTATCTCACTGAGGATAAACCCACTAGGGGGAAATATGTGCCTCACAGCAGCTTGCAGTTCCAAATGGGGAATGGCAACGCCGAGGTGAATATCAGCACCATAAGCGGCGAGATCAGCCTGGAGAAAAACGGCTAAGCCTTAACACTCAGCCAAATGCCAGACACAAAAAAGCCAGCGTTCAATGCGCTGGCTTCTTTTTTATCTACTTAGAGCATATCTGGTTAAAGCAGACAGATTATTCCATACCGTGGCAATCAGCACACTCAGGCAGTGTTAACTCTGGAGAGTGAATCTCAGGATCTGGAGTATGTTGATCACCAAAACCATGACAGTCGTTACAAGTGGCTAGAGTCGCACCTGAATCTTTGTGCATCTCGATATCTACTTTTTCGTGACAATCAACACAATCAACCGCCGCAACAGAGGCTGCAAACAGCATTGAAGATAACAACACAACATACTTTTTCATACAAAGCTCCTAATTATTCAAATCGCCCATTTCTGTATGCTTTTTCTACTTGGCCCATCAATGATAACCCTATAGAAAATACAGCTATTCTTTATGCTGCTTACATTACATCCAAAAAGGTAAAATGAAACTGAAAACTTATTATCAATGTTCAGAAATGCTGGTTACGTCAAAACTTTTACAACTATTTCGTGAAGCCCGTCACCTTTCTCGTTTTAAGTTTTCCTTTAAAAACAACATAAAAAAAGCTGCCATCGGCAGCTTTTCATCGACAGGAGACGACTGAATTTAGAATGAAGTGCGTTTATAACGACGATACTCTGCAGTCCAGAAATTCCCCTCAATTGCCTGCTGTAACAACTCATCGCTGCAGGGGAGTGCGTGACCCTGTTCGACCGCCACTTTGGCAACCGCAAAGGCGATATGCTTACTCACCTCATGAATATGCTCTAGCGCTGGCAGTAGTGGCCCCTGACCATCTATGGCCAATGGTGAACACTCGGCTAGGGCGCGGCTCGATGCCATCAACATCTCATCACTGACACGGTTCGCGCCCGATGCCAGCACCCCAAGGCCGATGCCAGGGAAGATGTAACTGTTATTGCACTGGGCTATCTCATAGGTCTCACCATCAACGACCACAGGCTCGAAAGGACTGCCGGTCGCCACTAAGGCCTCGCCTTTGGTCCAGTGCAAAATATCTTTCGGTGTCGCCTCGACCCGGCTGGTTGGGTTTGATAGCGGGAAGATAATTGGGCGCGCACAGTGGCTGTGCATCGCCTTGATGATCTCCTCGCTGAACAGACCCGGCGCGCCTGACACACCAATCAGAACCGTAGGCTCGGCCTTATGCATCACATCAAGCAGGGAGATATTTTCACTCTCGCTGTTCCAGCCTTCAATATCCGTGGTCTTTTGTGCCAACGGCTGCTGGAAAGGCAGTAAGTTGGGCATGTTATCCTGCAGCAAACCCCAGCGATCCACCATAAACACTTGCTTACGCGCCTGTGTATCTGAAATCCCCTCAGACACCATCTGAGCGATGATCGCCTCGGCAATACCACAACCAGCGCTGCCCGCGCCTAAGAAGGCGATACGCTGCTCACTGAGTTGCGTGCCCGCCGCTTTACAGGCAGCCAGCAGTGAGCCCACAGTGACGGCGGCCGTGCCCTGAATATCATCGTTAAAGCAACAGTACTTGTCTTTATAGCGATTGAGCAGCGGCATGGCATTCTTCTGAGCAAAGTCCTCAAATTGGATCAGCGCATCGGGCCAGCGACGATGAACCGCCTCTAAGAAGGCATCGACAAACTCTGCATACTCCTCGCCGCCAATACGCTTATGGCGCCAGCCCATATACATAGGATCTTCAAGCAGATGCGGATTATCTGTCCCCACATCCAGAGTAATAGGCAGAGTATAAGCCGGACTGATCCCGCCACAGCTGGTATAGAGAGAGAGTTTACCGATAGGGATCCCCATGCCGCCGATCCCCTGATCCCCCAGACCCAGGATGCGCTCACCGTCTGTGACCACTATGATCTTCACCTTGTGGCGGGTCGAATTATTTAAAATATCGTCGATACGATCTTTATTGGGATAGGAGATAAACAAGCCGCGGTTACGACGATAATTTTTCGAGAAACGTTCACACGCCAACCCCACTGTGGGCGTATAGATGATAGGCATCATCTCGGTAATATTATTCTGCACCAGGCGATAGAAGAGGGTTTCGTTGGTGTCCTGGATATTGCGCAGATAGATGTGCTTATCGAGATCGTTGGTGAAGTTTTTAAATTGATCGTAAGCCCGGGAAGCTTGCTCTTCGATCGTCTCGATCACTTGAGGTAATAGGCCTTCGAGATTAAAAAAGATCCTTTCCTCTTCGGTAAATGCACTTCCTTTATTAATCAGCGGCGCTTCAAGAATGGCCGGTCCAGCAAAAGGAAGATAGAGCGGGCGTTTATTATCATCCATTTAGTAGCCTTTATTTATTGTCGTTAAGTGGGTGGTACTTTTGGGGGCACAGATTACCACAAAGCGTGATCTTTGTTGTCATGCAAAGCAGATTTTATTGTCTGAGCTCACAACTTTAAGCGGCGAGCTTAACCTTGTGAGCCCCGGTCGTCAGGGACGATAATCGCCCCTATTTACCCCGATATTTAATAGACAGACCGGTCAGGAAATTACGCAGCACCTGATCGCCACACTCTTTAAAATGCTTATGACCCGGTTTTCTGAACAGAGCGCCCAGCTCAGACTTGCTCATTCTGAAATCGGCTAGAGACAGGGTTTCGATAATATCTTCTTCGCGCAGCTCCAGTGCCACCCTGAGCTTCTTGAAGATCAGGTTATTATTCAGCTGAGCTACAGGCTCAGGGACCTCTGCGCCCTCTTTCAGCCCGCGCTTTTCGATGATCAAGCCATCGAGGAAACGGCACAACATCTTATCGTTACAGGGCTTGTAGCCTTCCTCAGCCTCTTTTTTCAACATGTCCAGCAGCACTTCCTGAGGCATCTCATGTTTTGCCTTGGCGAAGATTTTAATCATTTTGGCGTTTTTATAATCAAAAATGAAACGTAAGCGGCGGAGTATATCGTTATTTATCATAATAAATGTCTTTGGTGTTAGGATAGCGCGGCTGCGCCGTCATCTCAGTGGACATTATAAACAAGTTTTCAATTTGCCTTGAGATTATTTTCACCCCCCAGTTCCACTTTGCCCTGAGCTCCCTGCCCTTTTCCTTTGCTAAAGGGGGCTCATTTTCTGTGAGTCTAATAGGGTTTCAATCCGTGACAGACTGGCCGCTATCTCCTGCAGGTATGCCAGACTAGCATCGCTCTCAGATACATCTGCCGATGAGTGGCTGTACTTCTCGGTCAGCAGGCTTTTTTGAGTCAGAACTTGGGTACGAAACTGCTCAACCTCCTTTATGCCTACCAAGCTGATCAAGGCGCCTGCACCGGACTGCCCCGCGGTTTCGATCGTCAGTTTATGCAAACCGAACAGGCGCATTAACGGCCCTTGGATCAGCGCCATATCTGTGATCTTATCCAAAGGAACGGTATTTTCGGTGCGGGTAAATATCCCCTTACGCACGATCAATTTCGAGGTGGTGAGTTCGGCTGACATATTATCTATGTATCTCTGTGTCACCCACAGCCCGAGAGGAAACCAGATGAGCAACAAGGGAATGCCAACCAGAGTCATACTCAAGGCTATCACGCCCGACATTAGCCAATAGCGGCTCAGATTATGGCTAAATTCAGCCTGTAATAACGATTCGTCCTTCATCTTACACTCCTTTAATCGCTTCGAAATAACTCATCCAATTCCAACTAAATTAACACAGGTGTTAATGATTAAAAATCAGAGTTTTATATCCTTAACACCGACAACATGCCTGGGAAATTCAATCATGTGTTCTTAACCCAAGAGCTAAGGATGACTTGTTTAATTCAGCAAAAATCGAATAGGCTATCAAACTTAGCAAGCGACATTTTAGCAAGCAAAGAGGAAAACGGATGATCACCTTATACGGTACCCCAAAAAGCCGCGCCCTGCGTGCCTCCTGGTTATTGGAAGAGCTGGGCATAGACTGGGACTTTCACTTTATTAACTTTGCCAAAGCCGATAACCGCTCGGCGCAGTTTTTGAGCATCAATCCAGGCGGCAAGGTACCAGTGCTTGTCGACGATGACTTCGTGCTCACCGAATCGGCAGCCATTTGTCTGTATTTGGCGGAGAAATATGGCCAGGGAAAACTGCTCCCCCAGGCGGGCACGGCGCAATCGGCCAAACATCACGAGTGGGTCAGTTTTATCATCACAGAACTCGAACAGCCACTTTGGACCATGGGGAAACATAGATTTGCCCTACCCGAATCCCAGCGCCAAGAAGTGATGCTCGAGGTCGCTAAGTGGGAGTTTGATAAGGCAGCGGCTTTGGCAGAATCTAAATTGCCAAATACCCCTTTTTTACTGGGTGATGAGATTTCGGTGGCTGATATTTTATTGGCTCATACCTTGATTTGGGCCACCATGTTCAAACAAAACATCCCAACTAAACTGGCGGCTTACCGAGACAGAATACAGGCCCGCGCCTCCTTTACCAGCGCGATTGAAAAAACCGAAGCCATCGCCGCCGCAAATGGCTAAATGCGCCACTAAATGCGATTGTGGTTCGAGTTGCTTGAATAGCTTGAGAGCCTTGATACAAAAGCAATAAAAAAGGAAGCTGAACGCTTCCTTTTTTATGTGAATATTTCAGACTCTCTCAAAGTTATTACAGCTGCGAGATCAAGATGATTACAGCTGAGTGGCCGCCCATTTTGCCCTACTTTCACGGCTTTCTTTTAAGCCCTCTTTTTCGCGGTAAGCCTTATAGGCCTCGACATCCAGGGCAACGAGTGACACGTCCACCTCTAATACCAGCTTACACTCCTTCTTAATCCGCCAGGCGGCCGTGTTATACAGCTCGGTTAATGGCAGGGAGCTTAAAAACTCGGGATTATATTGGGTATAGATGGCCTGAGTCGGATAGACCACAAAACTTAAGCGTCTTTTAGGTTCCTTCTTAAACAGCTCTTCGATGCCATCACAGGTATTGAGCACCTGCATCTCAATCGTTTCATCCAGCTCTAACAGCTTCTTGGCCGCTAAACCCGACACAGGGGCTTGCCCCGCTTCCCAGGCGATGACATCGGCTTCGCTCGCTTTCGCCAGCTCGCCCACCTGGGCGGCGCTGAGGCCAAGGGAATGACGAAGGTAAGTGATCTCAATTGCGTTGAGTTCTGCTTGTTTTGACCCTACTTTTGTTGACCCTGCTTGTGTTGACATAGCTATTTCCACTTTAATGATTTGAATCTGTTGTTAAACCGGCCACCAAAGGCGATCAGCTCGGCAGCCACACCTCTTCGGCCCACTGCCAAAATGACTCCCAAGTTTGCTCATCGAGCTCATAATCGCTCCACAGCAAAACCTGCCCTTCCTGATCGATGCAATAAAAAGTGTCACCCAGCTGGCAGATGGCGATGTATTCCCGCGGCATGCCGATAGACCAAGCATAGGCGGTCACTTCCGGCAGGTAAGTATGAGAGTGAGGATCGCTTGCCGTCACCGGCTCCAGCGTACCGTGGATCACATCACTGGCGTACAGCAAATACTCTTTTAGTTCGGAAGGCAGGGGGATCAAAATCTGCTCTTCCACATCCACCAGTTGATCAAAGGTTGGTAACTCTAAAGGCACAGGAACCGTTTCACTTAGTTCCTGCAGTTGCTCAATCAGATCGTGCATGCTTATTGCGCCCATTGTTCACTAATGGGCGCAAGTATAATCGCTTTAGATTGAATTTGTTAAATCTAATTCGAAGATCGCCGTCAAGCTCAAACAAAATAGTTTCACATCAAAGAGTAAGAAGTTGAGGGGCAATAAAAAAGAGCGCCATAGGCGCTCTTTTCACAGGGATTATCCTCAATCAATTACCAGATCTTCACCCGTTTCTCAGGCTCGATATACATGGCATCACCTAGTTTAACATCATAAGTGCTGTAGAACTCAGGCATGTTAGACAAAGCACCGATATCACGGAACTTGGCGGGTGAGTGAGGATCGGTTGCCACGCGGTTACGCATAGATTCCTCTTTCATCTTGGCGCGCCAGATCTGAGTAAAACCGATAAAGAAGCGTTGATCGCCAGTCAGACCGTCGATCACAGGAGCTGGCTTACCGTTAAGCGACTTCTGATAAGCCTTATAAGCGATAGTCACACCGGAAAGGTCGCCGATGTTCTCACCTAAGGTCAGCTCACCGTTCACATGCAGATCGTCAAACACATAGTAACCGTTATACTGGTCAACCAGCGCCTTGGTCTTAGCCGAAAAAGCTTTTAAGTCTTGCTCGGTCCACCAGTCACGCAGGTTACCCTCGCCATCAAACTTGGCACCCTGGTCATCGAAACCATGGCCCATCTCGTGGCCGATCACGGCCCCGATCCCCCCATAGTTCACCGCATCATCCGCCGCCATATTGAAGAATGGTGGTTGCAGGATAGCCGCAGGGAATACGATTTCGTTCATGGTTGGGTTGTAGTAGGCATTGACGGTTTGCGGTGTCATCAGCCATTCCCATTTACGGATTGGCGAGCCCAGTTTTTCCAGTTGTAGCTGGTGCTCAAACTCACTGGCGCGGATCTCGTTACCGATTAAATCATCGCCCTTAATAGTGAGGGCTGAGTAATCCTGCCAGCGATCGGGATAACCGATTTTCGGCATAAATTTAGCGAGTTTATCCTTGGCCGCGACCTTAGTCTCATCGCCCATCCAGCTGAGTTCATCTATACTGTCGCCATAGGCTTCACGCAGGTTTTCAACCAGTGTCTGCATGCGTTGTTTCGCTTCAGGGCTGAAGTGACGCTTCACATACACCTTACCGACCACTTCACCCAATACCGAGTTAACTGTCGATACGCCGCGTTTCCAGCGTGGCTCAGGCTCAGATTGTCCATTTAAGGTTTTAGCGAAAAATTCGAAATTCTCGTTATCCAGATCTGTGCTCAATACGCTGGCAAAATGCGTCAGCAGATTCCACTTCATATAGGTCTTCCACACAGACAGATCCTGGGTCTTCAGCACCTCGTTGAAGCCTTCAATAAAGCTAGGCTGATTGATGATGATGTCAGACTGCTTATCACCACCCACAACTTTCAGATAGCTGTTCCAATTGATATCGGGCGCCAGCTTGGCCAGATCTTTGGTCTGGTACAGGTTATAGGTCTTAGTGCTGTCGCGGGTTTCAACCACATCCCAATGACGACTAGCAATGGCGGTTTCCAGCGCCAAAATCTGCTCGGCGCTCTTTTGTGGTGCCTCAAATCCGGCCAGAGTGAACATCTTCTCGATATGCGCAACGAAGGCCTTACGTATCTTCACGAAACGCTCGGCTTCGTTAAAGTAGTAATCTTTCTCCGGCAGGCTAAGGCCACTCTGCCAGATATGGGTCGCATAACGGCTGGAGTCTTTCGCATCCACATCGATATAGAAACCCAGCGGTGTGCCGCTGCCGATGATCTGACTGTGGGCAAAGTATTCCACCAGTTCATCTTTGCTCTTGATGGCGGTAATCTTCTCCAGCTCACCTTGAATTGGCGTGACTCCGAGTTTATTCAGGGTATCGGTATCCATAAAGGAGCGGTAAAGATCCGCCACCTTCTGCTCATCGCTGCCCATAGCCAGGTTTGGTGTGGCTGCCACCTCTTCGATAATGGCTCTCACATCATCGCGGGACTTTTCACGCAGATCATAAAAAGCACCTATACCAGTGCGATCGCCCGGGATCTCAGTGTTCTTAATCCAAGTACCGTTTACATAAGAGTAAAAGTCATCCTGAGGACGAACAGATTTATCAAAATTGGCAAAATCGATGCCTGAAGTTAACGCCTGCTGCACGGCCTCGGCGGTCGCCGTTGGCTTAACCTCTTGCTGGTTTTTTGCTTCTGTATTATCACTGTTGCAGGCACTCAGCCCGACAATAAGTGAGGCACACAGACCTCCCACAAGAACTTTCTTCATTGTAAATTCCTTCGTGATTGCGACTCTATGGTGAGCATGTTCGATTGTTATTTTAGTCGGTTCAATTGAATTTTAAGTAAAAACTGCCAACTAGACTCTTAGCTTAGCCATGTTAGCCGCCTTAAGTAGATAAACAAGTGTGCATCACATTTTCCCCAGCTTTGTGAGGCGGTTTTATGTAAAAAAACATTTCCTGTCGCGGATACAGCTCACCGGATTAGACACGCCATGATGTGAAAAGCACTTACTGCCACTTTTACTTTTACCGCTGGCGCGAGATAATGGCGGCCAATCCGGTTTATTGAGTATCTTAGGCGTGCGTTTAGATAAATTTATCTGTGAGTCCAGCTCACTAACTCGCTCTTTGGCGAAAAAAGCCCTGCACAGAGGGGAAGTGACCTGTGATGGTATTGTGGTTAAAGACTCAGGCTTTAAGGTTGAGGCTTGCCATCACATCTGCCTTGCGGGCGAGCCGCTCTCCCTTATCGGCCCGAGATTTATTATGCTCAATAAGCCTGTGGATTATATCTGCTCGACTCAGGATGAGGTTCATCCCTCTGTACTTAACCTACTTGGACTCGAGCGGCGCGACGAGCTGCATATCGCCGGCAGATTAGATGTGGACACCACGGGCTTAGTATTGATCACCAGTGACGGTCAGTGGTCCCATAAAATCACCTCACCCAAAAAAGAGTGCGGCAAACGTTATCTGGTGACCTTGGCTGACCCCATAGATGAAAGCTTAATTGCGCCCTTCCAGCAGGGGATCGCTTTGAGAAATGAGGAGGGGTTAACCAAACCCGCCAGCTTAACTATTATTGATAGCCACACGGCGAGACTTGTGATCACCGAGGGGAAATATCATCAGGTTAAACGCATGTTCGCGGCAGTGGGTAACAAGGTAGTTGGCCTACACAGAGAGGCGGTAGGCCATATTGAACTCGATGAAACGCTAACATCCGGCCAGTGGCGCTATCTCACCGAGGAGGAGATACAGTCTGTCTAGCGGCTAAACGTCCTAGTCTATTACGCTCTTGATGTTGTTGAGCAGCGCCCTATCGGTACGGGCCTTCTTTAACTTCTTCACGCTCTCTTTCAGTGAGGCATCCGATAATCGGGTAAAGATGTTGTTATACTCTTTCTCGTCGATCGCCTCATCTGTCTCGGCAAGCTCGGCAATATCCTGAGCTACTCGGCTTAACTGCAACCAGGCATTGGCGATATAGAAACCGTGAAAATCGGCCTGGGGCAGTAACGCCTTGGCACTGGCTGGCATAGCCTGCCACTGGTCGGCAAACTTCTGCTCTTTATCTTCCAGTAACTCCTGGCACAGATTGGCATAGGCCTCCATTAAATTGGCCGGCACCTTGTCCATGGGGATCACATGATTACATACATTGAGCGCAACCTGTTCGGCGCGTGCTTGATACTGCTTATCCATCTGATTAAACCTGTTTGTTAACATTAAGAAGACTAAAACCGTCCGCTGATGGCGATCCCGTAACTGCCACCACCGGCAATAGGGGTTACTGTGATCCCCTTGTAAGGCTCGGTAAAATAGAGACCAGACAAGATACCGATAGCCGCCCCCGCCAGCACATCTTCAACATAATGCTTATCGCTGGCGACTCGGGTATAACTCACATAAGTCGCCCCTATATAGGCGGGAATTGCCCACTTCCAGCCATATCGCTGCTGCACAAAGGTTGCAGCGGCAAAGGTATCGGCAGCATGACCTGAAGGGAAAGAGTCTGAATCTGAGCCATCCGGACGCTGTTTATCGATACCGTATTTCAATCCTTCGACAACCAGGCGAGAGACCACACCGCTCTGGATCAGTTGCCAGCTTCCCTGATAATCCTCTTCCACCATGAGAGTGGCGCCAAATGCGCTGGCAGGGATCAGCAGATGCAGCAGATCGCCCGACTTTTCCAGTCTAGTATCGGCGTGAGCAAAATGGGTCATCAAAAGCAGCAGTACAGGCAATAATCTTTTCACTTTACACTCCATTGTCAGGGCAAACGGCCGCAGACGTTATACCCGCACTGAAGCGTAAAAGCAAAAGTTGTGGCAGATGAGGGGGTTAATTCCAACTGAAATGGCAAGAGCTCTGAGCCATCAGGGACAAGGTTCAGTTGTTCTACTATAGCTGCTATTATGAAAAGCCTTTTGATTATAATTTCCCATGATGACCCGATCCAAAGCCTCACCTCAATTAAGCGCCGCCGCACTACAGCAACTCGCCGTGAACATAAAACAGTGGGGCAAGGCGCTGGGATTTGCCCAAATAGGCATCTGCGATACCGATCTAACCCAAGAAGAGCCCAGGCTGCAGGCCTGGCTGGATAAAGGCTATCACGGCGAGATGAACTATATGGCCAGCCACGGCATGATGCGCGCTCGGCCACAGGAGCTGCATCCGGGAACCCTGAGGGTGATCGCCGCCAGAATGGATTACCTGCCGCCCCAGGCCGAATTTGCCACCCACTTAAGGGATCCCAATTTAGCCTATATCTCACGCTATGCCAGCGGCCGTGATTACCATAAATTGATGCGTAATCGACTCAAAAATCTCGGTCAGCAGATTGAAGCCGAACTCGAATCCCTGGGGCTTGATAAACCCAACTTTCGCCCCTTTGTGGATTCAGCACCCGTACTTGAGCGCCCCCTGGCCGACAAGGCTGGCATTGGCTGGACAGGCAAACACAGCCTGCTGCTCAGCCGTGAAGCGGGCAGCTGGTTCTTTATCGGCGAACTGCTGATTGACCTGCCACTGCCCGTGGATATTCCCGTGACCGAGGAGTGCGGCAGCTGCGTGGCCTGCATCAAGTCCTGCCCCACAGGCGCCATAGTCGAGCCCTATGTGGTCGATGGCAGCAAATGTATCTCCTATCTCACCATAGAACTTCAAGGCGCCATCCCGGTCGAGCTGCGCGGCGCTATAGGCAACCGCATCTATGGCTGCGATGACTGTCAGCTGGTCTGCCCGGTAAATAGTCAGGCGCCCCTGACCCAGGAAAGCGATTTTCATATCCGCGACTCACTCAAGCAGCCAAAACTGCTGGAGCTGTTTGCTTGGAGTGAAACTGAGTTTCTCGAGCTTACCCAGGGCAGCGCCATTCGCCGCATAGGTTATCAACGCTGGCTGAGAAATATCGCCGTGGCACTAGGCAACGCCCCCTATTCCGATGAGATAGTAACCGCCCTGAAAGCCAGGCGCGAACAGGTCGATGCCTTAGTCGCCGAGCATATCGACTGGGCTCTTGTGCAACAGCAAAAACAGCAGGCGGAGGCGCCTGAGCCGCTCCCCAACCGCAAGACTCAAAGGGTGATACGCACTGTCACCAAGGGGCTTGCCCGTGACGCTTAACCCCTCACACTAACATCTAATCCTTGCCGTCCTGCGGTTAGATTCAACTGACTGATAGTCAGATCAAATAAAATCAATGGCTTAGTTATGGGCCTAAAGTGCTATTGCTGCTAAGGGTAAATTCTCGCAAGTTCACACTATGACCCATTTGAAAGAGTGAACCATGCATAAGCTTTTTTACCACAGAAGCAGAAAACTGACCTCTGCCTGGCTTCTCGGCCTGTGGCTGCTGACCAGTCTGCTTATTCTGATCGCCAGCCCAAGTCATGCGAATACCAATATAGAGCCTCAAGCTGAAGCGCCAAATCAAGCCTATCAGGCACTGACAGATTTTGGCGACAACCCAGGTGAGCTGACGGCCCGTTATTTTGTACCGGAAAAATATGATAACCGCGCCCTGGTCGTACTGCTGCACGGTTGTGTTCAGGAGGGCGTGACTCTGGCTGACAAGAGTGGTCTCACCGCCCTAGCATCGAGCCATCACTTTGCCGTACTGGTACCGCAGCAGAGCTATGAGAATAATGTAAAAGCTTGTTTTAACTGGTTTTCAAATCAGGATACCCAGCAAGATAGCGGCGAGATGCTCTCTATCAAAAACATGATAGCCAAGACCCAGGAGCAACTTCAGGCCAGACAGGTTTACCTGATTGGCCTCTCGGCCGGTGGTGCCATGGCCAGCGCCCTGCTGATCAACTACCCGGATCAATTTGAGGCAGGTGCCATAATCGCGGGCCTGACCTATCCCTGCGCCGATAACCTGACCAAAGCCATCTCCTGCATGAAGTCTGGGCCGGCAGAGACTAATCATGAGCTGGTCGATTATGCCAAACGTCTGCACCCCAAACGCCAGGGCTGGCCCTCGCTCATCATCTGGACTGGGCTCAAGGATACTGTGGTCAATCCAGTAAACTCCCAGAGACTGGCACAATATTGGGCCGAATTAACCCAGGCTGAGCCTTTAGAAACTAAAACACCCCATCAGGGTTATCAGCAGAGTCTCTGGAAGAACAGTGTCAATTCAACGGATATATTATTGGTTGAAATAAATAATATGAATCATGGTATTTCGGTTAACCAAGATATTAAAAATGGTGGAACCGAGACAGACTTTTTAATTAACAGCCCGATAAGCACCATGGTTGAAACTATTAAAAAGTGGCAGTTATAACACCAAAAAAAATAAAAACGAATAGATAAACAGCATTAAAAACACGGATTTAAATAACACATACTACTATAGTACCGATTCATATTTGTTAAAGTTACTATAGAGTCAATGTGAACAATAAGTAGTAGTAAAAAATTAACCTTAAAATAAATACTACAACAGGGAACCTGTTATGAATCACAAACAAATAAAACTCAGTTGCATCGCTTTGGCTGTCTCCTCAGCACTTTTAACGCCACAGGCGTTTGCAGCGGAAGAAAACAACACCGAAGGCCAGAAACTAGCCGGTCTGGAACGCATCGAAGTCACAGCACGTAAAACAGCCGAGAGTCTGCAAAATGTGCCCGTGGCTGTGACCTCTATCAGCAGCGATGACCTGAATAACAGCGGTATTAGTGTGATGACTGAAGTACAACAGTTCTCCCCTAACACTACGCTGCAAACCAGCCGCGGCACCAACTCCACCCTTACCGCCTTTATTCGCGGTGTGGGCCAGGAAGATCCGCTCTGGGGTTACGATCCTGGCGTAGGTATCTATATCGATGACGTCTATGTTGCCCGCCCACAAGGTGCGGTACTGGATATTCTGGATGTGCAGCGCGTCGAAGTACTGCGTGGCCCTCAGGGTACCCTCTATGGGAAAAACACCATAGGCGGTGCGATAAAATATGTCACCAAGAAGATGACAGGCGATGCCGAACTCAGCATCCAGGGCACAGTCGGTAGCTACGCCCAAAAAGATCTCAAAATAGCGGGTCAGTATCCCATTATCAGCGATCAGCTTTATGTCGGCTTTGCCGTTGCCAGCCTCAACCGCGATGGCTATGGTGAGTTCCTCACCTCTGCACTGCCAGGTCAGGATAAGGAAAACTACAACAAGGATGTGTTAGCCGGTCGTATCAGCCTCGAATACACGCCGACAGACGATCTGTTTTTCCGTCTCGCCTATGACAAGACAGAAGATGAATCCAATGCCAAGGGTGGTTACCGTATCCTGCCAAGCTTGCTGACCAATGCCCCAGTACCTGACAGCAAATATGACTCTTACACCAGTATGCCAACCTGGAACAAGGTAGAGACAGAAGGCTGGAGCTTAACCGCCGAATACAATATCAATGACAACTGGACAGTAAAATCAGTGAGCGCATCACGCGAAAGCTACTCGCCCACCAATATCGATTTCGATAACACTAGCCTGCGTATCTTCGACGTGCCCGCCATCTATGAAGATGAGCAGATAAGTCAGGAGTTCCAACTGAACTATGTCGGTGACGATCTGACCTTGGTCAGTGGTGTCTACTACTTCAAGGGCGACTCTTGCGGGGTGTTCGATGCCATCCTCGAAGAGGCATTTAAGTCTCTGGGTGGTCTGACCCGTGAAGTCAGCGGTTGTAACAACAGCGAAAGCTATGCTGCTTACGCTCAGGGTTCTTACGACATTACCGAAAAGCTGTCACTGACACTGGGTGCACGTTACACCCGCGAAACCAAAGAAGCGACAGTCAACAATGGCGTCATCTTCGATAGCATCTACCCAGAAACCGATTGGTATCCAGGCTTTGTTCGCGACGAAAACCTGATCAGCGCCAGCATCCCAACCGTACTGGATGATGAAGAGACCTGGTCACGCCTAACGCCACGTGTCGGCTTAGAGTACCAGTTAACCGAAGATATGATGCTGTTTACCAGCTACTCTCAGGGCTTTAAATCAGGTACCTTCAACCCTAGAGCAACAGGCCCAGAGCCAGCAGTAGATCCAGAAGTGGTTGATTCTTTTGAATTAGGTATCAAGAGTGAGTGGAACGATAATCTACGAGTTAACGCCACCGCCTTCTACCTTAACCACAAAGACAGACAGTTTGTGGCAGTGCTGCCAGGTGCCGATGCCGCCGATCTTAACCAGCGTCTAGGTAATATCGGTACCTCAACCGCCAGCGGTTTGGAACTGGATGTCGAGTTTGCCGCCACAGATTCGCTCAACCTGTTTGCCAGCCTAGGTTTGATCGACGCCTCATTTGAAGAGGTGATCTCCTATGACGCCAGCGGTAATAAGACAGATATCAGCGATACCTATACCATTACCAATACGCCGGATACCACGGCCAATGTCGGCTTCAACTACACCTTAGATACAGATATCGGTAGCTTCGTTGCCAATGGTAACTACTACTACCGCGGTGATTATGATCTCGCGGTGGTGGACAACCTGCTTAGCCAGGATGGCTATGGCCTGCTGAACCTGAGCCTGAACTGGTACAGCAACGATGGTCACTGGAACGCGGGTCTGCACTGGAAAAACGTCACTGACGAAGAGTACCTAGTAGGTAACTACGCCTTCGTGACTCCAGACGGTAGCGGCGGCTATATTCCTGGCCTAGGTGGTGATAATACCCTGATCGGTTATTACGGCGACCCAGAAACCATCTCGCTGACACTGGGCTATACCTTTTAATTGATAGCGATTAAATAGAGAAAAAACGAAAGCCAGCTTAATTATTGAGCTGGCTTTTTATTTGAAGACATTTGGTTTAAAAACTTTTTATTTAATGATTTTTATTTTAAATCCACACTCAAAACAGATATCTTATGGAATTAATTTTTAATAAGCTTACACTGGTAGCAGACTATTTAAATGGAGCTGATAATGTCTAACATAAAAGTGGCTATTGCCGATGACCATCCATTATTTAGAACGGCATTGACTCAGGCGGTAATTAAAAATTTTAATAGCACTGATATATTAGAAGCAGAAAACTTCTCAGATTTAATTACCCTGATTGAACAGAACCCATCCATTGAAATTGTGTTCCTCGATCTGCACATGCCAGGCAATGACGGTTTTACAGGGTTAACCCTGCTGCAGAATCATTTTCCCGATATTGTGGTGATCATGGTGTCATCGGACGATCAACCCGAGATCATACGCAAGGCGATTAACTTAGGCGCCAGCGCCTTTATCCCCAAGTCCGCCAATCTCAGCGAGATAAGCTCGGCCATAGAAACCGTTCTCGATGGCGAAGTCTGGCTGCCTCAGCACACAGATATCAGCGTAGATCAGCAGACCGCCGCCGAACATCAACGCTTAGCCAAGCAGCTCGCCCAGCTGACACCGCAGCAATATACTGTGCTGGCCAGCATAGCCAATGGCCGTTTAAACAAACAGATAGCCTATGATCTCAATATCAAAGAGACCACGGTAAAGAAACATGTGTCGGCGATTTTAGTCAAACTTGAGGTCTACAACCGGACTCAGGCAGGGCTGGTGTTTCAGCAGCTCATGATCACTTCCAATGATAAACAGGAGATCAGCGCCTGATCTCCCGCTCTTCACCATTAGGCCAGCTGCTTCACCAGACGCTTTAGCGAGATCCCTTTGAGCGGCTTGCGCACAAAATTAAACTTGGCATTACTGGTATGCTGCCGCACCCGCTCTGAGGGATCGGCCGAGCAGATAATACACATGGGCTTAGCCTTAGCAAAACAGGCCGCCTGGCTCAGTAGAGATTGCACTAAGGCGACACCATTATGATCGTCATCGAGATGATAATCGGCGATGATCAATTTGGGCGCCAGGCCATCCTCAAGCAGCCGCGCAGCACTCTGCTCATCCCTCGCCGCAAGTACCTCACAGCCCCAGTCACTGAGCAAAGATGAGATGGCTTTGAGCATCAGCTCATCGTTGTCTATCACAAGCACGCGGATATTGAGCGCAGATTGCTCCAGCTCCTCATCGACAGGCAATTTCACCACATTGGTCTGTCTCGCCAGCCCATGAATACGCGGCACCTCGACGCTGAAACAAGTGCCCTTGCCCACCTCTGAATGCAGTGAAATTGTCACCCCCAGCAGCTTAGCGATGCGATCGCAGATGGCGAGCCCCAGCCCCAGACCCGGAATATCCCGGGTCTGCTCTAGGCGCTCAAACTCACCAAAAATCGCCTGCTGCTTATCTTGTGGGATCCCAGGACCATTATCCCAAACCTGAATAACGACCGAATCTTTTCGCCGCCTCACCCCAAGCAATACCTGAGGCACGAAGCGGCTATCCGCCTCAAGTTGCCCGATTGCATTAGCGCGGGAACGATACTGCGCCTTGCTCTCTCCGGCAGGTGAGTAATAGAAGGCGTTAGAGAGGAAATTTTGAATGATACGGCGCAGCAGACGCTGATCGCTTTTGACGAAACAGGAGCTGGTTTGATAACTGAAATCGATCGCCTGCGAGGAAGACAAGGCCTTAAACTCATTGACCAGGGTCGAGAGAATCTCGTCGATGGCAAACTGACCCACCTCGGTCTTTTGCGAATGACCATCGAGTCGGGAGATCTCAACCAGATCCGACAGCAGACTCTCCACCACATTGAGTGAGTCCTCAATATGGACCGCGAGATCTTTCACCTCAGCGGTATTGGCCCGCTGTTTGAGCATGTCGGTAAACAGGGTCAGCGCATTAAAAGGCTGCATCAGATCATGGCTGGCCGCCGCCAGAAAACGTGTCTTACTGCTGTTGGCCGCCTCCGCCTCCGCCTTGGCTTTTGCCAGCTCCTGGGTGCGGCTTTCCACCCGTTTCTCCAAGGTTTCGTTGGCCAGTTGCAGGGCTTTTTCCGCCTCGATATGGTCTGTGATATCGCTAAAGGTGCTGACGAAGCCGCCGCCCGGCATGGCCTGACCACGGATCTCCAGCACCCTGCCATCGAGCATGGTGCGCTGAAAGTGATGAGCACTGCCCGAGCGCATGTGGGCGAGGCGCTTCTCCACCAACTCATGATCCTCATTTCCCACTATGATGCCGCGGCCTATGTTGTAGCGCAGCAGTTTTTCTATCGGAATACCCGCCTTCACAAAGCCGGCAGGATAATCGAGCAGCTCGATATAACGGCGATTCCAGGCCACCAGACGCATATCGGCGTCCACTACGCTAATCCCCTGCTCGATATTCTCCACCCCGGATTGCAGCAACTCGCGGTTAAACTCGAAAATCTGGCTCGCCTCATCCACTATGCTGACCACATCTTCCAGAGGCACCTGAGATCGCGACACCGCCTTCATCACCATGCGGGTCGAAGCCGAGCCCAAGACGCCTGAGAGTTTCAGACGAGTATGCTCCACCAGCTTATCCAGACTCGCCTGGGGGCCAGTCTCCCGCGCCCTGGCTAACAGGGCATCGGCCTCCTCTTTATTGATAAAGCGCTGTAGCAAACTGGCGAGATCCTCGACCGACAGATCCCGCTCCAGCAACACTTGCTTGCTATTTACAAACAGATCCGCCTGCAGCATCTCGCCGACACTGTTTTGTCGCATCAGGGAGATCAGCACAAAACAGCCGACATTCACCGCCAGACTGTAAAACACGCCGTGGGAGATAATGTCCAGGCCGCTCAAACCAAAGAGCGCCGTCGGAGTTAACCAAGTCAGCCCCAAGGGGCCGGAAATGACCCAATCGGCATAAGGAAAGGTGGAGGGCAAAAGCAAGGTGTAGAGCCAGACCAGGCTGCCTGCCAGCATGCCGATAAAAGCGCCCTGGGTTGTCGCCCGGCGCCAATAGAGGGCGCCCACAGCCGCAGGAGCAAACTGAGATAACAAGACAAAGGATAACAAGCCGATAGAGGCCAGATGATTCTGCTGATCGATATAACGCTCAAAACCGAAGGCCGACAGCAGGATCACTGCAATGGAGACTCGCCTAAGATTAAGCAGCACACCGGCCAGCTGAGGCGTTTGCTGTGTGCCAAAACGGGGAAAGCGCAGCAGCAGCGGGGTGATCACCTCAGTGGAGATCATAGTGCTGAGTACAATCGCCGCCACGATAACCATGGCGGTGGCCGCCGCAAGCCCGCCTATGTACACAAGCACGCCTAACCAGGCCTGCTGATAAAACAGCGGCAGGGTCAGCACATAGGTATCGGCATCGACACTGCCGCCGGGAAAGGTGAGCTGTCCTGCCAGGGCAATAGGCAGCACAAACACATTGATCAACAGCAGGTAGGCAGGCACCAGCCAGCGCGCCAGCTTAAGCTCCTTCTTATGATGATTTTCTATCATCATCATGTGGAACTCCTGGGGCAAGGCATAGATGGTGATCGCGCCCAGCAGCACCTGTGACAGGGTGAGATAGAGTGAGCCGCTGTGCTCAACCTTAGGCAGACTCTGGCTCTGCGCCAGCAGATCGCTAAAGCCATCGAACACATAAAAAGTCGCGAAAATTCCCACCACAGTCAAAGCAAAGAGTTTCACTATTGAGCTAAAGGCGATAGAGAGCACTAAGCCGGGATTATGTTTATTGGCCGCCAGTTGTCGAGTACCGAACAGAATACTAAAGAGGATCAGCACTATGGTCACCACAAAGGCCGTGCTGATCCCCGACTGATAGGTGCCTGTCACTAAGTCAAAGGAGGTGCTGATCGCCCTAAGCTGTAGCGCAATATAGGGAATAGTGCCCAGCATGGAAATAATGGCGACACTGGCGGCAATTTTCTGGGATCTGTCATAGCGACAGGCGATAAAGTCGGCAATGGAGGTGAGGTTTTGGCTCTTGATTATCTCTAAGCTGCGCAGTAAAAGCGGCCAGGCAAACACGAAACAGAGAACCGAGCCTATATAGATGGGCGCCAGCCAGGCACCTGTGGTCGCCGCCTGACCGACCGTGCCATAGAAGGCCCAAGTGGTGCAGCAGACCCCCAAGGAAAGACTGTAGATCCAGGGGCGATGACGCCAGCGACTCAGGTGCTGATTCTGCCCCCACTGCGCCACAACAAAGAGCACAGCAAGGTAAGCGATAGAGATAAAAGTGATCAACCAAGTATCAACAGAGAGCCAGGCAAGCAAGGGAAAGCCTCAAATTATCATTATTCTTATCTGTCCAAACTACACCAGGTAAACAAAATGATAAAGTATTGTTAAACGTTTTGATTCGAGGAGTGCACTAAGGTAGTACTTCTTTCTGCAGGGGCTTGGGATAACCTAGTTTTCAGTGTCCACTTTCAGGTTAATTGAGCTATCTCACAATGAAAATTACCAATAAGTATCTAGTCGAAGGCCTGGTCTTTACTAGCTATGTCCTGTTCGCCATGGCTTGGGTCGGCGGCACAGCCAGCATGGACAAGATAATGCTGTCGATGCAGATAGACAGTCTCGCCTCAGCCAGTTTAATCAGCGGCGCCGTGACCTTTGCCAAGATAGTCGGCACCTTCTGCGCCGCCTATCTCACCCTGAAATTTGGGGTCAAGTACGCGTTTTTTGTCTCCGCATTGCTGATAGTCAGCGGCCTTATCACACCTTACGCCCCCAACTATGAACTACTGCTGCTCAGTCGCTTCCTGATGGGATTAGGCGGCGCCTTTATGATTGTCTATTTCAATCCGATTGTGATGCAGTGGTTCACCCCAGAGGAACGCCCTGTGGTTAACGGCATCAACGCGGTCGCCTTTAATGTGGGCACCGCTATTGTGCTGTGGGGCATGCCTGCCATCAATCAGCTCACTGGCGGCTGGCAGACCAGCCTTATCCTCTTCTCCGCCACCAGTTTAGTGCTCGCCCTGCTCTGGCTGCTGGTTCAGCACCAGGAGACGGCGCAGCAGCAAGGCGACGCCAGCACCAACATCGCCAGCTACAGCTATCTGGATGGATTAAAAGACAGATTTAACTGGGTGTATGCGCTCACCTATTCCGGGCTGCTCTCTTTCTACATCTGTCTGTTTACCTTCTATCCTCAGGCGGGGATCAGCCAGAGTAAATGGGTTATCGGTTTTGGCATAGTTGGCACTATCGCCGGCATTCTTTACAGCCGCAAACAACCCCTGCGACTGCCTGTGATCCGCCTCAGCGGCATCATCATCTTTATCACCATACTCGGACTGACCTTCAGCACAGATCCTTGGCTGCAAACTGTGTCGGCCATAGTGCTGGGCTTCTTCATCTTTTTCCCCATTACGGCGCTGGTGTCGATTCCCCATGAGCTAAAGGAGATGACGGGGCAGAAGATCACTGTGGTGTTCAGCCTGTTCTGGTCCATCAGCTATCTGGTATCGACTCTGGTGCTCTGGATCTTTGGTAAGCTTGTGGATCTCAATGGTGGCTATACCGCCTCCTTTATCCTGATCAGCATTCTGAGCTGCAGCGTCTTTATCGGCAGTTACCTGCTCCCCGAAACGGGTGAAAAAGAGGAGTTGACCCCATGCGAGGCATAGTCTCACCTAAACTGACAGACTTTCTGAAACAGGCCAACGCCACCCTGGCACTGGCTCGGGAAAATAACATTCAGCCAAGTCCAGAGCTTGCCCGAGAAAACCTCAATAAACTCGGCGCCCTGATGACAGAGTCTGTCCCGCTTGCCTATGTGCGCGACAGTGGCTGGCAGCTTGAGGACAGGGAGATCCCAGCGCGGATCTACAGCCCATCGCCTGATCAAGCCCTGCCTGTGATACTGCATTTTCATGGCGGTGGGCACATGTGCGGCAGTATTGCCCTCTACGACCCCATCTGCCGCCACCTTGCGGCCAAAGCCAACTGTGTGGTGATCTCGGTCGATTACCGCCTGGCACCTGAATATCCCTACCCCGCCGGGGTGGATGATTGTGAGTACGCCCTCAGCCATTACAGCGAGCTGCTGACAGAGGTTAAACACACTGACAGCGTGACCATAATAGGCGACAGCGCCGGCGGCGCCATCTGCAGCAGTCTGAGCATGCGCAGCCTGAGCAAGCCAGAGCTTAAGATCGAAAGGCAGATCTTGATCTACCCCAGCGTGGATTACACCATGAGCTCAGCCTCTATCGAGAGCAATGGCACTGGCTTTCTGCTTGAGGCGACCCGGGTTCGCTGGTACTTCGAGCACTATTTCCACGATAAGATCAGGGATGAGACCTATATCAGACAAGCCTCCCCCCTGTTTGGCCCCATCAGCGATAAGCTACCAAAAACACTTATCTTTACCGCAGGATGCGACCCCTTAAGGGATGAAGGTATTGCCTATGGCAAGGCGCTTAGCCAGGCGGGCGTTGCGGTCGAACATCATCAGTTCGATGGCATGATCCACGCATATATGCTGCTGCATGATCTGGTGACTGAGGAGTGTCAGACGACTTACCAGCAGATTGCCCGTTTTATGGCAAATCGCTAGCCCCTAACATCAAGCGCGCTCGCTAAGACTAAACACCAAGCGCGCTACTCCAAACCTATATCTTGCGCTTAATCACTCCAAACCTATATCTTGCGCTTAATCACTCCAAACCTATATCTTGCGCTTAATCACTCCAAAGCTGCATCTTCTCCATACACCATCATCCACTTTCCCGCTCTGCAAAATAAGGCGCATAAAAAAGCCCAAATCTCAGTTTGAGATTTGGGCAAAGACCCAACTGAAGGAGAAATTAATCTAGGCCATCGATAACCTGTATCGAGGACTAAATCTCAAAATGGGTTACTGCACCGTCCAGGCGCCGTCCATGGGCAGAGATGCACCCGTTATGCCACGGGCGGCATGGCCACATAAAAACAGTACAAACTCACCTATTTGACGGGGATCGAGCATCTCGGGTAGGGGCTGCTTGGCAGTCACCAGCTTGTATTTCGCCTGCTGATAGCTCAGGTTCTGATCGCTCGCTATCGACTCTATCTGCTTGTTGATCAGCGGCGTATCGACCCAGCCGGGACAGATAGCATTGACAGTGATCCCCATCTCAGCACATTCCAACGCCACCACCTTAGTCAAACCCACTATGCCATGCTTGGCGGCGCAGTAAGCCGATTTATTTACCGAGGCCACCAGACCATGCACCGAGGCGATATTGATGATGCGCCCCCAGCCTTTGTCGGCCATGCCAGGAACCACTTTCTTTATGGTATGAAACGCAGAAGAGAGGTTGATGGCTATGATGTCGTTCCACTTCTCATCGGGGAAATCACTCACCTTTTCGGTATGCTGAATACCGGCATTATTCACCAGGATATCAATACTGCCGAGCTTAGCGACGGCTGTTTCCATAAACTCATAGATGCTCTTTGCATCCCTTAAATCGGCGTTACTGAAAAAGGTTTTGATCTGGTATTTCTCGGCGAACTCGGCGGCGAGCGCCTGGCCCTCGCTGTCAGACATCAGGCCGTGCAGGATCAGATGACAGCCCTGCTCGGCCAACACATAGGCCGTCGCCAGACCTATGCCACTGGTGGAGCCTGTGATCAGCCCCACCTTACCGGCCACTCCCGCTTGGATCAGCGCTCTTTCACCTGACATCTCGGCCATCTCAATCCCCTTATGCATTATTCATTTTCAGTGCTTTGATTCGTTTGAGCATTCTTGGCCCATTTCAAAAACACCATTTGATTAAACAAGAGTAAAACAAATGCCCCTGGATTGAATTGGCACCTTAGTACCATAGGAGCCCAGCGCTTTTTAGGTAATAGTAAAAACCACTCGCTTATTCATAAAACCGATTCATACAACTGATCCATAACACCTGATCCTGAAAAAGGATCATAAGAGAGAAACTCATGTCTGGATTAAATAAAGTCGTCAGCAGTTACGCGCAGGCACTGGCGGGACTGGAAGATGGCATGACAGTCATAGCCGGTGGCTTTGGCTTATGTGGCATACCGGAAAACTTGATCAATGAGATCAAACGCAAAGGCACTAAAGACCTGACAATCGTCTCAAACAACTGTGGCACCACTGAACATGGTTTGGGGGTATTACTGGTCGATAAACAGGTCAAGAAGATGGTCGCCTCCTACGTGGGTGAAAACGCGATTTTTGAGGCCCAGATGATGTCGGGCGAACTTGAAGTCGAACTCACTCCTCAGGGCACTCTGGCTGAAAAGATGCGCGCCGCAGGTGCCGGTATTCCCGCCTTCTACACAGCCACAGGCTATGGCACAGATGTGGCCGATGGCAAAGAGGTCAAGGTGTTCGACGGCCGCCACTACATACTCGAAGAGGCGATAAAAGGCGACTTTGCCATAGTCAAAGCCTGGAAAGCCGACACCTATGGCAATCTGGTCTTTCGCAAGACGGCGCGCAACTTCAATCCATTAGCCGCCACCGCAGGCAAGATCACTGTGGTCGAAGTGGAAGAGATAGTGGCGCCAGGGGAGCTGGATCCAGATGAAATCCACACACCCGGCATCTATGTGGATCGTCTTATCCAAGGGCAGTTCGAAAAACGCATTGAGCAGAGAACCACCCGCCCATCCCACAGCAATCGAGAGGAGTGATCATGGCACTTTCAAGAGAACAACTCGCCCAGCGCGTCGCCCAGGAGATTAAGGATGGCTATTACGTCAATCTGGGGATAGGCATTCCGACTCTGGTCGCTAACTATATTCCTGAAGGAATGGAGGTGATGCTGCAATCGGAAAACGGCCTTTTGGGCATGGGGCAGTTTCCCACCGAAGATGAGATAGATGCAGACTTGATCAACGCGGGCAAACAGACAGTCACTATGGTCAAGGGCGCGGCGCTGTTCGACTCGGCCGAATCCTTTGCCATGATCCGTGGCGGCCATGTTGACTTAACTGTGCTGGGCGCTTTCGAAGTCGATACCCAAGGCAATATCGCCTCCTATATGATCCCAGGGAAATTGATCAAAGGCATGGGCGGCGCCATGGATTTAGTGGCGGGCGCCGACAATATTATCGTCACCATGACTCACGCCTCTAAACAGGGAGAGTCCAAGCTGTTAACCCAGTGCAGCCTGCCGCTAACCGGCAAGGGATGTATTAAGAAGGTGCTAACGGATCTTGCCTTTATCGAAATTAAAGAGGGCAGATTCCACCTTTTAGAGCGCGCGCCCGGCGTCAGCGTCGAGGAGATCATCAAGCTCACCGCTGGCGAGCTTGTGGTGCCAGAGCACGTGCCTGAGATGCGTTTTGATTAATCCGTCTTGATAAACCTAAGTCGATAAATCCGTGTCGATAAACTTAAGTCGCCACTAAAAGCGTTTCACTAAGCCTGAGAAGCCTGATGCTCAGGCTTTTTCATTAAGATCATCTAGATGGCTTTGACCCCAAGTAAGCTAAGGAAGTGATTGTAGATCTGTGTTTATTGTCATTGTTTCCCCAGTGACACGCCGCCCCTTGATTTCAAAAGAAGCTTCCCTGAGGGCTCTACTAAAACATCCTTGTTTTAGAAGGTCACTGGTACCAACAATGCCAATATTAACCAGCCTTTCAGCTATTCAATCTAACAAGAATTTGCCCCTTTCTTTGTTTCTCATGACTAAGCTAGCTCAGCTTGGTATTGGACCGTTGACCTAATTTTAGTAATGCTACAAAGTGTCTGCTGTTCTAGAGGCTTACCCTTGTAGTGGCATAGTGAATTTGGCCACCTGAATAGACGAAGTGATAGACTCACTTCCGGAAAAAAGGTGGTAGAAATGAAGAACACAAGACCGACATTCAGTGCAGAGTTCAAATTAGAAGCTGCGCA
>NZ_JAKCLJ010000178.1 GCF_021412565.1 Shewanella sp. AS1 | reverse complement strand
CATCACGGTCACCGCCACCGATAGCCAGGGTGCAACCGTCACGTCCACCTTTAACCTGGTGGTTAACAACGTTAACGACGCACCGGTACTGGATCCCATCGCGCAAGTCAGCGCCAAGGAAGATGGTTCAGTAGTTAATGGCACCATCACCTCAACGGATATTGATGCGAATGACACGGCCACTTACAGCACCACTGCCACAATAG
>NZ_JAKCLJ010000177.1 GCF_021412565.1 Shewanella sp. AS1 | reverse complement strand
ACACCAAGACGGTGTCCATCACCATTACCGGCACCAACGACACCCCTGTGCTCACTGTCGACATGATTGGCGGCGTCACTGAAGATGCCACCGACCCTAACCTCACCGACAGCGGCGTGCTCAGCTTTACCGATGTGGATGTCAATGACACTCACAACGTTACTGAAGTTTACAATGGTGATATCAGCTGGACTGGCGGCGCCAACAC
>NZ_JAKCLJ010000176.1 GCF_021412565.1 Shewanella sp. AS1 | reverse complement strand
AAAGCTCGTCGTAGTCCGGATTGGAGTCTGCAACTCGACTCCATGAAGTCGGAATCGCTAGTAATCGTAGATCAGAATGCTACGGTGAATACGTTCCCGGGCCTTGTACACACCGCCCGTCACACCATGGGAGTGGGCTGCACCAGAAGTAGATAGCTTAACCTTCGGGAGGGCGTTTACCACGGTGTGGTTCATGACTGGGGTGAAG
>NZ_JAKCLJ010000175.1 GCF_021412565.1 Shewanella sp. AS1 | reverse complement strand
ACTTTTAATTGAAGAGTTTGATCATGGCTCAGATTGAACGCTGGCGGCAGGCCTAACACATGCAAGTCGAGCGGCAGCGGGAAGATAGCTTGCTATCTTTGCCGGCGAGCGGCGGACGGGTGAGTAATGCCTAGGGAACTGCCCAGTCGAGGGGGATAACAGTTGGAAACGACTGCTAATACCGCATACGCCCTACGGGGGAAAGCAGG
>NZ_JAKCLJ010000174.1 GCF_021412565.1 Shewanella sp. AS1 | reverse complement strand
TATCGGCGAAGGTGCCCGCAGGCACGCCAAAGCTAAAGGCGCTGCCTTGGTCTGTGGCTTGGTCGGTCAGTGCCGCCGAGACAGTCGGTGCATCGTTAGTGCCGGTGACGGTAATGCTTAATGTCTGTACATCAGACGCACCTTGGCTGTCGGTGCCAGTGACATCAATGTTGAGTACTTGAGTTTGACCTACGCCCAGCGACTGATACGCCG
>NZ_JAKCLJ010000173.1 GCF_021412565.1 Shewanella sp. AS1 | reverse complement strand
GCAGCGACAGCCAAGGTGCGTCTGATGTACAGACCCTAACCATTACCGTCACTGGCACCAACGATGCACCGACTGTCTCGGCGGCACTGACCGACCAAGCCACAGACCAAGGCAGCGCCTTTAGCTTCGGCGTACCTGCGGGCACCTTCGCCGATATCGACAGCGGTGATACGCTCACCCTGTCGGCTAGCACACCTGCATGGCTCAGCTTTGATGCCACCACCGGCA
>NZ_JAKCLJ010000172.1 GCF_021412565.1 Shewanella sp. AS1 | reverse complement strand
CCGGCACCTTCACAGGTACACCTACCAACAGCGATGTAGGTACGACCAGCATTACCGTTACCGCCACCGACAGCCAGGGCGCAACCGTCACGTCCACCTTTAACCTGGTGGTTAACAACGTTAACGATGCACCGGTACTGGATCCCATCGCGCAAGTCAGCGCCAAGGAAGATGGTTCAGTAGTTAATGGCACCATCACCTCAACGGATATTGATGCGAATGACACGGCCACTTACAGCA
>NZ_JAKCLJ010000171.1 GCF_021412565.1 Shewanella sp. AS1 | reverse complement strand
ACCGTGACCGGAATGGTCAGGGTCTGGGTCTGACCTTCAGGAAGTGACTGATACGCCGCGTTGCTTGGATCGAATGTCCAAGTGCCGTCATTGTTGAATGTCAGTCCGGCAACACTGGTCGCAATCGAATAGGTCGCCGTGTCACCCGCATCGATATCGGTGGAGGTGATGGTGCCATTAACTACTGAACCATCTTCCTTGGCGCTGACTTGCGCGATGGGGTCCAGTACCGGTGCATCGTTAACGT
>NZ_JAKCLJ010000170.1 GCF_021412565.1 Shewanella sp. AS1 | reverse complement strand
ACGTTAACGACGCACCGGTACTGGATCCCATCGCGCAAGTCAGCGCCAAGGAAGATGGTGCCGTGGTTAAGGGCACTATCACCTCCACGGATATCGATGCGGGTGACACAGCGACCTATACGATTGCAGCGCCAGTTGCAGGCTTAACCTTTAACAGTGACGGCAGTTGGGGCTTTGACCCAAGCGATGCAGCCTACCAGAGTATGGCTGAAGGCCAGACTCAGACCTTAACTATTCCAGTCACGGT
>NZ_JAKCLJ010000169.1 GCF_021412565.1 Shewanella sp. AS1 | reverse complement strand
ACGTTAACGATGCACCGGTACTGGACCCCATCGCGCAAGTCAGCGCCAAGGAAGATGGTTCAGTAGTTAATGGCACCATCACCTCCACCGATATCGATGCGGGTGACACGGCGACCTATTCGATTGCAGCGCCAGTTGCAGGCTTAACCTTTAACAGTGACGGCAGTTGGGGCTTTGACCCAAGCGATGCAGCCTACCAGAGTATGGCTGAAGGCCAGACTCAGACCTTAACTATTCCAGTCACGGT
>NZ_JAKCLJ010000016.1 GCF_021412565.1 Shewanella sp. AS1 | reverse complement strand
TTCATCACTTAGACTCGGAAGAATCTAAGGATGTTTGTACATATTGCTATGGACTCTCATCATTGCATTGAGATTTAAATCGTTTTCGATTTCTCAACACCTGTGAGTGTCCACACAGATTTCTTGTTTCATCTTGTTAAAGAACGTTCGCCTCATACTGGACTCCAGCAGGCTAGGGCTGCGTATTCTACACTTCCCGTTTAGGTCGTCAAGTGGTTTTTTTGAAGTTTTTAATTTACTCTTCGTAAATTGTGACTTCGTCACTTTTTTTACCTACTGACATATCAATACTGCTGGTATCTCGCTGAAATAACAGCTGTATGCCGTGTCAGTGGGAGCGCATTATAGGGAGTGATTTGGTTTGCGCAAGGGCTTTTTCACACAAAAGTGTCTCTTTTAGCTTGTTTGGGCGATTTTTAGCCTGACGAGCCACTTTTTACACATTATACTCACTGTATTCTCGCTATTTTGCCGTATTTAAGGACATTCTGTGACAAAATCAATCCGTTCCTACAAAGGAACTCAACCTCAGTTTGATGCCAGCGTCTATATTGACCAGGCCTGTGTTTTAGTTGGTGACATACAGTTAGACACTGATGCCAGTGTGTGGCCATTAGTTGCTGCACGTGGGGATGTAAACTTCATTAAGATAGGTAAACGCTCTAATGTGCAAGATGGCACTGTGTTGCATGTCACTCGCAAATCTCCTTCCAGACCCGATGGACATCCTCTGATTATCGGTGACGATGTGACTATCGGCCACAAGGCTATGCTACATGGTTGTCGTGTTGGTAACCGGGTGTTGATCGGCATGGGTGCCATTATCTTAGATGGCGCTATCGTTGAAGATGATGTGATTGTCGGCGCCGGAACTTTAGTTCCACCTGGAAAGACTCTGGAAAGCGGTCACCTCTATGTGGGCAGTCCAGCGAAAATGGCCAGACCCTTAACCGAGGCCGAACTGCAATTTTTACCTCAGTCGGCAGACAACTATGTGCGTCTGAAGAATGAATATATCGAAGAGGCACTGCAGGGACTACCAACCTGATAGCCTGTGCTAAAGTTCTCTCCGCTCAACTATTCGATCCGCTCAACCAAGATATGGCCTTGAACATCGAACGCCTCTTGTTCGATCAACTTCTCGGCCTGATCTTCAATATCGAATCTAAACTGCTCGAAGATCTGCATCGCCTGTTCACCGCTATTGATCTTTTCCGCCATCAAATGTTCCAGCACCTGCTTATTGATGTAACAGTCGATAAGTACACCCTGCTGCTGCGCACTAAAGTGAATGGCACTGACATTGGCGTCCCACTCTAACATTTCGGTAAATATCACACCCTGGTTCATCTTATTCTCCCACTCGATAGGCTGCTTGTGGCCTGCTTATCCAGCCTGCTCAGCCATATCACTGCGTAAGGCATTCAGTACAGTTTCAACATCGGGTTCAACGCCACGCCATAATGCGAAACTCTTAGCCGCCTGCCCGACCAGCATACCCAACCCATCCAAGGTAAGCTTAGCACCCGCCTGCTGAGCCCAAGCATTAAAAGAGGTGAGCCCTTTTACATACATCATGTCATAGCAGAGGGTTTCAGGGCCAATAATAGTGACAGGCAGCTCGGGCACCTTGGCTGACAGACTCGATGAAGTGGAGTTAATCACTATGTCGTAAGCATCATCAAGTTCATCTGACTTTTTCGCATCGACAGTTCCATAATCGCTAAAGATATCGACCAATGCCAAGGCTTTCTCATGGGTGCGATTATGGAGAGTCAGGGATTCGATACCGCTATTGAGAAGCGGTAAAATCGAGCCACGGGCTGCGCCGCCAGCGCCGAGAAGTAAGACTCGCTTCCCTACTAATGTCCCTAAATGTCGCTTTAGATCGGCGACCAAGCCTAGCCCATCGGTATTCTCGCCGCGTATCTTGCCACCAGCCATCAAGATCAGGGTATTTACCGCGCCCGCAAGTTTAGCCTCATCACTTAGCTCATCACACAGACGATAAGCCTCCTCTTTAAAAGGCACGGTAACATTGGCGCCTTTACCACCCTGAGCAAAGAAATCCCTTAAACTTTGCTCGAAACCATCGAGCGGTGCCAGAATCGCCTCGTAGGTGAGCACCTCTCCCGTGGCGTTTGCGAATGCCTGGTGAATAAAAGGGGATTTGCTGTGGCCAATTGGGTTGCCAAAGACCGCATATCTATCGGTGAGTGAAGTAGGTGTCATAAGAAGCCGATGTTTTCCAGATCATGCTGTTAGTCTACTGCGCTTTTATCGCGAAGCAAGGCTGGCTTCGATTAGACGAACAAGATGCGTGGATTGATCCCAAAATCACAATCGGCTAATGTGCCCCATAATCAACGCCAGCAAAATGCAGATATATCATGAAGTGGTTAAAAAAATTACTGCCAACAACCGCCAGCGATCGCGATCCACAGCAATCGAATGCTTACGATAAAATTGGTGGGGAACCGGTGATTGCCGCGCTGGCCAAACAATTTTATCTTCAGATGCAAACCGATCCCGAGGTCAGCCAATTATTGGCGCTGCATAGTGCGCCCCTTGAAGAGTCAGAACAAAAACTATTTGAATTTTTAAGCGGCTGGCTCGGTGGGCCTCAGCTGTTCCACCAGCGTCATGGGCATCCTGCGCTCAGGGCTAGGCACATGCCTTTTGCTATCGATGAGCAGATGCGGGATCAATGGCTAAAATGCATGAAGGCCGCCATCGAACTAGAGATAAAAGAGCCCCAGCATAAAGATGCCATCTATCAGGCGGTTGCCACACTGGCGGATCATATGCGTAACCGCTAGTACTAATTCTGGGGAAAAGTCGGCAATCGACAAAATACTGCTAACAAAAAGGGCTCACTGTGCACGACAATGAGCCCTTTTTCAATGCGATATCAGATCAAGCCAGCCAGTCCCTAGGCGTTAAGAAGTCGCTGTACAGCTTGGCTTCTGGCGTACCCGCTTCTGGGGTATAGGCATATTGCCAGCGCACCAGAGGTGGCATGGACATTAAGATAGACTCGGTGCGACCGCTGGTCTGCAATCCAAACAGGGTGCCACGATCATAGACCAGGTTAAACTCCACATAGCGACCACGACGATACAACTGAAAATCACGCTCACGCTCACCATAGTTTGTATCCTTACGGCGCTCAACTATGGGCGCATAGGCGGGCACGAAACCTTCACCCACAGCTCGCATAAAGGCAAAACTGCTATCGAAGCCATGCTCATTGAGATCATCGAAAAACAGCCCACCCACACCCCGGGTCTCATTACGGTGAGGCAGGAAGAAATATTCATCGCACCACTTCTTATATTTGGGATAAACCTCTTTCCCAAAAGGCTCACACAAGTCTTTAGCACTCTGATGCCATGCCACCACATCCTCTTCGAAGGGATAATAAGGCGTTAAGTCGAACCCGCCGCCAAACCACCAGACAGGATCGGCGCCCTCTTTCTCGGCAATAAAGAAACGCACATTAGCGTGGGTAGTTGGAATATAGGGGTTGTTGGGATGGATCACCAAAGAGACCCCCATGGCCTCAAAGCTGCGACCGGCGAGTTCTGGTCGATGGGCGGTTGCCGAGGCCGGCATGGCCGCGCCAGTTACATGGGAGAAATTTACCCCTGCCTGCTCAAACACCTGCCCCTGAGTCAGCACACGGCTGGTACCACCGCCGCCCTCTTCGCGTACCCAGGAATCAGAGATAAATTTAGCCTTACCATCGAGACGCTCTAAAGAGGCGCAGATCTGCTGTTGTAATCCAAGTAGAAACGCTTTGACCTCTGCGGCATTTGGCTTGCTCATTGTGATTCCTTCTGAGTATAGATTTTGCTGTTATCGTAAGATGTTGCCGCTAATGGCATCAATAATGGTCGATGGCTTAGGCTCGGCACCCAGGCTGCCCGAAACCAGGGCGGCAATCTTACCTTCAAACTGACGCTGCACCTCATCGGCCGTCATGGCAGGTTCCTCACCTGTCAGGTTGGCACTGGTAGAGACTATGGGTTTACCCAATGCCTTGCATAGCGCCTGCACACCAGGATGATTCGAGACCCGCACCGCAAGGGAGTTAAATTGGCCGCATAACAGGGGCGATATTTCCGCCTTGATCGGCATGATAAAGGTAAAAGGCCCGGGCCATTTATCCAAGGCATTCTGTAACTGCTCGGGTGTTAGCTTGTCTGTGTCGACATAGTCGGTTAACTGGGCAAAATCGCTGGCGACTAGGATTAGCCCCTTCTGCCAAGGACGTTGTTTCAGCTCCAATAACTTACCGATCGCGGCCTCATTATCGGGATCGCAGCCCAATCCATACACAGCTTCGGTGGGATAGGCGATAACGCCGCCTTGTAACACAAGATCGACAACGGCACTCGGCTCAACTTGCAACATTTACTCTAACCTTGATATCAGATTGATGAGAAAGATTATCACTTCAATGGCTGGTGATTATACAGAGATAGCTAATGCTGACAATGGCAGCAGGCACTTATAAGGCGCGCTTATATTTACACTGCTTCTGCGGGCACTCGAGGCGCATACCGGCAGCCCCCTTGCGCTCCACCAGCATCTCGAGTCCGCACTCGGGGCAGGTTTCGGCGACAGGTGGATAATTCACTAAAAACTTACATTTAGGGTAAGCGCTGCAGGCGTAAAAACTCTTACCAAAACGACTGGTTCTGTGCTCCATTGTGCCTTTATGGCAACTTGGGCAGCCGATGGCGTGGGCCGACTCATCCTGATGATGATTCTCGATATGAGTACATTCTGGGTAGCGGGTGCAACCGATAAACAGGCCAAAACGCCCGGATTTTACCGCCAGCTCCGCCTGACACTCGGGGCAACTTGAGCCTTCTATCACTTGGGTTTCGATGGATTCATGCTGAACCAGAGGCCGGGTATAATCGCAGGTCGGATAGTTATTACAACCGACAAAACCACCATGCTTACTGTTTTTTATCGACAATTCAGAGCCACACTTAGGGCAGAGTTCATACTCTTTCTCTAAGGCATGCTCATGAACAGTAAACAGTTGATCTTTTTTAGCCATCATCTTCTCACCCAAAAATCTTTCACTATTTTACCAAGCTTACCCAGTAGTTGGAAATTGAATCTGCCCACACTAACGGACACAAAAAAGGAGACAAATCGCCTCCTTTATTTGGTCATCTGAACAGCAAAATCTTCAACCTAAGAGTGCAAACCGCCATCGGGTTGCTCGAAGATAAGATCTTCCATCTGCTCGTAGGCCGATTCATTACCGGGTGAGTTGAACAGCACCATCAAGATCACCCATTTGAGATCTTCTAAAATCAGGCTGGGCTCATCGAGCTCCATCACGCGATCGATCACCATCTCACGGGTTTCGACGCTCAATACCTTGATCTGCTCTAAAAACAGCAGAAAGCCGCGACACTCGACATCGAGTTTATCCATCTCACTGTCTGTATAAATACGGAAGGATTGAGGGGCGTGTGCGCGCAGGTAGGGCTGATCACTCTCTTGAAGAGAGGCCAGATGCTCAAGCCAAGAGAGCGCCTTTAGGATCGCAGAAGGATGAAAGCCCGCGCGTGTCAGTTCTTGAGTCAACTCATCTTCATCGACCAATAACTCAACTTCACTATGGACATAGTTTTCAAATAGATACATGAGGATATCGAACATGGCTAGCTCCTCTTAAGTCTTACATAACCACCGGGTACAGCTGAAACCCAACCTTGTAGTTCAAGTTCAAGCAGTTGCTCTAGTACTAGCTCTATCGTTTTTCCACTATGTTCAACCACTACATCTAGTGGAGTGATCTCATAACCTACACTAGCTAACAGTGAGGAAAATGGCAAATCTGAAGCTAACTCATCTTTTATATGGTGGCGGCTTTGCAACTCTTCAAGCTGAAATTGCAATAAAGGGGTAAGTTCTTCGATGACATCCACCGCCGATTCTACCAATTTTGCGCCGCTACGCAGTAGATCATGACAGCCTTGATGGTCGCCTGCAAGTATATTTCCAGGTACGGCAAACACCTCCCGGCCCTGCTCTAATGCCAGTCTGGCGGTGATCAACGAGCCACTTTTTCGAGTCGCTTCAACCACTAACACTCCAAGTGACAAGCCGCTGATGATGCGATTTCGCTTGGGAAAATTTCCGGCAAACGCCTTAGTATCAGGCCAAAATTCACTGATAACACAGCCAGATTCTTGTATTTTGTGGTACAAAGCCGCATGTCTTTTGGGGTAAACCTCCTCTATGCCTGTGCCCAGCACAGCCACTGTCTCGCCGCCAGCATCCAAGGCTCCCTGATGAGCGGCACCATCTATGCCTGCAGCCATGCCGCTGCAAATCACTAAACCGCTGCGTGTAAGTTCCTGAGATAACTGATACCCCACCGCCAAGCCACTTTGAGATGCAGCGCGGCTACCCACCATGGCGATGCTAGGTTTAAGCAACGCGCTCGAGTCACCTTTAACAAACAACAGAGGGGGTGGATCGGGAATTTCCAGTAATAGCGAGGGATAAAAGGGATCGCTCTGGGTAATGATATGATGATGCTCGTCACTGTCTAGCCAGGCCAAAGCGGCCTCAACCTTGGAGGCATCAATGTGATAGGATGCTTTGAGGAATTTCTCCGGCAGAGGCAAAACATGGGGTTCATGCGATAACCTCAGCCTGAGTTCGCTTACATCCATGTAATTCAACAATTGTTTAATCCGGGCTGGTCCTAACCCGGATACTGCACAAACAACTAGCCAATCGACCAGTTTAGTTTCGATCTAGTCACCTGTTTATTGCTTTTATTCACCCTGCAGCAAGGTATCGGGTTGCACCAGTTTATCTTTAACGCGCACCGGCTTCTCATTGACTAAGATAAGCCCCATGCTGACGCGTTCAAAGGATTTAAACACCATTAACTTACCACGGTAAATATCGGGCATCTTCACTTCGTTATCGGAAGATATTTTCGATAGCAGATCTTCATAGGTACTGCGATCTTCCGGCTTAACCGGTTGCCCCTCACCGTTGATCACTATGCCTACACCATCACGGAAGATGGAGAAAACCTGTCCTGGTTCGACACCGTCGTTACTGCCTTTGTCTATATATACCACATCCCACTTACCCATCTCCCGGGTCTTACGTTCAGACGCCAGCACAGATGCGTTAATGGTGGCCGCAGTCGGCATAAAGTAAGCCGACATCAGCGAATCGTCTTCGATAGGAAGCACGCGATAACCCGCCTTGGTCTCACGCAGATTACTCAGCAACTTCACCTTAGAGATTGGGCCAGACTCGATCACCCGGCCGCTAGCGGTTAGGATCACCTCTTTACCCAGATCATCCCCTGACTCTTCATCGGTAAACTGACGACCCGGAGCATAGACTCCCAGCTTTTGCCCTTCGGGAAGCTCGGCCTGTACATAGATGATATCGTCCATCACATGGTGCTTGGACTCGCTCTCGCCCCCCATCACCATAGGTTGCTCTTCAAACCACTCGCCATCAACCACACGGTTATTGACCAAATAAGGTTCAATCAGAGAGAGGTCGATTGCTGGAATTGCCCCGTCTTTAGATTGCGTCCGCCCTTCTGGACTCTTACGAATATGAGGTTTCACCACTAATCTTGGCTCACCATCGATAAATACCAGAGTCAGCCTGTCACCAGGGTAGATAAGGTGTGGGTTGGCTATCTGAGGATTTGCGCCCCAAAGCTTAGGCCAGCGCCAGGGATCTTTAAGAAAATGGGCCGAGATATCCCAGAGGGTATCGCCCTTTTTGACTACGTATGAATCGGGATGCCCAGACTTCAATGTCAGAGTATCCGCCTGTACCAAAGAACAACTTAAAATCGTTAACGCAAGGAAAATTAATCGTTTCATGGGGGTATCCATGCTGTTTGCCCTTTAAATCGAGCTTTTACTGTTATTGAGTGCCACTAAGGATTAAAATTAATCTATTAGCCTAGGTCAGTATAACCAACTGGCCCAAATTTGACAGACTTGTTAAGAGTTTATGTATGAGTTTATTAAAAGTTTTACGCTTTCCTGACGAACGTTTGCGCACAATTGCGAAACCGGTAACAAAATTCGATTCCGAGCTACAAACTCAAATTGATGACATGTTCGAAACCATGTACGAAGAGAAAGGCATAGGCCTGGCTGCAACTCAGGTCGATTACCACCATCAATTAATCGTCATGGACCTACAGGATGAAATTGAGCGCCCTAAGGTCTTTATCAACCTGGAGATCATCGAAAAGAGCGGTCAATTTTGTAACGAAGAAGGCTGTTTGTCTGTGCCAGGCATCTACGCCAAGGTGGATCGTGCCGAGTTTGTCACTATTAAGGCGCTGGATAGTCACGGCAACGAGTTCACATTAGAGGCTGATGGGCTGTTTGCCATCTGTCTGCAACATGAACTCGACCACCTAAATGGCAAGTTGTTTGTCGACTATCTGTCGCCACTCAAACGTCAGCGCATCAAACAGAAGCTGGAAAAGAACGCCCGTCTCGAAGCTAAACAAGGATAAGTTCCATTTGAAACCACTCAAGATTGTTTTTGCGGGTACCCCGGATTTTGCCGCACGTCATCTGCAAGCGCTTATCGGATCAGAGCACAAGGTTATCGGCGTCTACTCTCAGCCCGACAGACCCGCCGGTCGCGGCAAGAAGCTTCAGGCCAGCCCGGTAAAAGCAGTGGCGCTGGAACATGACATTCCCGTCTACCAGCCTGTCAGTCTGCGAAATGAAGAAGCCCAGGCAGAGCTTGCCGCCCTCAACGCCGATATTATGGTGGTGGTCGCCTACGGCCTTATCTTACCTAAAGTGGTACTCGACACCCCAAGACTGGGCTGCATCAATGTTCATGGCTCGATTCTGCCGCGCTGGCGCGGCGCCGCGCCGATCCAAAGGGCGCTCTGGGCCGGCGACAAGGTAACAGGCGTCACCATAATGCAGATGGATATCGGCCTGGATACAGGCGATATGCTGCTTAAGACTGAGCTGCCAATCCAAGATACAGATACCTCGGCCACCCTGTATGAAAAACTGGCGCAACAAGGGCCAGAAGCCTTAATAGAGGCTTTGACAGGCATATCACAGGGCACTCTCAGCGCCGAGAAGCAGGATGAATCTCTGGCCAACTACGCCGAAAAGCTCAGTAAAGAGGAGGCGCTGCTGGACTGGAACAAACCCGCCGAGCAGTTATGGCGTGAGATCCGCGCCTTTAATCCCTGGCCCGTGAGCCACTTTTCCCACATGGATGCTAGCATCAAGGTCTGGCAGGCGAGCGTAAAGAGCACTCAAGCCAAGCAAGCGCCCGGTACTATAGTATCGGCAGATAAACAGGGCATAGATATTGCCACGACTGACGGCGTGCTCAGCCTGCAGATGATGCAGCTGCCGGGCAAGAAGGCGATGGCGGTGGCCGATATTCTCAACTCCCGCGCCGATTGGTTCGCCGTTGGCACTCAGCTGGCGATACCCGCTGCGACGGATAACACAGAGGCAAGCGGCCAATGAATCTACGCGCCTTAGCCGCCAAAGCCGTGTTTCAGGTATTGGAGAAGGGAGTCTCACTCTCAGTCGCCCTACCCGAACAGCAACAAAAACTCAGCAGTGGTAAAGATAAAGCCCTACTTGCGGAGCTCTGCTACGGTGTGATGCGTCATTTGCCCCAGCTGGACAAGCTGGTCAGCGACTGCATGAACAAACCGATGAAAGGCAAGCAGCGCATAGTCCACCAGCTGCTGCTGATCGGCTGCTATCAACTTTATTTCACCCGCATTCCGGCTCACGCGGCTATCTCTGAAACCGCCGAGGCCTGTCGTCAGCTCAAGTTTGAGGGTCTGGTCAAGGTGGTCAACGGCGTACTTCGAAACCTGCAGCGCAATGACAAACCTCTACCGACAGAAAACGATACCCTGGCTTTCAATACACCAGCCTGGTTAATCAAACGCTTGCAAGAAGCCTATCCAGATAGCTGGGAAAACATAATAGAAGAGAGCCATCAGCGCCCGCCCATGTGGCTGAGAAACAATGCCCTGCGCCAATCACGGGATACCTATCTCGCCGAGCTAGCACAGCTGGAAATCGGCGCATCAAAAGGTAACAGCGACAATGCCATCCTGCTGGATAAGGCAACCGATGTGACTCTGCTGCCCAGATTCAGTGAAGGCGCCGCCTCTGTGCAAGATGGTGCGGCCCAGTGGGCGGCGACCCTCTTAGCCCCCGAGCCCAAGGAGTTGATCCTCGATGCCTGCGCTGCGCCCGGTGGCAAGACCTGTCATCTGCTGGAAAGTGAAGCAAGCATAGATCTGGTGGCCGTCGATTTCGACGCCAAGCGCCTAGCGCGAGTGCAGCAAAATCTGGATCGTTTAGGCTTAACCGCCCAAGTCATTCACGGCGATGCCGCCAATATTGACGCCTGGTGGCAAGGGGATAAGTTCGATCGTATCCTGCTCGATGCGCCCTGCTCCGCCACAGGGGTGATACGTCGTCACCCAGATATCAAATGGTTACGTAAATCGGCCGACATTGAAGAGTTAGCAAAATTACAGGCACAAATTTTAGATCATTGCTGGCAGTGGCTAAAACCTGGTGGCACACTGCTATATGCAACTTGCTCCATTTTACCCCAGGAAAATGCCCAGCAAGTCAGTGCGTTTTTGGCGAGAACCCCGGATGCGACACTCGTCCCCATTGCCCAGCAACCCCAGGGCGATGAAATTGGCTGGCAAATTACGCCAGGGCAGGACAATATGGACGGGTTTTATTATGCTCGCCTGATTAAGGGATAAGGTAATAGATGAAAATTATCATATTAGGTGCAGGCCAGGTGGGCGGCACATTGGCCGAAAACCTGGTTGGTGAAAACAACGATATCACTATCGTGGATAACGACAGGGATAGGCTGCGCTCCTTGCAGGACAAGTACGATCTTCGTGTTGTGCTTGGCCATGGTGCTCACCCCGGCGTACTCAAAGATGCCGGCGCCGAAGATGCCGATATGTTAATTGCCGTGACCAACAGTGACGAGTGCAACATGGCCGCCTGCCAGATGGCCTACACCCTGTTTGGCACCCCGACCAAGATCGCTCGTATCCGCTCGGAGCAATACCTCTCCCGCCGCAACGAACTCTTTATCGACAGTGAAACCAAAAACAGCGACAACCGTACCCGCGGCGGTTTTATCATAGATGAATTGATCGCACCAGAGCAGCTAGTCACCTCTTATATCCGCCGTCTGGTGGAGTATCCTGGGGCATTGCAGGTGCTCGAATTTGCCGATGGCAGACTCAGTCTGGTGGCGGTGCGCGCTTACTATGGCGGCCCCCTCGTGGGTAACGCCTTGGCAGCCCTGCGTGAGCATATGCCCAATATCGATACCCGGGTAGCGGCCATCTTCCGCCAAGGCAAGCCCATCATGCCCAGAGGCACCACAATTATCGAGGCCGATGATGAGGTGTTTTTCGTGGCCGACAGCCGCCATGTGCGAGCGGTAATGAGCGAGATGCAGAAGCTAGACAACAGCTATCGCAACATAATGATCGCCGGTGGCGGCAATATCGGCTTAGGCTTGGCCAAACAGCTACAACGTAATCATGCGGTTAAACTGATCGAGCACAGACAAGATCGCGCCGAGGCCCTGTCAGAACAACTGGACAACACCACAGTCTTCTGTGGCGATGCGTCGGATCAGGAGTTGCTGCTCGAAGAGCATATCGACCAGACAGACGTGTTTATTGCTGTCACCAACGATGATGAGGCCAACATCATGGCGGCCCTGCTGGCTAAGCGTATGGGTGCCAAGAAGGTGATGGTGCTGATCCAGCGTGAAGCCTATGTGGATATCGTTCAGGAAGCCAATATCGATATCGCCATCTCGCCCCAGCAAGCCACCATCTCCGCCCTGTTGACCCATATTCGTCAAGGGGATATCTGTAACGTCTACTCATTAAGACGCGGCGCGGCCGAGGCGATTGAAGCGATTGCCCACGGCGATGCCAACACCTCCAGAGTAGTGGGCAAACAGATAGGCGACATTAAACTGCCGCCAGGCACAACCATAGGGGCAATAGTGCGCGACGAACAGGTCTTAATGGCCCATGACAAAACGGTTATTGAACAGGGAGATCACGTTATCTTATTCTTAGTGAACAAGAAATTTGTCGGCGAAGTTGAAAAGCTGTTCCAACCCAGCGCCTTCTTCTTCTAACCACTGAACCTGGTCCGGCGGCTGCAATGCTAAACATACGACCATTACTTTTTATCTTAGGCGTGTTCCTGTCGACACTGACCGCCTTTATGTTTATCCCACTGCTGTTTGCCTTGATCTATGGCGAAGAGACAGTGGGCGCATTTATGATTGCATCATTAGCGACTGGCACCTGCGCCAGCGCCTGTATGCATCAGGGACACAGCGACCGCCTGCGCCTCAACATACGTGACATGTTCCTGCTCACCAGCCTGACCTGGTTTATTGTTAGCCTGTTCGCCGCTATGCCTTTTACCCTCTACCACGGTATCAACTATACCGATGCTTTTTTTGAGACCATGTCGGGTATCACCACCACAGGCTCCACTGTGCTCTCCGGCTTAGATACCATGGATCACAGCATCTTGATCTGGCGCTCTTTGCTGCAATGGCTCGGCGGAATCGGCTTTATCGTGATGGCGGTGGCGATTCTACCCTTCCTCAACGTCGGTGGTATGCGCCTGTTTCGAACCGAATCATCGGATTGGAGTGACAAAGCCGTGCCCCGCACTCAGGATATGGCCAAACAGCTGTTTCTGGTCTACATAGGTCTTACTGTCGCCTGCGGACTGGCTTACCATGCGGCAGGCATGAACTGGTTTCAAGCCATCAACCATTCGATGACCACACTCTCCACCGGTGGTTACTCCACCTCAGATCGATCCATGGCGGCCTTCTCCAATGGCGCCCACTGGGTCGGCACCCTGTTTATGGCCGCCGGCGGCCTGCCGCTCTTGATGTTCGTTCACACCCTGACGCAGCGCTCGGTGAAAATCTGGGATGATGCCCAGGTCAAAGGCTATCTGATTTTTCTAATCACTATTTCGGGCAGTTTGGCATTCTGGTTATGGCATGATCAGGGGATGGCACTGGCCGATGCCCTGCGACTCGCCAGTTTTAACGTGGTTTCTGTGGTGACAACCACAGGCTATGGCCTCACCGACTATACCTCTTGGGGCGCACTAGCCAATGTGGCCTTTCTCTTCCTGATGTTTGCAGGAAGCTGTTCGGGCTCGACCTCGGGCGGGATTAAGATTTTCCGTTTTCAGATAGCCATCGCCATCATGCGCGAGCAGTTGAAACAGCAGTTTCACCCCAATGGTATCTTTAAGGAGCGCTATAACGGCCGAGCGATCACCGAGGATATTATCCGCTCGCTAATCGCCTTTATCCTGCTGTTTATGCTGGTGATAGTGATCTTATCTGTGATCTTGGTGATGTGCGGACTGGACCCTACAACCAGCCTAAGTGGCGCAATCACGGCCGTCACTAATGTGGGGCCGGGACTGGGACCTGTGATAGGCCCTGCGGGGAATTTTGCCAGCCTGCCCGATGTGGCCAAGTGGTCTCTGTCTATCGGCATGCTGCTCGGGCGATTGGAGATCCTGACCGTGGCAGTGCTCTTCCACCCTAATTTTTGGAAATACTAGCTCTGGCCACTAAGTTTACTCTCTAAGGTCGGTACTGCTGCCACAGCTGACGTTGAGCCTGACTCAAGAAACTCCAGGCTAGCACCCGTGTGAGCTTATTACCCTGGTTCATCTCCAGAACTTTTACCTCTTGGGCACCTGCTCGGTTGAGCGCCTGATTGCAGGGCTTGAGATTCTCTTTTTTCGACACCAGACTGGTAAACCAGCATACCTGACTGGCGTATAACGCACTTTCGGCAATCATATCCAGCAAGAATCGCTGCTCGCCACCCTCACACCAGAGCTCGGGCTGCTGGCCGCCAAAGTTAAGTTTATCGCCCTTAACACCCTGTTTATGATGACCTTTAGCCTGTCTGTTCACCGCCAGATTCTTCAGTTTACGCTGGCTGCCACTCTCGGCCTCAGCTTGAGAGGCATGAAACGGAGGATTACACAGGGTGAAATCGAACCTGTCATCCGGCGTCAAAATGCCAGCAAAAATCTGCTTAGGATCGGCCTGGTGGCGTAGCTCAAGCTTGCCCTGCAGCCCAGGATTATTGGCGATGATCTCCTGTAGATTATCTAGGGCGAGGCGATTAATATCGCTACCCACAAAGCGCCAGCCGTAGCTCTGGCTCCCCAGAATAGGATAGATGCCGTTAGCGCCCGTCCCTATATCCAGACCCGAGATTTTTGCTCCCTTGGGCGGTTTGCCTTTTCCTTTTGGTCTATCGCTGGCGAGCAGATCCGCCAGATAGTGTAGATAATCCACCCGTCCTGGTATGGGCGGGCAGAGAAACCCTTTAGGAATATCCCAATAATTCAGACCATAATGCAGCCGCAGTAAGGCCAAATTAAGACACTTTACCGCCTGGGGATCGCTAAAATCTATGCTGTCGTTACCGTAGGGATTGGGGCGCACAAAGTCAGCCAGCTCTGGGGTCGCCTTTTTCAGGGCATGAAAATCATAGCCCTGATTATGCAGATTACGCGGATGCAGCCCCTTGGCACGACGGGTCGCCGCACCGGCTTTAGGCGCACCGGCTTTAGGCGCTCTGGCTTTAACAGTGCGAGGTTTCACGGCCTTGTTTTTCGCCGCTGGGCGATGGGAAGAAGCGGTCATAACTTAGAGGCCCATAACTTAGAAGCCATAGTTAACTGTCTTACCGAGCGCGGGCATCACTCTTAGCGAATAAAAATTAATCATACAGATACTTGGTAAAGAGTAGGTTCACCACTAATGGACGCCCTACCTCTTGCTGAATAAGGCGATTGATCGTCTCATAACACTCGCGGCGGATCTCCTCTTTGCCTGTCAGCGACTTAACCTTCTCTTCCGGCTGAGAACCTAAAATTTCGATAATAGCTGAGCGTAACAGCGGATCATGACGCTCTAACACTATCAGATCTTTGGGCTCTTTCACCATCAGTTCAACGCTGATCTTAATAAAACCTAATTTCTTACGATTGGAGAGGTAATTGGTCACTATATCTGGCTCAAAACCATAGTAGGCATAGTCGATCCCTTTCTTATCGTTAGCGAGTGCATTGAGGCTCACCAACCCCGAGAGCATCAGCAGCAAGAGGACAAATTTTTTCATATTAAGACATGCTCCGTTATTCTTACCCAGACTCGAACGATTCCAGCTAAGCCATTCTACACTTTGTTAATTATCCAGCGGTCGCTCTTTATGGCAGCCACAGTTTATGTCGGCTTATTGCAGCCAGATTATACCGACATCTTCTACTGACCATGATAAACTGCGTCGGGAGTCAATATTGTACCGAGAAATGAATGAGTGTGACTAGGTTAAGCTTCCCCTATGGCCAAGCCATAACATGGTATTCCCCCGAACACCTTACCCAATCTCCACCTCTCGCCCTTAAGGATTGGTTGCTTGACACGGGCAGTCTAACTCAAAAGCTCAAATCTCACTGTGATCAGTTTAGCGTCATCGTTCTGGGAGAAGCTCACCTTCCCCCTTTTGTTGGCGAGTTTACCACCCAGGAGACAGTATGGGTGCGGGAAGTATTACTCTGCCTCGATGGTACACCTTGGGTATTCGCCCGCACCTTAGTACCAAGCGAGATCATCGAAAATCAACACCAGCGCTTTCTTGAACTGGGCACCCGCCCGCTGGGAGAGCTGTTATTTAGCGAAGGAAATTTTACCCCTGGGGAAATTGAGATCAGTCAATTTTACCCTGATGGCGCGCTAGCTGAGCTGATAAATGCTCAGGATCAAGATGCAAGTCAGGCTCTATGGGGGCGACGCAGATACTTTAGCCACAATAGCAAACAGCTCAGCGTCAGCGAGATCTTTCTCCCAGCCTCGCAGCGGCGCATTACTCAAGAGCAGCTCAAATAACAAAACGCCTCATCTGTGAGGCGTTTTGTTATCTGCGGTTTACTTATCTGATTTCGAAAAAGTTAAGCTTCTAAATAGCTAAGCTCGAAACAGCTTAGCCTTGACCAGCTAAGCGCCTGAAACAAGCAAGCACCATCAATAGAATAAGTGATACTCCACCTAAGCTGCCACCGCCACCCGAACCGCCGGATGACTGGCTTGCAGCCGAAGACACTGTCACTTCCTGAGTCGCGCTCGAAGTATTGCCATTGCTGTCGGTCACGTTCAGCACCACAGTATAAGTGCCTGCTGTATCGTAGGTGTGGCTCGGAGAGGAAAAAACGCTATTGCTGCCGTCACCAAAATCCCATTGATAACTGAGCGCTCCCACTCCTAGAGTCGTCGCATCGCTGAAGCTGACCTGAAGTTGATTAGCAACAAAACTGAAAGCGGCCACAGGTGGCAGTTCAACCAGTATGGTTACCACTGTATCTTGAGTATTTCCGCTGCCATCGGTCACAGTCAGTGTCACCAGATACTGGCCGGCTTCACTATAAGTGTGCGTGGGCGAGGCCAGTGTTGAGCTTGCACCCGCCACACCAAAATCCCACTGATAGGTGTAATTGCCATCGCCGCCGCTGACATTGGCGGTAAAGCTGACACTGCCGTTGTCATTGGTAGTGGCAATACTGATCAAGAGTTCACTGGCAGGTAACTCAATCTCATCGCCTGTGTATTCAAAACGCACCAATGCTTGGGTGGAGTCTGTGGCCTGAGTCACCACTTCCATAGTCAAGCCCAGCGCAGGCAACTTTATCCCTGCCTGAGGTTTCAGTGGCGCACTGTAATCCAGGCTATCATCAAACAGGTTATTGGCATTGAGGTGATTATCACCGAAGAAGGCCGACTGGTTGTATAGACTGAAGGTTGCATCGCGGATCTGCCCCTCTGTATCCCAGCTGCTAATTAACACCTGATCGGCATCCACCACACCGATCAAACCTTCGCCAGGATGCCCGCTGGAACCATTATCGACCTCCTCTTTATTCTCGAACCAGAGCAAAACACCGGGTTCATAAGGGAAGCTCTGCAACCCGACATCAACACCATTGTAACTGCGCAGTTGCACCACATAGCGGCGATCACCGCCCTGACGGTAATTATCTATGCGGGTGAAGCCATCGAGTGTCATCACTCCGGCAGTTTCTGCGCCATCAAAATAGACTTGTTGACCATTCTCGAGCAGACGTATGTCATCCATCACAAAGCCATAGTCACCGACAAATTCATCTGTCTTATAGATGAAGCTGATTTGGTGATTGCCACCGGCATAGGCCGTCAAATCGAAGGTCAGATCCACCCAGGCATTACTGCCCTCGGCGCCAGCGATATTGGCAGACTGGCCAGTAATGATGTGCTCTGCCGAATTGATACTATTGACCGCCTTGGTATGGTTACCGGCGAGGGGAACACCATCGATCAATACCTGCACATAGTCATAATCCAGCTCTATCTTCCAGTGCGCTTTCATCGACAGAATGAGACTTGCGCTGGCTGGCAGGTTGAGATCGAAACTGGCGGATTGATTAATTAAGTTACCTTGACCGGAATAGTATTGGTACTGACCCGAATAGGGGGCGCGAAACAAAATCGCTTCCGGCGGCAGGGGTATCGACAACTGATTGACCTGATTGTGATTCACCGCCTCGACCAGATTCACCTCCTGGCCACCGACGGGAATCGCATTCAGGCTAATCTTGGTCTCATTGAGCCATTTCCCTTTATAGTTCTCTTGCAGATAGGAGCGAGCATAGGGGCTAAAACCCACAGGGTGCGCCCCTGGAATATCCCCCGCCCAACTGCCGCTGGCCATGATCGACCACATGCCTACGGGAGAGCCATCACCAAGGCCGCTGGTATCATATTCATCCGGCAGACCTAAGTCGTGGCCAAACTCGTGTGCCACTACACCCGCGGCGGCATCTATGGGTTGAATGGTGTAACCAAAGACCTTCTTGTTGGTGCCTGGGATAGTCTCACCAATATCATTACTGCCATAAACATAATAGCGGTGCGACCAGATAGCATTATCGCCCAATACCCCGCCGCCAGACTCCTCACCTATGCTGGAGTGAAATATGGTCACATGATCTATGATGCCGTCGGCTTCATCATAATTGCCATCGCCATCGAGATCGTAAGGGTCTTCAATATCGTAACTGTCCAGTTCAGACTGACTCATGCCATAAAGAGCAAAGGTGACAGCTTCCTGAACCAGCTCAGGCACCCGAACATCGTCGTTATTATTGCTAGGATTGTTAGCCCCATAATAGGCGGCATTATTGCTGGCGGTATACCACCCCTTAACGTCACCTTCGTAGAAGAAGGAGCCACCGGATTCGGCCTGGTAATATTGGTAAGCAGAGAGCAGATTTTCACCGAAGGGGCCGGTAAATCCGCTGGAGGAAAACATCAGATTATAATAGTGAGAGAGCGGATAACTAGGGTAATACATAGGTGTATCACTGGAGCTAAGGCGGTTATCGTTATGAAGCAGATCAGGAAAGTCGATTAACACCCCCAGCACTTTAACTGTTTTGCTCACCTCTCTGTCGGAGAGCACTGTCACCATAGCACCCACTTTTTGTAATCTTGAGCTCTCTTTTGAGCTGCTTGTCACTGCATTTTGCCGTTTCAGTTTAGACTCGATCACCATGGCGTCATCCCTGAAATGACTCGCCTTACTGATATACAGCTCAAATGCCTCTTGTTTCTGCGCTTCGCTGGCATCAGGGGAGAGCTCACCCCGCTTCGTCAGCCAGTAGAGGATCTGCGTCTTATTCACCAAACCTATGTCTGCAGACGGCCCCGAAAGATTTTCAGGCCTGGGCGCCGCACTGAGATCTGGGCTCCCACATGACAACAGAAAAGCTAAAGCCGTTAATATCCCTGCCCAATATGGTTTCATCATTCTACTTTGTCCTTGCGAAACTGGGTGATTGAGATGACGCAATACTCTTATATCTAATTTTACTCCATCGAGTCGAATAATTAAGGACAAGAATGTGATTAATTACCTGTATAGGTCATGTAATTGGCAATACCGTCGAGAAACATCTGTACAGAAATCATCACCAGCACCATCCCCATCAGACGCTCGACTGCGGTTAAACCTTTCTCGCCCAACAGCTTAGTAAACAACTTGTAGAAGAGTAAAATGACGGCACTCGCCCCCCAGGCAGCAAGCAAGGCGATTGTCCAGTCCGTCATGCGGCTAGAATCTGTGTGAGCCAGCAGGATTAGGGCGGCGAGAATTGACGGCCCGGCCATCAGAGGGATCGCCATAGGCACAATAAAAGGTTCTTCGCCCGCGGCCAGACCAACCACGCCACCAGGCTGAGGGAATATCATCCGCAGGGCGATCAAAAATAAGATGATCCCACCCGCAATACTCACAGACTCAGATCTCAGGTTGAGGAAATTAAGAATCGCCTCGCCGGCAAACAGGAAGAGCAACATGATGATAAGCGAAAAAATCAGCTCTCTTATCAATACGATACGCCTTTTTTTCGGTTCTATATGCCTGAGGATAGAGGCGAAGATAGGCAGATTCCCTAACGGGTCCATAATTAAGAACAACATTACCGCTGCTGAAAAGATATCCATAACTTATCGTACTTCTAGATTGACCCCATTAAAGATTGCCCCATATTGTATAACGAAGTTTCATCATTAATCTGTAGCTAAAACAACTAAATTTCTGCCATCGACGAGATCTAGTTCCAATGGCTAAGTTGCCGTTATTTTTAGCCAGGAAAAGGCGAGTAAAAACGCCCTGTTCTTCCTCGATAATGGCAATAAATCCAAGCAGGCGACTATCATAAGTATTCGATTGCAGACGATAACACTGTTATACTGCTTGGCTTTCCAGTTCCCTTTTAAACTCTGATATGTACTATCTCATCGCCAGTTGTATTGCACTCCTGCTAGGTCCGCTGTTTTACCGTTTTTTTACCACGGGAACTGGCCTGCAAAAAGGCTTAGATGGATTCATTTTTGTCTCCCTCGGCGGCTTAGTGCTAATCCATATTCTGCCTGAGCTCCTAGAGCATGGTGGTCTATTGGCGATCCTGTTCGTTATCATAGGCTTATGGGGGCCAACCCTGAGTGAACGCCTATTTCATCGTTATTCAGAGGTGACCCATAACCTCACCCTGACCTTAGGCCTAGCTGGTCTGCTGCTGCATACCATCACAGATGGCGGCGCCATGGTGCTGGCCCAGCAAGATGGTAATTCGGCATTGCTGGCACTGGGCGTGATACTGCATCGCCTCCCGGTTGGTCTGGCTATCTGGTGGCTACTCAAGCCCCAAGTCGGCAATCGCTGGGCGATGGCGGTTTTAGTGAGCATGATGCTGCTCACTAGCCTTGGCTATTTCGCGGGCGAGCAACTGCTCACTCACCTGAGCCTGGATAACACTGTCTATCTGCAGGCCTTCGTGACAGGCTCCATCTTGCACGTGGTGTTGCATCAACCCCATGGCCACCATATCAGCGATAAACAGGGTAAATATGAATACCAGGCCGGCATAGGCAGTATCCTGGGGATACTGTTACTCTTTATTCTGCTGATGATGGACTCGGGCGGGCATGATCACCATGAGCACACCCACACCACAGAGCAGCTAATGGACTGGTTGCTGACGCTGGCGCCAGTGCTGTTATTGGCTTACCTTCTCGCGACCTTGCGCTATCATTTTGGCCTGTCTGCGCAGCACACTAAATTGCCCCTTCGCTGGTTGCAGCGACTGGCTGGCCCTGAGGCATTAATTATCACACTTCTGCTGCTGGGACCGACCCTGGCGCTGATCCAGATTATCGGTTTACTCCTAGTTGGAACCTTATTAACCCAGCTCAGAGTCGAACCAGCCGAGCCCCAGAGCGACCTGCCGCAATCAGCCTGGCGTTTTGGCATGGCAGATACAGTGGATCGCAGCGCACCCTGGATTGTTCTCAGCCTGATTCTGGCCAACCTCATTGGCCATCCTTCAGTTCCCTTAGAGCAACCTTGGGTTCAGGTCGCTGTACTCCTGCTGCTGTTTCTTCCCATGGGATTTTGCCATCTGGGCGGCGCGGTGCTGGCGCTCACTCTAGCCTACAGCGGTTGGAGCATGGCGGCAGTGGTGATCACACTATTGGCGGCGCCTGTATTTAATCTCTCACAGCTTAAACTGATGAACTGGTCAAAGCGTTTTCTGTTAGTCAGCAGCTTACTGCTCTGCCTGTTTATCACCCAATACCTGGCGCCGAGCTGGCAAGGATTGCTGCATCTGCCATCAAACCTCAATCTATTGTGTCTGGCTATTATCACGTTTCTGTTTGGCGCCAGTCTGCTACGCCTGGGACCGCGAAAATTTATGTCGCGTATCACGCTGTGGAGCAAGGCCCACAAACATGATCACCCACATAACCATCAACAAGATGCAACTCCGAAGCGCCATCATCATGAATGATTGCCTTGTTAGATTCACTGGCGTTTAACCTACAACAAGGCTAAGTTAACACCATGAGCCGCCCAACCATGTCAGGCCTATGTGTATCTTATTTGTCGCCCTAGAGGTACATCCGGATTATCCATTGATCGTCTGCGCCAACCGCGACGAGTTTCATATTCGCCCCACCGAACCGGCCCATTTCTGGCCACCGGATGATCAGATATTGGCGGGAAAAGATCTCCAGGCCGGCGGCACCTGGCTGGGCATCAATCGCAGTGGCAAGTTGGCGGCGCTGACCAATATTCGCGCACCTCAGTTACAGCAAAACGACAAACTCAGCCGCGGCGAGCTGGTCATTAAGGCCTTACGAGAGGAGCTGACACCCGACTGGTTGGCGCAGCATAGACATAGTTATAACCCTTTTAACCTGCTGTTTAGTCTGGATGATGGACTGTATTGCTATCACAGTCTCTCGGGAGATTGCACCCGATTAACGCCGGGATTTCACGCCATCAGCAACGGCGCACTGGACGATATCTGGCCCAAGATGGCCAAAGGCACCCAAGCCTTAGAGGCACTCTTATCTAAGGAGACTCCACCCGATATCAACGCCCTGCTGACAATAATGACAGATGATACTCAAGCCGATGACAGTGCCCTGCCGCAAACTGGCATCAGTCTGGAGTGGGAGCGCCAGCTCTCTTCTATCTACATCAAACATCCAGAATATGGCACCCGCTCCACCTCGATAGTCCTGTTCGACAACCAGAGAAACTGCGAATTTACTGAGGTACGCTACGATGGCAAAGGCAGAAATTTAGGCAGACAGAGCTTTAAACTAACGCAGAATTAAAATACTACTCTGAGGTATGATCATGAGTGATCACCCATCTATCATCTATCTTCTCCAGCAGTAGGGTAAACAGCCCCTCAGGCTTATCTTTAGCGCGGATCAATTGCCAGCGCCCCACCACCATAGCAGCAGAGTTATTGAAAACCTTGATCTCCACTTGCGTCAGTTGCAACTTCCCCATCAGCGCCCGGGTTGAATAATACTTCTTAAAGGCATCTAGGGTTTCTTGCCAGCCATAGCGAAATTTCTTGCCCGATGCGATACGCAGTTTTTCGCTGCGCCAATAACCTTGCATATAGGTATCTATGTCACCCGTATTCCAGGCCGCTTCCTGGCGGGCAAGCATATGGGTGATCTCATCCGTCGGCACTGCCGACACACAACACGGGATGCAAAATAAGAGAAAAAAACAGAAAACCTTAAACATTTTCGACTCCTTAGAGCGAGAGTAAGATCTGATGTATAATGGTTAAACTTTGTGTAAGCTATTATCAATAAATAGAAAAACCACGACAACATATCTATATAGAGCTTAACTCATGTGGCAATTTTTTTGTAAAACTCTGCTGAAATTAATCGGCTGGAAACTCGATGGTGCCCTGCCGGATGTGCCGCAATATGTCACTATTGTTGCCCCTCACACCAGCAACTGGGACTTTATTATCGGCGTACTTGCCCGTGGCGCGCTGGGGCAAAAGATTCACTTCCTGGCGAAACACCAACTCTTTATTCCGCCCTGGGGCTGGTTTTTCAAGGTGCTTGGCGGTACTGGCGTTGACAGACGCCAAAACAATAACCTGGTGGACTCTGTTGTACTGCTCTTCAGACAAGATCCCCAGTTTAAACTGGCACTAGCGCCCGAGGGGACCCGCAGCCATGTAGATCGCTGGAAAACCGGCTTCTATCGCATCGCCGAGAAAGCCCAGGTGCCGATAGTGACGGTGGCCTTCGATTTCGATCGCAAAGCCGTGGTGATCCCCGCACCTTTTTATGTCAGCGGGGAGATAGAAAAAGATATGCGCGCCATTTTGAATTTTTATCGCGGTATCCAGGGCTATCATCCTAAAACCTTACCCGGTGCCTAACCCTTCTCACTGCTGACGTAATTTATCCTATGACCTTAGATACCTGGCTGCTCTACCTGTTTGCCATTGTGCTAATCGCCCTCTCGCCGGGCACCATGGCGATCTTATCCATGAGCCACGGCATCCATTTTGGCAAGAGCCGCTCTCTGGCGACAGCCAGCGGCAGTGTCTGTTCTGCACTGTTGTTGATGTGCGCCTCGGCAGCAGGACTCGGCGCGCTGCTCAGTGCCTGGGAATATGGTTTCAGCGTACTGAAATATTGCGGCGCAGCCTATCTTCTCTACCTGGGTATCAAACTGCTGCTGACCAAGGCAAAAGATCACAAGATCAGCCTGTCGGCCACAGGGGAGGGCAAGCCGGCACTGCTGTTTAAACAGGCTTTTATGGTGGGGATAAGCAACCCCAAAGATCTGCTGTTTTTCGGCGCACTATTTCCCCAGTTTATCGATATGAGTCAGCCTCAGGGGCCACAATTAGCGATTCTGGCAGGCACCTGGGCTCTGGTGGATTTCAGCTTTGTGATGATCTACGCCTGCCTGGCTAACATTCTCGCGCCCTGGCTTAAAAGCAATCAAAAACTGCACTGGTTTGACAGGATAAGCGGCGGCCTGTTTATCGGTCTGGCCGCCCTATTAGTCACACGTCACAGCTAATTCTGACGTCACTCGCTTTTTAAACTGCGAATGTCTGCCCCTGAGGGTGCCTGAAATGCCCGCAAGTTGAACTGGGGCAGAATAGCGTAGATATGATCGAAAATATCGGCCTGAATATCTTCATAAAAGGCCCAGCGGGTATCGTTGGTAAAGATATAGATCTCTATGGGTAGCCCCTCTGTTGTGGGCGCGAGCTGGCGCACCAGCAGAGTCATCTCCTGATGCACCTTGGGGTGCTTTTGCATATATTGCAACAGATAGGCACGGAAGGTGCCTATATTGGTCAGATGGCGGGTATTCACTGGCATTTCACCATCTTCAACCTTGGCATTGTGCTCGCTTATTTCACCCTTCTTGCGGGCAAGATACTCTTTGAGCAGATTAATCTTACCCAGACGCGCCAGCTGCTCCTCGGTTAAAAACCCGATGGAATCCACATCGATATTCACCGCCCGCTTGATGCGACGCCCGCCGGATTCAGACATGCCACGCCAGTTCTTAAAAGCGTCCGACACTAGGGCATAGGCGGGGATCATGGTAATAGTCTTATCCCAGTTCTGCACCTTAACCGTCGTCAGCGACACCTCTTCGACGGCACCATCGGCACCATACTTGTCCATCTGGATCCAATCTCCCGGGCTGACCATGCGATTCGCTGCCAGCTGAATACCGGCGACAAAGCCCAGTATGGTGTCTTTGAACACCAACATCACCAGACCGGTTGCAACCCCTAAGCCGCTGAGGAAATAGATTGGCGACTGCTCCGATAAGATAGAAACCGAGACGATCAGGGCCACAAAGAAGAGGAACAGCTTACATAACTGCACAAAACTCTTGATCGGCAGACGACGGCTAAGCTGATTGTGATTGGCTATCTCGTTGCCCGAATCGAGCACGCTGAATATCGCCCTCACCACAAGGATCACTATCACCACATCCAGCAGGCGATCCGTCATGCTGGCAAGCAGTTCATGGTTAGTTAGCACCAGCGGCAGGCTGATATTAAGCAGCAGAGCAGGAACTATGATTGCCAATTTTTCCAGCACGCCATTATGCATAAAGATATCATCCCAGCGTACCTTAGAGCGCTGGATCACCAAATTCATAGTGCTGACGACAAGGCGTTTCACCACAAAATAGACCAAGAATGCCACCAGCAAACAGGCGAAGGCCAATACCCCGGTCGCCATTGCGTCGGCTGAACTCTCAACCCCTAATTGAGTCAACCAAGTTGACACTTGAGTGCGTAATTCCTGCTCCAAAATATCGCTCCCTAAATCAGATGCTGTGCAGGCCTAGCCAACGAGCGCAAAAGCCAAACTCTTATTTTATCTGCATACTAGCACAGTTATTTTGTCCGCCATAAGCAAGCCGTTTGCCCGGTGGCCGGAGACCTACCTTCGCAAGGGGCAAAAGCGCAGCAGCGACACAATCTGGATAGAAGGGGTCGATAAAAACCGCTGGCAGCAAGAGTCGATGACGATAAAGATCACCGACATGAGTTCGCGTTAATTATCCCAATAAAAAAGGGCCTTACGGCCCTTTTACATTGAAAAGCTTAATCTTACCCGATTAAAAACTCGGTAGGGTATTCGCTGGCAGATAGGCGTTGAAGCTGGCCGTTAACAAGAGTTCGGTCGCCTCTTCAATATCGGGACCAAAGAATCTGTCTTTGTCATAGTAGCTTACTCGCTCACGCAGCTCGGCCTTGGCCTGCGCAACTGCATGTGATGGCTGCAAAGGCGCACGGAAGTCTAAGCCCTGAGCCGCAGCCAGTAGTTCCACCGCCAGCACGCCACGGGTATTTTCTGACATATCACGCAGGCGGCGCGCCGCGAAGGTCGCCATAGACACATGATCTTCCTGGTTTGCCGAAGTAGGCAGGCTGTCCACAGAAGCTGGATGGGCATAGGTTTTGTTCTCTGAAGCCAATGCCGCCGCCGTCACCTGGGCAATCATAAAGCCTGAGTTCACTCCACCGTTTTCCACCAAGAATGGTGGCAGCTTAGAGAGGTTAGAGTCGATCAGCAGAGCGATACGACGCTCGGCAATCGAACCCAACTCGGCGATGGCAATCGCCAGGTTATCGGCCGCCATGGCCACAGGCTCGGCATGGAAGTTACCGCCAGAGATGATGTCGCCCGTATCCTGGAACACCAGCGGGTTATCCGTTACGCCATTGGCTTCTGTCTGCAGCACCTCGGCGGCCTGACGGATCTGAGTCAGACAAGCACCCAGCACCTGAGGCTGACAACGCAGCGAATAAGGATCCTGCACCTTCTCACAGTTGATGTGATCTAAGCTGATCTCAGACTCAGTTCCCAGCAGATGACGGAAGATGGCCGCAGAGTCGATTTGACCTCTCTGGCCGCGCGCAGCATGAATACGCGGATCGAACGGACTACGACTGCCCATGGCCGCTTCGACGCTCATGGCGCCAATCACTGAGCTGGCGGCAAACAGATCTTCGGCATTAAACAGACCTTCGAGCGCCAGCGCCGTCGATGCCTGAGTGCCATTAAGCAGCGCCAGCCCCTCTTTGGCGGCAAGCTCGATAGGCTCAAGACCTGCAATGGCCAAGCCCTCTTTGGCAGAGATGATCTGACCCTGATAGCTCATCTCACCTTCGCCCAAAAGCGGCAAACACATGTGTGACAAAGGTGCCAAGTCGCCAGATGCGCCCACAGAACCTTTCTCTGGCACACAAGGGTAAACTTCGGCATTGACCAGGGCGATAAGGAAGTTGATCACCTCTAAACGTATGCCGGAGAAACCGCGGCTCAAGGAGTTGATCTTAAGCACCATCATCAGACGCACTGTGGCGTCTTGCATATATTGCCCTGTGCCCGCGGCATGAGACAGCACGATAGAGCGTTGCAGTAATTGCAGATCTTCATCGCTAATCTTGGTATTGGCCAGCAGACCAAAACCTGTGTTGATGCCATAAACCGTGCGGCCTTCATCGATCACTTGCTGCACCAAGGCGGCGCTGGTGTTGATGTCGGCAATCGCGCTCGAACAAAGTTCCAGACTCACCTTGCTACGGCTGATTTCACGCAACTGCGCCAGAGATAAGGTTCCTGGCTTTAATACTAAATGTTCCATTTACTGCCTCTTATTATTGTTAGTTGTTTACGCATTCAGCATAGGAAGATCTAAGCCCTGCTCGGCGGCACACTGCTTAGCAATATCGTAACCCGCATCGGCATGACGCATCACACCTGTGGCCGGGTCATTCCAGAGTACACGTCCAAGACGCGCCGCTGCGGCATCTGTACCATCGGCAACAATCACCACGCCTGAGTGCTGACTAAAGCCCATACCGACCCCGCCGCCATGGTGCAGGGAAACCCAGGTCGCGCCGCTGGCCGTATTCAGCAGGGCGTTCATTAATGGCCAATCCGATACCGCATCCGAGCCATCAAGCATAGATTCAGTTTCACGGTTCGGGCTGGCAACTGAGCCTGAGTCCAGATGATCACGACCGATCACGATAGGCGCAGAAAGCTCACCGTTTTTCACCATCTCGTTGAAAGCCTTGGCTAAACGAGCCCTGTCTTTCAAGCCAACCCAGCAGATACGCGCTGGCAGCCCCTGGAAGGCGATGCGCTCACGCGCCATATCCAACCAGTTGTGCAGATGAGGATTGTCTGGGATCAGCTCTTTCACCTTGGCATCGGTTTTATAAATATCTTCAGGATCGCCTGACAGCGCCGCCCAGCGGAATGGGCCTATGCCCTCACAGAAGAGAGGACGCACGTAAGCGGGCACGAAACCAGGGAAGTCGAAAGCATTTTCCACCCCTTCTTCAAACGCCATCTGACGTATGTTGTTACCATAGTCAGTGGTGGCCGCACCGGCCGCCTGTAGCGCCAGCATAGCTTTCACCTGAACCGCCATCGACTGCTTGGCCGCCTTCACCACAGTCGCTTCATCCTCGAGGCGCATCTTGGCCGCCTGCTCTAAGGTCCAGCCCTGTGGCAGATAACCATTGAGCGGATCGTGCGCCGAAGTCTGGTCTGTCACCACATCCGGGGTGATGCCACGCTCAACCAATTCGGCAAACACATCGGCAGCGTTAGCCAGCAGACCCACGGAGACAGGTGTACCGCTGGCATTGGCTTCATCGATCATCCCCAAGGCTTCATCCAGGCTGGTCGCCTTCTTATCGACATAACGGGTACGCAGACGAAAATCGATACGAGTCTCATCGACTTCACAGGCCAGCACAGAATAACCGGCCATAGTGCCCGCCAGTGGCTGTGCCCCACCCATACCGCCCAGACCGCCAGTTAAGATCCACTTACCAGCTGATGAGCCGCCAAAGTGCTTCTTCGCCATGGCGACAAAGGTCTCGTAAGTGCCCTGAACAATCCCCTGAGAGCCGATGTAGATCCAGGAACCCGCCGTCATCTGGCCGTACATGGCCAGGCCTTTCTTATCCAGCTCGTTAAAGTGTTCCCAGTTGGCCCAGTGAGGCACCAGGTTGGAGTTGGCGATGATCACGCGCGGTGCGTCGCTGTGAGTCTTAAAGACGCCCACAGGCTTACCCGATTGCACCAACAGGGTTTCATCATCTTCCAGGCGCTGTAGCACTTCGACTATCTTGTCATAACATTGCCAATCGCGCGCCGCACGGCCAATACCGCCATAAACCACAAGATCTTCTGGGCGCTCAGCCACATCCGGATGCAGGTTGTTCATCAGCATACGCAGTGGCGCTTCGGTCAGCCAACTCTTACAGCTTAATTTGCTGCCATGAGGGGCGATAATCTTACGGCTAGGATCGTGTCTGTTGTTCATTGGGACATCCTTTTTCTATTCATTTTGGGTCTTACTGATTGTTGTTATTACTTAATCCGCGTCGATCCCGGATTAAGTGTGAAATGTTAAATGGCCGCCTAATCTAAAGCGGCTACCGGGATGAATAAGCCGGGCAAAGCTCACCACCCCCTGACGCGACCAAGTGCGGCGCAGCAATTGCAAACAGGGCTCGGTAACCGCTATCTGCAGATGAGCCCCTTGCTGCTCATTCACCACAACCGCTTCTATGGTGTGGCGCGCCTCGGTCAAAGGCGCCACCTGTGACAGGTACTCGTGAGGCGTCTGCGATCGGTAATCCTGGGTCAGATAATCCGGCACCAATTTAGGATTCACAAAGCGCTCTTCGAGCTGCAGCGGCACGCCCTGCTCACAGTGCACCAGGAGGGAATAAAACACAGGTTCACCACTCTCCAACCCTAAGGCGATGGCGATCTGAGGCTCGGCAGCGATTTGGGTCAGGGCTATCTGCTCGACGCTATAACCATGGCCTCTGTCTTTAATCTCATCGGCAATATTGCGAATCGCCATCATGGAAGATTGGGATTTGAGCCCTGCAACAAAGGTGCCCAGCCCTTGAGCACGTTCGAGTATGCCTGACTCGGTCAGCTCAGTTAACGCCCGCCTTGCCGTCATACGGCTGCACTCAAACAGCTCTGCTAACTGGTTTTCAGAGGGCACGCGGCTATCTTGCTGCCACTCGCCGCTCTCCACCTTAGCCAGAATAAACTGTTTAATTTCAACAAACTTGGGCGTTACCATCCGTTCCCTCTTACTCAACTTAAGGCTGCCGAGCTGACTCAGTCCAACCTTGGCGATATCACTTTTCAAATGTGTTACATTACCGCTATAATCCTAGCTTGTATATACAAGTAAACACAAGTAAGTTTATACTCGCTTTTGCTATTAAAGAGCAAGCAGCAATCATTAAAGGGGAAGCAAATGGATTGGGATCAGGTTTGGATTGACGTCAATATCGCCACTATGGACCAAGATATTTCAGGTAGTTACGGCGCTATCCCTGATGCAGCTCTCGCAGTCAAAGACGGTAAAATTGCCTGGATGGGGCCACGCAGCGAACTGCCTGAATTTGATGTGTTATCAATGCCTGTGTATCGAGGCAAAGGCGGCTGGCTAACCCCAGGCCTGATCGATGCCCACACCCATCTGGTATTTGCCGGCAATCGCGCCAACGAATTTGAGCTGCGCCTGCAGGGTGCAAGCTATGAGGAGATAGCTCGAGCCGGTGGCGGCATCATCTCAACAGTCAAAGCCTGCCGTGAGGCATCGGAGGCTGAGTTATTTGAACTTGGCCGTCAACGCTTAAACGCCCTCGCCAAAGAGGGGGTGACCACGGTCGAAATAAAATCCGGCTATGGTTTGGATACAGAAACCGAACTTAAGCTGCTGCGGGTCGCCCGCGAGCTGGGTAAGCATCATCACGTGGATGTCAAAACCACCTTCTTAGGTGCCCATGCCATCCCCCCTGAATATAAAGATAATAGCGATGCCTATGTGGATCTCGTGGTCGATGAGATGCTACCAGCCGTGATAGCTGAAGGCCTGGCCGATGCCGTCGATGTATTTTGCGAGAATATCGCCTTCAGTCTGGAACAAACAGAACGAGTATTGTGCGCGGCAAAAGCGGCGGGACTGGATATCAAGCTGCACGCCGAACAGCTGTCCAATATGGGTGGCTCGGCCCTAGCGGCCAAGCTTGGGGCAAAGTCGGTGGATCATATCGAATACTTAGATGAAGCCGGGGTCAGAGCTCTGAGCGAAAGCGGCACCTGCGCGACTTTGCTGCCCAGCGCCTTCTATTTCCTGCGCGAAACCCAACTCCCCCCCATAGATCTACTGCGGCAATATCAGGTACCTATGGTGCTGGCTAGCGACTATAACCCGGGCTCATCGCCCCTGTGTTCCAGTTTACTAATGCTGAATATGGGCTGCACCCTGTTCAGATTAACCCCGGAAGAAGCACTAGCTGGTATGACTCGTAACGCCGCGAAAGCCCTAGGCGTAGAAGACTCAGTCGGAATATTGCGTAAAGGCATGCAGGCCGATTTCTGTTTGTGGGACATCGGCACCCCGGCGCAGCTCGCCTACAGCTATGGGGTTAATCCCTGCAAAGAGGTGGTCAAAAACGGCAAGCTAGTGCATCAATAGAGATTGCCGGGGACGGGGCTCAGATAACTGACACTTTACCCTCTGCCAGGTTAGCAGGCGTAAAAATAGACGGCCAACAGCAGAGGGCTGTATAACGTAATGCTGATTGAAGCGAGCAGATACATCCTATGCTTGCCGAAGAGCTCGGCGGCATAAGTCAGCTTAGGTGACCAGAAGAAAGAGGAAATCGACCAGATAAGTGCAATCACCAACCAGATCTGCCAAAACAAGGGGGAAAAGTAGCTCTGGTCGCTGATAAAACCGTAAAAGGCCACTAAGCCGATAGCCGTAAACGCAAGGTTTGCCATCTCTTCCACTTTGACACTCAAAGGGCTGGGATCTTTCCCCGACAGGTAACCTGCTATTTTAAACGGGACAGGCAGTACAAAGATGGCGCATAAGAGCCAGAAAGTAATTTGCCAGAACATGATTTAACTCCTTTTAAAACAGGTAAAAATTGGCTTCCAATATCCTTTTTCCACACTAGCTCAATCATTGCTTGTATGACCAGCACTAATTTTGCCATTGCCCTGTTTAAGCAGCAGCTCCGCCTTGGCGCCCAGATAGACATAGATCCCCAGTCCCACCAGCAGGCCTACCACGGCAAACATCATCCAGATCGCCGGTTGTACATATTCCATCTCCCCCAAGGATGCCTTAAACATGGTCAGCAGCGCCTCGATAGAGATGGCGATGAGTATGGTGGAGATAAACCGGGTGATGGTACGCCGGGTCGAGCTATGACGGAAGATATCTTTGTGCATCAAGACCTCCTCTTCGAGGATAGTCTTACCCAGATCGAACACGGCAAGCGCCAAGGTAATAAAGATGATGATCCCAAAGGGTTTTATCGAACCACTGGGCACCAGCCCTTCGGAGAGTAGATCGACAATATCGACTGTCGCCATGCTGATCAGCACTGTCACCATGATGAATAACCCTAAGACCAGGGCGCTGTAGATAAACTTAAACAGGGGTGTGGCTTTACGGCGGGCGCTATCGCCCATCATAAATTCGATGAGTTGGGTCAGGTTCACATCCACCACTATATAGCCATACTCTTGCTCATCTCCGATACGATAGGATGCCGACAAACACAACTTGCCACTGGCGTTAGAGAGATAGGGATGGGTGATCTTAAGCATCTCACTCTGCTGGGTCTTGGAGAAATAAGGCCTGTGGCTGCGGTTGAGATTCTTACCCACAGGGATCGACTGCACCACCCGATTGACTATCGCCACGTTGTCACTGATCTGCATACCGCTGCTGTCGAGCACATAGAGCAGCTCGACAAAGGGATAACTGTTGGCGATCTCGGCCATGGCGCGCACCCGCATGCCGGGATCCGAGAGCATCACAGGATCGCCTATGCCAACCAAAACCGATTCCAGCATCTCTTTTACCAATTGCTCATGCTCATGGTACCGCTCAATCACACTCAAATAACTCATTGCTACCATTAGCGACTCCAGCACATTTCAGTTTCACCCTTTCTTAATTCCCATCTTGCACATCTGACCTTGCAACTATGACGCCAAGCCATCTGATTGATCCGCAGACTGAAGATAAGGCAGGTTTTTCCGGCTCCAGGCCTGGCTTCTCCGGCTTAACGCCATGTTTAAAGGAGGTCTGCCTAAGCTAAGCATGATTCGTCGCGGGCGAGATACGCGCAAATTTGCACCAAAACAGGGCGAAACCTGTAATGAATGGGTGCTGGAGATGCTGGGATTATCTTTAGATGCGCACCTGCTGATATTGACTCGATAATTCACTAGCCAAACAGCCCAATTCAGCTTAGGATCTGAGCTGTAGTTTTAATACGTAATTTCGTAATACATTGTGGAGTAGAGCAACATTATGGGTATTCGAGCCATTGTGGTGGACACAGCAGGTACAACAACCGATCTCAACTTTATTAAAGATGTTCTCTTCTCCTATTCTGCTAAGGTTTTACCAGAATTTTTAGAAGATAATCAACACAATGTATTAGTAGATAACTGTCTTTCCGACATACGTGATATCGCTCTGGAACCCGATGCATCCCTTGAACGAATTGTTGAAATATTACGGCAATGGATAGCGGAAGATCGTAAGGCAACACCACTTAAAACACTACAGGGCCTGATCTGGAAACAGGGCTATGGCAAGAGTGATTTTAAGGGCCATATCTTCCCTGACTTTATTGAGGCCATCAAAAAGCTCAGCAGCCAAAATATCCGGGTCTATAGCTTCTCTTCTGCCTCTGTGGATGCACAGAAACTACTGTTCAGTCACAGCGACGATGGCGATTTAACACCTTATTTCAATGGTCATTTCGATACCCGTACCGGTAACAAAAGCTATAAGCAGGCTTACAGCAACATAATCAACACCATCAGCCTGGCGCCCAAACAGGTGCTGTTTATCTCAGATCTGCTCGAGGAGCTGAAGGCGGCACAACAGGCGGGACTACGCACAGTGCAGATGGTGCGCGACACCACACAGCGCACCGGCGATTTCAAACAGATCAGCAGCTTCGACGAGTTGGATCTCGACAACCTCTAAGCCAGCGCTCTGTTAAGCATAAAATGCTGCTGTACACATTAACAGCAGCTAGCGCATAAAAAGCACATTAGGTGCTTTTTTTGTATCTCGGTTTTGCTACCATGGCAAAATTAAACACACGTTTAAATTCAAGCCGAGTAAGGAAACAGAGTGGAAAATTTTATAGCTAAATACCCCGTTCACAGCGGCATAGCCGTCGCCTGGGGTGAGATGGATGCCCTGCAGCATGTGAATAACGTGGTATATTTTCGCTACTTTGAGACCGCCAGGATCGACTTCTTCAATCGCTTCTTTCCGCTGGGCGAGATGTATAAATCGGGTCAGGGACTGGTGATCAGCGACAACAGCGCACGCTACAAACGCCCGGTAACTTACCCGGATACTCTCAGGGTGGCGGTGACTATCGGTGAGATAAAAGAGGACAGATTTAGCACCCATTATCAGGTGTTCAGTGAACGCCAGCAGACGATCACTACCACTGGCTCATCGGTAGCCGTGATGTATGATTTTAAAACCCAGAGAAAGATACCACTGCCGGAAGATCTCCTAGCTGTGCTGCGTCAGCATCAGCAAAAATAGCAGCTCATAGCCATGAGGTCACAGGGGCTCATTGAGCAGCAAGACGATCCCCCCGCCACTGAGGCCACTGTTGATATTGATAGTGATCCCCAGACCTATGCTGGACAACCAGGAGACCAGGGATGAGGTTTCGATAACCCAGCCGGCACCGAACTCATAATAGTTATCTGTACCTATGGACTGGATAACATCGCCGGTTAAGTCGACCCGCTTGACCAGAAAACGTACCTCGTTTGCCTTATCCCATACACTGGGCAGTTCATAATGGAATAGGAACGCATTGCTCCAGCGCCCCACTTGGGGAGACACACTCTGAGCGCCATTGTCCGTCATCACAGTCCTGCCGATGGCAAAACGCAGGGTACTGATATATTCCCATTTATGGCCAAACAATTCACTCGTGTAGGTGAACTCGGCATTGGGGTCGATCATGATGGCGCCAAGGCTGGTATTAACCAAGGCGTCATCGAACAGAGGTTTCACCTGCCGCAAAACAGGATCGTTATAGATCAGGCTATTGTCCTGCCAGATAAGTTGTCCACCGGCGCCCAACACCACTTTCCAGTTATCACTAATTTGGTATTTCCATTTAAATTCCGAGGCGAACAGATAACTGGTATCCTCCAGCGGACTGCTGATGGTCTCATCATTAATCCCCTTGATATGGTCCTTCGCATGGACGTAAGAGAAACGGACAGCGTAGGCCCCTTGCCAGTCATCGGTCAGATCCATCTCGTCGCTTTCCCAGGGAACTGTGTAACTCTTTAACTGACTGCGGCGTTTTAAGGAGTCATCATCACCGGCATTCACATTGCCTAAATCATCTAGATCCACTATGGCATTGGGATTAAAGTCCACCACACCCAAGGAGATAAGATTGGCATCGGTCAGCACTATGGCGCTGGTAAAATCGCCTGTCACTTTCTGCTTTATGGCTTTACGCAGTATGGGGTCGATGGCATTGGCTCGGCTACTCAAGGCGAGAAGAAGCAGCAGAGATATGAGCCAAAATCGATTAATCATCTTAGTAATCAACACCAAACCCCATTTAAAAACAAAACAACTTAAGCGCAACACTAAGATATCATAATTATTGCCAACGGAAAGATGGCGACACAAATAAAGCTGTTCGCTTGCCGATTATGCCCCGCCGTGTTCCGATAAACGCTGACGAATGTCATCATTGATCCTGACACTTTTCTCTGTAGCATAATCATAGTGAACTAGGGTAGTTTGTGCTTCTGCGGTCTTCTTCCCCTGCTGCCAGCACTGCTGGGTGATCTCAAAACTGCTGTTGCCGACCCGGCTGATCCAGCTTCTGATCTCAACCGGCGAGCCATAATAAGTCGGCGCGCTAAAGGCAATGGTAAAGCCCGCGACTATCAGGTTCCATTTGTCGATATTCAACCCTGGATTAAAGATCTCAAACACAGGTTCACGTCCCGCCTCAAACCAGATAGGAATGACAGTATTATTGATATGACCTAAGCCATCGGTTTCATTGAATCTAGGTTGCAGGGCTAAACTAAAGAAGGGAGTGGACATGGGGAAAATCCTTGTACGGCATATTGTTATTATTGTGCTGACGTTACCGAACAAGATTCGACTATGCAAGTGTGTTTGCGTTTAGCCACCATTAAAGCAAGAAGGCTGAAAAGTATTCCCTTTCAGCCTTCTTATTAGCTCTTAATGCTAGTGCTCGATATTAGTTCTCAATAGCGCAACACTATTTCGCGTACATAGCATTAATTTCATTGGCATATTTATGGTAGATCATCTTACGACGCAGCTTCATGGTCGGGGTGATCAAACCTGCCTCCATGGAAAAAGCTTCAGGTAACAGGGTAAATTTTTTGATCTTCTCGAAGCCAGCTAATTCAGCCTGCAGGGTTTTCAGACGCTGCTCAAAATGCTCCACCACATGGCTGTGACGCAGCAGTTCGATAGGCGACTCGTAATGCAGGCCTTTCTCTTTCGCCCAGTTTTCTAGGGACTCAAACGCAGGCACGATCAAGGCGGTCACATAATTTTTGGCATCGGCCACTATGGCCACCTGCTCGATAAAGGGGCAACAACTGACCTTGCCTTCGACTCGTTGCGGCGCAATATATTTGCCGTTTGAGGTCTTCATCAGCTCCTTGATACGATCGACGATATACAGGTTACCCTGCTCGTCGAGGCGTCCCGCATCCCCGGTTTTCAGCCAACCATCTTCAAATGTCGCGGCGGTTTCTTCTGGGCGATTATAATAACCACGCATCACAGTATCGCCACGCACTAAAATTTCGTTCTCTTTACCCAGCTTGACTTCCACTTCGGGCAAGGTTTTACCGTTCGAACCCGCCACACGATTGTCTAAGGTATTACAGCTGACGGTCGCCGTGGTTTCTGTCATGCCGTAGCCGCACAATACAGGCACATCGATGGAATGGAAGAAATTAGCCACATTCTGATCTAAGGCCGCACCGCCGCAAGGCATAAACTTCAGACGACCGCCCAGCACCTGCTGTAATTTGCTAAATACCAGCTTATTAGCCAGCTTATGCTGTAGACCGAGCCAGAATGAGCTCTGCGCCCGCCCCTGTTTTACCTCAAAGAAACGCTCACCCACGGCCATTGCCCAAGCAAACAATTTCTGTCTGCCCGCAGGGGCGCCGCTCACCTTATCTTGCACCGCACTGTACACCTTCTCCAGGAATCTTGGCACCACACAAAGGGTATGGGGTTTCACATCGGCAATGGCTTCTTTGACCGTCATAGGATCTTTTAAATAAACGTTATGACCGCCGCGACACAGGACATAGAAGCTCCAGCCACGTTCAAACACATGGCTCAGCGGCAGGAAGGCCAGCGATACATCACCCGGCTTGAAGGGCAATACGGTATCGTGCTGACGCACCACTGAAGCCATATTGCGATAATCCAGCATCACCCCTTTAGGATCGCCGGTTGTGCCTGAGGTGTAGATAAGGGTTAGCAGATCGTTTAAATCAGTCGCCTGCATACGCGCGGCCTGCTCTGTCTCGATCGCCTCATCATAGTGACGATTTAGCAGGCTATCTAAATGAAGCTCATGATCACTATCTTCGAGGTTAATACTGCTGTCGAACACCACAATATGAGTTAAAGAGGGGCAGAGTTTCACCAGCTCACGGGCGGTCTGATATTGGCTGGCGTCGTCAACGAAGATCAGTTTCGCCTGGGCGTCATCGACAATGTAACGCGCCTGCGCCAAGGTGCTGGTCGGATAAATTGGGACAACAACTGTTTTCGCTTTTAATGACCCGACATCGACACAGGTCCACTGGGGACAGTTCTGGGACAGAATCACCACCTTGTCTTGAACCGCCAGGTTGAAACCGATAAGCGCCTTGGCGATACCATTGGTGCGACGATCGAAATCCGTCCAACTTACCTTATCCCAAGGTGCTGCAAGCCCATAACCTTCCAGGGCAATGGACTCACCTAACTGCGAAGCCTGCTCCTGAAGCAGACGGATAAGATGATACTGTTGGAGCGACATATTCTTTAACCTTTTAGCGTACACTTGTACCTTTTTCGGCGCATTCTACGCCAACACAGGCAAAAAAATAAGAGTTTTTACTCCAACAATGTTAATCAATCCACAGAAATGCGAAATGTGAGGCTTGGACACGAAACACTTATTTAGGCTTTTATATTAAAATAACAAATGGTTAAATAGGAACAACCTTATCGAATGCTGAATTAATTAGCACCAAGACTTGATTAGCCAGGCGTGAAACAGACACAATCGAAATTCTGTGCGCAGACAAGGCTCAACGCCAGAGGCGAAATAAAGCAGAAACCGCCATCAATACAAGATTGCATCAACTAAGGGATAGGAATTATGTTACAAGGATCGCGAACTCGCAGCGCCCAGGCTCGAAGACGATTAAGTAAACTCGCCTGTTTGGCTTATGCCTCACTCGCGTTTATCGCAATTGCCGGACTCACACCAACACAGGTTAAGGCCCAACCTCAAGTCGGTGACGAGAGCTGCTATGTTGACGGTTTATCGGACAGGCTGCGCTGTGGCTTTGTTAACGTCCCCGAAAACTACAGCGAGCCGGACGGTAAGCAGATACAGATACACTATGTGGTTCTGCCCGCCATTAAACCCAGCTTTACCCAGGAAGCCTTATTAGCGATTGCCGGTGGCCCAGGACAATCTGCCATCGAAAATGCCGCCGGTTTCGATCGTATTTTCAATAAGGTGCGCCAACAGCGGGACATACTGCTGATCGACCAGCGCGGTACGGGGCTGTCCAGCCCGCTCCAGTGCACTGGCGAGAGTTTCGAAGGCACGCTCGCCTTCGATGAGACAGATCTGGATATCGCCGCCGAAATCCAAAAGTGCCGCGACGGCTTAACCGCCGATGTGCGCCAATATGGCAGCGAAACCGCGCTGAAAGATTTTGAGGCGGTGAGAACCCATCTGGGTTACCAGAAATTGCACATCTACGGCATCTCCTACGGTAGTCGCATGGCACAACTCTATATGCGTCACTATCCCGAGGCCATAGCCACTGTCACCCTAGACGGCGTAGTGCCCATGCAGCAAAGCGTACTCAATATCGGTGACGCCATAGCACGCGCCTTTAAGTTACTGTTCGAAGATTGCCAGAACAATAGCCTGTGCCACCAGCAGTTTGGCCAGCTTGAAACCGAGTTTAACCAGGTCAATCAACAGCTTGCCAAGGCGCCCATGATAAGTCAGACACGCGATCCACTCACCTTTGAGCCGACACAGCTAACCATGACCCAAAACAAATTTATGGGTGCTATCCGTATGGCGCTCTATTCAACCAATGTACGCGCCCTACTACCCCACGCCATACATCAGGCGGCTCAAGGCAATTTTCAGCCGCTGATGGGACTCTATGCCTTAACGGTTAACAGCACAGGCATGGCCATGGGGATGCACGCCTCTGTGGTCTGCGCCGAAGATTGGCAGCGTTTTAAGGCGCAAAAGAGCGCCGAACAAGCCAACTACTTCTCGACCGAGATGCTAAAAGGGATAGATCAGACCTGCCCCATCTGGGACATGGCCAGCGTTGATGACAGCTTCTCTGCGCCTATCGACAGCGATCTGCCCACCCTCTTGTTGTCTGGCGAGATAGATCCGGCCACGCCGCCAAGCTGGGGCGAGATGGCGATGGAAAAACTCACCAACGCCAAACACTTTATCGACCCCTACGCCACCCACGGCGTCGCCTATCAGTCCTGTGCTAACGAACTGATCGCGCAGCTGATCAGCAGCGGCAGTGTCGAAAAACTCTCTGATGAATGTTTACACAAGGATGTCAGCCGTAACTTCTACCTCAACGCCAACACGGTAGAACAACTGGCGAATCAAGCCGATACCCAAGGAGCTACACAATGATTAAAGTCTCACAACTGTCCAAACGTATCGGCGAGGTACAGGCACTGAACGATCTCAGCTTCGAAGCCTTCGATGGCGAAATCACCGGCCTGCTCGGCCCCAACGGCGCAGGCAAAACCACCTGTTTACGCACCATCTTCGGCCTGCTGAAACCGGATCAAGGCGTGGCCGAAATTGACGGCTTCGATGTGGCCAAAGATCCCGTTAAAGCCAAACAACAACTGGGACTGTTTCCCGATCCTTTCGGCCTGTATGAGCGTCTCACGCCGCGGGAATATATCAGCTACTTTGCCGAGCTCAATGGCCTGTCACGCAGTGATGCCAAGGCCGCGGCCGCCAGCGTGATGAGTAAACTACACATGGAAGATATTAGCGATCGCCGCTGCAAGGGATTCTCCCAAGGGCAACGAATGAAAACCGCCCTGGCTCAGGCGATAGTGCATGAACCCACCAATATTATTCTCGATGAACCGACCCGAGGCTTGGACGTGATGAGTACCAGAGTACTGAGAGATCTACTGAAAAATCTCAAAGATGCAGGTCACTGCGTGCTGTTTTCCAGCCATGTGATGCAGGAGGTCGCCGCCCTGTGCGATAGAGTCATTGTCATGGCCGAAGGCCGGGTGCTGGCCATAGGCAGTCCGCAACAGTTGTGCCAGCAGACAGGTAAAGACTCACTAGAAGACGCCTTTATCGCACTTATCGGCACAGACGAGGGGATAGCAGCATGATGAAGACCACTATCGCCATGATCAGAAAAGAGCTGATCGACGCCGCCCGCGACAAACGATCTGTGATGGCCGGACTCTATTACGCCATAGGTGCGCCACTGATGATGTGCGCCATGTTTATGCTGCTGATTGGCCAGATCACCAGCCCAGAAGCGCTCAACATCACTATCACCCACGATGAACGCGCACCGGATCTGGTGAAGTATCTCGCCAGCAACGAGATAAGTCAGGGCGATGAGGCCGATCGCAAGGCAATTGAGCTGGTGATCAGCGAAGATTATGCCGTCAACATGGCCAAGGGGATGCCGGCCGAGTTGACGCTGATCGCCGATAACTCCAATGAGAAACTGCAATCCTCTATCCGCCGCCTGGAAAAGAATCTGCAGCGCTACAGCGCCGAGATGGGCAGCCTGAGGCTTATCGCCCGGGGGATCGATCCTAAGGTGGTGCAACCGCTTAAGGTGAGCCTACAAGATCAGGCGACGTCCGATTCTAAAGGCGGCATGATCTTAGGCGTCGCCATCTTTATGATGGTCTATGCGGTGTTTATCTCTGGCATGAACCTGGCGATTGATACCAGCGCCGGCGAGCGCGAACGCAACTCGCTGGCGCTGCTGCTCAGCCATCCGGTGTCGAGCCGGGATATAGTGCTCGCCAAGATAGCGGCCGTCACCATCTTCGCCATGATAGGCCTGGTATTGACCTTAGTGATCTCCAAGATAGCCTACGGCTTCGTCCCTTGGCAGGAGCTGGGCTTTAGCGTCAATATTAATGGCGACTTTATCGCCCTGATGCTGGCAATCGGACTTCCCATCGCCCTGATGGCGGCAGCGCTGCAGCTGTTTGTCTCCTTCATGGCTAAATCCTTTAAGGAAGCCCAGTCCTACCTGACCATAGTGCTGATCGTGCCCATGATGCTGTCGATGGCGGCCAGCTACAATATCGCCCCGGAGACACTGCAATGGCTGCCTATTTCGGGGCAGATGCAGGCGCTGATCGCCTACATTAAGGGCCAGGCGTTTCCCTCATTGCAGCTGGCGATTTCCAGTGTAACTACCTTAGCCATCGCCCTGGCGCTGACCATGGGCATGGAGCGCTCTCTTAAGAGTGAAAAAATCGTCTTTGGCCTGTGATCGATAAGGCCACCCGCGCCCATAAAAAAATCTAGCCAATCAATGGCTAGATTTTTTGGGTTTGCAACGGATAAAGCTTACTTGGCTTTCGGTCTGAATGGCTTTATCACGCTCTCATCACACTCCAGGTAAGGCCCTTCCATCAGGTCGATACAATATGGAATGGCGGGGAATACCGCATCGAGACACTCGCGGATCGACTTAGGCTTGCCGGGCAGGTTGACGATTAGACTGTCGGCGCGCAGCCCCGCAGTCTGCCGGGAGAGGATCGCCGTAGGCACAAACTTGAGCGACTCGGCGCGCATCAGCTCGCCAAAACCTGGCATCATGCGATCGCAAACCGCCTCGGTAGCCTCCGGGGTCACATCGCGCTTCGCCGGACCTGTGCCGCCAGTGGTCACGATTAAACAGCAATTTTGTTCATCGGCCATCTTGATCAGAGTCGCCTCAATCACATCCTGCTCATCGGGGATAACTTCATAAACTGGCTCCCATTCTGAGGTCAGATACTCATTGAGCACCTCAATAATGGCCTTACCCGAGATATCCTCATACACGCCGGCACTGGCACGATCGCTGACTGTGACTATGCCTATCTTTGCTTTCGCCATTGGGTTTTCCTTTAATCTATAGAAAGAAATTGCCGCCTAAACTAGCATATTTGCCACCTTGAACGTAGCCAAATTGGCAAATTATTCACTTTATGCAAACTGAGATGATATGGGATATGAGACCTGAGATTGTTGGTTTTTAGGCGGATAAAGGAAAGTCTACTCAGGGTGCTGAACTGACATAATGGCCATCGACCCGACTGACTAAGCAGTTTCGCCCATCGGCCTTTGCCCTAAGCACAGCTTCCTCGGCCAGCGCCAGCAGGTGGCTGAAATCCCCATCCAGCCCCTGAGCAGAAACTACGCCTAAGCTGGCGGTCACCTCTATCCCTAATGGCCTGAGTGTCTGCAGACGCTGACGGACAAGCTCGGCCTTTGCCTGTGACCGGTAAATATCCAGCTCCATCAGGATCACAAAGGTCTTTCCCCCCAGGCGCGCGACCGTATCTTCTCTGCGAAAATTGCGTTGCAGCAACTCGCTGACCTGTTGCAGCACTAGGTCTCCGACATCGCGCCCATTAAAATTATTGATTTGATTAAACTTATCTAAGTCGATCATCATCAGGCACAGCGGCCTGTTATGGCGCACCATACTGGCCAGCGCTTGATTCGCCCGCTCAATAAAAAAATGACGATTATAAAGCCCGGTCAACTTGTCATGCAGGCTGATAAACTTCAATTGTTCCAGATGTTGCTTCAATTGAATATGCGCCGACACCCGCGCCCGCACCACAGCCGGATGAATAGGTTTAGCAATGCAATCCACCGCCCCCAAGGCTAGCCCCTTAATGCTCTCATCGCTCTCAGTGGCTGTAACGAAAATGATGGGAATATCGGCTGTGTCTGGATTGGCTTTGAGTTGACGGCATACCTGGTAGCCATCGAGATCTGGCATTAGCGTATTGAGCAGAATAAGATCCGGATGTCGTTTGGCCGCCACCAGACAAGCCTGGCGATTATCGGCCGTCCACACCTGATAGTGCTCACTTAGGCACTGCTTAATCACCAGCAGATTCGCTCTGGCATCATCGACCACCAGCACAACGGCGAGTTTTTCCATAACAACCTCTACAGCCCCCAACAGATGAGGATCGACCCTAAGCTAAAAGTGTAGCAGAAGATATTCCAGCACAGACAAGGGCGGCAGGCGCACTCGCCTGGCGCAGTTTCCAATACAAGGCTGGCATGCTGAGCTAACCGCAAAGCATAAGGCTCAGGGTAACTTAACTAAGGACTTGGTTAATCCGGGGCTTGGCCAATTTACAGATTTCCTCAGAGATATAAAAGGCTATTATTGTTTGTTTTCTTCAGCTTGTTGAACCGCTTCATACATTTCCAGTTTCAACGCCTCAGAATGCTCATCCTCATACAAGATAGAACTTATAATTTTATGCAGTAGCTCTTTGTTTATAACATTATCTGCGACCCAAACAGCGATGTTTTCCATTTCTCGAACGAAATACTGCACTAGGTAATCGAATCCGTTGAGTTCTAAAAAATAGGCTCCGAGTGCCAGTGATGAGCGTTTATTGCCATCATTGAAGGCATGGTTTTTGTTGATGGAAAACACTAAGTGCGTCAGTTTGTCTTCGATTTCAGGGTAATACCTGTCGTTTTGAATATGCTCTAGTGGGCTTTCAAGTTGACCGATATCTTTTGTGCCAGTTAAACCACCAGAGTTATCAATAATCCAGTCATGAGTTTTAACAGCATACGCCACATCGAAGTAGAAAAACCTAGGGTGAACTTCGCCAGTCATATCAGCGATCCTTCAAACGTTTGAATACGGCCAATGTTTCAGGATCACTGAGCTGTTCTTCAAGCGACTTACTCTTCTCGCCGAGGAAGCGCTCAAAATCTGCCTCGGGTACAGATTTTATGTAAGCCTCCAGCTTTTCATGTAAAGCGTCCCTAAAGCACAAGTCTCGGCTGGCCATTTTAGTTCTAGCATCGGTGATCAGCGGCTTAAATAAGGGATGCTGCTCAAAACTTGTAAATAACACTTCCGTTTCTTTCTGCGTCAATTTGCGACCCAAGTTGTTGCTTTTTTGCTCTAACTCATGGGCTATACCAGATTCAAAACTAGCAATAAGCGTGAGCACTTCTGAGTACATGGTTTCGCGAATTTGATCCTTTTCAGCCAGCTTGAGTATTTTCTTATATTCCGTCGCATTCTCATGGAAAATGCTTTGGTAGATCAGGTTAGTGAAGCGGCCATACTTCCACTTATTGCCGTCTACGTATTTGTCCAAGGCGTCGGTAAACTGTTTGCGGTAATTTTCCTCTTGGAACGCCGCCATCAAGTAATCTTGATCGCGCTGGTTGATGAACTTGGTATGACCCCCTGCGCGTTCTGCGAGTACATCAATGACAATATCGAGTACACGAGAGCGCAGTTCTTTGGCGCGTTCACTGTCAGTGAGTAGCATGCCCAGGTTCAAAATAGCGCGAAAAGAGAAAACGCCTAGCACACTGGTTTTGGTACCGTCATCGATGTCGGTACCATGACTTAATGCTTTGAATTCTCTTAGTTTTGATCCTCTTAATATTTGGTAGCCACTGTTTTTTAGCTCATCTGCATGGCTGGATAAATAGCGCTCAATTGTACGTTCACTGATTTCAAACAATTCCATGACTTGTTGCTTAGTGAACACCGATTCACCATTAAACTGAACACCACCTAATGCGAGGTGTTGCTCTGCTTTTTGCAAGGCGTAACGGTTATTCAGTATGTTTTGTCTGTCATGCAAAGACTCAGTGAGATCTTTAGCCATGCTGAGCCTCCTGTGCTTTAGTGCTTGGTTTTACCGTTACTTGGCCGTTCATTAGCATGGGGAGAAGCCAATCACGCAATGCTATTAGCTGTTCGTTTTCTTGTTCTAGGGTATCTTGTCTTTTGAAAAGGTCTTCTACTTTTGCCCTAAACTCTTCAACAAGTTCATTTGGTGGAAGAGCTAATTTCACTGTTTTAATAACAGTTCCAGATACTTCTTTGAACGTTGAACCAGAAGCGTATTGAATTATTGCTTTTAGGCTATTTTTTACCGTGAAATAGACAAACTCTGTTGGGTACCCTTTAGATGGAACAAAAGACTTAAACCCCTGATTTGTTGTCAGTGTATTTCTTGCAATCGCCATATAACCTATTGGCGCTCTTGAGCTTAACAGCACAGTTCCAGCAGGATATTTTTTAAGTGATGCCGATTTTATACCTTCCGCTGTTACACCCATAGCGCCTTTAGATATGAATTTATTTCCAATGTTCCCTGAAAGATCATTTGGAGTAATCCAGGCACTACCTTGTTCTGAAAAGTTATTTTTATCAGCAGTTGAAGGTGTGCTCCCCCCAACTATCTGACCTAAATTATCCAATGTTCCATCAGACCAGCCGACAGGAATTACACGCTTCAATGTATTGTTGTAAACCATCTTACCGCCAGAAGCTTTATAGGGTTTTCCATTCACATCTGGGAAATCAAACTGCACGAACCAGTAGTCATAAAGCGTTTTGGCCATGGCTTCTAGCTCAGTATTGATACGATTGTTGAGTTCGATTTTTTTGTCTATAACTTCAAGCACTTCACGGCAAGCAACTTGTCCTACTATGTCAGCTATGGTCGGGACTAACATCTCGTGAAGCTCATTTCTATTCACACCAGGAACAGCACTTTTGTCTGATGTACGAATTCGACCGATGCATTTCAGAAGGTAATAAATATATTTGGGGTCATTACCTTTAAAATCCTGAACATATAAAGCCGTGTTGTGAGGCCAGTATTTACCGTCGACATAGTACATTTCACCTAAAGTACCATATCGGCCAGTTACGACTCCCTTACCATCGACTTTGTATTCATTGTGATAGCCTGATATACCAGCAGAACTAATTACCGGATAAGCGCCCAGCTTGCGATTTTTTTCTGGTAAATCATATCCCCTCTTTAAGGTAATCGAATCACCTAACCTTTTAGATACAACATTACTCATACTTAACTCTCACCAACTGTTTTTTAATCTCTACTTCTAGCTCACGAGACTGATTAAACAAACTGTCCAAATTGCTGGTAAAGCTCTGCATTTTTTCCGCAAACTGCTCCGGAGTGATATCAACGTGCTCAATCTTGACTTCGAAATACTGTCCGGCACTGAGGCTGTAATTTTTTGCAGCGATCTCGTCATAGCTGACTGCAACGGAGAAGTCTTCTTCGGTCCACTTGCTATTAAATACCTCAATAATCCGCTGTTCTTCTTCAGGTGTTAGAACCGTTTTCTGATTCTTACCTTCTTTGACCTTTTGCCCCAGGCTTGATGCATCAATCAGCACCACTTTGTCTTTGTTGCTGTCATCAATAAACAGAATAGAGACGTTAGTACCTGTGGTCGCAAAGATATTGGATGGCATGGAGACCACACCTGCTAACATCTTGTTCTCAACCAAGTACTGACGGATCTTTTTATCAATACCTGACTGAGCGGTAATAAACCCTGTTGGCAATACCACCGCGGCTTTACCACCTGGTTTTAATGAGTAAATAATGTGCTGCAAGAACAATTGGTAGATTTCCATTTTGTCCTTGGCCTTGGCTTTGATTTTGGGAATACCAGCAAAGAAACGTTTTTTGTTATCGATGCTGTCCAACTCATCACGAAAATCACTGAAATCCAGCTTAAATGGTGGGTTAGAGACAATGTAATCAAACTTGCGAAGCTCGCCATTTTCCTTGTGGTGCGGATGGCGAAGCGTGTCGCCTTCAATCACGTTAGGGATTGAATGCACTAAGTTGTTTAAGATCAGGTTCAAACGCAGTAGGTTTGATGACTTTTTCGAAATATCCTGCGTGTAGATGCTACAACGCGTTTCACCGATGGCATGGGCGACATTCATCAGCAAGGTGCCAGACCCTGCTGATGGGTCATAACAGCTCACATTGCGCACGGTGCCTTGCTGGTCTTTAGGCACCAAAATTGCGGCCATAATGCGTGCTACTGCATGAGGGGTGTAGTACTCGGCATATTTGCCGCCTGAGTTGCTGTTGTAGTCTTTGATCAGGTATTCAAAGATGGTGGCGTAGAAATCAAACTTCTGGTTGAAGATACGCTCGAAGCTAAACTCAATCAGTTTGTTGATGATCGCTTTACAGAAAGCATCACGCTTGGAAACTGTCACGTTCTCGCTGATGCGGGTAAACAGTTGTACCTTTTCGCCAGTGTCCGTCATTACCGCAAATACATCGTTATTGCTGATGGCGATGTCCATCAAGGTATCATCAAACAGCTGAGCAAACCCAGGTTTGTCTTGTTGGTTGAACAAGTGACTGATGAAATGATGTGGTTTGAGACGAGCAGGATCACCGCCCATCTGGATCTGGAGCATCTCTAGATCTTCTTCACTCATTTCAATCAGCGCTTCTTCCCATTTCTCCGCGTTGGCGATTTTTTCGTCTATTTTCTTTGCTTCATAGGCGAACTTATCGTTCAGGAATTTGTACAAAAAGACCTGAGTGATGATCTCAAATTCCCCGGTACTGTTGCCTAAGCCATTGGTTGCACAGATGCTTTTCAGGCTATCGATAAGGGCTTTTGTTTTTTCTCTAAATTCGAGTTCGACCATGGTTTGTGTACTGCCTTTTACTTTTAAATATAAGCTTTATGTTCTTACCAGGATTGGCTACCTGTATTAAATTCTTTTAAATATTCTGCAACGACAAGGTGGTTTACATAACGTACTGCTTCCGCATTCAAGGGAATACTCTGTTGTTTGATAAAGCGGTTATGAACCTTTGGTAGCAGATGTCGCGCAAAATAGCTTTCGTTATCGAGAACGGAGGTGTTGTCGAGCACCTGGCTATCGGCGTCTTCTTTGACTCCGAGTAGGGCCTCAAAAATCTTTCTTTCAGAGTCTGTAATGTCACGTCTCTCTTGTTGGCGCTCAAATAAACGCTTGTGCAGACGCGCATACTTGGTGTCACCTAGGTACTTCTGACGCAATTGGTTGTTCTGTCGGTTCAATTCTTTCACTCGTTGGTGAATTTTGTTGAGCGCATCGATGTTGGCGACCATTTCATCTTGCGTGACTTCACTGAGATTCTTTTTCTTAAATAAGCGCTCTAGTTCATCTTTCAGGTTGATGAACTTCGGGTCTTGCTGGTCAAAGTTACTTGCCAGTGCTTCGCGTGTTTGGCGCAGTGTATTTTTCAACTGGTCAGCCAAAACTAGCTCTTCTTCACCGATCTTAACAAACTTGAAGATGACATCTTCTAAGGCTCGGTGAAGCAGGTGTGTGGTGTCTGTACCTTGTTCAAGATCTTGCTTGAGGTTGAGCAAGTCCAAATGATTGCTGGTTTCGCGGTAAAGCACGTTGAGCTTGGCAAAATCCAGTTCATCAAGGAAGTCGTATTCACCTTGCAGGCGAATAAGGTTATACAGGCTTCGTGCATCAGCTAGGGCATTTTTCAGTGCTAAGACAGTTTCTCTGTCTTGTATCTGGCTGATTTGATCACAGAAGGTCTCCATGTTGTCGATATCAAAGCGGAACAACACATCTTTAATGTGTTCTATCTCTTGTTTGATCTCTTCCTGTGATTTGAATAGCTTGGAGTAGCTTTCGATTTCGTCGCCCAACTCTGATTGCAGCTCGTCAAAGTAAGCTTTGTTAGTCGCGTCAAACTCTTTGCGGATATCTGCAAAATCGACCACATAGCCATAACGGAAGTCTTTGTATGTGCGATTGACGCGTGTGAGTGCTTGTAGCAAGTTATGTTTGCGGATCACGCGGCCAAGGTAAAGTTTCTTCAAGCGTTTAGCATCGAAGCCTGTGAGTAGCATGTTGTAAACAAACAGTAAGTCGATTTTTCCTGCTTTGAAATCTTCAACCCAATCTTTGCGTTCTTGTTTTGTGCCGACATCATGCAAAATCAGCGCAGCATTGCTCACTTTGTGGGCTTGCTTGGCTGGCTCCATGCTTGCCGTTTGAACGTAAGTCGGAATTGGTTCTGCTACCGATGTTGCTCGCTGAGGTTCCGCGCGGTCACTGCTGGATAGGGGCAAGGTTGGTGACTTAGAGGCGTACACCGCATTAAACAGCTCAAACATTTTCTTTGCTTGGTCTGAGCTATCGCAAATGATCATACCGCCTATGGTTGCGTCATTTAGCGTGCCGCGACTCTTTTCGAAGTCGCTGATGATGTAGTCCAGCATTGGCTCAACAAAACTTTGATGGGCGTATATTTCTTTGCGGTCTACATCGCCCATTTTTACTTCAGCTTCTTCAAGTGCTTGCTGAAGCGTCATTTTGTAATTGGTCGCGATCTCTTCACGGATTAAGCGCAGGGTATAGCCGTCGGCAATGGAAGCATTGTAGTAATACTTGTGAATGTAATCGCCAAAAAGAACTCGTGAGTTATAGTCTTCACCCAGTAAGGGCGTACCCGTTAAGCCTATCTTGATAGCGTTGGTATCAGACTGAGTCAGATTGGCCAGAAAGCTACCTTTCGGGTTGTAACTGCGATGAACCTCATCCAAGAAGTAAACACGTTGGATGGTAACGTTATAGTCTTGCGTTGAAATAACGTCGGGGTCGTCTTTAAACTTCTGAATGTTGACGACGGTTATTTCGGCTTTGCCTGAGTGGTTGTGAATCACTTGTGTGGCTTTGATGTCACGCGTGAACGCTTCACGGGAGTTTATAGTATGAACAATCAAGCCGCGTGCAGTGAACTCCCGCTGTGCTTGTTGCAGCAAATCTAGTCTATCGACGATGAAATAGAACTTTGGAATGATTTCTCGCTTTTGGAAGTAATCCGTTAAGAACCCGACGTTGTAATAGGTTAACGCGGTTTTACCACTTCCTTGGGTATGCCAAATAATCCCTTTACGAACCCCTTCGTTTAGCTTTCTCTCAATGGCTTTGGTCGCAAACATCTGTGGGTAGCGCATGATGTGTTTTTGCAGGCCATCACTCTCTGATACATAAGCCAATGCATAGCGTAGAACAAAGGACAAACGCTCTTTGCTGAGTAAAGAGGTACAAATTCGGTTGGTTGGGCGGCTGGGTTCTTTGTTGCTCAAAAACTCAGGGTTGCTGCGGATCACCTCTAAGTTGTTGTCTTTGAGTACTGCCAGTTCTTGCTCATCAGTTAGTGGTTTTAAAAGCGCTGTGAGATCTAACACCTCTTCTTCACGAAAGTAGTTAAACACTGGCTTGTCATATGAACTGCTCGCGTAAAACGCACCTTGTACTGGCTCTGGATCACCATCGACGTAGTCCATGTTGTTGGAAAAAATCATGAACTGAGTGATGTTAGCAAAGCGCTTGAATTTCGGGTTTTGAAAACGTTTATTGATGCGTTCTCTTTCCGCGATGATACCGTCTCGGTTGTTGGGCTTTTTCACCTCAATAAACACCAGTGGCATGCCGTTGATTAACAAGATGATGTCAGGACGAAATTCATCGTCTCCGTTCTTGTAGGTTAGTTCAGTAACGACATGGAAGCTGTTGTTGGACAAATTCTCGAAATCGATCAGCTTAGTACCAGATCGAGCCTTCAACTTATTGAAAAAAGCTCGGCCTAAGTCTTCGTTATCCAGAGAGAGTTTCACTTCTTCGAGCAAACGGGCAACGTCATCAGGTGTTAGTTCTGGGTTGATATTGCTTATCGCAGTGGAAAAAAGATCAGGAAAAATATTAGTATCTTTATCCCAAGAAGTACCTTTAAGCGACAGGTACTTATACCCTAATCGCATCAAATGTAAGATCGTCGGTATTTTTACTCTAGAATCTTCAGTGAAACTCATATCAGTCCTTTGCTATTGTTTTTATTAATCATTCTCTGGTGACTGTTCTAGGAGATCACCAACTTGACAATTAAATAGTACACACAGTTTGTCTATGGCTTCTAAGTCCACTTTTTGTGCTGTTTCTTTGTACAGAAGTGTCACTGTGTTGCGGCTTAAGCCCGTTTCACGAATGACATCCGCTATTCTTAATTTGCGCTCTCCCATCAAACGGGCGAGGTGGCATTTGATCATGTGTTCCTATCCATGCAGGCATTCTGAACGTAAGCGCAACTATAACAGAAATGCTATCCAGTAGTTAAAAATTAGAGTTGAAATGAAATTTTTTATTGAAAACATTGAAAGGTATAATGTACCAGCAACACCTTCATGTCAGCGTGGTTGACCAGTATCAAGTTGTTGACAGAGCCGATGCACTATTTAATATTGGCAAACTTGATTGTATCTACACAAATCAAACCGCTTGTCCTGCGGCGACGCCGGAGGCCCAAGCCCACTGGAAGTTAAAGCCACCGAGCCAGCCGCTGACATCCATCACCTCGCCGGCGAAGAAGAGTCCTGGGACTTTTTTACTCTGCATATCTTTCGATGACAGCTCGTTTGTATCCACGCCGCCCAGAGTCACCTCTGCGGTGCGATAGCCTTCGGTGCCATTCATTAACAGCTCCCAGTGATGCAGTTTATCCACAACTCGATCCCGCTCGGCATGCACCAATTGATTTAGCGCCTTATTGAGCAAGGCTTCATCGAAAAGCAATTCGATCAAACGCTTGGGCAACCACTGACTCAGGGTATTACGCAGGCTTTGTTTCGGGTGCTGCGCGAGGGCATCATCCAAAGAAACAGTCGCATCCATATTGGGCAGCAGATCGATTGAAATGGTCTCGCCGGGTCGCCAGTAGTTGGAGATCTGCAGTACCGCCGGGCCAGACAAACCGCGATGGGTAAACAGCAGTGCCTCGCTAAACTGGGTGCCATCTTTGGCGGTAATGGTGCTCGGCACAGCAATACCAGAGAGGGGCTCAAATAACTGTTTTTGCTCGCTGTGCCAGGTAAAGGGCACTAAGCCTGCTGAGGTCGGCAATACCTTTAATCCGAACTGTTCGGCCAGCTTGTAGCCAAAGGGAGTTGCCCCCAATTTAGGCATGGAGAGACCACCGGTGGCGATCACCAGCGAGTCGCAGCTGTAGCGCCCCTTAGAAGTCTCGAGTTCAAACTGGCCAACGGCATTTTTGATGACAGACTGAATCTCGGTGCGTAGCTGAATCTGCACCCCAGCCCAGTCGCACTCTGTGAGCAGCATAGCCACTATCTCTTTGGCCGAGTCGTTGCAGAACAGCTGGCCGTGATCCCGCTCGTGATATTCGATACCGTGGCGCTCGACCAGCTCGATAAAATCCTGAGACCGATAGCGAGCCAGTGCCGATTTAACGAAGTGAGGATTCTGGCAGATGAAATTGCCCGGCTCCACCTTCTGATTGGTGAAGTTACAGCGGCCACCGCCACTGATTAAGATCTTGCGTCCCGCCTGTTTGGCATTGTCTAACACCAGTACATCACGGCCGCGATAACCGGCTGTCGCGGCGCACATTAAGCCTGCGGCGCCTGCGCCTATTATGATGACTTGATGATGTTTCACGCTATAACTCCACAGGATAAACGAACAAATTTGCCCATTGGCGGTGCATCGTAAAGCTAGATTACCGAGCCTGAATTGCCTGACCTAATATTGCCAGAGCTTAATTGCCAAAGATGGCGCACAGGGCAAAAATAAAGGGCGCTATTTTAGCACCCTTTATGATTCTACATATATTGTTCTACATAAACTCGATAACCGGCATAAACCGAGACAGAGATCATTCGCTCTCTTTGGTTTCTGACTTCTTCTCGCGGGCGAGCAAGGCCTTAGCCGCTTCGTGAGGCGTGCCGCCCTGATAGAGCACACGATACACCTGTTCGGTGATCGGCATCTCCACGCCGAGGCGCTTGGCTAAGGTGTAAACCTCTTTGGTATTACGGTAGCCTTCGACCACCTGACCAATTTCGGCCTGAGCCGTTTCCACATCCTGACCCTGACCTAAGGCCAGACCAAAACGACGGTTACGGGACTGGTTGTCGGTACAGGTGAGCACCAGATCGCCAAGACCCGCCATCCCCATAAAGGTGGATGCCTGTGCGCCTATAGCCTCACCCAGACGGGTAAGTTCCACCAGGCCACGGGTGATCAGTGCGGTTCTGGCGTTGGCGCCGAAGCCTATGCCATCTGACATACCAGCGCTGATAGCAATCACGTTTTTCACCGCGCCGCCCAATTGCAGACCAATAAAGTCATCGTTGGCGTAGACGCGTAAACGGCTTGGGCTGTGCAGCAGTTCCACCAGATCTTGGGTAAAGCTCTGGTCGGTTCCGGCAACTGAGATAGCGGTCGGCATGCCAGCGGCTAACTCTTTTGCGAACGTCGGCCCAGACAGTACAGCCAGCGGATAGGCATCGCCTAACACTTCGCGCGCAACATCCTGCAACAAACGCCCTGTCTCAGGTTCCAACCCCTTGGTCGCCCAGACGATGCGAGCATCTTTGCGAAGATGAGGCTTGGCCTGAGCCAGCACTAATCCAAACACATGGCTTGGTACCACGACCAAAACATTGTTTGAGGCGGCTAAGGCGGTAGCCAGATCCGCTTCGGGGATCAGCAGCTCAGGAAAAGGGATACCAGGTAAAAACGCTTCGTTGCTTCTGTCTTGCTTGAGCCTTTCGATATGCTCTATCTCATGGCCCCATAGCAAGGTTTTATGACCGTTACTGGCTAAAGAAATAGCAAGGGCGGTGCCATAAGAGCCCGCCCCCAGTACCGTTATGTCGGCAGTGTTGTTCATGCGTGATTAAGCTGTCGCTTCGTCAGCTGCTGGAGCCGCTTCAGCACTTGCTTGACGCTGCTGCACGTACTGTGCAAATAGTGCGTCGAAGTTCACTGGTGCAAGGTTAAGCTGTGGGAAAGTACCACGGGCAACCAGGCTACCAACCGCTTCACGAGCGTATGGGAACAGCACGTTAGGGCAGTATGCGCCTAGAGAGTGAGCAAGTTGTGGCTCAGTCAGACCAGAAATAGCGAAGATACCCGCTTGCTGAACTTCACACAGGAAAGCCGTTTCTTCACCGTTTTTAGCCGTTACTGTCAAAGACAGAACAACTTCATAGACATCATCGGCCAGCTTAGCGCTGCGAGTATCAAGATCTAGCTTAACCTCTGGGCTCCACTCTTTTTGGAACACAGCTGGGCTGTTTGGGGTTTCGAAAGAGATATCTTTAGTGTAGATACGTTGAATGTTGAACTGTGGACCCTGTTGTTCGTTGTTTGCTACTTCTTCAGCCATAATATTTACCTAATTCAATTTGTTTGATTCATAAGAATCATCTTAGGGCTTTTGCTACTCGGGTCCTCAATTAGACCTCAGCCACCATCCCAGTTTTAGTTTTATCTTAAATCCTCCATTTGAGGATTTAAGCCATTTTTTTAAGAGATGACACTCTAATCAATCTTACTCAGTAAAAGCAAGCTTGCACGGGTTATCACTTTTTCTTGGCAACAGGCAGATTGTTCTGCTGCCATTCGCTCATACCACCTTTGAGGTTGTAAACAGATTCAAAACCCGCCTTTACCATCAACTGAGCAGCTTGCGCTGAAGTCATTCCAGCATTGCATACCATTATAATGGGACTGGCTTTGAACTTTTCAAGGGCAGAAATCTGATTATTTTTAATTTCGGCCAAAGGCAGGTTCACAGCGTCAACTATGTGGCCTTTCTTGAATTCCTCTTTCGAGCGTACGTCGAGCACTTTGGCGTCTTGTTTGTTAATTAACAACACTGCCTGCTGATGATCGACCGTTTTCACTTTAGAGACGCTAGACTTAAAGACGCTGACGATCAGTGCGACAAATAAACCAATCCAAGCGAGACTCAGCATAGGGTTGGCTTTAAAAAATTCGATATATTCTTGCATTATTTTCGGGCCTACTTGTGTGGCTTATGTTCATTTTGAGCGGCACAGTATAACCGATTGTCGCGGTTAATTGCAGCAAGTTGTTGGCGTTCACAGTAACGCCGAATCGTCAATTTGTGACTGGCTCGATAACCCCTATCGATGTAAATCACTTTTTGATCCTCTATGTACGTAGTAATATTTAATCAATTTCTGATTTTATACTTACTTTCAAACTTAAAGGTACTCACAATGACGACACGCAAACGCCCTCTGGCACTGCTGATCCTCGATGGTTGGGGTTACCGTGAAAACACCGATAACAATGCGGTTTATCACGCCAACACACCGGTTCTCGACAAACTCACCCAAACCTGCGCCAATTCACTTATCTCAGGTTCCGGCTTGGATGTCGGACTACCCGACGGTCAAATGGGTAACTCGGAAGTTGGCCACATCAACATAGGTTCTGGCCGCGTGGTGTATCAGGAATTGACCCGTATCGGCAAGGCGATTGACGACGGCGAATTTGCTGAAAACCCCGCCTTGATTGAAGCAGTCGATAAGGCGATTGCCGCCGATGGCGCGGTACATATCATGGGACTCCTGTCACCGGGCGGTGTTCACAGCCACGAGAACCATATCGAAGCCATGTGCACCATGGCGGTCAAGCGCGGCGCCAAAAGAGTCTATCTGCACGCTTTCCTCGACGGTCGTGACACGCCTCCGCGCAGCGCCAAATCCAGCCTGGCACATTTCAATGCCCTTTTTGCCAAACTAGGTGCAGGGCAGATAGCGTCCATTATCGGCCGTTACTACGCCATGGACAGGGACAATCGCTGGGAGCGGGTTTCACAGGCCTATGAGCTGATCACTGAAGGAAAATCACTACATCAATACAACAATGCTGTTGATGCACTGGAAGCCGCCTATGGCCGCGACGAAAACGATGAGTTTGTTGCCAGCTCGGCCATCACCACACCCGAAGGCGATGTCGTCAGCCTTAAAGATAAGGACGCACTGATCTTCATGAACTTTCGCGCCGACCGCGCCCGTCAGATCACCCGCAGCTTTGTCGACGCCGACTTTAGCGGTTTTGAGCGCAAGGTGACCCCGAGAGTCAACTTCATAATGCTGACCGAATATGCCGCCGATATAAACGCGCCGGTTGCCTACCCCTCGGTGGACTTAGTCAACACCTTGGGCGAAGTGCTGCAAAACAGCGGCAAGCAGCAGCTGCGGATCTCAGAGACAGAGAAATACGCCCACGTCACCTTCTTCTTTAACGGCGGTAAAGAGCAGCCATTTGAAGGCGAAGATCGCATCCTGATCCCATCGCCGAAAGTGGCCACTTACGATCTGCAGCCAGAGATGAGCTCCACCGAACTGACCGACAAGCTGGTCGAGGCGATTGAATCGACTAAATATGATGTGATCATCTGTAACTACCCCAATGGCGACATGGTAGGTCACACAGGGAATTTCGAGGCGGCCGTTAAGGCCTGTGAAGCTGTCGATACCTCTATCGGCCGCGTGGTCGAGGCTTTAGCTAAGGTTGATGGTGAGTGCTTAATCACTGCCGATCACGGCAATGCCGAGCAGATGACAGATGAGCAAACCGGTCAGGCACACACGGCTCATACCAGTGAACTTGTGCCGCTTATCTATGTGGGTCGCAAAGCTGAAATTTCCGCAAACGGAAAATTAAGTGATTTGGCACCAACCATGTTAACCTTGATGGGACAAACCGTTCCAGCCGAGATGACTGGACGCAATCTTATCACATTAAAATAATAAGCGAGTCTCGATTGCTTACACGATTTGGTTTTTATAAAGCCTGCATTATTGCGGGCTTTATCATGCTCTGCGGCGCGGCTCAGGCCTCCAACCTGAAGCAGCGACAATCCGAGTTAGCTGAGATACAAAAGCAGATTAGCGGTCAGCAATCGAGCCTAAAAGACACCAGCCGTCAGCGTGAAAAGCTGCAAAAACTGCTTAAGCAGGATGAACAAGCCATTGCACGCATAGCCAAAAAGGTTAACAGCACCAAAGATGCGCTAAAAGAAACCGATAAAAAACTCGCCGAATTAGCCAGCCGCAAAGTGGAACTGGATAAACAAAAGGGAACTCAACAAAAGGTGCTTGCTAATCAGCTGTCCAGTGCGTATCTGGCAGGCAATCACGATTACACCAAGATGCTGCTCAACCAGCAGAGTCCCGCCACCATAGAACGCCTGCTGGCTTACTACCAGTATCTTAACGATGCCCGCATGGATGCCATCAAGCAGCTGCAACAGACTGTGACCGAACTCGAATCCGTCGAACAGGAACAACAGAGCCAACAGCGCCGACTCAATGCGCTGATTGTAGATCAGCAGCAACAGGCAAAGAAACTTAATCAGGAACAGGCGCAGCGTCAACAGACCCTTACCCAGCTGCAACTCACCCTCAGTAGTCAGGGCTCGAAACTGGAGCAACTTCAGATAGAAGAAGCCAGCCTGAAACGCGTCATTGAGCAGGCGCTGAACGCCATGAAAGACAATCCGAAAATGGAAGGCTTATCCAGCAGAAATAAGCTGAGCTGGCCAACCAAGGGACGGATAAGTTCAGGCTTTGGCAGCCAACGCTCGGGCGAAGTGAAATGGAAAGGGGTATTAATGTCGGCGCCCGAAGGACAAGCCATCGAGGCCGTTTCTGCCGGCAAGGTGATCTATGCCGACTGGCTTAGAGGTTTCGGCATGGTTATGGTTGTCGATCACGGCAAAGGCTTTATGAGCCTCTACGGCCACGCCCAAACCCTACTCAAGAGCGCTGGAGACAATGTCAACAAGGGGGAAACCATCGCCTTGGTGGGTCGCTCAGGTGGACAAACCGAACCTGGCCTATACTTTGAGATACGGCACAAGGGGCAAGCGGTCGATCCTGCGAGATATTGCAAACGCTAACTGGATGGCAACCCCTTCTTCAAGAGGTTGCGTATGGCTCAATTCCTAAGATATTTTACCTGCATAGTGCTGGGCTTAAGCTTAGGCTTATCTATCACCCTGGTCGGTAAAGAGAACGCCGAAAAATATCAGACGCAGCCCAGCTACGCCCAGCTGATGGATGTGATCAACACGGTTGAGACCTATTATGTGGATGAGATCTCCCAGCAGACCCTGATCCAAGCAGCCATAGACGGTATCTTTGCCAAGCTCGACCCCTACTCTGCCTTTCTCGATCAGGAAGCGTTCGACGAACTTGTCGATACTAATCGCGGTGAGTATTTCGGATTTGGTATCGAAATCGCGACCGAAAATGAGCAGGTAACTATCATCAGCCCTTTTCCCCACTCTCCCGCCGCCAATGCCGGTATTCTCCCCGGCGATAAGATAGTCAAGGTCAACCAGGAGTCCATCAACCCCAAACGGCTGGATACTGTGCTCAAACAGATTAAATTTCACAGCCGCCACAATCTGGCTATCCATCTCTCCCTCAGCCGCCCCAACTCCAGAGAGCTGATCGATGTGACCCTCAAACCCGGTTTTATCGATGTGAATTCCGTCAGCGGCGAGCTGCTCGAGGGCGGGATTGGCTACATCAAGTTAGCCAACTTTCAGGATGACTCGACCCAGGATATGATAAAGCAACTCGATCAATGGCAAGATAAAGCCCTAACGGGTTTGATCCTGGATCTGCGCAACAACCCTGGCGGATTGCTCGACCAGGCCATTGAGATTGCCGATCTGTTTCTAGCTAAGGGTCGCATCGTCTCCACCAATGGTCGCTTCTTCGATGCCAATGCAGACTATTTTGCCTCGCCACACAACATATTCAGTAAGGTGCCTATCATAGTCCTGATCAATAAAGGCTCAGCCTCGGCATCGGAAGTGCTGGCCGCGGCGCTACAGGAAAACCAGCGCGCTACACTAATGGGAGAGAAAAGTTTCGGCAAGGGGACAGTGCAGAGCCTGATCCCGACCCTCATCGAAGGTAATGCCATTAAGCTCACCATAGCCCACTACAGCACACCTAAGGGCAAGGACATTCACTCCATCGGCATAGAGCCAGATATAAAAATCTCATCCGATACTATGACGGCAAATGAAAACGTGCCTATAATCGAGAACTTATCGCCCCATGATGAAGTCGCACAGGATAAGCTGGTCAATTTGGCTATCACATGGATAAAAACCAATACTTAATTATTAAAATATCGTGCGCTTATTACTCTTATTAGCCTTTATCTTTATCAGTGTTCACAGTCACGCAGCTCAGGTCTCTATCATTATTGACGATATAGGTTATCGCCAAACCGATGAGGCCGTACTGTCTCTGCCAAGCTCAGTTACCCTGTCCGTCTTACCCCATACGCCACTCGGCAAAAAAATCGCCAAGCAAGCCAGTGCTAAAGGGCATGAGATCATGCTGCACTTACCTATGCAGGCGCTTAATGGCAAGAAGCTCGGGCCTGGCGGCCTAACCAATCAGATGGGGGAAGAGGAGTTTAAGCAAACACTCAGTGACGCGTTTAACAGCATAGAAAATGTTAGAGGGGTGAACAACCACATGGGGAGCCTGCTAACCCAAATGGAACAACCTATGGGATGGTTGATGCAGACGCTAAAACAACAGGATAACTATTTTGTTGATAGTGTCACCACACGTTACAGTAAGGCAGGCGAGATGGCATTAAAATATGGCGTGCCGCTTATGAGACGGGAGATCTTTCTCGACAATGATGTCAGTGAAAAGGCGCTAGAAAAACAGTTTAAGCAGATCCTCAAGCTGGCTAAGAGCCAAAATCACGTTATTGTTATCGGCCATCCCTATCCAGAAACTATCGCCTTTCTCAATAAAAACCTATCGAGACTCAGCAGCGAAAGCCTGAGCTTAGTGAAAACATCGGCGCTTCTGCCTTACAGGATAGCTCAGCAGCCACAACTAACGGATTCACGGCACTAAAGGAAAACTTAAGCGACGGCAACCGGTATGACTAAACCGGGCAAGAGTGCCTTTAACTCCTGCTGATTATTGATCACATCCGCAAGCGTATAACGGTCTAAAACGGCCAGATAGGCATCCACCGCCTCAGACAACACGCCCTTAAGCTTACAGGCAGGGGTAAAGCGACAATATGGTTTTGCGCAATCTATCGGTGCAAGCGAGTTTTCCAGAGTTCGCACCAACACGCCGATATTGATCTGCTCAGCTGGTTTACCTAACCTAAAACCACCGGCTTTTCCGCGTATCGTTTTTAGATACCCCTCTTTACCTAGGTGATGCACTATCTTAGACACATGGTTAGATGAGAGATCGAATACTTCGGTGATCTCAGCAATACGAAACAGGGTTTCTCTCTCCGGCTGTATCGCCAGGTACATTAGAGTACGGATACCAAAATCTGTATAACGAGTTAACTGCATATCTACCTTCTAAGATTGCGTCGCCGCTTCTAAAGATGTGATCAACCAAAGTGCTTCTTCTGTCGACTCACCACAAACGTCCGGCTCGGCAGTAAAACGATCGCACAGTAATGGACGTTCCGGTTTACCAAAAATTCGACAGAGATTATTCTCGTCCAATTGAATGCACCTCACTCCAGCAGGTTTACCTTGAGGCATACCTGGTATAGGGCTGGTTATTGAAGGCGCTATACAGCAAGCACCGCATCCTAAACGACAATTCATTCCACATTATACCCATATTTGCATAGCATGTTAGCCGCGGAGATCACAGCCTTAGGCGGAAAAGCGCTGTAGTTAAGCATTTACTAAATTTTTTGAAACAAACAAGATTAGATCAAGCCTAATAGTATTATCAGATTTTTAATCACCCAAACGAAAAAATCCCCAACACAGTGTGCTGGGGATTTTCGACTCTCTTCCGAGTTAACTTTTTGTCTTCACTTTTCGAAAAGTGAAAACCAAAGTGGCGTCTGTCATGGCCAGCTTCGAGCAAGCTCTCCGCGTTCAGAAGCAGCATCAAGCTTCGCTTGATAAGCGCAGCCCCCTCACCCTACTCTTTATTATCCCCGAAGGGGGCACATGGGGAGACCCCACACTACCATCGGCGCGATTGCGTTTCACTTCTGGGCGCCAGCGGCGATAAGGAGCGGATGGGAGCAGGTCTGAGCTAGTAAAATCAAGCAAGTATTTCTGAAGTCGTTAAACGAAAAAATCCCCAACACGGTGTGCTGGGGAATATCGACTCTCTTTCGAGAATAAATAGGCGCTTGGCGATGACCTACTCTCACATGGGGAGACCCCACACTACCATCGGCGCGATTGCGTTTCACTTCTGAGTTCGGGATGGGATCAGGTGGGACCACAAAGCTATTGTCACCAAGCAAAAT
>NZ_JAKCLJ010000168.1 GCF_021412565.1 Shewanella sp. AS1 | reverse complement strand
CAATGGAATAGCTGATACTGTCGCCGGTATCGATATCGCTGCCAGTGACTTTACCTGAGATGCTGGCGTCTTCCGCTACAGTTTGCGCGGCAATGCTGCTGAGCACTGGCGCATCGTTAGTACCGGTAAGGGTAATGACTAAGTCTTTGGTGTCAGTCGCATTTGCGCTGTCGGTGACCGTGACCGGAATGGTCAGGGTCTGGGTCTGACCTTCAGGAAGTGACTGATACGCCGCGTTGCTTGGATCGA
>NZ_JAKCLJ010000167.1 GCF_021412565.1 Shewanella sp. AS1 | reverse complement strand
TATCGGCGAAGGTGCCCGCAGGCACGCCAAAGCTAAAGGCGCTGCCTTGGTCTGTGGCTTGGTCGGTCAGTGCCGCCGAGACAGTCGGTGCATCGTTAGTGCCGGTGACGGTAATGCTTAATGTCTGCACATCAGACGCACCTTGGCTGTCGGTGCCGGTGACATCGACGCTAATGACTTGCTGCTGACCTTCAGCCAGTGACTGATAGGCCGCATGAGAAGCATCAAATGACCAGCTGCCGTCGCTGT
>NZ_JAKCLJ010000166.1 GCF_021412565.1 Shewanella sp. AS1 | reverse complement strand
CGCCAAGGAAGATGGTTCAGTAGTTAATGGCACCATCACCTCAACGGATATTGATGCGAATGACACGGCCACTTACAGCACCACTGCCACAATAGCGGGACTGACGTTCAACAATGACGGCAGCTGGGGCTTTGACCCAAGCGATGCAGCCTACCAGAGTATGGCTGAAGGCCAGACTCAGACCTTAACTATTCCAGTCACGGTCACAGATGCAGCCGGTGCCACTAACACCCAAGACCTGGTCATTACCC
>NZ_JAKCLJ010000165.1 GCF_021412565.1 Shewanella sp. AS1 | reverse complement strand
AAGATGCCACCGACCCTAACCTCACCGACAGCGGCGTGCTCAGCTTTACCGATGTGGATGTCAATGACACTCACAACGTTACTGAAGTTTACAATGGTGATATCAGCTGGACTGGCGGCGCCAACACCGACCTTGGCTCGGTACTGACTGCCGATGAGATAAATAGCCTCATCGATGGCTTCAGTGTCGACAGCGACAGCTGGGATTACAGTATCCTGAACAGCACGGTGCAGTTCCTCGCCGAAGGGGAAACCA
>NZ_JAKCLJ010000164.1 GCF_021412565.1 Shewanella sp. AS1 | reverse complement strand
CTTCGTGCTCCTCCGTTACTCTTTGGGAGGAGACCGCCCCAGTCAAACTACCCACCAGGCACTGTCCTCAACCCCGATTCAGGGGCCAGAGTTAGAACATCAACACTACAAGGGTGGTATTTCAAGGATGACTCCACGAGAACTGGCGTTCCCGCTTCAAAGTCTCCCACCTATCCTACACATGTAGGGTCAATGTTCAGTGCCAAGCTATAGTAAAGGTTCACGGGGTCTTTCCGTCTAGCCGCGGGTATACGG
>NZ_JAKCLJ010000163.1 GCF_021412565.1 Shewanella sp. AS1 | reverse complement strand
TACCTGCGGGCACCTTCGCCGATATCGACAGCGGTGATACGCTCACCCTGTCGGCTAGCACACCTGCATGGCTCAGCTTTGATGCCACCACCGGCACCTTCAGCGGCACGCCGGCGAACAGCGATGTGGGTACGACCAGCATTACCGTTACCGCCACCGACAGCCAGGGCGCAACCGTCACGTCCACCTTTAACCTGGTGGTTAACAACGTTAACGACGCACCGGTACTGGATCCCATCGCGCAAGTCAGCGCCA
>NZ_JAKCLJ010000162.1 GCF_021412565.1 Shewanella sp. AS1 | reverse complement strand
TGATGTCACTGGCAGCGACAGCCAAGGTGCGTCTGATGTACAGACCCTAACCATTACCGTCACTGGCACCAACGATGCACCGACTGTCTCGGCGGCACTGACCGACCAAGCCACAGACCAAGGCAGCACCTTTAGCTTCGGCGTACCTGCGGGCACCTTCGCCGATATCGACAGCGGTGATACGCTCACCCTGTCGGCTAGCACACCTGCATGGCTCAGCTTTGATGCCACCACCGGCACCTTCAGCGGCACGCC
>NZ_JAKCLJ010000161.1 GCF_021412565.1 Shewanella sp. AS1 | reverse complement strand
TGCCGGTGATAAACCGGAGGAAGGTGGGGACGACGTCAAGTCATCATGGCCCTTACGAGTAGGGCTACACACGTGCTACAATGGCGAGTACAGAGGGTTGCGAAGCCGCGAGGTGGAGCTAATCTCACAAAGCTCGTCGTAGTCCGGATTGGAGTCTGCAACTCGACTCCATGAAGTCGGAATCGCTAGTAATCGTAGATCAGAATGCTACGGTGAATACGTTCCCGGGCCTTGTACACACCGCCCGTCACACCA
>NZ_JAKCLJ010000160.1 GCF_021412565.1 Shewanella sp. AS1 | reverse complement strand
GCTTAGACAGCTAGGATGTTGGCTTAGAAGCAGCCATCATTTAAAGAAAGCGTAATAGCTCACTAGTCGAGTCGGCCTGCGCGGAAGATATAACGGGGCTAAGCAATACACCGAAGCTATGGGTGCATACTTTGTGTGTGCGGTAGAGGAGCGTTCTGTAAGCCGTTGAAGGTGAAGGGGTAACCCACGCTGGAGGTATCAGAAGTGCGAATGCTGACATGAGTAACGATAAGGGGGGTGAAAAACCTCCCCGCCGA
>NZ_JAKCLJ010000159.1 GCF_021412565.1 Shewanella sp. AS1 | reverse complement strand
CCCTGTCGGCTAGCACACCTGCATGGCTCAGCTTTGATGCCACCACCGGCACCTTCAGCGGCACGCCGGCGAACAGCGATGTAGGCACTGCCGCCATCACGGTCACCGCCACCGATAGCCAGGGTGCCACCGTCACGTCCACCTTTAACCTGGTGGTCAACAACGTTAACGATGCACCGGTACTGGACCCCATCGCGCAAGTCAGCGCCAAGGAAGATGGTTCAGTAGTTAATGGCACCATCACCTCCACCGATATCG
>NZ_JAKCLJ010000015.1 GCF_021412565.1 Shewanella sp. AS1 | reverse complement strand
GCGCAGCTTCTAATTTGAACTCTGCACTGAATGTCGGTCTTGTGTTCTTCATTTCTACCACCTTTTTTCCGGAAGTGAGTCTATCACTTCGTCTATTCAGGTGGCCAAATTCACTATGCCACTACAGATGCGGCTTTTGGTCCCGTGACTAACAGTGAAATCTCTTATGCGCAACAACTTGTCGGCTCAGCACCTGAAAACTCTTTAACCCTGTTCGACCGTGGCTTTATGTCCGCAGAACTCTTTTCAAGTTGGCAAGGCGGTGGTGAAAATACTCATTGGCTTACGCCCATTAAGTCCAAATTTAGGTATGACATTTTGGAGTCATACAGCGATTATGACCACCTCATTGAAATGCCCATATCACCTCAAGCACAAGCGCAATACCCCCATTTGGGAAAAACCTGGAAAGCAAGGCTTGTGCTCATTCCGTCACCGAAAGGAGAGATAAAAGGATTTATCACGTCTTGTTTGTGCCCAGAGAAATACGCGTTAAAAGAACTCGTAGATGTTTATTGGCAACGCTGGGAAATCGAACGTGGTTATGGCGAGCTCAAACAATATCAGCTAGTGAACAAACCGTTGCTGAGAAGTCTTAAGAGTGATGGGATATATCAAGAGCTTTGGGGAATACTGACTTCATACAACATTATTCGCCTAGAAATGGCTGAAATAGCAAAGCAACATAAAGTGGAGCCGTTACGTATTAGCTTCGTCAATGCGCTTTATCTGATACAGGATGAGTTTATTTGGTCAGATACTGGAGCTCCAGGGGCAATCCCTAAGGCACTGAAAGAACTGAGGGATAATGGTAAGCGGCTAATTCTGCCAGAAAAGAGGAAGAGAAAACCTTACCCAAGAGCCGTATTAAAAAAAGCGACGAAATATCCTTCACGCTCTAGAGATAAGAACGCCACTCGCTCTTAAGCGAGTGGCGTTAACCCCAGAGGTCGCCTTTCTCCTATTCTAGCCTATGCCAACCTATGCTTCAGTTCAGCATCGCCAGCAGGGGCGCTTGTCCCACCACCTGAAAATCCAGCGCCATGGTCAGACTCAGCACAGTGATAGTGATGATCGAAAAACCAAATACCTGCCTCGACCAACGCAGCAGATCCACATCGCTTCGATAGCCCTTCAGCGCCATGGCAAGCCACCAGAAACTGGTGGCACAGGCCACCACCATAAAGGCGATACCGGTATAACCCGTCAGCGACAACAGGGTACTGACCAAGGCGAACAGGGCAATATAGAGCACTATATGGAGTTTGGCCTTCTCTATCCCCTGGGCCACCGGCAGCACAGGAATATTCGCCGCCTCATAATCCTTATAGCGGAATATGGCGATGGCGTAAGAGTGCGGCATCTGCCACAGACTGAACATCATTAGCAAGATCAGCGCCGCGCCATCGAGTTTAGCTGTCACCGCACAATAACCCACCACAGGCGGCACAGCACCTGAAAGGCTACCGACTAAGGTGCCGTAAACCGAGTTTCGCTTCATATAGAGGCTATAAAGCCCCACATACACCAGATAGCCGAAGGCGGCGAACATAAGCGCGACAGCATTGGTAAACCAGGCCAGTAAGCCAAAACCCAGCGCGCCCAGCACGACACCGAGCCACAACACATTATCCAGAGGAATCGCACCTGTCACAGTCGCCCGACCGCAGGTGCGCTGCATCTTGGCATCTATATCCCGGTCGATATAGTTGTTGATGGCGCAGCCCGAAGCCACCACCAGAGACAAACCAACTAAGGTCGCCGGCAGCAACACAAGATCGACTTCACCCTTGGCGGCCAATAGAAACCCGCCCACGACCGCGATTAAATTACCGAAGATAATGCCGGGTTTAGTCACCTGCACATAACGCCCTAAGGGAACAGTCCACCGGGATGAAATCGACCTTGTCAGCATAACGCCTCCCGCTACATCATCAGATCGTTGGCGGCATAGATGATCCACACCGACAGGCCCACCACCATGACGATCACCAGGGCGGTAAACATAAACGACAGGGTGTTGATCTTGCCCTCTTTGGAGAAATCCAGGTGCAGAAAGTACTTCAGATGCACCAGGATCTGCACCACGGCCAGTAGCAGCACCACGGCCAGGGTTGTCGAACGCTCAAGGCTGCTGCTCATCACGGCCCAGAATGGGATGCCGGTTAACACCACAGAGAGCACAAAGCCGGTAAGGTAAGACTTGATGCTGGCGGCCAGATCGTCCTGACCATGAGTCATAGCTTGGCTCATTATAAAACTCCCATTAGATAGACCACAGTAAAGACACAGATCCACACGATATCGAGGAAGTGCCAGAACAGACTCAGGCAGCTCAGGCGGGTAATACTGCGACCACCCAGTCCGGTTTTGGCCACCTCCACCATCATGATCGCCATCCAGATCAAGCCTGCGGTAACGTGCAAGCCATGCATGCCCACCAAGGCGAAGAAAGAGGAGAGGAACGCACTGCGTTGTGGGCCGTTGCCTTCTAAGATCAGATGATGAAACTCATAGACCTCCATGCCGATAAACACTGAGCCCAAAGCAAAGGTCACCGCCAGCCAGGCCAGCGTCGCCCCTTTGCGGTGACGCTTGGCGAAGATCAGCGCCAGACCATAGGTGATGCTACTGAGCAGCAGCGCCGCGGTCTCGATCAGCACGAAATCCAGCTCGAAAATATCTTTGCCCGAGACGCCGCCGTCGGTATTCATAAACAATACCGCATAGGTGGCAAAGGCCGAGGCAAACAAAATGCAGTCTGTCATCAGGTAGATCCAGAACCCCAGCAGGGTGCTGGCGCTGGAATCATGATGTTCGTGATGCTGCTCTTCTAACTGAGCAATCGTTAGATTCGCAGGGATTGCAATACTCATATCAGCCCCTTAGATACATTCGTTAAATGGCTATTCTCAACGCGCTCAATTTCATCAACTTGTACGTAATAATCCACATCCCTGTCATAGGCGCGGATCAGGAAGACGACAAAGGCGCCGACAAATCCGGCGATCGCCAGCCAGAGAATGTGCCAGATGGCAGCGAAGCCAGCGGCCGTGATCCCCAGCGCCATCATCACCCCATGCCAGCTGTTTTTCGGCATATGGATAGGCTGATATTGCTCTGGGATCCGATAGGCAGTGCCCTGCTCCTTGGCATGGGTGAAGGCATCGATATCGCTCACAGTCGGCAGCTTAGCGAAGTTGTAGAACTGAGGCGGCGAGGCGGTCGACCACTCTAAGGTGTGACCATTCCAGGGATCGCCGGTCAGATCTCTGTTCTGCTCGCGATCGCGGATACTCACATAGAGCTGAATAAACTGCAGCACTATGCCGACTAAGATGATGCAGGCGCCGACGGCGGCGAAATAGATCCAAAAGTTCCAGTCAGGATTGTCCGTCTGATTCAGACGGCGCGTCATACCGAGGAAACCCAGTACATAAAGCGGCATAAAGGCGACATAGAAACCGACCTGCCAGCACCAGAAGGCTGCCTTACCCAGACGCTCATTGAGGTGGAAACCGGTTGCCTTGGGGAACCAGTAGGCAAAGCCTGCCAGGTAACCAAATACCGCGCCGCCAATGATGGTGTTATGGAAGTGGGCGATCAGAAAAAGACTGTTATGCAATACATAATCGGCGCCGGGCACCGCCAGCAGCACACCCGTCATGCCGCCTATGGTGAAGGTCACCATAAAGCCTAGGGTCCAGAGCACAGGCACTGTCAGACGCAGTCGACCGCGATAGATGGTAAACAGCCAGTTAAACAGCTTCACCCCGGTCGGCACCGCGATCACCATGGTCATCACCCCGAAGAAGGCGTTCACATTGGCGCTGGATCCCATGGTAAAGAAGTGGTGCAGCCAGACGATAAAGCCCAGGATCGAGATGGCGCCGCTGGCCCACACCATAGACTTGTAACCAAACAGGCGCTTGGAGGTAAAGGTCGAAATCACCTCGGAGAAGATACCGAAGGCGGGCAGGATCAGGATGTAAACTTCCGGATGTCCCCAGGCCCAGAACAGGTTGATATACATCATGGCGTTACCGCCACCTGCGTTAGTGAAGAAGTGGAAATCCATGTACCTGTCTAAGGTGAGCAGGGCTAGTACGGCCGTTAAGATGGGGAATGATGCGACAATAAGAATATTGGCCCAGGTGCAGGTCCAGGTGAAGATAGGCATCTGCATCAGTTTCATCCCTGGCGAGCGCATCTTAAGCACAGTCACCAGGAAGTTCACCCCGGTCAGGGTCGTCCCTATGCCGGAGATCTGCAGCGCCCAGATATAATAATCGACTCCCACCCCCGGACTGTAGGAGAGCTCGGATAAGGGCGGATAAGCCACCCAACCAGTGCGGGCAAACTCGCCGACCCCGAGGGAGATATTGATCAATACCGCTCCCGAAACCGTCAGCCAGAAACTTAAGTTATTCAGGAAGGGGAACGCCACGTCCCGCGCGCCAATCTGTAGCGGCAGCACTAGGTTCATCAGACCTATCATAAATGGCATCGCCATAAAGATGATCATAATCACCCCATGGGCGGTGAAGATCTGGTCGTAATGCTCCGGCGGCAGATATCCCGCCGCACCGTTGGTGGCCAGCGCCTGCTGGGTACGCATCATGATGGCATCGGAGAAACCGCGGATCAGCATGACGAAGGCCAGCAGGATATACATGATCCCCAGGCGCTTATGATCCACCGAGGTCAGCCAGTCGTGCCACAGGGTGCTCCATTTCTTATGCTTAGTGATCAGGCCAAGAATAATGACGCCTATGACGGCAACTGCCGCTAGCGTCACCATGATGATGGGTTCATGGTAGGGAACCGCATCGATTGTTAATTTACCTAAGAACGACGACATTACTTCGCGCCTCCCATTGAGCTAGATGACTCAGAGTGGATCCCGACAGTTGCAGCAGCTGGACTGGCAGAGGTAGCTTGGGTTTGCTCCATGGACATGGTCTCGACTTGCTCCACCGATGACATGGCATGCATATCCATCTGATGATGCATCTCATCCTTGTGCATATATTGCATCACCACTTGTTCGAACAGGCCATGGCTGACAGATGAGTAATAAGCAACTGGATTATTTGAACTTTCTTTAGCAAGCTCGGCATAGCTCTTGCTGTTTAGCCGCCCGCCCTGCTGTTTGACTCTGGCAACCCAGGCATCGAAATCGGCCCTGGTCGCCGTGGCGATAGCGTTAAATTTCATTCCGGTAAAACCGGCACCACTGTAATTGGCCGAGATCCCTTTATAGGTACCTGGTTCGTTGGCGATCAGATGTAACTTAGTGGTCATCCCCGCCATGGAGTAGATCTGACTACCCAGCTGAGGAATGAAGAAGGAGTTCATTGCCGTATCTGAACTTATCTTGAAGTTCACCGGCACATTGGCAGGGAAAGCCAGCTCATTGACTGAAGCGATCCCCAAATCCGGATAAATAAACAGCCATTTCCAGTTAAGGGACACCACCTCAACCGTGATGGGTTTGGCCTCATGTTCTAAGGGCTTGTAGGGATCAAGCCTATGGGTCGAGCCCCAGGTGATCACTCCCAGAATCAATACAATCACAACCGGCACCAACCAGACGACTAACTCAATGGTCTTTGAATGTGCCCACTTAGGCGCATAGATCTCGTGATCGCGTCCATCGCGATACTTCCAGGCAAAAAACAGGGTCATCACTATGACGGGAATGACCACAATCAACATCAGCACAGTGGCGATGATGATGAGCTGCTTCTCATCCATGCCCACCTGCCCCTTAGGATCCAGGACACCGCCTTCACACCCCGTTAGCATCAAGGCCATAAGGGGCAGCAATAACTTGCTAAAATTTCGAATTAACACAAGGAGTAACCTCTAACCCTATTACAGGGCTACTAAAAATTCCTTAGCAGGCGTATCGATGCGGCCAAACGCTAACAGTGAAGATGAGGACTCGGATTGAGTCAGACCCAGAGCAATACTGACGGTTTAGTGAAACCGATACGCAAAAAATCGTTTTAGAGAGAGGTTGATAGCGGCGGCGCACGGGAGCCGTGAGCATCATACTCGACGGCATGGAGTGCGCGACTAAGCGCAAAGTAGAGGGCGCGTTCGGACGCCAGATGATAAAACAGGAGATAGATGATGAAGCATAAACAGAGCAGCTGTTGCAGATAAAGGGGCATCGCCAATAGGGTACCCAGCATAAAGCAGTCCACAGACTCGGCCAGGAACCAGTTTGATAACAGCTGCATCAACTCTGGCCCATCCACATAGCAGGAAAGCAGCATAGACAGACAAAAACAGATCAGCAACAGGCTCAAGAATTGAGCAAACTGTCTGCTATTACTGCTTCCTCGTTTGGCAAGGTCAAGCTGAACCTGGCGAAAGAAGTATCTGTATTCTAGTTTCAATTAATGCTATCCGAGTGGAACAACGACTCACTGAGGCTAAACTAAGCGTTAATCATTTAGCCTGTATTTTTATGCCATCCTGAGAGTAGCAAAAACCGATAACCAAAAGAAAGTCAAACCCTAACCTTTTGAGTAAAAAACAAACAAAAGATAAATAAAAATTGCAATTTAACATTTTTTTAACCACAAAAACACAGATTTAGATCACATAAAAAGACGATTCCGTGACAGCGGCCTTATCAATTTTCTCGTTTCATCAGGGTAATCCAACCAGTAAAAGAACAATATCCAAGCCTAAAATAATTCATTTACAATGAATAGATATTCATTTGTAGTGATTAATGAATGGTGTTTAGTCCTGAGGGCATTATAGAAGGGCAGCAAATACAGCAGCGACATTTACGCTTTGATAGGTGCTTAGATCAGAGGTTGGAGCTGAGAAAGCCAGAAAGCACAGAGCCCGCTATTTAGCGGGCTCTGTTAATGTGGTGGAGAGATAGCTAGGTACTCTATTGAAAGGCATTAGTTTTAGAACCCTGGGTTCAAAGAATCCGATAACCAAACTTTAGGTAATGCCCAGCCCAAACGAAAAAGGCTTCCAATTCTGGAAGCCTTTTTTCTTAATGTGGCAAAGAGATAGCTGGTTTTAAATGTTAGGAACCCGGCTATAACTCAAATGCTATATGCCAGATAGCACAAAGCCCGCTAGTTAGCAGACTTTGTTAATATGGCGGAGAGATAGCTAATTTTAAATGTTAGGAACCCGGCTATGACTCAAATGCTATACACTAGATAGCACAAAGCCCGCTAGTTAGCGGGCTTTGTTAATGTGGCGGAGAGATAGGGATTTGAACCCTAGACGGGCTATAAACCCGTGCCGGTTTTCAAGACCGGTGCATTCGACCACTCTGCCATCTCTCCGAACGCCGTGAATAATAAGGACACCAAAGATAAATGTAAAGTCTAAATTTCACTAACTGAGCAACAAATATCCATTTAAGGCTTTTTTCCGGCTAAACGCCTTAAAAATTACCTTTTAGGTTAGCAGATTTCACACTTAGCTTGCCATCTAGCAGCTGTTGCAGCTCGAATATTGAACTGACCTGATAGTGGGGCGAAATCCCGTCTCTTGGCATCTGATTGTCATGATTGAGCCAACAGGTATCGAAACCGGCATTAAGCCCCCCGAGAATATCCGAGTGCAGGTTATCACCCACCATAAGCACATGCTCTCTGGGAGGATTATCCATTAACGACAAGGCGTGTTCGAAAATCGCCACATCGGGTTTAGCCACCCCGAACTGCTCTGAGATAACCACAGGAGAGAAGGCCTCAAGCAGACCGGTTCGCTCGAGTCTTATGGTTTGCAGCGCGGTAAATCCATTGGTGATTATCCCCATCTTGACCCGTCCCTGCAGTGAGGCGATCAGCTCCTTAACACCAGGCAATACACTGCAAATATCGGCCATTGCCTCTAAAAAGGCCTGATTAAGCTGATGCGCCGTCACATTGAGTTTTTCAGCCCAATGCTGAAATCGAGTCACTTGCAGATGATCGGCACTGATTTTGCCATCCTGATAATCCACCCACAACGGCTGATTAACCAACTGATATTGCTCGAAATTGGCTAAAGTAAAATCAACGCCAAAACGGGAAAACATCAGCTGTAACCCCTTAAAGGCATCGAAATGAAACAGGGTTTCATCGGCGTCAAATAAGATCCATTTATATCGCGTTTGGGTATTGTTCATGAGATAAGCGCATCGTCTGTGTAGTTAAGCCTGAGTAGCTAAGTCTGTGTAGCTAAAATGGGAATAAAACAACCTAGCGGTTGCGGCCAGAGTTTACGCAAATGCCGCCCGTACTGGCAATGCCTAAATATGCCCTGTCTAAATCGGCCATTAACAAAAACGGTAGTCTTTTACCTTAGTCACTTTTAGGGGAGGCTGGCTTCACCACCTTATAGCTTTGGCTTTGCCAATCGTAGACATACACTGTGCCTTGCCACTCATACACAGTACCACCCTCTCGTTGGATCACTCTGGCGTTGGCCGGCAGAGATTGAATCGTCTGGCTCGTCTTTATCTGGCGAGTCACGCTCACCGGCGTGCTTGGCTGTGCTAGCTTTAACGGCGGCGATGTCACTGTTTGAGGGCGATAGGTCTGCGGTGGGCTAAGAGTCTGCGCCGGACCAAGAATCAGCGGCGATTGACGATAACCATAGGGAAAATAATCACGATTCCCCCAATAACCCCAAGTGTTAGACCACAGAGGATATGTCAGGCTCAATCCCAAACCCCAGCGCCAAAAATCCCTGTGCCTGTGGTGTCTATGATGGGAGTGATGACGCTGATGCTTATCACCTCGCGCCTTCTCATACCCTGAGCGATCGGGCGTTTTCGCCTCAACCGACAGAGCGGTCAAGGTGCAAACCAGACTTAAGCACAATAGCCAAGCCCCATACATCAACCTTTGCTGTTTCGCTTTCATCAGCAAGCCCCCATTTAACGCCAATAGCCTATGATACGCCTATCGTCACCGGCTTCAAACTCACGCCTATTTCTCCTCTTTCAAGCATAGAAGCCATTTGGGAATAACGGGCAAAAATGGTATAGTGCGCGCCATATCACATTTTAGTGCGAGTATGTCCAAATGAGTTTTAAGGATTTACGCAGCTTCATCGATCATCTGGAACAAAACGGTGAATTAAAGCGTATCAGCCATGCTGTCGATCCCCATCTTGAGATGACAGAAATTGCCGACCGGGTTCTGCGCGCCAAAGGCCCCGCCCTGCTATTTGAAAATCCCGTCGGAAAAACCATGCCGGTACTCGCCAACCTATTTGGCACCCCAAAACGTGTCGCCATGGCGCTGGGAAAAGAAGATCCCCTCGCACTGCGTGATGTAGGTGAACTGTTGGCTTTTCTGAAAGAGCCAGAGCCGCCACGGGGCTTTAAAGACGCCATCGCCAAGATCCCCATGTTTAAACAGGCGCTGAATATGCCGCCAAAGACAGTGCGTAATGCGCCCTGCCAGCAAGTGGTAATAACCGGTGATGAAGTGGATCTCACTCAGCTACCCATTCAGCACTGCTGGCCGGGCGATGTGGCCCCCTTGGTCACCTGGGGACTCACTATCACCAAAGGGCCGAGACAGAAACGCCAGAATCTTGGTATCTATCGTCAGCAGCTGCTTAGCAAGAATAAATTGATCATGCGCTGGCTGGATCACCGCGGCGGCGCACTGGACTTTAAAGATTTCAAAGAGAAACACCCAGGCAAACGCTATCCCGTGGTAGTGGCGCTGGGCTCAGATCCTGTCACCATCTTAGGCGCAGTGACCCCAGTTCCCGATTCTATGAGCGAATACGCCTTCGCTGGCCTGCTGCGTGGCGAGCGCACCCAAGTGTGTAAGGCGCTGAGCTGCGACTTAGAAGTGCCGGCCACCAGCGAGATCATCTTAGAAGGCTATATTGAGCCAGATGAGATGGCGGTCGAAGGCCCATACGGAGATCATACCGGCTATTACAACGAAACCGATGAGTTTCCGGTATTTACCGTCACCCATATCACCCACAGAAAAGATGCCATCTACCACAGCACCTACACAGGTCGGCCACCCGATGAGCCCGCCATGCTAGGTGTCGCGCTCAACGAAGTGTTTGTGCCGATTTTGCGTAAGCAATACCCTGAGATTGTCGATTTCTACCTGCCCCCAGAAGGCTGCTCCTATCGCATGGCGGTGATCTCTATCCGTAAACAGTATCCGGGCCACGCCAAGCGGGTCATGATGGGCGCCTGGTCCTTCCTGCGCCAGTTTATGTACACCAAGTTCATCATCATAGTGGATGAGGATGTGAACTGCCGCGACTGGAATGACGTGATCTGGGCGATCACCACCCGCATGGATCCCAAGCGCGACACAGTGATGATAGATAACACGCCTATCGACTACCTCGACTTTGCCTCGCCGGTTGCCGGACTGGGCTCAAAAATGGGGATGGATGCCACCAACAAATGGCCGGGAGAGACAGATCGTGAATGGGGCACCCCCATAGTGATGGACGAAGCGGTCAAACAGAGAGTGGATGCTATCTGGGACGAGCTGGGGATAGACGACATCCCCACGCTCTAAATTTTCCTTTAGCAGATATCGTCATTTAAGGTACTCCACTAGGGAGTACCTGATATAATAACTCAACTATTCATCTGAATAGCAAACCTCCCAAGAGAGGTAAACAAGGAACATTAATGAACACCATTCGCTGTAAAGTAGAACATGTCACGGCCTTCAATGATGCCGTGTATCAGGTCGCCTTGACCCCAGAAACACAATTTCCATTCGAGGCGGGCCAGTACCTTTGCATCGTAATGGGTGAAAAAGATAAGCGCCCCTTCTCTATCGCCAGCGCCCCCGGTATTGAGCAGCTTGAACTGCATATTGGTGCCGCCGTGAGTGAAAGCTATCCGATGCAGGTGGTTGAGCGCCTGCAAAACAGCGAGTATATCGATATCGAAGCGCCGGGCGGCAACGCCTACCTGCGCCATGACAGCAAGCGTCCCCGCCTGTTGATCGCTGGTGGCACGGGCTTCTCCTATATCAAGAGCATCCTAGAGCAGCAGATCGCTCTGGATCAGAAAGTTGAGACCACACTCTACTGGGGCTGTCGCGATCAACACGCCATGTATTACGAGCGCATCGCCCGAGAGTGGCAAGAGACGCATCCCTGGCTGCATTTTGTGCCCGTTGTCGAAGAAGCAAAGGCTGACTGGAACGGCAAGCAGGCTAATCTGTTGGAGCAGATAAAACAGGATTTCATCAGCCTCAATGGCTACGACATCTATATTGCCGGTCGTTTCGACATGGTGGGGGCTGCAAGAGAGCTGTTTCGCACCATGGGCGTTGAAGAGGCCCATCTCTATGGTGATGCCTTCGCCTTCATTAAATAACATGCGCTAAACGAGTTAAACAGGTTATGGCCCTGACTCTCAGTCGGGGCTTGCTTTTTATACCCCCGTCCGTAAATTAAACAGATAACCAATTCAACCACAGGCTTACCAATGAAACTCAATGCCCTGACTCAACCCCTGTATGATCACCTCTACCGTGATATTTATCAGTTCCGCTCCACCTTCGATCTGCCGGTAGAAGACCCAGCAAGCCTGGATGATAAAGCCGATACCTTGCACACCTCCCTGGCGATTGAAGAGCTAACCGAGCTGGCAGAAGCCGATAATCGAGTCGAACAAGCCGATGCCATAGTCGATTCCGTCTATGTGCTGATGGGACGTTTAGTGCACTTAGGCGCGAAAGAGATCGATGACAATATTGAGATAAGCTATCTCATCGATCTGCTGCTGCATGTGGCCAATAACCGCGATATCGACTTCATCCGCTGCTGGGATGAGGTGCATTCGAGCAATATGAGCAAGGTGTGCCATAACGAACAGGAACTGCAGGAGACTGTCGACTTCTATGCCAAACAAGGCGTCGAGATTGTTGGCAGTCGCAAGGGCGATTTTATTATCGCCAAATGCGCCAAAGATGTGGAAATGGCCAGCAAAATCGTGCGTCAGGGCAAGGTACTAAAATCTGTCTATTACCGCCCGGCGGATCTCGCCAGTTTGCTAAAGGCCTAACAACTGATTTGCATCGCCAACTTAGGCGCTCGCTTAAGTTGGCGTTAATTCTCGGTTTTGCATAACTTATCGCGCCCAAGAATATGTGATTACTTTAGCAAAACCAGATTAAGCGCGTGATCCAGTTAACAGCTCTTCTGCAATGGGCTATTCTCTGACGACTTTAGGTGATTGAATAACGACAGCGCGTTCATTAACTGAACGTGGTTTCTGAATCTCATCTGAGGCACTAGCATGACCAAGAATATTGCAGCATTACTTGCCACCACCGCCCTCTTTTTCAGCACCCATGTGCTAGCCAACAGCGGTTGTGGATTCGAAGAGAAGCAAGCCGGCTTTATCGCCACTTGCAGTGAGGAGAAACAAGAAGTGATTATCACAGGCGCAGTTACCACTCAAACCTTAACCGAGCAGGACTGGTATGCTGAAAGCTATAACAGCTACAAGGTCGATACTGCCGCGATTGAGCCGCTAAAATCTGTCACTGAAGCGACTGAGATTGTCGTGATTATTGGTACTTGGTGCCCAGATTGTCACCGCGAAACGCCGCGTTTTATTCACATTTTAGAGCTGGTTAACAACCCTAATATCAAGGTGACCTTTATCGGTGTGGATCGCAAGAAACAAGATCCAGAAGGCCTGGCCGCTAAGTACGACTTCCAGCGTATTCCTACCTTTATCGTGAAACAAAAGGGTGAAGAGATAGGCCGCATCGTCGAGCGCCCAGAAGTCTCTCTAGAAGCAGATTTAGTGAAGATCTTAAACTAATTCAGCTAAACCCAAAAAAGGCGCTCATTGAGCGCCTTTTCTATGTCAGTCGTTCGGCCAACTGTTGAAGCACACCTTCGCGCAATGCACCGCCGGACAGCTCAAGAGCGTTAATTTCCAGAAGGTTAAACAGCGCCAGCAAGATGGCGACACCCGAGGCGAAGGTCGCCACCCGCTCGTGATGCAAGCCGATTATTTCACTCAGGCTGCTGTCCCTCTGAATTAAGATCTCATCCTTAAGCTCGCTTAATACCTTTAAGGTGATGGTCTGAGACAAGCCCCGAGCGTTAAGCAACTCCACCACGGCCTGAACCGCACCGGAAGCGCCAACCACACCATGCCAGCCATGCTGGCGTAGACGTTCGCGATACTGACCCAACTCAGTCTCAATATGCGCCTGGGTGGCATCGAAGTCCTGGGGCTGAAAGGGAAAACTATTGAAGAATTTGTCATTGAAGGTGACGCAGCCTATTGCCAGGCTGGCTTTTAGCAGAATTTTCTTATCTTCGCCGATAATAAATTCTGTGCTGGCGCCGCCGATATCGATCACCAGCCGCCGCCCCTCGCCCTGAGTCGTCGCCGACATCCCTTGATAGATAAGTTCGGCCTCTTTCAGCCCTGAGATGATCTCAATCGGCTGTCCAAGAATGGGGAGAGCTGCCTGACAAAAATCATCGGCATTGGCGATACAGCGCAGGGTGGCGGTGGCAATCACAGCAATATGCTCACGGCTCACCTGCTCTTTATCCAGCATACGGGAGAACATAGCTAAGCAGTCCAGTCCCCGGGCAAACACCTGTGGATTTAGGCTGCCATCAGAGCCTATCCCCTCGGCCAGACGCACTTTACGCTTATATTTAGCCAGCACCTTAGGCTTGCCGGCCACTGTGGTCGCTACCAGCATATTAAAACTGTTTGACCCTAAGGTGATGGCCGCATAACGCGGCCCAGTGGCAGGTGGCGTCATTTAAGCGTGTCTGCGCGTCCTGTCGTGACGTCTTGGGCGAGCACCAGGACGGCCGCCCTGAGGTTTGGCGCCTGAGCGCCCTGCGGGACGAGGATTGTGTTTGCGATGAATACGCACTGGTGGCGGGATATCGTCGAGCAGCGCATTACTGTCGTAGTTAGTCACAGGAATAGAGTGCTGAATGTAAGTCTCGATAGCCGGCAGGTTGAGCGCGTACTCTTCACAGGCAAAACTCACCGAGACCCCTTTTTGACCCGCGCGGCCAGTACGACCTATGCGGTGCACATAATCTTCACAGTCATCGGGCAGGTCATAGTTGTACACATGAGACACATCAGAGATATGCAGGCCCCGCGCCGCCACGTCGGTCGCCACTAGAATATCCAGTTCACCCTGAGTGAACTGTTCTAAGATGCGAATACGTTTCTTCTGCGGCACATCCCCAGTCAGCAGACCGACTCTGTGTCCGTCACCTTCTAGGTGAGCCCAGAGATTTTCACAGCTGTGTTTGGTATTGGAAAAGACGATGGCTTTCTCGGGCCAGTCTTCCTCGATCAGCGTCAGCAAGAGACGCATCTTCTCATCCATCGAGGGATAGAAGATCTCCTCGGTGATGTTGCGTGAGGTCTTCTCGCTCGGCGCTATTTCCACTTTCTCAGGATCATTCATATGATCATAGGCCAGCTCCTGCACCTTCATCGACAGGGTCGCCGAGAACAGCATATTCAGACGGGACTTAGCATCCGGCATGCGTCTAAACAGAAAACGGATATCTTTGATGAAACCTAAGTCGAACATGCGGTCGGCTTCATCCAGCACCACGGCCTGAATGGCGCTGAGGTTGATCACCCCCTGGCGAACATAATCGATAATGCGCCCTGTGGTGCCTACGACAATATCGACCCCCTTATCCAGCACCTTACGCTGCACCTCATAGCTTTCGCCGCCGTAGACTATGCCGACCTTAAGACCGGTATGCTTTGCCAGCAACTTAGCATCTTTGGCGATCTGAATCGCCAGTTCACGGGTCGGTGCCATCACTATGGCTCTGGGCTGGTTCAGCTCACGTCCTTCGGGAACAGGAATACTCATCAGATGATTAAAGGTGGCGACCAGGAAGGCCAAGGTTTTGCCTGTACCTGTCTGTGCCTGACCCGCAATATCTTTCTGCTGGAGTAAAATAGGTAGGGATAGTGCCTGAATAGGGGTGCAATATTCAAAGCCGCTTTCGGTTAGTGCCTGTTGGATCTCTGGATGCAGAGAAAAGTCGGCAAACTTCTGATTCGTTAAATGTGTTTCGCTCATAGCGCAAGCATACCAGTTAGGGTTGCAATAAGGAACTCGATCGTTTGAAATAGCGGCTAATGAAAAAGAGCGCTGAAAGCCGCTATTATCTCTTGAAAAGCTAATTTCAGTCCCAATATACAGGTTAAGCCATCAACAAACCAGCAATGGCACCCTTAACTGGAGAACATCATGAGCGATAAAATCATTACCTTAACTGACGATAGCTTCGAAAACGACGTACTTAAATCTGATACCCCTGTATTAGTGGATTTCTGGGCCGAATGGTGTGGCCCCTGTAAGATGATTGCACCTATCTTAGATGACGTTGCAGACGAGTACGCAGGCAAGGTAACTATCGCCAAGCTCAATGTAGACCAAAACAACGCAACTCCAGCCAAATATGGCGTGCGTGGTATCCCAACGCTGCTGCTGTTCAAAAACGGCGAACTGGCAGACACCAAAGTGGGTGCGCTGTCTAAGACACAACTAAAAGAGTTTATCGACGCACAGGTGTAAATCACCCAGTTGTAACTTTTTAGTTCTATAAAGTGACTCGCGGCACAGCTTGTTTAAGTAATTGTGCCGAGAGTCGCTAAATTTCTAGACGGCTCGCCTCGTTAGTGCTACTTTAATAACCAGAATCATTCTAACTAACCCACTTCCCGCTATCCGATCGATACTCTTACAGTTACACATTCGTTGATCAATGATGGCATTGTCACGTAAAAACAAGACCCACCAAGATGAATTTATCAGAATTAAAAAACACCTCGATTTCCGATCTAGTCCAACTTGCCGAAGATATGAAGCTCGAAAATATGGCCCGTGCCCGCAAGCAGGACATTATTTTCTCTATCCTTAAAGCCCATGCAAAGAGTGGCGAAGATATTTTCGGCGGCGGTGTTTTAGAGATTTTACAAGACGGATTTGGCTTCCTACGAAGTGCCGATGGTTCATACCTAGCGGGTCCGGATGATATCTATGTTTCGCCGAGCCAGATCCGCCGCTTCAATATGCGTACCGGTGACACCATCTTCGGCAAGATCCGTCCCCCAAAAGAAGGCGAACGCTATTTTGCCCTACTGAAAGTCACCGAAGTTAACTTCGACAAGCCAGAAAACTCCCGCAACAAGATCCTCTTCGAAAACTTAACCCCACTGCATGCAGAAGAACGTATCCGTATGGAGCGTGGTAACGGTTCGACCGAAGATATTACCTCACGTATTCTGGATCTCTGTTCACCTATAGGTAAGGGTCAACGTGGCCTTATCGTGGCACCGCCAAAAGCCGGTAAGACGCTCTTGCTGCAAAACATGGCGCAAAGCATCACCTACAACAATCCCGAAGTGGTCTTGATGGTACTGCTGATTGACGAGCGTCCAGAGGAAGTCACCGAGATGCAGCGCATGGTGAAAGGCGAAGTGATCGCATCGACTTTCGACGAGCCAGCCAGCCGCCACGTACAAGTGGCCGAAATGGTGATCGAAAAAGCCAAGCGTTTAGTTGAACACAAGAAAGACGTGGTAATTTTGCTGGACTCTATCACCCGTCTGGCGCGCGCCTACAACACTGTTATCCCCTCATCGGGCAAGGTATTAACCGGTGGTGTGGATGCCAACGCCCTGCACCGTCCTAAGCGTTTCTTCGGCGCTGCACGTAATATCGAAAACGGCGGCAGCCTGACCATTATCGCCACGGCGCTGGTCGATACTGGTTCGAAAATGGATGAAGTGATCTACGAAGAGTTTAAAGGTACTGGTAACCAAGAGCTGCATCTATCACGCAAGGCGGCAGAGAAGCGCGTCTTCCCAGCAATTGACTTTAACCGTTCTGGCACTCGCCGCGAAGAGAAACTTACGACTCCTGACGAGCTGCAGAAGATGTGGATTTTGCGTAAGATCCTCAATCCCATGGATGAGGTCAGCGCGATGGAGTTCCTTATCGACAAGCTGGCAATGACCAAGACCAACGATGAGTTCTTTACCGCGATGAAACGCGCCAAGAGCTAATCTGCCTCGCTTTCAGTAAAGAAAATGCCGCAAACTTGCGGCATTTTTATTTGCCTGAGACTAGACCAGGGTACTCGCCATCTTGCGGCGCAGGTAGGCGATCTGCTGCATGTGTGGCAAGTCTTTCGGGCAGTTGTCCTGACAACCCAGCAGAGTCATACAACCAAACACCCCATCCTGATTCCCTATCACATGATAGAAATCTTCGGCACTACGGGCATCGCGGCTGTCAAGCTCGAAGCGGGCAATCTTCATCATGCCCACCGCGCCAACGAAGGTGTCGCGCATCTGTTTCGTGGCACAGGCAGAAACACACACTCCACATTCGACGCAGCGCTCCAGCTCATACAGACGCGCGGCTTCTTCCGGTGCCATAGGTGCCTCGATTCTGTGAATATCCACATCGTCGCTTCTCGGGTGCAGCCAGAGTTTCAGACGCTCGGCCAGCTCACGCATAAACTTGCCCGTATTGACCGACAGATCGCCGATCAACTCGAATCCCGGCAGCGGCATCAGAGTGATCTCGCCCTTAGGATACTTGCTGGTCAGGGTGCGGCAAGCCAGTGTGGGGAAACCGTTGATCACCATGGCACAGCTGCCACAGATCCCGGCGCGGCAGACAAAATCGAACTGCAGCGAAGGATCTTGCTGTTCACGCAGCATGTTCAGCGCGATAAACACTGTCATTCCCGGCGCTTCCTCAAGCTGATATTTCACCATCTTAGGCTTATCACCGGGCTGCTGCGGGTCATAACGGAAAATATTAAAGGTTAAAGTACGACCCTGGCTCATTTGGTTTTCTCTCCAGACTGCTGCTGATTCAGCGGCTTATCATATAAACGTTCATTAGGTGCCTGCAGTGACTCCGGCACCTCAAAGGGCATCAGGGCACGTTGACGCGCATGGCGATCGGCCTTTTCATCGAGTCCTGCGAGGATCTCTGTGATCTGCTGCTGACGCTTCTCGGTATCCGGATGGGCGATGGCATTGTTGATACCATAACCACGGTAACCGGGAGGCAGCTCCATCTTCATCACATCCAGCTGCTCATAATCCAACTGCGGCAGGGTCGCATCGCTGCTTGGCCAGCTGGACAGGGTGCGATTGAGCCAATCTTTATCGTTACGCTGTGGATAATCTTCCCTGGCGTGAGCACCACGACTTTCGGTACGCGCCTCGGCGCCACAGGCCACGGTCAGCGCGACTTTCAGCATGCGCTTGACCCGCAATGCTTCTACCAGCTCAGGATTGGCATGGCGCTTCTTACACTTAAGCCCTAAATTGCGCGAACGGATTAACAACGCCTGTAGCTCCTCGATCGCCTTATTCAGCTCGGGGCCGTTGCGGAAGATCCCCACGTAATCCATCATGATGCGCTGCATCTCAAGCTTGAGGTCGAACGGAGACTCTTGGCCCCCACCCTCGACTAACTCATCTATCTCCTGCTGCACCTGAGTGACAAATTTATCCACCAGCTGAGTATCTATCTCAAGGCTGGTCTGCTCACAGAAATCGGCCACATATTTGCCGATTATCATGCCACCGACCACAGTTTCCGCCAGTGAGTTGCCCCCTAAGCGGTTAAAGCCGTGCATGTCCCAACAGGCCGCCTCGCCGACGCTGAACAGACCTTTGAGGTGCGGACTCTGGCCAGTGGCATCTGTGCGTATGCCACCCATAGAATAGTGCTGAGTCGGACGTACCGGGATCCACTCTTCTGCCGGATCGATGCCGAGGAAGTTTTCACAAATCTCTTTCACTTCTCTGAGGTTAGTCTCCACATGCTTGCGGCCAAGCAGAGTGATGTCCAGCCATAGGTGCGGGCCATAAGGACTGTCGACCCCTTTACCTTTACGGATATGCTCTGTCATGCGGCGCGACACCACATCTCGGGAGGCCAGCTCTTTCTTCTCAGGCTCATAATCGGGCATGAAACGGTGACCGTCTTTGTCACGCAGCAAGCCGCCATCACCACGGCAACCCTCTGTGGTTAAGATGCCCACTGGCACAATGGCAGTAGGATGGAACTGCACCGCTTCCATGTTACCCAGCTTGGCGACACCAGTTTCCAGTGCCAACGCCTGACCAATACCCTCACAGATGATGGCATTGGTCGATACCTCATACAGACGACCATAACCGCCGGTGGCGATTGTGGTCGACTTGCCAATATAGGCGCGCAGCTCGCCTGTGATCAGGCAGCGAGCGACGACACCATGACAGCGATTGCCATCATGGATCAGCGCCAAAGCTTCCACCCTTTCATGGACGGGAATATCCAGGGAGATCGCCTTATTATCCACCGCATACAGGAGAGAATGCCCAGTGCCATCAGCGGTGTAACAGGTACGCCATTTCTTGGTGCCGCCAAAATCACGGGCGTTGATCAGACCGTGGGCCGCTTCTGCTTCCTCAATCGTCACTTTCTCGGCGTTGACCACCACCTGACGTGGGCCTTTGGTGACCCGCGTCCAGGGGACACCCCAGTTAGCCAGCTCTCGCACCGCTTTCGGTGCACAGTGGGCAAACATTCGCGCCACTTCCTGATCGCAGCCCCAGTCAGACCCTTTTACTGTGTCTTGAAAATGCACATCTTCATCATCGCCCATTCCCTTGACTGTATTTCCCAGACTGGCCTGCATGCCCCCTTGAGCCGCAGCAGAATGGGAACGCTTAGCCGGAATAAGCGATAATACGACTGTATCTAAGCCCCGCTCTTTTGAGGCGATGGCGACTCTCAGTCCCGCAAGCCCTGCGCCCACGACGAGAGAATCGGTATAAATCAGTTTCACACTTGCTCCTTAACGGGTACTGCTGTTGTTATTATGTGGTTTATCATTTAGTTGTGCGCTACCGCTTGTAATCATTAATTCTATTTATGTCGGTTTAGCCCGCATAGGGTAAGAAGGCCAATAATGAAGCGCCCCCCACAACAACAAACAACACACTCATAATGGTTTTCAGGTTTCTTAAACGCTTACGGGTATTGAGATCCCGCGCCGCGCCCCACTTCAAAGCCACTCGATAAACACCAATGGCGGCGTGCAGCTCTACTGTCAACAAGAGAGGCAGATACAGCATCCAGACCCCCTGATTCCAGATCCTGTCGGCGCTGCCCTGAGGACCTATGGTTTCCGGTGCCGAGCCAATCAGCCACAGATGCACAGGCAATAGCAATAAAATCACCACACCTGTCATGGCTTGCATGCGCCAAAGACGCGTATCACTGTGATTGATCACCTGCATCTGCGCTTTTAATGCGCGTTGCTGCTGTAAGCTCACGGGTAGCTTCTGCAATGCCACCACCACGTGTACTATCGCTAACAGTGCGATCAGTATAGCGATACAAGTCACCACCCAGGGGTAACCGTGACCATCGTCAGAGAGAAAACTCAGCTCCATTGTGCGGGCCACGAAGGACATGGCCTCACTGCCTAACAAAATAGACGACACCAGTATTAAGTGGGTCCATAAAAACACCGCCAGAATGACACCCGACAGGCTCTGACTTAAGTCGAGCCATGCACTCCATTTTTTTATTTTTATTGCCATTTTCGCCTCACATCGTTGACCTTGATTAAGTCAATCTTATTAAGTTACCGACCCGGTAATTAATACCACTCATAGGCCTAATAAAAACCTGAGTTAGATCAACTAGGAGATGGATAATCAACCAAACCCTTAAATATTAGCAACGAAATACCTGTTCAGATGACTCGGCTGGGTACTTGTCTCAACACTCGCCATATCATCTGACAGATAAGTGCATCTGTTATCTAATGGGGCACGAATGGCTGCACCGGAAAACTCAACTCACTGCCAATAAGCAGATAAGAGATCAGGCTAGCCGTTCCGAGCACCATCAAGTAGATGATCAGTATCTTGATGGTTTTACGCAGCGCCGAACGTCGATTGACGACACCCCACTTTACCGCCACACGATATAAACCCACCATGGCGTGTATCACGACTGCTGGCAACAACAGTGCGTACAGTAACCAAACGTTATCGTGATAAACTCGCTCAGCAGAAAGGTGTGGGCCGATTTCGGGGTTAGTGATCATGGTAAAAATATGGACAGGAGCGAGGAAAAACAGGATAAAACCTGTGATCATCTGCCAAAACCAAATCGTGGTTTCTTTGTGATTAATCACCTGTAAATTGCGTCTTAAGGCACGCCACTGACCTAACTGGACCGGAAAACGACGTAGCGCCATCGCCGCATGTAACACCACAACGAAGAGCACAAATACAGAGAAAATCTGTGTCACAATAGGCATACCATGCCCCGAGCTGGTAAACATACCTCCCTCGAGAAACTGTACTACCCGATAAAAAACTTCTTTACCCAGTAATATGGAAGATTCAAAATGCAAGTGTGCCAACAAAAAACAGCCTAGCAACACACCCGTTGCACTCTGTACTTGATCGGCGCGGGCGGACCACGGATTACCCATTGAAGCGTAATGTTGCTGGTGATGTTTCATGGTTTTTGTGTTCATTTTTCGTTAATGCCTAATATCGGAACTTACACCATATCAGGGTGCTGACTTCTGAGAATATTGCTAACACTAAAGCGTGATCGATCTCACCCAAATCAAGCAAAACACATGACAAGGATCACAAACCAGCCGCCACTTCCAAACAAAGGTATTACCACTTAACCAATAATAATCAATAGTTTAAACAACCATTTCAAACAGTGAACATAAAATCATACCATTAAGCATAAGTTGTTGAATATTTAACTTTATTCTCAGTTAACCACTGCAATCGCAGATCCAAACTGCCTTTCAGTCCTGCCATGGTTTACAATAACGCCATTATTAAATCATTGAGGCGATCCCATGGCCTGGATCCAGTTAAAAATCGATACCGATAACCAACACGCCGAAACCCTAAGCGATCTGCTGATGGAGTTTGGCGCCCTGTCTATCACCTATGAAGATGGTGAAGACAAACCCATCTATGAACCTAAACTGGGTGAGACTCCCCTCTGGAGCCACACAGTATTAACCGCCTTGTTTGATGCCAGCTTCGATCTCGCGCCCATAGTCGAGCTGCTCAGACTCCAACCTTATTTAGGCAAGGATTTCAGCCATAAAATCGAGCAAGTCGAAGATAAAGACTGGGAAAGAGAGTGGATGGATAACTTCCACCCCATTCAATTTGGACAAAGATTATGGATCTGCCCAAGCTGGCGTGACGTGCCAGACCCACAAGCGGTGAATGTGATGCTAGACCCAGGTCTGGCCTTCGGAACCGGCACCCATCCGACAACGGCCCTGTGTCTGGAGTGGCTGGATGGACTGGATCTAAAAGGTAAAGAAGTGATCGATTTTGGCTGCGGCTCAGGCATCCTGGCCATTGCTGCCATCAAACTGGGTGCGGGCAAAGTGACAGGTGTCGACATTGACTATCAGGCCATCGAAGCTTCTAAAGCCAATGCCGAGCGCAATGATGTGGCCGACAAACTCGCCCTCTATCTGCCAGAAGATCAGCCTGCCAATCTGCAAGCGGAAATCTTAGTCGCCAATATTCTTGCTGGCCCCTTAAGAGAGCTGGCACCGCTGATCGCCGAGAAAGTACAAACTAGCGGCCTGCTGGCACTCTCGGGTCTGTTAAAAGAGCAAGCCGAAGAGATCCGCGAGTATTACACCCAGTGGTTTGACATGGATGAGCCTGCTCACAAAGAGGATTGGAGCCGCTTGACAGGCACACGTAAATAGCGGTAATAGGCAGCTATCTCTAGGCTGCCAATGACTTCTCACCTTTTAAAAGTCAAGCAAAAAAGTTTTGTTTAGGTCATTTATTGACCTTTTCATGAACTGAAAAAAGGCGTACTATAGCGCCCCTTTGAAGCGTAAGGTGTCACGACAAATGCAAATTGGACCCTATCAACTGAAGAATCAGCTGATCGTGGCTCCCATGGCAGGAGTCACAGACCAACCCTTTCGAAATCTCTGTTTACGCTATGGCGCAGCCTTAGCCGTATCTGAGATGCTTTCATCTAATCCCGAGGTTTGGGATAGCGATAAAAGCCGTCAGCGTATGGCGCATGAAGGTGAAAATGGGATCCGCTCCGTGCAAATCGCAGGAGCCGACCCCGACATGATGGCCTATGCCGCCGTTGTCAACGTACAACAGGGCGCACAGGTCATCGACATCAACATGGGCTGTCCTGCAAAAAAAGTGAATAAGAAGCTGGCTGGTTCAGCCTTATTGCAGTACCCACAGCAGGTAAAAGCAATTTTACAGGCGGTGGTCGCTGCAGTAGATGTGCCTGTCACGCTAAAAATTCGCACCGGTTGGGCACCAGAACACCGTAATGGTGTTCAAATAGCACAAATAGCACAAGAATGTGGTATTGCCTCCTTAGCCGTTCACGGCCGCACGAGACAATGCATGTACAAAGGCGAAGCCGAGTACGACACCATTGCGGCTATTAAACAGAATGTCTCGATTCCTGTCGTTGCGAACGGAGACATCTGCACCCCAGAGAAGGCACGTTACGTGTTAGATCATACAGGCGCAGATGCAGTGATGATTGGAAGAGGCGCTCAAGGACGACCTTGGTTATTTAGAGAGATCCAACATTACTTGGAAACAGGTAATAAGCTAGCGCCCATTGACGTGGACGAAAAGCGTCAAGTGATGCTGGAACACCTCAAAGACTTATATGCATTATACGGTGAATACAAAGGTTTACGTATCGCCAGGAAGCATGTTGGATGGTATCTCGACCAAGACGCGCTGAGACCATTTAGAGCCGACTTCAATCGGCTGGAAACTGTTGAAGAACAACGTTCCATGTTGGAGCGTTATTTTGATGAATTAGTAAAGAATTAATAAAGAGCAGAATACGAATGTTTGATCAGACAACTCAACCAGAAGCTCATCAGCTTACCGTAGGCAAAATTGAAACCGCTAACGGCACAATCAAGCCTCAATTACTTCGTGACGCTGTAAAGCGTGCCGTCACTAACTTTTTCGCTCAAATGGACGGTCAAGAAGCGGAAGAAGTCTACGAAATGGTACTGTGTGAAGTTGAAGCCCCTCTACTAGATATCATCATGCAGCACACTCGTGGCAACCAGACTCGCGCTGCCAACATGCTAGGTATCAACCGTGGCACACTACGCAAGAAATTGAAAAAATACGGCATGAACTAAGAATCACTCTTAGTTAACTGTATCAAAACGGGTTCTCCAGCAATGGAAACCCGTTTTTTGTTATCTGTCCCTGTCACCCGTAGTGTTCTTGCCCCAAGCTTGATCTGCCTCGTGAGCAGCCTTCCTAAGCACACAGCTAAAACTCATCTAAGTAAGATCAAATTATGATCTAGCTCAACAAACCGCTTTTACCCGAGTAAATTACTCAAGTTTTATTTGAATTTGCTCAGTAAGCCTCATACTATAAACATGCTTTTTATATGAACCTTTTTATTTGGGAGTCATCATGCCTTTATCTCCAGCTAACAGTGTCACCATTAATTATGCCAATGAAACCGTCGGTAGCCTTGTTGCGGCTGACTTTAGGCGCGCTCATGTGTTTAGTCGATACGGTATCGATTTTTGCTGTGGCGGCAAACGTACCTTAGCCAAAGCTTGCGAAAAGGCAGATATCGACTTGGCAGAAGTAGAATCAGCCTTAGATCAGATTAAGCAGCAGGGCCTTGAAGATAACACCCTTAGCCAACTGCCATTGAGCGAGCTAATTGATTACATCGAATCGACACACCATAACTATGTGCGTGAAAAGGCACCATTACTGATTGAGTACAGCCAAAAAATGGTACGCGCCCACGGTGAACATTATCAAGAGATAAAGCCTTTCGCGGGTTGGATTAAAGCCCTGATCGAAGAGTTAATGCCTCACCTGATGAAAGAGGAACAGATCCTATTCCCCGCGATTCGAGCCTTGGCCGCAGGTGAACAAGTAAATGGCTGCTTTGGTCATATTGGCAACCCGATCAACGCCATGGAACATGAACATAATGATGCCGGCGAGATCATCGACAGACTCAGAACCCTAACCAATAACTTTACCCCTCCGGAGCATGCTTGCACCACTTGGCGTATCTGTTACAACACCCTTAATGAATTTGTCCTCGACCTTAACCAGCATATACACCTAGAAAACAATATTCTCTTCCCGAAAGCGATCGCTATCGCCGACTAAGTGACAAACCAATTCGCCCCTGCAAAAGGGGCGACTTTATTCTCGCAAGCCAAACTGATTCAACATTTCTAAGCTGCCTGTACGACAGTGAACCAGTAAAGTAAAAATAACCAAGCTTAGTTGTTTTTCTAAGCTGCCTGTGCGGCAGTGAACGATCTACACTTATAGATCAATACATTACACAATTTCTAAGCTGCCTGTGCGGCAGTAAACGAACGCGACAGCGACAGCCCCAACCATTGGGCTTTCTAAGCTGCCTGTGCGGCAGTGAACGTAGCGGTGATATCCAGCTCTAGTTTCCTGAATTTCTAAGCTGCCTGTGCGGCAGTGAACATTCAATCATCGAAGCCGTACTGGACAGTGACTTTCTAAGCTGCCTGTGCGGCAGTGAACGTTTTGGGTCGGCGCCGGGTATATCGCTATCTTTTCTAAGCTGCCTGTGCGGCAGTGAACTTAATGAGCCGATGTTTTCATAACGGCCTTTTTTTCTAAGCTGCCTGTGCGGCAGTGAACCAATAAAATAGCCGTCCCACTTGGGTGAACAATTTCTAAGCTGCCTGTGCGGCAGTGAACTGTAGGGGGCTTTATGTCTATTAAATGTTATTTTTCTAAGCTGCCTGTGCGGCAGTGAACCGCACCATTAAGCCCGAGTTCTGGACCGATGATTTCTAAGCTGCCTGTGCGGCAGTGAACTAATACTGATAGCGAACTGATTTCAACAGTAATTTCTAAGCTGCCTGTGCGGCAGTGAACACGATTTCCGCTCCCAGGCGCTGGAAGCCATATTTCTAAGCTGCCTGTGCGGCAGTGAACATTTTGGTATCTGAGTCCAAGTAAGAGATTCATTTCTAAGCTGCCTGTGCGGCAGTGAACTACGGTATGCTCTGCTGTGGTGACTAGCATTATTTCTAAGCTGCCTGTGCGGCAGTGAACGCACCGCCTTGGTGGGGGCAAGTGATCCGCAATTTCTAAGCTGCCTGTGCGGCAGTGAACTGGTGATCCTGCGCATGCTGTCAGAGGTGCCATTTCTAAGCTGCCTGTGCGGCAGTGAACCGTATTGCGCGACGATCACCTCATAGCCTGCATTTCTAAGCTGCCTGTGCGGCAGTGAACCGCTGGTCAATGCGCCCCTTAATAACCCTGTTTTTCTAAGCTGCCTGTGCGGCAGTGAACTTACTCAGGCGCTATCCGCGCGGGGCGCTTAATTTCTAAGCTGCCTGTGCGGCAGTGAACGAAACGTGCAAATGACTCGTAGTTAGCTTTCGTTTCTAAGCTGCCTGTGCGGCAGTGAACTTTGAATTTGGCCGTTTTGCCGTAAATATTGCTTTCTAAGCTGCCTGTGCGGCAGTGAACGGTGAGTTTTTACCGTAACGCGCGGCGAGCATTTCTAAGCTGCCTGTGCGGCAGTGAACGGAGAGGCACTGTAGAAACCCACTGTTTTATTTTTCTAAGCTGCCTGTGCGGCAGTGAACTTAATCGCAAGATCATTAGAAGATAAATACAATTTCTAAGCTGCCTGTGCGGCAGTGAACTCGTCCCAGCGGCCATCGGCGATGGCGCTTAATTTCTAAGCTGCCTGTGCGGCAGTGAACCGCCATCGATAACGGCACCAAGTTACTCGATATTTCTAAGCTGCCTGTGCGGCAGTGAACAAGTACCGCAAGATGTGGACCGACAAAATTGATTTCTAAGCTGCCTGTGCGGCAGTGAACGCCGTGCTGTATTTTCTAACCAGTCGACGATATTTCTAAGCTGCCTGTGCGGCAGTGAACTCAAGTCATGTGGGCGCGTGGATGCTGCGAAATTTCTAAGCTGCCTGTGCGGCAGTGAACTTGCTGATGATCCTAACCAGCGACCCGTTGCATTTCTAAGCTGCCTGTGCGGCAGTGAACGCTACACAAATACCCCAACCTAGACCAATTAATTTCTAAGCTGCCTGTGCGGCAGTGAACCTAATTGTTCATCAGTAAACAATTACGAAGAATTTCTAAGCTGCCTGTGCGGCAGTGAACGAGCCTTTTGTACTGCTAATGATAGCGTTTTATTTCTAAGCTGCCTGTGCGGCAGTGAACATGACGCGCTAATTAACTTAATGGCTGATCATTTTCTAAGCTGCCTGTGCGGCAGTGAACCTGAAGCGGTTAGCTTTTGACGTTGGAATTGTTTTCTAAGCTGCCTGTGCGGCAGTGAACATGAGCTTATCAATGAGAAGAAACCGCTGAAATTTCTAAGCTGCCTGTGCGGCAGTGAACTAGAGCCAAGACATGGCAAAGAACCACCCTCTTTTCTAAGCTGCCTGTGCGGCAGTGAACAAATAAGGGATTATTAAGTAAGGGATTATTAATTTCTAAGCTGCCTGTGCGGCAGTGAACAAGCTGAAATTGACGCAATAATACCTGCGATATTTCTAAGCTGCCTGTGCGGCAGTGAACAACATCGGCTAACCACCACAGGCGAGGGGGCTTTTCTAAGCTGCCTGTGCGGCAGTGAACTACGATATGACTGGCAGACCGTTAACGCTTGATTTCTAAGCTGCCTGTGCGGCAGTGAACAAGGCGCGGTGCATGGCTTTCTACAAACTAGATTTCTAAGCTGCCTGTGCGGCAGTGAACGAAGATTTCCAGATGCAATGCTAAACATTAGCTTTCTAAGCTGCCTGTGCGGCAGTGAACTAGAGCATAAACTCAAAAATCCACCTCAACGATTTCTAAGCTGCCTGTGCGGCAGTGAACATATAGACAAAGCTGATGCACAGCTCGTCAAATTTCTAAGCTGCCTGTGCGGCAGTGAACATCAGCTTTGTCTATATCGATATCACTGAATATTTCTAAGCTGCCTGTGCGGCAGTGAACTCATTTCGAACATGAAGTTCTTTTCACATAATTTTCTAAGCTGCCTGTGCGGCAGTGAACTAAAGTTCGCTCTAGGTACCTTTGTTTGACAATTTCTAAGCTGCCTGTACGGCAGTGAACCAATTTGACTGGTCGAAAGGCAAGGGGGTTGATTTCTAAGCTGCCTGTGCGGCAGTGAACGATTCCATCGAAATGTAATCATGCACACACATTTCTAAGCTGCCTGTGCGGCAGTGAACGAGTGCAATAATTGGAGCCGGATACACAAGTATTTCTAAGCTGCCTGTGCGGCAGTGAACAAGCATTGGTGTTAAGTCTGTTGGTTCTGACGTTTCTAAGCTGCCTGTGCGGCAGTGAACAATCAACAGGATTTTCATCAAATGAGAATACTTTTCTAAGCTGCCTGTGCGGCAGTGAACCTGAGCGTTTTGCTAAAGCCCAAGCTGCAAACTTTCTAAGCTGCCTGTGCGGCAGTGAACCTTGATAGAGAACTAGACAAAATCACAATAGATTTCTAAGCTGCCTGTGCGGCAGTGAACGGGGTCGCAACCGTTGACCTGTTAAAGCTTGATTTCTAAGCTGCCTGTGCGGCAGTGAACCCTATGGTGTAGGGTGCGCCGTCATAGGTCACTTTCTAAGCTGCCTGTGCGGCAGTGAACATAAAACCACCTCTAACTACACGGGTGTTATTTTTCTAAGCTGCCTGTGCGGCAGTGAACTTGGTTGCATGATATAGGCCCTGCGGATCTGTTTTCTAAGCTGCCTGTGCGGCAGTGAACCCCAAATTAAAATTAGCAGCAACGGTAACTCATTTCTAAGCTGCCTGTGCGGCAGTGAACCTTCACAGTCATCATTACCCATCAAATTGAGATTTCTAAGCTGCCTGTGCGGCAGTGAACTTTTGAGTGATAAAGCGGCGGCGGGTCTGGCTTTTCTAAGCTGCCTGTGCGGCAGTGAACAGAAGTAAGAAGTCTACAAATAAACTGATCAATTTCTAAGCTGCCTGTGCGGCAGTGAACTTCTGTTGAGATTATTGTTACATATAGCTCTTTTTCTAAGCTGCCTGTGCGGCAGTGAACCTAAAGCGTGGCCTGTCATGCTTGCAATTACTTTTCTAAGCTGCCTGTGCGGCAGTGAACCACTGTGCCGCCTGGTGTTTCCATATCCAATATTTCTAAGCTGCCTGTGCGGCAGTGAACGACGAAAGCGCAGAGCCTGAGCAGTGCGGCGCTTTCTAAGCTGCCTGTGCGGCAGTGAACATCCGGCAGGGATAACCGATTGTTCGATAATTTTTCTAAGCTGCCTGTGCGGCAGTGAACATTTTTTCCGTTCCTCTCGTTTCCGCCTGTGTTTTCTAAGCTGCCTGTGCGGCAGTGAAGCGAATTTTGTGGCGTTTCCCCGCGTACTGTGCTTTCTGAGCTGCCTGTGCGGCAGTGAAGGCGCGTCACGAGGCCGAGCGCCGTCTATTAGATTTCTGAGCTGCCTGTGCGGCAGTGAAGAACTCTCCTTTTGTTTTGCCTTGTCAAACAAATTTCTGAGCTGCCTGTGCGGCAGTGAAGGATGCAGCAAATTGGCCCCTTTGCCACCAATGTTTCTGAGCTGCCTGTGCGGCAGTGAAGTCATCGGCGACATTATAACCGCTTCACATTGTTTTCTGAGCTGCCTGTGCGGCAGTGAAGCTTGGTGAGTAGTTTCATCATATTTCCTTTGTTTTCTGAGCTGCCTGTGCGGCAGTGAAGGCCAACCAAGGCTGAGATTGAATTCATGCTAATTTCTGAGCTGCCTGTGCGGCAGTGAAGAGCGTTCAATACGGCGCAGAATTAAACCGCAGTTTCTGAGCTGCCTGTGCGGCAGTGAAGGAATACATCGCAAGAAACGATTTCTTTGTCTTTTTCTGAGCTGCCTGTGCGGCAGTGAAGCTTTCTCTTGTGCTAAAAAGATGTATCCGCGCTTTCTGAGCTGCCTGTGCGGCAGTGAAGCGCAAGAGCGGCATCCCTGACTGGCACGTCATTTTCTGAGCTGCCTGTGCGGCAGTGAAGGCGATGCAATACACCCAAGCCAAACACGATTATTTCTGAGCTGCCTGTGCGGCAGTGAAGGGGTTCGCCGCGCTGCTCTTAGGGAACAGTGCTTTCTGAGCTGCCTGTGCGGCAGTGAAGTGCTGCTGGTTGGAAAATTGAACCGGTATCTTTTTCTGAGCTGCCTGTGCGGCAGTGAAGTGAGTGTGGTATTTGGTTTAATAGTCGCAATTTTTCTGAGCTGCCTGTGCGGCAGTGAAGATCATGTTATTAATACGCCTGGCGTAGACGATTTTCTGAGCTGCCTGTGCGGCAGTGAAGCTGACTATCTCGCCAGTCCAGCCGTCTGAGTCTTTCTGAGCTGCCTGTGCGGCAGTGAAGCCATGCAACCGTCAAAGCCTTTCGCCATGGCTTTTCTGAGCTGCCTGTGCGGCAGTGAAGGTTTGTATAAGCTGAAAAATGAGCGTTGGGATTTTCTGAGCTGCCTGTGCGGCAGTGAAGCTATAGCTGGCAGTACAATACGGGCACAGACGTTTCTGAGCTGCCTGTGCGGCAGTGAAGTGCCGAACAGTTTAGCCGCATCCCCTCGGTCGTTTCTGAGCTGCCTGTGCGGCAGTGAAGTTCATGGTTTAGCCTCCTGTGTTTGCCTGTTGTTTCTGAGCTGCCTGTGCGGCAGTGAAGATACTGTACGGTAGCAAGGTGAAATTTAGGGATTTTCTGAGCTGCCTGTGCGGCAGTGAAGAATAAGATTCGCATGTTTCGTCATTTGGTTGTTTTCTGAGCTGCCTGTGCGGCAGTGAAGACGAGCTTTAAAAGTGGCTCCCAATTTATTGATTTCTGAGCTGCCTGTGCGGCAGTGAAGTTACGCTCGCGCAACTTGGGATCAAACTTGTTTTTCTGAGCTGCCTGTGCGGCAGTGAAGAGCAGCACCGGCCAGCGAGGGGAAACCCTTTATTTCTGAGCTGCCTGTGCGGCAGTGAAGTTAGCTGCGATCACGGCATAACTTCCCTCGATTTTCTGAGCTGCCTGTGCGGCAGTGAAGGGTAACGACCCTGCAGCCATTGCCCGTGAGGTTTTCTGAGCTGCCTGTGCGGCAGTGAAGTTATGAAATCAGTCGCCGCTGCGGTTATTGCATTTCTGAGCTGCCTGTGCGGCAGTGAAGCTTAGCCCAACGGATACGACCAGCCAAATCAATTTCTGAGCTGCCTGTGCGGCAGTGAAGCGATGTGCAATGGCGCAAAGACGACGGCGATTTTTCTGAGCTGCCTGTGCGGCAGTGAAGGTGTAAATCGAGCGTACCCGCTACACTGTTGCTTTCTGAGCTGCCTGTGCGGCAGTGAAGGTCCATGTAGGGTTTTAGGCCATTCTCTGCCATTTCTGAGCTGCCTGTGCGGCAGTGAAGGCATGAGTCAGCCCACTGCTTTAGTTTATTTCTTTTCTGAGCTGCCTGTGCGGCAGTGAAGGGCGACCCCGCCACCGCCACGCTCAATACCGTTTTCTGAGCTGCCTGTGCGGCAGTGAAGTTGCAGGGTAACAGAGGGCAGCGCCACGCCACTTTCTGAGCTGCCTGTGCGGCAGTGAAGTCCAAAACTGAGGGGTATAACGCATTCTTAATTTTCTGAGCTGCCTGTGCGGCAGTGAAGCATCGCCAGACCGCTGATCCATTTTGCAATTATTTCTGAGCTGCCTGTGCGGCAGTGAAGGTTTGGGGTCGGCGCCGGGTATATCGCTATCTTTTCTGAGCTGCCTGTGCGGCAGTGAAGTTTGATCGGCAGGGTTCGCCGCGCTGCTCTTATTTCTGAGCTGCCTGTGCGGCAGTGAAGTATTCAGCGGGTTATTGTTTTTAATGCCTCTGTTTCTGAGCTGCCTGTGCGGCAGTGAAGTGATAGATATTTAACCACTTTGTGTAAAAAGCTTTCTGAGCTGCCTGTGCGGCAGTGAAGGGATCGGGGTCGCTTTCTTGAATATCCCAGTCTTTCTGAGCTGCCTGTGCGGCAGTGAAGTAAGGGCTGGTTTTTCTACTGCTATTCAACAATTTCTGAGCTGCCTGTGCGGCAGTGAAGATGGAACTGGTACTGGCGATGGTGATTTTCTGAGCTGCCTGTGCGGCAGTGAAGCGCTAATTAAAGCGAGGTCCTATGTCAGTGCATTTCTGAGCTGCCTGTGCGGCAGTGAAGTGGGTGGTTATCTCAGCAGGGGCGGCGCTATCTTTCTGAGCTGCCTGTGCGGCAGTGAAGCCTTTACGCCGATGGCTGTAGCATCACGCAAGTTTCTGAGCTGCCTGTGCGGCAGTGAAGGAAAAGCAAACTAATGAGGAATTAGCATTCAAGTTTCTGAGCTGCCTGTGCGGCAGTGAAGCTGTTTTCGCTGCTGATCAAGTCGCACGTAGATTTCTGAGCTGCCTGTGCGGCAGTGAAGTGCATCACGTTGCATTTTCATGTCACCGTCTTTTTCTGAGCTGCCTGTGCGGCAGTGAAGATAGCCGTCCTTGGCCTTGGTTTAGTTAAGCATTTCTGAGCTGCCTGTGCGGCAGTGAAGTTTACTCTTATTTACCCGGTGCTAAGGTCTTTTTTCTGAGCTGCCTGTGCGGCAGTGAAGTCACCGATGAAACCTACTTTAAGCAGCTAACATTTCTGAGCTGCCTGTGCGGCAGTGAAGACCCCGCGCGAAGCGCACCCTGAACCCCGTGATTTCTGAGCTGCCTGTGCGGCAGTGAAGATTATGATCTTGCCATTCAGCGCAGCCGTGATTTTCTGAGCTGCCTGTGCGGCAGTGAAGGCACCGGCGCGAACGGCTTTAGTTTGACCATTTTTCTGAGCTGCCTGTGCGGCAGTGAAGATTTTCGGGGAGCGGCTATTCAACATATTGGCTTTCTGAGCTGCCTGTGCGGCAGTGAAGCCCAGTGAGGGGGTTCAGGAAGCTGAGCAAGGTTTCTGAGCTGCCTGTGCGGCAGTGAAGTCTGGCAATAGGTCAGGTCAAATGGTCGTGATTTTCTGAGCTGCCTGTGCGGCAGTGAAGTTGCTCACATCTTGCTGTTCGATGTACTCAATTTTCTGAGCTGCCTGTGCGGCAGTGAAGCTAGCCCACTAATTGAACGGTGGGTATATACCTTTCTGAGCTGCCTGTGCGGCAGTGAAGATCAGATGTTGTTTCATGGTTTTATCCTTTTATTTCTGAGCTGCCTGTGCGGCAGTGAAGAGCTCATGGATGCCGTTACGCGCAAAGGCTTTTTTCTGAGCTGCCTGTGCGGCAGTGAAGCTAAGCCTTTTTCATCTGCAAGCGTCCAGTTTTTTCTGAGCTGCCTGTGCGGCAGTGAAGTCGTCGCTGTCTCGATGTAATGTCGATTGGCATTTCTGAGCTGCCTGTGCGGCAGTGAAGTTGTTGTTACTGGTTCCGTGGTTTCTTCCAGCTTTCTGAGCTGCCTGTGCGGCAGTGAAGAGAGGTGATTTATGGCTGTTTACTTTGTTCAATTTCTGAGCTGCCTGTGCGGCAGTGAAGGCGGTATCGCTGCGGGTTTGTCGTAACTGGTCTTTCTGAGCTGCCTGTGCGGCAGTGAAGGACTGCGCAATGAATGAGATTGTCGAGCTGGGTTTCTGAGCTGCCTGTGCGGCAGTGAAGGACGCCATTCATGCGTATGTTGGCGTTCTTATTTTCTGAGCTGCCTGTGCGGCAGTGAAGAAGGCCATTTCTGTTTGACGTTCGCCCATCATTTTCTGAGCTGCCTGTGCGGCAGTGAAGCGACTGGGTTGATATTGATAGCGATATTGAATTTTCTGAGCTGCCTGTGCGGCAGTGAAGAATACTCGCGGGCTAACAAGTTATCTGCGGGATTTCTGAGCTGCCTGTGCGGCAGTGAAGTCTGGCGCGCTTGGCACTGTTCCTGCTGTGACTTTCTGAGCTGCCTGTGCGGCAGTGAAGTTGTGCCCGTTACACAGTCTTACATCATTATTTTTCTGAGCTGCCTGTGCGGCAGTGAAGGATTTGATGGGACAAACGCATGGACTTATAACTTTCTGAGCTGCCTGTGCGGCAGTGAAGGAAGAAGTTGGTTGATATGGGGATTTTGTAGTTTTCTGAGCTGCCTGTGCGGCAGTGAAGGTTGAGCGAGGAATGCAGTATTTCGGGCCTGTTTTCTGAGCTGCCTGTGCGGCAGTGAAGGAGAGGCGCTCTCATATCTAGAGTTTGCTGGATTTCTGAGCTGCCTGTGCGGCAGTGAAGCCATCGCTTAAGGCGTCAAAATCTAGAAGTGATTTCTGAGCTGCCTGTGCGGCAGTGAAGCGCTTGGCGATCACATTTACAGCCAAGTGCGATTTCTGAGCTGCCTGTGCGGCAGTGAAGTTTTAATACGCCTCAAAATCTTATTAATGTTTTTTCTGAGCTGCCTGTGCGGCAGTGAAGCAATTCGCGGGCGTCTGGCCTTGCTCGCTTCTTTTCTGAGCTGCCTGTGCGGCAGTGAAGCACTAATGCCACCACGGCAGTAGTAATGGATCTTTCTGAGCTGCCTGTGCGGCAGTGAAGTCGCTTACGATGTGCAATGGCGAAAAGATGATTTTCTGAGCTGCCTGTGCGGCAGTGAAGGAGCTTGTTGAAATGATTTTGCTGATCGTTAATTTCTGAGCTGCCTGTGCGGCAGTGAAGGCAAAGTCTTTGCCTTTCAAATCGTCGGCAGTTTTCTGAGCTGCCTGTGCGGCAGTGAAGGAGTTGCAAGAGCCACATACCTTTCATTCTCATTTCTGAGCTGCCTGTGCGGCAGTGAAGAAACCTTAGAGGATTGGGACGATCTTGGTAGCTTTCTGAGCTGCCTGTGCGGCAGTGAAGGCGAAGCAAGGGGGCTGCCTTTATTACATAGATTTCTGAGCTGCCTGTGCGGCAGTGAAGGTGTTCAGGCTCGGCGCTTCTACAGCTTTTTATTTCTGAGCTGCCTGTGCGGCAGTGAAGAGTAGAATATCAGCACAAAAATAAGTTACAACAAGCAGTTAAGGCAAAAACCTTGTTTTCACCTTATTAAAAACCACTTGATGTAACCATCTGTTTTAATTACTTATTTTTAAAGATCAAAAATAAAGGGTTAAAACTTGGGTAAAACACCTTGGGATGATAGGCCGTAACTGTCGAAAGTTACCGCTGACTCCCCTACCCCAAGTGCTACTTTTTCCTCAATAAACAGAGGAAAACGTGCACCCGAGCTATAGCTTTGCGCATAGACAAAAGGCGCTTTGGTTGTGCGAGTTTCAAATCCTTCAAAATGCGCTGTCGCTTGCTCTAACGTTTCATTGTGACGCTTCATGCGACGACGTATTTCGCGATCTTTGCCAGTGCGAACTTTAGGTCGAGAGTAACTGACGTATGACTCAACCTGAGCAGGCACAGGGCGCACGCTGGTGACATGAAAATAGTCCCTAAAACGGGCAAGCCACTTATCAATCGCCAGCTGCTCAAGTGACTCCTCACTTTGCGCCAATAGGCGCAACTTACTGCCGAGGCGCTGTACCTGCCCATCAAACTGGGGAAATGCCACGCCAATGACAAATTGCCCTTGGCTATTTTTGTGCTCTACCAGTGCCAAATGCACTTGGTGATACAGCTTCTCCCACAAAAAATGGTGTCCCATATCTTCGCTCGGCAGCAGAGTAATATCTAAATAATATTTCATTGCGCCACCTTATTCGCCAAATACGCCACCACGGATCAACATCGCCATTAAATAGTGTTGCTGCTCAAGCTCTGGCTCTTTGCCTTTGATCATCCAACCGTCTAACAAGTTGTAAAAATCGTTCTTCGCTTTTGGCTGACGGTATGCCGCACCACGGTTGGTCACAGAGCCGTACGGTTCAACCGCAATCGGGCCAATTTCGTCCGCTTCTGGGTGCCAAGTATCAATGGTGCGCAGTGCGTTGCCAATTTTTTGCGAGTGCATCGCCGCTTGGCCATCCAGTTGATAAAGGAATTTACTCTTGTCCCCTTTACCACCGCCCATTACCAACTCTTGTGACGGGTAGACCATCTGGCCTTGGCCTAATTGGCTATAAGCTTCCACTTTCAACAGTACATGCTCGTCAGTAAGACCTTGTTGAATAATGGTCGCCAATTGGTTCACTTGGGCATCATCACCAAATTCACGCAGACTCAAAGCATAACTGTCAAATTCAAAGCAGGTCTCTTTATAAGTTACTACCACTTTTACCGCTTCCGCACCCACGCGGTTGCGCCATAGGAAGCGGCCGTTAGCAATATTGTAGGCGTAGCGTTTAGCCAGCTCTGCAAACTCGGTTTGCGCTTGATACGTTTGAACTTTTTCCGCTAGTGCTGCTTGATATTCGGGAGAGTTACAGGTCGATGGCACGTGTAAGCCACTGAGTACACGTAAGGTAAACGCCAATTTCAAGGTGTCTGTCGTGTGAGCAAGCGCCGCCACATCCACAGTTTGCAGGTTAGCTTTTGATACTTCGGCGTCCAATTTGGCTGGGTCGTTGGCCACTGCGGCTTTCAAGCGATTCGAGATGGTGCCACGTACGGCTTTTTCACCGACATTAATGGGTGTCCACTCGTTTTTATCCCAGTTACCTGCAAACATCAAACCATCAGAAGGAATAAGTTTTGCTTCAAATGCCAATACCGATGGGGTTTTAAGTTTTTCTACTGCCATGTTGAAATCTCCAAAATATGATCAATTGTCTTCTAATAATGTCTCTTCATCGTCGGCATCAAGCTCTGGAATATCGACAATAAAAGGTTTGTTTTTCGCTAAATACCAAGGATAACTGTGTTCATAACGCCACACACCGTCACTGATATCGCGTAATGCGTGTACGCTGCGCCACTCTCCAACACTGTAAGCGGTTTCAGCGAATGCTACCGGCACCGATTTATCTCGCACGTTCTCGACTACTCCCGCCTCATACAGGAGTGAAATAGCGCAATACCCAGCCGCAATCGGAACCAGATAACCGGGGTAAGGCTTCGGCACATAGTGCCATTTGCCATTACCACTATTATCAGGAGTTGTATCATCGCTATTCGACTCATTGCGCTGCGGCGCTTGAAACTTAAGTTTGGCAAAATCACACCAAGCATCGAACAAGCTGGCATTTTCATCTTGGCTCGACAACGCGGCATAGTGCTCAGTCAGATAATCACTGCGATCGGTTAACACAAAGCCTGGCATTAGTGTGCGCAGCGCTTTAACTTGCTGCTCTTCGGTCGCCAGAATTCGTACATCTCTGTAATTGGTAATTTGGCCCCCCGCCAGACGCGAAGTTGGAATGCTCTGTTGCAAAGCAGCCAATAGATCCGACTCCAGATAAACATCACCAGCGCTGAATCCTTCCAGTTCAATCAACAGGGAAACTTGCATATTCATGCGTCCCTCTTCATTGATTGGCGCGGTATTCCCCTGCTGCGTCAATGGATTACGGGTTAAAGCAAAAACATAATCCCCCCACCCTTTGGGTTGGCGCACATGCACAGTATTGGTATGGCTCACCACCACCACACCACCCAATGAGACGTTTAGCTTCGCGTCGAGTTTGCGTGACAAAGCGTGGGCAAAACCCAAAAAGTTAGTAATAGCGGGAAAGCCATAGGTAAGCCCTGCAATCGCATTGGCGTTTTGTACCGACAGGCGCTCAATCAATAGATAACAACTCATCTCACACCTCGTTCTAAACGTTTAAGCTCTTGCATGAACAGTTTTTTGAAGTAATTTTGCTCTACATCGCCCAGCAGATAACGATCATTGCTTTTCAGTTGCAGCGTCAGCCAAGCGGCAAAATCTTGCGCGACCACAGTCAGCCAATCCCCTTTATCTCGCTCTGCTTGGAATGCCGCCGATGGGTTAGCAACATCCAGCCATAGACCATGCGCCGCTTTAAGTTGGCAATCTTCGTGGCTCGCCCAACCTGCGTGCTCGCCCATACTTTGCACTAACGCCGCCTGCGTCAGGACTGCATCAATCAAGGGCATCACATAGTGATAATCACGACGATAACGGATCTTAAAGTTGCTCTCTTGCCCGGTAAGGCTCTCTAAAAAGACCTTAAAGGCGCTTAACAGAGAGCGAGTTTGATAACTCAATTGACGATCAAACAAAGAGCGACGATTAAGTGGTGGTTTCTCCTGCTTTTGGTAACTCGGTGGTGCGCAACTCAGCAAAAAGCTCCGACCAGAACGTTCGTTATTTAACTGTGAAATATTCAATGGCTTAGATCCACCAAAATTTTGCACCGCAGTAGCAGGAAAACTTTGGTCTAACTCAGGATGGTATTGCTCTTTACGTCGCGCTTCACGGATCGCCTTCGGCTCATCACCAAACCTTGTCGCGGTCACTTGCTGGTAAAGTTCGTGCGCCATCGAAGAGGAAAACAACGGACAAAGCAGGTGATAATTTTGATCCTTACCGTCACTCGCTAAAGGAAAATAGAGCTGCTTGGTCAAGGTGTGACCAGAGAGTTTTTCATCGCCCAACGCCAATTTAAAACCCGCTTGCCACTGCGCTAACTGCTCGGCATCTTGAGTAAAAGCGCTCAACGCTTCAACATGACCACTCTGTAACTGCTGGATCAAACTCTCGCCATTAACCTCAATTTTGAGCAGACGCGCCACATCCAACACGGCCGCATTGCCTACCGCATCGATAGCTTTCTCGGCTAAGTGTGCCGTCACCAGATGAGTAGTTTCCACTGGCGCATCACCACTGACTAACATACTGCTCGCTTTAGAATCACCGTGAGTAAATTTGGGAGCGTGTGTGGCCAAGCTGATCTGCTTAGCACGACCCGCTGCATTGGTCAGCCACTCTTTGGGCTCAAACATCGCCTCTATCGGCGCGGCGGCTTGCGCGTATTCCGTTTGAGCAACCACTATCGCCACGGCATCATCCGTACTCGCCAACACCTTGTCGCGCGCTTTTTGCAGCGGCTCCAGCTTGGTCTGTTTGCGTTGCTCGATATATTCGGCAATCGCATCACTTAAAGTGAACTCCATCGAGACTCCTTTATCATTAATTGTTCCATGGGCGCTAGTATACGCCCCACCCCAAATTGATCAACCTTAAAATAATAAATAAACTAAAGGTCAGAGAAAAATGTGACTCACTCACATTGGATAGCTATACTGCGCAGCACAGCTGTACAAGCTGCTCAGAAATTAAAGTAATAGATGTTCACTACTGCACAAGTAGTCAGCCCAATGCAGCAATGCATTGGGCTTTTCCTTATTGCTCATACACACCCAGTTGCGGGTGCCACTGCCACTCAATGGCCACTTGATCTTTATGCGGCATGCGCAAGCGAATCTCCCCGAACTGCTCGCTGGCTTTACCCGCATCAATAGCTAAGCGTTCTGCCAGTTGCTGGTAAATCACCTCGGCGCTAGCATCGAACCACCAGTAACAACCTCTCGCCAATAAACAAGCATCCGCTTTAAAGCTATTATTTTTCGCCGTATAACAGTAGGGCTTGCGCGTGGTATCCAACTGATACCAGCCCAGCTCATCGTCATCACCGTAGCGCAATACCAACGCCTCTTGTGGACTCGATTGACGAAACTCAGTTTGGTGCACAAATTCACCACTCCAAGCTATCTCCTCCTTCCACCACAAAGAGGCCTCTTTGTGGTTACGGTACATTCCCTGTCCAATATCATTTAAAGCGATCCGCAGAGCGCGGTGCTCTTGAATAACAAAAGAGTTAACCACACAAGCTTTATCGCCCTCGCCACATTGAAAATTACTTTTACTTAGGAATTTAGGTGGCTCCACAATACGCGGAATAGCAGAGATAGCCTCTAATTCACCGTCCAGCAGTTGTTGTAAATCGTGACTCGCAAGCGGCAACTCTCTGCTCTCAAATCCCGGTTTGGCATACGCGGGAACTTCACCTTTCAGCGCTCGCACGTTTTGGCTTAACACCATCAGGTTTGGGGTTGCGGGCGGCAACTGGCGATGACGCTGAATACGTCCCGCCAATTGAATGAGCGAACGCAACGAACTGGGCTCAGCAATCGCCCAGTCGTAGTCGTGGTCGCGCCCCACTTCTACAACAGAGGTTCCCAGCACCACAAAAATATTATTCTTCGTTTGAGTGGCCTCTAACGCTTGCGCGATTTCCGCATGCTGCCATAAAGCGTTAGCGTCATGACGAGTCAAAATGGCGTCCAACCGATTCTCTTTATGCGATCTCAGCGCCAATGGATATTGGGAGTGGTAAACACAAAAATGGATACTGGTGTCCGCATCAGGGGCCATAGCGGTAAGCAATTTCGCTACCGCCATCATGGGTTTGATATTGGCCATGCGCACTACGCCGAGCGAGACTTTACGCCCACTCGGATGACTTACATGGTGCTGTTGATGCAACGCGTGGATCTGCTGGTAGATGGTCGACGCCACCGTTTGGTAAACCGCTTCGGTCTTTGGCGAATCTGATGTGATAGGCACCAACGCCCCTTTGCGTATCACCTGCTCAATCTGCCCAAGTTTCACAATCCGCTTATCGACAAAGGCTTTGTGTTCTGCCAGAAAACTGGTCTTATCCACCAGCTCAGCGGTGACACTTTTGAACTCATCAAACCAAGCGCATACCACTGGTTTATCCGCTTGGCCTGCAAAATTGGCTTGGTTAAACTGCTTACGCCCCTCTAAATAGGCATCAAACAAAGTACTAATCAAAGATGGCGGTAGCGTGGCAGAGGAGAGCAACACCCTTGAACCCAACATCCCGGCCCAGTTGACCAAACGGCACAACGCTGGCAAATCTTCCAAGCCAAAATCATCCGGCTCATCGAGCACTAAATCGGAGCTAAGAAGTCGCAACATGGGCGCTATCTGTTTACCGCCACGCAAACTTTCACTAGCCGGCATCAAGTGGTCAATGGTGCTGACCAGAATTGGCGCGCTCACCAACTGCTCCAGTTTCGGACTGGCGGCGAGCCAATGCTTTAAACGGCCGTCATAGATCTGCCCCTCATAACTGACATAGAGTTGGTCGAGCAGATCCTCGGCGGATTCACTGCCACTCTTTGACTCGAACTCTTGCTGCTGGTTGAGTTGGTGCAGCGCCTTCACCGCCTGCGATCCAATCAGCACTGCCAGCTCATCGTCACCTAGTTTAAGCAGATCGCGATAAGCATCCCCAGTTTGCAATGTTAACGTGCGCAGCCCTAACGCCACGGAAAAACGGCACCCTTGGCGCTCATCGGAGAGTGCATACATGATGCGCGCATTGGCCATGGTTTTACCGCACCCAGTTGAAGCCATATTAACGCCAAAAAAACCTTGCCGCTCGCTGAGCGTGGCTACCTCTTTGGCGGCCTTAAACGCTCTGTCTTGCCACTGATATTTGGCGTTTTCACTACGACGAGTAAAAAGCTTATGTTGCGCCAATGCAGGCAAGGTGTGACGCAATGCTGGTAAATTTTGAGCAAAACGCTGGGCGTTCACTGCCACACCAATATTGTGCTGGTCGAGTTTCTGTTTAAGCTGGTTGGTCGCTCTATCGGTATTAGCGTAAGCAAGATAATTTACATCGCACCAAGTTGCTTTTGATTGTTCAAGCGGCAAAGAGGAGTAATAGTGGTCCGCGAGCATCAGAGATAAACGCGCCATGTGCGCCACAAAGCGCTGCTCAAACCAATCGATACGATTAAGCAGCTCAGGATAGTTCAGAGCTCGTTTCGCTAGTTTATTAGCTTTATCACGCCAAGTTTGGCTAAGCAAAGGCAAACCATTACCAAATGACCAATTCTTCTCACAGAGCGCAGGATCCTCCTTCCCTAATTTTTCGTTAGTTGAGTTCCAACCGCAATTAACGCTATTCAGCCAGTTATCGATATTTTCGGTCTTCACCACATCGTCACTCTGCACGTACAGTGTGCGATGATGAGTTACAACCAACCAAGCCACCAGCTTTGCAAATGGAGCTAAAGAAATAAAAGGACGCTGAGGCTCAAGATCATCACGGATCAAATTAGCTAAAATATCGCGTTGCACTTGCTCAGCTAGGGTTTGTTCAGCTAAACCTGCAAGCTGACTCAGCCATTCGTGATCCGGTTTACGTTTTACAAACGCCAGAAATAGACGCAATGATACCCACTCATGTCGATAGGGCTCACCTTTACTCTCAGTTAAGCCTTGCAATTTGCTCTGAAATAGATCATTGGCTTTTCCAAAATCATGCCACAATGCCGCAATGCTCGTCGCCAGCACCACAGCCTCATTGAGATACCAGCCTTGTTCCCACTCTTTGTGCTCTAAATTCAGTTGAGTTCGATTCACCGGCACTACGCCCTCGGCATTAAATTTCAAACGATTTCCTACTACCCATAACAGTTGCGTACGTGAACGGCTGCGGATCCAGTGGCAACTCACTGCGGTGCTGCGACTGGCGGTTTTACGCAGCATTTTTTTTACCGTTTGTAAGCCATCTTCGGTAATGAGCGTCTGCCAAGTGTTATCACCAATCCGATTGGCAAAAGCATCCAATACGCGGCGGGTTTTCTTGAGGGCGTTTTTCTCGCATTGACTGACAAAGGTCACCATCATAATTCGCGTGCCTCGCTCTCTTCTTCATCCTTGCCTTGCAGTGCGATGTGTTTCACTGTGTCAAACATAAAGTCAAGCGCCTTGTGTTCGATGAAGGCTTGCAGAATTTGTTGACGAAACTCTTGCTCGCTGGCGTTTTCTTTGGCGCAAACAAATGCCCATGGCAGCACTATGGCATCTTTGATTAAGTCCGCGACATCAAATACCAAAGCGCCGCGGCGGGTTTTACCATGCATGACGGCAAAGCCGTGCGGGATGCCAAGCACCCATAAACAGCTAGCAGCTAAGCCATAAGCTAAGTAATTGCCGTGGTTAAGAAAGTCATTGGCTTTATCTGTACATTTTTTGTCTGGTTGATGCTGGCGAGAAAAACCGTCTTTGCCTGTATTGTTGGCCGCGTATTTGTATAAAGCTTTGGTCAGTTGTGCTTCGGTGAGCAGTAAGTCCGAGGGTTTGTTGGCGGCATCTGTACGTTGGTGAAAAGTATCCAGCGATTGTTTGATCACCTCGTCCTGAACATTGAACTTTTCTAGAGCAAGCTCACGGTCAGAGCGCCATACCGTTTGTAGGTAATCAATCCTTGCATTTTGAAACTGCTTAGCAGCCACTAAGCGTTTTTCGTCATCAAACCAGAATGAGAGCCAGCCTTGTAAGTATTCTGTCGGGCGATACTCGCTTTGTGGCGTGAACCACTCCACCTCGCAAGCCATGTGCAGTGGTGTTCCACCGCCGCCACAAAATCCAACCAACACACCCGCGTGTGAGAGCATGCGCATCGCCGCTTGAGTGATTGAGGTGCCATTACCCAGCATGAGAACCGTAGTATTGGCAATAGGGATATTGAAGTAGAGGTTCTCTTTATCTGCTTCGGTTAGATAAAGCACACGGCCATCTTTTTGCATTACCCGGCAGTATTCCAGGTAATACATATTGGCGCGTTTAGAATGCAGTATCGCTTTGAGATCTGAAGGGGAGAAATCATCCATTTTCACTTCCGTTGTGAACTGTTCGATGGTGCTTAAATATTAACCGTAAAGCATTTTTATTAGTAAGAAAAGCGAAATCATTTGAAATTGTGATCCGTTAAATTAAAGAGTTTTTTCCTAAGTTTTACCCAGTAAAAGCCGGTGAATACTCTATAAAAAACATGACTATATGATTTTTCGCAGCTTTGAAAGGCATTTCTGCTCAAAATGGGGATGGTGATATTTTGATTCATTCGGGTAATTGCCCTTTAAGTCAGGCCATAGCATTTGTACATAACGCGGTTTATTTTGAGCATAAGTGGGGTATTGCTTATAAAAGGCTTCAGCCAGCATGACATATTCATCTTTTACCCTTCTCAGCGCAGTGTTATGCCGAATTTCATCAATAAAGACGGGCATCAATATCGTTAAGGAACTCGTTTGAATAACCCATGATGCGCCAGCGGTGAAATAGTCTTTCTAATAGTGTGTTAACTGATCGCTTACTGATGTCACAAATTAAAATCACAACAGGCAGGTCATGCTTTGCCATGTCTATGGTATAAAACAGCTGATCACCAACAGTGACTATTGTGTATTTGTTCTTATCGATCTCTTTCTTTAAGCCCTGTCATAGTTCGTTCATCATTAACTCCAGATTTGCTCAGGGGTTAAACGTGCTGCTCGAGCCTTCAGACCCTCTAATATCGTATCCCTTATGTGAACAGGGAAATCTTCGGGAAGCTCTGCTTTGACCTGCATAATGACAAAGTCGACCTTGTCTGCCATCTCTATCATGATGTTGGCCATGGCGTCTGTATCAAAACCAACGGCTTTAGCCGTTTGCATAAAATGCCTTGGAAATATCTTATCCAGCTGAGCCTTTTTCCCCTTACTGGCTTTTAGCGACATCGCCAGCTTAGCGTCACGTATGTTAAGCCCTTTGCCACCAAGGGCGGGATAGATGGATAAAATGTCATACAGAGGCGTTAGACGATACCCGCCACCCGCCTCAATAAAGACTGAGAAGTTTTTAGCATGCCCATCAATAGCCCCTAATAGCCAAAACAGCACTTGAGCTTTCATGAAATCATGCCGGTCACGATCAGCGTTGGATGAGCCCAATAGCTCAGTCATGATGGCTTTAATATCTGGGCCACCATCACTCTCATACTTATTGGCTGGTGGCACATTGAGTACCTGACAAAAATCCTCTTGAGGCAAACGCATGACCCAATTGGCATCTTGGGCATAGCGCCTATCGAACCGCTCAACGGCGAGCGCCTTAATATCTCCAACATGCATGATGTGGCATTGCGCCACCGCTAAGCCAAACGCCTCAGCGACCTTCATGCACAGATACTCGTTTTCCACGCTGTCAGACATATCAATCGTATATGAATGACTCTTTATGGTGCCGATAGGTAGCTTAATGATATGCGTGGTCGGTGTAGAGTGCAGGGGCAAATGCCATTGTCCTTTTACATGCAAAAGGGCCGTTTTTTCTTGAGCACCCGCTATCGAGATCCTAAAGTCCTCTTGCTCCCGTAGCATGCCTAGCGGAATACCCGACATATAGCCTTTCAATACCTGTGCTAAGGCTGTTTCTGAAAGTGCTTCAGACTCTATCTGTTTCACCTTATGAGGCAACTGTCCATGGGCGACTAATTGCAACGCACCAACGCTGTCTTGACCAATTTTAGCCAGTAAGTCAAAAGGCTGGGACGAAGCGGCTTGATGACGGGCAACGATTCGATTACGCACATCAGGGTTATCGGGAAGTAAGTTATCAAAAAAGTTATATACCTCGTCTCCTTTATAGGCTTGACGACGTAATGGCATCGATAGCGATATGGGACGGCTTCCAGCTAAATTAAGCCACTCTTCATGGTATTTAAAATGATGAGCACCCGTAGCAGTCTTGGTGAACTCCCCGATTAGATAACCGTTCATATAAACATCTAATACCGCCATCACCAGTCCTCTTGCCACTCATTATTGCTTGAGGGTGTAACACTAGGAGCTGAAGCGTCATTTTGAGAAGCTCTAGGCTTAATCTCTAGTTCAAGATTGAGTGATGATAGCAGCTTAAACAGCGTATCTAGCTTAGTCGAGTCTGGATTGTGCTCAAAGCTAGACACTGTGTCTTGCCTGATACCCACTTTGTTAGCCACTTTACTTTGAGACAGTTTCATCGACAAACGCGTGTCTTTTAGATAATTGCTTAATTGCTTTGAGGTAGTCACCTTCATCTCGCACCCTTCACTCAATACTAAGATTATCAACCAATCTACACGCTATAGCAGGTAAAGCAAGTTTTACACGCTATAACCGTTAAAAATTAAATTACACGCTATAACCGTTAAAATTTAATTTACACGCTATAACAGGTAAAAACTTACTCAGCTAACATAAAATGTTGAGTGCTGCCTGTGCAGAAAAGTCGACCTCTTGCTTTATCAAAGTAAGTGCAAGAGCTCATCGAGGGAAGATAGCTGCAGATGGGGCAGCAGTCCGTCACCTATATCACTGGTCACTGCGCCAAAGGCAGGATTGAGCCAGGCCGCCTGACAGCCCGCCCGGCGGGCGCCCTGCACATCGGCGCGGTAACTGTCGCCCACATGCACTAATTGTGCATTTTCGATCGAGAGCCTGTCCGCTGCCTTAAAAAATAGATCGCCGTAGGGCTTCATGCGCACCCCGTTACCGGGATGCAGTACAAAGGTCAATAACTCGCCCAAACCGATACGATTGGCATCCACATTGCCGTTGGTGATACCGACAAGAGGAAAACGCTCAGCAAGCTGAGTCAGTATGGCTATCACCTCATCGGATACCAGAAAGTTAGATCTGTGCTCTAAAAAACAGGCCAGTCCGGCCTTCGCCCCCTGTTTAGCCTCAGTTTGGCTGTAACCAAATCGCCTTAATCCCGCTTGCAATAGGGCCAACCTAACTGCACTAGTGTCGTGAGCCAATGACGGTGTCTGTTTGATAAGCGCATGTTTTAGGGCAAGCCAGTCATCTCGCAGCCAAATGGCAACCTTGGGATAATGCTCGGCCAGCCAAGTGAGTAACTGCTGCTCAGCATTAAGGATATTGGGCCGATTATCATAGAGGGTGTCATCGAGATCGAAACTGATGGCAGAGATAGGCTGAGGCCGGATTAGAATACTTGCCATTAGCTATTGCCACCGCGCTTCTTCGCTCTGGTATGGATATTGACCATTGTCGCCCTGTTTGCTGCGCTGGTATGGGTATTAGCCATTGTCACCCCGCTTCTTCGCTCTGGGGTGGGCACCATCATAGACCTTGGCCAGATGCTGAAAATCCAAGCTGGTGTAGACTTGGGTGGTGGATAAATTGGCATGTCCCAGCAACTCCTGTACGGCGCGCAGATCGCTGCTGGACTCCAGCATGTGAGTGGCGAAGGAGTGGCGCAGTTTATGGGGATGCACATGCATGCTCAGCCCCTGCTCCTGCCCCCACTTATTCAACCTTGTCTGAATTGAGCGGTGAGACAAACGCTTGCCTTTAAGGGTGACAAACAGGGCGTTATCTTCACAGGCAAGAGTCGCCCGCACCGCCAGCCACTTTTGTATGGCGGCGACTGCGACGCTCCCTACCGGCACAATGCGCTCCTTACTACCCTTACCCATCACCTTAACCTGCTGATCACTATAATCGAGGTCGCCAGTGTTGAGCGCAGCCAATTCTGCCAGACGCAATCCCGATGAGTAAAACAACTCCATGATGGCCTTATCGCGCAGACCCAATGGCGAGTTTTCATCTATAGATAACAGATGGGTGACCGAGTCGAGATCCATATTCTTCGGCAGAGGTTTACTGCGTTTGGGTGCGTTGAGCCCTATGGTGGGATCTTGTGTCACTAAAGATTCATGCAAGAGGTATTGATAGAACTGCCTTAAGGCTGACAAGGTCAGGGCGATGGAGCGTGGACCTAGACCGCGGCGATGCAGCTTGCTTAATACGCCCTGCAGTTGTTCTGAAGTGACTTTATGCCAAGGGGTTGCATCGGGCAGATACTCTGCGATTCGCCTGAGCTCGAAGGAATAGTTGCGTACTGTCTGGGGCGAGAGCCCACACTCACTAGCGAGGTAATGGGCAAACGCTTGAGGCCAATCCAGATCCGCAGGCTTCATTACAACTTGGGCAGTAGGTGGTCGAGCAGCTGTTTAAGCTGATTTAACAGCAAATTGTCCATCTCAGGATGGAAATGGATAGGATCGGCGCTGGCGATAGCGAAGATCACCTGACCGCACTTCTCCGACAGGCGCGATAGCGCCACCGACCCCACTTCGCTGCCAAACAGGCGCTGGGATTCGGTCTGAGTCAGGCGGCCAAAATAGTGCCCTGGCTTTAACCTTTCACTCCAGATATGGGACAGATCGCTGTCGATATCGTGCACTGTGATTAACCTGACATGGGTAAATTGAAACTGCGCCTTTAACTCGACGGAGAGAATCTGTCTCAGCTCGCCAAGATCTTCAGCCTGCAGCAGTTTGAGCGACAGCTCAGAGTTGAACATAAAGATCTTCTCATTGCGTGAGGCCACAGACAATAAGCTGGTGATCTCCTCTTCAAGCTGAGTGACCCGGGCACGCTGCATCTCCTGTCTGCGCTCTACCAAAGAGACTGCGCCACGCTCGGCATGGGGAATACGCATCGCCAGCAGTAGCTCAGGATAGCGACTGAAAAAATCAGGATTATCGAGCAGATACTCGCGGATCAATATCTCATCGAAAGGCGGCTGCGCCTTGGTATTGGTGACATCACTCATTGTTGTATCTGTCCATCGTATACATGTTCTGCCGGCCCCGTCATCCATAGGGGCTTGCCCTCACCTTCCCAATTGATAATTAATGTACCACCGGGAAGATCTACTCGTACTCGTCTGTCGAGCTTACCTTGTAGCTGTCCCACCGCTACGGCGGCGCAGGCGCCACTGCCACAGGCTAAGGTTTCTGCCGCGCCGCGCTCATAGACTCTGAGCTTAATATAGCCGCGGTTGATTACCTGCATAAAACCGACATTGACCCCTTTGGGGAAACGCTCATGTTTGGTCAACAAGGCGCCGACTGTATCCACATCGGCACTGGCCACATCTTCTACATCCAGCACACAATGGGGATTACCCATAGACACGGCGCCGCACAGGTGAGTGCTGACGCCATTCTCGTCCTGGGCCTGTAGCAGATAGGTTTTTTCTGTTTTCTTGGCGCTAAAAGGGATGCGGCTCGGCTCCAGAATCGGCACCCCCATGTTAACCGTCACATTGCCATCAGGCTCCAGACGCAACGTCATCTTACCTGCCGAGGTGCTGACCTTGATCTTCTGTTTATTGGTTAGGCCTTTATTGCGCACAAAGCGAGCAAAACAACGGGCACCGTTACCGCACTGTTCGACTTCACTGCCATCGGCATTGAAGATGCGGTAATGAAAATCCAGTTCAGGATCATAGGGCGCCTCGACCAGCAAGAGCTGATCGAATCCTATGCCGAAGTTACGATCGGCCAGGCGCTTTATCTGTTCCGGCGAAAAATAGACATTCTGCGTCACGCCATCGACCACCATAAAGTCGTTGCCCAGACCGTGCATTTTGGTGAATTGGATCAAAAACGTCTTCCTTTAAAATAACAAACTAACAAAAGGTTACGGCAGCAGTTGTTCGCCTTGCCACAACTGCGAGATGCTTTCTCGCGCTCTCACCAAATAATGCTGCGTGTCATCGACCATCACCTCCGCCACACGGGGGCGGGAGTTGTAGTTAGATGACATAGTAAAACCATAGGCACCAGATGAACGAACCGCAAGCAGATCACCGGCTTGCAGGCTCAACATTCTGTCCTTACCCAGGAAGTCGCCAGTCTCACACACAGGACCGACAATATCATAATTACGCGCTTCACCTTCTCTTGGCTGTACCGGGATTATTTTCTGCCAAGCACTGTAGAGCGAAGGACGGATAAGATCGTTCATGGCGCCGTCCACTAGGGCGAAATTCTTGTCGCTGTTCTCTTTCAGATAAAGCACCTGAGTCACGAAGATACCGGCATTGGCGGCAATGGCACGGCCAGGTTCGAAAATCAATTTAAGATCGCGCCCCGCCAGCTTGGCCACTAAAGCTGCGGCATAGGCGCTGGGCTCGGGTGGCTGCTCAGTATCATAGGTCACCCCAAGGCCGCCGCCCACATCCAGATGACGAATAGTCACCCCTTGCTCGGCAAGACGATCGATAAGGGCCAACATTCTGTCCATGGCATCGAGGAAAGGTTGCAGCTCAGTCAGCTGTGAACCGATATGGCAATCGGCGCCTGTGACAGCAAGGCCAGGCAACTCGCTGGCACGCAGGAAGATACGCTCGGCTTCTTCCATGGCGATACCAAATTTATTCTCTTTCAGTCCGGTGGAGATATAGGGATGGGTGCCTGCATCCACATCCGGATTGACCCGCAGTGATACGGGAGCAACCTTGCCCATACGGCTAGCCACCAAACTTAACTGCTCAAGCTCAGCCTCGGATTCGACGTTAAAGCAGTGGATGCCCAGCTCCAGTGCCATCTCCATTTCGGCAACGGTTTTACCCACGCCAGAGAAAACGACTTTGTTCGGGTCGCCGCCCGCTTCGATGACTCGCGCCAGTTCGCCGCCAGAGACGATATCGAAACCGCTGCCCAGACGAGCCAGCACATTTAATACCGCCAGATTAGAGTTGGCTTTGACCGCATAACAGATAAGGTGTGGATGCTCGCCTAAGGCATTGTTAAACGCATGCCAGTGGCGTTCTAAGGTCGCACGGGAGTAGATATAGAGTGGTGTACCATATGTCTTAGCTAGATCAGAAACGGCACATTTCTCTGCATACAATTGATCATCTTGGTATAAAAAATAATCCACTCTTATTGTTCCTCATTTTTTGTCGACTCACTTTCTGTCGACTGATTTTCTGTTGATTCATATGTCTGCTCGGCATCTGTGGCGCCCTGCGCCTGATTATCCTGCGCTTCGGGTGAGCGATACAGAGGCCCTTTCTGGCCACAGGCGACCATAAATAAAGATCCCAGCAGCATTAAGGTAATCAACTTCATCTTTTTCAACATCAGATATTCCGCAATTTTAAGATAATATCACGACACAAAGCGCATAGAGGCACTGTCTCATCACCTTATTGAAGTTCAAATTTATACCACATTCTCGCGCTTGTTCTGCCAATATTCTTGGCGAAAACCATTATTTTTATCGCCACGAGATAAACATCGCCATAAACGGGAAAAATGCTAACTTTAGCCAAGTTTGGGTCAACTCAGGTGTAACCCAACACACACAAACTAAAACAAGGTGATATCTCTGATAACAATTGGTAAAAATCCCTGCCGTGATGGTTGCAGAGATGGGGATAACAGGTCAAGAGGAGATCTGCTTTACCTCATCAATAAGCCAATTTTTATCGCAAATAAAAAATCGATGGAGCATAACCGGGCGCATTGTTACTATATTTGCCTAAGTTAACCCTATTGAGGACTCTCCGTCATGGCAATGACTGACTCACAGTATCACCAACTCGCAGATGACATGTTTAGTGCGATTGAAGATGCCATCGAAACTGCAATCGACGAACAGGATGCCGATATCGATATCGATGCATCTGGCAACGTGCTACAACTGGAATTTCAAGATCGCTCCAAGATAGTCATCAACAAGCAGGAGCCCCTACACCAGATCTGGGTCGCCACTCAGTTTGGTGGTTATCACTTTGCCTATGTCGATGGAAAATGGATAGATGAGCGCACCGATGCCGGTGAGTTTATGCCCTTTGTGGTTTCCTCTATCCAGCGTCAGGGTGGTATCAAGCTCGAACTCTAGCCTTCATACCTATGGATGAGGTTAGAACTCTATGGCAGCCTCATCCACGTTCACCCCAAAGGGTTTGGCCTTCAGCTTGCCATCGACCCGGATCAACTTAAAAAACTGCGGCATATTGAATCGTTCATTGTCTATGTAAGAGTCGGCAAATGCGTAATGGTGACCCACCTGGCTCACGAGTTCCTCCAGATTGTGCCCTGGCTGAATATAATGCTTCACATTGTTGTGCTCATCGAGCACAAACACATCTATCTCCTGCTCCCTTTGACGCAGGAAATATTGAATCGCCCCGATGGCGGCATATTGCTGAATAACCTTAGGGATCTTACTGAAAGGATCGTTGCCTAAATCTGGGCGAGGCAGTTCCAGCAGTTGTCGTTTGGACAACTTTTTATAGAAGGGTTCAGAGTCGGTTAAGTCCTGATAGATCAAACCATTGGTATTGAGAAACAGGCCATATTTTATCCCGCCCACTTCGAGTGGATGCACCATGGTCGATGAACTCAAGCCCTTGATGCACAGGCTGTTCAGTCGGCTTACTAGATGGGCAATTGCGCGCTCGGACTGCTTACTCAAGCGGCTGGTACAACTGACTACATCCAACTGCACCTGACCCTGAGCACGTTGGATACCAGGGGTGACATAGACTAGGGCATTGAGTATTGCCTCATTGCCGTCGAAATGGTGACTGTGCCACTCACCCCAACTGTTCTGACAGATCACATCCAAGGACTGCAGCATGTTCAGCTTTTTTCGCCCTAAAGAGAAAATATTGCCATTGATATAATCCACCATCACCTCTTGGCCATGCCAGTGAACAGTGGGATCACTGTTAAAATTAATCAAAAATATCAATTTTTTAAAATGCCAAGGCTGGCACAGATCCAGCTTAGATACACGCCAGTTGCTCGCTTTCATCATCTCGGGAAGGCGTCTGGCGGCCTTAGTGAGCTGCTTAGTTTGCTCGTTATTGCCACCAAAGTCATGCCACTGTGTGCGCGTTGTGGAGACACCATTAAGGGTGGCCCAGATAAGTAACTTCGCCTTATTGGATGAATGATAGACGGCGCGATTACCCCTGAAATTTTTTGACTCAGGCAGGCAGCGATACAGATAATATTCTTGGGTATTATGGCTATAGATAACTGTGAGGTTAGACTCTTCAACAGAGCGGCTCCACAGCTTATTCAGGCTAATTATCTGTTTGTCATCATCACTAAAATAGGTGTGCAATTTTCGCGTTAGCAGACCAAGCTCAGAGATTTTCAGCTTGTCACTCAAGCGGTTTTCCGACGCAAAGTGCAGTAAGGTCTGATAACTCCCCAGCATCAACTCATTCAACTGCTCATTGAACCATTGCAATTGCCCACAATGCCAGTTATCGCATTTATCCAGCGCGCTCAGCAGATTATCCGACCAGCCCCACTCCTGTACTAAGGATTTCAACTTGAAATAGCGCCAATCTTTAGGATGCGAGTTCTCTGTGAGGCGGATGCCGCATTTTAGGTAGAAACAGCGACGCACAATTTCGAGACGCCGCATATCCCCTTTGCGGATTAAATAGTTTTCAATCGACTGATACAAGATGAAATAGGCGTCATTCGATGTAGAGAAATCCGCCGAGAGGGTACGCTGCCAGACTTGGCGCGTAACCAGTTCGGTATTGGGATAATCACTGGCATAGGCCTCGAGCAACATGACTTTAAGCAGTGCCTTATGGGGCTTATCCAACCCTTTATAGAGTTGCCACAAAGATGCGCCAAAATATTCACTGGCGGGCAGATTTCTCACATCGCCTAAAAACAGATGAGTATCGGGCGTCGCCGCATCGGGCCACCAGGCCACAGGCTTACCCGCAATACAAATATGGCTGCGGTAAAACTCCTCTAACAGCAGCCAATGCTGGGCACTGCCACTGTTTTCACAGCCTATGGTTGAGGCTAAGTTATCTGTCTCTTCCAGCCCCAAAAACTGTTTGGGATGAACAAGATAAATATTGACTTCCAGCTGATGCTCGATAAACCAGTCGGTCAGAATGTCAGATTTTTGCTGCAGCAGAACCAGCTCACTCTTAGTTAAATGGGGATCAAAAATCACCCAGACATCGATGTCACTCCTTGGGTTTTGGCCAAAGGTCGCCGTACTGCCCATGGTATAGATGCCATGAATCGCGGCGGCGCGTTCTTTAAGCACCACAGGCATATCGACCTCCAGGGTCTGACACGCCTGTATCACCGCATCATCGAGGCCATAATTCACAACACCGCGAGGCGTCATAGGACTGTTATAGCCCGGATTACCGGACTGATGATAATGAAAGAAAAAAGGAATGAGATGAAACAGATTCCGTTGAAGCGGTGTCAGAATGGCTAAAGCCCGTGCTAAACGGACTTGATTTAAGCGTTCAGCAGTTTTAATAAAATGTGCTTGATCACTCAATGTTATAATGCCCAGTGACAATGAACTTTATTAATAACCATGCTAACAGTTAATTATAAAACAGCAAGCTTATGAGATGTAGATCACACTTTTTTATTATCTTCAAAATCAGATAAACGGGTACACTTCAAAGAATCAACAGCCATTTCTTACATCTAGTTGCAACCAATGTTAGCATTAGCGCAATTATGGCCTCTGATGGAATATCGAGCATGTCTCAAAACGTCATTCGTATCGCTACGCGTAAAAGTCCACTTGCAATGTGGCAAGCTGAATTTGTTAAAGCCGAACTGGAAAATGCCCATCCAGGATTAGTCGTTGAACTACTTCCTATGAGCACAAAAGGCGATGTCATTTTAGACACTCCTTTGGCAAAAGTTGGTGGTAAAGGGTTATTCGTAAAAGAGCTTGAAGTCGCCATGCTCGAAAACAAGGCCGATATCGCAGTGCATTCAATGAAGGATGTGCCTGTCGATTTCCCTGAAGGTTTAGGCCTGCAAGTGATCTGCGAACGTGAAGATCCCCGTGACGCTTTTGTCTCTAACACATACAAAACCATAGATGAGCTGCCTCAGGGCGCCATCGTTGGCACCTCAAGCCTGCGTCGTCAGTGCCAGATCCGCGCCGCACGTCCTGACCTGCAGATCCGCGATCTTCGCGGCAACGTTGGCACCCGTTTAGGTAAGTTAGATGCCGGTGATTACGATGCCATCATTCTGGCTGCTGCGGGCCTTAAGCGTTTGAAACTTCAAGACCGCATCGCCAGCTTTATCTCTGCCGAAGACTCGCTGCCAGCAAACGGCCAAGGCGCTGTTGGTATCGAGTGTCGTACCGATGATGAACGTGTTAAAGCACTTCTGGCACCGCTTGAGCACACAGAAACCCGCTATAGAGTGATCGCAGAACGCGCCATGAACACTCGCCTAGAGGGTGGCTGTCAGGTACCTATCGGTGCCTACGCCGAGATCGAAGGTGACACCCTGACACTACGTGGTTTAGTGGGTAACCCTGACGGTAGCCAAATCATCGAAGGCACCACCACAGGTTCGAAAACCGATGCCGAAGCTTTAGGTATCGCCTTAGCCGAAGAGCTGCTGGCTAAAGGTGCCAAAGCCATCTTAGACGCGGTATACGCCAAATAAGATGAAAGTCTTACTGACGCGCCCAGACGGGCGCAATCAGTCAATGATAGAGACGTTGAATCAACGCCATATCCCCTTTGTCGTGACGCCTTTACTCGAAGTCGTCGCCAGTGACGAAATCATGCAGTCAAATGCCTTAAAGGCACTGTACTGTGCTGATATCATTATCTTTATCAGTACCAATGCCGTTGAGTATGCGGCCAGGGCACTCAATAACCAGCTGCCAAAATCCGTCCTCTATTTCGCCGTGGGTGGTGCCACCTGTCAAGCCCTCAAAGCGTTGGGCATTACCGCCCAGGAGGCACCCGCAGATTGCCAGCAAACCGAAGGCCTGCTGACCTTAGCCGATCTTCAGCGACTCGATGGCAAGCAGATCACCATAGTGAGAGGCGTAGGCGGCCGCGAAACCCTGGCCCAAGAGCTCAGTCATCGAGGCGCTAAAGTCAGCTATTGGCAGGTCTATCGACGCGCTTGCCCGGCAATAGACGCCACAATCCCATGGGATTGGCAAGGACAAGGGATTGATACTATTGTGATCACCAGTGGTGAGGTGCTCGCGAATCTCATTACACTTGTTCCTAAAGAACTGTTTTCTTGGTTGCACGCATGTCATATCATAGTGCCTAGCCAGCGAGTTTATGACCAAGCACTAGAAGCAGGATTTACACAGATCACCAATGCGCAAGCCGCTAATAATCATGCCGTACTAACGGCGTTAGGATTAGCTGAATAAGGCTGACTCTCCTGCATAGCTCTGGTCCCCCATCTTCAAGGATCTATTGAATGGACAATGATATGCAACAGAGCAAAGCCGTCACCACATCAGAAAGTAATCCGGCCATAGATGCGACCTTTGAAGCGCCATCGGCAAGCAAACGGCATGAAAAAAATACAAATTCAGGCGTCTCCTGGGGCTTTTTGTTTAATCTGATCTTTATCCTGTTGCTCTTGTTCGCCACCTCGACAGGTGGGTTTTATCTTTATCAAGAGCTCACGGCCCAGAGAGAGCAAGCCAACCAGCTGGCTAAACAGCTGCAGCAACGCTTGGACGATCCCATTTCACGCCTCACTCATCTGGAGATGCAGCAACGCAACGCCGAGCGCGATGTCAGCAATAAACTGGAGAGCCTGACAAACACACAGAGTCAGCTCCATGAGCAGGTTACTAAACTCGCCGAGCAGAACCCTTCACAATGGATGGCCGAAGAAGCCCAGTATCTGGTCAGGATGGCGGGTAATAAATTGTGGCTGGAAAACGATCCCCAAACGGCACTGGCACTGCTAAAAACCGCCGATGCACGGATTCTGGCCATCAAAGATCCCGCCTTAACGCCACTTCGAAAAGCCTTAGCCGATGATATGGCTCAGGTGGCTAGCATAAAAACCACGGACGTAGCCGGCACAGTGTTAACACTGGACAGCATGATAGACAACCTCGCCAAGCTTAAGCTCAATCGGGCCGAGCCAGAGATCACGCCAGATGACTCTCTGGCGATGTCAGATTCGCTCCAAGACTGGCAAAGCAACCTGACCAAATCCTGGAAAGCCCTGCTCAATGAATTTGTGGTGATCCGTAAACGCACTACTGATAACGCCCCGCTGCTGGCACCGGATCAACAATGGTATCTGGTGGAAAACATTCGTAATAAACTTCTGCAAGCACAGTTAGCCCTGTTTCGCCAAGATCAAGTTAATTACCGCAACTCAGTGCGTATGGCGAGAAAGTGGATTTATCAGTATTTCAATTTAAAAGACAATAAAACCAAACAGACAATTACCGAACTGGATGCACTGGCCACTCTAGAGCTACAGGTGCCAGCGATAAATCAGTTTGCCGCTACGCCTTTACTACAGCAGTTGGTCAATCATGGCAGCTTAGTCGGCTCCCAGGAGAAGCCACTATGATTAAGGTGCTGGTTTATCTGATTATTGTGCTGATTGGCCTTATCATCAGCCCCTATTTATCCGGTTTTAATGGGTATCTCTATCTCGCCATAGGGGAGTATGAACTCGAGACCAGCCTCATCTTCGCCCTCTTTGCCGCCATCTTTTTCTATGCCGTATTGGTATGTATCGAGTGGGTGGTGGTCTGGCTGCTCAATGTCATCCTAAGCAGCCGCCTGTTACCAGAAAAATGGCGTAAGAAAAAAGCCCGTAAGCATACGCTTCAAGGTGCACTGGCACTAGCAGAAGAGAACTGGACAGAGGCAGAGCAAGCCATGGCCAGAGGCGCCGATAAAGGCGAGATCCCTGTGCTGAATTTATTGGCTGCAGCCAGGGCTGCCCAACATCAAAACAATCTCGATGCCAGGGATCACTATCTGCTCGAAGCGGAAAAAGACCCTTTAGCCTACAAAGCGGTACAAACAACCCGGCTGCGCTATCTGATGCAGCAGGGGGAATTACAACAGGCAAGAGAGATCTTAGAGAAACTAAACCCCGACAGTAAGAGTAAGGCTCCCCTGTTGCGACTGGCTCGGGAACTCTATCAACTGCAGCAAGACTGGCATGCGTTAAAGCTACTCCTGCCTATCTTAAAAAAGCGTAACTTATTGACACAAGAGGAATTTAATCAACTTAACCTCACCGCTAGCCGCGCCCTGCTTGCAACAGCCGCTGCTCAGAATGAACAGGAACTGGAAAAAGCCTGGCACTGGCTAAGCCGCGGCGAAAGAAAGCAGGCGGAGTTTATAGCGCAATACGCACTCGGATTAGCGAAATTTGAACGTGGCGCAGAAGCCAAAAAACTCCTGCTAAAAGCCCTAAAACAGGATGTACAAACTGCTATTTTTGACGCTCTTCCACAGGTTTTATCTCCAAGTGATGTTGAAGCCAGAAAACAGCTGTTCGATCTGGATAAACACCATGGTGATAATAGGGACTACCAAGCCTGTATTGCCCGCCTCTATGATCAGAGTAAGGAATACAGAGAGTCAAAAAAATGGTGGCAAAGAGTCTGCGAAACTGCACCGACTAAACAAGATTGGATTGCCCTTGCAGAAGCACAGGAACACCTTGGCGAGCAGAATAGCGCCCTGCAAAGCTATCGCAAAGCGGCAACTTTTTGACGGTTTCCTTATACTTTTTTAGAATAAAAACCACGTTTGTTCGTGGTTTTTTATTCTCTAAAACAGATTTTTTAACACTAATTTAATATAAATCTTATTAAAACAAACCATTAGCGAATTGCTGAAAAAAATCCCTTTCTACGGACTATTTTTTTAATGATTTCAGCCCATTTGACACAGATTTAAAGCCAGCCACAATTAAACGGATAAATTAAGCAAACGATAAACTAGGGTCATTCTCTTTAACTCCACCCTAGCTTTTTTGTATCGGTTTCAAATGAGATAAAGATTATGGGCGCATCAATCACGACGCAAGACGCAGTTGTTATTAATCTTGTTGGCCAACTTAAAGTTAGGGACGAACAAGGACACGTTAGAGAAGTAAAAATTGGCGATATCATCCGCTCGGGTGAACAACTCATATTTACTCCTAAGGCACAATTCAATTTAGAGTATGCTGACGGCACAATCACGACCCAGGAAAGCCTTGCTGATTTTCCCGACGAACAGTATGCCGAAAATGCCAGCCCTCAGGCACCTATCTATCGCACTCCCGAAGAAGAGGTCGATGCCGAGATTGCAGAGCTACAAGCGCAAATTCTCGCCGGTGATGATCCGACTCTGAATTTACCCGAAACTGCCGCTGGTAATGCGCCCGGAAATGAAGGGAATTCTGGGTTTATTACTGTGAGTAGAACCGGAAATGAAACCCTCGCCAGCACAGGCTGGAGTACAGATGGTGTCGATCAACCTGTGATCACTGCGCCCGATGCAGAACTGCTCACAGATCTCTCTCTGGGCGCCCCCACTATCTCATCTGCAGAATTTTCAATTTTCGAAGCGAACCTGCCATTGGGTAGTGATCCTTCAGCACTACTGACTCAACTTGCAGCCAATATTCAAACTAATGCAGAAGCCGGTATTGCCAGCCTGACAATCAATGGCGTAACCATAATAAGTAATGGCGAGTTTGCAGGCCCCATAGTGTTCAATACTCCTAATGGTGTACTGACAATCACCAGTTTTGACAGCGCGACAGGGCAATTTGTGTATGACTACGCGTTAAGCTCAAGTGTCGATCACAGTAGCGATGATCAGCAGCAACTGGTATTTAATATCGAACTCATAGACGGCTCTGGCAACGCTGCTGCAGGCACAATTACAGTTAATATCATTGACGATCAACCACTTGGTTTTGCAGACAATAACAGCGTAAATGAAGATGATGCCATTAGTGTCACTGGCAACCTGTTGGATAATGATACTCAAGGTGCTGATTTGGCAACTGTCACAGCTGTCACCAACAGCCAAGGGGCCAGCGTCACAATCAATGGCTCTGCAGTCCTCGAAGGCGAATTTGGTACCTTAACCCTACTTAATAACGGAAGTTACAGTTATAACCTAGATGACACAGCACCCAATGTACAAGCGCTCGGCCAAGGGGAGCAAGTTACCGAAACCTTTAACTACCTGCTCACAGACAGTGATGGCGACTCTGTTTTAGTCCCATTAACCATCACCATTACTGGTACTAATGATGTGCCAGTTATCACAGTGCCACCAGGGGGAACGCCCACGGATGGTTATGATGCAGGTACAGTCGTTGAAGCAGGTAATTTAGACGACGGTACTCTTGTTCCCGGAATACCACAGGTTGGTGGAATGCTAGATGCAACCGATGTGGATAACGACGCAGTGCTGACCTGGAGCGGTAATGCTGCTGGCACCTACGGCAGTTTCAACATAGATGCCACTACTGGCGCCTGGATCTATGATTTGGACAATGATCTTGCCGACAGCTTAGCCGAAGGCCAGTCTTTAACAGAAACTTTCTTAGTCACAGTCACGGATGAATTTGGCGGCACCGCTACCCATAATGTGATTATCACGGTTCAAGGCACAAACGATAGCCCCATCATTACCTCTACAATTGCCGATGCCACAGGCGCTGTGACCGAATATCAAGAAGATAGCGACACTCAGAGCGGCCCACAAACCGCGACCGGCACACTCACAGCAACCGATGTGGATGACGGCGCCGTACTCACCTGGACGACAGACGATACATCGACCTACGGCAGTTTTGAGATCGATCCCGCCACAGGCGAGTGGACTTACACCTTAGATAATGCAGCCAGCAACAGCCTTGCTGAAGGCGAACAAGTGGTCGAAGAGTTCCTGGTAACTGTCACCGATGAATTTGGCGCCACAGACACACAAGTGGTTACCATCACCATTACCGGCACCAACGATATTCCTGTTCTGACAGTAGACATGATTGGCGGCGTAGTTGAAGATGCCACCGACCCTAACCTCACCGACAGCGGCGTGCTCAGCTTTACCGATGTGGATGTTAATGACACCCACACTGTCACCGAGCAGTACAACGGCGATATCAGCTGGAACGGCGGCGCCAACACCGACCTGGGCTCGGTACTGACTGCCGATGAGATAAATAGCCTCATCGATGGCTTCAGTGTCGACAGCGACAGCTGGGATTACAGTATCCTGAACAGCACGGTGCAGTTCCTCGCCGAAGGGGAAACCATCACCTTAAGCTTTGATGTCACCGTCGATGATGGCAACACCAATGGCACCGACACCAAGACGGTGTCCATCACCATTACCGGCACCAACGACACCCCTGTGCTCACTGTCGACATGATTGGCGGCGTCACTGAAGATGCCACCGACCCTAACCTCACCGACAGCGGCGTGCTCAGCTTCACCGATGTGGATGTTAATGACACCCATAGCGTCACTGAAATTTACAATGGTGATATCAGCTGGAACGGCGGCGCCAACACTGACCTGGGCTCAGTACTGACTGCCGATGAGATAAATAGCCTCATCGATGGCTTCAGTGTCGACAACGACAGCTGGGATTACAGTATCCTGAACAGTACGGTGCAGTTCCTCGCCGAAGGGGAAACCATCACCCTGAGCTTCGATGTCACCGTCGATGATGGCAACACCAATGGCACCGACACCAAGACGGTGTCCATCACCATTACCGGCACCAACGATACTCCGGTACTCAACGTCGAGATGACCGGCGGCGTAGTTGAAGATGCTACCGACCCTAACCTCACCGACAGCGGCGTGCTCAGCTTTACCGATGTGGATGTCAATGACACTCACAACGTTACTGAAGTTTACAATGGTGATATCAGCTGGACTGGCGGCGCCAACACAGACCTTGGCTCGGTACTGACTGCCGATGAGATAAATAGCCTCATCGATGGCTTCAGTGTCGACAGCGACAGCTGGGATTACAGTATCCTGAACAGCACGGTGCAGTTCCTCGCCGAAGGGGAAACCATCACCTTGAGCTTTGATGTCACCGTCGATGATGGCAACACCAATGGCACCGACACCAAGACGGTGTCCATCACCATTACCGGCACCAACGACACCCCTGTGCTCACTGTCGACATGATTGGCGGCGTCACTGAAGATGC
>NZ_JAKCLJ010000157.1 GCF_021412565.1 Shewanella sp. AS1 | reverse complement strand
CCTCCAAGGCTAAATACTCCTGACTGACCGATAGTGAACCAGTACCGTGAGGGAAAGGCGAAAAGAACCCCTGTGAGGGGAGTGAAATAGAACCTGAAACCGTATACGTACAAGCAGTGGGAGCGGTTCTAGAGACCGTGACTGCGTACCTTTTGTATAATGGGTCAGCGACTTACATTTTGTAGCGAGGTTAAGCGAATAGCGGAGCCGTAGGGAAACCGAGTGTTAACTGCGCGTATAGTTGCAAGGTGTAGACCC
>NZ_JAKCLJ010000156.1 GCF_021412565.1 Shewanella sp. AS1 | reverse complement strand
TCTTTAAAAATTTGGAAAGCTGATAGTAATAACCGAAAGGTTATTGCGAAATAATTGAGTTCTCAAAACACACTTAAATCAAGTGCATTGAGTATTCTTTTGGCGAAAGTAGAAACCGTTAGTTGCGGTATGATTCAGATGAAACTCATTTGGGTTGTATGGTTAAGTGACTAAGCGTATACGGTGGATGCCTTGGCAGTCAGAGGCGATGAAGGACGTAGTAACTTGCGAAAAGCGTTGGCGAGCTAGTAACAAGCA
>NZ_JAKCLJ010000155.1 GCF_021412565.1 Shewanella sp. AS1 | reverse complement strand
CCTCCAAGGCTAAATACTCCTGACTGACCGATAGTGAACCAGTACCGTGAGGGAAAGGCGAAAAGAACCCCTGTGAGGGGAGTGAAATAGAACCTGAAACCGTATACGTACAAGCAGTGGGAGCGGTCCTTGAGACCGTGACTGCGTACCTTTTGTATAATGGGTCAGCGACTTACATTTTGTAGCGAGGTTAAGCGAATAGCGGAGCCGTAGGGAAACCGAGTGTTAACTGCGCGTATAGTTGCAAGGTGTAGACCC
>NZ_JAKCLJ010000154.1 GCF_021412565.1 Shewanella sp. AS1 | reverse complement strand
TGACTAAGCGTATACGGTGGATGCCTTGGCAGTCAGAGGCGATGAAGGACGTAGTAACTTGCGAAAAGCGTTGGCGAGCTAGTAACAAGCATTTGAGCTAACGATGTCCGAATGGGGGAACCCAGCAGCATAAGCTGTTATCACTAACTGAATACATAGGTTAGTGAGGCGAACGAGGGGAACTGAAACATCTAAGTACCCTTAGGAAAAGAAATCAACCGAGATTCCCCTAGTAGCGGCGAGCGAACGGGGATTAGCCCTT
>NZ_JAKCLJ010000153.1 GCF_021412565.1 Shewanella sp. AS1 | reverse complement strand
TTTTTAAAGAACGACCTCCACGGATGGTGGAAGTGCCAAAAATCGTATGGAACGATTTTGGCCAAGCACTGCCGTAAAGACAGGCCAACTGTTCTAACAAGAACAAGTTATCTGTGTGAACACTCAAAGGGTCAATCAATCGTATAGGTAAGGAGGTGATCCAGCCCCAGGTTCCCCTAGGGCTACCTTGTTACGACTTCACCCCAGTCATGAACCACACCGTGGTAAACGCCCTCCCGAAGGTTAAGCTATCTACTTCTGGTGC
>NZ_JAKCLJ010000152.1 GCF_021412565.1 Shewanella sp. AS1 | reverse complement strand
GCTTAGACAGCTAGGATGTTGGCTTAGAAGCAGCCATCATTTAAAGAAAGCGTAATAGCTCACTAGTCGAGTCGGCCTGCGCGGAAGATATAACGGGGCTAAGCAATACACCGAAGCTATGGGTGCACACTTTGTGTGCGCGGTAGAGGAGCGTTCTGTAAGCCGTTGAAGGTGAAGGGGTAACCCACGCTGGAGGTATCAGAAGTGCGAATGCTGACATGAGTAACGATAAGGGGGGTGAAAAACCTCCCCGCCGAAAGACCAA
>NZ_JAKCLJ010000151.1 GCF_021412565.1 Shewanella sp. AS1 | reverse complement strand
AGGACCGAAGTTCCCCTGCTTTCCCCCGTAGGGCGTATGCGGTATTAGCAGTCGTTTCCAACTGTTATCCCCCTCGACTGGGCAGTTCCCTAGGCATTACTCACCCGTCCGCCGCTCGTCAGCAAAGAAAGCAAGCTTTCTTCCTGTTACCGCTCGACTTGCATGTGTTAGGCCTGCCGCCAGCGTTCAATCTGAGCCATGATCAAACTCTTCAATTAAAAGTTTTTTGTTTGGCTTGCGCCAAACGACTCAATGAATTCTGATTC
>NZ_JAKCLJ010000150.1 GCF_021412565.1 Shewanella sp. AS1 | reverse complement strand
AAGTTCCCGGCATTACCCGCTGGCAAGTAAGGATAAGGGTTGCGCTCGTTGCGGGACTTAACCCAACATTTCACAACACGAGCTGACGACAGCCATGCAGCACCTGTCTCTCAGTTCCCGAAGGCACCAATCCATCTCTGGAAAGTTCTGAGGATGTCAAGAGTAGGTAAGGTTCTTCGCGTTGCATCGAATTAAACCACATGCTCCACCGCTTGTGCGGGCCCCCGTCAATTCATTTGAGTTTTAACCTTGCGGCCGTACTCCCCAGGCGG
>NZ_JAKCLJ010000149.1 GCF_021412565.1 Shewanella sp. AS1 | reverse complement strand
AAGTTCCCGGCATTACCCGCTGGCAAGTAAGGATAAGGGTTGCGCTCGTTGCGGGACTTAACCCAACATTTCACAACACGAGCTGACGACAGCCATGCAGCACCTGTCTCTCAGTTCCCGAAGGCACATTCGAATCTCTTCAAACTTCTGAGGATGTCAAGAGTAGGTAAGGTTCTTCGCGTTGCATCGAATTAAACCACATGCTCCACCGCTTGTGCGGGCCCCCGTCAATTCATTTGAGTTTTAACCTTGCGGCCGTACTCCCCAGGCGG
>NZ_JAKCLJ010000014.1 GCF_021412565.1 Shewanella sp. AS1 | reverse complement strand
TGGTCCCACCTGATCCCATCCCGAACTCAGAAGTGAAACGCAATCGCGCCGATGGTAGTGTGGGGTCTCCCCATGTGAGAGTAGGTCATCGCCAAGCGCCTAATTTAGTATCTCGCGTAAGCGTTTTACTAAAGGAGCGGTAGTTCAGTTGGTTAGAATACCGGCCTGTCACGCCGGGGGTCGCGGGTTCGAGTCCCGTCCGCTCCGCCAACATTAAGATGAAAGCCCTAGCAGCAATGCTAGGGCTTTTTTCGTTTTAAATCAGCTATAAGTTTCAAGAAAGTAGTGATACCAATCCGCAAAAGCATTAAATCAGATTAATCCACTCTCGTGCACACATTCTTCTCACTCGCTCTGGGACTGAAATAAACTGGTTCCACGCTTTCGATACTTCATCCACAATGTCTTCATAGCCTGAAAACACTCTATTTGATAAACAGTGTTGACGCAGCCAGCTCCATACTTGCTCAATCGGGTTTAATTCTGGTGAATAGGGCGGTAGTTTTATCAAGGTTAAGTTGTTGAACTGTGATGCTGTATCGTTTGTATGCCAACCCGCACCATCGATAATCACAACGGCATGCCTTCCAGGTGGGGGTGCCTGTGAAATTTGGCTCATATGTTGTCGCATCGCTTCTTTATTAACGAATGGACTGATCAAGGCTTCTGTTTGACCCGTTGCAGGGCACACAGCGCCAAACAAATAGCCATAATCAAACTGTTGTTGTTTCACAACACGCGGCCGAGTTCCCGTTTTGGCCCAAATACGTGTGGTGGGGTTCTGCTGACCAAACCTAGCTTCATCCTGAAACCAGACATCAATACGCTCAAGAGGAAGGTAGCCTGGGGTGTGAAGGATCGTTTCCAACAGGAAGTTTTTTAAAAGCCTCTTGGCTTTGCTGTGATTGCTTTGGGTGCTTCGAGCGACTTGTGATCCAGCTAAAGCCGAGTTTCTTAAGTATTTTATATACGTGATTCAAATGGTAGTTAACACCAAATTCAGCGTTAATAAATTGCGTGACCTCTTCACCCGTGAGTCGACCGCCTTGAGATGTCGTGCTTTTTTGCTTGATAAACTCGGTCAGGTGTTCAAGTTGTGATGGTTGCAACCGAGAAGGGCGACCTTGGATTGGCTTACTGTCTAAGCCCGACAGTCCACATTCCAGATAACTAGAGACCCATTTATTAACGCTACTTCGCGCAATGTTAAGGCGTTTAGCTATATCGGTCCTAGTATTACCTTCGAAAAATAACGACACCGCCAGTAATCGCATGCGTTTTCGCGCGTTTTGTTCTTTTCTAGAAAGCGTTAAAAGCTGTTGGGATAGTTGCGAGTTCATGATTAATTTGGCCAGAGATTCTATATGCCTCTATTAGACCAAATATTTAAGCGGATTGGTATTACCGCTTACCGCTTACTTTCGTAAAGCGCTTTGCGTTCACTGGTGGATAAGAAGGCCATTTCCACGCCGTTACGCTGAAGTAGTGAAAGTTCGGTGTTGCTTAAGCCCATTTCCTCTTTTACTATCCGATATTCGTGTTTGATATCGATATTACTGACACCGGGATCATCAGTATTTAATCCGATCATGACGCCTGCCTGCATAAAAGTACGCAGCGGGTGGGTTTGATAGCTGCTTACCGTTGAAGTATGTATGTTACTGGTTGGGCAAGATTCGATACCGATCCGCTCTTGTGCAAGATACTCCATTAATTTTGGATCTTGCAGGGCATTAACCCCGTGGCCAATACGGGTGGCGCTGAGCTGTTTTATTGCCTGCCAGATACTTTCTGCACCAGCGGCCTCACCGGCATGAACTGTGATAGCTAGTCCAGCATCCCTTACCCGTTTAAAGTGTGGGTTAAATAGCTCTCCGGGGAAACCCAACTCATCACCGGCGAGATCCATGGCGACCAGATGTTGTCTATGGGCTAGTAACGCCTCCAGTTCCTGCATACAGACTGCCTGGCCAAAGGAGCGCGACATAATACCGATGAGCTTTATTTGTATTGCATACTCTTTTGTTGACTGAGCATTTGCGCCGAATTGTCGCCATTATAACCTGCTGTGTTTTATTTAAAGCACAATAACTGGAGGTTGGTGAAAAATTTGTTGAATTCAATGGTAAGGTTTGTCAATTCTTGCAGCGAGCTTAATGACGCGCACCAAAACCATGATGCATAATGCCGATAATAATTATAACGAAAAGGATCTTTTCATGTATAAACCCCTAGTACCCTGCCTGCTCCTCTTAAGCCTCAGCGCCTGCCAAATTAATTCCACAGAGCAAACCTCACAGACAGAGTCGTTAGGTGTTGCAACCAGCCCAGTTAACCAACAGCTCGCTGGCATTATCGATAGAGCTTGGCAACTGAGATTGGATACAAACCCAGACTTGGATTACGCCATGGGGAATGAGGCGGCTGCGGGTAAGCTGACGGACTTGTCACCTGCCGCGTTAGCGGCACTTAACGATAAACGCAGCGGCCTGCTGGAAGAGCTTAAACAGATTGATACCAGCTCCTTGAACAAAGAAGAGAAGATCAACGCTCAGATTTTAGAGTATCAAATACAGAACAGCGTCGATTTATACCGTTATAAAGACCATTACCTCCCTATCACTGCAGAGAGTGGTTTTCATGCTTATATCGCCTCTATCGCTAAGGGACGATTCCAAAATCAGGAAGATTATCAGCACTATATTAGCAAGTTAAAGGCGCTGCCTGGCTATTTTGCGCAGCAAACCTATTGGATGAAACAGGGGCTGGCTTCGGGCATCACTCCGGCAAAGGCCAGCTTAAAAGGGTTTGAAGACAGCATTTCAGCCTTTATCGTGCCAGTTGAGCAAAGTGGTTATTTCAAACCTTTTACTCACTATCCCAACAGCTTTAGTGAGCAAGAAAAGCAGGCGTTGACCGAACAAGGCCGGTCATTGGTCAGCGAGTTAGTCTTGCCTAGCTACCAGGCTTTCTATGATTTTATGGTAAACGAGTATCTTCCAAATGCACGCACCAGCATTGCCGCATCGGATCTGCCCGATGGCCGGGAGTTTTACGAAAATCGTGTGCGTTATTACACTACCTTGAATATGACCGCCGATGAGGTACATGTATTGGGTCTGCAAGAGGTGAAGCGGATCCGTAGTGAGATGCAGAAGGTGATCGATCAAGTCGGCTTCGACGGGGATTTTGCGGCCTTTTTGATATTCCTGCGTACCGATCCTCAATTCTATGCCAAGACGCCGATTGAGCTGCTCAGATACACTGCGCTGCTGGCCAAGAAGGCGGATGCTATCTTACCCAGATATTTCGGTAAACTTCCCCGTAAAACCTATGGTATTCAGGAGGTGCCAGCCCAGATCGCCCCTAAATACACCACTGGCCGTTATTCTGGCTCGGACAGGGATGACGAGCCCGGTTATTACTGGGTAAACACCTATGCTCTGGATAAGCGACCTTTGTATGAGATGGAGGCGCTCACCCTGCATGAGGCCGTGCCTGGGCATCATTTGCAAATAGCCTTGAACCAGGAGTTAACTTCTCTGCCTAATTTCCGCCGTTACAGCTATATTTCCGCCTTCGGTGAAGGCTGGGGACTTTACAGTGAACATTTAGGCATAGAGGCGGGCTTCTATCAGGATCCATACAGCAACTTTGGTCGTCTCACCTATGAGATGTGGCGCGCGGCGCGTTTGGTAGTCGATACAGGTATGCATGCCAAAGGCTGGACACGCCAGCAGGCGATCGACTTTATGGCGAGCAACACAGCCTTGTCATTACATAATGTCACCACAGAGATAGATCGCTACATCACCTGGCCTGGCCAGGCTTTGTCTTACAAGATTGGCGAGTTAACCATTAAGCGTATGCGCCAAAAGGCTGAACAGGCCCTGGGCGATAAGTTCGATATCCGTGCCTTCCACGATGCTGTGCTTGCCAACGGCTCTGTGCCTATGGCGCTGCTCGAACAGCAAATCGATGACTTTATCGCTGAGAATGCGGCAAACTAGCGACTAAGTGACTCTCTGTAAATCGAATTGTGATGAGGTCAAAGGGCCTCATCACGCTTTACCTTAATGACCTCGACTATTCCATGCTACACTGACTTCTATCATTTTCAGTTCTTTCCCACTATGTCTGCAGCTCAACCTTTCCCAGCCCAAGCCCAATTACAAGCCCAAGCCATTGGCTTTTCATCTGAGTTTGATGATATCGAGCAGAGGCTGACGCTGTTTTGGCAAAAAGTCATTCACAGCAGCTTGATCACGCCAGATAAAACTTCTCTCGCCTACTGCTATATTCGGCAGTCACAACCTGGGCCGGCCATAGTGATCAGCAGCGGTCGGGTTGAAAGTTATTTGAAGTATCAGGAACTGATCTTCGATCTCTATCAGCAGGGTTACAGTGTCTATGCCATAGACCACAGAGGACAGGGGCTCTCGCAGCGGCTGACAGATAATCCCCATAAGGGATACGTTAAATATTTTGATGATTATGTCGAGGATTTTGAGTATTTCATCGAGCAGGTGGTCAAGCCTGCCAGGCATGAGCAGCTTTATCTTGTGGGACATTCTATGGGCAGTGCTATTGGCACCCTGTATCTGGCAAAGGCGCCGGACACCTTCAATGCCGCGCTCCTGTGCGCGCCCATGTATGGCATCAAGCTACCGTTACATAAACGCGTGATCTATTGGCTTGCAAGGTTGTTGGACAATGGCTCAGAGCGGCAAGCTAACTATGTGCTTGGCGGCAAAGATTATGAACCTGTCTCTTTTGAAAAAAATGAGCTTACCCACAGTGAGGCGCGTTATCGCCGCTATCGCCACCTCTATCAACAGCGACCCGAACTGCAATTGGGCTCGCCGACAAATCGCTGGCTTACTCAGGCTCTCCTTGCGTGCGACCGTGCCGTCAGCGCGGCTAGACACTCAAAGACTCCTATTCTTATTCTGCAGGCAAGCGAGGATTCGATTGTCGATAATGACGCCCAGCTGAGTGCCCAGGGAGATAATTGCGATCTGGTGTCTTTGGCTCAGGCTCGGCACGAGATTTTTATCGAAACAGACAGTGTTCGAGATCAGGCGCTGACACTATTGGTGAACTTCTTTCATTTACATGCCTGATACAGCCATTTGCTGCTGTTTGTCGATGAGTACATCTTGCAGCTGCTCGCCACTCATAGGGCGATAGAAAAGGTAGCCCTGGAAGAGATCGCAGCGATAGGCCTGTAATTGTTCCAGCTGAGACTGGATCTCCACTCCTTCGGCAACAAATTTAAGTTTAAGGCCGTGAGCCATATCTATCATGGCTTTGACTATGGCGCCTGAGGCCTCGTCATTGACCATCTCACGAATGAAGCAGGCATCGAGCTTTAACTTATTGAGATTTAATCCCTGCAGGTAACTGAGCGAACTGTAGCCGGTGCCAAAATCATCGACGGCGACGCTGATACCGGCTTGGCTTAGGCTCAGCATGGATTCTCGCACTAAGGTTAAATCTGTCAGTAAAGCATATTCGGTTAGTTCTAACTCGATTTTATGGGGTGGGATCTGTTCCTGCTGCAACAGTGCCAGCAGCTTCTGTGGAAACTCATGTTGGTTAAACTGCCTTGCACTGACATTGATTGAGATTCTCGGGGGCTCGATATTCTGCGCCATAAGGGCGCGGATATAGCGGCACACTTCCAGTAACACCCAATGCCCGAGTTCAACAATCAACCCGCTCCCTTCGGCGATGGGGATAAACTCGGCCGGTGAAATGTTGCCATATTCCGGATGATGCCAGCGCAGCAAAGCCTCGACTGAGATTATGTTTTCCTCCCGATCGACAATAGGCTGGTACACCAGTGACAGTTGCTGTGCTTTGATGGCCTGGTTCAGTTCGGTTCTGATCAGCAGGTTGCGCTCGGCTATGGAATCCATCTCTTTGCTATAAACCACAACGCGATCGCGGCCGCTCTCCTTAGCTTGCTGCAGTGCTAGGTTCATGTGCTTGATATGCTGTTCTGGCTGCAATTGCCCACTATGATCTATTAGCGTGGTGCCTATGCTGGCCGAAAGATTAAAGCTGTGTTTACTGATCTCAAATGGCCTTGCGACTAACTGACGCGCCTGGCTGGCCAGGGCCTGGACTCGCATCAAGGCAAGGTTGGGATCTTTAGGGAGGCGTTTAACCAAAATAACAAATTCATCGGCAGAGAAGCGCGCAATCAAGGCGTTCGATGAGAAATAGCTGGAAAGCCGTGCGGCTATTTGAATTAAGACCCTGTCACCACCATGATGACCCAGGACATCGTTCACTAACTTGAAATTATCTAAATCGAGTAAAAACAGGGCGGCGCAATAATCTGTTTCCTGTTGCAGCTCATGTAGGGCATCGGTTAGGGCTCTACGGTTTGCTAAATCGGTTAAAGGATCTTGTTTTATGAATCGAGCTGCACTCTGCTGGTTTTGAACATCATCTGTCACATCAGACAAGGTACCAATTAAGCGCACGGGTTGACCTTGCTTATCCCATTCTACCGTCATGCCCCGATCCAGCACCCAAATGTAATGCCCGTCCTGATGACGTAAACGATGTACACTCTCAAACTCTTCCGTCTCTCCGGCCAAATACCGCTCCAAGCTCTCCAGGGTACTTTTCTTGTCGTCTGGATGAAGTCGTTCTTCCCATGATGTCAAAGAGGCGGCCAATTCATTTGGCTTATAGCCCAATATATCGTTCCACCTATGGGATAAGAAGAGATTTCCCGAAGGAATATGCCAGTCCCAGATCCCATATCGGGACACCTCCACGGCAAAGAGCCAGCGCTGTTCAGTGTCTCTTAACTGCTTGGCACCAGTTAAATATTTATCTTTGAAAAAGGCGAGATCATCCCCGATAGAGTTAAGTTCACTGAAGATCGAGCTGACGGCACGGATTTTTTTCGATTCTTGATTCACCCGGGTTGCCTGATTTCTGAGCCGCTGCAGAGGCAAGAGCAAATAACGATAAAAAATAAATAAGGCGATGAGGATCAGCAAACTGGAGAGGGAGCCGATTCTTATGGCGCTTTGTAATGTTCTACGATTGGCGGCGGCTAAAGCGGGTGAAATATCATATTCCAGGTAGATTACTTCGGGATAGTTAGCCCTGGTGGCCGAATTAGTATCAGAAAAAGGGAAATAGGCCTGAATCGATTGACGCTGTTCATTATATTGGAGCATGGGGGTATGGTTTGCGATGACGTTGTGATGAAACGCCTCCTGATAACCATCGATCACTAAATTTGCCGAGCTGTTTTGCCATACAGAATGGTTTGCAAACTCGATATTTCCGCTTGCATCGATAAGGGTATAAACCATCATTTTTAGATCGCTGCTGGCAAGGGAGATCTCCTCCTCGACGCGAGAAAAATCCTGGGATTCGACAACAGCGGAAAAAATCAAATCCATTTTTATTAACTGCTTGGATATCTGCTGAATCTTATCTTGGTAAACACCTACCCGGTTTTGTGCCCGCTCTATCGTAAACATTGAGGTGAGAAAGATAACGAATAGCAGGACACTCGCGGTCGGTGTAAATAAAGAAAGTGATGGACGGAAATGAAATTTCAGCAAACCTTTACCTAAATAAGCAATGCATTAAAAATGATAAAAAAATTCAATATTGACAAGGAAATACCGAGTGATTATGCCACAGTTCAAAACGAATCATACTGGATATGTAACTAATTTTTTAACCCTAGAGACAAATCGCAATCTTGATAAATCTAAGATTTAATAATGTGCACTAGGTTTGATTGTGATCGACGGCAGGCTAAGTAGCCCGGGATGAATTGGTGTGGCGTGATTTGTGTCGATTCAGGGGCATAAATCGGAGGCACAAAAAAGCCGATGAATTGTCATCGGCATTTTGTCTGTTTTGCACTTTCGAACAGCGCGCTTTCGGCTAATACAGTCGTGATTAGATCACTCGTGAGAACTGCTGCTGACGCGCTTTTTCGCGATAGTAGATATCGAAACAGATACAGATGTTACGGATCAATAGACGACCTGTGTCGCTGACTGTGATCTTTCTGTCGGTGATATCCACGAGTTTATCCTTGATAAAGGTCTGTAACAGCTTAAGATCTTCGGCAAAATACTCTTCGAAGTTAATGCCAAGTTTTTCGTCGATTTGGGCCATGTCTAAGTTGAAATGACAGATCAGCTGTTTGATCACCACGCGGCGGATCTCATCATCACGATTGAGTTTGCAGCCTTTCCATAGGGCGTGGCCTTTTTCATCCACAGACTCGTAGTAAGGACGAATATCTTTCTGGTTTTGGGCATAACAATCGCCAATCTGGCTGATTGAAGAGACGCCTAAACCGAGCAGATCACACTCTTCCTGGGTGGTATAACCCTGGAAGTTACGGTGTAGTCGCCCTTCATTCTGCAGAATCGACAGCTCATCGTCAGGCTTAGCAAAGTGATCCATACCTATATACTGATAACCGGCACCGGTTAAGGTTTCTATGGTTTGATGCAACATCTCCAGCTTTTGTTGTGGAGAGGGTAAATCTTCATCTTTAATCTTACGCTGGGCAGAAAAACGTGCAGGCAGATGAGCATAGTTAAATACAGACAGGCGGTCTGGTGAAAGATCTAAAACGCGCTGCATGGTTTCAGCGAAAGTCTCTGGCGTCTGATGAGGCAGACCATAGATCAAGTCGATATTGGTTGACACGAAGCCCATCGCTTTGGCTTTGGCCATCAGGTCGAAGATGAACTGCTCATCTTGCTCACGGTTAACCGCTATTTGCACCTTCTTGTTAAAGTCCTGCACGCCAATGGAGATACGGTTGAAGCCGGCTTCTTTTAGCGTATCTAACATAGAGAGCTCGATTTCACGGGGATCGACTTCGATAGAATATTCGCCCACTTCGGCAATGTTAAAGTGTTCACGTAGCAATGCCGATAGACGCAGGATCTGATCTGGGCTTAAGAAAGTCGGTGTACCGCCGCCCCAGTGGATCTGAGTGACCAGATAGTCTTTAAACAGTGGCGCGCGTTTAACAATTTCAGCAGCCAGATATTCGATATATTGATCGGCCTTATGCTGATGGCGAGTGATCACCTTGTTGCAGCCACAGTAGTAGCAAAGCTTGGCGCAGAAAGGGATGTGAAGATAGAGCGACAGCTTATCGCTCTTGCTGTTTTTAATGGATGTCAGCAGATCCTCTTCGGTGAAAGAGTCGTCAAATTCTAATGCGGTCGGATAAGAAGTATAACGAGGACCGCTGTAATTATACTTTTCGATCATTGACTGATCCCAACTAATTTGGGTGGGCTGCTTCAAGGCGTGTCCTCCGAAGATGTAAATTAGCAACAGACGAAGTATGCAGTGTTATCGGATGAATAACATTGATCCGTGTTGCAAAATCGCACTGCAATTTATGATAGCTGGTGACTATCCTTGAATTTGTTGCAAATGTCTGTGGTGCAAACTGAATTTTGTGCACCCACTCACGCAGCGTTATTGGTTAACGTGAACCGCGTATTCTTTTACGATTTGGTTAACTTCTTGGTGGATTTTATCTTCAAGCTCGGCTTCTGACTTTATTCTGGTAAAGTCGAGCTTCATTCTTTGCTGTTTTGCTAACGCCTTGCGCTTTTCCATGATGGGATGATGTTCAATCACATCGAAATGTTGGAACAGAAAAGGATAGCGTGCTCTGGCGGAGTCGGTTTGACCTATGATGCCGAAAAGCTTGCCGATCCGCATCACGCCTTCTGAAAGCTCACAACGTTCCTCAATCATAGCTGCGGCGATATAGTGAATATTACCCAGTAATTCCTTCTCTTTTGCTGCCTGGGCAACCTGCTGCGCTGCCTGTCGTTCTTGTTGATCCTGTGTCTGCTGTCTTAGCTTCAGCAATAGATGAGCCGCGTAAGCTGCAAGGGATAAGATGATGAAGGCACCGAGTACAATAAGGGACGTTGTCATGTGCTTTGTATACCTAAATTATGAGTTTAAGTTAACTCTCTGAATGTTCGAGCGGCGACTAATAAAATCGATGCTATTGGGTACACACTTAAATCTTTAATCGTGATCTTGATACTGTTTGAGCAGATCGGCGCCGGATTCAAATTTATCCAGCAGATCATCGTCCGACGCCACAGTGGTTTTCATCACATGGTCAAGATCGTCAGCTTCTGTGATGCCGAGGCGATCCATCAGGCGCTCTATCTCTGTTAGTTGCTTTTCCAGCCATGTCTGGTCGGCAGCATTGAGCTCGCGACCCTCTTCAAGTTGATCCAGCAGCGAGTTCAGCCGCGGATCTTCCTCTAGTTTGAGCAGCTTCTGTTCATCACTCATCTTGGGAGCCTTGGGCTTTTTCTCAACGGCCTGGGTTTGAGGCAGGTTCAGCTGTACCGGTTTTTTGCTACCATGACGTGGATCCTTTACCTGTGTGCCAGTCGATTGCTTCTGTTGGATCTGCTTTTCGTTGTGGCGACTGCCCGCCTTATTGCCCGAATTTTGTTTTTTGCCGATGGCAACGCGATCCTCTTTCTTGGTTCTGGGTTGTCTTTTCGGCCCATTTTCATTAATTTTGCGCGTTTTTTTACGGGACATAGCAATAATCTCAACTACAAAGAATCGTGAACTTATCTTATTTACGGTTAGACAAGTGACTTGGGGCGCGTGTTATATCAGATCCTGATGGTTTTTGCATCAAAATGAGATCGTTTGAAGCGAATAATAGCGTAAATTCAGCCTGCTGAGCCAGAAATTGAAAGGTGCTCTGCTGATAAAAGCTGACATGGGTGAGATTGTTTTTATAATGCCATTTAGCAAAGCCATTCAACTGGGTCAGCATAGGGGTGCTAATGGCGAGCCATCCACCGGGTTTGAGCAGAGAGCACAATAGTAACCATTCCCTGCTTGGTAAGCGAAAATGCTCAAATACCTTATAGCAGCAGATAAAATCATATTGCTGTTTCAGCGGCGAAGGATCCGGGGCAAAAAAAGGGTCATATTGTTCAAGTTTGTGGCCACGTGAGTGTAGCTCCTCCACTAGGTCCGGAGTGACCAGACGACCAAAATTCAGTCCAAGCAATGAGGCCGATGTCATTTGTTCGATTTGAATGACCAGGCTGGTGAGCAGTTGTTGCACAGGTTTGTGTTTATTATTGGCGGTTTGGTATTTTCTTAATTCTGCCTCTGGGGGGAGATGTGAGGCCGCGTCGGCAAACAGCAAGGTACACACTTTGCAGCTATGTATGGTGCGTTTTCTGTCCTGGTAAAACGGACTGGTCTTATGGCTGCTACATAAGGGGCATCTGCGCATGAACGATAAACAACTCTTTATTCAGGTTTGGCTAGTCTAGCGTGTGGGATAAAAAAAGGCGACAGTATTACTGTCGCCTTCTAACAAGCACTTAATGTGCTCAATTCTGATTCCAAGTTTCCTTACTTGCTATGCGACCTTCCCAGTCGGATTCCATCTTATTTTTTTAGTCTGCTATCCTTGCATGTTTTGTCGTTTTCGGTCTTCCAGACACTTTTTTATCTTCCTGTTGCCTTCCTGACCACAGCTTCCGTAGATGGTCTTCATGACGCATCTCTATCCATCTCGTCATCTCTGACGCCAAATAAACCATCCATGTTTAGGTTTACGTTAGATTCAGCAGTAAACAGTTAACTGCTTTTCTGAATCTGTAAGGAGAGTGCTATATAGCGTATGGTCTTCCTAAACCAGTGTCCTTACTCAAGTAGTGTATGACCTGACTTCAAATTCGAAGCTCTACTCATAATTATTTTTAGTGAGTGGTCCAGTCGTTATTATTGTTATTAGCTTTATTTATTCTTATATCTTAAATGGTATTACATACTGAAATCTGTTTAATGCTATTAAGTTATTTTTGTTTAAACAGTTGGGTTCACCTCAGTACCGGCACATTAAACCTAAATATGTGATCCCTGTCAAGCGCTCATTTTTACAGTTGACGTTAACGTCACATTGTAGGGGTAAAAAAGGCGGCATAAGCCGCCTTCCATTCTCAAGCCGATTTATTTAATGCTTGAAATGTATTTAGACAGAGCGTCCATATCTTCAGGAGTCAGTTTTTTAGCCACATCCTGCATCATGCCGTTCAGGTCGTTGTTGCGGGTAGCGCCATGGAATTTGGTTAACTGAATCTTGATGTAATTGGCGTGTTGGCCAGCGATAGCTGGGAAACCTGCAGTTTCAACACCTTGGCCATCAGGACCATGACAGGCGGCACAAGCAGTAATGCCACGTACCGGATCACCACCCTTGTAAAGTTGTTCGCCAAGGGCGGGAACATCTTTAACATCAGTGGTAGTTAAGGTTTGTGAAGCAAAATAAGCTGATAAATCATCGATATCTTGATCTGTCAGCGCAACTGCCATTGGGCTCATCAGAGGATCGTTACGACCCTCTTTACCGCCAGTCAGTGCTGCTTGACGTAATTCATGCAACTGCTTATTGAGGTAGGCTTCATGTTGTCCGGCAATTTTAGGATACATGTCGATCATGCTGTTTCCATCAACGCCGTGACAGGCTGAACAAACGATGGATTTATTTTTACCCGCTGCAGCATCACCTGCTGCTATAGCCGGAGTGGATAATATGGCTAAAACTGATAGCGCAATAGCTAGCTTTTTCATGGCGTTCCAACTTTTTGTTAAGTTTTTTGTCCTGAGCTTACGAGAGTGACCTGCAAGCGTGATAAAATATGACTTATGTGATCGGGGTAATATTTTACACGAAATTGTGCAAATGTAAGCAATTCTTCGAGATTAAAACCGAAGAAATAATAAATTTTGGAGTGGGTAGTGACTGATTCTCGAATCGATTTTCGTCAGGCTAAGTTTTTGATCAGTGCGCCAGATATCGCGCATCTGGATGAGCATCTTCCTGGTGATGTAGGGGTTGAAATTGCGTTTGCTGGACGTTCTAACGCAGGAAAGTCCAGTGCGTTGAACCAGTTAACCGAACAGAAAAACCTGGCGCGCACCAGTAAGACGCCGGGCCGAACTCAACTGATCAATGTGTTTGCTTTGGATGAACATAGACGGCTGGTGGATCTGCCGGGTTATGGTTTTGCCCAGGTACCGTTAGCGATGAAACAGAAATGGCAACAGGCTTTGGGGCAATATCTCCAGGAGCGTGCCTGTCTGAGCGGCTTAGTCGTGTTGATGGACATTCGTCATCCATTAAAAGATCTGGATATACAGATGATTGAATGGGCGGTGGAGTGCAATATTCCAGTATTAGCCCTGTTAACTAAGTGCGATAAGTTAGCGCAGAGTGCCAGAATGAAGACGGTCAACGAAGTTCGTAAAGCCTTGGCTGACTTTGGTGATGCGGTAAAAGTTGAGCCTTTCTCCTCCCTTAAAGGTACGGGCAAGCCTAAAGTGCTGGGAATTCTCAACGACTGGTGTCATCCCGACTGGTTGGTTGAGGCATTGAGCGAAGCTGAGACAGAATAGTTCATAATTGGTTGGTTTAATACGCTTTATCCTTAGGGTAAGGCGTTTTTTATGTCTGCAGACTTTTGAATGAGACAAAAAAAACCGATGACAAGCTGTCATCGGCAAATAATGTCGCTCTTCGGGGGGAAGAGCGTAACTTAACAAGACTCAAGCTTCATCGGTGAAGATGATTGCTCAATAGCGCCATTATAACCTGAAAAAAAATACTTTAAAGTATTTGCTCTAAGATTTATTTGGGATGAAAAAAAGCCCCAGCAAATAAATTGCTGGGGCGCCGTAATTTGGCTGTTCACTTATATCAGTGAAAGAAATAAAGGTCTGAAAGATAGAACATCTTAACCTCTGTACCCTACGCAGAGAATAATATCGTATTGACCTAAATTGTGGAAACTGTTTTTTGTAAAAAGAGTAAGTAATGTGAGCGATATCGTAAAAAATGCCTATTTAAACGGCATTTTTACCTTGAGTCTGTCTAGAAACAGGGTGAATTTAGCGCTTAATTCTGTTCAGGCAGTAGATCGAGCACGCATATGGAAGGCCATTGCGGGTAGAGAGGCTTAGTTCACCACGAGCGAGTCAAGATCATGATAATAAATGATTAATTGATAACAAGCCTCAAGTTTAGTTGAGGCTTGTTATCGTGAGTCTTTGCCTAAAACACTTGCCTAGTGAGCCTGTTCCCAGTTATCACCTATACCAGCTTCGGCCAGCAGCTCAACATCCAGTTTAGCGGCCTGAGCCATGAGCTCACAGATCTTAACCTTGAGGCTTTCAGCTTTATCACTGTCGACCTCGAACACCAATTCATCGTGAACCTGCATGATCATATCTATCTCGCCTTGAGTATCACTGGCAATCCAGTTGGCAACATTGATCATCGCTTTCTTGATGATATCGGCGGCCGTGCCTTGCATGGGGGCGTTGATGGCGGCGCGTTCAGCGGCCTGACGACGCATGGCATTACGATCTTTGATGGCTGGCAGATAGAGCCTACGACCAAACAGGGTCGATACATAGCCCTGTTCGGCGGCGAGCGCACGGGTGTCTTCCATGTATTTGAGTACACCGGGATAACGCTTAAAGTAAGTGTCTATATAGCTTTGTGCTTCGGCGCGGGGAATATCTAATTGGCGCGCCAAGCCGAAGGCCGACATGCCATAGATGAGGCCGAAGTTGACAGCCTTGGCGCGGCGACGCTGCTCAGAAGTAACCGCATCGAAATCGACACCGAAGACTTCGGCTGCAGTTGCACGGTGAATATCTTTACCTTCGGCGAATGCGCTGAGTAGACCCTTGTCTTGAGACAGATGGGCCATGATGCGCAGCTCGATTTGCGAGTAATCCGCGGCTAGAATTTTACGACCTTCACCAGCGATAAAGGCATGGCGAATGCGGCGACCCTCTTCGGTGCGGATAGGAATATTCTGTAGATTCGGCTCACTGGACGATAGGCGCCCTGTAGCTGCATTTGCCTGGTGATAGCTGGTGTGTACACGACCGGTTTTGCCATCGAGCATAAGAGGCAGTTTATCCGTATAGGTACTCTTGAGCTTGGTCAGGCTGCGATGTTCCAGCAGTATCTTGGGTAGGGGATAATCCAGCGCCAGCTCGACCAAGACTTCCTCGGCCGTTGAGGGCGCACCCTTAGGGGTTTTCTTGATCACGGGATAACCCAGTTTCTCAAAAAACAGGGTTTGCAGCTGTTTGGTGGAGCTGAGATTAAACTCTTCGCCGGCTATCTTGTAGGCCTGCTGCTCCAGCTCATCTATCTTACGCGCCAACTCTTCACTCTGTTGACTGAGTAGCATGCTGTCTACCAGTACACCCTGACGTTCAATTTGCGAGAGTACAGCAACCAAGGGGAGCTCTATATCGGTAAACACACTGGCGAGTCCGGCTGCTTTTTGCAATCTTGGCCAGAGATGTTGATGCAGGCGTAGGGTGATATCGGCATCTTCGGCAGCATAGGGGCCTGCGGTTTCCAGTGGGATCTGATTAAAGGTAAGCTGTTTGACACCTTTGCCAGCAATCTCTTCGAAGGCGATATTTTTATGGCCTAAATACTTGAGAGCCAAATCATCCATATTGTGTTTCGATGCCACAGAGTTAAACACGTAGGACTCCAGCATGGTATCGAAGGCGATGCCGCGCAGGGTAATGCCGACTCCGGCAAAGATACTCATATCATATTTCAGGTTTTGGCCGACCTTCTTTAGATTCGCGTCTTCCAGAAGCGGTTTGAGTTTAGCCAGAGCCTGAGTCATATCCAGCTGCTCTGGCGCATCTGGATAATCATGCCCTAAGGGGAGGTAAGCGGCTTTGCCCGGCTCGACAGCAAAGGAGATCCCAACCAACTTGGCCTGCATATAATTGAGGCTGGTGGTTTCTGTGTCTATGGCGATAAGTTCAGCCTTGGCCAGTTTCTCAAGCCAGCTGTCGAGTTCATCCCAGGTGAGTATATTGCTGTATTCGACATTAATATCCTGAGGCGTGGGTGCTTCTTGGGTGGCGGCTTCTTCACCCGCGTCGGCGGCAAGTTCATTTGTACCTTTGCCATCCAGCACTTCGGCAAGCCAGCGCTTAAACTCCATCTGGCCATAGCATTTGATAAGCTCATCTTTATCGGCAGGAGCGACATTGAGCTGATGCCAATCTTGCTCCAATTCCACATCCAATTTGATGGTCGCCAGCTCAAAAGAGAGTTTTAGCATCTCGCCATGTTCAGCGATTTTAGCTGGCATGGTTTTTGAGCCCCTAAAGCCCAGCTCTGGGAGTTTTTCTGGCTCGGCTAAGATTTGGCTTATACCGCCAAGCCCCTGAAGCATGGCAAGCGCGGTTTTTTCGCCCACACCAGGAAGTCCTGGAATGTTATCGGCTTTATCTCCCTGAAGCGCCAGCAGGTCTATGATAAGCTCAGGGCCGACACCAAATTTTTCAGTGACTTCTTCAGGTCCCAATATCGTGTTGGTCATGGTGTTGATCAGTGTGATATTAGCATCGACCAGTTGGGCCATATCCTTATCACCTGTGCTGATTAATACCGAGCGTCCCTCTTTACTGGCCTGGGTGGCGATTGTGCCTATCACATCATCGGCTTCGACACCGGGAATACAGACCAAGGGCAGGCCGAGGGCGCGAATGATGCGATGTAAGGGCTCGATTTGCGTGCGAAGGTCGTCCGGCATAGGGGGGCGATGCGCCTTATAGTCGGCATACATATCATTACGAAAGGTTTTTCCTTTGGCATCAAACACCACTGCCATCTGTGAAGGCTTGTATTGTTTCAGGAGGCTGCGCAGCATGTTGATCACGCCATAGACGGCCCCCGTGGCTTCGCCTTTGGAGTTAGTCAAGTGTGGTGGAGCATAGTAAGCGCGATAAAGGTAGGAGGAGCCATCCACAAGGACGAGCGGGTTTTCGGCAATATTAGGCATAATTTTTTAGTTCATTTATCGGTATCTATGATGCTGCTAGCATGCCACATCAGGGGAATTTCGGCCACGGCAAATTGCTCAGCAGTCTGTGGATAAGTCTGTGAGCTAAAAATTTTTATCAGAGTAGGGATCACGACTGCAAATTCTATGTTGTGATGCAAACTATTGATTTTATGCTAAATTTTATTTTTGTGTGAGCTGGGTATTACTTCCAAGTAAAAATCCCTAATTTGTGGACTTTTATTTTGACTCCCTTTCAAAACTCGTCTCTTGACGGAGAATCAATCTCCTGAGAGAGTTCGATGAACTAACTTAGCATGAAAAATAATCGGATCAAGAGGTTTGTTGTTAGTTTGTTAAAACTGTTGGATCTATAAAAGGAGCTTTTAATGAAAAAAGTTGCTGTTTTATTGAGCGGCGCAGGTGTGTTTGATGGTTCAGAACTGCATGAGGCGGTATTAACTCTTTTATGTTTAACGCAATTAGGCGCTAATTATCAATGCTTTGCACCCGATATACCTCAAATGCATGTAGTGAATCACCTTACAGGTGAAGTGGATGTGAATGATAAGCGTAATGTGCTGGTGGAGTCGGCACGTATTGCTCGCGGCAATATCAAGGCTTGCAGTGATCTGACGTTCGCCGAATTTGATGCCTTGGTCATTCCTGGTGGTTTCGGTGCGGCGAAAAATCTGTGTAATTTTGCCCTTGCGGGCAGCGAGTGTGACATCGACCCGCAGGTGAGGCGTTTTATTAGCGCGTTTATCGATGACAAGAAGCCGGTTGGCTTTATCTGTATCTCGCCTGTGATGATCCCTAAGTTATATGCCGCAGGAGCCAAGGGCACCATAGGCCATGATAATGATACTAAGCTGGCCTTTAATCTGATGGGCGGCGAGCATCAGGAAGCCGATGTGGATCAAATCGTGGTGGATGAGGCGAATAAGCTGGTCAGTACCCCTGCTTATATGCTGGCTGAGAATATAGCCCAGGCTCACAGTGGCATTCAAAAGCTGGTGAGTAAAGTGTTAGAGCTGGCCTAAATAGAGTGACTTGATGTGTTGGAGGTGCTCAGATAGGTGTTAGTGCTGGGGGCGCTTAACGCAGTCGATAAATCCCTGGATCAGGCCGACGGCTAATCCGCCAAGGTGTGCCCCGTTGGCCATCGATAGGCCAAACATGTCGGTAAAGCCAAACACCAGCCAGACTAACATAAAGCCGATGTAGGCCGGAGGTAGGCCGATCCCCAATTCTGGGCGCCTTGTGCCCATGATCCAGGTATAACCCACTACAGCGTAGACCACGCCAGAGAGTCCGCCGAAATTGGGGCCGGTCATGTAATATTGCAGCAGATTAGGCAGGGTGCCGGCGATAAGTAGGAGCATGAACAGCGGCGCAATGCCGAGTTTGTTCTCTATCTTGCCGCCTAAATACCACCACCAGAGCAGGTTAAACAGTAAGTGCAGCAGTGAAAAATGCAGCAGGCTCGGGGTAAAGAGACGCCACACCTGCTCGAATCCGCTGTCGGGAACGGCGCCAAAAAATGATAACTGCTCGAAAATAGGCGCCGCAAAGCCGATATTGAAGCCGAGAAAAACCAGGCTACAGAGCGCGATAATACTCAGGGTTAATGGGCCAGCCCCTGAGATAAACTGAGTAAAGAGCTGCAGGCCGGGGGCACCATAATCGAACTTAATATTGGCATTGCCATTATCCCATGAGGCTTGCAGATACTTGTCGTCATGGGGATTTTGTACAAAGTGCTCATACTCGGCGCGGGCGGCACTGTAGTGCATTTCGTCGACAACTGAGATGACGACGCCCGCCTCGGCGCTGGAAAGCTGGCATAAGATCCCTTGTCCCTTCAGGTAATCCATCAGGGCCTGCGCCGCACGGGCATTGGGTAAGCGACCAACTTCCTGCATAGAGGTATTTATACCGGATTGACCAGCTGCCAGGCTGAAAACCCACCATCCAGGCTAAAAACATGATCGAAGCCCTGCTCATGCAGATACTGGGCTGCGTTTTGACTGCTGATACCGTGATAACAGACCACAACCAGAGGCTGATCCATGTCGGCCTCGCTGATATAAGTCGCCAGATTGTCGTTGGTGAGGTTGGTTGAACTGGGTATATGTGCCGCCGCGAAGCTGGCACTGTCACGGATATCGACGATTTGCAGCGCTTGCCCTTCATCTTGCATCTGAATGAGCTGGCTTACATTAAGGTGTTGATAGGCTGACATAGTGAACCTGTAAAAGCTGAGTAATTAGAGATAAGTGTGCAACATGGGGCCGTGATAGTACAGCCCCATGAACTTTGGGATTAATCCCAGCTGAGGATCACTTTACCCGACTGTCCAGAGCGCATGGCATCGAAGCCCGCCTGGAACTCATCGACAGGATAGTGATGGGTGATGATAGGCGAAATATCCAGACCAGATTGGATCAGGCTTGCCATCTTGTACCAGGTTTCAAACATCTCACGGCCATAGATGCCTTTGATGATTAAGCCTTTGAAGATCACCTTGCTCCAGTCGATAGCCATCTCACCGCCGGGAATGCCCAGCATGGCAATTTTGCCGCCGTGATTCATAGTATCCAGCATAGAGTGGAATGCGACAGGCACGCCTGACATCTCAAGACCCACATCGAAGCCTTCGGTCATGCCCAGTTCCTGCATCACATCTTCAAGATTCTCTTTAGCGACGTTAACGGCACGTGTCGCGCCCATCTTCTTCGCCAGATCCAGTCGGTATTCGTTCACGTCTGTGATCACCACGTGACGCGCGCCTACATGGCGACAGACCGCCGCGGCCATGATGCCGATTGGACCAGCACCTGTGATCAGCACATCTTCACCGACCAGGTCGAAAGAGAGTGCTGTGTGCACTGCGTTACCGAAGGGATCGAAAATCGAAGCCAGTTCATCAGAGATATCATCTGGGATCTTAAAGGCGTTAAATGCTGGGATCACCAGATATTCGGCAAAAGAGCCTTCGCGATTCACCCCAACACCTGAGGTGTTGCGGCACAGGTGGGTGCGACCGGCGCGGCAGTTACGGCAGTGGCCACAGGTAATATGACCTTCGCCGGATACGCGATCACCTATATTGAATCCGCGTACTTCCTGGCCGATGCCAACCACTTCGCCCACATATTCGTGACCGACAACCATAGGCACGGGAATGGTTTTTTGTGACCATTCATCCCAGTTGTAGATATGCACATCGGTACCACAGATGGCGGTTTTACGGATCTTAATCAGCAGATCGTTATGGCCAAGCTCGGGCTTAGGCGCATCAACCATCCAGATGCCTTCTTCAGGCTTTAATTTACTTAATGCTTTCATTTTTAAATCCTAAATAATCGCCATCTCTTTAGCGATACGAGTAAAGGCATCGATTGCACGATCTAACTGTTCACGGGTATGAGCTGCAGACATCTGAGTGCGGATGCGAGCCTGACCTTTAGGTACCACAGGGAAAGAGAAACCAATGACATAGATATTTTCTGCCAGCAGACGGTTAGCAAAATCGCTGGCCAGCTTGGCATCGCCAATCATGACTGGGATGATGGCGTGATCGGCGCCGCCTAAGGTGAAACCGGCGGCGGTCATCTTCTCACGGAAGTAACGGCTGTTTTCCCATACCGCTTCCCTCAGTGCCTGACCCGATTTGAGCATCTCCAGCACACGGATAGAGGCTGTGACAATTGAAGGGGCCAAAGAGTTAGAGAACAGATAAGGACGTGAGCGCTGACGTAACCAGTCGATCACCTCTTTCTTGCCAGAAGTGAAGCCTCCCGATGCGCCGCCCAGCGCCTTACCTAGTGTACCTGTGATGATGTCTACTCTGTCTAATACATCGCAGTATTCATGGGTACCACGACCGTTCTGGCCCACAAATCCAACGGCGTGAGAGTCATCTACCATCACCAAGGCGCCATATTTGTCGGCAAGATCGCACACACCTTTGAGGTTGGCTATGACGCCATCCATAGAAAATACGCCGTCGGTGGCGATAAGAATATGACGGGCGCCCGCAGCTTGTGCCGCCTGCAGTTGAGCTTCTAGATCCGCCATATCGTTATTGGCATAGCGGAAACGCTTCGCCTTACAAAGACGCACACCGTCGATAATCGAAGCATGGTTTAGGGCATCTGACACGATAGCGTCTTCCGGACCTAACAGGGTTTCGAACAGACCCGCGTTGGCATCGAAGCAGGAGGAGTAGAGTATGGTGTCTTCCATGCCTAAAAATTCACTCAGGCTGGATTCCAGTTGTTTATGGATATCTTGGGTGCCGCAGATAAAACGCACAGAGGCCATACCAAAGCCGTGATCGCTTAGTCCCTGTTGGGCTGCGGAAATCAGCTCTGGATGGTTAGCCAGTCCCAGGTAGTTGTTAGCACAGAAGTTGACAACCTGAGCGCCGTTGACTTGGATTTCGGTTTGTTGAGGAGAGACAATTACACGCTCGCTCTTGTAGAGGCCTTCTGCCTTAACTTCAGCAAGCTGTTGATTTATCTGATCGTAGAATGAGGTCTTTGCCACCGGGTGTCTCCTTCTTAAATATGATTTTGTTTATCATCTACTCGATGCTGAAAACGGCTCAATTGAGGCATGGCTTATTTCAGTTTTCACAGCTTGATAGTGGTGATTATAGGTGCTGTGCGAATGAGTAAGTTTAGCCTAATTGTATTTATGTTTGCCGTCGTCTGGCTCGTGCTTCTGTTAGATGTTTATTATGACGATTGGATTACCGAATGGGCGAATTCTAACCTTAAATAGGCTTGGCGCCACCTCTTTTTTATTGCTATTAACTAAGATAGTGCTAGAGCAAATTTCCCATAATAAAAATTAATCTGAAATGTAAAATATTTGTTCAGAAATGATGGCCTGTCGCTGCGCCATTTTGATGGTTACTGACTCGTTTGCTGTTCGCTCTGAGCCAAGTCCTGATAGTGCTGCTCGATACGGGTAAATGTTGGTTTGGCGGCATCACTGGCATAGGCTTTAAAAATCATTAACATACGTAACACTCCCTGATACAGGGTGTTCTTGGTGATCTGCGCTGTCTTTGAGTGGGTCAAACAGTGACTTATCCAGAAGCAGGCGATCATTCTGATGGTGTCGGCCAGAGGGACTATCTCGCTGTCATCGAGCACTAAGATGCCATCCTGTTTCAGCTGGCGCAAAATATCGCAAGCTCGTTGCAGTACATGTTCATGTATCTGTTTGTAATGGCTGTTAAGCTGCTCATCGCGATTGAGTATGATGACCAGATTGGTGTACATGAAACGAAATTGCCACATGGTATAAAACAGAGAGTCGAAATAGCCGATTAACAGATCGATATCGACTCTTTTCCCCTCATAGGGCTGAAAGCCTGACTCGAGATGCTCTTCATACAAGGTGAAAATCGAGCGGATAATGTCTTCTTTGTTGCGGAAGTGGTAATAGAGATTACCAGGGCTGATCCCCAGATGAGAGGCGATGTGGTTGGTCGTAATGCTTCTTTCACCGTGCTCGTTAAAGAGTTCTAAACTGGCATGTACAATTTTATCGCGGGTTTTCATCTGGATCCTAAATCGGTCATAAACAAGAGGACGCGTTTATTATAGTTGATGCTCGCGCCTAGCATGACTAAGCCTGTCTGAACAAAAGCGAGGCAAGAAAACAGCTTGCTCTGGACTTAATGTTTTAGACATAGTGTTCTGGGCTTTAGCCGACTAGCAAGTTAAACAGCCCCACCTTAAATGTCAATCAATCTGCAGCCAATTGGCCGTCATGGTGTGTTTATGTGGACTTGGCATGCTAAAATTATCTTTTTTAAGCAAAATTATTTTAGCCAAGTCACTATTTTATGAATCGTACTCTCTATTCGGCTCTGCTGTATCTGCTGCTTCCCCTGCTACTGCTCTATTTAACTTTTCGGGCATTGAAGAGTGCCGATTACCGTCACCGCTGGGGTGAACGTTTTGGTCTAACCGCGCTTAAACAGACAGATTTACTGATCCACTCGGTATCCATGGGGGAAACTCTGGCGGCTATTCCTCTGATAAAACAGCTGATGGCGCAATATCCCAAACTGAGTATTACTGTGACCACTACAAGTCCCACTGGCTCTGCCGAGGTGGTGAAGGCCTTGGGTGATACAGTTCAGCATTGCTATCTGCCTTTCGATTTACCTTGGAGCATTAAGCGCTTTCTTAAGCAGATTCAGCCAAGGCACTGCATCATAATGGAGACTGAGCTTTGGCCTAATCTTGTGCATCAAGCCAAAAAGCATGGAGTGCAGCTGATGTTGGCCAATGCCAGGCTGTCGGAAAAATCGGCTCAGCAGTATAGCAAGTGGCCCAAATTAACCACGCCTATGCTGAGATCCTTAGACGGGATCGCGGCGCAATCCGCCCAGGCCGCCGAGCGGTTTATCGCCTTGGGTGTTGCGCCTGAAAAGGTGCAGGTGTGCGGTAGTCTGAAGTTCGATTTGACCATTGACCAGACCCATATAGATAAAGCCATGGCGCTGCGCAGCGATTGGCAAAGGAAGGAGATACCTGTATGGGTGGCGGGGAGCGTGCATCCCGGCGAGTTTGAGGCCATTATTGCCGCCCACCAGAATCTGTTGATCCGTTATCCTGAAGCCTTGCTGGTGATGGTGCCAAGGCACCCAGAACAGTTTGAGCTGGCGGCCAGTCGCATCAAGGCGGCAGGGTTAAGCCTAGCAAGGCGAAGCCGAAAGGAACAGGTTGATTTATCTACCCAGGTGATGCTGGGGGACACAATGGGCGAGTTGCTCAGCTTCTATGGTGCGGCGGATCAGGCCTTTGTCGGCGGTAGTCTGATAGTGCATGGCGGCCACAATCCGCTGGAGCCTGCGGCGCTTGGTTTGCCTGTCTATATGGGCCCCAACTACAGGGATTTTGCCGAGATTGCTCAAATGTTGCGTGATGCAGGTGCCCTAGCGTTGGTGAGCTCTGCCGATGATCTCTCTTTTCATCTGACAGAGAAATTTGATGATAAGGCAGCCTACCTGGTGGCTCGAGAGGCGGGGCTGAAAGTGGTTGAAGCCAACCGAGGCGCCCTCACTAAGCAGTTGGCTATGGCCTGCCGGATAATCGAGGTATAACTTGGCCTTGCATCTATAGCGAGCCGTAACCTGTCAGCAGTTGTTGCCAGTTCTGCTCGGTAAAATGCAGACTGGGCAATTTGCCTTTCTCTTTGTTGAAGGAGCGTAGCAGGCGATCCAGATTGGCCTGTTGCCACTTTTTCGCCGGGGGACGAATGGCGCCGCGATCGAAATCGATCAGGGTAAAGGTGTCATCACAGATCAGGATGTTTTTGATGTTCAGATCGGCGTGATAGACCCCACGCTGGTGGAATGTGGCAATTAAGGCTCCCAGTTTTTGCCACAGGCTGTCGCTCATAGGCGAGTCCGATAGCTGGGCAAGTAGATCCTGTGCACCTTGGATCCGCTCGATAATGATATCACCACGATAGTGTATGCCGCTGCGCTGAACCTGGGCCGCAATTGGCTTAGGCACTGCAAACCCTTCGCTATGGAGCAAGGCTAAGAGTTTGAGTTCGGTGATGGCGCGGGTGCGATGCAGGCCTGTGTAGAGATAGGCGTCGCGGCTGAACTTTTCCATGAGCCCGCCACGATAATAGTGGCGCAACACCCATTGAGTTTGGGTATGGACTATAGGAGCCGGTTTGATAAACCAGGTGGTATAACGTCCGGTAGAAGAACCGCTGATGTTGCCCAGATCCTGCCAATAATCGAAGGTAAACCAGTCGGGGGTGATAGGCTTTACTTCAGGTTGGCAGTAGGCAATATGGCCTGTTTCTGTGGCTTTAATCTGCATAAATTGTCGGTTCAGTTGATGGTGCAAGAAGTTTTGGCTCATTGTACTGCATTTTCAGTGTGTGCCGAAAAGTTTAGCTTTCTATTAAAGCATTTGAATCACACTGCTGATATTCGTTAGCTCAGCATGCCAACTTAACTTTGTTTATTTGGCTAGCTTTGCGGAAAAGGTTTGCGGCAAAGCTTTACGGGAAAAATGGCGATTTGAGTCATTGTCAGGGATATTTTATGGCTGAATGCCGCCGAAACATGGAACCTATACCTATTCTACATTAAACTCGGGTCGGAGCACCCTGACCCTTAATCCGAGCGATCTTAAATTTTATGAGTTTAAATCTGCAATCATCTAATTCTTTATGTTTATTACGTTTATCTGCAATTGGTGATGTTTGCCATGCGGTGGCCATGGTGCAGGCCATTCAGCGCCAATATCCCCATTTAACCATCACCTGGGTGATAGGTAAGGTCGAGTATCAGCTGTTAAAACATCTGCCAGGGATCGATTTCGTTATTTTCGATAAATCCCTCGGTTGGCGCAGCTATCGGGAGCTCAAAAAAGCCCTAGCCGGGCAAAAATTCGATATCCTGCTGCATATGCAGGTGGCACTGAGGGCAAGCCTAGCGTCCTTGATGATATCGGCGAAAAAACGTATCGGTTTCGACCGTGCCCGAGCCAAAGAGGGACAGTGGCTGGTGACCAACCATAAGGTTGAGCCGCTGGCGACCCCCCATGTGCTGGAGGGGTTTATGGGCTTTGCCAAGGCCATTGGGGTGGTGGATTTTACTCCTAGCTGGCATATTCCCGTGCCTGATTCCGACAGTGAATTTGCCCGCCAGATTACCCCAGATGGGCAGAAAACCTTAGTGATCTGCGCGGCTGCGAGTAAGGCTGAGCGCAACTGGTTGCCCGAGCGTTATGCTCAAGTTGCCGATCATGCCTTTGAATCGGGTTATCGTGTGTTGCTGTGTGGCGGGCCGGCGCAACTGGAGCGGGATCTTGCCCAGGATATTCAGCGAGCGGCCAAGCATGAGTTTGAGGATTGGGTCGGTAAGACCTCCTTGACGCAACTTTTGGCGGTATTGAAGCGGGCCAGTATTGTCATCGCTCCTGATACGGGACCCGCCCATATGGCAGTGACCCAAGGGACGCCTGTCATAGGTCTCTATGCCCATTCTAATCCCGGACGAACCGGCCCTTATACCTGCCTGGATTATGTGGTCAGTGTCTATGATGAGGCGATAGCCCGTCAGCGTAGTGGCGATATTCCCTGGGGGACTCGGGCTAAGGGGGAAAATTTGATGGCCATGATAGAAGTTGAGCCTGTGATAGCTCAGTTCGATCGCTTAGCTAGACACTAAGTTCATAATCAGAGCCTAGAGTAAGAGCCCCGAACCTGAGTGCTCAACACAATCTTGCATGAGTGATAAACTTTATTCGCTAACTGCAGTGCTGTTGCAAGGGCAGTAGTTTAAGCCAAGTTAGCCAGTGATTAAGATAAATTTGATAATGGCCCCATAGCAGGGCTGTAGGAATAGATTTGATGTCAGCCGCGCCAACATTTTTGTTTATCCCTGTCTCTACTCAAAAAGGCATTGGGGAGTATATACGCTCGACCATTATTGCCCATGAGATAAAACGCTGTTGGCCTGATGCACGTATCGAATTTGTGCTGAATCGTCATGTTCCCTATGCCGATAGCTGTGAGTTTCCGGTGCATTTTGTCGAGACCTCACCAACTAAGCATGTCAAAGAAGTGAATAGGCTAGTATCACAAGTCAAACCTGATGTGGTGATATTCGATGCATCGGGTCGCAAGGCGCAGATGGAACATGCTCGCCGTCTAGGTGCCAAGGTGGTGTTCATCAGTCAGCATAAGCGTAAGCGGGCTCGGGGGATGAGGATAGGGCGCGCCTTAGTGACCGACAGTCATTGGGTGGTGCAGCCTAAGTTTGCCATCGGTGATATTTCGCTTTGGGAAAAGCTCAAGCTGAAGTTGTTTAATTGCAAGCTGCCCATTTTTACCGGTGCACTGTTTCCTCGTCCCGATAAAGCCATACAGCAGGCATTATTCGATAAATTCCAGATACAGGCTCAAGAGTACCTGATTTATAGCGCCGGCTCTGGAGGGCATAGGGATGGTGATGAGCTGGTTGTCGATCGCTTTGCTAAAGCCGCCCAGGAACATTCTGCCAAATCAGGTATTGTGAGTGTGATGGTGTTTGGCCCCAATTATCCCAAGCCTTTGCCGAAATTGGAGGGAGTTATCGCGATCAAGCAGCTAAGCAGTTTCGAGTTCATCAATCTGCTCGCTGGGGCAAAAGCGGCTATTCTTGCCGGGGGCGGCACCTTGCTCCAGGCCATCGCCTTACAGGTGCCTATTTTGGCTGTGCCTGTCTCTAAGGATCAGCCCAGACGCATTAAGCACTGCGTCGCACGTGGTTTAGCCTTAACGTGTGAGGCGGATGCTTCGGCAATGCTGGCTGAAATTGATGGTCTGTTACAGCCTCAGGTGTCGGCGCAGTTACGGGACAATATGGTGAAAGAGCAGGCCCAGCACGGGCTGGATATCTGTATGGCTGAAATTACCCGGCTATTGAGTGAGCGGGCAGCCAAGGGGTGAATTCGTAGTGGATTATCATAATGAGTTTATAACGAGTCATTATTTTACGTTGAGTGATTAAGAGTTTAGAAATGTTTAACAATTGCCTAGTGAGTAGGCATTAGGGAACCCTTCGATGTCGATGGCGCCAAAAATTTTGTTTGTACCCGTATCAGATATAAAGGGGATCGGAGAGTATATGCGCTCTGTGATCCTTGCCAATGGGATTCTGGCGCAATGGCCAGATGCCCAAATCGAGTTTGTGCTCAACCGTCATGCATCATATATCGCTGACTGCCCTTTTCCATCTCATCAAACTCCCGATAATCCGACTCTGTGTACTGTTGAGGTCAATCAAGTCATCTCGCAATTTAAGCCCGATCTGGTGATTTTTGATGCCTCAGGTCGAAAGGCTCAGCTCAAACATGCGCATAACTGCGGGGCGAAAGTGGTCTTCATCAGTCAACATAGGCGCAAGCGTGCGCGAGGCATGAAAATAGGCCGGGCACGGGTCACCGACTGTCATTGGGTCGTGCAGCCAGAGTATGTGATGGGTGATATCAGCGGTTTTGAGAGATGGAAGCTTAAGCTGTTTGATTGCAGGCCGCCTGTTTTTACTGGTGCCATATTCCCTCATCCTACGCAATCGATGCAACAGGCTCTGCTGCACCGATATCAGCTTCAGCCGCAGGAATATCTGCTTTACAGTGCCGGGTCTGGAGGTCATAGAAGAGGGAATGCGCTGGCAGCGGATCGTTTTGCACAGGCGGCGCAGCGCTACTATCAAGCTTCTGGCGTGAAGAGTGTGATGGTCTTTGGGCCTAATTACCCTAATCCTCTGCCCGAGTTAGAGGGGATAATTGCGATTAACCAGTTAAGCAGCTTTGAGTTTATCAATTTACTGGCTTGCGCCAGAGCTGCCGTGCTCAGTGGCGGCGATACCTTGTTGCAAGCGATAGCATTAAAAATTCCCACGTTGGCAGTTGCCGTGTCTAAAGATCAGCCTAACCGGATTAAGCACTGTGCTCAGCGCGGGTTAGTGCTTTCCTGTGAGCAGGATGCCAGCGCCATAGTGGAGCAGCTTGATCTGCTCTTGCAGCAAGAGGTGTTAGCACGACTAAAAGACAAGATGAATGGTGAGCCACAGTCTAATGGTATGGATATCTGTTTGGCCGAGATTAGTTCATTATTAGGAGAGAGCTTTGCAAACTAAACGTATCGGACTGGCTATCGACAGCCTTGCGGGTGGCGGCGCGGAAAAGATAGTGTTAACGCTAGCCTTTGAGCTAAAAAAACAGGGTCATGAGCCTCATCTGTTGATCCTGCGGCCCAACTGCGATTATGCCGTGCCAGAACATATTCCAGTGCATTTTTGCTTTGAAAAGGGAGTGCGCAATATTGATCGTCTGTGGCGTCTGTCCCAATCAGTTAAACAGGTGCGCCACTGGATAGATACCATAGAGGCTGAGTGTGGTCGTTTTGATCTCATCTTGTCGAATCTGGATAAGAGTAACCTGCTGCTCACCCGTGCCGGAGTCGGGCCGTTGTATATCGTGGTACACAATGCCATGGAGGAGGAGCTTAAGCGAGAGCGTAAACTCGGGCCGCTGTCTTATTTGAGAAAGCTAAGGGCTAAGAAGGCGCTCAATGGCCAACACCTGATCACTGTCTCTAAGGGAATAGAGCAGGAGATTATCGAGCGTGGCCGCATTCTGCCCAAATCGATACAGACCATCTATAACCCTTTCGATTTTGATGGGATAAGATCGCGTGCCCAGCAGGTAAACCCAGCCATTCCCCAGGGGGATTATCTAATCCATGTCGGTCGGGTTGCCAAACAGAAGCGCCACGATATTCTGTTTAAGGCACTGCTCCAAATGGAGCATAAGCTGCCTTTAGTCTTGCTGTGTAATAATCCGAAAAAGGCCAAGAAACTGGCGCGAAAATATGGGGTTGAGGATCGCATCATCTGCCCGGGATTTCAGGAAAACCCCTTCCCCTGGATTAAACAGGCCAAGCTCTTGGTGCTGAGCTCTGACTACGAAGGTTTGCCTACTGTGCTTATCGAGTCGCTTATTTGTGGCACCCCAGTGGTGAGTACACTTTGTCCTCACGGGCCCAGTGAAATTTTAACCGAGGAACTTATCGATTATCTGGTGCCAAGGCGCGATGTGATTGCGCTGGCCGCTAAACTCGATGAGGCGCTAGAGCATTATCCCCAAGTGGGACACTGTGAGATTTTCGATCATATCGCAGTGGATAAAACCGTGCGTAATTACCTTGCATTGTGCGATGAAACTCAAGCTTAGATGAAATGGATAACTAGATAGTAAAAGGCGCCTCAACTGGGCGCCTTTTTCATGTATTAGCTTAATGTTTTTCTTAATGGGTTTCGAGATAATCGACGATCCGCTCCGACGCCTTACCATCGTTAGGGCCAACATGATCCGTCGTGTATTGCAGGCGCTGTGCATGGTACTGCTCTGGGTGAGCTAGCTGCTGCGTAACACACTCTCTCAATGCCTTGTAATCATTGATATGGGCGCCGATATCGCTGTAGAGCACATTGTCTTTGCCAAAACGTTTATGGAAGCGATATTTGAAGATGCCGCGATAGCTCCACTTTAACTTGAAGAAGTTACACACGATCACCGGCCTATCCAGTGCGGCAAACTCAAACAGGGTGCTCGAGGCTTCACTGATGAGGATATCCGCATTTTGCATGAAGGGTAGCAGAGAGAGTTCATTATTGCCGGCAACGTAGACATTGTCGAAATCTGCCCAGCGAGCCAGTTTGGCACGTTGTTTGGTGTATTGATCCCGTGTCAGCGTGATGGAGTGCGCCTTAATCAGGATATTGTATTCGGGAAACCCTTGGGGCCAGTTATCGGGAAAACATTCCAGCGAGCTTGGATTAAAGGTCGGCGCATAGAGCAGGGTAGGCTTGTTGGGGTCGAGCCCTAATTTCACAAAATCCAGTCCTGGCTCTTCGCCATTGATGATGGGGTCCAGCTTTGAAAAACCTACCTGGACGAAATTATCATTGGGATAGAGATGTTTAATCTTCTCTAGTCTCAGGCTGCCTTCGATAAAACGCACCGTCATAGGCGTGCTGGATTTATGGTAATAGCTGGGTTTAGGGCCTATGCCATGACCGAGTTGTGCCGTTTTCGAGTATTGGTGCACCTCATCGAGATAATCAAACTTATTACCAAAGAAGACCCAGTCCGGCTTATTTTTTTGATACAGATCGGCAGCTGCTTTTTCATCCTTGACCCAGATTACTTCTTCATCGAATTGGCTAAGGATCTCGTTACAGGAGTCAACATCATTTTTACTCGAATAACCAACCAGTTGGATCTTATGCCCCCTTTCTTTTAATTGCTTAATAATTGGGCTGTATTGAGGGAGATAATAGATATTCAGTAGATCGAAAGCGATTAACATAGGACTCTCTTGGTCGATTTATGATTTTATTGGACGCAAGAATTATAGAGTAGCTTAAATCGGCATCGCAAACCTTTACTCACTAAACTATCAGTAAAGCAGATGAGTTTAATTACAAGCCACAAGTGAACACATGGACGCTTCTGGGTGAATAGCGTAAAATAATGAGTAGAATTTATAAGAGTTTATATCTATGCCTCACGCGACATTAAGAAAGTTTGGATACCCTGAAAGCCTGATCAAATCCTATCAATATTGGCACTTGTTGCTCAGACCTGGCCAGCCGACGCTGGGCGCCATGATCCTAATCTGTAAGGAAAGCGTGCATCATTATTCGCAGATTTCTGAAGCGGCCGCCGATGAGCAAAAACAGATTATTGCTGATATAGAGAAGGTGTTATCGCATCGGTTTGAATACAGCAAAATCAACTACTTGATGTTGATGATGGTAGACCCAGCTGTGCATTTTCATGTGATCCCACGTTATGAATTTCCCGTGGAATTTTGTGATAAGGAGTTCAGCGACAGCCAATGGCCTAAGCCTCCGAGCTTAGGGGATGATCTCGCGCTTGAGCCTATCTATCGTGATGAGCTGTTGAAAACCCTCAAGAGTGATTTTAGCGCTGTGATTTTAGCACCGCAGTCAGGGGGCGCAAACAAGCCCTTCGGACGCATGTACACTTCAGGTTGTTTCGATATTTTTCATCAGGGTCACCTTAATATATTAAAAAAAACCAAAGAGTTATGTGATTATTTGATAGTGGGTGTCTCTACCGATGAGTTGATCATTCAATCTAAGGGGCGGCCACCCATTATTCCATTCGAGGAACGGATCTCTATTCTGGAGGCAAACCGCTATGTGGATGAGGTGATCCCTCAGGTAGATAAGAATAAACAGGCTGTGGTCGATCAATACAAGATTGACGCTATCTCTGTGGGCTCTGACTGGAAAGGCAAGTACCCGCCAGTCACTTGTGAGATGGTCTATTTTGATTACACGCCTAATGTAAGCTCAACAGTGCTGAAGCAAAAGCTCAACTTAACACCTAAAAATTAACCTTAGGGTCTACAAATACCGGGGCCGTGTTTGAGGCATGTTAACACGGACTGAAACACAGTATACTCGGTACTTTACCTAAGCTTTTGATGCTTAGGTGGTTTGGTATCTCGATTTTTGAAAATCCGTTGTCGAGATTGGCTATCAGTTATTAGACTCTTCAACCTGGCCGATTAAGACGAATAAGACAAGGAGGCAGCGGTGCATACCCGAGCAATTTATCCCGGTACATTCGATCCTATTACCAATGGCCATGCGGATCTGATCGAGCGCGCAGCTAAGCTGTTTCAGCAGGTGGTGATAGGGATTGCCGCCAACCCTTCTAAGCAACCCAAGTTTTCACTGGCCGAGCGAGTCGAACTGGTGCAATTGGTGACAGCGCATCTGGATAATGTCAAAGTCGTGGGTTTTAAAGGTTTGCTGGTGGATTTTGCCAAAGAGCAGCAGGCCAGTGTGCTGGTTCGTGGCTTGCGGGCCGTGTCTGATTTCGAGTATGAGTTTCAATTGGCCAACATGAATCGGCGTTTAAGTGCCGATCTGGAAAGTGTCTTTTTGACCCCAGCCGAAGAGAACTCCTTTATCTCTTCAACCTTAGTGAAAGAGGTCGCCTTGCATGGCGGAGATGTGAGCCAGTTTGTCCATCCACTCGTGGCTAAGGCGCTACAGCAGCAGGATTAAGTTGTTGATGAAAAAAATAAAAACACTGTTAATTTCGCTTTTCACCCTGGTGAGCGCTATTTTTTCCTGTTCGGCTCAGTTGCAGGCGGCGCCCTGGGTCGATGTATCCGATATTTACTTGCGTGCCGATATGCAGGCGCTGGCCGATGCTGGAGTGATCACTGTTCCTATCAATACTTATCCCTTGATGTGGTCGGGCATAGGGGGCGATCTGAGTCGGGTCGAGCCCTCGACATTGAGTCCGGCCATCGCCAAGGCATTTGCCAGGGTGAATTTCTATTATCAGAATGCCATTACCAATAGAGGCAACACCAGTGTTAAGGTGGCCGCGGCCTCTGATGCGGCTCGTTTCCAACACTTTGGCTCGGATTATCGTGAGAAGGGTGAGTTGAAAGTTTCCCATGAATATATGGGGTCGCGCTTTGCCTTTAAGGCGGCGCTGTCGGCGAACTCTGATCCTATGGATGAGAAAGAATTTCGTTTCGATGATTCCTATCTCGCCTTGGTTGTGGGCAACTGGATCATGACAGTTGGCGCTATCGAGCAGTGGTGGGGCCCAGGTTTCGATACGGGATTAATTAAGAGCAATAATGCTCGCCCCGCACCCTCCTTGATGATCAGCCGCAATAATTCCGCAGCATTTGAGACGCCTTGGCTTTCCTGGATAGGTCCCTGGACACTGACATCGGGTATTACTTGGCTGAATGATGAGCGAGCCGTTGAAGATGCCCTTTTATGGAATGTGCGTGGCAGTATCAGACCCATAAGACAGGTCGAGTTTGGCCTCTCTTGGACCACTATGTTCTGCGGTGAAGGGCAAGAGTGTGGTCTTTCCAGTTTATGGGATGCGCTCGCGGGCAAGAGCGTTTGTCCCGATGGCAGTACCAACTGTGATCCTGCGTTAAAGTCGGCTCTCGGCAACCAGATGGCGGGCTTCGATATCCGTTATGGCGACACCTGGTTTGATATTCCTATTGGTCTTTATCTTGAGCGCACCTGTGAAGACTCTAAAGGCCCTATGCCTTGGGAGCTAGCCGATTGTGCCAACTTATTTGGTGTCGATACCCGGATCAATTTCGATAGTCAGCAATATAAGCTGTTTTTTGAATATTCAAATACGCTGGTATTCTGCGGCGCAGATCCTAATGTGTTTAATTGCTTCTATGAGCACAACCCCAATGGGGGCACCATCTATGAGAGCGGCTCACGTTACTATGGCCGCAGCTACGGCAGTACCTATGATAGTGATGCCAAGGTCTATGTCTTAGGTGTGGTAGGCCAGTTTGTTAATAGCCGAGGCTTTACCTCATTATTACGCTATGCTCAGTTGAATAACGATGGTGCTAACCGAGGTGGTCTCTGGGCGCCTCAGCCATTGAAAGAAGATCTGTTGATGCTGGAACTCAGTTACCGTATGCCCATCTGGTTAGGCATGATGAGTGTCGGTGGCACAATCTCGCAATCTGAATTTGAAGTGGCTGAAAAAGATACCAACGGCAGTGTGTTTGCCACCTATGAGTATCGTTTCTAGTGTATCTAGCGCTTTACGGTAGAGGAGATCTTGTTTGCAGAGACAAATGTTATCTCTGTGTTAAGTGGTTGATTGTGATGCTAGTATAAGTCGACATTTGGTCAGCCGATTTAAGTTATCTGGAGCGTTAATTTGATTTCAGTCGTCATTCCCGGCAAAGATGAAGTGGGCAATATAGGCCCGTTAATGAAAGAGATCTGCCAATCATTACAAGGACTTACCGAGTTCGAAATTGTAGTTGTCGATGATGGCAGCGAGGATGATACCTTTGGTGAAGTGATTCGAACGGCCAAGGAGACCCAGTGTGTCGCCAGAGCCATTCGTCATGAAACCAGTACTGGGCAAAGTACGGCAATTGTCACTGGTGTTAAGCATGCGGCGGGTCAATATATAGTGACCTTGGATGCGGATGGGCAGAACGATCCTGCCGATATTCCGGCCATGTTGGCTCAGTTGCCACAAATTAGTGCCGAGCATTTCTGCATTGCCGGTTATCGTAAAAATCGTAAAGACACCGCCTGGAAACGCTTCCAATCCCGTTTCGCCAACAAGGTGCGTGATGCACTCTTGCATGACGGTGTGCCCGATACAGGCTGCGGTCTTAAACTATTCCCCCGGGATACCTTTCTGAGTTTGCCCTACTTCGATCATATGCACAGATATATCCCTGCCTTAGTGCGCCGCATGGGAGGGGAAGTCTATATTTCAGTGGTGAATCACAGAGATCGCCAAGAGGGGGTTTCTAAATATACCGCCTGGAATCGAGTATGGGTGGGGATAGTCGATATTCTTGGGGTGATGTGGCTTAACCGCCGCGCCAAAATCGCTAAGGTTGCTAAGCAAGAAACCACCCATGGCTAAGAGAAAGCGTGTCTATAAAACCCTGGTGATTGTCAGTTTATTATTGCTCTTGACCTTTGCCACCCATCAAGGCCTGTTTGAACATGTTACTGACAGCAACTGGGTTGCTCAGATGGTTGACGAACATGGCATCATGGCGGTATGGGGGTTATTGCTTGTTGGGGCTCTGTTCACTGCTGTAGGGGGCCCAAGGCAGGTCATCGCCTTTGTGTTTGGTTTTGCCTTGGGTGGCGTGGTCGGTGGTTTGTTGTCAACGGTGGCAGCGATAATCGGTTGTATTTTCTCTTTTTATTTTGCAAGACTGACCTTCCGCTCGACGCTGCAACGCCGCTTCAGCAAAAAACTCTATAAGTTTGAATTGCTGATCATCGAAAAAACCTGGTTAAAAGTCTTACTCATCCGCCTGTTGCCCGTTGGCAGTAATCTGCTGACGAATCTATTTGCCGGAGCGACCCATGTGCCTGCAAGGGGCTTTATTTTGGGCAGCTTTGTCGGCTATTTGCCGCAAATGTTTATCTTTAGTTTCGCCGGCGCAGGTGTCGGTCTGTCGGATCATACACAATTAATGGTCAGTATCGGCTTGTTTATTCTCTCCAGTGCTATAGGCGCATATCTCTACCGCTCGCGGCTGCGTAAGCAGGTCGAGGAGATAGAAGAAGAGGAATAGGGACTTAAAATGGAATCTTTAGCTCGTCGTTTCAATAGTGATGATTACTATCAGGTATTGTCGGTTCTCCTCTTGATCGCGGGACTTATGCTGCTGGTGGGGATAGGTTTTCGCGCTCCCTGGCCGGCTGATGAGCCACGTTTTGTCGAGGTCGCCAGAGAGATGGTTGCGACCGGACAGTGGCTGTTTCCCACTCGTGGTGGCGAATATTACCCCGATAAGCCTCCGGTATTTATGTGGTCCATCGCCCTGTTTTACCAGATCACCGGCGATCTGAAACTGGCGTTTCTGTTACCCAATGCCCTGTGCGGGATATTAACCCTCTTTCTTGTGTTCGATCTTGGCGCCCGGCTTTGGAATGTGCGCATCGGACGTAATGCGGCGTTGCTCTTGCTGCTGGTGCCTCAGTTCCTGATGCAGGCCAAAAATGCCCAGATCGATGCTATGGTGATGTGCTGGATCACTGTGGGATGTTACGGCCTGATCCGCCACTTTATGCTCGGCCCTCACTGGCGCTGGTATTTTACCGCCTGGGGCTTTATGGGACTGGGGATCATCACTAAAGGCGTTGGCTTCTTGCCGCTGCTGATGATCTTGCCCATTGCCTTTTATGCCTTTAAAGAGCGAAGTCGTTTTCAGGGACGTTTGACCTGGCGCTGCCTGGCTGGGCCTATCGTCATGTTAGCGGTGATCGCCTGCTGGTTGGTGCCTATGGTGTTGACGGTGCAATCTCAGGCGACGCCTGACTTAATTGCCTACCAGAACAATATTCTGTTTAAGCAGACGGGCGAGCGTTATGTGAATGCCTGGCATCATATTAAGCCCTGGTATTTCTTTGTCTTTAGCGTGATCCCTTGGATGTGGTTCCCTATCTCTTTGCTGCTGGTGGCTTACTGGAAGAGGTGGGTCGAGAAGGTTAAAGCCGATCCCACTATCGCCATTCTTCTCATCTGGGTTGCGCTTGTGGTGCTGTTTTTCAGTATCAGCCCGGGTAAGCGCAACGTCTATATCCTGCCTGCCTTGCCTATGCTGGCGCTGGCCAGTTCGGCGATTCTGACGGGTGTTTCGCCTAAGGCATGGTTTGAAAAGTTTGTCAGTGGCCTGTTGTGGTTCCTGGGCGCTGTGGTGCTGACAGTTGGCATACTTGCGTTTATGCACCACTCGGCAGTGGTTAAAGCGCTGGCGGATTATACCGATGACTTAACCCATATCGGCTATCTGTTTATTCTGCTTGGGGTGAGCTGGCTGGGATTACTCTGGTGGTTCAGGACGCGATTTGTCCTGATCAAGATGGGCATTATCTCGGCGCTGGGCTGGATACTTGTCAGCACCTGGGGTTATAGCCTGCTTAATGAGATGCGCACGCCAAGAGCTCTGATGCAGCATACCGCCGAGGTGATAGGCGAGGATGCCGAGCTGGGACTGATTAAATTTAAGGAGCAGTTTATCCTGTTCTCGCCTGTGAGTATCACTCATTTCAGTTACTTAAGTCCGGTCGAAGAGCAGGAACGCAACGCCTGGCAGTGGATGCAGCAGCAAGGCAATCGTTATTTACTTGTCCCAGATAAAATTGAGCTGAGCTGTTTCGATATGGCTGCTGGCACCAGCATGGGGGTTGCTCATCGTGAAAACTGGATCTTACTCTCAGCCGATCAGATGATGCCGAGCTGCGCCGAGCCCAAGCGGGTGCAGCAATACTTTACCGACCACCCAGGCCGCTGGTTGAAAGAGTGATGTCATTAAGCGAATAAAAAATGCCTGCTAGATAGCAGGCATTTTTATGAGTGTATCGCCCACTCATTTGGGCTGGCACAGAGAGCAGAACACAGTCGCTCGCTGTCCCAGTTTTATCTCGCTCAGCAGGTGACCGCACTGGGTACAGCTCTGGCCACCGCGGCCATACACATGCAGCTTCTGAGCGAAATAGCCGGGTTTACCCTCGGCATTGGTAAAGTCTTTCAGCGTGGTGCCGCCCTGTTTGATGGCGTTACTGAGGATCTGTTTCACCTCTGTGACCAGAATCATCAGCCGCTCGGCATCGACTCTGCCCGCCTCGGTTTGTGGATGAATACCCGCGGCAAACAGGGCTTCGTTAGCATAGATATTGCCCACTCCCACCACGATATGATTGTCCATCAGACACAACTTTATCGCCTTCTTCTTGCCTGAGAGCGCCTTGGCAAGATAGCCGACATTAAATGCCGCCAATAGGGGCTCTGGGCCCAGTTTGGATAGCAGCGGGTGCGCCATTTCCGGCAGTTCACACCAGAGCCAGGCGCCAAAACGGCGCGGATCGTTAAAGCGCAGTATCTTGCCGCTTGCCAGCTCAAGGTCGATATGGTCGTGTTTTTCAGCCGGCGTCTGTTTTGGCAGGATGCGCAGGCTGCCGGACATGCCCAGATGGACGATTGTGGTGCCGGCATCGGTATCAATCAGCAGGTATTTAGCTCTGCGGCGCACGCTGCGGATGCGCTGCCCCACAATTTGCTGGGCTATCTCAGGCACAGGCCAGCGCAGGGAGGGATTGCGAACCGTCAGGCCAATAACGTCCTGGTCGATAAGGTGAGGGGATATTCCCTGACGGGTGACTTCGACTTCGGGCAATTCGGGCATAGGTTACTCGTTATTTTTGGTATTAGTGTTGGTATCAGTGTTGGCATCGATCACAGGCTTGAGTCCATCGCGCAGGCTGGGGGGAATAAGGTACCAGTTATCCGACGGCGATTTGAGTAATCCCTCCTGGGGGTAGAGCAGCCATATTTGAGGTGTCTTGAACTCCTGGATCTGGATCACCAGTTCATGGGGCCTGGACTCTGGGGGGATAAGTTTGTCTATCGGCGAGACTTGGATTTCGCTCCAGGCATCGGCCCAGCTGTCGCAGTTGAGTATGCTGGGCTCACATTGCCAGGAGAAGCCTCCCTGACTCAGCCAGAGATTGTCATATTGGAGTTGATAAAGTGGCGCGGCCTTATCGAACAGCGGCTGCGCATCTTCCGGCAGGCTGGGCGCTTCGCCGTCGAGCAGGGTCAGTATCGCCATCATGGCGACAGAGGCGAAGATGATGATGTTGTTCCATTTTTTGCGTGATAACGCCATGTATTCCCTGCACACACAAGCCAGACCTGACTTGAGTGTATCATCGAAACTTTATCAGAGCATCCGCTGGTTAGGGGGAAAGTTAACCGCCTGTGGCATTCATAAAACGCAAGATCTGGGTATCGCCCTCTGAGCCGAAGTGATGCTCTTTGGGTTTTAGCTTGATGGCATCGAGAATGGTCTGTTTCAGACGTTCGATATCGCCGGGATATTCACGCACCACGGCCTTGAGATCCACCGAATTTTCATTGCCCAGACAGAGCAGCAGTCGGCCTTCGACTGTCACTCGCACCCGGTTACACTCATGGCAGAAGTTATTGCTGTGGGGCGAGATAAAGCCCACATGTATGTTGCTGCCGGGCATAGTGTAATAGCGCGCGGGTCCACCTGTGCGTTTATCTGACACCATCAGAGGATAGCGTTGTTGGATAATGGCTTTGACTTCATCGCTGCTGCAGTGACGACTCTGTTTGCGTTCATCCATCACCCCGAGCGGCATCTCTTCGATAAAGGCGATATCCAGTTCCCGCCCGCGACAAAATTCGATCAGATCCAGTACCTCGCCATCGTTTTGTCCCCGCAAAATTACCGCATTGATCTTGATACGGTTAAACCCGGCGGCCTTGGCGGCATCGATACCGGCGATGACGCGCTCCAGCTTGCCGTTGCGCGTGAGCTGGGTAAAGAGATCTGGGTTGAGAGTGTCTAAGCTGATATTGAGTCTATCCAGCCCCGACTGACGCATCTTGTCGGCGAACTTGGTTAATCTGGAGCCATTGGTAGTCATAGACAGTTCTTTCAACCCCGGCAGTTTGCCCAGCAGTTCCACCAATTGATCGCAATCGGTTCTGACCAGAGGTTCACCGCCGGTCAGGCGAATTTTTTTCACTCCTAGCTCGGTAAAAGCCTGTCCTACCCATGCCAGCTCTTCGAGACTCAGCACCTGATTTCTATCGAGGAAGCAGGGGTCTTCGCTCATGCAGTAGACGCAGCGAAAATCGCATCTGTCTGTTACCGAGAGGCGTAAATATTCAACCGTGCGGCCAAAAGTATCGACAATTAAACTCATGTTACATCACCTTGGGCCTACTCACTTGGGTGAGCAGGCCCATAAAAAATTACTTACAATAGATCGCTAAATGGCTGAATATAAACGGTATCGCCAGGCATCAGCTGTTCATCACGCTCACCGATCACGATAAGGCAGTTGCCTCTGACCATGGAGCTGAGCATGCCAGAACCCTGGGCGCCCGTGCTGGTCACATGCAGCTTGCCGTCACTGGCCAGATGATGTACGCCGCGCATAAACTCGGTACGGCCACAGCGGCTGCGCAGTGGCGCATCGGCGATGGCGGGCACTAAGGTTGGCGCCCAATCGGTTTCGCCAGCCAATTTACGCAGTGCAGGTTGTACAAATTGCATGAAGGAGACCATCACGGCCACAGGGTTGCCGGGCAGACCGAAGAACAGGCTGCCGCCGATCTGACCGAAGGCCAGTGGACGGCCGGGGCGCATATTGATGCGCCAGAAATTGATTTGACCGACTTTTGCCAGTGCCAGTTTTATGAAATCGGCATCGCCAACCGAGACACCACCTGAGCTAATCACCACGTCGGCTTGAGTTGCTGCGCCTTTCAAGGCCTCAACTAATGCCGCTTCCGAGTCGTGGATGATGCCAAGATCGATCACCTCACAGCCCAACTGCTTCACCATAGACTTGATGGTGAAACGGTTGGAGTCATAGATGCAGTTTTGTTTGAGTGGCTCGCCCGGCTGACAGACTTCATCGCCGGTGGAAAACACCGCCACCTTAGGTTTACGATACACAGGCAGGCGACCGAAGCCTAAGGATGCTAGCATACCCTGATGGGCCGCTTGCAGCCTGTGACCTGCGGCGAGTGCCGTGGTGTCTTTGGCAATATCTTCACCGGCCTGACGTACATGATCCCCTAAGCGGATCTCGCCGTTAAAACTCACTGTTTGGCCGTTCTCTTCGGCCAGCTCTTTCATCTGCACAGTATCGGCGCCCACAGGCATTGGTGCGCCAGTCATGATACGTACCGCCTCACCGGCCTGTAGCGTGCCAGGATAGCTGTGGCCTGCCATCACATCGGCGACGATTTTGTAGCTGCCCAGCATGGGCTCAGAGAACTTAAAGGCGTAGCCGTCCATCGCCGAGTTGGTATGCTGAGGTACATCCACAGGTGAGATGGCGTCCTCGGCAAGCACCCGGTTGCTGCTGTCGTCAATATCCACAAGTTCGCTCACCCTGATGGGGTTAACATAGGTGAGGATCTTGTCGATCCCTTGTCTGACCGAGAGCGTCTTGCTTGTGTCCAGTTCGCAGCCGCACTCAGGTGCGGCTTGCAGCGGCAGTTGGGTGCCAGAGGCGGTCCACTGCTTGGCATATTCGATAACAAAATCGGCAATTTGGCCGACATTGTTGATATCTAGGCGACGCAGCTCTGAGGGAAGCACAGTGTCGTCGCAGCAGGCGATGGCCTGAATGTTGGCGTCATGGGTATGAATAAAGGGTTTACCGTGGGCGGCGCGGTGCAGTTCTATCTTAGGCAGTTCCAGCTTCTTGAAGCCTTCGACCAGAACGATATCCACCTTGTCTGCTTCTATCTGCTTTAACAGGTGTGGCAGGGATGGCGCCTCTTCAACGAGATCTTCTGTCATCAGCGCCCAGCGTACATGGGAAGCGACCAGCATCTGTCTGGCACCGGCTTTACGCATCTCGTAACTGTCTTTGCCGGGAATATCCACATCGAAATTGTGGTGAGCATGTTTAATGACAGCCAGACGCAGCCCACGACGATTAAGCTCTGGGATCAATTTCTTGAGCAGAGTTGTCTTGCCCGTACCGCTGTAAGCGCAAAATCCAAGAACCGGGATCGACAGTGGATTGTTAAACGGAATGCTCATGTAAACCTCTAAAATTTAGTTGGCAATTGCCTCAGACAATTGTTGTTTTTGTTCTGGTGTATTGACGTTGACGAACGCATTCGGCTGGTCGGAGAATTCACACACCACGCAGTTATGCTTGGCATACCAGAAGTCAATTTTGCGCTCGCCCGCATCTAAAAACGCCTTCATCGATGCGCGTAGCTCGGGTTTCATCAATAGCACCACAGGTTGTTCGCGTTTGCCGTCACTGGCCACCGCCATCTCGGCTCCCTGGCCGTTAATAGCCTTGAGCATTCTCCCGACTAAATCTAGCGGCAGCAGAGGGCAGTCACATGGCACCACCAGAAGATAATCGGCCTGTGTGTGCCCCATGGCGGTGATCATGCCCGCTAAGGGGCCCAGGTAGCCCGAATCCTCATCGCTGATAACCTGAAAACCAAACTCAGCATAACGGTTTTGATTGCGGTTTGCGTTGATCAGGATCTCCTTAACCTGGGGTTTTATTCTGTCGATGGCATGGGCAATCATAGGTTTGCCATTAAGCTCGACCAATCCCTTGTCGTTTCCCCCCATGCGTCTTGCCATGCCACCGGCAAGGATCACCGCATCAATTTGCTGAGACATAATGTAATTCCTGTTGAGTGTGATTCGTGGTTGTTATGGCAGATTGAACTTCATCTGTGACTATCTGCTGCTGACGAATATACCAGTTTTGCTCGCACAGAGATGTGAGGGAACAGCTCTGATGACTGCTGATCAGCATGCCTGTGCCTTGCTGTTTCAGGTCGACTATCATGTTGCGCACCAACTGTTGGGACAGTTTATCCATGTTGGAGGTGGGCTCGTCCAGCATCAACAGTTTAGGGCGCATGATCCAGGCGCGGGCGATGGCCAGGCGTTGGCGCTCGCCACCGGAAAGATTGGCCGCCTGCTGTGTCAGTAGATCCCCCAACTGCGCCATCTCGATGGCGACCTTGGCTCTCTGCGCTATCTCCTGATTGCTGAGCTGGCAAAAGGGCTGTACATAGTGCAGGTTATAATCTGTAGTGCCATCAAACAGATAAGGGTGCTGGTGCAGATAGACTGCCTTGCCTAACAGGGGATTGCGCCGCCACCAGGGAGAGGTGTCGAAGCCCTCAAGCCGAAACTTACCCTGACTTGGCGTTTGCAGGCCAGCAAACAGCTTCATTAGGGTGGTTTTACCCGAGCCATTGTCGCCCTGCAGATGTATGGTTTGCTGCTGAGGAAAGCAGAGTCGGTCGAAGCGATACAATAGGCGGTCGCCAAAGCGCATCTCGATATTATTAGCGGTAATTTTGACCATACTGTTTTGGGCCATAATCAGTGGCTCCTCGGCTCGGCTTTGCCTCTTAATGTCCCTAAGGTAAAGTTAAGTATTAGTGAGAGAATTAATAATACCAGTCCCAGGGCGATCGCCTGGGCAAAATCCCCTTTACTGGTTTCCAGAGCGATAGCCGTGGGAATATTGCGGGTCGCATCGGCAATATTGCCCCCTATCATCATGGAGCAGCCGACTTCTGTGACAATGCGGCTAAAAGCGGCGACAATCGCCATTAGCAGTGGTACTTTCAGTTCGCGGCAGATCCCCCACACGGCGCGTAGCCAGGAGGCACCCAAGGTGCGCGAGGTCTCCCAGGCCCGTTTATCGACACTGGTAAAGGCGGCCTGGCTCATGGCGATTAGCACAGGGGCGCAGATCATCATCTGGCCTAAGATCATCCCCTTCTGGGTGAATAGCCAGCGCAGCTCCCCAAGGGGTCCCATGCGGGTCAGTAATAGGTAACCCAGCAGGCCGATCACTACTGTAGGGATCGACTGCAAGGTCTGAACCAGATTGGTAACGAACCAGCGACCGGGAAAACGGGCGAAAGCCAGAATAAAGCCGAGGATCATAGATGGAAACAGGGTGAGTGCCAGTGCCGCAATCGAGACGACAAAGGAGACATTCACTATGGACCACACATCTGGGTCTAAAGAAAACAGCAGACGAAAAGCCTGCTGTATCAGGGCTAACCAGCCTTCATTCATTTATTGTATGTAGCCTTAAACAGTTGCTCACCGGAAACGGTATAGCTGTTAATCATTTGCTGGGCTTCATCACCGATTAACCAATCACTCAATGCCTTGGCACCTTTATGATTCAGATCTGGATATTTTTCCGGGTTAATCAGAATGATCTGGTAAGGGTTGGCCAGTGCGGCACCACCATCGAAATCCACTGCTAAATCGAGCTTGGCCTTATAAGCCACAAAAGTACCGCGATCCGAGAGAGTGTAAGCCTGCAGTTCGTTCGCCATCAGCAGGGTTTTGCCCATGCCCTGTCCGATAGAACGGTAACCTTCGAAGTTAGGTTCGATCTCTGCGCCTTTCCAGATGATGATCTCTTTCATGTTGGTGCCAGAGTTATCACCACGAGAAACAAAGCCTTTACCAGAGCCGGCTATTTTAGCAAAAGCTTCTTCAGCTGTCTTACTGCTGCGGATCTTGGCTGGGTCGTTTTTAGGGCCCAAGATCACAAAATCGTTTTCCATTATGCCACGGGGCATCACACCGAAGCCCTGCTCAACAAATTTTGCTTCCGCTGCAGGGGCGTGAGTCATAACCACATCCACATCACCTTGGCTGGCTAATTTAAGCGCCTTACCCGTACCGGTCGCGATAACCTGTACCTTATAACCTGACTCGGCTTCAAACTTAGGTAACAGGTAACCGAGTAAGCCTGAGTTCTCTGTGCTGGTGGTGGTCGCCAGCTTGATCTCTTCCTGAGCTTGCGCCGGTAAAATAGCGACTGCGCTTGCGATCAGTGCCACACTGAAAATCGATTTTAAGTTTAACATTTTTGCTCCTTGGCCTAGCCAAATGTGCGATTTGCCGTTCGCATAAATTAATTGATGAGAGAAATCGTGGGGCTAACACGCACCCGAGTAATTTCAGCCAGATAGCAGCAAGAAGGATGCCAAAGGCAAATCTGGCCTGAAATTGTCACAACTCGGATATGAAACGTGATCTTTGTCGCGTTATTGGCAAAATTTATCCAGACAGAATGTCGCAAGTGGCGATTCATGAGCTATAGGCACGTCTATTTGCCGCGCTTTGATGCTAGTATTAAGTTTATGTGAGTCAAAATGTCCAAAAGCAGACAATATGAGCCAACCTAGCAAAGAGATTAAACCCCTTCCTTCAGCCGTATCTGTGTTGATCGTCGACGATGAGCCGGGTATGAGAAGTTTTTTGAAGAAGGCGCTATCGAAAAAGTTCGCCCTGGTAGAAACCGCCGGCAGTGTCGAAGATGCCGAGCAACTGCGAAGTCGTTGCCATTTCGATCTCTTGATTGTCGATATCCGCCTGCCCGGACGTTCGGGGATCGAGTGGGATGAAGCCTTGGGCGATCAGGAGCGGCGCTCGGATATCATCTTCATGACAGGTTATGCCGATATGGATGTGGCGATTAAGGCATTAAGGGCCGGCGCCTCTGACTTTATTATGAAGCCTTTCCATCTGGAGCAGATGATGAAGGCGGTGGATCGCTGCATCGAGCGACGTCTGCTTAAGCGTGAAAACCTGATGTTGCGCCGTGAAGTCTCTTTTGGACACTCCTCCAGCATTATCGGCAGCAGCGATGCTATGACAGAGGTGAAACGGGTTATCGAGCGGGTGGCGCCCACTAACTCAGTGATCTTAATTGAAGGCGAGTCGGGCACAGGTAAGGAGCTGGTGGCGCGACAACTGCACCTGCTCAGTGGCCGCCAGGGCCCCTTTGTACCGGTTAACTGTGGTGCGATAGCCCCAGAGTTGCTGGAAAGCGAACTGTTTGGTCATGCGGCGGGTTCCTTCACCGGCGCCAAGGGCACCCGCGAAGGTCTGTTTAGCTTCGCCTCCGGCGGAACTATCTTCCTCGATGAAATTGGCGAGATGCCACTTAAGATGCAAACCGCACTGCTGAGGGTGTTAGAGCAGCGTGCTATCCGCCCTGTGGGGAGTGAAAAAGAGATCAATATCGATGTGCGTGTATTGGCGGCGACTAACCGTAAGCTGGCCGATGAGGTAGAGGATGGCAATTTCAGACGCGATCTCTTCTATCGCCTTAACGTGCTGGATATAGTGATCCCGCCACTGCGCGAGCGACCCGAAGATGTGGTTGAATTGACTCATCATTTTACCCGTCAACTGGCGGCCGAACTGGGGGTTAAAGAGGTGGTGTGGAGCCATGAAGATATGCTTAAACTGCAGCAGCACCAGTGGCCGGGTAATATTCGTGAGCTGCGCAATATGATAGAGCGCTGTATTCTCCTGGGTAAGCCGCCTGCGGAATATTGGAAGCAGCTGCCTAAGGCAGATGCCCCAAGCGAAGCGGGTTACCCGCTGGACTGGACACTAAAAGAAGTTGAAAAACAACATGTTATGTCAGTGGTGGATCTGCATCAGGGCAATAAATCTGCCGCTGCGCGGGATCTCGGGGTATCGAGAAAGACCTTAGATCGTAAATATAAAGAGTGGTTTGAACTCGATTCAAGCGAGGATGATTAATTTGCCGCTCTTTCCGCAACTTTCCGGTATGAATTGGCAGCAGTTAAGGGCCAAGGTGCGCTATCGTATCTTGATTCTGACTCTGCTGCCCATCTTGCTCACCTTAGTAAGTCTGGTGTTTATCACCATCTACTGGAACATAAGTTATACAGGCAAGCAGCTGTTTATGAAGGTAAAAGCTGACTTGACTGTGGCCCGCAACACCCTTATAGCCGTACAGGAAAAGCAGGAGCAGCAACTTGAGTTGGTCAAGGACTCCTGGGCGTTTCAAAATGATTTTCGTCGAATAGAGACTCAGTCTGACCCCGTCAGAAAACGTCTCGATGCCTTGCTTGAACAGAAGAAGCAGGAATTACAACTGGATTTTCTCCGCCTGATCAGTATCTCAGAGGCTGCAGCAGATCCCGACCTTAGGGTGATGCTGCCTAAAATTGATAACAGGGCGGCCATTTCGGGTCTCATGGTACTCGAGCCTCAGCGTCTGGCGCGTCTGGAACCAAAACTAGAGCAGCAGGCTATTATAGAACTGGTGGATACACCGCGCTCGCAAAAACCTACCAAAACGGTGGAGAAACGGGGCATGCTCAGCCGCAGTTTGCTACCCATCTATGGTGATGATGGCAATCTGGGGTGGTATCTGGATGGTGGGATCTTGCTGAATCGTGATATCCGTATCGTCGATCATATTCGTGATCTTGTGTATGACAAGGGCGCCCTGCCAGAGCGTTCTATCGGCACAGTGACCATTTTCTTAGATAATACCCGTATCAGTACCAATGTTCCCCTGCATATGCTGGCACAAGATACACAGATTAAGGGGCGAGCTCTGGGAAGTCTGGCTTCAGAAGAGGTCAGACAGAAGGTGCTTATCCAAGGGGAGGTTTGGGTTGACAGGGCGTTTGTTTATAATGATTGGTTTATTTCTGCCTATGCGCCCCTGAAAGATATGCGCGGCGAGCGGATCGGCATGATCTATACCGGCTTTTCCGAATCGCCCTTTATTCATAATTACCTGCTTAACATCATAGAGCTGGGAACCATTCTGATGCTAGTGCTGCTGGTGTCGGGCCTGCTGGTGTATCGCGGCGCCTATAGCCTGTTGCAGCCGATTGAACGCATACATCATGTGGTCAAGGCGGTGCAGTCTGGTCGAAACCTGCGCATCGGTTCCTTGGGGCTTGAACAAGACAATGAACTGTCCAATCTTGCTGAACAGTTTGACCGCATGCTGGATCTCCTACAGCGGCGTAATGCCCAGATCCAGGCGGCCGCCGAGCAGCTGGAGGTCAAGGTCGAGGAGCGTACCCGTAGTCTGCAGGAAAAAACCGATGAGCTGCAACGCAACGTGGCGCTGCTTAACGAGACTCGTCAGCAGCTGGTGACCAATGAGAAGCTCACGGCCCTGGGTGAATTGACTGCGGGTATTGCCCATGAGATCAACAATCCTACCGCGGTTATTTTAGGCAATATGGAACTGCTGAAATATGAGTTGGGCGATAAAGCCGACGATGTGGAAGAGGAGATAGAGATAGTGATTCAGCAGGTGGGTAGGATCAGTACTATTATCCGCAGCCTGTTGCAGTACAGTCGCCCTGGGGAGTTTAATGCGCCGCTGGAGATGCACCAGCTGACACCTATTATCGAGGAGATGCTGATCTTAGTGCGCCACTCGGTGCGTAAGCAGGATGTGACATTGATCCAAGAGCTAAACGCCAGCTATCCCATCGAAGTCAATCGCCCCCAGTTGCTGCAAGTCTTGATTAACCTAGTGGTGAATGCCGCCCACGCGATGGATGGCATGGAGGGCAAAGGCAGGATCTGGATCCGCACCTATGACTGGCTACAAGCAGGTGAACCCATAGGGGTGAAAATTGAGGTCGAGGATGAGGGCAAGGGGATCCCAGAGGAGCAACTCGGACGAATTTTCGACCCCTTCTACACCACGCGTAAGGATGGTACCGGCCTAGGCTTATCTTTAAGCTACGGCATCATCAAGCGGATTGGCGGCACGATAGAGGTGAGCTCGACCCTAGGTAAAGGCACTCTGTTTACCATAGGTCTCTACCATAAGGCGAAAGAGGATCAATTTAATCCACCTTATGAAGGATTACAGTTCACTAGCGAGTTTGGTAAGAAAGGGCGCTAGAAGAGGCCCGTACGAGGTCGACATAAAAAAAAGCCGGAATAGTGATATTCCGGCCACAAAATGTGTGAGCAATGTTGTGCTTGCGAACTCAATTAAGTAGAGATGAAGTACTTAACAAACTGAGTTTTGGAACGCATGTAAATAGTAATCATTATCATTTAACTTTGCAAGTTTTTATCGGAAATAATTTCTATTTTTTTACGAGCTAGACTAAAACTTTATTTAAGATCAGTTTATTATCATTTATCTCGGTTTGATTTTCTTGCAAACCTGCAATCTTATAACCCTGGCTGATTAACATCTGCAGCATGGTGGTGAAGCGGTTATAGGTTTTGACCTCTATCAGGATAAATCCCTGCTGTTTGGCCCAGTTTTCCTGATCTTTTAACAGCATTTTCGCCAGTCCTAACTGTCTGAACTCAGGCAGTATGGCGCCTAACCAACTATAGAATTGACCTGACTGATCGCTGTAACCCAGTTTAAATCCCGCCAGTTCACCCTCAACATACACAAACTGCACTAACACAGGCTTATCAGCGAGACGCTCTTGATACTCTTGCAGACTATAACCACGTTCAAATTCAGGGATCTCTTGGCTCAGGCTAATGATTTTGTCTAACAGAGATTCGGTCAGTTGGGTATGGCGTTCAATGGTCGTGGTGTACATAGGGGTCTCCAAACAGTAACGCCACTATGGCGGCACTAGGGGTTAAGTGCCGCCGATGATAGCCTATTTCAACTGGTCAGGCCAGTGAGTTGTCTTGATTTGGTGAGGAGACACGCAAGAGGCGTTCCTGCAGTATCTTTAGCAACACGCCATAGGCTGGGAGGAAGAGACATAAGCTGATCAAGAGCTTAAAACCATAATCCACAGCCGCAATTTCAGGCCAATGGCTGGCCATAAAGGGATCGCTTGAGGCATAGAAAGCGATGCTGAAGAACACCAGGGTATCGATAAGGTTTCCGATAACGGTCGAAGCCGCTGGTGCCACCCACCAGGCTTTGGCCTGGCGCAGTTTAGCGAAGACACTGATATCCATCAGTTGCCCCATCAGATAGGCCGCAAAACTGGCAAAGGCGATGCGAAACACAAAGCTGTTGAATTCCAGTAGCGCGTTACCGCCCTGATAGCTTCCCTGATGAAACAGCACACCGATAAGATAGGAAATGATCAGTGCTGGTAGCATGGCTTTGAAGATGATTTTTCTGGCATCAGATTGGCCGAAAATCCGCACAGTAAGGTCGGTCGCCAGATAGACAAAGGGAAAGCTAAAAGCCCCCCAGGTGGTGTGCAAGCCAAACAATTGAAACGGCAGCTGAACCAAATAGTTGCTGGCTGAGATGATCAGTATATGAAAACTGACCAATAGATAGAGTGCACGGCGTATCTGTGCATTGGATAACATTAACATCTTGTGGCCTTTTTAGTGGTTAACGCGGGGTGAGGGAACCCGCAATGGTGAATTATAGTAAGCTTAGCGGCTCTGAGGCGCTTTTAACATCGGCTCGGTCAATCGGGGCGGAAGATTATAGCCATTTACAGCAGATGTACAAGGGGATGGACGATCTTTATCCATCGAGGAGACGGCTAGATTAGACTTCCGTAAGAATAGACATAATGGTCGTGAGCTTGTTTTCCAGCTCATTCCATTCGGCGCTGGCCTCAGAGCCCGAGACTATCCCAGCGCCCGCGAACAGATTGATGCGACCTGGTTCGATGAGCGCGCTGCGGATCGCCACCGCAAACTCGCTTTCATACTTGTTGAAATAACCACAAGCGCCCGCGTACCAACCTCGGGTATAACCTTCGCGCTGGCGAATAAAGTTGATTGCCGACTCTTTAGGTAGACCGCCCACCGCAGGGGTTGGATGCAGAGCCTGCAGGATCTGAAAATCGCTGATCCCAGATTTCAGTTCGGCACGGATGGAGCGGTGCAGATGCTGGATATGGCTGAGTTTAAAGATTTTTGCGACTTCATCGGCGCCCACATAGTTACTTAGTGGCGTAAGGGCATCGACTATGTGTTGCCTGACTAACTGGTTTTCATGGCTGTTCTTACTGTCATCCAGCAGCTGCTGTGCCAATAGCGCATCTTCATCTTCATTCAGGCCACGTGTGGTGGTACCGGCCAGCGCCTCGGTAAAGAGCTCACGCTGGCAGCGGCGGTAGAGACGCTCAGGTGTACAGGAGATAAAGGCGCTCTCAGGGGTAAATTGAAAGCCAAACTGGAAACTGTTGTGATTACGCCCCTGCCAGCTGGCCAGCAGCATCCAAGGGTCGACTTTTTCGTTGATCTCCAGCTGAGTCAGTCGTGACAACACCACCTTAGGCGTGTCCTTAATGAATTTATCCTGGGTGATCTGTTCAACCAAATCATGCCAGCGGCGTTGATCCGGCCTGTCGCTACGGCTGAGCAGGTGGATCTTATTTGGCGGTGACAAAGGCACAGGCGGTGCCAGCCTGTCCAGCGCCGCAAGTGCCAGTTGTCGCTCTGACTCTATGCCATTGGACTCGATGTTGAGATTCACCAGCAGCTTGAATTCATTACCACTTCTGCGAAGCTCGATGCGCGGCAGGATAAAGTGTGCCCGACCATATTCGGGCCAGCAATCGGTATGGCGGTCAAAGGCCACGCCGCCATAGTAACGGATCTCCTGATTGGTGGAGAGGCTGCGTTGACGCTGATAAACCGTATTGAGTTGATTGTCGTCGACTGCATCTTCGAAGATGAAATCTTTACAAGAACCGATAGCTGCCACCTCTTCCAGGGTGTCGCGACCGCTCCAATAGACACGTGGATAGCAGGCTTGGCTGGCTAACCAGGCGATGATCGGCAGAGGGCATACAGCCACAGATAACTGCATCACAGGCTCACCATGCTGATGTAGTTCCAGTTGTTTAAGTTTGCTGATTAAGGATTGTATGGCCTGTTGCAGCGAAGGAACGCTCAAAAAATACTCCAACTATGCTCTGAAATTGCCCCGGTTTGTGGTGAGTCTGGGATTCATATTCATCAGCCGAAAGCCATTATTGCTAATAAGAATCTTTACCACAAACTAATGTGCTAACCATTAGGTGTCAAGTTACAGGCTATTAAGCTGTGAGCTTGCCCAAGGAATCAGCTGCTCTCTTTTTGTTGTTAAGTTAAACTTGTGGGTCATTTTGTCCATAAATAGATATTCATTAGATAATTTGTCGCAATCAGTGACAGTGATTCGCAGATAAGTTCCAAATTAGTCGATCTGGGTCATTTTTTGTTTTTTGTTTGCTTGTTGCTTAATTGCATTGGTCTAACAATAGTAAGAATCAAGTCAGCAATAAGTTAATGGATATGAACAGAAAACAAACAGCATTAAGACTGTCACTGGTCGCGTTAGCGATAGGGACAATGCCAGCCGCCTTCGCCGCTGCAGAGATCGAAAGAGCACCAAAATTAGATGTTACCGATGTCATAGTAGTGACAGGTAACAAGCCAACAGCCCTACAACAGACCACCACGACCTGGACCATAGGCCAGGATGAGATAGCTGCATCGGGGGCACTGTCCTTAGATCAGGTGCTGAAAAATGTTCCCGGCCTCTATGTGCGCGTTGGTGGGCAAGGCACCCCTCGCGTCGATATTCGAGGCTTTAAAACCCGTCATCTTATCTATCTGATTAATGGTGTTCCTGCTAGTGGCACCGAAGATGGTCAGTTCGATCCCAGCGTTATCCCGGCCAGTCAGATAGCGTCTGTGACTGTGTCTGTCGGGCCGACCTCGGTACTCTATGGCCCAGGCGGCGCTGGCGGGGTGATCAATATTCGTACTAAGAATGGTGACAACGCACCTCTGCTCTCTGGTCGTCTGGAAGGCTCGGAAAATGATACCTTCAATGGTGATATTACCGCCGCGGGTTCGGGTGAAAAATGGCAGGGACTGGTTTCAGTTTCCCGTCAGCAGACAGATGGCTGGCCTGTGGCTGGCGATCAAGTCGATACCAGTCTGCAATATGGCGATACCCGATTAAATTCTGATAAAGAGGTGAGCACGCTTTTCGCTCAGGGCAGCTACTGGTTGTCGGCTCGAACCCAGTTGATGGCGAATTTCAGTTACCGCGAAGGTGAGTGGGGTAAGCCAGATGTAGATGGCGTGATGGACACTAAGGCCAAGTACGACAGAGTCGATGATTATGACTCCCATACGCTGCAGCTGGGCATGGCGCACCAATTTAATGATCTGCTCACTCTGCGCGGCTTCCTGTATGAGAACCAGGACGATGTGCTGGAAAACCGCTACAGCGATGACAGCTTCACTACTCTGACTCAGAGCCTGGAGGGACGCTCTATCGTTCGCGGCGGTAATCTGCAGCTGATCGCCGATTTTGGTGAGGGTCAGCTGTTAACCGGCGGCCTGATTGCCGAACGTCAAAGCTGGGAGTCGACCAATCAGGCTCTGGGCGGCACTAGCGGTGGCGGATCGGGAAGTGGCTCTGGCGGTGGCAGCGGTGGTGGTTCTGGTGGCGGCACAGGCGGTGGTTCTGGTGGCGGCACAGGCGGTGGTTCGGGCAACGAAGAGTTTGATGACGCATCCTGGCTCTATACTGCGGCGATCGAGTATCAGCAGCAATACGAGAGTGTCGGCTTTACCCTGGGCGGCGCACTGCACCAGCAGGAGCGAGTTAAAGACGATGGTACAGACTATTCGGCTCAGGCGGCGACCTATTGGCAAGCACTGGAGGAGACAAGGATCAATCTGGGGGTGGCGCGTAAGGTGCGTTTCCCTTCTATGCGTAACCTCTACTCTCTGTCATCTGGCAATGAAGATCTAGAGGCCGAAACCTCCAAACATGTCGAGCTGAGCCTGGATCAGGGCTTAGGTGCCAACACGGATCTGAATATTGCGACCTTCTTTACTGATGCAGAAAACTATATCGCCAAGGACAGCGCAGGTATCTACCAGAACATGGGCCGTTATCAGTTTAAAGGGGTCGATCTTGTGCTGAATAACCGCAGCATAGACAATCTGTCGCTGACCTTTGCCTACAGCTTCTTAGATGCTGAAGATAAAGATGCGGCGCCAGGACTGGAAACTCTGGAATACCGTCCGCGTCATCAACTGCGCCTGCAGGCCGATTATCAGTTCTCTTTTGCGACTCGGGTGAATCTGAACATAGAACATATCATGGGGCAGGTTTATCAGACGCAGCAGAAAGTCAGTGGTCAGAATGTGCTGCTTGAGCAGGAGCTGGACGATTACACGCTAGTGGATCTGAGTGTGAGTCAGCCTGTCTGGAATGACAACTTGTCTGTGTATGTCAGGGCGACCAACTTACTCGATGAGTATTACTACCAGAGTGTCAGTCTGCCTCAGCCTGGCCGACAAGTCTTCTTCGGCGTGACCTGGCAGCTGTAGGCTATCATGGCGTTACTTACCCTGGAGCAGATCAGCTTTAACTATCAAACGGCGGATTCACCGCTGTTTGATGGCTTAGGGCTGACGCTGGAAAAGGGGGATTGCCAGTTGATCTATGGTCATACGGGATCGGGCAAATCCAGCCTGCTGAAGTTGATCTTAGGGATACTGGAGCGCCCTTTCGAGGGTGAGTGCCGGCTTGCCGCTGGCGTCAGTTTAGGCGTGGTGCTGCAGGACCCCAATAGTCAGCTCCTCAGGCAAAATGTGGGCAGCGAGGTGGCCTTTGCCCTGGAAAATCTGGGCATCCCGCCCGAGGCTATGGGTCAGCGAGTGACTCTGGCTCTGCGCCAGGTGGGGCTGTTTGTCCGCCTCGACACCCCCATTCATCAGCTCTCATTAGGGCAGCGTTATCGCCTGATGATCGCCGCGCAGTTGGTGCTGCAACCCTCGATATTACTGCTGGATGAACCCTGGGCGCAGCTCGATGATAAGGGGGTTTCAGAGTTGACCCAATTGATCATCGATCTGCAGGCTCAGGGGATGGCGATAGTGATCACCGAGCATCAAAAGCGCGTATTCTTAGCCTGCGCCACCCATAGATGGCAGCTGCGGGGCGGGCGGCTCGAACCCTATGTGGAGCAAGCACAGCCTATCACTTCTGTGACTAGCGGGCCGCGCAAGATAGACAGACAGGCTTCCCCGCTGATCCACAGCCAGGGGTTCAGCCTGAGATTCACTGACGACACTCTGCTGTTCACAGGTAGGGAACTCATGCTCTATCCGGGGGAGGTCGTCGCCCTGGTCGGCGATAACGGCGCGGGTAAGAGTAGCCTGCTTAAGTGTCTGGCCGGTATACAGGCCGATATGGCGGCGGTGAATATCAAGGTGTTGGATAAGCCGCCTAAGCTAGGCCGTTATGGCTCGGCTCTGGCCTTGCTGCATCAACGCCCCAGCCGCCAGTTGTTTGAAAGTAGTGTGATAGAGGAGATGCAGTTTAGCCTGCAACGCTATGGATTGCCATTATCGCGCGCCGATGAACTGCTCGCCAGGCTGGAGCTGGGCGCCTTGGTGACCCACTCGCCCCACAAATTATCCTACGGTCAGCAACATCTGTTGGCGCTGGCGTCCCTAGTCTGCTTACGGCCTAAGGTGCTACTGCTCGATGATCCCTTTGCCGGACTGGATCGTGCCAGTTTCAGTAAGGTGGTGAATTTATTGATTGAGCTGAGCCAACAGGGTACAGCTATAGTGATCGCCAGTCATCGGCCTATCCCCGGGCTGACCGTCGATACCCTTTGGCGCATCGATGACAGGCAATTACAGATCTGCTCACCAGAGGGGAGCTTGCATGGGGATATGAGTTATGCCTGTGTGGGTTAAACAGCGCAGATCCTATCGTCCCATGGAGAGGGAGGGACTTAAACCTGGCCGTTATTGGGTAAATCATCCCTGGCTGTGTGCCCTGAGTTTGCTGCTGTGTGTGCTCTTGTCCAGCTGCGCGTTTTTTCTGCCGACCTCTCTTTTGCCGCTGCTGGGGATCATCTGCGCCGTCCTGCTGATTCAGGGCGTCTTGCTTGGCGGTAAAGTCAAAGGGCTATTTATACTGTTCTGCTCCCAACTGACTATTACTCTGCTCTTGTACCTGCTACTGCATGGGGGGGAGCGCATCAATGAGGGGATCCTGGCCGTAGTGCGTATTTTGCTGGCGATGATCCCAGGCTGGTGGCTGAGTATTAGCTGCTCGCCTCATCGAATCGGCCAGGTGCTCAGTTGGTGCCTGCCCCACCAATGGGCTTTCGTGTTAGCGGCCTGTTTCAGTCTGTTGCCTCACCTGAGTCAGGAGGTCAGGGAGATCTATCAGATGCAGGTGATGCGGGGTGCCCGTATCACGCCCAAGGCACTCATAAACCCTAAAAATTGGCGCGAGCTAGTCTATTGCGTCTTATATCCCTTACTTATCCAACTGCTTAAGCTGTCGAAACAGATGGCGGTGGCGGCGAAATTACGTGGTTTTGGACAAACGAACAGGCCGACTCATTGGCCGGAATAACGAGATGAATAATAAATTTACATTACATGACGCGCTGTTTATCGGCTTTTGTGCCACCCTGCTGGTGGCGTTAAAGGGGATGCTGCGACTGAAACTGGGGCTGTCGGGCCACTCTATGTTCCTGATGAGTTTCTTCTATCTGATCTGCTATGGCGCAGTGGCGAGGAGAGGGGCGATCAGCCTGTGTGGCCTGCTGGCTGGGTTAGTCGCCATGACCTTCAGTGTCGGTAAAGGCGGCCCGCTGATCCTGATAAAGTTTGCCTTGCCGGCCATCGCGATGGATCTGGCTCTGCTCTTGCTGCCCAGCCTGATGGCGCTCAAATGGCGCTGTATTATCCTGGCGCTGATCGCCACTCTCGCATGGGCGGGCAAGGGGCTGGCGGAAGATCTGATCGTGGGGCTGAGCATGCAGGTGGCATTGCTGCAGTTTGCCAAGAGCCTGCTGATGGGAAGCATGTTCGCCACGCTGGCCGCCCTGCTAGTGCCGCCCGTGCTGACGCGTCTCGTCAGCCACGGCCTGATCGATAGTGAGGAAAAGAGATGATGAATCCGAGAGTAAAATCCTGGCTTGTATGTATCGATGATACCGATGATATAGGCACTAAAGGCACGGGAGAGATAGCCGAAGAGATAGCGCACCTGTTATCCGATGGTCAGCCGAGCCGCTGTAGTTTCGTCACCCGGCATCAGCTCTATGTGCATCCGGATATCCCCTATACCTCACATAACAGCGCCATGTGTTTTCAGGTAAGGACGACGCTGAATCAGGAGGCGATTTTACAGCTTGCCACTAGGCATCTAATCAAGGAGAGCGCCGCGGCGGCCGATCCCGGCCTCGCCCTGTTGGATCTGCAGGCTGGGGCAGATCATCAGGCATTGGTCGACTTCGGTCTGGAAGCCAAGCAGATGGTGAAGACCAAAGCCCAGGCCTACGACTTGGCGAATAAGCTGGGCATACATCTCTCCGAACACGGCGGCACCGGCCAGGGCGTTATCGGCGCGCTGGCGGGACTCGGGCTGCGGCTGCAGGGCAACGACGGCCGCATCAAGGGACAATTTAAGTTAGATGGACTCGAGGCTGGAGAAGTGGCGCTCTCTGTCGGGCAGGTGATAGAGCGAACGGGTGTCGATCGTGTCTTGGCCGATACGGGCGAGTCTCTGTGCATTAAAACTCAGCTCCTCCTCTCAGGTAAGGTGAAGGCCGTCTATCGGGATCATCAGGTCTCTTTGCTTGTATACCAGCAAGGCGGTATCTGGCGTAATGCGCTCAAGCAGCAGCTGAAACATTTTTAACTGGACTAGATAACGAGACTATGATGCAGACAGAATACCGTTTTATTCATGGCCGTTGGCAGTTAGCCATAACCGATGAGGATTACCGGGCCTCGCGCACTCTCGCCGCCGGGTGTGACGCTTTTATGCCGGACGATGAGGATGAGCAGGTGGACGACCAGCCCAGGTCCTGTGTGAACTGCGCCTATCGGCGTTGGTTAGTGGATGGCATCGAATGCCGCTATCTATGTGCCAAATCACCGGGTGCGTCCGCGCCTTAGCTAATTAGGGTATTTGATAGTAAAAACCGATATTTGTAGAGACGCCTTCGAGAGGAAATAATGGCCATCTGTTAATTTTTGCCCTGTGATAGAAGGAGGCGAAATGAAAAAATGGCTGATTATCTTATGCTGTTGCGTTTTTCTTATCGCATCCATGCTGACCTCGGGTATCGCCCGTTCACTTGTCGATCTGTGTGCCTTTATCGCAATGCTTGTCTTGGTGTTTGCATTATCCAATGCAGCTAAATCCAACGCAGCTAAATCAGCTAAAGTTCAGGATAAAGAGTAACGAACCTATCCCAATTGCCACCCAGAGTAATACCCCTAATATCAAAGGCTGGGCGCCCGCCTGACGCAATTTGCTGAGGGTGATCCCCGCGCCGATAAGGAAGAGACACAGTACTAGAGTGCGTTTAGCGACGCTGAAAATGATCTCATAAATCGCCTTGCCCTCGGGCAGGTAATGGGCGATGGCGATAGCGACAGCATAGAGCAGAATAAAATAAGGGATGGCGATTTTGCGGCGATCGCCCCCAAAAATCAGCGCGCTGAGCAGCGCCAGCGGGATGATCCACAAGGCTCTAGCCAGCTTGACAGTGGTGGCCACAGTCAGTGCCTCATCACCATAGGCGGAGGCGGCGCCGACCACAGAGGAGGTGTCATGTATGGCAATGGCGCTCCAGATCCCAAACTGATACTGACTCATCTCCAGCAGGTGCCCCAGCGCCGGGAACAGGAACAGAGCCACAGAGTTGAGAACAAATACGGTAGCCAGAGCGATGGCCGTTTGCTGACTCTCGGCCCTGATCGCTGGCGCCACAGCAGCGATGGCACTACCGCCACAGATGGCTGTGCCCGATGCGATCATGTGTCCCAGTTTGCTATCCAGTTTTAGCCAGCGGGTTAACAGGCCACCCAGCAAGAGGGTAAATACAATCGAGCCCAGGATCAGACTCAGGTTATCGCCACTGGCCTGCAAGGCGCTGTCGAGCTGAATGCCAAAGCCGAGTCCGACAATCGAGTAGGCCAGTAGTTTTTTGACCAGCTGATTCAACGGAATGCTGCCCGGAACCAGGCCAAGACTGGCGAGGGTGAAGCCTAATACCAGGGCGATGGGTGAGGAGATCTGCGGCAGTAAACAGACAAGGGCGCACAGCACAAAGGGAAGATATGCGGGATCTTTGATTGCCGATTTAAACGCAGAGCTCATGTAAACATCATCATTTGCGAAACAGGAGGGGCAGTATAACCTTGTCGTCCCGGCGAATAAATTCTAGATAACTTAAATTTGTAGTGTTCAAGCCCTAATCTCAGCGTGAACAGGCTTTCTATGGCAGCAGCACTAATGTGCCTAAGCCCAAGAAGATAAAGAAGCCGACCACGTCCGTGACTGTGGTGAGGATCACCGAGCCTGCCACGGCAGGGTCTATCCGCATCTGTTTGAGTACAAAGGGGATAACAGTTCCGGATGATGCTGCCGCTAGGCTGTTGAATACGATGGCGATAAAGATGATGCTTCCCAGCGCGACAGACTCAAACCAGAAACTGACCACCACGCCCACCAAGGCGCCAAGCAGTATGCCATTGAAGGCGGCAATCTTGAGCTCTTTGTCCAGCAGCAGCTTTAAGTTACTGCGTTTTAAGTGATTGAGGGCAATACCACGCAGGGCGACCGCTAAGGTCTGACTGCCGGCTATGCCGCCCATGCTGGCCACCACTGGCATTAAAATCGCCAGCGCCACCACATGCTGCAACGCCTCGCCGAACAGCCCTATCACCCAGGATGCTAAAAACGCGGTCAGCAGGTTGGTGGTAAGCCAGATAGCTCGCATCCGCGCGGCGACATTGACCGGGGTGAACAGATCTTCCTCGTCCTGAGCGGTTTCAGAGGCCAGCACTTCCAGGCTTCGCTCCCTTAATCGTTGCATCAGGGTCGATAGCGCTACCGCGCCTATGATCTTGCCCTCTTTCTCTACTGGATACCAGGCAAAGCCGGCCACTGGACTCAGATGCTGCGCCGCCTGGGTAATATCCTGCTCATCGCCTACCGTTTCCAGTTTGGTGATCACTTCTGCCAGCTGGGTATCGCCATCGGCATGACGCAGCTGCTCTAAGGTGCAGCCGCCATGAAACTCCCCTTTGGCATCGACCGCATACACGGCAACGAACTCGCGGCGTTTGTGTTTCTCCAGACGTTCGAGCACCCGGCTTACTTTGGCTGTGGGGCGAGCACGCATTATGTTGCTATTGAGATAACGACCGACCTCCTCATCCTGATAGCTGAGCGCCTGTTGCATCTGCTCTGTGGTGAGGTCGGCCTGTTGATCCAGGTAGTCATCTACAAAGTCGCTGGGCAGGATCTCGGCGAAGGTGAGAATGTCGTTCTCATTGACTCGTCTTAATAAGCCTCTAAGTTGCTCATGGGTCAGCAGATCCAAGACGTGGCGGGCGGTTTCATAGTGCAACAGGTGCAGAATCGGCCAGCCCCGATCGACAGGAATATTACGACACAGCAGGAAACGGTATTGCTCGGGAACCGACTCGAGTAGGTGCGCCAGATCCACATCGCTGTAGTCGGCGATAAAGGAGAGAGAGGGGCTCTCCTCCTGGGGATGGCTGATAATTTCAATGACCCGAGCCAGTAAATCATCGCTATGCACCTGCGCTGCAACAGGCTCTTGCTCGGGTATTGTCATAGTTATTCCTTTATTTAAACTGCAATTGCGCCACTATGATGCAATAGTGGCGGTGGGTTTTACAACTCCTCAGCAGCAGGGTTATTCACCAAAAAGGTTTCTGCTGGGTCTACCAGGACGCGGCCTTTCATGCCTTCACGGCCGAGCAGCATCAGATAGGTCATGTCCTGGCGATTACTCAGGGTGAGTTCGATAGGCCACTGATGTTCGCCCAGTTGCAGTGTTGTCTGGATAACGCAGCGTTGCTCGACTTCGCCATTGGAGGATTTGATCCGGCGCGAGTCGAACATAGGTGCCTTACAGTGCACTATCTGCTCCAGATTGTAGACATCAGGGTGCAGGTCGAAGGAGACATAAGGACGGCCATTGACCTTAAGTCGTTTCAGGTTGTCCACATGCAGCGAGGAGGTTTTAGCGCCTGTGTCTATGCGGACATGCAGATCGCTGATCCCTAGGTCGGGCAGGTTGCAGGACTCGAGATTACCGATAATAAACTTGTTCATTTTCTACCTGTTGAGCTTGTTCTACTAGATAACCTGAGTGGCTATGGGGGTGATCTGTTCGTTCATGATCTCGATATGCTCGACCACTTCGTCGGCAGCACTCCCAAAATAGGCGATATGGAACATGGCATCACCCTCCAGAACCAAAGGAATATTCTGCTTGCCTATGACGATACCTGCGCGGTTCGAGGTGACCTGTTGGATCAACTCGCCAAGGGGGCTGTTGATCTCGGCCAGCACCTCGCCTTTTTCTACATAGGCACCGAGTTTGGCAAACTCGCACACGAAGCCGCTGGCCGCAGCGCGGGTCCAGTCGCTACGGTTGGCGATAAAAGGTTCTACCTTGCGCTTATGGCTGCGCTTGCGGATCATTCCAAGGGTTGAGAGCACATTGAGTATGCCGCGTACCCCAGTCTGAATGGAGAGCTCATCGAAACGCAGTGCCTGGCCCGCCTCGTAGAGCAGGACGCGGGCGCCATTATTGACCGCCGCTTCTCTCAGTGAGCCGTCACGCACGTTGGCATTAAGCAGCACAGGTACGCCGAAGGCCTGGGCTAACGCCAGGGTCTCGCTGTCATCCAGGTTAGCACGCACCTGGGGCAGGTTAGATCTGTGAATCGCCCCCGTATGCAGATCGATACCATAGTCGCAGTGCCTGACTATGCTCTGCAAAAAGGTATGGGCGACTCGCCCGGCCAGAGAGCCCTTGGCAGAGCCGGGAAAACAGCGGTTAAGGTCCCGCCTGTCCGGCATATAGCGGCTCTGGTTGAGCACACCGTACACATTGACCATAGGCACCAGAATCAGCGTGCCCTTGAGGAGTTTCAGTTGTTGCTGGATCAGGCGGCGGATCATTTCGATGCCGTTGAGTTCGTCACCATGAATAGCCGCACAGATAAAGACCTTAGGTCCCTCTTTCTTAGCGCGCACCACATGAACCGGAATCGATACCTGGGTATCGGTATAGAGACTGGCAACCGGCAGCTCTAGCTGACGCTGCTCACCGGGAAAAATCTCTACTCCACCAATGCGTAATCCTGTTGCCATTTAGCCTTTTCCGCGCGTCTTATTGGCGTGGGGTTTGGCATTTTTCTCGATAAATTCGTAAATCAATGCCGCCACATCTTTCCCTGTCGCCTGTTCTATTCCTTCCAGTCCGGGAGAGGAGTTAACCTCCATCACAACTGGGCCATGATTCGATTGTAAAATATCCACACCACAAAGATTGAGTCCCATCGCCTTAGCGGCGTTGACGGCGGTAGAGCGTTCCTCTTTGGTTAGCTTCACCAGCTGTGCGATGCCACCGCGATGCAGGTTAGAGCGAAACTCCCCTTCAGCCGCTTGACGCTTCATGGCCGCCACCACTTTGCCGCCGACCACGAAACAGCGAATATCGGCGCCGCCGGCTTCCTTAATAAACTCCTGCACTAAGATGTTGGCTTTGAGTCCCATAAAGGCCTCGATCACACTCTCTGCCGCCTTATTGGTCTCGGCCAGTACCACGCCAATCCCCTGAGTGCCTTCAAGCAGCTTGATCACCAGCGGCGCGCCGCCGACGTTCTTGATCAAATCCTGGATTTTGTCTGGTTTGCTGGCAAAGCCGGTGCGCGGCAGGCCAATTCCCTTGCGGGATAGCAACTGCAAGGAGCGCAACTTATCGCGGGAGCGGCTGATGGCCACAGATTCATTGACACAGAAAGTGCCCATCATCTCAAACTGACGTACTACGGCGGTACCATAGAAGGTAATGGAGGAGCCGATACGGGGAATAACGGCATCATATTTCGGCAGCACCTTACCCATGTAACGCACAGTCGGGTTACTGCTGGTGATATCCATATAACAGTGCAAGGTGTCGATCACATCGACAGTATGGCCAAGGGCTTCCCCGGCTTCCTTGAGGCGGCGGGTGGAATAAAGAGTTTCATTACGAGACAAAATTGCGATACGCATGTCTAAGGCCTTTCATTTAATTTAGGTTTATCATCACACGAGTGCAGTTGGATATAAATGTGCATACACTGCCCAGCTCGTTGTTAATATTATTCATTTTTATATTTGCGCCAGGGTTAACTATAGCCATAAATTTCGTCCCTTGTGAGTCACTCCCTGTGACTTTTGCTCTGATAAATGCGGCTTCCCGCATCGACAGCCGAGCAGGAAAACCCGCGCAGTAATCGCCGATTATCAGATAGTTTTACAGGATTAAGGGGAGAGATTTGGTTTATGTTTGCGCATTAAAATTAGGACGCGACCATAGAGCCAATGGGGTGAAATGAACAGCAAATAATTTTTATCGTGACAACAAGCTATTTTATTTGCTGTTTAGCGGCTCAGGGATGAAATGGGTGAAAAAAATAAAAGCCGATAAAATTAAATAACTAGATGAATATAAGGACTAATCCTCTTTACAGCGAGAGTTGTCATCATCATTTATCATCTCTGCTAAAACATCCAGAATACCATTTATAATATTGGTTAAGCTGGCTTTGCTGTTTTCCCTGCTATTGGGCCTGGCGTTTTGTGCTTGTATTTTCTGATCGCTTGTCGCTGCACCTGTTACGAAAGCACAGGTTAAGTTTGATGTATTGCTAGTGCATGAGCTGATCCCAACAGTGAGAAAAATGATTAAAACTAGCCGCAATCTACTCTTTTTTACGCTCATCATCCCTGAGTCCTGTGTTTCCTGTTTGTCCAGATTATAACTTGTCAAAATAGAATAAATAGCATCAGTAACAAAGTGTTACTTCTTGATGAGAATACAAAAAAGGCCAGAATAAATCTGGCCTGCTTTTGACACTCCCATTAGGATAACTGGGCTTAGTTACTTATTAATAGTGAGTTATTTCATAGTCACTTATCGCACAATCACTTATCTCATGGTAACAAACTCTTCCGCGCCAGTGGGGTGAATGGCCACTACCGCATCGAAGTTCGCCTTGGTGGCGCCCATCTTCATTGCCACGCCAAAGCCTTGCAGTATCTCATCCATGCCGTAGCCGATGCCATGAATGCCGACGACTTTCTCCTCGGCGCCCGCGCAGACCAACTTCATCTTACAGGCCTGACGATGGGCGGTCACTGCGGTATACATAGAGGTGAAGGTGGAGTTGTAGACCTTGATGTTTTCCTCACCATATTGGGCGATGGCTTCAGGTTCGGTCAGTCCCATGGTGCCGATAGCCGGATGACTAAAGACCACGGTTGGGATCAAGTTGTAATCCATCTTGGCATCATGCATCCCGTTGAACAGACGCTCAGACAGCAGGCGTCCAGCCTTGACGGCCACAGGGGTGAGTTCGACGCCGCCGGCCATGATATCGCCAACACAATAGATGCCTTTGGCCGTGGTGTTTTGCTGGGCATCGACTATGACATAGCCATTGTCGTCCAGCTTCACCTCTGTGTGCTCCAGGCCGATATTATCGGTAGAAGGCTTACGGCCGATTGCCCAGATAAGGCAGTCAACTTCATATTGCTCGCCGCTTTCTAGGGTAAGAATAAGGCTGCCGTCGGCTTGTTTTGCTACCGATTGAGGCACGCTATTGGTGTGCAGGCTCAGACCATCTGTGGCCATGCTCTCCATCAGAGCCTGGCTCAGCATAGGATCGAAGCTGCGTAGCGGCGCGTGTTTGCGCACAAACAGGTGGGTTTCGCTACCCAGTGCGTGCAGCACACCGGCCACTTCGACGGCGATATAGCCTGCGCCGATAACGGCAACACGCTTAGGCTGCTCATTGAGGGCGAAGAAACCGTCTGAGTCGATACCCAGTTCGGCGCCGGGAATATTGGGAATAGTGGGCGAGCCGCCTGTGGCGATAAGGATATGATCGGCAGTATAGTGCTCGCCGTTGACCTCTATGGTGTTGCTATTGATAAAACGGCCATAGCCTCTGACTAAGGTGACGCCATTGCTGTCTAAGCCTCTGTCATAGGCACCGTGGATACGTTCGATATAGGCCTCACGGCTTTCGACCAACTTGCTCCAGTCGAAATGGTTCACTGAGACATCGAAGCCATAATCTTTGGCATAGAGATGCATGGCCTCGGCGACTTGAGCGCCATACCACATCACCTTTTTAGGTACACAGCCGACGTTGACGCAGGTGCCGCCCAGCGCTTTGGCTTCGATCAAGAGTACTTTTGCGCCTCGCATTGCGGCGCGGTTAGCCGAGGCGATCCCGCCACTGCCAGCACCTAAACAGATATAGTCAAAATGTTGGGCCATCATTATCTCCAAATTTGAACGATTGCATGTTATCGCCATTGTAGGGCTAAACAGGATCGCAAACCAGAGAGCTTTTAGCTAATCGAATTAATAGATTGCATTTGGCTAAACTAATGCCGTTAGGGGGAAATCTCAGCGCCTGTGTTGGCAGCGCGCGTGGTCGGCCACTTTAGGGCCTTCGCCGCCGCATTTGAGGCACTGCCATTCGGTTTCGCGGATATTAAGCTCGTCACGATGAAAGCCATATCGGGAAGCAGATGTGTGCCTCAGTTGTTTCTCTAGTTGGCGTATGCGGTTATCCAGCCAGCGACAGCTGGGATCATCGGCAACTTGGCTTCTAGCAAGCTGATTATTGTGTTGATTCGAAGATTTAGATGTCCTTTGTTTTTGGCTTTTTTTGCGCTTTTGCTCTTTAGGCTCTCGTGTTTCTGAAGAGGAGTAATGGAGTGCACTGCTTGGGGTCTCTGGGATAGGGAGAGGTTTGCCATTACTGTCTCTGGCACCATCTTTTGGGATCACCAGCCTAGGTTCATTGTGCTTGGCTTCATTATGTTTAGGTTCATTGTGTTTGGTTTCTGTAGCCATAAGCGACTGGCAATAGGAGACGAGCAACAAGGAAAATAGCAATCGCCAGAGCGGTCTGAGTGTAACCTGATGAATATCTTTGATGTAACTTAGGTCGATATGGTGGCAAACCCAAGCGTTCGCTTTTGAATAAATAGACATTCCTTGTCCCTCTTTCGCTTTTTAACTGAATCGACGCGGCATTCCTTACCGCGCCTGATGATATTGGCTAGCCTGACGCTGAACTGCTTAAAAGTTAGTTTAAGAGGCTGGATTTGGCAATCTAGCCTCAAGCGACATCCCCATAGAGATAGCCAAGCTTACCTTAGAAGATCCAAGTTTATCTTAGAAGATTCAAGTTTATCTTAGAAGATCCAGGTGATGTGAACCCCACCGAAGGTCTGATCCAGATCTTCTTGATGACCATATTGCTGCTTAATATCTTCCTGAGCGATGCTGTGGCTGATTTGAGCCGACAATGACAGATTTTCCTGGAGTTGGTATTCGGCTTCTACACCAAACTGGAAGTGGTTGGGGCCGTTGTGCTCCTCAGAGGAGTATTGGAAGTCGAATCCCTGGGTTACATAAGGGGTAACGCTCAAGGTCTCTGTGAGATCCCAGCTGCTGTGGATGCTGGCATTAACCCGATAACCGGCGGCTTCGGTAGAGTAGATATAAGTGACCGAAGGCGTGAACCACTCATATTGAGTGTATCTTAGCGATGCCGACAGCTCGTTATCGCGGAAATCGTCATCACCAAAGCAATGTATATGCATCAAACCTAGGGTTGCTTCGAGATTGTCTGTCAGGTCTAAACCATATTCTATCCCCAGATCCCACTCGATATAGGCTGTGCTGTCGCCGCGGCCAAGGCTGGCAAATACGGCTAAGTTTTCATATTCGTAGACAGCAGTCGCCCAGGTGATACCGCCTTCACCGATCAGATCGCGACCCTGAGACATATACTTAGAATCCCAGCCTAAATCAAACACCCAAGCCGTCTCGGCAGGCGCGGGTTCAGTGAGAATCGAGCTGATATGAATGTCATCCGCGGCAGAGGTGTAGGCCAGTTCGTTGGCCAACAAGGCGCCGCTGTTTAATAGCAAGGCCGAAGTGATGGTGAGCTGAGTTATTTTTTTCATGGGGCAAATATTTATTACAGTAAGAGTGAATTTATATTCGCTATGATAAATTGAGCCGAGCGGCTTAAAAATGAGAACGACTTGTGTTTGCGAACACCTTGGCAATAATGATCTTTAGTTATCTCGCTGGGATTATTCTTTGCCATAGATCAAGGAATTTTGTCAGATGGCCTGATACCGAATTATTTGCAGCCCGCCCGCTTGAATCAAGGGGCGATAGCCCATATCTAGAGGGTAATAAGCGAGACGAATACCCTAGATTTTGAGCAGAATAGATTTTGAGGAACCCAAGTATGAGCAATCCTTTGCTAAGCGCTAGCAAGCTGCCGCCTTTTTCGCAGATAAAACCCGAGCATATTCAGCCTGCAGTGGAGCAGAGGATTGAAAATTGCCGCCGCAAGATCGATGAGGTTCTGGCATCTGGCGGCCCCTATACCTGGGATAACCTGATTGAGCCACTGGAGCAGGTGGATGATGAGCTGAGCCAGATCTGGTCGCCCGTCTCCCATATGAATTCAGTGCTCAGCACCAGCGAGTGGCGTGAGGCGCACGATGCCTGTTTGCCGCTCTTGTCTGAATATGGCACCTTTGTCGGCCAGCATCAGGGTCTGTATCAAGCCTATAAATCTTTGAAAGAGAGTGAAGCCTTTGCGCATCTAACCCAGGCGCAGCAGACCAGTATCGAACACAGCCTGCGGGATTTCGAGCTGTCGGGCATTGGTCTTAGCGACGAAGATAAACAGCAGTATGGCAAATTGGTGAAGCGCCTGTCTGAATTAACCAGCAGCTTCTCGAATCAGCTGCTGGATGCTACCCACGCCTGGCATAAGTTGATCACCGACGAGTCAGGTCTGGCGGGTCTGCCCGAGTCGGCCATTGCTGCTGCCAAGGCGATGGCTGAGGCCAAAGAGCTCGATGGCTGGCTGTTTACCCTGGATTTTCCGTCCTACCTGCCCGTGATGACCTACAGCGACAACCGCGAGTTAAGGGAAGAGTGCTATACCGCCTTCGTGACCCGCGCCTCGGATCAGGGTCCCAATGCCGGTGAATTTGATAACGGCCCATTGATGGATGAGATCTTGTCTCTGCGTCATCAACTGGCCAAGCTGCTTGGGTTTGACAGCTATGCCGATAAGTCTCTGGCGACTAAGATGGCGCAGTCGCCACAGCAGGTGCTGGATTTCCTTAATGAGCTGGCGCAGCGTTCTAAGGCTCAAGGTGAAAATGAGTTGGCTGAACTCAAGCAGTTTGCCGAGCAGCACTATGGTGTCACCGAGCTTGAGCCCTGGGATCTGAGCTACTACGCCGAGAAGCTCAAGCAGCACAGATATGAGATCTCCCAAGAGGAGTTACGCCCCTATTTCCCTGAGGATCGCGTGTTATCCGGGCTGTTCTACACAGTATCGCGTCTGTTTGGTCTCACGATTGAAGAGCAAAAAGCATTTGATACCTGGCATAAAGATGTGCGCTTCTTCACCATCAAAGATGCCAGCGGCGAACACAGAGGCAGCTTCTATCTGGATCTCTATGCCCGTGAAGGTAAACGTGGCGGTGCCTGGATGGACGATTGCCGAGTACGCCGTCAAACCGCCCAGGGAATACAAGATCCTGTGGCCTATCTAACCTGTAACTTCAATGCACCTGTGGGGGGCAAACCCGCTTTGTTTACCCATGATGAGGTGACTACCCTGTTCCACGAGTTTGGCCATGGTATCCACCACATGCTGACCAAAATCGATGTGGCCGGCGTCTCTGGCATCAATGGCGTGCCCTGGGATGCGGTAGAGCTGCCGAGTCAGTTTATGGAAAACTGGTGTTATGAAGAGGAGGCGCTGGCGCAGATCTCAGGTCATTTTGAAACAGGTGAGCCCTTGCCCAAAGCCATGTTGGATAAGATGCTGGCGGCGAAAAACTTCCAGTCCGGCATGATGATGCTGCGTCAGCTGGAATTTTCTCTGTTCGATTTTCGCCTTCACCATGAATATGATCCGGCCGTTGGCGCCGAGATCCAGGCCAAGCTGGATGAGGTGCGTTCTCTGGTGGCCGTGGTCAAGCCCGCCGCCTTTAACCGTTTCCAACATAGCTTCGCCCATATTTTTGCCGGTGGCTATGCGGCAGGTTACTACAGCTATAAGTGGGCCGAAGTGCTCTCTGCCGATGCCTTCTCACGCTTTGAGGAGGAGGGAATCTTCAATGCTGACACAGGTCACAGCTTCCTGGAAAACATTCTTGAGATGGGCGGCAGCTTGGAGCCCATGGAGCTGTTTAAACGCTTCATGGGGCGCGAGCCTAAGATCGATGCCCTGTTAAGGCATTCGGGCATACAGGCTTAATCTTTCAGCCAAGCGCCGAGAATACAAAAATGCCAATCCCTGTGGATTGGCATTTTTTATTGCGTATTCCAGCGCAACTTACGTTCAGCGCAACTTAAGGAGTGTAGTAAGTTGCCGCGCCTGGTCCTACTGGTAATCCAAGCAGGAAGACCCAGATAAAGAAGAAGGCGGTCCAACCGATAAAGAACACCACAGAATAGGGCAGCATGGTGGCGACTAAGGTGCCTATGCCGAGGTTTTTCTTATACTGAGACGCCACGGCTAGGATAAGTCCGAAGTAACTCATCATGGGGGTGATCAGGTTGGTGACCGAATCCCCAATCCGGTAGGCGGCCTGAATGGTTTCAGGCGCGTAGCCAACCAGCATCAGCATGGGCACGAAAATTGGTGCTGTCACCGCCCACTGCGCCGAGGCGCTGCCCAGCATCAGGTTGATAAAGCCACACATCATGATAAACAGCAGGAATACTAACGGGCCGGTCAGGCCGATGGCGTTGAGGGCATCGGCACCTGTCACCGCGAGCACGGCGCCAAGATTGGTCCATTTAAAGAAGGCCACAAACTGCGAGGCAAAAAACACCAACACTATATACATGCCCATGGTGCTCATGCTGTGGGACATGGCATCGATAACGTCTTTATCCCGTTTCATGGTGCCGACCACCTTGCCGTACACCAGGCCAGGGATGGCAAAACAGATAAAGATAAAGGCGACTATGCCTTTGAGGAAAGGCGAGCCTGCCACCAGACCTGTTTCGGGGTGACGCAGTGGGCCATTCTCAGGAACGACCGTCAGAGCCAGAATGCTGCCGAGAATTAGTATCGATAATCCCGCCATCTTTAAGCCGCGCTTCTCAGTGTCGGTCACGCTATCCATCGTCTGTTCGCCGAGATCGATATTGGCCTCGCTGACATCGTATTTACCCAGCTTGGGCTCGACAATTTTCTCTGTAACCAGGGCGCCTAGAATGGTGATCACAAAGGTGGAGGCAAACATGAAATACCAGTTCACTTCCGGGCCAACCAGATATTCGGGGTCGATCATCTGGGCGGCGGCTTCTGTGATCCCTGATAAGAGTGGGTCAACTGTGCCAAGCAGCAGGTTGGCACTATAGCCGCCGGATACACCGGCAAAGGCAGCGGCGAGTCCGGCGAGGGGGTGGCGGCCGAGGGAGTGGAAGATCAGCGCAGCCATAGGGATTAACACCACGTAACCCAGCTCGGCAGCTGTATTGGAGACGATACCGGCGAAGACTATGGTCAGGGTCACCAGACGTTTCGAGGCGCCCATTACCAGAGTACGCATGGCCGCCGACAGCAGACCCGAGCGTTCGGCAATGCCTACCCCAAGCAGCGCCACTAATACAGTCCCTAGTGGGGTAAAGCCGGTAAAGTTGGTCACCAGGTTGGAGACTATCATCCTAAGTCCCTCACCGTTCATCAGGCTCACCACATGGATCAGGCCATCGGCGCCGCGTCCCGGAGCGCCCTCAGGGCGGGGATCGTTTACCGTTAATTCGAAATAACCGGCAATACCACTAATAAGGATAACTGCGACACAAAAGAGGGCGAACAGGGTAATAGGGTGGGGCAGTAAGTTACCCAAGCGCTCGACCACATTTAAGAAACGGACGAACAGGCCGTTCGAGGTGGGAGAATCAGAATAGGCGGGCGACAGTCGCTCATCTTGCTTAACGCTCATGGTACTTCCTTATTGTGAGCCTCTTTGGACCCTTGGTTAATTTGTGTTCAATGCAGATAATGAACCGAGCATGATGAAGTATTAGCTTTAACTGAAGCTTAAATTGCGCCTAGGTGCGCCCATACAGCTGAAATACAGGTGAAGAGGTTTATTTCCTGCTTGGTGGGTTAATTCTTTTGTCTGAATGGCTGTTTGTATGGTTTTTTTCAGCGATTTAAGACAATTTGCAGCAGGTTTATTGTTATTGAAATGTTTGTTGTTTGTTGTATATTACTGAAATAAAGGAGGTTAAATTTATTCTACCTTGTTTGTATCTGTTTATTGGTCTTTAGCATGGCAAGTCAGCGCATGCTCGAGTAAGTGAGTGTTTAATCGGTTTTAAATGGCAAATTGAGAGGTTTTTTTTGAAATTTGTCTAAATGCTCACCATTTTTATCTGCCTTGCCATTTGCAGACATAGCTGGAAATCTTCTTTAAAATCAGACAAGGTGTGCTCGATTATTCAGGTTTTATTTATTTACAAGGATATAGCAATGCAGGGTTTACTATTAATTTTAGGCATAGCGGTGATCATTGCTTACCTTTGGTATGTCAGCCTGATCAAGAAGCGCAACAGTGCCAGAGAAGCCCTGTCAGGCATAGATGTACAGCTGACAAAGCGTGCGGATCTGGTGCCCAATATTCTAAAAATCGCCAAGAAGTTTATGGAGCATGAAAAGTCACTGCTCACAGAGATCACCGCCCTAAGAGCCCAAGTTACCGCCGGCTATGATGTTACAGATAGCGGGGCGATTAAGACTCATCTGGCAGCGGCCGAGAAGCTTAATGCCAAGGTGGGTCAACTGATGGTGAATGTGGAGAACTACCCTGAGCTGAAATCCGATGTCACTATGCTGCAGGCGATGCAGACCTACAACGAAGTGGAGGAGCATATCTCAGCCGCCCGCCGCTTTTACAATGCCGCCGTGGGCGAGCTTAATACTGCGGTGGAGATCTTCCCCGGTTCCATTATCGCCTCTATGGCCAAGGTGAAGGTGATGCCTTTCTATGAAGCAGAGGCCGCCGCAAGAGTCAGTGTGGATGCCGCCGATTATCTATAATCTCCGGCCACTATTTTGAATATCATCAATTTTCTGCTCGGCGCTAAGCTGAAACCTAAGCGTCGGGGAAAGGGATTAAGCGCCGCTCCCGAGGAGCTTGAGCTATTTAAGGCCCATTATGAGGAGCATATTGCGCCCCTCACTCGCCTGTTTGAAAAAGAGCGGATCACCTGTTTAACCACGCTGCGAAAGCGTATCTATACCAGTGTCATGATACTTGCGGTCATAGTGCTGGTGGCGCTGCTTTACAGTGCTAAAGGTTATGTCAATCTGCCTTGGCCTTTATTGTTACTGCCTGTGGTGGTGCTCAGTTGGTGGGCCTACCGCCCGGTGAAAGAGTACAAGGCCAACGTCAAACATCTGGTTTTTCCCTATATCTTCAGTTACTTCGGCGATGATTTTATCTTTAATCCCAATCAACGCATGAGCCTGCCACTCCTTGAGCTGTCCAAGTTACTGCCCGATTACGATGACGCCCATTTCGATGATTATGTTCATGGCAGCCATAAGGGGGTGGCAATCACAATCAATGAGCTTAAACTCACCAAGGAGGTGCGGCGGGATAAGCGCACCGAAACCCAGACTCAGTTTCAGGGGGTGATGGTCAAGCTTGGCAGTCATAAGGCCTTTAAGGGCCATACTGTGGTGATTAAAAATCGTGGCGGCCTGGTTAACTTCTTCTCCGACAGCTTCAGGGGGCTGAGTCGGGTCAAGCTGGAAGATCCCCGTTTTGAGAAGCAGTTCGATGTGTTCTCGACCGATCAGATAGAGGCCAGATACCTGCTGACAGTGAGTTTTATGGAGCGCCTGCAGGAGTTAGCCAGTCTGTTTGATAACAAAATTCAATGTGCCTTCTATGCCGACAGTTTGCTTATCATGCTTTCCAGCCGCGACAATCGCTTCGAGCTAGGTTCGCTGTTCCAGCCGGCGACCTTCGAATATGAATTTAGCCAGATAAACCGAGAAATGAAGCAGCTCTTTGCTATGATTGACATACTCAAACTGGATCAAAAGATTGGACTCTGATGCAACCAGCCCATAGTCTGCGTTTTTTTTACTTTCCCCAAGTGCTTACCTTAATCGTGAGCCTCTTGTGCTCTGTGAGCCTCTTAGCGCAGGAGCCGAGTGCATCGAAACCGCGTTATAAGGCCAGTTACTCTTCATCCGGAATACAAAGCCATTCTACCGCGCCAGCGACCTCTGGCTCGGCACAGCAAAAAGTGAAGGTCTACCAATACACCAAAGCCGACGGTAGTGTGGTATTTGCAGACCATGCCCCAGGAGATCAGGACTTTAAGGTGCTGCTTTATACTTGTTACGCCTGCAAGGTGGATTCTGAGCTGGACTGGCAAAAAATCCCGCTGTTCAGCGCCGATTATGATGAGTTGATCCACAGTGCCGCTAGGGAAAACAAGCTGGATCCGGCGCTGATCCGCGCGGTTATTCATGCCGAGTCGGCATTTAAAGTGTTTGCCCTGTCCCGCGCCGGTGCCATGGGTTTGATGCAGTTGATGCCCAATACGGCTAAGGCGATGGGGGTTAATAATCCCTATCGTCCTGACGAGAATATTGCCGGTGGCGCCCGCTATCTGGCGAAGTTATTGGCGCGTTTCGATGGCGATATCGATCTCGCTTGCGCCGCCTACAATGCAGGCCCAACAACTGTGGCGAAATACCAAGGTATTCCGCCCTACCCTGAGACTCAGGCCTATGTGAAGCGAGTGAAAATCTTACTCAAACGCTATCAGCAGGCGCTTTGACTCGGCCGTTACTCGCCCACTTCCCAGCTTACGTTAACATGACCGCCGCCCTGATTAAGCAGAGGGTGGAGGAAATCTAAAGTGGTTTGCGCTATTTCATCCAGCTGCCAGGGTGGGTTGATAATCCAAAGTCCCGCCGCCGTCATGCCAAACTCGTCGCTGTCAGGTTTTATCGCTTGTTCGACTCTCAGCTGGCGACGGATGCCGCTCTGTTTCAGGCGATCGAACATCGCCTCCGTCTGGGCGCGATTCACCACAGGATACCAGATCATATAGACCCCTGTGGCAAAGCGTTTATGGGCCTTGATCACCGCATCGGCCACATCCAGATAATCGCTTTTCATCTCGTAGCTGGGATCGATCAAAATCACAGCGCGGCGCTCCAGCGGCGGCACGGCGGCGATTAAGCCTTTCAGACCATCGCCTTTTATCACCTTGATCTGCTTGTCGCCGGCAAAATGTTCATCCAGTATCTCATGGTCTGTGCCGTGCAGCTCGTGCAGCACCATGCGGTCCTTGTCCCGCATATTCATGTCCACAAAGGCGGGCGAGCCTGGGTATAACTCCAACTGCTCCGAGCCATTAAAATGCTTAACATCATTGATATAGTCAGCCAGTGGCTCGGGCAGGTCGCTGCGCTGCCACAATTTGGCGACCCCTTCGAGATACTCACCCGTCTTTTGGGCGAACTCATCGCTCAGGCTGTAACCGCCGGCGCCCGCGTGGGTATCGATATACGCTAGAGGTTTATTTTTCTTGTGCATCAGTTTGAGCGTCTGCAGCAGCAGGCTGTGTTTGAGGAGATCGGCATAGTTGCCGGCGTGATAGCCGTGGCGATAACTTAACATGTGGTTTCCAAAAATGGGCGAGAGCCAGATAAGGGATTATACCATTCAAACTTATGCTGTGAGTAACGCCTTTGGTGTTGACCTAGGAGGCGGCAACGATTACCTATGGCGAAGAATAATAAATCCCATGTTCAGTGCCGCTGGCATTTGGCATAATAGCCGGGTTATTTATTAAACTCAGAGTGACTCGTGAAGCCAGCATCCAGCCCGCAGCCGACCATCGGCATCTTTTTTAATCGTCATTTTCCCTCGCTAGAGGCCATTTGTGCCCGCTGGGGTTTGGTGTTCGATAAAGACGCTCAGTTTGAGCTGGTGTTTGAGCAAGATTGTCTGGTGCTCAATAAGCGTGACGAACCGAAACTCAAGGGCATTTGGGTGGATTTTGTGACTGGCGCCGTGGCTCATAGGCGCAAATTTGGCGGTGGCCGTGGTCAGGCCATCGCCAAGGCGGTCGGTTTAAAACAGGGCGTGAATCCCACTGTGGTCGATGGCACAGCAGGCCTTGGCCGCGATGCCTTCGTGCTGGCTAGTCTCGGCTGCAAAGTCACAATGATCGAGCGTAATCCTGTGGTGGCTGCCCTGCTGGAAGATGGACTGCGCCGGGCCTATCAAGATAGCGATATCGGCGAGTGGATGCGCGAGCGTATGACTCTGGTGCATGGCTCCAGCCTGACGGATCTGGCCGATATTGGTGAGCAGGTGGATGTGGTTTATCTCGACCCCATGTATCCCCACAGGGAAAAATCCGCTCTAGTAAAAAAGGAGATGCGGGTGTTTCAGTCCTTGGTAGGCGCGGATCTCGATGCCGATGGCCTACTGACACCGGCGCTGGCCTTGGCCAGTAAACGTGTGGTGGTGAAGCGCCCCGATTACGCAGACGATCTCGACGGAATTAAACCCAGCACCCGCATCGAAACCAAGAAAAACCGCTTCGATGTCTATGTCAAAGCGGCTATGGTGTAGTAAAAACCTGTCTAGTAAAGCAGTGGCGATTCAGTATTTAATGAATTAGGTTTGTAGAACTTAATCTGTACTAGTTCAGACTCAGGCCTTATCTGACAGTTACCCAGTTTTTTGGTGTCTTCTTCAGCTTAAATTTGAGCCAAATTCTTTTCAGCACAACCCCGTTTCCATCGATTAATGTGGCCAGTGGTGTTCATTCCCAGTAGTATGTTAGAATATTATTTTAATATATTTGAACAAGAAATGTTACATTTAACAATCTTACTTGCTGGTTTTATATTGGGCTATTGGTTTAGAGGCCATCATAGGTTCAACTTAAATAGAAAAAAAGTTAATCTGGCTTTATCAGAAAAAACGCCACCCGATATTACACAAAATTCATTTGTTCAAAATCGGAGTTTACAAGGCGCAGGTTCTAAAGAGTTTATTCCCTCTAAAATTGACTTAAATAAAATAAGCAGCCTATCTAAGAAAGAACTTTGGATTCTTATCAATCGTGAAAAAAGTGCAATGTTGAGAGCTAAATATTCTCAGGCACATCCTTCCAACCTACATCTTTATGAGAGAAACCTAGCTTTGTTAAATGAGTACTTTAGTCATGCAAAAGCATTAGAGTATCAAAACAGATCTACAGCGATAAACTCTCAAAAAACTATAGCAACAGAATCAAGTAATGATGAATTTAAAGACCGTTGCATTAAGAATTCCAGAACTGTTAACAAAACTCGGTGGGAACCAGTGCCCAAAAATGAGTTAAGGTATATGCGACGATTTTGGTAAAGTAATGAATTGAATCACCACTACATCACTAGATAACTTTGAGCCTCATCAAAGACTTTTGCATAATTCAATACAAAATTTAATCCGAATTTTGTGGATTAGAGTAAATCCGTTAGCATGGAAATATCCTTGCCTAAGACAGCCTTTCTAAGGCGCTTTTGTCCCAAAAAGATGTAACACGTATTTGCCCCAAAGTGAGGTAAGGAAGTGATTGTCGATTTGTGTTTATTGTCATTGTTTCCCCAGTGACACGCCATAAACTCTTCCCTGAGGGCTCTACTAAAACATCCTTGTTTTAGAAGGTCACTGATACCAACAATGCCAATATTAACCAGCCTTTCAGCTATTCAATCTAACAAGAATTTGCCCCAAAGTGAGTTAACCTTGAAATGAAGGAAGGGCATTTTTCAGTATTGCTTTTCTTACTTGGTAAATTTTAGTTCGTACTCTTATGGCTATCTAACGCCTGCCCGGCGGGGGATGTGCAAACACACTTTTGGCTCGCCACAAGCACGTCCCTGTGGGCTCTGCGAAATCATCCCTGATTTCGAAGGCCAAAAGTGTGCTTACACTTGGTTATTGTCTCTCTTCGATTTTAACCGTGATTGGTGTGAAGATGGATCAAAAAGCTAACTTGGTTTTTGCCCCAAAGTGAGGTAAGGAAGTGATTGTCGATCTGTGTTTATTGTCATTGTTTCCCCAGTGACACGCCATAAACTCTTCCCTGAGGGCTCTACTAAAACATCCTTGTTTTAGAAGGTCACTGGTATCAACAATGCCAATATTAACTAGCCTTTCAGCTATTCAATCTAACAAGAATTTGCCCCTTTCTTTGCTTCGCATGACTGAACTAGCTCAGCTTGGCATTGGACTGTTGACCTAATTTTAGTAATGCTACAAAGTGTCTAATTTTCTCAAGCCTTACCAGAAATTGTAAATGATGGTTTAGGCGACAAGGTTTCTCGATCCATTGATGATAGAATGGGTAAATGTTTACCAACCAATCCATATTGTTAACTGCACTAAGAAATCCGAGATTATTATGACGAAACGTGAGTTGGCTTTTTATTTAATTGATTTTCCCAGAAGCTTTTTCAAGACCTTCTTGAGAACATTAATTTTTACTTTAGTGTTTGCTGCTTTGGAATTTTTAGAAGAGTACTTTTTCGGCAGTAGTGCTGAAACAGCTATAAAAAGCTCAGTGGAATTTTCTATTAAAGTATTCTTTCCTCTTCTCGCTATATTCTTTTTGATGATTTTAATTCCTCGAATTAGCTCTCTGAGAAAGTTTTTTAAGGCGAAAGATGACAATGAAGTGATTCTGAAGAAACTCTATTCTGACTGGTTGAATCAAGGTTGATTTTTAACCAAAATTGAGGCTTTGTTTCCTAAATCGACGGAACTAAATCTGTAGCGAGTGATCAGATCGACATCATTCACAGAGCTACTAATCAACCGTGCCAAAGCCTCGCTATAAGACAACCAACTGGAAACAGTACAATCAAGCCTTGATTAACCGTGGTTCATTGACCTTCTGGATTGATGAGGAAGCCATCGCCACTTGGAAAGCCACAACGGGATCAGGCAAAAAAGGTCGGCCACTTGTGTTTAGTGATTTAGCGATCACTACCGCACTTATGGTTAAGCGTGTTTTTTCTATGCCATTGCGAGCCCTGCAAGGCTTTATCAATTCGGTATTTAAACTGGCAAACGTACCATTAGTTTGCCCACATCATACCTGTATCAGCAAACGCGCTAAGACGGCTAACGTCTCCTTTAAAACTAAGACAAGGGGCACTATTGAGCATTTAGCTATCGATGCCACAGGACTAAAAGTCTATGGCGAAGGAGAATGGAAAGTAAAGAAGCATGGTACGGATGGCAAGCGCCGAGTTTGGCGCAAACTGCATATTGCCGTTGACACTCATACTCATGAGATTATTGCCGCTGAGCTCAGCTTATCGAATGTGACCCACGCTGAAGTGCTGCCAAATTTGCTTAAACAAACCCACCGTAAAATCCATACGATTTCAGGAGATGGTGCCTATGATACGCGAGAATGTCACACGGTTATCCGCCGTAAACGGGCCTTTAGTCTGATCCCTCCACGCGATGGTGCAGCCTATTGGGAACAAGGGCATCCGCGCAATTTAGCCGTGAGTTTTCAAAAGCTTTACGGCTCAAATAAAAAGTGGAAGAAACGTTATGGCTACAATCGTCGCTCAATCTCTGAAACCGCCATGCATCGGATAAAGCAGTTGCTCGGCGGCGGCTTGAGCATGAGAAATTACAATGCTCAAGTCGGGGAGGCTTACGCCATGATCAAAGCATTAAACAAACTGACTAAGCTAGGTATGCCTGAAACACGGTATTTTGTCTAATATGTGAACAGCAGGGGGAGCTTTGTGTGTTGATTCGATTTAGGAAACAAAGCCGTTACCCTATAGAAATTTTAATCCGAAAGTTACTTGATATAGCCGCCTTTCTAACACGTTTTTGTCCATAAATTATTTTGCTTCTGATTATTGGAGTCATACTCGGCAGGCTTAATCGGTGTGATGGATAGCTGAGTGTAGGTGCGGCTGAGGCCTTCGATTTCAGGGATGAAATCGTGGAGCGCCCAGGGATGGGTTTACAGCGTGCCTCAGAAGTAACTACACGTAAACTCACCACAGGTAATGAGCTCACCATCAAGTTAAAGTTCAAAACTGCTTTTGTCCAATTCCGCTTTAGCTTCAGATATCTTTAAACTTGTAAGAAAATTACATGTAAAAATCATGGCTTGCTATGGATTGAGTTAATTTGTCAGCTTATGGTTATATTTTATGTCAGGATATGGCTACATTTTTTGGCTAAGTGATTGAAAGCTGGAAGCAGCCTATGTCAGCTTATGCTTTAAGCGACACAATTTGTCTAATTTATTAATTTAGCTTAAGTTAACTTAATTCGTGGCAGGGTGACTCACACTAAGACGTCGGCCAAATATGGAGAGATTAAATATGTTAAAGCATGGATTGGTATTGTTATTTGGCGGCGCGATATTAACTGGGTGTAACGGCAGCGATGATAAGGCAGAGACACTCTCCCTGAGTGTGTTAAGCAATCCTACGGTTTGCACTGCAGTCGGTAATCAGCTCTGTTTAGACGTGTCGGGAACTGGCCCTGTAACCGCCTTTATGCATTTTTATGGCAGCATAGAGGGCTTTACCTACCAATGGGGTCACTTCTACAGCATGACGGTTGAAGTCTCTGAAATCGCCAATCCCCCTGCCGATGGCAGCAGTCTGGCTTACACTCTGATAAGCATAGATACTGAGGTTGAAGACAATTTGGGCAGCGAATATGTCTACTCTAACCTTGAGTTATCGGACGCTATTTTTACTCGTGTGGATAACAATTACGCTTTTTACGGCAAAGAATTTAGCTGCGCGGCTGGGGTAGATTGTGACACGCTGGTTTCTCTCAGTGGTTCCGGCGGTTTGTTATCCGAGGTGACTTTTAGTTATCTGGGCGGCGGCAAGATACAGCTGGATGCCTGGATGTGATAGGGGCTCAGGCAGGCTGGCCAATGCAGATTTTTATGGCTTGTTTGTAAGCCAATCTATACTTATCCATAGCAATTTGGCAGAGGAATTGTCTATGGATCGCAAGTTTATCTTAACCGCGTTCGGGTATGGCATATTGGGTTTGATGCTGGGGATACATATGGCGGCAACCCATAATCATGGTCAATATGTCACCCATGCCCATATTATGCTCATCGGTTTTCTGCTCTCATTTCTCTATGGTTTATGTCATAAACTCTGGCTGGATAATTCCACATCCAAGTTAGCCATTGTTCAGTTTTATGTGCATCAGATTGGCTCGGTCGTGGTGCTCAGCGGCCTGTTCCTGCTTTATGGCAAGTTTGTCCCCTTGGAAACCGTAGATCCCATACTCGCCATCGCATCCATCACAGTGTTTATCGGCTTGATCTTGATGACGATTGAGTTTGTCAGGTGTTCTCGACGATCTTAGCCGCACTTAGCTGCAGACAGGTTATCCTATCTTAACTCTCTCTGATCAGTTCGCGATCGCGTTTCGGTGGATTACCGAAGAAACGCGAGTATTCCCGCGAGAATTGGGAGGGGCTCTCGTAACCCACTCGGTAGGCGGCGTTGGCGGCATCGATATTTTCACTTAGCATCAGGCGGCGTGCTTCGAGCAATCTCAGGCGTTTCTGATATTGCAGCGGACTGATGGACGTCAGCTCTCGAAAATGGTGATGAAAGCTGGATTTGCTCATCTGTGCCAGTTCGGCGAGGGCATCTATGCTGTGCTGGGTGGCGAAATTGGTTTTCAGCCAGTTAATGGCGCGATTGATGCGCAGCCCCTGACCACCTACGGCGACGATTTGGCGCAGCTGTGCGCCCTGTTCGCTGTTGAGTACCCGCCAGAAGATCTCCCGCTTTATCTGGGCTGCAAGCACAGGCATTGAATCTTTATCATCTAATAATTCCACCAGTCGTTTACAGGCATCGAGCAGTTCTGGCGTGGTATAACCCAGTAACATGCCGCGTTTACTGGATGAGGCCGGTGCGTGATAGGATGTTTGCATCATTAGCTCGCTCATCACGCCTAGGTCTAGCTTTAATACCAGACCCAAATAAGGTTGCTGCTGCTTAGCCTCTAAGACCTGCATCTGGGCGGGGAGATCCAGCGAGGTGATAAGCAGTCGATAACGATCATACTCAAAAACGTCATCCCCTAGCGCCATGCTTTTTAACCCTTGCACCACTAAGGCGATACTGGGCTCAACCACGCAAACGGAGCAGGCGGTCGGATTATCCCGGCGATAGAAGGAGAGACCATTTATGGCGGTATCCAGCTCTTCGACCCCATGGGTCCAGCGGGCGATATTGGCCGCGAGTTGATCGCTTAGGCTTTCGATTAACGGATTGGTGTCTGGCATGGTCATCACTTCTAAATCGTCGGTGGCGAGTCGTTTATTTTATCTGTCAGTTTGGATAAAAAGGCAAATCATAAGTATATAAAAGAGGCTCGGCATAGAACCTCTTTTATAAAGCACTTACTAGAAATTGGATGCCTGCATATCGATAACGAATCGGTAGTGCACGTCGGCTTTTTCCAGACGCTCGAAGGCCTCGTTGATCTGTTCCATCTTGATCATCTCCACCTCAGGCAGTATATTAAAGCGGCCACAGAAATCCAGCATCTCTTGAGTCTCTTTGATACCACCTATGATAGAACCCGCCAGGCGACGGCGTCCCAGCAGCATAGGCACAGAGTTGAGCTCGGCCATAGGACCGACCTGACCGACAAGTGCGATAGTGCCGTCGACTTTCAGCAGCGGGAAATAAGGGGTCACATCATGTTTGACCGGAACAGTATCTATGATGAGATCAAAATGGTTAGCGGCCTGTGCCATGGCATCGCTGTCACTGGAGATGAGAAATGCATCGGCGTTGAGATCCATGGCATCCTGGCGCTTACCTTCTGAACGGCTTAGCACTGTGACATGGGCGCCCATGGCCACGGCCAGCTTGACCGCCATATGACCTAAGCCACCCATACCCACAACGCCTACTTTACTGCCGGGACCCACGTCCCAGGTACGCAGTGGCGAGTAAGTGGTGATACCGGCGCACAGCAGCGGCGCTACTTTGGCCAAATCGAGACTGGCAGGCACTTCCAGCACAAACTCTTCCCTAACCACGACATGTTTAGCGTAGCCACCCTTAGTGATCTCCTGGGTGATTCTATCCGGGCTGTTGTAGGTTTGTGTCATGCCCTCTTCGCAGAACTGCTCTTCACCGCTATGGCAGTGTTGACACTCCTGACAACTGTCGACCATACAGCCAACGGCCACATGATCGCCGACTTTATATTTGCTGACCTTGCTGCCGACTTCAATCACACGTCCGACTATCTCATGGCCTGGGACTGTGGGGTAAACTGTCCAGCCCCAATCGTTGCGCGCCGTGTGCAGATCGCTGTGGCATACGCCGCTGTATAAAATTTCGATGGCGACATCTTCATCGCGCAGTGAGCGGCAATCATACGAGTAGGGCTTGAGTGGGCTGTCGGCCGATTGTGCCGCATATCCTGTGGTTTGCATCTCTATCTCCTCGGTTGGGTCTGAAAAACTGCTAGCCGCTTGAATTAAACGATTGGTTACTGGCATTCAGACGATAGCTAATTAGGGACGAGATTGAGTATGGTTAATCTGGGAAATTTAGGGTAGCAAGATACGCTTTTATTCTTGCCTAAAAATCCAATTGTTAGGATTTTTAATCGGATATTGATGTTATCGGCTGAGAGGGAGTTTGGCTGCGGGCAATAAAAAAGACCTCAATTTGAGGTCTTCTTATGTTTGTCTGGGTGAATCAGTTCAGCTTAGTAGCCTGATTTCTGGTTCTCGCCATATTCCATTTTCTCATGACTCTGGCCCATCGCCTCGGCAACTTCCGGTGGCATATAGTTTTCATCATGCTTCGCCAGTACTTCGGTGGCTTCCAGCTTATCACCTTCGAGTAATACGCCCTGGGCAACGATACCTTGGCCTTCACGGAAGAGATCCGGTAGAAGGTCGTCATAGGTCACTATGATCTCGCCGCCAGCGGCATCGTGTACGGCAAATTCGATATGCAGACTGTTAGGGTCACGAACCACTGAGCCCACTGTAACCATACCGCCGACGCGGATACGTTGACCCACCTCAGGTTTAACCCCTGTGTCTTTCTTACCCTGAACTATCTCAGTCGGGGTGTAGAAGAGGTTAAGGTTAGAATTCAACGCATATAAAAGTAATGATGCGATTGCGGCTACACCACCGATTAATGCGCTAGCAAGGGCAAGTCTTTTCTTACGTCTGGCGTTCACTGTTGATTACTCCGGTTTGCTTTTAGGCGTTCTTCACGCTGTATCTTCTTGGCGATTTCGCTCAAGATTTTACGCTTCTGTCTGGCACTGAAAAAAATCAGGGTACCCAGCGCGAAGCTCGTAACTCCGTAGGATAGCCATACATAAAAAGCATAGCCGCCCATGTTAAAAAAATCTGCTAATGAATCGAATTGCATTATTTGACTCCTTCGGCCTTAGCGAGTTCCCTTACCCAAGGGCGCATACCGTTACGGGCAAGAATTTCGGCTCTAAAGCGAACTAAAGTGATGGCGCCTATCATCAGGCCAAAACCAAAGATATTGATCAATAGTGGGTACAGCATCTCGGGCGCCATTGAAGATTTCTCTGTGATCTTAATGGTTGCTGGTTGATGCAGCGAGTTCCACCACTCTACAGAATACTTGATGATGGGGATGTTAATCACACCCACAATCGCCAGGATACCTGCTGCGCGCGCTGCGAGCACTTTATCTTCGAAAGAGGCGTACAGAGAGATCACACCCAGATAGAGGAAGAGCAGTACCAGTTCAGAGGTCAAACGTGCATCCCAGACCCACCAAGTGCCCCACATAGGCTTACCCCAGGCAGAGCCTGTGATCAGCGCGATAAAGGTCACCACTGCGCCAATAGGTGCGATGGAGGCTGCGGCCCAGTCGGCTGCTTTAATCTGCCACACTAAACCGATAAATGCGGATGAAGCCATCGCCATGTAAGCCGCCATCGACATGGACGCCGCTGGAACATGGATAAAGATGATACGGTAGCTGTCGCCTTGCTGGTAATCCACAGGGGCGAATAGCAGACCCCAGATAGAACCTACGCCGATAAAGCCGATAGCCAATGCAGTGAACCAAGGCAGCAGGGTGCCTGCCAAATTATAGGCTTTTTGAGGGTCTGCGTATGAATGTAGCCATTTCCACATATTAGTTAGTACTCACTCTTAATGAGGCGCCTATTGCAAAAGGTGCCAATATTAATGAACCAACCAGCATCGCACCAATAATGGCAAGATGCCCGCTGTAGGGTAGATTTAAGCCTGCGGCATCGATCGCGCTGGTGGCGAAGATCAATACCGGAATATAAAGCGGCAAGATCAATAAGCTAAGTAAAACCCCGCCTTTACGCAAGCCTACGGTTAAGGCGACACCGATTGCGCCAAGCAAACTCAGCACAGGTGTGCCTAGTGCGAGTGTTGCCATCAGTGCACCGTAGCTGTTGGACTCTAAATGCAGCAATACTGCCAGCAAGGGAGCGACCAAAATCAGTGGCACACCCGTTAATAACCAGTGGGCGAGCACTTTCGCCAGCACCATTAAGGAGAGTGGCTGCGGGCTTAATAACATCTGTTCCAGACTGCCATCGACAAAGTCGGCTTTAAATAGGCGCTCGAGCGACAACATGGAGGCCAATAACGCCGCGACCCAGATGATTCCGGGGGCAACCCGCGACAACACCTGTGGCTCAGGGCCGATCCCCAATGGGAATAGGGTCACCACTAGGATAAAAAAGAGTAATGGGTTAAAAATATCGCCTTTATGGCGGATTGCGATCTGCAGGTCACGCTTCAATAAGGTGAAAAATGCTTGAGTAAAACTGATTCCTTTATTCATTTACTGCACCTTATACGAAACGATAGTCGAGACGAATTTTACGAAGAATGTCATCACCTATGATGCTCATATCCTGGTGAGTGGTCATGATGACACAGCCGCCGTTTTGGGCATGTTGTAAAAACAGGTGTTCCAACTCTTCTACGCCTTTCTTATCAATTGCGGTAAAGGGTTCATCCAATAACCAAACTTTGCAGTTAGTGTGCCAGAGTCTCGCCAGTGCGGTTCTGCGATGTTGTCCTGCTGAAAGATGGCCTGCCAGGGCTTCTTCAAACCCTGATAGATTAACTTTTCCTAAAATATCGCGGGTATCGAACGCATCATAACCGCTGATCTTTAAATTAAAGTTAAGGTTCTCTTCGGCGGTGAGTTCGCTTTTCACCCCGGCTAGGTGGCCCAGATACAAAAGATCATCGTTGTATTCGTCGCGGCAGCGAGTGATATCTTCACCCTTGTAACGAGCCTGGCCGCCATAGGGGCGCGATAAACCGGCAAGGATACGCAGCAAACTGGTTTTCCCCGCGCCGTTAGGCCCCTCAATTTGAACAATTTCGCCAGCTTGAATGTGGAAACTTAACTCATCGAACAGGATGCGTTCTTCACGAATGCAGGTTAAGTTATCGGCCGATACCAGCGTTAACGCCGTGTTTTCTTCTACCACAGAACCCTCTATCTCAAGCCATTTATAAACTCAAGCGATATTAACATAATCCCCTTAAGGGGTTTAGTATTGGTTACTTTTTAGTGTCAGCAATTTGATATGCTTCCAAAAAGCGAAACCTTTTACTGCTTGATATTGAACTTTTTCAACTTTTGCTAATGTAACAGCAAATTTGGTTTAAGGATCCCTAATGCAAACCGAAATTCTGAGATTAGTCACAAAAAGGTGAGATCTTTTGAAGTTTGTTGTATCCTGTGGCCGCAACACAATAAATAAGTCTGCCCAATCATATGTCAGGGTGGCATAGAGCTTTGTTAATATTGCACTAGGAATATTTAAGATGAAAAAACTGTTAGCATTGTCAGCCGTGGCTGCATTGACCCTATCGGCAAACGTATTTGCTCAAGAAGGTGAAGCTATTTACAACAAGGCATGCCATGTATGTCACAGCATGGGCGTTGCAGGTGCTCCTAAAGCACACGACGCTGCAGCATGGGAGCCTCGTCTAGCAAAGGGCCTAGACACCTTAGTCGGTAGCATCAAAAGCGGTCTAAATGCTATGCCACCAGGTGGTATGTGTACCGATTGTACTGATGAAGATTACAAGAAAGCTATCGAGTTTATGTCTAAGTAAACCGAGCTGAAATCTGTCTCAGTGAAAGAGCCGGCTAAACGCCGGCTTTTTTGTGCCTGTATTTCAGGAGTAGACAAGGCAAAAATAAAAAAGCCGACATAAATGTCGGCTTTTCAGTAATTTGCTAGGTTTATTGAACTTGAGTGTCTAGCACCAGTTTAGCAGTTGCGCCTACCTTAACGGTTTCTATGCGGCCTTGGATATCACCAGGCTGAGCTTTCACTGAACCATGCTTTGACAGGACGGCGATCACTTCCACGTTTTTAGCATCGCTTAACTTGGTGTTGCCACCCATGTTAGTGCTGTCATCAAGCGTGATAGTGACAGGCAGTGATTTTGCCGACACTTTGGTCGCTGCCAGTGGCACCTTAGGACCTTCAGTGTTACGGGCGAAGATAAACAGCATATCAGATTCACCAACTTGGGCTGCCAGTTCTGGTGCAATCGAAATCTCGACGGTCACATTCTTGTCAGCCATGGCTTGCTGGTGAGTCGCATCCTGTGGCATTTCACCTGTCGCGGCGCCCATTCTCATCTTGGCGCTGTCGATAGCGTTGATGATGGCGGTACGATCTACATCGCTACGGCCGCTGTCTAAAATGATCTGCCAGGCATCGATCGCTTTTTGGTAGTCTGCGCTGAAGAAGGCATCCATACCCACAAGCAGCAGGGTGGATGGATCTTCAGGATCTAAGGCTAACGCTTGATCGATCAGAGCTTGTACCTGAGGGGTCATGCGCTGATTCGCCTTGTAGTATAAAGCGGTGGCTTTAGGTCCAATCAGTTCGGCATGGGTACCCACCTGTTTCATGGCGTTATCGAATGACTTAACCGCATCGTCGAAACGGTTAGCATTGATGTAGGCATGTCCCAGGCTGAACATCAGTTGGCTGTTCTCCGGCTCAGCCTTTAGCTGAGCTTCCATCATGCTGATGCGCTGCGCCATGATCTGACTTGCATCCATACCCGCATGTGGATTAGCTGGGGTGGCTTGCTCCAGGTTGGCGTATGCGCCTAAGTGACTGTAAAAATAGCCAGATAAACCAATCACAACGATAGACATCAAGGTTGGCCACAACAGGCCTTTAGGCTTAACTTTATTGACTAAAGATTCATCTTCACCCTGCTTCATATCTTGCAGCAGACTGATCTCAAGTTCTTTTTTCAGAGAATCGAATTCAGCTTGATCTAATAGCTCGTCGGCCAGTTCTTTCTCTAAAGTGGCAAGGCGATTGTTAAATAGCTCTAAGTTGGTTGACCTACGAACACCTGCTTCTTCCGCTTGCAGCATCTTTTGCTGACGGAAGTGAGGAAGCCAAATCAGCACTAGGCTGACTAATACAAAAAGCGCAATAAAAGTCCAGAGAGTGGTCATTATTTCTTTTTCACATTAGTTACAAGAATGCGGTTATGCCGCGCGATTAGGGATCAGATTATACGGAAAGATTATTCATTGAACAGTAATATAAGGCTTAAGCATCCTTAAATAATGATACTTTTGCACTGGTTCACAGTTCGATTCCATTTTCTAAAATCCGCTGAAACTTAATTTTCAAACCTAGGTCAGAGGTAAGAATTTGTCTGTATTTACACTGTTTAACGGGTATCACTCAGCCCTAAGAATGAGACTAGTGACCCATTATTGTGCTAAAGCAGCAGACAGATACAATAGCAAATACTAAAATGAGCCCAAATTTAGTACCCTGAGCCGAGTTGCAAACGCGCGTGAATCAGGTAATGCTAAAGTTATCAGATTCGAATGAATAGGACTGAGGAAATCCCATGATCCCTGAATTAGGACACTTTTCGTTGATAATAGGTTTGGCATTCGCCTTCCTGTTAGCCAGCGTGCCGTTAATCGGTGTTGCTCGTAAAGATCAATACTTAGTACGCTATGCCTGGCCATTGAGCTATGGCATGTTTTTCTTTATCGCTCTCTCCGTTATCGTCCTTGGCTACAGTTTTGCTGTCGATGATTTCTCAGTCGCCTATGTGGCACACCATTCAAACTCGCAGCTGCCTATCTTCTTTAAGATTGCTGCGGTATGGGGCGGTCACGAAGGTTCATTGCTGTTCTGGGTGTTTTCTTTATCTGCCTGGACTGCGGCAGTAGCCTACTTTAGTAAAGGGTTAGAAGAGGTCTTTACGGCACGTGTGCTGGCGATTCTGGCCATGATCGTTATCGGCTTCAGCCTATTTATGCTGTTGACTTCGAGTCCTTTCGAGCGTCTGTTCCCTATTCCGGCCGAAGGGCGCGACCTTAACCCTATGCTGCAGGATGTGGGCTTAATCTTCCACCCGCCTATGTTGTACCTGGGTTATGTGGGCTTCTCAGTGAGTTTTGCTTTCGCTATTTCAGCGCTGCTTGGCGGTCGTCTCGACTCGGCCTGGGCACGTTGGAGCCGTCCTTGGACTTTGGCCGCCTGGATCTTCCTCACCGGCGGTATCTCTCTGGGTTCTTGGTGGGCATATTATGAACTCGGCTGGGGCGGCTGGTGGTTCTGGGATCCCGTTGAAAACGCCTCATTCATGCCTTGGTTGATTGGTACAGCCCTGTTGCACTCAGTTATCGTGACTGAGAAACGTGCGGCATTCCGTAACTGGACAGTACTGCTTTCTATCTTCGCTTTCTCTTTGAGTCTGCTGGGTACCTTTATTGTACGTTCTGGTGTGTTGACCTCAGTGCACTCATTTGCCGCCGATCCAAGCCGCGGTATGTTTATTCTTTTGCTCTTGGGGCTGGCAATCGGTGGTTCTCTGACTCTCTTTGCGTTCCGCGCCAGTGACATGAAGAGCCCGGCGCGTTTCGAGTTGATGTCGAAAGAGACCATGCTGCTGATCGGTAACATTCTGCTGACCGTGGCCTGTGGTACTGTATTGTTAGGCACGCTTTACCCGCTGCTTATCGATGCGCTTAACATGGGTAAGATCTCTGTTGGACCTCCATACTTCAACGCCGTGTTCGTTCCTATTGTTCTAGTGCTGTTTGTCTTTATGGGTATAGGTCCAAGCATTCGCTGGAAACGTGCTAAAGAGGGCGAACTTAAGCGTAAACTGCTCATTCCTGCAGTGGTCTCTACTCTGGTTGGTGTGGTGTCACCCTTTATTGTCGACGGTAGCTTTAATATCTGGGTAGTGCTTGGTATAGGTACTGCGACCTGGATCACTCTGGCAACTCTGCGCGCCGGTTATGACATCATCAAGGGCAAAGATGGTTTGAGCCTGATGCGTCTCGGTCGTAGTGAACTGGGTATGATCATCGCCCATATCGGTATTGCCGTGTCTGTTGTGGGTGCGACCATGGTGTCTAACTACTCGCAAGAGAAGAGTGTCAGAATGGGTCCTGGTATTACTCAAGAGTTGGCGGGTTATAGCTTCCACTATATTGAAACCAAAAATGTGGTTGGTCCTAACTACACAGCCCAGCAAGGTCAGGTAGAAGTGACCAAAGACGGTGAATTTATCACTCTGCTTAGACCCGATCGTCGCCAATACAATGTTCGTACTATGGACATGACAGAAGCGGGTATCGACTGGGGTCTGTTCCGTGACCTGTATATCACCATGGGTGATCCGCTGTCGCGTACCGAGTTTGCCGTACGTCTGAACTATAAGCCTTTTGTGCGTTGGTTATGGTTCGGTAGCATCTTTATGATGGTCGGTGGTTTCTTCGCCGCGTCGGATAAACGTTATCGCAAAGCCAAAGCCAAAGAAGCCGCAGGCGAAAAAGCGAAAGAAGATTTAGCAACCGCATAACTGGTATTGGGGCAAGTATGAAAAACAGGTTAATACTATTTATTCCTTTGGTACTGTTTTTGGTGATGGGAGTGTTCCTTTATAAGGGGCTCTTCCTTAACCCGCAGAAGCTCGATTCAGCCCTAGAAGGAAAGCCGATCCCGGCTTTCCAACTGGAAAAGCTTGAAGACAGCAGTGTGATGATCACCAACGAAAACCTCAAAGGTAAGGTGTCATTACTCAATGTGTGGGCAACTTGGTGCCCTTCATGCAAGTATGAACACCCTTATCTGGTGAGACTGAAGCGTCAGAACATCCTGCCTATCTATGGGATCAACTACCGTGATGAGCGTATGCCTGCACTGCAGGAACTAAAACGTCAGGGCGACCCATACCATCTCAATATTTTTGATAAAGATGGTCGTCTGGGCTTAGATCTAGGTGTCTATGGTGCACCAGAAAGTTTCTTGGTAGACCATAACGGGATTATTCGTTTCCGTTACGCAGGTCCAATCGACATGCGCATCTGGAATGAAACCCTTTATCCTATGGTCAAGGAGCTACAGGCCCAGGCTAAAGCGGATGGAGCATCTTAATGAAAGCATTTTTTACTCTTATCAGCGCTATGCTGTTATCTGTTGTTATGGTGGGCACTGCGCTGGCGACACCTGTTGATACCTATGAATTCAAGAGTGTTGAGAACCAGAAGCGCGCCTTGGATCTCGCCCATTCACTGCGTTGTCCTCAGTGTCAGAACCAGAATCTGATCGACTCTAACTCACCAGTGGCTCAGGATCTGCGTTTAGAGGTCTATCAGATGGTCGATGCCGGTAAAGGCGATGCCGAGATCATCGAATTTATGACCAGCCGTTACGGTGAGTTTGTGCTTTACAAACCACGTATGGAAGCGAAAACCCTTATCTTATGGTTGGGGCCAATCGGTCTATTGTTATTTGGCCTGATGATAGGTTTCTTCTTTATTCGTAAGCAGCGCGCTGTGAGTGCGGTCGAGGAAGAGTTGAGTCAGGAAGACCAGGCCGAGCTGGATAAGCTGCTCAAGCGGGATGATAAATGAATAAGTTACTCCTCCCGTTAGTATGTGGAGTATTGATCTCGGGTTCTTTCCTTGGCTCAACGGATGCGCAGGCTTATCCGGGTATGCAAAAGCAAGCTCAAGGTGAAGTGCAGTCCAGTGTCGATAAGATCAATGTGCTGTCAAAGCCATTTCCAATCGATCTGGTGACCTTTCAAGATGCCAATGGAAAAGATGTCGATTTCAGTCAGTACCGTGGTCGCTTGGTCATGATCAACATGTGGGCGACCTGGTGTCCGCCCTGTGTGAGAGAGTTACCTGCACTGGAACGTTTTAAGGCCAAGTTTGATCAAAACAAGTTTACTGTCTTACCTATCTCTATCGATGCCGAAGGTAAAAAGCAGGTTGAGCCTTTCCTGAAATCTTTGGAGATGGGTTCATTTGAAACTTATTATGATCAGCAGCAGGCGCTGGCGAATGTGTTTCCACTGGATACTATCCCCGCGACTTTCATTCTGAATAAAGAGGGTGAGCTCGTCGCCTTCGTCAGAACTTTTGTCGATTGGGATGATGAAAAGGCAGTTGCGCTGATCAACAGCTTGCTTGAGAAGGCGAAGTAACAGAAGTAGGAAGAAGTACCAGAAGTAGCTCAATCAGCCGGCATAGTCAGTATTTGCTATAAAATAGCCATATCGGTGCAGAATTCACCAGAAAAGGTCGCAGTTGTTGGAAAAAACAACATGCGATCTTTTTTTTAGGAAAATCCCTTGCGCAAACCAATTCACTCCCTATAATGCGCTCCCACTGACACGGCAAAGCAGATACAGCAGCGCCTTGTCAGGTGGATTTGTTCAATAAATCCGCAGTCGAAAGGTTTGCTAAAATTAGCCCTTGACGACTTGATTGGGAAGTGTAGAATACGCAGCCCTAGCCCGCTGGAGTCCAGTATGAGGCGACCGTTCTTTAACAAGATGAGACAAGAAATCTGTGTGGACACTCACAGGTGTTGAGAAATCGAAAACGATTTAAATCTCAATGCAATGATGAGAGTCCATAGCAATATGTACAAACATCCTTAGATTCTTCCGAGTCTAAGTGATGAATCAGAATTCATTGAGTCGTTCGGCGTAGTCGAACAAAAAACTTTTAATTGAAGAGTTTGATCATGGCTCAGATTGAACGCTGGCGGCAGGCCTAACACATGCAAGTCGAGCGGCAGCGGGG
>NZ_JAKCLJ010000148.1 GCF_021412565.1 Shewanella sp. AS1 | reverse complement strand
ATCTCGCTTAACAAACCGCCTGCGTACGCTTTACGCCCAGTAATTCCGATTAACGCTTGCACCCCTCGTATTACCGCGGCTGCTGGCACGAAGTTAGCCGGTGCTTCTTCTGCGAGTAACGTCACAGCTAACGGGTATTAACCGTTAACCTTTCCTCCTCGCTGAAAGTGCTTTACAACCCGAAGGCCTTCTTCACACACGCGGCATGGCTGCATCAGGGTTTCCCCCATTGTGCAATATTCCCCACTGCTGCCTCCCGTAGGAGTCTGGGCCGT
>NZ_JAKCLJ010000147.1 GCF_021412565.1 Shewanella sp. AS1 | reverse complement strand
CGGTCACAGATGCAGCCGGCGCGACTAACACCCAAGACCTGGTCATTACCCTCACCGGTACTAACGATGCGCCAGTGCTCAGCAGCATTGCCGCGCAAACTGTAGCGGAAGACGCCAGCATCTCAGGGCAAATCACCGGCTCAGATATCGACAGCAATGACACCATTACCTACTCGATTGCTAACCCAGTTGATGGCTTAACCGTCAACACCGATGGCAGCTGGGCATTTGATGCTAGCCACAGTGCTTATCAGTCGCTGGGCGTAGGTCAAACTC
>NZ_JAKCLJ010000146.1 GCF_021412565.1 Shewanella sp. AS1 | reverse complement strand
CTGGCGAGCGGCGGCAAGGGTTGGACGATCCCCGAGGAAATGACCTCCGTTTACCGGGGCAAGGACATCATGGCCCAGGCCAAAAAGATCTGCCAGGGCCACATCGATTCGGCCCTGGCCGAGCTCAAGGCCGGACGGAACGGGCAGGCCGTCCTCCACCTTCTCAGCTTCATGCTCATGGTCATCACGCCCGTCGAAGCCGTCGGGTCCTGAGCGGCCGTCCGTGTCGATGGCGGCCGACGCGTCCGGGCCGGGATTGATTTGCGCTCCGGCCTGCAT
>NZ_JAKCLJ010000145.1 GCF_021412565.1 Shewanella sp. AS1 | reverse complement strand
TGGGGACCACTGGTCGGCCTGACCTGGATGGCGGCCCATTCACAGGAACTTGATACGAAGCTCCAGTCGGTGTTCGAGAACCGCGACCGCAGCTACACCCCGTTCATGACGCAGTTCGGCGTCGCCCTGGAGCAGAGGCTGCCTCTGGGGCAGACGGCAAGCCACTTTGCGTTCCAGGAGGTGCTCGCTGTTACCGGGGTCGACCAGGGCGTGGCGCTGCCGTCGCTGAGCGTCCTGCTGGGCTTTCGCAGCCACGCCGGTCTCCAGCTCGGTCTCGGT
>NZ_JAKCLJ010000144.1 GCF_021412565.1 Shewanella sp. AS1 | reverse complement strand
TGGGGCGAGACACTGCTGATCATCACTGCCGACCATGAGACCGGCTACCTGTGGGGGCCGGGTGCAAATCCGTACTGGATGCCTGTCGTCAATAACGGCGCCGGTGTGCTGCCCGGCATGCAGTGGAATTCACCCAACCACACCAACAGCCTGGTGCTCCTATCAGCCACGGGCGACGCCGCCCGCATGTTCAGCCGCTTCGCCGATCAATACGACCCGGTGCGCCGCTGGTATATCGACAACACCGAGATAGCCAAGCTGGTCTTTTGGGTCTTGGACC
>NZ_JAKCLJ010000143.1 GCF_021412565.1 Shewanella sp. AS1 | reverse complement strand
CTCCTATCTCCTCCCGGAGATCTGTTTCATGGCAGATACGATGTATTAGGGGAATAAGTGCAGATATTGATCGATAATTTATTTAACTCGATGATTCATAGAAGGATCTATCATCGTTCTGTGAAAAAATATATGAGTGAGACCATCATTGGAAGGTGCACTATGGTATCCAAATATAAATTATCTCACAACATCTGCACTTTTTATCTGCATAATGTATTAAAAAGGTGCCCATGACTAAGCAGAGGGAACGAAGCACGGGCGATATCGTCCAGGAGAC
>NZ_JAKCLJ010000142.1 GCF_021412565.1 Shewanella sp. AS1 | reverse complement strand
GGTTGTTGGCGTGCGAGACGGTGTTACCGCTCATCGGCTTCTTGCCGGTGACCTGACAGACTTTGGACATGGCTTGATCCTCAAGACCGGGGCCGGCGGACGGGCCGTTCCCCGCGAAAACGAGCCGCGTTTTATACCAGCGAAGCGGCCGGGAGGCAAGCCAGGGGGGACCGGGGCGGTTCAAACCAGGGTAACGATCTCGCCGTAGCCCCCGAGGACCGTGTCGTCGGTCAGCAGGCGCATGGGCTCTACCAGGGCCTGCGCGACGAGCAGGCGGTCG
>NZ_JAKCLJ010000141.1 GCF_021412565.1 Shewanella sp. AS1 | reverse complement strand
CGAATGCCCGCTGTACGGGGACTGCGCCAGGCGCCGTTCCAGGACGGGGGCAATTTTGCGAATGAAGCCCGGCAGGTCCGGCACGCGGATGTACCAGGCGTACGGCTGGCGGACGCGCGGCAGCCGTTCCTTGAACACTTCGTAGACCGGGTGCTCGTTGCCCAGCCAGAAGCCAAAGGATGCGAAGTTTGGGTTCTTGGCTTCGGCTGCATAGGCTTCGCCGGTGCGGTACAGGTAGCGCGCCACGGTCGAGCTGACCGCACCGTAGGAGACGCCGGCT
>NZ_JAKCLJ010000140.1 GCF_021412565.1 Shewanella sp. AS1 | reverse complement strand
GCCATGGTGGTTTTGGGCCTGAACCTGATCTATGGCTTTAACGGGCAGTTCAGCCTGGCGCAGTGGGGCTTTTACGGCATCGGCGCGTACGCCGCCGCCGACATTACCTTTCGCTGGCACGATGGAGACTCGCGCGGGCTGATTATCGTCGCCATCCTCATCGGCCTGGGCGGGCTGGTCATCTGGCTCGTCGGCAAGCTGGTCAAACGCTACAAGGGAATGCCGGTACTCTCGGCGTTTACGCTGTACCTCGTCGGCGTGGTGGCCGCCGGCGCGGTCG
>NZ_JAKCLJ010000139.1 GCF_021412565.1 Shewanella sp. AS1 | reverse complement strand
TCGATCCGCTTCCAGGACTTCATCGACGGCATCACCGTGCAGAGCCAGGTGGACGAAGTCACCGGCCTGACGAGCACCGTCGTCCTGAACCCGAAGGAGCGCGGCGCCGGTGGCAAGGACCTGCGTCCGGTCATCAAGCTGCTGAACGCGAAGGGCAAGGAAGTCTGCTTCGCCAACACGGACATCCCGGCCAGCTACGCGCTGCCCGCGGGTGCCCTCGTCAACCTGAGCGACGGCGCGCAGGTGTCGGTCGGCGACGTCATCGCCCGCATCCCGCAGG
>NZ_JAKCLJ010000013.1 GCF_021412565.1 Shewanella sp. AS1 | reverse complement strand
CAGCTTCTAATTTGAACTCTGCACTGAATGTCGGTCTTGTGTTCTTCATTTCTACCACCTTTTTTCCGGAAGTGAGTCTATCACTTCGTCTATTCAGGTGGCCAAATTCACTATGCCACTACAGTTTTAGCCCCAATGGTGCTTGCTCACCTGGGGACTGTTAGACTGCAATCTTCTGAAGCCTTAACTTTTATCCCCTGGTCGATTAAGACCGCCGAGCCCAACTCTTTATCTCCCCCTCCGATTAGCTGAACTGGGTTTCTTTGCAGATCCATCGCTTATTTTATTAACGCGTAATTCCGCCTGCTCCATTTTTTGAGCCGTATTCACACGGCAGAGCAGAGGACACATATCAGCTATTTGGAGAATTATTATGAAATCATTTACGACTTTTGCTGCCCTTATTGTCTTAGGTGCTAGCCTTGTTGCCGGTACAGCTAATGCGACTACTTTAGTGGTGCCATCTCAGTTAGAGGTGCAATCCGGCGCGACAAGCATGAGTGCTCAGGCACAGGTGGTGAATCTTGAGCAGGGTAAACAACTGCTTGAGCTGGTGTATCGGGATATGTTTGCCGACAACGCCGATGATTCGGGTGCCTGGATAAGATCTGCGTCCCTCTTCTTAACCCTCAATGTGGCTCAAGAGGGGCAATATCGCCTGCAACTGCCTAAGATAGCCAGCAAAGAGGCGCAAGCCTTTATCAAGCAGCCCAAGTTGCAACTGGTCTCCCAGCAGGGGCAAGTGAAGCAGGTTGCTTTGCTCGATCACCAACAGCTGATGACTCAGCTTTGGCAGGCTCAGTAGATAACTGAAGAGAGTAAGATTCTGAATGAAAGTGGAATACGAGTCGCTTCCCAACTCGATCTAGCTGAAATTGTTCGATGAAATGTGAACTTTATCAGTGTTATTTCACTTTTTGATGATAGACTTGTAGCCATCTCATTATCAGGAAATATCATGCGTAATACGCTGCGTCACCGTACATTAGTCATATTTAGCTTGCTCGCTATGCTGAGCCAGTTAGTGCTGACTAATGGTTTTGCCATGGTGTCTTATGCGCAAGCGAATGAAATGCCGGTAATGCAGATGGCCGATAGCGCCGACTGTCATCAAGTCATGGTAGAGACACAATCTCACTGCTGCGATGATGATCAGAAGATGCTTCCCGCGGATCAACATTGCTGCGATGGCAATGGATACTGCAAGGGAGATTGTAGTCACTGCTTAATGATTTCGGTGACAGGCACGCTATTTACCGTGAAGTCTTGGTCAGGCTTTCGCGGTTCAGAGTCAATTCAGACCATTCAAATGCCTCATTTTCACTCCATCATTTTGGGCTCAGTCCTGCGCCCGCCGATTGCCTAATACAGATCTATTTTCTGTTTTTTATTAATCGTTTAAATTTAATTTATTATTTTAAATTATTAGGTTATTCGTTACAGGATCTCTGTTCAGGTAACTTTTCTGCCATGTTGGCGGTCAAGTATTCTGCAGAATAAGGCGAGCTAAACCCGCGGTATCCTCAGTGCGATATAACCTAGATGAATCCGGTGTCTATTGTTTAGTTTGTGCTTATTCTAGGCCAATGCTCAATAGCATCATTTTGATGGAGTTAATCAATGAAAACCCTTATCAGCCTAGTGTTAACAGCGTTCCTAGTTATGACAACGGCACCTATGGTGTATGCAGAAGCGCACGCTCATGGTGACCACAGCGCGCAAACCTATCACTGTCCCATGCACCCAGAAGTGACTGGTGAGAAAGGGGATACTTGCCCTAAGTGTGGTATGAACTTAGAGATGGTTAAAGCTTCAGCTGAGCATCATGGCGCCAAAAATTGTGACAACTGTCCCCACAAACATGAGATGCAGGCCAAAGGTGAATACCACTGTCCAATGCATCCTGAGGTGACAGGTAAGAAAGGGGATACTTGCCCTAAGTGCGGTATGAACCTAGAACCAGTGAAAAGTGCTAAGAGTGCCGAGCACAAGGCTCAGCATCATCAACACTAATTGATGAGTGGAAGTGAGGCATTATGAATCGTTTTAATATGAAAAATGGTCGTGGTAACTTGGCTTATTTATTAAGTTTTTTCCTGGTTAGCGCGCCCCATCTCGCCCATGGTCAACTCAATGCCATGGCGAACGAAGTCAATCACGAGCAGCATCAGCATGCTCAGCAGAAAACCTATGCCTGCCCCATGCACCCAGAAGAGACCAGCCACGAAGCTGGCAGTCGCTGCCCTAAGTGCAACATGTTTCTAGTGGAAGTGGAGCAGCAAGAGACAGACGCGCATCAGCATGAGATGAGCGCCCAGAAAACCTATGCCTGCCCCATGCATCCTGAAGAGACTAGCCACGAAGCGGGTAGTCGCTGCCCTAAGTGCAACATGTTTCTAGTGGAAGTGGAGGAGGAAGAGGAACTGGGTGGCGCGGATAAGAATGGACCAATGGATCATTCAGCCATGGATCATTCAGCTATGGAGCATAGCAGTGCGGATCACCGCGGTATGACTGCCAAGGAGGATATCCTCAGTCAGGCCAAGCCTGCGCCATTAAATTCAGAGCCTTCGATCAAATATGTCTGTCCTATGCATGCACATATTATCAGTGATGTGCCCGGCACTTGCCCTATCTGCGGCATGAATCTAGAGAAGGTGGAAGTGGGCGGCAGTCAGCATGAGGTACAGATCGATGTTTCAGGCAGCATGCAGCAGGCGCTGGCACTGAAAGTCGCTAAGGTCGAGAAAGAGACTTTGCAAAGATTCGTTAGTTCTGTGGGCCAGGTGGGTTATGACGAGAGTCAGATCACTCATGTTCACGCTAGGGTTAACGGCTGGCTCGAAAAGCTGAAAGTGAAATCCGTGGGTGACAAGATCACTAAGGGACAGCTCCTGTATGAGATCTATTCCCCCGATCTGATCAATGCCCAGGACGATTACCTGCTGGCCATTAGCAGCATGCGCAGCTCTGGCAGCAAAGATTATCAAGATTTAGTGCGCCGAGCGGGTCTGCGTCTCGAGTTGTTAGGCATGAACCGCAGCCAAATAGAGCAACTGGCAAAAGGGGGGAAGACCCAGTATCGGGTGCCTTTCTATGCGCAATCTGACGGCATAGTGAAACAGCTCTCGGTTAGAGATGGTATGTATATTCAGCCCTCGACAGAAGTGATGTCTATGGTGGATCTCTCAAAGGTCTGGGTGATCGCCGATGTGTTTGAAAATGAACAGAGCTGGATGGAGATAGGTCAGCAGACCAAGGTTTCTGTGCCCGCCATGGGATTGGAGGGGATTGAGGGCAAAGTCGATTACATCTATCCCGAGCTGGATCCTGTGACCCGCAGCCTAAGAGTACGTATTGTGCTGCAAAATCCCAATATCACTCTGCGCCCTAATACCTTAGCTAAGGTGGAGATCTTAGGCGGTCCTAATAAGGATGCCTTAGTGGTGCCGCAGGAGGCCTTGATCCAGACCGGTCAGGCGAACCGGGTGATAGTCAAGCAGGATGACAACAGCTTTGTCGCCCGCGAGGTGACTGTGGGCATGCTGTCCCAGGGTAAGGCGGAGATCCTCAGCGGTATCGAGGAAGGCGAGCGAGTGGTGATTTCAGGTCAGTTCCTATTGGATTCAGAGGCGAGTCTGAAAGGCAGTCTGATGCGTCTTAGCAGTGGCCATCAGCACTAGGAGCCAGCATGTTAAAGAATATAATTGAAGGCGCCATTCGACAGCGATTTATGGTGCTGATTGTCAGTCTGATGATCACCGTATGGGGTGTGCAGGAACTGAGAAATACCCCCCTCGATGCCCTGCCGGATCTGTCCGATGTGCAGGTGATCATCAAGACACCTTACGCCGGGCAGGCGCCCAAGCTGGTGGAGGAGCAGGTAACCTATCCGCTCTCCACCGCCATGCTGGCTGTGCCCGGAGCCAAAACCGTGCGCGGTTACTCCTTCTTTGGTGACTCCTATGTGTATGTCATCTTCGAAGATGGTACCGATATCTATTGGGCCCGCTCGCGGGTACTGGAATATTTAAGTCAGGTCAGTAGCCGCCTACCTCAAGGGATCCAGCCTTCTCTGGGGCCAGATGCTTCTGGGGTTGGGTGGATCTTTGAATATGCCCTGGTGGATCGCTCTGGCAGTCTGGATCTGTCGCAGCTGAAGAGTCTGCAGGACTGGTATCTGAAACTCGAGCTGCAAAGTGTGGCCGGGGTGTCGGAAGTGGCGACCGTGGGCGGCATGGAGCAGACCTATCAGGTGGTGGTCGAGCCCGATAAGCTCGCGCTCTATAAGCTGGACCTGGCCAGCATTAGGAATGCTATTACCCGCTCCAATAGCGAGGCGGGCGGCTCAGTGATCGAGATGGCCGAAGCCGAATATATGGTGCGCGCCAAAGGCTATCGACAAACCTTAGACGATTTTCGTGAGATTCCATTGGGGATCACCAGCCCGGCGGGAACGCCGCTGTTACTCAAGGATGTGGCAACTGTACGTAAGGGGCCGGCTTCACGTCGTGGTATAGCCGAACTGGATGGCGAAGGCGAAGTGGTCGGCGGCATTATCGTGATGCGTTACGGTGAAAATGCCTTGGCGACCATTGAAGCGGTTAAGGCAAAACTCTCCCAGTTAAAGGCGGGTCTGCCCCAAGGCGTTGAGATAGTCCCCACCTATGATCGCTCGCATCTGATCGAGAACTCGGTAGATAACCTGTTCCATAAGGTGATCGAAGAGATGGTGGTGGTGACTATCGTCTGTCTGCTGTTCTTGCTGCATGCCCGCTCAACGTTAGTGGCGGTGATCACCTTGCCTCTATCGATTCTCATCGCCTTTATCGTGATGAATAAGATGGGCGTCAATGCCAACATCATGAGCTTAGGTGGGATTGCGATTGCCATCGGTGCTGTCGTGGATGGTGCCATAGTGATGATTGAGAATATGCACAAGCATCTTGAGCATTTTAAGGATCAGCATCAACGTGGGCCTGACAATATAGAGCACTGGAAGATAGTGGCGCAGGCCTCGGTTGAGGTTGGCCCCGCGCTCTTCTTCTCACTGCTGATCATCACCCTGAGCTTTGTGCCTGTGTTCTCTCTTGAGGCGCAGGAGGGACGTCTGTTTAGTCCCCTGGCTTACACTAAGACTTTCGCCATGGCGGCCGCCGCCGTGTTGTCGATCACCTTAGTGCCTATTCTGATGGGCTTCTTTATTCGCGGTAAGATCCCTAAAGAGACCAGTAATCCTATCAGCCGCGTGTTAATCGCCCTCTACAAGCCGGCACTCAATGTCGTGCTGCGTTTCCCGCGTATCACTCTGGTACTGGCTTTGGCAGCCTTGATCAGCGCCTGGTATCCGGTGTCTCATTTAGGCAGCGAATTTATGCCTGAATTGGAGGAGGGGGATCTGCTCTATATGCCCACAGCCTTACCCGGGATCAGTGCCAGTAAGGCGGCCGAGGTGTTGCAGCAGACCGACAGGTTGATCAAGACAGTGCCCGAAGTGAAGCGGGTGTTTGGTAAGGTGGGCCGCGCCGAAACCGCCACGGATCCTGCGCCGCTGACCATGCTGGAAACCACTATCATGCTCAAGCCCCGTGAGGAGTGGCGTGAAGGGGTGACCTTGCAGGGTATCATCAAGCAACTGCAGCAGACGGTGAAAGTACCGGGCCTGACCAATGCCTGGGTGCAGCCCATTAAGACGCGTATCGATATGCTCTCAACCGGGATCAAGACGCCAGTGGGCATTAAGATCACCGGGGCGGATGTCAATGAGTTACAAAAAGTCGGCGCCGATATCGAGGCTATCCTCAGCCAGCTGGCTCACACCAAATCGGCCTATGCCGAGCGTGTGGGCGGCGGTCGATATATAGATATCACGCCTAAGCTGGATGTGGCGTCCCGCTATGGTATGTCGCTGACCGATATTCAGGATGTGGTGCGCTTTGCCATTGGGGGGATGCAGATAGGTGAGTCGGTGCAGGGCGCCGAGCGTTACCCCATTAACCTGCGTTACCCCAGGGCGCTGCGTGACAATATCGAGAAGCTGCGTGAGTTGCCTGTGATCACTAAATCTGGGCATTATCTACCGCTGCGTAATCTGGCCGATATCGAGATCACCGATGGCGCGCCTATGCTCAAGAGTGAGAACGGCCGTTTGATCTCCTGGGTGTTTGTGGATATCGATGCCATCTCGATCGGCGAGTATATCGAGCAGGCTAAAGCGGCGCTGGACGAACAGTTGACCGTGCCCCCCCGCTATAGCTACACCTTTGCCGGTCAGTATGAGTATATGCAGCGTGTGGACGCCAAGCTCAAGAAGGTGATCCCTATGGCCCTGGGGGTGATCTTCATCCTCTTAATGATGACTTTTGGTTCCACCCTGCAGGCGAGTATTATCATGCTGAGTCTGCCTTTCGCCCTGGTGGGCAGTACCTGGCTTTTGTATCTGCTTGACTACAATATGTCGGTTGCCGTGGCCGTGGGTATGATTGCGCTGGCCGGTGTTGCCGCCGAATTTGGGGTGGTGATGCTGGTGTATCTCAATAACGCCATTAAGCACAGGCGTGAGCAGGGGGAATACCATACGACAGAAGATCTCAAGGCCGCGCTGATCGAAGGTGCCGTCATGCGCATTCGCCCCAAGGCGATGACAGTGGCGACCATCTTCTTCGGCCTGCTGCCCATCATGTGGGGCGCAGGTTCGGGTAACGATGTGATGCAAAAAATCGCCGCACCTATGGTGGGCGGCATGATCACAGCGCCTCTACTGTCGCTGTTTGTGTTGCCTGCGCTCTATTTGCTGATTTATCGTCGCAAGTTAGATAAGCATTCGGCCGAGAAGTAAGGCAGAGCCCCAGTTTAAAACGCGTTAAGGCTTATCTTAACGCGTTTTTTATTGGGTAATTTTTACTTTAAGGGAAAGCCCTTGGCCTAATCTGACGATGGCTGTGGCAGTAAGGTGATCACAGAGAAGAAGCCCTCCTGAGGATCGTTGAGCACAGCGAAGCGACCCACATTGGGAATATCCGTTGGAGGCACGCACACTTTACCGCCTATCTCAGTGGCCTTGGCGACTATGGCGTCGCAATGTTCTACCATCACATAGGGCATCCAGTGGGATGGCATATCGCCCCACTCGGGCGTCATCTCCATCATGCCGCCGATGGCGGTGTCCCCGACTAGCCATTCACAGTAATCGAAATTTTCCATGACAGAGATATGGGTAAACCACCCCAATACTTTGGCGTAAAAGGCTTTGGCTAGGTCTGGTTTACGACAGGCCAGTTCGACCCAGCAGAAGGTATTGGGCTCGTTTTGGCGCATGGCACCAATATGCTGCTTGGCCTGCCAAAGGGAGAACACACTGCCTTCGGGATCCTGGCACTGCGCCATGCGACCTGCCTCGCCGACATCGTGGGGGCCGAGCATCACTTTGCCGCCATGTTGTTTCACTAAGGCCAGGGTGGCCTCGAGATCGTTAACTGCAAAGTAGACGCCCCAATGGGTCGGCACCTGAGCATCTATCATGGATTGAGGCAGTTGATAGACGGCGGCGACATCATCATCGCCTATGGCGAACATGGTATAGGTGCCGTCGGGAGTGGGCATCTCTTTGAGTTGCCAGTCAAACAGGGCGCTGTAAAAATGTTTTCCTGAGGCCGCTTCGCGACTGGCCAGTTCTATCCAGCAGGGCATACCTTCCTGATAATGCGAAACTTTCATGATTCGATCCTTGGTGTTATCCGATTCGATTTAATTAGTTAAGCGGCTTTTGTAGTTTCTGTCTATCTAGGCGTGATTTTGTCTGAGAAAAGCGGTGTAAAAAAGGTGCCGCAGGGCACCTTTGATGACTTAATAGCGGCAGTGTCAGCCTCAAGCACCGTAGGTAGGTAGCAGATCTGCCATGGTCAGCAGATGACAGGCGGCTGTGATGATGCCATAGATGATGACTATCGCGATGACCAGCGTGCCGCCGGGCACTTTAAAGCCCTGGCTGTCCGGGAAGAGTTGTCTCGCCTTATAGGCCATCAAGGCCGGTACTATGGCCGCCCAGATGGTAGCCGCCAAGGCAGCAAAGCCGATGGCAATTAAAAAGCCATTTGGGAAGAGTAATCCCAGCAGAGTCGGGGGGAAGAAGGTCACTGCGGCGGTCTTCAATCGTCCTGAGGTAGACTCATCAAAATCGAATAGATCGGCCAGATAGTCGAATAAGCCTAAGGTCACGCCCAAAAAGGAGGAGGCCACGGCCAGATTGGCAAACAGGGTCAACATAGTGGTCAGCCAGTCGCTGGCCATCACATCCGACAGTGCCGCAACCAGCACCCCCATGTTACCGCCCTTGGCGATAATATCCACAAACTCGCTGCGGGCGATATTGCCCATGGTGGCCACCAACCAACAGAGATAGATGATAAAGGCGATCAGTGTGCCTAAGGTGATGGCCTTAGCGATCGTGCTGGCATCTTTACCATAATATTTTACTAGGCTGGGCACATTGCCGTGATAGCCAAAACTCACCAGCCCGAAAGGAATAGCCGCCAGCAGATAGGGCAGATAGCTGGCTTCACCGTCCGGGCTGAAGAGCTTGACCGGCTCCACTTCGATCAGTAGGTTGCCGATCGCCAGAAAGAAGGTGATGATCATACCGCCAAGCATGATACTGGTGATGCGATCGACCGCCTTGGTGCTGATAAAGACTATGGTGGCAAGGCCTAATGCGAACACCAGTCCCGCGACACTTTGGGGCAGGCTGATCCCTAATCCCTGCAGACTGTGATTGACTATCGAGCCGCCGCCACTGATATAGGCGTAGGCCAGAATATAGAGCACGAACGCGATGGAGAGGCCATTGACTATGCGCCAGAAGTTGCCCAGTGTCGCCCGAGTTAAGGTATCGAAGCTGGCACCAGGTTCGAAGTGCAGGTTGGTTTCCAGCAGAAGTAAGCCTGAGACCAACATACAGAACCAGACCCCAAGCATCATCAGCAGCGAATAGCTGAACCACATACCGGCACCGACCACGGGCAGGGAAAACATCCCCGCACCCACGGCAGTACCGGCGATGATCATCGCGCCACCAAACAGGGATTTATCGGAAATCGACTGTTTGGCGGCATTCATATGATTGGCCATTAGGTATGAGATTCCGTATTTACGCTATCGACTATGGTTTGCTTCACCGAGGAACGCAGCAGTTGATTGGCGCGATCGCGAATACGCTCAATTTCATCAAGCTTGACGTTGTCAGACAGATAACCTAATTCCTTGAGCTTAACGCTTAAGGTGCCATAGAGTTTCTTATCGTAGAACTCAGGCGCGGTAATGCCATGCAGTGCGCCCAGACGTTGTGCCAACTGATGACTGTCGCTCTCTAGGCTGGCGCGCTCAATATTGGGTCTGCTGGCCATAATATTGAAAATAATGGCATAACGATGCATGGTTTCGCTTATCGTCCCGGCCAGCAACAGTAGTTGATTGAGGCTGTCTGGCTTGACGCTCAGACCGTTCGACTCAGTGATAAGCGACTGCTTAATAAAGAGATCGAGCAAGTTAGAGACATAGCCGGGCAGATCTTGAATGCTCATAAAGAGTTCGGCTTTGAGCAGAGGATAAAAGTCTTCCACCGTGCTGATGATCTCTTTGCGGTTGCAATGCTCAAGCTGAGTCAGGCAGCTGGCCACCAGAGAAGGGATCACCATTAAATGAATGATATTATTGCGATAATAGGTCATCGCCACCGCGATGCTCTCATCGATGGAGATAATATCGCCTAGGGGATCGCTATCGAGCCTGAGTTTCTTCAGTTCTAGACCCTGACTCACCAGCTTGGCACCATCGCCCTCGACCACAGAGGCAAATTGGGTATAGGGCAGCTCTTTGAGTAGCGAGAGATAGAAATCCAGTTGTTTCTCCAGCTGAGAGCGTTCCAGCGCATTCTGCTCCGAGGCCAGCAGCACTAAGCTGGTCAGAGTGACCGAGCTGACCGCTGCGGCATCGTTGATACGTGTCATCACCCGATTGGCCAGGGTGTTGACCACAGGCGTAAGCCAGCTGGGTTTCTGCTCGGGATCTTGAGCTATCTCTTCGCGCCAGTCGGGCACTTGTTCGCTCAGGTAATTATGCAGGGTAATAGGCTCACCAAAGTTAACATAGCCCTGGCCGAAGTTCCCCAGCTTGCGTATGGCACCAAACACTTGCCAGACAGACTCTTTCTGTTTTTTCTTACCGCTCAGCTCTTTATGGTAGGTGGCCACTTCCATCACATGGTCATAGCCCAGATACACAGGGACTAAGGTGACCGGGCGCTCGACACCGCGCAGCACGCTGTTAAGTGTCATGGCTATCATGCCGGTTTTCGGAGCCAAAAGACGCCCGGTACGGGAACGACCACCTTCGGTGAAGTATTCCACCGAATAACCTTTGGTAAACAGCTGATCCAAGTATTCACGAAACACGGCCGTGTAGAGCTTATTGCCGCGGAAACTGCGGCGAATAAAGAAGGCGCCGCCACGACGGAACATGGGCCCCGCCGGCCAGAAGTTGAGGTTGATGCCTGCTGCAATATGGGGCGGCACCATGCCTTGATAGTAGAGAATATAGGAGAGCAAGAGGTAATCCATGTGACTGCGATGACAAGGCACATAGACGATTTCATGGCCGTCGTGGTGCAGCTGACGTATCTGCTCAGCACCTTTGATATTGATCCCTTTGTAGAGCTTGTTCCAAAGCCAAGTGAGAAAACGTTCGGCGATGCGAACCAGACTATCTGAGTAATCGGCGGCGATCTCATCGAGATATTCCATGGCGGTTTCGCGGGCCTTGGCCTCTGAAATCTTCTTGCTTTGTGCTTCCTCCTGAATCGCTTTTTGCATCGACTCAGATTTGAGCAGGGCATGGAAAAGATTTTGCCTGTTAGGCAAGACGGGACCCGTCATCACCTTACGCTGACGGCGGAAGTGGACTCTGGCCACGCGCGCTAATTTCTGCGCGATGCGTTTGTCACTGCCGTGGTTATCTGACATGTAGCGCAGCGACATGGCATTGGAAAACTGCACGAAATTATGACGACCCAGGAATAAGATCATCAAACATTTACGCAGCCAGCTTGGGCTTTCTCGCTCCAATACCGCCGCTTTCATTGTGTCATCTTCTTTGCCCGGTGTGCGCCCCCAGTAAAGGCTGACAGGCACCAGTTGCATATCCAGATCTTGCTGTTGCTGGTGCAACTTAAGCAGATGAGTAAAGTCGTTGAGATAATATTCGCTGTCGTTACGCTGGCCAAACAGGGGTTTTGAGCCTTGCAGACAGACGATACGCGGGCAGTCTATGCTTCCGACTTTGAGCGGTTCATAGGGGCTGGGTAAGTTGAGTCTGTCGGTGATCTCGCTCAGCGCCGCGATGTCGCTGATGGATTTGGTTTTCATCACATAGATCAAGGGACGGCTTGGGTCTAAGTTAAGATCCTCAAAGGGATGCTGTGGCACCACAATAGTGTGGACCAACTTATTTTGAATCCAACGTAAGGATTTAAGCCAAAAAGAGTCTGGTTTGGACATTATTTTTTGTATGCATAAGAGTCATTGTTAATAGTCCTATAGAATACCAGAAAATAAGTAGCAATCCCTAATTTGTGTCACAGGCTTTAGCGAACGGGCAGGCTGGGCTGCTGGGGCTATTCGTGGCGATTTGCAGCCATTTCTCTCGATTTTGTTTCTATTTTTTAGAATAGTTTGTCGCATTTAATGCGATTTAACTGCATTTATTAGATATATATAATTGCCCCATTGTTGATTAAGTCGATACATCTTTTGGAGTGAATTATGGCTAAAGTATTAGTGTTGAAATCGAGCATTTTAGGTGATTATTCACAATCGGCTAAATTGATCGCCCATTTAGAACAGGCCTGGCAGGCGCAAGGCGCACAGGTTACCGAGCGTGACCTAGTGGCTAATCCCTTGCCAGTACTCGATGGTGAGATTGCGCTGGCACTGCGTGGTGGTGATGAGTTGTCACCTAAGCAGCAGCAAGCCTTGGTGCTTTCTAACGAGTTAGTGGAGGAGTTAAAGTCCCACGACACTCTAGTGATCGCGGCGCCTATGTATAACTTCAGTATCCCGACTCAATTGAAGAACTGGATCGATCTTATCGCCCGCGCTGGTGTGACCTTCAATTACACAGAAACAGGCCCAGAGGGTTTGATCAAAGGTAAACGTGCGATTCTGGTGACCACCCGTGGCGGCGTGCATAAAGATGGCACAACCGACCATGTGGTGCCATACCTGAAGACGGTACTGGGCTTTATCGGTATCGATCAGGTAGATACCATCTACGGTGAAGCCTTGAACATGGGCCCAGAAGCCAACGAGCAAGGGATCAATCAGGCGATACAGAGCATAGATGCACTGGTCGCTTGAACAAATAGTGGCATAAGCAGCATAAAAGAGTTGCTTAAGTAAAGAGTCGCTTAAAAAAGAGCTGCTTAACTGCAGCCATCATTTTCTCATCATCCCTTCATCATTCTCCACTAGAAGGCGTCTGCGGCATTGCCCCAGACGCTTTTTTATTGAAACCATTGAGCTGTTAAATGGCGCGGCTCATATAGACGCTGTAGGGGGCGTCCCGGTAGTGGCTAAAAGGCTGACAGTGCTCGAAGCCAAATTTTCGGTATAGGGCTCTGGCCGGAGTAAAAAATGTCACCGACCCTGTTTCCAGGCTAAGTCTGGTGATCCCAAGTTGTGCGGCATCTGCAATCAAATGGTGCAACATCAGGCTGCCCAGACCTCGTTGTCGATAGGCATGAGTGGTGCGCATAGACTTGAGTTCACCGTGATATTTATCCAGGCGTTTAATGGCGCCACAAGCCGCCAGATGATCGCCATCCCATAGGGTCCAAAAGCGAATTTCTGGCTGTGAAAGTGATTGTAAATCAAGGGTGTGAACGCTATCGGCGGGTGAGTGTGCGTACATGTCATCACAGTGTTGCTGCAGTAACTGCACGACATTGGCATGGGTGATAAGACCGAGAACAAACTGCATAGCAACTCCATCTTTTGCAGGGGATAGGCATAAAGGATTTTGCAAGGTATATGCCAGCGTACCGGCTTTTTTACCGGCTAATAACGGCTCAGTGAAAGCCGAGCCGTTATTAGTGGTTGAACTAGAACTTGTGGCCTAATCGTCTGGCGGTTATTCCTGCCAGCGTTTGAAAATGAGCGAGGTATTGATGCCGCCAAAGGCGAAGTTGTTACTCATCACATAATCTGTGTGTAGCTCGCGGATCTCACCTTTGATGTAATCGAGCTTGCCGCAGGCGGGATCGATATTGTTAAGGTTAAGGGTCGGCGCGAACCAGCCTTCATTCATCATCTCTATGGTTAGCCAAGCCTCTAAGGCACCGCAGGCACCTAGGGTATGCCCTGTGTAGCTTTTTAGCGATGAGATTGGCATATCTTGCCCAAATACCGCCTCGGTGGCCTGGGTCTCGGCGATATCGCCTCTGTCGGTGGCTGTGCCGTGGGCGTTAACATAGCCTATGGCAGTGGGCTCAAGCTTAGCATCCTTGAGTGCAAGACGAATAGCCACTTCCATGGTGTCGGCGTTGGGCTGAGTGACATGTAGACCATCTGAATTGGTGCCATAGCCCACCAGTTCGGCATAAATTTTGGCGCCACGGGCCTTGGCGTGTTCCAGCTCCTCTAGTACTAAGGTACAGGCACCTTCGCCTATGACCAGACCATCACGATCGCGATCGAATGGGCGTGGGGTCTGTGATGGTATGGTGTTTTTGGTGCTGGTGGCAAACAGGGTATCGAAGACCACGGCTTCTGTGGGGCAGAGCTCCTCGCCGCCGCCCGCCAGCATGAGATCTTGCTGACCATATTTGATCGCTTCATAGGCGTATCCAATTCCTTGGCTGCCAGAAGTGCAGGCGCTGCTGGTGGTGTGGATCCGGCCCTTGAGGCCGAAGAATACCCCCACATTAACCGCTGTAGTATGGCCCATCATGCGGATATAGCTGGTGGCGGTAACCCCGGACATATCCCCATTTTTGAGCATGTCACCAAAGGCGATAAGCGGATCAGTACTACCGGTGGAGGAGCCATAGGCGATCCCCATGGCGCCCGAGGTGACCACAGGTGAGTCAAAGAGCGCCGCGTCGATAAGCGCCTTTTCGCTGGCCCAGGCCGCCATCAGGGAAACGCGTCCCATGGAGCGAATTCGCTTACGCGAATAGTGAGGGGGTTTTTCAAAGTCGGTAACAGGGGCCGCCAGGCGGGTATTGAGTCCCTCATATTTGTCCCACTCAGGCATAGTGGTGACGCAGTTTTTCTGTGCCTTGATGCTGGCGGCGATACTGGGCCAGTCATGACCCAGCGCGGTGACACCGCCTATGCCTGTGACCACGACGCGCCTGATTGAATTTGCCATTAGATCATTCCACCATTTACTGAGATAACTTGCCGGGTGATATAGGCGCCATCTTCGGACAGGAGGAAGTTGGCCAGCCCCGCGATTTCATTGGGTTTGCCCATGCGGCGCATAGGCACTAGGTCATTCACCATCTCCTTGGGAATATCCGCCACCATATCGGTTTCAATCAGGCCGGGGGCGATACAGTTAACCGTGATCTTGCGCTTGGCCAGCTCCAGACTCAGTGCCTTAGTGGCGCCGATAAGACCGGCCTTGGAGGCACTGTAGTTCACCTGCCCCCGGTTACCCGCTATGCCAGACACAGACGCCATTGTGATGATCCTGCCGCCTTGACGAGCTTGGATCATAGGCATGACACAAGGCTGTACTACGTTATAGAAACCATCCAGATTGGTGTGCACCACGCTGTCCCACTCCTCATCCGTCATGGCGGGGAAGGCGGTGTCGCGGTTGATACCGGCGTTTAAGATAACCCCGTAGTAGGCGCCATGCTCGGCGATATCGGTTTCGATTGCGGCTCTGACCCCTTGGCGGTCGGCCACATCAAACTGAAGACAAGTGACCTTGACGCCTAAATCGCTAAGCTCGGCCTGAGTCGCCTGCGCCGCAGCGGCATTGCTGTGAAAATGCAGGGCAATATCATAACCGCTCTGAGCCAGTTTCAGCGCGATGGCCTTGCCTATGCCGCGGCTGGAGCCGGTAACGAGTACGCGTTTGTTGTTCATAGTTGGGCTTCCTCACGTCCTTGAATGCTCTCAGAGATATAAGCCTGGGTATCCTGAGGTTGGAATACATTGATGTTGGCCTGGGCGACGATTTTGCCTTGATGAAGTATCTGGCAATCGAACACCGCCAGACCATTATCTTCCTGATACAGACGGCTGACCCTGGTCTGGTAGGTTTCGCCCTGAATAAAGGTATCGATATCGAACTTGAGCTTACGTGTGCCCAGCAGGAAACCGATGCGGATAGGTTGCAGGGCAGCCTTGGCCTCGATCCCGGCAAGCGCCGCAATACTCTGCGCCATATACTCTATGCCCACATAGTTAGGCACGCCAGCGAGTTTAGTGTCGAAATAGGCGCTGTTTTCGCTGATACAGGTTTGGGTCAGCAGGGTATCTTCCTGATGCTCAAGCAACAGATCTATCAGTATCATGGGTTTACGATGGGGAATATAGTCGGCCACATCGAGATCCATTAAAGGGTAATGGGGGCTTGTCTGACTCATGCTTGGCTCTCATTTCGATAAAAGATCAGGCTGGCGTTACTGCCGCCAAAGGCGAAGGAGTTACTCATCACATACTTTAAGCTGCGCCCACTCTCGTTGGTGAGCGGTTCATCCGTGGCCGATACGTTAATGCCGGGTGCGTCGGCAACAAAGGGTAGCATAGGGTTGGACTCGTCCCACTGTCCATCGTTCACCTGGGGTGGCAGGCGCTGGGCGAGATTATGCTCAGACAGCAGGAGATAACAGAAGGCGGCTTCGATGGCACCGGCGGCGCCTAGGGCGTGGCCTGTCATGGGTTTAGTGGAGCTGACCTTGGGCAGCTTTTGGCCGAAGACCTGCACTAAGGCGCGGCTCTCCATGGCATCGTTTTTTACCGTCGCCGTACCATGGAGGTTGATGTAATCGATCTGCTCCGGCGCTATGTCGGCATCTCTGAGCGCCATCTCTATGGCGGCGATGGCACCTTTACCTTCCGGATGGGGCGCAGAGATATGATGGGCGTCACTGGACTCGCCCACACCGGCGAGTTGAATGTCCCCTTCGCCTCGCACCAGAGTAAACAGGGCCGCACCTTCGCCAATATTGATGCCGTCACGGTTACTGCTGAAGGGCTGACAATGGCCCTTAGAGACAGACTCCAAAGAATGAAAACCGTTGAGGGTCAGCTTACACAGGCTGTCGGCGCCGCCGACTATCACCAGATCGCAAAGCCCTGCATTGAGCAGGCGTTTGGCGCTGGCGAACACTTTGGCGCTGGAGGAGCAGGCGGTAGAGACGGTATAGCAGGGGCCATTGAGGTCGAAATAGTGCTGCAAAAACTCGCTGCTGTTGCCCGGTTCCTGTTTGGAATAGAGGTAATCCTGAGGGAGTGAGCCATGCTGGGCGCGATAGGCCAGCGCCTGCTCGCCTTTGGCTATGCCTGAGGTGCTGGTGCCAAGGACAACACCGATGCGATCCCTGCCATAGGTCTGTTTGGCCTCAAGCACTTGTTCTTCAATCTGCATGGCCGCACTGAGGATCAGCTGATTATTGCGGCACACAAAACGGGTCAGGTGAGCGGGGATCTCGGGCAGAGGGCCATCGACCATACCGACCAGCACCTGAGTGTCGGGGATCAGATCGCCGCGCCATTGCATCCCGCTTGTGTCGCCATTTAGCAGACGGGTCAACACCTGCTGCTTGTCTTGGCCAAGGGGGGTACACAAACCTAATTGTGTGATGGCTATTGTGCTTATTTTGCTCATAGGGCTCATAGGCTGTTTCTTTTTGGCTTATCGTTATTGGTTTTATGCCAGTGGCGTTATCTTAAGGGTTAATTTTGCCTGCTCGAACGTCAATATCACCTGGGCTTGCCAGGGGGAAGTTTGACTATAGCGGATCTCAAGCACCTGAGTCTGAGTATTATCGCTATATAAGCCCCTGCAATGGGTCGCCTCACAGGCTATGGTGCGTAGCACGGCGCCACGCAGCTGAAGATTGGCCTCTTCTATAGGCCAGTATATTAATTGCAGCAGCGCGAGCAAGTATTCTCCCTTAAAAGCCTCACCCAGCAGGGCACTCTGCTGGCTCTCTAACCGCTTTCCATCGAAAGTCAGGGTAAACAGCGCTTGGCCTAAGGGGGCGAGTCCCACCAGAGTCAGCTGCTCTGGTGTCAGTTCAAGCTGGCTGAGTAGCTGATGCTTGCTGCCATCGACCTCAAGGTTCACCTTCTGGGTCTGACTCAGACTGAGATCATTTTGCAGTGGCGCCAGACAGTAGCTCACATCGCTGGTGAGATTCATGCAGGTATCCCGGTCCAGACGCTGGGCGCAGCCGCCTATTGTGAGTATCAGGCCTAACATCAAACAGAGCGTCAGGCCGAGCGGTAACAGGGAGCTCCATTTCATCGGCATAATTCGACAACCATATTCAGGCGCCGCTCAGACTCGGTAACGAAGGGGTTGTTTTCATCCCAGGCGTAACCGGCCAGAATCGAGCAGATCATCTGTTTAATCTTAGGATTGGGATTTTGATAAAAAATTACATCCTGAAAATGGCCATCATACCAGGCCTGGACATAGGTTCTGAAGGTGTCGACGCCGCGCATCAGGGGGGTAGCATAATCCTGCTGCCAGTCGACTGTCTCACCATCGAACTGGCGCACTAAGGTCTTAACAGCCATGGAGGCCGATTGCATGGCTATGGTGACCCCGGATGAGAATACAGGATCGAGAAACTCCCCGGCATTACCCAGCAGGGCAAATTTATCGCAGCCTAAGGTGGAGACATTGGCCGAATAACCATTGAGTCGGCCGCAATCGCGGATAATTGTCGATTTCGACAGGAGGCGATTCAGCCTCGGCTCCTCGTTCACCAGCCGCATCAGTGTCTCTTCAAGGGGCTCCCCCTCATCACCCAGCAGGTGCGGTTCACCCACCACGCCCAGGGAGCAGCGACCATCACTGAAGGGGATGAGCCAGTACCAGATATCCCGGTTGACTGGATGGACACTGATGAGGATCTTATCACGATCGAACAGGTAATCTTCCATCTCCACCTGATCGATATTGTCCCGAATATGGGTAAAAATGGCGCTACGACTGGGGAGGTTAGAGGGTTTTTCCAGATCGAGTAGGCGGGGCAATACCCGGCCAAAGCCGCTGGCATCCAGGATAAATTCGCACTCTACCTCAAACTCCGTCTGAGTGTCATCGACCACTGTTAGTCTGGGGGCGCCGCTCAAATCCACAGCTGTGACCGTTTGGCCATAGCGGATCTCGACCCCTTGCTCAGCTGCGGTATCGGCCAGTAGCTTATCGAACTCGCCCCGCTGCACCTGAAACGTGGTGCCTGGGCCTGGGGTAAATTTATCGGTAAAGTCAAACAGGGTGGCGCGGCCATTGGCATTGAAGGCGGCGCCATTTTTAAACTGAAATCCGGCTGCATTGACTGCCTCAAGCATATTGGCTTCTTGGATCACCTGCATACAGCAGGGCAGCAGGCTCTCGCCTATGGAGAAGCGCGGGAAATGCTGTTTCTCCAGCACCAGTACCCGTTTGCCCTGTTGGTGCAGCAAACTGGCGGCGATACTGCCAGAGGGGCCTGCGCCGATAATCACAACATCATAACGGCAGGAGCCAGCTAGGTTTGAATGAGTCACTTAGTATTCCTTGTATAGGTGTTTATCAGTGGCGAAAGCAGGAAGGTCAATGCGATGCCAAGCAGCAGGGTTAAACCGAAATAGTGGATGGCCGGTGTCTGGCTGAATGCCAGTAAACCAAAGGCCATCAGGGTCGAGCAGGCTGACATAAATACCGCCATCATCACCCCTTGCCCCTGGTGACTCTCGGCGAAGAACAGGCTGTAATCCACCCCTATGCCGAACACCAGGATCAGCGCCAGGGCATGAAACAGGGTCAGGGGGGAATCGAATAATCCCAGCAGAGCCAGTGTGAAGAGCGCGGCCACAGCGGGCACGCCAGTGACCAGCAACGCCAGTTTAAGGCCAAAGCGTAGCGAGAAGATGATAGCGGCGAGAAGCAGTGCCAGTGCCAGCAGACCTAAGGTTAGCTGGCGGTATTTTGCCATCACACTGGAGATATCGGCCACCTTGTCCACCAACTGTACTTGGGTAAAGGGGGCAATAGTTTCTTGCAGATTGGTCAGATCCTGAATGCCGCCCAGTAGCACTATGGAACCATAGTTGGCGCTTTGGGCATCGGGCGCGAGCCAGAGCGGCGCGAATTGCTCTCCCGCCTTGGAAGCGAAAAAAGCGCTAGGCTCGATATAGCTGGCAGCATTCGCCTGGTATGCCTGCGCCAGTGGCGATGCCAGTGCTGAGTCCAGTCCAAGGTTTGCCAGAACGTGCGGGAGATTATGGTAGATCTCCCCCTGTAGCCGGTAGTTTGTCTGCTGCTTACTGAGGCTTGGAAGATAACTCGCCAGATTGATGCTGTTTTGGATCGCCCCTTGTTGCTGTAGTTTCTCCAGCGGTTCGCTCAGGGCTTCTAAACGTTGCAGCAACTGCTGTGGGTCATCGGCGCTTACCAGCAGAAACTGATTATCTGTGCCGCCGCTCAGTAGCTGTCTGACTTGTTGCTCCTGCTGCATCACAGCCTCAGGACTTTTTTGCAGTGCGCGAATATCATCGTTGACCCTGAGCTGGCTTAGCCCCGTTATACCGATAAGCAGGGCTATGCCAACGGCTATCAGCAGGGTGTGGCGGCTCGCCCCTTTTAGTGAGGCTAGGCGGCTCAGATAATTCTTAGCTAAGGCCAGAGGCTGAGGTCTGGGTTTTAACGCGCCATTGGCAAGCTTGGGGTAGGCCAGCAGCAGGGTGAGATAGGCACCTATGAGCCCCGCGGCGCAGAAGATGGCCACCTGCTGCATGCCGGGAAAGGGCGTTAAGCCTATGCCTATGTAGGCCAGCACTGTGGTGAGTAGCGCCAGTGATGCGGCGGGGAAGATACGCACTATGGTTTGGCTGGCATTCTCTTGGTTATCACTATCACTATGGCAGAGACGCTCACAATAGAAGTGAAAGCTGTAATCGATGGCGATGCCGATAAGGCTGGTGCCAAAGACTAGGGTCAACAGGTGCAGCTCGCCAAACAGAGTGAAAGTCGCACTTAGGGCAAACAGCAGGCTGGTGGCTATGGTCAAGCTGGCTATCCCTAAGGGCAGAACGGAGCGAAATGCCAGCCAGACCAGCAGTATGACGCCAATCAGAGAGGCGGCTCCTAAAGTGGAGACTTCCCGCTTGGCCTGAATCGTCGCGGCGCTGGCATGAAAAAGCGCGCCCGCCTTAAGCACCTTAAGCTCGGCACTTGGATCTGCTTGTTCGAGTACCGTCCGGGTTGTCTCTAGCGCCCTGTCTAGAACCTGGTTTTGCCACGCCTGAACGCTGGGGCTAAAGACGCTGCCGACCCCTTTTAGCATAACAATCGCGGCAACATGGGGCTCGGCTTGATCAGAACCTGGCATCTTAGAGAGCAGTATCCCCTGCTCGCTGCTCAGCTGTTTACCTGGCGCGAGTGCGGCGAGATTATCGGGATAGAGCAGCAAGGGGTCTTGACTGAGCAGGCCGCTATTAGCGTAACCGAAGGGGTTATAGATCTGCGCGAGCGCCTTGTTGGTGAGTGCCTGAAGTTTCCCCTCCGCCAGAAGCTTAGCCTGGGTCTCAGTCAGGAGTTTAAACCTGTGGCCAAAGTAGAACTGATTTAGCGCCTGAGCATCCTCGCTGCCCGCGCTGCTAATCTGGCTAAAGGTATTCTTATGAGGCGCAAGTTCGGCCATCAGCCTTTTAGCGGCGCGGATCGACTCGGTTTTACTTGGCGTAACCAATGCGATATAGAGGCGATCGGCTAGTTCTTGTTCGACTCGGTTAAGCGCCTTCTGAGTCAGGGGCGTCTCATCGATTTTGGGCAGCATGGCCAGGATGTCGCTCTGGATTTTAGCGCCCTGATAGAGCTGAATACCACCGAGCGTAGCCATGAAAAACAGCAGCAGTATCCACAAGGTAAACTTGACCCTGCTGCTGATGCGATCCAATCCTTGGCTGAGAGCGGCGATCATGGCTTAGGCGTTTGCTCCGTCGCTTCTGTGCTGGCTGGCGTCTCGAAATAACTGAGCTGCGTCTCGGAAAGCCGAGCGTTACTGAGTTCGCTGAAGCGGATCTGACTAAAATCGCCGTTATGATTAAGTAGGGTGAGTGAGTCGAGCCTGTAGCCTGGCGTTGCAGGATGCGCTTCTGACTTAGCTTCTGACTTAGCTTCTGACTTAGCTTCTGACTTAGCTTCTGAGTTAGCTTCTTGTTTAGCTTCTGGCTCGACATTCAATACGATGGCTTTCATCGCCTTGGCGATCAGGGGATCTAAGGGGACGAGTCCCAGCTGCCAGCGGGTCTTATCCTGCAATAGGTGCAGGCTAAATTGTTGTTTCAGCGGGACGATCTCTCCCTGCAGCAGCGCTTGCATCAGAGTTGGGATCATCTGAGCTAATCCCTGAGCCTGCTGGTTCTCATCGGCGTGAGTGATCTGCTTCTGCCCCTCGCTGTCGATCTGAATCAAGGTGTCTTGGGTTAAAATCAGGCTGCTGGAAAATGGCGCCGTCTGTATCCATGCCAGGCCCAGTTGCTGGTGAAAGAAAAATGCCCCCTGGCTCAGCAATGGTTTTTTCAGCACTTGCAGATGGCGGGTCTGGGTAAACTTGCCCTGGGCTTGCTCACCCATATCGAGCGACTGGCTCAGTTCACTGAGTTTGGCATCATCGGCAGGGGCGGCCAGTAGGGCGGCAATCTCGTCAGTCGCAGAGAGGTCATCTGCCGCGTTAGCCTGTGCCTGACCTATTCCAAGTAACAGGCTGAAAAGCACGATAGACAGGCATCTGAGCATCTTATGCTTCTCCATGAATATCGATGACCAGACGAGAGTGGCGATTTTCTCGCCCAAACCTGGTTGCATCAACCGACGCAGCTCCAGACTAACCATCTTACGCTTCCCCATGAATATCTATTAGGTGGGCGATCTTGTCGCGAAAACAATCCGGGGTGATAAGACACAGCTCCTTATCCGCCATACTGACGGCCGCCTGTATGGTGTAACCTTTTGTCAGTCGGCGATTACTTTCAAGGTCGCGCACCTCATAGGCAATCTTGATGCGATTTTCCCACTCGACCAGAGAGGCAATCACCTTAATTTTCTGCTCGAAGGTGCTGGACTGGGCATATTTGACCTGCACATCCACTATGGGCCAGGCGTAGCCTGAGTCCTGCATCTGGCGGTAGCCATAGTCTATCTCGTCCAGCAGTTGACAGCGGGCCACCTCGAAGTAGCGCAGATAGTTGCCATGCCAGGTGATCCCCATCATGTCGGTATCGAAGAAGGGGATGGTCATCTCCACTTCTGTGGTTAATAGTGACTTCATCGGCTTTCCTAGTGACACACTTCCCAGTAGCCCTGCTGGATCTTCTCGATCGTCTGACGCAGCACGCCCTCAAGAGGTCTGTCCTCGATCAGCGGCTCAAAATCTTGGCTGACCTGCTCCAACGTCTTGGCCACAGAGGGGGTCAGAGAGGCGGCTTTCAGTTCATCTCGGTCGATGCGAAGCTTGATCCCTTGGGTCATGGCCAGCAGCGCGGCGGCGGCAACCTGCTCAGTTAGCTGCAGTACCCGCATACAGTCGCGGGCGGCTATGGTGCCCATGCTGACCTTATCTTGATTATGACACTCGGTCGAGCGGGAGAAGACGCTGGCGGGCATTGTCTGTTTGAGCGCCTCTGCGGTCCAGGCCGAGACACCTATCTGCACCGCCTTAAAACCGTGGTTGATCGCACTGCGGGCACCGGTGGAGGCCGACAGGTTGGCCGGCAGGCCATTGTTAAACTTAGGGTCCATCACTAGTGCCATCTGACGGTCGATGAGATCGGCAATATTGGCTATGGTGTTTTTCATCGAATCCATCACGAAGGCGATATGGCCACCATAGAAGTGACCGCCGTGGAGTATATGTTCCCCCTCGCCATCGACTATGGGATTGTCGTTGGCGCTGTTAAGTTCAGTCTCGATAAACTGGCGCATAAAGGGCAGGGCATCTTGCAGCACGCCGATAATATGGGGCGCGCAGCGGATGGAGTATCTGTCCTGCAGGCGATCTGAATTGCGCGGATGATGGTGGTGATTGAGGTCGTCGCGGATCCAGGCGGCGATTTGGTTCTGTCCAGGATGGGGCTTGGCGTCAAACAGGATATCGTCGAAATGGTTGGAGTTACCCTTAAGCGTCAAGGAGGCCATGGCCGTGATGCGGCTGGCCAGACGCGCAAGATATTCACCGCGAGCAAAAGCCATACAGGCGATAGCTGTCATTACGGCGGTGCCGTTCATCAGCGCTAGTCCCTCTTTGGGTCTGAGTTTCAACGGCGTGATATTCAGCTTGTTAAACACCTTGGCTGTCTCCTGGCGCTCGCCCTGATAGATCACCTCGCGTTCACCCACTAAGACAGCGGCAAGGTAGGAGAGGGGCGTTAAATCGCCGCTGGCGCCCACAGAGCCCTCTTCGGGGATCACAGGGACAATATTGAGGTTTAATAGTGTTTCGATGCGCTCTAACAGCTGGTAGCTCACGCCGGATTTACCCACGGCCAGTGAGTTCAGGCGGCAGGCCATCACGGCGCGGGATTGCTCGACAGACAAGATCTGTCCCAGGCCGCAGCCGTGAAAACGTGACAAGTGCAGTGGCAGTTCATGCACCAGATCTAATCCCACTGTCACAGTGCAGGAGTCGCCATAACCTGTGGTCACGCCATACACGACTCCCTCTTCAGCGAGCAGGCTGTCGATAAAGCGGGCACCTTTCTGGATATATTCCTGATACTCTGGCTGCCTATTTAGCTGTACCTGAGCCCCTTTGGCAACGGCGACCACTTCTTCTATGGTGAGTGCGCCCTGACCAAACTGAATAACGCTCGCCTTTGAGCTTGCTTGATTCATCTGCTTACTTGTCCTGTGTCGAATGGGCGCGAGTACGATCTGCATGTTCACGCTGCAGTTCATCATCCTTGCGCCAAAAATCAAAAAAGTTAAACCATTGCAGTGGTTCCCGCTTGGCGTAATGTTCGAGTCTGCCACTGTAACGGGCCACGGCTGCTGTTAATCGCTCTGTGCGTCCGGTGCGCGGGCCTTTGAGCGTTTCGGCAAAGTGTTCCAGATGCACCCGGTAATGTCCCTGCTCCCTGAGACAAAACATCAGGTAGACGGGGCAATCCAGCAGGCCCGCGAGAATAAAGGGTCCCTGGGGGAAGGGCGCAGGTTTACCCATAAAGGGCGCGTAGATCACCCGTCCTTCGCTGTTGGAGGAGGTGCGATCGCCGGCAATCACCACTAACTCGCCCTGGGCAATTTTCTCATGCAGCAGCATGGAGGTGCTGGGCCCAAGTTCAGTCACCTGGATAAGGTTGAGATCGCTGTCGGGATTGAGCTGTTTCAGCACCCGGTTGAAATTCTCCGCATTCTGAGTCAACACCATCACATTGACTTTCACCTTGCGCTGGTGGATTGAAATCGCGCGGCACAGCTCCAGGTTGCCCAGGTGAGAAACCAGCAATACCGCACCTTCACCGCGCGCCAGGCGTGAGGCCAGCAGCTCGCGGTCGGGAAAATCTACCTCGCTGAGCTTGATTCGGTCGCACCAGGCATCGATACGATCCAGCGCCGCATTACCGAAGGCGAGAAAGTGTTTCAGGCTGTGGTGCCAGCTGACTTCGCCCGGCAGCTGCGGATGATTGGGCGCCACATGCTTTACTTGAGTTAAAAAGTTTAGCGAGGCCTGACGGGCGGCCTTGCCGCTTAAGAAGAAGTAAGCGATCACCGGATACATGATTGCGCGGCAAAGCCAGTGTCCGCCCAGCTTGTAGCTGCTTGCCAGTAATTTGATGCCCCAATAGCTGCCGCGCTCGCCTATGTTTGACCAGTGCTGATTGTCCGATGATTTGGCGCGGCGCTGCAACAGAGTTGGCAGGCGCGTCAGCATGCCAAAAAACAGCTTGGTATGCATGAGGGAGATACGGACATTGTCTTTCACGCCCTGAAAATGGCTGCTGCCATCTTCTGGGTAGATCACCTTAGTGGGCAGGTGCAGGACATCGACCCCTTGCCAGTAGAGCTTGACCATGATTTCGATATCGAAATCCATGCGCTCGCCTAAGGTGTGCTGGAGAAACAGGGTTTCGGTCGCGGCCAAAGGATAGATGCGAAAGCCGCACATCGAGTCCTGAATATCTAAGCTTAAGGTCTCCACCCATACCCAGAAATGGGTAAGGTAGCGGCCATAGAGTCGTCCCTTGGGGATAGACTCATCATACTGGGGCAGGCCGGAGATCAGCGCCTTGGGATGATGCTGGGCGGCGGTGATCATGGACGGAATATCATGGATATCGTGCTGGCCATCGGCGTCTATTTGCAGCGCATGGGTAAAGCCATCGGCGTAAGCGGCGCGCAGCCCAGTGGTGACCGCGGCGCCTTTACCGCGATTGTAGGGGTGATGCAGCAGGGTAACCCAAGGGTACGCGTGGGCGAGCTGCTGCAACAGGTTGCGAGTCGGCTCGTCGCTGCCATCGTTGATCAGGTAACAGGGCAGATTCAGGTGCGCCAGGCTCTCCAGGGTCTGCTTGATCGCCTGTCTATGGTTGTAATTGGGGATGACTAACGCCAGACGCATTAGCTTACCGCTCCATCTTGCTGCTTACTTTCACTCTGTGCTGTGCTCTCGCGCTGACCTGTAGCGTCTCGTTTGTCGCCCTTGAGCTGAATTCGCCCCGAGCCGAAGCGCTTTTCCTTATCATAATAGGCGAAGGTCAGCTTATGTTTACTGGCATTGTGGCTTATTTTCAGACAGACCTGAGTGCCGGGCAGCATCAGCTGCTGGAACTTGAGCACTTCCAGGGTCTCCACTTCCGGCAGATAACCGAACTCTTGTGCGCCGAGTTGGGTTGCCCAGTCCAGTTGTGTCACACCTGGCAGCACAGCCTGCTCGGGGAAATGGCCCTCAAAGTAAGGCAGATCGACGGCGATGGCTAGTTGCCACTCGACGCCATCTTCCAGTTGTGTCTTATTGATAATGAGCGGTAGGTTCGACTTAATCATGAAATAACTCCAGCAGATCCTGGGCGACCAGTTTTCCCTGACTATTGGTGGGTAACTGATCCGGATATCGCCAGCGGCGGGGCAGGGTCACCCGCTCGAACTGAGTCAACAGATGACTTTTTAGCTGGTTATTTACTGCCAGTTTGCCCTCATCGGCGAGCATCTTCCTACCCAGTACGGACAGAAGGATAGCGGCGCCCAGCATCACTCTTGGCTGCTCAAGCACGAGCAGAGCAGCTTTAGAGACCAGAGGGTGACTCTGCAGCAGGTTTTCCATCTGCACCAGACAGATGCGTTTCTCTTCAATTTTGACTATGCGATCTAGCCTGCCCAGCAGACGAAACTCCTGTCCATTGAGCTGGGCTATCTTGTCATCGCACTTCAGCCAGTTATCGTCCGCCAGATAAGGGGATTTGAGCAGCAGGGCGCCATCGGTTTCATCTTGCTTTATCTGATGGGAAGCAAAGGCGCGCCAGGGCTCGTTTTCACTGTACTGGCGCCGATAGGCGATGCCGCCGGTTTCTGTGCTGCCGAACACCTCAATGGGCGGCATGCCATAGCAGCGGGCGATATCGGTCGCCGCCTTATGGCTTAATGGCCCGCCCGAGCTGAATACCAGGCTGGGCGATCTCAGCTGTGGCTGATACTCCAGGGCTTCCGGCAGGCGCGATAATTGCGCCGGGCTGCTGATCAGGCACAGATTAGGAAACAGGCTAGTGTAATAGGTCAAGGTTTCCGGGTATTCCACCAGATCGCTCAGAAACGGGCGACTGGCGGCCAAGGGCCAGAGCACCTTGAACAGCAGACCATAGATATGCTGATGGGAAACCGTGGCGATGACGCTGCAATGGGGCAGGTGGGCGGCAAAGGTCTGCTCCAGCACACTGACCTCGGCATCGAGCTGATCCAGCGTCTTGGTTATCGCCTTGGGCTGACCGCTGCTGCCAGAGGTAAACAGGATCAACTGTCCCAGATTGTCACTCTGAGGCCAGCTTACTTCGGCTTGTTGCAGCTCTTTTTTCAGTGGCAGAAAGGCTTTGCCTTCACACAGGCAGGTGTCCGATAAGATGCCATCAAACTCATGGGTTAATTCGCTTAAGGTACCCGATTGGGTATTACTGGGGAGAATAAGCTCTTTGCCCGCTAACAGGCCGGCGCACAGGCCAACGGCGAACAGATCGCTGCTGTTACAGGCCAGTAGCCAGCGTTTCGCTGGCAGGGCATGCAGGGCGTTATACAGGGCGGCGACCTGCGCCGTAAAGGCGCTGCCGTTGACAATATCATGGTGATTGAAACTGATCAGTTGCTGGCTCGATGGGCCGCGAGACAACCAGGTTTTAAGTAACTTAGTCATGATTTTTTTAACCACAATGTTCGATATAGCCATTCTCCGCCGAGCAGGGCACCGATCAGCAGATAGGCGATAAAACCGTTATAGAGGGTCCAGATCTCCAAATTGGCAAAGCGGGCCGTGTAAAAGGCCGCTAGCCCGTTGACGATAAACAGCCCACACCAGATCAAGGTTACCCTGTTTAAATAGGGAATAGCTTCATCGGGCAGATCTGGCTCTTTCAATCTCGCCAGGCGTTCTATCATGCTGGGCTGGTGTTTGAGGGAATAGCCAAACAGAGCGAGCAGGGTCAGATTGATCACCACTGGATAGTAGAGCAACCAGTCGTTACGCTTGGCAATAAAGCTGCCTGCGGTCAAACCTATGCCGACAATCACAGGGATCAGCATGGGTTTTAGCTGCCGCTTAAGCAGCACCAGTCGCAGCAGTAACACAGCACACAACAGCAGCGCAATCATCCCGGGTGGCAAATAGTGGAGGCCAAAATAAACGGCCACCGGATACCCCAGTAGCAGTAAGCCTGTGACCAGTTGCAGCAGTTTGTGCATTACTGCTTAACTAGTCCTTCGATAGCCAGCACCACATCTTCGACCGTTCTGACCGCCTTAAACTCTTCGGGCTGGATCTTCTTACCTGTCAGTTGCTGCAGTTTAATCACTAAGTCCACCGCATCTATGCTGTCGAGATCTAAATCTTGATAGAGGGAGGCCTCCATCGTGATATCGTCAGCATCGATTTCGAATTCATCCACTAAGATCTTAGTGAGCATGGCTAGGATCTGTTCACGATTTTGCATCTGGCCTCCTACACACGCTGAGATTCGATAAAGCGAGCCAAACTGGCAACACTGTAGAAGTGTGCCTTGGTTGCTTCAGAGTTGGCTTCAATTTTTACATCAAATTGCTTCTTGATGGCTAAGCCTAGTTCGAGGGCGTCGATAGAGTCTAATCCCAGGCCATCACCAAACAGAGGTGCATCGGTTTCAATATCTTCGATGCTGACATCTTCAAGATCTAAGCAATCAATGATGAGTTGTTTAATTTCATTTTCTAGAGTCATAGTGGCTATCAAGTTGTTGTTTATAAAAATGTTCAAGATCTCGTGTCAGTTGACGCGCCATCTTGGCTTCTGTGCCTATCTCTTCATAATAGCGGATATGCGGTATGGTTTCGCCTACTTCCACATTCATGCCGATTGTCTTGCGGGGGATCTCATACCAAGGTTGTTGCTTGGTGAGCCCCACCGCATTGGTGCGCAGCACCACAGGGATAAGGTCGGTATGGGTGCGCAGGGCAATATTGGCTGCGCCCCTGGCGAAATCATTAATCACAGCGTCGATATGGGTGCGTGTGCCTTCGGGAAAAATAATCATATTGGTTCCCTGGGCTAACACCTCCTGGCAATCCTTGAGCAGCAGATCTGCGCCGCGATTGGGGATATAGCCAGCGCAGGAGACCACGCCCCGCAGGAAGGGATTACGCCATAATCCCTGCTTGACTATGCAACTGACGTTGGGCATCAGGCTGATCAACACCACCACATCCACCAGGGTTGGATGGTTAGCGATAATCACCTTACCCTTGGCCTGTTCCAGTCGTTCAATATGCTCGGTTGTTACCTTAAGAACGCCGGCCCAAGTCAACATGGCGACAAAGCCTTTAAACATAATATGCACAGCTCTTTGCACCCTGGCAATACGAGCCTGCTCACTGCCGGGCCAGATCCTCAGCAGGGGAAGAATCGTCAATGAGCTGAGCAGGCCACCTAGGCCGAAGGTGATATAACAGCTCACCCCACCCAGCCAGCGAGGAATATAGGCGACCCCCGTCAGATGGGCTGCGCCCTCAGATGAATATTGAGCCGTCCTGGTCATGGGGTTATTTGCCAGATAAATTGATTTAATCGGCCATGCAGGAGCTGTTTGCTGGCGATAGCATGTAAGAGTTCGCCATAACCTATCTGCGGCGTATTTTCTTGCTCGCTCGCCTCTGGCTGGGTGTCGATTGTAAGACCCATAGCTCCAGCGGCTTCTGGGTTATCGAGACTGAGCTGCAAAGCCAGTGCGATGGGCAGCTCTGGCTCATGGGTATACGCTTTATAGATGTCGGCTACAGGCTCATCGCCATAGACTAGCAGCAGGGATGAGTTGTCTTCACACAATTGACCATAGGCTTCGATTAATGCCTGCTCCAAAGTGATTTGCGCCGCGGCTATTGAGGTGGAAGGTGCGCGGTTATCCGTGAGAATACTGAAAATCCCGCTGGCGGTATTATGCACCGACTGACTAAAACCGATAGGCGAGATAGGCTGATTCTGAATAATCTCCTGCAAGAGATCCACTGTGCGGTTGAGCTCGCCATGGCGGGAGGCAAAAATAGTACGACAGTTAGCTGGTGCCTCGCACTGAAAGGCAACATCCAATAGCATCTTAGTGAGTTTGCTGTAGCGCCTGCGCTGCATGGTCGGAACCTGTGGTAACTTAGGCACGGCGAGCTTGAGATCCTCTGTCTCTGTCTTATCTGGCCAAGCTTGCCAATCTGTTAACTCTTGATAGTTTGGAGACCAGGCACCCGCTGAGTGGATGCTGAAGGTTAACTGCATACTTTGCCTCTATGTACAGCGCGAAGCCGTGATTTTCCGTATCATGATCAGTAACCACATCAATGGCATGTGATTCATTTATTCTACACTGAAAAGGAGAATTAACGAATGGTTTTATGTTGCACCCTTGTTGTAAAAAGCAGCAAAGAAAACTAAAAAGCCCACGGTTTAAGGTGGGCTTTCCTTCAGGTAATCAAATTACTTCTGCAGTTGCAGTTTTAGCTTGCGTAGCGCAGCTTTCACTTTCTTACTGTTTTGTGGCCCCATACGGATCATGAGTTTCTGAGCGTTTGGCAGGGCTTCCAGCTCAGGATCGACAAACTGGTAATTCACGCTCACGCTGGTGACCTCGATGGGATGTTCGATAATGGGCGCGGCCAGCATGACATCGATCGCTTTAAGCATGCGATCATCGAAGTTCTGATTGTTATACCCCAGTTCCTCGAAGGCCTCGTTCAACAGGGGAGAGAGTTTTTTGTATGTCGCCATTAACTCCTGGTCATTGAGGCCGGCAGCAAAGTCAGCGTAGAGATCATATCTGTGGTAACTGTCTGGATTAAGATAGGTTTTGTCTGTCACATCCGACACACTAAAGCTGCCATTGGGGGCTTTTAGCGGGCTCACTTTTCGGGCTAACTCGCCTTGTGCCAGATTGTCCACGAATACCACGAAATGGCGTACTATATCTTTCTCCACCAGGATCGGGTCGATCTTCATGCCGTCGGCAACCTCGAGCGCTTGCTCGGTGACATAACTATCACTCTCTGCCAAGGCGGGCAGGGGAGTGGCTTCCACTTGCGGCTCAACAGTCGGCGTGATGAGCTCAGGCTCGGCTACCAGCGCCACTTCTGGCTCAGGCACCTGGGCATCTGTGACTAGGGGTTCTTCGGGGATCTCTGTCGGCAGGGTGACAGGTGTTTGCAGTTCAGTCTGCGGTGCCTCATCCTTGCTATTGAGGAAATAATAGATGCCGCCCGCCACCATGAGTAGGATGACCACAATGGCAATGGTAAGTCCGCTTGCGCCACCGCGTTTTTCCTGGGGGGCAATTCTATCTTCTTGATTGACTTGCATGAGAGTTCCTTGAGGTCGCTAGTCTTGCTTAGGCCGCATTGTGTATTGTGCTTGCTCCATTGTGCAAAATTGCCGGATTTTGTCTAGGTCTCTGAGGCTAAATAAAAAATAATTAACCTAGTAGCTTATACAAGAGCTAACACAAGAGCTGGCACAATAACGCTTTCAGTATAAGCAATTTGTGCTCGATCAGGCCTGGACGTATTGCTGCCGCTCGCCGAGCCAGCGCAGTATGATGTTATCCACATTGTTTGGCACCTGCTGCATTACGTGCTGCGCCAGATTTTGGGTATGGGGGATAAGCGCCTGATCGCGGATGAGATCGGCAATTTTCATCTCCACCAATCCTGTCTGTTTAGTGCCTAACACTTCTCCTGGCCCGCGGATCTCCAGATCTTTCTGGGCGATCACGAAGCCATCGTTGCTGTCGCGCAGCACCCCGAGGCGCTTGGTGGCCGTGTGGGACAGAGGCGCCTTATACATGAGCACGCAATGACTGGCCACGGCGCCACGACCGACTCGTCCTCTGAGCTGGTGCAGTTGAGCCAGACCCAAACGCTCGGGGTTTTCGATGATCATCAAGCTGGCATTGGGCACATCGACGCCGACTTCTATCACAGTGGTCGCCACCAGCAGGTGCAGTTTGCCCGCCTTAAAATCGGCCATCACCTGCTGTTTCTCGGCCGGTTTCATCCGGCCATGGACTAGGCCTATGGCCAGTTCCGGTAGCTGTTGTTTGAGTTCTTCAGCGGTATCTTCGGCGGCCTGACACTCCAATACCTCGGATTCTTCGATCAGGGTGCAGACCCAGTAGGCCTGACGACCGTCGTTGAGTGCGGCCTGTCGCACTCTGTCTATCACGTCGCTGCGGCGTAGATCCGGCAGGGCGACAGTGGTGACAGGCGTTCTGCCCGGCGGTAGCTCATCTATGATGGAAGTATCGAGATCCGCATAGGCTGTCATGGCCAGGGTTCTGGGGATAGGTGTGGCCGTCATGATCAGTTGATGGGGGTGAAAGCCTTGGCTGATCCCTTTTTCTCTCAGTCCTAGCCTTTGGTGCACACCGAATCTGTGCTGCTCATCTATGATGATCAGTGCCAGTTTGTGAAACTCGACCTGTTGCTGGAAGATAGCGTGGGTGCCGATAATGATATGGGCCTCACCGCTTTTTATCTGTTCAAGGGACAAGCTGCGGGCTTTGCCCTTTAGTTTGCCCGCCAGCCAGCCGACCGTGAGTCCAAGGGGTTCAAACCAGGCGCCGAAGTTGGCCGCGTGCTGTTCGGCCAGCAGCTCGGTGGGCGCCATCAGGGCCACCTGATAACCGTTTTCTATCGCCTGCAGTGCCGCCAGCGCGGCGACCAGGGTCTTGCCTGAGCCCACATCGCCCTGTACCAGGCGCATCATGGGATGAGACTGCTGCAGATCGCTGCCTATCTCTGCCACCACACGTTGTTGGGCACTAGTCGGCTGAAAGGGCAGTGATGCCAAGAAAGGAGTTACCAGTTGTCCCGTGCCGGCCATGGCGACGGCAGCGTCCTGATTGCTGCGCTGTCTGAGCTTTAACATGCTCAGGTTATGGGCCAGCAGTTCTTCCTGAATTAACCTCTGCTGAGCCGGATGGGTGCCCTGTTCCAGTTCAAACAGTGCCACATCGGCGGGTGGGCGGTGCAGCAGTCTTAAGGCATCGACCAGAGAGATGCGATTGGGCTGCAGATTGCCGGGCAGCAGCTCGGGCAGCTCATTATCACTGAGCAGGGCTAAGGCTTGATCCGTCAGTTTAATCCAGCTGGCCTGTTTTAATCCCTCGGTGGTGGGATAGATGGGGGTCAAGGTGTTGCTCAGACTTATCTGGCTGTCCCCTTGCATTACCTTATAGTCGGGATGAATGATCTCTTTATGGTGTTTGCCGCGGCGTATCTCACCATAGGCGCGCACTTTCGCGCCCTGAACAAAACCGTTGCGCTGTGCCATGGAGAAGTTAAAGAATCGCAGTGTCATTATGCCAGTCTCATCTGTGACTGTGCAGGTGAGCATGCGCTTGCGCCCGGGGATGATTTGCGATGACTGAATGGTCGCCTCTATGGTGCCGTAGCTGCCGGGATAGAGGGCATCTATGGGGTAGATCTGGGTGCGGTCTTCGTAGCGCAGCGGTAGGTGAAATAATAGATCCTGTACGGTTTTGATGCCGAGCTTATCCAGTCGCTGCGCCATCTTCGCCGCCACGCCTTTCAGGTCGGTTACCGCCATCAGATCGAGTCTATCCACGCTGTACCTTTTGTTGGGTTACTTATTGGATTCGTTGGGTTATTGGGCCAGAATCAGAGTGATTACTGTAAATATATACATATACTATCAGAGTTCAAAATAAAAAAGCACGCTAAGCGTGCTTTTGTCTCAGTAGCGGGAGAGATTAAATCTCATCTTCCCAGCAAATTTTACCGCCGCGCAGGCCATCGACCTTATCGCTGAAGCAGCTCTCGAGCACGTGACGCTTGATCTTGAGCGTCGGGGTGAGCACGTCGTTATCCACATCCCAGGGATCAGTCATCACCACTATGGCATCCACAGTTTCGTGGGATTCCAGATGGGGATTGACACTGTCCAGTGTCGCCTTGAGTGAGCTGCGCACCTCTTCTCTGGGCTGCATTTTAGCGCCTTCTGAAAGCTGTACCAGTGCCACTGGATGGGGCAGGCCTGAGCCTATGATACAGATCAGCTCCACATGGGGGTCTTGTGCTAGTTTACGTTCAATCGGCACTGGCGCCACATACTTGCCTTTGGCCGTCTTGAAGTTGTCTTTCACGCGGCCTGTAATGGTAACGCAGCCGTCTATGTCGATTGAACAGAGATCGCCGGTGCGGAAATAGCCCTCTTCATCGAAACTGCTGGCCGTGGCTTCTGGCTGTTTGTAATAGCCTGTCATCAGACCCGGACTCTTCACCAGTAGCTCGCCGCTCTCTGCCTGTTTAATGCTGCAGCCTTCTATTGGTCGCCCTACCGTGCCGATTTTACGGGCGTCGAAGGGGTGGTTAATGATGGAGTAGGCGCTGTTTTCCGTCATGCCCCAGGCTTCACAGATATTCAGGCCAATCTTGTGATACCAGGCGATAAGCGATGGCGGGATCGGCGCAGAGCCTGAGCCAAGCAGATTACAGTGATTTAAACCTAATCCCTGATGGATCTTCTTCTTCACTATGCTGCTGATGATAGGCAGCTTAAGCAGCAGGTTAAGCTTGGCATAACCTATCTTGTCGATAATGTTTTTCTGGAACAGGCTCCACAGACGGGGAACCGAGAAGAACACAGTCGGCCGTGCTCTTTGCACATCGGCCACGAAGCTGTCGAGGCTCTCGACAAAGGCAACGCAGCTGCCGGAATAGAAAGAGGAGCCTTCGATAGCAACGCGCTCTGTAATATGGGCTAGCGGCAGATAGGAGAGCAGGCGATCATCTATACCCGTCTTCAGGTCGCGTACCACGGCCTTACAGGTCCAGGCATAGCTGGCGAAGGTCTGAATTGCGCCCTTGGGTTTACCTGTGGAGCCTGAGGTGTAGATCAGTGTCATTATCTGATCTTCGGTAATGGCAGGCGTATCCACTAAGGGCTGACCCATTTTCAGCAGCGTCTGCCACTGATATTGCGCCGGCATAGTGTCGTAAGGCATGGCCATACGCAGCAGATCGCCGCCAACACCGGCTTCCTGATCGGCCCAGTAATCCAGCTTACCGATAAATATCGCCTTGGCTTCGCTGTGCTCCAGCACATAGCGAATGGTATCGGCATTAGCCGTAGGATAGATGGGGACGCTGATATAACCGCCATGCATTAATGCCAGATCGGTAATGAACCACTCGGCGCAGTTCTTCGACAATATCGCGACCTTGTCGCCAGGCTCCAGCCCCAGGTGGCGCAGCGCACCGGCAATCTGTTGCATCTTTTGCTGTACTTCACGCCAGCTAAAGTCAACATATTGGCCGTTAATCGGCTGTCTCAGGTAGATGTTGTCCCCATATTGTTCGACCCACTGTTTGAGCATGTCGACGGGAGATTTGAATGATGAGTCCATGGTTATTCCACTTTATTTTAATGTTTATTGAGCCGCATCGTCTTGTTAAGTTAATCGAAATTTCTTAATCGCAGCTTAAGGTTTTATGCTGCGTTCAGGCTCAGAAATCCCCCAATTAATGAACCGCAAACGATCATTATGCGCGTCATTGAGTATGGCTAATATATTAGCGGATGACAATTTCTTTGCACTGAGAATCAGTGGGATATCAAAGAATTTGAAATTGGCGTACACCCAGACAGGGTGCGGTCTAGAGGTCAGTCCAGTACAGGTTTGGTACTGAGTTTTACATTCGTTTTTCTATTCGCTTTTGCACTCACCTTGGTATTAGATCTCCGCCTCGGGGTCCGGAGCGCGCATTCGCTGCCACCAGTCGGCATCGGCCACGATTTGCCCTTGCTGATCTATGCGCGGATAGGGGATCTTCTTACGGCGGCAGGCTTTGGCGTAGATGGGATGGCCCTGCTCAAACAGCATGGTCTGACAGTAGGCCTCATCCAGGGTGCGTTTGCCATACATGCCTGCCTGGGCGCGCTGACGCTGGGCTTCATACATGATGAGTGCTGTCGCAACCGACACATTGAGCGACTGCACCATGCCTATCATAGGGATGATGATCTGCTGATCGGCAATCGCCAGCCCCTCTTCGCTGACGCCATCACGCTCATTGCCCATGATAACCACAGTGGGTTTGGTGTAGTCTATCTCGCGAAAATCCACTGCAGTTTCAGAGAAGTTCGTCGCCAGGATTTGCATCTTCTGCGCCTTAAACTGCGCCTTGGCCTCATCCATATGGTAGTGCTTGATGGTTTTAACCCACTGCTGGCTACCAGAGGCGGTATTGCCTGAGACCCGCATCTCGATATCGGGCCAGACGGCATGAATTTGATGAATACCGACTGCATCGGCGGTACGGATCACGGCAGCAATATTATTGGTCTTGTGCACCTGATCCAGACAAACTGTTAGGTCAGTTTGGCGGTTATCCAGCATCTCATTGATGCGTTCGAAACGTTCTGGGCTCATGGGATATCAGTTATTCGGCTCTAAAAATCAGAAAGTTAAAAAAACAAAGGGCGCCTGAGCGCCCTAAATTGATTGGCTGATTTACAGCTCCATCACGCCGTCCATCTCAACCTGCGAGTCTTTTGGCAACTGCTTAACGCCGATGGCGGCACGAGCAGGGTAAGGCTGAGTAAAATACCGGCCCATGATCTCGTTGACCGTGGCGAAGTGACTTAGGTCAGTCAAAAAGATATTGAGTTTAACGATATCTTTGAGCGAACCGCCAGCGGCTTCACATACGGCTGTTAAGTTATCAAACACTTGCACTACCTGGGCCTCAAACTCATCGCTGACCAGCTGCATGGTTTCAGGATTGAGCGGGATCTGCCCTGAAAGGTACACAGTGCCATTCACTTTTACCGCCTGGGAATAAGTTCCAATCGCTTGTGGTGCCTTGTCGGTTGCGATAATAATTTTTTCTGCCATAACCATCTCTCTTTTTTTGTTGTGATTATTGTTTTGCTTTTAGGGTTAACGATTACGCGATGTGCGCAGCACCTCGGGCAGTACCCGGATACGGCGCATCACATTGGCTAAATGGATCCTGTCTTTGACCGAGATCCGTAAGTTGATCAGGAAGACGCGACCATCGCGCTCCTCTGTACTCAGGTTGTGGATATTAGATCCTTCACCGGCAACAATCGAGGTAATTTTCGCTAAGGCACCCTGATGGTTGACCAGTTCGATGCGCAGATTGGCCTGGAACTCCACACCTTCGGCATTGTCCCAGTGCACCGGAATATATTTATCAGGTTCGCCCTGATAGCCGCGAATATTGGCGCAGCTTTCCATATGGACTACTAAACCTTTACCTGGGCTGACGTGGGCGATCACCGCATCGCCGGGAATGGGGCGGCAACAGTTGGCGAAGGAGACCAACATGCCTTCGGCGCCGCGGATCGGCATCATATTGGCGTCTTTGTGCTCATGGGGCTCGACCCTGTCACCCTTGAGGCGCTGGGCGATCACTATGCTCATGGCGTTGCCTAGACCGATATCGGCCAGCAGGCTGTCGAGGGTCTTATGTTTGGTCTCTTTGACTATCTTGGCGATCTGCTCGGGGGCGATATCGCTCAGCTTGACATTGCCAAGGGCATGATTGAGCAGGCGCTGGCCTAAGATCACCGCATCGTCCGCCTTGAGGCTCTTGAGCACTTGACGAATTTTTGCGCGGGCCTTACCTGTGACTACAAAGTTAAGCCAGGCGGCATTGGGACGTGCACCTTTGGCGGTAATAATTTCGATAGTCTGCCCTGAGATAAGCGGCTGACTTAAGGGATAAGCCTGACGGTTGACCCTGGCGCCGACACAGGTGTTACCCACATCGGTATGCACTTCGTAGGCAAAATCCACCGCGGTGGCGCCCACAGGAAGTTCCAGAATGCGTCCTTCCGGCGTAAAGACGTAGATCTCTTCGGGGAAGAGTTCTGTTTTGACGTTTTCCACAAATTCAAAGGAGGTGCTGGCACTCTGTTGTAGTTCCAGCAGGCTCTGCATCCATTTGCGGGCGCGAACCTGAGTGGTGGTGCCCTGCTGCTGATCGCCGTTCTTGTAGAGCCAGTGAGCCGCGACCCCTTTATCGGCCATCTGATCCATATCTTCGGTACGGATCTGTATCTCTACCGGCACGCCGTGAGGGCCAAACAAGGAGGTATGCAGAGACTGATAACCGTTGGCCTTGGGGATGGCAATATAATCTTTAAAGCGCCCGGGTCGAGGCTTATAGAGGCCGTGCATGGCGCCCATCACACGGTAACAGGTGTCGATGGAGTCCACGATTATCCTAAAGGCGTAGATATCCATCACCTCTTGGAACTGCAGCTCCTTGTTGCGCATCTTGTTGTAGATGGAATAGAGGTTCTTCTCGCGGCCTTTGACTGCGCCTTTGATGCTGGTGTCTTCAAGGCGGGTCTTAATTGCCGCCTCTATGCTTTGAATCAGCTCTTTACGATTACCACGAGCGGCTTTCACTACCTCTTTGAGCACGCGATAACGCATGGGGTAGTAGGCCTGAAAACCTAAGTCTTCCAGCTCCGTCTTGATGTTGTGGATACCCAGACGGTTGGCTATTGGTGCGTAAATCTCTAAGGTTTCACCGGCGATACGACGGCGCTTGTCCGGTCGCAGTGCGCCTAGGGTGCGCATGTTATGGGTGCGGTCGGCGAGTTTGATAAGGATAACCCGAATGTCCTGGGTCATGGCCATCATCATCTTGCGGAAGTTTTCTGCCTGGGCTTCTTTCTTGTCGCGGAATTTAAGTTTGTCCAGCTTAGAGACGCCTTCCACCAACTCGGCCACCGACTTACCAAATAGCTCGGTTAGTTCCTCTTTGGTGACAGGGGTATCTTCGATGGTGTCGTGGAGCAGGGCTGCCATCAGCGTCTCATGGTCGAGACGCATATCGGCGAGGATGCGGGCAACCGCAACCGGATGGGTAATATAAGGTTCGCCACTGGTGCGCATCTGGCCTTCATGGGCATCACGCGCGACCTGATAAGCCCTCTTGAGTAATGCAATTTGTGTCGGTTCTAAATAGTTCGACACAGACTCATTGAGACCTTCAAACAGATACAAGTGGCGACACTCCTATAAAACGTTGCGGCCTTCTGCGATGGCGGCAACGGCAGCGATTTCGGCTGCTTCACGTTCGCGGACAGTCTGACGCTCATCGGCATCAAGCGTGTCGGCTGTGACTAAACCTTGTTCGATTTCGCGTAGCGCGATAACCGTTGGTTTGTCGTTCTCTTCTTCAACCATAGGGTCTTTGCCCTGCACAGCGATTTGGCGAGCACGACGCGCTGCAACCAGGATCATATCAAAACGGTTGCCGATTTGGTTTACGGCGTCTTCTACAGTAACGCGAGCCATGTATTGAAACTCCAGTGATTATGGGTGAAAAAATGACGCAAAATTGTACATGATGACAGTTAATCTGCCAACAGATCATTAAGCATATCATTTAGAGCATGAATTTGACCAGTACGAGAGAGGCGTTGGCTGCGAATAATTGCTTTTATGTCGGTTTGCGCCTGTTTAAAGTCGTCATTGACTATGATGAAGTCATATTCATCGTAGTGGGAGATCTCCGAAGTGGCCTGTGCCATGCGTCCGGCGATCACCTCTGCGCTGTCCTGACCACGGCCAGTGAGGCGGCGTTCGAGTTCGGCTTTCGAGGGGGGCAGAATAAAGATGCCAATCGCTTCTGGCATCATCTCTTTGACTTGCTGAGCGCCCTGCCAGTCGATATCGAGAAACACATCTATGCCTTTATCCAGCATCACCTGAATGGCTTCGCGGGAGGTGCCATAATAGTTGCCAAAGACTTCGGCCCATTCGAAAAAGGCATTCTTGTCGATCAGCGTTTTAAATTCATTAACAGAAACAAAATGATAATGCTCGCCGTTTACCTCTCCAACCCTAGGTTGGCGTGTGGTGTGGGAGACTGACACCTTCATATCGGCGGGATTATCCTGCAATATAGCAGAGAGCAGAGAGGACTTACCGGCACCACTAGGCGCTGAAATGATAAAGAGGTTTCCGCGGGCGGTCATTTGTTTGCTATCCAAAGGCTGATTCGTTTAAGGTAGCCGCGCATTATACAACCTTGCGGTAAAGTTAGGCTAGTGCTTTCATAATGCGGCCGAGCCTCTGCTGAAGATGTGGGGCGGATCACACAGGCGTTAAGCTCAGGCTCAGTTAAGGGCATTATGCTTGGCCGATTTAAGATTTGTCGCTTTAGCCGCTCAATGACTATGCTGTTTGTATTGAAAGTGGCCGCTTGAGCCAAGGTTATCGAATGATTTTATGGGATATGGCGTTATGCAGTTAAACACCTTTTTTTGCCGTCAGGGCGTAGACAGCAATGTACGATTTGCACTGATCACTATTGTGAGTGTGTTATTGGTGTCTCTGTTTGATCTTTTGCTCGCAGGCCATGGGTTCATTATCTTCCTCGCCTTGGGTGCAGCCTTAGTTGCCAGTTTGAGTGCCTGGCGCCGCCTGCAGGGGCAAAAGTCCCCCTTGTTTTTACTGCCGGGCGGGGCTCTGCTGCTCCTTGGGTTAGCTTACAGCTTTAACTGGCCTATTCTACTTGGATTCAGTGTGTTGCTCGCGCTGGTCGCCATAGTGCTGATACTGCGCCGTCCTATGCCCGTCAGCAGTTTTCAGGGCGACGGCTTGGGTTATCGTGGCCCAAGAATGACAGCATCGAATCTACGCGCCACAGGTCAGCGTCGCCGGGTCGAACCCAGATTCGCCTATGATGAGGCTGTCGATACTGCCTCTTTTGTTGCTGACGATTTCACTGTCGCGACACCAAATGAGCAGGCACCAAGCGAGCATGCCAGGTACGTGTTCGATGATGCGCCCTTAACTGGCGCAGGTAACACTGATGCTGTTCACGGCGCTGCTGTTCAAGGCGGTGCTATTCACAATGCTGCGGATGAGAATGAAGAGGCTGGTGACAGGGGCTATAACCGCTATCACGAGCCTTCTCAGTCGGGGTCTTTATCTGAACTGCTCAGCACTTGGGGCGGCCTACTTGCTAGGCTGGTAAGTGATATTCTTCTCTATCTGAAAACCTACCCGAAAGCCGCGATAGTCACCTGTGTGGCTCTGGTACTGTTTACGTCGGCTTGGCTAATCTACCCCAGCGGCGACAATAGCGAGGTGCAGACGGCGCAGTCACAACCTTCGCCCCAGACTATGGCTCAGTCTCAGGAAAATGCGCTGGTGAAAACCGCCACCATGCCCGATGGCTTTAGTGTGCTGCTTGAGGGGGATGCGTTGGCACTGAGCTGGCTGGGCGAGCGGGGAGAGCCCGGGCTTATCTGGTCGCTGGCCACCGCCAAAGGGGATCGCAGCTGTCAGGCGCTGACCTTTAACGATGGCACTCAATATCGTCCCATCGAGGTAAATTTGTTGGCCAATACCTCGACAGTGGCGCGTTTCTCGCCATTGGATACCCAGGCGATAATAAAAGATATTGCCATGCGTGGCAGTCTGAAACTCTGTGGCTATCAGTTCAGTCTTAAGGGGAGTCAGGCGGCATTAGCCAAGGAAGCGGCCTTCAGGCCCTATCTATAGGCAGAACTGATAAAATCGAGTCGAGACGAGACTATCCCTTGCTGGTGTTCTCCATTCGAACCGATTAGACTAGGCGTTCACACTTAAATTGGCGCCTTTGATGCTCGGTTTGTTTGGTCAATTATGCTAACCACAGATTTATCTTCTGATAACGATACTGTTTCAACGACATCATCACTCACCTTAGTGGTGATGGCTGCAGGGCTTGGTAGTCGTTTCGGTGGTGACAAGCAGCTGGCACGGCTCGGCCCCAATGGGGAAACCATGCTGGAGCTCTCCATTGTCAGGGCCGTTAAAGCCGGATTTGGCGCAGCTGTGATAGTGACTCGCGCCGAACTCATCTCTCCTCTGCAAGCCTTATTAGCCGATCTGCCTGAAGGCTTTGCGCTGCACTTTTGTGAGCAGCGGCTGCTGGACTTGCCCAGTGAGTGTCTTGCCATTGTGGGTGATGGGCGTTATCGCACTAAGCCCTGGGGGACGGCTCATGCACTCTGGAGTGCCCGTCACTTAGTCCACGGCCCTATGGTGGTGATCAACGCTGATGACTTCTATGGCGAGAAGGCGTTTGCCTTGATGGTACAAGGCTTTGCGCGCGATCCCGAGCAGTGGCAGATGGTGGCTTACTCTTTATCTGAAACCCTGTCCGAAAACGGCGGCGTGAATCGCGGCATTTGCATGACAGAGGGTGGTTATCTGATCTCGGTTGAAGAGTGGCTCGATATCCGCTGGCAACAGGGAAAATTGCTAGGACGACATCAAGATAGGCTGGCCGAGTTAGCGCCTATGAGTTTGGTTTCTATGACCTGCTGGGGATTTACTGCGCAAATATTTACCCAGTTAGCGCATTCCTTAAGTGAATTTGTTAAGGTATCTGGTCTGCAAGCCGCCAGTGAATGCTATCTCCCCGCTGTCGTGCAGGCGTGTTTAGTGTCACAGCCGTGCATTCCTCAAGATGACGGCGCAGCGATTGCCAGGCAAGTTTATGTCAACACAACCGATGAGACATGGCTAGGTGTGACCTATCCAGAGGATAGCGTGTGGGTGAAACAAAAATTATTGGAGTTAATGGGTTGATCGAACTTATTCGGCAGCAGGTGCTGCCACACTTTGGTATTGCAATGGATGCCAAAGTTGCCCCACTTGGAAATGGCCATATCAATGATACTTTTCTGGTGCGATGGCAATCCGGTGAGATGGTACTGCAACGCATTAATACTCAAGTATTTACCCTGCCTCAGGCCGTGGTTAACAATGCCGATAAAATTGCCCAGCATCTGCATCGCCAGGTGCAGGCCGGGGAATATAGGCTTAAGGTAGTTGAGCCTCTGCCCACGAAAGAATCGCAACTCTTTCTCGAATTAGGCGATGCTGGTTTCTGGCGGGCGATCAATTATCTGCCCCATAGCCATAGCATCGAAGTCGTGAGCGATGAACAGCAGGCTTACTCTGCCGCCCAGGCGTTTGGCCATTTTTCCCGCGCCCTGAGTAGTCTGGATGCCGCCGGGATTGAAGACGTGATCCCCCATTTTCATCATTTGCCGAATCGCATCGAGCAGCTTAAAGTCGCCGCGCAAAAGGACAGTGTTGGCCGCTTATCCGCTTGCCAGCAGTGGGTGGATTTGGCCCTGTCGCAGCAGAGTCTGCTGGATGAATTAGCGCAGCTGAGTGATAGCCTGCCGCTGCGGATCTGTCATAACGACACTAAAATCAACAATATGCTTTACGATAAGCGTGACATGAGCAGTCTGGCGATTATCGATCTCGATACCTGCATGAAAGGTCATTTGATGTATGACTTTGGCGATATGGTGCGTACCTTCACCTCACCGGAAGCGGAAGACTCGACCAATCTTGAAAACGTCACTGTGCGTGAGTCGATATTTGCCGCTATCTGCCAGGGATACTTGAGCGAACTCGATCAGGTGCTTAGCCATGCAGAAAAGCAGAGTCTCTGGCTCGGCGCCCGGGTCATCTGCCTTATGATAGGAGTGCGCTTTTTGACCGACCATCTCAATGGTGATGTCTATTTCCATATCCATCATGAGGATCACAATCTACAGCGGGCAGCCAATCAGTTTACCCTGTATTTAAGCCTGTTAAGTCAGCAAGATAGCTTACTTACCTATTTCGAATAAGATGACCTGACTCAGGAAAAATGCGGAAATGGGAGATCCGACCATTTCCGCTTTTATTGCTTGAGATCAACTTAACCCCATTTCCTTCTATTCAGCGCTGTAAATGCAAGCGCTTACGCCATACACTGCACCCAGATTTATCGATGCGGAAGAAAATAATGGCACCAAAAGTTTGTAACACAGCGTTAGAAGCGGTCTCAATTATTGAAAGTGGCGAGACGCTCTGGACCCATTCGATGGGCGCAACCCCGAAAGTCTTGCTCGATGCATTGGCACAGCACGCACTGACAAGAGAAGATTTAACCCTGCTGCAACTGCACACAGAGTGCGCCGAATCCCTCAGTGCGCCAGAGCTTAAAGGCCACCTGCGCCATCGTTGCTTCTTTGGCGGTTTACCCACACGTGAGCTGCTGCAACAAGGGGATGCGGATTATGTACCGATTTTCCTTTCTGAAGTGCCCAAGCTGTTTCGCTCTGGCGAGCAGCGTATCGACACCGCCATTGTCCAAGTGTCACCGCCGGATAAACACGGGATCTGCTCATTAGGGATCTCGGTTGAGGCCAGCTTGGCTGCTTGTCAGGTGGCGGGAAAAATTATCGCTCACATTAACCCGCTTATGCCGCGAACTCATGGCGACGGCTTTATCCATTACGATAAATTTGCCGCCGTTTATACCCAGAGCGAACCCTTACCTCAGCATCCGCTGGCGGCCAGCGATCCAACCAGTGTGGCCATAGGGCAAAACGTGGCAAAACTGGTACGTGACGGCGACTGTCTGCAGATGGGCATAGGCGCCATTCCCGATGCGGTATTATCTTGCCTGACAGAGCATAAAGATCTTGGGGTACATACCGAGTTGTTCTCCGATGGCGTGCTTAATCTGGTCGAGCTTGGGGTGATTAATAACAAGCGCAAGAAAGTACACACAGGCAAGACAGTCACCGGCTTTGCCTTGGGCAGTCAGCGCTTATACGACTATGTCGATGACAACCCATCCGTGGTGTTTATGGATATTGAGCAGGTCAATGACACCTCCATTATCCGTAAGAACCCTAACGTGATGGCGATTAACTCGGCCCTGCAGGTGGATATCTCGGGGCAGATCTGCGCCGACTCACTCGGCACTAAAATCTACTCAGGTGTGGGCGGTCAAATGGACTTTATCCGCGGCGCCGGCCTGTCAGAAGGCGGCCGCTCTGTGATCGCCCTGCCAAGTACCGCAGCCAGTGGCAAGGTCTCGCGTATAAGCACAGTGCTCTCCCCCGGTGCAGGGGTGGTGACCACCCGCGCCCACGTACATTACATAGTGACGGAATACGGCATCGCTAACCTGCGTGGCAAATCCCTGCGCGAACGCGCCCGTGCCCTCATCGACATCGCCCATCCAGATTTTCGAGAGCAGCTCGCTCAGGAAGCCTTCGATGTTTGGGGATTGACCGTGTAGTCTCCATGAGCTAAATAACGAAAAGCCTCAGAAATGAGGCTTTTTTGTAGCAGTGGGAATACTATTCCACGTTCTGGATCTGCTTGTTGTATATGTTAAATGAATCCTTATAAAACAGTGCTTTGTGTTTGCATTGTTATTTTTTTTCGATTAGTAACCTTTTTAGTAACCGAATTGTAGAGTACTAGGATTGATTGCTTGGTCTTTCTATTATAAGAAACGAGACATTTACTTAGCTTCAGAAAATCAGACTATAAACTTAGCTTTTTTGCTGCATGTTACTTCAGTCATTGGCCGTCATTCCTTTGTTCCATAGCATCCCTTCAAAGTGCAATGGTTGCTTTATCCTTCAACCTCTAAAAAGTATTACTTGTACTATTGGTTTTGACTAGCCCAATTAAATGCCAAAAAATTACTTAACGAATACCGATTTTGGCTAAATAACCAGCCACCCAATTGCTTTGGCTAGTCAATTGGAAAGCTTGCGCTTGTTCTCGTGTGACTTCTCGTAATGGCTGATAACCATGACCATGCTCATCGGCACCAAAGCGAAAATCAGAGGCTTTAAACGTCGTAAAATCAACGCCATCACGTTTAAATACCCGTAGATTCATATAGTGCAAGTATTCACTATAAAGTACGCCGTCAGAAGTCAGTACAGCCACCTTAGACCATGTTCTGTGAATTGCATCGGCAATAAAATAACGGGCTTGTAAAGTTACTTTTGGGGGGGCTGAAACTAACTTCGGTTCAACTAACTTAAAAGTTGGTAAGGTGTTTTCAATATCGTAACGCCAGCAAGCCACGGCAATTAAACAAGTAATGCACTGTGCACAGCTTTGTTTGTTGGCGTCAGACGCAGCATGAGTTCCAATATTGCCCATCTTACGAATAAAGTGCATTTGGGTCACTATAGTGTCAGACACCTGACCGTTAAGTGAGGCAATGCGGTCATTAAGGCCATAACCTTCGGCCTGCTTTACGCTGTTAACAATGTCTTCTAATAACGCACGGCATTTACTTAATGAAATAGCTGGGTCTTCACGCATGTGGGTAGCGGCAAACAAAATGCCTTTGCCTAAATGCGCATTCTTAGCTGTAATCTGGTTAATAACGTCAATCATAATAACTATTTGCAACCCGTTTCTTTTGTTAAATTAATTTAGCTAAAACCTTATAGAGTTTAAGCACAAGATTCAGGTACCACCGCCAAGTCCTTTTCCTCCATTACCTGTTGAACTGTATAGCATCCCCCCGTGACCTATCCAGCACTTTGAGGGTTCATTCAGTATTTCATCATTTTGGGATTTTTTAGGTTTAAAGCTAGCAGGTTGAGTTTTTTCAGTAACCTGCTTCTTTATAGGTAAACCATCTGATAGCTTGTAATAGCGGCTAGTATTAGCCTTTCCACTCTTTTCTAATATATCAAGCCAAAATTGCCTATCAAGTTTAGGGTTGATAGGTTTCTCTATAGTATTGTTGATATCATGTGATGCTTCGGTCTGAAAAATTTCAATTTTTTCAGCATTGTCATCTTTTCTCTGTATATTATTTGTCTCGCTAGCGTGTTCCAACTCAATTTTTGTCGGTATATTATTAAGTTGAGCTCGTGTTTTGTTAGAGGGACGTGTATCTTTCCATTCCTCAATATTCGTATTTAACCCGTTATCAAGGTTAGAGCTAGGAAGACGATCCGCATTGCATTGTAATGTATCCTCATTGGTGTTCTTGTCCCCCCAAAGCAACTCGTCCCGTAGTGCACAACTTTCAGCCAAGTCATTTTTTTTACTTTGTTTGCGAATTAAATTAATAATTCTGCAGAAATATGTTTTCCAGATGCTCATTACGACCCCATGAATTTAATATTTTAAATTTTTAAATATGGCAAACTAACAATCACCACTTACGTGATTACTTATTAGTGTTGGTTTTTTAGCTGTTTTCCTCTTTGCTAATTTGGCTGCTAATGCAAGCGCTTCCCGTTCGGCTTTAATACGCTCAAGCAAAGCCTGTGTGCTGTTTTCGCCGCTAATGAGTTCAGGGTTAGCGGCGCGCCAATCGGCGGTGAGTTCGCCTCTGAAGGCTTTAGCGAGTATCGACTGGGTGAGATTGTTGACCCGTGTTTGTGCTGCATTGACCTGCGCTTCGAATTTCGCATCTGCTAGGCTCACTTGTGGATACTGGCCGAGCGCATAGAATTTACGTTTACCATGAATGGTATAGCGCACTTCCCATGATGCTTTCCCCGCGGTCTGTATACGGATATACAGCCCATCCCCAACTGGCTTTCTGAGCAATCCACCTGATTTAATAATAGCCTTAATCTGTTTGTCATTCATGCAGTTACACCTAAAATGGTTACTAATGTTGGATTTTATTGGTGATTTTATGGTTACTAACTTCATTAGTAACCGTTTTAGTAACCACAAACATCTTAACCGTGATGAACAACTATAAAACAGTGGAAAATAAAAAACCCTCTTAAATAGAGGGTTTGGCATTGATTTTTGAACTATTTAGAACAGTTAAAAACGTTATTCTACGTTTTGGATCTGCTCTCGCATCTGCTCGATAAGGACTTTAAGTTCTACTGCGGCGGCGGTGACTTCTGAGCTGATGGATTTTGAGGCGAGGGTGTTGGACTCGCGGTTGAACTCTTGCATCATAAAATCTAGGCGTCGGCCCTGGGCGCCGCCTTTCTTAAGGATGCGGCGGGTTTCGGCGACGTGGGCGTCGAGTCTATCCATCTCTTCGGCGACATCCATCTTCTGGGCGAGGATCACCAGCTCTTGCTCCATTCTGGCGGGATCCAGCTCTCCTTGAATTTCACTCAGACGGTTAGTGATCTTATCGCGCTGCCACTGCATGACTGTGGGCATATGTTCGCGGACTATGGCGACCTGCTCAACTATGGCGTCGAGACGCGATTCCAGCATGCTTTTGATGGCATCGCCTTCGCGACCACGGGCCTGGATAAATTGCTCAATGGCGCCGTCGAAAGCCGATAGCAGTTCTTTTCCTATGGCATCCATGTCCTGTTCGCTGCCGGACATCACACCGGGCCAACGCAGCACATCGACAGGGTTGATTTCGCCTTGTCCGGCTTGCTGTTTAACCCAGTTGGCGGCCTGGATGATCTGGCTTGCCAAGGCCTGATTGAGCTGAAGCTCGCTGTTTTGATTGTCGGCTAAGTCGTAGCGCAGATTGACCTCGACTTTACCGCGATTTAACCGTTGACGCAGACGTTCTCTTAGCACAGGTTCTAGGCTACGAAGTTGCTCAGGCAGACGCAGGTAGGTTTCAAGGTAGCGCTGGTTGACTGAGCGAATTTCCCAGGAGGCGGTGCCCCACTGTGCTTTGTGCTCGATGCGAGCATAGGCTGTCATGCTTTGGATCATGAAGTATTCCAACTAGTTAAATCGATGAAGTAGGCTTGATTATAGTCCGATGGGGCAGAGGGTTAAAGTAAAGTCTTAGTCTTTGGACATCGGCTTGTGAATAACATGGCATCCCTGGCCGTGAACCCCTATAATATGCAGCCAAATCTGCTTATCTATCTAATCAATACAGGAATTCCCTATGCGCCCAAGTGACAGAACGCCCGCTCAATCACGCCCAGTGACTATTACTCGTCAATTTACCGCTCATGCAGAAGGGTCTGTTTTGGTTGAATTTGGTGATACTAAAGTCTTGTGTACCGCCAGTTTTACCGAAGGTGTGCCACGTTTTCTCAAGGGGCAAGGCCAGGGCTGGGTGACGGCGGAATATGGCATGTTGCCACGTTCGACCCACAGCCGTATGGACAGGGAAGCGGCGCGCGGCAAGCAGTCGGGTCGTACTCAAGAAATTCAACGTCTTATTGGTCGTGCGCTGCGTGCCTGTGTCGATATGAAAGCCCTAGGCGAAAACACTATCGTTATCGATTGTGACGTTATCCAGGCCGATGGCGGCACTCGCACCGCGGCGATCACCGGCGCCTGTGTGGCTCTGGTCGATGCGCTGAACTGGGCGCGCGGTAAAGGCATTATCAAGACCAACCCGCTGAAATTCCTGATCGCGGCCGTGAGTGTGGGGATCTACAAGGGCGAGCCCATCTGCGATTTGGAATACGTGGAAGACAGCGCCGCCGAAACTGATATGAATGTGGTGATGACAGAAACAGGCAAGATCATCGAGATCCAAGGCACGGCAGAGGGTGAACCTTTCAGCCATGAAGAGCTGCTCAGCCTGCTGGATTTGGCCAAGCACGGCATTCGTGAAATTGTGGATGTGCAGAAGGCGGCATTGAGTTAATCGCCTTAATAAGGGCCCTGCGGGGTCCTTTTTTTAGAATAAGAATCAAATCAAACATTACCCTATTGTGAGGAAAGATTGTGAAAGCCTATCAGCGTGAATTTATTGAATTTGCCCTTGAACGTCAGGTACTCAGGTTTGGCGAATTTACCTTAAAGTCAGGCCGTACCAGCCCCTATTTCTTCAATGCTGGCCTGTTTAATACAGGCCGTGATCTGGCGCGTTTAGGTCGTTTTTATGCGGCGGCGCTGGTGGATTCAGGCATTGAATATGATCTGCTGTTTGGCCCAGCCTATAAAGGCATTCCTATCGCAACGACAACGGCCGTTGCGCTGTGCGATCACCATGATATCGACCTGCCTTACTGCTTTAACCGCAAAGAGAAGAAAGATCACGGCGAGGGTGGCAGTTTGGTGGGCAGCGAGCTTAAAGGCCGCGTGATGCTGGTGGATGATGTGATCACTGCAGGTACGGCTATTCGTGAGTCGATGGAGATCATTCAGGCGCACAATGCCGAGTTAGCCGGGGTATTGATTGCACTGGATCGTCAGGAGAAAGGCAAGGGCGAGCTGTCGGCGATTCAGGAAGTTGAGCGTGACTTTGGCTGTGCTATCGTCTCGATTATTAAGCTTGAAGATCTGATCAGCTATCTGGCCGAGAAACCAGGCATGGAAGCTGAGCTGGCTAAGGTTAGCGCCTACCGCGAGCAATACGGCATTTAATCGTTAAATCCGCACACAAAAAAACGCTGCATCATGCAGCGTTTTTTATGCCAGTCTGTTGCTCGAAGCTCGAAGCTCGAAGCTCGAAGCTCGAAGCTCGAAGCTCGAAGCTAGTTACTCAAAAACTCGGCGCGGGTGGCGGGGTTAGATTTAAAGATCCCGCCAAGAGCCGTCGTTGTGGTCGAGCTGGTAGAGTCCATCACACCGCGGGATTTAACGCAGTAATGCACGGCATCCATCTTCACCGCCACATCTTTGGTTTCCAGCAGAGTTTGCAGCGCGACTAATACCTGCTGGGTCAGACGCTCCTGCACCTGTGGTCGCTGGGCAAAAAAGCGCACGATACGGTTGATTTTCGACAGGCCTATAATGTTCTTGCGCGGCAGATAAGCCACTGTCGCCATGCCATCTATGGTGACCAAGTGATGCTCGCAGGTACTGGTGAGGCTGATATCTTTCACCTTGACCATCTCATCGAAGCCCATCTTGTTTTCGATGACGGTGATCTTGGGGAAATTCTCGTAATTGAGGCCGGAGAAGATCTCATCCACGTACATCTTAGCGATCCGCTTTGGCGTCTCGATCAGGCTGTCATCACGCAGATCCAGCGACATTAAGGTTAAGATTTCGCGCATGTGGTGCTCAATCTTGTCTTTGCGTTCATCTGTGCTGAGCTCACAAGGGAGCATAGGGGTTTCGAGTCCCCGTGCTAATAATGCACTTTGCACCTGCTGTGCTGCTTCACTTAATGCCATCTGATCCTCCACCATCTGCTAGGGTCTGTTGACCTTTGAAGGTTAAATTTTGTTCGAGATAAAAGCGTTTTAGGCGAGGCAAGTTGTATGTAGCTTAGTCGCCTAAGTCAGTACCACTTAACGAAGCATAAAACGTTTTTAGCCGAACCCTTCGGGCAGCGTTTGTTGGGGCTTTCTACCGCGTTATCGCCTTTTTATGTAGAACAACTACACCGCAAAGGCTCTGCCTTGTATAAAACCCCAACAATTCGCTGCAAAAATCATCAGCAAAGGTCAACAGACCCTAGTGGTTTATGTCTTTTAGACAAAATAGTTAATGATTTTAATATTTTGCCGTTTAACCTAAGAGTATAACCCGCCCGATCCAATAAACCTAATAACGACGGGGGACGGAGCATACCCTGAATTGCGCCTAATTTGTACCCAGAATTGATAGGGGAATACCAAAAAAGCCGATTGGGTCAATCGGCTTTGGGTTGGTTGGGAGTTAGAGTTGCAGGTTTTCTTTAAGGGAACACATCGTCTGGCAGAAATACTTGGCCTTATGTTCATCCTGATAGAAGCCGCGAGCCTCATCGTCCATCACCAACTTCTTATAGGGATAGTGGTGCAATACTGTTTTGGATAGGGTGCGACCTGTACAATTCAGGTCGCTGTTGTTATTGGTGTTAGTTAGCTTTGCAGCAATTGCTGCTGGATAAAGTTCCACTGCTCGTTAAAATGGCTGGTGGGTTTCTGTTTGAAGTCGCTGCGCACGAATTGGGCGATACGGCCTTCGGCAACCGCAAGCAGCAAGTTAGCTAAAATCGTCTCATCGAGATTAAAGCCTCTGCCTTCACGCAGGGTTTTTTCGCGCAGGATCTGTTTTAAGTGAGTTTCCACCTTGGAGAAGATCTGTCCGGTGCGGCTGCGCAGTCGTTCATGTTCACCCAGCAGGGCATCGCCGTTGAGGACGCGGGAGATCCCTGGATTACGCTCGGCAAAGATCAGCAGCAGTTGCAACAGCAGCTGACAGCGCTTCATCGTGTCCTTTTCCTCTTCCATGATGAGGTTGATGCGCGACAGCAGGGAATCTTCAATGAAATCGATCAGGCCTTCAAACATCCTAGCTTTGCTGGGAAAGTGGCGATAGAGGGCCGCCTCAGAGACACCCACCTCGGCCGCTAATTTGGCAGTGGTGATCCGCTGTCCCGGGCTGGTTTCCAGCATAGTCGCAAGGCATTGGAGTATGTGTTCACGGCGATTCGGTTTCGGGCTTGCAGCCATCTGGTTTTCCTTTACTCAATTACAAGTCTTGCGATGGACTCTGTGTGGCCATCGCTTGTTATTATTATATTTTCTTTGTTTTTAGTGTGTTGCTAGCGTAATGACTTAGCGGGTACCTGAGTGACCAAAACCGCCCGCGCCGCGCTCTGAATTATCAAATTCATCCACCAGTGTAAATTCGGCCTGTACTATGGGCACAAATACCAGTTGTGCCAGTCGATCCCCTACCTCTAAGGTGAACGGCTCGCTGCCTCGGTTCCAGCAAGAGACCAAGAGCGGCCCTTGGTAATCAGAATCGATAAGGCCGACAAGATTGCCCAGGACGATACCGTGTTTATGGCCCAGCCCCGATCGGGGCAAGATCACGGCGGCAAGGCCGGGATCGGCCACATGCACGGCTATGCCCGTCGGGATCAGCTGAGTCTCACCTGGTTGAATCACTAAGGTGTTATCTGTCATGGCACGAAGATCCATACCGGCACTGCCAGGTGTGGCATAGGCGGGAAGCGGGAATTGTGAGCCGATACGGGAGTCGAGAATTTTCAGTTCAATGGGCGTCTTCATGCTGACTTCATCTGTTTTGCTATAAGGGTTAAGAGTTGTTGCGCCAGGCTGTGTTTATCGCAGGCCGGCAGATCCTGCTGGCCATGAGCCCAGAATACCTTGAGGGCGTTACTGTCGCTGTTAAAGCCAAGTTCGGGATTGGAGACATCGTTGGCGGCGATCATATCCAGCTTTTTACGCTTGAGCTTATCTTTGGCGTAATGTTCCACATCCTGAGTCTCGGCGGCAAAGCCCACGGTAAAGGGCCTTGGGGTGTGACTGGCGACGGTTGCGAGAATATCGGGATTACGCACTAAGGCCAGCGCCATCTCATCGGCGGATTTCTTGATCTTCTCGTCGGCGACCTGGGCGATGCGATAGTCACAGACGGCGGCGCAGCCGATAAAGATTTGCTGATGATTAACCTCGGCCAGCACGGCATCGAGCATCTCCTGGGTCGATTTCACATCGATACGCTTGACGTTCGCCGGGGTGTCCAGATTCACAGGGCCACTGACCAGGGTGACCTTGGCGCCCATCTCTGCTGCGGCCTTGGCGAGGGCAAAGCCCATCTTGCCTGAGCTGTGGTTGGAGATATAACGCACGGGGTCGATCGCCTCACGGGTCGGCCCGGCGGTCAGCAGCAGCGACACGCCTTGCAGCAGCTTAGGTGCAAAGAAGTGTTCCACCTGCTGGGCAATCTCCAGCGGCTCCTGCATGCGCCCTGGGCCGACTTCGCCACAGGCCTGACTGCCAGATGCGGGATCCCAGATGGTGAGTCCACGGCGGCGCAGTGCGGCCAGGTTGTCCTGGGTGGCTTGGTTGCGATACATCTGCTGATTCATCGCCGGGCAGAGCACCACAGGTGCCTCTGTGGCAAGACAAGTGGTGGTGATCAGTTCATCGGCCATACCGGCATGGATACGGGCGATAAGATTAGCGGTTGCCGGCGCAATAAGCACCAGATCGGCCCAGCGCGCCAGCTCGATATGGCCCATGGCGGCTTCGGCTGCCGGGTCTAACAGGTCGGTGGCCACAGGATGGCCCGAGAGTGCCTGCAGGGTCAAAGGGGTAATAAACTCCTGAGCGCTTTGACTCATCACCACCCTGACATCGGCGCCGCGCTCTTTGAGTCGTCTGACCAAATCGGCAGATTTATAGGCGGCAATTCCACCGCCGATCCCCAGCACTATGTTTTTGTTTGTTAGACTCATCATGATCATTAATCGCGTTATTGGGTCTTGGATTGTTTCGGGCTAACCATACCACAACCGGCAGCTAAGTAGAGCATACAAGTTTTTAAAAACTAGGCCATACTCAATATCTCTATAAAAGCCTGAGACCTGAATTTGAAGGCTAGGTTGAAGGCTAGGTTGAAGGCTAGGTTGAAGGCTAGGTTGAAGGCTAGGCGAGCAACAGGGAGGTTGTGATGGCAATTAAAGATTGGCCGGAGGGAGAGGGACCGCGGGAGAAATTACTGCGCCACGGGGCGATGCAGTTATCTGATGCCGAATTGCTTGCAGTGCTGCTTCGAAACGGTTTACCGGGACAGAGCGCTGTCGCCTTGGGCCGAACCATGATAAGCCACTTTGGCGGCTTGCGGCCGTTAATGGCAGCCAGTCAGCATGAAATGTGCGCGATCGCCGGTGTGGGGGCGGTAAAATATGCCCAATTGCAGGCCGCCATCGAGATCGGCAAGCGAATTTCGAAAGAAAATCTACAAAGAGGCAAAATTTTAACCGATCCTGATTTAACTCGGGACTATTTAATGAGACAATTAGCGGATCGTGCTTATGAAGTGTTTGCCATCTTGTTACTCGATAGCCAACACAGAGTTATTCAATTCGTTGAATTGTTCCGTGGCACTATAGATTCAGCCTCGGTTTATCCACGCGAAGTGGTAGGTCTAGTGCTTGAGAAGAAAGCCGCTGCAGTCATTGTCTGCCACAACCACCCATCAGGCGTTGCGGAGCCAAGTCAGGCTGATCGGCGAATAACTGAGCGATTGAAAAACGCGTTGGCGACTATTGATGTTTCCCTTCTAGACCACATGGTTGTAGGGGATCGAGAGATTGTTTCGTTTGCAGAGAGGGGATGGATAGATTGAATATCCCTTGATCTTTACTTTTAGATCCTGTATAAAATGCGCCCTCTTTGTGTGCCTCGGGCGACGGCCATATTCGAGGTACATTAATGCTCGAGCGTTATATTGTTTTTGGAGAAGATTGACATGTCAAGAGTATGCCAAGTTACTGGCAAGAAGCCTATGGTTGGTAACAACCGTTCGCATGCTAAGAACGCGACTCGTCGTCGTTTTTTACCTAACCTACAGAACCACCGTTTCTGGTTAGAAGACGAAAAGCGTTTCGTTCAACTACGTGTATCTACTAAAGGTATGCGTATTATTGATAAAAAAGGTATCGAAGTTGTTGTTGCTGAACTTCGTGCCCGTGGTGAGAAGGTATAATAGACCATGGCTAAAGCTAAAGGTAACCGTGAGAAGATCAAGTTAGTTTCTAGCGCTAACACTGGTCACTTCTACACAACAGAAAAGAACAAGCGTAACATGCCTGAAAAGATGGAGATCAAGAAATTTGATCCTGTTGTTCGTCAGCACGTTATGTACAAAGAAGCTAAAATCAAATAATTACTGATTTTCAGTTTTCTGCAAAACCCCACTCGGTTCATCCAAGTGGGGTTTTTTATTGCCGCAATTTGGCTTGATCGCTGCACTGTGTGGGGATTTACAGCAGCGACTTGAATTCAGCATGGATACTCAATCATCTCCCTTGTGAGAATGCTTGAGGGATCAGCACAATATAATCGCCATAAGCCTATAAATTGACTATGCTTTCTTCATTGTAAACAAATGGCAATCGATGAAAACAAATGCTTTCAAAATGAATTTAAATGCAATATCATCGGGTTTTTATCGCAATAGCGGCACATTCGCTGGTTATTTATTGAACTTTAGAGGGTTCACAGGTGCGCACGACTGAGTTGGTTGAAGGGTTTCGTCATTCCGCGTCCTATGTTAATGCACATAGGGGGAAGACATTTGTAGTGATGCTAGGTGGCGAAGCACTGGCACAAAACAAAATTCGCTCCATCATTAATGATATTGCGCTGCTGCACAGTCTTGGCATCAAGATAGTGCTGGTGCATGGTGCTAGACCACAGATTGATGAAGCCCTGATGCAGCATAATCTCAAGCCGGAATATTACAACGGCGTGCGTATTACCGATGAAGATTCCCTGAAAGTGATCAAACAGGTGGTCGGCGGATTGCAGCTGGATATCACGGCGCGCCTGTCGATGAGCCTGAGCAATACCCCAATGCAGGGCACTCAGATCAACGTGGTCAGCGGTAACTTCGTGATCGCTCAGCCGCTCGGGGTGGATAACGGCGTCGATTATTGCCTGAGTGGCAAGGTGCGCCGAATCGATGTGCAGGGCCTCAAGCGTCAGCTCGACAGCCACGGCATAGTGCTGTTAGGCCCGGTAGCGGCCTCAGTGACGGGCGAGAGCTTTAATCTTACCGCCGAAGAGGTAGCGACTCAGATCGCCGTCAAGCTCAGGGCCGATAAGATGATAGGCTTTAGCGATAAAGAGGGGATCCTCGACAGTGACGGTGAGGTGATCGCAGAATTGATGCCAACCGATGCACAGCGAATTTTGTCTGAACTGACCGATGAAGACGATTGGTGCATCGGCTCGCGCGCCTTCCTGCAGGCCAGTATCGATGCCTGTCGCAACGGCGTTTCCCGTTGTCACTTTGTCAGTTACCTCAACGATGGCGCCCTGTTGCAGGAGCTGTTCTCCCGTGATGGTATTGGTACTCAGATAGTGATCGAGAGTGCCGAGCGTCTGCGCCGGGCAACCATTGCCGATATCGGCGGGATTTTAGATCTCATTCGTCCGCTGGAACAGAGCGGTGTGCTGGTAAGGCGTTCCCGCGAACAGCTGGAGATGGAGATAGAGCAGTTTATGCTGATTGAGCGTGACTCCTTGGTGATAGGCTGCGCGGCACTCTATCCCTTTGAGGAGGACAACGCCGGAGAGTTTGCTTGTCTGGTGGTGCATCCAGAATACCGCGATGCGGATCGCGGCAGCGTGCTTTTGAAGAACATTATCAATCAGGCCAAGGTACGCGGATATTCCCGTCTGTTTGCCCTGACGACCCGCAGTATTCACTGGTTCCTAGAGCATGGGTTCCAGATAGTGGAAGTGGATGCGCTGCCCAATAAGAAAAAGCAGCTGTATAACTATCAGCGTAAATCCAAGATTTTAGCGCTGGATCTTCAGCAGGACTAGATTTACCAAAATGGCTTCAGCGGGTTTGCTTTACTGTATGAGCCTCGCATGATGACAATTTTGTCTCGAAAGATGACAGCGCACAGAAACCACCTCAGGGTGGTTTCTCTGTTATAGGCTTGCTTGGTTTTAGAGCGACTTGCACTGGAGAGAATAACTGATTATCTTGCTTTGCATCCATTTTACCTTCAAGAGGTTAGTGCCGAGATGGCGACACAGGTATTTGACTTTTTACCTTTCGATACATCCACTCAGATAGCTTATCTTTCCCTGCTGCTGGGGATAGGGCTGTTGCTGGTGCTACTCAAGGTGAAGCCTATGCCGGCCACGGCCAAGTCCGCCTCTTTTGGCATGGTGCTGTTTGTGCTTGGTCTGCTCACTTGGGTCTATTATCAGGCTCAAAATGCCAATGTCACAGTGCGTGACGGGCAGCTGGAGCTCAATATTCCGCTCTATGGAACCCAACTGCCGCTGGCCAGCCTGACGCTGGCCGAGGCGCGAATAATCGATTTAGGTGATAGCGATACGTCCGAGCTGTTTTATCGCAGTAATGGTGTGGCGCTGGTGGAGTACAGGCTCGGCTGGTTTAAGCTTAAAGATGAACGGTTTGGCAGTGATAAGGCGCTGCTGAATGTGACCGGCAGTCGCCATATCCTGATGATCCCAACGAGTGAGGGATACCTGTTGATCCTGAGTGTGACTCAGCCTGAGGCCTTATTAGCCGCGCTGTCGGCGCCGACTTTGTAACACCATATCCAGAGAGAAGATAACCAGCGCACTCCAGATAAAGACAAAGGTCACCCCTTTTTCTAAATCGAACTGTTCATTGAACAGGCTGATGGCCAGAATGAACATGATGCTGGGGCCGATATACTGAAAAAAGCCCAGCATAGACAGGGGAATCCGGGTTGCAGCCCCGGCAAAACAGAGCAGCGGCACAGAGGTGACCACCCCTGCGGCCATCAGCAGCAGGTTCATATCAAGGCTGTTGGTCAGCATGCTGGCGCTGGCACTGTCTAAGGTTGTAAACAGGTAGAAGAGCGCCACTGGCATCAAGAGGGCGGTTTCAACCAATAAACCTGTCTTGGCATCGACCTTCACTTTCTTGCGCAGTAATCCATAAAATCCAAATGAGCCGGCTAAGGCTAGTGAGACCAGCGGGATCGAACCGAAAGAGATCAGCTGCACCATCACACCGATAAAGGCAAGTGTCACAGCAAACCATTGTAGTTTGCGTAGCCTTTCACTTAAGAACAGCATACCCAGCAACACATTAAACAGCGGGTTGATAAAGTATCCCAGGCTGGCATCCAGCATATGATCATTATTCACAGCCCAGATAAACAGCAGCCAGTTACCGGCGATTAGCGCCGAGGTGATGCTTAAAATCCCCAGCTGTTTCGGCTGCTTAAACAGCTGCCTGAGTTTGCCAAATCCGCCGATGAACTGCATCAGGATCACCATAAAGACAAATGACCAGATCACCCGATGGACTAAGATCTCGGTAGCTGAAATCTCATTCAAGAGTTTAAAGTAGATAGGAGCAACGCCCCAAAGACAGTAGGCGCAAATTGCCAGCATTATGCCTTTACGATGTTCGGTGTCAGCCATGGTCTTGTGATTCATCTTGTGATCTTAGCTTGGGGGAGGGCATTGTAGGTGGCAATGAGATAGGACTCAAGGGATAGCGTGACTAAAGGGGCCAAGCTAGCGTAGTATTTATCTGCCAGCCGAGTCCCGTTCTGTTTACATCGTCAGTTGCTGCCCATCTGCAGTTACCCCACCATATAGGTGCCGGTACCGAAGGCGATATGATCGCCTAGTTCGTTATGCAGCTCCATGCGACACACAGATACCCGGTTGCCGGCACGGATCACTGTGCCTGTGCCGGTAAAAAGGTGTCCGCGTCCTGGGCGCAGGAAATCGATGCGCAGGTCGATTGTGCTTAACGTTTGCAGCCGGGCTATCAGTTCATCCAGTTGCCAATCATTGCGGCTGGCTACTAGGCCTGCAAACGCCGTCATTCCGCCAACCACATCCAGCACAGTTGCGGTGACGCCGCCATGTAAGATTTTATGGTGGATATTGCCGATTAAGCTGTCTTGCATCTTAAAGCTGACTTCGGTCGCCGTTATGTCGTAACGCAAGATCTCGAGCCCCAGCAGATTATTAAAGGGCATCTTGTGGCTGAAAATGTCGGCAACTGTCGTGATCATCTCTTGTTGAACTTGGGTGATACTCGCTTGAGTCATGCTAATTACTCCCTGTATTTGCTTAATAACCTATCGCTAATTGTGTACAAATAACAGCGGCTTGTCGCTTTTTTAAACAGGTATTCCGTCTAAGTGGTCGCCAGTGCTTAGGGGATAAGAAAAGTGACAGTAAATCTGCCGCTAGCCGAGACAAGACCGCCCCGCTTGATTAGAATAGGCGGCCTTATTACTAAAAATGAGATGAGATGGACGCCAGCGTCAGCACCATAGCCCCGAGAGTTGAAGATATGGATCCGCTTGCAACGACTTTGCAGGCGGTGTTTGGCTATCGCACCTTCAGAGAGGGCCAGCGTGAGGTGATGGATCAGGCTTTTCTAGGTCAGGACACCTTGGTCATTATGCCGACGGGTGGCGGCAAGAGCCTGTGCTATCAGCTACCGGCGCTGCTGATGCCGGGTCTGACAGTCGTGGTATCGCCGCTTATCTCATTGATGAAAGATCAGGTCGACAGCCTAAAACAGATGGGGGTGGCCGCAGGCTATCTGAATTCATCCTTGCCAAGGGAAGAGGCGCAGCAGCTGTTTTCTCGCTTACACAGTGGTGAGCTTAAGCTGCTTTATGTTTCTCCCGAACGTCTGCTGATGCCCAGTTTTATTGAGCGGCTTAAACACCTTCCCCTCTCGCTGTTTGCCATCGATGAGGCCCACTGCATCTCCCAATGGGGTCACGATTTCAGGCCCGAATATGCCGCCCTAGGCCAACTGAAACAGCTTTTCCCCGCCGTGCCTGTGATGGCGCTGACGGCCACGGCCGATCAGGCGACCCGTGAAGATATCTGTCAGCGTTTAGGCATTGCTCCCTATGTGCTGCTCACCAGTTTCGACCGTCCCAACATCCGCTATACGGTGGCAGAAAAACTCAATGCGGCCAATCAGCTACGGCAGTTTATTCAGGCGCAAAATGGTAACAGTGGCATCATCTATTGCAGCAGTCGCCGCCGGGTCGATGAGGTGGCCGAGCGTCTGCGCCTGCAGGGGTATAAAGCCGATGGTTATCACGCGGGCAAGAAGCAAGAAGAGCGCGCCGATATTCAGGATCGCTTTTTAAAAGATCAGCTGGAAATTGTGGTGGCAACGGTTGCCTTTGGCATGGGGATTAATAAGTCCAATGTGCGTTTTGTGGTGCATTACGATATCCCCAAGAGCATAGAAGCCTATTATCAGGAGACAGGACGCGCCGGGCGTGATGGTCTGGACGCCGAGGCGTTAATGCTGTTTGACCCCGCCGATATCGGCCGGGTGCGCCATCTTATCGAGCAGCTTGAGCCAGGGCCGCAGCAGCAAGTCGAGTTCCATAAACTGCATACCATGGCGGCCTTTGCTGAGGCGCAAACCTGTCGGCGACAGGTGCTGCTGCACTATTTCGATGAGAGTGCCTCAGAGCCCTGCGGTAACTGCGATATCTGTCTCGACCCGCCTAAGCGTTATGATGGCGTGGAGGATGCGCAGAAGGTGCTCTCTTGTATCTTCAGGTTACAGCAGACCTTCGGTATCAATCACCTTATCGAGGTATTGAGGGGGTCTAGAGCTGCCAGCGTGGTGGACAGAGGCCATGACAAGTTATCCACCTGGGGCATAGGCAAAGAGAAGAGCCATGAGTTTTGGCTGAGTATTACCCGTCAGTTAATCCACTTAGGTTTTGCCAGTCAGGATATTACCCGAGGCTCGTCGATCAAACTTAATCCTCAGGCGAGAGCCGTACTCAAAGGCGAGATCCCGCTGCAGCTGGCCGAGCCGAGGATCATCTTAACGAATCCGATCAAGCGCCGCTCCAGCAGTCGGGCACCACTGAGTTACGACAGGAAGCTATTTGCGCGCTTAAAACTCCTGCGCCGCACCCTCGCTGAAGAGCTGGATGTGCCACCCTATCTGGTATTTAACGATGCCACCTTAGCGGAGATGGCCGCCATGTTACCCACAAGCCCAGGCGAGATGCTGGCGGTTAATGGTGTGGGAGAAACCAAACTCAACCGCTTTGGCGGCGAGTTCCTCGATGAGATTAATGACTATCTCACCGAGGGCAAGTCCAGCCTTTAACCCGTTATACGCCTTTCGTTATAGCGGCTGAGCTGATCCATATTCGCCCGTTTTATCAGTGAATTCAGGCTGTCATGTTGTTGCATCGAGGCCATGCCGATGGCAAGTTTTCTACTCAGTTGCAGGGGCACTAGCATCTCTTCGAGCTGATTAATCAGTCCTGTTGCACCGTTTTCGGAGGTAAATGGCAGCATGATAAGTATGTTTGCCCCGCGGTTATGGAGCAAGATATCCTGCCGGCGCAGCTTGCTCTGCAGATCGGTAATTAACTGGGCGATATCGTCCTGTGGTATTGCCGCAACATTGATTTGTAGTAGCGTCAGGGGAAACGCCAGCTGTTTGGCCGTCGAAAGCAATACGTCCATTTTCTCGCTTAAGGTAAGCTGGGCCTCACGCAACGGCAGTTTCGCCTTAGCGCCCGGGCGCGAAATGAACAGGATAAGGATGATGAGCAACAGCAGTAATAAGCCGATAAGAAGAAGCGTGTTGTAGTTCAGAGTGTTGGTTAACGAGCCTGATTGTGACGCTGTGTTTTGCAGCCTTTGCTGATAATGGCTCAGTTGTGTCTTCACTTGTTCCTGCCGAGTACGTTTAAGTTGCTCGTCTCTTTTTTTCGCGGCATTAAAACGTTCCAGCTGGTAGCGATAGGCCTGCTGAAAATCGCCAGCGGCGACAAAATAGTCGCTCAATATCTGATAGCAGGCGACCAGCTCATCATATTGATTGCTGCGCCGAGCGTTATCAATCACCTGTTGCATCACACTTAAGCCGGATTCTACCTCATTGTCGGCCAGATAAATTTGAGCCAATAGGCGACTCGCCCGCTGGGTATAATGAATCTTCTTCTGCTCTTTAAAGGTGTTGAGTGCGATGTTGAGCATTTGCAGGGCGGTTTTATGGTTATCACGCAGAAACTCAACCTCGGCCAGCTGAGTGTAATATTCGGCCAGCTCAGTGGCACTGGCCAGCTCAGGCGTTAAGGTTTTGGCCGCTAAGAGGGTTTCATCCCGGATGCTGAACTCTTGATTAAGATGGGCAATTTTGGCCAGATCTAGCAAGGCGGCTAATTTAACCTTTCCTGTAACTTGTGGATGTTTCAGGGCGTGTTTAGCAAGAAAAAAAGCTGGATTCAGTTCGCCCTTTAACAGTAACAGTTGTGCCATTGTGAGTTGAATATAGGCTTGGGGCGGGACTATCCAGTCGACCTGCCGCTCTGCATCCAGGTAGATATCTTGGGCCAGACGCAGATCTTCCAAGGCGTTATCCTTGTCACTCATCTGGATACTGATGCGCGCTCTGAGCAGGAGACCATTGACCAGGGACGCGGCTTGTTGCAACTCACGGGATTGAAAAATGGCAGTATCGACTAAGGTCAGGGCCTGACCTAGGTCGCCATAATTGATATAAGCTGCGGCCATGCAGTTTAAGAAATAGGGCCCCGCCTGCGGGATATTGTCTGATCTGGCTTTGGCATTATTTAAGCGTGCCAAATTGATTGCAGCTTCATTTTCACCGAGCTGAACATAGGCCTCACACTTCAATAATGCCGCTCTGAATTGCGCTGCTGCTGATGATTTTTGCAGCTCATCGTCATGTTCTAATCGGCTCAGTCCTGACAGGGTGTCGCTGGGATATTGATATACTTTGTCAGCTAAATCATTCAGCTCAGTCATAGTGTCGGCCCACGCCGGTGCCAGCCAGAGGCTAAGCAAGAGCACTATGCAACGAAAATCCATTTTATAAAACTCCAAAACCAATTGCCAAGTAAGCCATTACTCGCGGGATTATACCTATAATTTGTAGGTAATTGCATAAAAAATATATCGTTTAGGGCAGAGTAAATCGCCGTCCCTAGTATGTGACTGCACATTCGTTATCTGCAAGCGGGGAGGGCGTAAGATGCCAGTGAATAATAAGCTTTGCGGCGCAAATTGGGCTGTTGCCGAAAATTAAGGTTGACTATTAAAACAACAGCAGTTAAAAATTAAACGTTCAAAGGAAAAAGTGAATCATTAATTAACGTTTGTGAAAGTAAAACTGAAATTCAAGCTATGACAATTAACCGTGCACAACTCAGCCTCCTCATTCTCACTCTCGCAGATCCTGCGCGGAGAATGTAGTGCTGCACGCTTAATAACACACCCAGCATTCATAAACCCCGCGCCTAACATCGCGGGGTTTTTTGTTTGTGGGGCAATGGAAAGTCAGATAGCGACTCAATCTTGATGGAGAAAGTAGATGTCTAACCGAGTGATAATATTTGATACGACCCTAAGAGATGGTGAGCAGGCGTTAGCCGCCAGCCTATCGGTAAAGGAGAAATTACAGATCGCATTGTCACTCGAACGTCTGGGTGTCGATGTGATGGAAGTGGGCTTTCCTGTCTCTTCGCCGGGAGACTTTGAATCGGTGCAAACCATAGCCCGCACAGTCAAGAACAGCCGAGTCTGTGGGTTATCTCGGGCCCTGGAAAAAGATATCGATGCCGCAGCGCAAGCCTTGTCTGTGGCGGAGCAGTTCCGTATCCACACCTTTATCTCCACCTCCGATATTCATGTGCAGAGTAAATTAAAGCGTTCGTTCGATCAGGTATTGGAGATGGCGGTCGGCGCGGTCAAATATGCCCGCCGTTTCACCGATGATGTGGAGTTTTCCTGTGAAGATGCGGGGCGCACCCCGATAGATAACCTGTGCCGTATGGTTGAAGCGGCCATTAACGCTGGGGCAAAGACAATCAATATTCCCGACACTGTGGGTTACACAGTGCCGAGCGAATTTGGCGGTATTATCCAGACCCTGTTTAATCGTGTGCCCAATATCGATCAGGCGGTGATTTCAGTCCATTGCCATGACGATTTGGGCTTATCTGTTGCCAACTCTATCAGTGCGGTGCAGCAAGGTGCGCGGCAGATCGAATGTACAATCAATGGCATAGGTGAGCGCGCCGGTAACTGTTCTTTGGAAGAGATCGCCATGATCATCGCAACCCGTAAAGATATGTTGGGATTAGAGACAGGCATACGGGCTAAAGAGATCCACCGCACCTCAAGTTTGGTCAGTCAGCTTTGTAATATGCCTATCCAGGCGAACAAAGCGATAGTGGGCGCCAATGCCTTTACTCACTCATCGGGCATACATCAGGACGGCATGTTAAAGGCAAAAAATACTTATGAAATCATGACGCCGGAAAGCATTGGCCTGAATCGAAACACACTGAATATGACCTCACGCTCCGGTCGCCATGTGATTAAGCATCGCATGCAGGAGATGGGCTACGGCGAGCAGGATTACGATCTGGATCAGCTTTACGAGGCATTTTTAAACCTGGCCGACAAGAAGGGGCAGGTATTCGATTATGACCTAGAAGCCTTAGTGTTTATGAATGCTCAGGCGGTGGAGGAAAACCACTATGTGTTGCCGCAGCTGGTAGTGCATGCCGACTCGACTCAGGGGCAGGCCACGGCCACAGTCAGTCTGCAGGTGGGTGACAGCATAGTGACCGAAGCAGCCACTGGTAATGGCCCTGTCGATGCGGCCTATAACGCCATCACCCGCGCCAGCGGCTGCAAGATTAATCTCTCTAGCTACAAATTAAGTGCCAAGGGCGAAGGTCAAGATGCCCTAGGACAGGTGGACATTACCGCTAATTATCTTGGTCAGAATTTCCATGGTCTTGGGCTGGCGACCGATGTGGTCGAGGCCTCGGCGCAGGCGCTGATCCATGTGATGAACCTGACCCACAGGGCGGATCAGGTCGCAGAGAGTAAAAATCGCATCCAACAGAAACGCACAGCCCTTGGCGGTGTATAAGCATAAGCAGCAGATTTAAGTGAGATTAAACAGGGAGTAATGTGTTCTATGAGTTATCAAATAGCAGTTCTTGCCGGCGATGGCATCGGGCCAGAGGTGATGGCAGAAGCGCGTAAAGTGTTAGGGGCAGTCGAGGAGCGTTTCGATCTTAATATTGAGTACAGTGAATATGAAGTAGGCGGCGCCGCGATCGACAAGCATGGCTGCCCCTTACCAGAAGCGACCCTAAAAGGATGTGAGGCGGCCGATGCGATTCTGTTTGGCTCGGTTGGCGGCCCCAAATGGGAACACCTGCCGCCCAACGACCAGCCGGAGCGGGGTGCCTTGCTGCCGCTGCGTGGTCATTTTGAACTGTTTTGCAATATGCGACCGGCCAAGTTACACAATGGCCTAGAGCACATGTCGCCGCTGCGGGCCGATATCTCAGTCCAAGGTTTTGATGTGCTTTGTGTGCGCGAGTTAACCGGCGGGATCTACTTTGGTAAACCTAAGGGGCGTCAGGGCGAGGGCGAAGCGGAAGAAGCCTTCGATACCATGCGCTATAGCCGCAGGGAGATCAGAAGAATTGCCAAGATAGCCTTCGAGGCAGCTCAGGGAAGACGTGGCAAAGTCACCTCGGTGGACAAGGCCAATGTGCTGGCCTGCTCTGTGCTCTGGCGTGAGGTGGTCGAAGAGGTGGCCAAGGACTATCCCGATGTCACCTTAGAGCACATCTATATCGACAATGCCACCATGCAGCTGCTGCGCCGTCCTTTCGATTTCGACGTGATGCTCTGCTCTAACCTGTTTGGCGACATTATCTCAGATGAGATTGCCATGCTGACAGGTTCCATGGGCCTGCTTTCTTCTGTCAGTCTAAACAGTCAGGGGTTTGGTCTCTATGAACCGGCCGGAGGCAGCGCGCCGGATATTGCCGGGCAAGGAATAGCCAATCCCATTGCACAAATTTTATCGGCCGCTTTGTTGCTGCGCCATAGTCTGAAACTGGAGGCGCCCGCTCAGGCGATAGAGATGGCGGTGGCCAAGGCGTTGAGCAACGGCTATCTAACTTCAGAGCTGTTACCCGCCAGTGAGCAGGGGCAGCGTAAAACCACTAAAGAGATGGGCGATTACATCGCGCAGGCGATCAGAGAGGCAAAATAAATGGCGAAGACACTTTATGAAAAGGTATGGCAGAGTCATCTGGTTGCCGAGCCAGAGGGAGAGGCGCCGCTTATCTATGTGGACAGGCACCTAGTACATGAGGTGACTTCACCTCAGGCCTTTAGCGGTTTAAAAGTGGCGGGACGCAAACTGCGTGCGCCACACAAAACCTTCGCGACCATGGATCACAATACCTCCACCAAGAGCGCCAGTCTCGATGCCCTGAGTCCAATGGCACGCACCCAGGTAGAAACCCTGGCGCAAAACTGTAAAGAGTTTGGGGTGCGCCTCTATGATATTCACCATAAAAATCAGGGAATCGTCCATGTGATGGGTCCAGAGCTTGGGATCACTCTGCCCGGCACTGTGATCGTCTGCGGCGATTCCCATACCGCGACCCACGGCGCCTTTGGCGCGCTGGCCTTTGGCATAGGCACCTCGGAAGTTGAGCATGTGATGGCCACCCAAACTCTGCGTCAGCTCAAAGCAAGGACGATGAAAATTGAGGTGAAAGGGCGGGTGAGTGAGGGGATCACGGCCAAAGATATTGTGCTTGCGATCATCGGCAAGATAGGCATGGATGGCGGCACGGGTTTCGTGGTTGAGTTCTGCGGCGAAGCTATTCGCAGCCTCTCCATGGAGGGGCGGATGACGGTTTGTAATATGGCCATCGAAATGGGCGCCAAGGCGGGGATGATAGCGCCGGACGAGACCACAATCGCCTATCTTGAGGGGCGCGAATTTGCCCCTAAAGGCAGCGAGTGGGATGCCGCAGTGAGTTATTGGAAAACTCTTAAAAGTGATGAGGATGCTCAGTTTGATGCCCATGTGATCTTAAATGGCAGCGATATCGCGCCGCAGCTGACCTGGGGCACTAACCCCGGGCAGGTCGTGGCTATCGATCAGGCAGTGCCGAACCCTCTGGATGCCAGCAATCCCACGGCGCGCACGAGTATCGAAAAGGCGCTGGAATATATCGCCCTTAAACCCGGCACTCTTATGACAGACGTGAGCATTAATAAGGTGTTTATCGGCTCCTGTACCAATTCGCGCATCGAAGATCTGCGCTCGGCGGCTTTGCAAGCCAAAGGACGTAAGGTGGCCGAGGGGGTCACGGCCATTGTGGTGCCCGGTTCGGGTCTGGTGAAGGCGCAGGCCGAGGCGGAAGGTCTGGATAAGATCTTTATCGAGGCGGGCTTCGAGTGGCGTTTGCCAGGCTGCTCCATGTGTCTGGCGATGAACGATGACAGGCTGGAGGCTGGTGATCGCTGCGCCTCTACCAGTAACCGCAATTTTGAAGGGCGTCAGGGACGCGGCAGTCGCACTCACCTGGTGAGTCCGGCAATGGCCGCGGCCGCTGCGGTGGCGGGACACTTTGTCGATATTCGTAAAGATTACTAGGAGCCATGATGCAAGCATTTACTACCCATACAGGTTTGGCCGCCATCATAGATAGTGCCAACATAGATACGGATCAGATCATCCCCAAGCAGTTTTTATCTAAGGTGACCCGGGATGGCTTTGGTGTGCACCTGTTTCACGACTGGCGCTATCTTGATGATGCAGGCGATAATCCTAATCCCGAGTTCAGTCTGAATCAGCCGCGCTATGTTGGCGCCTCCATCCTCTTGGCAAAGGAGAACTTTGGTTGTGGTTCCAGTCGGGAGCATGCGCCCTGGGCGTTAGCCGATTTTGGCTTGCGTGTGATCATTGCGCCGAGTTTTGCCGATATCTTCTATGGCAATGCCATTAATAATGGCCTCTTGCCAGTCAGATTAACCGAGTTAGAGGTGCAGCAGCTGATGGATGAGGTAAGCGCCCAGTATGGCGCGCAGATCACAGTCGATTTAAAGGCGCTGACTGTCACTTCTCCCTCAGGCGCTTGCTTTGATTTTCAGATAGCAGAATCTGCTCGGCATAATTTGCTCCACGGCCTGGACGCCATAGGGATCAGCCTAGGCTATGACGATAAGATCACCCAGTATGAAGCGCAGATCCCCGCTTGGCGAAGTTAGGTATTTTGCTTGTTTGAATTTAGCGAACACTTGTACTAAGCAAATTTAGCCAATAAAGCCAGTTGACCAATAGGGTCAGCTGGCTTTGTTTTAAATCCCTGCAATAAACTAATCTAACGAAGATAATTTCATTTATTTCAATGTTATAGATACATTTTTTATGGCTATGACAGCCGGCTGTAGGTTATCTAGTGATTTATGCTGGGCTTTTTTCATGGTAAAGCAGCACAGGTGTGATGCGTGATTTTTATTTTAACAAGTTAATTTTAATTGATATTTGTTTTATTTATTAATCTGTAAAATCATCTATTAGCGAATAGTGTGTCTTTATTTTGGCTCTAATTTCTGTTTGAAAGAGTAATTGGGTAGTTTTAAATGTTTTTATTTTGTAATTGTATAGATAAATCCGCTTAATTTATTTCTTGTCTTGTAAAGATATTCTGTATCAGTAGACTGCGCTCACTATTAAATGGAGTTAATGCTCTAGCTTTTGCTAGTTGTTTTACCTTAAGTGAGTCAAGATGAAAAAAAAGATTGTTTCCCTCGCCCTTACGGCGGCGATATACGCCCCTGTATTCCACCTTCACGCGGCGGGTTTTCAGCTCGCTGAGTATTCGGCAACCGGTTTAGGTCGTGCATTCGCGGGCGAGGCCGCAATGGCCGACAACGCTTCGGCTCAGGGACGAAACCCCGCCCTCTTAACTCAGCTGCAGGGACAGCAGTTTTCCTTTGGTGGCATTTATGTGATGCCCAATGTGGATATTGAAGGAGAAGTGAACTTAGCATCTCCCCTGCTCGGTGGGCAGACGATCACAATAGCGGGCGATGCTAATGATGTCGCTGACAATGCGCTTGTGCCTAATTTTTACTATTCACAACAGCTTAGTGAACAATGGTATTTGGGGTTGGCAGTCAATTCTCATTATGGATTAGCGACCGGGGTCGCAGATACCCATGCCACGGCTATTTTCGGTAATGAAACGGCGGTCACAACCGTGGAGTTTAATCCCAATTTGGCGTATCAGTTGACAGAAGATCTGTCGGTGGGAGCCGGATTACGCTTGGTTTATGGCGATGGAAAAATTTCGGCTTCGGCGCCAGCCTGGATAGACACTATTAAGGCGATCCCAGGTGTGCCGGTTGCCATTACAGTGGCATTGCCGCCTGCAGGTTCGAGCCTTAAAACCATGGAGGGTGATGATATTGCCCTAGGGTGGAAACTGGGCGCCAGTTGGCAAATTAACCCGGCTCACCGCTTGGGGCTTGCCTACCATAGCGGCGTAAAACTTGAGCTCGACGGTTATGCTGGCGGAGTGGTGTACGATGGGGGGCAGGATTGGCAGATTGAAGGTTATGTGCCGTTAGAGTTACCAGCATTTACTGAGCTGGCATCTTACCACCAATTAACCGACAACTGGGCTTTGCATGCCAGTGTGAACTGGACTCAGTGGCATGTGTTTAAGCAGCTGGTGGCCTATTTCCCCGGCCAGCAGAAGCCTGTGGGTGATATAGCCTCAGACTTGGTAAAAGAGGAAAACTTTAAAGACAGCTGGCGTTTTGCTCTGGGTAGCAGCTATTGGCTGAGTAATACTTGGAGTCTACGTGCCGGTGTCGCCCTGGATAAGACGGCCGTGGATGATGAGCATCGCACTATCACCATTCCTGACTCAGATAGATTATGGCTTAGTGTGGGAACAGGGTATCAGCTTGCTCCCACTCTGTTGCTAGATATGGGGGTAACCTATATTAAGGCCGTTGGCGAAGCACCGATTAATGAGGAGATGACTCTGCTGAATATGGCGCAGGTCAGCTTTAATGGTGAGACCCGAGGCGATGTCTGGTTAGTGGGTGCTCAGCTCAGTTATAAGATGTAATGGTTTAGCCTGACCCAAGCTGTGTGAATAAAATTTTATTGAGCCCTGCATGATGCAGGGCTTATTTTTAGTGATTTATAGATGGAGTTCTGAACTTAAGCGGATTATATTCCTCTAATTACCAAGGTATTTTTTATCAATCTGATCAACCCTATTAGCCTATTAACTCTCGATAGTATGCTTATCTGTCCGTTTGCTGTTAGGTGAACTTCTCAAATAAGAGGTCATTATGAAACCCCTGCTACTCGCTGGCGCCATGGCGCTATTTTCATTATCGGCCCAGGCCGAATCACAGTCATCAAGTGTGGTCAGGCAATTTATCGCGGACTATAACCAGCACAGTGTAGAGGCCATGCTGCAAAACCTGACCGAGGATGTGCGCTGGATGCATATCAATGGCGATAAGGTCGAGGTGGAAACCTCGGGTAAGGCGCAGTTTGGCGCGGCGATGACAGATTACTTTGCCACCTTAGAGCAACCTCAGGCAGATATCATAGAGATGATCGCCTCAGACGCCTATGTCAGCATAGTTGAGCGGGTAAAATGGCAAGCAGATGGTGAGCATTTGAGCCAGTGCAGCATAGGCAATTTCAGGATCCAGGATGGCAAAATTGCCGAGTTTTGGTATCTGCCCGCCCATAGTTGTGATACAGACGCCGAGGCGAAATTAGAATCAGAGCAGTAAGGCTGTTTAGATAGGCCCGATTTGCTTGAGTTGAATTGTATAGCTGAGTGATTGAAGCGATGAAATCTTGCGTACTTTATCTTTAGCCTTATCTTTAGCATCTTGCTCCCTAATGAAAAAGCCCCGGTTAACCGGGGCTTTTAGTATCGTTTAACCGCTAAGCATTACATCTGATAGCTGATGCTCAGGTAGTAGAAGCGGCCGATGTTGTCATAGCTGGCGCTACCAGCACCTGTACCTGTGCTGCCGGTTGGCAGTTCAGCATCAAACAGGTTATTCACCCCAAGACCAAACTTTAGACCATTGTCCATGGTGTAAGACGCCGACATATCAGAGATAGTATAAGCATCATAGGTCATCACGGTTGAGTAAGGCACGTTGTAGTTGTCGTTGAACTGTTTAGTGTACAGATCCACAGAATCCAGATAACGTGTCTTCCAGTTTACGCCCCAGGCATCAATGGTGTAGTTAAGGCTTAACTGTCCTTGCCACTGCGCTTCACCTGTAGTACCGGCATATTCTTCATAGTCGCTCGCATCATCCTGGAATGGATATTCGTTACGCTCTATCAGATAGGTACCGAGCAGGCTGGTGTGTAGGTCGCCACCCATCAGAGGGAAGTTGTAACCTAGCTCGAAGTCCACACCTGAAGCTTCTTGCTTGGCCACGTTTTGCACCGTCTGTTCGATGTCGGTGATCTCAAAGCTAGTTGGATCACGGGTGATTAGCGCACAGTACTGGTTGTTGATACCGGTCGATGAATCCACACAACGATTGACAATGTCCTGAGCCGAGATATTGGCGATCGCTTCGGTGATCTCAATATTCCAGTAGTCCACTGTCATAGTGAAGCCTTCTAGGTAAGAAGGTTGGAATACAAAACCTACAGTGTAGCTGTCTGACTCTTCTGGTTTTAGTTGATCGTTACCGCCTGAAGTGCCTGCCAGTGTTGCACTGTCATAGCTTGAGTCGAAGGTCGTTGGGATACCTAAGGCCGCACAGTTTGCCGAACGTGTAGCGAACTGCTCTGGTGTTAAGTTAGCCAGGTTGCTCGCTTTACAGCTGTCTGTTACGCGGAAGAAGTTCTGCGATTGTGCACCATAGTACTCGCCAATATTTGGCGCACGCAGTGCCGTTGATAGGGTTGAACGTAAACGCAATGAGTCAACAATGCTCCAGTCCAGACCCAGTTTCCAGCTGGTGGCATCTCCAATGGTTGAGTAATCCGCATAGCGGATAGCCGCATCGAAGGTCAGGTTTTTAATGCCTGGCAGATCTTCAAGCAGAGGTATAGAGGTTTCGGCGAACACTTCTGTTACGTCGAACTCACCGCCTTCATCCTGGATGGCGTTAAAGAAGGTTGCCCCACTAGCTGCAAAGGGATCTTCCTTGGTTTGACTCTCTTCTTTACGGTATTCCATACCAGCGGCAAAACCGACCATACCGGCAGGTAGTTCAAACAGGCCTGAGTTTGACAGTGAAGCGCCAAGTACAGTTTGTTTAATAGTCGCAGTACCAACAGAGGTTGTGCTGAACCAGTCAGCAGCTTCTGCCGTTACTGCGCCGTCACCGAACAGGTTGACTGGCACACAGCCAGCAGCCTGTGCGGCAGTGTCACGACAGACGATATCGCCGTTAGCGTTGCGGATAGCATCAACAGATTTGGCAAAGTTGTCAGTGATCAAGTTGTTACTGTTAGCACGTGTCTGCTTTGTCTGACCGTAAATGGCATAGGCATCCAAGTCCCACTCTTCCATCACTACGCCTTGCAGCCCTGCAACATAGCGTTGTGTGGTACGTTCGTTATCTTCGATACGTGGTCCCAAATCTGTCATAAAGCGGTTAACCACGACATAACCCAGACCAGCTTGATCCATCAGAGCGCCAAGATCTGCATGAATGTAGGGGTTATCACGTGTAACCAAGGTCGTTGGGTCAAAGAAGAAGAAGGCTGGTTGGAAGTTAGTGGTTGCGTTAGTCTGGCTCCACTTGGCTTCGAAATAACCCGTTAGGTTATCGGTAAAGTCATAGTTAGTCTTGAAGTTAACCGTTGTACGGTCAAATTCTGGTTGCAGCTGTGACCATTGGTTCAGGTTGATATAGTCACAGTCTTGTCCGCCACACAGGACGCCGCCACTTTGAATTGTACCTGTGCCGACTGGAACTGGAGTGCCATCGGGCAAGAAGGTATAAAGGCCTGGTGTACCGCCGAAGAAACCTACGGTACCAGCGTTACTGATGGCAAAATAACCTGCATTTGGTGTTAATACTTTGATTGTTTCACCAGTTGGGTTATCCAAGTTAGCCCAAGAGGTTGCTGTTTGCTCACGATCTAACACATCTAGGCTGTTTTGCTGTGCATATTCCACCGATATGGCGGCGTTACCGCGGCCATCTGCGTAGTCACTACCAAAACTGATGTTGAATTTTTGATTGTTAAAGCCACCTTCTTCACCGGCACCCGCAATTGCATTGACATTCAGGCCATCAATACGCTGTTTCATCTTGAAGTTCACAACGCCGGTAACCGCATCCGCACCATAAATGGCCGAGGCGCCACCTGTGATAATCTCTACGCTTTCTACCCAATCTGTTGGAATGGTGTTGACATCCAGAGAAGCTGAACCTGGACTGCTCGATACATGGCGTTTGCCATCAACCAGTACCAAGGTTCTTGAGGCACCCATACCGCGGAGATCCAGCAGGTTAAGACCCGCAGTACCGATAGAGGAGGACTGGTTAGAGAGTGAATAGGTACTGGCTAGGGCGGGTAGTTCGTTAAGCGCTTCACCTATGTTGGTGGCGCCGCTGTTGGTAAGCTCTTCACCACTGATCACTGTCACTGGGCTTGGGGCGATAGCACCTTCACGATAGATACGTGAACCTGTGACTTCGATTTTTTCAATTTTTGCCTCTTCCTGGGCTTGTTCGGCAGCTATCGCAGACGTGGTCATGGATAGGGCAGCCATGCTACCGGCCGCAAACAAAGAAAAGCGAATAGCATCAGCTAGACGTCGCTGAGTTATCATAGAGGATCTCCCTTTTATCTTTATTGTTGTGATTTTATTGCTTATTTGTATAGATTTTGTTGTATAGCGAATACAAAATGTCACACATCCTGGTAGGTGTAAACAGGGAAATGTTACAAAATTGTACAATCAAGCATGTTGAAGGTGTAAAAAAAAGTTTGCTGATGAAAGTAAAAAAGTGGCAAGTATGGCAAGAAATTCAGCAAACCTAAGGGGCGCAGGCTTTACAGTATAAGTGAAGCGTAACATTGCACCTGCAGAGGTATAACTTACTATCATACAAAGAGGTTTTAACTATCTTAGGATTGTTACTGGGTAGGGCTAAAGTTGATACAAATATTCATATTCTGTGTCTTGATGGGCGAGTGGCGCTGGCAGTGGGTAATCTCCGATTGCTGTTGCTCCTATCATCTCAAGTGAGATAGCTCATCCCGTGAGATCGGCCTGGGTAGAGGAGATAACTGTGGCTAAAAAATTTGTGGTGGCATTAGATCAGGGAACCACCAGTTCCCGTGCCCTTATCTTTGACCATGATGCCAATATCGTGGCCATGGCGCAGAGGGAGTTCACTCAATTTTTCCCAAAGGCGGGTTGGGTTGAGCACGATCCTATGGAGATCTGGTCATCCCAGAGTTCTACTCTGATAGAGGCCCTCGCTAGAGCCGGGATCCGCAGTGATGAAGTGGCCAGCATAGGTATCACGAATCAGAGAGAAACCACTATCGTCTGGCATAAAGAGACGGGTAAGCCTGTTTGTAATGCCATTGTCTGGCAGTGCCGTCGCAGTCAACCTCTGTGTGAGGAGCTCAAGGAGCGTGGCCTGGAAAATTATATTCAACAGACCACAGGACTGGTGTTAGACCCCTATTTTTCGGCAACTAAGATCCGCTGGATCCTTGATAACATAGAAGGTGCTAGAGAACTGGCCGAGGCCGGCAAACTGCTGTTTGGCACAGTCGATACCTGGCTGGTGTGGAAGCTCACCGAAGGGCAGGTGCATGTTACCGATCCCACCAACGCCTCGCGTACCATGTTGTTTAATATTCATAAGCAGGAGTGGGATGAAACCCTGTTACGGGAGTTAGATATTCCCCGCTCCATGCTGCCTAAGGTGTGTTCCTCCTGTGAGGTTTATGGTCAGACCCGTATCGCCGGAGGCGAGATCCCGGTTGCCGGTATGGCTGGCGATCAGCAGGCTGCCCTGTTTGGCCAGTTATGTATCGACGAGGGGATGGCGAAAAATACCTATGGCACAGGTTGTTTTCTGCTGATGAATACTGGGCAGAAGGCCGTGACTTCTCACCATGGACTGCTGACTACTATCGCGGTCGGCCCAGGCGGGGAGGTTAACTATGCCCTTGAAGGCTCTGTATTTATGGGGGGCGCGACGGTGCAGTGGCTGCGCGATGAGCTGGGGCTGATCCGCGATGCTCAGGACACAGAGTATTTTGCTTTAAAGGTGGCCGATACTAATGGTGTCTATTTGGTGCCCGCTTTCGTGGGGCTCGGCGCACCCTATTGGGATGCCAATGCTCGCGGCGCCATAGTGGGGCTCTCCCGCGGCGCTAATCGTAACCATATTATTCGTGCCGCATTAGAGGCGATTGCCTACCAGAGCCGGGATCTACTCGATGCCATGATGAAAGACAGTGGCGTCACACTCAAGCAGATCAAGGTCGATGGCGGCGCGGTCGGTAATGATTTTCTGATGCAGTTTCAGGCCGATATTACCAATGTTGAGGTGCTGCGCCCTAAAGTCACTGAAACGACCGCCATGGGCGCGGCCTTTCTTGCGGGACTTGCCGTTGGTTTCTGGCAATCCACTGCCGAGCTTAAACATAAGGCGGGGATAGAGAGTTGTTTTAAGCCTAAGTTGACTGAAGAGCAGCGCCAGAGTCTGTATTCGGGGTGGCAGCGAGCGGTTGCTCAAGTGACGGACCTATAGTTGCCAATATTGGTAGTTGCTAATGCTAGCCTTTCTCAGTATTGGCTTTTCTCAGGATTAAACTTCAATATCGATATGAGGCTGGGATGTGTCATCCACTGGTTTAGGATTGTCTGGCCCGGCACTGTGCTGACCTCGACGTTCGCCACGAAAGCTTGCTCGGCGATCGCCACCGCGGCGACGTTCTAGATGAGGTGGTAACTGGGATTGAGGTGATTCATGACTGTCGGCCTCAAGCTCGCCTGTATGGCTGGTTTGCTGTACCACACGTTTAGGTGGTTCGACTCGGTTAATGGGACGGGCCAGCATGGCATAGATACTGTCTAAACTGATCACCTTTTCTCCCCTTAATCGCTGGCTTATATTTTGTTATCGGCAGTTTATGCTTGAATTTTAGACTATTTTGCCAATCTGCTAGTAAGTCAGCGCCAATTTCTCGGAATTTTTAGTGATTTGCGTTTTCCCTTTAAAGCCGGGGCAAGCGCTCTGAGTTGCTGCTAATGGGTCAAACTCGATAATCGGCGAGTCAAAATTGGGTCAGCGATCCACTAAAGGATCTCCTCGCTCCACTTAAGCTCGATAAAGGCCGTTATTTCTGGCTGTTTTTTCAACATTTTAACAGCTCATTTCCCACTTTTTACCCATTGATGACATTGTTATCAAAAAATAACAAACCCGCCGTGAAGCCGCTTGAATACTGGATTTATAAATAGGCTACCTCCTTGACATTAGTTGCAAACTATCTCTAAACTTAGCATTTGTGGGAAATTGTGGATATTTGTGGATCTAACAATGCAAATAAGGACTGACTAACGTGTTTCGTGGTGCGAGTGCCATCAACCTTGATACCAAAGGCCGGATCGCTATTCCCAAGCGATACCGCGAAACTCTGCACGACGAATTTCACAGTCAGATGGTGATCACCATAGATGTCCAATCTCCTTGTTTGTTGCTTTATCCACTTCAAGAATGGCAAGCACTCGAGCCAAAGTTGATGGCTTTATCCGATGTTGATCCCCTACAGCGTGCGATGAAACGCATGATGCTTGGTTATGCACACGAGTGTGAGCTCGATGGCAATGGACGTTTGCTATTGACCCCTCCACTACGCACTCATGCCAAGCTGGATAAACATGCCATGTTGGTTGGCCAATTAAATAAATTTGAACTCTGGGATGACGCCCAGTGGCAGCAGCAAGTCGAGCTCAGCCGTGAAGCGATCCAGAGTGAGGCATTTGCTGACAACGAACGATTGGCGAATTTCACTTTATAACAAGCAGCATTAACCAATAGAAGAGAGCGATGACCCAAGAATTTGCACACTTATCGGTACTGTTAACGGAAACCGTTGCAGGACTCAATATCAAGCCTGATGGCATCTATATCGATGGCACGTTCGGGCGCGGTGGGCATTCGCGGCAAGTGCTCAAGCAATTGGGGGAAAATGGCCGTTTGATCGCCATAGATCGCGATCCTCAGGCCATTGCCGCCGCAGAGCAGTTTAAAGATGATAAGCGCTTTTCCATAGTGCATGGCGGCTTTGGACAACTGGCCAGCTATGTGGACGATTTGGGATTGCGGGGCAAGATAGACGGAATCTTGTTTGATTTTGGCGTCTCTTCACCCCAGCTCGATGATGCCGAGCGCGGCTTTAGTTTTCTGCGTGACGGCCCGCTGGATATGCGCATGGACAACTCCCAGGGAGAAACCGCCGCCCAGTGGCTCGCCCGCGCCGAAGTAGAAGATATGGCCTGGGTATTTAAGACCTATGGCGAAGAGAAAAATGCCCGGCACATTGCCCGTTGTATTGCCGCCGACAGGGATAAGACTCCTTTTTTGCGTACAAAAGAGTTGGCGGACCTTATCGCCCGGGTGAGTAAGAGCAAGGAGCGTAACAAGCATCCGGCCACCCGGGTGTTTCAGGCTATCCGCATCTATATCAACAGCGAATTGGAACAGATAGATCAGGCCTTAGAAGGGGCTGTTGGCGTGTTAGCTCCCCAGGGGCGTCTATCTGTGATCAGCTTCCACTCACTGGAAGATCGTATGGTGAAGCGTTTTATTCGTCGCCATAGCCAGGGTGAATCTGTGCCACACGGTTTACCTATCACTGAGGCTGAGATCAACAAGACTAGATTATTAAAGGCGGTGGGCAAGGCGATTAAGCCCTCCGATGAAGAGATAGCACGCAATGCTAGGGCGCGCAGCTCGGTTCTGCGGGTCGCTGAGCGATTAGATTATTAATCATGGCAACCCATCACGCTGAGGAGGGGATATGAGCAAATCACAACTTAATCTGACCCGAATCATAGTGCTGGATCTATGGCATCACAAGTGGATGTTATTGCTGGGATTGGTCGTATTGGCAAATGCAGTGCTTGTGGTGCAAACCACCTATGCCAGCCGCCAGTACACCTCCCAATGGGATCAGTTGCTGCAACAGCGAGATCGACTCGATATCGAGTGGCGAAATTTGTTGTTAGAAGAGCAGTCGCAATCTGAGCATAGCCGTGTGACGCGTATTGCGACCAAAGAGTTAAACATGAGCAGACCGCTGCCCAATGAAGAAGTGGTGGTAAGAGTACAGTGAATAAACAGGCGAAGCGTAAACAGAAACCACAGCTGATCCACTGGCGTTTATACGTAGTGGTGGCGTTCGTGTGTTTGCTGTTTAGCAGCCTGGTTGGCCGCGCGGCCTATATTCAGATCATCGAGCCGGAAAAGCTGCGCCACGAGAGTGATATGCGTACCCTGCGTACCACGAGCAGCGAGGTACACCGTGGACTGATCACAGATCGTAACGGCGAGATGCTGGCGGTGAGTGTGCCGGTAAAGGCGGTGTATGCCGATCCAAAAGTGGTGCACGATAAGAACGGTTTCGCCGATATGCGTCGCTGGCAGGCGCTGGCCGATGTGTTACACGAACCGAAAGAGGAGATCCTCGAGCGAGTTCAATCCAATCCTAAGAAACGCTTTACCTACCTCAAGCGTCAGGTGACTCCAGCGGTTGCCGATTATATCAAGCAGCTGAAGCTGCCCGGTGTCTATCTTAAAAATGAGTCGCGCCGTTACTATCCAACAAGTGAGATCACAGCTCAGCTGGTGGGGCTGACCAATATCGATGATGTGGGCATAGAAGGGATAGAGAGCACCTATAATGAGTGGCTGACAGGTACCCCGACCAAACAGAAAGTGCGTAAGTCCCGCGATGGCCATGTGGTCGAGCGCTTAGACACAGTGCAGACAGGGGAAAATTCTAACGATCTGGTGCTCAGTATCGATCAGCGCATCCAGCAGCTGGCCTATCGAGAGATAAAGCGCGCTACCGAGATCAACCAGGCGACATCGGCATCCATAGTGGTGCTTGATGTGCACACGGGTGAAGTGCTGGCCATGGCGAATACACCCTCCTATAACCCCAATTCCCGCGATAATCTGCAAAGCTATCGCATGCGTAATCGTGCCCTGACCGATGCCTATGAGCCTGGTTCAACCATCAAGCCTTTGGTGGTAGCGGCGGCGCTAGAGGCGGGCACAATTAAAGAAAATCAGATCTTTAAGACCAGCCCAGGCCGGGTGCGTATCGGCGGTAAAATAGTGCGCGATGGCCGTAACTACGGCGATATGACGCTGGATCAAGTTTTAGTGCACTCCAGTAACGTGGGGATGACACAGATAGCCCTCTCTATGCCTGTGCAGGAGTTATTGGGTTATTACCAAGCTATGGGGCTGGGAAGTTATTCCGGCATTAATCTGCCTGGTGAGAGCGCTGGCTTGATCCAGGATCGCCGCCGTTGGTCCGATTTCGAGCGGGCGACCCTCTCATTTGGCTACGCCTTAACGGTCACTCCGCTGCAGATCGCCCGTATGTATGCCATGTTAGGCAACGGCGGCATGCTCTATCCCTCCTCCATTTTAAAGCTTAAACATCAGCCGGAAGGCCAGCAGGTGATCTCCCCTCATGTGGCTCAAAGCGTGATGGAGATGCTGGTGGGTGTGACAGAGAAAGGCGGCACAGCGAAGAAGGCACATATCGAGGGCTACCCAGTTGCGGGTAAAACAGGTACTGCCCGTAAGGCTGTAGCTGGGGGCTATGGTGAGGACTATGTTGCCCTGTTTGCCGGTGTTGCGCCAATTCATAATCCACGCTTGGCTATGGTCGTGGTGGTCAACGAACCCAAGGGGGATCGTTACTATGGCGGTGATGTGGCGGCGCCTGTGTTTGCCAAGGTGATGTCCGGTGCGCTGCAGATGCTGAACGTCGAACCCATCAGCGCCCGTGAAAAAATACAGTTGGCGGATAATTCAAGGAGGGGCGAATAATGTTGCTAAGCGATCTGCTCGCGCCATGGTTCCATTATGCAGGCCCCGAGTCGGCGACCCATCTTACCTTAGACAGCCGCCAGGTTGGCCCTGAGTCGGTATTTGTTGCCGTGCCAGGCCATAAGGTCGATGGCCGTGAATTTATCGACACCGCCTTCAAGCAAGACGCCGTGGCCGTGCTGTGTCACACAGATGATCCTGAGCTTCATGGCAAGGTCAATTATGACAGAGGGCTGCAGATCCATTTCTTCCAGCTTTCTCGTCAGCTCTCGGCCTTAGCCTCACAGATTTATCACCTAGGCGTGGAACGCACTAAGTTAATCGGGGTGACGGGCACCAACGGCAAGACCTCAGTGACTCAATTGATCGCTCAGCTCTGTCACGCCATGAAGATCAAAAGCGCCGTAATGGGCACTCTGGGTAACGGCCTCTGGGGACAGCTGACCGACAGTGGCAATACCACTGCCGACCCTATTACCGTGATGCGCCAGCTGCAGGCATTTGACCGCCAAGGCGTCAAGGTCTGCGCCATGGAGGTGTCAAGCCACGGCCTGGTTCAGGGTAGGGTCGATGCTGTACCTTTTGATGTGGCTGTATTTACCAACTTAAGCCGCGATCATCTCGATTATCACGGCACCATGGATGCTTACAGCGCGGCCAAGCAGCGTTTGTTTAAATTCAGCTCGCTCTCCAGCGGTATGCTCAATATCGACGATCCGACCGGTAAGCAGTGGCTGGAGGATAACCATTATCAGGCCGTCGAAGGCTTTAGCATCAAGAATAATCCGCAAGCTGCCATCTACTGCAAGGCGGTGCAGCAGCACGCCAATGGCGTCAGCGCCACGCTCGTATGGCCTGAGGGTGAGGCTCAGATAGACTCGCCTCTGCTCGGCATTTTTAATCTGTCGAATTTAGTCGCCACACTCGGCGCCCTTTATCACTGCGGTTTCTCTATGACTGCGCTGCTTGAGCATGTGCCGACACTGCAGCCTGTGGCCGGGCGGATGGAGCGTTTTACCACGCAAAATGGGGTGACCTTAGTGGTGGATTACGCCCACACGCCGGATGCTATAGAGCAGGCGCTCAAGGCGCTGCGCGGTCACTGTGAGGGCAAACTCTGGTGTCTGTTTGGTTGTGGCGGCGATCGTGATAAGGGCAAGCGTCCCCTGATGGCCAAGGCGGCCGAGGCCAATGCCGATGGCGTAATGATCACCAGTGATAATCCTCGCAGCGAAGATCCAGTGGCGATCATCAATGATGTATTACAGGGACTGGAACATCCTCAGGCGGCATTAACCAAAGTGGATCGCCGCGAAGCGATTGAGCATTTAGTGTCGATTGCAAAACCGGGGGATCTGATCCTACTGGCCGGTAAGGGCCATGAAACCTATTTAGAGATAGCCGGTGAGCGCCTCGATTATGATGAGCGTGCCCTGGCACTTGAGATTGCCGGGAGGTCTTTATGATCCCTGTGCAGCTGAGTGTACTGGCAGCCGAGTTAAATGCCGCAGGGCTTAAGGCTGAGCTGATTGGCGAAGATAATGTGATCAATGCGCTATCCAGCGATACCCGTCAATTGGGGAGCGGCGCCTTGTTTGTGGCCCTAAAGGGCGAGCGATTCGACGGCCATGATTTTGCCGAGCAGGCGCTGGCGAACGGTGCGAGTGCGCTCTTGGTGGAGCGTCAGCTTGACCTGCCATTGCCACAGCTGATTGTCTCTCACACTCAAAAAGCCATGGGCGCAATTGGTGCCTACGTTAAGCGTCAGGTCGCGCCTAAGTCAGTGGCATTAACCGGCTCTAACGGTAAGACCAGCGTAAAAGAGATGGTGGCGACTATCTTGTCTCAATCCCATCGAGTGCTCTATACCGCAGGGAATTTTAATAACGAGATTGGCGTGCCTTTAACTCTGCTGCGTCTGGAATCTCAGCATGAGTTTGGTGTATTTGAGCTGGGCGCGAACCACATGGGCGAAATTGATTACACCTCATCACTGGTTAAGCCCGATGTGGCCATGGTCAATAATGTCGCATCGGCGCATCTGGAGGGTTTTGGTTCCCTAGCTGGCGTCGCCAAGGCCAAGTCGGAGATTTTCAATCACCTGAGCACTGAGGGGGTGGCCGTCATTAATCTCGATGATGATTTTGCCAGTGTGATGCAGTCGGCTGCCGCTCCGCATAAGCAGCTGAGTTTCTCTGCTAATGGCCAGACTGCCGACGTGACTGCCAGCGAATTAAGCGCGGATCTGGTCGGGCGTTATCGATTCACTCTCAGTTATCAAGGACAGGATTTTACTGTGCAACTGCCACTGGCGGGGCGTCATCAGGTGAGTAATGCCTTAGCGGCCAGCACTATCTGTCTGGCGCTGGGTCTAACCCTGGAGGAGATAGTTGCAGGTCTGCATAAACTCACGCCGGTAAAGGGGCGAATGCTGCCGACTGAGTTAGGCCGCATCCTGCTTATCGATGACAGTTACAATGCCAATCCCGCCTCGGTTGGGGCGGCAATTGATTGGCTTCAAGAAATTAAAGGAAATCGCTGTTTAGTGCTGGGCGATTTGGGCGAATTAGGTGACAATGCGTCCCTTTTACATCGGCAGCTGGGCGAGAAGGCCAGGCTGCAGGGGATCGACGCCTTATTTTCATTGGGTACCTTAAGCCGTCACAGTAGTGAGGGGTTTTCAGGCCAGCATCATGATGATTTCGATGAGTTAATTGTCGATTTAATTGAATTTATTAACCAGTTATCAGGAAATGTAACTGTGTTAGTTAAAGGTTCTCGCAGTGCGCGCATGGAACGTGTTGTTGAGGCCTTAATAGCCGCTTTTGAGCGCAAGGAGTTATGCTAATGCTGGTTTATCTGGCTGAGTATTTAACCCAGTTTTACTCTGGGTTTAACGTATTTTCTTATGTGACTTTCAGAGCCATTCTGGGACTGATGACGGCTCTGCTGTTCAGTCTCTGGTGGGGGCCTAAGATGATAGAGCGTCTGCAGTTGCTGCAGATAGGTCAGGTTGTGCGCAATGATGGCCCCGAATCCCATTTCAGTAAACGTGGCACCCCCACCATGGGTGGTTTACTCATTCTGGTCGGGATCTTTATCAGTGTCCTGCTGTGGGGCGATCTGGGTAGCCGCTATGTGTGGGTGATGCTGTTTGTGATTGGCGCCTTCGGTTTGATTGGCTTTATCGACGATTACCGCAAGGTGGTGCGTAAAGACACTCAGGGCTTGATTGCACGATGGAAATATATTTTGCAGTCGCTAGCGGCGTTGGCTATCGCCTTTTACCTTTACGCCTCAGCTCAGGATCCGGGCGAGACTCAGCTGGTTGTGCCTTTCTTTAAGGATGTGATGCCGCAGCTGGGTGTCGTGTTTATCGTCCTGGCTTATTTCACCATTGTGGGTGCCAGCAATGCGGTGAACCTGACCGATGGTCTGGATGGCCTGGCTATCATGCCCACCGTCATGGTGGCTGCGGCTTTTGCTCTGATCGCTTATCTGTCCGGCCACGTGCAGTTTGCTAACTACCTGCATATTCCCTATCTGCCCGGTGCTGGCGAGTTGGTGATCGTCTGTACCGCCATGGTGGGTGCGGGGCTGGGTTTCCTCTGGTTTAACACCTATCCGGCTCAGGTCTTTATGGGCGATGTGGGATCCTTATCACTGGGCGCGGCGCTCGGCACTATCGCTGTGCTGGTGCGTCAGGAGATCCTGCTGGTGATCATGGGCGGTGTATTCGTGATGGAAACCGTGTCTGTGATTCTGCAGGTGGGTTCTTACAAACTGCGTGGACAGCGGATTTTCAGGATGGCACCTATCCATCATCATTATGAGTTAAAAGGCTGGCCTGAACCCCGCGTGATAGTTCGTTTCTGGATTATTTCACTGTTTTTAGTGTTGCTGGGGCTGGCAACCTTGAAGCTGAGGTAAGACTCTATGGTTAATTGTTATACGCACATAGTATTAGGACTGGGAGCCACAGGGCTTTCGGTGGTGCGTTATTTAACAAAGCAGGGGATCACGCCTCTGGTGATGGACAGTCGTGCGCTGCCTCCAGGCAAGGAGGAGCTCAGTCGAGAGTTTCCCGAAGTTCCCTTACTTACCGGCGGTTTCGATTGTCGCCATCTGGTGCAGGCGACTCAGATTGTGATTAGCCCAGGCATCCCCCTCGATACACCAGAGATCCGCGCTGCGGTGGATATGGGAATCGATGTGGTGGGTGATGTGGAGTTGTTTGCTCGCGCCATTGCCGATAAAGCTCCCTGTGTTATTGGCATTACCGGCTCCAACGGTAAATCGACTGTGACCACACTTGTAGGTGAGATGCTGCAAACCGCAGGCATTAATTGTGCCGTGGGCGGCAATATAGGTGTACCTGTATTGAATCTGCTCGATAAAGGCCATGAAATCTATGTGCTTGAGTTGTCCAGTTTCCAACTGGAGACCACAAGTAGTTTGAACTGTATCAGCGCCACTTGCCTGAATATCAGTGAAGATCATATGGACAGGTATGCGGATTTAGAGGCGTATCGTCAGGCGAAGCTGCGTCTCTATGACCAGAGCAATCTGGTGGTGATCAATCGCGATGATCCATTAACTGCGCCTAATGAACCCATGAATCAGACTAGTTTTGGCCTGTCCAAACCTGAAGGTGATGTCTGGGGCATTAACCATGGCATTTTAGTGCATGGTGATACTGAATATGTAGCGATTGCAGATCTTGCTCTGGTTGGCAGCCACAATCACGCGAATCTGTTGGTGGCCATGGCGCTGGCCGACAGCGTCGATGTGGACAAGGCATCTATGGTGGAGGTCGCCACCCATTTTACCGGGCTGGCCCATCGCTGTGAACTGGTGGCCAGACGCAATGGCGTGACTTATGTGAACGATTCTAAGGCGACCAATGTAGGCGCGACACTAGCGGCGCTAAATGGGCTGGCGCAGTATCAGGGCGAGATCATCTTAATCGCGGGGGGCGAGGGCAAAGGCGCCGATTTCTCGCAATTGTCCGAGGCACTTAAAAATGTAAGTCATCTTATTACCTTAGGTAAGGATGGCGATCAGATTGCGGCATTGTTTGAGGGGACGATTAAGGTTGACTCTATGAGTGAGGCGGTCGAGCAGGCCGCAACTTTGGCCGGTGAAGGGGATCTGGTGCTCTTGTCACCAGCCTGCGCCAGCTTAGACATGTACAGTAATTTTATGGCGCGGGGAGATGATTTCCGTGCTCAGGTGGCGGCGCTCGATGCCGAGGTGAGTCATGCGTAGCGATGAGCGCCAACTAAACCTGTTCGGCACCAGCATCAACTGGTCGCTGCCGGATCTGTTTAGTCAGCGTGAAGCGCCTGGGATGCAGCTTTACGACAGAAGCCTGTTGTTTGCCGTGATCTCACTCATCTGCTTTGGCTTTATCATGGTGATGTCGGCCTCTATGTCAGAGGCGATGACGCTGACTGGCAATCCGTATCATTTTGTTTGGCGTCATCTGGCTTATATCGCAGGTTGTGTGACTATCGCCGCCGTGGTGCTGCAGATTGAGATGCACCGCTGGCAGCAGCTGAGCCCGTTATTGCTGCTTATTGTCGGTATCATGCTGTTATTTGTGCCCTTTGTGGGAACGACTGTGAATGGCGCGACCCGTTGGTTGTCTGTGGGGCCGATACGTATTCAGGTGGCAGAGTTGGCCAAGTTTGCCTTTGCGGTTTACATGGCGGGTTATCTGGTAAGGCGTCACCAGGAGGTGCGTGAAAATGCTAAGGGTTTTTATAAACCGATAGCGGTATTTGCCGTCTATGCCGTGCTTATCCTGCTGCAACCTGACTTGGGGACTGTGGTGGTCTTGTTTGTCGGCACAGTTGGCTTACTGTTTTTGGCCGGTGCCCGTTTGTTTGACTTTTTTGCCTTGATCCTGACCGGAGCCGGGGCATTTGTGGGTCTGGTGTTGATCGAACCCTACCGGATGCGCCGGGTGACTTCGTTTCTCGACCCCTGGCAGGATCCCTTCGGCAGCGGTTATCAGTTGACTCAGTCGCTGATGGCCTATGGCCGCGGTGACTGGCTGGGTCAGGGCCTCGGCAACAGTATTCAGAAGTTGGAATACCTACCCGAGGCCCACACGGATTTTATCTTCGCCGTGATAGGTGAGGAGCTTGGCTTTATCGGTATCATAGCCGTACTCAGTGTGCTGCTGTTTGTGGCACTGCGGGCGATTCGCCTGGGGAATCAATGTCTGGCGATGGACAGGGCATTTGAAGGTTATCTGGCTTATGCCATCGGCATCTGGATCTGTTTCCAGACTGTAGTGAACGTGGGGGCGAGTATCGGCATGTTGCCCACCAAAGGTTTGACTCTGCCCTTCATCAGTTACGGCGGCAGTAGTCTGTGGGTGATGACGGCTGCAGCCATGTTATTGATAAGAATTGACCATGAACGCCGCCTGAGTTTGATCCAGGCGGTTCAAGGTAAGGTGAGATAATGGCTTTAGAGAAACGCATTTTGATCATGGCAGGTGGCACGGGAGGACATGTGTTCCCGGCATTGGCCGTGGCCAAATTTTTAGCCAAGCAGGGCTGGAAGGTGCGTTGGCTGGGTACCGCCGAGCGCATGGAGGCTCGCCTGGTGCCCCAGCATGGTTTCGATATCGATTTTCTCGATATCAAAGGGGTTCGCGGCAATGGCCTGATACGTAAGTTGGCGGCGCCCTTTAAGATACTGCGCTCTATCATGCAGGCGCGCCAAGTGATTAACGAGTTTCAGCCCCATGTGGTGCTGGGCATGGGCGGCTTTGCCAGCGGCCCTGGCGGAGTGGCGGCACGTTTAAGTGGTATTCCGCTTGTGCTGCATGAGCAAAATGCGATTCCCGGGATGACCAACAAATTGCTGTCGCGTATCGCAACTAGGGTGTTGTGTGCCTTTGAAAACACCTTTGCCCAGGGCGCCGAAGTGGTGGGTAATCCCATTCGCAGCGAGCTTATTGCGCTGGGGCAGCAAAATGCGCCTAAGGCTGAAGACGATGCCCTGCGGGTGCTTGTCGTGGGGGGCAGCCTAGGGGCGAAAGTGTTTAATGACTTGATGCCGGTAGCAACGGCTGCTGTGAGTAAACATCATTCGATTACCGTGTGGCATCAGGTGGGCCGTGGCAATCTGGCGGCGGTAGAGAATGAGTATCAGCAGCTTGGGCATTCTGGCAATGTCAAAGTGGCCGAGTTTATCGATGATATGGAAGCGGCCTATCGCTGGGCCGACCTGGTGTTATGTCGCGCCGGCGCATTGACAGTATCTGAGGTGGCGGCCGTGGGTTTACCCAGTCTGCTGGTGCCTTATCCCTATGCGGTGGACGATCATCAGACTAAGAATGCCAAAGTATTAGTGCAGGCTGGCGGCGCCTTTTTATTGCCCCAGGCCGTGTTAGATAGCGACAAATTAATCAGCAAGCTGGAGATGCTGGCCTCCAATCGCCAGGCTCTGATTGAGATGGGCGTCCAGGCTAAGAATGTCGCAGTGTTAGATGCAACCGAGCGGGTCGCACAAGTGTGTATCGCGCTGGCTAATAAGGATTCAAATGAGTAACGCCGAGAAATACGCCCAGTTAAGAACCATCATTCCTGAGATGCGTCGGGTCAAGCAGATCTATTTTATCGGGATCGGCGGCGCCGGTATGGGCGGTATTGCCGAGGTATTGGTGAATGAAGGTTATAAGTTAAGCGGCTCAGATATTGCCGAGAATGCGGTCACGACACGTTTAAGAAACCTGGGTGCCAAGATCTATATCGGCCACAAAGCTGAGCAGATCCAGGGCGCCGATGTGGTGGTAGTCTCGACCGCCATAGATCGCACGAATCCTGAGATAGTCGCGGCTAAAGAGCTGCGTATTCCTATCGTGCGCCGCGCCGAAATGCTGGCCGAATTGATGCGTTATCGTCATGGGGTTGCCGTTGCCGGTACCCATGGTAAAACCACGACCACAAGTTTGATTGCCAGTGTTTATGGCCAGGCGGAGCGGGATCCGACCTTTGTGATTGGCGGCCTGCTTAACAGCGCCGGCACCAATGCTCGCCTGGGTAAGAGCCGTTATCTTATTGCTGAGGCTGATGAGAGCGATGCCAGCTTCCTGCATCTGCAGCCTATGGTCAGCGTAGTCACCAATATCGAAGCCGACCACATGGATACCTATGAAGGGGATTTTGAGAAACTCAAATCTACCTTTATCGAGTTTCTCCATAACCTGCCGTTTTACGGTGTTGCTGTGGCCTGTATCGATGATCCTGTGGTGAGGGAACTGATCCCACAAGTGGCACGTAAGGTGGTGACCTATGGTTTCAGCGAAGATGCCGATGTGCGGGCTCTGAACTTTGTCCAGCAGGGTTACAGCTGCCGTTTTACCGTGCGTCGTCACGGCATTGAGGATCTGGAGCTGACGGTTAACTTGCCGGGTCAGCACAATGTGCTTAATGCCCTGGCCGCTATTGCAGTTGCCACAGAAGATGAAATTGAAGACAGCGCCATTATCAAAGCCCTGGCCGAGTTCCAGGGCATAGGTCGCCGATTCCAGCAATTGGGAGAACTGGCTGTTGAGGCGGGCAGCGCCATGCTGGTGGACGATTATGGTCACCATCCCAGTGAGGTGGCGGCAACCATTAAGGCGGCGCGTTCCGGCTGGCCGGAGAAGCGTTTGGTGATGATCTATCAGCCGCACAGATACAGCCGTACCCGGGATCTCTATGAAGATTTTGTCGAAGTCTTGTCCCAGGTCGATTGCCTGCTGTTACTGGATGTCTATTCGGCTGGTGAAGCGCCAATTCCCGGGGCGGACAGCCGTGCATTGTGCCGCTCTATTCGTCAGCGTGGTCAGTTGGATCCCATTTTTGTGGCGTCCGCCGATCAGCTAACGGATATATTGTCGGGTGTATTACAGGATGGCGATCTGTTACTGACTCAGGGCGCGGGCAATATAGGGGCGATAAGCCGTCAGTTAGTCGATGCTAAATTGCTGTGAAAAAGGGCAGATTCTTGAGTGACAGCATGCTGTTTAATGAAGTTTTTGACCCTAAAGTTAAGCTCGCTATAATGGCCGGTTACTTACAGAAGATGAAAAACAAATTGTTTGTTTTTTGCACTAAAAATAGTGGTTTAGGACGATAAAAATGTCCTGGAGTCAAGTGGGAAGTCGTTGGGCAGGCAGACTGAAACAGGTAGATTGGTATCTGTGTTTTGGTTTGATTTTTCTCTTCCTGGTGCTCTGTGGTTTAACCATGGGGGGATGGAAGCTGCATAGGGTGTTAAATGATGCTGATGCCTTGCCTATCGAAGCGGTGGCGATTAAAGGTCAGCGACGTTTCACCAGTGATAGTGAGATCCAACTTGCCCTGCAGGACTTGATGAAGCGGAGTTTTTTTTCGGCGGATGTGAACCAGGTTCAGCAGGCCTTAGAGGCGCTCCCTTGGGTCTATCACGCTTCGGTCCGGCGCGAGTGGCCGGCAAAATTGAAGATTTACCTGGTGGAGCAGCAGGCGGTAGCGCACTGGAATGAGACCCAGTGGCTCAATCAGCAGGGAGAGGTATTTCAGGCACCTGCCATCGAGGGGATAGCGCCACTTCCCTATCTGGAGGGGCCAGATGATCAGGCGCAAGTAGTATTGACTAATTATCGCCAGATCAATGAGTTGTTAACTATTAATGGGTTCAAGTTAACCGATTTGCAGTTGAGTCCCAGACATGCCTGGCTAGCGTTTTTAGACAGCGGCATCGAATTGAATCTGGGACGGGAAGATAAAATGGCGCGGGTACAACGCTTTATCGATGTGTATCCCATCTTGATAAAGCAAGGCAAACCTGTGGCAAAAGTAGACTTACGATACGATACCGGATTGGCCGTAGGTTGGGGGGAAGCACAAAATGAGAAGCATTAATTAATGACCAAGAATCAAGATAGAAATCTGATCGTTGGATTAGACATAGGGACATCGAAAGTTGCTGTGATCATTGGTGAAGTGCTGCCAGATGGTGAGATCAGTGTGGTCGGCCTAGGGAATCATCCTTCCCGCGGTATGGATAAAGGTGGAGTTAACGATCTCGATTCTATCGTACGCAGTGTACAAAGGGCGCTGGATCAGGCCGAGCTGATGGCCGATTGTCAGGTTGCCTCTGTCTACTTAGGGATCTCGGGCAAACATATTCAGTGCCAGAACGAAAATGGCATGGTGTCGATCAACGACGAAGAGGTGACTCAGGAAGATGTGGATAATGTTATCCATACGGCGCGGTCGGTAAAAATCCCAACCGAACGTCGAATCTTACATGTGCTACCTCAGGAGTTCGCCATCGACGTGCAAGAAGGGATAAGAAGCCCTATCGGCATGTCGGGCATGCGGATGGAAGCCAAGGTGCATATAGTCACCTGTGCCAATGATATGGCGAAGAACATCACTAAGAGTGTCGAGCGTTGCGGCCTGAAGGTGGACGACTTAGTGTTCTCGGCCATCGCCTCTGCAGACTCAGTGCTGACCGATGATGAAAAAGATTTAGGTGTGTGTCTGGTGGATATGGGCGGTGGTACCACAGATATTGCCATTTACACCAATGGGGCGCTGCGTCACTGCGCCGTGGTGCCGGTTGCGGGCAACCAGGTGACCAGTGATATCGCCAAGATTTTCCGTACGCCTCTGTCTCATGCCGAGCAGATTAAAGTGCAGTACGCCAGCGCCAGAAGCTCAATGGTGAGCCGTGAAGACAGCATAGAAGTGCCCTCGGTGGGCGGGCGTCCCTCACGGACCATGTCGCGCCATACATTGGCCGAAGTGGTGGAGCCACGCTATCAGGAGCTGTTCGAGCTGGTGCGTAAAGAGCTAAAAGATTGTGGCCTGGAAGATCAGGTCGCCGCCGGTATCGTATTGACCGGCGGTACAGCTTCCATCGAAGGGGCTGTCGATGTGGCCGAAGCCACATTTGGTATGCCGGTACGGGTTGCCGAGCCGCTGCCAGTGAAAGGATTGTTTGAATATGTCAATCAACCTGTTTACTCCACCGGAGTCGGGTTGTTGCATTACGGGGCAAGAAGGGTCATCGAGCGTCAGTTCGAGCGCCCTGAACGCCAAGGGGTAGTCAGCTTTTGGAATCGGGTCCAGAGCTGGTTTAAAGGTGAGTTTTAATTAATAACGCAGACTAAACGGAGAAAAGGCCATGTTTGAGATCATGGATAGTCATTCAGACGAGGCGGTGATCAAGGTCATCGGTGTCGGTGGTGGCGGTGGTAATGCCGTCGAACATATGGTGAAACACAACATCGAAGGTGTTGAGTTTGTGGCCACAAATACAGACGCTCAGGCGCTGCGTAAATCGGCGGCTGGCACAACAATTCAATTGGGTCGCGACGTGACTAAAGGGCTTGGCGCAGGTGCCAACCCTGAGATAGGTCGTCTTGCGGCTGAAGAAGACAGAGAGAATATCCGTAACGCGATTAAAGGCTCAGACATGATCTTTATCGCCGCCGGTATGGGTGGTGGTACAGGTACGGGTGCAGCGCCTGTGGTGGCCGAGGTTGCCCGTGAAGAGGGAATTTTGACCGTTGCCGTGGTGACTAAGCCTTTCCCATTTGAAGGCAAGAAGCGTATGGCTTACGCCGATCAGGGGATCGAAATGCTGGCTAAGCATGTGGATTCTTTGATCACTATCCCTAACGAAAAACTGCTTAAAGTGCTAGGTCGTGGTACTTCGTTACTGGACGCCTTTGCCGCGGCCAACAACGTATTACTCGGCGCAGTTCAAGGGATTGCTGAGCTGATCACCCGTCCGGGTCTGATCAACGTCGACTTCGCGGACGTGAAGACGGTAATGTCAGAGATGGGTAATGCCATGATGGGAACCGGCGTTGCTAGCGGTGAAGACAGAGCCGAAGAAGCGGCTGAAGCGGCGGTTGCCAGCCCATTACTGGAAGATATCGATCTCGCCGGTGCCCGTGGCGTGTTGGTCAACATAACAGCCGGTATGGATATGAGTATCGAAGAGTTTGAGACTGTGGGTAACCATGTTAAAGCCTATGCTTCAGACAACGCCACTGTGGTTGTGGGCGCGGTGATCGATCCTGAAATGAGCGATGAGCTCAGAGTGACTGTTGTGGCAACCGGGATTGGCGCCGAAAAGCGTCCAGATATCCAGTTGGTGGCTAAGCCAGCGCCAGTAGTCACTCCAGCACCACAAGAGGTGAAGATCGAATTGCCGATCGAAGATAAAATGCAGCATGCTATGGGGGCTGGTAATGTGGTTTCTGCGGCTCAACCTGCAGCCGCTCCGGCGCCAAAGAGTGACCTTGATTACTTAGATATTCCCGCATTTTTGCGTAAGCAGGCGGATTAACCGAGTCGCTTTTTGAGTGGTTTTGACTGTGGCGGCCAGGGTTACAGCAGGAGTTTACGGTGCATCAGCGCAGTAAATTTTTGCGAATGACTAAAGGTATGCTAAGATGTCCGACCTGCCGCGCATTTATGTGGCGATTTGCTATGCCAAAATGAACGGCTTTTGTTGAGATAGAACGGGTTAAACAAATGATTTTTCAAAGAACTGTTAAAGAAATGGTTAAGACCACAGGTGTCGGATTGCATTCCGGCAATAAGGTGACTTTGACGATCAAGCCCGCACCAGTTAATACAGGGATCGTATTGGTTCGTACGGACTTAACGCCTAATGTTGCAATCGCGGCTAAGGCAGATCAAGTCAATGAGACGACCATGTGTACGGCACTTGTCAATGAAGATGGTGTTCGTATTTCAACGATTGAACATCTGTTTGCGGCCTTAGCAGGTTTAGGGATCGACAATGCTGAAATTTCAGTCGACGCCCCTGAGATCCCTATTATGGATGGCAGTGCCAGTCCTTGGGTATTCCTGTTGCAGTCAGTTGGCGTGCAAGAGCAAACGGCCCCGAAAAAATATCTAAGAATCAAGCAACCTGTGCGCGTTGAAGATGGGGATAAATGGGCGGAGTTACGTCCCTACAAAGGATTTAAAGTCGATTTTGCTATCGATTTTAATCATCCTGAGATCGCCAGAAGTCAGCAGCATATGGTGATGGATTTTTCATCGTCGGCCTTTATTCGTGATATCAGCCGTGCAAGAACCTTCGGTTTTATGCGTGATATCGAATACCTACGAGCCAATAACCTGGCGCTGGGTGGCAGCATGGAAAACGCCGTTGTGCTTGATGAATACCGCGTCCTCAACCCCGATGGTCTGCGTTATGAGGACGAGTTTGTTAAGCACAAAATACTCGATGCATTCGGTGATCTTTATGTTGCCGGCCATGCAATTATCGGTGAGTTTCGTGCCTTTAAGACAGGTCACGCACTGAACAATCAGTTAGTGCGGGCCCTGTTAGCCCAGCAAGAGGCTTGGGAACTGGTGAGTTTCGAGAACGAAGAAGAGGCACCAGTAAGCTTCTCGGTACCCGTGGGTGCCAGCTTCGCCTAAACTATAGAGTTAAGACTGCCTTGAACGGCTGGCTAAAGCAGCCAGCCGTTTTAGTTTTTGGCCTAGCGAACCTTCTGTATGTTCTGCCAGCGCCTGAATGTGCGCCGCCGCTGTTTCGCTGATCTGGTTGTGAGCTTGCTTGGGTTTTGCATCCAGTAGATTCAAGCCCGGGTTGACTTTAACCTCGATAGCAGACAGCATGGGGAGCATTTCGATCTGCAACTGTTGTAGTATTTTGGGTTTTTGGAAGTTAATTCTTGCAGCCCAGGCAGCAGTCGTCGTTTCGATAACGAGAACGCCTTGACGAAAATTGGCAACTTTAAATTGTTCCGTGACAGGACCCGAAATCACTTGTTTCACATAGTGATCTAAGTGAAGTAGCAGTTCGGCTTTTTCAGCGATAGAGGGCAGTTGTCCCTGCTGATGCAGTAGTTGACTGAGATCCTGTGGGGACTTTTTCATAATTGAATAATAGTGGCTTGATGAGGCTATGAGTGTAACAGTTTTTATCCAAGGTCGAAATGGCGTCACGCGCTGGCAACCTGGAAAGCGTTGGCTGCTTCTGCCGGTTTTATTGATCGCAGCGGGCACAGGTTTATATCAACACAATGCAAAGCAGTTTCAGCAACAGCAGGCGAGTGTAGATAACGAGCGTATTGCCCGTGAACAGCAAAAGCATCAACTTATTGAGCTTAAAGGGGCGACCGAGTCCCAATTGGCCATGTTAGTGACCCATGTCGCTCGCATGCAGGCTAAACTCGCCCGCATCGAGGCGCTTGGTCAGCAGGTGGCAAAAGATTATAAGCTCGAAGATCAATTCGATTTCTCCTCTGAGGTTGGTATTGGCGGCATAAGTGAATTAGGCAGCAGTATCGAGCTCGATCAGCTTATTCAGGATATGGATAGGCTAGTGTCCAGAATAGATAATAATAATGTTCAACTGTCACTACTTGAAACAGTAACATCTAATCTCCATATAGATGGAGAACGTTATATATCGGGACGCCCCATCCAGAAAGGATGGTTATCCTCCCCCTATGGTTTACGTAATGACCCCTTTAATGGCCGACGAGCGATGCACAAAGGTATCGACTTTGCTGGGAAAGAGGGGGCCGATGTTGTCGCCACTGCAGGTGGTGTGGTGACTTGGTCAGGCAGTATGTTTGGTTATGGCGAGCTCGTTGAAATCGATCATGGTAATGGTCTACGAACTCGTTATGGTCACAATAAGTCTTTGTCAGTAGCTGTAGGTGATGTGGTCGCTAAAGGCCAGAGTATTGCCAAAATGGGGAGTACAGGTCGTTCGACCGGGCCTCATGTGCATTATGAAGTGTTGCGTGATGGACAACAAATCGATCCTCAAAAATATGTCTATCGCAAGGCAGATTAACAATAAAATAGGCTTTCAACTCGTTTGAATATGGGCCAATAACATAATAAGTGATTCGGATGTTTGGTAAATTACTGACAAAAATATTTGGTAGCCGTAACGATCGCACCCTTAAAACACTTGGTAAGATTGTCACTAAGATTAATGCTCTTGAAGCAGATTATGAAAAGTTCTCCGATGACGAGCTAAAGGCGAAAACCGCCGACTTTAAGCAGCGTCTCGAGTCAGGGCAATCATTAGATGATGTATTGCCCGAAGCTTTCGCGGTAGTACGCGAAGCATCGAAGCGTGTGTTCGAGATGCGTCATTTCGATGTACAGCTGCTCGGTGGTATGGTGCTCGACAGCAACCGCATCGCTGAGATGCGTACCGGTGAGGGTAAAACCTTAACCGCAACCTTACCCGCCTACCTGAACGCTTTAACGGGCAAAGGGGTTCACGTTATCACAGTGAACGATTACCTTGCTCGCCGCGATGCGGAAAATAACCGTCCCCTATTTGAATTTCTTGGCATGACAGTCGGCATCAACGTTGCCGGTATGGGGCAAGCCGAGAAGAAAATGGCTTACAACTCAGATATTACCTACGGCACCAACAACGAGTTTGGTTTCGACTATCTGCGTGACAACATGGCGTTCTCACCTGCCGATCGCGTGCAGCGTCCCCTGCATTATGCGCTGATCGATGAGGTCGACTCGATTCTAATCGATGAGGCGCGTACACCGCTTATCATCTCGGGCGCCGCCGAAGATAGCTCAGAGCTCTATATCAAGATCAACACTCTTATCCCTCATCTTATCCGTCAGGAGAAAGAGGATACAGAGGAGGAGATCGGTGAGGGTGATTACTCAGTCGATGAGAAAGCTAAGCAAGTTCACATGACAGAGCGTGGCCAGGAGAAGGTGGAGCAGCTATTGACCGATCGCGGCATGTTAGCCGAAGGCGACTCACTTTACTCAGCCGCTAATATCTCCTTGCTGCACCATGTGAACGCGGCGCTGCGGGCTCATACCCTGTTCGAGAAAGATGTCGATTATATCGTTCAAGACAACGAAGTGATCATTGTCGATGAACATACGGGACGTACTATGCCGGGTCGTCGCTGGTCCGAAGGTTTGCATCAGGCTGTTGAAGCCAAGGAAGGGGTGCATATCCAGAATGAAAACCAGACGTTGGCCTCTATCACCTTCCAGAACTTCTTCCGTCAATATGAAAAACTGGCGGGTATGACAGGTACGGCGGATACCGAAGCCTTCGAATTCCAGCATATCTATGGCTTGGATACTGTGGTGATTCCGACAAACCGTCCTATGGTGCGTAAAGATAATGCCGATCTGGTTTACTTAACCGCCGAAGAAAAATACGAAGCCATTATCAAAGATATCGTCGATTGCCGTGACCGTGGCCAGCCAGTGCTGGTCGGTACTGTGTCTATCGAGCAATCTGAGTTGCTGCATGGCCTATTAAAGAAAGCCAAGATCCCACACGAAGTACTGAACGCCAAGTTCCACGAACGTGAAGCGGATATCGTTGCTCAGGCTGGTCGTACGGGGGCGGTAACTATCGCAACCAACATGGCTGGTCGTGGTACAGATATCGTCTTGGGCGGTAACTGGAACATGGAGATCGAAGCTTTAGATACGCCAACTGCCGAGCAGAAAGCCAAGATCAAAGCCGATTGGCAGGTACGTCACGATGAAGTGGTTGCTGCAGGTGGTCTGCACATTCTCGGCACAGAACGTCACGAGTCTCGTCGTATCGATAACCAGCTGCGTGGTCGTTCAGGTCGTCAAGGGGATGCGGGTTCGTCTCGCTTCTACCTGTCGATGGAAGACAGCCTGATGCGTATCTTCGCCTCAGAGCGTGTCTCTTCCATGATGAAGAAATTGGGAATGGAGCGCGGCGAAGCTATCGAACATCCTTGGGTGTCGCGCGCTATCGAAAACGCCCAACGTAAAGTGGAAGCGCGTAACTTCGACATTCGTAAGCAGCTGCTCGAGTTTGATGATGTGGCTAACGACCAGCGTCAAGTGGTTTACGCTCAGCGTAACGAGCTGATGGATGCCGAAAGCATTCAAGACACTATCGTCAATATTCAGGAAGATGTGGTCAATGGCCTAATCGATCAATATATTCCGCCGCAATCAGTCGAAGAGTTGTGGGACGTAGCGGGTCTAGAAGTGCGACTTGAGCAGGAATATGGTCTTAAAATGCCAGTTCAGGAGTGGCTCGACAAAGAAGATGATCTCCACGAAGAGACGCTGCGTGAACGTATCGTTGATATCTGGGTAAAAGCGTATCAAGCCAAAGAAGATATGGTTGGTCCGCAAGTACTGCGCCAGTTCGAAAAGGCGGTCATGCTGCAAACCTTAGATGGTCTGTGGAAAGAGCACTTGGCAGCTATGGATCATCTGCGTCAGGGCATCCACCTGCGCGGCTATGCACAGAAGAATCCAAAGCAGGAATATAAGCGCGAGTCCTTTGAGCTGTTCCAGCAGATGCTGGAGACATTAAAGCACGATGTGATCAGCGTATTGTCCAAAGTTCAGGTGCAGGCACAGTCAGATGTTGAGCAGATGGAAGAGCGTCGCCGTCAGGAAGAGGCGAAGATCCGCCGTGACTATCAACACGCACAGGCTGAAGCCATAGTGGGCGCTGAAGAAGCACAAGCGCTGGCATCGACACAGCCTATCGTACGTGAGGGCGAAAAAGTGGGTCGAAACGATCCTTGCCCTTGTGGTTCAGGCCGTAAATATAAACAGTGCCACGGCAAGATAAGTTAATTACCGCTTGTCACCATAATAAAAAAGCCATTCCTCGGAATGGCTTTTTCGATCTTCCCTTACTCAATAGCCAATAGCCAATAGCCAATCGCAAAGTAGAGTTGCTTATATTTTTGGATGACAGCTGCAGGAATAAGGTCGAATTTTAACCTAAGTCGTTAATCTTGTGGATAAGTTTGGGGGTAAATGGTGTGTAGTGTGTGGCTATCTACAAAGATCGCAAAAAGTGCCAATTTTCGATGAAAACTACTTGCGCCGAAATCAGATCTCCCTATAATGCGCATCCACTGACACGGCAAAGCGCGGCTCACTGAGAGCGACAACTGAGTCAGTAATCCAAGGTTAAATCTTCATGATGAAACACGCGGATTAGCACTGAAAAGTGCAGCGTCAAAAAGTTTTCAAAAACTGCTTGACGCAACCAACGGAATGCGTAGAATACGCAGCCCTAAGCCGAGACCAAGCGTCTAACGGCAGCATCGAAAGATGCACTGCTCTTTAACAACATATCAAGTAA
>NZ_JAKCLJ010000138.1 GCF_021412565.1 Shewanella sp. AS1 | reverse complement strand
GTCGAAGGCCAGGACCTGCCGCGCTGGGAGTACCGCTATCTGAAGAACGCCCTGCGCCGCGACCATACCACCGAGGTCGACGTGCTGCTGTGCACCAGCGACAACGCCTTCATCTGGGACGGCACCGATGGCAAGCAGCCGCTGGAGCAGTTCCCCATCAACCGCAAGGAGATCAGCGAGTACGACGTCATCCTCCTGGGCGACGTCAACCCGACGATCTTCACCACCGAACAGATCACGCTGATCCGCGACTTTGTCCGCGAAGGCGGCGGGTTCATCA
>NZ_JAKCLJ010000137.1 GCF_021412565.1 Shewanella sp. AS1 | reverse complement strand
GACGAGAACCTGCCCTACGTGTTCGTCGCCGGCTGCGAGATGCTGCCGGACTTCAGCGAGCGCCAGCGCGCCGCGCAGGAGCGCTTTGCCGCCGATTTCGGCGGCGCCAGTCCCGACTTCCAGACTGTCCACGGGTATTCGCCCGCCAAGTACAAGGACGACGTCCTGAAGCTGGCCTCCAAGTACATCGGCCACACCTTCGGTTGCCTGTCCCTGACGCTGGAGATGCCGTTCAAGGACAACGCCGACGCCCCCGATGCGCGCTTCGGCTGGAGCGCGG
>NZ_JAKCLJ010000136.1 GCF_021412565.1 Shewanella sp. AS1 | reverse complement strand
TCCACCCTGTAATAAGCAGCATCGTTATGCCCGCCGCCCAGAAGGTTTATGTTCCACTCACAGGCAAAGGTAGTGTCAATTGGCATATCGCTTTCATTGACGAACCTGTAGCTGATATTGATGCTGCCCGCGCTTTGCGTTAATATCACGGCCTTCTCCAGCGCAAGTGCAGCACTGGTATGGCCGGCCTGCACGGTCCCCTGCCTTTTCATCAGCACTTCCAGCGAGCCGGCCGCAGTATTCACAGAAAATTCGTAAGGCCGGCCGGCAAAGTCACCGG
>NZ_JAKCLJ010000135.1 GCF_021412565.1 Shewanella sp. AS1 | reverse complement strand
ATATCGTGGGACGAAGATGTGCCATCGGCGGGCACTGGATGTGAATGAGGTGGTGCAGCCGGTGCCGGTTGCTACCGAGCGTCCGGCGGTGTCCGGTGTGAGTGTGAATGAGGGCGTGGTTCTGCAGACTGCCGCCTACAGCGAGGCGGTGGAGCATGAGGGTCCGGTGTCCGCTCCGTCCTACACGGATATTGTGGCGTCGCAGCCGCGCCGGGTGGCGACTCTGGGCACGAATTTCATCCTGAAGAATGAGACCGATCTGAAGATTCCGGCGTATTATG
>NZ_JAKCLJ010000134.1 GCF_021412565.1 Shewanella sp. AS1 | reverse complement strand
GTCCCCAGGAACAGGCGCATCCGTTTTGTAAAGGAGTTTTTTAGCCTCAAGTGTTTTATACAAACGCTGGACGCCATCTCCAGAGTATTTGGCAAAATCCTGGGTAAGATCAATTCCAGCATAAAAATAAAAGGCGCTTACTGTGCCAATACAATCCAGATTGAATCTTTTATTATTGATAACCAACTCCTTAGCACCAAGATAATTTTTTGCAGCCTCTAAGAGTTTTTCTTGAACAGGGGAAAGGGTGTCTTGTATGGGTGTTTTAGTTTTTTTGGCCA
>NZ_JAKCLJ010000133.1 GCF_021412565.1 Shewanella sp. AS1 | reverse complement strand
AAGTCTTGTACTCTTGCATAGGGCCCTATCCGTGTATTCCGTGTAATCCGTGGTTCCCTATTTCCGCATTCCGAACTCCGAATTCCGAATTCATGTGAATCCAGAGAATCCGTGTCCCAGTATATCCCGACCGATCACGAAACCCATCGCTCATCTGAACGCATGGCCTCCCAGGGAATCGTCGGGAACTCAACAAACTGAGCAAACTCAATAAACTCCCCTGTGCCCTGCACCCTCTCAATCCGTATTGATCCTGCGATATCGAAAGGCCTTGTCAAGGC
>NZ_JAKCLJ010000132.1 GCF_021412565.1 Shewanella sp. AS1 | reverse complement strand
CCGCGACGATGAAGGATATCGAGGGGATCTGGAAAAGTCTCGAACCAAGCCGCCCCTTCGGCTATACGTTTCTGTCGCAGAGCTTCGACCGCCTCTACCGCACCGACATGCGCCTGGGGCAGGTCTTCGTCTTTTTCACCCTTCTGGCTCTCTTCGTCGCCGGCCTGGGATTATTCGGGCTGGCCGCCTTCACTGCGGAACGCCGGACCAAGGAGATCGGCATCCGCAAAGTCCTGGGCGCCTCGGTCGCGAACATCATGGCCCTCTTGACCCGCGATTTT
>NZ_JAKCLJ010000131.1 GCF_021412565.1 Shewanella sp. AS1 | reverse complement strand
GCTCCTCCACCGAGCTGAAACACCCGCATCCGGCGGGGGTACTACGCAAGAGGGCGAGCAGAACCGCCAGGCTGAAGACAGCCAGCATCCCGCCGACAGCAGCCGCAGCCGCACGGGTTCGAACTCCCACCACCAGCAGGACGCCGCTGATCAGCTCGAGCCACGGCATCAGCAGCGCCATCGGGTGCAAGGCCCAGTAGGGCACGAGCTGGTAAGCGGCGATGGATTCGGCGAACTCGGCGGGGTAGTTGATCTTGGACATGCTGGCATAGATGAAGACC
>NZ_JAKCLJ010000130.1 GCF_021412565.1 Shewanella sp. AS1 | reverse complement strand
GTCGAGAATCCCAGCTGCTTCGTCGGTCTGCCGGCGATCGGAAGCGCGTGCGGGACGCACTTGCACGGCATTGGCTTCGGGAGTCACGACTTCTGTGCCGCCATGGGGATGAAGCACGATCCTGAGCACGTGAGGTTCTACACGAAGCACCTCGTGCTGTTCGCGAAGGCGCTCGGCGTCGCCTATGTCGATGGAGTGGACACGAACGTCAGGGACCTGTCCGGCTTCATCGAGGACTGCCGATTCGCGTTCGACGCGGGGGCCGACGGGAAGTTCGTCAT
>NZ_JAKCLJ010000129.1 GCF_021412565.1 Shewanella sp. AS1 | reverse complement strand
GCGGATGCCGCTCGCCGCGTTGTATTCAACGCGGCAGCGTATCACCCTGGCTGTTGCCGCCGCGGCGATCACCAGGCCATTGCCATCGCTTTCGGCTCGTGCACTAGTCAAAGCACCCGTGAGGCAGCATTCCGTCAGCTCCAGCTCGCCCGCCCCGGCCACGATCACGTCCCCGGCCAGGCTGCCGGCATGGCGAAAGGTGATCCCCTCGGCCTGCAGCCGGCCGCCGGTCGTAACCTTGACCACCTGCGACCCCGCAGAGCCTACCACCGTCGTGGTCT
>NZ_JAKCLJ010000012.1 GCF_021412565.1 Shewanella sp. AS1 | reverse complement strand
GGCTCGGTACTGACTGCCGATGAGATAAATAGCCTCATCGATGGCTTCAGTGTCGACAGCGACAGCTGGGATTACAGTATCCTGAACAGCACGGTGCAGTTCCTCGCCGAAGGGGAAACCATCACCTTAAGCTTTGATGTCACCGTCGATGATGGCAACACCAATGGCACCGACACCAAGACGGTATCCATCACCATTACCGGCACCAACGACACCCCAGTGCTCACCGTGGATATGAGCGGTGCGGTGACCGAAGATATTGATGTCGTCGACGGTTTAATCAGTGATACCGGCATTCTCAGCTTCACTGATGTGGATGTTAATGACAATAACCATCAAATTAGTGAAGATTACATTGCCGATAGCATTACTTGGAGTGCTGGTGATATCACCTCAGTGCTCACAAATGATCAAATTAACAGTATTATCGATGGCTTTAGCGTAACCGATAACAGCTGGAGTTTTAGCGTCGACAATAGCTTGATTCAGTTCTTAGATGCGGGGGAAACCATCACACTAAGTTTTAATGTCACTGTGGATGATGGTAAGGGCGGCACAGATACAGAAACCGTCACTATTACCATTAATGGCCAGGAAGACCTTATTCAAGGTGAGTTTTCTAAAGAGATCTGGGTGCCTGCAGCGTTGGATCAAGTCGTTGATCCCTATATTGATGGCTATCCGCTTAACATTCCGATCCCGATTGACGTCGATGCCACCGATGATTTAATGATTTCGGCATTAAGCTTAGAATTTATTAATGCCAATGGGGCAACAGAACTGGGCGAGATCTGGTATTTGGATGATGACAATGGCCCCACACAATATGATTTTGATAATCCCGTAGAGCTTTCGGCAACTGAGTTAAGCACCTTAATCTACATGCCTGCCGATAATTCAGATGCGGCAGGTCAAGTGGATATCTCTCTGACTTTCACTATCACCTCAGGAAATGAAACGGTCGATGGCGACTTTATTATCCATACTGTGCCGGCTAATCAGCTTGAAAACTCCGTCACCATTGGTGGGGCAGACTCATCGCCTTTAAACTCGGGTAACCCTCAAGAAGCTTCTTTTGGTATTTCAGACGAGTTTGCCAATGCCATTAATTTACAACCTGAGAACGGTACGCTTAACCTCTTTACCGACTTCCAGAAGAGTCCATTTGCTATTCCCATCCCTGTTGATGAGCGGGGCAACACAGGGGCCGCGTATGAGGCGCGTGAAACAGAGGTCTCGGTTCGATTAATTATCAACGGCATCGTTTTTATCGTCTTGCTAGCTGACGATCCAAACAACATTGAACAAACTTGGTTCTACGATCCTGATACTGGCCTCATGAAAGCCAGTATCGATTACAGCAATATTGTAATGGAAAGCGATCCGCTCACCACACTCGCTGATTATATAGGAGACAATCCTGCCGTTGGCGGAGATGTTTGGACAGTCACCTACGAGGACAATAACGGTGGCTCTTACCAGGCTCGTTTCGTACAAGCCGACTTTAATCATGAACTCTTACCCGATAACGCCGTTACTGTTGTTGGTGAAGATAACGTCGATAACCTGATTTTTGGTACTACAGAGAACGACTCACTCACAGGTGCAAATTTAAATGATGAGATCTATGGTCGTGAAGGCAATGACATGATTTACGGCCTTGATGGCGATGATGTGCTAATTGGTGGTTCGGGTAATGATACTATCGATGGTGGAGCAGGCAACGACACTATCATTGGTGGTATCGGTGACGATATGCTCATTGGTGGAACAGGTAGTGACACACTCTATGGCGGTGAAGGCAGTGATAAACTGTATGCAGGTGTTGATAACGATATAGATACCTTTATATGGGAGGTTGGCACAGCCGATGCGAGTGTCGATATAGTTTATGACTTCACAGTTGGCGAAGATGTACTGGATCTGTCAGATATTCTCACAGACGAAAACAATGATGGCGCAACATTAGAAGCCTACTTAAACTTCACTTTTGAAGATTATGACGATGGCAACGGCGCCGATGGCATTATCGATACCGTTATCACTATTGATACCAATGGTGGCGCGCCAGGGGGAGAGGTTCTTACCATAGTGCTTAATAATGTGGATCTCAGTGCCGGTGGAACAATCACAGATCAGGCAACGATTATTAATAATCTACTCAACGAAAACTCGCTAATAACGGATACCATTCCCTAGCTCAAAGGTTTTAGTTGCAGTTAAAGAGCTAACTGAAATAAAAGTTAGCTCTTTTTTTGTTTGCATGGCACATTATATTGTTAGCCTAGAAAATTTCGTCAAAGGGAACTTTACAGTGTCTTAGTGTGAGTCAAAGTCGAATGGAGCGGTAATTCACACTGTCATTATTAAATTAATTCTCAATTTTTCCGCTTTTATATTTTTGGTAAGTTTGTTTATCACTTCTATACTTTATTCAACATAATAAATTTTAATAAAATCTTAAGGATAAGTTGCAAGGTGCAATCAACAGTGTCCCCAAAAAAAACTGAACAATGGACAGTTTCAGCCTCACAAAAAGTTACCGTTGATCCGTTATTGGATAGTTTAGTGCTATTAACCGAATATTTTGGTAACCCCTGCTCTAGCGAATCATTAGCCGCAGGTTTGCCTTTGTCTGGCAATATTTTAACCCCAGAGTTATTACCCCAAGCAGCGGGCAGAGCTGGCCTGGCAGCCAAGCTTATTCATAAAGGCTTAAACCATGTCTCAGCTATTTTTTTACCTTGCATCCTCTTACTCAAGGATAAAAAAGCGTGCCTGCTAAGAGAAATTAATTTCGAAGAGGATTATGCCATTATCCAGTTGCCCGAAACTGGCGGCGAGCAACAGTTATCCATCGAAGAGTTAGAAGCCATCTATGTCGGCTATCTTTTCATGGTGAAACAGCAATACCGAGGTGACATGGGGCCAGATCTTCATCTGCATGATACCCAAACCCACTGGTTATTGCAGACATTAAAAGATTCGGCACCTATCTACCGCGATGCGTTAATCGCATCCGTATTAGTCAATATGTTCGCCTTGGTCTCCCCCCTGTTTATCATGAATGTCTACGATAAGGTGGTGCCCAATCTCGCCTTCGAGTCACTCTGGGTCTTAGCCATAGGCGCGGGTATTGCCTATACCTTCGACTTAGTCATGCGTCAACTTCGTGCCTATTTAATCGATGTGGCAGGCAAAAAAGTCGACATCATAGTCTCTTCCAAACTCTTCGCTAAAGCGATTGGGATCCCACTGGAAAAACGCTCACCCAGTATTGGGGGGATGGCGAGGCAGCTGGGTGAATTTGATAACATCAGAGATATATTGACCTCTGCCACCATTACAACTCTGGTCGATCTGCCATTCGCGCTGTTTTTCTTAATCATCATCTATATTGTTGCCGGCGATCTGGCGCTTATCCCATTGGTAGGCGGCATTATTATCTTAATCTATACCTTAGTGATGCAACCAAGGTTGAAATCAGCTATTGAAGAAAGCAACAAGTTCTCAAGTGCTAAACATGGGCACTTAGTTGAATCGCTCGCAGCATTAGAGTCGATTAAATCCAGTGGGGCCGAAGGCTTAGTGCAAAAAAGCTGGCAGCAAATGATAGGTCACACTGCCAACTGGCAATTGAAAACCAAAAAAATCTCCACCTCTGTGACCAATATGGCCAACTTTGCGGTGCAGCTCTCTGTTATCAGCGTGGTAATTCTCGGGGTATACAGGGTTGCAGACAACGCTATCTCCATGGGAGGAATTATCGCTGCCGTTATCCTGTCCAGCCGAGCGATAGCGCCTATGGCACAGCTGGCAGGATTAATGACACGCGGAAATTACACTGCCAGCGCATTACGTCAACTCGATCAGGTTATGACCCAGGAGGGTGAATTCGATAATAAAGGCCACCTAGTCAGCCGCCAAAGATTAAGGGGACAGATCAATGCCGATCATGTCAGCTTCAACTACCCAGGATCAGAACGTGCCGTACTGAATCCCATGTCGTTCTCAATAGAGCCGGGCGAGCGCGTTGCCATCATTGGTCGTAATGGCTCAGGGAAAAGTACACTCGCTAAACTGCTGGTTGGCTTATATCAGCCCTCCAAAGGCAGCCTGCGTTACGATGGATTAGATTCTGCACAAATTCATCCGACAGACTTACGACGTAACTTTGGCTATTTACCCCAAGACATAGTGCTATTCCACGGCACCATCCGCGACAATATCCTCTTTGGCACTAAACAGGTCACAGAACACCAATTAATTCGGGCAGTTCAGCTTTCGGGAGTTAATCAGTTTACCGATATCGAAACCGAAGGTTTAGATCAACAGGTCGGTGAAGGTGGGCAATCACTTTCCCGAGGCCAAAGACAAACAATCGCACTGGCCAGGGCCACCCTTAACGATCCTCCTGTACTCCTGATGGATGAACCCACTGCTAGCCTGGATGCGCGGGCGGAAAAACAATTTATCCGCGCAATGAAAAATGCCACCAAAGAGAGGACCTTACTGCTGATCACCCATAAGATGCACCTACTTACTCTAGTCGATCGCATTATCGTGCTAGACCGCGGCCATCTGATCGCCGATGGTCCGAAAGACACCATACTCAATCAGCTCGCTAAAGGTATGTTGTCTGGAGGGCCAAAAAATGAGTAAGCATATTACGGCCCAAGATCTTGAGATGGTCGATGATGTCTATGGCGCCATGATGACAGATGCTCCCAGCAGCCACAGACTGATTATCTGGGCATTAGCGGCTCTGGTCGTCTGCTTTCTTCTTTGGGCGGGTCTTGCCGAGCTTGATCGTGTCACCACAGGAACAGGAAAGGTGATCCCCTCCTCGCAAATTCAACTCGTGCAAAGCTTGGATGGTGGCATAATGAAAGAGTTATATGTTCAGGAGGGCATGTTGGTCACCAAAGGGCAGCCATTAGTTCGCATCGACGATACCCGTTTTCGTTCCGATTATGCCCAGCAGGAACAGGAAGTTTATAGCCTACAGGCCAACGTATTGCGACTGCGCACTGAGCTAAGCAGTATTACCATTTCTAACGTGAGTAACGACTGGCGCGAACAGGTCAAAATAGTTAAGCAACCTCTTCACTTTAACCAATCGCTAATCGACAACGAGCCCGACCTGGTGACCAGACAAACCGAAGAGTATGAAGGGCGCCTGGATAACCTCAGCAATCAGCTTGAGATTCTGGCCAGACAGATACAGCAGAAACAGCAGGAAAGCGAGGAGTTGGCCTCAAAAATTTCAACGCTGACGACCAGTTTTCAACTCGCCAGTCGCGAACTTGAACTCACCAAGCCTCTGGCAACTAAAGGCGTGGTGCCAGAGGTGGAGCTACTCAAGTTAGAGCGTATGGTAAACGACATCCGCGGCGAGCTCGCCTCCCTACGCCTGCTGCGCCCTAAGCTAAAAGCATCTCAAGATGAAGCCATACTAAAACGACGCGAAGCCCTGCTGGTGTTCGCTGCAGAAACCCGCAAACAGCTCAACGACATGCAGACCCGTTTGTCGCGGATCAGTGAGGCTCAGATAGGGGCACAAGATAAGGTCAGAAAAGCGGAGATTGTCTCGCCGGTCAACGGCACAATCAAAACCATTCATATCAATACACTGGGCGCAGTCGTTCAACCGGGTATCGATATTATTGAGATAGTACCATCGGAAGACCAGCTGCTTATCGAAACCAAGATTCTGCCCAAGGATATTGCCTTTTTGCACCCTGGCCTGCCCGCAGTCGTCAAGGTAAGCGCCTATGACTTTACCCGCTACGGCGGCTTAAACGGCGTTGTCGAGCACATCAGCGCCGACACCACACAGGATGAAGAGGGAAATAGTTACTATCTTGTAAGGGTGAGAACTGAAGTCTCGAGTTTAACCAAAGAGGATGGAACCTTAATGCCTATTATTCCGGGGATGTTAACCTCGGTAAATGTAATAACTGGGCAAAGATCCGTTCTGGAGTACATACTTAATCCAATTTTGAGAGCAAGAGAAACGGCTCTGCGTGAGCGTTAAGCTCGCAAGATATAACCAGGAGGGGTTAATAATGAAAATTCAAGTCAAACATCAACTAAAACGTAGCGCCTTAGCGTTAGCGATTAGTGCGATGTTATTGCCCGGAGTCTGTTCAAGCCAAACCTTAGAACAAGCGGTCGCAAATACACTGGATACCAATCCAGATATTCGTATAGCCTTTAACCGTTTTAAGGCAACGGAGGAGCGAGTTAACCAGGCTGTCTCTGGTTATATGCCCTCGGTGGAAATAAGTGGTGGTTATGGCTGGGAACAAACCAATAGTCCGTCAACACGCAGGCGAGCAGGCCAGGGTGATGTCGATGACGATGGTGTGATCGAACTGATGCGCGGCGAAGCCGGTTTCAGCATCAAACAGATGCTGTTCGATGGTTTCTATATCTCAAGCGAGGTCGATCGTTACAGCTTTGAAGCCAGTGCCGACCAGTGGGCCCTGTTTGCCGCTGCAGAAGATATGGCACTGGAAGTGGCCAAGGTCTATGTCAACTATATCCGTAACGAACAGATATTAACTCTGGCCGAGAAGAACCTGCAGAGCCATAAAGATATTTACGATCAGATCAAACAACGCACCGATTCAGGCTTAGGCTCAACGGCGGATCTGTCGCAAATCACCGGCCGATTAGCCAGGGCAAACGCCAATGTGATTTCGGCTAAAAATAATGTCTTTGACGCTAAGGCGCAATTTTTACGCGTAGTCAAAGAGGAACCAGAAAACCTGATTGTACCGGTTCCCGACGATGATATGTTGCCCACAGACCTTGAAAACAGCATTCAAGTGGCACAGGAAAATCATCCCATTCTAAAATCCGCGGCAAGCGATATTGAAGCGGCGCAGAATGAGCGAGATAGTGCCAAGTCCAACTATTACCCTAAGGTCGAATTGGACTTAGGCGGTAGCTGGAATAACGATATAGACGGTGAAGATGGTTTTTCGGCCTTCGCCAGCCAAGATGTCGGTGGTCATAACAATGATCTGATCGCCATGGTCAGGGTCAAATATAACCTGTTCGCCGGTGGCCGAGATCGCGCCCGAGAAAAAGAGGCCGCCTACAAGGTTGGTGAAGCCAAAGAGATCCGCGAGCGAGCCTACCGTGAAGTGCTCGAAGGGGTAAGCCTAGCCTGGAACGCCTATGAGATGTTAGAACCTCAGAAAACCTATATCCGTGAGCATGTTATCGCAGCAAAAGATACCCAGGTTGCCTACAACCAGCAGTTCAACCTTGGACAACGTACCCTGCTCGACTTACTCGATACAGAAAATGAGTTATTTGAAGCCCGAACTGAGTATTTAGAAGCGGAATATGACCAGATCCTCTCTGAATATCGGGTGCTCAACGCCACAGGCCGACTCTTAGAATCACTGCGCGTCACTCGCCCAGAAATTTGGAAAGGCGAACGCGACTATGAAGGAGGAGTGAAATAATGAAAGCCCTACTCATCATACTCAGTCTCATCCTCTTTACTGGGTGTGCGTCTGACGAAGACTTAATTGCCATGGATAAACCCACGGCACAAAAACACGATCTCTCTGACGATGATACCGATGGGGTGATTGTGGCCAGAGAGCAATGCAGTAAGACACTCAACGGCGCGGCAATCAACAACTATGGTTGCGGTAAGGTCAAACCCATCAACGAGCGGGTCGAGATTAAAATCCTCTTCCCGAATGACTCCTATTACATCGACCCTCAGTATTACAACCAGGTCGAAAACATAGCGACGTTTATGAGACGTTTCCCCAATACCATAGTGACGATTGAAGGACACTGTAGTAAAACAGGGGGTTATGAACATAACCTGACGCTATCGCAAAATAGAGCCAACGCGGTTGCCTCGCTGTTAAGTGAACGTTTTGGCATCACCAGCGACAGAGTCACTGCTATCGGTTATAGCTATGATCGCCCCGTCGATCCTGGTAATGACAGACTGGCACATACCCGTAATCGTCGCGTGATAGCCGAATTGACAGGTGATGACACCACAGCCGATATGAAATGGCATATTTACAGTGTTGATGAACCTCAAAAATAATTTGATCGAGAAAAATGAAAAAGACGCGGGGCAGGCAAAACGGCTACCTAAAGGTCTGTCAATATAGCATTCTGACACTGACCCTGGGGTTATCTTGCCTGTACGCCTCTCCAACCCAGAAACTCGATACCAACTTTATCACCACAAAAATAGAGTCACGTTACGGAGAGTTCGCAGGCAAGCGTATCCGTGCCTGGTTCAAGGTGATAAATGAATCACAAGGTTTAAGCGATCAGGATAAACTATTAAAAGTAAATAACTTCTTTAATATGTTTCGTTTTGTTGATGACATTAAGCTGTGGGGCGAAAGTAACTACTGGGCCAGCCCAATGGAGTTTATAGGCGTTAATGGGGGAGACTGTGAAGATTTCTCCATCGCTAAGTATTTTACCCTACTCCAACTTGGCGTGCCTGATGATAAATTGCGTATCACCATGGTCAAGGCCACTTCAGTTAATCAGTATCACATGGTGTTGGCCTACTACGAAACTTCGGGGGCCATTCCCTTAGTACTCGACAATTTAGATCGCTCAATCAAACCGGCAAGCCAACGTCCCGATCTGATCCCCGTCTACAGCTTTAATGGTCGACAATTGTGGCTAAACAAAGAGAAAGGACGTGGTGTACTGGCAGGCTCATCTGAACGTCTGGAAAAATGGAATGACCTCAAACATAGATTGGGCGTCGAAAGATTAAGAATGCCTATATTAAAATTGGAGTAGCGAGAACTATGACTCTGTTTCGACAAATATACTCACTGCTATTCGGCCTGTTTCTGGTTGTGGTTATCAGCCTTGCCTATGTGCAATTTACACAAACGCAAAGCTTTCTTACCAAACAGATGGAATCTGATCTTAACAATACCAGTAACAGCTTGGGGATCATGCTGGTACCCGAACTTGAAGCGGGTGATATTGTCGGGGCCGAAACCCTGATTAATGTCATTTTTGAAGGCGGTTATTATCGGGAGATAAAACTCACCTGGTTGGTAGATGGTAAGCAGCAGGTCTGGGAAAACCCTGTCACTATCCAGGATGTCCCACAATGGTTTATCGATCTCGGTTTCTTCGACACCATCAGCCGCGAAAGCACTATCACCTCAGGTTGGTTACAACTGGCAAAATTAGAAATTACCGCCCACCCAGGATTTGGCTATAACGAACTCTGGCACACGCTGACGAATGCAATCACAGTGATCTCTATCCTGTTTCTTCTGGCCATTTTGCTTGCCCGTATCGGCTTGAGCTGGATCCTTAAACCCCTGCACGAAATCGCTCAGCATGCTATCGAAATTGCTCACCGCAAATTTGGCCCAGACATGAAACCGCCAAAGACTTCCGAACTCAAAGCCGTTGTCATTGCCTTTAACAGCATGTCCCATCAACTCAAGAAAATTTTTAACTCTCTCGATGAAGAAGTCTCTGAATTAAGAAAGAAAAACTTGGTCGATCAAGTGTCTGGTTTACCCAACAGACAATATATGATGGGGCGGCTCAACAGCTGGCTCGGCGAACCCGACAGTGGCTCGCTCATGATGGCAAAATTTGATTGGCTCGAAGAGGTGCACAGCAAATATGGCTATCAGGTTCGGGATGAAACCATACGACTCTTAGCCGAAAAGATGCAGCAACAGCTTGATGCTATCGCCCCTTCCGTTATTGCCCGCATCGCAGCCTATGAATTTGCCTTCCTGCTCACGGGTGCCGAAAAGGAGCAGAGCAACAAATACCTGCAAACCTTGATTAGAACCATCAATCAGGAGATATCCAAGGCCGGCTGTAAACCCAATGAACACTTTGCTATTGGTATTGCACACCGCAGTGAGCACACCACAGTATCCGACATCTTGGCACAAACCGATAATGCGTTACAAAAAGCCACTGCCGAAAATAAAATCTTCCACTGGTTCGAAAGCAATGAAAAACAACTCTACTCCCGAGAACAGTGGCGAGAATATCTAAGTGCGGCAATCACCAACAAAAACTTCCTGTTTAAGTGGCAACCCGTCTATCTGACCAATAAGCACGAAGTGACGCAGCGGGAACTCTATTGCCAGTTAAATATCAATGGTAAAGAGTTTCACGCAGGACAATTTATGCCCTATGTTGAACTGCTCTCCCTAGGGTCACTCCTGGATCGCTGCCTGATTGAAACCATAGTCGAAAAAGGCCTAGTGCAGCGTAATAACGAACCTGTTGCGATAAACCTCACTTATCACAGCCTGAGCGATCCTGATTTTCATCGCTGGTTAAATAAGTTCCTGCGTAATACCGCCATGACACACAGGCTGGTGTTCGATATTCCAGAAGCCGGGGTTTACAGCGATCCGGAAGCTTGCCAGGCAATCTGCTCAATCATCCGAGATAATGGCGCACAGTTTGGTATAGATCACTTCGGGCGTCAGTTCGGCTCCATGGCGTACCTGCATGATCTCAGACCCAGCTATGTCAAATTAGATCAATCCTTTGCCTATTATGATGAACAGGAACACAGCAGCGAACTCTGCCGCGCCTTACTCAATGTTGCCAGAGGGTTGGATATCCAGATCATAGTTACAGGAATTCAGGAGCAGCCACAACTAAGCCGCTTTGAGCCCCTAAACGTTAATGCTTATATGGGATACATCTATCCACCACAAAAAATCGAGCTCTAGGAGGCGGTAAGCGGTAAGCGGTAAGCGGTAAGCGGTAAGCGGTAAGCGGTAAGCGGTAAGCGGTAAGCTAACCATTATAAATACCCCTTTACCATCAAACCCACAGCCAAAAATGTAAAAAGCCCCTCGATTTCTCGAGGGGTTTTTAAAGTGGTCGGCTCGCTTTGATAAAGAGTAAGGATTCGAACCGCTGACCTTCTGGTCCCAAGCAAAGCTAGGTTGACTCTAGGCCTGTAAAGTAAAAAGCCCCTCGATTTCTCGAGGGGTTTTTAAAATGGTCGGCTCGCTTTGATAAAGAGTAAGGATTCGAACCTCTGACCCTCTGGTCCCAAACAAAGCCAAGTTGACTGTAGACCTGTAAAGTAAAAAGCCCCTCGATTTCTCGAGAGGCTTTTAAAGATGGTCGGTGATAGAGGATTCGAACCTCTGACCCTCTGGTCCCAAACCAGATGCGCTACCGGACTGCGCTAATCACCGAAATTTGTTTCATATAGATGTTTTAAGAGGGTCACCCTCTGGTCCGCTTTTATCCCAGAATCAGAATGCGCTACCGGACTGCGCTAATCACCGAAATTTGTTTCATTATAGATGTTTTAAGAGGGTCACCCTCTGGTCCGCTTTTATCCCAGAATCAGGATGCGCTACCGGGCTGCACTAATCACCGTATGCTGTTTTGCCATTTTCATGACTGATAACGAATTTATTAGACTCATTATCGAAAAGTGGTCGGTGATAGAGGATTCGAACCTCTGACCCTCTGGTCCCAAACCAGATGCGCTACCGGACTGCGCTAATCACCGAAATTTGATTCATTTGTCAGATTTTTATAGAGGGTCACCCTCTGGTCCGCTTTTATCCCAGAATCAGGATGCGCTACCGGACTGCGCTAATCACCGAAATTTGTTTCATTATAGATGTTTTAAGAGGATCACCCTCTGGTCCGCTTTTATCCTAAACTTTCAGGAAGAGGAGAAAGTAATGGGGTGACTGATGGGACTTGAACCCACGACAACCGGAATCACAATCCGGGGCTCTACCAACTGAGCTACAATCACCACTGATATTACTTCATGCTAACTTAGGATCCTTAAGAGAACCAACTGGTGCACCCAGAAGGATTCGAACCCTCGGCCTCACCCTCCGGAGGGGTGCGCTCTATCCAGCTGAGCTATGGGTGCCTGCCGTGTTAGCGCCGCATATAGTATGGATTATTTTACTGTTCGTCTATAGCAAACACAGATTTTTTTATGCGTTTGCTCAACTTTTGACAGATTAAAGCCCCCAAATAGACAAGTGTGTCAACTTATCAGCGCATCAGTCAAAATAATGACTTGGTCATGTTATATTTTTGTGTTATCTATAGTGCTTAAGCACAAATACAGATAAAACAAGTAAATACTGTAACTGGCGGAGCTATGTTTAGGGAAAAAACAAGCCTACTTTCAATCAAAGAGGTTGAACGCCTACACAAAAGGATTGACCGCTTAAAAAGCCTCGCGATGAAGTATAAGCGATCTGAAGTGATTCAAAATACGCTGCTGGAGATCTCTAATCTGGCGGCGACGGCTAAACACACCGATGATTTCTACTCAGGTATCCAGATTAATCTCAATAAGTTACTCCCTGCAGATAACTGTTTTATCGCCCTACTAAACCAGAACAACAGCGAGCTTTACATACCTTTCTATGTGGATGAGAAGGATCCTCATCCCAATGTGCTTTTCACTCCCGAACTTCTCTCCAATACTTTATACAATGGCCTTACCGGCTATGTGCTTAAGAATAAGCAAGCTCTGCTCTGCGATAATGACAAATTTCAGGAGCTGCTGGCGACAAATAAAATCATCAACCTGGGCACAGATTGCCATCAATGGTTAGGTGTGCCCATATTGCTCGATGATCAAGTTTTAGGCGCCATAGTCGTACAGAGTTACGCCCCCGAAATCAGTTACGGTGAAATGGAAGTCGAATTAATGACTTTTATCAGTCAGCGCATTTCTGGGGTAATCGAAAAGGTTCAGCATCAGCACTACCTAGAAGCGGCAATTGAGCATAGAACCAAAGAACTCAGCATTGCCTACGATAAGCTAAAACTGGAGGTCAATGAGAGGCGTAAGGCAGAAAACCTGCAAAAATCCCTGTTTGAGATCACTGAGTTCTCCACCGCCAATCTCGATGATGACAAATTTTACTCAGAGATCCATCGAGTCATCAGCCACCTGCTTCCGGCTGATAACTGCCACATTGGCCTATTGAACCAAGACCAGCAGCTACATTTTCCTTTCTACGTGTCCGAGCTAAAAGAAGACTCACCACGAAAAGCTGCATTCGCAGATGGCCTCACCGAGTTTATCCTAAAACAGAAACGCCCTCTGTTACTCGACAATAACGACATTATTGCGCTGATAAAATCGCAAAAGCTGTATGACAAAACCCCAAGTTGTGACCATACAGAAGCCATTCAGCAATGGATTGGTGTGCCGCTCTTTATTCAGGGAGAGATCAAAGGCGCGCTGATCATATATAGCTTTAGCTCATCGCAAACCTATCATGAAAAAGATCTGGGTCTATTAACCTTTGTTTCACAACATATTTCGACAGCTATCGAGCGTAAGTTAGCGGCCGAGTCATTAAGACAAAGCTATGAAAGGCTGGAAGAAAAAGTCACAGAGCGAACTCAAGCACTGGAGGCGCTTAACCTGGATTTGGCCAAAGAGATCACTCAGAGGCGAAGAGTCGAACAACAGCTAGTGCACGATGCCAGCCACGATCACTTGACTGGCCTGCCTAACCGAGCCCGCTTCATGGAGTGCCTGTCTCAGGCCGTTAAACATGTTCGTCGCCATGGTTTAGACAAATTTGCCCTGCTCTTTATCGATCTCGATCGCTTCAAATTAATCAACGACACCTTAGGGCATCTTCAAGGGGATCGCTTCTTGATTGAGGCTGCCCGCAGATTGAAACTCTGCACCCGAGATAACGATACTTTGGGTCGTATCGGCGGGGATGAGTTTGTCTTATTACTAGACAGTATTAACTCTAATGACGACGCTATCGAGGTGGCAGAACGCATCTTAGGTGAATTATCGAAGCCTTATGAGCTCTCTTCTCAGAGTTTCTCCTCCAGTGCCAGTATTGGTATCGCCTTTAGTGGCAAAAAAGGGGGAGACTCTAGCGAATCTTTGCTGAAAAATGCCGACTCAGCAATGTACCTAGCCAAGTCTAACGGCAAGGGCTGTTATGTGGTTCATGATAATCAAACCCACCAACAGGAAGCCCATGACCTTGCACTGGAAATTGAGTTACGCGATGCGATCGCACAGAAGCAACTCGCACTGCAATATTTCCCCATCATGACGCTGGATACCCAGCACCTCATCGCCCTTGAGCCCAGATTGTTCTGGCAGCATGAGCAACTGGGTAAGATTAAACAGGACAGGCTCAAGAATATTGCCGAACATTGCGGACTGACCAAAGAACTGGATCTCTATCTGTTTGAGCAGTTTCATATCGATCATCAAACATTAGCAGTGGAGCTGAAAACCGAGGTCGAGTTCCACCTGCATATCTCAAGCGAACATTTAAAACACAAGCATGCGGTGCGCGAGCTCAGAAACAGGCTTAAGCAAAGTTATTTAAATGCTGAAAAAATCTGGATATTTTTTAACGAAAAATCATTCGCGAAAGACACTGAAAACCATATCAACGCCTTCGAGATCTTGAATAAGTTGAAGGTCAAAATCGGCCTGAGTTCATACGGCAGTGCCCATAGCCCACTCAGCAGTTTAAGTTTTCTGCCACTGCAGGGGTTAAAGCTCGATTCTCGCTACATCAATCATTTAGATGATCCCCAGCACATTAAATTGCTTAACGCCCATAAACTCGCCACCCAAGCGCTTGAGCTGACACTGTATCTGCAGGGCGTCAATAGCCAGGCACAATTGCAACAGTTACAAGAGCTTGGCTTTACCCTTGGACAGGGGCAAGCGCTGGGAAAGTCCATAATCCTTAAGGATCAGGTTCCGATACCTGATTTGCGCCACAACGCCTATGCCTGAAGCAGGCCGTGACAACTGACCTTATTTTTTAAACATCTCTCTAAGGTTGGCAATGTTTGCCTTACCCGATTGTACCCTTTGCTGTTCAGTCTGCGCTGGTTTACGATTTTCCCAGATCAGATCGTCCTGAGGCAGTTCCATTAAGAAGCGACTCGGCTCACAGCGCATCACCTCACCAAACTGACGCCGCTCGCGGCAGATCATAAACCACAGCTCCTTTTGTGCCCGAGTGATCCCCACGTAGGCCAGTCGCCGCTCTTCCTCGACATTGTCTTCATCTATGCTGGTCTGATGGGGCAAGATACGCTCCTCCACCCCCACCATAAACACATAGGGAAACTCCAGACCTTTTGAGGCGTGCAGCGTCATCAGCTGTACCTGATCGCCCGCTTCATCTTCGCTGTTACGCTCCATCATGTCTCGCAACGTCAGACGAGTCACCACTTCCGGCAGCGTCATCGGCTCATCGAGTTCATCGCCCTCTAACATCTCTGTCACCCAGCGATACAGCTCTGAGATGTTTTTCATCCGCATCTCGGCAGCCTTGGCGCTGGTACTGGTTTCATATAGATAATCTTCGTAATTGATATTACGGATCAGCTGTTTTACCGCCTCAACAGGTTCGCCGCGTTTCACATGCTCACCGGTATCGACAATAAATTTGCCAAACTTATAGAGGGACGCCATCGCGCTGGGCGATAGATGATGATTCAGCTCAGGCTGAAAAATCGCCTCAAACAGCGAGATATGTTGCTCATTGGCATAATTTCCAAGACGCTCCAGTGTCGATGGCCCTATGCCCCGTTTAGGCAGATTCACCACCCGCAGAAACGCATTGTCATCGTCAGGGTTCACCACCAGACGCAGGTAGGCCATGATATCTTTGATCTCGGCGCGGCCGAAGAAGGAGGTGCCGCCGCTGAGCTTATAGGGGATACGGTTGGTCATCAAGGCGCGTTCCAACAGGCGCGATTGGTGATTGCCCCGGTATAAAATCGCGTAATCGCCAAACTGGGTCTTGCCCATAAACTTATGGCGGATCATCTCAGCCACCACCCGCTCTGCCTCTTGCTCCTCATTGGCGGCAATTAACACCCGCAGAGGCTCACCATAACCCAGTTCACTGAAGAGTGACTTGTCATACACATGGGGGTTATTGGCGATCAAAATATTAGCAGACCTTAAAATCCGCTGGCTGGAGCGGTAGTTCTGCTCCAGTTTAATCAGTCTGAGTGAGGGAAAGTCCTGTCCAAGCAAAACCAGATTCTGCGGTTTAGCGCCACGCCAGGAGTAGATAGACTGATCATCGTCGCCCACCACAGTAAAGCGGGCGCGCTCGCCCACCAGCAGTTTAACCAATTCATACTGGCTGGTATTGGTATCTTGATACTCATCCACCAGCAGATACTGAATCCGCTTCTGCCAGCGTTCGCGCACCTCCTGATTATGACGCAAGAGCAAGGTGGGGATCAGGATCAGATCATCAAAATCCAGCGCGTTATAGGCCTTCATATGTTGTGCATAACGCTGATAAAGCAGGGCAAATAGCTGTGACTGCTCATCTTTGGCACGTTTTCTCGCCGCCTCGGGGATCACCAGATCCCCTTTCCAGTTGGAGATAGCCGTCATCAACAGACGTAGCAGGTCTTTATCGCCATCGAGCTCATCTTCGGTGAGTTCCTTAAGCAGCGCCAGGGTGTCCTGATCGTCAAACAAGGAGAAACCCGGCTTTAGGCCCACCACTTTATATTCCCGTTTGACTATCTCTAAACCTAGAGTGTGAAACGTTGAGATCCACAGACCACGCGCCTCTTTGCGCCCCATGGACTGAGCCACACGCTCTTTCATCTCCCGCGCCGCCTTATTGGTGAAGGTTACCGCGGCAATATTGCGCGCCTGATAACCGCACTTCTGCACCAGATAAGCAATCTTATTGATGATGACGCGCGTCTTACCACTTCCGGCGCCCGCGAGCACCAAGCAGGGACCTGAAACATAGTGAACAGCGTCATTTTGGCCGGGATTGAGCTTCATTAATTAAATAAAACCTAATAGTGAAAGAAAGCATAAAGGCAGATCATAACAGAATCTCAGCCCTGTCATTGACAAAAATATCTCTGCCAGCAACCTCTTTGGTCTGTTCTAAAACCCAGCCAGCAGTAGATGATTCTCTGGTTCGCTCCAGGCTTTAGGTTTCATAACCGCCCTGGCTAAGGTACAATTCTATTGATATTTATTAGCCAATAAGCGAAATCGATACCATGATAAACCCAAAGAAAATTGAAGAAATGGCTAAGCAACTGAGCGATAACCTGCCTAGTGGCCTTAAACAGTTTGCCGGCGAATTTGAAGATAAAACCAAGCAAGTCTTACAAAATCAGCTGATGAAACTGGATTTAGTCTCCCGCGAAGAGTTTGATGTGCAGCAACATGTTCTGCTAAAGACCCGAGAGAAACTAGAAGCCCTGCAGGCGCAGGTCAACGAGTTAGAGAAAAAACTCAACGCGACGGACTAAGTCCTATACCTTGAACACCCGCAGTACAATTATCCAAGTGAACTAATCTAAGCGCTGCCCAGCAGTGCTTCGATTATTATGCTGTTCAAACCTATCCCCATAACCCCCACCCAAGCAAATTCTGCTTAAATCCAGTGTACTTAGCTTTGACTCATCTACAGGGTTCACAATCGTAACATTTGTGTTTTTGAACAAGTGCCTGCTTCCATAAACTGCAACAAGTTTGTTACACTCTGAGACTCTATATTGGGATAGCGTTTCTATCCTGACGGAGCTTGAGAATTAGGCCAAAATGAAAACAATAATATTAAAGAGCCTGTACTGCGCCATCTTGTCTTGTGCCCTGTTTGTTAAAGCGGGTCACGGCCTCACATTCCAACCCTCCTCCTTACATACAGCATCGCCTGCAATTGAAGCCAAGGTGATCCAGCCCTCCCAAAGACATCATGCAGTGGCGCAGCGAGTGACCAGTCTTGATGGACTTTCACAAAATGCCATCGAAGATATGGCAATAGATGAATTTGATCGGCTATGGGTGGCCACTCAAGATGGTCTCAATCTCTTTGATGCTAACAGGATCCGCATCTTTCAAGCCGACGAAAATCAACTCTCCAGTGGCTTTATCTATGGACTTCAAGCGGATCATCACGGCGGCATGTGGGTAGCGACGAGAAAAGGATTAGAAAGAATCGATATCCGGGATCTCTCAATCCAGCATTTCGCCCACCTGTTTCCACAGGGTAAGGCTGCGCGTATTATCAATTGGGATCAAGATCATATCGCCGTATTAGTCAATGGCAAGCTGCATACCATTAATACCCTGAACTTTGAAACCGGTGAGCTTAACATCACCAACGCCCCTATAGTCGATCTCCTGCGAGCGGGAGATCTCTTGTTGATTAGGCTAAAAACTGGATTCATTCACCTTAATCTCGCCACCAGACAACAAGAAACCTTGTCATTTGCGACTCAGTTAATGAGCCAAGTTCTAAGCTTCACCATAGATCAACAAAATCAGGTGTGGTTTGTCACCAAGGTCGGCCTGACCTATCGCTGTGATAAGCAGGCATGTTTAAAAATAAAATTTGAAACCCAAACGGCAAAAGAAACCAGCATAGGTAAGATTGTCTCCGATGATGACAAAATCTACGCCATCAGTGATATGGGGTTGTTTATCCTTGATGATGACCTCTCTAACGTCAGCTTATTGGAGTCAGACAAGCGTAGCGGCCTGTTTCTCAGCCGCCCCTTCAACCACTCCTTGCTGGTAACCAAGCAAAAAAATCTGCTGCTTGGCCTGCAGGACGGGCTCTATTATATCTCTGCCAACTACAAGAGCATCGCCAGCTATCTAGATCAAGATATGCCGCTGCTGCAGGAATTAACCGCCGTCATCAATCTGGACAATCAAGAACAACAGATGCTAGTCGTTGCAGGAGCGAAAGATCTGGTTTTTCTGTCAGAGTCTCAGGGAAATCTGCAATTAAGAAAACGCCTGCCTTACCCAAAGAATTTTGAACCCAGTAATTTTATCAATACAGGCAAACACATCTACCTTAACTCCTACCGCTCGGGCACCATTGAGCTGAATAACATGGGCTGGCGGCGACTAAATGACACCATCCCAGAGCTGGCAACGAACATGACTATGCTGACAGATGCCATCGAATTCCCCAATGGTCAGCAATTATTACTCCACACCAACCAGCTCTCTTTAACCGTTCCTGAGGGCGAACAACACTCAATTCTCTGGACTCAGCCGATTCCTGCGATGATAGGTTATCGCATGATCCTCCTCAATGAGCATCTCTATATCGCAACCCAGAGCGAAGGATTACTGGTCACAAAGCTGTCACCAAGCGACCACAAACCCTCTGTTTGGCAAACCTTGTTAGCGGATAAGTTGCTCGCCGGACTGACAGTGCAAGATGATAAATTGCTGGCCATGACCATAGGCTCGGGAATTTGGCAACTGACTTATGATGGCAAGCAATGGCAAAGTGCCCCCATAGCCGACAATGATAAACTGTTAAACTCAACCATACTCTGTATGACCCCCACCTCAGATGATGGCTGGCTGGTATCGACCAATAATGGCATCGCCCTGCTGGATAAACAGTTAGCCTTAAAACGTACTCTCACCCTTTTCGATGGACTCAGCCATAAAGAGAATTATCAAAATGGCTGCACTAACATAAACGGCCATCCTGTCGTGCTGGGATTAAGAGGCCTTTCAGTCATACACGGCGATCTGGTGGCATCTGAAAACAAGCAGATTCATTGGGTCAGCGGCAAAGCAGATAACATGCCTATCTCCTTGACTACAGATGCGTTGTCATTAACCGCTCCGAAACAGATAGACCTTCAGTTTGCGATAGGTTCGCTACCATTAAAGGCTCGCACCGAATTCCAATATCGGCTGTTCGATACAGATCCACACTGGAAACACCTTGAAAACACAGAGCTTAACCTTCCCTACCTCACCCCAGGTAAATATAATCTATCTGTGCAGGCCAAGCTGTATGATGGCAATTACTCCAATACCCTGACTCTACCCTTTGAGGTGAAGCCGCCAATCTGGAAACGCGGCTCAGCCTTGTTGCTCTATTTCTTTGCTGCTATGGCATTGCTTGGCTGGCTATTTCAATTGCGTTGGCGCTCACAGAAAGAGCGTCTCAACCTGTTGGAAACTCAAAAGTCACTGCAGGATAACTATGCCAAATCCCTTGAGGAACAGGTCAGACAGCGCACCGAGGAGCTCAAGGCGAAACAGGCAGAAGCACTGCAGCTACAAAGGGATAAGGCGAGGTTTATTACTGGTGCCAGCCACGATCTGAAAAACCTTGTCGGACTGCTGCGACTCAATGTCACGAACCTGATAAAAGCAAAATCGCCAGCTCGAAAAGAGACACAAGCACTACTGAGCGTCTCCGACACCTTAGGAGATATGATGGAAAACATTATCCAGTTATCTAAACTGGATGCCGGGGCCGTGACCCCCGCCCATACCTATGTCAACCTAGCGCAATTGCTACAAAGCATGCACCAGCAATACTTGCCCGCTTGTCAGGAAAAAAACCTTCGCTTTAACATAAACTGCCCCGAGCCGGTGACAGTAAGCACAGATCAACATCTGCTCAGTCGCTTATTGCACAACCTAGTGGATAACAGTATCAAAAACCTGCAGATCGGTGGTGAACTTACCTTAAGCGCCATTCGTCAACAGGCTGATTGCGTCATTCAAATTCGCGACAATGGCACAGGCTTATCCGAAGAGATTAAACAGCGCTGGCCCGAGCCCTTCTTACGCGGCAACACCCACTATCCCGGAAGTGGCTTAGGTCTTTCTATCGTTGCCGCCATTGCGCAAGTGCTCAATATCAATATCAAGCTGTTAGACGCCGAAACTAAAGGCGCCTGTTTTCAACTGTCACTGCCGCGTAGCCTCACACAGACTGAGTCACCTAGCCCGCTTTCAGACCTGCTTATCGCCGTGATCGAAGATGATCCCCAGCAGAGAGAATGGCTGGTGAGCAAATTAACCAACAATGGCTACAAGGTGCATGCATTCTCATCGGCGCAGGCATTAATGGCAAAACAAGATACAGACTATCAAGCTATTGTGTCTGATGTTGACTTAGGTAAAAATGAAGACGGTGTTGATTACCTAGAGCGATACCGACAGAAACTGGTTCATCCTTGTGTCCTCATCTATGTCTCGGCAGATGCATCGGTACAAAACCGACTCAAGGGGATAGCCGATGTGCACTTTTTATTAAAGCCACTGAAACTATCGCGACTATTTTGGTTACTAAAACGAGGATTGAGAAATTGAGCCACATACACATTGCTCTGGCAGATGATCATCCCTTGTATGTCTACGCCGTCAAAGAGAAACTGAAAAATATAGGTGACTCAACCCAGATAGACTGTGCCAGCAACTATCAGGAACTGTTTCGTATCATACAAGCGGCCAAGGACAGTCTGGACTTAGTCATACTGGATCTCTCCATGCCTGGATGTAAAGGCGTGCAAGGGATAGAGTATATCCATACCCAATTCCCCTCTATTCCTATGTTAGTGGTCAGTGGCCATGACGACTTCGAGGTCCGTCAGGAATGTCTCAAAGCCGGTGCGGCAGAGTTTATCTCCAAGAGTGAACCTGAACAGGTACTGATTAACAGTATCTGCTCCATGGTCTTGGGAGAGCACCAGGCATTTTCAGCCACCGCTGAACACGATCCCAAACAAGATCTCTTTACCAGCCTGACCCCAAGCCAACAGAAAGTATTGGTGCTGATGTCCGATGGTCTGAGCAACAAACTTATCGCCCGCGAGTTACAGATCTCGGAGAAAACAGTGCGAGTGCACGCATCAGCCATCTTTAAACAACTGAACGTAGAAAATCGCACCCAGGCGGCCCTGCTCTTTAAAGAGGAACACTAGCCTGGGGCTGAAGATACTGCATTAGGTTGGTTCCCGCTTAAAAATAAGTAAGTTTTACTCGCTATCCATTGCCGATGGCTGCGGGCCAAACTGCGCCTGCCACAGGCTAAAAATGCCTACCAAACACTTTTCTAGTACATATGACCTACATATTTTTAACACACTTAATACATATGCGTTACCACTTAGGTTATCTGTCCGATTTAGCATTTCCTCCAAGGCACATACACTCAGGTATTGATAAAAGTGTTAACCATTGATCCTCTGTTTTACAGAATCGGTTTAATGCACATTTATCGGCTTGGTACCCATAGTTCCTTCTTTGTAGTTTCAGTGCAGCTCCCGTGAAACTAACAGCAGTAGAGGTACGTATTCGAGCACTGGGAGCAAAAATAACTCGAATGAATTAAGGGAGAGCGTTTTGAATAAGAAAAAACTCTATCTGGCCACATTAGCCGCACTATATAGTGCTGGCGCGGCCACATCCGCCATAGCGTCGATCGACTCGACCTCCGGCTCACCTCTACACAAAATCCAGCTGCCCAGCAAAGAAATACTACAACAGATCCAACAAAATTCTGGGGCTCGCGCAAATAGCGTTAAGATGAACAACGGCCTTAACCAGACATTAAGACGTACAGACGCTGCCAGCAAATTCAAGCCATCCAAAGCCGATGAGGTGGGTGAATTTGACTACATTGTTGAGCTTTATGGCGATACCTTAGTCAAGCATCAGCGCAGCCAGCAGCTAAACTCGAAAAAAAGTGCCACATTACAGAACAAGAAACAGAGTGCACGTTTAAGTGCTGCCAGCTTTAAAAGCCCAAGTGCTGCCAGTTATGAATCTCAGCTACTCCAGGCACAAAATAATGTGATAAATGTTGCAGGCAATATGCTAGGACGCAACCTGAACCCACGCATGCGCTATAGCAAGGTGTTAAATGGTTTCAGCGCCCGCATGTCACAGCATGATGCTCAGCTATTAGCCTCAATGCCACAAGTAAAGCGCGTTACCAAGAGTCAGTTATACCAGCTGCAAACCGATTACGGCCCAATTCGGATTGGTGCTGATAAAGTTTGGAGCGGTGATAACGTCAACAATACCGCTTACCAAGGCGAAGGGATGATCGTTGGTATCATAGATACAGGTATCAATACCGATCATCCAAGTTTTGCTGCGAAGGGAGATGACGGTTATATCGTCACTAACCCGTTCGGTCACTATCTCGGTGATTGTCAGAAAGCGGAATTTGCCGATCGCTGTAACGATAAATTAATCGGAGTGTTCAGCTACGACAAGATCACCGATGCCTACTCTGCCGATGAGTTCCAAGATCCCAATAAGCCTTACTGGGAAGAGAATGTTCAGATCAGACCCCGTTTCGGTGAAGATTACGCAGGCCATGGCTCACACACCGCCAGCACTGCGGCGGGTAACATAATCAACAATGCGCCACTACAACAAAGTTCTGGCGTTGAAGGTGACGGTATTGACACAGGCTTCACTTTTGATCGTGTTTCTGGTGTGGCCCCACATGCAAATATTGTCGCCTTCCAGGTCTGCTACCCTGGCAATGCTGGTGACCCATATGCAGGCTGTCCTGGCGATGTGCTGGTTAAAGCGGTAGAAGATGCCGTTGCCTCAGGCGTGGATGTAATCAACTTCTCTATCGGTGGTCAGGAAAACTCCCCTTGGGAAAGCTCACTGGAACAGGCATTCTTAAATGCCCATGAAGCAGGTATTGTCGTTGCAGCATCGGCAGGTAACTCTGGATCGAATAATGGCTCAGAGATCTTCAGCTATATCGATCACAGCTCTCCCTGGCTACTCAACGTTGCAGCTTCAAGCACTGGTCGTGAAATTGCTTATGTCGGCAAATCAATGACAGGCTTTGACAGCGACGCGACCTCTTATATTCCATCCACCATGTCTGGTAAAAGCTTAAGCGGCGGCATTGTAGGTGATGTGGTTTACGCTGAAAATTACCCTGATCCAAATCCTGATGATGGCTACACTTCGAATACCTGTAACGCTCCTTTCCCTGCGGGTACTTTCCAACCAACAGATATCGTTTTATGTGATCGCGGTGATATCGCCCGTGTAGACAAGGCAGAAAACGTAAAAGCAGGCGGCGCAGGTGGCTTTATTCTGGCAAACCTAGTGTCTGACAGCAGCGTGCCCGATGGCATGACATTTGATGATATCTATTCTTTACCCGGTATCCATATCGGCTACTGGGATGCTTATTATCTTAAAAACTGGTTATCATCAGGAACTTATCACAAGGCTGAAATCACGGCTTCCCATGTGGAACGTACCATAGATGAAAATACAGCCGATATCTTGGCAGATTTCTCTTCACGTGGTCCAAGTAATTATGTGAAAGAGCATTTAATCCCGATGATCACCGCACCCGGTGTGGATATTTTCGCGGCTAACTCTGACGATCAACCTTTCACATTCTCACCTGGGGCCAGTGATTGGACCATGATGAGCGGAACCTCTATGGCATCACCACATATTACTGGTGCCGCAGCCCTGGTAAAACAGGCTCATCCCGATTGGAGTGCATCTGAAATCCAAAGCGCCATGCAGATGACTGCTGTCGATGATGTGCGCTTCAGCGCAGGTGGATATCCACCGCAATTACTGGATGCGGGGATCTATCGCGCAGGCTCGGGTCGTGTCGACGTACAGGCGGCGATTAATAGCGGCCTAATCATGAATGAAACCGTAGAAAACTTCCGTCAGGCAGATCCTGCCAATGGCGGCATCGTCAGAAACTTGAACCTGCCGGAGCTGGTTAACCTCCATTGCCGTGAAAACTGTTCTTGGATTCGTACCTTTACCGCTGCTCGTGATGGCGACTGGACGGTAGAAACCGAAACTCAGGAGTACAGCGTCGAGCTTAACGCAGTACCTTCCAGCTTCAGCTTAAAAGCGGGTGAAAGTCAATCAGTGGTATTTACGGCAAATATCCTTAACAGCCAAACCAAGACAGGTAACTCTGAGGTAGAAACTTGGGGCTCGGTAAAATTAGTGCCTAAACAGATGGATATTCCTGCTGTTCACTTGCCTGTTTCTGTTAAGTTTGACAATCGTAGCTTACCTGAATCGGTTGGCTTTATGGCCAATCGCGATCAAGGTATTCACAGTATCAATAACTTGATGCTTGCCGAAACGTCGACACCTGCCTATCAGGCCACGACGCCGGTCAAAGCGCAGCTAAGAGAAGTCAAACTGCCGCAATCGGTAGACTATTGTAGTTTCGTATGTAGTCATGAAATTACTGATGACTCAGTGCAAATTACCACTGTTCAGGTACCAGAAAATTCATCTCGTCTTATCGTTGAAGTGCTAGAACGTACAGCCACAACAGCGGGCAAAGATGAGATGTGGATGGCGGGTGATGCCGATGTTGTGATTGGTTATGACGTTAACGGTGATGGTCAGCCTCAATGGAACGAAGAAGCCATCTGTATGTCGACATCTGACCTCACTACTGACTACTGTAACATCAATAATCCAGAAGCTGGTCAATATTGGGTGGCGATTGCTAACTACCAACACAACTTCTTCGATCCAGCCAATACCTTTGATACCTACAAAGTAGCAACAGCGGTTGTGAGTAATGAGACCTCTGAAGCCATGAGTGCCGAAGGTCCAGGCCTGCTGGATGGCATGAGTCAGACCAATGTCAAAGTCCTTTGGAATATCCCTGAAGCGGTTAAAGGCGATATCTATTATTCGATGCTCAATATTGGCAGCGATGCTAACCAGGTAGGCGATCTTGCCCAAATCCCACTGCGTTTAGTCCGTGGTGATAATGAAGTCACACTGAAAGGCAGCAAAACTCAGGCGCTGGTTGGACAAACTATTGACATGCATCTGCATGTAATGGAAAACCTCGATGGTTATGACCGCGACATGAGCATCAGCAGCGTACTGCCTAATAATCTGGTACTGGTACCAGGCTCAGTTAAAGCATCTAAGGAAATGATTGCTGACCTGATCACCGAAACCGAAAATGGCTTTACTCTGTCTACGGTACAGTCTGATTCTGCACACTGGAAACGCGACTACACAATTACCACCAGCGACAACAATCCTATGTGTAAGATGCCAGACTTCGGCCAATCTAACCCAGGTGGATTTATGGATCTGGCGGAATTTGGTTTCGAACCTCAATATGGCGGTGTTTTTAATGACAATGTCGTATTGCCACTGGATTGGTATTACGCTGAAGGGACAACGACCAGTTTATACAATAGCCAGGAACCAACCGGTCAATATTCACAGCTGACCATCAGTCCCATGGGCTACCTGCAACTGGATAATAATTACCTGCAGATACCACAACATTTCCCTATGGCTTTCCAAGGTTCACCGGATGCGATCATTGCGCCATTCTGGCGAGGCGTGGAGCTCTCTGACAGTCTGGTTGACTTCAGCGTATTAGCCACACCATTGGATGTTGCCAATAATTCAGGGATCATGTTCGCCTACACCGATGACGGCAACCTAGTGGTTCAATGGAATAAGGCTCGCAGCGTGGATAAGGCTCGCGACCCGGACACTGGGGCTTTCATTTATCCCGACAGAGATGATTCCTATGACTTTGAAGCTATCTACAATATGGGCTACCGCTACGGTGAAGGTCAGTTCGAAATTATCATGGCCTACAACAACATCAATTTCGGCTCACAAAGTGGCAAAGGTGCTATCGGTCTTCATGGCACCGACGGTTACCGTGGCGACTTTGGTCCAGAAAATGGCTGGATTGGTAGTCAGTACGCCTTTAATGATCTGGAATCTAAGGTAAAAGATGACCTAGTGGTTTGTTATGACTATGTTGGCCCAGAAAGCACTCAGTTCGATCTGACTTTCCAGGTTATGGTGAAAAACAATGCCGCTGGCAATCTAGAACCAATTAAAGTCAATGTAGCCAGAACGGGTCTGCCCGATGAAGTGGTTGAGCATAATCTGAATGTACCGAGCAATATCAAGCTAGGTAACATCACCGATAAGACCATACTTGAGGATACTCAACTGGATGATATCGTTGTCGCCTATACAGATGAGAACACCTCGGCCAACATCATTACTGTCACAGGTGAGCACATCTCTGGTGTGGTCAATGGTAATGGTCCTGGCGCACTGATCTCTATCACGCCTGAAGCTAACTTCAATGGTACAACCACAGTGACAGTGACAGTGGCTGACAGTAAGAATGGCAGCGACAGCGCTAGCACCAGCTTCCAGCTGACGGTAACACCAGTTGCCGATGCGCCTGTTGCAGTCAGTCAGTCAGTGTCAATTAATGAAGGCGAAACGGCTACCTTAGATGGCAGCACATCATCGGATGCAGATGGCGATGCACTGACCTACCTTTGGGAAGGTCCTGGTTCAATCAGTAATGCTGACAGCGCAACAGCGACTGTCTCAGATCTGAGTGCAGGCAGCTACGAGTACACACTCACAGTATCTGATGGCAGTCTGAGTGATTCAACGACTGTCACTGTTACGGTACAAAGCCTACCGGCTGAGTCAGAAGCTGAAGAAGGAACTGAAGAAGCAACTGAAGAAGCCGAAGCGGAACCTGAAGTAATTGCTGAGCCTGAAGAAGAGAAGAAATCAAGCGGCGGCTCTATGGGAATGTTGATCTTCCTGACATTGCCTCTAGCCTGGCTACGTAAGCGCAAGCAGCTGCACTAAGAGTGCAAACAGCAAAACGCTAAATCGCTAGCTGATAAATAGCAAAACGCCCTGTTAATTCAGGGCGTTTTTTATTGTCTCATTGCCAGCTATAAAAAAATCCCCGCTCGCGCGAGGATTCCTGTTCTGTTGCTCTACTCTAGCCGATTTCTCTAATCAAAGATTGTCCTATGGCAAAGGGCAAAGGGCAAAGCCTATTTAAGCACCTCTTCAAGTGCCTTAAGACACAGGGCGACATTCTCTCTGCGGGCGCCAAAACCCATGAGGCCGATACGCCACGCCTTACCAGCCAAGGCTCCTAAACCTGCACCAATCTCCAGATTATAGTTTTCCAGCAACTGCTTTCGCACCACAGCATCATCAACACCCTCAGGAATGTAAACTGCGTTCAGCTGTGGCAAGCGTGAAGCCTCAGCCACCACAAAGTTAAGCCCAAGGGATTCCAGCCCGCTACGCAGCTGCTGATGCATGTTTTGATGACGCGCCCAGGCGTTTTCCAGTCCCTCTTCGGCCAAGAGGCGCAGCGACTCATGCAGGGCGTAGAGGGCATTCACAGGTGCGGTATGATGATAGCTACGCTTACCGCCGGCGCCTTGCTCGCCGCTCCAGTAGCCCATCACCAGGCTTTGATCCAAAAACCAGCTCTGCACCGGCGTCTTACGCCCTTTGAGTTTTTCAACCGCGGCAGGCGAGAATGACACAGGAGACAAGCCTGGCACACAAGAGAGACACTTCTGACTGCCGGAGTAGATAGCATCGATTCCCCACTCATCCACCCGCAGCTCAACGCCGCCCAAAGAGGTGACCGCATCCACGATGGACAGGCAGTGATATTGTCTGGCCAGGGCGCACAGCGCCTTGGCATCGGACAGGGCGCCGGTCGAGGTTTCTGCGTGAACGAAGGCGAGGAATTTTGCATCCGGGTTGGCTTTCAGCGCCGCTTCCACATCGCTAACCGATACAGGTGTGCCCCACTCGTTATCGACCACAACCGCGGTGGCCCCGACACGCTCCACATTCTGGCGCATGCGCTCACCGAATACGCCATTACGACAGACAATCACCTTCTCACCAGGCTCAACTAAGTTTACGAAACAGGTTTCCATGCCGGCACTGCCAGGCGCCGATACCGCCATCGTCATCGGGTTACTGGTTTGAAAGGCATATTGGATCAGTGCTTTAAGCTCATCCATCATGCCGACAAACAACGGATCTAAATGCCCCACAGTCGGTCGCGATTGTGCGGCCAGCACCTCGGGATACACATCCGATGGTCCCGGGCCCATTAAGATTCTGCGGGGAGGATTAAACGAATTGACTTTAGGTGCTGTTAACATCTGATTTCCTCTATCAAATCTGATTCTTATTTAAATAATTAACGCCTATAACATGCCGACAAAGGCGGGGCGTTATTAGCCGCACAATAACACAAAAAATGGCATCCCTGCGCAAGCTTACAAAGGAAAGTTAGCTACGGCGATCTAAAAACAGTTTATAAGCCGGACTTTGAGTCTCCTCCTGATAGACAAAACCCACCTCAGTCAAAAACTGCTGAAATGCCAACGCATCCTGCTCGGGGACCTCGAAACCCGCCAGTACCCGACCATAGGCGGCGCCATGGTTGCGATAATGGAACAGGCTGATGTTCCATTTACTCTGCAAGGTGGTTAGAAACTTAAACAGGGCGCCGGGATGCTCGGGAAACTCGAAGCTAAATAAGCGCTCCTCGAGCACCTCGGGCGGATGACCTCCCACCATATAACGCACATGCAATTTAGCGGTCTCATCATGGGAGAGATCTTGCACCTCAAACCCTTCCCCCTCTAGACGGGCGACTATCTCATCTAACTCACTCTGACCATGAGTCAGACGGATCCCGGCAAACACCACGGCACTGTCACGGCCGGAGAAACGGTAGTTAAACTCTGTCATGGCGCGCTTTTCCAACAGCTCACAGAAACGCAGGAAACTGCCGGGACGCTCTGGCACCTTGACCGCCAGAATCGCTTCTTTCTGCTCCCCCAGCTCACAACGCTCGGACACATACCTCAGGCTGTGAAAGTTAACATTGGCGCCGCTTAGAATTGCCGCCACCTTCTGACCGCGCCCCTCGCTGCCAATCTTTTTCTTCAGCCCTGCGAGCGAAAGTGCCCCTGCCGGTTCTGCGATGGCGCGAGTATCTTCGAAAATATCTTTCACCGCAGCGCAGATCTCATCTGAACTTACGGTCACCACCTCATCCACATATTCCCGTGCAAGCCGGAAGGGCTCGGCGCCTATCTGTTTCACCGCCACCCCGTCGGCAAATAAACCCACCTGTGACAACTCCACCCGCTCGCCGGCATCGAGCGCAGCCTTAAGGCAGGCTGAGTCTTCCGGCTCGACACCGATAATTTTCACCTGAGGCATTACCGCCTTGTAATAGGCAGCAATGCCCGCGATCAGGCCACCGCCCCCAACCGGTACAAATACCGCTTCCAGATCCCGCTGCTGCTGCAACATCTCCTGGGCCACAGTGCCTTGACCGGCGATCACCGCCTCATCATCGAAGGGCGCCACATAGACTCGCCCCTCCTGCTCTGCAAGTTGCTGAGCATGGGCGTTGGCCATATCGAAAGACTGACCGTGCAGCACCACAGTGCCGCCAAGACGCCGCACCGCATCCACCTTGATATCCGGCGTGGTCTGGGGCATCACTATCACAGCATTGATCCCCCGCGCTGAGGCTGACAGCGCCACCCCCTGAGCATGGTTACCCGCCGAGGCGCACACCACGCCGCGCTGGCACTCGTCACTATCCAGTGCCGCGATGCGGTTATAGGCGCCGCGCAGTTTGAAGGAGTGCACCGGCTGCATATCCTCTCGCTTTAAAAATACCTGACAACCAAGGCGCGCCGAGAGTTTATTCAGGCTAGAGAGTGGCGTCACCTTGGCAACGTCGTAGACGGAGGCCAACAGGATCTTCTGCAGATAGTAGTGAGCCAAATCCAGTTGAGCTTGCGATGCTAGCGCTAACATATCAGTCCTCCAGCTTAGTGGCATCGCGCACCGCGCCTTTATCGGCACTGGTGGCGAGCAGGGCGTAAGCTTTGAGCGCCTGAGACACGGCGCGCTCGCGGTGCAGCGGTTTCCAGGCCCCCTTACCACGCGCCTCCATGGCCGCCCGGCGCAGGGCTAACTCTTCATCGCTGACGGCTAAGGTGATTGAGCGCGCCGGAATATCGATATCTATGGGATCGCCATTTTTTACCAGGGCGATCACTCCACCGGCCGCGGCCTCAGGTGACACATGGCCGATGGAAAGACCCGATGTACCGCCGGAAAAACGCCCGTCAGTGATCAAAGCGCAGGCCGTACCTAAACCTTTGGATTTTAAATAGCTAGTAGGATAAAGCATCTCCTGCATGCCGGGGCCACCTTTAGGGCCCTCATAACGGATCACCACCACATCCCCTGCAACCACTTCGCCGCCCAAGATACCGGCGACTGCATCATCCTGACTCTCATAAACCCGCGCCGTGCCGCTGAATCTGTGATTGGCCTCATCGACGCCAGCAGTTTTGACTATGCAGCCATGGGTCGCGATATTACCCGACAGCACGGCGAGGCCCCCCTCCTGACTGAAAGCAAACTCCCGAGTACGGATACACCCCCCTTGGCGATCCAGATCCACACTGGGCCAGCGACAACTCTGGCTAAAGGCCTTAGTGGTGGGAATGCCCGCAGGACCGGCGGCATAAAATTGATGCACGGCTTGCTCCTGACTCTGGGCGATATCGTATCTGGCTAGCACATCTGCCAGACTATCACCGGCCACATGCGCCACATCCGTATGCAGCAGACCCGCTCTACTCAGCTCACCGAGAATGCCCATCACGCCACCGGCGCGGTGCACATCTTCCATGTGATATTGAGGCGTCGAGGGCGCGACCTTGCACAGGTGCGGCACCTTACGCGACATGCGGTCGATATCACTCATGGTGAAATCCACCTTAGCTTCCTGCGCCGCCGCCAATAGGTGCAATACGGTATTGCTCGAACCGCCCATGGCGATGTCCAGCGCCATGGCATTCTCAAATGCCTTAAAGTTAGCGATATTACGCGGCAGGGCCGATTCATCATCTTGATAATAATAGCGTTTGGCTAATACCATCACCCGGCGACCCGCCTCTAAAAACAGTTCGCGGCGATCGCTGTGGGTTGCCAGCATGGAGCCATTACCGGGCAAGGACAAGCCTAAAGCCTCGGTCAGACAGTTCATCGAGTTAGCGGTAAACATGCCCGAGCAGGAGCCGCAGGTGGGACAGGCGCTGCGCTCGATTTTTTCACTGTCCTCATCGGACACGCGATCGTCCGCCGCCGCGACCATGGCATCCACCAGATCCAGCTTAATCAGTTTATCCGACAACTTGGTCTTACCCGCTTCCATCGGGCCGCCGGAGACAAATACCACAGGAATATTGAGCCTCAGTGCCGCCATCAACATGCCTGGGGTGATCTTATCGCAGTTGGAGATACAGACTAAGGCATCGGCGCAGTGGGCATTGACCATATACTCGACACTGTCGGCGATCAGCTCCCGCGATGGCAGGCTATAGAGCATGCCACCATGCCCCATGGCGATCCCATCATCCACGGCTATGGTATTAAACTCTTTGGCTATGCCACCGGCTTCCTCGACGGCACTGGCCACCAAGGATCCCATGTCTTTCAGGTGCACATGGCCGGGCACAAATTGGGTAAAGGAGTTTGCTATGGCAATGATAGGTTTACCAAAATCATTGTCTTTCACCCCGGTTGCACGCCACAGGGCCCGGGCTCCCGCCATATTGCGACCTTCGGTACTAGTAGCTGAACGTAATTTTGCCATAACACTGCTTCCTTTATTCTGCTTGTCTTAAACAGACCCTCTAGGGTCAATTTACACTGTAGGTTTGCGCCGCCGCTTTCACCGGACTCGCCTTACATTCGGTCATATCAATCAACTCAGTCACATCAATAAGTTTGGTCAGCTGGTGACTCAAGAGCTCAAGGGCACGCTCGCTGTCCACCACCATATCCAGATGGGTCGTGCCATTCGTCCCAAGCTGCATATCCAGATGAGTCACTTTAAAGCCGCGATGGCGGGTCACACGCAGTACACGCTCCACTACTTCCGGCTGGGAAGTTAAGGTCAAGGCTAAGTTATAGATCATGTCTGTTTCTCCATCTCATCCATCATATCGCGGTTAGAAGCCCCGGGCGGAACCAGTGGCCATACGTTGTGGGCCTCATCGATCCTGACATGGAGCAGAAACGGCCCGCTGGCTTGAAGCATCTCATCGAGCGCCCCATCCACCTCATGACTTTGAGTGATGGTGCGACCGGGTATATCGAAAGCAGAGGCCATGGTGACAAAGTCCGGGTTATCGGACAGATCGGTTTCGCTGAATCGCTCCTCGAAAAACAGCTGTTGCCACTGTTTAACCATGCCAAGCTTCTGATTGTCGATGAGCAAAATCTTCAAGGGTAGCTGGCGACGCTTGATTGTGGTCAACTCCTGTACATTCATCATAAAAGAGCCGTCGCCGGACACGGCCACCACACAGGCATCGGGCCTAGCGACCTTGGCCCCGATCGCTGCGGGTAAACCAAACCCCATGGTGCCAAGACCTGCACTCGATAAATGATCTTCCGGGCGACGAAACCACATATGCTGTGCCACCCACATCTGATGTTGACCCACATCGCAGGCGATAACGCTGTCCTCGGGTAACTTATTGGCCAAGGCATTTAACATCTGCGGCGCGAAGATAAGTGCCCCTTCTCTGTCGTAACGCCATCGATGCTCGGCCTTTAATCGGGCAACCTTAGCCTGCCAGGGTGCAATATCTAAGGGAGTGGCGATAGCGGGCAAGATCTGGCACAGATCGCCGGCAATCGCCACATCGGCACGGCGCAGCTTACCCAACTCGGCGATATCGATATCCAAATGCAGCACTTTGGCGTGGTCGGCAAAGGAGGCTAAGCGGCCTGTGACCCTGTCATCGAAACGTGCACCTACAACCACAAGCAGGTCGCACTCCTGCACCGCCAGATTGGCAGCCTTACCGCCGTGCATACCTAGCATCCCAAGGTAGCCTTCGCTGGTGTGCTTAATGCAACCGAGTCCTTTCAGAGTGGCGACCGAAGGGATCCCAGTGGTGTCGATAAAGGCTCTTAACTGCTCAACCGCGCCCGCCATCCCGACGCCGCCGCCCACATAGAGCATGGGCTTTGCGGCCGCTTCGAGCAGCGCCTTAGCCGCAGCTAGCTTCTCGCTGCTGGCAACCGGCTCAGGGGTGATCCCAAACAGGGGCGTTTTATAGTCCAGCATAGCCACCTGGATATCTTTCGGAATATCCACTAATACAGGGCCAGGACGACCGGAAGCCGCTATCTCAAAAGCGCGGTACAAGGTCGGCACCAGATCTTCGATGCGGGTCACCATAAAACTGTGTTTAGTGCAGGAGAGCGACATGCCTAAGACATCGATCTCTTGAAAAGCATCTGTGCCTATGACGGCTGTGGAGACCTGGCCTGTGATGGCGACTAAAGGAATCGAATCCAGCAGGGCATCGGCGAGGGCTGTGACCAGGTTAGTGGCGCCAGGGCCGGATGTGGCGAAACAGACACCGGTTTTGCCACTGGCTCTGGCATAGCCTATGGCGGCGAAGGCAGCGCCCTGTTCGTGGCGACTGAGCAGATGTTCCACCGGCGCCCCCACCAAGGCATCATAGATGGGCATTATCGCGCCACCCGGATAACCAAAAACCGTGGTGACTCCATGTGCGGCTAACACTTTTATGACGGCGTCTGCGCCTCTGATCTTCTGCCCTGGTTCCATCTGTTACTTCCTACATCGCTTTATCGGGTTAATTTCAACGCTAAAAACAAAAAACCCCCGGTCCTTTCGGAGCGGGGGTTATGTTGCAATCTTGACCTGATCAGGTTTCTCGATGCGCCATGGGTTGCCCCCGCAGTGATCTAATAATCACTAGAGTAATAATCTCGAGAATGAGCAGGGCAGCTTGGCTAAACATGGGGTAAATCCTAATCAGTATATTTCACTAAAATCTGTGTCTGTAGCTGTCAATTGTAGTAGACATTTTAATCAATACCACAGAGCTAACTCAGAATACAAGCCAAAACTGCAACTATCTTCCAACTTGTCATCTGAATCGACAATCCATGCCGGAGACGACAATTTTCAATAGTGTTCGCCTGCTCATCTAACGACTTAATTTAGTTTATCTTTCAGCTTCCTTGCTCAGGCGAATTAGCATTACGCCTCTTCGACAATACGCTTCATCTCAGTCATATAGCCGCGCAGCTCGGCACCGATATACTCGACCGAAGTATGGCGAATCGCCTCATTCACCTCGATAAGGCGCAGGTTATCGACACCATTACTCGCGCTGTTTAAACCGCCGCCCAACAGCTCAGGGGAGAGGCCATTCACAAAGTCACGCAGCAGTGGCACGGCAGCATGGTTAAATAGGTAACAGCCATATTCTGCGGTATCTGAGATAACAATATTCATCTCATACAAACGCTTACGTGCAATGGTGTTGGCGATAAGCGGCGTCTCATGCAGCGACTCATAATAGGCCGACTCTTCGACAATCCCCGCAGACACCATAGTATCGTAGGCCAGCTCCACGCCCGCCTTGATCATGGCGACGAGGAAGATCCCCTTGTCGAAATAGGTCTGCTCGTCGATCGCCTCATCGCACTGGGGCGCATTTTCAAAACCTGTTTCATTAGTTTCGCTGCGCCACTTGAGCAGATTAGCGTCATCATTGGCCCAGTCTTGCATCATGGTGCTGGAAAACTCACCGCTGATGATGTCATCCATGTGCTTCTCAAACAGCGGCGTTAAGATAACTTTCAACTCTTCGGCCAGTTCGAATGCCTTGATTTTGGCAGGGTTAGACAGTCGATCCATCATGTTGGTCACACCGCCATGCTTGAGCGCCTCTGTAATGGTTTCCCAGCCTTGCTGGATCAATTTGGCGGCATAACCCGGCTCAACGCCGTCGGCCACCATCTTGTCATAACCTAAGATGGCACCTGTCTGTAACATGCCGCAGAGAATGGTCTGCTCGCCCATCAAGTCCGACTTGACCTCGGCGACAAAAGAGGAGAGCAAGACACCGGCGCGATCGCCCCCTGTAGCGCTGGCATAGGCCTTAGCTATTTCGAGGCCATCGCCCTTAGGATCATTTTCAGGATGCACGGCGATTAGGGTTGGCACACCAAAGCCGCGCTTATACTCTTCGCGCACTTCGGTTGCCGGACACTTAGGTGCCACCATGATGACTGTGATATCGGGGCGCACCTGCATCCCCTCTTCGACGATATTAAAACCGTGGGAATAGGAGAGCACTGCGCCCTGCTTCATCAACGGCATCACCTTAGTGACCACATCTGTATGTTGTTTATCGGGCGTCAGGTTCAGCACCAGATCCGCCGCTGGGACTAATTCCTCGAAGGTGCCCACTTTAAAGCCGTTACCCGTGGCTTTTTGATAGGAGGCGCGCTTCTGCTCAATGGCTTCACCACGCAGCGCGAAGGCGATATTGAGACCCGAGTCTCGCATATTCAGCCCCTGATTGAGGCCCTGGGCACCGCACCCTAGAATGACAATATTCCAGCCCTTGATATAGTCACAGCCTTGACTGAATTCGCTGCGATCCATGAAACGACACTGGCCTAATTGCTCCAGCTGTTGACGTAAATTCAATGAGTTAAAATAGTTAGCCATAGTATGTCCCACCTTCAAAAACCAAGACCTAAGTTCCAGCTCAAGCCACAAAAGCCAAGCGGTAATGTCATTCACTATAGCCCAACATTTTCATTGCTTAAAATGATATAAACGAAACTATATATTGCATTTTTTGCAACACAGAGAGTAAAGTTTAACCATGATTTTGAGTGAGACTCACAATGGATATTCGAACGATCAAACTCTACCTGCATCTCGCCAACAGCCTGCATTTCGCAAGAACCGCACAGCAGATGCACGTCAGTCCATCGACCCTAAGTCGCGCCATGCAGCGACTGGAAGAGGAAGTGGGCGCCAAGCTGTTCCAGCGGGATAACCGCAGCGTGACCCTGACCAATGCTGGGGTGGAATATCGCTCTTTTGCCGAGCAGACCTTAGATAACTGGAGCCAGCTCAAGCACCGTCTCGATCCTCAGCAAGATCTGCTGCGCGGCAAGCTCAATCTCTATTGCTCTGTTACCGCCGCCTACAGTCACCTGCCCGGCTTGCTGGATCGATTTCGCAATGAACACCCATTAGTGGAGATAGCCCTCATCACAGGGGATCCGGCCGATGCGCTGGAGATGGTGCGCCAGAATCGCGCCGATATAGGTATCGCCGCCAAACCTGAGCACCTCACTGACTCCCTGAATTTTATTAAGATAGACGATGTGCCCTTAAGCATTATCGCCCCAACCTTTAAATGCGCGGTGCGCGAGTTATTAAATGAGTCTTACATCCCTTGGGACAGACTGCCCTTTATCATCCCAGAACATGGGCCGGGGCGGCGACGGGTAGATAACTGGTTTAAACAACTGGGGCTGAATCCCAATGTTTATGCTCAGGTATCGGGACAGGAGGCGATAGCGTCTATGGTGGCGCTGGGTTGTGGTGTCAGTATTACGCCCGAGGTCGTAGTGCAGAACAGTCCGGTGAAAGACAGAATACAAAGACTGAGCTCTCCCGTTTCTATTCCTCCTTTTGAATTAGGATGTTGCAGTAAAAAAAGCCGCCAGGATGAACCTGTGATCGCCGCCTTTTTGAAGGAGATCGATACAGGCTAAAGTAAAGCTCACTATACTGAGGGGGGGCCCAAAGCATGGAGCAAGGAATGAGAATTAACACACTGATTATTTTATTGATCTTTATCAGCCTATTCCACTTATCTCCCAGAAATGTTGTCGCCCAAAATAACTTTCTTCAATTCTGCGTCGAGAATACCGAATTTCCGCCATTCAACTACTTTTCCCGCTCAGGGGACAATAATCAGCTCACCCAGGGCTATGATATCGATCTGTTAGCCTTAAGCTTAACTCATTCAGAGTTCAGCTATCGGGTCATCGCCCTGCCTTGGAAACGCTGTCTCAGCGAGGTGAAGAAAGGCAATATCGATGCTGTCATGAGCGCCTCACTCAATGAGGATCGCAAGGCCAACTATCTGCTTTCAGCGCCCTACTACAGGCTGACGCCCAGTTACTTCTATCTTAAATCCCGTTACCTTGGCAGAGTCGAAATTGATAATGTCAATCAACTCTCCAGCTTAGGGCAGATCTGCGGAATTAAAGGATTTAATTATCAGAACTTTGGCCTGGATAACGATCAGGCTTTACTGGAGATCCATAGCCTGCAACACCTGCCGGACATGCTTCTAAAAGATCGCTGCCAATTCTTCCTGGCACGCAAGGAAGCCTTCGAAAGCACTTTGGCCATCAACAATATGCAGTACCTGTTAGAGCAGCTGGACAATATCGCCATCCCTAAGGCTCAACAGGAACCCTTCTATATGTTAATCAGCAAGAAATCCCCCCACAAAGAGAGGCTCAAGCGCTTATTCGACAGCAAAGTGAAACTGTTGGCCGATGAGGGGCGGCTTCAATTAATGATTAAGCAGCACGTAGAAGCACTCAAATCACAGGGTAAAACCCAGGATTAAAAAGCGAGGTTAACATAAAAGGACTAAACTTAATCACTTAGCCACGCATAGCTTAGTTACCCATGACTTGGCCACGCACCACATGGCCCTGTGGCAAGCTCACTGGAAACCTGACAAAAGGATTTGTTTATGGCGATCGCCTGCGTTACCACTCGCGCCAGTCTCGGAATTGACGCTCCCCAAGTCACAGTCGAAGTTCATCTCAGTAACGGCTTACCCGCCTTCAACTTAGTCGGCCTGCCTGAAACCTCAGTCAAAGAAGCTAAAGAAAGGGTACGCAGCGCACTCATTAATGCAGGTTTCGAGTTCCCGCAGCGGCGGATCACTGTCAATCTGGCTCCGGCCGATCTGCCCAAACAGGGCGGGCGTTACGATCTCCCCATTGCCATCGGTATTCTGGCCGCATCGAAACAGCTCCCCCATACCAGTCTCAAGTCTCACGAGTTTGTCGGTGAGCTAGCTCTCTCAGGCCATATCCGCCCCTGTCAGGGGTTATTGCCAGTGATCGTTGCCGCCCGCAGGCAAAACAGCCAGCTGGTGATCCCGCTGGAAAATCGCGGCGATGCCGACTTGGTCGGCTATCAACACACTCATTTTGCCAGCCATCTGCAGGGACTGAGTGAATACTTACATGGCCAACAAACTCTGCCCACTATCGGGACTCAACTGGAGTGGGTATCGGCTGAAAATGAGCCACAGCCTAAATGCATCAGCGATGTTATCGGTCAATATCAGGCTAAAAGGGCGCTGGAAATCGCCGCAGCAGGCAACCACAACCTGCTGTTTCTTGGCCCGCCGGGGACGGGCAAGACCATGCTAGCCAGTCGCATGATGCAGCTGCTGCCGCCCTTAAGTTATGATGAGGCACTGGAGGTCGCGGCCATTCACTCCGTGGCCGGGCGCACCATCCCAGTGACGCAGTTTTATCAACGCCCCTTTCGCAGCCCGCATCATACCTGCTCATCGATTTCGCTGATCGGCGGCGGTGGCCATCCTAAGCCGGGAGAGATCTCCCTCGCCCACAGAGGTGTGCTGTTTCTCGATGAGGTCGCCGAGTTTCCCCGTAAGGTGCTAGATTGCCTGCGTGAACCCATGGAGACAGGTGAGGTGGTTATCTCTCGCGCTGCCGCCAAGCTGACCTTCTCTTGCCGTTTTCAACTGATTGCCGCCATGAATCCCAGCCCCTGCGGCGATACGGCCAATGCCCGGGCAACACCAGATCAAATACAGCGCTACCTCTCCAGATTATCGGGCCCTTTTATCGATAGATTCGATTTAACCGTAGATGTGCCCAGACTGCCCGAAGGTACCTTGAATCAACCCCAAACCAATACTGAAACCAGCCAGGATATCGCCAAGCGGGTTAAATTAGCGCGAGAGCAACAGATACACCGAGCTGGGGTACTCAATGCCGAGCTGACGGGCAAACAGCTGACACAAACTGGGGGATTTAACACAGCCGATCTGGAATTCTTAGAGCAGAGCGTTAACAAACTCGGCCTTTCGGTACGCAGTTACCACAGGCTGCAACGGGTCGCACGCACTATTGCAGATCTGGCCCAATCTCCTCGTGTCGAGCGACCTCATATCGCCCAGGCTTTGGGCTATCGCGCCATGGACAGGCTTTTAAACAGCCTAAGAAGTCCCTATTAAATAAAAAAGCTAAAATAGGTATGCAATCGAGAGATATTTTTATCGCAAATAATCCATTCGTCCCAGAATTATCGCGATTTATCAGGATAAGATTGAGCTGTAAGTATTAGACGAGTAATATAGGTCTCCAAATTTTTTATGGGGAAATAAATGGGTTCCGTACTTTCACTGATAAGAGGCAGCCTGGCTTTTAGCTGTTATGTCATCAACACACTCTTTTGGGTTTTGCCTATCTTATTGGTAAGTGTATTCAAACTGATTCCTATCACCTTGCTGCGCACCGCATGTAGTTATTTTTTGGATCATTGCGCCAGTGCCTGGATCTCGGTTAACACTCTGATTGAGCGTATCTTTCATAGAGTGGATATCCAAGTCACTGGGGATAAAGGTCTATCCACAAAAGAGTGGTATATGGTTATCGCCAATCACCAATCCTGGGTCGATATTCTGGTACTGCAACGTGTGCTAAATAATAGAATCCCCTTTTTAAAATTCTTTTTAAAACAAGAACTCATCTATGTGCCTGTACTCGGACTTGCCTGGTGGGCGTTAGATTTTCCCTTTATGCGCCGCTATACCAGTGCCGAGCTGCGCAAGAACCCCAAATTAAAAGGCAAAGATATCGAGATCACCCGCAAGGCCTGCGCTAAATTTAAGTCCAAGCCAGTGAGCGTGATGAACTTCGTCGAAGGAACCCGTTTTACCAAGGAAAAGCACCGCAAACAAAATTCTGAATTTACCCATCTACTCAAGCCTAAGGCTGGCGGGATGGCGTTTGCCCTTTCGGCCATGGATGGACAAATCCACAAACTGATTGATGTGTCTATCCATTACCAGGGACAAGTCCCCACATTTTGGCAATATATCTCGGGGCAGATAAAGCTGATCAGGGTAGATCTAAAAGTCGCAGATATTTCTCCTGCCATGCGTGGTGACTACATGAATGATCGTGAATTTAAGATAGGCTTCCAAAACGAGCTCAATCGCATTTGGAAAGAGAAGGACGCCACCTTAGAAAAAATGGCCAAGCAATAATCTGCAACTAAGGTATTTAAAACCATGCTAAATTTCTTACCGGGTCCGATATTATTTTTATTAAGCAGCCTGTTACTTGTCATCAACACTGTGCTGTGGAGCAGCTTGATCTGTATAGGCGGCCTAATAAAATTGCTGATCCCCATAAGTGGTTTTAGAAAAGCGTCAACCATCATAATGAATCGCTGCATGTGGAGCTGGGCCAGCGTCAATGGCGGTATCTTATTCCTTATCGCAAAAATTGAATGGGACATTGAGGGCCTTGAGGGACTCAAAAAAGAGGGCTGGTATCTTTTGATCAGTAACCACTTGAGTGGTTTTGACATTGCCGTCCTCACCTATGTGCTGCGCAACAATATCCCCATGCTCAAATTTTTCCTTAAAAAAGAGCTACTTTACGTGCCTTTTTTAGGCTTAGGTTGTTGGGCACTGGATATGCCTTTCATGAATCGCACCAGTGCTGCGCAGCTTAAGAAGAACCCTAAGCTGAAAGGCAAAGATCTGGAAACCACCCGTCGCTCCTGTGAAAAATTTAAGAGCATCCCCACATCCATTATCAATTATGTCGAGGGCAGTCGCTTCACGCCAGAAAAACGCGCACGCCAACATTCGCCATATCGCTACCTGCTGCGCCCCAAGGCCGGCGGCATCGCCTTTACCATCTCTGCCATGGGCGAGCAGTTTACTAACCTGCTCAACATTACCCTAGTCTACCCTGATTCTGCTGGCAATACCCTGTCTGAAGTGATGCATGGCACGGTCAAACGCATAGTGATCCGCATTGAAACGCTACCTGTCCCGCAAGTGGATGACGTGAAATATTTTAATGACGCCGAAACCCGTGCCCAGTTCCAGCGCTGGCTCAATGGCATCTGGCAGCAAAAAGATGAGCAGATCCATCAAGTTCTGCTGAAGTATAATTCAACTCAAGTCATTGATGATGCAGTAGAAACCAAGGTTTCCTAAAGAAACCCGTGATTCATATCCACTGAAAACAAAAAAGCGCCCTTAGGCGCTTTTTTGTTTTCGAAATGGGGTTAAGGTGCAACGCGCTCGACACGCTTAATCCAACCTTCCGGCCCCTCCGTCTTACCGTTCTGTATATCGGTTAAGACCTTATAGATGCGGCGAGTGTGTTCACCCACGCTACCATCACCTACAGTGACGATACGATGATCTTCAAAGATATAAGAGCCTACTGGTGATACTACAGCGGCCGTACCTAGGCCACCGGCTTCGATAATCTCTCCGGCTTCTATGTCGGCGATAAACTTATCCAGCATCACGGTTTCTTGGCGAATCTCGCAGCCCAGCTGCTCGCCCAGATCCATGATTGACTGAGAGGTGATCGACTTCAAAATAGTATCGGTAAATTCTGGGATGATGATGGTGCCATCTTTGAGCACGTGGAAATGATTCATCGCCCCCGCTTCCTCGACCTGCTTATTGCTGGCATCGAGATACAAGACTTGAGAAGCACCGTACTCCGCGGCGGCCTTACCGGCACGCAGCGATGCGGCATAGTTGCCTGCGGCCTTAGAAGCACCTGTACCGCCGGTTACCGCACGGTGAAAGCGCTCTGTGATCAGCAAACGAATTGCACTGTCAAAACCATTGCTGTAGTAAGCGCCACTTGGGCTGAGCATGACGCAGAAAGTGTATTGCTGGCTAGGACTTACTGACAATCTGTCTTCTGTGGCAAACACGAAGGGACGAATATAGAGACAAGCGCCCTCTTGCATTGGGAACCATAATCTATCGACATCAATGAGGGCATTCACGCCGGCCTGCACCATATCTTCTGGCAACTCGGGAATACAAACGATCTCGGCACTACGATTTAAACGTTCGGCATTTTTGTTTAAGCGGAAAGTGTATATCTCGCCATCGTCATGCATAAACGCTTTTGCGCCTTCGAAAATCGATTGACCATAATGTAAGGCCATCGCGCCAGGTGCAATTTCAAAGGGTCCATAGGGTACAATTCTGGGATCGCACCACTGTCCATCACGGTAATCCATTAAAAACATGTGATCGGTTCTGAGCTTACCAAAACCCACATTAGTGTCAGGCTTAAACTGTTCGGTACGACGCTCAGATGTCGGCTTCAAATTATAGTTTATTTGCATTGTATTCCACCTCGATTGCTGAATATGCAGACTATGAATGCCCCGTTATAAAGTCAAGCACAATGGGGCTTAGCTAAGACATGAGAGGCAAATTCTTTATCAAAAATAAGTACAGTTTTATGAACAGCAGGGCTTGGGATAACAAAGCAAAAAAAGGGAGCGGAACAAGATAAATAAAGATTAATCACACTATCGCTGTTTTTTTATTCACTTAGCACAGATGGGCTGTTTACTAAGATACAGGCGCTGATAGAATCAGATCCCCATCCAGAAACTATTAGGACTTCCGATGAGCCTTGAACTACTGTCCAAGCTGGAAACAAAAATCCAAGCCGCACTCGAAACGATTGAGCTACTTAAAATGGAGCTCGAAGAAGAGAAGCAAAAGAACCAAAATCTTACTGAAACCAACCAACAACTTAGCCAGGATCTTCATTCTTGGAACGAAAAAATCACCGGACTGGTTGGCTTACTCAACGATGAAGTAAGTGAATAAAGAGAGTGACCGAAGCGAAGATTTAAGCCGTCTTCGCTTCATTACTGTGCTGGGTCTGGATCAACTGATTTAATTCGATCACCGCCTGCTTCACCTCAGGCTGAGGCTGTTTCGGCAACAAAAATCGCCCGTTATTAAACTCCAATCGACCCAACTCTTTTACCCAAATCGCCCCAGATACAAAAATACGCGCATGTTTCACAATGAGTTTTGGTGCGTAGACAGGAAAAACTCTCATTTAGACCTCCTCGTAAACGACCTGCTTGTTATTTTTTATTGTTGATTCTTTTTATTGCCAATTCTTTTTATTGTTAGATTCGACCCGACGAATGCCGACTTAATTTCATCTGATGAACAAATTTTCATCTCACATCTGGCAAGTGACCAACCGAACACGGGCACAATTTAACCTATTACTAACATAAAAAAAATCCGATGAGTCAGGCTCATCGGATTTTTATGATTTCATCGCCACAAATTCAGTGACTTAGGCGAGAAATAAAGATTATTTTAACTGGGTAAGGTAGTTAGTTAACTGCATCAGCTCATCCATAGACTTCAGTGAACTCATCTCAATACGGTACTTACCATTCACCACTAGCGCAGGAACGCCCTGGATCTTGGCATTCTCAGTTGCACGCTTCATCTGTGCCATCTGGGCACTCACCATAAATGAGCTGGCCGCCGAATCGAACTCTTTGCCACTAACGCCATTGGCGATAAACACCTGACGGATATCATCACGGCTTACGAAACGCTGTTTCTTATCATGGATTGCTGCAAACAGGGCCGCTTCCACTTTCGCTTCAACATTTAACTGATGGGCCACAGCAAAGGCGCGAGACATCTCGACACCCATTTCACGGCCAATAAACTCGACATGATGCTGTTTGAATTCAACACCCTGAGGCAGTTTAGACTTGATGATTGGCAGCTGATGCTTGGCGAAGTTATAACAGTGTGGGCAGTAGAAAGAGAAAAACTCAGCCACTTCAGGCTTAGCGGTTGCTGGGCCAGAATTAATGACAGTGTAATTCACGCCCTCTTCAAACTGGGCGGCAAATGCAGCCATAGGAGCCATAAACAAGGCCAGTGTGATCAGTAATGCTTTTCTCATGTTGATTCCTTATGAGTATTTCCAGGGTACTTGTACCGAATAAAAAATTGACCATAACATAATGTGCTTTGGAGTCGACCTCAAGGAGATTAGTTCATTTTATCTTGCCCACTTGTCTAATTAATCCCAAAACCGCTCGATTTTCAGTGTTGTGGCAACAGACTCAAAGGTGGTTCATCCAATGCCGCCAGCTGCTCCTTAAAGGCCAATATCTGTTGCTCCCAATACTTGGACTCTCCAAACCAGGGGAAATGCATAGGAAAGGCAGGATCGCCCCAGCGACGACTCAGCCAGGCGCTGTAGTGCAACATACGCAATGAACGCAGCGGCTCAATCAGCTTGAGTTGCCGCTTGTCGAAATCACAAAACTCTTCGTAGGCTTCCAGTATCACCTCAAGTTGCAAGGTCTGTTGTGAGCGATCCCCTGCCAGCATCATCCAGATATCCTGAATAGCCGGTCCCATCTTGGCATCGTCGAGATCCACAAATCCCGGACCATCGGGTGTCCAAAGTATATTGCTGGGATGCAGATCGCCATGCAGGCGAATATGGGGGGCATCGACTTCAGAGAACAGCTGTTTAGTCTTAGTCAGCACTTGCTCTACCACAGTAAAATAGGCAGTCTCCAGACCGACCGGCACATGACCAGACTGCTGCAGCCACAACAGAGACTCATCCCCCAAACGTTCAGGTGTTAAAGCCTCGCGGTGATGAAAGGGTTTAGCCTGGGCGCACTGGTGGATACGGCCGATAAAATGGCCGACCTCTTCAAGGTGATCCAGATTATCCACCTCAAACGGCCTCCCCCCCATAGAGGGAAACAGGGTAAAACGGTACCCCTGATATTCATGGAGCGAGCGGCCATCGACAATGAGAGGAGTAGCAACTGGGATCTCCTGCTCGCTAAGCTCAGCGGCGAAGCTATGCTCCTCTAGGATCTGCTCATCGCTCCAGCGCTCGGGTCGATAAAATTTCACCACATAACGGCGTTTGTTGTCGTCACGAAACTGATATACCCGGTTTTCATAACTGTTTAATGCCAGGAGTCCGGTTTCGGGATAGATAGCCAGAGACTCGATGGCATCAAGGATAAGATCCGGTGTCAACGCCTGATAATGAAATCCAGCGTCCATATGTTGATCATGCATTCAATTTGTCTCACACAATGGCTGATAAAGCCTATCGGGTTATTTTAGCGTTAACAGACAAGCCAGATACTCGAGCACTTCAAACTCGTCATCCCGCTCGACAGATAACCAGCAGCTATTGCCGTAAAATTCATAGTTTAGCTGCAGCAGGGTTCCCTCAAAGTCCAGCAACCACTGATGTCTGTCGGCGCCCCAATGACGTTCTATTATCCGGCAATCCAGCCCCTGAATAAGCGGCTCGGCAAACTGCGTAAAGTTATCGAAATCAATATCGCCGCTGATACTTAAGGCTTTTGCTTCTCTGTCCAGAGTGTACTTCATAATGCTTTCTCCAGTTCAAAGCGGACACACTGCACATCACCCTGCTTATCATCCTGACACTGAAAACCACACTGATAACTGCCCTTGCCCGACTCACTTAACTTCACCATACCTGCTCCTTTAGCCAGACATTGGTCGAGTTCTTGATAATAACCCGTGATATGGGGCACTAAAGGCCCTTGGGGTATAGTCGCTTGATCTTCATAGTAGAACAGGGTCCATTGCGGCACCTGAGTACAGGCTACTAGCCCAAACAGACTAAAACCTAGACCCAAAGCCAGGCTGATTAATAATCGCTGCTGCATCTTATCTCCTATCGAACCGGCAAGCTTGTCTTATTGACCTGGAGGCAAATTGCCATACATGTTCACGACACAACGCCAACTTGTTCCCATCCCTGGCAAGTTGACATAAATGTTCCCGACACAACGCCTATTTGTTCCGTCCCTGGCAAGTTAACATAAATGTTCACGACACAACGCCTATTTGTTCCGTCCCTGGCAAGTTGACATAAATGTTCACGACACAACGCCTATTTGTTCCGTCCCTGGCAAACAGGCATAAATGTTCCCGACATAAAGCAGACTCGTGATCATCCCTGCTCGTCTGCATAAATGTTCCCGACATAAAAAAGGCGAACTGAAGTTCGCCTTTAATCATAATCACCATTCTACACAGCTTCTAATCAGCTTGCAGTCATTACTTTGCCACTTTCTGCTTGGCCTTTTCGATGCGGGCAATTCGCCCCTCAAAGCCTGTGACCGTGCCATCTGTCAGCCCATATCCCATGGCCGTCTGACACACTTTTATCGCGCCATCAAACTGACCACTGTCATTGAGCAAGGTGGCCAACTGCATAAAGGCTGTGCCTTTTTCGTTTGCCGGTGAAGGTAACTGGGCAAATACTGCCTGATAATCGGCCGCCAGCCCAGCACCATATTCGCAATAAGATTGCTCTTTACGCTGTTTATAACACTCGCCTATAGCCTGTAGTAGCCCTGCATGTTTCTCCTCTGCTGTGGCGGCATTACGATACTCGATCAATGCGCTGGCGAGTTTATCGTTAGCCCAGGATTCATCCATTGCCGACTCACTCGACTCAGATACGCTAGCAACGACTGGCGTCGATTCGATCTCAGACTCAATCTCAGCCTCTTGCTCTATCTCAGCATCTGGCCCAATCGATATGGGCCTAACTGGCACTGGCGCTTCAGGCTCAGCTAAGGACTCGCTCTGAGTCTTAGTCGAGCTTACGACTTCATCTTCGAGTGGCACTAACTTTTCAGCCGCCCGCTGCGCCTGACGTTGCTCCTCTTTAGCCAAACGCTGCGCCCGCTTGTACAAATACACCCCAACAACTATTAGTAAAATAATGGCTATATATTTCATCATCATCCACCGTTGATTGAACGCCCCCAGAAGCTAAGCCCATTTTACCTTCTGTTAGCTGGAGCTATTAATATAAATCAATTGTTTATACCTCTTTTTTACTCGGGTATCAAAAAATGAGCTAAAAATTAACCCACTTTTGTTAAAAACATCATATCTTGTCGTTACAAAGTTGCGATTAACAGAAAAAACCCGACCATTTAAAACACTATTTTGTGCGCATCTTCATAAAATAGTTCGCTGCTTTTGTATTCACTAATCAAGCGAGTTAACCTCAGATATAACCCAGTAAAACACTCAGGTTTAGTCATGACAACACAATTACTCGACGGTAAACTTTTACGTGAATTTCAAACCATAAAAGCTATGGTGGAGATCTATTGTAAAGCGCACTCCCATACTAAAAGTAAAACTACACTGTGCGATGAGTGTCAGGCCTTTCTCGAATATGCCCACACCCGACTCGATCGTTGCCCCTATGGCCAACAGAAACCCACTTGCAACAAGTGTCCTGTTCACTGCTATAAACCGGAGCTTAAGGCTAAAGCGCGTGAAATCATGATTTTTTCAGGGCCTCGCATGCTACTGCCTCATCCCATCATGGCAATACGCCATCTACTTGCCGAACGCGCTCCCGTACCGGGCAAACCACCAGCAGGTGTATCAAATCGTCATATAAGACTTGCTAAAGAGCAAAGTAAGGCAAAAAACTAATCTGTTGAGATATTATATTAGCGATCGTTAATATCGCTTAATAATTCAACTAACTGTTGAAATTAAAACCGTTTTCTAGCATCTTTAGTATGGATGCTCTGATGATGGTTTATTATGGATATAACCTACGGTGGCTTTTTTTACGAAGGGTATTGGTGGATATCCCTGCTTGGTGGCCTGCATTGTGTAGGGTTGGGCGCCTATATCAATTACTTTTATCGAGAGCACAACAATACCCATAAGCTGTTGAGTGCCATATTTATTCTGATTTCAATCTACTTTCTAACGGCTCTGATTAACCAACACAACGCCCCCTTCTCAATTCAAACATTGCTGTTTTGCTTGGCGCCGACCTACTTTCTGTTAACGCCCTTACTCTACCTTTACTGTTATCGTTCGCTGCACAACCTAAGCGGAAAAAAATCCCACTCTTGGCATTACCTGCCTGCCGCGCTGTTGGCCTTAGTCATACTCTGTACTTTCCTGTTGAGCAGTGACTTTAGGGCCTATATCCAGAGCAATGGTCAGGAGGATGCCGGCTATTACATACTGTTTAGCGCCCTGATCCCCTTGCTACTCGCCGTACAGGCAACTATCTATTTTTTATTAATTTTCAACCTTTTAAAACAGTTTAAGGGACTGATAAATCCAGCACATCATAACGGCCTTAAGGCGATAAAATTCAGATGGCTTATGCTGCTGACATCGGCCATGTTAATCAATGGCATACTGCGTACTATTATGTTGATTCTCCCCATCTACCTCGGCGACAGTATTAGTATGACGGCTCAGGCCATCACAAACTTTGGCCTATTAGTCACTGTCTATGGCCTAGCCATCTACGGTATAAAACATATCACCATCACAGCCTATTTAAGGGGCAGTCAGTCACGGCAGAAAATCCAATCCAAAGTAAAATCCAGCAAAGAGCTGCTCTCTGCTGACGAGATAACCTACCTAAAAGATCTCATGCAACCTAAGAAAAAAGAGTAGTTGATTCCCGACTTTCACTTTTTGCGTTAAGGTATCGCCAACCAATAAAAACAACACTTCATCACGATTGCAAACTGAAGAGGACACAATGGGCAGAGCAAACCTATTTGCCGCACTTGCGGTATTTTCCGGCGGACTTCTCGCCGCCCAAGGACAGCCTGGAGCCATCGATCGTACACATAAGATCACTACCGATGATTTCTTTACTATAGCCAACATGAGTAATGTGCAGCTCAGCCCAGATGGTAAGCAGGCTATCTGGTTAGAGTCCCGCTGGGACAAGGCCCTGGACAAAGCGCAGAAAGATATCTGGCTGATCAACACTAAAAACCGTCAGACACAGCGTCTGACGTTCACCAACGAGAGCGAATCCAGCCTAGTGTGGAGTCCTGACAGCCAATATATCTATTATCTCAGCAAGCAGAGTAATGAAGATAAAAAGCCACCCTACAATGGCAAGTCACAGGTTTTTAGGCTGGCATTACAAGGTGGCGAGGTGGTTGCCATCACCAAAGAGGCTGAGGGGATCAAGGCGTTTCAGCTGAGTCAGGATGGTAATAGCCTCTATTTCCTTGGCAATAAAACTACCACAGAAAGCGATCTCTGGAGCGAGATGCGTAGCAAGCACGCAACGCCTAACTATGCCCATGGCAAAGTCACCACTAACCCTTTGTATAAACTGGATCTGAATCATTATCAGCAAAATCTGCTGCTCGATGACGACAAGGTAGTCTGGGAGTTTCGCGTCAATAAAGATGCCAGCCAGATAGCCCGTATCACCACAAAAGACAACGAAATCATCCACCTTGAAGGCTGGTCTGATATCGAAGTCTATAACACGCAAAAAGGTGAAAACCAGACGCTAAAAGCGACCCAGTGGCGCGATAAGGCGCCTTCACCCTACGGTTGGCTGCTAGGGTTAGACTGGAGTGGTACAAACCAGCTGGCGTTTCGAATCGATTTCGATGGCCATCCGGGCAAACTCTTTGTAGCCAATCCGAGTCAGCCTCAAAGTGATGCGCTGGAGATCAAACCTAAAGGCGATGTTACCCTCTACGCGAGCGACATCCACTGGCGAGCTCAGAGCGATGAGATCTGTTATCGCGGCGCCGATCATGGCCGCGTCAAACTCTACTGCAGCGAAGTTGATGACAACAAACAGGGCGATACCCGCACTGTGGTCGATGGCGATCTGGTTATCGGCAGCTACAGCTTCAATCAAGACGGTAAGAAGCTGGCATTCAGTCACAATGGCTTAGATCATTTTAGCGATCTATTTATCGCCGATGGCGCCAGCAAGAAGGCGAAATACAAGCGCATTAGCAACATTAACCCCCAGGTCGATAGCTGGATTTTACCCCAGATCTCTGTGGTCAAATGGCGAGCCCCGGACGGCACACAAGTCGAAGGTATTCTCGAGCTGCCAGCCGACTACAAGAAAGGCGATGCGCCCCTGCCGTTAGTGGTGCAGATCCACGGCGGTCCAACGGCTGCAACCCCTTATGCGCTGCAACACAGAACTTACGGCCGCACCACTTTCGCCGCCGATGGTTGGGCGCTGTTATCCCCCAACTACCGAGGTTCGACCGGCTATGGCGATAAATTCCTGACAGATTTGGTCGGTCACGAGCATGATATCGAAGTCAAAGATATTCTCGCGGGTGTGGATCATCTCATCAAACAGGGCATAGTCGATGGTGACAAGATGGCAGTCATGGGCTGGAGTAATGGGGGTTATCTCACCAATGCCTTAATCAGCACGACCACACGCTTTAAGGCCGCTAGTTCAGGGGCTGGTGTATTCGATCAGCGTCTGCAGTGGATGTTGGAAGACACCCCTGGCCATGTGATTAACTTTATGCAGGGGCAACCTTGGGAGAAAGCCGATGCTTACACCCATGGCTCGTCATTAACTCACGCCGACAAAATTAAGACTCCGACGCTAATCCACATAGGTGAGAAAGATGAGCGCGTCCCCTTAGGCCATGCTCAAGGTCTATATCGCGCCCTGAAACATTATCTTAATGTTCCCGTCGAACTGCTGGTCTACCCGGGTGAAGCCCATGGCCTGAGCAAGTATCAGCACAAGAAAGCCAAGATGGATTGGGATAAACTCTGGTTCGATCATTATGTGCTAGGTAAAGACGTGAAATAAATTTCGTTCTTGCCATCAAAAAAAGCGCCAAACGGCGCTTTTTATTTGAATCCAATCCAGACTATTCATGGCCCCAAGGCGTTGGTGGCAGCGCCACGGGCTTGCTCAAATCGAAATCTACCTTAAAGTCGCGGTTTTCCCGAGTTAAACGGTACACATAGGTATCGTCATTTATACCCACATGCCACACGTTAGTCACAGACTGAGCCAGACCATTTTCCTTAAAGTTATTAATCGAATAGGCATCCACCGGGAAAGATTGCCACTGAGCCGTACCATTAGAATCGGTATCGCCACCATACATGGTCACCTTATCTTCGCTGCCATCCTCGTGGCGATGGTCGTGCTTTAAACGCAGGCCGGTAGCTGTTTTAGTGATCACCCAGGTACGGGAATGATCCTCACCCACATGAAAGGGGATCTTCAGCTCATTGTCACTGCATTCACGTACATGCATCACCAGCTTCTTACCGCTAAAAGCAGAATCGGCGCTGTCCCCCGCGGTGATCTTGCCTTCAAATGCCTTGCCGCAATGAGCGGCAATATTGGCAAAGAAACTGTCTTGCTCACTGCTTGTGGCTAAGGCTGGCGCGGCAAGAAATGCCGTTGCAGCAATTAAAAACGGAGCTCGGTTTTTCATATTTTTTTCATCTCCAATTTATCGGCCAAAAAACAGTAACACGGGTGGATAAATTCAAACTGAAAATGAAGCGTTTCATTCAGCCGCTTTCATTTAAGCGGGAATTGTTAAAAACCGAAGTCAGATCGCTTTTGGCTTAAAGTTGTGACGAACCCAAGATTTATCGCGTTTTTAGTTCTCAAATAAAACCTCGCTCTCGTGACGCCGAATATTGAACTTTGATAGCGGTTAACTATTTGACAAGAAAGTGACTGTACTCATATATAAATTTGATAAAACACTAGCTGTATAAATTTAAATAAGTTTATTTTCCGCCTCAGCCTGCAAAGCCATCAAACAAAATATATCTATATGGTTTTTATCATTTAATTATTAAAAGCCTGCTGTTTTGTCAGTTTCATTCTTATCAATTGTTCACTTCTTATAATTCGCCGCCTTTTAAAATCAGTAGATTGAATATTGCGAGTCGGCATGCTGCCATGAAACTCATTTCATTAGGAAATTTTAGTGTCCACAAAACTTGCGAATCCAGCCCCATTAGGTCTAATGGGTTTTGGTATGACGACCATTCTACTGAGCATCCATAATGCCAGATATTTTCCGATTAACGCTATAATTTTAGCCATGGGATCTTCTATGGCGGCTTAAGTCAGGTCATTGTCGGCATCATGTGTTTTATGCGCGGCGATACCTTCGGTACCACAGCATTTACCTCTTACGGGTTGTTCTGGTTGACTCTGGTTGGCTTGATCTTGCCAAACACAGGGATCGCAGCAAGCCCAGTTCACTTTATGGGCTGGTATGTAACCTTATGGGGGATCTTTACCGCTTTCATGTTTGTGGGTTCATTGCGTTACCCACGTGCCAAACAATTTGTATTTGCATCGCTCACCCTGCTCTATTTTCCTTCTAGCAGCAAAGGATTATCGTGATTAGCGCGCTATCCCAGATGGCAGCGCCTGCAGGAATGGGTAATACTCGGGCCATTGCTTTTCTCTTATCACTCAGACTCTTTCCTACTGCTCTTGGCAGCCATATCGGTGATCCTGCTAGGCTGATAACTGGTGATGCCACAGCATAAAGACTATCTTTTAATGGCGGTTTCCTCACACTAAACCTGTCTCGTAATCGGCTTATTTAGCCTAGATTCAGTTGCAGACTGACAGTCAAAATACAGGGATAAGACTATGCAGATGACGCTCACTTTTCTCGGTGCAACTCAGGAGGTCACGGGCTCCTGTCATCTACTCACTATTGATGGTCGTCAGGTACTGCTCGATTGCGGCCTTATTCAAGGAGGAAAGCAGGATGCGCTGCGTAATCATGAGCCCTTCCCTTTCGAACCAAAGGCCATAGATGCGGTCATTCTCAGCCATGCCCATATCGATCATTCCGGCAGGCTGCCACTATTGGTCAAGTCAGGTTTTTCCGGCCCTATCTTTACCCATAAAGCCACAGTCGAACTCTGTGAGGTAATGCTTAAAGATGCCGCCATGCTGCAGGTTAGAGACGTTGAGCGCCTCAATAAAAAACGCCTGAAGATGGGGCTTGAGCCCTTAGCGCCACTATTTGATGAAACCGATGTCGATCAACTGATGCGCCAGTTTGTCCCCCTGGAATATGGGCAATCGACCCCCATAGTGCCTAATCTCACCGCCTGTTTATCCGATGCGGGGCACATACTCGGCTCGGCGATTGTCGAGCTCTGGCTTGGAACGGCCGAGGCACGAAAAAAACTGGTGTTCAGTGGCGATCTGGGCCGCGCCGGCATGCCTATATTAGACGACCCCACACTGATAGCCAGCGCCGATCTGGTCATCATGGAGAGCACCTATGGCGACCGATTGCACCGCAGCTGGGAGGCCACTCTCGATGAGTTAAAAAGCATTTTCGCGCAAACCATCAAGCAGAGCCGCGGCAACATCTTACTGCCCGCCTTTTCGGTTGGGCGAGCCCAAGAGCTGCTCTATCTATTTCATCTGTATGCCAAGGAGTGGCAACTGTCAAAATGGCGTATCTGCCTCGACAGCCCGATGGCGATTAGGGCGACCCAGATCTACGTGGCTAACTATCGGCTGATGGACGATGACTTTAAGCGTTTTACCCGCCTGTCGCCGGGGCAGCATCCGCTGCTGTCCAATGTGGATTTTATCGCCACCACAGAGGAGTCAATGGAACTGAATGAGATCCATCAGGGCTTAATCATCATAGCCGGCAGCGGCATGTGTAATGGTGGTCGCATCCGCAGTCATCTGGAGCATAATCTGGCTAATCCACAGTCAGATGTGATCATCTGTGGCTTTCAGGCCCTAGGCACGCCGGGACGCTTGTTAGTGGATGGGGCTAAATCCCTGACCATACATGGCAACAGTATCGAGGTGGCGGCGAGAATTCACACCATTGGCGGCCTGTCGGCCCATGCGGATCAGGCAGAATTGATGCGTTGGTATCAATATTTTAAGGATGCGCCGCCGCTGATTTTGGTACACGGCGAAGTCGAAGCGCAAAAAGTGCTGCAGTCCAAGCTCACTGCAAACAGGGCCGAGTCGCCCCATGTGGTGATCGCCGAGCATGGGGATACCTTGGACTTAACGGCCCTGCCAAAGCTGAACTGGCAGGCTAGTTTGCTTTAGTTTAAGAAGAAAGTTTACGGCAAGAGCAGCAAGGACGCTGCTTTAGTCGCTAATCTTCGAACCACTGAGCGGTTTTATCGCTCGCCTGCTGCTCAACTTCATCGTCGATATAGACGCTCACCATGGCCAGTGCGGCGGCAAGCGCGCCTAAGTCATCGGTAAAACCGACGAAAGGAGTCAGATCCGGCACCGCATCGAGGGGAGTAATGAAATAGGCCAGCGCCCCAAAAATCACTGTCTTAGCCCATTTAGGCGTATCGGGACGCTGGGCGGCGTAATAGAGACAGAACGCCTTGTGGATAACCTCTCGTCCGGCCTGCTTGGCAAACTGCTTTACCTTCTGCCAGAAACCCGCTTCGCTGTATGCTTCGCTGCTATGCTCTGAAGGATTGCTCATCTCACGCCTCTGCTCTTTTTTATCGACTTAACGCTGGTGCTTAGGAGTCGTACCCCAGGCATTTTTCGCCGGACGTTTACCGCTTCTCACCGCTGGCTTAGATTTGCCTGCCTTATCGGCAGATTTAGCCTTGCCCTGGCCTTTTCGCTCGTCGAATTGATTCGCCGAGAAACGGGTGAGGCCCTTCTTACCGGGCGCGGCTTTGGCTGCGGTTTTACTTCTGTGGCCCTCGCGCTCCTGACGAGTCTCAGTCGGCACCAGACAGTTGACGCCATTGCCGATAAGGTTTTCCTTGCCCATCTTTATCAGGGCTTCGCGGATCAGTGGCCAACCGGCAGGATCATGATAACGCAGCAGCGCCTTATGCAGCTTGCGCTGGCGCCCGCCTTTAGGCACTGACACTGTCTCGCTGCTGTGTTTCACATTCTTCAATGAATTGAGCTCGGTATGGTAAATGGTTGTGGCGTTCGCCATGGGCGATGGATAGAAGTTCTGCACCTGATCCAGCTTGAACTTCTCACTCTTAAGCCAGAGCGCCAGATTCACCATATCTTCATCTGTGGTACCGGGATGGGCCGAGATAAAGTAAGGAATAAGATACTGCTTCTTACCTGCCTGCTGGGAGTAATGATCGAATAACTCTTTGAATTTATGATAACTGCCCATGCCGGGCTTCATCATCTTATTCAGCGGCCCCTCTTCGGTATGCTCAGGAGCGATTTTCAGGTAGCCGCCCACATGATGGCTGGCAAGCTCCTTGACATAGCGGGGATCTTCCGTGGCTAAGTCGTAACGCACGCCCGAGGCGATCAACACCTTCTTGATGCCCGGCACGTCACGGGCGGCGCGGTATAAGTCAATAGTCGCCTGATGGTCTGTATCCAAATGGCCACAAATAGAGGGGAATACGCAAGAAAGTCGACGACAGGTTTTCTCGGCTTTCTCGCTCTTACAGCCCAAGCGGTACATGTTAGCCGTGGGGCCGCCGAGATCAGAGATCACGCCAGTAAAGCCCGGCACTTTATCCTGAATATCCTTGATCTCTTTGATGATAGAGTCTTGAGATCGGCTCTGAATAATGCGCCCCTCATGTTCGGTAATAGAACAGAAAGAGCAGCCGCCAAAGCAGCCGCGCATGATGTTGATCGAGGTCTTAATCATCTCATAGGCAGGGATCTTCTCCTTGCCATAGACAGGATGAGGCACGCGCTGATAGGGCAAGTCGAACACGCCATCCATCTCGTCGGTATTCAGCGGCCAGGCGGGCGGATTGACCCAAATCGCCCTTGAAGCATGGGGCTGGAACAGGGCGCGGGCACAGCCGGGATTCTGCTCCTGATGCAAGATACGCGATGCATGGGCGTAGAGATATCTGTCTTCGCTCACCTTCTCAAAACTGGGCAGCAAGACATAGGTATTCTCCCAGGGCTTGGGACGAGGCGGCTGCACCGAAATCACCTTAGGAGCATTATCGTCAAACACCTTCACATCTGAGGGGCCAGAGAGATTCTTACAGCCCACATCGTCGGCGCCGTAAGGATTAGGAATAGGATCTATCTTGTGCAGCTGATCCAGCTTACGCGAATCCATCCCCTTCCACTCGGGAAGCGGCTGATTGCGGATCACAGTCGTGCCGCGTACATCTTGGATCTCACTGATGGGCTCGCCCGCCGCGAGGCGATGAGACAGCTCCACCAGCGGGCGCTCGGCATTACCATAAACCAGAATATCTGCCTTGGCATCGAGAATCACCGAGCGGCGCACCTTATCTGACCAATAATCATAATGGGCTATGCGGCGCAGGCTGGCTTCTATGCCCCCTATCACCACAGGCACTTGCTTATAGGCTTCTTTGCAGCGCTGGGTATAGACAGTCACGGCGCGATCCGGGCGCTTACCACCCAGATTACCTGCGGTATAGGCATCGTCATGACGCAGACGACGCTCGGCCGTATAGCGGTTGATCATCGAGTCCATATTACCGGCTGTGACACCGAAATAGAGATTAGGCTTACCCAGCTGCATAAAGTCGGCTTTGCTCGACCAGTCGGGCTGGGAGATGATGCCGACCCTAAATCCCTGCGCCTCAAGCATACGACCGATAACCGCCATACCAAAACTAGGGTGATCCACATAGGCATCGCCCGTCACTATGATGATGTCACAGCTATCCCATCCCAGCTTGTCCATCTCCTTGCGGGACATGGGCAGAAAAGGCGCAGCCTTCTCGTTGCGGCCAAGATATTTAGTATGGGTAAATAATGTGGATTCAACCTGCATGAATAATACTGCCTAAGCTCAAACGGATAATCGATAACACTCAAATAAGTGTAGTCACAGGAAGGGCTTTATCCCTGACAAACTGCGCCATCTCTTCCCATAGGTAAAGATGGCCTCTAAAAGGACGCGGAGTATAACAGCCAAAGGCCAATCGATGCGAACAAAAAAGCAGCAAATATGCAATTTAAGCCAAGATAAAGAAGCCGATATTGACCAGAGCCAACTTGACTATGACGGCCCAGGTGATAAGCACGCCCCAAAAGCGTCCGAAGTGATAACCCCCTCGCCCCCATGTGAGCCCTATGGCATGCAATACCCTTCCTAGCAACCAACTGCATCCAAACAGGTGCAGATAGAGGGGCGCCAAGCCATTTAACTCGGCTACCAGCAGAAGACCGAGGGCGATGGGGGCATTCTCAATCAGATTCCCGTGAACCCGATTGGCCAGGGTAATCTCACTGTGACCGCCACTGCCCAATCCCACCTTAAGTCTGCGCCTTAACACTATGACCCTCAGACTAAAATAGACCACCATGAAGGCGGTTAAGGCCATATAAAATCCTGATACCGTGACTGACATAAGCTAACCCTGCTGTGATGATTTTGAATACTCTAAGCTTTCGCTAAAAAATTTCCAACTCATTCACTTATTTGCTAAAAGATAGGTTAATATGCGCGCATTTAACGCCCCTCGTTTACAGCACCATGGACTGCCAAATTGAATAACGAAGAATTTATCGAGAAACGTCGTTTTATTATCAAATTAGGTAAGGCGCTGCATAAATTTGGCACGCCGGCTTATCGGCTCGAGTCCCACCTGCAGACTGTGTCTAAATCCTTGGGAATAGACGGCTACTTTCTGATCACCCCGACAACCATGACATTCGTGCTGCAGCACGATACCGATCAGGAATATAACCATCTGGCACGGGTCAAACCCGGCGATCTCGATCTTGGCTCACTGGCACGTACCGACGAACTGGTTGGCGAACTGGTATCGGGCCAGCGTACCCTGCAGGAAGCCCTAGACAGATTAGATGAGATAGCCAACAAACCCAGTCCCTACGGTCCGCTGCTCACCCTGCTGGCCTTTGGCAGCTCGGCTGGCGCCTTCGCCATGTTAATGGGCACCAGTTGGCACGATGTGTTCTGGTCGGCCATGTTAGGCTTATTAGTCTACGGCTTAGTGTTTCGCGCCGAGCGCTCCAAGCGCTTGGCCGAATCCCTCGAACCCCTAGCGGCCATTCTCGTTTCTATTACTGCCTGTGGTATCGCCTATTTCGATCCCTACATTAATATTCCCGTGGTGATCCTCTCGGGTATCATCATCTTCGTGCCGGGCCTAGCATTAACACTAGGGCTGGCCGAGCTCGCGGCGCGGGATCTTATCTCGGGTACGGCGCGTATCATGGATGCCTGTATGCTGCTGTTTAAGCTGTATTTCGGGGCGATTTTCGGCATGGTGATAGGCAATGCCATCTTCGGTGAGACCATCTATTTCGAACCGGACCCCCTGCCTCGCTGGGCTATCTGGTCGGCAGTGCCAATTCTCTCCACTGCGCTGGTGATCATCTTTAAGGCGCGCATAAAAGATTCCCCCTGGGGAATCTTCGCCGGTATCATCGCCTTCTTCTCGGCCATGCTGGCGGGGATCTATCTTGGCGACTCTATCGGTATCTTCTTTGGGGCGCTGGCCGTCGGTGTCTATTCCAATCTGTTCGCCCGCTGGATGAAGGCGCCCGCCTCCATCGCCTTGCTGCAAGGCATAGTGATCCTGGTTCCCGGCAGTAAGACCTATATCGGACTCAATACCCTGATTTTAGGTGAGACCATGCTGAATCAATCCCATATTGGTCCGCAGATTTTCCTGATTTTCATGTCATTAATTGCTGGGCTTATCTTCGCCAACGTGGCAGTTCCTCCTCGCGGCACCCTGTAACACAGATAAATCCTGATGTAACAGCCCCGGTTTCATCAGGATTTGCCCAAGTAGAATCATCCACTTAATTTTATTTTTCCCCTTGACTAATCACCTCTGCGGGTGTGTTATTAATTTGTTATTTTTGTAAGAAATTCGTTCGGTTCAAAAATAAAAATAAACAAGCGGATTGCCTATGCCCCTCTCAATAAACCTGGTTGTTCTTAGCAGTTATCTGTTTATTGCCCCCTTGGTGCTAGCCCAAGAAACGCAACCGCAAGAAACCCAAACGCAGCAAAATAAGCCCCAAGATCCATCTTCATCTCAATCTGCTGACACGCCACGGACAATAGACCCGTCGGCAGAGACGACCAGGGACGGTAATCTTGTGATTGTCAGCCATCCGATTTTCGATGAATCCGCCTCTAATGCTTTTTTTCTGCATCGTTGGGCGAACTTTCTGCATATCAATACCCGTCCATCGACCATCACCAATGCGCTCAGTTTCGATAAAAACCAATCTGTGACTCAAAAAGATCTCGATGAGGCGCAGCGTATTTTACGTGAAGAGTCCTACATTCGTGATGCCAAGGTCAGTTTTACCCAAAGGAAAACCGATGGCCAAACTGATGACGAGGTCGGCCAGGATATCTTAGTGGAGACCTGGGATAACTGGTCACTGCTGCCCACTTTCAGCTTTGGCCGCAGTGGCGGTGATAACACTGTATCCATGGGAATAAAAGAGGATAACCTCTTAGGTTACGGCATCAGAACCCGGCTGAGATATCAGTCCGATGCAGACAGAAACGGTTATAAACTGGCATTTCGAATCCCCACAGATAGCCTGATACGGCATTCGACCCTGACGCTGGATTTCTATGATAACAGCGATGGTCAAGCCGCCTTTGTCGATTTCACCAAACCCTTCTACACCTTGGATGGTGAGAATATGTATTCCACCCGTTATGTGACAGATTCACGAGTCGATATCATTAGGCAAAATGGCAATAATATTAATGAATTCAACCACGAAGTCGATTATGCCGATCTGGAATATGGCTGGTTATTCAATAAAGCCGATGACTGGCGCTCACGTATCGTGGTGGGCATAACCCGAGATAATAACCAGTTTGAAAATATTGACCTCTTTCCAAGCGCACCACTGCCTAAGGACAGGGACTTTCTCTATCCCTGGATCAGCTACCAATACCTGCAAGATGACTATAAGGTGCTCAACAATATCTATTTGATCGGCAAGAATGAAGACCTGAATCTTGGTTGGCAACACTATTTCAAGCTGGGTATCGAAACCTTAGATACCCAGAGCAACCCTGTAGGCTATCATCTTGACTGGCGCACCTCTCGCGGCTATATGAGCGAGAACCATCTACTACTGCTGGCCATCGGCGGTGAGGGGATCTTAGCTACCGCGCAGAATGATTACTTCAAACTCAGTACCCTAGCAGAATATTTTTACCATATCTCGCCCAAATGGACTGCCTACGCCAAAAGCCGATTAAGCACCTCAAAAAATAACTTCCTGGATAAGACCTTCGCCCTGGGGGATGAAACCGGCATCCGTGGCTTTCCAAATGATTATCAACATGGTAATAATCAGTGGCTGGTCTCGGCAGAACTGCGACATTATCCTAATATCAATTTATATCAACTTGCCGAACTCGGCTGGGCCCTATTCACCGACTATGGTCAGGCGAGCGGCGGGCCAGATGAGAACAACGAAACCAAAGATCCCATTGGCAGCTTTGGGGTCGGAGCTAGGCTATTTTCATCCCGATCCAGTTATGGCAGTGTTGCTCATATCGATTTCTCTGTGCCCTTTACCGCAGGGGATCATGTCAATAGTTGGGAATGGCGCTTTCAGATTAAGAGCCACTTTTAATGTTAAGGAGCTATATAGTGAAACGATTGATTATCTTAGCCATCTTGATGTTTAGCGCCCTTGCCAGCGCACAGCCCAGCCTGTTACAACAGGTACAGACCGAACAAGGGAACAAAGTCACACTAGAAGAGTTCAAAGGTAAGGTGGTCTATGTGGATTTTTGGGCTTCCTGGTGTGGCCCCTGCCGTAAATCTTTTCCCTGGATGAACGCCATGCATGCTAAATATGCACAGCAGGGGCTGGCCATTGTCGCCATCAACCTAGATAACGACACCAGCCTTGCTAAACAGTTTTTAGAAAAACTTCCGGCCGACTTTGCCATTCGTTACGACCCCGAAGGCCAGGCCTCCGAAGCGTTTAATTTACTGGGAATGCCCAGCAGTTTCATCTTTAATAAACAAGGCGAACTGGTACAGACCCATGTGGGCTTCTTTACCGAAGACAGCGACAGGTATGAGCAGGAACTACGCGCCCTGCTTGAGGAGTAACAGATGAAAAAAGTCTTACTGGTGGCACTGATCTTAACAGGCCTCTCGGCCTGCTCCAGCATAGGGGTACAACCCTGGGAGAAAGATCAATTAGCCCGTTCCGATATGGCTCTGGATGCGGAGATGATGGATCTGGCTCTCGATGATCACATCTATTTCAGCAAGGAAGGCACCAGCGGTGGCCGCTCTATGGCTGGCGGAGGCTGCGGATGCAATTAACTAACGATAAGAATATTGCCAGCGCCTTAGCCGTGGCAAGTTGTGCGCTAATAGCCCAGCCAGCTCAGGCCGAAACCAACTATGAGGATTGGAAAGTCGATGCCGCCTTGATGTACTACGGCGAGCAAGACAGAGTGCAGGCCATCGAAGCGATCGGCAATGTGGAGAAAAACTTTGGCGATCGCTCCACCTTGAGTATGAAAATCGTTGTCGACAGCCTCACAGGTGCCTCTGCCTCCGGCGCCGTCGCCCAAAATCAGGGCCAGACTTTTACCCGTCCTTCGGGCAAAGGGGAATACCAGATAAAGGCGGGTGATACGCCGCTGGATGACACCTTCCACGATACCCGCGTACAGCTGAGCGCCAACTGGAGTGAGGTGCTTAATCCTCTGTGGACTGTCAATGGCGGTGTCTATGGCTCCAAAGAGTTTGACTATATGTCCTTGGGGCTCAATGGCGGCGTCGAGCGCAGTTTTAATAAGGACAACACCACCTTAGCGCTATCTGCAGGCTACAGCTATGATACTGTCGATCCTGTTGGTGGTCGCCCGATGGGGTTATCCGCCATGGCGCTGCGGGACAGATATAATACCGAGGCCGAGTTTCAAACCGCCTTCGACAACACGCGTCTCGACGGCTCCGACACTAAAGCGACCACAGATCTGGTGCTCAGCGTCACCCAAATCTTAAATCGCCGCTGGCTGTTTCAGGCCAACTATAGTCTCTCCTCTGTGTCTGGCTATCTGACCGATCCCTATAAGATGTTAAGCCAGGTCGATACGAGTGGTACCAGTGTCAATTACCTCTATGAAAACCGGCCCGATTCACGCCTCAAACAGAGTGTGTTTACCATGGTGAAAGGGGCGCTGGATAAAGGTGTGGTTGATTTTTCCTACCGCTTCAGCCGTGACGACTGGGGTGTTCAGTCCCATACCCTAGAGACACACTATCGCCACTATTTTACCGGCAACATCTATGGTCAGCTTCACCTGCGCTACTATCAGCAGCAGGCGGCGGATTTCTATACGCCTTTCCTAGTCGAAGGTGCAGCTCTGCCGCAATATGCCAGCGCCGATTATCGTATCGGCGATATGAGTGCCTACACGATAGGGATAAAACTAGGGCAGCGCCTGCAAAGCGGGCATGAACTCAGCTATCGACTGGAGTTTTATCAACAAAATCCAGAAAACAACGGCACGTCGCTCTTTGGTCAGCTCAATCAACAGGAGCTGTTCCCTGATCTGAAAGCCATAGTGGCTCAGTTTAGTTACTCATTCTGATGATAAAATCCGTGATGTATAAGTCAGGTAGAAGAGACCAGCCTTGAGCAAGCTAAGCTCAGGCCAACCAGGAGGCGATTTACAACCGCGCTCCTGGGGTTTTCTTGGTCAGTTTCGCGCCATGGCCAGTCCCTGCGAGCTGTTGATCCCAACACAGAACAGCACGCTGGCAGGCGAAATCCTCGAACTTGCCATCAGAGAAGCCATGCGCATCGAGCAAAAATACAGCCGCTTTATTGAGGGGAATCTACTCTGGCGGCTGAATCACAGCGATGGGCAAACACAAACAATCGATGATGAAACCTATCGCCTGCTCACTTTTGCCCAGCAATGTTATCAGCTAAGCGATGGCCGTTTTGACATAACGGCCGGCCCACTGATGCGCCTGTGGCGTTTCGAGCAAGGCAAACAGGCTAAAATCCCAAGCGCTCATGCCATCCAGGCTGCCAAAGCCTTAGTCGATTTCTCCACGTTACGCTTTGACCCAACTGAGCTGCTAATGCCCAAGGAGATGTCTATCGACTTAGGCGGTATCGCCAAAGAGTATGCGGTCGACAGCACGGCTTATCTTATCGCCCAGCGTTGGCCGCAGCTGTCTGTGCTGGTGAACTTTGGCGGCGATATTGCCTGCCCAGTCCCTAAGCCAGATTCGCCCTGGCAAGTGGGGATTGAAGATCCCAATGCCCTGGATAATGCCGCCGCTGTGCTGGAGATCCGCCAGGGCGCCCTGGCCACCAGCGGCGATACCCGACGTTTTATCGAGCAAGACGGACAACGCTACGGGCATATCATAGACCCAAGCACAGGTTACCCTGTAAGTCACGCACCACGCTCTGTCACAGTATTGGCGCCCAATTGCGTTATGGCTGGCATGTTGTCCACCATGGCCATGCTGCAAGGCGCTCACGCCGAAACCTTCCTCAAACAGCAGAATATCGAGTTCAACATTTATCGATAATCACAATTGTGATAATTATTTTAAACATATATTGAAATAGTAATAATTATCGTTTACATTCGCCTTCAGTTTATAGACACTCTTTCACATAATAATATTCAAGGGCGAAATCATGAAGTTCAACTTGTCGAAAGTCTGTATTGCAGTCATTGCAAGCCAACTCATCACAACCCAGGCAATGGCCGAAGAGGCTGACGCTCAGCAAGATGTAAAGCCGATTGAGACTATGGTGGTTACCGCATCCCGGATTGAGAGGCCCTTGAGCCAGATCCCTAACACAATTACCGTTATCGACAAGACCGAATTAGACCAGCAACTCTCTATCAACAATGATCTTTCTACCCTCCTGGGTAATCTGGTTCCTAGCTTCTCCCCCAGCCGCCAGAAGATGACCAGCGCAGGTGAAAGCCTACGTGGCCGCAAGCCCCTGTATCTTATTGATGGCGTCCCCCAGTCAAATCCACTGCGTAGCGGCGGTCGTGACGGCCACACTATCGATCCCTTTTTAATTGAACGGGTAGAAGTGCTGCACGGCGCCAATGCCATCCACGGCCTGGGCGCCGCCGGCGGTATCATCAACCTGATCACCAAGAAGCCAACCCAAGGACTGGAACAGCAGATTAAAATCGATGGCGGTTTTCAAACCCAGGATGTGCAGGAGAGCGCCGACTGGGGTCTGAGCTACAGCCTGGCAAACAACTGGGATAATACCGATCTGCTTGCAGCATTGACCTATCGCAGCAGCGGTATGGCCTATGATGCCAATGGCCAGCTAATTGGGGTAGATAACACTCAAGGCGACACCATGGATTCCAAGGCGCTGGACGCCTTTATCAAGGCTGGCTACAACTGGGACACTCAGCGCCTAGAGCTGATGGTGAATCGCTATCAAATCGAAGGCAATAATAACTGGATCTCGGTCAGTGGTGACGTTGCCGCCGATATCCCCAGCTCGGCAATAGAGGGCAGCGCCGATGGCGAGGCGGCACAAAATGCAGTCACCACCGTCAGCCTGGGTTATAGCAATCAAGATTTTTTAGATCATAAGTTATCGGTTCAACTCTTCCACCAAGACTTTGAAGCCACCTATGGTGCAGAAGCCACCCCTATTGCGACCTTCCAAGATCCGGCCTATGGTGCAGACTTAATCGATCAGTCGCAAAACAACTCGGAGAAAACCGGCATAAAGATCACACTGATCAAGAGTGACCTGTTTGCACTGCCAGTCGATCTGGTTTACGGCCTAGATATACTCAAAGATGAGACCTGGCAGGCGCTGATCCAAACTGGCCGTAGCTGGGTGCCACCGACTGAATATACCAACTATGCCCCCTATGCTCAGCTGGAGTTTGCGCCCGATGCGCCTTACACACTCACGGCAGGCGTGCGCCACGAAATCGCAAAATTACAGGTGGATGACTTCACCACACTGGCCTCCTACGGCAGCCAATTTGTCCAAGGCGGCAATCCCGACTTTTCGCAAACCCTGTATAATTTAGGCGCTACCTATAAAGTGACCGACAGCTGGCGCGTGTTTGCTAACTATTCCGAAGCCTTCTCTATGCCAGACGTGGGTCGCGTACTGCGCGGCATCAATGTGCCCGGCCAGAGCGTGGAAACCTTCCTGGATTTGAAACCTATCCTGACCGAAAACACAGAATTGGGCATCGAATATGCAGGCAGCAACCTGCAAGCCCAGCTGGCCTATTACATGTCAGACTCAGACTTCGGTCAGCGACTACAGCGGGGCGTCGATGGTATCTACACGGTCAAACGTGAAATGACAGAAGTCGATGGCATAGAATTTCGCGTTAATTGGACTGCCTCTAGCGACGATCTGCTTGGACTGAGATTGGCACTCTCTGAAGGCCGTTACGACTCAGATCAGAATGGCAAGGTCGATACCGACTTAGGCGGCTCAAACATAGCCCCCGATCGTATCAATGCCAGCTGGGACAGACACTGGGGCGACAACTTCAGCACCCGTCTGCAGGTCAACCACCTGCTGGATAGAGATTTCGAGAACAAGGACGGCGATGTCACCAACGAGTTTAACGGTTACACCACAGTGGATTTCAGTGGCAACCTGGAGATAGGCGATGGCAAGATCACTTTAGGGGTACAAAACCTGACCAATACCGATTATTACACCTACTACTCACAGACTAGCCCGAACGATATTCGTAACTTTAAGGGATTGGGCCGTAGCTTTACCCTCTCCTATCAATTAAATTTCTAAGTCGGCGTATCAATTGAGTGGGGCCTCACCTAATATGGAGCCCCATTTGATTGAGTCGATTGCTAAGTCATTTTGAATCAATGAAACCTGCTGTTTTTCGCTTACGCTTCTGGCATCGCTACTTAGGACTGGTAGCCATATTGCCGCTACTGCTGGTCTCCCTCAGCGGCATGCTGCTGGTCTATAAAAAGCCGTTAATACAGCTTTTAGTTACCCAACAGGCCGAGCTGCCGAAGGAGTATTCGCTAGCGCATATTGCCAAGCAATTGGATGACATTGCACAACTGGCGCAAACCCAAGGCGCCGTTAGAATCAAGGCACCGAATCGGCAGGAACCTTACTGGACAATTACCGATAGCGAACAATCACACCAACTGTTTGCCATCGACACCCTAGCGCCTTATCAAACCAACCTCTGGTTGTTAAAAACACTGGAGTTTGTACACCATCTGCATACCGAGCTGCTGCTCAATAAAACTGGCCAGACAATACTGCTGATCTCAGCAATCTTGTCATTGCTGCTGTTAATCGCTGGAATTTGGCTCTGGTGGCCAGGACGCAGAGGCTTTCGCTGGCGCTTTATCAAGCCTTGGCCAATCAAACTGAAGATGGTGCTGCAATTTCATCGCCATAGCGGCATAGTCGCCGCGCCGATACTGGCAATTATCCTGCTCACCGCCACCATCATGATGTGGCAAAAACAGATTGCCCCCCTGTTACCCACCCTGCCTTCACACACTATCGCGCAGACGGAGGCAAGCACTCAGCCGCTATCGGCCAAACAAGCAATGCGGCTCGCCCAGTCACAACTGCCCGATAGCTGGCCCACCTATATCCGCTTGCCCGAAGGCGAGAATGACACTTACCGATTCCGCTATCGCCTGCCCGGCGAATGGCACCCCAATGGCCGAACCTCTGTCAATGTCGACCCACACACAGGCAAGATGGAACTCACCCAACGCGCCGACCAGCTCCCCTGGCAATACCAACTCATCAATCAGATCTATCCACTGCATTCTGGCTACGGCATCAACGGCCTGTATCAACTGCTCATCTTACTCGGCGGATGGAGCTTAGCCTGGATATCATTAACAGGCTTATTGAGCTACCTGAAGCAAGAGGGTTGGCTTACTAGCAATAATCGTCAGCTTAAATAAGCTACAAATAATATATTGATAACGTTGCAATTTGTCACAACTCCCTGATTGACTTTAGCTCTTTTTTGAATGACATTGCTCTATTAACATTGCCAAAAAACCAATTTATACCACTTCACCAGCCAGATCACACAAGGCACTCGTTGCCATAAATAAGGAGATTTATTGTGTTTTATTCTTGGTCGTTTATATCGAGTCGTTGCCGATCTCAGTTGATCGCCGCATGGGTAACCCTATGCTTGCTCACCGCCAGCTCTGCCATGCCTAGCTTTGCCGACACAGTGGAAGACTTGTCCCGCCATCCTGAGTTTTATAACGTCAAAATTTCCCCCGATGGCAAACATCTTGCGGTATTGATTAATTCCGATGGCCGAAAGATTTTGGCTTTTTTAGAAACCGATACCTTCAAACTTACTTTTGCACTCAATGGAGATAAACGCGACCAAGTTGCTGATTACTATTGGGTCAATGACGAGCGGGTCGTTGTGCAAGTCGAACAGGTGCGCGGCGCACGGGAGCAACCACTCAATTACGGTGAGATTTATGCGGTTAACTATGATGGCTCAAAAAGTAGAATGATTTACGGCTATCGCGCTAAAACCCCCTCTGGGAATGGTGGTTTCCTACTGGATATCTTAAAAGATGATGACAAGAATGTACTGATCCGCTCTCAGGCATTAAGCCGTAAAACCGATGTGTTACCCGAGGTGGTCAAGCTCAATGTGTATTCTGGCCGCAGCCGTAAAATCAAACGAGCACCTATCGCCTACAGTCAATTTTTAGTTGATCACACAGGTACGCCGCGTTTCGTGGCCGGTACAGATGATGATTTCAATACTCAACTCTACTACGCCCCCGAAAAAGGGGAAGATTGGCAGCCTTTTGCGGAACATTTTAACGGTCAATTCGAGCCCATCGCCTTTACAGCAGATAATCAAAGCATTTATGCCTTAAAGAGTGATGATGGTGGCCCCAAAGGGCTCTACTATTACGAACTGAGCACAGGTAAGGAAACCCTGCTTTATCGCAGTGAAATTGCCGATCCGACTTTGACTATTGGCTCTCAGCTCAACGAAATCTATGGCCTGCGAATTGACGAAGATTATCCCAATTACCTTTATCTAAAACCCGACTCCTCTGAGGCCAAACTGCATAAATCACTGGTGCAGGCATTCAACGGCGACAATGTGCTTATCAGCAGCATTACCGATGACGGCACCCAGGCAATAGTCCATGTCAGTAGCGATAAAAACCCCGGCACATTTTACCTGTTTAATCCTAAAACCATGCAGGCTCGCCATCTGATGAGCGCCCAAGAATGGATAAAACCCACTGAGATGGCCACTACAACGCCTTTTCGTCTTAAAACACCGGATGGTTTAACGCTAAACGGCCAGATGACCTTACCTAAAGGTCAGGACAAAAACCTACCGACAGTGATCTTGCCCCATGGTGGTCCTCATATCCGCGATTATTGGGGGTTCGATCCACAAGTCCAACTGCTGGCGAACAAAGGCTATGCTGTGGTTCAAGTGAACTTTCGCGGCTCCACCGGCTATGGCAAAAACTTTGAGAAGGCCGGTCACGGAAACTGGGGCACCAAAATCCAAGATGACATCATGCTCGCAACCCAGTATGCGATTCAGCAGGGAGTCTCAGATAAAAAGCGTATCTGTATCTTCGGCGCCAGTTTCGGCGGCTATAGCGCGTTGCAAAGCGCCATCCGCTTTCCCGAAACCTATCAGTGTGCCATTGGCTATGCCGGGGTGTACGATTTAGAGATGCTCTACAACGAAGGTGATGTACAGAATAACACCTGGGCTGACGCCTACCTTGATACCACCTTAGGTAGCGATAAGACCCAACAGAGAGAACAATCTCCGGTCAATCATGTGAATCAGCTAAAAGCCCCTGTGCTTATTATCCATGGCGAAGATGATGAGCGTGCGCCCATAGAGCATGCCCAGGCGTTGAAAGCCGCCCTGGACGAGACGAGCCACCCTTATCAATGGCTGGTGAAAGATAAAGAGGGTCACGGCTTCTATAAAGAAGAAAACATCCTCGAAGCCAACAAAAAAATCTTAAGCTTCTTAGATAAATATATCGGCCACTAAGCCTAGAAATGGCGTATGAAAAAGCCCGCAGCTTGAAAAAGCTGCGGGCTTAAATTTAGTGAGTTGGCCGATAAGCCGGGTCCTGTCGAGGACAGTTATTCATCTAGGCCTGCAATCGCTCACAGGCTCAAGCGACCTACCCGGTTCCAACGCGAGCCACGCATTAACTCATAAAGAGTAGTGGAACCCTATTTGGTCTTGCTTCGGGTAGAGTTTACCTTGCTACGGACTATTGCTAGCCGCACGGTGCGCTCTTACCGCACCCTTTCACCCTTACCAATCCGAAGATTGGCGGTCTTCTCTCTGTTGCACTTGTCGTCGGTTCACACCGCCCAGGCGTTACCTGGTACCCTGCTCTATGAAGCCCGGACTTTCCTCCCCGCTCAGATGAGCGCAGCAACTGTCTGGCCAACTCGGCGCGGATTATAGCCTAATGCGATAGCGCGCACCACCCCAGATTGAGGTCGGCTTAGAGACCGAGATCTAATCCCTGTTTATACAAGGCATTTTTCTTGAGTCCATGGATCTGCGCCGCAATGGCGGCGGCCTTTTTCAGCGGCAGTTCCTCGCTGAGCAACTTCAAGGTGTTCATGGCGACGGCAGGAATTTCATCCTCAACATCGCTGCGATACCCATGACACATAAGCACGATTTCACCTTTCTGCTGGTTGGCATCGCTTTTCACCCGCGTCAACACCTCGGCTGCTGTGCCACACAAGAAGGTCTCAAAGGTTTTTGTCACTTCCCGCGCCATCACCACCTGCCGCTCGGCGCCCAAAGCGGTGACGATAGATTCGAGACTGTGCACTATACGATGGGGCGATTCATAAAAGATCAGTGTGCGAGGATCTTCGCTCAATTCATTGAGTTTATCTAACCGACCCTTCTCTTTAGCGGGCAAGAAGCCTTCAAAAGAGAAACGATCCGATGGCAGACCCGAGGCACTTAAGGCGGTGATCGCAGCGCAAGGCCCTGGCAGAGGGATCACATCAAAACCCGCTTCACGCACCTGAGACACCAGATGATAACCCGGATCTGAAATCAACGGCGTGCCCGCATCTGAGATCAAGGCAACGGCTTCACCGGCAGAGAGCTTTTGGATGATCCACTGGGCTCTATCTCGCTCGTTGTGGTCATGCAGCGCCGTTTTACGGGTTTCTATGCCGAAATGACTCAGTAATTTGCCGCTGTGGCGGGTATCTTCGCAGGCGATCAAGGCGACCTGGTTAAGCACCTCTATTGCGCGGCTGCTGATGTCTCCAAGGTTACCTATAGGCGTAGGAACGATGTAAAGCGCGACCGATAGGTCCATATCTACCTCTTTAATGATTTTCCAAGACTTTCGCCAAGCCTAAGAGCAGGTTAAACTACTAAAGCCAGCATCTTACCAGAGTGAAGTCCTGTGTTAAAAAGACTGAATACCACTAAATTTATCATGTTTGCGCTGTTATCGGCGGTTTTGTTCGGTTGTGCCACACCCAGTGAGCCGAAAAAACCACAAGCGCAGGCCGTTTCCTTAGTCAGTGCCACTGAAGCGCCCTCGCAATATTTAAGCGAAGCCGCCAAAGCTGAAACGGATGAGCAACGCGATCGCTATCTGCTGCTGGCAGCCCACGCCTTTATCAATCAGGGTGACAGCTTTAGTGCCGGTCAGACACTCACCTCAATGAAGGACAGCATGGTACAGCGGCCAGAGCTGCTTGCCGAACATAAATACCTGACAGCACGCGTCCTGGAGATGACCTCAAATTATGATGATGCCTTGGCACAGCTGGATTATCCGCTTCAGTGGCGCATGGCCGACTGGCAGTGGGTCTCCTATTATCAGCTTAAAGCCAGGCTGTATCAGCTGACTCAGCAGCCTATCGAGCAGGCCAGACAACTTAGTCTGCTGAGCGCTTACCTGCCCGCAGAGCAGGCCAGCGAAGTCAATGATGAGATCTGGTCGATACTGCAACCCCTGCAGGAAGAGACGCTAGAGATTTTCAGTCAGGATAAGAGCAATCCGATTTTTGCCGGCTGGCTACAGCTGGCCTATATCGCCAAACACTATGCCATTGACCCTCAGGTCTTAGTCCAGCGTTTAGGCGACTGGCAGCATGAGAATCCGCAGCATCCTGGGGCGCTGAAACTGCCGACCGATCTTGAGCGCGCACTGAACACTAAACCCTATAAACCCAAGAATATCGCTGTGCTCTTGCCCTTAAGCGGCTCACGGGCGGCGGTTGCCAATCCGGTAAAACAGGGGATCATCTCCAGCTATTTGGCTCAACACAATGCCTCTGTCTCGATTAACTTTTTCGATACCGCTCAAGGCGCGACCTTGGCATATCAACAGGCAGTTGAAGCTGGCGCCGAATTTATCATAGGCCCGCTGCTGCCATCGGAAGTCGAGCAGTTAATGCAGGCCCAGGCCAATGCCGAACAAGCACCTCTCACGCCAAACGAATCTACTTTGACGCAGGCGACCCAAGCATCTGCACTCCCTCAGCCCCAGCAGGAGGGCCTTGCACAACCGGCTATGGCACAACAAGATCTGGCGCAACAGGAGCTGACACAGCAGAGCGTAGGTCAACCCGAGCTGGCTCAACAGCATCTCGCCACCCAAGAAGCACAAGCTCAGGCAAGAAGCTTGGCGGCACTACAGATGGCGATTCCTCAGTTGTACCTGAACAGTTCACATGACAATAGCCACAGAGAAGAGCAATTTTTCTTTGCACTTTCACCGACGGATGAAGCGATTGATGCCGCCCAGAAGATGTTTAACGATGGCATCAGAAAGCCTTTATTGCTTGCCAGCAGCGACAGTACAGGCAAACGTATGGCTGAGGCGTTTAACCAGAAGTGGCAAGAGCTGGCCCAAGAGGACGCCGAAGTTCACTACTATAACGGTGGTAACGAGATGAAGGTGGCGGTTCAAAAGTCCCTTGGTGTGGTCGACAGCTATGAACGCATCGCCCGTATCAAAGCCCTGCTGGGCAATGATATCCAAGCCGATTTTCGCTCTCGCCGAGATATCGATGCCATCTACATGGTGTCGAGCAATCATGATCTGCCCCTGCTAAAACCCTTCGTCGATGTCAGCTTTAGCGTGTTCGCGCAGCCAGTGCCGCTTTACACCACCAGCCGCAGCCGCATAGAGACACATTCGAGGGCGGCAGCTCAGGAGCTGAACAAGTTAAGCATCAGCGATATGCCCTGGTTGTTGCAATCTAACGAAGAGACAGCCGAGGTCGCCAAACTGTGGCCGACCTGGACCAATAGCCAGAAACGCCTCTATATCATGGGGTTCGATGCTGTGGAACTTATTGGTAAACTGGCTCAGATGCGCGCCCTGCCCGGGTATCAATATTCGGGGCGAAGCGGACTGCTATCGGTCTCGTCCGATGGTACAATCAACCGACAACTCAGCTGGGGTCGATACCAGTACGGCAGCCTCAAACCACTATGAGCCAGGCCGAGCACCTTAACCAAGGTCAGCGCGCAGAAGACAAGGCGCTGGACTACCTGGAGCAACAGGGGCTCGAATTGGTCGAACGAAATGTACGTTATCCCTTCGGGGAGATTGACCTGATAATGAAACAGGGTCAAATATGGGTGTTTATTGAGGTAAAATATCGTCAGTCGAAACAGTTTGGCGGGGCGATACAGGCAATTAGCCAGAGCAAGATAAACAAATTACGCCGAGCGGCAAACCATTATATGCAGTGTCACAACATAGATGCTCAATGTCGCTTCGATGTGGTCGCCATAGATGCAAAAGCGATCGATTGGATCACCAATGCATTTTAGTGACCCACTGGCCTCCTAAAATAGGGCTAAGGCCAATGAAACCGTTATTATTGAAGGATATATCCGATGCTAGAACGTATTAAAGATAGCTTCACCCATTCGATCCAAACCAAGATCGATGCCGCAGAGGCACTGCCTGAATCCATAGAGAAAGCGGCAGAGATGATGGTTCAGTGTTTGCTGGGCGGCAATAAAATCTTAGCCTGTGGTAACGGTGGCAGCGCCGGTGATGCGCAGCACTTCTCTGCCGAACTGCTGAACCGCTACGAGATTGAGCGCCCGCCACTGCCGGCCATCGCCCTGACCACAGACACCTCAACAATCACGGCGATTGGTAATGACTACAGCTATGAAGAGATCTTCTCCAAGCAGATCTTAGCCTTAGGTCAACCAGGCGACATCTTACTGGCCATCTCCACCAGCGGCAATTCAGGCAATGTTATCAAGGCGATGGAAGCGGCGCTGAGCCGTGATATGACTATCGTTGCCCTGACAGGCAAAGATGGCGGCGCCATGGCGGGCTTAATGGGAGTTAACGATGTCGAAATTCGCGTGCCCTCTAACGTGACCGCTCGCATTCAGGAAGTACACCTGCTGGTGATCCACTGCCTGTGCGACAACATCGACCGCACCCTGTTCCCTCAGGACGAGCAAGCATGAGAGCTCTGCTCCCATTAATTGCCATTGTGCTAATGCTTCAAGGCTGCGCCGGTGCCATTATGGTCGGTGCGGTCGGCGGCGCCGTGATGATCAATGATGAGCGCAGTTTCTCCACTCAGCTCGATGACACTAATGCCGACTTTACCATCTCAAGCGCCTTGTCATCCCATGACGATATTAAGAATCAAACTAATATCACTGGGGTGGCGATGAATGGTAATGTGTTGATGATAGGCCAGGCGCCCAACTCTATGTTGCGCGATAAGGCGGTCAACACAGTGAAGGCGCTGAATCTGGGCGGCAAGATCCATAACCAGATCCGTATCGGCAATCCCACCTCTTTTACCACACGCAGTAACGACACCTGGATCACCACTAAGGTGAAAACCCGGATGATCAAGGATAAAGATCTGGATGTCACCCGTATCAAAGTGGTCACGGAAAACGGTGAAGTATTCCTGCTAGGCGTGGTAACTAAAGATCAGGCCGATCTGGCCGTCGATATCACCCGCAACACAGCCGGGGTGAGAAAAGTGATTAAGGTGTTCGATACACCCAGTAGCTAGAAACAGTAGCTAGAAAAAAGTTAAGCCAGCGTTATGCTGGCTTAATTCGTCATGCAGGCTGTTAAACCAACAGGCCAATCTTCTCATAGACCTTCTTCAGGGTCACTTCGGCGCGAGCCTGAGCTTTTTCGGCGCCTTCCTGCATCACCTGGTTGAGGAAACTCTGATCCGCTCTGAACTCCTGATAGCGTGCCTGCAAAGGCTCTAACATGCCGACAACCGCTTCACCGGCGGCGACTTTGAGATGACCATACATCTTGCCTTCAAACTCAGCTTCTATGCTGGCAATACTCTGTCCAGTTACGCCCGACATCAGACTCAGCAGGTTGGACACGCCTGGCTTATTTTCCACATCGAAACGCACGACAGGCGGCTCATCGCTGTCTGTCATCGCTTTTTTCAGCTTCTTCATCACAGCCTTGGGATCTTCGAGCAGACCGATCACATTGTTACGGTTGTCATCGGATTTTGACATCTTCTTCAATGGGTCCTGCAGCGACATCACCTTGGCCCCAAGCTCAGGAATGAAAGGCTCGGGAATAGTAAAGGTATCGCCATAGGCGTTGTTAAAGCGAGTGGCGATATCACGAGTCAGTTCCAGATGCTGCTTCTGATCTTGCCCCACAGGGATCTCATTGGCCTGATACAGCAGAATATCCGCCGCCATCAACACAGGATAACCAAACAGGCCTACGTTAATGTTGTTAGCATGCTTCTGCGACTTATCCTTAAACTGGGTCATGCGGCTCAGTTCACCCATCTGGGTATAACAGTTTAATGCCCAGCCGAGCTGGGTGTGCTGCGGCACCTGAGATTGGATAAACACTGTGCTCTTCTTAGGATCAACGCCACAAGCAAGATAGAGTGCCAGGGTATCGAGGCAAGCTTCACGCAGTTTAGATGGGTCTTGACGTACTGTGATGGCATGCAGATCGACAACACAATAGAGACAATCATGACTATCTTGCATCGCAACCCACTGACGTAACGCGCCCATGTAGTTACCAATGGTTAATTCACCGGACGGCTGGGCACCGCTAAGGACGATAGGTTTAGTCATAGGTTTTATTGCTCCAAAAGTTGTTGAGAGGTGATACCGACGAATACTTGCTCAAAAGTATCACAGACGAGCGTTGGCTCGCTAAGCCCAATATCTTCACCGTAGTTGTAGCCATAGGTCAAGCCGATAGAGGCAATACCTGCGGCTTGAGCGGCAAAAATATCATTTTTCGAGTCGCCCACCATCAAAAGCTGATCCGGCGTAAGTTGCCACTCATTCAATAGATGGGTTAGAGGTAAAGGATCTGGCTTCATCTTTGCCAGTGAATCGCCGCCTAATACGGCGCTAAACAAGGTATCTATGCCAAACGCCTGCAGTAGCGGCAAGGTAAAGCGATGAGGCTTATTAGTGACAATCGCCAGACGATAGCCCACTTGAGCCAGCTGCTCCAGCGCAGGTTTCACCCCATCATAGAGCCGACTGTGTTGCTGTAAATTAGCCTGATAGTGCTTCATAAACAGCGGCATAGCGGCTTTTAGTTCGCCCTCATCTACATCCGTCTGTTTGGCAAACGTCAGGGCACGCTCCATCAATCGCTCAGCGCCGTTACCGACCCAAGATCGTACCTGGATTTCACTGCAACTTGCCAGACCAAGCTCAAGCAAGCTCTCGTTAACGGCGACATAGAGATCTGGCACACTGTCGATCAGGGTGCCGTCGAGATCAAACGCGATCGCCTTTAGCGTTTTGCCATCTAGCATGACTCAACCTTAGCTAGCTCGGCGCGCATCTCATCGATCACCGCTTTATAATCGGGCTGATTGAAAATGGCCGAACCCGCCACAAACATGTCGGCGCCGGCTGCGGCGATCTCGGCGATATTATCCACTTTCACGCCGCCATCAACCTCTAGGCGAATATCGAAACCGCTAGCATCGATGCGCTCACGCACCTGACGCAGTTTATCTAAGGTCGATGGAATAAAGGATTGGCCACCAAAGCCCGGGTTAACCGACATCAGCAGGATCACATCCAGCTTATCCATCACATAGTCGAGGTAGTGCAGTGGCGTACCTGGGTTAAATACCAGGCCAGCCTTACAACCTGACTCTTTAATCAATTGCAGGCTTCTGTCCAGATGTTCAGAGGCTTCTGGATGGAAAGTAATTATCGATGCCCCAGCCGCAATAAAGTCGGGAATAATACGATCCACAGGTTTTACCATCAGATGCACATCGATATCGGCGGTCACACCGAAATCACGCAGCGCCTTACACACCATAGGACCTATGGTGAGATTAGGCACATAGTGATTGTCCATAACATCAAAATGCACTACATCTGCGCCGGCCTTAAGGACAGCATCGACATCTTCTCCTAAACGGGCAAAATCGGCAGATAAGATCGAAGGAGCAATTAAAAATGGGCGCATGGTAAACTCGCTACTCTACTGTGGGTAAGAAACGCACTATTCTACCCTATAGCGGCGCTGGCGCTCTAGGGTGAATCGAGGAATATAGCAGTAGATATCAGAAAAAACGTGGTTTCATGGCAATAGCAAGCCGAATGACAAAAAGGATGGTCAAAATATAAACGGCTTTGCTATACTGTGAGCCCTTGTTTGTTTTTGTATTCCACAGGATGTAGAAATGAAAGAGAAAAAAACCCTTTCAGTGAATATAAAATCCCTGATACTACCGAGCGCCATCGCCCTGGTAGTGAGCTTTATTGCAATCAACACTCAAGAGAAAAACACCCTCTCAGTAGCAACAGACTGCAACTACGACACTGCCCTGCCTGCCAGCCACCCTAACAATCTGTGTGAAGCCCAGATAGACAATATCAGCTGGGTAAACTGGTTAGCGGGTAACAGTCGCTCGAGCCAATTCCATTTTCTGGATCTACTCGAATTGCTTCATGGTCATGAGCAATCACGCCCGCTAAAAGAGGCCAACACTGGTAACTTATAAGGTCGTTTCTAAACAGCCCTCTCTGCTACGACTGTTTCTCAGTACGCTCGCGGCATTTTTCGGAGTACAGACTCAGGCGCGTCGTCAGCAAGACTTTCAATCTCACTCACCCCTTCCCTTTATTATCATGGGGGTCATTCTCGCTGCACTCTTAGTCTTGAGCCTGATCTTAACGGTCAACTGGGTTATAGCCCCCTAATTCAACCGCTATTTATTCACCCTAAGCTCTTATTCAGCCTTAGCTTTCGTTCGAATCTAGCGCAGCTTTAATCTGGGTTAATCATTGCCGCTATGGTAGCTCTCGTCGTATAAGGCCATCAGTTCATCGACTTTCTTGCGTCCATTGCCATTCTGGCTGATATTGCGTTGAACCTGAATCGTATCGAAGCGGGCACCGTGGTATAGCTCACGGGTGAGGGGAATATCATGATTACTGATAAGCACTGGGATCTGCCGATCGATCGCCGTATGACGGGCATGGCGTGCCAGCAATGCCTGATCATCCAGACTAAAACCTGAACCGACATAAGTGGTAAAACTGGCTGTGGTCGACAGAGGCGCATATGGCGGATCGCAGTAGACTACATCCCCTTCTCTGGCCAACTCGAAGGCTTGCTCATAGCCGATACAGAGAAACTCGGCTTTCTGTGCCTTTTCGGCAAATGCCATTATCTCATCATGGGGGAAATAAGGCTTTTTGTAGGAGCCAAAGGGCACATTAAAGCCGCCCTTCTTGTTATAACGGCACAACCCATTGAAACCATGGCGATTCATATAGAGGAAATAGACAGAGCGCAGAAAGGGATCGCGGGTCCGATTAAATTCATCACGGATCTTGTAGTAGGCCTCTTTATCATTTTTCGCCTCGACAAACATCGCCTTAGCTTCTGTCAGGTATTTTTCCGGCTTGGCCTGAATAATCTGATAAAGGTTGATTAGATCTTGATTGATATCGCAAAGCAGATAGCTAGGGTAGTCAGTATTCAGAAAAACGGAACCTGCGCCGACAAAAGGTTCAACTAAACGCTCACCCAGTGGCAGATGTTGCGTAAGTGCTTCAACCAGTTTGTATTTTCCACCTGCCCATTTGAGAAAGGCTCTCTGCTTTTTAATCATCGAATCCGATTGAATACCCTTAGTTACAAGTTGTCGATTGTACTCTGTTTATTTTTAAATTTCACGAGAAGGAACAGTTTGTTGTAATTGATATTTTGACAGTTCTGCCCATTTTCTTATCCAGAGTGACCCCAGATCCAGGGATTCTTGTAACCCCTTAATCTGCGCTTGCGCCTGAGCACGGGAATCGAATTGCCCATAAAAGGCTACCCATTGCTGGTTATATTTGGCGATTTTCACCTGTTCAATGGAATCAAATCTCTCAATAAGAACGATAAGCGACTCGACCTTTGCAACGCTGATCAGCTGTATTGTATAGCCAGAGGTCGGATGAAAGGTATTAAATTGCCCTGACTTATCATCAAGCTTGTGAGAGGAATCGACAGGATTTGAATTCGCAGCCACAGTCTCACTGCTGTTATCTCCAACAGCCTGAGATGAAAGCTGCGATGCCTCGGTTATTTGGGGCTCAGTTATTTGGGGCTCAGTTGAAATGGGCTCAGCTGTATTGGAATTGGCTATCTGAGCCTCTGCCATTTTGGCTTGTGCATTAGCAGCAAATACCTCAGCCTTGCTGGCTTGGGCGTTCTCCTCAGACACTGGAATATTTTGAGTCAGCTCTTCTGGCTTAAGCTTAGGGAACTCACTCTCTCCCACAGTATGCTGAGCAAGATCAGTTCCCTCGGTAAGATTCTCAATATCGGATGGACTCTGCGCATCCTCGACCGCCTGTACTCTGTCGAGACGCGCCATAAAGTAAGGGGCTAACACAGCTTCGCCATAGGCATAATTTGCTATGCTGGCTTTTAAAGATGCCACAGTATGTGCACGGCTTGCCTGAGGCGCTGACGGTTCAGAGTCGAAATAGACAATCACAGCAAGCAAAAATAGAAGGGCTGCAGCTAAGTAAACCCACAAATAATTGGGTTTGGACTTTATCTCTTCCTCCTCACCCTCTAAGGCCAGATACAGCAGCTTGACCACTTCTCCCGGTAATCCCTGCTGCATCGACAGTTGCTGCTGCACTATCTCCTTTGGCGTAAATGGCACCTGTTCGCTGCGCCAAAGCAGACTGTAATAGAGCATTTCCCGCTCGCTCACCACCAAAGGCGCGATATTCACAGGCAACATAATTTGCTGCTGCACCTCTGGCAGTTGAGTCAATATTTCAGACAAGAAACCGCTGGAAGTGGTGAAGGTGAATGAGATCTGCTTACCTGACAACTCGAGCTGACTGAGCACTATACACTCGGCCCAGATGGTCAGTGGCAAATAGTGAGCATCGTCGAGAACTATGTGGCAGTGGGCCGGCAGAGAATCGGTGAGATCGAGTAAGGTTTCCGGCAGTGGCAACTCATCATCGAACAGGGGGTCAGCCAAAAGTTGAACTAATATCTTACGTCGAATTTCACTGCTCTGTGCATGCTGTGGACACGCCACCAGCGCCGTACTCACCCCTTCCAGTCCATCCACCAATGCTGTGACTAAGGTCGTCTTGCCGGCACCGGACTCGCCGGTCAGCACAGTTAACTGCTGGCCGTAAAGCGCCACATGCTGCAAACGATGCAACAAAGATTCTTGACTGGGTAATAGGGTGGAAGTTTTGATAGTCACTGTCTTACCAGACGGGTTTATTAAAATCGGCGATTAACAGTCGGTGCGACAAATAACCTTTTCAAGGATAGATTCGGGGACATCACTGTATACCCCGGCTTTGCCTAGCCCTTCGGGTAATACCAGCCTCAACTTACCCTGAAGTACTTTTTTATCCCGACGCATATGCTTGATAAATTGCTCAAATCCCATGGTTGCTGGCGCAGCCACAGGCAGGTCGAAGCGTTCGATTAATCGGGTGATCCGCGCCACCATATCACTATCAATCAGCGTCATGTGACAGGCAGTCTTCGCAGCCAATACCATGCCGGCAGCCACGGCTTCGCCATGAAGCCAGACACCATAGCCCATCTCTGCCTCGATGGCATGACCAAAGGTATGGCCCAGATTTAGCAGCGCCCGCACCCCTTGCTCGGTTTCATCCTGTGCGACAACATCGGCTTTTATCTGGCAGCAACGGGCAATCGCATACTTTAATGCGGCTTCATCCAAGGACTTTAATTCATCCACATGGTTTTCCAACCAGACGAAAAACTCATAGTCCCAGATAATGCCGTACTTAATTACCTCAGCGATACCGGCGGCAAACTCACGGGCAGGCAGAGTGGATAAACATTGAGTATCTATCACCACCAGCTGGGGTTGATAAAAGGCCCCTATCATATTCTTACCCAAAGGATGGTTCACAGCCGTCTTTCCGCCAACCGATGAATCGACCTGAGCCAAGAGTGTGGTCGGAACTTGGATAAAGTCGACACCACGCTGATAGCAGGCGGCCGCAAAACCGGCCATATCGCCAATCACACCACCACCCAAGGCCAGGATAATCGTATCCCGCCCCATGTTCTGCTCCAGCAGCGAGGTGAAAACTGTATCTAATTGGCTTAGAGTCTTGTACTGCTCACCATCGGGCAAAATGACGGGGTCAGCACTGAGGTGATTTGCCAGTAGCGCCTGTACCTGTTTAAGGTAAAGGGACGCCACTGTCGTGTTGGTGACGATTAACACTTTTTTATTCTGAATCGCCCGTTGAAATAACTCGGGTTGTTTCAGCAGATTCGGGCCAATGTAAATCGGGTAGCTACGTACACCAAGTTCAACCTGAATCTGTTCCATGTAACCGCCTATAGAATTAAAAACCTAACTGTTCAATAATTTGATTAGCAACGACTTTTGCACTTTGCTCATCGGTTTTAACTATCACATCGGCGATCTCTTCGTAAAGCGGGTTACGAATCGCGGCCAGGTTTTCTAAGACTTCGCGAGGATCATCGACTTGCAGTAACGGACGACGCTTATCCCTTTGGGTGCGTGCCACTTGCTTATCGATAGTCGTTTCTAAATAGACCACAATACCGCGCGCTGACAGGTTATTGCGAATATCTTTGCTCTGGATTGAGCCACCGCCTGTCGCTAAAACGATACCTTGCTTCTCGGTGAGATCGGCGACCACTTGCGTTTCACGACGACGAAATCCCTCTTCGCCTTCGACGTCAAATACCCACGCAATATCCGCACCTGTGCGGTTTTCAATTTCTTGATCTGAATCGTGGAATTCTAAATGGAGCATCTGTGCCAGATGACGTCCTATCGTGCTTTTACCAGCCCCCATAGGACCTACTAGGAAAATATTACGTTTTTCAGCCATTGCTTTTACGTCGGAATCTTATATGAAGTTTGCCTACGTCAACCTGAAAACCGGGTTGACCTTAAATGTTACCTTGCTCTAATGAGACTTGACCACGGATTATCTCAGCTAACAACCTAGAAAGGCAAGTGATGGAAGTAAATTCTGTGAAATTATACTCCCACAAAAAAGCCAGCGATAGCGCTGGCTTTTGACAAGAATCCTATTGTTTAGAAACGTTCGGAGATAATTTTCGGGGTCACAAAAATCAGTAGCTCCTGACGCTCGTTAGAATCAGAGGTATTTCTAAACAGATAACCGATGAAAGGAATATCGCCCAGCACTGGCACCTTGCTGACACTATTGATCAACTGCTGCTGATAGATACCACCCAGGACGATAGTTTCACCATGGTCGACCAAAACCTGAGTGCCGATGCGCTGGGTATCGATAGAAACGGCCTGCCCTAGTGGAGTATCAACGGTTTTACCTTGTGAATCTTGGGTAATTTCCAAATCCAATATCACGCGGTTATCTGGGGTGATCTGTGGTGTGACTCGCAGTGACAACACGGCCTTTTTAAACTGCACTGTGGCAGCACCACTGGATGCCGATTCCACATAGGGGATCTCCACACCTTGCTCGATAAAGGCCGCCTTTTGATTCGATGTAGTAATACGTGGACTTGCAATGATCTCACCCTTACTCTCCTGCTCCAGAGCACTCAACTCCAGATCCAGTAAGGTACCATCGGCTAACCTGGCCACATGGAACGCAATACTTGCAGGGCTAGTGCCAGAGGCTGGCAGATTCACGTTTAATCTGTCATTGATACTGGGTACGATACCGTTAGCTATATCGGCAGCGCCCGCAATAGTCCCTGAAGTGCCTCGGGTTCCCTGTTGATCTGTCACGCCCCAACGGATACCAAGATCTTCAGACACATCATCCTTAACCGTCACCATACGAGCTTCAATCAATACCTGGCGGATAGGAATATCAAGCACGTCGATTAAGCGGTGGATATTCTCCAGCGTCTCTTCAGTATCTTTAACCAGCAGGGTATTGGTTCGCTCATCCACAGCCACAGAGCCACGGGCAGAGAGCAGGCTGGAATCATCGCCTTTGAGAAGCGCAGCAATATCACTGGCTTTGGCATAATTGATCTGCAGGTATTCAGAATATAGCGGCGCGAGTTCCTTCACTTCCTGCTGATTTTTCAGCTCCTGGCTCTCGCGAATCGCAATCTCTTCGGCAGGGGCAATCATCAAGATATTCCCTTCGATGCGCTTATCCAGGCCTTTGGTTTGCAGGATAAGATCCAGCGCCTGATCCCAAGGCACATCATCTAAACGCAGGGTAATATCCCCTTCGACGCTATCGCTAGTAACTAGGTTGAAATTGTTGTAATCGGCGATGATCTGCAACACGGTACGTACTGAGATGCTCTGGAAATTCAAAGACAGTGTCTTGCCAGTGTATTTTTTCTCTTCCTTAGCAACATTGGCTCTTTCCGCTTTTTTCACACTTAAACGGAACAGGTCGCCCTCTTGCTTGTAGTTATATTCGTAGTTGCCTGAAATATCGAGCAGGAAGCGGGTTGTCAGTTCCTCTTTAAAGGTCTCGAAACTTTTTACCGGGGTAGCGAAATCCTGCACATCCATGACATACAGCAGATCGGCACCGATATCGGTATTAAACAGTTTCACTTCCAGCTTAGCGCCGACCTGCTCCACATTAGCTGCCACCGCAGAGTTATTGAGTTTTACCAGCAGTTCGCCACTACCATTGGCCGAACGGCGAAAATCGATATTCTTGACCTTATTAACAAAAGGATTGGATGACACTTCACTGTGATCGATCGCTTCATCATTAATAGTGAGCCTATAGGTCTTGCCATATACCTTACCCTGATAGGCTTTCACCTTAGTCAGATCCACCAGCACTTTCAGCGCGCTACTATCCTGTTTAACGCTGACCGATTTCACGCCCACATTTTCAATAGGTAAGAGATCTTTTTCTAACCCAGATGTGGTATCAGAAAAGGCTAACTCTATCTGAGCTGGAGATGCGTTTAAATTGATCTCAGGCTCGGCAACATCCGTTTCAAAAACCAGTTGTAACTCGAGTTGATGATCGACTATCGAATGATATTTTACATCCACTAACCGATTTGCAGCAGAAGAATAGGGCGCAACACCAAGTATTAACACTAGCCCCAAAGCAACCCTTAAAAAAGGCGACATATTTAATAATGCTTTTTTTGCGGCAGAAGATTCCATTATTCCCTCATCCTTCGCTCGTTATTTACCAGTCAGGTCCATGCTGCTTGTTCTTTCACTCCAGCAGCCTGTTCCATCTGGTATTAATTCAATTATTTCGATTGTTTGTGGCGAGACTTTAGCAATACGACCATGATAGAGCCCCAAATATTCACCGACACCGAGCCGGTATACACTTCCATCATTGGTCTCAATTAAGGCCCATATCCGTTTATCTTCGCTTAAGGTACCACGCATTTTCAGATTATCTAGCGCATAAGTTTCTAAACGCCCCTTACGACGCTTTAAATCTGGCTGCTGACAATCTTTACTCGTATCTATCACCTCTTCCGTCAACTCCCGTGACGGCGGAACGAAGGGACTGCGCATCAAACTCGCCTGATAGGCAAAATGTTCAAACTTAGGCGGCTCTTTTAAAGGCGGAATATGAGCAACATGCTGTGCCTTAGTGGTGGTTATAAACAGCTCTAAGTCGCTTCTGTCACCCATACAACCGGTTAAGAGTACACAGAGGGCAAATAAAGAAACTCTCCTCATTTCTTACCCCCTTTCGCCTTGTTATTTTCCTGGGGTAATTCTGCACCCTCTTTAAAGCGATAGGTCTTAGCCAGGATCTCCATCCCTAACATTCCCTGCTCACTTCGCTTAATGACAAAATCATGCAGACTCACAATACGCGGTAACTTAGCGACATCACTGACAAACTTGCCCATCTCATGATAGTTACCTGTGACCGACATACTGATCGGAAACTCAATATAAAAATCCCGCTGGATCTCTTCTTGCCACTCTAAACTTTTAATCCCTAAACCCGAATCCGTTGCCACAAAAGTGAGGTCATCCAGCAGACCAGGCATCTCATTTTGCGAAGGCAGCATTTTCAGTAGTTCAGCAAACTGCACTTCCATCACGGCCAGCTGTTCACGATATAGCTTAAGGTTAGCCGCTAATTGATATTTTGCTTTAAAATCATCTCGTAAAGTCTGCTCTTTCGCCTGCTCGGCCTTTAAGATATCGACAGCATCAGAGATAAAAAGAAAATAACTGGCAATAAAAATGATGATCGCTAAGAAAGCGGCAAACACCACCTTGACCTGAGCCGACCAGCCGCCAATGTTTTCGAAATCGAGGTCATTAAATTCACTCAGATCGAGTTTCATTTCTTCGCTCCTTTCGCTGGCTTATCACTGTCGGCATCCTCTTCCCCAATCGAGACCCTTAGACTAAATCGCTGCAGCTGACGCAGCTCCTCATTTTGCGACACGATCGAGCGCATATTGGGATCGTGCAGCCATTGAGAGGCTTTCACCTTACGCATCATGTTGGCAACATTATTATTCGATTCACTGCGCCCCTCTATCCACAACATACTGCCTTTCTTCTCTATGCTGGAAAGGTAGATACCCGGCGGAACAATACGCACCAACTCATCTAAAACATGGGTCGGTAAATTTCGCGCCTGTTGCAGATCTAAAATAATATCGGTGCGGCGCTCAATATCTTTCTTACGCTCTTTGATCTTTTTAATTTCGGCGATCTGGGTTTCTAATAATTGAATTTCAGACTGAAGATACGCATTGCGTCCTCGTTGCTCTTCGGTCATCAAATCGATTATATGAAGGGCTAAATAAACGATTAAGGATGCAAAAAGAAAAACTGCTACCAATACACCTAAATAATCTCGTTTTTGTTTTTCGCGCGCCTCTTCCCGCCAAGGTAATAGGTTTATGTTCGCCATTGCGAGTAACTCCTCAGCGCCAACCCACAGGCAACCATGTATTTATTTATTTGTGGTTGTAATGCTGTTTTTACTTCTTCGTCTGCATACAAACACCCTAAAAATGGATCGGCAATAATGGTATGAATACCTAATTCATTGGTTAATAAATTAGCCATTCCCTCCAATTTAGATGTACCGCCACATAATACAATGTGATCGACTTTATCTCTGCCACTGGACGTACTGTATATCTGCAAAGTGCGTTTAATCTGTTGCAGTAATTGCGTCTGGAAAGGCGAGAGCACCTCAAACATATAGTTGCGTGGCAGGTCACCCTCGACTTTCGCCTTCTCGGCCTGCTCGTGATCCATACCATAAAATGAGGAGATAGACTGGCTAAACAGATCGCCACCAAATGCCTGCTCACGAATAAAGGCCGTTTCTCCCTTCTCAACCACGGCAAAGGTGGTCATGTTGGCACCGATATCGACCAGAGCAACCACTTTGTTGTTGGCATTTTCAGGTAGCTGCGCCGCAATCAGTTCAAAGGATCGACCTAGCGCATAGCCTTCAATATCAACAACTTTAGTCTCGAGATTGATATCATCCAGACTATCAACCCTGATATCGATATTTTCTGTGCGACAAGCACTCAGCAACACATCCACTTTGGAAGGGTCGGTTGAATTCACATTGAGTGTTTCAAAGTCTATGCTCACTTCGTCTAGTGAGTAAGGGATCAGGTTATCCGCCTCAATCTCAATCTGAGTCTCCATCTCTGCCTCTGTTAAAGCGGCATCCATGTATATCACCTTAGTCATTACGGCGGAGCCAGATACAGCAACTGCGGCATATTTAACCGTTTTTGGAATAGTTCGTTTTATCAATCTTAGCGATTCTAAAACGGCATCAGCATCTCGAATTTCATGATCATTTACGGCGCCTTTTTTTACTGGCACAGCCGCATGACTCAATATTTTATATCCATCAGCCGTCTTACTCAGCAGTACTGCTTTTATTTCGTGGGAACCAATATCAATTCCCACCATCTGCGGAGCCTGACGCTTCCATAAGTTTGAAAGCATAGTCCATTGTCACTTTAATGTTATAGTTTCTGAAACTAGATTAGCACAAAATCAACCCGTTATAGATATTAGTACAAAATGTTTATAACTTTTACAATTGCCATTTTTTTGACAATTATTTTTACTTCAACAATAGCCTTTCGCCTTATATACTGTGTGATTAGCAATTCATATTGGAATCATCCGTGAAGTGGTTTAAACGAATTACGATAGCTTTTTTTAGTCTGGCGCTATTAGGGATTGCGGCGGTGACTGCTGCCTATTTTTATGTTCTGCCCGAACTTCCCGATGTCAACACGCTAAAAACGGTGAAATTACAGACACCACTTCGTATCTATAGCCAGGATGGTAAGCTTATCTCGCAATTTGGCGAGAAGCGCCGCATTCCAGTGGAATATGACCAGGTTCCGACACAGCTGATCAATGCTGTGCTCGACACTGAAGATGCCCGTTTCTTCGAACACAAAGGGATAGACCCTATAGGGATCATTCGCGCCGCCGTCATCTTAGTGACCACAGGCAAGAAGAGCCAGGGCGCCAGTACCATCACACAGCAGGTCGCCAGGGGCTTCTTCCTTTCTCGCGAAAAGACCTATATTCGAAAGATTAAAGAGATCTTTCTCGCCCTGAAGATTGAGCAGGCCCTCAGCAAAGAGGAGATCCTGACCTTATATCTGAACCGCTCTTTCCTCGGTAACCGCTCCTATGGCGTAGGCGCAGCGGCGCAGGTCTATTACGGCAAAGAACTGAGCGAACTCACCTTGCCTGAGATGGCAATGATTGCCGGCCTGCCACAGTCACCATCGGCAGCCAACCCTATCAGGAACCCCGAGCGCGCCTTGAATCGCCGCAACTGGGTACTGAGCCGTATGCTGGAAAAACGCAACATCACCCAGGCAGAATATGAGGAAGCGATAAACGCTCCGGTAACGGCCAGATATCATGGTGCCGAAGTCGAGCTTTATGCGCCCTACATCTCTGAAATGGCAAGGGATTATCTGGTTGCCACCTTGGGCGAAGATGAAGCTTATACCGGTGGTTACAATGTCTATACCACACTGGACTCGCGCCTGCAGGAGTTTGCTCAGCAGGCCTTAAGAAACAATGTTTATGCCTATGACGAACGTCATGGCTATCGCGGCGCAACCAAAGTCTTGTGGCAAGTCCAGGATGAAAAACCTGAAGCACAAGCCATCACAGAGCAGCTAAAAGAAACCAAGAGCTTCCTGGGACTCGAACCTGCGGCCGTTATGCAAGTTGCTAAGCAAAGTGCAGAGGTACTCAACAGCAATGGCGATACCATTACACTCAGCTGGGATGGGCTCAAATGGGCAAGGGCCTATATCTCCAACACACGTCAGGGGCAAGCACCTGTGGCTGCCAGCGATGTATTAACTGTCGGCGAGCAAATCTGGATCCGCAATAATGGCGACTTCTGGCAACTATCTCAAATTCCAGAAGTATCGAGTGCTATCGTTTCCCTCGATCCCCATAATGGTTCTATCAAGACGCTAGTGGGCGGTTTTAGTTTCCACACCAGCCAGTACAACAGGATCACACAGGCGAAGCGGCAACTGGGTTCAAATATCAAACCCTTTATCTACACGGCTGCGCTAGAAAAAGGCTACACACTGGCGACATTGATCAACAATGCTCCCATCAACAATGCCGATATTCGTCAAGGGATCGCATGGCGACCCAAAAACTCACCGGACAAATATACAGGCCCTACCCGCTTGCGGATCGGCCTGGCGCAATCGATTAACGTCATGTCGGTTAGAACCATGCGCTATACCGGGCTAACGACCGCCATTGATACTTTAGTCAGATTCGGTTTCGACAGAGAGGACCTACCGAAGAACGAGTCATTGGCACTGGGCTCATCTTCTGTCACCCCGCTGCAGGTCGTGACCGCCTTCTCTGTATTTGCCAACGGCGGCTACAGGGTTGAGCCTTACTTTATCGATCGTATCGAAAATGCCTACCAGGAAATCATAGAGCAGGCCGACCCGACACTGGCCTGCACCCCAGAAGCACAACCTGAAAAGCCAGAAGAGCAGATTACTACAGAGGATCCTTTTACCGCCATGGCTAAAGAGATCCAGGCGCAAAATGAGATGACAAACGATGAACAAGCTGAAAATATCCAGGAAGGAGCCTGTCCATCTGATGGCCGTCACGCGCCGCAGATCATCTCCAGCCAGACCGCCTTTTTGATCACTGATGCACTAAAAAGCGTAATTTGGGGTGGTGGCAACTGGAGTAAAGGCACCGGCTGGAACGGAACGGCATGGCGCGCCGCCCGCGTAGTCAACCGCCGTGATATTGCCGGTAAGACAGGTACCACCAACGAATCCCGCGATACTTGGTTCAGTGGTTTCAATCCTAACCTAGCCACCACCGTCTGGGTTGGTTTTGATGACCATAGCCAGGAACTGGGCAGTACCAGCTGGAACACCAATGGTGCAAAAGATCAGATTTCGGGTGCCGAAGCTGGTGCTAAGACAGCTGGCCCAGCCTGGAATGAGTTTATGAAAAATGCCCTGGCAGGCACAGCAGAAATACCATCGCAACCACCTGAAAACATAGTCTCGGCGCGGATCGATTTAGCCAGCGGCAAACTCAGTCGTAAAACGGATCACACAACGGCATTTGAATATTTCATCAAAGGAACAGAACCCAAAGAGTTCGCGACTGAAGCCCCCGAAGAGGAAAATATCTTCACCGAAGATCCTGTCGAGGAGTTATTTTAGTATTTTGCCATTAGCAGAACATCAGATAGCAGTCTCGATGTGACAGCACAAACAACTGAAATAGTGTTGATTTTTAGTGAGTTCATTGCGCCAATTTTTTGATGCTGCAAAAATTTAATTGAATAAAAAAACCTGCAACTGCAGGTTTTTTATTCAATTATGTGAACTGAGTTTCACTTAATCAACGCTTGGCATTGAGTGCAGCCTTCACTTGGGGCAGCGAAGTCCCGCCTAACGCCTCACGTTTTGCCAGACAGGAATCGATTGTCAGACAATCATAAACATCCTGTTCAATGCTCGATGCAAAGGTTTGCAGCTTAGCCAGCTCAAAATTCTCGATAGGCTTCTTCTCTGCAATCGCGGCGACGACCACCTCACCCACCACATGGTGTGCCTCTCTAAATGGCATCCCTTTAGCGACCAGGTAATCGGCCAATTCTGTCGCATTGGCGTATCCCTGCTGCGCCGCACTTAGGGTATTGGCACGATTCACTTTCAGACCAGAGAGCACTAATGCCGCCATCTCTAAACAGATGGCCCAGCTGTCCATTACATCGAACAAGCCTTCCTTATCCTCTTGCATATCCTTGTTATAGGCCAGCGGCAGCGCCTTCATTGTGGTTAAAATGCCGACTAGAGCGCCATAAACACGGCCGGTTTTACCCCGGATAAGCTCTAAGGCATCGGGATTTTTCTTCTGTGGCATCAAAGATGAGCCAGAAGTCACCTGATCGGCAAGCTCGATAAAGCCCGCTTCCCCGCTATTAAAGAAGATAAGATCTTCCGCCATACGGCTAAGGTGCATCATGCTGATCGACGCATCGCTGCACAGCTCAATCACATGATCCCTGTCGGACACGGCATCGAGACTGTTGAGGGCGGGCGCGGCAAAATTGAGCGATTGGGCCAGCACATGGCGATCCATAGGATAGGCCGTACCCGCCAAGGCGCCACAGCCTAGAGGGCAGGTATCGGCACGCTTCAGGGCATCCTGCAGACGGCCGATGTCGCGCTCGAACATCTCGACATAGGCCAGACACCAATGACCGAAGGCCACCGGCTGTGCCCGCTGCAGGTGGGTGTAACCCGGCATGACGGCATCCAGTTCACGCTCGGCCAGATCCAGCAGAGCCCCGCGCACTTGGGTCAATTGCCCCAGCAGCGCCTGACCTTCTTTCTTGCACCAGAGCTTAAGATCTGTGGCCACCTGATCGTTACGAGAGCGCCCCGTATGCAGCTTCTTACCTAAGTCGCCCACTTTGGCAATCAGGGATTGCTCGACAAAACTGTGAATATCTTCGGCGCCAGAACTGATGATCTGCTCCGGCTTATCTTGCACTTCCTCGAGCAGTTCACCCAGGGCCCGTTTCAGCTCGACACACTCGGCATCGGTCAGAATCCCCACGGCGGCGATCGCATCGGCCCAGGCGATGGAGCCCACTATATCTTCTTCGACTAAACGGTAATCCACAGGCAATGAATCGTTAAACAGTTTAAACAGCTCACTGCTTTCCTGGCTGAATCTTCCACCCCATAACGCCATCTCATTATCCTCATCAATTCAGTAAAATTAAGGGGCGAATTTCGCCCCTTAGTCACGATAATCCGGTTTATTTAGTGTTTAATGCACGAATGCGACTCGCCAGCGAGTACAGACGGATAAAGCCTTCCGCATCCTTCTGATTGTAGACATCATCTTCACCGAAGGTCGCGAATGCTTCAGAATACAAACTGTTAGGTGAACGCTTCTTAACGGCTTGTGCCTGACCTTTGTAAAGCTTAACCACAACCTCACCGTTAACCAATTTAGCCAGCGGCTCAGAGGCACCCAGCAGCGACTCGCACAGAGGCGTAAACCAGCGGCCATCGTAGACAAGATGCGCCATCTTAGCGGCGATATCTTCACGCCATTCACGGCTGGTTTTATCCAGCACCAGCTCCTCGATGGCACGCAGCGCGGCAAACATCACTGTTCCACCTGGGGTTTCATAACAGCCCCGGGACTTCATACCCACAAGACGGTTTTCTGTGATATCGATACGGCCTACGCCATGAGCCGCTGCTATCTGATTAAGCTTCATCAGGGCAGCATAAGGTGTCAGCGCCTCACCATTGACTTTGGTGATACGGCCCGCTTCCACTTCCAGAGACACATATTCGGCTTGATCTGGCGCATCTTCCGGTGCGACTGTCATAGTCCAAACACCCTTGCTTGGCTCGTTCCATGGATCTTCCAACTCTCCACCTTCGTGAGAGATATGCCAGGCATTGGCGTCACGGCTATAGATCTTAGTGGCTGACGCTGTGGTCTTAATGTTGCGCTCGGCAAGGTACTCGAGCAGATCTTCACGGCTGACCATATCCCACTCGCGCCATGGAGCGATAACCGTCAGCTCAGGTGCTAATGCCGCGAAACAACCTTCGAAACGCACCTGATCGTTCCCCTTACCGGTACAGCCGTGGCACAGTGCGTCGGCACCTACTTTGCGGGCGACTTCAACCTGCGCTTTGGCGATAATGGGACGCGCCATCGAGGTGCCAAGCAGATAAGTACCTTCATAAATCGCGCCCGTGGCTATGGTTGGGTAGATATAATCCGCGACAAACTCTTCTTTCAGATCGACGATATGACACTCTGATGCACCCGAGGCGAGTGCCTTCTCATGCAAGCCTTCCAGCTCAGCTTCCCCCTGACCCACGTCGGCACAGAAAGCGACGATTTCACAATCATTATAGGTTTCTTTTAACCAGGGAATGATTGCCGATGTATCCAGACCACCGGAATAGGCCAATACCACTTTCTTAACGGATTTCTTTTCAATAGCCATTGCTTAATTTCCTAATCAATTTGATTGAACACTCGATTTCGCCTTCAACAACAATATTTTTAAACTAACGATTAACTCAACAGTGTAACCAACACAGCGTTTTGTGCATGCATCCTGTTTTCGGCTTGCTGCAAAATCAGAGAACCTTCACCGTCGATCACCTCTTCGGTCACTTCAATACCACGGTAAGCGGGTAAGCAGTGCATAAAGAATTTGGCATTGGCCTTTGTCATCAATGCCTGATTGACCTGGTAAGGCGCAAATTTGGCCTGAATATCTTCCAGGCTGGCATTATCGCCCATGGAGATCCAAGTATCGGCATAGATGGCATCCTGCGCCTGGATCTGATCAATATCAGAAGTTAATATCAACTCCCCACCATGCTGCGCCGCCAAACGTTGCGCTTCGAGTACTACTTCTCCATCGGGGAAATGACCCGGCGGACAAATCACTGTCATAGTGCAACCCAACAGCGCCGCACCATACATCAGCGAGTGAGTAACATTATTACCATCGCCAACATAGGCCAGCTTCACTTTGCTTAAATCATCGAAATGCTCGGCCAGAGTCAGAAAATCTGCCAGCCCCTGACAGGGGTGATAGAGATCAGACAGGGCGTTGATCACAGGAACCGTGCCGTGCTCGGCAAGCTCTTCTATGGTGGAATGAGCAAAGGTTCTTGCCACTATGGCATCGGCCCAGCAGGAAATGTTACCGGCAAAATCAGACACAGGTTCACGCTTACCCAAAGCACCATTTTGTTGGTCTAAATAGAGGCAATGACCGCCTAACTTGTTAATACCAATGTCAAAACTTACGCGAGTTCTTAATGAAGGCTTCTCGAATAACATCACCACGCTCTTACCATCCAATGCCTTGCGGTATTCACTTGGATTAGCTTTGATCTGTTTAGCCAGCGTAAGTAAGTCGAGCAGTTGTTGCTGACTTAACTGATTAATCGATAAAAAATGCTCCATTGAAGACTCCTGTATCTCTAAATCTATTCGATAACGTATTTAATTGGGCAGTATCTGGGTACCGATAGCTTCGCCTTTTTCCAAGGCTGCAAGCTGATCGGTATCACGCCATGAGGCCACCTGCACCGGCTGACCTAACCACTGAGCCACTTCCAATGCCGCTTCTACCTTGACCTTCATTCCCTTTTCGATGACACCTTGCTTGGTAAGCTCATCGGCATAGGCCTTGGTCAATGAAGGGATCAGCTGACCTTTTCCGTCCAATACCCCACTCACATCAGAGAGCAGAACCAGTTTTCCATTCACCAATTTGGCTAACACTGTTGCTGCCTGATCGGCGTTGACATTAAGAAGCTGCCCCAGCTCATCGATGGCAATGGAGCTGACGATCGGCATCCAGCCTTGAGAGAGGATAAAGTTGAGATAGGTCGCATCTTTCGGCGCCACTTCGCCGACAAACCCCAGCTGCTCATCTTTGATATGGGCGTTGACTATGCCACCATCGGCCAGGCTCATGCCGACACAAGTAATACCGGCTTTTAGTGCTTCGGCCTGTAATACCTTGTTGGAGGTTCCCGCCAGGGCTCCTACCACGACAGGGATCTGCTCTGCAGGAGTGACCCGCAGGCCATCGAGCTTAACTGTCTCCATGCCGTTGGCTTTTAACTGTTCATCAACCAGATACCCACCACCGTGTACCATGATGACAGACTGTCCCGATTTGATAATGTTGGCCGCAGTTGCCATAAGACGCGCCATGCCCATCTCGCATTGCATCAGGGCGCCGCCCACTTTAAGCACTAAGGTATTTTTTTCAGCAGACATTTCGATGACTCTCTTTACACAAGCAATTAATTAATAATTAAAGTGGATTTTGATACATTGATGCGCCTGGCTCGCCGCACCTTTCATTAAATTATCTATGGCACTCGCCACCACTAAGTAACCAGTCGAAGGGTCGAATTTCCACCCCAATAAACAGTTAGGGGTATGTACCACATCATCGACTTTAGGAAATTGATTTTTATAAACATTAACCAGTTCAGAGTCGTTATAAACGCTATAGGCCTCTTGAATATCAGCCTCTGTCACCCCGGCTTTTAACTGCACAGTAATAGTGGCTAAAATCCCACGCTTAAAATTACCAAGATGAGGCGTGAAAATCACCTCTTTGCCTAGATGGGTGGCAATTTCAGGCTGATGTCTATGACCTAACACACCATAAGGGGTCAGGCTTACTTCACAGAAACTGGTGTGCAACTGAGCCTTTCTGCCCGCGCCTGTCACCCCGCTTACCGCATTAATCACAGGTAAGGCATCCCCCATCAGGGCCTTCAGCGGCTTTAATGCCGTCAGAGAAGCGGTCGGATAACAGCCGGGGACGGCGATCATCTTAGTCTTGGTAATTGCATGACTATTCCATTCGGCCAAACCGTAAACCGCCTGTTCAAGTACCTGGGGATACTCATGCTCAAAGCCATACCATTTCGGATACTGAGCCGCATCGGCAAAGCGATAGGCACCGCTGAGATCAAACACGCTCAGCCCCTGTTGATAGAACCATGCAGCAAGATGCAAACTCACGTTATGCTCAGTCGCCAAAACCACCCCATCAGCCTCAGTGACAATTTTAGCCTTCGCCTCTTCGCTCAATGGCAAAAGAGGCAATTTAATATGGCTGTACACAGGGTAAAGTTCGGCCAGAGGTTTATTCTTATCTAGACTGTTTTCAGAGACATACAAGCCTTGAATTGTCAGCTGCGGGTCGGCCTGAATCAAAGATGTGATCTGTGCCCCTGTGTATCCACTGGCACCTATAATGGCTATGCTTTTCATGGTTTAAGACTTCTATCTATAGTAACGGTAATAAAGAAATAGAGGGGCACAACACTTGCCCTGGTAGAGACACCAATAATGACAGGTTTATCGTCGCAGGAAGTTATTAGAGGTCAACTTATAATCAGGACATAAGCATGAAATATTCATTTATCATCTCATTTATTGGCCAAGGCTAAATGGCGCTTACTTTTACTGCCTGATAGACTACCACGATAAATTATTTATGCAATATTGTTGAATAAATAATTATTTGGAAATAGTATGGATTCACATAATAATTACATTGCTAATGCCATTGATATCTAAACCACTTCAATAGGCTAGCACAAAGTAACCCAATTTGATGCTTTGCTGACCATTTTAGGTTACTGACCTCCTTACAAACTGAAAGACTCACGCAAGTAAATCAAGCTGGATCACACAGAATCAATATTCGCCTTATTGATCTTATTCTCTTAGGCGCCTATTGTGACGAATCAATAAAAGAAGTACGGAGCATTTATGGCAGATATGTACGCATCGCTACGATCGAATGTCGGTAACTTGGGTCAGATCCTCGGCGACACAATTCGCACTCATCTCGAACAACCCTTTCTAGATAAAATCGAACAGATCAGACACTTGGCAAAAAGCTCACGCCAGGGCAATGATGCTGCCAGAGAAGAGATGCTCAAACTGTTAACCGCCCTGCCCGATGATGAACTTGTACCCTTCGCCAAGGCCTTTAACCAGTTTCTTAATCTGGCAAATATCGCCGAGCAGTTCCACACCATCAGCCGAAACTGCGACGAACTGGTGTGCGTGCCAGATCCGGTCGACCAGCTCTTGGGGCGCATGCTCAACGGCCGCGTCGATGAACAAAAGATGTGGCAATGTCTCGAAACCTTAGACATAGATCTGGTGCTAACCGCTCACCCTACAGAGATCTCGCGCCGCACCCTGATCCAGAAATATTCGGCCGTGGTCGACTGTCTTGCCGCACTGGAAAACCCTCAGTTGACTGAGCGGGAAAAGAAGCAACATCAGCTCAGATTACGTCAGCTGATCGCCCAGATCTGGCACACCAATGAGATCCGCCACGAGCGGCCAACCCCAGTCGATGAAGCCAGATGGGGACTGAGTACCATAGAAGCCTCACTCTGGCAGGCTATTCCCGACTTCTTACGCCAACTTAATGAGCGTGTCGAAGAGCGCACAGGCAAGCAGATCCCCACAGATATCGCGCCAATTCGATTCTCCAGCTGGATGGGCGGCGATCGCGATGGCAACCCCTTCGTTACCGCCAAGGTGACCCAAGAGGTGCTGGATCGCAACCGTCACACGGCTGCACGTCTCTTCCTTAAAGATATCGTACTCTTGGTGAACGAGCTCTCCATGGAGGAGGCCAATGCCGAGTTACTAGCCTTCACCAACAACAGCCGCGAGCCTTACCGAGATGTATTACGCGATCTTCGCCAGAAGCTACGCAATACTATCGATTACCTCAATGCCCGTATCGAGGGGCATTCCCCCGAAGTGGATAGGAACCAGATAATCTGGGATGAAGCGGACTTAAAGGAACCGCTGAATCTGCTTTATAACAGTTTATGCGAATCGGGCATGAGTCTTATCGCCAACGGCCTATTGTTGGATATGCTGCGCCGTCTTGCCTGTTTCGGCATACACATGCTCAGGCTCGATATCCGCCAGGATGCTCAGCGCCACAGTGATGTCATCGCCGAGCTGACTCGCTACCTGGGACTGGGGGACTTCAACCACTGGGATGAACATGAGAAGCAGGCCTTCCTGCTTAGAGAGCTGACGGGCAAGCGCCCCTTGATCCCCAATAACTGGCAGCCAAGTGAGGATGTCGCCGAGGTAATTAGCACGGTTCGTCTTATCGCCACTCAGCCGGCTCAGGCACTTGGGTCTTATGTGATCTCCATGGCTAGCCAACCATCAGATGTGCTGGCCGTACTCTTGCTTCTTAAAGAAGCCGGTTGCCCTCACCCGATGCGTGTGGTGCCCCTATTTGAAACCCTGGACGATCTCAACAACGCTTCGCACTGCATGGCGGCACTATTTCAGATCGACTGGTATCGCGGCTACTGCAAAGGCAGCCAGGAAGTGATGATTGGCTACTCAGACTCGGCCAAAGATGCCGGCGTAATGGCCGCAGCCTGGGCGCAATACAGTGCTCAGGAAGAGTTGGTACAGGTCTGTAAACGCGCCGACATTAAACTCACCCTATTCCACGGCCGAGGTGGCACTATAGGTCGTGGCGGCGGACCGGCACATAAGGCGATTTTGTCTCAGCCTCCGGGCTCTGTCGATGGCCGCATCCGTGTCACCGAGCAGGGGGAGATGATCCGCTTTAAGTTCGGCCTGCCTAAACTGGCGGTACAGAGCCTGGCGTTATACACCTCGGCGGTCATGGAGGCGACTCTGTTACCACCGCCGGAGCCCAAACCAGAATGGCGCGCCGCCATGGAGCGCATCGCAGCCGAATCGGTCGAATCCTATCGCGCCATCGTCAGAGAAGAGCCAGATTTTGTCGCCTACTTCCGAGCCGCCACCCCCGAAATTGAGCTGGGTAAACTGCCCCTTGGCAGCCGCCCAGCAAAACGTCGTGTCGATGGCGGTATCGAGAGTCTGCGCGCGATTCCCTGGATCTTTGCCTGGTCGCAAAACCGTTTGATGCTACCCGCCTGGCTCGGCGCCGGTGAAGCCCTGCAAGCCGCAGCCGATCGCGGCGAGCTAGCCTTGCTCAGAGAGATGGAACAAGAGTGGCCCTTCTTCGAGACCCGTATATCTATGCTGGAGATGGTGTACGCCAAGGCTGAGCCTAATCTGGCCAAATATTATGAGACCTGCCTAGTGCCAGAAGAGCTTCACCACCTTGGCGTCGCCTTGCGAGAGCGACTGGCTGTCGGCGTCAAAGCCGTGCTAGCGCTCACCGAGGCTGAATCCTTGATGTCCCACACACCTTGGAATCGTGAGTCTATCAGTCTGCGTAACCCCTATATCGATCCGCTCAACTTCCTGCAGGCTGAGTTACTGGCACGTACGCGCAAGAATGAAGCGGCCTCTGCCAATGTTGAATTGGCCTTGATGTTGACCATTGCCGGTGTGGCGGCTGGCATGAGAAACACAGGTTGATGTTAGTTTTAAGAGCAACCCTCTTAAGTGTACTGCTGTTATTGACTGGCTGTGTCAGTCAATACAGCATCACACAGCAGGAGATGACCAATTACCTCAACAATGAGATGCACCTTGAGATTAAGCAGGGTAATCGATTGCTGGGTCTGGAAGTCAGAGTCGATGAGGTGGATGTCGTCTTAGGCGACAAACCCGAAACTATAGCGATCACGGCTCACAGCAAGATCCAAGTGCATAATCCAATAAGACCCATTGCCGCCATCCTCATCACTCGGTTTGAGGCAAAACCTTGGTACGATTCAAGCAGCCACAGCATCTACCTGAAACAGCTGCAATTGACTCGGGTGGAGTCCACACCGAAAGATATCGAAAAAGCCATCAAACCGGTTGCACCTCAAGTAATGCGTTTTTTAACCCAATACCTTGAGACACAACCCGTTTATGTGTTGGATACCAAAGAGAGTGATCAAGCATTGCTGGCCGAGATGACCCAGCGTATCGAGGTCGCGCCCGGTAAACTCAAGCTAATCTTTAAGTGAGCCTTGCGGCATATTTAGCAAATGCTTTTCAGCAAAGCCTACTTTGCAAACCTTACTTTGCAAACCTTACTTTGCAAATCCTACTTTGAAAACCTCTGATAGGAAGGGTAATCAACAATCACGGCCTGCTGCAGCAGCTCGCGTCTTAGCATATCCAGTGCCACAGCCGTACTCAGAGTACGCACTAATTCACGGGAGCGAGCCGGGAACTTCAGCATCTGGCTATAGACGCCCTGCTTGGTGGCTAGGGCAATCGCCACCGTGCCCACAGGCTTTTGCTCTGTGCCGCCGTCTGGGCCGGCAATACCGCTGGTTGCTAAGGCATAATCGCTGTCAAGCAAATCGCGGGCGCCTTTCGCCATGGCTTCTACTGTGGCTATCGACACGGCGCCATGATCGTCTAATGTTTGCGGGCTGACACCCAAGACTTTCACCTTGGACTCGTTGCTGTAAGTCACCAGTCCCTGATCCAGGTAGGCCGAACTTCCAGCAAAGGCAACCAACTGACTGGCAATCATCCCGCCTGTACAGGACTCGGCCAGACTTAAACTGCCGCCTCGCTCAATCAGCAACTGGTGCACAGATTTCGCCAGCGAATCACAGTTGTCGGCCACCACGCAGTTACCCAGCTGTTCTCTTACTCGCTGAATCACATCAGGCAATAGCGCTATTGCACTATTGCCTCGGGCAAACAGTTTGATTTCGATATAAGGCATAAAAGAGCGATACCCAATGGATACGCCATCTGGCAGAGCCAAAGAGGCCAGTCCTTCAGCCAACACAGATTCCCCACGGCCGAGCGTTAATAACTTATGCAGCGCAACAGGACTATGACTTGTAAGTTGAGACTGCACAAAAGGAATAAACTGATCTTTGATCATCAGCTTAAACTCGGATGGAACGCCCGGCGTGAAGAAGAGCCAGGCGCGGTTAAGCTTCACCCTGAATCCACAGGCTGTGCCCACTGGGTTATCTATCATCACAGCCGATCGGGGCAACATGGCTTGTTTTAAATTATTGGTTGTCATGACCCGACCATTGCGGCTAAACCAATCTTCAAGCTTGGTACGCCACTCGCTGAACTCGACCAGCTCCTCCTCTTTGGCCATGGCCATCGCCAGTGACGACATATCATCGCTGGTCGGCCCGAGTCCGCCATTGACTAAGATAATATCGGCTTCTTGACTACGTTCCTGAAACACGGCAATGAGATCTTCCAGGCGATCACCCACAGTGACCCTGCGCTGCATCTCAATACCCAGCTCCATCAACTCATTGGCCACCCAGGCCGCATTGGTATCGACTATCTGACCCGACAACACCTCTTCACCGGTACAAATCATCTCAATCTTCATATTTATCCCTTAAACAACAACCTAGCCACAAGTGCATATAAACAGGCTGACAAGCCACCCGACCACAGAGATTAGACGGACTAAATCACCATCGAAGACTAAACTAAATAGATTCGTTTTATAACCAGTATCACACTCAGAGGCAAAGAAAATGATGAACAGATTAATCTTCAGCTTAGGGTAAGCGGTAAGCGGTAAGCGGTAAGCGGTAAGCGGTAAGCGGTAAGCGGTAAGCGGTAAGCGGTAAGCGGTAAGCGGTAAGCGGTAAGCGGTAAGCGGTAAGCGGTAAGCGGTAAGCGGTAAGCGGTAAGCCAGCATTGTAAAACACTTGGATATGCATGCTTCTACTTTCTTAAAACTTATAGCTGATTTAAAACGAAAAAAGCCCTAGCATTGCTGCAGAGGCTTTCGTCTTAATGTTGGCGGAGCGGACTAGCTCTTTCTCATCAAAAGCCAAAGACGAACCCACGCCCCCGGCGTGACAGGCCGCTGATGTTTAAATAAAGAGTCTAACCAACTGAACTACCGGTTCTTTAGCTATTCTGTTGAACACTTCATCAAGCCAATGAATTCCGAGTTGGGCGTCATAACGAAAAAAGCCCTGTCATTTCTGACAGGGCTTTTATCTTAATGTTGGCGGAGCGGACGGGACTCGAACCCGCGACCCCCGGCGTGACAGGCCGGTATTCTAACCAACTGAACTACCGCTCCTTTAGCAAAACGCTTACGCGAGATACTAAATTAGGCGCTTGGCGATGACCTACTCTCACATGGGGAGACCCCACACTACCATCGGCGCGATTGCGTTTCACTTCTGAGTTCGGGATGGGATCAGGTGGGACCACAAAGCTATTGTCACCAAGCAAAATTGGAAATTCGGAAAGCTGCACTCTTTATTTAAAGAGCTAATTTGAGTCCACACTAAATCAAGTGCTGGTATTCTTTTGTATGACCTCCATGGATGGAGGAAATGCTAGAAAATGTCAGGAACATTTTCAGTAAACCATTGTTACGTCAAAACCCATTAGGGTTGTATGGTTAAGCCTCACGAGTCATTAGTACAGGTTAGCTCAACGCCTCACAACGCTTACACACCCTGCCTATCAACGTCCTAGTCTCGGACGGCTCTTTAGAGACCTTAAAGGTCTAGGGATGACTCATCTTAGGGCTCGCTTCCCGCTTAGATGCTTTCAGCGGTTATCGATTCCGAACGTAGCTACCGGGCAATGCGATTGGCATCACAACCCGAACACCAGCGGTTCGTCCACTCCGGTC
>NZ_JAKCLJ010000128.1 GCF_021412565.1 Shewanella sp. AS1 | reverse complement strand
AGGCCGTTCAGCACGGCCGACGGGTCCGCGCCGCGGCTCAGGATCTCCAGCAAGCGCGTGCCGGCGTACAGCCCGTCGTCGAAGCCGGGCCAGCGGTCGTTGAAGAAGAGGTGCCCACTCATCTCGCCCGCGAACGGCGCCTTCGTCTCCTTCAGCTTGGCCTTGATCAGCGAATGCCCGGTGCGCCACATCGTCGGCGTGCCGCCGTGCTGCCGGATCCAGGGCGCCAGCTGGCGCGTGCACTTCACGTCGAAGATGATCTCGCCGCCCTTGCGGTGCGC
>NZ_JAKCLJ010000127.1 GCF_021412565.1 Shewanella sp. AS1 | reverse complement strand
GCACGTCGGGGATGCCCGCCTCGACGAACGCCACCGCCTCGTCGACCTTCTGGCAGCAGACGCCGACCGCGCCGTGCGCCATCTGCGCCTGCGCGATCGCGGGCGTCTTGTGCGCCTTCGCGTGCGGACGCAGTCGCAGGCCGCGCGAGGCGACCTCGCGCGCCATCGCGTCGACGTTGCGCTCGAACGCGTCGAGGTCGAGGAGCAGCGCGGGCGTCTCGATCGAGGCGACCGGGTCGCCGGGGCTTGCGGGAGCTCGTTGCATGCGTCGGACCGCGGCA
>NZ_JAKCLJ010000126.1 GCF_021412565.1 Shewanella sp. AS1 | reverse complement strand
GTGAAGTTGAAATTGCGGTGAAGATGCCGTATACCCGCGGCTAGACGGAAAGACCCCGTGAACCTTTACTATAGCTTGGCACTGAACATTGACCCTACATGTGTAGGATAGGTGGGAGACTTTGAAGATGAGACGCCAGTCTTGTTGGAGTCAACCTTGAAATACCACCCTTGTAGTGTTGATGTTCTAACTCTGGCCCCTGAATCGGGGTTGAGGACAGTGCCTGGTGGGTAGTTTGACTGGGGCGGTCTCCTCCCAAAGAGTAACGGAGGAGCACGAAG
>NZ_JAKCLJ010000125.1 GCF_021412565.1 Shewanella sp. AS1 | reverse complement strand
GAAACGGGTTAATATTCCCGTACTCTTGCTAACTGCGATGGAGAGACGGAGAAGGCTAGGCTAGCGCGGCGTTGGTAGTCCGCGTTTAAGGCTGTAGGTGGTGTGCTTAGGCAAATCCGGGCACACATACACTGAGAGCTGATGACGAGTCCCCAAGGGGATGAAGTAGTTGATGCCCTGCTTCCAGGAAAATCTTCTAAGCTTCAGGTTAGTAGGAATCGTACCCCAAACCGACACAGGTGGTCGGGTAGAGAATACCAAGGCGCTTGAGAGAACTCGGC
>NZ_JAKCLJ010000124.1 GCF_021412565.1 Shewanella sp. AS1 | reverse complement strand
TTCCAGGCTCAGAGAAATGGCGATGTTGCGCGGGGTTTGCGGCCTTTTGCTGTCGGGTTGATACCAACCCTTGGCGCTGACGAATTCGTGCATGGCTTGGGTTAATTCCTGCAGGGTCATGGTAATTTCCTTGTGGAAAACCGGATGTCAGGGTTGTGATGCGGATTTTATTTTACCCGGTTGCACCCATTTTTGGTCTACGGTGATCCACGCAAGCCAGACGGCCGCGGCCAAAAGCAGCCAGCTTGAATCCGCCAGCCGGTCGAAACCGGTGAATGTTGC
>NZ_JAKCLJ010000123.1 GCF_021412565.1 Shewanella sp. AS1 | reverse complement strand
GGCTGCCAGGAGAGCTCGCGCCGGGCGCGCTCGCCCGCGGCCACCAGTCGGGGCGGGTCGCCGGGCCTGCGCGGCGCCTTCTGCACGCGCATGTTCACCCCGGTCACGCGGCGCACGGCCTCGACCACCTCGTAGACCGAGTAGCCCTCGCCGTTGCCCAGGTTGTAGACCGTGCTCGGGCAGCCGTCCATGAGGCGCTCCATGCAGGCCACGTGGGCGCTGGCCAGGTCCACGGTGTGCACGTAGTCGCGGATGCAGGTCCCGTCCGGCGTGTCGTAGTCC
>NZ_JAKCLJ010000122.1 GCF_021412565.1 Shewanella sp. AS1 | reverse complement strand
CGCGCACCAGCGAGACCTGCGCGCTGCTGATCTGCGACGAAGTGCAGTGCGGCATGGGCCGCACCGGGTTTCCGTTCGCGGCGAACCTGCACGGCGTCGCGCCGGACATGATCACCACGGCGAAGGCGCTGGGCGCGGGTTTCCCTTGCTCTGCGCTGCTGATGGCAGATCACGTCGCGGCCCACCTGAAGACCGACGACCTCGGCACGACGTTTGGCGGCGGCCCGCTCGCCTGCGCGCTGATCGAGGCTGTCATAGACATCATCGAGACCGACGGCCTGC
>NZ_JAKCLJ010000121.1 GCF_021412565.1 Shewanella sp. AS1 | reverse complement strand
CTGACCTTGCCGTACGAGACCCCCAGGCGATGCTTCAGATCGGCGGCCAGCGCCTTGGCCCGCGGCCCCACCATCACCCCAGCGGCGCCCGTCGCTTGCGAGGTCTGCTCCGGATGCTGCGAGCGGACCCGCTTATGGCAGGCACTGCAGTAGCCGCTGTAGGTCACAAACTGGGTGGTCTTCACTTCCACCACCGGAATGTCCGTAACGAATTGTTCATGCCTATGGATGGTATGCAAATGGCCTCCACATTCCGGGCAGCCATGCAGTTTCGCTTCTTTC
>NZ_JAKCLJ010000120.1 GCF_021412565.1 Shewanella sp. AS1 | reverse complement strand
GCCAGCCTGACGTGCGTTTCATGATATTTGATTTTTACAACCCCGGCACCCTGGGCACGTCTGATGCCGTGATAAGGGGAATAACCGTGACAGCTCTTGACGGTACGGGCGCGGTGATTGCGCCGGCGTCTGTCATGTCGGGCGCCAAAATAATAAATTCCTCGACGCTTTCTGTGTGCGGTTACGTAAACCTTTCGGCGTACACGTCGGCAGCTCCTTTTTACGTGCCGGCAGACCTTGTGCCCCTGCTCGTGCCGTATTCCAATACTGTAAGCGCGTATG
>NZ_JAKCLJ010000011.1 GCF_021412565.1 Shewanella sp. AS1 | reverse complement strand
GAAACCATAGCATTGTGGCCCCACCTGATCCCATCCCGAACTCAGAAGTGAAACGCAATCGCGCCGATGGTAGTGTGGGGTCTCCCCATGTGAGAGTAGGTCATTTCCAGGCGCCTAATAAAGCAAATAGCCCTAGCCTAAAACGCTAGGGCTATTTGCTTTATACGCTCCGCGAAAGTGCTACTTCACATGCAGCCCACAGCCACTTCGTGGGTGGGCCCCTCAGCTTGCAGCACAGCTGCTGCGCGCTTCAAAGCCCTTGAATGCGTTGCATCCATAGCAGGACTTCTTCGCCCCCATGTGTTCGCTGCGCGAACCGAGTAGGTCATCGCCAAGCGCCACTTTGGTTTTCACTTTTTCGAAAAGTGAAGACAAAAAGTTAACTCGTAAGAGAGTCGATAATCCCCAGCACACTGTGTTGGGGATTTTTTCGTTTGGGCGTTTAAAACTAAATGACAAGCAATAGGGTGTTCAAATTCATTGTTAACATGGCCATTTTGCAAATTTAAACTCAGTCTAGGTTTATGCAGTCTAATGAAGATAAGATACAATGTTGTTTGTTTACTCGATTTATTTTCATGGACTTGATTATCAAACATTCACTTCTTCAATTTAATACTCTGGGTTTAAATGTCTATTGTGATCAATTGATCCAAGTTGGTGACGATGAAACTCTGATCCACGCCTGTTTAGAGGCATTTAAATCAAAGCAGCCTCTATTGTTGATAGGCGGTGGCAGCAACCTTGTGCTTACAGCTGATTTCGTTGGCAGAGCTGTGGTGATTGAGACTAAAGGCATAGAGGTGACCCATGATGAATCTCATTATCTTCTTTCTGTTGCGGCAGGTGAAAACTGGCATGGATTGGTCGAATATTGCCTTAAGCACAATATGCATGGTCTTGAGAATTTAGCATTAATTCCGGGCTGTGTCGGGGCGGCGCCTATTCAGAATATAGGTGCTTATGGCGCAGAACTGGCTCAGTTTTGTGAGTGGGTTGAATATCTTGACCTTGAGTCTGGTGAGATAAAGACGCTGAACAATGACGAGTGTGCCTTTGGTTATCGTGAGTCCATATTTAAAGGCGAGCTCAAGGATAAGGCAGTTATTCTTAGGGTTGGCTTAAGGCTGGCTAAGGCATGGCAGCCGAATCTAACTTATGGTCCTTTACAGCAGTTATCAGAGGATAACACATCAAAGGATAACAAAGAGGTGACCCCGCAAGCCGTGTTTGATTGTATCTGTGCTACTCGTGCAGAGAAGTTACCCGATCCTCAGATATTGGGCAATGTAGGCAGTTTCTTTAAGAATCCTGTGATCAGTGAAAAGGCATTTAAAGGGCTGCAAGCGACCTATGAGGATATTGTGGGTTATCGGTTGGCTGACTCTCAGGTGAAACTGGCTGCGGCCTGGCTTATCGATAAGGCGGGGCTAAAAGGCACGCATGTTGGCGCGGCATCGGTTCATCTTAAGCAGGCCTTGGTAATAGTGAACAATGGTGGCTGTAGTGGCGATGATGTTTGTCGTTTGGCCAGGTTAGTGATCGATAAGGTGTATCGGCAATTTGGTGTCAGCCTTGAGGTTGAGCCGAGAATTATCGGCGCGGATGCACAGAAGGATATACAAGATGCATGAACAGTGGACTCGCCGTCGGGCGATTATTGATTTGTTGGGCAAGGGTGGTTTTGTTTCTGGCGAGGATTTGGCTGGTGAGCTTGGAATTTCGCGCTCGGCGGTGAGTAAGCAAGTCGCGAATTTAGAAGAGTTTGGCGTTGATATCTACAGCGTGAAGGGCAAAGGTTATAAGTTAGCGACACCTGTCTCTTTAATCGATGAGAAGCGCCTGAAGGCCAATATTAAAAACCGCTGCTTCTATTTCGACGAAATTGCCAGTACTAACGGATTCTTGCTTAACCATATCGACGAACTCTCCAGTGGCGATATCTGTATCGCCGAATACCAGTCGGCAGGGCGCGGACGACGGGGGCGTACCTGGGTGTCGCCCTATGGTTGCCATCTCTATACATCTCTGTTTTGGCGTTTTTCTCAGGGCATGGCGCAGGCAATGGGGCTGAGCTTAGTTGTCGGCTGCTCGCTGGTGACTGTTTTAAGGCAGATGGGAGTCGATGGGATTGGGGTTAAATGGCCCAACGATATTTACCTCAATCATAAGAAGCTGGCAGGCATTTTGGTTGAGATGAGTGGCCAGGCTGACAGTGAGTGTAATCTGGTGATAGGGATAGGGATGAACCTGTCTATGTCAGCGTATCAGGCGCAGAAGATAGATCAACCCTGGAGCGATCTGTCTCAGTTGGATATTAATATCGATAAAACGCAATTGATGATTCATTTGCAGCTGCAGTTGGTGAAAGATTTAGAGTGTTTTCAACGAGATGGATTAAAAGCTTTTGCCGAACGCTGGCGAGACGCGGATCTGTTTTATGGCAAAGAGATCAAGCTGTTAATGGCCGATAATGTGATTGAAGGCGTCTGCTGCGGTGTCGATGAACAGGGCGCAATTTTACTCAAGCAAGGCGATAAGATTAATGCCTACGTGGGTGGTGAAATTTCGATGCGAGCCCTATAGGCGCGCATCGGAATCATATTATTTACGCATCAATACCTGATGCATCATATGATCTTGCCCTTTGCGCAAGATCAGGTGTGCCCGGTCGCGGGTGGGTAAAATATTCAAGTTCAGGTTCGGGCCGTTAATTGAATCCCAAATATTGCCGGCTATTTTGTTCGCCTCAGCATCATTCAGCGCTGAATAATGATGGAAGTAGGAGTTAGGATCGCTAAAGGCGCCACTTCGGAATTTTAAGAACCTCGAGATGTACCACTCCTTTAATAGCGATTCTTCGGCATCGACATAGATAGAGAAGTCGACAAAGTCGGAGACGAAAGGCTGCTGAATCGCCACATGGGTATCCTGTCCTGTTTGTAGCACATTCAATCCTTCGATGATCAGGATATCGGGCTGCTCTATGGCATGCTGAGTATCTGTCACCCGATCGTAGGTAATATGAGAGTAGATAGGTGCATGTACCAGACTCTCGCCAGCCTTTATCTTAGAGATAAACTCGACCAGCATCTTCATATCATAACTTTCAGGGAAGCCTTTACGTTGCAGCAAGCCGCGGCGCTTGAGTTCGGCTAATGGGTAAAGAAAACCATCTGTGGTGACTAAGTCGACTTTCGGGTGTTCCCGCCACTGCCTGAGCAATGCCTGCAGGATACGTGCTGTGGTACTTTTGCCTACCGCGACACTACCCGCAATGCTGATAATATAGGGGCGCTTTGGGGGCACGCGGCCGAGAAACTGATTGAGTACCAATCCGCGCTGCTGTTTTGCCTCGACAATCAGGTTTAGCAGGCGGCTGAGGGGCAGATAGATATCGGTAACTTCATCTAGGGAGATAGACTCGTTGATACCTCTGAGATCAGCAAGGTCTGACTCGCTCAAGGTCAAAGGGACAGATTTTCTGAGTTCAGCCCATTGTTGTCTTGCAAAAGCCAGATATAAAGCATTATGAATTTGATTAGTGACTTGCATGTTAATCTCCATTAGCAGACGCACAGTACACCATAGGCTCGGGGGGGACAACTGCTAAAGGTGTTTTACATACGGCAGAGAAGTCGTAAGGGAGTTTCTGCTGTAATAGTGAACGCTTAATCAATTTGGTGCCTGAAAAATCATCGCTCAAACAATTTTTTTGCAGATTTTTAAAATTAGCTATTGCACTTGTGCTCACGATTACCTAATATCCGCTACCGAAATGATGCGCCGGCATAGCTCAGTTGGTAGAGCAACTGACTTGTAATCAGTAGGTCCCGAGTTCGACTCTTGGTGCCGGCACCATTTTCTGGAGGGGTTCCCGAGTGGCCAAAGGGATCAGACTGTAAATCTGACGGCTCCGCCTTCGAAGGTTCGAATCCTTCTCCCTCCACCATTTTTCAAGGTAGTTAGGTAACCTTAGTTAGGTTGCGCGGATGTCGTATAATGGTATTACTCCAGCCTTCCAAGCTGATAACGCGGGTTCGATTCCCGCCATCCGCTCCAATTTTCGCTGATTGTGCCCGTATCCATGAGCATGCCCATACGGGCGCCGTTCTTGATAAACTGCCCTCAGCCCGCCTCACTGAATTCTCCTAATTATCTTAAATGAATCGATTCGATGACATATAGGCATCGGATTTTTTGTTGTATGTAGATTTCATCACCAAGTATCTCTTAATTGGGGCAATACCATGGCTAAAGAAAAATTTGAACGTAGCAAACCTCACGTAAACGTGGGCACCATCGGTCACGTTGACCATGGTAAAACAACTCTGACTGCAGCTATCTCTTCAGTATTATCGAAGACTTACGGCGGTGAAGCGAGAAACTTCGCACAGATCGATAACGCTCCAGAAGAGCGTGAGCGCGGTATTACCATTAATACTTCTCACATCGAATACGACACTCCATCACGTCACTACGCACACGTAGACTGCCCAGGCCACGCTGACTATGTTAAAAACATGATCACTGGTGCTGCACAGATGGACGGCGCTATCCTAGTAGTTGCTTCTACTGACGGTCCAATGCCACAGACTCGTGAGCACATCCTGCTTTCACGTCAGGTAGGTGTACCTTTCATCATCGTATTCATGAACAAGTGTGACATGGTAGATGACGAAGAGCTGTTAGAGCTAGTTGAGATGGAAGTTCGTGAACTTCTTTCTGAATACGACTTCCCAGGTGATGACCTACCAGTTATCCAAGGTTCTGCACTGAAAGCCCTAGAAGGCGACGCTCAGTGGGAAGCTAAGATCCTAGAACTAGCTGAAGCTCTAGATACTTACATTCCAGAGCCAGAGCGTGCTATCGACGGTGCATTCATTCTGCCAATCGAAGACGTATTCTCAATTTCAGGCCGTGGTACAGTAGTTACCGGTCGTGTTGAGCGCGGTATCGTACGTGTAGGTGACGAAGTAGAAATCGTTGGTATCAAAGACACTACTAAGACAACTTGTACTGGTGTTGAAATGTTCCGTAAGCTGCTTGACGAAGGTCGTGCAGGTGAGAACTGTGGTGTACTACTACGTGGTACTAAGCGTGATGAAGTTGAGCGTGGTCAAGTATTGGCTAAGCCTGGTTCAATCACTCCACACACTCAGTTTGAATCAGAAGTTTACGTACTGTCAAAAGAAGAAGGTGGTCGTCACACTCCATTCTTCAAAGGCTACCGTCCACAGTTCTACTTCCGTACAACTGACGTAACCGGTACTATCGAACTGCCAGAAGGCGTAGAGATGGTAATGCCAGGCGACAACATCAAGATGATCGTAACTCTGATCTGCCCAATCGCGATGGACGAAGGTTTACGCTTCGCTATCCGTGAAGGTGGCCGCACAGTAGGTGCAGGTGTTGTAGCTAAGATCATCGCTTAATCGCGAAGATATTAACGACACAGAAAAAGGCAGCTTAGGCTGCCTTTTTTGTTTGAGTGAAAAATTTGTGGCGATAATACCTTTATCGTGACCAATATTTACCGTGAACCTGGGTAGTTACCTTGCCAATTGTAGTGAATAAGAATACAATCTATGGCCGATTTTTGACCCTCTGAGCTGACTTTTGTTTGAGAAGTGGGTAAGCTCGGGCAATAAAGTGGAATGATCAAAGTCGTCTTTGTTTAGAAAAGAATTGAAAGTTGATCAGACTTAAGCTCAGGTCGTAGTGAGTAACGGAATTAACCGATGACAACAAATACTGAAAACCAGGGGAATTCTCTGGATATCGTTAAGTGGGGCCTAGTAGTTATTCTATTAGCCGCTGCTATTATTGCTAATCAAATGTATAGCGAAGCAAGCGTATTGGTTCGTGCTATAGGTGTCGTAGTGGCATTTGCAATAGCCGGCTTTATCGCGCTGCAAACGAATAAAGGCAAGCAAGCATTAACTTTTGCTCGTGAGTCGCATATCGAAGTCCGCAAAGTTGTTTGGCCTACACGCCAAGAAGCCTTGAATACTACTTTCATCGTTTTAGCGGCAACCGGTATTTTGGCATTAATCCTATGGGGGATGGATGCTGTATTACTGAGAATTGTTAACTTTATTACGGGCGTATAGGCATTTCCTATGACTGAAGCTAAAAAAAGATGGTATGTGGTTCAGGCCTTTTCGGGTTATGAAGGTCGTGTGTGCAAATCATTGCTTGAACACATCAAGATGCACGAGATGGAGCACTACTTTGGTGAAGTGCTAGTTCCTACCGAAGAAGTGGTAGAGATGCGTGCAGGTCAACGTCGGAAAAGCGAACGTAAGTTCTTCCCTGGCTATGTATTAGTCCAGATGGAGATGAACGATGAAAGCTGGCACTTAGTGAAGAGCATTCCACGTGTTATGGGCTTCATCGGTGGTACTTCAGATCGCCCAGCACCTATTTCTGATCGTGAAGCGGATGCGATTCTGCAGCGCCTGCAGGAAACTACAGCGTCTCCGACACATCGTGTGATGTTCGAGCCAGGTGAAGTTGTGCGTGTCACCGACGGTCCTTTTGCCGACTTCAACGGTACGGTTGAAGAGGTCGACTACGAGAAGAACCGCGTTAAAGTGTCTGTGATGATCTTCGGACGTTCGACTCCGGTAGAGCTCGACTTCAGTCAGATTGAAAAAACCTGATTAAATTAAGCACAAAAAAATTGGCAATGGGTGTGGATTATTTGTATAATCCGCACCCATTATTTTCGGGGAGCTAATCGGCATGTCGTCGCTAGCGTTTGTACCCAAACTTGAGGAAAATGTCTCATGGCAAAGAAAGTTGATGGTTACATCAAACTACAAGTAGCAGCCGGTGCTGCAAACCCGTCGCCACCAGTTGGTCCAGCATTGGGTCAAAAAGGTGTTAACATCATGGAATTCTGTAAAGCATTCAACGCTCGTACTGAAAAGTTCGAGAAAGGTATGCCAATTCCTGTTGTTATTACTGTTTATAGCGACCGTTCTTTCACTTTTGAAACTAAGACTCCACCTGCTTCATTCCTACTGCTTAAGGCAGCAGGTCTTAAGTCTGGTTCTGGCCGTCCTAACACTCAAAAAGTGGGAACCATCAAGCGTAGCGCTGTCCAGGAAATCGCTGAGACTAAAGCCGCTGATATGACTGGTGCTGACATTGAAGCGATGACTCGCTCAATCGAAGGTACTGCGCGTTCAATGGGTTTGGTAGTAGAGGATTAATATCATGGCAAAGCTAACTAAACGCGCGCGTCTGATCCGCGAAAAAGTAGAAGTAACTAAAAGCTACGACATCAACGAAGCTGTTGCACTACTAAAAGAACTCGCTACTGCTAAGTTCGTTGAGAGTGTTGATGTGGCGGTTAACCTAGGTGTTGACCCACGTAAATCTGACCAAAACGTTCGTGGTGCAACTGTGTTGCCACATGGTACAGGTCGTGAAGTACGTGTTGCTGTATTCACTCAAGGTGCCAACGCTGAAGCCGCTACTGAAGCTGGTGCTGAGCTTGTTGGTATGGACGATCTGGCTGCACAAATTAAAGCTGGTGAAATGAACTTTGACGTTGTTATCGCATCTCCAGATGCAATGCGCGTTGTTGGTCAGTTAGGTCAAATCTTAGGCCCACGTGGTCTGATGCCTAACCCTAAGACAGGTACTGTAACGCCAAACGTTGCTGAAGCTGTTAAGAACGCGAAAGCGGGTCAAGTTCGTTACCGCAACGACAAGAACGGTATTATCCACACTACTATCGGTAAAGTGGATTTCGAAACTGTTCAACTTAAAGAAAACCTCGATGCACTGTTAGGCGCGCTTATCAAAGCTAAGCCAGCTGCAGCGAAAGGCGTTTTCGTTAAGAAAGTAAGCATCTCTACCACTATGGGTGCAGGTGTTGCAGTAGATCAGAGCACTCTGAATCCTTCTGCTTAATTACGAGCAAGTTTTACAAGGTGGTCGGTTTAATTTATAATCCGTCCACCTTGTGGGTTGAGGACAGTTTTACGCAAGTTTAACTGTTCACGTCCAAGACCGTAGGTGCTAACCAACAGGTTAACTTAATTCCCTACGTAGACGGTGTCGGACCCCAGATAGATTTATTTCTGCCTGGATATTCGCGCCGTAAGTAACTAAATCAATTGATTTAGTATGGTAATTGCTAGGGATGTTCCCTAGATAGAATCCAGGAGTAAAGCCAATGGCATTAAGACTCGAAGACAAAAAAGCGATTGTTGCTGAAGTCAACGAAGCTGCCAAAGGTGCTTTATCTGCAGTTGTAGCCGATTCTCGCGGTGTGACTGTAGGTGATATGACCGGTCTTCGTAAAGCCGCTCGTGAAGCTGGTGTATACGTTAAAGTTGTACGTAACACTCTAGTTAAACGCGCTGTTGAAGGTACTGCTTTTGAGTGCCTAAGCGATACGTTTACAGGTCCTACTTTGATTGCATTTTCTAATGAGCACCCAGGTGCCGCTGCGCGTCTTCTTAAAGATTTCGCAAAAGCGCAACAGAATTTTGAAATCAAAGCAGCAGCCTTTGAAGGGGAATTTATCCCTGCAGACAACATTGATCGTTTAGCAAAACTACCAACATACGAAGAAGCACTGGCTCAGTTCATGATGACTCTGAAAGAAGCATCTGCTGGCAAGTTCGTTCGTACATTGGCCGCTCTACGCGATCAGAAAGAAGCTGCTTAATTTTACAAGCCGCTTAATTAAATTGAATTCAGTACAATTAGGAATTTTTTGTTATGTCTATCACTAAAGACCAAATCTTAGAAGCCCTTGCAGCTATGTCTGTAATGGAAGTTGTTGAACTAATCGAAGCAATGGAAGAGAAGTTCGGCGTTTCTGCCGCTGCTGCTGTTGTTTCTGGTGGCGGTGACGCTGGCGCTGCTGCTGAAGAGAAAACAGAATTCGACGTAATTCTTACTTCTCACGGCGACAACAAAGTTGCAGTAATTAAAGCTCTTCGTGGCGCTACAGGCCTAGGCCTGAAAGAAGCTAAAGGTATGGCTGAATCTGCTCCAGTAGCAGTTAAAGAAGCTATCTCTAAAGAAGAAGCTGAAGCACTGAAGAAAGAGCTTGAAGAAGCTGGTGCTCAAGTAGAGATCAAGTAAGTTATAATCTAACTTACAACTCTCCCGAGTCATCGGGTGGAGGGCTGGCGGTTTTTTAACCGTCGGCCTTTTTTGCGCTGTAAGCGTAGGCGATTTTTTATTCACCGTTTGTCGCCAGATTTCGCAGTTCCTAGCAGAGATTACTGGTTAGGTTCTTGCTTTCAACGGTGATGGGCAAACGTGCTGTTTCAACAGATTCGTTGATTCAGTCTTGGTCACATCTCGCAATCAGAGGAAACCCATGGTTTACTCCTATTCTGAAAAGAAGCGTATTCGCAAAGACTTTGGTAAGCGCCCACAAGTGTTGGACATCCCTTACCTGCTGTCAATCCAGTTGGACTCATTTAAGAAGTTCACCGATCAAGATCCTACAGGCGAGCGTGGTTTAGAAGCCGCTTTCCGTAGCGTTTTTCCCATCAAGAGCTTTTCTGGTAATTCAGAGCTGCAATATGTCAGCTATAAGCTAGGCGAGCCAGTTTTTGATGTGAAAGAGTGTCAAATTCGCGGTGTTACATACTCTGCGCCACTACGTGTTAAATTACGTATGGTTCTGTATGACCGTGAAGCTGCACCTGGCACAGTAAAAGATATTAAAGAACAAGAAGTCTACATGGGGGATATCCCTCTAATGACTGAGAACGGTACCTTTGTGATCAACGGTACTGAGCGTGTTATCGTTTCTCAGTTACATCGTAGCCCTGGTGTCTTCTTCGATCACGACCGTGGTAAAACCCACTCTTCTGGTAAGGTGCTGTATAACGCACGTATTATTCCTTACCGTGGTTCATGGTTAGATTTCGAATTCGATCCAAAAGATGCACTGTTTGTTCGTATTGACCGTCGTCGTAAATTAGCGGCGTCTATCATTCTACGTGCACTTGATTATTCGACCCAAGATATCCTTGATCTCTTTTTTGAGCGTGTTAAGTACAAGATCAAGAAAGATACTTTAGTGATGGAGCTTGTTGCAGACCGCCTGCGCGGTGAGACTGCAAGCTATGACATTAAAGATGCCGAAGGTACAGTGATAGTTGAGAAAGGTCGTCGCATTACTGCGCGTCACATTCGTCAACTTGAAAAGACCAATACCACTGAGCTTGAAGTACCAGTTGAGTACATTTCTGGCAAGATTGCTGCGCAAGATTATATCGACCCAGATACGGGCGAAGTCTTGTTATCTGCAAACGCAGAAATCAGCTTAGAAGATCTTGCCAAGCTATCTATGGCCGACATCAAAGAGATCGACACCCTGTTTATCAACGAGCTTGATCACGGTGCTTATATCTCTGACACACTGCGTATCGATTCAACCACTAACCGCTTAGAAGCGTTAGTTGAGATCTACCGCATGATGCGTCCTGGCGAGCCACCAACCAAAGATGCTGCAGAAGCCCTGTTCCAGAACCTGTTCTTCAGCGAAGAGCGTTATGACCTGTCTAAAGTGGGTCGTATGAAGTTCAACCGTCGTCTTGGTATCGATGATGACGAAGGCACTGGTATTCTGACCAAAGAAGATATCGTTGCAGTAATGCAAAACATCATCAAGATCCGTAACGGTAATGATGAGGTGGATGATATCGATCACTTGGGTAACCGTCGTATCCGTAGCGTCGGCGAGATGGCTGAGAACCAGTTCCGTGTCGGTCTAGTTCGTGTAGAACGTGCCGTACGTGAGCGTTTAAGCCTTGGCGATCTTAACGAGCTGATGCCACAAGACTTAATCAACGCTAAGCCAATTTCAGCTGCAGTGAAAGAGTTCTTCGGTTCGTCACAGCTGTCTCAGTTTATGGATCAGAATAACCCGCTGTCAGAAGTGACACACAAGCGTCGTATTTCGGCTCTTGGCCCAGGTGGTTTGACCCGTGAGCGTGCTGGCTTCGAAGTCCGTGACGTTCACCCAACTCACTATGGTCGTCTGTGTCCAATTGAGACCCCTGAAGGTCCAAACATTGGTCTGATCAACTCGCTATCGAGCTTTGCGCGCACTAACTCTTATGGTTTCCTCGAAACACCATACCGTAAGGTTGTTGATGGTGTGATCACTGACCAAGTCGATTACTTGTCAGCGATCGAAGAAGGCCGTTATGTGATCGCTCAGGCGAACATCGAAGTCGATGCCAATGGCCGTATGGTTGAAGAGCAGATCGCTTGTCGTCATAAGGGTGAATCTACCTTTATGCGCGCCGCTGACGTTCAATATATGGACGTATCTCCACAACAGATTATTTCTGTGGCAGCATCGCTGATTCCATTCCTTGAACACGATGACGCGAACCGTGCATTGATGGGTGCGAACATGCAACGTCAAGCGGTACCAACACTGCGCGCCGACAAGCCGCTAGTCGGTACAGGTATTGAGCGTACTCTGGCTGTTGATTCTGGCGTGGTTGTGGCTGCTAAGCGTGGCGGTTATGTTGACTATGTCGATGCCAGCCGCATCGTAGTTAAAGTAAATGAAGATGAGCTGACACCAGGCGAAGCCGGTATCGACATCTACAACCTGACTAAGTACACACGTTCTAACCAGAACACCTGTATCAACCAGCGTCCATGTTGCGCTGTGGGTGAGCCAGTGGTTCGTGGTGACGTATTGGCTGACGGCCCATCTACCGATTTAGGTGATTTGGCGCTTGGTCAAAACATGCGTATCGCCTTCATGCCTTGGAACGGTTACAACTTCGAAGACTCGATCTTAATCTCTGAGCGTGTTGCCCAGGAAGATCGTTTCACCACTATCCACATTCAGGAGCTGTCTTGTATCGCTCGTGATACTAAGCTGGGTAGCGAAGAGATCACCGCCGATATTCCAAACGTAGGTGAGTCTGCTCTGTCTAAGTTGGACGAGTCAGGTATCGTTTACATCGGCGCCGAAGTGAAGGGTGGCGACATCCTGGTTGGTAAAGTGACACCTAAGGGTGAAACACAGCTGACCCCTGAAGAGAAGCTGCTACGCGCTATCTTCGGTGAAAAAGCGTCTGATGTGAAAGACAGTTCTCTGCGTGTACCTAACTCAGTTAAAGGTACCATCATCGACGTTCAGGTATTTACCCGTGACGGCGTTGAGAAAGATAAGCGTGCAGTAGAAATTGAAGAGATGCACATCGCTCAGGCTAAGAAAGACCTGACCGAAGAGTTCAAGATCCTTGAAGAAGGTGTCTTTGGCCGTGCATTCAACCTACTGCTTGGTGCTGGTTTCAGCGAAGCTGAGCTTAATGCGCTGCCTCGTCCGCAACTGCTTGTACAAAGCATTGATGATGAAGCTAAGCAGACTGAGCTTGAGCAGTTAGCTGAACAGCATGAAGAGTTAAAAGCTGACTTTGATAAGAAGTTCGAGATCAAACGCCGTAAGATCACCCAGGGTGATGACTTAGCACCTGGTGTACTGAAGATTGTTAAGGTTTACCTGGCAGTTAAACGTACTATCCAGCCTGGTGATAAGATGGCGGGTCGTCATGGTAACAAGGGTGTGATCTCTAAGATCAACCCAATTGAAGATATGCCATACGACGAAAATGGTGACCCAGTGGATATCGTACTGAACCCTCTCGGCGTACCTTCTCGTATGAACATAGGTCAGGTTCTTGAAGTGCATTTAGGCGCTGCAGCGAAGGGCATTGGTGATCGTATCACAGCTATGCTTGAAGAACAGCGCGAACTTGCAGAACTTCGTAACTACATCAAGCAAGTTTATGAACTCGGTGAAGGCGTGCAGCAGCGTGTCGATATCGATTCATTTACCGATGAAGAAATTATTCGTCTTGCGAAGAACCTCAAAGGCGGTATTCCGACTGCGACCCCAGCGTTCGACGGTGCGAAAGAGAAAGAAATTAAGGAAATGCTAGAACTAGCAGGTCTGCCAACTTCTGGACAACGCACTCTGTTTGACGGTCGTACCGGTAACCAATTTGAACGTCCAGTAACCGTAGGTTACATGTACATGCTTAAACTTAACCACTTGGTTGACGATAAGATGCACGCGCGTTCAACAGGTTCTTACAGTCTTGTTACTCAGCAGCCATTGGGCGGTAAAGCTCAGTTTGGTGGTCAGCGTTTCGGTGAGATGGAAGTATGGGCACTTGAAGCTTATGGTGCCGCTTACACTCTACAAGAGATGCTAACTGTGAAGTCTGATGACGTTAACGGTCGTACCCAGATGTATAAGAACATCGTCGACGGTAACCATCAGATGCAGCCAGGTATGCCTGAGTCCTTCAACGTATTGTTGAAGGAGATCCGCTCACTCGGTATCAATATCGAGTTGGATCAAGAGTAAGACTAAGGCAGCCAAATTTGGCAATAAACGGTGCTCTGCGCGAGCGGGGCACCCGGTTTAACTCCTTCAGGAGAGAAACGTGAAAGACTTATTAAAGTTTCTGAAACAGCAAAGCAAGACTGAAGAATTTGAAGGTATCAAGATTGGCCTAGCGTCGCCAGATCTGATCCGTTCTTGGTCATTTGGTGAAGTTAAGAAGCCAGAAACCATCAACTACCGTACATTTAAGCCTGAGCGTGAAGGTTTGTTCTGTGCGCGTATTTTTGGTCCGGTAAAAGATTACGAATGTTTATGTGGCAAGTATAAGCGCCTTAAGCATCGTGGCGTGATCTGTGAAAAGTGTGGTGTAGAAGTTACCCAGACTAAAGTACGTCGTGAGCGTATGGGTCACATAGATCTAGCCAGCCCAGTTGCACACATTTGGTTCTTGAAATCATTGCCGTCCCGTATCGGTTTGATGCTGGATATGACTCTGCGTGATATCGAGCGCGTGCTTTACTTCGAATCATTCGTTGTGATCGAGCCTGGCATGACCAGTCTTGAGCGCGGCCAGATGCTGACCGAGGAAAACTACCTCGACGCACTGGAAGAATATGGTGATGAGTTTGAAGCTAAGATGGGTGCCGAAGCGGTACTTGAGTTACTTCGTGCTATCGATCTTGAGAAAGAGATCGAGATGATGCGTGAAGAGTTGCCATCTATCAACTCTGAAACTCGTCGCAAGAAGATCACTAAGCGTCTTAAGCTAATTGAGGCATTCTACACTTCAGGCAACAAGCCAGAGTGGATGATCCTCAAAGTGTTACCGGTTCTGCCACCCGATCTGCGTCCTCTAGTACCACTCGATGGCGGCCGCTTTGCGACTTCAGATCTGAACGACCTGTATCGCCGCGTGATCAACCGTAACAACCGTTTGAAGCGTCTATTAGACTTGGCTGCACCAGACATCATCGTGCGCAACGAAAAGCGTATGCTGCAAGAGTCTGTCGATGCACTATTAGATAACGGTCGTCGTGGTCGTGCTATTACCGGTTCTAACAAGCGCCCGCTGAAATCTTTGGCCGATATGATCAAAGGTAAGCAAGGTCGTTTCCGTCAGAACCTACTGGGTAAACGTGTTGACTACTCAGGCCGTTCGGTAATTACCGTAGGTCCGACTCTGCGTCTGCACCAGTGTGGTCTGCCTAAGAAGATGGCACTCGAACTGTTCAAGCCATTCATCTATGGCAAGCTGGAAGGTCGTGGTCTTGCTACCACAATCAAAGCAGCTAAGAAGATGGTTGAGCGTGAAGTTCCAGAAGTATGGGACGTTCTAGATGACGTGATCCGCGAACACCCTGTAATGCTTAACCGTGCACCAACGCTGCACAGATTGGGTATCCAGGCGTTCGAACCTGTACTGATTGAAGGTAAAGCGATCCAACTGCACCCATTGGTGTGTGCGGCCTATAACGCTGACTTCGACGGTGACCAGATGGCGGTACACGTGCCACTGACTTTAGAAGCTCAGTTAGAAGCACGTTCATTGATGATGTCTACCAACAACATCCTGTCACCTGCAAACGGTGAGCCGGTGATCACACCTTCTCAGGACGTTGTATTGGGCCTTTACTACACCAGCCGTGAGCGCGTAAATGGCCGCGGTGAAGGTATGGCATTTGAGTCTGTTGCAGAAGTTGAAAAAGCTTACCGCACAGGCGTTGCCGAGCTGCATGCGCGAGTTAAGGTGCGTATTACTGAGACCACTATCGGTGAAGATGGTGAGCAGACTCAATCACGTCGTATCGTAGATACAACCGTGGGTCGTGCCCTGTTATCTCAGGTTCTGCCAAAAGGCTTATCTTATGATTTGGTTAACCAAAACATGGGTAAGAAGCAGATCTCTAAGTTGCTGAACACCTGTTACCGTCAGTTGGGTCTGAAAGATACTGTTATCTTTGCTGACCAGTTGATGTACACAGGTTTCCACTTCGCAACCGTATCGGGCGCGTCTGTGGGTATCAACGACATGGTGATCCCAGATGAGAAGTACACGCTTGTTGCCGATGCAGAAGCCGAAGTACTTGAGATTCAGGAGCAGTTCCAGTCGGGTCTTGTTACCGCGGGTGAGCGCTACAACAAAGTTATCGATATCTGGGCAAGTGCGAACGAAAAAGTTTCTAAGGCGATGATGGATAACCTGTCTACTGAGACAGTGATTAACCGTGATGGCGAAGAAGAGACACAGGCTTCGTTCAACAGCATCTACATGATGGCCGACTCTGGCGCTCGTGGTAGTGCGGCGCAGATTCGTCAGCTAGCGGGTATGCGTGGTCTGATGGCTAAGCCAGATGGCTCGATCATCGAAACGCCAATTACCGCGAACTTCCGTGAAGGTCTGAACGTACTACAGTACTTCATCTCTACTCACGGTGCGCGTAAGGGTCTGGCGGATACCGCACTTAAGACAGCGAACTCTGGTTACTTGACTCGTCGTCTGGTTGACGTTGCCCAAGACTTAGTGGTTATCGAAGACGATTGTGGTACCCATGAAGGTCTCACCATGAAGCCACTTATCGAAGGTGGTGATGTGGTTGAGCCATTGCGTGAGCGTGTTCTCGGCCGTGTGGTTGCAGAAGATGTTTACTACCCTGGTACTGAAGAGATCCTTGCTCCTCGTAACACTCTGCTTGATGAAGCCTGGTGTGATAAGTTGGAAGAGAACTCAGTTGACGAAGTTATCGTTCGTTCAGTTATCACCTGTGACACTGACTTTGGTGTGTGTGCCGCCTGTTATGGTCGTGACCTTGCACGCGGTCACCTGATCAACCAAGGTGAAGCTATTGGTGTTGTAGCTGCTCAGTCAATCGGTGAGCCAGGTACACAGCTGACGATGCGTACCTTCCACATCGGTGGTGCTGCATCGAGAGCATCGGCAGAAAACAACGTTCAAGTTAAGAACGACGGTACTCTTAAGCTGCATAACGCTAAACACGTTACTAACAGCGAAGGTAAACTGGTTATCGTTTCTCGTTCGTCTGAGCTGGCGGTTATCGATGAGCTGGGTCGTGAGAAAGAGCGTTACAAGGTGCCATACGGTACTATCCTTGAGAAGCTGGAAGATGCCGCAGTTACTGCCGGTGAAATCATAGCTAACTGGGATCCGCATACTCACCCAATCGTTTCTGAGGTGGCTGGTAGTATCAAGTTCGTTGATATGATCGACGGTGTCACTATGACACGTCAAACCGATGAGCTGACGGGTCTGTCTTCAATCGTGGTACTGGATGTGGGTCAACGTCCATCTGCTGGTAAAGAGATGCGTCCAGCTATCCGTCTGGTCGATGCCGACGGTAACGATCTGATGATTCCTGGTACCGATGTGCCTGCGCAATACTTCTTGCCTGGCAAGGCGATCGTCAATAAAGACGATAACGCAGCAATCAACGTTGGTGACGCATTAGCACGTATTCCACAAGAATCGTCTAAGACTCGCGATATTACCGGTGGTCTGCCACGGGTAGCCGACTTGTTCGAAGCACGTAAGCCAAAAGAGCCTGCCATTCTGGCTGAGTACTCAGGTACTATCTCCTTTGGTAAAGAGACCAAAGGTAAGCGTCGTCTAGTGATCACGCCTGCCGATGGTGGTAAGCCATACGAAGAGATGATCCCTAAGTGGCGTAACCTGAACGTGTTCGAAGGTGAAAAAGTCGAACGTGGTGAAGTTATCGCTGACGGTCCAGAAGCGGCACACGATATTCTGCGTCTACGCGGTATTCACAAAGTGGCTAACTATATCGTTAACGAAGTCCAGGACGTATATCGTCTACAGGGCGTGAAGATTAACGATAAGCATATCGAAGTGATTATCCGTCAGATGCTGCGTAAGTGTGAGATCACTGAAGCGGGTGATAGTGAATTCCTGCCAGGTGAACAAGTTGAAGTGTCTCGCGTTAAGATCGCTAACCGCGAACTTGAAGCGCAAGGCAAACAACCTGCTCAGTTCGAACGCGAACTGCTGGGTATCACTAAGGCATCTTTGGCGACTGAGTCATTTATCTCAGCGGCATCGTTCCAGGAAACCACACGCGTATTGACCGAAGCTGCCGTAGGCGGTAAGAGCGATAAGCTGCGTGGCTTGAAAGAGAACGTGATCGTGGGTCGTCTGATCCCTGCCGGTACAGGTTATGCGTATCACATGAACCGTAACCAGGCTGGTGCGAAAGGACAGGTAGAAGAAGTACCTACTATCAGCGCTAGCGAAGCAGAGCAGAACCTTGCGGATCTGCTTAACCTTGCGGGAAGTGACGATTAATCGTGACCTAAAGGTTAGTTGATTGTAAAAAAAGGCACCTAGGGTGCCTTTTTTTTAGTTAAATAGGGTAAAAAGTTGGCTATTTCTTGACAGCGCAGCATTACCTTTCTAAAATTTCGCGTCCCACACCTGTGGGATATAGATTTTTCACACCTTACTGTTGAGTTTATCAACTGATTCGGAGCTATACATGGCAACTGTAAACCAGTTGGTACGTAAGCCTCGCGCGCCTAAAGTCGAAAAGACTAACGTGCCCGCGTTGAATGCGTGTCCACAAAAACGTGGTGTTTGTACTCGCGTATACACAACCACACCAAAAAAACCTAACTCTGCACTACGTAAAGTAGCTCGTGTGCGTCTAACTAACGGTTTCGAAGTAACTTCGTACATCGGCGGTGAAGGCCACAACCTGCAGGAACACAGCGTGATTCTTATTCGTGGTGGTCGTGTTAAAGACTTACCAGGTGTGCGTTATCACACTGTTCGTGGCGCATTAGACTGTGCTGGCGTGACTACACGTCGCCAAGGCCGTTCTAAGTACGGTGCTAAGCGTCCTAAGTCTTAACGATATCCGTTAAGTAAGGCCAAGCTAGAGATATATTGAGATTCCAGTTTTGGGGTCCCTGAAGCATACGGAGAAATTGTTATGCCAAGACGTCGCGTTGTAGGACAACGTAAAATCCTACCAGATCCAAAATTTCATAGTGAGTTGTTGGCTAAGTTCATCAACGTCATTATGCAGGACGGCAAAAAGTCGACTGCAGAAAAAATCATCTACAAGGCACTAGATGTTGTCGCTGAAAAGAAAGGCGAAGAGCACTTAGTTATCCTTGAAACTGCCCTGGAAAACGTACGCCCAAGTGTCGAGGTTAAATCTCGTCGCGTTGGTGGTTCTACTTACCAGGTACCATGTGAAGTTCGTCCAGTGCGTCGTAACGCACTAGCGATGCGCTGGTTAGTTGAAGCTGCGCGTAAGCGTGGTGAAAAATCTATGGCTCTACGTCTAGCAGGTGAAATGCTAGATGCTTCCGAAAATAAAGGAACTGCTGTTAAGAAGCGCGAAGACGTGCATCGTATGGCAGAAGCGAACAAAGCGTTCGCTCATTACCGCTGGTAATCTTTTGGTGCAGGCAATTGCCTGCACCACGTTTTACATGGCTAAGGTGTTTGCCTTAGTGAAAGAGGGATTTAATCGTGGCTCGTACAACTCCTATTGAGCGCTACCGTAATATCGGTATCTGTGCTCACGTTGACGCAGGCAAGACCACAACAACCGAACGAGTTTTGTTCTACACAGGTATGTCTCACAAGATAGGTGAGGTACATGATGGTGCAGCCACCATGGACTGGATGGAACAGGAGCAAGAGCGTGGTATTACTATCACGTCGGCGGCTACCACTACGTTCTGGCGCGGTATGGATGCACAATTTACTGAGCATCGTATCAATATCATCGACACCCCTGGCCACGTTGACTTCACTATTGAAGTTGAACGTTCGCTGCGCGTGCTTGATGGCGCGGTTGTGGTGTTCTGTGGTTCATCTGGTGTTGAACCTCAGTCCGAAACTGTATGGCGTCAAGCGGACAAGTATCATGTGCCGCGCATAGTGTTCGTCAATAAGATGGACCGCGCAGGGGCAGACTTTGACCGTGTCGTAGGACAGATACGTAAACGTCTGGGAGCCACTTGTGTACCGATTCAGATGAATATAGGTACAGAAGAAGAGTTTAAAGGTGTTATTGACCTGATCAAGATGAAAGCCATTAACTGGAATGAAGCTGATCAAGGTATGACTTTCACCTATGAAGATATTCCTGCAGAGCTGGCCGATAAGGCAGCTGAAATGCGTGAATATCTGGTTGAGTGTGCGGCAGAAGCCTCTGATGAACTGATGGACAAGTACCTCGAAGAGGGCGAGTTAACAGAAGCAGAGATCAAAGCAGCATTGCGTAAACGAACTCTGGCTAACGAGATCGTGCTAGCTACCTGTGGTTCTGCATTTAAGAACAAAGGTGTGCAAGCTGTACTCGATGCTGTTGTGGATTATCTACCATCGCCTGTCGAAGTTCCCGCTATTAAAGGGATCGATGACAAAGAGAATGAAGTTGAGCGTCCTGCGGACGATAACGCTCCTTTCTCTGCGCTGGCATTTAAGATAGCAACAGACCCATTCGTTGGAACTCTCACCTTTATGCGTGTTTATTCAGGCGTATTGGAAGCCGGTTCGGGCGTTTATAACTCAGTGAAACAGAAGCGTGAACGTATAGGTCGTATGGTGCAGATGCACGCAAACGACCGTAAAGAGATCAAAGAAGTGCGTGCCGGCGATATCGCCGCCGCCATTGGTCTGAAAGATGTCACAACAGGTGACACACTTTGCGATTCTGATCATAAGGTTATTCTCGAACGCATGGAGTTCCCTGAGCCCGTTATCACGATTGCTGTGGAACCAAGATCCCAGGCCGACCAAGATAAGATGGCGCTAGCATTGCAAAAACTGGCAATGGAAGACCCATCTTTCCGCGTTGAAACCAACGAAGAATCGGGTCAAACCCTGATCTCGGGAATGGGTGAGTTGCACTTAGACATTATTGTCGACCGTATGCGTCGCGAATTCAGTGTCGAGTGTAACGTAGGTAAACCTCAGGTTGCTTATCGTGAAACTATTCGCTCGAGTGTAGAAGCGGAAGGCAAATTTGTGCGTCAATCCGGTGGTCGAGGACAATTCGGTCATGTGTGGTTACGTCTGGAACCTCAAGAAGAAGGTTTCGGTTACGAATTTGTCAACGAGATTGTTGGTGGTGTAGTTCCAAGAGAATACATCCCTGCGGTAGACAAAGGGATTCAAGAACAGATGAAGAACGGCGTATTGGCTGGCTTCCCTGTGCTTGATGTAAAAGTCACTCTTTATGATGGCTCTTACCATGATGTCGACTCAAACGAAATGGCGTTTAAAGTTGCTGGCTCTATGGGCTTTAAGAAAGGGGCGCTCGAAGCGAGCCCTGTGTTACTCGAACCTTGTATGAAGGTAGAAGTGACCACTCCTGAAGACTACATGGGCGATGTAGTAGGCGACTTAAACAGACGTCGAGGTTTGATCGAAGGCATGGATGACGGTGTTGGCGGTGTTAAACTGGTTCACGCCGTAGTACCTTTGTCGGAAATGTTTGGGTACGCAACTGACCTACGTAGTGCCACTCAAGGCCGTGCTTCATACTCCATGGAGTTTTTGAAGTATGCAGATGCACCGCAGAACGTTGCAAAATCAGTTATAGAATCGCGCGGATAAGCGCAAAGTAGTCTATAACTCATATTGAATGCTATAACTCAGCGAGACTGAGTATTTCTGAAAAGAAAGGAATATAATCGTGGCTAAAGAAAAATTTGAACGTAGCAAACCCCACGTAAACGTGGGCACCATCGGTCACGTTGACCATGGTAAAACAACTCTGACTGCAGCTATCTCTTCAGTATTATCGAAGACTTACGGTGGTGAAGCGAGAAACTTCGCACAGATCGATAACGCTCCAGAAGAGCGTGAGCGCGGTATTACCATTAATACTTCTCACATCGAATACGATACGCCATCACGTCACTACGCACACGTAGACTGCCCAGGCCACGCTGACTATGTTAAAAACATGATCACTGGTGCTGCACAGATGGACGGCGCTATCCTAGTAGTTGCTTCTACTGACGGTCCAATGCCACAGACTCGTGAGCACATCCTGCTTTCACGTCAGGTAGGTGTACCTTTCATCATCGTATTCATGAACAAGTGTGACATGGTAGATGACGAAGAGCTGTTAGAGCTAGTTGAGATGGAAGTTCGTGAACTTCTTTCTGAATACGACTTCCCAGGTGATGACCTGCCAGTTATCCAAGGTTCTGCACTGAAAGCCCTAGAAGGCGACGCTCAGTGGGAAGCTAAGATCCTAGAACTAGCTGAAGCTCTAGATACTTACATTCCAGAGCCAGAGCGTGCTATCGACGGTGCATTCATTCTGCCAATCGAAGACGTATTCTCAATCTCAGGCCGTGGTACAGTAGTTACCGGTCGTGTTGAGCGCGGTATCGTACGTGTAGGTGACGAAGTAGAAATCGTTGGTATCAAAGACACTACTAAGACAACTTGTACTGGTGTTGAAATGTTCCGTAAGCTGCTTGACGAAGGTCGTGCAGGTGAGAACTGTGGTGTACTACTACGTGGTACTAAGCGTGATGAAGTTGAGCGTGGTCAAGTATTGGCTAAGCCTGGTTCAATCACTCCACACACTCAGTTCGAATCAGAAGTTTACGTACTGTCAAAAGAAGAAGGTGGTCGTCACACTCCATTCTTCAAAGGCTACCGTCCACAGTTCTACTTCCGTACAACTGACGTAACCGGTACTATCGAACTGCCAGAAGGCGTAGAGATGGTAATGCCAGGCGACAACATCAAGATGATCGTAACTCTGATCTGCCCAATCGCGATGGACGAAGGTTTACGTTTCGCTATCCGTGAGGGTGGCCGCACAGTAGGTGCAGGTGTTGTAGCTAAGATCATCGCTTAATCGCGAAGATTTTACGACACAGAAAAAGGCAGCTTAGGCTGCCTTTTTTATTAGCTGATTTTCAATGCTAGCTTTTAGTAAAACTAAGCGTATAATACTCGCCACTTTAGGAGTTGGCGGCCAACTGCCGTTAATTCATACAACGGGGTTGATCTCTAAATTGAGATCTGTATAATACCCCCTCGCCTTAACCATTAGGCGAAAGTTGTCGGTTCTTGAAGCCGACGTAAAATAATACAGCGACTCCGATTTGGAGTCGAACGGTTAAATCATCTCGCTCTGCTTTTCCACAAAGGAAGAAGCTAGAGGGTGATTTTTTATGTGTCCATTTTAGGAGCTCTGGTCAATGCAGAACCAAAGAATCCGTATCCGCTTGAAAGGATTTGATCATCGTTTGATCGATCAGTCTACAGCGGAAATCGTTGAAACTGCTAAGCGCACAGGCGCCCAGGTACGTGGTCCAATCCCACTGCCAACGCGCAAAGAGCGTTATACCGTTTTGATCTCTCCACACGTTAACAAAGATGCGCGTGATCAGTACGAACTTCGTACTCATAAGCGTCTTGTTGATATCGTAGAGCCGACTGAAAAGACTGTTGATGCACTTATGCGTCTTGATCTTGCGGCTGGTGTTGACGTTCAGATTAGCTTAGGTTAATTGAGATCCTTAGAAGAGGTTTGAGAGATGGCTATCGGTCTTATCGGTCGTAAAGTAGGTATGACTCGCATCTTCACTGAAGATGGTGCGTCAATACCTGTAACAGTAATTGAAATCGCAGCTAACCGCGTTGCTCAAGTGAAAACTTTAGAAACTGACGGTTACCGTGCACTTCAAGTTACTACTGGTACCAAAAAAGCTAATCGCATCACTAAACCAGAAGCAGGTCACTTTGCTAAGGCTGGCGTTGAAGCTGGTCGTGGTTTATGGGAAATGCGTTTGGCTGATGGTGAAGGCGAAGGCATTGAAGTTGGTGCCGAGCTTAATGTTGATATCTTCGCTGACGTAGCGAAAGTTGATGTTACTGGTCAATCAAAAGGTAAAGGCTTCCAAGGCGGTATTAAGCGTTGGAACTTCCGTACCCAAGATGCAACACACGGTAACTCATTGGCACATAGAGCTAACGGTTCTATCGGTCAAAACCAAACACCAGGTCGCGTTTTCAAAGGTAAGAAAATGTCTGGCCACATGGGTGCCGAGCGCGTTACTACTCAAAATCTAGACGTTGTACGTGTAGATGTTGAACGTAACCTGCTATTGGTTAAGGGTGCAGTTCCAGGCGCTACAAACGGCGACCTGATCATCAAGCCTGCCGTTAAAGCTTAAGGTCTGAGGAGATAGTAATGGAATTGGTATTGAAAGACGCACAGAGTGCTCTTGAAGTTTCCGAAACTACCTTCGGCCGTGACTTTAATGAAGCACTGGTTCATCAGGTAGTTGTAGCATACGCTGCAAACGCGCGTCAGGGCACTCGTGCTCAAAAGACTCGCGCAGAAGTAACTGGCTCTGGCAAAAAGCCATGGCGCCAAAAAGGTACTGGCCGTGCACGTGCTGGTACTGTTAAAGGCCCAATCTGGCGTGGCGGTGGCGTTTCTTTCGCTGCTAAAACACAAGATCACAGCCAAAAAGTTAACAAGAAGATGTACCGCGGCGCGCTGAAAAGCATTCTGTCCGAATTGGTACGTCAAGATCGCCTTGTTGTCGTTGAGTCATTCGGTGTTGACGCTCCTAAAACTAAAGAGCTGAAAACCAAATTGGCGGAAATGAACCTGGAAGACGTTTTAATTGTTACTCCAGAAATTGACGAGAACTTGTTCTTAGCTGCACGCAACCTATACAAAGTTGACGTACGTGACGTTGCTGGTATCGATCCAGTAAGTCTAATCGCGTTCAACAAAGTACTAGTTACTGCCGATGCTGTTAAGCAAATCGAGGAGATGCTGGGATGATAAGCGAAGAACGTTTGCTAAAAGTTATTCTAGCGCCACACATCTCTGAAAAGAGTACTGTATGCGCTGAAAATAACAACACGGTCGTTTTCCGTGTAGCTATCGATGCGACTAAAGCTGAAATCAAGGCTGCAGTAGCTAAGTTGTTCGAAGTTGAAGTTGATTCAGTTCGCACTCTAGTTAACAAAGGTAAAACTAAGCGTCACGGTGCCCGTACTGGCCGTCGTAGCGATTGGAAAAAAGCCTATGTGACTTTGGCTGCTGGTGCTGACATCGATTTCGTCGGCGCTGAGTAAGCAAAGGAGAATTATCATGGCAGTTATTAAGTGTAAGCCAACCTCTGCTGGGCGTCGCCACGTAGTTAAAGTGGTAAACAGCGATCTGCACAAGGGTAAACCTTTTGCTGGCCTGTTGGCGAAAAAATCTAAGAGTGGTGGCCGTAATAACACCGGTCGTATCACTGTTCGTCACGTAGGTGGTGGACACAAGCAGCATTACCGTCTAATCGACTTTAAACGCGATAAAGATGGTATCCCTGCAAAAGTTGAGCGTTTGGAATATGATCCAAACCGCACAGCTAACATCGCACTTGTTTTGTATGCTGATGGTGAGCGTCGTTACATCCTTGCTGCTAAAGGCATGCAAGCTGGTGATAAGATCCAGTCTGGTATCGATGCAGAAATCAAAGCGGGTAACGCTTTGCCATTACGCAACATCCCAGTAGGTAGTGTTGTACACGCAGTTGAAATGAAGCCTGGTAAAGGTGCTCAAATCGCTCGTTCAGCAGGTACTTATGTACAAGTTGTAGCTCGTGATGGCGCTTATGCAACTCTACGTCTTCGCTCTGGCGAAATGCGTAAAGTTCCAGTTGATTGCCGCGCGACTCTGGGTGAAGTTGGTAATGCCGAACACATGCTACGCCAGTTAGGTAAAGCAGGTGCTAAGCGCTGGAGAGGCGTACGCCCAACAGTTCGTGGTGTTGCAATGAACCCAGTAGACCATCCACATGGTGGTGGTGAAGGCCGTACTTCTGGTGGTCGTCATCCAGTAACTCCATGGGGTGTCCCAACTAAGGGTTATAAGACTCGTAGTAATAAACGCACCGACAAGTACATTGTACGTCGTCGTAACAAAAAGTAAGAGGATTCGCCATGCCACGTTCTCTCAAGAAAGGTCCATTCATTGACCTACACTTGCTGAAGAAGGTAGAGAAAGCGATGGAAGCGGGTGACAAGAAGCCTATCAAGACTTGGTCACGTCGCTCAATGATCATCCCTAACATGATTGGGTTGACCATCGCTGTCCATAATGGTCGTCAGCACGTACCTGTGTTCGTAACTGACGAAATGATCGGTCACAAGCTTGGTGAATTTTCACCAACTCGCACTTATCGCGGCCACGCTGCTGATAAGAAAGCGAAGAAGCGTTAATACGGGAGACTCAAGATGGAAGTTTTAGCTAAACATCGTTTTGCCCGTACGTCGCCTCAAAAGTGCCGTTTGGTTGCAGATCAAATTCGTGGACTGCCTGTTGCTAAGGCTCTCGAAATTTTGACTTTCAGCCCTAAGAAAGCAGCTGTACTTGTTAAAAAAGTACTTGATTCTGCTATCGCCAATGCTGAGCACAATGAAGGTGCTGACATTGACGAGCTGAAAGTTGGAAAAGTCTTTGTAGATGAAGGTCCAACTATGAAGCGTATCATGCCACGTGCTAAAGGCCGTGCTGATCGTATAATCAAGCGCACCAGCCACATTACTGTGGTTGTGTCAGATCGCTAGGAGTTAGCAATGGGACAGAAAGTACATCCTAATGGTATCCGTCTGGGTATCACTAAGCCTTGGATCTCGACTTGGTACGCTGATAAATCAGATTATGCCAATAACCTGAGCAGTGACTGGGAAGTGCGTAAGTTTCTAGAAAAGAAACTTAAGCAAGCTTCAGTTTCTAAGATCGTTATCGAGCGTCCAGCGAAGAGTGTTCGCGTTACTATTCACACTGCCCGTCCAGGTGTTGTGATTGGTAAGAAAGGTGAAGACGTTGAGAAGTTGCGCGACCAAGTTGCCAAGTTGACTGGTACTCCAGCTCAAATCAACATCGCTGAAATCCGTAAGCCTGAGCTAGATGCGAAGCTGGTTGCCGAAGGCATCGCTTCTCAGCTAGAGCGTCGTGTTATGTTCCGTCGTGCTATGAAGCGTGCGGTACAAAATGCAATGCGTCTTGGCGCTAAGGGTATTAAAGTTGAAGTGAGCGGCCGTCTAGGCGGTGCTGAGATTGCGCGTTCAGAGTGGTATCGTGAAGGTCGTGTGCCTCTACATACACTGCGTGCTGATATCGACTACTCTACTGCAGAAAGTCACACTCAATATGGTGTGATCGGCGTTAAAGTTTGGGTCTTCAAAGGTGAAGTTCTGGACGGCGTTGTACCTGCACTGGAAGAGCCGAAACAGCAGCCGAAGCGTAAGCCTCGCGGTAAATAGGAGAGCTGGCAATGCTGCAACCAAAACGAATGAAGTTTCGCAAAATGTTCAAAGGCCGTAACCGCGGTCTGGCGAACGGCACTGAAGTAAGCTTCGGTGAATTCGGTTTGAAAGCTGTTGGACGTGGTCGTCTAACTGCTCGCCAAATCGAATCAGCGCGTCGTGCTATGACACGTCACATTAAACGTCAAGGTCAAATTTGGATTCGTGTTTTCCCTGACAAGCCAATTACCTCTAAGCCTCTTGAAGTGCGTATGGGTAAAGGTAAGGGTAACGTTGAATACTGGGTTTGCCAGATCCAACCTGGTAAGGTTCTTTACGAGATGAATGGTGTTCCTGAAGCTCTAGCGCGTGAAGCGTTTACTTTAGCAGCTGCCAAGCTTCCAATTAAGACTACCTTCGTAACTAAGACGGTGATGTAATGAAAGCGAGCGAACTAACACAGAAGAGCGTTGAAGAATTGAACGCTGAACTGCTTGGTCTGCTGCGTGAGCAGTTTAATCTGCGTATGCAACACGCCACTGGTCAGTTGACTCAGACTCATCAGCTTAAAATCGTGCGTCGTAACATCGCGCGCGTTAAGACCATTATTACTTCTAAGGCGGGTGCATAATGACTGATAAAATCCGTACTTTGCAAGGTCGAGTAATTAGCGACAAGATGGACAAGTCTATCACTGTAGCTATTGAACGTAAGGTGAAACACCCTCTATATGGTAAGTTCATCAAGCGTACTACTAAGATCCATGCTCATGACGAAACAAATCAGTGTAATGCTGGCGATATCGTGACTATTCGCGAATGCCGTCCGCTGTCTAAGACTAAGTCTTGGACTCTGGTTGAAGTAGTAACAAAGGCTTAATTTTATTAAGCTTTTAAAAAACGGCTCCAGATGAGGGGCCGTTTTTATTTTTAATGCTATCTATTCTTTTTAGGTGGTGTTATACTTGCGCGCCATTTTGGACGTTAATTTAGTCTAAAATGGTTTAACTATGCCCAAAAATGGGATTTGTGAAGTAACGATAGCGGAGCACTTAAAATGATCCAAATGCAATCGACTCTAGAAGTCGCCTGTAACAGTGGCGCTCGTAGAGTTCAGTGTATTAAGGTCTTGGGTGGCTCTCATCGTCGTTATGCCGGTATCGGCGACGTCATCAAGGTTTCTGTTAAAGAAGCTATTCCTCGCGGTAAAGCGAAGAAAGGTGACGTGTATAACGCGGTGGTAGTCCGTACTAAGAAAGGCGTACGTCGTCCAGATGGTTCTGTCATTCGCTTCGATCGCAATGCAGCGGTTTTGCTTAACGCAAACCTTGCACCGATTGGTACTCGTATCTTTGGACCAGTGACGCGTGAACTGCGTACAGAACAATTTATGAAAATTGTTTCTCTGGCACCAGAAGTACTGTAAGGAGCTTCAAAATGGCAGCTAAAATCCGTCGTGAAGACGAAGTAATTGTACTAGCAGGTAAAGACAAGGGTAAACGCGGTAAAGTTTCTCAAGTTTTGCCAACTGGTAAGTTAATTGTAGAAGGCATCAATCTGATCAAGAAGCACCAGAAGCCTAACCCACAACTGGGTGTGACTGGTGGTATTGTTGAGAAAGAAGCACCGATACAAGCATCAAATGTAGCGATTTTCAACTCTGCCACTGGCAAAGCTGATCGCGTTGGTTTCCGATTTGAAGACGGCCAAAAGGTTCGTTTCTTTAAGTCGAACAGTGAACTCGTTAAGTAATTGGAGTAAACGATGGCGAAACTGCATGATAAATATAAAGAGACTGTTATCGCTGAGCTTTCTAAGAAGTTCGGTTATACCAGTGTCATGCAAGTCCCTCGGATTGAGAAAATCACCCTGAACATGGGTGTTGGCGAAGCTGTGGCAGATAAGAAAGTTATGGAGCACGCGCTTCGTGACATGACTGCTATTGCTGGTCAAAAGCCAGTTGTAACTGTTGCTCGTAAATCAGTTGCTGGTTTTAAAATCCGTGATGGCTACCCGATCGGCTGCAAGGTAACCCTACGTGGCGAACGTATGTGGGAATTCCTTGAGCGTTTAGTTGATATCGCAATCCCGCGTATCCGCGACTTCCGTGGTCTGAGCGCTAAGTCGTTCGACGGACGTGGTAACTACGCAATGGGTGTTCGTGAGCAAATCATCTTCCCGGAAATCGATTACGATAAAATCGATAAAATCCGCGGTATGGATATTGTGATCACGACTACTGCGAAGAATGACGAAGAAGGCCGTGCTTTATTAGACGCCTTTAACTTCCCATTCAAGAAATAAGGGTAGCGAAATGGCAAAAAGTTCAATGAAAGCACGTGAAGCAAAACGTGCAAAGCTCGTGGCTAAGTATGCTGAAAAGCGTCTAGCTCTTAAGGCTATCATTAGCAGTCCAACCACTTCTGATGAAGATCGTTGGGATGCAGTTCTTAAGCTGCAAGGTCTACCACGTGACTCAAGTTCTGCGCGTCAGCGTAATCGTTGTAGTCAAACTGGTCGCCCACATGGTTTCCTACGCAAGTTCGGCCTGAGCCGTATCAAACTGCGTGAAGCTACCATGCGTGGTGAAGTTCCTGGTCTGCGTAAGGCCAGCTGGTAATACTTGTCACGGAGTAAGCTAATATGAGCATGCAAGATCCAATTGCGGATATGTTAACTCGCATTCGTAACGGCCAAGCTGCTAACAAAGTATCAGTATCTATGCCTTCTGCTAAGCTGAAAGTTGCTATCGCACAGACGCTTAAAGAAGAAGGTTATATCACTGACTACGCCGTAGCAGGCGAAGCCAAGCCGGTTTTAGAAATCACGTTAAAGTATTTCCAAGGCCAACCAGTCGTTGAGACTATCCAGCGCGTAAGTCGTCCTGGTCTTCGTATTTACAAAGGTAAAAACGATCTACCAAAGGTGATGGGCGGTCTGGGTGTCGCAATCGTGTCCACTTCTAAAGGTTTGATGACTGATCGTGCCGCCCGCCAACAAGGCATGGGTGGAGAAGTTATCTGCTACGTAGCATAAGGAGCTAGCAATGTCTCGTGTCGCAAAAGCACCAGTCGCTATCCCTGCAGGCGTAGAAGTGACTTTAAACGAACAAACTATCACCGTTAAAGGTGCCAAAGGTAGTTTGACTCGAGTAATTAACGCTGAGGTTTCTGTTGTTGTTGAAAACAACGAAGTCAAGTGTTCTCCAGCTGAAGGCGCTTCAACTGCTGCGCAAGCTGGTACTGCTCGAGCTTTAATCAACAACATGGTTGTTGGTGTTAGCCAAGGTTTTGAAAGAAAACTGACTCTAGTTGGTGTTGGTTACCGTGCAAAAATTGCTGGTAACGGTATCGACTTGACTCTAGGTTTCTCACATCCTCTAGTACACCAGCTTCCTGACGGCGTAACTGCAGAGTGCCCATCACAAACTGAAATCGTACTGAAAGGTACCGATAAGCAGTTGATCGGCCAAGTTGCTGCAGAGATTCGTGGCTACCGTCCACCAGAGCCTTACAAAGGTAAAGGTGTTCGTTATGCTGATGAACAAGTACGCCGTAAAGAGGCTAAGAAGAAGTAGGTAACGCGATATGGATAAGAAAACATCTCGCTTACGCCGCGCGACTCGCGCCCGTAAGAAGATCCAAGAGCTGGGCGTTAACCGTCTGGTTGTACATCGTACACCACGTCATACTTACGCACAGGTTATTGATGCCAACGCGCAAGTTGTGGCGGCAGCTTCTACTGCTGAAAAAGCGGTATCAGAGCAGCTTAAATACACAGGTAACGTTGATGCAGCTAAAGCAGTAGGCAAAGCCATTGCTGAGCGTGCAATCGAGAAAGGCGTAACTGTAGTTGCATTCGATCGTTCCGGCTTTAAGTATCATGGTCGCGTTGCTGCTCTAGCAGACGCTGCTCGTGAAGCTGGCCTACAGTTCTAAGGAATGATTAAAAATGGCTAAATTTGAAGCTCAACAAAAAGACGATCTGCAAGAAAAATTAGTTGCAGTAAATCGTGTTTCTAAAGTAGTTAAAGGCGGACGTATCTTTAGCTTCACTGCACTAACTGTAGTGGGTGACGGTAACGGTAAAGTCGGCTATGGCTATGGTAAAGCGCGTGAAGTACCAGCAGCAATTCAAAAAGCAATGGAAAAGGCTCGCCGTAACATTGTTACTGTTGAAATTGTAAATGGTACTCTGCATCACCCTGTTAAGGGCCGTCACACTGGTTCACGTGTATACATGCAACCAGCGTCTGAAGGTACTGGTATTATTGCCGGTGGTGCGATGCGCGCCGTATTGGAAGTAGCAGGCGTTCATAACGTACTGTCAAAAGCATACGGTTCTACTAACCCGATCAACATCGTTCGCGCAACTGTAGATGCGTTGGTGCACATGAAGTCACCAGCTCAAATCGCAGCTAAGCGTGGCCTGAATGTTGATGAAATTCGAGGTTAAGCATCATGGCTACAAAAACTTTAAAAGTAACTCAGACTAAGAGTTCAATTGGACGTTTGCCTAAGCATCGTGCAACTTTGACTGGTCTAGGTCTACGCCGTATTAATCACACTGTTGAGCTGGAAGATACTCCAGCGGTACGCGGTATGATTAACAAGGTTTACTACATGGTTAAGGTGGAGGACTAATCAATGAAATTGAATACTCTATCTCCAGCAGCTGGTTCTAAATCAGCCGCTAAGCGTGTAGGTCGCGGTATCGGTTCTGGCCTAGGTAAGACTGCTGGTCGTGGTCACAAAGGTCAGAAGTCACGTTCAGGCGGCGGCGTTCGTGTCGGTTTCGAAGGTGGTCAAATGCCACTTAAGATCCGTCTACCGAAATTTGGTTTCACTTCGCGTAAAGCGTTAGTAACTGCCGAAATTCGTGTTAGCGAACTAGCTAAAGTTAACGGTGATGTTGTCGACTTAAATGCACTGAAAGATGCGAATCTCGTTACTCGCAACATACAGTTTGCTAAAGTCGTTCTTTCAGGTACCATTGAACGCCCAGTGACCGTAAAAGGTCTTAAGGTAACCAAAGGTGCTCGCGCAGCAATTGAAGCTGCCGGCGGAAAGATCGAGGAATAATACGTCGATGGCAAAACCAGGACTTGATTTAAAAAGCGCGAAAGGCGGGCTTTCTGAACTGAAAACACGCCTCCTGTTCGTGATTGGTGCGATTATCGTCTTTAGAGCCGGTTCGTTCGTACCAATTCCTGGTATTGACGCAGCTGTATTAGCAGAGCTGTTTAATCAGCAGAAGGGTACCATCTTAGGCATGTTCAACATGTTCTCTGGTGGCGCCCTTGAGCGTGCTTCTATCTTTGCATTAGGTATCATGCCGTACATTTCGGCATCGATTATCATGCAATTGTTGACTGTGGTGCATCCTGCACTTGCTGAACTGAAAAAGGAAGGCGAATCAGGACGTAAGAAGATCAGTCAATATACTCGATATGGCACTCTGGTCTTGGGTACATTCCAAGCGATCGGTATCGCAACCGGTTTACCCAATTTAGTTCCTGGCCTGGTGGTTAACTTAGGTCTTGGTTTCTATTTTGTTGCGGTAGTGAGTTTAGTTACAGGAACCATGTTCCTTATGTGGCTAGGTGAGCAGATCACCGAACGAGGCATAGGTAACGGTATCTCGATTCTTATTTTCGCAGGTATTGTTGCTGGCCTACCATCTGCTATCGGCCAAACGGCTGAGCAGGCGCGTCAAGGCGACTTGAACGTACTGGTATTATTGTTGATTGCAGTGATTGTATTCGCTGTGACCTATTTTGTAGTGTTTGTTGAGCGTGGACAGCGTCGTATCGTTGTTAACTATGCTAAGCGTCAGCAGGGCCGTAAGGTATTCGCTGCGCAAAGCACTCACTTACCACTTAAGGTCAACATGGCGGGTGTGATCCCACCAATTTTTGCGTCAAGCATCATTTTGTTCCCAGGCACACTGGCTCAGTGGTTTGGTCAAAATGAAGGGTTATCTTGGTTGAGTGATTTTTCACTCGCTGTTTCACCAGGACAACCGCTTTACTCATTATTGTATGCAGCAGCAATCATCTTCTTCTGTTTCTTTTACACTGCGTTGGTGTTTAACCCACGTGAAACAGCTGATAACTTGAAGAAGAGTGGTGCGTTTATTCCCGGGATCCGTCCTGGAGAACAGACTTCGCGTTATATAGATAAAGTAATGACCCGCCTGACTTTGGCCGGTGCTCTATATATTACCTTTATCTGTTTAATTCCGGAGTTCATGTTAATCACGTGGAAAGTACAGTTCTATTTTGGCGGTACTTCACTACTCATTATGGTAGTTGTGATCATGGACTTCATGGCTCAGGTTCAGACCCATATGATGTCTCATCAATATGAGTCTGTGATGAAGAAAGCTAACCTAGTAAACAAAGCGAATTTAGATCGCTTTGGACGCTAAGTAGCTTTACGGAGTGATGAAATGAAAGTTCGAGCTTCCGTGAAGAAGATCTGCCGTAACTGCAAGATCGTCAAGCGTAGCGGCGTTGTACGCGTTATCTGTGTTGAACCAAAACACAAACAGCGTCAAGGCTAAAAACTTTTGACCAGCTCAGGCCCCTGAGCTGGTCAAAATATTATTTGCAAAATTGTCATCTGTCGAGTATCCTACCGGGCTTTTCACAGATGGCCTTTAACTTATGAGGAGTGCATAGTGGCCCGTATCGCTGGCATTAACATTCCTGATCAAAAGCATACAGTCATTGCATTGACTGCAATCTATGGTATTGGACTGACTCGCGCACAACAAATCTGCGCAGCCACTTCAATTGCTGAAGATGCTAAGATCAAGGAATTGAGCGAAGCTCAAATAGACACACTACGCGAAGAAGTTGCTAAATACATTGTAGAAGGTGACTTGCGTCGTGAGATCTCTATGAACATCAAGCGTCTGATGGACCTTGGTTGTTATCGTGGTCTCCGCCACCGTCGTAGCCTGCCCCTTCGTGGGCAACGTACTAAGACCAATGCGCGTACGCGTAAAGGTCCACGTAAGCCAATCAGAAAGTAACGGGAAGGTACCAATATGGCTAAAGTTCCGTCACGTTCACCGCGCAAGCGTGTACGTAAACAGGTTGCTGATGGCATGGCTCATATCCATGCGTCTTTCAACAACACAATCATCACCATTACAGATCGTCAAGGTAATGCACTTTCTTGGGCAACTTCTGGTGGTTCAGGTTTCCGTGGTTCACGTAAATCTACCCCGTTTGCTGCACAGGTTGCTGCTGAGCGTGCAGGTGTTGCTGCTCAGGACTACGGTGTTAAAAACCTTGAAGTCTTCGTGAAGGGTCCAGGTCCAGGACGCGAGTCAGCTATTCGAGCGCTGAACGCAGTTGGTTATAAAATTACCAACATTACCGATGTGACGCCGATCCCTCATAATGGTTGTCGTCCTCCTAAGAAACGTCGCGTGTAACGCCGTTTTTAATAGGATAGTTGGAGAAAGAAAATGGCAAGATACTTGGGTCCAAAGCTCAAGCTCAGCCGCCGAGAAGGTACAGACCTTTTCTTAAAAAGCGGTGTGAGAGCAATTGATTCGAAGTGTAAGCTTGAAGCTGCACCTGGACAACACGGCGCTCGTAAGGCACGTTTGTCTGAGTACGGCGTTCAATTACGCGAAAAACAAAAAGTTCGTCGTACTTATGGTGTGCTTGAAAAGCAATTCCGTAACTACTACAAAGACGCTGCACGTCTAAAAGGTAACACTGGTGAAAACCTACTTACTCTTTTAGAGACTCGTTTAGATAACGTTGTATATCGTATGGGTTTTGGTGCTACTCGTGCTGAAGCACGTCAGCTAGTCAGCCACAAATCTATTATGGTTAACGGCCGCGTTGTTAACATTCCATCATTCAAAGTGTCTGCGAATGATGTAATTAGCGTTCGTGAGAAGTCTCAAAAGCAAGCCCGTATTAAAGCTGCTTTAGAAGTTGCGTCTCAACGCGAAAAGCCAACATGGGTTGAAGTAGATAGTGCTAAGATGGAAGGTGCTTTCAAGCGTATTCCAGAACGTAGTGATTTATCTGCGGAAATTAACGAACAGCTGATCGTCGAGCTTTACTCTAAGTAAGGCTAATAAACAAGAGAGGACACAATGCAGGGTTCTGTTACAGAATTTCTTAAACCGCGTCTCGTTGATATCGAGCAGGTTAACCCAACACGTGCCAAGGTTACACTCGAACCGCTTGAGCGTGGTTTTGGTCATACTTTAGGTAACGCGTTGCGTCGTATCCTATTGTCGTCTATGCCCGGCTGCGCGGTTACCGAAGTCGAGATTGATGGTGTACTGCACGAATACAGCAGCAAGGAAGGCGTACAAGAGGATATCCTAGAGATCTTGTTAAACCTTAAAGGTTTAGCAGTGGTCATCGAGGGTAAAGACGAGGCTATGCTTACTTTAAGCAAGTCAGGCACAGGCCCTGTTACCGCAGCTGATATCACGCACGATGGTGATGTTACTATTATGAATCCTGATCATGTTATCTGTCATCTGACCGGTAACAATGACATTAGCATGCGTATCCGTGTCGAACGTGGTCGTGGTTATGTTCCAGCTTCTGCTCGAGCACAAACCGAAGACGACGATCGTCCAATTGGTCGCTTACTAGTGGATTCATCTTTCTCACCCGTTGCGCGTATTGCTTATAATGTTGAAGCAGCACGTGTTGAACAACGTACTGACTTAGACAAACTCGTTATCGATATGACCACTAACGGTACTATCGATCCTGAGGAAGCAATTCGTCGTTCAGCGACAATTCTAGCCGAACAGCTAGATGCGTTTGTTGAATTACGCGATGTCACTGAGCCAGAGCAGAAAGAAGAGAAACCAGAGTTCGATCCAATTCTGTTGCGTCCTGTCGACGATCTAGAGCTAACTGTACGTTCGGCTAACTGTTTGAAAGCCGAAGCGATTCATTACATCGGAGATCTGGTACAGCGTACTGAGGTTGAGCTACTTAAAACGCCTAACTTGGGTAAGAAATCACTTACCGAAATTAAGGATGTGTTGGCTTCTCGCGGACTATCATTAGGTATGCGTCTAGAAAACTGGCCTCCAGCTAGTTTAGCAGACGACCTATAAGTCCTCGTTTGTACAGATTTAGGTAATAAGGATTAGGTCATGCGCCATCGTAAGAGTGGTCGTCAACTAAACCGTAACAGCAGTCATCGTCAAGCTATGTTCCGTAACATGGCGAGCTCTTTAGTCCGTCACGAAGTGATCAAGACTACTGTTGCTAAAGCGAAAGAACTGCGTCGCGTAGTTGAACCTCTAATAACACTTGCTAAGAGTGATAGCGTTGCAAACCGTCGTTTGGCGTTTGCTCGTACTCGCGACGCTGAAGTCGTAGGTAAGTTATTTAATGAATTGGGTCCACGCTACCAGGAACGTCCTGGTGGATATACCCGTATCCTTAAGTGCGGTCTACGTACTGGTGACAAAGCGCCAATGGCGTATATTGAACTAGTAGGTCGTCCAGAAACTGCAGTTGCTGTTGAAGAAGCTGCAGAATAACACTGGGATTCATTGTTAAAAAGCCGGGCGAATGTCCGGCTTTTTTATGTCCTTTTCCATTAATAGCTATTCCCGTCCTTCAAAATTCCCTGTCTATGGGGTCGCTCAATTCATTGTTTATCCGCTTTCAGACACTGTATTTTTTAGTGTCATCCGCTTATGTCTATCCCATGAAAATCCTTCTTGACTGGATTCATAGCGTTTGTGAGTGTAACTTTATGATTAAGAGCTTAATTTCACGCCGGGTAGGGCATTGATTATATTTAGGCGCTCTTTTTGGCCAAGAATGATGGCCAAGATACATGACCACGAGCGACAGCTTGATGCATCATTAATTATCGTTTTCGGGGATAAAATGAAACCAATCATGGATTACCTCAGGCTGTTACTCTTTATCTGTGGCGTCTTGATAGGAATTCAAGTACCTGCCTTTGTTGAGCAGTACGGCCAGAGTCTGGCGGCGCACACTAGCGAGGCTAAGATGGCGTTGGCCCAATTTCAGCGGGATGCGGATCGCTTCTTCGATGGCGATCTTGCCGCCTTGATCGCTCACTATAGACAAAACCCCGACAGCGTGATTAATGCCGGGGCGCAGAGCATCGAATCACTCCATGAACGTTATCAGCTGCTCGATGATGCTCTGCAACGCTTTAATCAGTCCAGCTACAGTGGCTTCCAGCAGTTGGCCTTTGCGCCTCTAGAAGATGTTCGTAGCGAGGTGTGGCAGCATTTTAGCCACAACATCATGCTAGATGGTCGCGCGATTGCTATAGGCTTAATCTTAGGCTTGTTGATATCAATATTTTGCGAGCTCTTGCTACGCGGGTGTGTTGGCCTTTATGCAGCTGGGTGTCGATTGCTGATGCCCAAAAAGGTAAAGTCATAGACTCGTATTCTATGCTTTAGTAACCCTGTTTTCTCTCAGTGTTTGTTTGTCCAAATAACGACTATGCTTGTCTCTATCTGTTAGATTTTCCTTTTTACCTTGCCTTCATATTTTATCCTAAGGAGCACCCATGATAGCTATCGGACAAAAATTACCCAGTGTTAACCTAAGCGAGCTTACGCCTGACGGTATGGTTAGCCATGATCTCAATACCTTGTTCGCCAATAAAAAAGTGGTGTTATTTGCGGTCCCCGGTGCATTTACGCCAACTTGCTCAGATGAGCATCTCCCTGGCTATGTCATTTTGGCGGATCAATTTAAGGCGAAAGGTGTGGATATTATCGCCTGCGTTTCGGTTAATGATGCCTTTGTGATGTCGGCCTGGGGTAAGGCGCAAAACGCAAGCGAGCTGATGATGTTAGCCGATGGCGATGGCAGTTTCAGCCGTGCACTGGGACTGGAGATGGATACAGGTAGTTTCGGTGGTGTTCGTTCGCAGCGTTATGCCATGGTGATCGACAATGGCGTGGTGACACTGCTTAATGTTGAAGAGCCTAAGAGTTTCGAGGTCAGCAAGGCCGACGTGGTACTGACCAGTATCTAAAAAGTTAAACTGAATTGGGTGGCGTTGATGTTTGAGTCTGGTGTGTTGCCCGCAGACTGGTTTTAATGTCGACGACCCCTTGTGCCACTTCACTGGCGATAGTTTGACTCTGTTTGACTGAGTGCCGTGCATGATGTTTTAATTCATCCATGGCGGCTGTGAGTTGATCCAGGTGCAGCCGTTGATTGTTGCTGTAATGAGCGCCTTTCTGAGCCGTTTCACTCATCAATTGCGCCTGCTGCTGTACGGTTTGGGTCACTTGCCAGACCGAATTTGCTCCCTGTGACTGTTTCATACAGGCATGCTCTATCCCTTTTACACTCTGTTCTAATGCTTCATTGGCCTGTGTTAGTTGTGCGAGTATGGTGACTATCTCGCTCAGAGACTCCTGAGTGCGTTTTGACAGGCCGCGTACTTCATCGGCGACTACGGCAAAGCCGCGCCCCTGTTCCCCGGCTCTGGCTGCCTCAATCGCGGCATTTAGGGCTAACAGGTTAGTCTGCTCGGCAATATTGGCAATCACATCGATTATGGTAGCGACATCTTTAACCGAGGTGTTCAGGCTGTTGAGCGAGTCATGGCAATGACTTACTGCACCTTGGGTGGCACTCGCCGCGTCCATTACGGCTTTGACCTCTTGCTGACTCGATAACATCTGTTCATATGTCTGCTGCGCATTCTGCTCTACTTGCTGCGATAACTCACAGACTTCACTGGCGATAGTGCGGGTTTGTTCGGCTTGGGTCTGGGCGTTATCGACAATATTGAGGGTTGTGCCTGTCTCTTGAGCGAGTTTCCCGATTCGATTCACGAGTTGACTGAGGGAGTTGGAGATGGTGCCAATCTTGACTCGCTGGGCTTCATCTTCCATCTCAAAGCGCTCGAGTAACTGATTAAAGTGCCCAGCGATCTGGCCAGTTTCACAGCGTCTATGTATGGTAAGACGCTGACGTTGATTCGACTGAGTTAGGCCGCCGAAGGCGATATTCAGGTGTTTAAGGGGGTTAACAACCAGACGCTGCTGTAACAGCAGATACCCTAAGGCAAACAGAGCCAGTAGAGATACGACACTGTAGATAAGTAGCTGAAGTTGCTGTTTCAGGTGTTGACCGCGAGCCTGCTGTGCCTGTCCCAGCATCAGCAGTTGCTGTTCTACCTTTGCTATGGCTGTCAGCATTGCCTCCTGTGCCTCACTGTTGGCGCGGAGCATCGCATAGGTATTGTTAAGCTCTTTGCCATAGCGATGACTCAGTGAGAGTAGCTCGCTGCGATCGCTCTCACCTAGCTCTATGGTTTCGGCGTCATCGTCGCCCAGAGCAAACTCGCCGGTAGCTTGAGTTCGATAACGACCTATCAGTGGCAACTTGTCTAATTGATCATGCCAGACCTGTAACTGCTCCAGCTCAGAGGTGAGTAGCGACTTTAGCTGCTGCTCTTTCTTGAGCAAATAGCTGTCGCTCAGTTGCGATAGCTGATATATCAAAGGCGGCAGAGCTTGGGTGAGCCTCAGATACTCCAGTGCCAGAGTGGGATTTTGTGCGATCCCTTCGCTGGCATAGTGCGCTAGGCGACTGTTATAGGAGAGCATCTCCCTCTCGGCATGGGCCAGCAGCTGTCTCGGGTTGCCAGCGAGTTTACCTGCGGCGCGGTAGAGACTATCCAGATCTTGGGTAAATTTTGCAATCTCTTGGGCCAGTGTCTGTGCATCTTGATGGGACAGATTCCGAATCTCCTGCTGAATGTTTTCCAGTTGCTGTTTGGCATCTTCGAGCTGGCTGGCATCGCCCGTGGTGAGATAAGCTTCCAGCTTTCTGCGGATCTCGACTAAGAAGTGCTGCTGCACTTGGTTAACCAGATGGGTCTCAGTTTCTATCTGAGAGCGTTTCTGCTCGCTCCAGACAGTGACTGTAGCTAACAGTGTGGCCAAAAGCAGCAGGGTGGCGGAAGCCCAAAGGGAGAGAGTCGAGATTTTCATAATCGGTGCCAATGTCATTTTGGCCTAGAATATGACTTAAATATGACAAATTGATGACGAGAGATTTAATTACAATATATTGAATTTCATAGTAAAGGCAGGCTGTTTTAGTGATAAATATCTGAACGCTTGAACTGCATATTACTCCAGCGGTAACCATACCATGGCGCATAGACCACCTTCGGCGCGATTAGTTAAAATCACTCTGCCCTGATGACGATCGACGATACGCTTGATAATTGCTAAACCAAGGCCTGAGCCCACGCTGCCACGGGCTATGTCGCCTTGGGTAAAGGGCTGGAATAGTTTCGGGATCTGTTCAACCGGGATCCCCGGGCCATTATCTTCGACACTGAACCCGACTCGTCTGCCATCGAAATGGGAGCGGATTAAGGTCCAGCCATTGCCGTAGCGGAAGGCGTTTTCAACCAAGTTAGTGATCACTCGCTTGATGGCAATCGACTGCATTGGCACTTCTGGGCAGGAAGAGAGTTCGAGAATAATATCACCCTCGCGGTTGGATTCAGCATGGGCCACCGCTTCGATTAACTCATTTATCTGTCCCGGCTCATGTATGGTTTCCTGATCCTGGCGGATATAGGCGATAAACTGGTTGATGATGGCATCCATATCCTCTATGTCGTGGGCTATGCCTTCTTTAAGATACTCATCCTCTTCTACCATCATCTCAGAGGCGAGGCGGATCCGAGTCAAAGGGGTGCGCAGATCGTGGGAGATCCCAGCCATAAGCAAAGCCCTGTCTTGCTCCAATTGCTGCATGCTATGAGACATCTGATTAAAGGCGTTGGTTACTTCTATGATCTCGGTCGAGCCACTGAGGGGCAGTGGCGGTGGATAATCGCCTCTTGAGACCGAGATAGCTGCCTTTTGCAGCCGTTTAAGCGGCTTATTCTGGTTGCGGGCAAACCACCATCCGCCAATCACACTCAAGGCGCCAATTACCATAAGATAAAGCGTCAGGGGCGAGAGGCCAAATTCATTAAAGCCAGTCAGCGGCACTTTAATCCAGATAGAAGGCGCTTGTGGCGGCCGGATCCAGATCTCAAACTCTTGTCCCTGTGCAATACGCACTTCGGCCTCGCCGCCTAAGTGTTCAGACATCTGCGCCGATAACAGGTTGTAATGGATTGCCCGATCGACCCCAGCTTCTCGCGCTTGCTTGAGGTTATAGACATGCATGCCATCATCACGCACCTTGGCATTAAGGGCATCGACCATAGTTAGGTGTTCACGGCCAATATCTACGCCATCGACAAACAGTATCTTCACCTGACGGGCGATAAGTTGATTGATCTGTTGGTAAGTCGGCTGAATAAAATAGACGGCAACCGAGAGATAGGAAACCAGTTGATTCACCAACAGCAAAGAGCCAATCAGCAGAACTGTTTGGCTAAATGCGCTGCGGGGGAGAAAGCGTTTGAACCATCTCATTAGATTATTGATTCAAGCGTGGCGATTAGCGCCGCGCTGCGCCGTCGGGTACGAATACGTAACCCAGACCCCACACGGTTTGTATATAGCGGGGATTGGCGGCATCCTTCTCGATGAGGCGGCGAAGCCTGGAAACCTGCACATCGATAGAGCGCTCCAGCGCGGAATAGTCTCGGCCGCGAGCTAGATTCATCAGCTTATCCCGAGATAGGGGTTCTCTTGGATGGCTGACGAGCACCTTAAGCACGGCAAACTCGCCGCTGGTCAGGGCGATAGCCTTATCGTTGTGGTGCATCTCTCTTGTCGCCAGATTGAGGGTAAACTCGCCGAAGCTGATCTCTTCCTCCTGCTGGGTTGGCGCGCCAGGTACCTCTGGGGTTTGTCGGCGCATTACCGCTTTGATGCGTGCCAGCAATTCGCGGGGATTAAAGGGTTTAGGCAGGTAATCGTCGGCGCCCAGCTCCAGGCCTATGATGCGATCGACCTCATCGCCTTTAGCCGTCAGCATTACGATGGGAATGCTGTTGCCATTTTGGCGTAAACGGCGGCAGATGGATAATCCATCTTCGCCGGGCAGCATCAGGTCGAGCACGATAAGATGAAAATTTTCCCGTTCGAGCAATCTATCCATCTGCTCAGCATTTGCGGCACTTCTAACCTGATAACCTTGTTCCAACAGGTAACGCTCTAGTAAGGCCCTTAGCCGCATATCATCGTCGACGACCAGAATTTTAGAGGTTTCTTGTCCCATGCTTGTATCCTTAAACTTCAGAATCTATGGCTGATAGCGCGCATTCAAATTCCTGATATTTATTATTAATCTTAGGCGCCTGTTTAATATAGCTGTTTTGCCAATTAAAACACCAGACAGAATTATCATGCCAGATTTGAGTGTAGCCTGATTTGCCACAGAGTTGATTTTTTAATTCATTGAAATAAAGATAAATTTTACTTTTTCATCCCTTGTAGGGGAAAGTGTAACTAAATTAAATGAAGCGAGTTTGTTCATTGCAATTCGCTTGGGTGAATTTTGCTTGTCTCAGCGCTTGCCAGCAGAATTAGTCCCTAGGTATTATCGGCCGATAGTTTGCGCCAAGTAAGATGAGTTCCAAGATGCAGAGTAATAATAGTGACACCAAAGCCATGCTGATCACCCGAGAGGGCTGGCTTGCGCTCGACAGAGAGCTTAAATATTTGTGGAAAGAGTATCGTCCTGAAATAACTAAAAAAGTTCAGGAGGCTGCCGCCCAGGGCGACCGAAGTGAGAACGCTGATTACACTTACAACAAACGTTTGTTAAGGCAGATAGACAGCCGGGTGCGCTATCTGGTCAAAAGGGTCGAGGATCTGAAAATTGTCGACTACTCTCCCCAGCAGGAGGGTAAAGTATTTTTCGGCGCCTGGGTGGAGCTGGAAAATGAGGCCGGTGAGATAGTGCGTTATCGCATAGTCGGTAAGGATGAGCTAGACACTAAGCTGGGCTATATCACTATCGATTCGCCCATGGCCAGGGCGCTTATCGGTAAGCAGGTGGACGATGAGGTGGTGGTGAAGACGCCCGTCGGTAAGAAGGAGTGGTACGTCAATAGGATCCAGTATAAGGCGTTTGACGACTAGAAACTGCCTTACTGTTTTAAGCCCTGGTGTAAGCCTGGGCTAACGGGTTTTATCAAGCTTATCCAATTTAATAGCTTGATAATTCAGTTGATATTGGATTAGCAAACCCTGTGTAACGATATCTTGTCACAGTCGGGTTAATCCTGTGTTGCCCTGCGCGTAAGTCCTTGATGATCTCGATCAAGGCAGGTCGATTTCACTCCCCCTAGGCTACAGACATGTCTGGACAACCCGAGAGTTAAACGTGTCTGTATCTATTGAATCTAATTTTGGCGCTGAGTATGCCGCCCATCTGCCGCTGCTTGGGGATAGCATTGCCCAGTTGCTTGCCTTCTTTGGTGTGAAACGTGTTTATGGGGTCGGGGGAGATTTTGTCGCTAACCTGATTAACGCCTTGGATAAACAGCTGGCGGTCTTGCCCTCCAGTAACGAGATGCATGCCGGTTTCAGTGCCTGTGCCCAGGCTGAGTTGAACCCGCTTGGGGTCTGTATGACCACCTATACAGTCGGCAGCTTACCTTGTACTTCGGCGGCAGCATTGGCGCGCACCGAAGGCCTGCCCGTGGTGTTTATCTCGGGAGCGCCCGGCGAGGCGGAGATCAACAGCCAGGCGCTGCACCACTCTGTGCATCCCCATACAGCCTGGCATACAGATCTGGATGCGGCGCTCAATGCCTTTAAGGCGTTGGGGGTGCGCGCCGAGCGTCTACAGGGGCAGCGTCACAGCGGTCAGCCCAATGTGGCTGCCGAACAGTTTTTGCAGCTGCTCATTCACGCCTATGTGAATCGCCAGCCCGTTTATATCGAAGTGCCACGGGATCTCATCTATCAGCCAACCCAGGCGCTGAGTCTGCCAACTTGCCCAAGTGAGCTCAGGCCTCAGGCGCTTAACCTGAGCGGCGCCGAGCTGATCGCCAGCCAGATCCGCACTCAGCTGATACAGGCCAAAGCGCCGCTGGTTTTCCTCGGTGAGAAACTCAGGCTCAATGCACCTCTGCTGCAAAAGATCCTCACCTTCTGCGAGCAAAATGCGCTGCCCTATGCCACCACCTGGTTTGGTAAGGGGATGCTGGATGAGTCAAAGCCTCTGTGTCTTGGCAGTTATAACGGTGTATTCAGCCGTTTGCCCCATCAAGAATATATCGAATCGGCGGCCGACTATGTGCTGGAGCTGGGCACGGCTATCTTCCCTTCGGACACCAACAACGCGTTCAGCAGCCAGACCCATGCCATAGATAATCACGGCAACAAAACAATGCTCAAGGGCACGGCTCAGTGGGAGACAGATATTGCCGCTGTGATTAACTTACTCAGTGAGCAGATTATTAGGGATACTCAGGTGAATTTAAGCGCCGAGACTGAAGTAGAGATCAGGGCCGAGAGCGGAGCGGAATATAAGCCTGAGTTAGCAGGCCATTGTGATGCCGAGCTGGGCTATCATCATCTGGCGTCCTGTATTAACGCCGCACAGCAGGCCAGTGAGCGCCCCTTCATCTTTGTGCCCGAGGTGGGAAATTCGCTGTTTGCAAGCTTCGAGCTGACCACATTGGGCAGCGATATTGGTCGCAGCTATCTGGCGAACCCTTGGTACGCGGCCATGGGCACCAGCTTGCCCTATGCCAGAGCCGTGGCGGATCAGCTTAATGAGCAGGACAGCAAGCAGCCTGTGGTAGTGCTCACTGGCGATGGTGGCTTTAATTTCCAGGCCAATGAGTTGATCAACCTGCAAAAGCAGGGAGCCAACCTAGTGATCGTCTATATGCGCAACAACATCTTCCATCTGGGTAAGGCCGGTGATGCGCCCATCTACGCCTGCAATCACCAAGGCTTCGATCCTAAGTTGTTGATTCAGGCCTATGGTGGTCGAGGGCATCTGTGCTACCACAATGGCGAGTTTATCGATACCCTGTGTGATTGTGTTGCTAGCGGTGGCCTGCACCTTATCGAGGTGCCAGCATCTTTGGATGAGTCTTGCCAGAGTGATACCACACGCAAGCTCAATTGCTACATAGGTTATCGTAACGGTCAGGCCGAGGCGACGCGCCTTTGGCAGGAGCTATGCGAAAAACGCGGCTAAACTGAGAGACGTGTCGGCTAATTTCCCCGCCATTGGTGCGGGGGCGGCAGATAGAGCGTACAACTTGGCGCGGTGCTGTGTTATCTTTGGCGGCACTTAACTCTTTATTTGGGCACGACCTAATCTATGCAAAATATTGCACAAATCATCGCTCAGGAACTCAATGTTCGCGAGCAGCAAGTGACGGCGACCATTAGCCTGTTAGATGAAGGCGCGACCGTTCCTTTCGTGGCGCGTTACCGTAAAGAGGTGACAGGCGGCCTGGACGATACTCAGCTTCGCACCTTACACAGCCGTCTGGCGTATCTTAGGGATCTGAACGACAGGCGCAAGGTGATCCTTTCCAGCATAGAGGCTCAGGGTAAGTTAACCCCCACATTGGCAGCCGCAATTGAGCAGGCCGACAGCAAGACACGTTTAGAAGATCTCTATCTTCCTTTTAAGCCTAAGCGCCGCACCAAAGGGCAGATAGCCATAGAGGCGGGGATCGAACCCTTAGCCGAGCAGTTATTGCAGGAGAGACAGGCGGATATTCAGCGGCTGGCCAGCCAATATCTCAATGATGACGCCGGATTTAATGACACTGCCGCCGTGCTCGATGGCGCGCGTTTTATCCTGATGGAACGCTTTGCCGAAGATGCCGAACTGCTGCAGAAAGTGCGCCGCCATCTCAATGACAATGCTGTGCTTGAGAGCCGTCTTGTGAAAGGCAAAGAGCAGGAGGGCACCAAATTCCGTGATTATTTCGAATATAGCGAGAAGCTGACCCAAATCCCCTCGCATCGCGCCTTGGCCTTGTTGCGTGGCCGCAACGAGGGTGTTCTGAGCCTGAGCATGAATGCCGACCCCCAAGCCGAAGCTAAACAGGGCAGCTACTGCGAAGTGATTATCAGCGACCACTTTAACCTCAAGCTGAGCGACAGCGCTGTGGATCAGTGGCTCAAGCTGGTGGTGACCTCTACCTGGCGCATTAAGATCGCGTTGCAGATGGAGACAGAATTTATCAGCAAGCTGCGTGAGCGCGCCGAGAGCGAGGCGATCAATGTGTTTGCCCGTAATCTGGGCGATCTGTTGATGGCGGCACCCGCCGGTGCCAAGTGCACCTTAGGACTGGATCCGGGTCTGCGTACCGGGGTGAAGGTCGCCATAGTCAACAACACAGGTAAGCTGGTGGCCCACTCGACCATCTTCCCCCATGCGCCGCAGAATCAGTGGGAGAAGTCTCTGCGTACCCTGTCGAATCTGGTGAAGATGCACAAGGTCGAGCTGATCGCCATAGGTAACGGCACTGCGTCCCGCGAGACAGATAAACTGGCGGGCGAGCTTATCGCCTCTCTTAAAGCGGAAGTGCCTGGGCTGACCAAGATCATGGTGAGCGAGGCGGGCGCCTCTGTCTATTCCGCCTCCGAGCTGGCGGCAGAGGAGTTTCCCGATCTGGATGTGTCCATCCGCGGCGCCGTCTCCATCGCCCGTCGTTTGCAGGATCCGCTGGCGGAGCTAGTGAAGATAGAGCCTAAGTCCATCGGCGTCGGCCAGTATCAACACGATGTGAGTCAGAGCCAGCTGTCACAGTCCTTAGAAGCCGTGGTGGAAGATTGCGTGAACCGGGTCGGTGTGGATCTCAATATGGCCTCTGCGCCGCTGCTTTCTCAGGTGGCGGGATTGAACAAGACTTTGGCGCGTAATATCGTCGATTATCGCGACGAGCACGGTCAGTTCAGCAATCGTAAGCAGTTGCTTAAGGTTGCGCGTCTCGGCCCCAAGGCGTTCGAGCAAGCGGCCGGATTCTTGCGTATCGCCGGCGGCGACAATCCGCTGGATGCCAGTGCCGTGCATCCAGAAGCATACAGCCTGGTCGAAACCATAGCCAAAACTCAGCAGCAGGCCCTCGATAGTCTGATAGGCAACAGCGAGTTGCTTAAGCAGCTAGACGCCAGTGCCTTTGTAACATCGGAGTTCGGCCTGCCGACCATCAACGATATCTTGAGTGAGCTGGATAAGCCGGGACGGGATCCTCGCGGTGAGTTTAAGACTGCGGTATTCAAGGAGGGGGTCGAGCAGGTAAAAGATCTCAAACCTGAGATGATCTTAGAAGGCGTGGTGACCAATGTGACCAACTTCGGCGCCTTCGTGGATGTGGGCGTACATCAGGACGGTCTGGTGCATATCTCATCCTTAACCGACAAATTTGTCAGCGATCCTCATACCGTGGTCAAGGCCGGTGATGTAGTGAAGGTGAAGGTGATGGAAGTGGATGTGGAGCGCAAGCGGATCAGCCTGAGCATGCGTCTCGATGAGAAGGCGTCATCGAACTCGACTCCAACCCGCCAGGCTGCTGGCAAGCCTCAGGGCGCAGACAAGGGACGTTCGGCGAACGCCTTTAATAAAAAGCCGAAAGCCCCCGCCAATGCCGCCATGGGTAACGCCTTTGCCGATGCTTTCGCTAAGTTGAAAAAATAGGGCTAAAAAATAACGCGAAATAGTAAAACAGGCTCTTAACCGACTTAAGCCGAGGCCCCAGGTCTCGGCTTTTTACATTCATGTAACCATCTCTGTTTGCTTCACATTTCTAAAACTTACTTCGCCAATCTGTATCCATGCGGCGGTTAACAGGGTAATCTTCGCGCCTGCTCAAAAAAGAAGCAGTTTTACAGAGGTTAGCTTAGGAAAAACATGGGTACAGCTTTATCAACTTTGGTCGCCTGGGCGGGTTCAAAACTCAGATCATCTAAAACCGGTATCTTAGGTGCCATCTGCTGTTTTGCGTTGATTGCCATAGCGATCACCACCTTAAGCCGGATCGGTTTAGGCCTGTGGCAGTTGGAGCGCGTATCGGCGGTCGATGGCTGGTCACATCTACTGTTTCAGGGGCTCAGAGTCGATCTGGCCACGGTATGCTGGATATGGGGTGTCGCGGCGCTCGGCAGCGTGATCTTCAGTGGCGACCATGCTATCGGCCGAGGCTGGAAAATGGTGCTGCGCGTCTGGTTGACCCTAGGGCTTTATCTGCTGGTGTTTCTGGAGATCTCGACGCCCTCATTTATTCAAGAATACGGTCTTAGACCCAACCGCCTCTATATCGAATACCTTATCTATCCGAAAGAAGTGCTGTCTATGTTGTGGGCCGGGCGTAAGCTCGAGCTGCTGTTTGGCCTAGTGATTGGTGGCCTGACGCTTTGGGGCGGCTGGAAATTAACCGGTGCTTTGCTGCGTAATATAAGGTATCCCAAGTGGAATTGGCGCCCGGTTATCGCCTTGCTGGTGATAGTCGCGACTTTTGCCGGGGCGCGCTCCAGTCTGGGTCACAGACCGCTGAATCCGGCTATGGTGGCCTTTGCCGATGATCCTCTGGTCAATTCACTGGTGATTAACTCGACCTATTCGCTGTTTTTTGCCATCAGTCAGATGGAAAGTGAGGACAGTGCCGCTAAGGTCTATGGCAAGCTGGATAAGCAGCTGGTGATAGACACCATACGTAAGGAGAGTGGTCGTCCACTGAGTGCCTTCGAGTCTGATAATCTGCCCAGTGTGACCTATAATCGCGCCAGTTATCAGGGCAAGCCGAAGAACCTGGTGATTTTATTGCAGGAAAGCCTGGGCGCCCGCTTTGTCGGCAGCTTAGGCGGCCTGCCGCTGACTCCGAATATCGATAAGCTGGCCGAGCAGGGCTGGCTGTTTGAAAACCTCTATGCCACAGGTACCCGCTCTGTGCGCGGTATCGAAGCGGTAACTACTGGCTTTACGCCAACACCGGCTCGCTCCGTGGTTAAGCTGGGTAAGAGCCAGACTAACTTCTTTACCATAGCCGAGCTGCTAAAGCGTCATGGCTATGAGACACAGTTTATCTATGGTGGCGAGAGCCATTTCGACAATATGAAGAGCTTCTTCCTCGGTAATGGATTTAGCGATATCGTCGATGAGAAAGATTATCAGAACCCCACTTTTATCGGTTCCTGGGGCGTGTCGGATGAAGATCTGCTTGAACGTGCTCATCAGGAGTTCGAGCAACTGCATAAAGAGGGTAAACCCTTTTTTAGTCTGGTATTTAGCTCCAGCAATCACGATCCGTTCGAGTTTCCTGACGATCGTATCGAGCTCTATGAGCAGCCGAAACAGAGCCGCAATAACGCGGCCAAGTATGCCGACTATGCCATTGGTGAGTTCTTCAAGATGGCAAAAAGTTCAGACTATTGGAAAGATACTGTGTTTTTGGTTGTCGCCGATCATGACAGTCGCGTCGGCGGCGCCGATCTGGTGCCCATCTCACGTTTTCGTATTCCCGGCCTGATTTTAGGTGATGGGGTTGCTGCGAGCAGAGATAGCCGAGTCGTCAGTCAAATCGATATGGCGCCAACCTTGTTGTCCTTAATCGGGATCTCAGACAGCTATCCTATGCTGGGGCGGGATTTGACTCAGGCGCCTCAGGATTGGCCAGGCCGTGCCCTGATGCAATACGACAAGAATATGGCTTATATGCGGGGCAAGGATGTGGTTATTCTGCAGCCGGATCGTGAGCCAACGGGGTTCGAATATGACTTTAGTAACGGCAATATGGTGCATAAAGATCAGAGCGCCGAGATGAAGCAGACGGCCCTTTCCTGGGCGCTATGGGGCAGCATGGCCTATCAGCAGCACCTGTATCAGTTCCCTAAACAGGGCGATAAGTCTTAAATTATGGTTAGCAGTGCAGACTCATCCTTAGGGTGGGTCTGGGTCTGATAAAAGCGGGTGATGTGGGCTGAAACGCTGTCGTAGAAGCTGGCAGGCTGTTTGGAAGTCTCGTCCTTGTCATCTTGCTGCTTTTGCTGGGCGGCGTGAGAATGCCCAGGCTGTATGACTCGAATATCCTGGCGTTTGAGCGCAGGTTTAAAAAATGCTGAATAGCCGTTGGCACTCTGCTGTTTTTTCTGTTCCTGCTGCCCGCCTTGCTGCTGATTTCCCTGTCCCTTGGTATGCACTTTCTCGTGGCGTTTTGCCTGGATATCGGCCTGTTCGGCTGTGCGTTCATGCTGTGGATTAAAGGCGCGTTCTTCGTTGCTCTTAGCCAGTTGTGGTGCGGGAATGATAGGCGGGCGCTGCTGGTTTTCTACCCGCACAGATTCCGTCGCGGCGTTGGTCGTCGCGAGGGGAACTTGAGGGTAGTTGGTCACCACTAGCATGCTATTCACTCCTTGATTAATGCTTAAAGAATAAACAAAAAATTCAACAAGTAAAAGCGTAAGTTTTGCCTATCTGGCGCAAAACGGCGTCGTTCTTAACAACGCTCGTTTAAGTCCCTCAGCCAACCTAAGAGTGCTTCACAAAAAGGCGTGGTGTGGGAGATAAAGGGCGCATGGGACGCCTTTAGAAACATAGTATCTTGGATCTGCCCATCGGCCTGAGGCAGCAGTGGTGGCACCCGGCGGGAGACCAAACCATCGAGACGTCCCCACAGTCTCAGCCAGGGCAGCTTAAGAGTGTCGAGCTCGGGGCGCAGATCCACATGCTGCAGCATGGCTAACCCCTGTTTGAGGGCATTGCTGTCGGGAAGCGGCCTGGCCATCACCAACTCTCTGAGCTGCTTAATATCCTGCTTGGCACTCTCGCTTCCCATGGCCTGTATCGCGAGAAAACGCTCTACCATCTTAGGCAGATTTTGCTCAAGGTCGGTGGCAAATTGTGTTAGCACTTGCGGCGCGATTCCCGGCCAGCTCTCTGATTCTCGCGCCATAAAACAGGGGGAGGAGGCTATGGTCACCAGTGCTTTTACCCGACCTGGGAAACGCAGCGCGGTGCGACTGGCGATCAATCCCCCCAGAGACCAGCCAATCCAGATGGCGCTTTCTGGCACCTGATGAACAATGGTCTCTACCCAATCGTCTATATCGCCCTTAATGGCCGGGCTGTGGCCGAATCCGGGCAGATCCACATAGTGAACACAGTAGCCCTGCAGCGCGTCGTGCAGTGGGGTAAATACCGCGCTGTTGACGCCCCAGCCATGGAGCATGACGATTGGGGTGCCTTGGCCTATAGTTTCAATATGCAGGGATAGCTGACTCACTCAAAATGCCTCTACTCGAACGCTGGAAATTCCTTTCTGCCAGACAGGCCTTCAACTGGAGGCGCTTGTTTGGCTGGCTCGGCGCTAGTCTACCTAATCGTTGTTTGATGTGCCATCAGACTCTGCGTTCTGGCGGTAGTGGCATCTGTGAGACCTGCCTGGGCGCGAGTCTCTATCATAGGCCAAGCTGTCTGGGATGCGGGCGCCCTTTGGTGATGCAGACCCGCTATTGCGGAAGCTGCATGGTGAAGCCTCCCTTAGCCGTGGTGGCGCCGGGGAGTTATCATCAGGGAATAGGCGAACATGTGGCGGCCATCAAGTATCAGGGGCAACTGGCGGCCTTGGATTGTCTCTGTGATGCCTTAGTGGCGCGGATAGAGGCGCTGGAGGCTTTGGGGCTTACCCAGTGGCCTCAGGCAATTGTGGCTGTGCCTTTGCACCCAAATCGACTCAGGCAGAGAGGCTTTAATCAAGCCTGGCTGATAGCTAAGGTACTGAGCGACAAACTCAAGCTGCCGCTACTTGAGCACGCGGTGATCCGCAGCGTCGATACCCGTCCTCAGGAGGGGTTAACCGGGCGTCAGCGGCGGCGCAATTTGGCCGATGCCTTCAAACTACAGCAGGATATTGAGTATCAGCGCATCGCCATAGTGGATGATGTCGTGACGACAGGCACTACGGTAAACACCATAGCCAAGCTGTTTGAGGCGCGTTATATCCAAGTTCAGGTCTGGTGTCTGGCAAGGGCCGAAGCGCCGGGATTGTCAGATTAACCTGTTTTCACAATCAAAAAACGCCCTCAATCGGGCGTTTTTTGGGCTAAATCCCTGGGCTTATTAATCCTCTCGGGTGTATTTATCCATGATCACGGCGCAGGCGGCATCGCCTGTAATGTTAAGGGCGGTTCGAATCATGTCAAAGACCCTATCCAGAGCAAACAGCAGCGGCAAACCATCGATGGGAATACCCGCGGCCAGCAGCACAGCGACCACAAGGAAGGAGGGGCCGGGAACGCCGGCCTGACCAATTGCGCCTAAAGTGGAGGTGAAGATGATAGCCGCATAGGTGGCAATGCCGAGATCTATGTTGTACATCTGGGCGAAGAAGATGGCCACCAGGCCGTAATAGATGGCATTACCGCTCATGTTGATGGTGGCGCCTAGGGGTAGCACGAAGGAGGCTGTGGGTTTAGAGACTTTCAGCTCCTCTTCACAGGTCTCCATGGTCACAGGCAGGGTCGCCATAGATGATGCCGTCGAGAGTGCCATCACCTGAGGCTTCTTCATCTTGCTGATGAACTCCCTTGCGCTGGTGCGGGAGAAAAAGTGCACCAGCAGGGGGAAGAATACAAAGCCAAACAGTAAGATGGCGAATACAAACACGATAAAGAGTTTGAGCACCACTTCTAAGGCATCGAATCCGAAGGTACCCACCGAGTCTGCCATCAGGCCAAATACGCCGATAGGGGCGATAATCATCACGCAGTTAATCATCCACACGAAGGCGTCGATTATGGTGTTGAGCGCCGCTACGATAGGCTTGGCGCCATCTCCTTTTACCTTAGTGAGCGCGATACCGAAGAAGATGCTGAACACTAAGATCTGCAATATGTTGCCACCGGTTAATGATTCAAACACATTGGTGGGGATCATGCCGATAAAGGTATCCATTACGCCGGGTAGGGTACCTTGCTCTTCTGTCACTTGCATCAAATCACCGCTAGCATGATTGGTGAAGTCTATGCCATTACCGGGCTGAAATAGGTTACCTAACACCAGAGCCAGAACAACGGCGACACCCGAGGTCAAGATGAAGAAACTAAAGGTGCCTATGCCGACTTTACCGGCCTTGGGGCTGTCGCCCAGACTCGCGGCGCCGGCGATAATAGAGACAAGCACCAGGGGGATAACTAGCATCTTAATCAGATGGATAAAGAGGGTGCCTAAGGGAGCAAAAACAGTGGCATCTTCACCCATGATGAATCCAACGGCGGCGCCGATGATCATGGCGATAACAACCTGCACCCCTATGTTGCGCATCAGTTTATTGGTTTTGTTCGTCACAGCGACCTCGTGTTATCAGCAGGCAATGGCTTAGGGCCTGAATAATAGGACAGTAAGAGTTACACCGGCTGACAGCTTTGGAGCGACATTAGCGCCTGTTAGGCAATGGCGGAACTCAGATTCATCAGTTTGTTATTAAAGCCTTATGTTCAGCATAAAACAATAAGTTACGCGGCATTTAGTCGTATGTTTTTGATATTGCCTTGAGAAAAGGCTTGCGGCTGGGGGAGCATTTGATGGAGAGAGTGTTAGCCAGAGAGCCGAAAGGCTCCCTGACTAAGGTGAGGCTCAGTGATGATTAAATCTGAGGGCCTGCCTGCTTGATTGCATCTGACACCTGATATTTTGCGAAGTTATCCGCAAAGGCTTGTGCTAGCTGATGGGCATATTTGTCATATTCTGCTTTGTCTTCCCAGGTATTAACCGGGTTAAGCAGATTCGTGTCGACACCAGATACCTGCATAGGAATATCGAGGTTAAGCTTGTCGATATGCACTGTTTCTACCTGCTTGAGTTCGCCACTGACGATGGCGTCGATGATCGCTCTGGTAGTAGGAATGTCGAAACGCTTACCTACGCCGTGAGGACCGCCAGTCCAGCCAGTGTTAACCAGGTAAACCTGGCTGTCGAATGCTTCGATACGCTTCATCAACAGCTCGGCATACACGCCCGCAGGACGTGGGAAGAAAGGTGCGCCGAAACAGGTTGAGAAGGTCGATTGAATTGCCGAAGTCGAGCCGATCTCGGTTGAACCCACTTTAGCTGTATAACCAGAAAGGAAATGGTAGGCTGCTTGCTCTTTACTTAGCTTGGAGACAGGAGGTAATACCCCTGAAACATCACAGGTCAGGAACACAACTGCATGGGGCTCAGCACCGCGGTTGTCCAGTTTACGCTGGGCGATATGTTCCAGCGGATAGGCGGCGCGGCTGTTTTCTGTCAGGCTGGTGTTGCTGTAGTCAGGTACGCGCTGCTCATCTAAGGTGACGTTTTCCAATACTGTACCAAAACGAATAGCATCCCAGATCACTGGCTCATTCTTCTGGCTTAGATCGATACACTTGGCGTAGCAGCCGCCTTCGATATTGAATACGCCGCCTTCGGCCCAACCATGCTCATCATCGCCGATAAGGAAACGCTTAGGATCCGCAGACAGTGTCGTTTTACCTGTACCTGATAGGCCGAAGAACAGCGTGGTATCGCCATCTTTACCCACGTTTGCCGAGCAGTGCATTGGCAGTACGTCTTTGACTGGCAACAGGAAGTTCTGCACAGAGAACATAGATTTTTTCATCTCACCGGCATATTTCAGACCCGCGAGCAGGACTTTACGATCGGCGAAGTTGATGATCACAACTGCATCAGAATGGGTGCCATCACGCTCAGGTTCACAGACGAAGCCAGGTGCGTTGAGGATCTGCCAAACGGGTTTGTTTGCAGCATTAAACTCCTCGGGCACGATAAACAGGTTACGGGCAAAGAGTTGATGCCAGGCGGTTTGGGTGGTGACTTGTAGGGGTTGGTAATGGTCGGGGTCGGCGCCCACTTCCAGTTCAGATACAAAGGTTTCTTTATCGGAAAGGTATTCAGTCACTCGTTGCCAGAGGGCGTTAAATGCACTCATCTCGAATGGCTGGTTAACTGCGCCCCATTCGATATCTTGCTCCGAACTGGCTTCCTTAACAATAAAGCGATCTTTAGGTGAGCGTCCGGTACGTTCGCCAGTTTTAGCAACTAGCGCGCCATTGGCAGTCAGTTCACCTTCGCCACGGGCCAGAGCCATTTCAACCAGTTGTGCCGTTGTCAGGTTTTTATGGACTCGCTGAGCTCCATCTAACATCTGTGAGATCTCCATCATATAGGTCATTTTAAGTGCCGGTCTGTGCCAGCTTTTTTGCTGCTATTCGCTGCAGGTGTCTGAGTGTAACTTAAGGGGGGATGTCAGTGCGAGGCAAGAATGCATAATGTGTGAATAAAAAAGGGTCAAAGTGAATGACTTTGACCCTTTTAGTGTGATAACTGTTAGATTTTATTGCTGAATATCGGTCGCTGCGGCATTTTTGAACAGGGCTTCGATATCGATAGAGTCGAAGCTGTAGTTGCTGTTGCAGTACTCACAGCCCATCTCTATTTTACCTTGTTCTGCTAAGATAGCGTCCAGCTCCGACTTGGCAATAGTGCGTAGTGCCTGGGCGCTGCGCTCACGAGAGCAGGTGCAGCGGAAGGTAACAGGAATGGGGTCGAACAGGCGTACCGCTTCTTGGTGGTAGAGGCGGTGCAGCACTTCGGTCGCTTCCAGTTCAAACAACTCTTCGGCTTTAATTGTGCTGGTGAGCTGTTCCAGATGCTCATAGGCCTCATTATGTTTGCTCTCACCCGGCAGCACCTGAAGTAGCATACCGGCGGCCTGTTTGCCGTTGGCGAATAGGCGAATTGTGGTGGGCAGTTGCTCCGATTGCGCAAAGTATTGCTCTAAACAACCAGCGAGAGTGGGTTGCTCTAGGGCGACCACGCCCTGATAACGCTCGCCATTGCTCGGGGTTAAGGTGATCACCATGTGGCCTTTACCCATCAACTGAGACAGGTCGGCATCGTCGCTGATATTGCCTTGCCAGCGTGAGACACCACGCAGCTGTTGCTGATTATTGCCGTTGATCACCGCCAGAGAAACCGGGCCATCACCCTGAACCTGGACGCTGATATCGCCATCGAGTTTCAGTGTGGCGGTCAGCAGTGAAGTGGCAGCCATCAGCTCGCCCAACAGATTTTGAATGGCTATCGGGTAAGTGTGAGCCGATAACATCTCTTGATAACTTGCTTCTAACTGCACTGTCTGGCCACGAACGTCGGCATCATCGAACAGATAACGGTTTAATATATCTTTACTCATCTTACTCTCACGGTTAACTGGCTTTAAAGCGTATTAGTTGACGACGCTGTTTTTTGTCCGGCTTGGTATCCGGCGCTGGATTATTGAGCATATTTAAGCGTCTTGCCTCGGCATAGGTTGCTCGTTTGGCTATGCTTTCGGATGTTTCTTCATATAAGGTTTGGGCGATAACCGCCTTTTGGCGATGTTCTGATAACTTTTTGATCACGACCTCTTTCTCATCATGACCCTGACGCAGGCGGATAACTGCATCGATTTCTGCAATTTTGCTCGATTTTGTCCTTTGGCCGTTGTAGTGTACTTTGCCACCGTTAATCATCTCTTTGGCCAGGGCGCGGGTTTTGTAAAATCGGGCGGCCCATAACCATTTGTCCAATCTGACAGTCACAGCTTGTTCCGGAACCAAGACAAACCTCCTCTACAGGCAGACAAAAGATGGGTAAGCTCACAGGCTTAACAATAAGTTACATCCAAAGGCGGGCGATAATGGCGATATAGCGACTGACCTCACACCCTTTTTAGGCGCGTAAAGTTAGCATAAATAAAGGCTATAGGCCAATATAGCATCAGTTATAGGCTTGTTGCAGATAACAGTCTAGGTTAGCATTAGCTATAGTATGTTATTAAATTATTACTTAATTAGATTAGAGACCTGTTTAGAGGGTCCATATACATGGATATTTTAGATAAAGTTATTTCTGTGGCCAAAGGTGTACCCCACAAGCCTCTGAGCACAGCTATTTTTTGGCTGGGCCTGATTGTTTCTGCTTATCTTCTGGCACAAATAACATGGAAATTTGTGCCCGCCAGCCAAACTACCACAGCGTGGAAACCAACGCCGACCCAAGTGGGTGGCGCTTCTTCATCGGTCAACCTAGCGGGATTGGAAAACCTATCCCTGTTTGGCAAGGCCGATCCCAACGCCGACAAACCTAAAGTCGCGCCTGTCGAAGAGAAGCTGATGGATGCGCCTAAGACCTCCTTATCCATCCAATTAACTGGTGTCGTTGCCTCGACGGCCGAGCAGAAAGGTCTGGCGGTGATTGAGTCTAGCGGCAGCCAGAATACCTATAGCCTAGGCGATCAGATTAAAGGCACTGCGGCCTCACTCAAAGAGGTGTACGCCGATCGCATCATCATCTCCAATAGCGGGCGTTACGAAACCCTGATGTTAGATGGCCTGAAATATAATGCGCAAAGCAGTGCTAACGATCAGCTGCAACAAGCCAAGCGAGCTGGCAATGTGACTAAAGTGGATAGACGGGACGATGAAGAGGTATCGGAAGAGATACTTAACTCGCTGCAGGATCCAAGTAAGATCACCGACTATCTGGCTATCTCACCGGTTAACAGTGATGGTGAAGTTCAGGGGTACAGATTAAACCCCGGCAAGAATCGAGAATTGTTTCAACAAGCAGGTTTGAAGGCTAATGATTTAGCCAAATCAATTAACGGCTATGATCTAACTGATATGAGCCAGGCATTGGAAGTGATGGCGCAGTTGCCTGAATTGACCGAGATCTCCTTGATGGTGGAGAGAGAGGGTCAATTGGTAGAGATCATGTTTAGTTTGCCGCAATAAAAAGGGTTTAGGGGAAGTAATTAATGAACAACAAGAAAGTCCGCCGCAATCTTATTGCGAGCATGTTTTTGGGCGCATCCATGTTAGCGCCTTCGCAGGCATGGTCTGAACAATATGCGGCTAATTTCAAAGGCACTGACATTCAAGAGTTTATCAATATTGTCGGTAAAAACTTGAATCGCACTATTATTGTCGACCCGACGGTACGCGGCAAAATCAATGTGCGCAGCTATGATCTGCTCAATGATGAGCAATATTATCAGTTCTTCCTCAATGTGCTGCAGGTGTATGGTTATGCCGTGGTCGAGATGGACAACAACATCATCAAGGTGATCAAGGATAAAGATGCCAAGACCTCGGCCATACGCGTAGCCGATGACAGAAGCCCAGGCCTTGGTGATGAGATGGTGACACGCATAGTTGCCCTGTATAACACAGAAGCCAAACAGCTCGCCCCGCTACTGCGTCAGTTAAACGATAACGCCGGTGGTGGTAACGTAGTGAACTACGACCCTTCAAACGTCTTGATGATTTCTGGCCGCGCCGCCGTGGTAAACAAGTTGGTGGACATAGTACGCCGCGTCGATAAACAGGGTGATACCGAGGTGCAAGTTGTGCCTTTAGAGTATGCTTCTGCTGGTGAAATCGTGCGCATTATCGATACCCTCTACCGCGCGACCGCCAACCAGGCGCAGATGCCGGGGCAGGCGCCTAAAGTGGTTGCCGATGAGCGTACCAATGCCGTGGTGGTCAGCGGTGATGAGAAGAGTCGTCAGCGTGTGGTTGCCCTAATCAAAACCTTAGATGCCGAGCAGGCATCGACCGGCAATACTAAGGTGCGCTATCTGCGCTATGCCAAAGCCGAAGAGTTGGTGGAAGTGTTGACGGGCTTTGCGGAAAAACTCTCGAGAGAGCAGGAAGGCGCGGCGAATCCTCAAGGGGGAGGCCGAAGCTCACGTCGTAATGAAATCAATATTATGGCTCACGCCGATACGAACGCCTTAGTGATAAGTGCAGAGCCGGATCAGATGCGCACCATTGAGAGTGTGATCAATCAGTTGGATATTCGCCGTGCTCAGGTATTGGTTGAAGCCATCATAGTCGAGGTCGCCGAAGGGGATAATGTTGGCTTCGGTGTGCAGTGGGCTACAGAAGCCGGTGGTGGAACCCAGTTTAACAACCTTGGCCCAACCATAGGCGAAGTCGGTGCAGGTATCTGGCAGGCGCAAGGGGAAGACGGTAACACAGTCACTACTATCGACAGCAATGGTAACCCGGTAACGACCACTAACCCAGATACCCGTGGCGATATCACGCTATTGGCTCAGGCTTTGGGTAAGGTAAATGGCATGGCGTGGGGCCTGGCTATGGGCGACTTTGGTGCCTTGGTGCAGGCAGTATCTAGCGATACCACCTCTAACGTGCTGGCAACACCTTCTATCACCACCCTGGATAACCAGGAAGCCTCCTTTATCGTTGGTGATGAAGTGCCTATCCTGACTGGCGCCCAGAACTCCAGCAATGGTAACAGTAACCCATTCCAGACCGTTGAGCGTAAAGAGGTCGGTGTGAAGCTCAAAGTGGTGCCCCAGATCAACGAAGGCAGCACAGTGAAACTGACCATAGAGCAGGAAGTGTCGGGTATCAATGGTAATACAGGCGTCGACGTGACCTTCGCCACCCGCCGTCTGACCACCACTGTGATGGCCGATTCGGGTCAAATTGTCGTCCTCGGCGGTCTGATCAACGAAGAGACACAGGAGAGTGTGCAGAAAGTACCTTTCCTTGGTGATATCCCTATCCTGGGGCATCTGTTCAAGTCCACCTCCAGCAGCAAGAAAAAACGTAACCTCATGGTGTTTATTAAGCCGACCATTATCCGTGACGGTATCACTATGGAAGGGGTCGCGAGTCGTAAGTACAACTACTTCCGTGCCCTTCAACTTGAGCAGCAGGAGCGTGGCGTAAGCTTGATGCCGGGTGCCGATGTGCCTGTGCTTGAAGAGTGGAACCAGGAGGAATACCTGCCGCCCGAGGTCAACGAAGTCTTAGAGCGTTACAAAGAGCGTAAGGGGCTAGACACGCCGCTACGTGAAAGCGATTCGACTCTGAAGCATATTTCAGACAGCAAGAAGCAAGATAAAGCCGATGAGTGATCTGCAAGCCTCCCAAAATGATGAACTGGCCCAGGTATCGAGTGAACTTGGGCTGGCGCAAGAGGCCGAATCGGATGAAGTGTTTCACTCTAATAGCCGTGAACGGTTGCCCTTTGCCTTTGCTCATCGCTTTCAGCTAGTACTGGAAAAGGAAGAGTCGGGCAAGTTAACCCTGTTCCATACAGAGGCGACGCCTATCGAGGCTATGCTTGAGGTGCGCCGTTATACCGGGCAGGAACTGGCCTTGACTCAGCTCGAAGCCACTGCTTTTGAGTCTAAACTGACCAAGGTGTATCAGGCTAACTCGTCTGAAGCCCAGCAGCTGATGCAGGATATAGGCAACGAAATGGATCTCTTCACCCTGGCCGAGGAGATCCCACAAACTGAGGATCTGCTCGAAGGGGATGACGATGCGCCTATTATTCGTCTGATCAACGCGCTCCTGTCTGAGGCGATCAAAGAGGAAGCCTCGGATATTCATATCGAGACCTATGAGAAACAGCTGGTGGTGCGTTTCCGCGTCGACGGCGTGCTGAAAGAGGTGCTCAAGCCAAACCGTAAGTTATCTTCGCTGTTAGTGTCGCGTATCAAGGTCATGGCCCGTCTGGATATCGCCGAGAAGCGGGTGCCGCAAGATGGCCGTATCTCGCTGCGTATTGCCGGTCGCGCCGTGGATGTGCGTGTCTCGACCATGCCCTCTAGCCACGGCGAGCGTGTGGTATTACGTCTGTTGGATAAGAACGCCGGCAATCTGGATCTGAAACAGCTGGGGATGACAGACACAATTCGCCAGCAGTTTGATCAGCTGATCCGCAAACCTCACGGTATCATTCTGGTGACCGGGCCAACGGGTTCGGGTAAGAGTACGACCCTGTATGCGGGTCTGACCGAGATCAACTCCATCGACACCAACATACTCACGGTTGAAGATCCTATCGAATATGAGCTGGCCGGTATTGGTCAGACTCAGGTAAATACTAAGGTGGATATGACCTTCGCTCGTGGCCTACGCGCCATTTTGCGTCAGGATCCGGATGTGGTGATGATAGGTGAGATCCGGGATCTGGAAACCGCCCAAATTGCCGTGCAGGCCTCCTTAACGGGTCACTTGGTGATCTCGACCCTGCACACCAATACGGCTTCGGGTGCCATTACTCGTCTGCAGGATATGGGGGTTGAGCCCTTCCTAGTCTCTTCGAGTCTGCTCGGGGTGTTGGCGCAGCGTCTTATCCGTACCTTGTGTCCTGTCTGTAAGACAGAGCATCTGCCGGATCAGCGCGAGCGGGAGCTGTTAGGGATAGATGCCGACGATCCGCGTCATATCTACCGTGCCAACGGCTGTAGCGCCTGTGGTAATAACGGTTATCGTGGCCGTACCGGTATCCATGAATTGCTGCTGGTGGACGACCATATTCGTGAGTTGATCCATACAGGCCGCGGTGAGTTGGCTATTGAGAAACACATACGCAAGACAGTGCCCAGTATTCGTCACGATGGCATGAGCAAAGTGCTGGCCGGGGTCACTACCCTGGAAGAAGTGCTGCGCGTCACCCGCGAGGAGTAACGGATGCCAGCCTATGAATACAAAGCGCTCGACACTAAAGGTAAACAGCAGAAAGGGGTGATAGAAGCCGATACGGCGCGTCATGCCCGTGGTCAACTGCGTGAACAGCGCCTGATGCCGCTGGAAATTACCGCCGTGGTGGAGAAAGAGTCTAAGGTCAAGTCGGGCGGTTTTAGTTTTAAGCGCGGCATCTCGGTGTCCGAGCTGGCGATGATCACCCGTCAGATAGCCACCCTGGTGGCATCGGGTCTGCCTATCGAAGAATCTCTTAAGGCCGTGGGCCAGCAGTGTGAGAAAGATCGTCTCGCCAGCATGGTGATGGCGGTGCGCTCACGTGTGGTAGAAGGTTACAGCCTGGCCGATTCCATGGCCGAGTTCCCGCATATTTTCGATGATCTCTATCGTGCCATGGTGGCGTCTGGCGAGAAATCCGGTCACCTTGAGGTGGTGCTCAACCGTCTGGCGGATTACACAGAGCGGCGTCAACAGCTCAAGGGCAAGATGACTCAGGCGATGATCTATCCCATAGTGCTGACTGTGGTGGCTATCAGCGTTATCGCTATCTTGCTGGCGGCGGTTGTGCCTCAGGTGGTTGGACAGTTTGAGCATATGGGGCAGGAGTTGCCCTGGACGACCCAGCTTTTGATCGCCGCATCGGACTTTGTGCGCGACTATGGTTTTATCCTCCTTGGGGTAATAGTGCTGGCGATCGTTGGTTTTAAGCAGTTGCTTAAGAGCAGTGCCAATCGGATGCGTTTCGATAGTGCGCTGCTGAATATGCCTGTGATTGGCAGGGTCAGTAAGGGGCTCAATACCGCGCGTTTTGCCCGTACTTTGAGTATTCTCACCGCAAGCTCGGTGCCGCTGCTGGATGCGATGCGTATCGCCAGCGAGGTCTTGATGAATGCCAGGGTTAGGGTGGCTGTCGAAGAGGCAACCGCTCGGGTGCGTGAGGGGACAAGTTTAGGCGCGGCACTGGCCAATACTAAACTTTTTCCGCCTATGATGCTCTATATGATCACCTCGGGTGAAAAAAGTGGTCAGTTGGAGCAGATGCTGGAACGCGCCGCGGACAACCAGGATCGCGAGTTTGAGTCCAATGTGAATATCGCGCTCGGGGTATTTGAGCCTTTGCTGGTGGTCAGCATGGCGGCGGTGGTGTTGTTTATCGTGCTGGCGATCCTGCAACCCATTTTAGAATTGAACAATATGATTAGTGGTTGATGCGCCAGAGCAGCAAAACCATGCAATAGCGTGCTCACTCACGGGAGTTAGCACTTAATAGAGGATGTAGTAATGCAAGCAAGAAACAAGCAGAAAGGTTTTACCCTGTTAGAAGTGATGGTGGTTATCGTGATCTTGGGGATCCTTGCCTCTTTGGTTGTGCCTAACCTGATGGGTAACAAAGATAAGGCCGATCTGCAAAAAGCGGTATCTGACATAGTGGCATTGGAAAATGCCTTGGATATGTACCGTCTGGATAACAGTGTTTACCCAACCACAGAGCAGGGGCTTGAGGCGCTGGTTCAGAAGCCAACCATTTCGCCTGAGCCACGTAACTACCGTAGCGACGGCTATGTGAAGCGTCTGCCACAGGACCCATGGAGAAATAACTACCTGCTGTTAAGCCCAGGTGAGCGCGGCAAGATAGATATTTTCAGCGCAGGTCCCGATGGTCAGCCAGGCACTGAAGACGATGTTGGCAGCTGGAATCTGCAAGATTTCCAATAATAGCCAGTCGATGATTCAGTCTAAGAGTCGAGCCTAATGAGGTCGCTGCGTCAGTCGGGGTTTACCCTGATGGAGGTCTTGTTGGTCATCTTGCTGATCGGTCTTGCGGCCGCGGCGGTGACCTACACCTCAAGCAGTGCCGGTAAGCAGCAGGAGCTGGAGCGCACGGCAAAGCAGTTTATCGCCACTACTGAGTTGGTGCTGGATGAGACTGTGCTCAGCGGCCAGTTTATCGGCATAGTAATAGACAAGAGTTATTACAAGTTTGTCTATTACGAAGAGGGCAAATGGAAACCTTTAGAGGATGATCGCCTGCTGGCAGAGCGAGAGATGCCCTATGGGGTTGAGATGAGTCTTATCCTAGATGGCTTGCCCCTGTCTCAAGAGGATGAAGAGGATGACTCCTGGTTCGATGAGCCTCTTATTGAGCTAACGGAAGAAGAGAAAAAGAAATTCCCCGAGCCGCAGGTAATGCTGTTTCCCAGCGGCGAGATGAGTGCCTTCGAGCTGACCTTTGTCAGCAAGGATGAGCAGGGAGATGAGATTGATACATTGGTGGTTGGCGATGCGCTTGGCCGGTTAACTCTGGGGAGAGACGATGGATTCGAAGATGAATAAGGTCCATAACACCGGCTTAAGGGGCGCACAGCTACAGCTTGTCAGTCCGGAGGCATTGGGTGCGTAATAAGCAGCGAGGCATGACACTGCTTGAGGTGATAGTCGCCCTGGCCGTCTTTGCGACAGCGGCCGTGTCTATCACTAAGAGTCTGGGACAGCAGATCGCCAACATGCCGATTCTGGAGGAGCGCACCCTGGCACAGTGGGTCGCCGATAACCAGATGGTCGATGCCCGACTAGAGGAGAAGTTTCCCGCACTGGGCCGCAAAGAGGGGCGGGTCGAGCTGGCGGATAAAGAGTGGTATTGGCGTAAGGAAGTGGTGAAAACCGCAGATGATAGCTTTCGTATGATACGCATAAGCGTTAGCGATGATGAAAGGTATCAGCGGATTGTCGCTCAGGTCAGCAGTTATGTATTCAATGAAGGTTAAGGGAGCCCAGGGCTTTACCCTGCTGGAGATGCTGGTGGCCATCGCCATCTTTGCCATGTTGGGGCTGGCGGCTAACTCAGTGCTGCAAACTGTGATGAAAAATGATGCCACCACGGCGGAGTTTGCCGACAGACTCAAGGCATTACAGCAGGGTTTTGGTGCCCTGGAGCGGGACTTTGGGCAGATGGTTGCCCGCACCCCACGCTCCCTCGAAGGGGGGCGGGGCAGCACAGTGCTCCAGACAGGGGCGGATCTGCTGGATACGGATCCTGACTCGGAGGCGATCGTCTTCTTTCGCATCGGCTGGCTCAATCCCGATGGCATTCTGCCCAGAGGCAGCTTGCAGTCAGTGGCCTATGTGGTGCAGAACCATAATTTAGAGCGCTGGTTTTTTCCCTATCCTGAGCCGGAGTTTGGCACTGAGCCGATAAAAACTGTGGTGATTAAGGACGTGGTGTCACTGGAGTACGCTTTTTTTGTTGATAATCAGTGGCAGCGAAAAATAGAGGCCACCAGTCTACCCCAGGCGATTGCGATGGAGATAGATGTCGAAGGGCTGGGCAAGATACAGCGTAAGTTTTTATTGCCTAAGGGCGCCTTGCTGACGCCGAGCGACGATGAAGACGATAATGCCGGCAATCAACCGGATGACGGCTCGGAAACGGATACGCAAGAGGGTAGCGAAGAGAACCCAGAGGATGACGGTACTGTGCCTGAGGTCGAGGATAATAATGTCTAATTTGCCTCGAAAACAGCGCGGTGTCGCACTGATAGTGGTGCTGATGATAGTCGCCATGATTGCGGTGATCGCCACTAACATCAACAGCCGAAACCAGATCTCGGTGCGCCGTACCATCAACCTGGCGCAATATGATCAGGCATACTGGTATGCCATCTCGGCCGAAGAGCTGGCCAAGAAGGTGCTAGAACAAGATTTGAAAGATGCCGACGATGGTAAGATCCACCGTCAGCAGTACTGGGCTCAGGCCAATGTGGTTTTTCCTGCCGAGCAGGGCGAAATAGGTGGCCGCATCAGTGATATGCAGGCCTGTTTTAATCTCAACTCACTGTCGATGAAGAGCAGCGAAGTGGAGAATGGCCAGCCGAAACTGTCGCTGCCGGCGCAGCAATTTAAGGGTTTGCTGGTGGCCTTAGGTATGGATGATTTCTCTGCGGAGCGCCTGACCCATACACTGAAAGATTATCTGGATGAGGATACGGTAACCAGCCCGTTTGGCGCCGAGGATGCGGAGTATGAGTCGCGAACCATAGCCTATCGCGCGGCCAACACCATAATGAATCATCGCAGCGAACTGCGCGCCGTGATGGGGGTCAGCCAGGAGGTTTACCTCAAGCTGACACCCTATATCTGCGCGATACCGGGTAATGACAGGCAAGTGCTGAACGTCAATACCATAGAGATAGAACAGGCGGCGTTATTGGCCGGCATGTTAGATAATAAGATAAGCGTGGGCGAGGCGGAGAGCATCATCAACCAGCGCCCGCCAGATGGTTACGATTCGATCGATGAGTTTTGGGAGAATAGTTCTATCTCTTCGTTGAAGAGTGAACAGAAGCTGGCCTCCAGTTTTAGCCTGAAGAGCAATTACTTTTTGTTGGAGGCGGCGGCCAGAGTCGATAGTGCCACCTTCCGTTTAGAGAGTGTGCTTAGAGTCGTCGGTAAGACCAAGTTAGAGGTACTGACGCGTCAGTATGGCGGGCAGAAATAGTCACCTTTGCTGTGATATACGGCAGGTAAAATAGAATAAAACAAGTCAGAGCTGTTGGCTGATGCGACTTGTGGAGAAAGACCTTGAGTGAACGATTATTTATCCGTTTAGGAAGAAGCATAGACCAAAGCTGCGCCTGGCTGGTTTGGTCTGAGCAGGAGCAAGAGATCATCGCTTCCGGAGAGCTGGCCGATGCCAATGCTTTGTCGACACTGGCAGAGCGCGCCGGTAATCGTCCGGTGGATATTCTGGTGCCCGCATCGGCGATCACCCTGACCTCGGTACAACTGCCCGAAAAGGGTCAGCGGCAGGCGATCAAGGCTTTACCCTTTATGCTTGAAGAGAGTCTGGCAGAGAATGTCGATGAGCTGCATTTCGTGACCGGCCCCCGTGACGGAGAGGCTTTAAGCGTTGCCGTGGTGGCGCATTCGCAGATGCAGAACTGGCTCTCCTGGCTTAAGGATGCGGGCATCCGTGCTCGGCAGATAGTACCCGATTGTCTGGCGCTGCCATTGCAAGAGTGTAAGTGGGCGGTGATGCAGTTTGGTTCAGATTACCTGCTGCGTACCGGCAGTGGCAGTGGTGTCAGCTTGGACGCCGGCTGGTTTAATGCCGCCTTGCCTAAATTGGTCGAGAAAGAGCAGGAAGAAGTGGTCACGCTGGCAAACTACAGCGAGCTTGAGATCCAGGGGGTTGAGGTTCAGCCTCAGCCTTTAGATCTGCCCATGTTAGTGCTGGCCAAAGGTATCTTACATGCGCCCCTGAACCTACTTACCGGGGCTTATACCCCTAAACGTGAATATGGCAAGCATCTGCTGCTGTGGCGCAATAGTGCCATAGTGCTATTTGTAGCGCTGGTGCTGGCTCTGGTGAATAAAGGGCTCAACATTCACCAGATGAACAGCGAGCGTGAGCAGTTGCAGCAACAGAGCAGCCAAATCTTTAAACAGGTGGTTGGCAGCTCGCGGGTGGTCAATATCCGCTCGCAGATGGACAGTGCCCTGCGCAGCCTGCAGGGTTCTGGCAGCGGTGCCGCTTTCTTTACCATGCTTGATGAACTCAAGCAGGCCTTTATTGCCGTGCCGGATCTCAAACCGACCACACTGCGTTTCGACAGTGGCCGCAACGAGATACGCATGCAGATCACCGCCAAGAGCTATGCCCAGATTGAGCAGTTTACTCAGCTGATCTCAAATCGTTTCGAGGTCAATGCTGGGGCGATGAACAGCGCCGATGATAAGATCAACAGCACCTTAACCCTGAGGAGCAAGTAGATGGACAACATTAAGGCGTGGTGGAACGGGTTAATTCTGCGGGAGCAGCAGTTGGTTGCAGCCTGCGGTGTGATGCTGGTGGTGGGCATCGGCTATTGGGGGATCTGGACTCCCATCAGCAATGCCGAAGCGGATGCGGAGCGGGCCTTGCAGGCGCAGCAAAATACCCTCAATTATGTTAAGCAGACCGCCAATAAGATAGCCGGTTTGAAACAGGCGGGTGGTAAGCAAGTCTATTCAGGCAGCCTAAGTACAGCCGTGACCCAGGGGGCGAAGAGTTTTGGCCTGGAGATCACCCGAATGCAGCCCCAGGGCAACAAGATACAGGTGTGGATGGATGAGGTGCCTTTCAATTCACTACTGGGCTACCTGAGCGATCTGGTGCAGGAAAAAGGGATGTCGCTGGATAATATCGAGCTGGCTCAGTCCGATACGCCAGGATTTGTTAAAGTCCGTCGTATTCAATTGTCGCAGTAATCAAGGCGTTAAGGTGTATTTGTGAGTCTAGTGAAGAAAATAGCGATCGGTTTTGTCGTTTATCTGGTTTTTTTAGTCGCCCTGTTTCCGGCCAGTGTTGCCGTCAGCCTGGCGCCTTTGCCGAATATGGTTAAAATTAGCGGCGTTTCGGGCAGTGTCTGGTCGGGCAGTGCCGAGCAGGTGCTCATAGGTCAGCGTCAGCTGGAGTTAGTCAGTTGGGAGCTCAATCCCTGGGGATTACTGCTGGGTAAGGCGGATCTGGATCTGACTGTGGGCAATCGTGCCCATGCGGTCAATGGTAAAGGCTTGGTGTCTCTGTCCACCTCGGGTGTGGATATAGAACAGCTGCGTTTCGATGCGCCGAGTGAGTTTCTGCTCGGCAACAGCCGTCTGCCCTTCAGGACTCAGGTGGAAGGTAACTTTAGCCTGATAGTGCAGCAGTTGACTCAGGGCACATCCTGGTGTGAGCAGCTGAGTGGCAAGATGTTTGCCCAGCAATTGCAGGTGAATAATCAGTTCGGTAAATATCCGCTAGGGGATGTTGAGCTGGGATTAAGCTGCGTCGATGGCAACATCAAGATAGCCACAGATGAGACCATGAATGCCTTGGGCGTGTCGGGCAGCGCTCTGCTCAAAGATAAGAGTCAGTTCCAGGTCAGCGCCAAGATCAGAGAGACGGATGCTCAACCTAAAGATTTGAAACAGGCTTTGAGTTTCCTCGGTAAGAAAGACAGCCAGGGCTATTACCCCATCAGCTATCAGGGGCGTATCCCCGGCATGTAGCCTAGCTGTTGGCTGGCACTAGCTTGTAGAAACACTAGCTTGTAGCAAAGTAGACATAAAGTAAAAAAAGCACCACAAGGTGCTTTTTTTACTGGCTTTTTAGCGACAAAGCCAAGGGCTTATCCCTTAGGGGCGAGCAGTTGCTGGCGATGCTCCAACAGACTGAAAACGCCAAATAGCAGCACCCAAAGATAATGGCGCTTGCGGATTGGCATCAGGGCTTTGAACATTATGTGGAAAATCAGCACCTGCACCGCATGCATAAAGAGGGTGATAATAAACAGCAGGCTCAGCAGCAGGCCGATATCGCCCCCTATCGGACTGGGCAGGTTATAGAGCATCAGTGCCCAGGCAAAGAGGGTGATCACTTTGCCGCTTAAGATAAAAAGTTTCATGTTTTACTCGGCTATGGCTACTCGGTTATGGCTATTTTGCGATATGCCTTAGTTTATGACGTCGTTCGTTGGTGCTTGATACTGATAGAGACGGTAGATCACTTGTCCGGCTTTCTTCTCTTTCAGCTGAACCCAGGTTTCAGGCACTGGCAGAAGGGACAACTCACTCTCGGTTTCTACATAGATCTGCGCGCAGTCATTGAGCCAGTGCTGCTTATCTAAAGCCGCAATAGTCTCGGTTGCCAATCCCTTACGAAATGGCGGATCGATAAAGACGATATCGAAGCCCTGGGCCGGAGGCTGCTGCAGTAAGGCTAAGGTATCGCCCTGAACCACATCGGCATGCTCGCACTTGAGGGTGAGCAGGTTCTGTTTTAGCTGTTTCGCCGCGCTGGTTTGTAGTTCAAAGATGTTGGCATAGCTGGCGTAGCGGGACAGGGCTTCTAATGCCAAGGCGCCGCTGCCACCAAAACAGTCGAGCACCCGGGCGCCAGCCAGATCTCCGGCAAGCCAGTTAAATAGGGTTTCTCTCACCCTGTCAGTGGTTGGGCGTAGTCCTTCGAGATCATGTATGGGCAGGCGGCGTGAGCGCCATTGCCCGGCAATAATACGTACTTGCCCACTGGCGGGACGATTTCTAGCCATTTTATACCTGTCGATTAATGGATAAACTTAGCTCACACTTGGTCTGACCCAAGAAAATGATAGACTGATGCGCTAAATTGAAGCGGTTATTTTACCCCAAGCTTTCAAAAAAGGGTGGGCTAATCTCTGTTTTAGGCAAAAAGCTAAGGCTTTTCTGCATATTTGGCGCCGCTATCTGGTTATAATGGCGAGCATAATAGATTTCAGTAATTTGAGTAGCTGAGCAGCGGTATTACACATGGCAAAGAAAGGTTTTTTTTCCTGGTTCCGTAAAGACGATCCTAAACAAGAGGTCGCGGCACCAGAAATAGAAGAGGCGCAGCAAATAGCGCAAGAGCAAGCCGAACAAGCACGTCTGGCCGCAGAGCAGGCCGAACAAGAGCGTCTGGCTGCAGAGCAGGCTGAGCAAGAACGTTTGGCCGCAGAGCAAGCCGAACAAGCACGTCTGGCCGCCGAGCAGGCCGAACAAGCACGTCTGGCCGCAGAGCAGGCCGAACAAGCACGTTTGGCCGCAGAGCAGGCCGAACAAGCACGTCTGGCTGCAGAGCAGGCCGAACAAGCACGTCTGGCAGCTGAGCAGGCCGAACAAGCACGTCTGGCGGCTGAGCAGGCAGAGCAAGAACGTCTGGCTGCAGAGCAGGCCGAAGAAGCACGTCTGGCCGCAGAGCAACAAGCAGTGGCAGAAGCCCAGCCAGAGCCGCAGCAGAAACCCAGCAAAGAGGGCTTTTTTGCTCGCCTTAAACGTGGTCTTAAGCGTACCAGCGAGAATATCGGCAGCGGCTTTGCCGGTTTGTTCAAGGGCAAGAAGATCGATGATGATCTGTTCGAAGAGCTCGAAGAGCAGCTACTGATCGCCGATGTGGGGGTGGAAACCACCACTCGCCTTATCGCCAGTTTGACCGAACAGGCCAGCCGTAAGCAGTTAAAAGATGGCGAAGCTCTCTATGAGTTGCTGCGCGAAGAGATGCAGAAAACCTTAGAACCCGTCAGTGTGCCTCTGGTGCCGGAAAACAGCGATGGGCCTTTCGTTATTCTCATGGTGGGGGTCAACGGCGTGGGTAAGACCACCACAATCGGCAAGCTGGCTAAGCAGTATCAGAAACAGGGTAAATCTGTAATGCTGGCGGCGGGTGACACCTTCCGCGCCGCAGCGGTTGAGCAGCTGCAGGTTTGGGGTCAGCGCAACGAGATCCCAGTGATTGCACAGCACACGGGTGCCGACAGTGCCTCGGTATTGTTCGATGCCTTGCAGGCAGCACGTGCCAGAAAGGTTGATGTCTTGATCGCCGATACTGCGGGTCGTCTACAGAATAAGGCGCACCTGATGGAAGAGCTTAAGAAAGTGGTGCGTGTGATGAAGAAGCAGGATGAAACCGCGCCCCATGAGGTGATGCTGACCCTAGATGCCAGCACAGGCCAGAACGCCATCAGCCAGGCGCAGCTGTTTAAAGATGCGGTCGGTGTGACCGGCATTACCATCAGCAAGCTCGATGGTACGGCTAAGGGCGGGGTGATCTTTGCCATTGCCGATAAATTTGGTATTCCTATTCGGCATATTGGTGTTGGTGAGCAGATTGACGATCTGCGCCCATTCGATGCCAAAGAGTTTGTCGATGCCCTGTTTAGCCAAGAGGAAGCCGAAGCCCAGCAGTGATGTTAATTATGTAAGATTGCTGGCATATTTATCGTAAGGCTAAAACATTATTACAAGAATATTGGACACTTATGATTCGATTTGAGCAAGTGAGTAAAATTTATCCCGGCGGGCAGAAGGCCCTGACCGATGTAAGTTTTCATCTGCAGCGCGGCGAGATGGCGTTTTTAACCGGCCATTCCGGTGCCGGCAAGAGCACCTTGCTTAAGTTGATCACTGTGATTGAGCGGGCCAATGCGGGGCGTGTCTCCATCAATGGCCATGATATCGCCAATATTCGTCCTAAGGATGTGCCTTTCCTGCGGCGGGATATCGGCATGATCTTCCAGAACCATCACCTGCTGATGGATCGCTCTGTGTTTGACAATATCGCTCTGCCGCTGGTGATCGAGGGCTTTGCTCTGCATGAAATTAAGAAGCGTGTCTTAGCCGCGCTGGACATGGTGGGGCTTTACGGTAAAGAAAGGCATTATCCCATTATGCTTTCCGGCGGTGAGCAGCAGAGGGTCGGCATCGCCCGTGCGATTGTGAACAAGCCGCCGCTGCTGCTGGCCGATGAGCCGACCGGTAACTTAGATCCAAAGCTCTCCATGGACATTCTGCGTCTGTTTGAAACCTTCAATGATTCGGGCACCACTGTCCTGATAGCCACCCATGATCTGGGATTGATTGCCCGGATGAAGTATCGCACCCTGACACTGAAACAGGGGCGGGTGCTCGGGGGCAATGAGCTACCCACAGAATCTGCCTTTAGCCTGTAGTTGAGGAGCCGTGAATGAATCAACAACCTCAATTAGTGCGTAGCAAATTGCCCTTTACCGGGCGCATCGTGATGTTTTTTGTGCGCCATATTCAACATGCCATGGCCAGCATGGGCGAGCTGTGGCGCAATCCTGTCTCCTCATTCATGACCATGGCGGTGCTGGGGGTCAGCCTGAGTCTGCCTGCGGCGCTGCAGGTGCTGGTTAAGAACGCCGAGACAATTACCCAATCCTGGAACAGCGCCGCCGAAATTTCCCTGTTTATCGATAAAGATCGCAGCGAACGCAGCATACAGAGCCTGATCACCCGCATCAGTGCCTACCCTGAGGTGAGCGCGGTCAGTTATATCAATCGCGATCAGGCGTTGGAGGAGTTTCAGCGCCTATCCGGTTTCGGCGATGCCATCGCCTATTTAGATGAAAACCCCTTGCCTGCGGTGATCACTGTCACCCCAAGTCTGAAATATGCCAGTCCCAATGGCGCCAAAGAGCTGCTGAAGAAGCTGGAACTGGAAGCCGAAGTCAACTTTGGCCGCCTGGACATAGAATGGCTGGAGCGACTACAGGCGGTATTAAAGTTACTGGAGCGCACTGTAATGGCAATCGCAGCCCTGCTGGTACTGGCGGTGGTGCTGGTGATAGGCAATACCATTCGACTGGCGATCATGAACCGGCGCACCGAAATTGAGGTGATGAAGCTGGTGGGGGCGACCGAGAGCTTTATTCAGCGGCCGTTTCTCTATACTGGCATCTGGTTTGGGGTGATAGGCGGTATGCTCGCCTGGGTAATTATTAACCTCTTGGTCTGGTATCTTGACGGAGCGCTTATCGAGTTATTGGGCCTCTACGGCAGCCAGATGAAGATGCAATCGCTAACCCTGTTTGAGCTCGGCGAACTCATGCTCTTGGCCTCTTTCTTAGGCTGGTTAGGCTCTTACCTGTCGGTGCGCCAACATCTGCGCGCCATAGAGCCATCCTGATCTGTCTCCCTCTGGCTAGATGAACTAATCTTCACTTGCATTGTCTATAGATTCGGACAAAATTAATCGGTAAATGGTGTATTGACATAGGATGTCAGATCGCCGATAGTTCATCAGCTTGTCCCCATATAAACCCTAAGCTGGGTCGAGACAAAGGTCTTAAATAGGGGGAAATGGCCATGAGGCCGCAAGCGGTTTTATCGCGTTAAATTTAGCAAGAAGTAGGAGCGTTAATGACAAGTCAAACGCAATCAATGGCCCTGATGGTCCCTCAAAGCAGTGGTAGCTTAGAGGCTTATATTCATTCTGCGCACAGCATTCGCATGCTGGAGCCTGAGGAGGAGTATGAGCTGGCGAAGCGTCTGCAAGAGACTGGTGACATCCAGGCTGCGAAGCAGTTGATTATGTCTCACCTTCGTTTCGTTATCCATGTTGCCAAAGGTTATGCGGGTTACGGTTTACCTCAGGCCGATCTTATCCAGGAGGGTAATATTGGTCTGATGAAAGCGGTAAAACGTTTCGATCCCGATGTGGGTGTTCGTCTTGTGTCATTTGCCGTGCACTGGATTAAAGCCGAGATCCACGAATATGTGCTGAAAAACTGGCGCATAGTAAAAGTGGCCACCACTAAGGCGCAGCGTAAGTTATTCTTTAACCTGCGTAAGGCGAAGAAACGCCTTGGCTGGTTCAGCGATGAAGAGGTCACTATGGTGGCCGAAAATCTGGGTGTGTCGAAAGCCGACGTCACCGAGATGGAATCGCGTATGGCGGCGCAGGATCCTGCATTCGATCTGGCCAGCGATAACGACGATGAACAGGATTATGCCCCTGTACATTATCTTGAGGATCACTCTTCCAATCTGGCACAGCAGGTGGAAAACGATAATCTCGAATCCGATAATCAGGCACGTCTATTGGCGGCCATCAAAACACTTGATGAGCGTAGCCAACATATCTTAAGAGCGCGCTGGTTAGATGACGAGAAGACCACATTGCAGGAGCTGGCAGAGACCTATCAGGTGTCGGCCGAGCGGATCAGACAGCTGGAAAAGAATGCAATGAACAAACTTAAGGGTCAGATGGAGATCTAATCTCATCTTGCACTACTCAATAAAAAAACCTGCTTATAGCAGGTTTTTTTATGGCACAAAGCTAACAAATAGATGTTCGGGTATCAATAAATGTGTCAGTAGTGGCTGTTAAGTATCTGAATTATCTGCCTGTAATACGGCATCAATCAGCTGCTTACGTATCACTTTCAGTCCTGTACTTGCTGTCTCCGGCCAGGGGAAATAGCGCCTTGGCCGTTTAAAGCGGGCGATATACTGACAGACAAAAGCGTCGAGCTCCTCAGTCGATGAGAGCTCCCCTTTGATGATAGCAACCGGCAGGCAGCCAAACTCCTTATCCTCCATGGCGAAGACGATGGCATCTTGAATCTGGGGGTGACGTTTGAGGGCGGCCTCTATCTCCTCCGGTTGCACATTTTCGCCGCCGCAGACAAACATATTGTCGGCGCGGCCGCCGATCACCAAATTCCCTTCTTCGTCCCAGTAACCTAAATCTTTGGTATCGAACCAATTATCTTGATTAAGCGGCAGATTAAAGCTTAGGCCGCCATGGTCACTCAGGTAGCCCATAAACAGCGTCTCGCCACGGACCAGTATGCGTTTTGCGTCGATTCGCAGTTCCCTATGGGGTAACAGCTTGCCACTGCTGCCTTTAGCCGTGGCTAAGCCTGTGGTGATCTGCGAGCTCATCTCTGTCATGCCGTAGCTGGTATAGGCATTTAGATTCAAGGATGTGAGCTTGTCCAGCAGGGAGCCTGCGATGGCGCCTCCGCCCAGCAGCAGCGACTTGATGCCACTCAATGCCGCTTTATCTTTGTCCATGATACGCATCAGCTGTGTCGCCACCAGTGAGAGATGGGTCAGCGGCACCACTCTTAACTGCTCAATCAGCGACAAAGAGGGCGAGGGCAGCGTGATGGCGGCTTTAGCCAGGGCGCAGCGATTGACTATCGCCAGACCGCCAATATGAAACAGTGGTAGTGACAGCAGCCAGTTATCACCTTGCTCCAGCGGGATGAGGCTCGCCGAGCCCTGAGCACTGGCGATATGGTTCGCCAGACAGTGCACTGCCGCCTTGGGCTGACCACTGCTGCCCGAAGTGAGAATGATATTGGCGGCAAGCTTAGGATCTAAGGTGTTTGTTGAAGCGGCGTCATAGGTAGTGGCTGTGGTAGCCGTGGTAGCTGGGGCGCTAAAGTCCAGCTGCAGACCCGCTTTTGGCAAGAGAGAGCTGAACTCATCGGCCGCCCAGAAGGTATTTAATCCATAGCGTTGGGCCAGTTGGCTTATCTGCAGCTTGGGAAACCTTGGGGAGAGGGGGCAGAAAATCGCGCCGATATCGATACAGGCCCAATAGAGGCTGATCATGGCGCGGGAGTTGTTATCGATACAGGTTAGGATATCGCCCGTCTTTAGCCCTGCCTGTTTTAGCTGCTCGGCGAGCTTGGTTACCGCAGCACTGAGCTGAGCATAAGTTATGGCGAGGTAGGCTCCCTCTTGCCACTGTTCTTGCCACTCGAATAGCGCGATTGCCTTGGGTGCCTCACTGGCGGCCTGATGCAGAGGTGATCGAATCACTGACATATTGATTAACCAACAGACTTTATCAGATTCAGTTCATCAAGCATCAGGCAGCGCTGTTTACCGCTACTGAGCAGAAGATCGCAGCTAAAGGCGCCTAAAGTATCTAGCCCCGGCATCTCATTGGGGGTGCATTCGGCGGCGATAGCCTGTAGGGCGGCAATACCTAAGCTGGCTTCGAGACTCGAGCTGATAATGGTTTTGACGCCGGCATCGATGGCAGTATCGATAAGGGATTGCAGGCGTGAGAGGTGACCCACAAGCATAGGTTTTAGCACCAGGGCGCGCAGTCCCGCTTGCATAACAAACTGGTAGTTGGGATCGTGCAGGGTTTCGTCCAGTGCATAATGGATGCCCACGGCCTCGAACAGATCTGGGTTCTCACTCGGATTCTGGCAGGGTTCTTCTATGTAGTCGATGGCGTCCAAGGGCAGACAGGCACAGAAATCTATCGCCTGTGTCAAGGTGAAGGCGCGGTTGGCATCGAGGCGAATTTTCAGGGCTGGCCGCACCGCCAGAATATGATGGATAAGCTGCACCTCATCTTCCAGTGAGGTTTGCCCCACTTTCACCTTTACTGTATGAGTGTCTAGGCTCAAGGCGTCGATGCGGTTTTGCAGCGCGGCCTTATCCTCATCCTGATTGCGGTAGATAAGCGGAACCAAGCCGGGATTGTTGCGACACACAGGCAGCTGTCCATTGAGTTTGGCATGGAGCAGGCTCAGACCAAATGCCAGCGAGGGCAGCTTGGTGGTCTCTGCCGCATCCAGCAAAGCATCAAGCGGCACGCCTTCAAGCTTGGGAAGCAGAAGCTCAAGTTCGTCTATGACCTGCTCCAGACTCTCCCTGCTAAAACCTAAGATAGGGTTGCCGTCGATATCCACTCCTGAGAGCGGCGCTATCTCCACTTCGGCCTGCATCTCTGCTGTGCTGGCATGCAGCACTAACCCCTCGCGTGTATCGATGCGCTGAATGCCGACGGGTAACAGCTTATCCAGCGGGATTTGGTAGCGGTACAAGCAAAGTGACTGCAGCGTCATAAGGGGTCCTTGAGCAAAATTGCTTCCAAAGTGTGGCAAAAGGCCTCGCCCTGAGCGAGATGCACATTGTGGCCGGCATTGTCGAAATAGTGTAGCTGGATGGGGGCTTGTGTCTGCCACTTTGCCGCCAGGGCTGAAAATTTCGTATCGTCCTTGCCCACCAGATAGTGCCAGGCGATCGGATACTGATTGGGCAGATGGATGAGTTCCTGCTGCTGGCCCAAGGAGGTGGGCAGGTAGATGGCACTCAGTCCCTGAATCTTGTTGTAACGTCTGCGGGCGATCAACTGCTGGCGCTGCTTATCTGATAGGTCGGCAAATACCCCTTGTTGATACCAGAGGTCTAAGAATGCCTCGATTGAGACTTGCTGTAAGCGTTCATTCCACTGGTTGTCCTGAGTTAGGCGCTCACGCCTTAGGGCATCGCTGGCTAGGCCGGGATGGCAAGACTCAAGGGTGATGGATAAAATCGCTTCGCCCATTAATGGCAGCAGGTGCAGGGCGATTCGGCCTCCCAGCGAGTAACCCAGCAAGTGAAAGCGCTCTACCCCCAGATCTGACAAGCTGCTTTGGATCTGCTGTGCGACCTGCTCGAACCCCGGGCTTGGCAGGGGAAGCGCCGGGCTGTCGCCGTGGCCGGGCAGATCCATACAGATACAGTAAAAACGCTGACTCAGCCTTGGCATCAGCGCCTGCCAGTCGTCTTTGTCGCCGAGAAAACCGTGTAACAGCAGCAGCGTCGGTTTCTCCACTAAGCCGTAACAGCGGGTGGCCAACATCAGCTTTGCTTTATCCAGTGGGCGATCTGACCTATCTGCTTGCTGGCCTGATCCTGGGCAACACAAACCTCAATCACAGAGGGACCGTCGAACGCTAGGGCGTCACGGTAGATCTCATTGAAGCTGACGATATCCTCAATCCGGTTGTAAGTGATACCAAACATGGCGGCGGCATAGCCGAACTCTAAGCCGTGAGACAGGCGGTAATAGTCGCTGCGAAGCTTCTCGTCGGGCACGGGCAGCAGATTAAAGATATTGCCGCCGTCATTGTTGAGTATCACTATCACCATGGGACTTTTTACCCGCGCGGCGATGGCGAGGGAGTTGAGATCGTGCAGCTGAGATATATCGCCAATGACTAAGGTGGTGGCCTCGGCGTTATGGGCGGCAAGGCCGCAGGCACTGGCCAGTAAGCCATCTATGCCCGATGCGCCGCGATTGGTGTAGATATTAGCCGATGCCGGGGTGATAGGGGCGAACATGTCATACAGTCGCACAGGCAGGCTGTTACCGATAAACAGCTGCCCCTTGGCTTGATAGGCGATGGCGCGGATCACCTGAGCCTCGCCAAACTCCCCTTGATCTATCTGACGTTCAAACAGGGTGGCGAGTCTTTCGTTCTGCTCGATAAGTTCTGTGGCCCAGTTTGCCTCGGATGATCTTGGCCAGGGCTGGCTGGCAAAATGGCTCACGTCGCTGAGCCAGACCTGTTTGGCGCTGTGGCTAGGATCCAGTCGCCGCTGGTTGGGTAATACCTGCCAGTAGGCCTTCCATTTCTGTTCGGCCAGATAGGAAATCAAACGTTTAGAGAGCAGGCGTCCGCCAAAAAACAGCACCTTCTGCGCTTCTTGCAGTAGCGCCTTGGCCTTAGGTTTGAGCAGTAGCTGATCGATATTGTTGATTGCCGCGCCATGTTGTCTCAACTGAGACTGGGCATCGGTCAATACCGGCCAACCCAGTTTTTGCGCCAGCTCGATTATCTCTTGTGGATTCTCTTCAGGGGCTAAGGTGCCGACCACTATCACCCCTTTGCCATGGACGAAACGGGCGAGGGCATCTTGGCTTGGCGCATTGTTTATGTCGCCTTTAGCATATTGGTTATAGGGTGTCGTGTTGTGTTGCCAGTTACCCAGGGAGCGCAGATAGTCGCTAAAGTCAGAGCTAATGGCGCTGGGGTAGAGGGGCTCGCGATACATGCAGTTGATGTGCACCGGCTGAGTCTGGTTGCTGACGGCGGCATCCAGGCTGGTGAGTAAGGCCTCTGGCGCAATGGCGAGATCCGGCGTGGGCAGGTTGAGCTGCGTGGCATAGTTAGCAAAGATGGCCGGTTGCACTATGGCCTGATTGGCGCCGCAATCGAGCAGTTCTGGGGGTCTGTCGCCCGAGAGAATAATCAAGGGCACTTGAGTGAGCCAGGCCTCAACAACCGCGGGATAGAGATTAGCCACTGCGGTGCCCGAAGTGGTGATAATTGCCACGGGCGCGCGGCTCGCCTTCGCCAGCCCCAAGGCGAGAAAGCCCAGGCCGCGCTCATCGAAATGCAGATGCTGTTTGAGTTTACTCTGTTTGGCCGCGGCCAGAGTCAAGGGCGTCGAGCGTGAGCCCGGCGCCATGCAGACATGTTGTACGCCTAAACGCGCAAGTTCTTCCAGAATAAGCGAACCCCAAAGTAGGTTCAGTTCCGCTGTTTTTTCGATTGGCATAATGGTCTGGTCAACATGATGGTTTTATTAGTTTATCTTGAACTGAATGCTAATGGAAACTTGGCAAGCAAACTGTTACTTAGCTCCAGTTTAGCCCTGAGCCTGAGGATTGCCGCGAAATATTGCTGTCGGCTTTAACTTGGATTTCGGCTAAGATAGCCGCAATTTTCCCGATGCCCCTTTCTGACTGGCTGAGGGTGTTATCAAGGAGCGGATAAAGGTGGAGCAGATTCGAGGCAGTATTGGACGTTGGCAGGGGGCCGGCTTGATGGCGACCACTTTGCTGGGAACCGGTGTATTTATCTTGCCGCAACTCACCCTGGCCTTAGCGGGATTTGGCGCCCTGTTTGCCTGGATCTTGCTGACGCTAGCCATTATTCCTGTCACCCTGGTATTTGGCCGTCTGGCGGGCTTCTTTCCCCACGCTGCGGGTCCGGCCTATTTTGTTGAGCAGGCGTTTGGCCGCACCGCAGGGCGGACTATCGGTTTAATTTTTCTGCTGGTGATCCCCATTGGTGCGCCAGCGGCCATTCTGATGACCTTTCAATTTATCAATGAACTGGTGCCGATTTCGGGCTGGTATCAGGTGTTGATTGAGCTCTTGCTACTCCTGCTGCTTCTGCTGATTAACCTCAAAGGGATACAGGTGTCGGCCAAGCTGCAGTTTGCCCTGACCCTGGCGATTGTTGCCGTGGTGGTGCTCATGTTTGGTGCCGGCGGTACCAATCTGGGTCAGCTTGAGCTGGTGGCCAGTGAGACAGAGATTGAGCTGGACTTAGTGATGGCCGCTGCCGGGATCGCTTTCTGGAGTTTCTTAGGCGTGGAGGCGATGACCCATCTGGCCAATGACTTTAAGCATCCTGAGCGTGATATGTTGCCCGCCATGATTCTGGGCACTGTGCTGGTGGGTCTCGTCTATATTGCCTGTACCTTGCTTTTGCTGTTTGTTCCCCTCGGTGATGGTTTAGCCATGGTGACCGCCTTCGATCGTCTGCTGGGAGGATATGGCGCCCAAGTGATTGGCATTTTGGGCATAGCGGGCGGCCTCTCCACGGTAAATGTCTATACCGCCAGTGTGGCCAGGCTGGTGTGGAGCTTTAGCCGAGAGGGAGTCTTGCCACGTTATTTCGACAGGCTTAACCAGCATCAGGTGCCTGTGAGGGCGCTCTCTATGGTGTTATCGCTGATGGGCTGCGTGATAGTGCTGACCTACCTATCCGGTCAGGAGCTGGAGCATCTGATCGCCTGGAGTAACGGCGTGTTTGTGATCATCTACCTGATGTCCATGCTGGCCGCTGCCAAATTACTAGGCAGAGGCTATTGGCCTCAGGTGCTCTGTGGTGTGCTGTTTTGTGTGATGATGCTATTCGCCCTGGGCTGGAGCATGCTATATGCCCTTGGGCTGGTTATCTTAGTGGCGCCATTGCTGAAATGGCAGCGCCGCTATCAGAGCCGTAAGGCGGTAGCTTTAGATGTAAAGCTTCAGCCCTAAATCCTATCGGCCATCTCAGCTGGAGATGGCGGCATTACGCAGCTGAATAAGTTCACTGTGTTTCAGATAGAGCAGCTCGGCGGTGCGGCGGATGATTTGATCTTCGTAGCGGCAGAGCTGGCCATCGGCGTAGGCGAGTTTCCACATGGCTAAGATAAGTTTCTGCTTCTGCTCGATAGAAAACAGCGCGTTGATCTCTTTGGTAAATTCATACAGAGAGGTGGCATCGCGCTGGGCAGTTTTACCTTCCTCAATCAGGCGGCTGGCCTCCTGTTTCTCTATGCCCAGCTCGTTGCTTATGACGCTTGGCAGCAGCGCCGCTTCGGTTGCATCTAAGGTCTCATCGGCATACACAACTTCCAGCAGCAGGCTGACGGCGGCCAGATGTAGGTGTTTTTCCTGCTCCTCAGGCGTGAGGGGGCGGGGCTTTGAGGTTAACATTTGTCTGAGTTGTGCCAGCATCACCCATCCTTTTTTCTTGAGGTTAGCTTTAAGTTGTTATGCTTAGGGGTTAACTATTAGAACAGAAAGGTGTGTTCGAGTTCACCCTTTCAAGATGAACTCTTGTTCATCGAGCGGTTATCATTTTAACACTCTGGCTGTGACGCTCACATTAAGGTGCCAACCCCTTGCATCAGGAGATCGGCCGTGCCTTCACCCGCCGTGCTGTCCAGATAATCTTTTACTATACCCACCATGGGCTGGGCCAGCTCTTTGGAGATGCCGAGTTTCTCAAAGGCATCATAGACTTGAGCGCCACCCTGCAAGGATGAGCCTAAACTGCCTGCCTTGGATAGGAGTCCCGACATGCCCGAGCCGCTGTCTGCCGATGGTGCCGCGCTTAACAGGCTGTCCATGTTAGGCACAGCATCCGCGATAGGGCCGAAGCTGTCATCGCCCAGGTTTGACTTTGCCAGGCCAAACAAGCTACCCAGCCCCCCTTCAGCCTGAGATTGGCTGAGTCCGAGTTGCGACATCACAGAGCCGACCAGATCGCCGCTCGCTGGCGTTGAGCTGGCCGTGGGCTCTTCACTATTGGCGTCGGTTTGGCCGGTGGCAAGGGCTTGGGGGAGATAGAGGGCTAAAGTTGCCAGTAAGGCACTCAGCAAAAGGGTCACTTTCATGGGGTCATCCTATGTTTCTTTTAGGTAAGCTTCTAAACTGTGGGATATTTCAGTCTAGATTGCTCCGGGTTTTATCGCTATTTTTAGATATCTGTTGTGCATTGAGACTGAAATTTCGGTATCCTGTGCGACTTACTGCCTGGTTTATAATTATCTAATGGAAAGACCTATGTCGATATCAGCGATTTTGACAGAAGCTTATTACTTCTTTCGCAATCATATTCGTCAATTAGCCATCTTGACTGTGCCTATTTTACTGGTACAGGTGGGCATTCAGATGTGGTTAGGAATGGAGCTTAGAGCCGCTGACCTGGAAAATCCTCAATTTGGTGTGCCCCATATGGTGGCCATGATGGCACTCTTGTTGGTATTTTCGCTCTTGATTGCCGCGCTGACCCTGTTTATGGAGGTGCGCTCCCACGGTCACGAACCTTCGACCGGGATGCTGCTGAAAACCAGTCTCAATTTTGTACCTGGCCTGCTGTTAGCCGGGGTGTTTTCGGGCATGGCGATCATTGCTCCTGTGATGATTCTGGCCGCTTTTGGGCCGCTGACACTCGTCGGTCTGGCCATCAGTATCTATCTGTTTGCCCGTCTGGCCTATGTGAACTTTATGGTGGTGGTCGAGCGTTTGACACCGCTGGCGGCCATTAAAGGCAGCTTTCAGTTCAGCCGTAGCATCGCCTTTAAGACCCTGATGGTGTTGCTGCTCTATATTCCTCTGTCGTTAATTGGCGGTTCATTATCTGCGTTAGTCGAGCCTGTGGGACTGCCTCTGATGCTGGTCGTCGAGGTGATAGTGGCTTTCTTTGGCCTGTTTATTAACGTGGCGCTTTTCCGCCTCTATATGGTTTCTCGCCCCACCCCTAAGGTTGAAGAAGAGGCGTAATCCTGATTAAAGGGGCTGTCTCTGGCCCCTTATCGACACAATCGACGGAGTCTATGCCGTGCTGACAGATATTCAATTGGTGAGCCAGTTTTCCCGCGAGCTCGGTGAGGATTACCGACTCGCCAAGAGCTATATTCGGGATGTGCCGACTCAGACTCTGCTGCAGATCCGCAGCTTTATCCATAGGCTAACCGAACGCTTAGCCAAGTCTCAGCATCTGACTTTTGATAGCCCCAATCTGTACGATCGTATCGAAACCTTAAACCGTGAGCGGGTGATCAATGTGCGCCTGACCCGTGCGCTGCATCGTCTGCGCGGTGACGGTAATCGCGGCGCTCATCCTGAGAAATACCATTTAACCAGTGATGCGCTGCAGGAGTTGGCAGAGCGTTCCATCGAGCGCCTAGCCAAATTGGTGGCCGATCTCTATCCCTTGTTACATCATGAGGATGCCCCCGAGTATCAATTTACCCCCAGCGATGCCATCGCCGGACGGGATCTCTGTTATCGCGCCGTGATGGAGAGCGACCCTCTGGCGCAATATCTGGTGGGTATGTCGCTCAAGACCCGCGGCTTGATGCAGAAGGAGCAGGAAGATGCCCTTGCCGATAATGGCGATGCTAAGGCGCAGAGCAATTTAAGCGAACAGAGTTTTCGCCAGGCGGCGTACTGGTTTGCTCAGGCGGCGCCTTTTCATCACGATGCCATGCATGAGCACGGTGTCAGCCTGCTTCATGGTTATAGCGGTGAGGTGAACAGAAGCGCAGGCGAGGAAGCGATAGTTAAGGCGGCCAAGGCCGGGGTGGCGAATGCCATGGCGCTGCTGGGCTATTTCTATCTGGTGGGCGGCGAACATATCGAAGTCAGCCACAGCGATGCGCTGCATTATCTGCAGGCGGCAGCGGCACTGGAACAAGCCGAAGCCATGGCGAACCTAGGCGTGCTGTTTTATCAGCAGGCGGATTATGTGCAAGCGTTTCGCAATATTGCCAGCGCCGCCAAGGCTGGGTTCCCCCATGCTCAATACCATATGGCGTTGATGCTGGCGCGGGGCGAGGGGTGTCAGGCAGATCCTCTGGCCAGCGAGCAGTGGATGGCCGAGGCGGCGGAGCAGGGGCAAACCGATGCCATGCTCTACCGCGCTCAGCAGATGCTCAACAATGAAAATGCCCTGGGCAATGATTTTTCTGTGGCCGAGCGTTATCTGCGTGAGGCGATCAAATATGGTCACAGTGTACCGGCCATGATAGAGCTGAGTATCGCTCTGGCCGACGGCATCTTAGGCCGTATCGATGTGGTGGGATCGGCTGCTCTGCTTAATATGGCGCGTCAGCGAGCCAATGAACGTGAATTAGCCGTGATAGAACCTCTGTGGCAATCTCTGGTCACCCAGATAAACAGTGTGCTGGCGATTGCCGATAAAGAGGATGAGATAGCCGCATTGAAGCGCGCCAGTGAGCTCTTGTCTGAGCCCTTTTGAGCTAGGGCTAAAATAAAAAAGAGACCCTTTTAGGAGTATAAAAGGGTCTCTTTTTTTGTGGGGTAAGCCGCGGCTTATCTCGAATAACTGGGCTCTGACAACTTATCCCTGAGGATCATGCTCGAAAGTGCGTCCCTGTCTGGGCTGAGAGGCGCGGCTAAAGGGTGTTTCCTTCACTATGCTGTCTGCCTCAGTAAACTGCTCGGCAAATGGCGCCTGGGTCTGGCGGCGAAACTTAGCCAGTTGACGTTTTAAATAGACGCGTCCAAAAAGGCTCAGCAGAATGAAACTGATTGCACCAATCAGTAGAACAAAGGGCAGCGCTAGCAAGACCAATGTCATCACACCTAAACCGATAGCAAATGCCAACCACCCACGGCTTCCAGAGAAGCGGTTTTGAAAAGGGGTGCGTTGGAATTGATGATAAATCATAGTATCTCCTCTATTTGCTGGACTCGATTCTGCCTATTTAGCGGCTAAATTACACGTTAAATCGGGTTAATCTTCTTCTGGCCCAGCCAAAAAGCGTACATCTGGCTAGTCTGGGTCGGCAAGCGTCGATTTATCGACCGCCTCGGCGACACTCTGGCATATAGTTTCCCTGAGCCATTTATGGCCTGGCTCATCCTGATTGCGCTCATGCCATAACAACACATAGGCAAAGTTGGCGAAGCTTATCGGCAGCGGCAACTGAACTAAAGAGTAGAGTTTCTGGGCGTGGCTGGCAAAACTCGATGGTAGAGTAAAGATAAGATCGCTATGGGCACAGATACTGGCGGCGCCGTAGAAATCCGGTACTGTGCTGCTGAGGTGGCGCCTGTGTCCCAGGTTCGCCAGATGGTAATCCAGCGCCCACCATTCATTGCCCTCACAGCGTACCTGCACATGGGACATGCTGAGGTAGACGGCCAGATCCCAGTTACCCTGCTGTATGCTGGCGAGCAGAGGGTGCCCCTGACGCACCAGACACACTTGATGATCGGTAAACAGGGTCTGATGGGAAATCCCCTCAGGCAGCCGGTCGATGATCATATCTGACTGAGGGTGCATATCCCGACCTGTGATGCCGAAGTCTAACTGACCCAGCTGGAGTTCGGAGAGTGAGGCATTGGTCCAGAGGTAGGAGTCGAGTCTCAAGTTAGGTGCGTTGTTGAGCAGTGGCCCGATAAAATAGGGCAGCAGGGTTTCGTAGGCACTCTCCACCATGGCGAAGGAAAACTGCCTTATGCTGGTGGCGGGAATAAAGGCGGGCGCCTGGGTCAGTTGATAGAGCCCCTGCAACATTTTGGGCAACTGCTGACTGAGCTGCATGGCGTGTGCCGTCGGCTTAAGGCCGTGTGCGGTGCGAATAAACAGTGGGTCGCCCAAGGTGTCTCGCAGACGGCTGAGACTCTTGCTCAGCGCGGACTGGCTCAGATGCAAACGGCTAGCGGCGCGGGTGACGCTGCGCTCTTCCAGCAGAACCTGCAATATCACCAAGAGGTTAAGATCGATACGGGCTAGATTGTCCAGATTCATAGATATTCCTCAGCGGAAATTAGCTTTTGAAATTATACCATTTCTATTCATAACTAGGCTTGTTTAAAATTAACAGATGAAATAAGCGTCATGTTTATTACCCGTTTGAATAGAACAAAGAGAAGTCATGCGTCCGAATCTGTTACCCGTTTTAATGCTAATGGTGGTGCTTAGCCCACTGGCTATCGATATCTATCTGCCCTCCCTGCCGACCATGGCGGCGGAGTTTTCCGTGTCATCCAGCGAAGTGCAATCGACCCTGGTGCTCTTCCTGTTTGCCATGGGGATAGGCCAGGTGCTGATTGGTCCTCTAGCGGATCGCTATGGTCGCCGCCCTGTGGCTATCGGCGGTTTACTGCTTTACATTGCCAGCAGCCTGATGGCGGCACTGGCCATGGAGTTTCAGTGGTTGCAGCTGGCGCGTGTGCTGCAAGGCCTGGCGGCTTGCTCTACCTCGATAGTGGTCTTTAGTGCGGTGCGCGATTGTTTCACTCCAAAAGAGGGCGCCCGTTACTACAGCTACCTTAATGGGGTGATCTGTGTGATCCCAGCGTTGGCACCCACCCTTGGCGGCCTGCTGGCACTGCAATTTGGCTGGCGCTCAACCTTTATTTTTATGATGCTATACGCAGTCGTCATCATGTTGGTGGTGAGTTACCGTCTGCCGGAAACTCGTCCGGCTAATACGGTAACCAGCGGCGCCCTGTATCGCTGGGCTCAATATAAGCCGGTGCTGACCGAGCCGCACTTTCTCTTCTATGCCTTCGCCTGTATGTCGGGTATGGCGGCGATACTCTGTTATGTTTCCTACTCGCCTGTATGGCTTATCGAGCGCATCGGTGTCTCTGAGCTGACCTTCAGCGGTCTGTTTGGCCTCAATGCCGTGGTGAATATCATCGCCTGTTTTGCAGCGCCTGTGGTGATTAGTCGTCTGGGGAATCGCCCCACTGTGATCCTGGCGTTAAGCACTCTGGTGGTATCGGCTCTGCTGCAGCTTATGGTGCAGTGGTTTGGCCCGCAAACCGGTTTAGCCGCCGCCTTTGGCTTTATGTTGCCTATGATGCTGCTCTGTATCGGTTTTGCTCTGCTATTGGGGCCTGCAACCAGTATGGCGCTGTCGGCCTTTGGTGAGCGTGCCGGTACGGCAACGGCCATGCTGGGTTGTATCCAGATGAGCGGTGCCTCTCTGTTTGCCGGACTCGTGCAGCAAACCAGCCTGCCTGCGCCTTTTGCTGTGTCATTAGTCATGGGCGGCATGGCCATTGCCCTGCTGAGTGTCATGATGATGGGGCGTTTCGATCACTGGCATCAGGAGCAACATGCCCATTAATTTTTGATCTGGCGTGACCGATTGCGTGTCTCCCCTAAGCGATTGCTCTGGGGATCACCCTTTTGCCTGCACTCATTGACCCTGATGCAGGCTTTTTTTATCCATGATTATCTGTATCCAGAAGGTCTTGGCCGCCTTCGGCTCTTATGTTGCCTGCAGCGTTTGGCATCTCCTCAATCCAGGGAAGTCAGATGCTCATCAAGGGGATTGGTGTACACTAAGCCAAGGTTTTTGTTGTTTAATGAGAGTAGAGCCTGTTTTGAGCCGTCCCATCTGTCCCAAATGCCACTATCCGCAAACCGCCTGTCTCTGTGATCGCTTAAGGCCGATGTCGACTCGGGTCGAGTGTATCGTGCTGCAAGACCCAAACGAGGTCAAACAGGCGAAAAACAGCGTCAAGCTGATGAGAGCCGTGCTGGATAATTTGCAGATCCATGTGGGAGAAACCCCAGAGGATTTTGCCGAGCTAAGAGGGTATCTTGAGCGGCAGCAAAAGCCTGTGTTCCTGCTGTATCCCTCTGAAGCGAGTCACAACTTAAGTGAGATGCAGGCGCCCAGTGACGCTATCCTGCTTCTGCTGGATGGCACCTGGCGCAAGGCCTATAAACTGCTGCAACTCAACCTCTGGCTGAAGCAATACCCTGGGGTGCATCTTGAACTTGAGCAGGCGACGAATTACACCATACGTAAAGCCAAGCGGGAGGATAGTCTGTCCACGCTTGAGGCCGCCGCTATGGCCATTTCCTGCCTAGATAAACAGTGCGATACCTCGCCTTTAACCGAGGCGTTGGCGGCCTTGGTTGAGCAGCATTTGAGCGCCATGCCAGCTGAGATAAAGCTTAGATATTTAAGCCAAAAATAATTATCTAAACTTGTGATGCACATCGATGTCCTTGGATCAGCTTACGGGGTAGATCACGATATCCGGAGGAAAAATCGGGTTTAATAGACTCAAGTCATCTGGTAACGGGTGGTCAGATAGTAATGCCAGGGTATTGGCCATGCAGGGAGTCAATGCGGCGTTTCGCAACTGGCATTACTATCGGTTAATTCGCTATTCCCCTCTTTACGCTTCTGTTCTATTTATTCTTTTTACAAGATCCCACTGTGTTACTCTGCCAGTGATGCTAGTATCTAGATCTCATTTCGCGTGTCTGACAGATGGATTGCTAAATCTTAGGGGGAAATTATGCTGCGTCTTTATTGTTATCTTACTGTGTTAATTCTTGGTTTTTCATCGATTTTAGTCAGCTCAAGCCCTGTGGCGAAGGAGCATAAAGTGCTGCGCCAAAAGGCCGATGCCGCTGAGGTTATCGCCCATAAAACCGAGCAGGAGCAGCTGGAGAAAGCGCGCCAGGCGGCTAAAGTAACCCAGGCGAGGGAGCAGGCTCTGCTCAAGTCTCAGGGTTCTGGTTGGGAGGAGGCGCAGCGTCAAAAGGCGCAGCAGGATTTTAATCAGCGTCAGAGTCGTGAGGAGAAATACCTGCAAGAGGCTAAGAAAGCCGCTAACCAGGAGCGTAAGCTTCCTAAGCCTTAACCTAAACCAGCTAAGCCTTAATCCAAACCAGCTAGGCCTTGAGTCCTATTCTCAAGGTTTGACCCAGAGGAGTACCCTTGAGTCCTTGCCCTTTATGCCAGAGTCTGGCGCTGTCCCTGTTCCATCGCGACCGACACAGAAGCTATATGAGATGTGGTCACTGCCAGCTGATCTCTGTGCCCGATGAATTTCTGCTTAGCGCCGCCGATGAGAAAGCCTTCTACGATAGACATCAAAATAACAGTGATGATCAGGGCTACCGGCGCTTCTTAGGCCGCACCTGGCAGCCGCTCAGTAGCCGTTTGACACCACAGATGCAGGGACTGGATTTCGGTTGTGGCCCAGGGCCGACCATAAGCGTTATGGCGGCCGAGCAGGGGCTGAAGATGGCGGATTACGATCTCTATTATGCTAATCGCCCCGAGCTGCTTGAGCAGCAATATGATTTTATTACCATGACAGAGGTGATAGAACATGTCGCCGATGCTTTTGCCTTATTACAACAGCTTGATTCCTTGCTAAAACCCGGCGCTATTTTGGCCGTGATGACCAAAAGGGCGCTCGATGAGCAAGCCTTTATCAACTGGCATTATAAGCAGGATCTGACCCATATCCGCTTCTACAGTATCGCCACCTTCGAATGGATTGCCGCCCACTTTAATTGGCAGTTGGAGGTGATAGATAAGGATGTGGTCTTCTTTACCCGCGCCTGATCTGCCATTTGCTTACAAATTTGTACAGTGAATATCACCATAATTCGCTTGATCTTTCCGACCGTTTCCCCTCTTAATAGTTGTCTGTTATAGAGCCTCATTGCGATAGCTTTTCGCTTTGTGGCTCGCTTATGGACTAAGTTAGGGAGCGACAAATGTTGCGAGCAATGAATGCTTTGTGTCTGTTTATCGGAAGCCTGGGGCTTTCGTTTGCAGTGCAGGCGACACAGGCGGAAGATATTAAAAGCTTCACCCTGGAAAATGGAATGAAGATCATGGTGCTGGAGGATGCTTCTATCCCCAATGCCAATATGTATCTGTTTTGGAAGGTGGGATCTCGCAATGAGATGCCCGGTATCACTGGGATCTCTCACTTCTTCGAGCACATGATGTTCAATGGGTCGCAGAAGTACGGACCTAAGATGTTCGACCGCACTATGGAAGCCGCCGGCGGCGCCAATAATGCCTACACCACAGAGAATATGACGGTTTATACCGACTGGTTCCCTGCCAACGCCTTAGAGACTATGTTCGATCTCGAAGCCGATCGTATCGCAAACTTGGATATCAATGCCGATATGGTGGAGAGCGAGCGCGGTGTGGTCGCCTCTGAGCGCATCACTGGCCTTGAAAACTCCAACTGGCGCACCCTGCAGGAGGAGATCAAAGGCGCCGCCTTCAGAGCCCATCCCTACAGCTGGTCTGTGATAGGTCATGAGTCAGATATTGCCGCCTGGACGCTGGAGGATCTGGTGCAATATCACAAGACCTATTACGCCCCCAATAATGCCGTGGTGGTGATTGCCGGAGATGTGAAATTCGATCAGGTTAAGGCCCTGGCGAATCAATATTTCGCGTCCATCCCTGCCCAGGCTCCCCCCAGAGAGGTGAAAACCGTCGAGCCTTTACAAAAGGGCGAGCGACGGGTGTTTGTGCAGAAGGCTTCTGTTAGCACACCGAATGTGATGCTGGCCTACCATGTGCCTGCTACCTCCAGTGACGATTATTACGCGCTGGATCTGCTATCGGCTATTCTCTCTACCGGCAACAGCTCCCGTCTCTATCAGGGGCTGGTGGAGCCTCAGGTGGCTATCGAAGTGGAAACCTATATGCCGATGAGTTTCGACCCCAACCTGTTTTATGTGATGGGTGTCGCCGCGCCTGGGATCACCGCCAAGGAGCTTGAGAAGGGGATGATTGGCGAGATCAAGCGTGTGGCTGTTGAGGGCGTAACACTGCGAGAGCTTGAAAAAGTGAAGAACTTTAAGCTGATGAGCTTCTATCGCACCATGGAAACCATCAATGGCAAGGCCAATACCATAGGCAGTTACGAGCTCTATTTTGGCAGCTATGACAAGCTGTTTAACGCACCAGAAGCCTACAACAAGGTGACGCCTGAGGATATTCAGCGGGTGGCACAGACTTATTTACGCCGCGCCAATCGCACCGTTGCCGTACTGGCCGCAACCGAGGAGGGCGACGAATGAAGCCATTAACTTTTTCACTTAATGCCCTGAGCAGGCTGACATCGCTTGTGTTGATCGCGACCAGCGTGATTTTGTCAGGCTGCGCCGTGCAGGGGCCAGCGGTGAGTATCGATACCGGCAGTTTCAAGATGCCAGCTTATGAAACCTATCAGTTGGACAACGGCCTGACTCTGTATCTGATGCCGCAAAAAGAGGTGCCGCTCATCACTGTTAATGCCGTGGTGCGCGCCGGTGCGGTTAAGGATACCAGTTTTGGTCTCGCCAGCATGACGGCCCAGGGACTCTTGCTGGGCGCCAAGGGTAAGTCCAAATCTGACATAGAGCAGATGGTGGATTTTCTCGGTGCCTCCATAGATGCCAATGCGGGTAAAGAGGGCAGCTATGTCAGTGCCGATTTTATGGCGAAGGACATGGATACCATGCTGCCTTTAGTGCGGGATCTGCTCGTTAGCCCAGATTTCGAGTCTGGCGAGTTTGAAAAGCTGCGTCAGCGGGAGATAGCCGGTCTGGCGCAGGCGAAAGAGAGCCCCCGAAATGTGATTAGCCGCTATTTCGATAAGCAGGTGTTTGGCGATCATCCCTACGGCAATCCTGTCTCGGGCACTCGTACCTCGCTGGAGGAGATGACCCTGTCTCAGTTAAGGGCCTTCCATAAGAGTTATTATCAGCCCGGTAACAGCGCCATCGCCATCGTAGGAGATTTCGATGCGGCAGAGATGAAGCGCAAATTAACCGGATTGTTTGCCGAGTGGAAAAATGGAGAACAACTCAAGACACAGGATCTGACTCAGAATCAGCCCGAGCTGGATAAGAGCCGCGTTCTTTTGGTCAACAAAGGTGATGCCATAGAGACGACCTTCCTGATTGGCGGTAAAGGGATCGCCCGTTCAAACCCCGACTATGTGGGGCTGCAGGTGGTCAACACCATTCTAGGTGGCCGATTTACCTCCTGGCTGAACGATGAGCTCAGGGTAAATGCCGGCCTGACCTATGGTGCCCGCTCAGGCTTCGTGCCTTATTCTCAGGGCGGCGTGTTTAGGATCAGTACTTTCACCAAGACAGCGACCACCAAGGAAGCGATCGATCTGGCCATTAAAACCTATGGCCGTCTCTGGGAGAAGGGGATAGATCAGGCAAGCTTAAACTCTGCTAAGGCCTATGTGAAAGGGCAGTTCCCGCCTAAGTTTGAGACCAATGGTCAGCTGGCGGCGTTACTGTCTGACATGTACCTCTACGGCTTCGATAACGGTTTTATCAATGATTTTCAGATGAAGGTCGATGGCCTGACGCTGGAGGAGAGCCAACGTTTGATCGACAGTTATTTCCCCAAAGATAAGCTGCAATATGTGCTGATTGGCAATGCCGACAAGATTGCCGATATTGCCGCCCAATATGGTGAAGTGAAACGTCTGGAGATTGAAGCCGTGGGCTTCGGTAACTAGTTAGATTTTGTTCAGCGAATAGCAAAAGCCCCTGAGACTCGCATCTCAGGGGCTTTTTAGTTCTTTGCAGATTAGCTTGGGCTCGCTTTAGTTAGAGCGCGCCCTCATAGCCTATCTGACGCCAGGCTTCGTAGCTGATGATGGCCACCGCGTTGGAGAGGTTTAAGCTGCGGCTGTTGGCGGCCATGGGGATCCTCAGTCGCTGCGTGGTCGGCAGAGACTCGATAATTTCCATAGGTAAACCTCGGGTCTCTGGCCCAAACAGCAGCACATCCTCTTTGGCAAAACTCAGTTCGCTATGGGGGCGACTACCCTTGGTGGTGCAGGCCATGATGCGTCTGCCATCCATAGCGGCAAGGAAGCTTGCATAATCTTGATGGCGGGTGACCCGGGCCAGATCCTGATAATCCAGACCTGCGCGGCGCAGTTTTTTCTCTTCTAGATCGAAACCCAATGGCTCAATCAGGTGAAGATGGCAGCCGTTGTTGGCGCAGAGGCGAATGATATTGCCCGTGTTGGGTGCGATTTCTGGTTCATAGAGAGCGATATGGAACATGTGAGTCTGCCTTTGCCAAATGAGGCGCAATTATAGCCGTAATTACAGGTGCAGGGGAAAGATTTGATGCGTGCCAGGATTTTGTCTTGTCGGCGATGGTTTTCGGCTTGATACTTAAACTGGGAAATAGTTACAAATGAAACGGTATTTTCGTGATAAAAATGCAAAGCTGCTTTTTATTAGCTATTTTTTATTACAAGAATAGATAGATGTCTAATTAGTTTACGGTTGAATAGTTTGCGATAGATCGCAAAAATAGCTCTGAAATGGGGCATGAATTTGATGTCTCCTAGGTGAGCTTGCATACTCTGTTGCCGTTAGGTTGCACTGTTTACATTTTGCTCATGTATAGAGTTTTCTCATTTTCAGAGATCTGGGTGACTTGGTTGTTTTATCGCTTTTGGGTAGTGAGTTCCTCTTTGGCGTTTTGGCGGCTTGACCTAATCATTAAAAACGAGACCCTAAGTCGCCTTGTGTAACTCTTTTGAGTCGTCTTTCCTCCTGAGGCTTTGATGGGCCGTCCAGGTGGAAATGGCGCACAGCGTAACTTTACTCGATTGGCCGTTATGGTTTAAGCGGGTGATGTTACAGACTCCTCAGATATAGATATCTGTCTATATTCAACAAAAAAATTGGTTGTATGATGAACATTCTCAAATTTCTTCCCTTGGTGCTGTTAACACCTGCATCACTTTTCACCTCTACTGCTCAGGCTGAGGCCGCAGAAGATGGCATCAATATCTCAGGTACTCTGAGGGTCAATTATGGTTATAAAGACTATGATGAGGTCTCCAAGGATAAGCTGGGTGATTTCACTTTCGACATGGCGGCGATCAAGTTTAACGGCAAGCTAGGTGATTGGGGGATCGCCAGTGAGTATCGTTTCTTAGATGGCTGGAACATGCTGCGTTACGGTTATGGTTTTTATGATGTTAACCCAGAGTGGCAGATTCAGCTGGGTGTGACTCAGGTGCCTTTCGGTAACCCAGGGTTTGCCTCTAACAGCTACTGGTTTGGCGTCCCTTACTATCTTGGTTTCGAAGATGATTACGATCTCGGTGCCAAAGGTGTCTACTCAAGCGGTGCTTGGGGCACTGAAATTGCTGTGTTTAAGAATGCCGAGTATGGCGCATCGCGCAACGAGCGTTACGCCACAGATATCTACACAGGTAATGTTAACGGCACAGATTACTACAACGAGGAAACCAACTCCTTTAACATTCGTCAGACCTATGAGCTGACCTATGAAGGCGGGCGTACCCTGTTTGGTGCATCGGCCATGGTGGGTCAGATCTATAACAGTAATACAGGTAATAATGGCGACCGTTACGCCTTTGCGCTGAGCATGGACAGCAGCTATCAGGGCTGGGGCTTACAACTGCAGGCGATGCAGTATGAATATGATGCCGCCGATGCTGTTGACAGCAACAAGATAGCTATGTCTGTTTACGCCTGGCAATATGAGATTGCATCTAAAGCGCAGGCATACAGCGTCAACCTGACTAAGACGGTGGACTTTGACTGGGGCAATATCAAGTTCTATAACGACCTTGGCATAGTAACGCCCGATGTCGCCGACGACAGTTTCGATACCAGCTATCAAAACATCACAGGCGCAGCCATCTCCTCAGGCCCTATGTATACCATGATCGATTTTATCATGGGCAAAAACATGTACGCTTCGACCCGTGGTACTAACCATGTGGGACTGCCAGAAGTGTATGATGGCTGGGACAAGCGCATTAATATTAACTTTGGTTACTATTTCTAAGCTTTAAGCTCAGCTAAGAATTTACTCAGAGTAAAAAGCCAGCGTCATTGCGCTGGCTTTTTTACATCTGTGGTTAAGGCGCTTTGGTGAAGCGGCAAGTCGCAGGTGACGACCTTTCCCCAGAATCAGCACTTAAGCGGCGGGTAAGCGGATAGTGACGTTTAAGCCGTGGGGCTCAACATTGGTTGCGACTATTTCGCCTTGATGGGAATCGATGGCCGCCTTGGCGATGGCCAGTCCCAGTCCCCAACCGCCGGACTCGCGCTCCCGCGCCGATTGTGGACGATAGAAGGGATCGAATATCGCCTGCAGATCTGTCTCCACTTCGATACCGGGACCATCGTCTATCACTTGGATAACCACCTCATTATCCTTGGGCAATGCCCTGATGGTGATCTCTGTTTGTGCATGACGAATCGCGTTACGCAGTAGGTTTTCTATGGCCCTTGTCAGTGGGCGTGGCGCTATGGGCAGAGTGAGCTGATCGTCAATCTCGATAAAGAGTTTTTTGCCCTTTTGTTCGGCTTCATATTCTACATCGTCAAGCACTTGGCCCAAGGTCTCACTCAGGGATAAGTTGTGTTTGCTCTCATGTAGGTGGAGCTTGGCACGAGACAGCTCCAGCAGCTCATCTATCATGGCTTTGAGCTGCTCGGACTCATAGCTAATACGTTCAAGCTCGCTGGACTCCTGACCCTTTTTGCGGGCAACGGCCAGCGCCAGTTGCAGCCTTGTCAGCGGGGTGCGCAGTTCATGGGAGATGTCGCTGATCAGGCGCTGCTGGCTACAAACCATAGACTGAATCGAGCCCGCCATGGCATTGAAGGCGACCGCCAATTGGCCTATCTCATCGCTACGTTTCGTCGTGCTCTTATCCGCCCTGTGGCTTAAATCGCCCTTGGCAACCGCCTCGACGCTCTGTTTGAGTGAGCGCAGCGGTTTGCCCAAGTGCCAGGCGAGAATACCGCAGAGCAGGCCGGAGAGAACGATGGCCAAAATCAGAGTGAAGACAATATTGTCGGCAAAGAAGAGGAACCAGGGGCGCGGGTGCATCTCGGCGAGTCGCCCGTAGAGGCTATATTTATGGCCTTCCACTGCAAATTCGTGGGGGCCGAAGAGAATTTCATTCTTAAAGTTGTGGCTGATGGGGCGACCGGCATCTTCGGCCAGCAGCATAAAGCGGCGCATCTCGCGAGGCACCCGCTCTGTGTTGATGACTTGCCCTTGTTCATCGACCAGATAGAAACGCACGGGTCGATTGCCGATCTCCTTTATTCTATGCCACCTGTGGCGCCCATCATGGGGTTTTACCAGCTCAGGCTTCTTTTGAATATGTTGTGCGACTCGGACAAGCAGTGCATCTAGCTTTGGCCCTATCTCATTTTCAGTATGATTTTGCTGCAGCAGAGGTAGCAAGCCGACTATGGCAATAATTAAACTGCTGCAGAGCCAGAAGCTCAGCAGCAGTTTGATAAAAATACGGTTAGGTAGGCTTTGGAATTTCATTAAGTTAACCAGATATAGCCCTTACCACGTAAGGTCTTAACCCTTGGGCGTCCATCTGCCCTGTCCGGCAGTTTTTTACGCAGGTTTGAGAGATGCATATCCAGGCTGCGGTCAAATGGCATCAGTTTTTTACCCAGCACATTTTCGCTGAGGCTGTCTTTGCTGAGCACTTCACCGCTGTGTTGTAGCATGTAATAGAGCAGGCTGAATTCAGTGCCGGTAAGGATAAGCAGTTGATCCTGGCAGAATACCTCCTGGCGACTGGGATCCAGCTTGATATCGGCAAACTCGATAATCATGGTGTGCTGTTCATCGGCATGGTTTGCGGTGCGGCGAATAATCGCCTTGATACGGGCCACCAGTTCCCTGTCGTTGAAAGGCTTGGGCAGGTAATCATCGGCACCAATTTCCAGCCCGACAACTCTGTCGATCTCGTCCCCTCGGGCGGTCAGCATCAACACAGGCGTTTGCTTCTTGCTGCGCAGGGCTTTAAGTACCTCGAAACCATTGAGTTTTGGCAGCATGACATCGAGTAAGATCAGGTTAAAGTCCTGCTCCAAGGCCAGAGAGAGTCCGGATTGACCATCGTGGGCTAAGGTTAAGCTGAATCCTTCAAGCTCGAGTAACTGTGCCAACAGTTCGGCCAGACCTAAGTCGTCATCGATTAACAGAATTTGATTCATTTTGTGCCTTATGGTGCTTTTTTTCGATTATACCGCTTCTGGTGTCAATTGCAGTCTATCAATGTAATTCTACGTAAATCTCACTAACTTTACAGAGGTTTACCTAAGGGGCACTCAGGATTACGTTGCAGCGGCTAAGCTATAGTCAAGTTAACTAGATAAGGGTTAACTGTTCGTCATCACTTTGCACCACTGCAAGTAAGAGGCAAATTATGAAAAAGCACATAGTGAAATCCGCCATGCTGGCTCTGATGACCACAAGCCTGATGGCCCCTACCGCGTTTGCCGGTGAACCTACTCCTCAGGATAAGCCCATGCAAGGGCAATATCATAAGGGTCAGCATAAGGGTCACCATGGTTTCATGCATGGCATGTTACGTGGCCTGGATCTGACCGAGCAGCAGAAATCAGAGATCAATAAATTGATGGATGAGAAAAAAGCGGCGCGAAAGGATAAGCGCCTGACGGCTGAGGAGCGCCAGGCCCATAAGGCGCAGATGCTTGAGTTGGTGACCAGTGAGTCGTTCGATGAGGCTAAGGTGCTGGCGGCCATGAAGGAGAGAGAGGCCAAGCGAGAGCTGGGTATGCTGGAGATGATTAAGCTACAGCGCTCTGTCTATCAACTACTGACACCCGAGCAACAGACCCAGTTTAAAGAGAACTTTAACAAACGCGGCATGCGTAAAGGAGATCGCCCATAAAGGCTAACTGAGTTACAATGAAGTCCTATCTCTTCCCCCTACTTTTTACGAGTAGTGATAAGGCTTTATGACACAGACTTCCCAATACGACTTTTGGGTAAAACTGGCTAGCCGCGCCGCAGTGGCTACCGCTTTTACCCTGATCGCCATCAAACTGGCGGCCTGGATCTACTCAGGTTCCGCCAGTATGCTGGCCTCTCTCACCGACTCCTTCGCCGATGCCTTGGCTTCAGTCGTTAATTTCATTGCGATCCGTTATGCGATTGTTCCCGCCGATAATGATCATCGTTATGGTCATGGCAAGGCCGAACCCTTGGCCGCGCTGGCACAGTCTGCCTTTATCATGGGCTCAGCTTTCTTGCTGCTGTTTCATGGCGGGGATCGTCTGATCAATCCAACCCCGGTTAACAATGCCATGTTGGGGATTGTGGTATCCGTCATTGCCATCGTCCTGACCTTCGCGCTGGTGATGCTGCAAAAACGTGCCCTGGCAGCGACCTCAAGCACTGTGGTCGAGGCCGATTCACTGCATTATAAGTCTGATTTGTTGCTCAACGCCTCGGTACTGCTGGCGCTGGTATTGTCCCAGTATGGCTGGTGGTGGGCCGATGGCCTGTTTGCACTGCTGATCGCTTTGTTTATTGGCCAGCAGGCGCTGGATCTTGCCTATCGTTCGGTGCAGTCTCTGCTGGACAGGGAGTTGGATGCCGATACTAAGCTGAAGATAGTGCAAGCGATTGAACAAGATCCTCGTATCAACGGTTTTCATGATCTGCGTACCCGTGAATCGGGTAAGACCAGCTTTGTGCAGTGCCATCTAGAGCTCAACGGCAAGTTGAGCTTGGATGAGGCTCACGCCATCGCCGATGCGGCAGAGGCGCGCATAAGAGATCTGTTCGACGATGTGGAAGTGATAGTGCATCAGGATCCGGTTTAACCCCGCAGCTTCAGTTGCCGCGTACTTGGCTCAGGCTGAGCAGGGCGGTCGCCGCTGGGGTAAGGGGCAGATCTTTTCGCCAAATCAGCGCCAAATCCCAGGTGATGCCGGGCTCCATGGGTTTAAAAACCAGCTTGCTGCTGGCGAGGCGCTGACAGATAGGCTCCGGCAGAATGGCCAGTCCCATATTGGCTTCCACCATGGTTGCGAGAAAATCCCACTGACCACTGCGAAAAGCAATATTCAGTTTTACGCCCGCCTGGTTGCTCAGCTGGGTGATCAGTTTCGCCAGTGAAAACTGTTCGTTATACAGAATGAAAGGATAAGGCGCGAAGTCCTGCCAGCGGATAACCTCTTTTTCACACAACGGATGCCTTTCGGGCAAGCAGACCTGCAGGGGATAACGGCTTAGGGTGTAGTGGGCCAGCTCGTTATCATGGGCTACAGGTAGCGCGGTAAACGCGATATCCAGGCTATTGTTCACTAGGGCTAACTCACAGCTCAACCCACCGCCATATTCGTGCATCTGCAGTTCGATGCCAGGGTAGCGTTGACGAAAGTCGGTCAGCAGGCCAATCAGCAGGCTGCTCATCATGGGGCAGACCCCCAGACGCAGATGACCCGATTTTAAACCGCTCAGGTTGTTGAGCTCCTCCTGCAGCCTGTGCCATTGCCCCAGAATTTCCCGTGCGCTTTGCTCCATTAACTTACCGGCCTGGGTTAGCTCTACTTTCTGGTTATTACGATGCAATAGCTGTTGACCGACATTATCTTCTAAACGTTGAATGATTTTGCTTAGCGTTGGTTGGGTAATAAAACATTTTTCCGCGGCTTTAGTGAAATTTGCGCTCTCAACTAAGGTGAGAAAGTGTTGTAAGTTTCTGATTAAAATATTCATTCTTAAATGGAATTCACTTCATGTCATTTATTCATTTTACTAATTATAGCGGTAATAATACTGTTAAGTGACCAACAGAATGGAGTAAATCATGAGCAGCAATCAAAACATCTGGGTGAGCGCTTTATTACAAGCCGCTATGCCTGTCGCTAAGTCTGAAAAAGAACGACAAGCAGCAACATCAACAAAAAATAACCCAGCCTAAGCTGGGTTATTTTTTTAGTTCATTTCGAGCTCTTTTAGCTTTCTTGTCAGGGTGTTACGCCCCCATCCGAGCCGTTTGGCGGCCTCCTGTTTATGGCCATTGGTATGTTTAAGTGCTGTTTCCAGTAATATCCGCTCGAAGACGGGCTGCACCTCGGTGAGCAGATCGCTTTCTCCCTCGCTGAGGCGCTGATCTATCCATTGGGTGAGCGCCCGTTGCCATGAGCCGCTGGCCTCGGTATTGCCATTGGTTTGCGGCTGGGGAGCCAGGAGTTCAGGAGGCAGGTCTTGAGGTAAGATCTCCTTGCCCGATGCCATTACCATCAGCCAGCGACAGGTGTTTTCCAGTTGCCTCACGTTGCCGGGCCAGGGCAGGCTGGACAGCAGTTCGGCGGTAGCTTTGGTCAGAATTTTAGGCTCGACACTGATCTCTTTGGCGGCAGTGGCTAGGAAGTGGCGCGCCAGTTGGGGGATATCTTCACGTCGTTGCGCCAGGGGCGGCAGATGTACCCGGATCACATTGAGGCGGTGGAACAGATCCTCACGAAAATCCCCTTTGCTGACTAAGGACTCCAGATTCTGGTGTGTAGCCGCAATAATACGCACATCTACCTTTACCGGTGAGTGTCCGCCGACACGGTAAAATTCGCCATCGGCCAGCACCCTGAGCAGGCGAGTCTGAATATCCAGTGGCATATCGCCAATCTCATCAAGAAACAGTGTGCCGCCATCGGCCTGCTCGAACCGTCCCTGACGCACATTCGCCGCGCCGGTAAAGGCGCCTTTCTCGTGGCCGAAGAGTTCAGATTCGATCAACTCTTTGGGGATGGCCGCCATGTTAAGGGCGATAAAGGGTTTCTCTTTGCGCGGGCTGTGTTTATGCAGTGCGCCGGCAACCAGCTCTTTACCCGTACCAGACTGGCCATTAATAAGCACGCTAATGGAGGAGCGCGATAGCCTGCCTATGGCGCGAAACACCTCCTGCATGGCGGGTGCCTCACCAATAATTTCTGGGGCTTTTACCTCGGGTTCGTGTCTCAGTTTGGGTGATTGTTCTTTCGCGTGATTAATGGCGCGCTCCACCAGACCTATCGCCTCATCGATATCGAAAGGTTTAGGCAGATATTCGAAGGCGCCTGCCTGATAGGCGCTAACGGCGCTGTCGAGATCCGAATGAGCCGTCATTATGATGACAGGAATATGGGCATAGTGTAGCTGTAGGCGCTCAAGGAGGGTGAGGCCATCTGTGCCTGGCATTCTGATGTCTGAGATGATCACTTGGGGCTGGCTCTGTTCCAGTGCTTGCCAGAGTGACTCGGCTGCGGCGAAGCTGGCACAGCTTATTTTGGCGCCTTTTAAGGCTCTTTCCAGTACCCAACGAATCGAACTGTCATCATCGAGAACCCAAACTTTTTCTGTCATAGCTTCACTCTCTTCAGTTGAATGCTCATCAATTAATTTGTCACCGGCAGTAGAATGGTAAATTCGGTCTGCCCCACTATAGAGGTGCAGTCGATTCGCCCGCCGTGGAGCCGGGCAAAGTTATGGGCTATGGATAAGCCGAGCCCGGAACCCTGCTCCCGTCCTGTCACCATAGGGTAGAAGAGGGTGTCCATCAGCTCAGGCTTGATGCCCGGGCCGTTATCTATGATGGACAGCGCCAATACCAGTTTGTGACGTTCGGTTCCCAGGGTCACCTGATGCTGAGTGCGGGTCTTGATGCGGATCTCACCGCCTTCTTCCAGTGCCTGTATGGCGTTTTGCACTATATTGAGCACGGCCTGTTGTAGCTGTTCCTGATCCATGGTGATATCGGGAATAGAGGGGTCGTAATCTTGGATCAGCTCGATATTGCCCGGCAGGGTCACCTGCACCAATTTGATCACCTTCTGGATCACTTCATGGATATTATGGATGCTGTGCTCTGTGGGCATTTGCGGCCCCAGCAGGCGATCCACCAAGTTACGCAGGCGATCGGCCTGCTCTATGATGAGGTCGGTAAACTCACGCTGCTCATCATGCTCTAACTCTCTTGCCAGCAGCTGCGCCGCGCCGCGCAGTCCGCCGAGGGGGTTTTTAATCTCATGGGCCAGGTTACGCACCAGGTATTGTGCCGCTTGTTGCTGCGCATCTATGGTGAGCTGTTGCAGTATGCGCCTCTGTTGATCCACCTGACGCAGCTCTAGCAGCCCCTGAGGTTTGGCATCAGTCATGTCTATGGGGGTGAGGGTGATATCGACCGTGTGTTGCTGGCCATCTAAGGTGACTATGGTTGCGGCGTTCACCGTGAGCCCCTGATGCTCTTCGATGGCGGCGATAAGCAGCTCAGAGTCGGCGCTGAGTTCATGATAACAGTCAGTAAATTTGTGTTCGATGAGCCTGTGATTGCCTAGCCCGAGTAGCTGCTCTGCCGCGCTATTGGCATACCCTAAGGTTAAGTCATCATTGATGACCATGACCGCGGTGACTAGGTGGTTGAGCAGAGGCTCTGTATTCATTCACGACTCCAGGAAAATAGTATGCACCATTATGGTGCACCAATTTGGTGCATGGTGCAAGCTATCTTCATCGAGGCAAAACGAATATTACTTTTGTAACCTTTTAAAAAACAATGAAAAACTAGATTTAGTTACTAAACTGTGTCGCCTTGGGGACTGATTTCATGCTTGCTCGATGAAGAAATACGGTTCTTGGCGGAGTAGATGCAAGTTGTTTGCCGTTTTGTTCCAGTGCGTGAATTTGAAAAACATGCTCGCCGCGATCGATATTTTCCAGATTAAAAATGGCACTCGATTGGGCGGCGCCGATCACCTTACCATCCATAGACAGGACCAAGACATGACCTGAGGCCAGCTTAGGGTGTACCTTACCTATGATGGTGATATTACCGTTATTGTCGCGGATAGTTTCCTCTTCGGTCGGGCTGGTGATACTGAGGGTATAAGGCGGCTCTGCGGGTTGAGGGGCTTTAGCCGAAGGGGGTATCACCACAGGGGGTGGCAGCTTCACCTGATTTTCCGTACTGGGCTTAAACTCGACCTGCTGTGAGTTTTCCACTGGAGTATCTGAATAATGCACCTTGCCATCTTTATCGACCCACTTATACACAGTTGCCATGGCAGAGGCCGTCAGCAATAGCAGGGTTAACAACAGAAGGGTTCGCATAAAAGATCCTTGTATTCAGTGGTCTCTCTATCAGATTAGACACTTTTAGCCGAAAAATCATCGACAAAATTGTAAGACAACCCTTAATTGACCGGCAGTTGATGGCGAGAGAAGGTCTGCTTGAGCACCACAGTGGATTCTATGCTGGCGATGCACTTAAGGCTGCCGAGTCGGCGTTTCACAAACCTTTCATATTCCAGCAGATCGTGAGCGACGATTTTCAGTAGATAATCGTGCCCGCCTGTGATCACCGAGCATTCGAGTACCTGCTCAAGCTGGGACATCTCGTGCTCGAATTGATCGGCATGACGGTCGGAATTTTCGCTCAGGCGAATAAAGGCGTAGACCACTACCTTAAGTTGTAGACTGGCGGCGTTGAGTCTGGCGCTGTAGCCATCGATATAGCCGTTTTGCTCCAGTTTTTTAATTCGTCTCAGGCAGGGGGTATCGGACATATTGAGTCGGCTGGCCAGTTCAGCCACTGAGATCCGTCCCTCTTTCTGCAGTATTTCCAGGATTCGTCTGTCTTTACTGTCCAGGGCTTTGCCCTCTTGCGCTTTGATATCCGCAGATTTCATATTCAGCACCGTTTTGGTGAGTGATTATTTTCATTTATAGAGTAAATAATATCGGAAATCACTAATAATCTTCCTATATTGGTCAGATTATAACGATAATAACTCCTTGCTTGGTGTTAGGTTAACCTGTGTGGTCACAAAGCCTAAGGCGCAGACCTTAGCCAATAAAAAGAAATAGAAAGAGTACCCTATGAGTAACAATGTTCAGGCGTTTGATAATTGGATCCGCAACGAGTTTGTCGAGTTAAATTCGGCCTTGGAGCGCAGATATTTACAGCAGGATGATCCTGCCAATGTGGTGGGTATCGGCGATGAATTAAAGCAAGAGTTAGAGCAGCAGGGCCGGGTTTTGATTAAGGCATTGCTCGAAGAGGGCAATACAGACGAAGGGTTCGACAGCGCCTTCGACCTGCTGGGCAATGTGGGCCTCTATATGGCGGCTTGTCGCCGTCACGAGATCACCGAGCCGAGCCGGGAAACAAGCTCACCCTTGCTAGAGGCATCGGCCCTTGCCATGCATATCGGTGCCTCCATAGGTGTGACGCCCCGCTTTGCAACAGCCCACCTTACGACCCATAACAGTGCAGTCAACGGCATCTACAAACGCTTTACCGATCTCGAAGATGAGAAGCTGTTTGTCGATTACAACACCAAAGGGATCTTAGCTTATAAGCGCGCCGCCGATGCGCTGTTGAAAATCCAGCCGTTGGGGATCTCTCATCCGATAGCGGCGGATTTGCTGAATGTGGCGCTGCAAGCGTTGCAGGATGTTATCGACTCCAATAAGACGCTATTCGATAAGCTGGACACAGATATGTTCTTCAACTGTGTCCGCCCCTATTACAAACCCCACAGGGTCGGACAACAGGTGTATCGCGGCGCCAATGCCGGCGACTTTGCCGGGATTAATGTGATCGATCTGCAGTTGGGTCTGTGTTTCGCCAACGAGCAATCCTATTCTCAGCTGCTGGTGGACAAGTTCCTCTATATGATGCCCGAAGATCAGCATATCTTACGGGACTGTATGCGCCGCCCAAGCTTAATGGATGACTTCTTAGGTGCTATGGATTGTCAGGATCAAGCCTGGTATCAAGAAAACCTGCGCCGCTTTATTGCCGTGTGTGAGCGCCACGGCGAAACCGCGATACAGCATCATAACCAATTGGTTGATAAGTATATTACTCAGCCATCCAAGCAGATGGAGCAGCAACATATAGAGAAGGTGACCGCCAGTGGGCCGCCACTGCATGTCTTGCTTAACTCTTTAGAGAAGCTACGTGACAGACGTGCGGCCGCCAAGCGGGATGATATTCGTACCCGTTTCGACGATCTCAATACGCTGAAAGCCAGCCTTACAGATGGAGCAAATTAAATGCAGCAGGATAATTTTATCTTGGCCGATGGCATCTATCTGCTGAATCACTCTGTGGGTCGCCCCTTGAAGAGTAGCGAAGCTGCGTTTCATCAGGCTGTTTTTGCGCCATGGCAAGGTTCGAGCCGTGAGCCATGGGGTGAGTGGTTAGGGGCTATCGACCACTTTACTTCTGGCCTTGCCAAACTCTTTAACAGCAATCAGCGCCAGTTTTGCCCTCAGGTGAACCTCTCCAGCGCATTGACCAAATTGGTCATGTCGCTGCCACGGCTCACCCGCGAGGGCGCCGTGATCTTGATGAGCGAAATCGACTTTCCCAGCATGGGTTTTGCGCTGCGTCAGGCCTTGCCCCATTGCCAGTTACGCTTTATCGCCAGAGAGCTGGATGTGACCGATCCTCAGGTGTGGGCGGATCATCTTAAATCTGATGTGGACTTGGTCTTTATCAGTCACGCCTATTCCAATACCGGGCAGCAGGCGCCCATTGGTGAGGTGATCAAGCTTGCGAAGGCCAATAATAGCCTCTCGATTATCGATGTGGCGCAATCGGCCGGTGTCCTGCCCATAGATTTAACCGCGCTTGCACCCGATTTTATGATTGGTTCAAGCGTTAAATGGCTTTGTGGCGGGCCGGGCGCGGCGTATCTGTGGCTGCATGAAGATCATATTGACGCCTGCCAGCCTAAGGATGTTGGTTGGTTTAGCCATGAGAATCCGTTCGAGTTCGATATTCACCAGTTCCGCTATCACCCCTCGGCGCTTAAGTTCTGGGGCGGTACCCCCTCGGTTGCGCCTTACGCGATAGCCGGTCACAGCATAGACTTCTTCGCTAAGCTGGGTGTAGAAGTGGTGAGACAGCATAACCAGCAGCAGATAGATAAAGTGGCGGCTGTTTTAGGTGAGCAGTTTGTCTCGCCTAGAGCCCATGAGCGGCGCAGCGGCACTATGATTTTGCAGTTTGGTGAGCGACAAGGGGCGGTAATGCAAGCCCTAGAACAGGCTAAGATCAGTGTCGATCAGCGTCAGAGTGGCATACGGGTTTCACCCCATATCTACAACGATGACAGTGATATTGCGAGTTTAATCGAGGTATTACAGCAGTTTGCTTAACAAAAAGGCTTCCCTTGTCTTAGGCAAGGGAAGCCTTTAGCGCGTTATCTCGGCTAAGCTAGCATCTCTCAGGGGCGTTTCCCCTGCTTACTTTTCCCCAGCTTACTTCTTTTCTAGTGTTAGTTCGACGAAGCGCTGCATAATCGCGGCATTGGCCATAACGCGCCGGTCAAAACTTTGCAGCGCCGGGGTTTCGCTACAGACACCGACACTGGCGCCGAGGCGTACCAAGAAGGCTTCGAATGAGGTATCGAAGTGGTTGAAAATAATGCCATCTTCTATAGGACAGTCATCGATTAAGCCATCCTCGGCGATAGGGAAGTATTGCCCTAAAGTGTCACGCAGGGCGCGGCTGAACTTGCCCGGGGTCTGATTGGCCTCGAACGAGTAGATATAGGTGTTTTTCTGCAGCACATCTTCATGGCAGGTCAAGATGCCATTTTTACTGGCCGCCTGCAGCAATTGAGTGTGCTCGATCAGAATTTTACCTTCATTAGAGCTGGTCTCATCTACCTTACCGCGACCATTCTCGACGAAATAGCCTCGATTGGGGTTTTCGCCTGAGTTATTGAATCTATGGCCTTTCTTAAAGCCTGTTGGGTTAGCCAGTGGCAGAAGGCTGATGTTAAGTTGCTGGAACAGCTCAGGCTCAAGTTCATTGAGGAAATAGAGCAATCCCCAGGGGCCGGCAGACTCTTCACCATGAAAACCGGCGCTGATGAGGATTGAAGGTTGCCCCGCTTTCTGCGCCGGAGACTGATAGAAATTAATCGGGTAATCGCCAGTTTGTCCCAGCTTTCTTTCCTGTAATCCCAAGCGAGAAACTTGCTCGGCTAAACGCTCGTAAAAGGTGTCAATATCATTACTGTCACAACTAAAAATATCGCTTTTCCAAGTGAAGCACTCGAAAGGGTTTCGGATCGACATATTGGAGTTCTATTTTAGATTAACGGCCTGTTTATGATAGCAGTTTGTCATTAAAGATAAATATCTTTAAAGCGGCAAAAATCGAATAGTTAAGATGAATTTATACATAAAAAAACCGCCGTGATTTGGCGGTTTTTTTCATTAAGACTGAAGATTACAAACTGTAATAGAGTTCGAACTCAACTGGGTGAGTGGTGCGAGATACTTTTTCTGCCTCGGCCTTTTTCAGCGCGATGTAAGAGTCGATGAAGTCGTTAGAGAATACGCCGCCCTTAGTCAGGAACTCACGGTCTGCATCCAGGTTTTCCAGTGCATTTTCCAGAGAGGTTGCCACTTGTGGGATCTCAGCCGCTTCTTCAGCGGGTAGATCATACAAGTCTTTATCCATGGCATCGCCTGGGTGGATCTTGTTTTGGATACCGTCAAGACCCGCCATCAGCAGCGCTGCGAATGCTAAGTATGGGTTAGCCGTTGGATCTGGGAAGCGAGTCTCGATACGGCGTGCTTTCGGGCTTGGTACCACAGGGATGCGGATAGAAGCAGAGCGGTTACGTGCCGAATATGCCAACATAACAGGCGCTTCGAAGTGTGGTACCAGACGCTTGTATGAGTTAGTGCTTGGGTTAGTGAAAGCGTTCAGCGCGCGAGCGTGCTTGATGATACCGCCTATGTAGTAAAGGGCAGTTTCACTCAGACCCGCGTACTTGTCACCAGAGAACAAGTTAACACCGTCTTTAGCCAGTGATTGGTGAACGTGCATGCCGCTACCGTTGTCGCCAACGATTGGTTTAGGCATGAAAGTCGCTGTCTTGCCATAGGCATGAGCCGTGTTGTGAATCACATATTTAAGGATCTGAATTTCATCGGCTTTGTTAGTTAAAGTGTTAAAACGAGTAGCGATTTCGTTCTGACCCGCTGTAGCCACTTCATGGTGGTGTGCTTCAACAACCTGGCCCATCTCTTCAAGGATAAGACACATGGCGCTACGTAGATCCTGTGAAGAATCGACAGGCGCTACTGGGAAGTAACCGCCTTTCACGAACGGACGGTGACCCGTGTTGCCATCTTCATAGGAAGTTCCTGAGTTCCAAGCCGCTTCTTTGGCATCAAGCTTAACGAAACAGCCTGACATATCTGCACCAAACTTAACGTCGTCGAACAGGAAAAACTCTGGCTCTGGCCCAATCAGCACTGTGTCAGCAATACCGGTAGAGACTAAGTATTCTTCGGCTTTCTTAGCGATAGAGCGTGGGTCACGGTCGTAACCTGTCATAGTGCTAGGCTCTAAAATATCGCAGCGAATAAGGGCAGTAACTTCTTCAGTAAAGGGATCCAAAACGAAAGAAGATGGGTCTGGCATTAATACCATGTCAGACTCGTTGATCCCTTTCCAGCCCGCGATAGAGGAACCATCGAACATCTTACCGTCTTCAAAGAAGTCAGCATCAACTTGATGAGATGGAATAGAAACGTGCTGCTCTTTACCTTTAGTGTCGGTAAAGCGTAGGTCAACAAACTTAACTTCAAACTCTTCGATCTGTTGTAAAACTGATTCAACTGACATGCTTAATTCTCCAAGTAGGTAGAGGGGCTGCCCTGCATTCACTAATTCAAGGTTGCGCTTAGCGCGGCTCTGCACAGTGATAAGCCAGAGTCATGCCAAAGTGTTAACTTATTGATAGCTAGTGGATTGTTTAAATGCGGGGGAAGCGAATGGGCTAGATTTGCACTGTCTTGGTGCGCACATTGCTTTCTTGTGGTGCAATCACCATCTTGGTGCGCACCATGATAAACATGGCTATTCATGGCTGACTAAAAAATAATCCTGTGCGTGAGCCCTCCGCTAGAGTAGAATGACGCGTTTTTTATTGCAATAGCTATTATTAAGGCTATTGCAATATCCTATTTTTTTGATGGTAAGAGGTTTATCCGTGTTAGAGAATTTACGTAACATCGCCATTATTGCACACGTTGACCATGGTAAAACGACCCTGGTTGATAAGTTGCTGGCACAGTCTGGAACCCTTGAGACTCGAGGAGAGGCCGCTGAGCGGGTGATGGATTCCAACGATCTTGAAAAGGAACGTGGGATCACGATTCTGGCGAAAAATACTGCCATCAAGTGGAACGATTACCGTATCAACATCGTTGACACCCCAGGCCACGCCGACTTCGGTGGTGAGGTTGAGCGTGTACTTTCTATGGTTGACTGTGTTCTGCTGCTGGTTGATGCCGTTGATGGCCCAATGCCGCAAACCCGTTTCGTGACCAAGAAAGCCTTCGCTCAAGGCTTAAAGCCAATCGTGGTGATCAACAAGATCGACCGTCCAGGCGCGCGCCCTGATTGGGTAATCGACCAAGTATTCGACCTATTCGACAACTTAGGCGCTACAGACGAACAGCTGGACTTCCCTATCGTGTACGCATCTGCACTGAACGGTTTTGCGACCCTGGACCCAGACGAAGCTGGCGAAGATATGACGCCACTGTTTGAAACTATCGTTGAAAAAGTATCTTCACCTGACGCCGATGCCGAAGGTGCTTTCCAGATGCAGATCTCTCAGCTGGATTACAACTCTTACGTGGGTGTTATCGGCGTGGGTCGCATCAAGCGCGGCAGCGTCAAGGTAAACCAGCAGGTAACTGTGGTTGGTGCCGATGGTAAGACACGTAACGGCAAGGTTGGTCAAGTATTAGGTTACATGGGGTTAGAACGCCACGAAGTGAGTGAGGCTAACGCCGGCGATATCGTGGCGATCACCGGTCTTGGCGAACTGAAGATTTCTGACACAGTTTGTGCGGCTGGCGCGGCAGAAGCGCTGCCACCACTTTCAGTTGACGAACCGACTCTGACCATGACCTTCCAGGTCAACACCTCACCATTTGCGGGTAAAGAAGGTAAATACGTGACCTCACGTAACATCCTTGAGCGTTTGCAACAGGAACTGGTACACAACGTGGCACTGCGTGTGGAAGAGACCGACAGCCCAGATCGTTTCCGTGTATCGGGTCGTGGTGAGCTGCACTTGTCTATCCTGATTGAGAACATGCGCCGCGAAGGCTACGAGTTAGCCGTTTCTCGTCCAGAAGTTATCGTTAAGACTATCGATGGCGAGAAATGCGAGCCTTACGAAACCCTGACTGTGGATGTGGAAGAAGAGCATCAAGGTACAGTGATCGAGAAGCTAGGTATGCGTAAGGCCGACATGCGTGACATGCAGCCAGACGGGAAAGGCCGTGTGCGTATTGACTTTATCATTCCAAGCCGTGGCCTGATCGGTTTCCAAACCGAGTTTATGACAGCCACTTCGGGCACGGGTCTGATCTACCATTCATTCGACCACTATGGTCCAGTGAAAGGTGGCGATATTGGTCAGCGTCAGAACGGCGTGTTGATCTCTAACGCAACGGGTAAAGCACTGACATTCGCTCTGTTCGGTCTGCAGGATCGCGGTCGTCTGATGATAGGTCACGCCGCAGAAGTTTACGAGGGTCAGGTTGTGGGTATTCACTCTCGTGCCAACGACCTGACAGTAAACTGTCTGAAAGGTAAGCAGCTGACTAACATGCGCGCATCGGGTACCGATGAAGCACAGGTATTGACACCACACATTCAGATGACCCTTGAGCAGGCGCTTGAGTTTATCGATGATGACGAGTTGGTAGAAGTAACGCCACTGAGCATTCGTGTGCGTAAGCGTCACCTGACTGAAAACGATCGTAAGCGCGCCAGCCGCGCCTCGAAAGACGCTTAATTGCAAGCATTCGCCAGCTGCACCTTTTAGGTGCGAAGCTCGCGCCAAGCCCTTTAAACTAAGCCCTTTCGACCAAGACCCTTCGATCAAAAGAAGCCCCAAGCAGCAATGCTCGGGGCTTCTTTATTTCTTGTCCTATGGTCTTATGGATAACAGGATATAACAGAGGATGACAGAGCATCATAAGTATTTGTCGGTAGGTTCAGATCACAGCAGTTGCGCCAACAGCTGTTTCATCTCACCCTCATCGAGTGTGATGGGTGAGTTCTTATTGTTGGCCTGACTCACCACAGTAGCGATTTTGTCTGCGCTTAAGCCATGATGCGACAGCCGTCCCAAGGGGGCTGCCCATTGGGAAAATTGTTCGATTGCTTCAAGATCGCTCATCCCCTGCGGAAACAGTATTGCCCGCGCCTGGGAGAATTTTTCCAATGGTGCCTTATCCAGCAATCGGCCAAATACCGGCGCCAACAATAGGCCGCAGGCGGCGCCGTGGGGAATATTGCAGGCGGCGCCTAGTGGCCCAGCCAGCCCGTGAACCGTGCCTAGCCCCGCATTGGCCAGGCTCAGCCCCGACAGGTAGGCCGCAAGCGCAAGCTGTCCCCTAAGCTCAGGCTCCTCATCTGTACCATAAAGATCTTCCCTAAATAATCGGCTGCCCTTGGCAAACAGCTGGATGCCTTGCAGGGCGAGGGCATCGCTTATTGGGGTGGCGGTGGTCGAAACGAAAGATTCCAACAACTGGCAAAAGGCATCCATGGCGCAGGCGAGAGTGATCGAGGCAGGCGTGCCGACACTCAGTTGCGGGTCGATTAAGGCAATGGGCGGAATATAGGCATCGTGACGCAGAGACTTTTTAAATGCGCGCTCCCCCTTTTGGCCTATCACCGCATTCTTAGTCGCCTCGCTGCCCGTACCCGCAGTGGTAGGCACGGCGATGAGCGGCAGCGTTGCGGCGGTCGGTGTTCTACTGCCAACCCCTTCCAGGTAATCCATGACTGAGCCCTGATGACACACAATGGCCGCCACCGCTTTGCCTGCATCCAGCACGCTGCCGCCACCGATGGCAATCACAGCTGTGACCTGTTGCTGTTTAGCAAATTGGGTGAGCGTGTCTATCACCTCGGGTGTCGGCTCGTCGGTCACTAGCTGGTGATGAACAAGAATACCCGCAGCAGCGAATTGGCGCTGCAGCTCACTCCAGATGGCTGTGGTGACAAAATGCCGCCCCGTCAGTATCAATACCGAACCATAGGCGGCCACTAAACCCGGTAATTGGGCTATTTTGCCGTTACCGAAAATCAGTTTAGCGTTACCTAAATGGGTGAATGACTGCATCTTCAATCCTATTACTTGTTCGGGCGAGCTATGGCTTTATAAAGTTAGTTTAACGGGCTTTAGGAGTGAAATCTGCGAGTTGTGAGACGTTAAATCAATTATGCAATATTTAGCTGAGATAGATGCCGTGCAGGTACTGCTTCGACTCGCTGCAAGTACGTCCCTGTAAGCTCTACGACAGCATCTGATGTGAATGGATTCACAAATGCCGTGGTGACGGATGTCAAGGAGCGGCCTTGCTGTCGAAGGTCTCAGCCGCACCTACACCCGTATCTATCATTTCTTCGATTTGAGCTTATGAGTAACTTTTGGACAAAAGCAGTTTTTAAACTTTAACTTGATGGTAAGCTCATTACCTGTGGTGAGCTTACGTGTAGTTACTTCTGAGGCACGCTGTAAACCCATCCGTGGGCGCTCCACGATTTCATCCCTGAAATCGAAGGCCTCAGCCGCACCTACACTCAGCTATCCATCACTTCGATTAAACCTTACGAATATGACTCCGATAATCAGAAGCAAAATAATTTTTGGACAGAAGCGTGTTAGAGTTAATAATCAAAATGCTCCAGCTCACATTACTATAAGTTAGGCTAATTTAAGAGCAACTCTCTTGAAAAAAGCCGTGTTTGTTTTGGAGTAACGTGAATCTTGTTAATGAAAAGGTGAGATAGCCATGGCAAAGCAACAGCTGCATGATAACCGAGGACCAGGGTTTATTTATTTTATCCGAAGCGAAGGCATGGGCAGAGAGAATGAATTTAAAATTGGTCTGTCTGTCGATCCAATACAGCGTTCCAATGAACTTTTTAATACTTCTACGCCTTATCCGATGTATGTTCATCGCGCTGTTCAAGTGCAAGACATGGCTGAAATGGAGCATACCTTCCATACGCTTTATTGGGGCCACAGAATACATCCCGCTCGAGAATGGTTTTACGTGGTGACAGATAGTCAGCTGTATGCTTTAGGTTACGGCTCTTACAGTAACATTAGTGATGAAATGTATACCGAATTTCTCAATATCCACATTGATAGTCTCATAGATGGCTGCCGTGACATTGACCTATATTGCCAAGAAATTGATGTAGGTTACCTCAGTGAAAAGCATCTTGATTCTAAATCATTTTCTCGCTAAAAATATGGCTGTTATGGGGATATTTCCATGCTAGTAATTCTACTAAATTAGTGATCTATCGATTATCTTGGGTATTAAAAACGTCTAATCTGACAGCCAGATTTGCTCGTCCACTACACTATGAATTTAGTTCTGATTCTTCTACCGCCTTTTCAAGCTGCTTGATAAACAAACTATGAGCCTCTTCCAATGTTTGCTCTTTCATTTCCGCTACTCGCTTTCTTATTAACCTCTCTTGATTTTCAGGCTTTTTATACACATATGCAGCATCAGTGTTGATAAATCTACTGTTAATTGTAGTGGTCAACTAAAATTGGCCACGGTTTTGTATTCAAGCCAATATCTTCGCTCTGACTCATTGGGTGTCAGCCCACCGTTATATTGATGTGGTCTCAGCTGACTGTAATACCCCGTCACATAT
>NZ_JAKCLJ010000119.1 GCF_021412565.1 Shewanella sp. AS1 | reverse complement strand
CCATCTTGCCCGATAATCCAGACATAGTCATTGGCTCCAAGCCAGCGCCGCCCCCACATGTTTGCGATGTCTGCCAGGTAGATATAGGTAGCGGTATTGCGCACCTGCGTGGTGATGCAAGGCGAGTTCAGGATACCGAGCGGCTTGCCAACGCCGTCGCCATTGATAAACGCATCCTCGACCTGGAAGCGGATCACATCCGGTACGGTACGCATCAACCACGACTCAAGCGCCGGAACGTCCTCAAGCAGTTCGTCGGTGGCGTAGGCCAACACAGCGATT
>NZ_JAKCLJ010000118.1 GCF_021412565.1 Shewanella sp. AS1 | reverse complement strand
CGCTCGCGATCGCAGCACTCCTCTTACGCGGCTCTCGCTTCGCGTCATGATCGACTACCGCCCGGACATCGATGGGTTGCGGGCGATCGCGATCGCGACGGTCGTTGCGTCGCATGCGGGCATTGCCGGCTGGAGCGGCGGGTACGTCGGCGTCGACATCTTCTTCGTGATCTCCGGGTTCCTGATCACGTCGCTCCTGACGGCAGAGGCCGAGCGAAGCGGGAAGGTCGACCTCTCGAGCTTCTATGCGCGCCGGGTGAGACGGCTCTTGCCAGCGCTCCT
>NZ_JAKCLJ010000117.1 GCF_021412565.1 Shewanella sp. AS1 | reverse complement strand
GGGCAGTCGCAACGGCGTCCGTGCGATCTGCGGCGTGAAAGACGGCGTTGACGACAAGGTGTTGGTTCTTCATCCCGAGCGCGTCGAACTCGCCCGACGTGCGCTCGGCCTCGCGGAGCGCAGCGCGGTCAGGGCGGGTGACGAGCACGATCGTGGTCCTCGCGGCGTCGCTGAGCGCCGCGCGCGCTTCCGCGAAGCGCGCCTCCTGCATCTTCAGGCCGGAGTGGGGGCCGAGACAGGACGCGCCCTCCGACGTCGTCGACTGCAGGAAGCTCGTCCAGGC
>NZ_JAKCLJ010000116.1 GCF_021412565.1 Shewanella sp. AS1 | reverse complement strand
GGCAGCGACAACCTGTTCATGGCCTACGCGCACGTCGCCCACGACTGCCAGGTCGGCAACCAGTGCGTGCTGGCGAACAACGCCACGCTGGGCGGCCACGTGCACCTCGGCGACTGGGTGATCATGGGAGGCCTGTCGGCGATCCACCAGTTCTGCAAGGTGGGCGCTCACGCGTTCATCGCGAATAATGCCGCCGTCACGCGCGACGTTCCTCCCTACGTCATGACGGTGGGCCAGCCGGCCGCCGCGCACAGCGTGAACTCGGAAGGCCACAAGCGACGCG
>NZ_JAKCLJ010000115.1 GCF_021412565.1 Shewanella sp. AS1 | reverse complement strand
GATCAACAACATGGCGGTGTTCTGCGACTTCGAGAACATTGCGCTCGGCGTGCAGGACGTCAAGTACGACAAGTTCTCGATCAAGGTGGTGCTGGAGAAGCTGCTGGTCAAGGGCAGCATCGTGGTCAAGAAGGCCTACTGCGACTGGGAGCGCTACAAGAGCTACAAGGCCGGCATGCACGAGGCGGCCTTCGAGCTGATCGAGATCCCGCACGTGCGGCAGAGCGGCAAGAACTCGGCCGACATCCGCATGGTGGTCGACGCGCTCGACCTCTGCTACACG
>NZ_JAKCLJ010000114.1 GCF_021412565.1 Shewanella sp. AS1 | reverse complement strand
CGCCGGGCGGGGCTATCCCCAGGGCCGGTTCCGCGGCGAGGACCTCGTGTACGGGGAAATGGAGTACCGGTGGACCGTCACGCAGAACGGCCTGTTCGGGATGGTGGCCTTCCTCAACACCGAAACGCTCAGTAGCGAGCAGACGGGCGAGGATCTCTTCGAGGGCTTTGCGACCGGCGCGGGCTTTGGCTTCAGGCTGATGCTGAACAAGCGCTCGCGGACCAACCTCTGTTTCGACATCGGCTGGGGCAAGGACGGCTCCCGCGCAGCCTACTTCGCTGTC
>NZ_JAKCLJ010000113.1 GCF_021412565.1 Shewanella sp. AS1 | reverse complement strand
GCAACAGTTAACTCGCGGGGAAGGGAAAACTCCTCGCCTTTGATATCGGCACAAAAGCGGGATTGTGCACGGCGCGTCTGCGGCGCGGTCCCCTCATCCGGGCGGCCGCCGGGTTTGGGCCAGCCGTCACCGGCCGGTTGACAATTCCACCGAATGACGTGACGAGTAGCGCATGGCCCAATCCGCCGTCCTGCTCGTCAACCTCGGCTCTCCCGCATCCACCTCCGTGCCCGACGTTCGCCGGTATCTCGCAGAGTTCCTCGGGGACGAGCGGGTGCTGGAT
>NZ_JAKCLJ010000112.1 GCF_021412565.1 Shewanella sp. AS1 | reverse complement strand
CAGATGCGCGCCGAGGCTGCCACGGCCGAGCAACTCGCGGCTGGCGCCCAGTGCGAGCAGCACCAGCAGGAAGCCGAGGCCCATCGCAAGGCCGTCGAGCAGGGCACGGGGCACCGACTCACGCGACGCGAAGGACTCCGCCCGCGCCAGCACCAGGCAGTTGGTGACGATCAGCGGCAGGAAGATGCCGAGCGCGGCGTGCAGGCCCGGCCACCACGCGGCCATGGCCAGTTCGACCGAGGTGACCGCGGCTGCGATCACCATGACGAACACTGCCAGGCGC
>NZ_JAKCLJ010000111.1 GCF_021412565.1 Shewanella sp. AS1 | reverse complement strand
TCGCCTCGTCGCGGAGCTGATGCCGGATTTCAAGGTGACTTGGCAACTTTATGCGGAATCGGGCGTCACGACACGCGACCTCATCGCACGACTCGATGGCGTCGCCGGCGGGCGCTTCGATGTGGCGATCGTGTCGATAGGCGTCAATGATGTCATCACTGGCCGGCGAACCGGACAATGGACAGCCGCATTGGCCAGCTTGCTTGATCTGCTGGAATCCGGCTTCGGCGTCCGCCACATCCTGCTGTCGGCGTTGCCGCCGATGCACCGCTTCACTGCCCTGC
>NZ_JAKCLJ010000110.1 GCF_021412565.1 Shewanella sp. AS1 | reverse complement strand
CCAAATTGATGCGCGCGGCTTCGACCGCCGCCTTCCAATAGTCAACATCGGCATGGGCCTGTTCCATGGAAGCCGCAGCATCGTCATATTCCTGTTGACTGACGGCCTTGTCCACCAGCACTTCCTTGTATCGCTCCACCCTGAGTTTAATCGAGGGCAGATTGGCCTGCGACTTGCCGAGGGAGGCTTTGGCGGAGTCATACGCCACCTGAAACGGCGCGGGGTCGATTTGGTAAAGCAGTTGGCCGGCTTTGACATCGGAGCCCTCCTGGAAGAGCCGTTTC
>NZ_JAKCLJ010000010.1 GCF_021412565.1 Shewanella sp. AS1 | reverse complement strand
GATATGTGACGGGGTATTACAGTCAGCTGAGACCACATCAATATAACGGTGGGCTGACACCCAATGAGTCAGAGCGAAGATATTGGCTTGAATACAAAACCGTGGCCAATTTTAGTTGACCACTACAGGTTGTTATAGAGAAGCACTAAAAGTGGGGCTAATAGATGAGATTTTGTAGGGTAACTCGTTCGTAAAGTCTAAAACGAAAAACGAGTGCTAACAAACTTTGGGGCAAAACCAAGTTAGCTTTTTGATCCATCTTCACACCAATCACGGTTAAAATCGAAGAGAGACAATAACCAAGTGTAAGCACACTTTTGGCCTTCGAAATCAGGGATGATTTCGCAGAGCCCACAAGGACGTGCTTGTGGCGAGCCAAAAGTGTGTTTGCACATCCCCCGCCGGGCAGGCGTTAGATAACCATAAGAGTACGAACTAAAATTTACCAAGTAAGAAAAGCAATACTGAAAAATGCCCTTCCTTCATTTCAAGGTTAACTCACTTTGGGGCAACAACATTTTAGACATAGCAGCGTACCTATGTGATCGCTGCCATTTTAGTATGATACTTTAATGCTCAGTATGAATCTTTATTACTTAGTATGAGGCTTTATCACTTTCCTACAGATCTCAATGAGTCCTATATCTGGTGTTAAGCCTGGCTAGGATTGTCATTCACAAGCAAACTCTCCATCTCGGCCATCATGGTGCTCCAAGCCTGTTTCACTTGCGCTTCATAGGCTTGCCACTGCTCACCTATGGCATGCACTAAACGTACTTGGGTGCCAGTATCCTTAGGCGCGAGCGCGATACGCACTTCACTGTACCCATCGTCATCATCCATCGCCCAGGTAAATGCAATATGATGCGGCCTATCAAGCACAAGATAATAACCTGAATGCCCCACAGCCTGCCCATCACGGATTTGCACAATGCGAAACTTCCCGCCAACGCTGGCATCAACTTCAACTGGCAATGTCTGGCCAAGGCCTGGGCCAAACCAGGCACAGATTAAGTCAGGATCTAACCAAGCATCATAGACCTGTGCTGGCGATGCGCCGAACAGGTGAGTTACCTCAACATCATAACTCTGCCATTCGTTTTCCATTATCTACCCCTCAAAGATGACTCATGGCTGGCTTATTAATCAGCCTATGTGACTCAAGCAGCGTCAGGCTGATTTTCGGGAGTCGCGGCGATAAAGGCATCGAGCTGATGACAGTTATCCCAGATCCGCCTTATCTGCGGATAATCGGTTAAATCGACACCAAAGCGGTTGGCGTTATACACCTGGGGGATCAAACAGAGATCGGCCAGAGTCACGCTGTCACCAAAACAATATTGTCCGGCATACTGCTCAAGCTGTTTTTCTAGAGCCGTAAATCCTTGGTGGATCCAATGGTGATACCAGCTGTTTTTCGCCTCATCATCCAAGCCCATAGGACCAGCTATATATTGCAGCACCCGCAGGTTATTGAGTGGATGGATCTCACAGGCAACCGACAACGCCATAGCACGTACTATGGCCTTCTCATTTAATGAACTCGGTAACAAGGGGGACTGAGTAAAGCGCTCATCCAGATATTCAATGATGGCTAACGATTGCGTCAAAATCAGATCATTATCGACAAGTGTCGGCACCAGCTCATGGGGATTGAGTGACGCATACTCAGGAGCGTGCTGCTGACCGCCATCTTTGACTAAGTGAACAGACTCATGCTCAACTTTAATCCCTTTTAAGTTAAGCGCAATACGCACACGATATGCGGCGCTGGAGCGCCAGTAACCCATAAGTTTCATTGTATGCTCCCTAAAAAAATGGGGTTCACACCAGTGGCCCCCATACCTGACTAAAAATAATCAATTAAGCTTTATATTGAACCACTTGCTGGTCAATAGAGCCAAAGATACTCTTGCCTTCCTCATCCAGCATTTCGATTCTAACCCGATCGCCAAACTTCATAAATGATGTTGAAGGCTTACCCTCGGCGATGGTTTCCAGCATACGGATCTCAGCAAGACAGCTAGAGCCAGCACTGCGATCATAATTTGAGATGGTCCCAGAACCCACTATCGCCCCTGCGCCCAGTGGACGAGTCTTGGCAAAATGGGAAATCAATTGGCTGAAGTTAAAGGTCATGTCGACACCACAATTAGGCTGACCAAATAACTTCTCGTTCAGATGAGTGATCAATGGCAAATGCACCATAGCGTCCTGCCACTTATCGCCCAGTTCATCAGGGGTTACCGCCACAGGAGAGAAACTGCTTGAGGGCTTAGATTGGAAGAAACCAAAGCCTTTTGCCAGCTCAGCAGGAATAAGATTACGCAGCGACACATCGTTTACCAGCATCAGCAACTTAATATGTTTATGGGCATCACTACTTTCAATCCCCATTGGCACGTCGTCTGTGATCACAGCCACTTCAGATTCAAAATCTATGCCCCACTCTTCACTTGCCAGCTCGATATCCGCCTTTGGCGCAATGAAACTGTCTGAGCCGCCCTGGTATACCAAGGGATCGGTCCAGAAACTCTCTGGCATCTCGGCGCCACGCGCCTTGCGCACCAACTCAACGTGATTCACATAGGCGCTGCCATCGGCCCATTGAAACGCACGTGGCAGAGGTGACATACACTTAGCTTCATCGAAATCGACCGTATTGGGCAACAGACCTTCATTAAGTGCATCATAGAGTTCTTGCAGTTGAGGCTGAAACAGATCCCAGGCATCGAGTAACTGCTGCAGAGTGTGAGCAATCGCAGGAACAGCAACGGCCTTAGTCAGATCTCGACTCACGAGCATCAATTGTCCATCACGACGGCCATTGTTATAACTAGCTAACTTCATTCCAACTCCTAAATTCCTGTTGCGATGTCCCAAAATTCACAGTAAACGACATCGACCATGCTTCTAAAGACTGTGCTTCTAAATTGGCATAGAAATACCCTATGCATCTAAAGAGTGAAATAGCGTGACATAAATCACACTCACCTGGAAGGGAAAACAATTTGTAAACTATCGATTACGCCAGTCATTTATGCCGGCTTTTATGCCATTTCAGCCCCGTTCAATGGAGATAGGCGAGTCTGAAATGGCAAGCAGGTTTTACATCCCTTTTTGTTTGCTGATCTTATATTCGCGCAATTTATTCGCGATAGCAGTATGCGACACCCCAAGCTTTTTCGCTAACTGACGTGTACTGGGATAGGCAGGATAGAGGCGCCTTAATAGGCTCGCTTCAAACTGCTTCATCGCCTCATCCAAGCTACCTTCAAATTGATGATCAAAATAACCAAAACCTTCGGCATAGGAGGGTAATTTCAGGTGCTCGACATTAAGCTCTGCCGACCCATCCCACATAGACACGGCCCTGAATATCGCATTCTTCAACTGACGCACATTGCCAGGCCAGGCATAACTGAGAATGTGACTACGGCACGCCGGCGAAATGCGGCGAATAGGAATAGACAGCTGCTGGCTGTAATGATCTAAAAACATCTCTGTCAGCGGAATAATATCAACCTTGCGCTCGCGCAGACTCGGCATGTGGAAACTCAGCACATGGATGCGGTAATAGAGATCTTCACGAAACTCACCACTTTGGCAAAGCTCGGCTAAGTTCTTTTGGGTCGAACAGATGATCCGCACATCCGAGCGAACCTCGACATCGCCGCCCACGCGTCTAAAGGTGCCATCCTGCAGCAAACGCAGCAGTTTCACCTGCGCCGCCTTAGACATCTCGGCTATCTCATCTAAGAAAACGGTCCCGCCCTTGGCCTCTTCGAAGAAACCACGGCGCACAACCTCGCCGCCACTGACATAGCCAAACAACTCCTCTTCGGCAGCACTGTCGGGCATGGCCGCGCAGTTGATGGCAATAAAGGGATGTTCACGGCGCATACTGGCGTCATGACAAGCACGGGCCATTAATTCTTTGCCAGTGCCGGTTTCACCTGTGATCAGTAAAGGGGCATCCAGCTGCGCCATGCGTCTTGCCTGAATAAGCACCTCTTTCATTTTATCGCTCACGCCTAATACGTTATCGAAACCTGAGGTTTGATTTTGCAGCGCATTGAACTGTTTGCCGACCCGAGCCGGTGATTTTAATGAGACAACCGCCCCGGCTAAGATGCTTTTATCGTGCTCATCGGGCAGGTAGATAGGGAGCATCTCGGCCAGGTATTCGCTCTGAGCAATACTCACTCTGGTCGCCTGGGCTAACACCAAAGGCTCACTGAGCCACCGGACAAAGTTAAACCCTTGTACCCAATGATTAAGCGGCTCATCGACCACCTCATGCTCTTTCATGCCTAAGGTCATAGTGGCCGATTCATTGACGATGCGGATCCTGCCTTTGACATCGATAGAAAACACCGAGTCAGGCAAGGTTTTTAACAGTGTCGTGAGCGCATAATGCTCTTGTTCGGAGGGCATAAAGGAAACGGTGCGAACATCATTCACTCCAGCCACTTTTCGGATGAGGGGTAAAAATTCACTGAGCACATCAAATTTGACCTCAGCGAACTGCAGATAGAGGAAACCTTGATTACTGGCATCAATTGCAAGCAGGTTAATCCCGTAGCCTTCTAAAATCTCGAGAATATCTTTTGCAAGACCCACCCGGTCGATGCAACTGACTTCTAAACGCATACCTTTTTATCCCTGTTTTATATTCATTATTTTTATGGGAGTGTTCACAGTCGCCGTCCTGAGATTCTTGTTTAGTTCACAAAAATACAGTTAGGACGCCTATAAGTTAATAGGTATTAACGTTTGTGGCAAGAGATGTTTACACAAGGTAGGATAGATCGTATAAAAATACAGCACCAGAAAGGAAGCCTGATGCTGTTTGTTGGAAAATCTAACCCAACAGCGCTGTAATTAGTCGAGCAGCGTGTCTGTCTTAGCCGCCATAATAAAGTCGTTGCGGTGTAATCCCTTAATCGAGTGAGACCACCAGGTCACAGTGACCTTACCCCACTCAGTTAAAATACCGGGATGATGAAACTCTTCCTCGGCAAGATCGGCCAATTTATTGGTGAACGCCATGGCGAGTTTGAAGTTTTTAAATTTATATACCCGCTCTAATTGCATGATGCCATCACGTACTTGCACGCCCCAGTCTGGGATCATACGGATCAACTCAGCTAACTCGGCATCGGTTACCTTTGGCGCATCCGCCTGGCAGGCTTCACATTTCATTTCTGCTAATTCAGTCATCACTCTTTCACTCTTCCTATTTCAATACTCGAAGATAAATTCCAATTAAATTCAATTAACTCACTTTCGATTTCGGCTCAAACATAGGCGCAAAAAGCCCCAATTGCCGCGCCTTAGTTATCGCCGCCATGATGTCCATTTTGGCAATTTCGTCGAGATAATCGATGGCCTCTATTACATAATAAATGGGCTGCATAATATCGATGCGATAAGGGGTGCGCAGCACATCCATCAAATCAAATGGCTTAACCACAGGTTTGTCGCTTAAGGCATACAGGGTCTCACCAGGAGAGCTCAATATCCCTCCACCGTAAATTTTGAGCTCTTGATTGCGGTTACGAAGTAGACCAAATTCGACGGTAAACCAATATAAACGTGCCAGAAATACCCGCTCCTCTTTCGATGCTGCCAAGCCTAACTTGCCATATTCGTGGGAAAACTCGGCAAATGACTTATTCGTCAGTAAAGGACAATGACCGAAAATCTCGTGGAAAATATCCGGCTCTTGCAGATAATCAAACTCCTCTTTGCTGCGAATGAAAGTCGCCACAGGAAATTCGCGATTAGCCAGCAAGGCAAAAAACTTCTCAAATGAGATCAACGCAGGCACGGCTGCGGTTTTCCACCCCGTAGCTTCCAATAGCACTTTGTCGAGTGTCTTAAGCTGAGGAATGTGATCTTCTGGCAAGGCAAGATGACTCAAACCCTGCAGGTATTCATCACAGGCATAATGGGGCAGATTGCCCTTTTGGCGCTGATAGAGCGCTTGCCAAGTCTCGTGCTCCTCTGCCGAGTAGGCGATATAGCCCTGACTATCAGGGTGCTTTGCTTGATAAGCAGTAAGTTTGTTCATAGTAAGTACAACACCAATCCATGTTTATATCCCCATAGTTGACCAAAGTTGACAATTTGTTAACTGGATCACATTTGATAGTTGGCTGGTAAAGCAGACCATTTTGTAATATTAGCTTTACATTAACTTTTGCCGCCCCGTGAAACCCGTCATTTTCAATTGAATAAGCTGTACAACTTGCTAAACGCAATAGCAAAAATTTGTGCTCATTTCCCTTTTTCTGCTGTTTTGAAATGGCTTTTCAACTCAGTTTTATTAGAATGGACAGCAGATCACATCCAAATAAGGAAGAGGATGAAACACCATAAGGTAAGAAAAGCCGTGATCCCCGTTGTGGGTCTGGGCACCAGAATGCTCCCGGCGACCAAGGCTATCCCCAAAGAGATCTGGCCCTTATTATCGCCCCCCCCTATTGGGGCGGGTGATAAAATTCAACTCACCGACGCTATCGCCATGCTGATGGACAAACATCCAGTCAACGCCTACTACATGAAAGGCAAGAGCCATGATTGTGGCAATAAGCAAGGCTACATGAAAGCCAACGTAGAATACGCTTTGCGCCACCAAGAAGTTGGCAACGAATTTAAACGATACCTACTGGAATTAAGCCAGACACTGCAACAGGACAAGCATTAATGACGATTTTAGTCACAGGCGGAGCCGGCTATATCGGCAGTCATACCGTCGTTGAACTGCTTAACGACAATCAAGACGTAGTAATTATCGATAACCTCTCCAACTCCTGCGTCGAAGCCTTAGCGCGGGTTGAGCAGATCACCCAAAAACAGCTCACCTTCTACCAAGGTGACGTGCTCAATAAAGCGTTTCTGCAGAAGATCTTCACCGACCATAAGATAGATTCGGTGATCCATTTTGCCGGCCTCAAGGCGGTGGGCGAATCCGTTGCCCAGCCACTACGCTACTATGAGAACAACGTGACCGGCACCTTAATACTGTGCGAAGTGATGAAGGAGTTTAAGGTTAAAAATCTGGTATTTAGTTCATCTGCTACCGTCTATGGCGATCCGGCCTCGCTGCCCATAATGGAAGACTTTCCAACCGGCGCAACCAACCCATACGGTCAGTCGAAATTGATGGTCGAACATATCCTAAGCGATCTATACCATTCTGATCCCAGTTGGAATATCGCCCGCTTACGCTATTTCAACCCGGTCGGCGCCCATAAAAGCGGCTTTATCGGGGAAGATCCCAATGATATCCCCAACAACCTGATGCCCTTTATTGCTCAGGTCGCTGTCGGTAAACGTGAGTTTTTGAGTGTATTTGGTGATGACTATGACACCCATGATGGGACGGGGGTGCGTGATTATATCCATGTGGTCGATCTGGCTCAGGGTCACCTTAAGGCACTGGAGAAACTCAACACTCAGTGTGGACTGGTAACTTACAACTTAGGAACAGGCCAAGGTTACAGCGTGCTGGATATGGTCAAGGCGTTTGAGCATGCCTGCGGCCATAGCATCAAGTATCAAATTGCACCTCGTCGCCCTGGCGATATTGCGGCCTGTTATGCAGACCCCACCAAAGCTCAAACAGAGCTGGGCTGGCAAGCAACTCATACCCTAGAGGATATGGCAAACAGCAGCTGGCATTGGCAATCCAGTAACCCTAATGGCTATAAGTGATAAAACCAAGCTGTAAACTTTAAGATCAAAGCTGTAAGTAATGGAACTTGCTTACAGCTTAATACTTACCACTTATTTTAAGTCAGGAGCTTATGAGCAATTCCATCGATCAAAGCCGACGCAATCTGTTTCGGCGCAATAAGCGTGACACCATTCGTCCTCCTTGGAGCAAATCTGAGGTCGAATTTACCGACCTTTGTACTCGATGCGACAAGTGCATCAACAGCTGTGAAACCCAGATCTTGATTAGAGGCGGTGGTGGCTTTCCTGAAGTCGATTTCAGCAACCATGAGTGCACCTTTTGTCAAAAGTGTGTCCAGGTTTGCCCTGAGCCCGTCTTTAGAGATATCACTGAGTCCCCCTGGCAGCTTAAAGCCAATATCGACAATACCTGCCTCACCTACAGCGGTGTGTACTGTCAAAGCTGTAAAGACAGCTGCGATCCCCAGGCCATCACTTTTCCGCTAGCACCAGGGACAATTCCAAGACCCGAAATATCACTGGATCTGTGCACCGGCTGCGGCGCCTGTGTTGCGCCCTGCCCCAATGGTTCAATAAAGCTTAAAGCGTGATCCGCTTCTCTACTGCCAAAAATCTGACCCAAGTGTCAATTTTTAAGGGTTTTGCTTCGGGCTATTTCTGGGTAATATCGGGGAAAATAATTAAGACAGAAGCTGCTCATGTTTGGTAAAAAAACAAATACAGAACTCACAGTCATCGCTCAGGGCACCAAAGTCTCTGGTGAAACTCACTTTTCCGGCCAAGCCCTCATTGGCGGCGAGCTCAAGGGCAAGATAAGCGCCGCAGACAAACTCACTATTGAATTAGATGGCTACGTTGAAGGTGAGTTACATTGCAAACTGTTAAAAGTCTCAGGTTGCTTTAAAGGCAAACTCAAATGCCAGAAACTCACGATCACTGGCAGTGGTGTGGTCGAAGGTGAAATTGCCTGTGATTCGATGGAGATTTTCGAAGGTGGGCAGTTTATCGGGGTGCGCGTAAAAGAAGATATAGCATTGCTATCAAGCGAGTTAACCGATAACCATAACGAAGCACCACAGCAGGAGTTATCTTACACTGAGGATCAGGCCACGGCTTAAACCATAATCGATGAGCGTCTCTGCAAGCTTAGGTGTCTGCAAGCATGGAAGGCTAAGCGCTATCTCAGCATCCTCTGCTTGCTGTTTCCTCTGCTTGCTGTTTATAGTCTTTGAGCAGCGAAATGAACTCCCTTGGCTCCCTGTCTAAACAATCGATAGGGATATAGACATGATAGCCAAGCTGGGTATTAAGCTGCTGACAACGTCTGGCGAACATCGCCTGCACGCCTGTATAACGTTTGTCCTCGATAATCACCTCTGAAAACTCAGAGCTCAGGTAACGCTCTAAATCGGCCAGTTCACCATCTAGGGTAAGCGAGGACATCATGAGCGCGCGCTGCTCTCTGAGTAACCCTGTCGCCAGGCGCGTCGGGATATCATCGATCAAGGGCGCAAGCTGTTTTAACCTCACCCCAACATAAGGAAAGGCTTGGCTATCGATACTTTGGATACTCAAAGGAACGCCTACCCGCTGTATATTGTCCCATTCCAGATAGATAGCACCGCGGTGGTGATGATAAACCAGTCCTTGCTGGCGCAGTTCGATACTCACCTCAGGCTGGATCCATTTGGCGCAGCCTAACACAGTAAAGATCGCACCAAAGATAAAACACAGCATGCCAAGTCCTATCAAGTGCTTGGCAAAAATAAATAGAATCAGAGCGATAAATAAGGCTATCAAGCCAACGGTGGTAAATGTCTTGGCATTGCGCTTAGATAAGGTACGAAGCTGAACCGTTTCAATACTGGTTTGAGTCACTCAATTGCTCCCCTAATGACTAACACTTTCTGCTGCGTTTCTATTACTTTTCGCACCATCGATGCGATAGTCAGTGCCCTGCAGCAAGCTGAACTTAATCGTTAACCACAGCAGACCCACATACTCATGAATTGATTTTTGCGATGCCAGTAGATTCAACGCATCGAGCTGCCACCAATAGCCGCCACGGGCAATAAAATCACTAGGCGCAGCTTGAGGCGTCATCTGCAGATGAGTAAATATTTTCATGGCGCGGGGCATGTGGGTTGCCGATGTTACCAAGCGAAATGGCTTATCACCAATCAAAACTTTCAAGTATTGTGCTTCTTCTATGGTGTCTTTCGCGTTCGGGAATTTCACTATATCCTGCTTATCGACACCCAAGGCGATCGCCGCCTCGGCCATCACCTCAGCCTGAGGACGCACGTCTGCTCCGCCCCAACCACTGACCACCAGCTTACAATCCTGACCCAAACTTAACTGACGTATCCCCTCGGTTAATCGCGCTAACGCCGTAGAAGAGAGCTGTAATGTGGCGAGTTCCGAGACCTTGGAATCATGGGCACTGCCCAGCACCATCACCACGCAGGGGGATGAGATGGGGCGATTATTCACAAGGTAGTTTTCCTCAAGGGAGCGAGTGAGTGCAAAACTGCCCCACTGACTCGTCAGCACCAGCAAGAGCAAAACAGCCGCGCCAATAAAAGATTTCGCCCAGCGAGACACACTCCAAGATAAGCCCCGTATCAACAAGAGCGCAATGAGCAGAAACAATAAGGTGAGAGGAATGGGCATTAAAAATTGCGAGATCAGTTTTTTTACCCAAAACATATCGAGGCAGATCCAGTAAAAGTGATAAAACCTGGCTGCAAGTTTACGTTACAAAACAAACTCAAAGCCAGCAGAGAACAAACAAAATTTATCGTCCATGGTCTTGCTTACCACTTACCAGAGCCAGGCGGCGCCGCGAACGCCAGAGGAGCCGCCATACATATTTTGCACCACAGGGGTCTGACACTCGCCGCCTAACACGTACTTTGGCAAAATCTCGGATAATTGAGGATAGATAGCGTCTATCTGCGACACACCGCCACCTAACACTATGATGTCAGGATCCAGCAGATTGATCACATGGGCCAATGAGCGAGCTAGACGATCAAGATAGCGATGAAAGGCCTGTTTAGCGAGGCGTTCTCCCTCCTCCATCCGGGTGATGATTTCACTGCCTGTAGCCGCTTCGCCCCCTGCCAGTTGGTAGTCCCGCACAAAGCCAGTGCCCGATATAAAGGTTTCGATACAATCCTTTTTGCCACAAAAGCAGTCGGTGGAGTTAAACTCATCAGGAGTCATCCAGGGCAGAGGATTATGTCCCCACTCACCACCAATGCCATTACCGCCACCGTGAACCTTGCCGTTAATCGCAATTCCGGCCCCGCAGCCCGTGCCCAGAATCACCCCAAACACCATCCCTTTGCCTGCCGCTGCGCCATCCACGGCTTCTGAAATTGCAAAACAGTTCGCATCGTTGGCCACCCGCACCTGACGACCGATAAGCTCGCTAAGATCCAAGTCCAACGGATGACCATTAATCCAAGTGGAATTAGCGTTCTTCACTAAACCTGAATAGGGAGAGAGTACGCCAGGGATCCCTACCCCAACTGTACCGGTTTGGCCTGTACTGGCCTCTGCATCTTTCACCAAAGACGCAATGGCGTTGAGTGTGCCTTGATACTCTCTGGGGGTCGCAATGCGCTTACGAAAAAGCTCTTTGCCATCCTCATCGAGTGCGATGATCTCTATCTTGGTTCCACCCAGATCGATACCCATTCTCAACATGCTCACTCCCTCGCGTCTTTATTCTTTATTTATCAAGCCAATGCCTTGCAGTGGCGACAAAATAGGGATTCAAAATATCCTCTTTTTGATTGTAATCCAATGTCTGCCCAGTTTCATGGTTAAGCACAATACCACCAGCACTTTCGAGTACGGCCTGAGCAGCCGCTGTGTCCCATTCACTGGTAAGGCCTAATCTTGGGTAGAGTTCGGCTCGCCCTTCTGCCAATAAACAAAACTTCAACGAGCTGCCAATACTGGTCATAGTATGTTCGCCAAGCTCGGTTAAATACCCCTGCAAGCCAGGACTCACATGGGAGCGACTGCCCACGACTCTGGGCGACTTAGGCGCTGTAATATTAAGCTGAGTCAGATCTGTAATTGTGTCACTCTCTTCCATCCAGGCGCCAATGCCTCTGGCTCCGTAGTAAGCTTTCTGTACCGCTGGCGCATACACAACACCGGCAAAGGCCTGACCATTCTCAATAAAAGCGATATTGACAGTAAACTCACCATTGCGCTTGATAAACTCTTTGGTGCCATCCAGCGGATCGATAAGCCAGTAATGCGTCCATGTTCTGCGTGCCTCCCAAGGAATATCCGCCGCCTCTTCCGACATCACAGGAATATCTGTCGTTAAGCGCTTCAAACCGGCGACAATTTTATGGTGAGCGACATGATCGGCAGCCGTCACAGGGCTGGAATCAGATTTTGTCTGCACTTGAGCCTGAGCCTGAAAATCTTCACTGTCGTAGATAGTCATAATGGCTTCACCCGCCTCTTTGGCGATCGCCAGCATCTGCGCTAACCATTCATCTTGAAATTTCTGACTCAAAAGATACCTCTGTACTGCAATGGAAAAATATTAGCTTCTAGAAAACCCCAAATCCCTAAGATGTAAGTTTAAACCTGGGTGATCAACTGTTTTGATCTCAGATAATCCACTACCTGCTGGGCTGATTGCTGTACATCCTGCGTGGCGGTTTTAACATGGATCTCAGGCGTTTTTGGTGACTCGTAAGCAGAATCGATACCGGTAAACTGTTTTATCTCCCCGGCTCTGGCTTTCTTATACAGGCCTTTAGGATCGCGCTGCTCGCATACCTCAAGTGGCGTGTCGATAAAGACCTCAATGAAGGGCTTGTCCTTTAAGAGATGACGCACCATCTGCCTATCGGCGGCAAATGGTGAGATAAAGGCGGTTGAGACTAACAGGCCGGCATCAACAAAGAGCTTAGCGACCTCCCCGATCCGGCGAATATTCTCCACTCTGTCACTGTCGCTAAAGCCCAAATCGCCATTTAAACCGTGGCGTACATTGTCACCATCGAGCACATAACTCTTGCAGCCTAAATCGTGCAGCATCTTATCAACCGCATTGGCCACTGTGGACTTTCCCGAGCCACTTAACCCGGTAAACCACAACACAGCGCCCTGGTGCCCATTGGCAGCGACTCGCTCCAGGTGGGACACACTGGCCTGATGCCAAACTACATCGCTAGATTTATCTTGGGTTTCAATCGTCTTATAAGGTGACATAGGCGTATTATTGTTACTCTTAATTAAAAAGCTTAAGTGATTAAAAAGGGAAAAAAACAGGTACGGCACAAATCACTATCGCACCATAAGTAATACTGAGCGGCAAACCGATTTTGACAAAGTCTTTGAGTCGATAACAGCCCGCGTTATACACCATCAAATTGGTCTGATAACCGTAAGGACTGATAAAACTGCCGCTGGCGGCAAAGGCGACTGTCATCACGAAGGGCATCACATCGACACCAAAACCCAGAGCGATACTGTAGGCAATGGGAAACATCAAAGCGGCAGCCGCATTATTGGTGATCACCTCAGTCATCAGCCAGGTGGCCACATACACAAGGATCAGCGCCAACATCAGATGCTCTTTATCGGCAACCCCCTCAACCAAACTGGCCACACTGGTTGCCACACCACTGTTGACCAGTGCATGGGATAATAAAATCGCCGAGGCCACAATCAGCCAGATCTCGACAGGAAAACGCCGGGTTATCTCATTCACATTCAGGCACTGACTAAAGATCAACACGCCCAGCAGGAGTAACAAGCCCTGCAGCATATTCACCAAGCCCGTTGCAGCAAGCAAAATCGTCAGCACAAAGCCGCCGATGGAGATCCACGCCTTCTTCCCTTTGATGTGGGTTTCAGGCTCAACGCCGCTAAGAATGATAAAGTTTTTGCTGATATTACGCCGCTTAAGAAAGTCCCGACCGACGGCCAGTACCAGAAAATCACCGGCTTTAATTTTAACCGCCCCCAGCTTACCGGAGATCTCCTCACCGTCGCGGCGAATGGCGACCACAGCGGCATCAAACAAGGCACGAAAGCCGACTCGTTTGAGGGTTTTATTGGCCAGAACGCTCTCCTGTTTCACCACCACTTCGGTGAGGTTAGAGTCGAGCAAACCATTACGCTCGGCGAACATCTCCAAGCCAGAAAACTGGCTAAGCTGCATCACCTTAGTTATATCACCACTGAAAATTAACTTATCGCCTTCATGTAAGACTTCAGTCGGTTTAACCGGGCTGATGAGGCGATCGTTGCGGATCACTTCCACCAAAAACAGTGATTCAAGGTGACGCAGTCCGTTTCCTTCAACAGAGCGGCCAATTAGCTCAGAGCCTTCTACCACATTGGCTTCGATAAAATAGCCCTGAGAACTCTTCTCCTGGTGAATAATATTGGGCAGAAAGCGCGAGACTAGGCTCAACACCAGGCCACAACCCAACAACAACAGGGCGCCAATGGCGGTAAATGAGAAAAAAGATAAGGAGCGACCCGACGCATCAATATACATACTGTTGACGATAAGATTGGTCGATGTGCCCACTAAGGTTAATGTGCCGCCCAAAATTGCCGCATAGGAGAGTGGCAACAACAGCTTGCTGGCAACATGATGGGGATTGTTACGAATTGGCGACAACAAGGTGGCAACCACAGCCGTGTTATTGAGTAAAGAAGAACTCAAAGCCGTCATGCCAAACAAACGCAGCCAGGTGCTGATGTAACTCTTTACTATCACTTTGGAGGCGATAATGCGCAGTAATCGTGTCTTTTCCAATGCAAAGGAGCAGAGGATCAGCAGTACTAAGGTGACCAACCCTGGGTTAGCCATGCTGGAAAGTAGCTGCTCAGAAGTGACGAGGTTCAGTGCCACAAGCAGCAGCAGTGTCACACCGAATACTCGAGCCGGGCGATTCTGATAACGCACCAATCCCACAATAGTGGCGACGAATATTGCGATGGTAAGATAGGCGTTTAATGTCATAGATACCTGATCTTCCTAATACTAGCTATAAGCTACGAGCTTCAAACAACAAAGGCAAGCCTTGTCATTTGAAGCTCAAAACGGGTGATTAACCGCGCTAACGGCTAGACCTTGGAAATATCCTTCACTCCCCAATGTGGGAAATGTTTACGTACTAAGGCATTCATCTCTATCTCAAACTCAGAGATCTGCCGCTGCTTACCTTTCGCAGCGATTGTCTTACGTATCATGCCTGCGCCCACAGTCACATTGGTCAGCCTATCAATAATGATAAACGACCCCGTTTGACGGTTAACATCATAGGCATCAAACTGCACAGCCTCTGTGACAGAGAAATGACAATTCCCCATCTCATTGAGTGCCAGTTGCTGCGCTTCATGTTTCGTCAGGTTATTGATATCCACCTTATAGTTAATCGCATCCACATAGCCAAATACCGATTTACTCCCGAGCTTCAAGGCATATTCCCTGTCGATACACAGAGGCTCTTCATTCATCCACACCACATCGGCTTCAAAATGGTTGCCCGAACTGGGTTTATTATGGGGACGCACTAGCATGTCACCACGGGACACATCGATTTCGTCTGTGAGGGTCAGCGTGACCGCCTCACCTGCAGAGGCTTTCTCTAACTCACCATCGAAGGTCACTATCGACTTGATGCGGCTCTCTTTGCCCGAAGGCAGTGCGGCAATTGTGTCCCCGACACGGATCTCGCCCGAGGCGATGGTGCCACAAAATCCTCTGAAATCCAGATTAGGACGGTTAACATACTGCACCTGAAAGCGGAACGACTCGCTCTTATCCTGCTTCACCGAAACCGTATTGAGCAGCTTGATCAAGGTAGAACCTGGATACCAGGTCATGTTCTCGCTCTCATTGACCACGTTATCGCCCCTGAGCGCCGAGATAGGCACAAAACGCACATCGGTAAAGGCCAGGTCTTGAGCAAATTCGCGGTATTCTTTCTTAATTCCCTGATACACACCTTGATCGTAATCCACCGCATCCATCTTGTTGATGGCGATGATCACATGCTTAATCCCAAGCTGAGAACAGATATAGCTGTGACGGCGAGTCTGCACCTGCACCCCATGACGTGCATCGATAAGAATGATGGCCAGATCTGAGGTCGATGCCCCGGTCGCCATGTTGCGTGTGTACTGTTCATGGCCTGGTGTATCGGCAATAATGAACTTGCGCTGCTCGGTGGCAAAATAGCGATAGGCCACGTCAATGGTGATCCCCTGCTCACGCTCAGATTGCAGCCCATCCACCAGCAAGGCTAAATCGAACGCCTGATCTGTGGTGTTAAAGCGTTTGGAGTCTTTCTCTATCGCCGCCATCTGATCTTCGAAAATCATCTTGCTGTCATAGAGCAGACGACCAATCAAAGTCGATTTACCGTCATCGACACTGCCGCAGGTTAAGATCCGCAGCATATCTTTGGTTTCGTGCAGTTTAAGGTAGGACTCAATGTCGGTTTGCAATAATGTCGTTTCAGTTGTCATGCTATTCTCGTCATTCGTTAAGCTGTTCAGTGAAAATGGGAATTCGGGTTTAGAAATACCCTTCCATCTTCTTCTTCTCCATTGAGCCTGCTGAATCGTTGTCGATCACCCGCCCCTGACGTTCAGATGTGGTACAGAGCAGCATCTCCTGAATGATCTCAGGTAAGGTGGTGGCCAATGATTCGACTGCACCGGTAAGCGGATAGCAGCCTAAGGTTCTGAAACGGACCATCTTGTCTTCCACCACTTCCCCGGGCTGGATCTCCATACGCTCATCATCCACCATAATAAGCGTGCCATTACGCTCCACCACAGGACGAGGCTTTGCAAAATAGAGCGAGGGGATCTCGATATTTTCCAAGTAGATATATTGCCAGATATCCAGTTCTGTCCAGTTCGACAAAGGAAAGACACGAATACTCTCGCCTTTATCCACCTTACCATTGTAGATGTTCCACAGCTCAGGACGCTGGTTCTTGGGATCCCAACGGTGCTTACTGTCCCTGAATGAATACACCCGCTCTTTGGCGCGGGACTTCTCCTCATCGCGTCTTGCGCCGCCAAAGGCCGCATCGAAACCATATTTATCCAGCGCCTGCTTCAACCCCTCGGTTTTCATGATATCTGTGTGTTTAGCACTGCCATGGGTAAAGGGCGAGATATTCATCTTCAGACCGCGGGGGTTCTTATGCACGAGCAGATCGAAGCCATACTTTTTCGCCATCTCGTCACGAAAGGCGATCATCTCCTTGAACTTCCAGTTAGTGTCTACGTGCAGCAAGGGAAAGGGGATCTTGCCGGGGTAAAACGCCTTGCGTGCCAGATGCAGCAGCACAGAGGAGTCTTTACCCACAGAGTAAAGCATCACCGGATTATCAAACTCTGCGGCCACTTCACGCATGATCTGAATCGATTCAGCTTCAAGTTGTTTCAAATGAGTTTGCTGTGTAGACATGTCGATTTCCGTATAATTCCAGTTAAATCAGCTGACTGTGCTGCTATTCCAATCCAGATCCAAGCCTCTTTTTGTAACATAAAAGAGGCTTGATGTTGAATAATGAAAAACAAACAGCGTCGGATAACTAAAGTGAGTTATTGAAATAATACCAATACAACGAGAGTTTTGAAGTTATAAATAACACTTTATCTATACCAAAAATGAATATGAAGTAATTAAAGAAAATGAGATTAGATAAAGCGAGATGAAACAAGACCTAGCCAGCTCAGTGATGCTTGCTGAAATGCAAAGCCTCAGCATAACAAAATGCAGAGCCGATATTGTCTTAGAGATAGGTGTTTACAAATCCAGTTCTCCCTGTAGTTGTAGGGATAGTGATAGTGATGAGGCCGTACCCGACTGTCGGTTCAAGTCTGAGTCGATGCAATTTATAGAGATGGCTGAATACCGACCCCTATCCTAACGCTTTTTCACGAATTCACTCAATGACAAGGCATCAGCATCTTTCGTTGAAAGCAAAGGCGCCGTTTGAAAAGGCCATGCGATATCCAGCCTTGTATCGTTCCACAATATGGAGACTTCTGACTGTGGATGATAATAATCGGTGCACTTATAAACAGACTCGGCTTCATCACTGGTGACATAAAAGCCATGGGCGAACCCGGGCGGGATCCACATCTGGCGCTTATTTTCAGCCGAGAGATACTCCCCTACCCATTGGCCAAAGGTGGGCGAATCTTTACGTAGATCCACCGCGACATCAAAAACCTCACCTGAGATCACCCGAACTAATTTTCCCTGGGTGTGCTCAAGTTGGTAATGCAAGCCACGCAGGGTACCCCGTTTCGACTTTGAGTGATTATCCTGAACAAAGGCAACGGGATGACCTGTCACCTTGGCCTCAAACTCCCTTTGATTCCAGCTTTCCATAAAGAAACCGCGCTCATCGCCAAATACTGTCGGCTCGATGACTTTGACATCGGCGATCGGGGTTGCAGACACTTTCATACAAAAACTCTCTTAGAGGTTTCCAGCAGATGATGATATTTTACGGGCGATAAGCAGCTCCAGTGCAGCTTGCCAGTCAGATGGCTTAATGCCAAAGTTGGCCTCAATTTTTTGGCAATCTAACCGCGTATTCGCAGGCCTCTTGGTCGGAGTGGGATAGTCATCACTTGAAATCGCCTTTAACCTTGGTGGTTGACTGATTAAGCCCTGCTCCTTGGCCTGCTCGAATATCGCCCTAGCAAAATCATACCAGCTGACATGGGGCAAACCCGAATAATGATATATACCCCAGGCTTGCTTCCCCTCAACGATTTGTTCAGCGATCTCGATTAATACACTGGCGATATCACCGGCATAGGTGGGACTGCCAAATTGATCGGAGACTACACTCACACTCTCTCGGGTCTTGGCTAAGCTCAACATGGTATTGACAAAGTTATTGCCCTGCTCTGCAAACACCCATGAAGTACGCAAGATAACATGCCTTGGACAAGCATTAATCACCGCCAGTTCTCCGGCCAATTTACTCCTGCCATAGACGTTTTGAGGTACAGGAAAATCCGCTTCGTGATAGCACTCGGCTTTGTTGCCATCAAACACATAATCGGTTGATATGTGTAAGATACAGGCGCCGACTTCAGAGGCCGCTTGGGCTAAGTACTTAGCTCCATCGCAGTTAACACTGTAGGCGGTCATTTCGTCAGATTCGGCTTTATCTACCGCAGTATACGCAGCGGCGTTGATGATCACATCAGGCAAGAAGGCTCTCACCACAACCATGACGGCCGCTTGCTGTGTAATATCCAACTCTTTGGCATCCAATGCCAGAAGCTGGGCTTTACCCTGCCATTGTCTTTTCAAATGCGCCACCAGAGCGCGACCAACTTGGCCACTACTGCCGGTAATTAGTACTTTCATCGCTGGATCCCTTGCCGAACAGCTTGCCACTAGGTTCGATTATTCAAATACCACTCAACGGTTTTACGCAGGCCAGTTTCAAAAGTTTCCAGCGGTTGCCAACCCAGTTCGCGACCTATCTTGCTGGCATCGATGGCGTAGCGGCGATCGTGTCCCTGACGGTCTGTCACAAATTCTATCAGCTCAGCATAAGAAGTGTCTTGCGGCACTAATTCATCGAGAATACGACAGATAGCTTGCACCACCTCAAGGTTACGTTTCTCGTTATGGCCGCCAATATTGTAGGTTTCTCCAACCTGCCCTTGGGTCAGCACTTTGTATAGCGCCCTGACATGATCGTCCACATAGAGCCAATCGCGGATCTGAGTGCCATTGCCATAAACGGGCAGTGTTTTCCCCGCCAAGGCGTTGAGGATCACCAATGGAATAAGCTTTTCAGGAAACTGATATGGGCCATAGTTATTGGAGCAATTAGTGACGAGAACCGGTAAACCATAAGTGCGCTGCCAGGCACGTACTAAGTGATCGCTGGATGCTTTAGAGGCCGAATATGGGCTGCTGGGTGCATAGGAAGAGCATTCTGTAAACTGCGGCAATGCTTGCAAGCCATCATCGGGATGGGGCAGATCGCCAAATACTTCGTCGGTAGAAATATGATGAAAGCGAAATGCACTTTTTGCGTCTTCCGATAACGCTTGCCAATATTCCCGCGCCGCCTCTAATAACTGGTAAGTACCGACGATATTGGTTTGAATAAAGTCAGCAGGTCCAGAAATTGAACGATCGACATGAGACTCAGCGGCGAGGTGCATCACGGCATCAGGCTGATATTGAGAGAAAATCCTATCGAGTTCGGCTCTGTCACAAATATCGACGCGTTCGAACCAGTATTTGGGGCTATGCTCAATTACAGCCAAAGCGGCCAAATTGCCTGCATAGGTCAGCTTATCGAGATTAACCACACTGTCTTGTGTGTGCTCAATGATATAACGGATCACAGCAGAGCCGATAAATCCCGCCCCGCCTGTTACTAGAATCTTCATGCCTTGTGTTTATGCCCGATAAGCGAGAAAAAATCAGTTAGCTAACTCTTTGCCTAAAATAAGGATTATCCACCATTTGCCCTTGTTCGTAACTCCTAACTCGTAGCCCGTAGCTCGACAGCTACTTACGATAAAAATCGCGGTACCAACTGATAAACTCAGCCACCCCTTCTTTTACCGACACTTGCGGCTTATAGCCGGTCGCGGCAAAGAGATCTTCCACATCGGCATAGGTCTGATACACATCCCCAGGCTGCATCTCTCTGAAGTTTTTCTTCGCCTCTATGCCTAACTCAGTTTCTATGGTTTTCACGAACTCCATCAAATTAATGGGCGAACCATGGCCTATGTTATACACGGCATATGGGGCTGAGCTGGAAGCGGGTGAACCCTGTTCCACTGTCCAAGATCTATCTCGCGTCGGGATAACATCGGCGATACGCACCACGCCTTCGACTATGTCATCCACATGGGTGAAATCACGCCACATGTCGCCATTGTTGTTGATGTCTATGGTGTCGCCATCGAGGATCTTTTTGGTGAAAATGAAAGGCGCCATATCAGGCCTGCCCCAGCTGCCATACACAGTAAAGAAACGCAGCCCAGTGGTGGGGATGTCATACAGATGAGAATAACTGTGCGCCATTAATTCGTTGGATTTCTTGGTGGCAGCGTACAAAGACACAGGATGATCCACACTGTCTGAGGTTGCAAAGGGGGTCTTGGCATTTAAGCCATAAACCGAGCTGGATGAAGCATACACCAGATGCTGAACCTTTGTGTGACGACAACCTTCTAGGATGTTTAAGTGGCCGACCAAGTTAGCGTCGGCATAGGCATGGGGATTCTCAATGGAGTAACGCACCCCGGCCTGGGCCGCAAGGTGGATCACCCTGTCAAACTGCTGATCATTAAACAACTGCTGCAACGCTTGTCTATCGGCGATATCCAGCTTAATCAGCTTGAAATGAGGATGGGTAATCCTGTCTAAACGGGCATGCTTTAACTTCACATCGTAATAGTCATTGATGTTATCGACACCAATCACCTCATGGCCTGCCGCGATTAGCTTTTCAACCACGGCACTGCCGATAAAACCCGCGGCGCCTGTTACTAGGTATTTCATTGCTTTCTCAACCATTTTCTTAGTGCTTATCGCACTTATTGTTAATCGACACACCTTGCATCAATTAACGCTAACACTAGAGTCTCTATAACAAGCTTAGCCTGTTATACGCTCAGCCCGTTATACACATGTCAGTTCTTTTTTTAGTCAGAACCAAACAGATCGCGGGTATAGACCTTATCGGCCACATCACGGATCTCATCCACCATACGGTTAGAGACAATCACATCGCAGCAGGCCTTAAACTCGTCTAAATCTTTGATCACTTTAGAATGGAAAAACTCCGCCTCCTCCAATACAGGCTCATACACCACCACCTCAATGCCTTTCGCCTTGAGACGTTTCATGATCCCTTGAATACTGGACGCGCGGAAATTGTCTGAGCCCGCCTTCATGATCAGGCGGTAAATACCCACAACTTTTGGCTGGCGTTTTAGAATCGAATCGGCAATAAAATCTTTACGGGTGCGGTTGGCATCGACAATGGCGCCAATAATGTTATTGGGCACATCCTGGTAATTGGCCAGCAGCTGCTTGGTATCTTTAGGTAAGCAATAGCCCCCATAACCAAAGGAGGGATTGTTGTAATGGTTACCAATACGAGGATCTAGCCCTACCCCTTCAATAATCTGGCGCGCATCCAAACCATGGGTTTCTGCATAGGAATCTAATTCATTGAAGTAGGCAACACGCAGCGCTAAATAGGTATTAGAAAACAACTTAACCGCTTCGGCCTCGGTCGAATCGGTAAAGAGCACGGGGATCTCTTGTTTTACTGCGCCCTCGACTAATAAATCGGCGAAGATCTTAGCCCGCTGCGAGCGCTCACCGACTATGATCCGAGACGGATACAAGTTGTCATACAGGGCTTTGCCCTCACGTAAAAACTCGGGCGAAAAGAGCAGATTATCGCAATTAAGCTCCTGCTTGATCCGCTCAGTGTAACCCACAGGCACGGTGGATTTAATCACCATCACAGCACCGGGATTAATCGCCATCACATCCTTAATCACAGCTTCCACTGAAGAGGTATTAAAGTAGTTGGTCTGCACGTCATAATCGGTGGGCGTGGCAATTACCACATAGTCAGCATCTTTATAGGCAACCTGCGTATCTAAAGTCGCGGTAAAATTAAGTGGCTTGTTCGCTAAAAAATCTTCAATCTCACTGTCCACAATGGGAGATCGCTTCTGGTTAAGCATCTCCACCTTCTCAGGAACGATATCAACGGCAACCACTTGATTATGCTGAGCAAGCAGCATGGCATTGGAGAGGCCCACATAACCTGTGCCCGCAATAGCAATTTTCATCTTCTATCCCATCATCAAAAGCTAAAATTGTCAGTACTTTATCATTTTAGTCCAAGCAATAGGAGATAAATTCTGGTAATCAATTAGCAATTCCAAGAAAAAACTCTAATGCGATACTTCTATCCACACAAAGACCACTTAATGACCCATTTATCGTATCGATAAACCATATTAATGGCTGAAACTGATTCATAAACTAGACAATATTTCAGTCTCAACCTATGGATATCTCCCTAATGAAAAGCATATTAACGAATGCTATTCCACATTTCTGTCATGTGGTTATCTATGGTTAAGATTAATTGAGAGGGTATACCTAAATTTTTTGCTTCTTGAGCAAAATTTCGGGTCTCGAGATAAATTTCCTCTAACATTTCGCGTAATGGTTTATCGCTTGAATAACCGGCCTGCCCCGCCAATATGCTTAATGCTTGTTTTGGGGTGCGTCCATTACCATGAAAAGACGTCATATGTTCTTTATATGGCGAAGGGCTATAAACAATGTCGTAAAATGGAGAGAGTTTCCACTGATCATCATCGTCGGCTAAAAAGGCAAAATTTTTAGAATGATCATCTTGGTTAACCATGATGAAATTGAACAAGGCTCGTTTCACCAATTTTCTCGCCTCTCCCACCCCACACAATATTCGAGTCGCCTTAACAAGATCGACATAATCTAGCGATGGCTCTCGAAATGAAGCATCCAACAAACCGCAAGCTGAAATCATGTGATACTTACCTTGAGAGGTACAATCAAATCGAGTTTGTTGTAACCACCATCTTCCCGCGCCGACTTCAATCAATTCAAATTTGGGGGTATTAATGCCTAAATTACTCGCCATTTGCATATAGACATATTCAACCAAACTTTCTGAATGTTTTAAGTCGAATTTTTCAGAAGTCAATTTCACAATCAGTTTTTCACCAATGGCATCAGGGAGCGTCGAATATCGACCATCATTGAGTTTAGTCACACTCAATTTCGGACGTGCACCACCAGAGCCCCCAGCATTCATCAGATGCTCAATGAATCTCGATTCTGTTCCTTCAAACTCGTTGACCGCCTCTTGCCCTAACGTAATGAGTTCAACATCGCTTACTCTTGATTCAAGCAAGCTCATTGCCGGTTCATAAGATAAAGCGCCAAGGCAGTGATCGCCAATATAAGCTAAACGCTCTAACGCTGTGATCTGCTGTGGATTATAACCATTTTGTCTAAATACCCTGTCCATCAGATACAGCCCCCATCCATCGGGAAGACTGTCGCCAAATACCCCATGAACACCATAATGAGGCTCTTTCGGCGCTTTTTGCAAAGAGAGATCAGCACTGATATTGAAAGGAGAAATTGAAGCAGCATGTTGAGCTAAATAGTTTTCATCGAACTGAAAATAGGTACCTGTTCTATTTTCTGCCAGAGTGCCAACAAGCACTTTAGAACCATCTGAAAATGTTCGATTAACACCTAATGCCGTCTCAAGCATTTTTTAATACCTCTTCGATGCTACTAGGCTGCTCACTCTCTACTTTTGTCAGAGTACGGATCTTCTTTAACTCTCCGACTGCTTCATAAAGCATTAAAAACTGTCTAAGTGAAATATTACCCGTGGTTTCGAACTTCCTAATAGTGCCATAAGGTACACCTGAGCGAGTCGATAACTCTTCAACCGACCATTTTTTTTGCTTTCTAGATTGGCTGATGAAATCGCGCAATTCTATTTGAACATCAAAAGCCGTGTATAAATCAAGCATAAATAATTGCTACCATAGTGACAAATATGTATTCACAAACGAAATAATTGACACAATAATAGCAAATCAAATCATTTATCGCTATTTTAACTCAAAATTCGATGCTCTCTGACGTTTCTCTGCAAGACAACTGATCAACCAACCATTTATCAGCCATGCCCTCAGAATGAATAAAAACAACAATCAACCATTAATCGGTAACATAAGCTCGAAGAATAAATACCGACTTAAGCACTATGAATCGCTACGACAAGACCAACAAAGTAAAAGCTATGCCTTTGTATCTGTGGCTCAACCTTATAAGCTTACGAGGGAGAGTAAGTACTGACCATAGCTGTTATTGAGCATAGGCTGGGCAAGTCGAATAATATCCTCATCGGTTAACCAGCCATTACGCCAAGCTATCTCTTCAAGACAAGCGACCTTTAGTCCTTGCACCGTTTCTATGGTCTGCACAAAAGAGGAAGCCTGCTGCAGACTGTCAAAGGTGCCAGTGTCGAGCCAGGCAAAACCACATCCCAAAAGCTCGACTTTTAATTCGCCGAGCTGAAGATAAGCTTGGTTGATTTCGGTGATTTCCAACTCGCCACGCGAAGATGGGATTAATCCTTTGGCGATATTGATGACTTGATTGTCATAAAAATAGAGTCCGGTTACCGCCCAGTTAGATTTGGGAACTTTCGGTTTTTCATCGATGGACAATGCGTTGAAGTCAGCATCAAACTCCACCACACCATATCGCTCAGCATGATCGACCTGATAGGCAAAGATAGTAGCTCCCACTGAATTCACATTACTGAGATCAGCGACAGTCTGTTTAAGTGTGGGACTGAAGCCTTGACCGTAAAACACATTATCTCCCAGCACCAAACACACGCTGTCATCACCGATAAAGTCTTCTGCAATGATAAACGCTTGTGCGATCCCCTCGGGCTTTAGCTGCACCTGATAAGAGAGCGAAATACCAAAGTCACTGCCATCACCCAATAAGCGCTGGAATAACATCTGCTCATCGGGGGTAGTGATGAGCATAATATCGCGGATCCCCGCCAGCATAAGCACAGATAACGGATAATAGATCATCGGTTTGTCATACACAGGCAGCAGCTGTTTAGACACACCACGGGTGATGGGATATAACCGCGTGCCAGTACCGCCCGCTAGAACAATGCCTTTCATCTTATCCTTCTTGACACCTTACCCTTCTTGATTAAATGCATTCAGCCAACGCTGGTAAGGATCAGAAAACTTAACCTTTTGGGGACTAAATGCATCGCATTTATAAGGCCAATATTTCTTAACATGATTTTTCAGCCAGTAAACCGTGTCATCATGCTCTTTATGATTCTCGTCATCCAATATTTCAACTAAGTTCTGAAAGCCAGGCAGACCACCACAATCTTCGGGAGGACAAGCCATTTCACCAGCGATACATTGAGGATAGTCTGAATCCAAAGAAGTCAAAAACATACCGACTAAGATGATTTCATGATGCCAGTCATCACCGAAATCGTATACGTAATCTATGGTGTTTCCCAAAGCGGTAAAGTATTTTTTAATGGTAAACTCCCAACCGGCAATAATGCTTTCATCATGCTCTGACTCAGGAAGTCCAATTCTCATTCCCTTTGTTGGACCTGACTTACGTGGAGAGAATTCATGTAAATGATAGTCAAGCCACCCCATCGCATCTTGTATCGCAATATGCAGCTCCCAAAAATTGTAATGATCAGGAACGTCAATTTCCCGCCAAATTTCCGGCTCACTGCCCATCAATGAAACTCTAAACCGAAAAATCTTTTGATACATAGTTATCACTGCTCCTGCATTACAAATTCAACTTAATTATTCGAAAAGGGCAAAAAATCGTTTGTGTCACTGTGATTTTGCAAAAAGTTCGCAAGCATCCAGGTGTTGATCACGCGTGATACTCTTCCATTGTTTCCACTAAGTTATCCAATGAAAATCCACGATATTCAATGTCATAACCTTTTAGATTTAACTTTTTCAAAAGGCTGTGAGATTTCTCTATTAATTTGGCCTCACTGTAACGTTTTTGCTGCCTCTTTACTTCGGCAATGAGTATTTTCTTATCTAAATCATTAATAGCCACTATATCGATCTCATTGTGACCTTTTGCATCCCAGTATCCACCAATCTTTCCAAATTGCTTTGATTCAACCAATATTGCGACAAACAGGCTCTCTAATTCCAGACCAGAGTAGACGGTGAAATCTCGTTCAATATATCTTCGAATGTACTCGTAGTTCTCCATCTCAACAGCACTTTTGTTGGCATGGATGAATCGAAACCAGAAGTTTAAAAACGGATCAGAAATGGAGTAACGAATATCTCGTGAGTTCTCTTTAGAGCTAATCGGGCGCTTTTTGGTAATCACATCAAAAACGTCATCAAGCTTTTCCAGATGAACACCGACACTCACACCTAAGAAGTTTTCAATTCGAGCACGGCTTGTATTGCCTTTTGATATCGCACCAAGAATATCGAAGTAAATTCGATGTTCTGAGCCAAAATCTTCAACGAGTCGATGAGTTCCTTCTTTTATTAGCGGTGAAAATTCGGAGATCACCGCCTCAAATAGGTTGTCGTTCTCAGCAGAGAATCGGGTTAACCACTCAAGGTATTTTGGTATCCCGCCAGATAGACACCACCATCGAAGCATGTTTTCAGCATCAAATTGATCGTGATCTTTGATGACCTCAGCAAGATAAGAGGGCTGCAAAGGTTGAATATTAAAGAATCTATCATCACGATTGAATAGAGGTTCATCTTTACCTTTGAAAATCTTCGTCATCATGCTGTAGAGGGAACCACAGCACACTAGGTGCATCATCGAGTCTCTCTTGTTTGCATCCCATAAATTTTGAATATCGGAGAATAGAGCAGGGTTGACGATGTCGATATCTTGAAACTCGTCAATGATGATTGTCAGAGGTTTTTGCTTTGTATAATCCAACAAGAACTCAATAATATCTCGCAATGATTGGGGCTGGAAAAACTTAACACCGAGCTCACTATTGATGATTTCTACAAATTCAGCCACTAAGGAGCTTTCACTCTTTCGACTTATGAAAAGGTAAAGGAATTGGGTATTTTCTTGGCGAAAAGCTTCATTTAAAAGACGGGTTTTACCTACACGCCTTCTCCCAACCATGACGCTAAGTTGCCCCTTTGTTTCTACTATCTGCTCGGAAACAGTTTGTAGCGCTTTTAATTCCTTCTGACGGTTATAAAATTTTTTCATTGCTTGCTACTTTTGCTTTCACGTATCTGCAATAGAATAGAGCATGAAGCATTTAGTGTAAATATAATTACTGTAAATAAAGTTACAGTAATTATATTTACACTAACTTAAGAAACATGAAACGGTCTTCAGCTATTAAGGATTGTTGATTTTATTAGCTGTCACTTGGAATGTTGATTCCGCTAGCTTTGAATCCGATGTCCTACTGCTTGATCACCGACTCACTCGGCAAATCTAGAACCACATCCTTACTAAACAAACAGACCTAATGCTGAACATGAGCAAGAGACAGGTCCACATATTGTTACCTCATTAGTAACAATATGTGGACCTTTTAAGTGTGGGCAATCGTCGCTCGGGTTCAGATACCCGCCTACTGAGAGTTCTTAAGGACCACTAAACGAAAAATGCCCACTTCAGCAGGCTAAAGTGAGCATTTCATCATAGTAGTAAAAATTATTGTGCTAGCAGAGTTTGTAGCTGCTGGCGAAAATCTTGCCCTAGCTTTTCGTTACGCAAACCATATTCGACAAACGCAGTCATATAACCCAACTTATCGCCACAGTCGTGTGACTTACCTGTCATGTTAAATGCTTCGACGGTATCAGACTCAATGAGCATATCGATGGCATCGGTCAGCTGAATTTCATTCCCTGCCCCTGCGGGCGTTTTAGCCAGTAAGTCCCAAATTTTTTCAGACAAAACATAACGTCCGACAACCGCAAGATTCGATGGCGCCTTATCAACAGCCGGTTTTTCAACCATGGCCTTAATCAAGGATGACTCACCAGGGGCGATATTAACACCGCCACAATCGGCGATACCGTATTTATTCACCTCATCATGCGGCACGGGTGCAACCATGATCTGACTCGCTTTGGTTGCCTTATAACGCTTTATCATGGCCGCAAGGTTTTCGGTCTGCTGATTAGCACTGTATTCATCCAAAATCACATCTGGCAGCACCACAGCAAACGGATTATTGCCTATACAGGGCTTGGCACATAAAACTGCATGCCCAAGTCCCTTCGCCTCGCCCTGGCGCACATGCATTATGGTCACGTCTTTTGGGCATATTGATTGCACCTCTTCAAGCAACTGACGTTTCACCCGCTTCTCAAGGGTCGATTCCAGCTCATAGGAGGTATCGAAATGGTTTTCGATGGCATTTTTACTGGCATGCGTCACCAGCACAATTTCTTTAACGCCAGCAGCCACGCATTCATTGACTATGTACTGAATAAGCGGCTTATCAACCAGCGGTAACATCTCTTTAGGTATCGCCTTAGTTGCAGGCAGCATGCGAGTACCTAGGCCCGCGACAGGAATAACAACTTTCATAAAAGATCCAAATAATTCATTTATTGCTAAAAGCAATAAATCTAATTTAAGCCAGACAAGTTAAAGTTATAACGCCAGTTCAAAAAATGAAATTCATTTTGAGAAAAACCATCTAAAAATCAGATGGTTTTCTAATTTAAATAAAAGCATATTGACGATAATTTTATCAATTAAACTTTCTAACAAACGTGATAATTTGCCATACATGAGCAAGAAACCAGTTATACACTACAAAAATGGCAAGAAAACCGACAAACATCATCCACTCAGGAGCGTGAGATAACTGACCATAAATACCAATAATGGCAAGGACTATAGAGGCAAGCGTGATACGAACTAGGGTTTGTTTTCGACTATAACCTGCTCTTTCAAATATGTGATGTAGGTGATCTCTATCAGGCCTAAATGGCGACATACCTTTACTGATTCTGCGGTACATGATTGCCACCATATCCATCAGCGGTATCCCGATAATATAGAGCGCAGTGACTGGTTCAAATACCTTGGTATCAGCCTCCACACCGATAACTAACAGCCAAACAACAGTTAAGCCAATCAACATACTTCCCGCATCACCCATAAAAATTTTTTCAAGTGAAGCAAATGGCCAGCGTAAATTAAATAACAGGTAACCAATTATTGCAGCAATGAAAAGTATGGGTACTAAAAACCATTGGTTGTCAGCGAGATAAAACAAAATGGCAAGTGATGTGAATGTTACAAGGCTCAACATACCGGCTAAGCCATCAATACCATCGACCATGTTAAAAGCGTTTATTGCACCAATAACAGCCAAAACAGTAACAAATACACCGACATAGCCTAAACTAAAATCAAAAAAGTAGAAAATCTTGCCTAAAGAGGTCAAATAAACACCCGCACCAAAAATCAAAATCGATGCTGTGATCACTTGAGCGACAATCCGTACGCGAACTGAGAGATCGTACTTATCGTCTAACACACCGATAAAAAGGATCAGTGCAGCTGAAATAAAATAGAGGTTAAAAAGTTGACTGGTTTCGAGTACAAAACTAGAGACCAATAACACACTGAAATAGATAGATATGCCACCGATTAAGGGAATTTCACCACTGTGAATCTTCCTTTCATTCGGCAGATCAACTAATCCTACTCTTTGCGCTACTGGATTAAGCACTTTGATCGCAAAACACGTCAAACAAAACACCGTAACGAACGGTATTAGGTACTCCATAAACCCTCTTCCTTAAGCTAGTTGTTGAAAACAATGATGATAACGAAAGCTTATCATCATACACTGCCTGTATAGTATAACCTCTATATGACAAGACAGAAGCATCCCTGATATTTTTATTGCTCGTTGAAAAACAGTTCAAATACGCTTGGTTAGCCTGAAAGCTGTTCGTATGATTGATGTAATACGCCAGATATGTGCTATCGCAAAATAATACACTAGAAAAGCGCCAATAAATGCAATAAACATGATCTCTTCGGAAACTTGATATAAATCAGAAAAAACCCCGATAAAAGCCATGACAGCAGCCAAAGTGCATATCAAAAATAATGACTTCGCAGAAGACAATCCCAAGCGCTGACAAATGTGGTGCAAGTGCTCTCTATCGGGTTTAAAGGGCGATTGTCCCTTTCTCACCCGACGAACCATAATGCACACCATATCCATCAGAGGAATGGCGATAAACCACAAAGCCGTTACAGGACGTATTACAACATGTTGTTGGTTTTGGCTTGCTTCTATCAACAACCAAATAACGGTAAAACCGATGAACATGCTTCCTGCATCCCCCATGAATACCTTAAACTTTTGGCCAAAAGGAATACCCAAATTAAGCATGATATAAGGGAGCATAGCAACGACCAGAAGAAGGCAAAAATGAGACAACTCAATGCTGCCAGCCGCATAAAACATATAACCTAATGCAGCAAATGTAACCGACGCTAAGCCACCTAACAGGCCATCAATGCCATCAACCATATTGAACGCATTAATCGCCCCAATCACAGCAAAAATGGTGATCACATAGCTTAAGTATGTAGGCAAAACTAGGGCTTCATTTCCCAAAATGAAACCAAGATAATGCAGGCTATCATAGCCGATTAAAATCATCGCCAACGAAATCGCTGTTTGAAAAACTAACCTGATCTTAAAACTTAAATCAAAGCGATCATCCAATACTCCTAAAGCAATCAATACCGCAGAACAAGTCATATACAATATAAGACTACGAGTAAGTTCAAAAGCTAAGCATAAGGTCAATATTACTGAGATGTAAATTGAAATCCCTCCTATCAAAGGAATTTGACCAATATGATGTTTTCGTTCATTCGGCTTATCAACTAAGCCGATTTTTTTAGCTACTTTTCGACATAAAAACAAAAAAATAAATGAACTTAAAAATACACTTACTAACGATAAGCTGATCGACATACAAAACTCGATGGTTGGCTGGTACAAAAAGGAATAAAAATGGGATACAAAGAGATCGCCATAGTGACAGGATCTGCGTCCGAACATACGAATATAAAATAAAACGTCCTTGTACTACATTTCAGTCAGTTAAACGATACTGAGACAGAATTTTTACTTTTCTAATAAAAGTTAAGACCTAAAGAAATCAATAGTTCAAAGACCAATAATAACCAAAAAGGCTTTTAATCAGAGACTTAACCAAACTAAAAACCATAAAATGAGACAGTTTCAAGATCATGTCTCAAAACCGTCTCATCAATTTGGCTATCACATTGATTTATTGAGTTAAAAATCACTCAATCCAATAGGCTTGACTATTTGAACTTGTAAATTGCACTTAACACCAACTCCACTAATGACTCTGCACGTTCAACAGAATTTGACTCAGCATAACAACGAAGTTCTGGCGCGTTACCAGAAGGACGCAAATGAACAACCTCCCCATTACTAAACATCATGCGCAAACCATCAGTAAAATCTGTCTTAGCAAGCTGAAATGTAGGCAGATCTAATTTTGATAATAATTGCAGAGGGTTTTGTATACCTTGCTCAATAATCTCCAAGCTTTTATCTCTGGAAAAATTCTGAATGCGATTACTTGCAGTATAGATAGGTGGAAGTTTCTCAACTAAAGCCGAAATAGATCCTTTATCAGCCATGGCCAAAACCGCTAACACAGGTAATATTGCATCACGAGTTGGCAACGCTTTAAGCGGAACACCATTAACCTCGATATCTGAACCTAGTAAAAAACCGCCATTAGCTTCAAAACCAGCGACTCGTGAAAAATTTTCTTTTAAGGCATCAAATGCAGCTATCACATAAGGTGAACCTATTTCCGTACGCTCAATTTGCTTAAACGCTCCGCATGCTTCTATCGCAGAGTTACAGCTAACAGGTACAGCTAATGCATCAATGTTCAAACTTTGTGCTGCGAGCAAGCAAAGAATATCACCGCGTAAATATGCGCCAGTTTCGTCTGATAATAAAGGCCTATCACCATCGCCATCTGTTGAAAAAAGAGCATCTAACTGGTGCTCCTTGTGCCAATCTTTTGCCATTTCAATATCTGCTAGCCCTACCGCTTCAGTATCAATTGGCACAAAACTATCACTACGACCTAGCCTTACAACCCTAGCTCCCAGTTGCTTAAACAAGATTCCGTACAAATCGCGCCCAGCACTAGAGTGCTCATAAATACCGATGCGTTTACCTTTGAGTAAATCAGTTTTAAAGATATTGAGATAACGCGCTAGGTAGCTATCTATAGCTTTAGTTTGAACTCTAGGTAGAGGTGATAACTCAACACTTGGCAACTCGACACAGGCTGCTAAGATAGCTAACTCGTCTTCTTTACTGATTTCTCCGTCAGGGCGGTAGAATTTTAGACCATTTCTATCAAACGGGATATGGCTGCCAGTGACCATGATGGCGGGAATGTTATCGGCCATCGAAGTGACGGCTAATGCTGGCGTTGGGATAACGCCATAGTAATCAACTTCTACGCCAACGGCGTTAGCTGCAGCAATACAAGCTGAGGCCAAGTCAAGGCTGCTTGGGCGGTTGTCAATCGCAATTGCTAAACGCTCAAAAGCAAAGCTTTGCTTCATGACTTCAATAAACGCAACAGCAAAAGCAGCGCACACCTCTGGTTTAAAGTCGGTAACCAAACCACGAGCGCCACTGGTGCCAAAAGTCACACCACTTTCTTTAATGACTTGGGAAGCAGTTGGATTACTCATTAATTTATCCTGCCATATCTGTCTTCAAAACGAACAATATCATCTTCACCTAAGTAGGAGCCTGATTGCACTTCGATCAACTCAAGCGGCACTTTGCCTGGGTTTTCCAGTGCATGGACTACCCCCACCGGAATATAAGTGGATTGGTTCTCGGTCAGCAAAATATCTTTATCACCATTAGTCACTTTTGCCGTACCTGTTACCACAATCCAATGCTCAGCTCGGTGGTGATGCATTTGGATAGATAGCTTCTCTCCAGGCTTCACCGTAATTCGCTTCACTTGAAAGCGGTCACCATTATCAATAGAGTCGTATTTACCCCAAGGCCGGTAAACTTCACGGTGATGTTGCCACTCACTTCGATTTTCTGCTTTTAGCTGCTCAACAACCTTTTTGACTTGTTGCGCCTCAGATCGCTTAGCCACCAAAATCGCATCTTTGGTTTCGACTACTACTACGTCATCCAAACCAATTGTAGTAACGAGCTTTTCTGTCGCGTGAACATACGTATTACGAGTATTGAGGTTAATAACATCACCTCGATAAGCATTACCATATTCGTCTTTATCTGATACTTCCCACAGTGCAGACCAACTTCCCACATCACTCCAACCGCAGTCCATAGGCACAACTACAGCTTGGGCAGTTTTTTCCATGACCGAGTAATCAATCGAATCATCAGGACATGCTTCAAATGCCTCTTTATCAACACGGATAAAGTCCAAATCGGCTTGTGTTGCCGCCATGGCTTGCTCACATGCACTAAATATATCGGATCGATGAGTTTTAAGCTCAGTTAAATACGCACTGGCTTTGAATAAAAACATACCACTGTTCCAGTAGTATTCACCTGACGAGAGATAATCCTGAGCAGTTTCTAGATTAGGTTTTTCAACAAACTGTGCCACGCTAAAACCAGTATTATCACCTTGCACGTTGCCACGCTTGATGTAGCCGTAACCGGTTTCAGGAGCGGTAGGCACGATGCCAAAGGTTACTAACTTATCCGCTTGTGCAAACGGCAATGCTTGCTTAACCGATGAACAAAATGCCTCTTCGTCTTTTATTACGTGATCAGCCGCTAACACTAGCAATATAGGGTCATCACCATTTCTTAGTGCTTGCATTGCTGCTAAGGCGATTGCAGGAGCGGTATTACGTCCCGCCGGCTCCAAGATAATACCGCTGGTTTGGATGGCGTTAGCTCGAAACTGCTCAGCGACCGAAAAACGGTGCTCTTCATTACAAATTACCAAAGCTGGCGCATGCTCAATCCCTTTTAAACGCTGCGCAGTGGATTGCAGCAAGGAATCATTGCCTAGTAAGGTTAAAAATTGCTTAGGAAATTGATGACGCGAAAGCGGCCATAAACGCGATCCTGAGCCGCCAGCCATGATGACTGGAAGTATATAAGACATTTTAATTTACCAATTTTTTGAGTTCAGAAATAACTGGGGTCAACCGAGACTCCCAAGAATGAGAACGTTTAACATAGGACAATCCAGCTTCAGCATATTGTTGGTGAATGTGCTCATTATTTGCAAGTTTTAAAATAGCATCTACATATTCTTTGGGCTCGTCAGCAACCAAGATCTCTTTACCTGGAATAGCTTCAATTCCTTCAAGGCCTGTACAAGAAGTTATTGCAGGTATTCCTAATGCCATGTATTCGAGGATTTTATTTTGAACACCAGCACCTAAACGAACACTACAAACTCCCGCCAATGAACCTTTTGCAGAACAGGAAACAGAATCAACTGAACCGGTAAGTTCTACACCTTCTAAACCATTAAACCTTAAACGATCATGATCCTTTATACGACCAATCACTTTAAACGTATAATCACCATACTTACGCAAAAGAGGCATTACATTTTTAGCAAACCAAAACGCTGCATCAACATTTTGCACAGAATACAAATTGCCAATAAATACTATCCGTTTAGAAGTAAAGCAAGGACGATACTCAAGATTGCTTAGATCAACACCGTTTGAACAAACTAAAACCCTGCTGTACTCAGAAGAGTCCTTAGAGAACAAATAATCTTTATCATATTGAGATACAAGTATCGATGCATTAAATGTATTAGCGATTCGTTGTTCGTATTTCTTTAGACGTCGCTGTTCTATACTATAGATTAACGTTTTCAGACTAGTTGACTGTGCAATGCGTCCGACACGTTCATAGTTCATTGAAATTGCATCTGTCATTTCTAGTACCTTAGGAACGTTCGACTTAAGCAAATAATCACCAGTACGAACTAAATGAGCAATTGCAGCATCATGGTACGGCAATAAACGTTCTAATATATTTTTAAATGTGGCACAACGATAATACGCCACTTGTAAAGGTGTTTGAGATTGCAGGGATAGAAGACAATTTAGGTACGATCGCCACTTTGGTAATAACACTCGTTCTACATGTTTAAAAACACCATCAGATGGTAAAGACATCTTCATTTCATTTTCTGACTCACATAAGCTTAACAATGTTAAATCATAATGCTTAGAAAGTTCCTTACATAAAAAGTAAATTCGCAAGCGGTCTCCACCAATTACCGGGTATGGAAACCTAGGAGTTAACACTATAATTTTTTTCATAGACAGACTCTAAACAACTTGAATAATCAGTTTCTAAATAATTAATGTAAAATTTATTTGATTCAATTTCAATTTTTACATTAACCTTATGAACATAGTTAAATGCTAATTCTAAATGCAAGACTAAATCACAAAGATCACCAGCAGCAAAAGTAAACCCGAAACCTAAGTTTTCGATAACCTCTTTCATACCACCAATGTTTGAGACAACTGGAACAAGATTTAAAGCGAGTCCCTCGTAAATAACCATTGGTGAGTTTTCGAAAACAACGGAAGGTAAAACTAATAGCGAACATTGCTTAGCTATTACGGATAATTCAGTCTTGTTAACGTACCCATGAAAAAAAACTCTTTCATGAACTCCATTAAGTATTGTTTGCTCTTTATAAGACTCAAGCAAGTCACCACCACCACAAATATGTAAGTTGCGCCCAGGAAGACTTTTCAAAGCCGAAATAATTAAATCAATACCTTTTTCTTTTGAAAGACGACCTAAAAAAAGGATATCATTTCTATCAACAGCATTATTGAGTTGTGTATCTATATTTAGATTATATAACCCCATAGGCAGAGACATGGGATTTTTTAATAGCAAAAGTTTTTTTTGACTAATACCATCCATAGAAAGTTTGTCTAGCATAAATTGACTAGGACATAAAAACAAATCGATAACATAACGATGAAAAAGAAAAAACCTCATAACACTATAACGAATATACTTAAAGGAAGATGCTAACCTAGAACCTTTATAGCAAGAGTCAAAAATAATGGTATTTTTTTTTCTTCCAACACATTTAGTACAAGTTGCACCTTTGAAATCATTGAACAAAGATGAATTTGGGCAAACTGGATGAAAGTCATGAATTGTTTGTAAAACATGAACACTGAAAAAAAATTTATAAAAAGCTATGGACATTAAAATAGAGGGTGATAAATTTGGCAAAAAATTGTGCAAATGAATTATGCTAGGTCTTATTTTTAACAAATAAAGAAGCAAAGTAATCATATTTCTAATTGAAAAAATAGCACAAAACATATTTTCTTTAGCGTCAATTAAAGTACAGTCAGAAAACTCATCTGCAGAACAACGTTTTACATTAATATATTTTTTTTTGATAACTTTATAGGTTTCATCTGCAACGACCTCAGCTCCACCACCAGTGAATGAATTTGAAATGATAAGAACAGTATCAGTAATCGCCATTTTTTAACACCAAATTTGAATAATTGAATATGATAAAAATAGATGATAAAGCAGGAATTGAATCTACCATTACATTTCCTTTAAACTGCACTATAAAAAGAAAAACAACATAAGCTTTAAAGTATGCGGAAGATTCCACTGAAATCAACTTCTTAAAATTACTTGCAACTCTAGAGAAAACTAAAAGATAGGAAAAATAGAAAATCAAACTTCCGAACAAACCAAAATGAAGCAATACTCTAAGATAACCAACATCAGTACCACCATAAAACCCACCAGTGTCTGCTATATATTTACCATCACCGAACAAAATTGTATTCTCACTAGGAACAAAATATAATTCTGCAAGTTCATTTGTAGATTTAGTCTCAAACCCATTGGAAGTAAAACCAGAAAAAATCTCCAAAACCCAATCAAACAAAAAAACGACCTCCCTACTGCCAGACTGATAAAGAATCATAAACACAGGGATCGAAAGTAAGAGATAAAAAATGAAAAAATTAAAAATTTTCCAAACTTTACTCCCTGTTAAACTCCTTCGAAATATAAGCAACCAAAGAGATATTAACGAAAAAATAAAAAAACCTATAAATGCAGTTCTAGCACTTAAAATAGAAGCAAAAAGTAATATGATAAAAATAAAAGACCAAACAAAAGGTGTAATTTTAACATTGCATCCACTTAGACAAGCGGGTATTAGGAATATTGCCAACAACAAATTTACAGCCATATCATAAACAGCCCAACCTGTAACTCCAAGTTGTCTTAGCCGCCATAAACTCTCAGCATCACCCAATCCCTTTGCTTTTGAATCTAAGAGCGATAAATATATAGATTGAACATCTGGTAAGAACAGCATAATAAACATGACAAAGGATTGAACCATGAATGTCAAAATTATACAGAAAATCAAACTTTCCAAAGGCAATTTAAAATAGTTATATACTAGCCAGGAGAATAAGTAAGTAACAAAAAATAGCTTAACCATATTCTCAATCACAATCCTACAAAAGGAAAGATCCGAAATGTCACTATTTAACGTAGAGATAACAGAAAGTAATACAACAATCCAAAATGGTAAAAAAAATTTCAAATTTAAACTAAAAGCACGGCTATAGAGTAATAAAATAAATATTAAACAGTAAAAAAACCTAGGAGTATCAATAGGCAGAAAGTTAAACTTAACTGGAAATATAAAAAATAAAATAATTATAGGAAGGAAGATAAAAGTTAATTTATTTTTATTTATAGAGATTTTCATAGTATCAATGGCAAACTTTTGTTAACAAAAGATAACGTTGCAGAAAGTAAGCATTGGTAATGCTCATCTCCCACGGACTCCCTCTTTTTGAATTTATATTCATGCAAAATTTTAAAAAATTAAATTATTGATTGACAATCAAGTCAGTTATTCATATTTAATCTCTGTAGAATGGAATTCATACAATGCTATTACATTAACAATCTATTAAGTTCACTCATATCATGTTCAGAGTCTAAATAAAATTGTTTATCAGAAATATAGAGAATATCTAATACTATGAAAAACCTGGCCATACTTGTTCAGGTAACAATTGTATAGAAGGACTAGGATCTGAGGCAATATTTTAACTATCGCAAATTACAGAAATTTAATTGCCATCATTACGCACATTTAATTCCAAATCAAAATTTATTAGCTAGGAGCATCAACAAAAAATTACAAACCCTTCGACTTATTACGTTCTAATACTTATTAAAAAGACTAAGTAAGCCAATACAGATATAACCATTAAAATTAAAGTCACCCTATAAAATGAAGCACAAAACAAAAATACCAATTCAGGCCTAGGGTAAATGAAAAACACCTAGAACTTTAATTTCAATATACAATGAGTATCATTATACTGCAAACTCATCATCCTGAGTCGTCATAATTTAAATTAAACCAACTCCAGCCTTATCCTTTATATATATCTAAAAATGACAATTTGACAAAATGATTGTAGCATAATGAATATATAGTTAAGAAGTGACAATCCGATATCGATTTAAAATAATAACATTTCTAACTAATATCAAATAATCGCAAAGCAAAATTTGAACAAATATAGCTCTTATAAACTGAGTTGCTTCAAAACCCTCTTAACCTGCTTATTTGTCATTTTAGACCGGTGCTTTTCAATAAAATATTTTATTCCATCTATTCGTTTCGGTGAGGTTGTAATTCTTAACATAGATTCGTCATTCAATATGATTTGAGTAGGAGTTTTTAACTTTAATGAGGGACCAAATCTTTCTATAAGTCGGATCCACATATCATAATCTTGCCAACTTTGAAGGTTTTCATCAAATCCACCTAGTGACAATATTCTATCTCTTCTTACATAAACTTGATTACCGATATGATTCAAATCAAGCATTGAATTTAGGTCAATATCTCCACTTTTATAACGAAGAAACTCTCTCAGACGGTCTTTAATAGTATTTGGGGACATAACCCAACTAGTTGAAATAAATGAGTATTTATCATCATAATTATCAACTAAAACCTGTAACCTATTAGGAGTGAATAAATCGTCATCATCTAAGCCAGTTACAAATAAACCTTTAGCATTTTGGATAGCTGTATTTCTTGCAGCACAAGCCCCTTGAGAAACAGTATTATGAAAACACTTAATGTTATGATGCTTATCTGTTAGTTCTGTTAAAAAAGACTCTGTATCATCTGTGCTAGCATCATTAACAATGATAAGTTCCCAATTTTTGTATGTTTGATTTAAAACACTATCTATAGCCTTGGATAAATGAAGACGCCTATTTTTTGTAGGGATATAAATTGTAATTAACGCTGTCATAAAAACCTTAATTGTTTTTTAATGAATTGGATTTAAATAAAGGAAGATACTTATAAATCAAACTAGTGTATTCATTAGAGTAGCATGCGTCATAAATATCTGAAATTTATATTATCTAGCACTAGGAATGATATATTTTTTTGAGAATAGAAAATTTCTATTTTAGTTGGTTTTTAATTGGCCTCATAAAAACAAGAATTACCAACGTTCCCACTAGGATATTAACAAATAGACTCAAAATTGAAGATAGATTAATATTACTTAGTAAGTAATATTGAATTAGTGAATATATAAAAATTGGCCAAAAAGTGACTATAGCACCTTTAAAAAGTCCAAAATAAAATCCCTTGAGACTAAAAGCAAAACAATATTTAAATAATATGAAATACGCTTGAAAAAAATTTATTGTAAAAGTAACAACTAAAGCAATCGCTAAGGTATTCATATCTCCAGATAACACACCAATACAAACAGCGATAATATTTAAAATCGCTGAAAGAAAACCAGAGTAAAATAATAGATTCGGCTTATTCATTACTTGAAAAAAAGAACCTGAGGTAGATAATACAGCTTGAACTGGAATCATAAATGAAAAAATTTTAATTAGCGGTTCTACGTTATACCATTGTTCGCCAAAAACAGTTAATACAATTACTTTACTATTTAAATAAATAAAAGCACTTATTGGCAAAGATAAGGTCAATAGTCTTTTAGTTAGCTTATTGTGTTCTTCAATTATCAGATTCACCTCGTTTCTATAAACCATCAATATTGGTTGGATTGCAGGTGTCATTGCAAAGGTAGTTATCATTAAAGGATAACGCATAAGTTGATATGCTTTTTCATAAATACCTACAGAAATCATACCAAAATATTTTGCTATGAGAATATTATCTAGATTCCTTGAGAAATAGTTAATGAAATTAAATCCAAATTGAAATAAAGAAAACCTTAATATTGACTTAATATGATAAAGCTTCGTACCAAAATTAGGCCTACCTAAATCAGTTTTAAGACATAAAATCCATGTCATAGTAAATTTAATAACTGCTGTAATGGGACTTCTTGCAGCTAAGGATAATAATCCAAAATTACTTTTATACAGAATAAATATCAATAATACAGAAAAAATCTCAACAGATACATCAATAACTGCAAGTTCTATAAACCGTGCATCTTTATTCATTGCAGTTATAGGTAAAATATTAAGGGAATTAAAGAAAATAGCTATTGAAACAAGAATTGCAATATTCTGATACTCATATCCTCCATAGAAAAAATTCAATAAGTATGAAAAAAAATAAAAAATTATGGCTAATGAAATCCCTATTAATGCTGTAAAGGTAAACATTCCATCTCGCTTTTCAATTTCAAACTTAGTCTCATTTATGATGGCCGGACCAATTCCAACATCAGATAACATTTGAAAGAATAGAACAAAAACCTGAATTGACGCAATCACACCAAATTCTTCTGGTGTAAATAACCTAGCATATAAAGCTAAGGCTGAAAATTGTACTATGTATGTTATAAACCGACCTGAAACACTCTTATATATTGCACGGTACAAATTCATATCAATCAAAACCTTTAAACTCTGAAGCAACGTTTTTTAGCGATATAGTTTCACGTCCCCTAAGATTTAAACTTATTTTTCCATTAAGAAAGGTAGGATCGATAATTAAACATTCAAATATTTTAATTAAAGAACTTTGATCATGATAATAAGAAGTTGCCGCATCCAAAGCAGGTATATTTTTAAAATCACTATTAACAATAAAAGGCAAACCATACTCTGCCATCAAATATGGTGCACCAGAGTCTTTTGATTGGCCATAGGTTTCACCATTCGACTCAATATTTATATCTGAAAAAATGACACTTGCTTCATTCATATAATATTCAAAAACATCATTGCTTACATAATTTCTGAAATATACGACATTTTTCAATTGCCTTTTCTCAATCTCAGCTAATATATACTTTCCTGCAGAATCATTAGACATTTCACCAAGGAGAACAAATTTTATCTGTGGAAATTTTTCAGAAATCAAAATAAAATTATCATATCTCTTTCGATCGAATGAAATAATTCCAGGATATACAACAACGATATTAGCTAAAGTTTGTACTTTACAATCATTTTTAGGAAAAAAATCCATCTTAAATGGAATAACATGGACATTTAAGTAAGCATACTTTTCCTTTAAATATTTTTTTTGATTTTCACTATTTACTATTATTTTTTTAATATTTCTAATGATTAATTTTCTTAAAAAAAAACTTAAATAAGATTTTATTTCAGATAAAAATCTATCGCCCGTGCGCACAGGAACAAACCATTTATTAACATTATGCATAGTCAATGAGAAGTTTTTACAAAAAAAAATAAGAAGAAAATATTTTAAATACCCTCCATACAATGAAGCTATTAAAACATCATCATATTTTTTTAAATCTGAATGATATCTTTTTAAATTAAACAAACTCAAATCTTCAATAAATTTTACGCCTTTGAATGAGTTGATTTTTTTTAACTTGCTTTCGACTAGTTGATAGCAGTCTTGAGTAGTATAAACTGTTAACTCCCATCCTTTTAAGTTACAGATTTTTGCCCAGTTTACAAGAATAGGGGTATGATTTGGAACACCAGTCTCAATTACTGCTATCTTTTTCATTTAAAACTCATTAATTTATTAATAACGATGCTAATAGTCGAATTTCTTTTTCTATATCATTTTGATGATTACCAACAAAAAGGCCATGTTCATCCAGATATGAAGCCGCAGAGATCTCTCCTGAAATTTCATAATCAAAAAACTTTAAAACTGTCGAATTTTTAAGAAAGTTACCGGTCACAATTGGTCGACACTCAATACCATTTTCGGTTAATAACTTAACTAGATCAGATCTATTATATGGTGAATTTTCCTTTAATATCAGAGAAAATCCAAACCAACTACTATTACCTATTTCTTTTTGAATCGAAATATATGGGTGATTTTCAAATAGAGACTTGAACAAAAGTGCATTCTTACGACGAGTTTCAATAAATGCGGGTAATTTTTTCAGCTGTTCAATACCAATTGCACCACTCATTTCAAGAGGTCTTACGTTATAGCCTGGAAGGACAAATTTAAATGACTCCTCAAATGGATCATCACTTTTTTCACCCGTAACATGATTAAATTTAGGTAAATTCCTTGTCCAACCATGTGCTCGAATACAAAGCAAAATATGATATAACTCTTCATTATCAGTTACAATACATCCCCCCTCCATTGTAGCTATGTGATGAGAGAAAAAAGAACTAAAAGTTCCCATAATGCCAAACGTACCCGCTTGCTTACCATCAATAGTAGCCCCCATGGATTCACAATTATCTTCTAGAATAAAAATATTTTTACCAGCTATAATTTCATTCATTTGAGCATAATCATTAGCATTACCTAATAGGTTCACAGCCAAAATTGCACGTGTATCTTTTGTTATCGCAGTTTCTAACTTAACTAAATCCAAATTTAAAGTATCAAGATCAATATCTACAAATTTAACTTTAAGTCCATACTGTTGAAGTGGAAAGTATGTTGTAGACCAAGACACTGCAGGAACTATAATCTCATCACCGCGCTTAAGTTTTAGTGATGGATTTTTAGTAAAGAATAAAGAAGCAATCATCAATAAGTTTGCTGTTGAGCCTGAGCTTACCATTACAGCATGTTTTGCACCAAAAAATGCGGCAAAATCCTTTTCGTATTGCGCAACCTCTTTACCCATGGTAAACATATCAGATTTTATAACTCTCTGTATCGCATCATATTCATGATGGTCCCATGTGCTGCTTGCCAGCGCATATTTTTTCATAAAGCCACTTTCTCCAAAAAATATTGATATGTCTTACTTATTCCATCTTTAATAGACGTCGTATCATCCCATCCATGTTGTCGGGCGAGACTAGTATTTAAACGCTTCACTTTTGTACCGACTGGCTTTGTTTCATCAAAATGAAAATCACCATGATAGCCCACTATCTCTGCAACAATCCGATTATAATCTAGAACGGAGAAATCAACTTCAGGCGCCAAATTTAGATTTTGGGGAAGCTCTTGCAAATGGCTTGACACTTCATAGATATATTCAGCTAAATCTTCAGCAAAAAGAAATTCTCTTCTTGCTGATCCGTCTCCCCAAATTTCTACAGATTCTACTTGTTCAACCTTGGCCTCATGGAGACGACGTATAATTGCAGGAATCATATGAGCCTTCAACTTATCAAATGAGTCACCTTTACCGTATAGATTACACGGTATTAATGACTTATAACAGACACCGTACTGTAGGCTCAAATAGTTTGCTAATTTCAAAACACAAGTTTTGGCTAGACCATAACCTTCCGTATCTTTATTAATCTTTCCAGAGAGAATATCACTCTCTGACATTGCGTAGTCTAAATTTCCATCTGGATAGACATTTGCGCTGCTAATGTTAATTAAACTAGGAACGCCTTCGACAAATGCCGCATGAAGGACATTCAGTCCTATTTGGAGGTTAACAAAACAAAACTCATAAGGTTGCTGAATATTCTGTCTAATCCCCCCGACTAAACCCGCGGCATGAATAATAAGGGTCGGTTTATGATGTGCGATAAACTGCCTAACCTTTTCAAAATCAAAAAGATCCAGTTCCTCTTTAGAGGGAGCAATTATATCAGTTCCGTACTTAAGAAAAGCTGATTTAATATTGCTCCCTAACATGCCTGCACCACCAGTTAAAAATACTTTCATTTATCTCTCAACTGAAACTGTAGATTCGTAGCCATGGCTTTTCAACAGTGCATGCTGCTTCGCAGTAACCAAATCTGCAGCAACCATTTCACTGCACATTTCTTCAACGGTTATCTCAGGGACCCAACCCAACTTATCTTTTGCCTTAGTAGGATCCCCCAATAAAGTTTCTACCTCCGCAGGTCTATAGTAACGAGGGTCAACCCTAACAATGACATCTCCAATACTCAGCTCAGGTGCATTTTTACCAGTAATACTAATCACCGTAGCGACTTCATTTTCACCTTCGCCGGTAAATTCCAAAGTGATACCAAGCTCTTTAGCTGATAATCTAACAAACTCACGTACAGAAATTTGCTTACCCGTAGCGATCACAAAATCTTCGGGCTGGTCTTGCTGCAACATCATCCATTGCATTCTAACGTAGTCTTTTGCGTGACCCCAGTCACGTAAAGCATCCATATTTCCCAGGAATAAGCACTTTTCCAGTCCTTGTGAAATATTTGCTAATGCACGTGTTATCTTCCTAGTAACGAATGTTTCACCACGGCGAGGCGATTCGTGATTAAATAAAATACCATTACATGCATACATATTATAAGATTCACGATAATTTACAGTAATCCAATAAGCGTACATTTTCGCTACTGCATATGGTGAGCGAGGGTGGAATGGTGTCGTTTCCTTTTGCGGTATTTCTTGAACCAAACCATAAAGTTCAGAAGTTGATGCCTGATAGAAGCGTGTTTTTTTCTCCAAACCTAAAAATCTAATCGCTTCCAACAAACGCAATGTACCCATTGCATCGACATCTGCTGTATATTCGGGTGATTCGAACGAAACGGCAACATGTGATTGTGCGCCTAAGTTATAAACTTCATCAGGCTGGACATCATTCAAAACTCGGGTCAGGTTTGAAGAATCTGTAAGGTCACCATAGTGCAATATTAGATTGGGATTATCTTCATGAATATCTTGATAAATATGGTCTATGCGTTGGGTATTAAATAACGACGCTCTTCTTTTTATGCCATGTACTTCATAACCCTTTTCTAATAACAACTCTGCAAGATACGACCCGTCTTGACCTGTTATACCAGTAATTAAAGCAACTTTTTTCTTAGACATAAAACTTTCCTTTTATATTAGTTTCAATTTATACCAGAATGTGAAAAAACCAAAATTTAAATTGAAGCTATCAGAATTGCATTTTCCAATACAGATAATATTTTATTAACTATATGATTTTTCCATCTTGAGAACTTTACTAGGCATAAAAACTCTACACAGACACATTACTAGAGCGTCGAAGCTAGATGATAACTCTATCATCTAGCTTTATTATTAACCCATGCGTTGAATTTACCTTTAAAAGTTAATTGTTAATACTAAATTTCTAATTAAACTCTTTAGTATTTTTGTTTCATTTTAAATAATGAAAATCCTTTTAAAAAATTGAATATTTGTATCTTATTGCTAAATGTATATTCTATAAAAAAGTAAATCGAGAATTCAACTCCGAAGTGCATCAACCGCTCAAGCCACTTAAATTAATTCATTTAACACAACTAGCTGCTGTTTGAATCCCAAGTATCTCTTTGGCCTATGATTAATTTTATCCTGATATTGTTTTAACTGTTCATCAGTGACCGATTACAAATCATTGCCTTTAAGTACATTGCCAAAGCTGTCCGTTGTAATTCTCATTCAAACCTCACTCACATGAACATAAGTATGAGCATAGTAAATGTTGCAGCTAAATGCACTCTGATATTTTAGACCGGCAAGCATAACTTCGATCTGATATTGCATTAAAATAAACCCTAAACACTAATTTTACTCGATTTTACATCTCAGTAATTCTAACCTAGCTGAGACACTTTTTATCCATTTTGAAACAATCGCTCTTATTTCTAAGTAAGCGTTATCCCTTGAAAACCTAAGATTTTACTGTTTTCCAACTCTTTATCTTAAAGCAGTCCCAATAGGCCGTTTTTTTAAAGATAGAGTCTAGAGTTCTAGAACGCTTCGCTGCTCAAAGCTAGAACAGAAAAAATTAGTCTTCTTTACGTACAAAATGTCTAATTAATACCCACATCACGCCTAGCATACCGCCTAACATGGTGCCTAATACGCAGATCAAGGCGCGTTTGGGTTTGGCTTTTTCTTCAGGTACTAATGCAGGATCTATGGTTTTAAACACATATTCATCACGCACCTCGGCAAACATGATGGTTTTCGCCTGCTCTTCGATCAGTTTATAGAGTACCTGACGAATATCGGCGACATTAGTTTGCATTATCTGCTTGTTTAAAAATTCTGTGCTACGGGTAGCCTCTGCGACATCGCGATCTTTCATCACTTTATTAATATCTTCGACTAACCAAGTCACCCACTGCTGGGCAACATAAGGCGATAAATGCTCAACCGATACAGTCACCATTCCTGTGTCTTTCGCGGCATTCACACTGACAATTTCACTAAACTCTTTATACGCTTCCTGCATTGAAGGCTCTGGCTTAAATGGCGCCTTTACCTCACGTACCCATTGGTTTGCCGTTACATCATAGATATCACTATCGTAACTTAGGCTATTATCCGTCATGTTCCATTTATCAGCCGCCATCAAGTCTGGGAGGAGTTGATGCTTTTGAATAAAGTCGCTGGCAAATTGGCGCGATTTCATCACCTCTATGGCCATTTGTGTCTTATCGACACTCCCGCCGCCACCAAGGTTAATTCCGGCCATTGAGGCCAAGCCACCAAATTGACCGGCTAACGCAGCCAAACCTCCGCCACCTTGCTCTTCACTTGCTGGGGCTAACAAGGCTTCTGATTTATAGATATTAGGCTGCAAAATAGCGAAAACGACTGAGGCGATGGCAAACACAGCCGTAATCGCTATGATCAACCATTTGCCTTGCCAAATAACGCTAAACAGTTCCCTTAAATCAATTTCGTCGTCAGCTTGTTGGGTATTTTGAAAAAATGCATCTGTTTGATGTTGCTGTATTTTATTGTTCATATTTCCATCAGATTCTAGAGTCTAGGACGCTTTGCGGCTAGTGCGCTACGCTACTATGAAAAAGCAAATCATATCGCTTAGTCATACTTTTCAATTCTGTAGTCACCGCAATTTTCTTTTATCTGTAATTCCTTATTTTTAATTAGAGAACCTAAAATTTTTGCTAGCTCTTTAGCTTCTTTTATCATTTCCAAAGCGGAAGATTTTCGCAGATAACCAACCTCTACACCGATATATAACTGGGTAACTAATTCTCCAAGGGAACCTTTTGCATAATACAGAAATCGAATTTTCTCTCTAGGAGTCTCTCGCTCTTCACCTTATCCGGTACATCCTTGTACCTCACCTCTTCAGAGGCCGATGCAAAACGCACATCGTTCAAAAATTGCTCCTGCATTTTTGTCCGCTATATTCGAAGGCACGGACAGCCCAGAGCGAGTAATTTGATCTTTAAAGCCCCAATTAGTAACAGATTCAGTTGCCTTATATACATCACATGACAATCTTGAAGCCCTTTTCCAAACATCTAATCTTTCAAAACGCATATAAGATCCTTCTTAGTCAACGTCTAGACTCGGTTTTAAGATAGCTGAGAAATAGGCTTTTTTAATTCAGTTAAAGTCCTGAAATCGCCGAGATAGCCACAGCAGTGTTATAGATAATCCCAGTGATTTGAGTCCATAAGGTGAGGTTATCTTTGTACTCTGTATCCAGTGGCACAATAATCGTATCTCCTGGGCTTAGCTCTGTCGTGCTGCTAAACCACATGGTACGACTAGGCAACATAACCGAACCATCAGCCTTAATGATATAGATACGGTCGTCATCTGCGCGCTTTCGCACGCCGCCAGACATAGATAGGTACTGATCTAATGTCAGTCCATCTTTAAATCTATGAGTCGCGGCATGCTGTACTTCGCCCATCACAGAAATGGTTTCTCGGGTCGACGGAATATAAAGAATATCTTGATCTTCTAGCTGAATATCCGCCTGGGCTATGCCTACTGAAATTGCCGGCAAATCAACAACTAAACGTCCTACAGCCTTGATGTTTTCCAAATCACTTAGCATCAACTGCGCATCGGTGTAATTCACCACATTGCCATCTTTAGACACACCACGGGTCGCGATGTCACGTCTGAGTTGGTCGGCAAGTTTCTTAATCTCTATCTGCTCTTGCTGACGCACAGATTCACGCACAAACACAGAGGAAGGTAAAAAAGCATACTGAGTAAAGCCGCCTGCGCGCTCAATCACATCCGATAATTTTTCACCACGGCGGATATTGTAGATACCAGGGAATTTAACTTCGCCACGAATTTCAACCGTTTTGTTTTCCTGCCAGTCAGGCGTGGTCATCACAGTTAGAATATCGCGAGGCTGCAACACTTTATCCTCGCTAGCTTGGCCAGAGATGGCGGCATCTAAATTAATATCAAGATGGCTGACTGTTGAATACTCACCTTCCAGCACCGAGCTAGTCAGCTCAGCGCGGGCAGAATAAGCTCCCTCGAGCAAGCCGCCAGCGGCCATCACCAAATCACTTATCTTTGCCTTATCCGCTAAGGGATAGATGCCAGGATGGCGCACCTTACCATTAATGGCCACGATTGGCGCACCACTATTCCCCATACCTTGACTGATAAGTTTTGTCACCACGGGATAAAGTAGCTCGCCGCGATTCATCGCACCACTTTGCTTAATCAACTCTTTATCGTCGAAGAGATTAAACAGCATTTTTTTCACTTCGGCGGTAACCAGTTCTCCGGCTTCTTTCTTGGCCAGCTCCTCTTCTGTTTCTTGAGATGAGTCTTTAGTCACCACAACCCCGGCAATATCGCTGCGGCTTTCGAGTTGGGTCTTATCTAGCTCAGCAAAACCCGCTTTGAAGAGGTCATTGCCAACTAAGCTATCTCCGGTTAACGAGGTGATCTCTTCAACCCTGTCTTTAACGAGTTTATTCAACTCAAAACGATTGATGGCTTCGTCGCTGTAGTTAAACAGCATGATTTTATCGCGGGGTTGCAGCGTAAGGTCTTGCTCGGTTTGCTTATCGCCTATGGCTTTTGCCGGCGAGAATTGCAATACCTTGATATCCCCGTAACGATTAGTTTCACGGATAATGATGCCGTAATTAAGATCGGCCGAGATCAGCAAATCCCCCCAGAGAGAAGGGAGTAAATCACTGATCTTCTGCCCGTCATACCACTGGTATTTTCCAGGACGTACAACGGCGCCCACTAAGGTAATGGCATCTTCAAAACGCACCGACGCGTTTTTCACTCGAATGTAGTCACCCGCTTGTGCTTTGGTAGACTTACCGGCTTGAGTGGTTAAATCCACATTGACAAGCCCACGTAAACCATTGCTATTGAAACGCTCAATAGTGCTGCTCTTTGGATAGGCGCCTGGAGTCACTCCCGCCGCCATCGCAACAATATCAGCCACGGTTTCATTCTGTTTTAGCTCATAAATCGCTGGGCGACGCACCTCGCCTTCGATACTGACCAAGCCACCGACAGGCGGAATGAATACAACATCGCCAGAACGTAAACGCAGATCGCCAGAGGCATCGCCGCGCATCAAAAGATCGTACAGATCCATACTGCCGACTAACTTGCCATTACGCTTAACTTGGATATCACGCAATGAACCTATTTCATTCACACCACCGGCCACAAACAAAGCCTGGGTAATGGTTGAAAGGCTGGAGACGGTATAAGAGCCCGGTTTATAGGCATCGCCTGCGATAAAAATACGGATCGAGCGCAACTCACCCATGGTGATATTGGACTCGATACCTATCATCTGCTGTTTAATACGATGGTTTAAGGATTCTCTCAGCTCGGCGAAACTCAGTCCCGCCACAGAAATAGGCCCAAGTTGAGGGAACTGAATGGTACCATCGCGGCTAATAACTAGATCATACTCTTGATTATCTTTACCAAAGAGTTGCACCTTGATGCGATCGCCAGGCCCAACTAAGTATTCGCTTGGCACAGGTACATCGGAAACGGGCGCAAAGGTGGTTGGTTCCCCCTGAAACAGTTCATAACCAAAACGCTTTAACTCTTTCTTTTGCTGCTCTTTGGCAAAATCGAGCTCTTCATTGGCATTTTTCAACCCTTGCAACTTGTCAGTATTTTCAAACTGACCATCGCTATTTCTGGGCAAGACTAATTCGGGGTTAGCAAGATCCGATTGAGTCGTTCCCTTTCCTGTTAACAACGCAGGGTCAATACCATATTGACGTGCCAATCTTTGCTGTTCGGATGCGGGGAGATTTTTAAACTGCTCTATCATCTCAGGTGATGGCGTTATCGCCTGCGCACTGCTCGCAATGATAAAAAAGTTTGCCATCATAAACAGGGCTGCAACTGCCGTTATTATGGTTTTTGTGGTTCGTTGTAACACTGAAACTCTCCGTTGTTCAAAGCAAAATGACAAATCAAAGCGTTGAAGATGATAACGCATTAAAACAAATAAGATATTATTTTTCGGGTCTTTGGGGTTTCGAGCTTCAGACACGCTACCGCCCATAGGTTGCGGCCCCCAAACTGCCCATCCCCTCATGGGATTCTTCAAATTTTTAGTGATTCTTTCTCTTACAGAGCCAAGGTTCAAAAGCCAGACTACCTTAGCATTAATACAAACTATCTCGGTAATGCTATTGAGATGCCTCGCGTAAGACACCATAAAATAAAGCGTGTTTAAGTGCCATAATTACTCTGTAAATTATAGCCAAGCGCTGTCCTAGCTATATCTTCACCCATCTCAATTTCCTACCGGTTTGAGACTCTCTTTAGCGACATTCACGCGTTTCTGCTGCCCCATAATTTCAAACAAAATATGGCAGCGCTTCTCACCACTTTTTTCGGCAAAAATGCCTTCTAGATCCACAAAAGGGCCGTCGACAAACTTCACCCTGTCACCAGGCTTAAACTCAGGTTGAGACTCGCTGCCCCCCCCAGAGACATCAAGCTCATTGAACAACTTGTGCTCTTTCATACGGATGGCATGAATAATACTGTCATCAATAGCTGTCATCTCTTCTTTACAACCAACAAAACGTGAAACACCACGTGTCGAATGGATACGACTAACACTGGTTTCTTTGGGATCAAAATAGATAAAGAGATAATTAGGAAAAAGAGGAGCGCGTTTTACTGAGGGCTTACCCGCTTTAGACACTTTCTCAAGATGCATTGGAAGATAAGTTTCTATCTGCTGCAATTTGAGATTATCTTGCGCCCTCGCTTCATTGCGAGATTTGCAATACAAAAGATACCAAGACTTCATAATTTCCCTATAACAGTGCTTAGGATTATCCATTAAATTGACAGAAATCTTTAGAATCCGACAAGTTACTAACTGTCAAATAATCAATATAAGATCCTGAATATCCATATCAATTCGAAATGCTAATGTAACAAAAAAGGCAACATAAGTTACATCCAATTTTCAAAGAAAATCATAGCAAATACTCTAGTCGTTTTAAATCATCCTGCTGGGATTTTTCGCCTCACACCATTATATTCGTAGCTATTTGTCGCTTTTACCATCACAACGCCTATTTTTCATCCAACCGGTTTCTTCACGGCATTTTATCTGGTCAATATTCACATGCTGACCGAGTCTAAATTGACTTTTAGCGGCCGAAAAGGGTATATAAGGTGGGTTTCAGATAAATTCGTCACGAAAATATTAGAATATAACAAAATACTACAGCGAGAAAATCGCACGCCAAGCGAAAAGTTTTAAACCATATCAACTGGTTAGCTTAAAAAAGGCAAAGTATTGACGACATTTGCAATCACATTTTCTGCATATTTTATGTAGACAATCACAGCTAAGGTGGAAACTTCAATGAGCGTAGCTAAACCTCAAGGAACGATGCTTGGGCATCCAAAAGGATTGTTCCTATTATTTACAACGGAATTGTGGGAAAGATTCAGTTATTACGCGATGCGTGCAATCTTGGTACTATACCTAGTTGACGCGGTTCGCACACAAGGCGGACATGGTCTGGGTTGGACCCAGGCAGATGCGATTTCACTTTACGGTACCTTCACAGGTCTAGTCTACCTGACACCGCTCATTGGGGGTTGGTTGGCCGATACTTATTTAGGTCAACGTAAAGCCATCATGATTGGTGGCGCACTCATGGCTGCGGGCCAATTTATCCTTGGTACTCCTCATGCCTGGATCCAAGGCATGGAAACAGAAGTATTCTACCTGGGTCTAGGTATCCTTATCTTAGGTAACGGCCTGTTTAAGCCAAACATATCTACCATGGTGGGCGACCTGTATGAAGAAGGCGATCATCGCCGTGACGGTGCATTCACCATCTTCTACATGGGTATCAACGTCGGTGCCTTCCTGTCAGGTATTATCGTAGGTTCTGTCGTTGCTTATTACGATGGTAACTTCCAAGCAGGTTTCATCTGTGCCGGTATCGGTATGGTGTTATCACTCATCATCCAGTTCCTGTTTGCACAAAAGCTGTTAGGTGATATTGGCCGCGTTCCAGCTGCCAAACTTGAAAAAGAAAAAGAAGCCGCTCAAGGTCAAGTTCGTAAAGAGCCACTGACTAAGATTGAACGCGATCGCATCAAAGTCATCATGATCATGGGTCTGTTCACCATCATCTTCTGGGCTGGTTTTGAGCAAGCCGGTGGTTTGATGAATCTGTTCACCAACGAGTTTACCGACCGTATGATTGGTGGCTGGGAAGTCCCAACGACCTGGTTCCAGTCTCTTAACGCTATGTTCATCGTGATCTTCGCCCCTGTCGTGGCCTCTATCTGGGTACGTTTAGGCAAGAATGAACCTAATTCACCCGTTAAGTTTGCTTTAGGTCTGATCCTACTGGGTATTGGTTTCCTATTCATGATCGGTGCCGTATTAGAGATGGGTGGCGACGCCAGTGCTAAATCAAGCATGTGGTGGCTGGTTGGTGCCTACTTCTTCCATACCATGGGTGAACTGTGTCTTTCTCCTATCGGTCTGTCTATGGTAACTAAGCTAGCTCCACTTCGTATTGCCTCTCTGATGATGGGTGCTTGGTTCCTGTTCGTTGCAGCAGCGAACAAGATTGCTGGTGTTGTGGGCTCATTCATTGGTCATGGTGGTGAAACCGAAGAGCAGCTAGCCAACGCTATGTCTATCTTCTCTGGTATCGCAATCACTGCCGCTATCTCAGGTGTGCTCCTCTACTTCATGGCTGATAAGCTAGTCGATTGGATGCACGGTGCCGAAGATGGTCACCATGATGAAGAAACCGCTCTTGAAGAAGAGATTGCCGTGACAGCAGAACACGAAGCAATTCGACGCTAATCACAGCTAACGTATCAATGAAAAACGCCTCACAATGTGAGGCGTTTTTGTTTTAAGGGGCGAGAATCTTAGCTTCTAACTCCTAGCCCGTAGCTCAATACTCGTAGCTCGCAACTCGATACTCGCCGCTAAAAGCTCATCTGCACATAGCCACCCGGTAAACTGTCGGTTTTATAGGTAAGACCGAGAAATTGATTATCCAGCAGCATCTCCCTATGCTCAGCTCCGCTTGAGACAATACACAGGCTCTCGCCTACCATTAAATCCCGAAATTGGGTGCTGGGCTGGCCCCACTCCAAAATCCCTAACTGCAGTGAATCAGGTAGCGCCAGGGGTAATAGGCCTTCTTGGTTACGGATATAACAGCGCAGACCTTTACCCGCCTGAGCAACCGAGGCGCGATAGTTTGTCAATTCCACCACAGCATAAATAATATCTACATAGATATCTAAGCCCGATTTACTCATCCTTTCATTAAGGTAACTGAGCATGCTAAAGGGTTCGATAACAGTATGGCTGTTGCTGTTTCGATACTGTTTCAATTTCTGATTAACAAAACTCTTAAGCAGGACACAGGCAAAAGCAGAGCGATTGTCCTGAGGGTGGAAGTGGGCCATATACATGATCAGATACTGATCGCCGACATTGGTACTGTCGATGAAGTAAGCACTAACATCATCGTTTTTAAACAGGCTGTAATCGATTTTCGCCTTGGGGTAATCAATTTCTGACGGTGGGAAAAGCTGCTGCTGCACACTCTTGGCGGCTTCGGCATTTTGCTCTAACAGACTTAAATGTTCTTCAAGCTCTTGGTAGGACAGCTCTTCTAAATCGGCGAGTTGGACATCTTGCTCATATTTACCACCTAAGCATTGACGGATGGCGCTCTCAATCATAAAGAGATCATTAACCGGCTTGGCCAAATAATCACTGGCACCGATGCGCAATGCTTCGACTACATCGGCCATCACCTGATTGCCAGAAATCACAATCGCCAGGGTATTGGGCTTACGCTTAATCATCTGTTTAAGCATCTCTAAGCCGCCGAGAATCGGCATACTGAGATCGGCTAAAACGACATCATAATGCCCCTGGTTAAACAGCTCCAACCCCTGTTCGCCATCATAAGCTTCAACCACTTTGGCACCACGGCGAACGAGATAAGCAGCCACTAGACTACGAAAAACCGGGTCATCTTCGACGAGCAATATGACGAGATTTTCTAGTGCCATTGAACTTCCCCATTAATCGCGCGCATTTCCCCATCGCCAGATATCTAGAGTTATTTGCTATAGTGTTGAGACTTACTTTAGCCTTGATGGTTCAACTTTTCCAATAATAACATGTAATTAATGGTTCTAGCTTACTAAGCGGCGTGTCAGTTAGGGATCACTCCAGCTCATCTAAATAATCATCAAGCAGCTCATCTTCATCCTGCTTTACCGGAACATCACCATCGTAAACTTTATAGTCAACATGCTGCAGATAGGCTTCTTTTACAAAAGTGTAGGGGTCAAGTGCATTATCGACAAGTCGCTCCTGATCGATTGCTTCTGCTCGCTTGTGTAAATTTTTCAATCCCCATTTGATGGCCGATTGCCAAAAAGTAAATTCAGAAAGTGGGAAATAGATACCATCAACCCAATCCGAGGCCAACTCCCTCACCACATAAGGGCCTAAGAAAGGTGCCATAAAATAGGGACCATTAGGCACGCCGTAGTACCCCAAAACCTCATTAAATTCATCTTGCTTACGTGGCATTCCCATCATATCGGCAACATCGATTATCCCAAGCAATCCTAAGGTGCTGTTGATGGTAAAACGACCGCCGGCATTTGCCGCCCAGCCCCATTTCCCCTGCAGGGCGTTATTCACCAAAGAGCTGGGTTCATCGAGATTGAGCACCACATTATAGATCCCGGTTTTCACGGGACGAGGGACATAATCATTATAGGTATGGGCGACAGGACGATATAAATATCTGTCTAAATAGAGGAAGTTAAAATCCCACATGGCCCGGTTAAAGCCTTCAAAGGGATCCCTTGGATCGACATACACGACTCGAGTTTCAACGTCTGCGCTATCCTTGGCGCCACTTTCACTTTGTTCTGCTGCCAGCGTTGCCATAGGCAAAGCCGTACTCAACAGACTTAAGGTGATCCATTTACACTTCATAGAGATTGAGTTCCTCACAGTATCGTCTGACTAAAGCTTTAATACTGCTCTGCCGATAACTGATGATATTAGGGCGTGTTTATCTTTCTAAGTTTGTTTTTGCAGCAGTTTGTTGGAAATTCATACAATACAGCACTTTTGATGTGTGGTTATTCCACATGAGAAAGTGCTAACGCCGTAGAAATAACAACAAACGCTGCCCTGCGGGGTCGATTAAAAGCATTTTACTCTTTGTTATGAGCTGATTTACTTAGATGACTAAGCGTCATAGCTCATGTCGCGATTAAAACACTTTTATTTCGAACAAAAATTAAACATCGAGATAAACACGCCCTAGACTATTTGATTTTCCTTATATGACGGCTAAGGATACTCGGCAAAAAAGCGAGGTCAAATTGAAATTTGTAAAGTAGAGTAAAAACGCCACTTTCCCGGAGAAGCCTAGTGAGGCAAAAAAACCTGCAAATGCCTAAAGTTACCCATACCGACTCATATCAGCTCAATCATAGAAGCATCAAGAGTGATAGCAAGCTGATCCCGGTGAATATTCGCTTTTCTCCTAAACAGGACACTCTGTTATTAAGTCAACATCACTTCAGAGTCCAATACTTGCAGCCTGAAAACAGGTTGGAGTGGCAGGCGGCATTGATACAGAAACAGGGCCAGCTGCTACTCAATCTTGGCAGTGTCACATTACAGGTGCTCGACGCCGAACTCCAGCTAACGGGCACAGTAAAGCGTATGCCGCTGCCCCAGGCATTATTGACTTACATAAAAGAAAATCAACTCCCTGTAAAACAGTTGATGCAACTGGCCGAGCGACCACAGGGCTATCCGGTTGGCGAAATAAAGATAAGTAACAATCTAGCTCACTTTCCTGCGGTGCAAATCAAACTCAGCCCGGGTCAATTTAGCAATGGACAGTTCAATGCCACCCTTGTACTGGACAATCTGGAAAACAGGCAATTACAGATAGCACTCGCTCCTATCCTCAAGCGAACTCAGGTATTACTGCATCCTAAGGCGAGCCAACAGACAGCCTTGAGGCAACAAACAGCCGGACATGCTAATCACACCAAAGAGACAGCGATACCGTCCAAAGGGCAAGCAGAGGCTGAGCCGGCTAGCCAGAATGGAGCTAGGCTCAATCATCACTATGGTCAGCTGGTAAGTAGTCTGAGTAAATACTTGCTAACACCTGAGCCAGTGGCAAAATCTCCAGCCGCGACCAGTTCAACATCACTTCTCCAGTACAACTTGGTAAATTCAAATTCTGTGGCGAATTTAAATGCTGCCGCTAATTCAAACTCTGTCGCTAAAGCAGGAGCCGACTCAGCCATAAAATCAGACCCATCTATTAAGTCAGAAACAGTCGTTAAACCAGAAACTATCATTAAGTCAGAAACTGTATCCAGATCTGAGTCTCTGCTCGGGGTCAAAGCAGAAACCAGCACCTTATCTGTTACCACTCAGGCTAAGCCCAGACACAGAGGGCTGGATCTTGCACTCAATCTGCTCGATACCAAGCTAAGTTCGAATAAAGCCACTGAGCAATCGAGCATGCGTAAGCTGTCACTTCTCTCCCTAGTCAAACAGCTGCATCCTCTGCTACTACCCCGTCCGCTGAGTGAACTCGCAGCCCCTGGCATTATTCGTCAAGAGCTTATAGATTCGGCACTTATCGGCAATCTCACTCCTGCCGATAGCAAATCTATGCTAAGCAGTCATAGCAGCACCATAGGCATCTTATTTCAATTATTGCTGGGCAGGCAGCACACAAACAGAATATCGCCAGAGCTCAATCAGCGGTTGCAGGCATTGCAACAAGGCATGGCGATGGACGCCAACATTTTAGGTCTGCTGGAAAAGGCCGACACCCTAAGCAGCTTAGGTAAGCTGATCTCAGGTTTACATCTCTACCAGCAGGCCAGCAGCGATACTCTTCAAGGCAACAACTGGTACTTTACCCTACCCTACATGCTGAATAATCGTCAGGAGAATTTCGAAGGTCACTTCGAGCAAGAGGCGCAAACCGAGGGGAAGAAAAAGTGCTGGCGGCTAAGACTCAAGTTCAACTTAACTGCCGGCGCAGTGTTGATAAACGCCGAGGTGAAAGACAAGCAGCTCAGGCTCAGTTTCACCGCCAGCAGCGATAAACTACTCGAAAATATAACAACGAAGCTCCAACCCCTCTCGGATAAAATCACCGCTATCGGCCTGACTTCAGAGGCGATAACGGCCCATAAAGATAAGGTGCCCAGAAGCTTGCTGCCGGGAGATAATCAGCTAGGTAGCTTTAAGGTAAAGGTTTAATAGAGAGCCCAGATCATGAGCGATGAAAATAAGGTAGATAATTCAGCTGAGCAGGCACCGCTACAGGCGGCGGCCTTAAGTTATAACGGCGCCGATGCTCCCATATTAACCGCCAAAGGGGAAGCCTTGCTGGCAGAGGAGATAGTCTCGCTGGCCAAAGAAGCGGGGATCTATATTCATAAAGATCCCAATTTAAGTCATTTCCTGCAAAAACTGGAGTTAGGCGAAGCGATCCCCAAAGAACTCTACCTGTTGATCGCCGAATTGATCGCCTTTGTCTATATGCTCGATGGTAAGTTCCCCGAGCGCTGGGATAATATACACCAGAAAATTATCGAAGAGGCCTAGGCTTTTAGCTTCAGCCGTTTAGCTATATGCGTTTAGTTTTAGCCGCTTAGCCTTTACTGTGTAGCCTTAACAGCAGCTCAGCCTCCGCCTTAGGCAGCTCACACTCACGAATAAGCTCATCAACATTGGCGCCCAACTCTACCATTTTCATCGCTCGGGTATACAGGCGCGCCTGAGGCTCCTGCTGACTGGCTTCATCGATACGCGCTTCCTGTTTAGCCAGTTGTTTCTCTAAAGCCTGCATACGCCGGCCAACGCCTATGGTGCCGGTACGAAGTTCTTGTAACTCATGCTTTAGCCCTTCCCTTTGGCTTGCATCGTCTTCGAGCGCAGAGGAGAGTTCATCGATTCTGGCTTTTAACTTAGCCATCTGTTTTTGCTGATATAACACCAAAGCTAAGCAGGCAATTATATACAATAACGCCGCGATCAAAATGTCATCGCCAATCATAATAAACCTTCACCTAAGCCATAACCCCAAAATCATAGTCAGAAGCCAAGCTTCTAGAGCATTGAGAGCTCACTCCATTCATCATCGGACAGGAGTTTATCCAGATCCACTAAGATCAGCAGCTCATTCTCCCTGTTACTCACGCCCTGAATAAACTTGGCGCTCTCCTCTGTGCCCACATTCGGCGCGTTGTCGATATCTGAGCTGTGCAGGTACACCACCTCGGCGACACTGTCGACCAAAATACCAATCACCTGCTTTTCCGCCTCTATGATAACGATGCGGGTTGCGTCATTAATGTCGGCGCTGCCCAATCCAAAGCGTGAGCGCGTGTCGATAACAGTGACTACATTACCACGTAAATTAATGATGCCTAATACATAATCAGGTGCACCAGGGACAGGGGCTATCTCGGTATAACGTAAGACTTCCTGCACCTGCATCACATTAATGCCGTAGGTTTCATTGTCTAAACGAAATGTCACCCATTGCAATACCTGATCATCTTTACTTGCAGCTACCGCCGCTGCGTTTCTTGCGTCTGCCATAACAACCTCAGTCGATGGGATCCTGACTACCCAGTCCCGAATTTAATCTTGCAATGAGTGCAGGCACATTCAAGATGCCGCACATCTGCTGTTTCACTATCCCTGCAAGCCAGGGACGCTTACCCGCTTTACTGCGCCAATTCACCTGTGACTTCTCCATTTTGACCGAATTGACCAAAGATTCACAGGCTAGGCCCCAATTACTGCCCTCTAACATCACAATATATTGATAATCAATAGATTCTGCTAGCTCATCATTATATTTTTCTGGCATCACCCAGGCACAAGTATTGACAATATTGAGCTGAGAATCCCTGTGGGTCTGCACCCCATGGAACCACTTAGGCCGCCCCATAATGTAATTCACTCGCTCTATCTGCACTATGCCGCCCAGACTCACCAAGGGCACAGCCAGAGTCAGACCGGCCACCTTGAAAAACAGCACCTGAAAGGTCTCATCCAGCTCATCATAAACACTGGTAATTGGCGCTGATGCCTCAGCTTCAAGCACAGCAGCGAGGCCAGTCTCCGGCTGCTCAACTGGCGCTGGATCGTCAACATTTTCAGGCTCAACTTTCCGTGGTTCCAGTATTTGCGGCGTTACTATTTCTGGCACGACTTCTTCTGGCACTGCTATTTTTTGTGTTTCTGCTTTTGGCGTTTCTGCTTTTGGAAACGCTACAGCGGCCTGCGACTGCATTTCTGCGACGGGGGCCAGTAACTGTGCCAGCGCCGCTTGCTGCAAACCGTTCGCGCCAGGTGCAGTGTGGAGCAGTTCTGGGCGAGCCTCCGGCTGCACCTCTTTCTCCTCGGCGAGCAAGAGGGAGAAATAATCATAGATAGCCGCATCAACCGAATTTGACATGATCAAACTCCTTTGACAGCAGATCATCCAACAGACGCTCGTAGGCCTTCACCCCACGGGAGTATGGCGCAAAATGGGACACAGGCAGGTGCGCTAAACTGGCGTCTCTGAATTTGGTGTCTACCGGGATCACATCGGGCCAAAGCAGCCTACCATAGGTTTGCGCCAAGCTGGTCAGCGCCATAGGCGACGCCTTAGTTCGCTTATCGAACATGGTCGGCACTATGGTGTAGCTATATTTCAGCTTCTTCGAGTGACCCATCATATTCATGGTTTTCACCATTCTATCCAGCCCTTTTATGGCTAAAAACTCGGTCTGCACCGGAATAACAATATGCTGACTCGCCGCCAAGGAATTAACCATCAAGACCCCAAGCACAGGCGGACAATCTATGAGGGCGACATCATACTGCCCTTCAAGCAGGGTCAAGATCCGCTTTAATACCAGACCCATCCCCTCTTTGCCCGCCAAGGTGCGATCCAGTGTCGCCAGAGCCATGGTGGCGGGCAGAAGATCTATGCCTTCGATCTTGGTCGGCACTATATGGGCAAGAATGCTGTTCAGCGTCAAACTCTGATGCTGTATAAAAAGGTCATACAGGGAGCCGGGCACCTGCTCAGAATCTATCCCTAAGTAATAACCTAATGAGGCATGGGGATCTGTGTCTATCATCAGCACCCGCTTATTACGCTGAGCCAATAGCCCGGCGAGACTGACCACTGTCGTCGTCTTTCCGACTCCCCCTTTCTGATTGGCTATGGTCCAGATCTTCACCCTAACATCCTCAAAAATGTGCACTTACCTCTCAAGGTAACTGCACTGCTAATTCATTAATTTGGAAAACAATTTTCAACAAACTGGATTCAACAAACTGGATTCAACAAAACTGTATTAACAAAACTGGGGGCAACAAAATGGCGCGTCAGATTATTGAACATCCCGGGTCGTCACAAGCACGCCGCCATTGGCAAGACGGATGATTTTTACTCCCATCTCATCTTCCGATATCGTCACGCTGCTGAGATCTTTATCGGCCGCTTCTGGATTTACTGCACCTTTGGATGACGCAATGCGATTATCCCCTGATGGACTGCTGCCTTTTGTGCTGTCTGGATCGATCACAACCTTTGTCTGTCTACCGGGTTTAGCCTGTTTTATCAGGTTGGCCGCCGCCTCAGGGTGAGCTTCTAACCAGCTGGCTAGCGCCTTTGCCTGTTCATCGGGCACCATCAAGAGCACCTGACTACTCTGCAATTTGCTAACCTTCTCCTTAAGCACACTGACCTCATGTCGCTGCTCAAGATAGAGCAGACCTGTGGACACAGAACAGAGCAATAAAAAGAAGATAGTCAGCATTACTATTGTGCTGCTGCCGGTCTGCCTTTTCGTTACTGTGCTAACCACGGCCACTCTCTTTGATTATCGATTCGGCCATCTCCCCTAAGGCAATCGAGTGGCTGGACAATCCCGCCGATGTCACGGCCTGGGGCATGCCATACACCACACTGCTGGCTTCATCTTGTGCCCAAATCGTTGCACCGGCATTTTTCAGCATGCGCGCGCCCTCTCGTCCATCGGCGCCCATTCCCGTGAGCACCACGGCCAAGGCATCACCGCCAACCAATTTCGAGGCGGAGGCAAAGGTGATATCGACACAGGGTTTGTAATTCATATCGCTGCTACCGGCGATCACCTTGATGCGACCATGGCTGCCGCCACGCTCCAGCATCATCTGCATTCCGCCCGGTGCCAGGTAAGCACAGCCTGGGCGCAATAGATCACCATGTTGCGCCTCTTTCACTTCGATGGCGCATAGACTATTCAGGCGGGAAGCAAATGCCGGCGTAAATGCGGCAGGCATGTGCTGAATTAGCAAAATCGGCAGAGGATAGTTAGCTGGCAGCTCGGTCAAAATCCGCTGCAATGCCACTGGTCCCCCAGTGGATGTGCCAATCAGCAGCAATTTATAGTGTTTGCCGCTCGCTCGGCGCGGCGCGCTCGAGCCAACACTTGCAGCGGAGCCCTCTACTCTGGATAGGCTCACCTTTCTCTCCTGAGCTGCACGTGTACTCAAACTGCAGGCATCGGGTCTCACTCCAGGGGCATCGGGCCGGGCTCTGGGGGCGATCGAGCGAAACACTCGCCTGTGGCCTAAGGCTTTAACCCTTTGCTGCAACAGCAAGATAGCGTCATCTTTATTGGTGGCAATATCCTCAAAGCGTTTGGGCAGAAAATCCAACGCGCCCGCTTCCAAGGCATCGAGTGTCGCCCTGGCGCCGTCGTGGGTTAATGAGGAGAACATCAGAATAGGCACAGGCGAGTTAGCCATGATTTGGCGCACAGCCGTGATCCCATCCATCACTGGCATCTCTATATCCATGGTGATCACCTGGGGCTTAAGCTCTGCCGCCAGTTTCACTGCCTCCATGCCATTAACGGCCGTAGCCACCACTTCCAGATCCGGATCAGCATTAATGATTTCACTGACTCTGCGACGAAAAAAACTTGAGTCATCAACAACTAAAACTTTAATTCCCATTCACATTCCTATCGCAGCACTGCAAATTACGCTGCCATCGCTTCCCTGCTAGCGTTTGTTTTTCGCGTATTGTTTGTTTTTTGCATAGTGTTTTAACAGACCCGGTACATCCAAAATCAATGCAATACCGCCATCTGAGGTGATAGTCGCCCCCGCCATACCCGGCGTGCCATGGAGCAAGGTGCCCAGCGGCTTTATCACCACTTCCTCTTGCCCAATCAGCGCGTCCACCACAAAACCTATGTGCATGGTGCCAAGCTGCACTATCACCACATGACCCTGTTTCTTCTCACTAGTCTCAACAGAGGAGCGACCGCGACTCAGCCAACGCTCCAGATAGAAGAGTGGCACCGCTTTTTCGCGCACTATGACAGTTAATTGGCCATCGACCACATTGGTCTTGGTCAAATCGAGGTTGAAGATCTCATTGACGCAGGACAAAGGCAGCGCAAACACTTGACTGGCCACTTCCACCATCAGAGTCGGCATAATCGCCAGTGTCAGCGGCACCTTGATCTCCAGCCGGGTTCCACGCCCAAGCTCAGAGTCAATATGTATGCTACCGTTAAGTTGAGTAATACGGGTTTTCACCACATCCATACCCACACCACGACCCGAGATATCTGAGATCTCCACCTTAGTGGAGAAACCGGGCGCGAAAATAAGGTTATAGGCATCTTCATCGGCCATACGCGCCGCCGCATCCTCATCGAGCACGCCTCGGCTAATGGCGATTTTTTTAAGTTTTTCAGGATCCATACCCGCACCATCGTCCTCGATGATCAGCAGAATATGATCCCCTTCCTGGCTGGCCGACAGAGTAATAGTGCCGCTGGGCGACTTGCCCTTGGCCTCACGCTCGCCGGGCAGCTCGATACCATGGTCCACCGAGTTACGCACCAGATGCACTAAGGGATCGGCAAGGGCCTCGACCAGATTTTTATCGAGATCCGTCTCTTCGCCTATCATGCGCAGTTCTATCTCTTTGTTCAGACTGCGGGCAAGATCGCGAACCACACGCGGGAAACGGCCAAACACCTTTTTAATCGGCTGCATGCGGGTCTTCATCACGGCGCCCTGTAGATCCGCCGTTACCAGATCCAGGTTCGCCAATGCCTTGGACATATCCTCATCATCGCGGGAGATCCCAAGACTGAGTAGACGATTACGCACTAATACCAGCTCGCCCACCATGTTCATTATCTGATCCAGACGCGCCGTATCCACCCGAACTGTGGTTTCCCCCTGTGGCATGCTGTTTCCAGTGCTCTTAGTGGCTAGGTTCGGCTTCGCCTCTGGGGCGACACTGAGCTTTACGGCTTCAGGCTTTGAGGCTGGCTTTGACTCAGCAGGCTGTGATTCGACGGGCTTTAATGCAAGCGGCTGCGCCGTTTGTGCCTTACCCGGCCCGACGCCTGTTCCATGAAGCTCATCGAGCAGCTGCTCGAATTCATCGTCAGTTATCTCATCGCTGTCGGCACTTGGCTTATTTGATTTAGTTGACTTAGTTGCCGTATTTTGTGTATTTGCCGTGTTTTGTGTATTTGACATATTTAGCTGCTGAGCCGAAACCGCATCGCTCGCCGCAGGCTGCTGCGCCGCTGAGGCAGATGAATTAAAGCTGCCCACGCCGTGTAGTTCATCGAGCAGGGACTCAAACTCATCGTCTGTAATATCATCACTACCGGCGTTTGTGGATGAAGCACCAGAGGCTGTCGCTTTCTTATCGCCAGCAGGACTATTGGCAACAGTGTGTTTAAAGGCGCCTACCCCATGAAGTTCATCAAGCAGGGATTCAAACTCATCATCACTGATCTCATCCCCCCCATCATTACTGGCGCTATCGGCCGCGAAGGCTTGGGTCTGATAACCCGCAGAAGGCCCTTTACCCGCGCCGTGCAGTGCATCTAACAGGGCTTCAAATTCGACCTGGTCAATTTCATCGATATCTCCCTCTTTAGGCTCTGAAACGGGCGCGATATCTGACGGAGAAGCTCCGATTTCAGGCAGATTATCTATGCTGTTGACAGAAGCAATGTCGTCGGCAAAAGCCGATGAAGGCGAAACACTACTCTCGCTTGCTGAGGCTAACGGCGCACCAGAGCTGAGTAATTTGAGATTAGCTAACAGCGCATCATCTGCGGAACTCTGCTCCTGACCACTCTGGGTCTGAGCAAACATAGAGTTAACCGCATCCACAGCTTGTAAGATGATATCCATCAATTCGGCGGTCACATGGCGTTTACCCGTGCGTAGCAGGTCGAAGGTATTTTCTGCCTCGTGGCAGACGTCCACCATGGGGCTCAGACCTAAGAAACCAGCGCCGCCTTTTACCGTATGAAAGCCGCGGAAAATAGCATTCAGCAGATCGCTGTTATCTGGATCATTCTCCAGCATCACCAGCTGTTCTGACAACTGTTCGAGGATTTCCCCCGCTTCAATCAAAAAGTCCTGCAGTATCTCTTCATCAAGATCAAACGACATTAACTTGACTCCTTCCTAGAAACCCAGACTCGAGAGCAAATCATCGACTTCATCCTGACCTGTGACGACGTCATTACGCTGACTTGGATTTAAAATGGGCCCCTCAGCCATGAGTGTCTTATTAGGGTCGAAGGCATTTTCTGCTTCCGTTTGCTCGCCAAACATTGTCAGCATGGAGACTAGGCTGGTTTCGACCTCACGCACCAGCTCGATGACGCGGCGGATCATCTGCCCGGTAAGATCCTGAAAATCCTGCGCCAGTAAGATGTTACTGAGCAGCTCTTTCAAGCGGTTGGAATCGGCTTCGCTGCGCTCGATAAACTGCTGCATATCGTGGCAAAGCACCTTAAATTCATCTAACTGAATATCGCGGCGCATCAACCTGTCCCAGGCGGGTTTGACCGCTAGGATATTGTTGGTTAAGGCATCGGCAAGGGGAAGGGATTCTTCGACGGCATCCATGGTTTTATTGGCTGCCTGCTCTGTCATGTCGATCACATAATTGAGGCGTTCCTTCGCATCTGGAAGTTCGCTGCTCGTCAGCTCAATAAGGCGCTCATCCACCTGAAAGTCCACTATGGCGCTGTGAAGCTGACGGGTTAGGCGCCCAACCTCATCAAACAGCTCTGTCTGGATTGGACTGGATATTTCTCTTATTATTTCATCAGCTTGGGACTGTTGATTATCTTCGAGTAAGGCCACCAATTGTTTGGCCTGCGCTAAACTGATCAGTCCTGAAGTTTCTGCCTGCATAGCCCAACCTTAATTTAACCGAGACGCTCGAAGATTTTGTCTAATTTCTCTTTTAGTGTCGCTGCTGTAAAAGGTTTGACGACATAGCCATTTACGCCAGCCTGGGCCGCGGCAATGATCTGTTCTCTCTTCGCCTCTGCAGTCACCATAAGTACCGGGATATGTTTCAGCTTCTCGTCTGCGCGAATCGCCTTTAACAGATCTATCCCCTGCATACCTGGCATATTCCAGTCGGTAACAACAAAATCAAAATCGCCTTTTTGCAACATGGGCAAGGCCGTTGTGCCGTCATCGGCTTCCTGGGTGTTGTTAAACCCTAAGTCTCTTAACAAGTTCTTGATGATACGTCTCATTGTTGAAAAATCATCAACAACAAGAATCTTCATATTCTTGTCCAAGGTTTCCTCCGCGGAGCTATTATTATTCTGCTCATGTGAACGTTATATGCTAGTCCAGTGCTTGAGCTTGCCTTTCAGTCTCAGCATCGCCTGACTCAATATCTGGCTGACACGTGACTCGCTCACCTCAAGCACCGCCCCTATCTCTTTTAAATTCAACCCTTCGTCATAATACAATGACAGCACCAAGCTATCCCTCTCGGGCAACAACTTGATGGCTTCAACCAAAGCGAGCTGAAACTCATCTTCGGCTAGGGACTCAAAAGCATCATCCTGATGCTCGCCCTCCTGACTCAATGTATCGGCCGATACACCAAGATCTTCAATACCAATTACCTTACCCACGGCGATATCATTCAGTATGTGATAATACTCATCCAATGAAACCTCTAGACGCGCGGCAATTTCATGATCTTTTGCATCCCGACCTAAGGCTTGTTCCAACTCATCGATCACTTCCGCCACGCGTCTCTGATTGCGATGCACAGAGCGCGGCACCCAATCGCCACGGCGGATCTCATCTAACATGGACCCGCGAATGCGAATGCCGGCAAAGGTCTCAAACTTGGCCCCTTTGCTGCCATCGAATTTACTTGAAGCTTCGAGTAACCCCATCATGCCCGCCTGGATAAGATCATCCAGCTGAACAGAGGCGGGTAAGCGGGCTAACAGATGATGAGCGATCCTTTTTACCAGCGGTGCATACTGTTCTACGATAGACGTCTTATTATCTAAACAGGTATAGGCCGCGGCTTTATTCACTCGAACGCTCCTGTGAAGGACGCTGCACCAAACGCTCGACGAAAAACTCTAAATGCCCGCCGGGCTGCTGCGGAATGGGCCAGCTGATGATTTTATTGGCTAATCCATGATAAGCGATTGAGGCCGGTGACTTAGGGAAAGCCTCGACGATAAGCTTTTGTTTACGCACTGACTTTCTTAAGTTTTCGTCAAATGGAATGGTGGCAACCAGTTCCAATGCCACATCGAGGAATCTGTCCGTCACCTTGCTCAGTTTGGCAAACAGTTCCATCCCTTCGCGCAGGCTTCTGACCATGTTGGCCACAATTTTAAAGCGGAACACCCCATGGTCGCGGCTTAAGATTTTAATCAGGGCATAGGCGTCTGTGATAGAAGTCGGCTCGTCACACACCACAATAAGCACATCCTGAGACGCACGGGAGAAGCTCAGCACCATATCGGAAATGCCCGCCGCCGTATCGACAATCAGTACATCGAACTGGGTACGCATCTCGCTAAATGCCCGGATAAGACCCGCATGCTGCGCCTGGGTCAACTCAACCATGGCCTGAGTACCAGATGTCGCCGGAATAATGCCTATCCCTTTTGGACCTCTGACAATAATATCGTCAAGCTCAGACTCGCCCGAGAGCAAGTGTGACAAGTTGCGCTCGGCGCGAATGCCCAGCATCACATCCACGTTAGCCAAACCCAGATCCGCATCGAGTACCAGCACTCGCTTGCCCTTCTCTGCCAGTGATACAGCCGTGTTGATCGACACACTCGTCTTACCCACACCGCCTTTACCACCTGTAACGGCTATGACTTTGACTTTTTCATTATTTGGTTGATTCATCATACGTAAACCACTTGCTTGATCGCGACTCATTACTTTACTCAAAATGCGTAGGCCTGCTCACGAGGCGCTGTGTTATTTATTGTTGGCGTTTTCTTTTCGAGTACCGACAGTGCCTGATTGGCTAACGCAAGCGTATCTGCGACCTGCATATCTTCAGGCACCCTTTGTCCATCTGTGATGTAGCTGAGCGGTAATCCATTTTCGATTAACACACTCAATGCTGGCGCAAGTGCGACAGACTCATCTAATTTAGTTAAAATCGCCCCGGATAATGGGATGCGGGTGAATTGTTTAACCGTATCTTCCAGTACGCGTCTTTGACTCGTTGCAGACAGTACCAGATAACTGCGAATAGGTAATCTGCTATTTGCAGTCAAATCATCTAATTGCTTAAACAGTCGCATATCGCGCTGTCCCATACCTGCGGTATCGATTAAGACCAGTTTGCGGTTGCGAAGCTGATATAAAACCTGCTCCAACTCTTCAAAATCATTAGCTTGCTTAACAGGACATCCCATTATTTTGCCATAGGTAGCCAACTGCTCATAGGCTCCAATGCGATAATGGTCGGTTGTAATGAGCGCAACTTGATCTGAACCATGATAAGCGACAAATCGCGCCGCTAATTTGGCAATACTGGTGGTTTTTCCAACACCTGTGGGACCGACAAAGGCAACCACGCCGCCCTGACGCACTATGTCATCGCCCTGATTGTCCAGCAAATTGGCCAGACTCTGGGGCAATGTCTTAACCAGCTCGGCAGGCGAATACTGTTCGCTGAGCCCGGATAAACGGCTGGCGATTTCAGGCGAAAACTCCGCCTCAAGCAGACGACTCTCCAGCATGGCGCCGATAGGATCCAGACGCGACTTCTGATCTGTGATTAACGAGGTTAACTGATGGGTCAGCAGGTCGCGCAAGGACGAGAGCTCTTCACGCATCGAGTCCAGTTCGCTGCTTAGCTGAGGCGCTTTGTCGCGCTTGTTGATGCTGGGTGTCATAGACTCGACACTCGCAGGTCTGCTCCCAGATGATGCAGGCGATGCTGGTGACGATGCTGGAGCTTGGAGCCCTTTGGCCCATTCGGGCATCTCCAGCTCGTCGTTGCCACGACCTATCTGCTGGTTGATGCGATTTTGTTGACGCTCCAGTAGCGCCTGCAGCGAGTCGGCAGCTGGCGGCGCCGCTTTTTTTGACTCTGTTTTTATCGGCTCTTTCTTTACCGGCTTTTGCCCCAAGGAGACCTGTTCATCGGCCAGATCCAAAAAGTGAGTTACGCCGTTATTGCTTGTTGCTTGCTCCGGCTTTTTGGGCTCGTCATAGTCGATAGCCGCCACAATTTCGATGCCGCCTGTCACCTTTTTATTAGACATGATCACAGCATCATTGCCTAAGGTTTCTTTCACCTGGGCCAGTGCTGAGCGCATATCCTTGGCTAAAAAACGTTTAATTTTCAAACTAATACCCCTACTGACCCACTGCCGATACTATGCGGATCTGTTTTTCATCAGGCACTTCCTGATATGAGATCACCCGTAAACTTGGAATGGTATGCTTAACGAAACGCGACAGCGTCGAACGTAGCATGCCTGATGTCAACAAGATGGCGGGTTGACCGACCATCTCCTGACGCTGTGATGCTTCAATCAGTGACTTTTGCATCCTCTCGGCAAGGCTAGGTTCGATATTCGGCCCCTCACCTCCCGTTGCCTGCATAGACTGATGCAACATCTGTTCCAGTTCTGGCGCCAAAGTTATGACAGGGATTTCTGCCTCTGGACCGCTGATCTCCTGAACTATCATGCGCTTGAGCGCGATACGTACTGCAGCGGTCAAGACTTCGGTATCATTACTCTTGGGCCCATATTCCAGCAGAGTCTGGACTATGGTCTTAAGATCGCGAATAGACACGCCTTCGTTTAGCAGGTTCTGCATCACTTTCACCACAGTGCCAAGTGACATCACATCTGGAATAAAGCCTGCCACCAGCTTAGGCGAGTGTTTCTCCAGCATATCCATCAGCTGCTGCACCTCTTCATAACCCAGCAGCTTAGAGGCGTTATTGGTCAGGAGTTGGCTCAGGTGGGTCGCCACCACAGTCGCGGCGTCCACCACTGTATAACCTAAGGTCTGGGCATGTTCGCGCATCTCGGGCGCAATCCACACAGCTTCGAGCCCGAAGGCGGGGTCTTTGGTCTCTATGCCATCGAGCTTGCCATAGACCTGACCCGGGTTTATCGCCAGTTCACAGTCATGGCGGATCTCTGCCTCACCGGAGGAGACCCCCATCAGGGAGATGCGGTAGCTGTTGGGAGAGAGATCCAAGTTGTCGCGGATATGTACTGCGGGCACCAAAAACCCCAGCTCCTGAGATAACTTCTTACGCACCCCTTTAATACGGCTGAGCAGTTCACCGCCCTGGCCTTTATCCACCAGCGGAATGAGTCGATAGCCCACCTCAAGACCGATAGTGTCAACATGCTGCACATCGTCCCAGCTCAGCTCTTTTGGCTTAGCCTCTTCAGGTGTCACTGGGGAATGGGTCGCCGCTTCAAGGGCGCGCTGACGGTCTTTCTCTTTCTTATGGTGGATATAGTAAGCGCCACCGGCTGTGATAAGACCAAAGGTTAAGAAGGCAAAATGGGGCATGCCGGGGACTATGCCCATGATAAGCAGCACACCGGCAGCAATAGTGAGGGATTTAGGACTGCTGAACATCTGGGTCATCACCATCTGACCCATGTCGCCCGATTCGTTCTGTCTGGTCACCATCAGAGCAGCGGCGATAGAGAGCAAGAGCCCAGGAATTTGCGCCACTAAACCGTCACCTATGGTCAGCAGGGTATAGATCTCAACGGCCGAGGAAAAGCTCAAACCATGCTGCACCATGCCTATGACAAAACCGCCCAGGATATTAATAACCAAGATCATGATCCCGGCGATAGCATCCCCTTTCACAAATTTCGAGGCACCGTCCATCGCGCCATAAAAGTCGGCTTCACGGGTCACTTCGGCGCGCCGGGCTCTGGCTTGATCCTGATTGAGCACCCCGGCATTGAGATCGGCATCGATGGCCATCTGTTTACCCGGCATGGCATCTAAGGTAAAGCGAGCACTCACCTCTGAGATACGCCCAGCCCCCTTGGTCACCACGGCAAAGTTAATGATGATCAGGATTAAAAACACCACTAAACCGACGGCGTAGTTACCGCCAATCACCACAGAGCCGAAAGCTTCAATCACCTTACCGGCAGCGTCGCCGCCATTATGACCTTCGAGTAACACGATCCGGGTCGAGGCGACATTCAGTGCCAGCCGCAGCAGAGTCGCCACCAGTAGCACAGTCGGAAAAGCCGCAAAATCCAGGGGACGATCCGAGTAGATAGCGACCAAGAGCACCACTAAAGCCAGGGCAATATTGAAAGAGAACAGAATATCCAGCAGGAAGGCCGGCATAGGCAGCACTATCATGGCTAGCGCCGCCAGTACCAGAATAGGCGTGCCTATCCCTTTAAAACTGCCTGGTTTTATCTGCTTAAATTGACCTAAGCTTGCTTTTACATCCATCAATACACACGCCTGAACTTTGACATCTGCAGGCTCAAAAGCAAAAGCCAGGCCAACCTAGGAACACCAAGGTTTAGCTGATGATTTTTACAGCAAATTTGCAGTAAAACTTAATGTTTTAACTCGTCAGGAATGGGCTGATTAACAGGAATTGGCGTTGGGCGCTTACCACCCTTCTTCTGATATTGGCGCAGCTGGAACACATAAGCCAGCACCTGAGCCACGGCGGTAAACAGCCCTTCGGGGATCTCTTGTTCTATCTTGGTAGTATGATAAATCGCACGAGCAAGTGGCGGCGCCGAGACGATGGCGACATCGTGCTCTCGGGCTGTCTCACGGATCTTAAAGGCGACCTCATCCACCCCTTTTGCCACCACATAGGGGGCCGCCGCCTTAGTGACATCATATTTTACCGCTACGGCGTAATGTTCTGGGTTTACCACTATCACATCGGCGTTGGGCACTTCGCTCATCATGCGCCGCTGGGCCATCTCACGCTGCATCTGGCGCACCCTGCCTTTTACCTCGGGCTGCCCCTCGGTATCTTTATATTCATCCTTGATCTCCTGCTTGGTCATACGCAGCTGTTTGTTGTGGTTCCAGATCTGATAGGGCACATCGATAACGACTATCACCACAGTCGATGAGCAGAGAATAATGAACATCCAGATCAGGAGATCCAAGGCGTTATAGACATTACCCGGCAGATGCCCAGCCGACAGGGTTAAAATATCAGTAAAGTAGAAGCTCAGCAGCAGGTAGGCCATAATCGCCACCACAGAAAACTTGGCAATCCCCTTGGTCAGTTCCACCAGTGCCTGCACACCAAACATTCGCTTAAAACCACTCTTGGGGCTCATCTTGCTGGCCTTAGGCATAAAAGCCTTGGTGGAGAAGGCGATCCCCCCTATGACGATATTGCCAAGAAACGCCACCAGAGCCAAAAATCCCACCAGACTGAGGATCGGCAGCGCCAGCTCGCTAAGCACCAGCCACCACACATTGAGTAGCGAGTTGGTATCGAAAATGGCCGCCCTGTCCTGGGTGAACATTCGGGTCATCACATCGATAAGGGCGCGACCAATATCAGGACCGATAAGGGCAAATCCGATCGCCGATGACATAAGCACAGCCGAGGTACCCAGCTCTTTTGAGCGAGCCACCTGCCCCTTTTCACGCGCCTGTTCCTGTCGCCTGGGGGTGGCCTCTTCTGTCTTCTCCTGACTGCTCTCGTTTTCAGCCATTGGATGCTCCCATCGGCATTAAACCAAAACAGTCTCGACGACTGTCACACTTAACTGTCATCAGAAGCTCCCATCGGCACGACATTGCAACTGAGCTATGTCGCAGAGCAGCAATTGCGCCGAACGCCAGACCTCATCGAAATGGGCCATGATAGGGGTCAGGGTCAGCCAAAGAATGATCAGGCCACTGACCATGGTCACAGGAAAGCCGATGGCAAAGATGTTCAGCTGAGGTGCGGCGCGGGTCATCACCCCAAAGGAGAGGTTAATCAAGAGTAAAGCGACTATGGCAGAGATAGACATGGTCAGCGCGGCGCCAAACATATAGGCGCCCCATTCGGCCAGGGTGCGATAACTGGCAATCGCCAGCCCCTGACTGGACACAGGAATGGTCTCGAAACTCGCCACCAGCATGCGGATCAACACCAGATGGCCATCCACCGCCAAGAAGATCATAGTGGTCAGCAGCAGAAAGAAGTTACCCACCACAGGTGTTTGCTGGCCTGAGGCGGGGTCCACCATGGAGGCAAAACCTAAGCTGGTCTGCATACCAATTATCTGCCCCGTCAGCACGAAGGTTTGCATGACAAGCAAAGTGACAAAGCCCATGGCGGCCCCTATCACCACCTGCTGAGCCGTCACAAACACGGCGGCAAAAGAGAAGAGCTCAGTATCAGTATTGACAGGCAGTACGGGAGCGATGGCGACAGTGATGGCAACCGACAGCAGCAGGCGCACCCGGGTCGGTGTGGTGGTGGCGCCAAACACCGCCATCACCATCAGCATGCTAGAGACGCGAAACAGCGGCCACAGGTAGGCCGAGAGCGTCTGCATCAGGGTCGACATCAGGATCTCCATCTGGCTTTAGCCTGCCTTTAGCCTACGACCGAGGGGATCAAATTTACCATCTCCATGAAAAACTCCATCATGGTCTGCACCAACAGATGCCCTAAAAACATCAAGGCCAGCAAGGTAGTCAACAGGCGTGGCAGAAAGCTTAAGGTCTGCTCGTTAATCGAGGTCGCCGCCTGAAATACTGCCACGATAAGGCCGACCACCAGACCGGGCACGATTATCATAGACACTATAGTGACTATGACTGTCAGGGCATTACGGAAAATATCGACTAGGGCTTCGGGAGACATAGGCTAACTCCCGAAACTGTTAGCCAGGGTGCCCATGACCAGAGTCCAGCCATCCACCAGCACGAACAACATGATCTTAAAGGGAAGCGAGACAATCATGGGCGAGAGCATCATCATACCCATGGCCATCAGGATACTGGCGATCACCAAATCCAGCACCAGAAATGGCACAAACAGCATAAAACCTATCTGAAACGCGGTTTTCAGCTCGCTGGTGATAAAGGCGGGAATAAGCACTTGCATAGGCGCCGCCTCGGGGGAGGGAATATTGTCATAGCCAGCGATATCGATAAAGGTTTGCAGATCCGTGATCCGCGTCTGAGCCAGCATAAATGCCTTTAACGGCTCCTTCCCCACCTCATAGGCCTGCTCTATGGTCAAGCCATCATTCATATAGGGCTGGACCGCGCTATCGTAGATCTTGGTGAACACAGGCGACATGATGAAGAAGGTCATAAACATACTCAGACCAATCAACACCTGATTCGAGGGTGTCTGCTGCAGACCTATGGCCTGACGCAGAATCGACAACACCACGATAATACGGGTAAAGGAGGTGAGCATGATCACCATGGCTGGCAGGAAACTCAACGCCGTCATCAGCAGCAAGATCTGCATGGTGACCGAATACTGGGTTTCGCCATCCGGACCTGTGGTGACTGTGACCGCAGGTAAGATCCCATCTTGCGCCCAGGCAAGCTCTGGCAGCATGGTACAGAAGATCAAGCCAATTAAGGCGAATGGAATGTTTATCTTCATGATTTATTTTTCGTCGCCGCGCAAAGCTTCGGCTCTATCTTCTGAAGGATTCAGGGTGGGCTCGATTTGGGTTCGAGTATTTCTTTCCGGTTGAGAATAGGCCTGTTGAGGCGCTGCCTGTTGAGAACGGGCCTGCTGCAACCGGCTGGCAAAGGCACTGGATTCCACATTAACCGGGATATCTAGCTTATCGATCAGATTTACCTGCTGCGCGGTCACCCCAAGCAGATACTGCTGATCGCCCACTTGCGCCAGCACCAGTTTCTCCTTCTGTCCAAGGGGAGTCACAGCTAATGTTTTCAGCACGCTGTGATTGTTCTGCACTAGCTTTAGCCGTTTTAGCAGATAGGCCAGCAGGAAGATCAGCGCCAGGACGACAATCAAGCCGCCCAGCATATTGGACATAGTGCTCAACGCCGAACCTTGTTCGGCCGCAGTTTGTAGCTGTGCCGTTGAACCCTGTGTCGTTAAGCTCTGAGTCGTTGAGCTCTGAGTGAGTGTGTCACTGCTCAAGCTGGCCGTTGCCGGTGCCGTTGCTAGTGATATCAAGGCTGAAATCGCCATCAATAAGGCTCCCTATTTCAGCTTCTTGATCCGTTCGGTCTGGCTGATCACATCCGTCAGACGAATACCAAACTTATCGTTAACCACGACCACTTCACCGTGGGCAATCAGAGTGCCATTGACCATCACATCCAAAGGTTCACCGGCCACCCTGTCCAGCTCTACCACAGAGCCCTGGTTGAGTTGCAGCAGGTTACGAATATTGATAAAGCTGCGCCCTACTTCCATAGAGATGGTCACAGGAATATCCATGATAGTGTCAAGCTTGGCCGCCTCATCAGCGCTTAAGGGCGTTGAACTGTCTTTAAGTTCATCCAGCTCGACCGCGTGGGCCTCTTCTAACGCCTGTTCGGCCATGGCCGCAGCCCAATCATCACCTAAATCTTCTGTGCTCATCGTTTTACCTTTCACACTCAATTAAATTAAATATTGCTAAATTCGCGGGCCTTGCCCTTGCGGCGTACTAATTGCAACTCGGTTTTCACCGTTTCGGGTCTGGGGATCTTCTCCCGCACATTCAGCGCCAGGTTATCGCCGCTGCGACCCAATTTACATCTGTAGGTGGGCAGATCTTCCACCCTCAGCACTATGTGCTCTGGCATCTCCACCGGAATAATATCCCCAGCCTTTAATGCCATTACCTCTTTTAGAGAAACCTGTTTTTCCACCACAGTCACATCTAGGCCAACCTCGACATCCATGATCTCATCCCTCAGAGCCTGAGACCAACGCATGTCGGTATCCTGTGTGTCGCTCTGCACACCAGCGTCGAGCAGTTCACGAATGGGCTCAATCATGGAGTAAGGCAGTGTGATATGGAAATCCCCGCCGCCGCCATCAACTTCGATATGGAAAGAGCAGACCACCACCACCTCAGTGGGGCTGACTATGTTGGCCATGGCTGGGTTCACCTCAGAGTCGATATAGTCAAACTCGACATCCATCACGGGTGACCAGGCTTCTTTGTAATCTTCAAAAATGATCTTCAGCAGCAGCTGTATAATGCGACGCTCAGTTGGGGTAAATTCACGGCCTTCAATTTTGGCGTGAAAGCGTCCGTCACCCCCGAAGAAGTTGTCCACCAAGATAAACACCAAGCGGGCTTCCATGGTGATCAGTGCCGTGCCTTTTAACGGACTAAAACGCACCATATTCAGGCTGGTTGGCACAAACAGGGTATGGACATATTCGCCAAACTTAAGCATCTGCACGCCGTTGATCGACACCTCGGCGCTGCGGCGCATCATGTTAAACATGCTAATTCGCAGATGACGGGCGAAACGCTCATTGACAATTTCCAGCGTCGGCATGCGTCCACGGACGATACGATCCTGAGAAGAGAAATCATAGGCGCGCGCATCTAAGCTGCTACCTATCTCTTCCTCTTCAACATCATCGACGCCATGCAGCAGCGCATCAATTTCGTCTTGGCTTAATAGATCACTCACAATATCGCCCTATCTGCTAAATAATGAGATGCCATCATTGCATCACAAATCCGGTAAATAACACTTTCTCAACCACTCTTCTGCCAGTCACAGACTGCAGCGTATTTTGCACGCTCAGCAGAGCCAAATGCCTTAGCTCATCCTTGCCCGCCAAAGAGCTTAACGCCTGAACATTCGCGCCACTAAAGGTGGTTAACAGGCTATCTTCGATAAGCGGAATATGCTTTTTAATCAGCACATCATCATCGCTTCCGCGCACCATTAACTGCACCCGTATCTCCACTAATCGCGAGCGATCGGCGCCAGGCAGGTTAAACAGAAAGGGTCTTGGCATTCCCACATAGAAGGCTTCGCGGCTATCATTGACCTTAGCGTCTTGCGCCTGGGTAGCTGCTCGAGCCGCTTTACGCTCATCTGCATCATTTCCCAAAAAGAACCATAGACCGACAGCGATGCAAGAAAGCACGGCAAATGCGATACCGATAAAGATGATTAAGACTTTGCGGCTCTTTGCCACCTTGGTTTCTTCTAATAATAATGCGGGTTCTACTGCCATATCTCTTTCCTATCATGACTCGTGCTCATGATGATGCGCAATTCTGTTTTCAGAGCCTGTTTTCAAGGCCTATTTTCAGGCTATGTTTCAGCCCTAAGCCAAAGTGCCCCATAGGGTACCTGCTTATGCGTAATAATCTATACCCGAGCGGTAACTTGTTGCCTGATCCGACATAATTAAAGGCTCTTCTGCCGATATTTCATCCAGCTCTCTGTCACCAAGCCCAGCTAAGGTGTTTGTACCAGCCTCATCGCCGTTGGCGTTTGCCTCTCCGTGACCGCCATGGGATACATGACTGTCACTCAGTTGCAATCCCTGCTCACTTAACATCTCCCGCAATCTGGGCATGGCCTGCTCAACCAAGTCCCGGGTCTGATGTTGAGTCACATGAAACTGCACCTGAGTCTGATCTCCCTGTACCTGAATGCGTACCATCATCTGCCCAAGCTCGGGCGGGTCGAGCCGGATCTCAGCATGCTGCACCCCTTGATTCACCATGGTGATCAGCTGCTGGCGCATCACAGGAGAGAACTTGTGGATCATCTCCTGCATCTGTAGCGCCGCTTCCCCCTGAGGCTTTAACGACAACTGATATTGTGCTGGCGCCTCGTTACGGATAAGGGTCAAACCGCCGACACTTTGGCCCGCTTTATGGGTGTTATCCCCAAGCTCAGCGCCAGATTCACCGCCACGGAGTTCAGCTACATTGTTTAGCGCCACACTCAGTCTGGCATCGCTGAGATTAACCTTTTGCTGCAGCTCGGCCTTATTGAGCTGGGTATCCAGGTTAGCGTTAGAGGCTATCTTGTGACTAACACCAGTCTGTTCATCGCCTGGCTGACCATCGCCTCTCTGTATATTGCCTGACTGACCATTGCCAGCCTGGGACACCATCTTTTGCAGCCCTGACTTGTCCAGTGCTATCTTGTCCTGCACTATTTTTTCATGAGAGTTAGCCCCATCGACTAACTGAGATGCTGCCGCTTTTTCGATACTGCCTCTGTCGCTCTTGCTCGTCATCGGATGCTGATTTAACCAGGCCTCGGCAAGCTGAATTAAGTTAACCAGCTCATCGGTTACCTCACCTGTTTGAGTCAGATTGTCAGCATCACTAAAAAACGCCCCGGCTTCACTTAACAGCGCCTCAAGCATCTCTGCTGGCAAGGCATTCAGCTGCTCAGTTTGCAATCCAGAGAGGTTAACCAAGGAGTCAATCTCTTCGGGTGTTAATTGGGCTAATAGGCTGTGAGAAGAGGCGTGTTTACTATTTAGTTCGGCATGGACTAGCTCGAAATGGACTAGCTCGGCATTGACTTGGTCCACATGAGCTTGGTCGGCCTGGGCTTGGTCGAGATGAGCTTGGTTGGAGTGAGCTAGCTCGTCATTAAGCGGCAACTCCTCGCCGCCTGCGGCAAACTCCTGTTTATCACCTTGCTGTTCCTGATGTAACTGATTGGCGAAGTTGATTTGTTGCAGCACATAAGCGACTTCCTGTTCGCTCTTTGCCTGTTCGCCCTCAATCTGAGCATTATCGTTAGTAAGAAGGCGAGTATTGACCTCTGAGTCCTGCTCGATAGCGGGCTTTTCAGATGACCCATTTTGATTTGCAGCTGGCTTATCCGCTGAAGATAACTTATCCGCTGAAGATAGCTGTGCCAAGGCAGAGGAAAACGCCGAGCCGTTAGAAGCCCCTGTTTCCTTTGCGCTCAGTTCAGAACCCCCCTTTTGATGGGCTCCCATTTTCACCTTATCGCTGCCTGTTTCCATGACAGGTAACAACACTGAATTCATTTGCGCCATACTTCTCCCGACACAAAACAAGGCCATGGCAGGCGTTGTCAGCGTCAATTATTCGCTGTCTCATTGAGATAATCTTGTTTACAGCAAATAAAATGCCAAGTATGAACAAACTGACTATGAACAAATCATGCAACCAGATGAGATTGTTTGCCAGAAGAGAAAAATGATGGACAAAGCGATGATGGACTTTAACCAAGGCAGGAAAAATTAAGATAGATTTATCCTGCCTTGAATACAGCGACAAACAGATTCAAATATGACTGAATATTAGGGCGTGTTTATCTTTGCTGTTTAATTTTTGTTCGAGACAAAAGTATTTTAATCGCGGCATGAGCTATGGCGCCTAGTCATCTAAGCAAATCAGCTCATAACAAAGAGTAAAATGCTTTTAACCGAACCCGCAGGGCAGCGTTTGTTGTCATTTCTACGGCGTTAGCACTTTTTCATGTGGAATAACCACACATCAAAAGTGCTTGCTTGTATAAATTTCCAACAAACTGCTGCAAAAACAAACTTGAAAGATAAACACGCCCTACTTGTATTACCCTATTTCGGATGTTTAGTGTTCGTTGCATTTACCGATATGAACTCGCCATCAAAATAGGAGAACACCAGAGTAAGAGTGACATACTCGGTAAGGGTTTCAAATGTAGATGAACGTGTTTCGGAGCAACCGCCCGTCTGACAAGGCGCAGGAGGGACATCTGCATATTTCATTTCCTGAGTCACAGGATCGATTGTTATCGCTTCTCTGTTTTCTTGTGCTACTGTTTGATGAGCCTCATCCGCAGCATGTGTGATTGTGAAAAGTGAACTGAAAGCAAGCCCTACCATGGCAGTCAATATTAGATTAGTTAGCTTCATATAAATCCCTTATGAGTTTATTAAAATTCGATTAATCCATTAAATTACAAAATGTAACCCATTAAAGATATCCAATTCCTTTTACATGTCAATCTTGTGCGTCAGTGACGAGACAGCCACACCTTAACGCCCTGGCTTTCTAAAAAACTGCTGCATGGCAAACTCATCGATCAGCTTTTGTTCCTGCTTCATCTCGCGTAACTGACGCTTATGCGCCTTCTTCTCCAGCAAGAGTTCAACCGCTTTACGCTTTTGCTGCTTATCTTGCCAACGCTTCTGAGCGATGTGACGCTGCTTATCTGTCTCGGTCACGGCAAAATGCTGTTTGGTGATGGCTTCATCAATCTGGCGGATAAACTGGTGAAACTGATGATAATTGCTGGCGCTGATCACCTGTCCCTGTTTTTGCTCCATCTGCTTCATATAGTCAAGACGATACTGCTGCAGGGCATTGAGCTGATCTTGACACTTCTGATAGGTCAGCTGCGCCGATCTAAGCTGCAAGGATGCCTGCTCTTCGGCGTCGAGGGTGAGTTTTAACACTGTATCTAAGGGATCGCTTTTCGCCATTTTCCCGGCATTCTCCACTACTAACTTAAACGCCAGTTATCCAAAACTAGCATCAATCATGACACTGGGCGCTGAGCTGCCCTAGCATCAGTGCGCTGGAATCGAAACTCACCGACTCTTTGGTAGTTTGGCGCAGGAAGGCACTCATGGCAGGTTGCAGGCGGATGGCATTATCGATGCGCGGATCGCTGCCCTGACTGTAAGCTCCAATGGAGATAAGATCTTTATTCTGCTGATACAAGGCGTACATCTGTTTCACCCGACGGCTCGCCTCAAGATGTGCAGGGGAAATCACCATAGGTGCCACACGGCTGATGGAAGCTTCGATATCGATCGCCGGATAATGGCCACTGTCGGCCAGCGAGCGGGACAAAACGATGTGACCATCTAAAATCGCTCGCGCCGCATCGGCGATGGGGTCTTGCAAATCGTCCCCTTCGGTGAGCACAGTATAAAATGCGGTGATCGAACCCTGGCCCGCACCACCATTACCGGCCCTTTCCACCAGCTTAGGCAGCTTGGCAAACACTGAGGGCGGATACCCCTTGGTCGCTGGCGGCTCACCGACGGCAAGGGCAATCTCCCGCTGAGCCTGGGCATAACGGGTAAGACTGTCCATCAGCAACAGGACGTTATAGCCAAGATCGCGAAAATATTCGGCGATTCGGGTCGAGGTTTCACAGGCGCGAAGGCGCATCAGGGGTGAAGTATCGGCTGGTGCTGCCACTACTACAGAGCGAGCGCGCCCCTGTTCACCTAAAATCTCCTCGATAAACTCTTTTACCTCGCGGCCACGCTCACCCACCAGGCCCACCACGATAATGTCGGCGGTCGTGCCGCGGGTCATCATCCCTAGCAGTACACTCTTACCCACGCCCGAACCGGCAAACAGTCCCATACGCTGCCCTTTACCTACTGTCAGCATGGAGTTTATTGCCCGCACCCCGACATCCAACGGCTCGCTGATCGCCCGCCGCGCCAGAGGGTTGAGCATGGCACTGTGGCGCGATGCCTTTTGTTCCGTATTCAGGTGCCCCAAACCATCCAGGGGCACACCATTACCATCGAGTACTCGGCCCAGAAGTCCCAGCCCCACATTGATCCCCGCCTGCTCTCCCAGCGGCGTCACTTTGGCGCCGGGCATTACCCCTTTTAGCTCTTCGATGGGCATCAAATAAAGGAGTTTGTCATCGAACCCCACCACCTCGGCGATCAGTTCTCCGGCCATGGTCTCTATGCTGCAGAGGCTACCCACGGGAGCACGACATCCGGTGGCTTCCAGGGTCAAGCCCACCACACGCACCAACTGTCCACTGGCATCGGCAACAAAAGCGGAAGTTTGCTTGATATGACGTTTAAATTTACTCAGCAGCTGCTGTTGACGGCTCTGCATTATGCTGACCTGTTTGCTGGTTTTTTTGCTGGTTTATTGTGTGAGTTTCTGGTTGCGCTTCTTGTTGAAATGGCAGGTCGTTTTCACTCTCGTCCGCTATTTCGGCATCGAGCTGCGCCGCTTGTTCTGCGGCCTCCTGCTCAGCCCTTTGCTGTCGCTGGCGCGCGGTTTCTTGCTGAGCGGCGATCTCTTTCTGCCTCAGCTGTTCAAGCTGGGCATCGGTTTGTCTCAGCCCGGCAAACACAGTATTGATTCTATGCTCCAGGGCCATATCCACAGTGCTGCGATGGTTAGTCACAAGACACTCGCCCCGTTGCAGACTGGGGTCGACTTCAAGTTGCCAGTGGTTTCTCTCTAACTGCGCGCTGCCATAAAGCTGTTCGACAAGCGCCCTATCCTCAGGATGCAGACGCACATTGGCGCCCAGCTCCTTCAGCGGCAAGGCATCTATGCCCTGACGCAGGGCGGTAAGAATATGTTCAGGATGGGTTGTTAGCTCATGACCTATGACCGCCTTGGCCAGTGTCATGGCGAGCGTCACCAGGCTCTGCTCTATCTCTATGTCCACCAGCGCGAGAGGCTCGGTCAGTTGCTGCATCAGGTGTTCAAACTGTTCGACCTGCTGCTTGGCATCATTCAGTCCCTGTTGCAGCCCTTGCTCAAGCCCCTGAGAAAACCCTTCATTATGCCCCTGCTCTAAGCCAGTTAGGCGCCCTTTTTCCAAGCCGTCCTGATAGCCCTGCTGATGTCCCTGTTCACGCCCTTCTGCCTCAGCTTCGGCACGTATGGTTTCTATCTCTTCGAGCGTGGGCGGCAAGATGGCCTCTTCGACCTCTTGCGGTGCACGTTTTGGCGACATGCGGCCAAAGATGTTTTCCTTAGGCGCCTGCTCGACTATGGTCATATCCGGCAGCTGCCAGTGACTAAAATCCTTCTCAGCCCTTCCTAGATTTTGGGCTTCATTTTGCTTTGTCATTAGAGGAACTCTTCTCCGGCGCCGCCGCCAAGGATAATTTCACCGGCATCGCTCAGACGTCTGGCAATTGATAAGATCTCTTTTTGTGCCAGTTCCACTTCACTTATCCTGATGGGTCCCATGGCTTCCAAGTCATCCCTTAACAACTCGGCCGCACGTTTGGACATGTTACGCAGGATTTTCTCTTTCAGCTGATCATCGGCGCCTTTCATCGCCTTCATCAGCACATCCTGCTGCACTTCACGCAGCAGGGTCTGCATCCCTATATCGTCAACATCGACCAGGTTCTCAAACACGAACATCAGATCCTGGATCTGTTGTGCCATCTCCTCATCGGCATCACGCAGCGTCTCCATCAAATGACTCTCCACTGCTGTGTCCAGATAGTTCATTATGTTCGCCGCCGCTTTCAGGCCGCCCATCTTGGCAGCCTGGGAGCCCCCTTGACCGGCAAACTGTTTCTCCATGATATCGTTCAGTTCCTGCAGGGCCGCAGGTTGCACCTCTTCGAGGTTAGCGATACGCATCATCAAGTCTAAACGGGTGTTTTCCGGTGCCTGGGCGAAGATCTCTGCCGCCTGATCTGGCTCTAAATAGGAGAGTACAATCGTCTGAATTTGCGGATGTTCGTTTTGAATGATAGAGGCCACCTGTCTGGCGTCCATCCATTTCAAGGAATCGAGTCCCTTAGCACCGCTACCCAGCACTATCTGCTCGATAAGGTTACCCGCCTTATCTTCGCCCAGCGCAGCGGTCAGCGCCTTGCGTACAAACTCTTCACTGTTAAAACCTATGGCCGAATATTTCTGCACCTCTTCGAGGAACAGCTTGTGTACGCCAATGACCTTGTTTTGGCCAAAATCTTTCATGGCCGCCATCGCCATCCCCACCTTCTGCACTTGCTTAGGCTCCAGGTGTTTAAGGATTGAGGCGGCATCGGACTCACTGAGACTCAGTAACAAGATGGCAGTCTTGTCGATACCCGACATCTCTCTAACATTGAAATCCCGAGACTCGCCCACGGCATCGATATTCGTTCTATCGTTCATTTTCTTGTAACCAACCTTTGACCACTTGGGTTGAGAGTTCCGGCTCATTAGCCACTAAGGCACGGATAGCCTTGATCATATCATCGTCTTTGTGCAGATCTGGGATCAATATTGAACCATCATCGTTATAACTGTATTCGCTATTGGGCCTGTTAAGCATGCCTAAGGTGTCTGTGGCAAATTGATCTTCAATATCGGCAAGTTCATCTCCCAGTGAGGGCACTTCGGGCATGCTAGTGCTTTCGGGATTGATAAGACGTTTCAGCATGGGACGCACTACAAAAAGGATCAATGCCAGAATAATGATGCCGCCTAACACTAACTTCACCGCGCGCCAGAACCAAGGCTCTTGCCACATCTCAAGTGGTGGTGCTGATTCGATAAGCTGATCCATAAATGGGACACTCACCACCTCAATCACATCGCCGCGCTGGGTGTTGAATCCCACGGCGCCTTCCAGTAGACGGCGAATATTCGACAGTTCCTGCTCGGTGCGCTCCACCCGGGTAACCTGACCATTCTCGCCGATTGCACCAGTTTTAAAGTCAACCGCAACTGAGACACTCACACGCTGGATCACGCCAATCTGCTGACGGGTATGGCTGATGGTGGTATCCAGCTCAAAATTGCGGGTTTCCTCTTTATGGCTTGAGCCGGGCACTGTGGATGTCCCCTGGGTCTCGGACACGTTTTGAGGGATATTCGACTCCATCGGCGGCTGATTACTCAAGGCGCCGGGAATGCCGCCCGTCGTGCCGCCATTGGAGAGATTTTCCACCTTCATCTCGCTGCGCACGGCATTCTGATCAGGATTAAAACGCTTGGCGGTTTGCTCAACGGCGGTGAAATCCATGTTGACATCCACCTGAGCGGTAAAGTTTTCCGGCCCAAGTACAGGCATTAAGATCGCATCTATCTTGTTGCGATACTCGGCCTCTTTTTGCTGTACCAGCTCAAGCTCGCGGCGGGCGCGAGATGAGGTGGCATCCTGACTGCCGGAGTTAAGCAAACGGCCACTGGCATCTGTCACTGTGACCCGAGAAGGCTCTAGGCCATGTACCGCCGAGGCCACGATATCGACTATGGAGTCGACCTCCTCCTGGCTCAGTCCGGCGCGGCGGGTACTCACCACTACAGTCGCGCTGGGGTTAGAACGGCTGCGGGCAAACACATTCTCTTTGGGAATCGCCAAAATCACCTTGGCACGACTCACGCTATTCAGTTCTTCTATAGTGCGCGCCAGATTCTGCTCCTGACTGTGTTTCAGACGCGCCTGCTCCATGCGCTGACTCACGCCAAAACCACTGTCCTGTGCCAGATAATCGCTCTCACTCGCCTTAGTGTCTAAGCCTGAGCGGCTGAGCATCATCTTTACCTCTTGATATTGATCTTCAGCCACCTTGACCACATCAACATCAATCTGATACTTCACCTTGTTCTTATCCAGCACATCCAGAACCTGCACCATCTCCTGGGTACTCATCTTACCTAGGGGGCGATATTCAGGTTCCTGAGCCCACAGCATCACAAATACGGCTAACGCCAGACAGATGGCCAATGCCAGGATCATAGTCACCTGACGCAGCATCTCGACGTTACCGAACATGCCATCGCTGGACTTACGCTCTTCCTGGATCCCGCTGGTCTGAGTATTCACTGTCCCGGTGGAATTGCTTCCCACCACCATCTCTGTGCTCACTATCGCTACCTACCGCTTATTATTGTTTCTATTGATAAGAGAAGTTGTTGATGCCCTAGACCGGCATGCTCATGATCTCTTTATAGGCTTCCACCAGCTTATTACGCACCTGCACTGTGGCCTCGAAAGCCACGCTGGCTTTTTCACGGGCGATCACTGTATCTGAAAGGGAAACACGGGTATCGCCCATGTCCAATCGGCTCTGAAGTTGAGAAGAGTTAGCCTGCAAGGCATTCACACTGCCAACGGCCTGAGATAAAAGCTGACCAAAATCGCTGCCACTGGTATTGGCGATCTGTTGAGTCATGCTGGGAGCTATGGTGCCCGGCTTAATCTCGGCTGACAGCGATTGCATCTCTTGTAGTAATGAATTGGCGCCTATCTGCATACTAACCTCTGTGTCGTCGTGAAATTGACGATAAAACCCTGTTAGCCAAGACACTGCAAAATATTTGCCAACAATAGAAAAGCGCGGGAGATGGTTAAGGAAGAAAATAAAAATAAAAGGTGAAAGCTAAAGTTAACAAACAAAAACACGGGAATGATCCCGTGTTTCTACCTAATACTAAATGCGGCTATTCAGATTTTCGAATTAGGCGGGGATCTGAATACCGGCGTCACGCATACGCGCCATCTTATAACGCAGGGTGCGGGCGCTTATTCCAAGCTTCTCAGCCACCAGCTTACGACTGCCGTTACACTGAGACAAGGTTTCTAAGATGATCACATGCTCCTGCGCCTTTAACTCATCCCCCAGGCCATCGAGCCCGGCCTCTTTACTGCTGGCATCGAAATCCGGTTCGGGAAAGCTCACTACATCCTGATTATCGATAATAATATCGCCCGCACCTATAGTGTCGCCACAGTGCAAGATTAAGGCGCGTTGAATCACATTATCCAGCTCACGCACATTACCCGGCCACCTGTGAGTCAACAATCTGCGACTAGCCGCCTCATCCAGCTTAGGCGGTAAAGCAAGGCCAGATTGCTTGGCATGACGCTGCACCAGGTGACGCGCCAGAGGCAAAATATCGGCGGGGCGCTGAGCCAGCGCCGGCCAAGTTAAGGGAAACACATTGATGCGATAGTAGAGATCTTCCCTAAACTCCCCCTTGGCCACAGTGGCTTTAAGGTCCCGGTTAGAGGTCGCCAGCACGCGCACATCGAGCTTAATGGTCTTACGGCCACCAAGACGCTCGACTTCGCGCTCTTGCAGCACCCGCAGTAGCTTGGCCTGCAGTCCTAATTCCATCTCTGAGATCTCATCGAGCAGCAGAGTGCCGCCCTGAGCCTGCTCAAACTTACCCGGACAGGCCTGATAGGCTCCGGTAAAGGCCCCTTTCTCGTAGCCAAACAGGGTGGCTTCCAACATATTTTCTGGGATCGCGGCGCAGTTAATCGCCACAAATGGCGCGTCCACTCTGGGACTGTGCTGATGAATATAACGCGCCAGCACCTCTTTGCCCGAGCCGCTCGGCCCCATTATCATCACAGAGGCATCTGAGTTGGCCACCTTCTGCGCCAGATCCAACAGCGCCAGACTCTTTTCGTCGGCCACCACGGGCTGGTTTTCAACCAGCGCAGGCTTTAAGTAACGAGACACCTGATTGAGTAACACCTCAGGTGCAAAAGGTTTCGCCAGATAATCCACCGCGCCGAGCTTAATGGCGTTAACCGCATTATCTATGGTGGCAAAGGCTGTCATCAAGAGCAGCGGGATCTGGCTGTTATTCTGTTGCAGAAAGTTAAGCAGCCCAAGACCGCCTATCCCTTCCATCTGTACGTCACTGATCACCATATCGAAGCGTTGTGACTTAAGGGCGATGATCGCCTCCTCTGCCGAGCCCACATCGACACACTGATATTGGGCTAACATCAGGGTATCGACCAAAGCTTCTCTCAGGGCGTTGTCATCTTCCACCAACAAGATGCTGACATCAGCCATAGTGACGTTCCTCCAAGGATTCTGCTGCGACCGGCTGCTGTTTTAATGCCGGTAACTGAAACGATGCGCGGCAGCCCTTGCCTTGTTCACAATCGAGGGTTAAACGACCTTGGTGATTCCCTACCACAGTCTGTACGACGGCCAGCCCAAGTCCAGTGCCCTGTGCCTTAGTCGTAAAAAAGGGTTCCAGTGCCTGTTGCTGCATCGACTTGTCCAGGCCTTTACCGTTATCGACCACTTCAAAGTGGATCTGTTTGTCTTTATCCAGCGCCCGCAGCCAGACTTGGCTTGCCCCCGCCTCGATACTGTTGATCACTAAGTTATTTATCGCCGAACTAAGCGCAGATTTGTTCGCCTGAAAGGTTAACTGAGATTGAATATCCAGCTGCAGTTGACACTGTTTACGCTCGGCAATAGGCTCACAATTGGCGACCACCGCCTCGATAACCTCTTCCATGCTTGTGACATCGGTTAACTCCTGCTGACGTCCTTTGGCCATCAGCAACATGTCATCCACCTGCTGAGAAAGTTCATTAAGCCGGTCGATAAGCTTACCCTGAAAACGGGCGCGAGAGAGTTGATCCAGTTTGGGACTGGCGAGATTAGACGCATAGAGCAGCGCAGCCGACAAGGGCGTTCGGACCTGATGCGCCAGACTGGCCACCATCTTTCCCAGAGCCGAGAGGCGTTGCAGATGGGAAATATTCTTTTGCAATAGACGGGTTTCAGTCAGGTCGGTCAAGACTATCAATTGCCCTGGCTCTGGGGTGAGCGGCGTGATGGCCAGCTTCACACGGCGACCATTTTTCAGTGAGACCTCATGGCCATCATCATCTTTTGGCGAGAAGGCGCGGTTGATGATCTGCAGCCATTTCATTCCCATTAAAGGGGCACCCAGTAGCTGCACTGCCACAGGATTAGCCTCTGTGACTATCCCATCCCCATTGATGATCACCACACCCGAAGGCATGGCCTGAAGTATATGCTCCATAGTGCTGGATCGCGTGTCATTGGCGACCACACTCGGCGCCGGACTCCCTGGCTGAGCATCATTGGAAAGATCGATTTTAGGGCTAGCGGTCATTACCACTCCGTCAAAAAATTGCAGCTGTCGGATTTTATGCAGGTTTAATGCAGATTTTATGCCAATAAAAGATCATCTAAAACAACGGCTAACACAAGCTGCATTCCATCCGTCTTTTGACTTATAAATGTAGGCGTTTTTACGAAAAAATCGAATAAGCAGGCTAAAAAATGCGTATCTTGAATAACTTAACCTAAAAAACCTAGACAGAGCCGTGCTAGCACAGCCTAAACAGCAAATGAATGTGCAAATGAATGTGCAAATGAATTTGAAAGTGACAGTAAAAGGAAAAAGTGGCAAGGAAAACTGAAAGCAAAAACCAGAAAGCTAAAGTAGAAAAGATAAAGCAGAAAAGAGAAAGGCCCTATAACTGGGCCTTTATCTAAGCTCGAGGATCTAAGCTAGTGTATCTAAGCATTGGCAACCAGAGTCTTAATCCTACTCTTTGCTCATACCGTATTTACGCATCTTCTCCACTAAGGTAGTACGGCGGATCCCAAGCATCTCTGCAGCCCGTGCCACTACGTTATCCTGCTGATCCAGCGCCTGCCTTATCATATCGATTTCAAGCTCGGCCAGAAGATCTTTGAGGTTCACCCCTTCAGGCGGCAGCTCGCTTGGGAATCGGGTCTCTGGAATATCGACCTCTATATCGTCACTAAAGATAGACGCTAAGGCATCACGCTCCAGCTCCTCTTCGCTCATCTGGATCTGGTATTCGGGTACATCGATATGACGATACTTGATTGGCAAGTCGTTCACATCCACCAATCCGCCCGGATAGAGAATGGTCAGACGCTCTACAAGATTGGAGAGTTCACGCACGTTACCTGACCAGGCGTGCTCCTTTAATGATTCAATAGCGCGTTGTGTAAAACGCACCTTTCCACGTCCCTCGTTATAGACACGGCTGACCAACTCCTGCAAGAGCAAGGGAATATCATCTTTGCGCTCACTTAGAGATGGCATTTCAATGGGAAATACATTCAGGCGATAGAAGAGATCTTCGCGGAACTCACCATCAGCAATCATCTGCTCCAGATCGCGGTGAGTCGCGGCAACTACGCGCACATTCGCGCTGATGGGCTTACTGCCACCGACGCGTTCAAATACCCGCTCCTGTAGCACACGCAGCAACTTTACCTGCATCTGCAGTGGCATATCGCCAATCTCATCGAGGAACAGGGTGCCGCCTTCGGCCAATTCAAAGCGTCCCTTACGGGCACTGATGGCTCCGGTAAACGAACCTTTTTCATGGCCGAAAAGTTCACTCTCTAACAGTTCTGGCGGAATGGCACCACAGTTAACCGGAATAAAGGGGGCGTCACGGCGATCGGAAATATAGTGAACATTACGCGCCACCACCTCTTTACCCGTCCCCGATGGGCCCAAAACCAAGACTGTAGCGTCAGAAGAGGCAACCTGATTGATAAGATGGCGCACATTGGCAATCCCCTCACTGCGTCCGACCAGGCTTCGAAACAATTTGGTTTGATTACCGCTGGTTGGCACATCTGGCCGCTTGCACTGCATGAAAACCTGACAAAAATGCAGAAGTTCAGTCAGTTGAGGATAACTAAGCGGCTCTTCGATACATCCCAGAAGATTAGAGGCTGTGAAATTGGCAGCTTGTCCTAGCAGCAGGATAGGCTGCCAGGGTAATGCTGAAGCAACGGACTGTAATAACTCTGTTGAGTGCCCATCGTTGATAATCACAACAGCTCGATAGCGTGTTTTCAATACGCGCTCTTCGAGTTTATCAATAACAAGTAGTTCTACCTGTTCACCCAAAAACTCAAAAATACACGATAAGCGATTGACCCGTTCGGACTGATTACCGACCAGAAGAATTCGTTGATCTGTTTGCATCATTTAAGAAAGCCATGAAGCGAAGCGCTTTGTATTCATTCGCATTAATTATTAGTGTTCGTTGCTTAAAAAACGGGGATAGCAATCCCACCCACTACAGATAAAAAAACCTTAAGCCAGAATAGTGTATTATCAGCATCACATTAGCAAGTGCCAGATTCACTTTCTGGCTGTCTCATCCAGTTTTCGCGCAAATAATCTGCATTGAATAAGTCAAACGCCAATGCATTGACGTTTGACAAAAAAGCAACGAAACAGATCAAGCTAAAGCCGCCTGTGAAGCGATATGGTGCTCGCTCTGAGGAATAGCATCCCACCCCTCTTTAATGGTTTTTAAAATGGCGACAACATCATCGATTGCTTGAGGATCGTTGTTAATATTGGCCTGTGACATACGATTTAACATGTAATCATATAGTTGGGTCAGGTTGTTCGCCACGTCCCCCTCGGTATCCATATTTAAGCTGGCATTTAATCCCGCCACTATGCCTATGGCTTTACCCAGTAGTTCACCACGTAAGGGGACATTGCCCTGTTCGATGGCACACTTGGCCTGCGCCAATCGCTCTAATGCACCGGCAAGCAGCATCTGGATCACTCTATGGGGAGAGGCTACGGCTAAATCACTTTCAACAGACACTTTACGATATGATTGCATTGAACCACGCATATTTAATCCTACCTATTTGATTCTATTGCTTTATAAGCGTTTATTTGGCGATTGGTATTCTGCTGACCTTGTAACAAAGACTGACACTCATCCATGACTTTCCTTGCTTGCGCGATAAAGGTTTGGCTCAGTTGATACTGCTCAGATAAAAAGTCAGCATCCAGATCCCTTCCCTCATCGATTAAGGTCTGTAAATACGTTTCACGTTGATCTATATGGGTTAGCAATTCTGATACCAAAACAGAAAAATCTTCGCTACCTGGCGAAGATATAGACATTTTTTGCATTACTAACGCTATCTTGTGATTAATATCGCGTATTTGTTGACTGATATCCTTCAATTCACTCTCCGACTGCTGCAGATTTCTTTTCTGCCTGCCAAAATTTCGACCCTGCTGCTGGTTATTCAGATTGGGGAATTGCTACAGCAAGGCTCAATCTATTTAGACTTGCCGCCAAACCCTGGCAGACTATCCAGGCTACCCAGCAACATGCTTGACTGGCTATTAAGATTGCCGATTATGGCGTCCATGGCATTAAACTGGGCATAGAGGCGGTCACTATAGGCCTGCATCCTGGCATCCAGTTGTTCCCGACTGGTGGCGATTCTATCGAGCTGCTGATCTAGGGTCTCATCACGGCTGTCGATGACTCCGCCAGTTTGCACATAAACATCGACCAGATTACCCAACTTCACCGCAAGGCCTGTGTCTTCATTTGAAAACATCTCAGTCAATGCCGCCTGATTATTCTCAATTGATTCAGTCAGTTTGGTGGAATCTATCTCAAGCAAGCCTTCCCTTGTGGTTGTTACACCAAAGGTCGCCAACATCTGGCTGCCCTCGGAAGTATCGAAACTGCCCGATAGCATGCCGCGTAGCTGACTCTGGATACTGCGGGGTAAACTATCACCTTGCAAAATACCCGCCGCCTTGGTATCGGCGTTATAGCCGGTGAGATCTTTGATTGTGCCCATGAGGCTATTGTAGGACTCAACAAAACCCTCAATCGCGGTCTTGGTTTTGTCGCTGTCCTGACTCACAGTGATGGTAGTGGTTTTATTGATATCGGCATCTTTAAGACTTAAAGAGACGCCGGTTATCGCCTCCTCTATCTCATTAGACTGAGACTCCACTTTCACACCGTCAATATAGGCGATGGCATTTTTCGCCGCCGTCAGTTCAGTCATGGTAAAGGTATCGGACAAACCTGTACCCGCGCCGCTATCTGTCGCCGTTACCGAGATAAGATTATCTTCACCGGTTTTTTTAGAGCCCAACACCAGTTGTGGCCCAGCCGCACCATTGACTATGGTCGCAGTCACATCGCTGTTATCCTCGGCATCGTTGATTTTCTCCATGATGTCGCTGAGAGAGTCGGTATCCGATACCTGAATATCAAAAGCGCTGCCCGAGCCCACGGCGATAGAGAGCGTGCCCTCGCCAATGGGCGATCTGCTATCGGCCACGACTGCAGAGCCAACTTTCTGACTCTGAGCAAGCTGCTCAACTTTAACCTGATAGCTACCGCTAACCGCAGTTTTATCTACAGTGGCACTCAGATAGTCTTTAGTTGAAGTGGTCACTTTCTGGCTACCGAAGGTCTCGGCTTCTGTCAGGGTTTTCAGCTTGTCATAAAACTCAGACATGGCACTTTTTAATGCCCCTATGCCGGAAATTTTTGCATTGATCTTGCCTTCATTCACATCAAAGCGCGCTATTTTTCCTGCGCTTTCGGCATTCACCATAGCGGTAACAATACCGCCAATATCGATACCCGATGAAATACCTACAGATGTAATTGTGCCCATAACAACCTCAACTCTCTCATTTTCAGCGCCAAACAACCAAAAGGTTAAACCTCAGTTTTTAGCAACAAGCCTGTGACTTCATTTAATTTTTTAGCAATTTCCAGCGCTTCTTCATTGGGGATCTGCCGGATCAACTCCCCTGTGGTGACATCAATCACTTTCACCACTTGCTCGCCCGAATCCTCATCCACATTGAAAGCTAATCCCTTCTGGATAAGGTTCATATTATCGGCAATGTTGTCCATCGCCTCCTGCAGCGCTTTCACATCAAACGTTGCAGTTTGTTGGCGCTTTTGCGCCTCAGTCAGCGATGACTCAGACTCAATTTTATTGCCTATCTGCCCATTATTCTCCTGTGGAATGTTGGCAATATTTTTCTCGGTTAACGTCGATACTCCATCCCTACTCGACATCGAAGCCGCGCTATTTGCGATATTCACATCCATGACACACCTCTGCAAATTCAACCAAAAATAAAAGCAATATACATACCAGACTCAAGGAATAATCAGCTTGTGTAGCTGATTTCTTTAGCCTGATTAATTAACTGCCTAATAAACAGACAAACGATTAAAACAACAAAGGGAGAATCGTTGCCGACTCTCCCTATCAATACCACTCACTTTTGCTGAAATGTCCTGTTATAGAAGAGACAGCGCAGTTTGTGGGATTTGGTTAGCTTGTGCCAACATAGCCGATGAGGTTTGCGACAGGATCTGCTGCTTAGTCAGCTCGGCAGTTTCCTTAGCAAAGTCCACATCCTGAATACGGCTACGGGCGTCAGTCACGTTAGACTGAATGTTGTTCAGGTTGTTGATGGTGAAGTTCATACGGTTCTGCACCGCGCCTAAGTCTGCACGATTGCTGTCAATCATACCAATTGCGCCATCAATAGCAGCCAATGCACTTTGTGCGCCTGACGCTGTTGAGATATCGATTGCCTCGATAGTCGCTAGACCAGTATCATCACCGCCTAAAGTTAGAGCTGCTGCTGCAGTCATACCAGCACCACCATCGTCAGTCAAAGTCATAGATAGGCTAGCACCATTAGTTGCCGCTCCCCCGAAAGTGATACCTGTACCATCTGAGGTTGCAGTAATCCCTGTACTAACAGAAGCGCCTGCTAATGCAGTATTGATGGCTGCCGCCATTTCATCAGCAGTGGTCACTCCTGTAATATCAACGGCTAATGTTTCTGCACTGCCACCCGCAGGGGTAAAACTGAAACTAACAGCACCACTTCCGGTGCCACCAGTAGTAATGCTAGTAATCTCCGCAGCAGCGATCCCCCCAGCCACTGATTGAGCCGATGCACCCAATTGATCAGCACTCACGTCAGATAAAGTCAGAGAAATAGTTTCATTGGCATTTGAGCCCACTTGGAACGACTGGGTACCATAAGAACCATCAAGCAGTTTCTGACCACCGAAAGAGGTCGTTTCAGCAATACGAGTCAGTTCGCTTTGTAGTGAGCTAATCTCTTTTTGCATTGCAGCACGGTCATCTGCAGAGTTAGAACCGTTAGCCGATTGCAAAGACAGATCACGCATACGCTGCAGAATGTTAGTGGATTCTTGCATAGCACCTTCGGCAGTTTGTGCAATCGAGATACCGTCGTTAGCGTTACGTGCCGCAATACCTAAACCATTAATTTGACTGGTTAGACGGTTAGAGATCTGCAGACCCGCTGCATCGTCTTTCGCGCTGTTAATACGCAGACCAGAAGAGAGACGCTCCATCGAAGTCTTCAGACTGTTACCGGCACCATTTAAGTTGTTTTGTGCCTTCATCGATGTGACGTTAGTGTTTACTGAAATAGCCATAATTTATTGCCCTCAACCTAACTTTAATAGTGCCTGTCCATTCAGTCAGGCGGAATTTATTTTCTACAAACACTGTAACGGCAAGGCAAAATGGAACTTTAGAAAAAATTATAAAAAATGGGCAAAAAATTGACTCTCACGCGAACAAACAAAATTTAATCAAATAAAAACAACAGATTAACCACCAGCAGCAAGGGCAAATGTAAACTCAACATAAGCGCCGAGGAGCCGGGAGCGAGGTGCGAGGTGCGAGGTGCAAAACAAGGCGCAAAACAAAAATGCCTTCCCATCAATTTAGATAAGAAGGCATTTATATCGCTTTATGTATAAGTCTATGATGATTATGGGGCAGCTTCTTACATCTAACCCACAATGACAGACTATTTTAGATTAACATTACCGCCTGTGGTGTAAGTGAACTCACGGGTTTTATCGTCTTTACCGGTTAAGATACCTGATCCCATATTATCGACTAGCATACCAGTGCCATTATCAAAGTGAAAATTATCCTTGGTTTGACCGTAGAAGAGGGCATCATCTGGCTGATCGGCAATAAAGTTGCTTGGGCCCATGGACACCTGCCACACGGTGCTCGTGCCCGAGCTTAAAACTTGTTGTTCCAAAGACATCGAACTCTGGGTTTTAAGATCCACCTGAAACTTCATGCCACCACTGTCGATATCAACAAAGGTATCGGTACTGGTAACTACATAATTAACTGTACCTGTAGATGTGTTAGGCGTAGCTACCACTTTCAGCTCACCTGAAAGGCCAGACACAACATGATCATATTCACCTGTACCACAACCCGGGTTATCACCACAGACGAGTGCCGCCTGTGCAATTAGCTCTAAACTCTTAACCACCATTTCGGCAGCAGTAGTTGCTTCGCCATCGTCATTGACATCGATACCCGCATTATCTACAAAAAAATCTTCCACATCATCAGAACCACAACCTGCCAGCACACCGAAAACAACCGCTGCTAGCGCAATTTTTGAAAATTTATTCATAATCATTACCTACCTTTAAGATGAAACACTCAGAGTGTCAGTGACTTTTAAGCAGGAAGCTGACAGATATCAGAAACAGATCTAAATCAATCTTATCAAAAATATCGCAGGACATCCCCATCCCGTACTATCAAGCTGGCACTTCAACAGCTGTGTATCACAGCAGGTATAATTATAGGTGAATCTCAATATTGCGCGAATCAAGGAATATAAAAAAACTATATAAGACAAGTATATTAGGCTAATACTTCATTAAAAAATGCCAGTCAAAAAGACTGGCATCTTATTTGATTAGCTTACTTCCCTAAGGTTGAGAAATCGCTAAAACCATTAGCCTAATAGCGACAGGGCTGTCTGCGGGATCTGGTTCGCCTGCGCGAGCATTGCTGAAGAAGTTTGCGACAGGATCTGCTGCTTAGTCAGCTCGGCCGTTTCCTTAGCGAAATCCACATCCTGGATACGGCTGCGAGCATCGGTCACGTTCGACTGAATGTTGTTCAGGTTGTTGATGGTGAAACTCATGCGGTTTTGCACCGCACCAAGGTCTGCACGATTGCTGTCAATCATAGCAATAGCATCATCTATTGCACCGATAGCATATTGAGCACCTGCTGCAGAAGAAATATTGATATCTTGTGCAGTATAACTACCAGTATCATCACCGCCTAAAGCAAAAGGAGAGGAAAGGGTAACTGGTGCTGGAGTCGCCTGATCATCTGTTGCCGTTAGGGTAAGCGTATCTCCATTATTTCCTACGCCCCCAAAATTGATATTGCCAGAATCATCAACAGTGACTAACACTCCAGTATCACTAAGTGCGCTATTTAATTTTGCAGCTAGACTATCGGCATCATCAGCGATCTCTACATCAACATCGATAGTAGTAGCGCTACCGCCTGATGGAGTATAAGAGAAGCTTAAGGTACCTGATACGCCATCAGAGTCATTATCATTTGTCTGTAAAGCTGTAATATTCACTGCACTTAACTGACCATCTACCGATTTACCACCGAAAGTGCCAATAGCAGTCGCAGAAACATCACCCAATGTCATTGAGATAGTTTCATTGGCATTGGAACCTATTTGGAATGACTGAGTTCCATAGCTACCATCAAGCAGTTTCTGACCGCCGAACGAGGTGGTTTCTGCGATACGGGTCAGCTCTGTTTGCAAGGCTGAGAGCTCTTTTTGCAGCGCGGCGCGATCTTCAGCCGAGTTTGAGCCGTTAGCCGATTGCAAAGACAAGTCGCGCATACGCTGCAGAATGTTGGTCGATTCTTGCATCGCACCTTCGGCGGTCTGGGCGATTGAGATACCGTCGTTGGCGTTACGTACAGCAACCCCTAAGCCATTGATCTGACTGGTTAGACGATTAGAGATCTGCAGACCTGCTGCATCATCTTTGGCACTGTTAATACGCAGCCCCGAAGAGAGACGCTCCATCGAAGTCTTAAGACTGTTACCGGCACCATTTAAGTTATTTTGTGCCTTCATCGATGTGACGTTAGTATTTACCGTAATTGCCATTTTACTTTCCCCTTTAAGTAAGAGCATCGCCAAGACTGAGGGTCCGGCCTAAATTAATTGTTTATTTATTAATAAAACTGTTTATAAAATATGTTTCGGCCTCTCGGCCGCGGGTGATTCCCTGTAACCGACTTTTGCGTGAGGTTACAGATAATCAAACAAACTGGTTGAGCCGACTTTAGTGAACACATTGGATACCGCACTCAATGCCAGCTGCTGTTTCTGCAGTTCTGTAATGGCCTCTGCCAGATCCAGATCTTCCAACATAGACAGCGCCGAAGTATTGATCAGCTTCTCTTCCGTGTGCGCACTCTGATAATCCTCTATCTTCTTGAGTTCGTTACCCGCGATGCCGCGATTAATGTCGATCTCTTCCGCGCAGTTATCGATTTGATTCAACAACTGTGCCAATTCTGAATCTCCCTGAGGCGTGCCCATCTTAGAAGGATCATTTAAGATGGTGACTATCTGCTCCATAGTGTCGAATACGTTCACCTCGGTTTGCGGCGTCAGGGTAAAGCTATCCCCCGCCGCCGGTGCTCCGTCGAGACTAACTTCTATGCCGTTAAAGCTCACCGGCTGACTGGGATCGAAATTAGGAAAAACCTGGTTATTGCCAGCAGAATCTGTCACTTGCAGATCCAGCCCTCCGGCGCCGTTATCGCTGAAACTAAAAGTATATTGCTCTGGCGCTATAGCCACATGGCTAGCAGGATCGGCAATTTTTGCGCTGTTAATGTAGAGATCACCCTGCTGTCCCGGCAGATAATTGACGCCAAAGTCACCTAAAGGATTCGGCGCCTTCATAAAGGCATTGTCCCCCGGCAAGTTAGTGCCGATCGTGATGCCAGAGGCAACAATTGCTTGCCTAATGCCGTTATCGCCGCTGTAGACTATCTGGCCTGAGGCATCGAAGGCGAAAGGCGGGCTCGAGGTCTTGTTACCGGCAAAAATATAGTTGCCCGATTCATCGGTAGCATTGGCGATCCCCAAAAGGGCTTCTAAGTTGGCCTTGATATCTGTGGCAATCGCCTGCCTGTCTGTGCCGTCCAGGGCGCCATTCATTGCCGACAGCACCTGCTCTTTCATTGTGCTCACCAGTTCCTGGGCGCCGCCCAGCTTACTCTCGGCCAGAGAGAGACGATAATTGGCATAATCGATATTTTTAATATATTGATCTACCAACGCATTTTTCTTATTCAGGTTATCTATGCCAATAGCGGCGATAGGATCGTCCCCTGCGGTATTCACCTTCTTGCCGCTGGCGATCTGCTCCATGATCTTGCTGGTCGCACTCTGTCTATCCAGTACGCTAGTAATGTTTTTCTGGTACATCTGTGCCGTCGAGATGCGCATCCTTAACTACTCCTATCGCGCCGAACTAAGTAAAGTGTCAAACAGCTCACTGGCCGTGGTCATGATACGAGCCGAGGCCTGATAGGCCTGCTGAAATCGCATCAGATTGGCGGCTTCCTCATCGAGGTTAACCCCCGATTCGCTCTGCACCCTGTTATAGGCCTGGGCATAAACCGCTGAGGCGGAACTTAAGATCACCTCGGCGCTCTTGGCCTTGCTGCCGACCTCAAGCTTAGTGTTTTCAAACACGTCATTCAGGGTCGAGCTGCCACCCTGCATGATCTTGGCTTCATTTAAACCTGCCATGGCGATGGCATTGCTGTTATCCCCTTCGGCATAGGTGAGATCGAAGGTAAAGCTATCCCCTGTTGCCGCTGCCAAGCTTTCCACATCGAAGCGGATGCCAAAAGCATCTACGCTCGGCGGCGTATAACTGCCTGTGCCTAAAGAGTTACCCGCGCTGTCGAACGCCTCATAGGTGTTAGTGCTGGTATCGAGCTGAAAGGTAATTTGCGAGCCCACGCCGGGAAACGCGGCATTGCTGGCATCCATCCCCTTAAGGGCGACAGAGGTATTGCCCGAGTTGGCACTGTCCGAGGTGATTTTCACCCCGGCGGCCGCCAGCCCCTTGGGATCTGTCATCACTACCTTGATACCCGCCGCCGCACCGGATGTGGGACGGATCTCAAACTTATCGCCCGATGCCATAGCGCCGGCATCGATATTGATACTAAAACCATTGCCGCCGGTAAGCTGAGTACCGCTCAGTGTCAGCGGCGTCACAGCGCCCGTCTCTTTATCTTTTAACTCATAGGTCGAGGGCGCGGTGAAGCTCAGCTCATAGCTGCCGCCTGTGAGTGCACCGACATCGTCGATATTAACCCGCAGCGCTGCATTGCCTGTGTTATTGCCAAAGGCGGCAACCCGGCCCGCCGACATGGCGGCATCGTTGATATCTAAAAACAGATCGCTGCCCACATTGCCGTGCAGATCGAACCCCTGAGACTGGGCCTGATTAAAACTGTCGGCTACGCCCAAGGCTAGCTGACCCAGATCCAGCTGCGCCGGTACTAGGGTCTCATCGCGAAACGCAAACAGCGCCCCCAGGGTGCCGCCCAGTTTGCTGGCATCGATCTTCAGGCTCTGATTGCCCGAAGTCGCGGTAATGTCCAGCTCGGCCGGATAGGGATCGCCCTTGATCGAGCCCATCTGCATGGAGAGCTCACCAGACACCAACATCACAGAGCCGCCCAGCATGATGCTCTTGGCGCCCGAATCTAAGGGGATCACATTGACCTGAGCATATTCGCTCAGCTCCTGAATAAGGGCTTCCTGCTTATCGAGCAGAGTATGATCATTGCCCGAGGACTTCATCAGCTCGCGGTTGATATTGCCCAGCTCCTTGCTGATATCATTAATTCTGTCGGTCACCGCCGAGATCTGATCGTTAGTCTGCTTCATCTGACCATCGAGCTGGGACTGCATCTTATTGAGCGCCGCCGCCAGTTGCGAGGCATTGCCCAGCACGCCGCTGCGCACGCCAATATCTTTGCTCATATCCGCCAGGCTGTTCAGGCCGGAGAAGAGTTCGGTCAGGCTACTGGGCACCGCCTTACCTATCTGGGAAAACAGCTGATCCAGCTCGCTGAGTTTAGTCTGCGCCGTCTGCGCCTCGCTGAAAGTGGTTTGGCCGATGCGCAGTTCGCGGGCGGCATATTCGTTATAGATGCGCTTCACATCGGAAATATAGGTACCAGAGCCATAGAAATTGCTGCCGAGACGATTCGCGCCTAAGGTCGATTGCTCGGCGACCTGACGATGGTAGCCCTGGGTATTAGCATTGGCGATATTATTACTGGTCACAGATAACTGAGACTGGGATGCCAACACACCGCTACGGGCAATATTGAGAATGTCCATCGACATTAGCTGTTACCTCTTAATTGATCAGCTGCGCTGTTAATGTTCATTGGGCCACCTTAGAGATGACTGAGCCGAAAGATTGAGTCACTGATTGCATCACGCGCAGCACCTTGTCGGCATAATTGGGGTCGGTTGCGTAGCCAGCATCCTGCAGCCCCTGAATAAATGCACCAGGGTCGGCCGCCTTATCGATTGCATCCTGATACCGGTCGCCCTGGGAGATAAAAGCAACGAAGTCATCGAAGCTCTGTTTAATATCGCCATAGACGCGGAAATCGGCGCGCTGTCTGACGGCGACTCCTTGTTCAAACTCCAGAGTGCTCACACCGGCTTTATCGCCCTGCCAGCGACTGTCGGCCTTGATATTGAACAGGTTATTGCTCGGTTCACCATTGGCCTGACGCACTATCTTCTGTCCCCAGCCCGTCTCTAAGGCCGACTGAGCAATAAGCACCTCGGGTGTGGTGCCAAGCGTCTTAGCCGCCTGCTGGGCATAGGGATAGAGCGCCGTCACAAACTCATCCTGACTGTTAAAGCCATTCATAGGCGCCGATGATGGCAAGAGTTTGCCGCTGAGCAGTGAGTCCACAAGGGCAACGCCGCCCTTAGATGGTGTCACGTTCGTCTGACCTGTTTCTGCCGAAGAGGCTTGAACCGTCTGCGCCGCCTGAGTTCGCAAGCGAGCAAAATCTGTATGCCCGAGGGCAACTTGATTGCTCTCACCACGCAGTACCGAGGCGGGCGTCATAGCGCTGTTTTGCGGGTCAAGCTGCTGCACCATCAGATCCGCCAGCCCAAGCACCCCTTTATCCGAGAGGTTGACCGACAGCTGTTGGTCATACATCTGCTCATAAAACTTGGTGTACTGGCTGTTCATAGGACTGTCGGATTCAAATATCGCATTGGCATCGCGCATGCTTTTCATCAGCATCTGCACGAAGATCCCCTCAAACTGCTGGGCGACCTCTTTCAAGGCTGCCTTATCATCTTTTTGTGCCTTGGCCCTGAGGGAATCGAGTCCCCCAAGGTCAAGAAAATGCGATGAATTTGACAGCTTTTCCATATTCAATCCGACAAAATTTAGATGATGATAAGCTCACCATGCAAAGCACCTGCCACTTTTAGTGCTTCGAGGATAGCCAATACATCCGATGGCGCCGCGCCCACCATATTCACCGCTCGCACCAACTCATCTAACGAGGTGCCAGGGTCAAACAAGAACATGCGGTTATCCCGCTCAGACACATCGATAGTGCTGTTGCTGGTCACCACAGTATCTCCCTGAGACAGCGGATTGGGCTGAGACACCTGAGTCGCCTCGGCGATAGTCACAGTCAAACCGCCATGGGTCACGGCCGCAGGCAGCAGGCGCACATCTTTACCCACAACAATAGTGCCGGTGCGTGAATTGACTATCACCTTGGCGGCCTCATCGGCAGGCTCAACCTCTATGTTTTCTAAGGTTGCAAGAAACGAGACCCGCTGAGACACATCACGGGGCGCACTCACCTGAACCGACGCCGCATCCAGCGCTCTTGCCATATCGGGGCCAAGCAGCTCATTAATGGCATCGGCCAGACGTTTAGCCGTCGAGAAATCGGCGCGTCTTAGGTTAAATGTAAGGTGATCGCCCGTAGAAAAGGGCGTTGCCACTGTGCGCTCGACTATGGCGCCATTAGGAATACGCCCCACGGTCGGGGTATTTTGGATCACCTTGGAGCCATCGAGTCCCTCGGCGCTGAAACCGCTAACCACCATGCTGCCCTGGGCGATGGCATACACATTGCCGTCTACCCCTTTAAGGAAAGTTTGCAGCAAAGTACCGCCGCGCAGGCTCTTGGCCTCACCCAGGCTTGAAACTGTCACATCCAGGCTTTGGCCGGGTTTGATAAAGGCCGGCATACTGGCACTGACCGCCACCACGGCGACATTCTTGATTTTGGGCCTGAAATTATCCGGCATATTGATGCCAAAATTTTTCAGCATGGTTTTAAAGGTCTGCTCTGTGTAGCGGGTCTTCTCACCTGTGCCGGGCAAACCGACGACCAAACCATAACCGATAAGCTGGTTATCACGCACCCCTTGCACGTTGGCGATATCCTTGATGCGATCGGCATGGCTGAGGCCTGAAAAAAGCAGACAGAAAAAGGTTAGAAAGAGTCTAAATTGCATGCTACTACTCCTAGAAAGGCCACCAATCGCTCAGGAAAAACTGTCCCAGCCAGCCCACTTTTTGCGCATCGGCAAAGGTGCCAGTGCCGCTGTACTGAATACGGGCGTTGGCCACTCGCTGAGAGGCGATTGTGTTATCCGGTCCGATATCCTGAGAGCGCACTATGCCAGTGACCCGCACAAACTCATCGCCGTTATTGATGGTGATCCACTTCTCGCCGCGGATCACCAGATTACCGTTGGGCAATACCTGCATCACGTTAGCCGAGATGCTGCCCGATAAGCTGTTGCTCTGATCCGCATCTGACTCACGCTTGGTATTCATGCTGTCGCCATAGCGCAGATCGATAGGGCTGCCCTTAATGGTCACATTGCCGCCACCGGCATAGATGGGGTCGAGTGACACGTCTGAGCCCTTCTTGATCTCATTGCCGGCACTCTTCTTCGCCTGGGTCGACTCCTGCAGAATGACGGTAATGATATCGCCCACTTTCAATGCCTTGATATCGGAATAGAGGCTGGCCGCCTGACTGTCCAGATACATAGATCCTGTGGGTTCCACCTTGGTCGGCGGCGCTTCTGGGTAGACGGGTGCATAGAAAGGGTCATCGGCGATCGGCTTCTGATGTGCCGGGCTGCTGCAACCAATTAAGAACAGGTTTGCCCCTAACAGACTCACGACCAATAAGCGGGATTTAATCATAGCCAGCCTCTAGAGATTCTGATTCACGTAGGACAACATCTGATCCACAGCAGAGATCACCTTGGAGTTCATCTCGTAAATACGCTGACTCTCGATAAGGTTTACCAGCTCTTCGGTAACGTTAACGTTGGAGGTCTCCAGAGCGCCTTGACGTACCGCTCCCATGCCATCGAGCGAGGCCGTGCCCTGAATAGGCGTGCCGCTGGCGCCGGTTTCGGTATAGAGATTCTGACCGATTGGGTCTAAGCCGCTTGGATTGATGAAATCTGTCATGGTCAGCTGACCGACAATCTGGTTCTCGGCGGCATCGTTGGTCTTGACCGACACTTCACCCTCGGCAGAAACCGTAATACTGGTGGCATTTTCCGGAATGGTGATAGAAGGCTGCACCACATAGCCTGAGCCTGAAGTCACCAGCTGACCTGTGTCATCTAAGGAGAACTGACCGTTACGGGTATAGGCGCTGGTGCCATCGGGCATCTGCACCTCGAAAAAGCCTGGGCCTTCAATCATCAGATCCAGCGAGTTATCTGTCGTCACCATGTTGCCTTGGGTAAACAGCTTCTGGGTTGCCACCACCTTGGTACCGGCACCGACATTTAAGCCATTGGGCAGCTTAGTATTCTGCGCGCTAACACCACCAGCCTGATTGACGGTCTGATACAGAAGATCTTCAAATACCGCCCGGCTCTTCTTGTAACCGACCGTACTGGCGTTGGCCACATTGTTAGAGATGACAGAGATATCTGTCTGCTGGGCATCAAGACCTGTTTTACTAATCCATAACGCGGGATGCATATACTCTCTCCTAACTAATGCGCATTAATGACGAAGAGGACTGATCCATCTCTTCGGCGGTTTTCATCATTTTGACTTGCATCTCAAACTGACGCTGCAGGTCGATCAAGGCAACCATTTCACTCACGGCGTTGACATTGCTGCCCTCAATCGCGCCGCGCTCAACAAAAACGTTGGCATCGGCAGGGGCGGCCACGCCTGACATCTGGCGAAACAGACCATCTTCGCCGCGCATCAGATTCTGGTTACCAGGGTTAACCAGTTTGATACGCCCTACCTCTTCAAACACTTCAGCTGTCGCGCCGAGGGGGCGCACCGAGATGATGCCATCCTGGGCTATTTCAATTTTTTCAATGGGTAGCGGTAGTACTATGGGACCAGCATCGCCCATGATGGGGTTATTTCTGTCGTTAAGCAGTAAGCCAGTTTCGTCATAACGCAGGCTACCAGATCGGGTATAAGCCTCGCTGCCATCGGCGGCCTGTACGGCAATCCAGCCATCCCCCTTGATGGCAATATCCAGATCCCGTCCTGTGGTCTGCAGCGGTCCACTGGCAAAGTTAGCCGATGGGCTCTCTGTCATGGAAAATACCCGGGTCGGCAAGCCCTCACCGAAGGCCTGCATCGAGCGCGCATGTTCTAAATCTGACTTAAAACCGTCGGTATTGGCATTGGCAAGGTTGTTCGCCCGCACGGCAAGCGAATTCATATTCTGCTTGGCCCCACTCATGGCGACATAAAGTAATTTGTCCACTTGCTGCTCCGTCAATGTTTTAGCTTAAAACGCGAATGACAACTAAAAAGCAAAAGCCATGCCAAAACAAAGACAAAATGAACAAACAAAAATCAAATAGATAGCGGGATTTAATGATGAAAAAAACGACAGCGGAAAGGGAAGCGGAAGTGTGTTGCCAGGGCGGCAACACACTTGGTCAAACTGAGTCTCGCTTAATCAAGATTGAGTCAAGACTGAGTTAGCGGATCTGCAGTACCGTTTGTTGCAAGGTATTGTTGATCTCAAGGGTGCGTGAGTTGGCCTGGAAGTTACGCTGCGCCGAGATCAGATCCACCAGCTCAGTGGTCAGATCCACGTTAGACTGCTCCAGCGCAGAGGAACTGATGCTACCAAAGGTGCCGCTATTGGCTTCACCGGCCAGCGCCACGCCCGAGGCGATACTGGCTTTCCAAGAAGTGTTCCCCACCTGAGTCAGCCCTTGCTCGTTAGAGAAACGCGCTAAGGCCACACGGGCAAGTGGCACAGTCGTACCATTACTGTAACTGGCGTTGATCAAGCCATCTTCACCGATCTCAACATTGGTCAGACGCCCAACAGTGGTACCGTCCTGGCTTAATTGAGTCACCTCAAAGGCCGATGCATACTGAGTCGGATTATTAAAGGCGATAGTAATAGCCTGAGTACCGTCTGTACCGGCGCCCAGTACGTTGGCACCGCCCACACCCAGCTGCTCTGTGGTGATCACACCAGGATCGCTGCTGACATAGGCACCGGTATCGTTAAAGGTCAGTACCGAACCTTTCCAGCCGCCTGATGTCACAGCTGTGCCTGTCGAGTCAGCGTTACCATCACCCGTGGTATCAGTACCATAAGTACCGGCGGTGCCGCCCAAATCGACAGGATTACCATCTACCGCATAGAAAGCCACCCAGTTACTCGAACCTGTATAGGCACCATCGTTGGGACGCACAAAATAGGTGGTCAACACGTGGGGCTCACCTAGGGAGTCATAGATGGTTACTGAGGTCGAGTTGTTAAAAGTGCTTGGATCGTTTGGATCGAAGGCGGCAGGATCTAAAGTGCCACCACCCGCGTCCAGATTCAGCTGAATACCCACATTATTGGTCTTCTGTGGACTACCGGCCGTGTCTGGGATCTTCACCGGCTGGGTAGTGGTCAGACTCACTGAGGTCGAAGTCCCTGCTGTGTCTACAGGGAAAGTCATCAAATAGTCACCCGCCGAGTTGACCAGATAGTTGCCAGCATTGACTTTAAACTCACCGGCACGGGTGTAAGAGAGATCTTTAGAATCCACCCCCGAGGAGGTTACGAAGAAACCGCTGCCTCGGATCGCCATATCCAAGGCATTGTTGGTCGAGGCTAAACTGCCCTGATGAAATTGCTGCGCGACCTGCGCGGTATTGACACCGCCACCCACTGCAGTTTTGCCACTGGTGAAAATCGAGTTGGCGTAAACATCGGCAAATTCGGCCCGTGACTCTTTAAAGCCTGTGGTGTTCACGTTGGCAATGTTGTTCGCCGTCGTGTTGAGATCTTTTTGTGCTGCAGCGATACCACTCAGTGCAATATTAAATGACATAAATCACCTCTTAAAAAATAAAAACCGGTATTGGACTTCGGACCTAGTGTCCTGACTTACCTTCTATTAGCTTTCTGATACGGCCAGCACATCGGTAAGTAAGATGCCACCTATGCCTCTAAGGTTTAAAATTGCGCCAGAGCCGCCAGCTCCCAGAGAAACACTGGTTACATGGGCATAGCTGGAGACGGTTAAATCCTGACTTTCACCACTCACACGCCCACTGGCACTGATGGTATAATTACCACTCTTGACCGGCTCACCATCGCTGTCTAGGCCATCCCATTCCACATCGATATTGCCGCCGGCACTGCCATCGACGGTGAAAGTCTTAATCAACTGGCCGTTCTCATCTTCCACCCGAACCGTGATTTTATCGATAGGCTCAGGAGTACTGACCACAGCCTTAATACTTGGCGACTCATCCGAGATATGCCCCACGCCCGATGGGATCAAGACTTTCTGGCCAACCAGACCAGAAGCTTGCAGTGCCTGACTCGAGGTCATGACCGCATTAAGATTGACAATCTGGTCATTGAGCTTGCCGATACCATCGACGGTAGAGAAGGACGCCATCTGGGCGATCATCTGATCGTTATCCACCGGCTTGAATGGATCTTGCATCGACAACTGCTGACTCAACAGGGAGAAGAAATCCTCCTGGGTCAGCTCATTGCTCTTGGCTTCAGGCACCTTAGAGGTCTGAGTCGCGCGCAGGCTATCGAGATAGCCGTTTGAGGTTGAAATGACGCTCATGACTTATCTCCTAAGAATTACTGCCGATACGCAGCGTCTGTTGCAACATAGACTTAGCCGCATCGGCCACCTGCACATTCATCTGATAGGAACGTGATGCCGAGATCATATTGGCCATCTCCTCCATCACATTGACATTGGGCTTATAGATAAAGCCATCGGTATCGGCCAGAGGGTGATCCGGAGAATACTCTTTTAGCAGCGGCTTATCGCTTTCCACTATCCCAGCCACTTTGACGCTAGCACTGCCCTGCTGTTGCTGACTGGCCTTGGCCATCTCGGCCTCAAACACAGGGTGACGGGCACGGTAGGTAGTATCGACACTGCTGGATACCGAATCGGCATTGGCAATATTACTGGCTGTGGTATTTAAGCGTACCGATTGGGCCGACATGCCCGAACCCGCCACATTAAAGATATTAAAGAGGCTCATCATTAACTTCCTCTGATGGCTTTTTTCAAGCCAGAAAACTTACTGTCTAAGAAACCCAGTGACATCTGATATTCGAGGGCGTTTTGCATAAATGCCGATTTTTCCTGCTGAACATCTACCGTATTGCCATCTCCCGTATCCGGCTGATTTGGGATGCGGTAGCTCACATGCTCCTGGCTCAGCGCCTTTAAATCGAAGTGCTTTTCATTACTTCTCGTCATGGCAAGGCCACCCTGAGCGCTGGTTGCCGCCTGTAGCGCCTTGTCAAAATCGAGATCTTTTGCCTTGTAATGGGGAGTATCTGCGTTAGCGATATTGGAGGAGATCACCTCGGCACGGGCCGCACGTATTCCTAAGGTGTACTGGTGAACCCCTAATGCCTTATCAAAACTAATCGCCATAAAATTGCCTCCCTTGAGTCATGCCCAATAGAAAAGCAATTCTTATGCCAAAAACTTTATTAAAAGAGAGGGGTTAGGTGAAACATAATGAAATACCGGCAATCAACCGACATTTCCGATGGAAGTAAACCTGTCGAAAACCAAGCAAGATATTGAAATAGTAAAGGTTTAACCTATGATTCTGAAGTGAATACCATTAACCTGCCATGGGGCGCACAGCCATATTCACCCTAGCTGCGCTTCTGATAATAGATACCCGGATTACAACGAACCATCTCAAACTCATCGCCCAGGCCCGCCAACGACTCGGAGGCACCGAGAAACAAGATCCCTTTCGGATTGAGGGCGGCAGCAAATTGCCGCAGAATCTTCAGCTTTGCCTCCGGCGAAAAATAGATAAGCACATTACGACAGAAGATGATGTCGAACTTGCCGAGCAAGGTATAACTGTCGAGCAGGTTATGGGCCCTGAAGTTCACCAGCGACTTAACATTAGTTTTAAGCCGCATCGCACCATTGGTGGTAGGTTCAAAAAACTGACGTTTGCGCGCATCAGACAAGCCTCGCCCCAAAGCCAAAGTGTCATATTCGGCAAGTTTACACCGCTCAAGCATACTGGGAGAGAGATCGGTCGCGAGAATAGAGGCACTGCCAGGCAGGCCGCCCGGTTTGTGCTGCTGATATTCTAAAATACTCATGGCCAGGGAATAGGGTTCCTGACCCGATGAGCAGGCGGCAGACCAGATTTTCAGCGGCCGACCTAGGCGGGAGTATTGCGGCAGGATATTCTGTGTCAGCAGTTCGAAGGGATAAGTATCACGAAACCAGAGGGTTTCGTTGGTCGTCATGGCATCGATCACTTCCGAGCGCAAATGGCGCTCGCTGGGGATCATAGACTGCTTGAGCACCGCCGACAGAGAGGGAAGATTATACTTCCCCAACAGAGGGGCCAGTCGACTACGAACGAGATACTGCTTATTTTGTCCCAGCACTATACCGCTGTGCTGTTCTAAAAATAATCTAAATTGATTGTATTCGACTTCCGCGAGTGTTTTATCCAGCACCTTGATATCCCATATATCAAACAAAAAACAAGCTAGCGCAATATAATAACAAGGATCAGTACCTGATAATATTTCCCATTAGCAAACGCTATTATAGCGATATAACGCCATGAGAGTGAGCTATTTATATGATAGCCATCAAACTATATGCTTAAATATTTATTCACGGCGCCAGCGAGTTCATCTGGATTAAATTTGGCAATAAAATCATCGGCTCCCACCTTTTCCACCATGGCCTGATTAAACACGCCACTCAAAGATGTGTGCAGCACCACCTTGATATCTTTGAGTTTTGGGTTATCGCGGATCGCCGCAGTCAGGGTGTAACCATCCATCTCTGGCATCTCGATATCTGAGATGATAAGCGGGATCTCATCGGCGACATTGTCCAGCTCCATGGCCATATTGTTGAGCTTAAGCAGCGCTTCTTTGCCATCTTGCGCCGTATCTATCTGCAGATTAAGCGACTCTAAGGCGCGAATAATCTGCTTTCTCGCCACAGTGGAGTCATCGATCACCATGATATGAAAATGGCGCTCACGATCTATGGTTAACCTGGCATCGAGATCGGCACTGATATGGGAGCGTATCGGAGAGATCTCATCGAGGATCTTCTCTACATCCAGAATCTCCACCAGCTCATCTTCGATTTCGGTCACAGCTGTAAGGTAAGAGAAACGCCCCGCGCCCTTTGGCGGCGGCATGATGGCTTCCCAGTTCATATTCATGATGCGCTCAACCGAGCTCACCAAAAAACCCTGCACGCTGCGATTATATTCGGCAATGATAACGAAACTATTGCGTATATCCTGGATGGGGCGACCACCAATCGCGGCGCTCAGATCGATAACCGATATAGTTTGGCCACGAATATGCGCCACGCCTCGTATATGGGGGTTAAGTTTAGGCAGGCTGGTTAATGGCGGGCATTGCAGCACCTCTTTCACCTTAAAGACGTTGATCCCAAACCGCTGGCGGCCGTTTAACTTAAACATCAACAACTCTAGACGATTTTGCCCAACCAACTGGGTACGTTTATTAACTGACTCAAGAATACTCGACATATTGCCTTGCCTTAACTGTCGGGTGAATGCCACACCATCCCATAAATAGTGGGATAGGCATATTAATTGCTTTAAATCATTTTCATGAAGAGCGACTGGTCATTCTGTCAAATATATGACGAGTAATGCCATCCATTTTTCAGTCACTTGCTCAAACGCTTATAGGATCACACAGACGAGGCTTCTCGCCCTGACACTATGAAAACGATTTTTTGGTTCTGCCTACTCTCATTGCTCAGCATAGGGTTTCCCCTTAGGGCGCAAACAGCAGTTGCTCCCTCTGTATCGGCCATTTCCGATTTAGCTATAGCCACAATCCAGGAAAAATTAACCCTGCCGGACAATGCCAGGGTGAATATCAGTCCCCAGAGCCTGGACTCACGTCTTGCTATCCCCCGCTGCAGTTCACCACTCACAGCTGAGCTAGCCAGTGACAGGGAGATAAGCCGAAATAATACCTTAAAAATCAGTTGTCAAAGCCCTGATTTACCCTATCCGTGGCAGATATTTATCTCAGTGCGGGTCGATATTCTCTATCCTGTAGTCGTGGCACTGCAGCCGCTTAGCCCCGGCGATATTATCTCGACCGATTCGGTAAAACTTGAGTATGTGGAACAGACCAACCTGCGCGGCCAGCAATTTGATGCCATTAACCAGGTCGAGGGTACCCGGGTTAAACGCCGAATCGCCCCCAATCAAGCCATCTACAACACTAACCTCTGCTTCGTCTGTAAGGGTGATATTGTTTCCATCTATGCAAGAACCCCAAGCTTCACCATAAAAACCACAGGCGAAGCCTTAAGTGATGGCAATTTCGGTGATAGAATTCAAGTAAGAAACAGCAAATCATCTAAGATGATTGAAGCCAATGTCATGGGCACGGGCGAGGTTGAGGTTCGCATGTAGTAGATAACATAGCCACTTGGCATAGTCAGTTAGCATAGCCACCTCGCGCTACGCCACAAATGTTACCGCCAATGGACCACAGAAAAATATAAGATTTTTCTGTTTAATTGACTAAAGCTTCACGAGATCAAGCCGATACACAAGTATGTTGATCTTATTTTAAATGTTGGACAAATCATGGCTATAGATATAAAGCAAGTAAATACAAACACTAACAACAGGGCAAGCTCGCTTTCCAATGGAAAGTCTGCCGCGATTAACTCAGGTTCGGCTAAGGCAACACCTGCAGCCGATACTGTAAAAAGTGATTCTGTATCCCTGACATCGGATGCACAAAAAGTGCAGGATATCCAGACTAAGCTCAGTGCTATCCCCGAAATCGATGCCCAGAAAGTGGCCGAAATCAAAGCCGCTATCGCCGAAGGACGCTATAAAGTCGACCCAGAAAAACTGGCCAGTAACATTGCTCAGTTTGAGCATGAACTTAAGGATCTCAATTAATCATCCATGACAGCCATCAATAACATTATTACGCATCAACATACGTTATTAACTGATTTAAAAGCCGTTATTACTGCTGAGAAGGCTGCCTTGATCGCACAAAATGCCGATCAACTCTTGTCGCTGGCCAAAGATAAATCACGGCTTCTTGATGAGATAAAGGCCACTGACGAGCAACTCTCCAGCCATGAAGAGAGTCAGCGGCTCACTACAGAAGCCGATCTTATCGAGCAGGTAGCGAGCATCAAACATGCCCTGGCCGAGTGTAAACAGCTTAATGCACTCAATGCCGATTTAATCGAGCACAGCATAGCCAGTGTGAACCGCTTTACCCAGGCTCTGCAGGTCAGCCGTAACGCCTCGAGTCTGACCTATGATGATAAAGGGCGCACCTCGACCATCTCCACACTAGGCAGCAACCTTAAGGCCTAAAACTTAACTGTTTCTCACGCGTCAAAGGTCCAGCCGAAAACATCACCCAAAAAAGGCCTCTGCGAAAGAGGCCTTCTTGTATCTCTATCTATCTAGCAATTAGAAATACATTACCTGTTTGACCCGCTGAGTGGGATTTTGCTGTTGATACAGTGCCCACACCTGAGCAAAATCCAGCTCCAGCTCAGTAACATAATGATCGCCAGCCGGATAGCTTTTCACCACCCTAGCCCCGCGGATCACCCCGGAAACCGACGCCTGAATGCTGTCGTCAGATAACAGCCAATCACGCACCTGACTTGATGCCGTCAACTGCTGACCATAAACCTGTTCGGCCAGTTCACGGTAGGCGGCAATTTTCGAAGCCTGCATCGCCATCAAGACTTTTTGCGACTGCTGCTTGGCTGGCTGAGACTCCAGCGGCGCGTAGCCTACCGCTTTGAGTGTGGGAAAAGACTCAGGAGTCTCGGTTTGCCATTGCACATACCGATCGTGACTCACACAGGCTGACAGCATGACTAACAGGGGCAAGGTCACCAACCATCTCATTGTTCTCATTGTACTTCTCCAACTAACTGAACTGTTCCCTGGCCCGGCAGCTCATTGCGATACAACAAACCGTCGACGGCCACAACAGACTCTGAAACTTGCAGATAACCGGGGAGATCGGCCGTCTTAACACTGGCAGAGGCCACAGAAACCACCCGATTATTAGTCACATTGACGATACGGCTGTTGATGATCAATTCATCCCGAGAGCGACTCATGGTCGAGACCAGTACATGCTCTACCGGCAACTGAGAGGGCAGCTTGCGCCAATCCCGGCTTAGCAGAAAATCACCGTTTTCAGTCACCCTCACCTGCTCAGCCACATTAATATCCAGCAGATTAAATTGATGATCATGCATGGCGGCGATCAAGCCTTGCTGGATCTGCCGCCCCAAGGCATTGCTGTCTGACAACTTAGTTAACCACACAGGCGTCACGACCAATAGCGGCTGTTTGGCATTGAATTGATTATTCTGTCTGACCAGTTCATTGCCCAGCTGCTTGGTCAGATTTAGCACGGCTGACTGTGCCGGTAATTGATTACCGCTCTCTAACCTGGTCTGCGTCACAGGTTGCGCACAAGCCCCAAGCAGTAGCACGGATGCAAATACCGCTCCCTTGCCTGCGCTTTGATATCCCCTAACCCACTTACTCATAAGCCTCTTCCCAAAACACAGTCGTATTTACGATTGATGAATGCTCATACTCTACCAATACAAAGCCACAGCAAATTACAGGCCAATCCCACAGCTGCACTATGGGTAAAATAGGCTGTGGATGACGGCATCTAGCATATTCTCTGTTTATGTATCTACTTGCAGAGACTATCGGCCGAACGGCCAAAAACTTTAGTCGATACCGAGCCTCTAAGGCAGGCACAGTTATTGCTTAATCCTGTCTGAGTTGCTGCTTATCTATTTTCTGCAGCCAAATGGAGATAAACCAGAGCAAAAACCTGATATAAAGTGTCATCAATTTGGCACCGAACTCAACATCCGCTCTTGTCACCATCCAAGATCAGAGATGCTAAACCCGAAAAGCTAAACCAGAGAAACCCTATGATGAAACGACTGTACCTCTTGCTTCTACTCGCCAGCGTGACTTCCATGAGTACATTTGCTCAATGGGTGGAAACCCAGGGTGAAGCCAGGATCATGGATGGCAATGTCAATCGAGCCAGAGAGGCAGCGATTGAGCAGGCGCTCAAATACCTCAGCCTTAACGATGGCGGACAATTTATCAGCGAGCAACAAACGGAAAATGGTCGCCTTATCAAAGACAGTCTCTCCTTGGTGAAAAATAATCAGCTAGGTCGGGTCGAACTGGTCAATGAAACCATAGATCAGCAACGGCTCAGGGTAACCTTAAGGGTCGATCTGCTGCAAAGTGAGGCTCAGCAATGCCAGACTCACGCCTTAAAAGCCGCGCTGCTTATTCCTCAGGCCATGATAGATGACAGAAGCCAGCTTAACTATGGCAATCTGGGAAACTTGCCTCAGGCACTCTCGACGCGACTGGGTAAAATACTGGGGCAGCAGAGCCAAACCAGCTTTTCACTTGTACATGCCACAGAACGTTTAGATCTGCCCGGCTCAATAGCAAGCAGACAAGGCCAGCGTATGCCAACTTGGTTAAACGAGCTCAACAACAGCCAATACCTGTTATTGCCAGAGATCATGGACATCACCACAGAACCGGTTCAAAGCCACCTCTTTGGTCTGTGGACCGACACGCCACAGCGACAATTTCAGCTCAGGCTATCTCTCTATCATGGGATCAGTGGCGAGCTGATCTGGCGCCAGAACTACGCCTCTGCCGCCCAGTGGCAATTTGAACGGCAAGAGACAGTCTCCAGCCAAAGCCAACGTTTCTGGGATTCGAGTTATGGCAAGAACATAGATACCCTACTCACCCAGGCCAGCAGTGACATAGATAAAGTACTTCAGTGTCGCCCCTTACTCGGGCAGATAATCGCAAAACAAAGTGATCGCATCATGATCAACTTAGGCCGCAACAACGGCATCAGTGTCGGGGATAAATTCCAGCTGGTGCTACAGCAAAATATTCCTGACAGACTGGATAATATGCGTGCTATCGCCACCCAAAGCCGCGCCACTATCACCATAGATCAGGTCAGCCAGCAGACCGCCAGCGCGAAACTGGCCGATACCAACCCAGCCTTGAACATCCAGATAAACGATCTGGCGATTAAGATGTAAGGTGAGGGTCGGGGGGCGAGGTGCGAGGTGCGAGGTGCGGGGGGCGAGGTTTGAGGTGCGAGCAGCCTGTCATTGGCCAAAGTGTAAAATCTCAGACTCAAAGATTGAATACTAAATAAGCAACTAAACTTGAAGCCTTTTCATCCCAGCGAAAACCAGTATAATCACCAGCGTCTCCCTATAGCTCAACAGGATAGAGCAGTCGCCTCCTAAGCGACCGATCGGGGTTCGAGTCCCTGTGGGGAGACCAGTTAGACCTTTTTACAGATAAAATTCAATAACTTGAAATTTTATGAATCTCTGGTGCCGCCCATGTGTCACCATACGCCCCTGTGTCACCCCTGCGTTACTATAAAAGCACACGTTTAGCATCTTCTGTTTTACATCCAGTTAATAGTTATACATTCTCTTAGTCGTTATACATCCTCTTCTTATTAGCCAGATAACTTTCATTTCTCTGCGTTAACCTCAAACCAAAACCAATACCGAAACTGTAGTGGCATAGTGAATTTGGCCACCTGAATAGACGAAGTGATAGACTCACTTCCGGAAAAAAGGTGGTAGAAATGAAGAACACAAGACCGACATTCAGTGCAGAGTTCAAATTAGAAGCTGCGCA
>NZ_JAKCLJ010000109.1 GCF_021412565.1 Shewanella sp. AS1 | reverse complement strand
GTATTCGTCGAGGAGCAGCGGGTACTCGAGCTCGAGCGCCTCGACCGGCAGGTTGGTCGAGTTCACCGTGTGGACGTGGACCGCGTCCTGGCCGTCCATGTCGGCGAAGGCGCCGGCGCCGCCGCCCATGCTCTCCGGGTACACATAGGTCGCCTTGCGGCGCGGGTGCCAGCCGGACACCGAAGTGGCGGACGTGGAGTCGTTGCACGAGGCCATGGTGTCCTCGGGCGGCAGGGCCTGGTAGAGCGCGCCGAACACGGCGCCGCAGAGGCGGTTCGACGTGA
>NZ_JAKCLJ010000108.1 GCF_021412565.1 Shewanella sp. AS1 | reverse complement strand
GCGATGCTGCGCGCTGCACTGCGCGCAACGTTGCTGCCGACGTTCCGTTCCGGGCGGCCGATCCCCGAGCAGCGTCGCCGGCTCGCGCTGTTCACGCGCCTGACGCTGCCGGCGCGCGGCGTCGATTTCACCGTCGCGACCTGTGGCGGCGTGCCCGGTGAGTTCGCGCAGATCCGCGGTCTTGCGGGTACACGCGACGCCATCCTGTACCTCCATGGGGGCGCTTATTGCGTCGGTTCGCCGGCGACGCACCGCGCCATCACCAGCCACATTGCGCATCGCAC
>NZ_JAKCLJ010000107.1 GCF_021412565.1 Shewanella sp. AS1 | reverse complement strand
AGGCTGAGAATGTGCCGCTGCTCGTCAGCGTCCGTCCACCGCCGTCGGTGAAGGACTGCGAAGCTGCCGCTGCGGCGATTTGGCCGCACGTGGGGTTCTCACGAATCTGCTCGACGAGAGAATTGAGCTCACGCGTCGCCGATGCAGTCGACGATTGCTCAGAGGAATACTGGATCCCTTGCCACAGCGCAGGAAGAATAGCCACCGCGATGATCGCGAGCAGAAACATGCCGACGATCACCTCGGCAATTCCCAGGCCGTCGTCAGACGAACGCCATCCCCTC
>NZ_JAKCLJ010000106.1 GCF_021412565.1 Shewanella sp. AS1 | reverse complement strand
ACAAAGGCGAACGGTTTGCCTCAAAACGGTATCAGCGACACCTTGATTCGGCGCGCTGGCGATACGACCAAGTTTGTCAGGGCTCCGGCGAAGCCGGCGCAAAACGGCACTGCCCTGCTGGAAGTTGAGGACGGACGCCGTCCCATGCACAAGCTCTTCGTCGATAGCAAGCTGATCAGCGCTGCCGACTTTGAGACTTTTTGGCCTAAGCCGGGGCCGGGGGTCCCAGGAGGGGTGGTTGAGCCTTTCATACAGCTACTCGCGGACAAGGGCTTGGTGCCCAT
>NZ_JAKCLJ010000105.1 GCF_021412565.1 Shewanella sp. AS1 | reverse complement strand
GCAGCCGGCGGGTGGAGACGCGCATCCTGGCGGCGACGTGCCGCGATCTGCAGGCGCGCGTGGCGGAGGGTACGTTCCGGGCCGACCTCTATGGCCGCCTGGCGGGTCTGGTGCTCGAGATCCCGCCCCTGCGCGCGCGGCCCGACGACCTCGAGCCGCTGATCGAGATGCTGTGGACCCGGGGCGGCGGCGATGCGCAGGCGTGCGCCGAGGTGTTCACGCCGCACGTGATCGCCGCCCTGCGGGCGCGCACGTGGCCGGGCAACGTGCGGGAGCTGCGGCACG
>NZ_JAKCLJ010000104.1 GCF_021412565.1 Shewanella sp. AS1 | reverse complement strand
GTGGTGGTGGTCATGACCGTGTGCCTGTCCATGTCCGTGGCCATGTCCGGGGCCATGGTCGTGACCGCCGGCCAGCAGCCACGCCGACAGCACGTTGACGCCCAGGCCCAGGATCGCCACCGGGATCGCCTCGTCAAAGCGGATGTTCGCGGGATGCAGCAGCCGGGTCACCGACTCGATACCCATGTACGCCGCCACGCCCAGCAGGAACACCGCACTCGTGTAACCGCCGAGCACCTCGATCTTCCACGTGCCGAAAGCGAAGCGCGGATCGTGCGCATGGCG
>NZ_JAKCLJ010000103.1 GCF_021412565.1 Shewanella sp. AS1 | reverse complement strand
GAGTGGATCTTGAGCCCCCGAGCCCCCCGGCTGAGCTGTTCCTCAAAGTGGGACATCACGTCTGGCCGGTGCCTGGGGTTCAGGTTGGCGATCGGGATCAGTTCAGGATGAAAGGCGTTGATTTCATCCGCCCGCTCAAACGGCATGACCCCTGCGGTTCCAGGTGAGTATTCGGGAATGAGGATACCGGCAACAACGCCTTCCTCCTTGATGACATCCCCGTACTCCTGAGGGAGCTGCCTTTCTTCCCCGTCGAAGAGGCGCGGGACATAAGGGCCCGTGTCC
>NZ_JAKCLJ010000102.1 GCF_021412565.1 Shewanella sp. AS1 | reverse complement strand
CGGCGACCTATTCGATTGCCAACGCCGTTCCAGGCTTTACCTTAAACGCCGATGGCAGTTACAGCTTTGATCCTAGTGATGCAGCCTATCAATCTTTGGCCGAAGGCGATCCACTGACCCTAACCATTCCGGTGACGGTCACTGATACCGCAGGTGACAGTGACACCCAAGACTTGGTGATTAACCTCACCGGCACCAACGATGCACCGGTGGTGAACGCCATCGCTGCCCAAAGCGTGAAGGAAGATGCGAGCATCTCAGGTAAAGTCACCGGCTCAGACGTGG
>NZ_JAKCLJ010000101.1 GCF_021412565.1 Shewanella sp. AS1 | reverse complement strand
CCTTGATCAGAAAAAAGATCCCGGCGCATAAAACCGCCAGAGAAAGTATACCGCTTACCTTGGCGCTTATTGAAACCAGGATTGCCGCCAGAAAAAACGCCAGCATGAGCAGATAGAATTTGACATACCCAAAACTCTGCCTGGCGAACTTCTTGCGCGCATGTTCCGGCCGCAGCAGCATCCAGACCCCGGTGAGGATCAGGAACCAGCCAAGGATCACCACAAAAATCCTGGTGCTGCCGAAGATCTTATACACAAACTTCATAAAGAAATTTTTGATTGCCAG
>NZ_JAKCLJ010000100.1 GCF_021412565.1 Shewanella sp. AS1 | reverse complement strand
TCCAAATTCTCAAATTCAAAAGGCAAGAGCACTTCTTCCGGGATCTCTCGGTTGCTTTCGTAATACTGACTCAACAAAGATTCAAGAAGCTCCCCATCGCTAATTCCAAGCTCCTCAAATGAAAAAGTGTCCGAGTCAGAAATACGCCCAAAGCGCACTTTGAGTACACACACTGAAGCGCAACTTCCTTCGCGATAAAAAGCAAAAGCATCTCTGCTTTCTCCATGATGTACAGTTACAAGCTTTGCGCCTGAGGCATAGCTCTCAAGCGCATTAATGCGATCCC